>NZ_APAT01000001.1 GCF_000347775.1 Marinobacter santoriniensis NKSG1
TTAACGGTTGACAAGGTCGGGATTCGATGTAGAATACGCGGCCTTGATTGAGCAGAGGCTCAACGCTCTTTAAAAAGTTAACCAAGTAATTCGTGTGGGCGCTGGCCGAGGTATTTCGGACACGAAATATCAGGACAGTGACTCGTCGAAATTGAGTTTTGTCTTGAGCAAGAATAGAGAATCTTCGGATTCTTGTATGATTTAAACTGAAGAGTTTGATCATGGCTCAGATTGAACGCTGGCGGCAGGCTTAACACATGCAAGTCGAGCGGTAACAGGTCCAGCTTGCTGGATGCTGACGAGCGGCGGACGGGTGAGTAATGCATAGGAAACTGCCCAATAGTGGGGGATAGCCCGGGGAAACCCGGATTAATACCGCATACGTCCTACGGGAGAAAGCAGGGGCTCTTCGGACCTTGCGCTATTGGATGTGCCTATGTCGGATTAGCTAGTTGGTGGGGTAAAGGCCTACCAAGGCGACGATCCGTAGCTGGTCTGAGAGGATGATCAGCCACATCGGGACTGAGACACGGCCCGAACTCCTACGGGAGGCAGCAGTGGGGAATATTGGACAATGGGGGCAACCCTGATCCAGCCATGCCGCGTGTGTGAAGAAGGCTTTCGGGTTGTAAAGCACTTTCAGTGAGGAGGAAAACCTTATGGTTAATACCCATGAGGCTTGACGTTACTCACAGAAGAAGCACCGGCTAACTCCGTGCCAGCAGCCGCGGTAATACGGAGGGTGCAAGCGTTAATCGGAATTACTGGGCGTAAAGCGCGCGTAGGTGGTTAGGTAAGCGAGATGTGAAAGCCCCGGGCTTAACCTGGGAACGGCATTTCGAACTGTCTGACTAGAGTATGGTAGAGGGTAGTGGAATTTCCTGTGTAGCGGTGAAATGCGTAGATATAGGAAGGAACACCAGTGGCGAAGGCGGCTACCTGGACCAATACTGACACTGAGGTGCGAAAGCGTGGGGAGCAAACAGGATTAGATACCCTGGTAGTCCACGCCGTAAACGATGTCAACTAGCCGTTGGGACTCTTGAAGTCTTAGTGGCGCAGCTAACGCACTAAGTTGACCGCCTGGGGAGTACGGCCGCAAGGTTAAAACTCAAATGAATTGACGGGGGCCCGCACAAGCGGTGGAGCATGTGGTTTAATTCGACGCAACGCGAAGAACCTTACCTGGCCTTGACATCCTGCGAACTTTCTAGAGATAGATTGGTGCCTTCGGGAACGCAGTGACAGGTGCTGCATGGCCGTCGTCAGCTCGTGTCGTGAGATGTTGGGTTAAGTCCCGTAACGAGCGCAACCCCTATCCCTAGTTGCTAGCAGTTCGGCTGAGAACTCTAGGGAGACTGCCGGTGACAAACCGGAGGAAGGTGGGGATGACGTCAGGTCATCATGGCCCTTACGGCCAGGGCTACACACGTGCTACAATGGCGCGCACAGAGGGCTGCAAACTCGCGAGAGTAAGCCAATCTCTTAAAACGCGTCGTAGTCCGGATCGCAGTCTGCAACTCGACTGCGTGAAGTCGGAATCGCTAGTAATCGCGAATCAGAATGTCGCGGTGAATACGTTCCCGGGCCTTGTACACACCGCCCGTCACACCATGGGAGTGGATTGCACCAGAAGTGGTTAGTCTAACCTTCGGGAGGACGATCACCACGGTGTGGTTCATGACTGGGGTGAAGTCGTAACAAGGTAGCCGTAGGGGAACCTGCGGCTGGATCACCTCCTTAAACGAAGCCGAATGCTTCGGTCAGAGTCCACACGAATTACTTGGTTGGCTAATAAAGAGAGCAAAAGGGTCT
>NZ_APAT01000002.1 GCF_000347775.1 Marinobacter santoriniensis NKSG1
TTGGGTCTGTAGCTCAGGTGGTTAGAGCGCACCCCTGATAAGGGTGAGGTCGGTGGTTCAAGTCCACCCAGACCCACCAGAATTTCACTGCTCGTCGTTGTTAAGGTACTTGCATAGCAGGCTATGCGGCGAACCTTAACGCCTAGATCAGAAAAATTCTGATCCAGGAGGCGAAAGCAGGGCGCAGTACAGATTTTGTTAATCTAGGCGCAGCTTGAGTGAGTGAAGGAGTGACCCTCGATGGGTCATGACTGAAGCGAACGAATGTTGCAACGACGAGTAACGAAAGCTGGACAAGTTCTGGGGCCGTAGCTCAGCTGGGAGAGCGCCTGCCTTGCACGCAGGAGGTCAGGAGTTCGATCCTCCTCGGCTCCACCATACAGATCGATACTGCTGATAAGCAGTGTGCAGAAACAAGTGTTTCGGTTTGATGAACGACATCAGGCGAAGCCCTTCTTTCTGATCACTGGGTCAGATTTGCTCTTTAACAAATTGGACGAGATAGAACACGAATATTCTTCTCTCATTATCTCCGAGAGAAGATGTTCAAAGTGATAGCGATTTCAAGCGTTATCCGGTGTTGTCGTTGAAGTGGTTGTTATATCGCTTCAAGGAACTGTCTCCAGTTGCT
>NZ_APAT01000003.1 GCF_000347775.1 Marinobacter santoriniensis NKSG1
AAATTCCGTTAAAAGCCTGCACCACTACATGCCGGGCATCGGTGATATACTGGCTCAAAATAATCCTCTCCAATGTCTGATGGGAGCGCATCGATGTCGGCAACCGAACACCTTGTGATTTTTGACACAACCCTTCGCGACGGCGAGCAAAGCCCGGGCGCCACCATGAACAAGGCGGAAAAGCTCCGCATTGCCAAGGCCCTGGAGAAGCTCCGCGTCGACGTGATCGAGGCAGGGTTTGCCATCGCGAGCCAGGGTGACTTTGACGCCGTCAAGTCGATCGCAGAAACCATCACCGAATCGACTGTCTGCAGTCTGGCGAGGGCGCTGGACAGTGATATTGATCGGGCTGCGGAAGCCATCCGGCCTGCTGAGCGGGGACGGATACACACGTTTATTGCGACCTCGCCGATCCACATGAAGCACAAGCTCCAGATGGAGCCTGCCGAGGTGGTCGAGCAGGCGGTTCGCGCGGTCAAGCGGGCCCGAAGTCACGTTGACGACGTTGAATTTTCCTGTGAAGACGCGGGGCGCTCGGAGCTGGATTTTCTCTGCCGGATCATCGAGGCCGCCATTGATGCCGGGGCCCGCACGATCAACATTCCCGACACTGTGGGTTATGCGATTCCGGAGCAGTTCGGTGAAACCATTCGCCAGATCATGAATCGTGTGCCAAACGCCGATAAAGCCGTTTTCTCTGTGCACTGTCACAACGACCTGGGGCTCGCCGTTGCCAATTCACTGGCGGCCGTCACCCAGGGAGCCCGTCAGGTGGAGTGCACCATCAATGGTCTGGGCGAGCGTGCCGGAAATGCCGCGCTCGAAGAAATCGTCATGGCCGTGCGCACTCGCCAGGATCTGTTCAACATCGATACCCGCATCGATACCCAGCATATCGTGCCGGCATCACGTCTGGTGTCGACGATTACCGGGTTCCCGGTGCAGCCCAACAAGGCCATCGTCGGGGCAAACGCCTTTGCACACGAATCTGGTATCCACCAGGACGGCGTGCTGAAGCATCGTGAGACCTACGAGATCATGCGAGCCCAGGATGTCGGCTGGCACACCAACAGTCTGGTCCTTGGCAAGCACTCCGGCCGGAATGCGTTCCGGACCCGGCTGCTGGAGCTGGGCATACAGTTCGATACCGAAACGGAGTTGAACGAAGCCTTTACCCGCTTCAAGGCACTGGCTGACCTGAAGCACGAGATCTTTGACGAGGACCTGCAGGCCATTGCCAGCGATACCCGTCAAAAGGAAGAGGAAGGTCCCTATGGCCTGGTGTGCATGCAGGTGTGTTCCGAAACCGGCGTGGTGCCACGGGCCAGCCTGACGATCTCGGTCGAGGGCAAGGAACACAAGGTCGAGGCAGAGGGCAGCGGTCCGGTGGACGCCACGTTCAAGGCCATCGAATCCCTGGTTGATTCCGGCTGCAATCTCCAGCTGTATTCGGTCAATGCCATCACCAGCGGCACGGACGCACAGGGCGAGGTTACCGTTCGGTTGGAGCGGGGTGGCCGGATCGTCAATGGCGTGGGTTCAGACACCGACGTGATTATCGCCTCGGCAAAAGCCTATATCGAGGCCCTGAATCTGATCAGCCGGGGTGGCATTCGCCAGCACCCTCAGGTTGCGGATGTCTGATTTGCAGGTAGCCTGATGACGAGAACCGAAGCCGAACGTCAGTTTTATCTGGGCGTAACGGGCGTGCGACTCTGGTACGCCAGAGAGCCACTGCCCGGAGCTGCACCAAGTCCGGATTTTGATTTTGGCGATACCGCCCCGGCTCCTCAGCCAGCCAGGGAATTGGAGTTGAAGGAGCCGGTGCAGCCTGAGAAGCCGGAAAGCTCTCCGGCCCGCACGGTCAATCTCAGGGCCCTTATGGATGGTGTGTCCCAAGAGGCTTCAGAGGTTGGCGGAGGCGACGCCTCGCCCTTGCCGGTCAACCGTGCTCTGGCTGAGACTGCAGTGAGCGCGTCGCCCGCAGAGGCCAGCGACGATGAAGGTGTTGAGGCGTCAGAAGATCGGTTGTTGATCCGGCTTGAACTTCAGGTATGGCTGGGTCGCCAGTTCGCGCTGATCTCCGATCTTTCGTCGGACGCGAGTCTTCGCCTGCAGGACACCCTGGCCCGGAACATCCTCAAGAGTGTGGGGGATGAGGTCGTTCAGGTCCTCGGCCCTCTGCACTGGCCGGTTTTTAATAACCCGGTGGTGCCCGGAAGCCGCATGGAAGAACTGATCGACGTTGCCCGGGCCATGCTTGCTCCCTGTGTGGATCAGCGTTCGTTGCTCCTCGGAGTGCCCGGAACAAACGAAGAGGAAGGCGGAGTTCACTGGCTCTCTTCGGCGACCAGGCAGGCGCCGATGCTGGAGTTCTCCCATTCGCTCGCCCAGATCGCTGGCGACCCCGCCCTGAAGCGTGAGCTCTGGTCCTGCCTGAAACCGCTTGTACGAAGCTGATGGACGGGACGCGCTCCTACCGGGCAATGCAGGGCATCGATTTCGTATTTCGGCCGCTGCAGCCAGAGGATCTTCCCGAAGTGCTGGAAATAGAGCGCCAGGGATATGCTCGTCCCTGGTCCGAATCCGTCTTTCTCGACTGCTTCAGGGACAATTACCGGCTGTGGGCGATCTGTCATGGGGACCGGTTGGTCGGGTATGCCATCGTTGCCTATCAGTTCGATGAGGCCCACCTGCTGAACCTTTGCGTAGGGCGGGCATCCCGTGGTCAGGGTGCGGGGCGTGAGCTGCTGAGATATCTCGTGGCCCGGTCCATTCACGATGGCATGCACCAGGTTCTTCTGGAGGTACGGAGGAGTAATGAGGGGGCCGCGGCGTTGTATTTAAGCGAAGGGTTCGAAGAAATTGGCGTGCGCCCCGGCTACTACCCGGGTGTCGATGGTGCTGAGGATGCCCGCGTGATGAAGCTCGATCTCCATACCTGAGCGCTTCCTCCAGCCTGCGCCGGTTCACGCAGGCGGTGCTTAACCTTTATACTTGTACGCTTTTCAAATCCTTTTATTCCGGGTGCCATTCAGACTATGTCCAATCTTTCCCAGGAAGTGGCCAAACGCCGTACGTTCGCCATTATTTCACACCCTGATGCTGGTAAAACGACCATCACGGAAAAGGTGTTGCTGTTCGGTCAGGCGATTCAGAAGGCCGGTACCGTCAAGGGCAAGAAATCGGGACAGCATGCAAAATCCGACTGGATGGAAATGGAAAAGGAGCGGGGGATTTCCGTAACGACCTCGGTCATGCAGTTCCCCTACCACGATCGACTGGTCAATCTGCTGGATACCCCGGGGCACGAGGACTTTTCCGAAGACACCTACCGGACACTGACAGCGGTGGATTCGTGTCTGATGGTTATCGACAGTGCCAAAGGCGTCGAGGAACGGACCATCAAACTGATGGAAGTAACACGGCTCCGGGATACACCGATTCTGACCTTTATGAACAAGCTGGATCGGGACACCCGCGATCCGGTTGAATTGATGGACGAGGTCGAGGACGTTCTCAAGATTGCGTGTGCGCCGATCACCTGGCCCATCGGCATGGGCAAGAATTTCAAGGGCGTGTATCACCTGCTGCGTGATGAGGTGATCCTGTACCAGTCGGGCCAGGGCCACACAATCCAGGAGAAGCGAGTAATCAAGGGACTGGACAATCCGGAACTCGACGAGGTTATCGGAGCCTATGCCTCTGATCTTCGGGATGAGATCGAGCTGGTCAAAGGCGCTTCCCACGAATTCGACATTGACGCCTTTCTGGCCGGCCAGTTGACGCCGGTGTTTTTCGGAACGGCTCTGGGTAATTTCGGTGTCGACCATATGCTCGATGGTCTGGTGGAATGGGCGCCCACGCCCCAGCCTCGGGAAACGGATCAACGTCCGGTTCAGCCCACCGAAGACGGGTTCTCGGGCTTTGTGTTCAAGATCCAGGCAAACATGGATCCCCAGCACCGCGACCGCATTGCCTTCCTTCGCATTGTGTCAGGAAAGTATGCCCAGGGAATGAAAGCCCGCCATGTTCGTATCGGCAAGGACGTCCGGTTTTCCGATGCCCTGACCTTCATGGCCGGTGACCGTGAACACGCTGACGAGGCGTTTGCCGGAGATATCATCGGGCTGCATAACCACGGCACCATCCAGCTTGGGGATACCTTTACCGCCGGTGAGGATATGAAGTTCACCGGTATTCCCAACTTTGCGCCGGAGCTGTTCCGCAGAATCCGGCTCAAGGATCCGCTCAAGGCCAAGCAGTTGCAAAAGGGGCTGATTCAACTGTCGGAAGAAGGGGCGGTTCAGGTATTCCGGCCGCTCAAGAACAACGATCTGATCGTGGGCGCGGTTGGCGTATTGCAGTTTGATGTGGTGGTTGCCAGGTTGAAGAGCGAATACAAGGTGGATGCCGTGTATGAGCCTATCAACGTTGCCACGGCGCGTTGGGTCGGTTGTGACGATGAGCGGAAACTGGACGAATTCGAGCGCAAGAACAACGACTATCTGGCCCTCGACGGCAGTGATCGGCTGGCCTACATTGCTCCGACGATGGTCAACCTCAACCTGGCCCAGGAACGTTATCCGGATATCCGTTTCCAGAAAACCCGGGAGCACTGAGCCGGTTGCGGGCGGAGGCAGGCATGAGAATGATCGACGCCCATTGCCACTTTGATTTTCCCCGTTTTGAAGGGGAGCGCGACGAGGAATGGGCTCGCGCCCGGGCCCTCGGAGTGCTGGGCGCAGTAATACCCGGAGTTCGGCAGCCGGACTGGGAACGCGTTCGCCGGGTGGCCAGCGCCCATCGCGGACTCTGGTACTGCCTGGGTGTCCATCCCTGGTTTGTGCAGGAGCACTCGGAACGGGATCTTCAGCGACTGGAGGACAAGCTTGCTTCGAGAGAGGCTGCTTGCGTAGCGCTCGGAGAGTGTGGTCTCGACCGTTTGCACGGATCGCTGACCGAGCAGCTACCATGGTTCGAGCAACAGGTGGCCCTGGCTGCCAGGCTGGAGGTGCCGCTCGTTGTTCACTCGGTCAGGACCCATGACGAGATCCATAGTGCACTCCGTAGGGCCAACTGGACCGGGCGTGCGTTGATTCACGGGTTTTCCGGCAGCTATCAACAGGCCGCCAAGCTGGTGGACCTTGGTTGTTATATCGGCATTGGCGGAGTGATTACCCACGACCGGGCCCGCAAAACCCGTGAAACCGTTGCCCGCCTTCCGACGGATTGCCTGGTTCTGGAGACGGATGCTCCGGACATGTCACCGGCCGGGGTCGCTTCGGGCCGGAACTCCCCGGTGTATCTGCCCCGGATTCTTGAGACGCTCGCGGAGCTGCGGGGCGTGGAGGCGTCGGGGCTCGCCCCGGATCTTCTGGCCAACGTGTGTTCGCTCTATGGTTGGCGGGAGAGGGATCTGCCGTCATAAGGGAATGACGAAACAGCGTCAGACGGGGTTGGTTTTCCCGGGGGGTTGGAGTATACTTCGCGCCCTGGCTTTTCAAGGTGATGGTGCTATCTCAGCCCCGAATGGTACCACTGCCAACATTACAGGTACGAACCTCCTCCGGATGCCTTGCATTTACCGGTGGTGGTTTTCAACGTTTCTTTTATAGCGTTCAAGGCGGAATCAATGAAGACTCTGAGTGCGAAACCAGAAACAGTAAAACGTGACTGGTACGTTGTAGACGCAGCCGGCAAGACGCTGGGTCGTCTGTCAACAGAAATCGCCCGTCGTCTGCGGGGCAAGCATAAGCCTGAGTACACCCCTCACGTGGACACTGGCGACTACATTGTTGTGATTAATGCCAGCCAGGTGCAGGTTACCGGCAAGAAAGCATCTGCAAAGATGTACTACAGCCACACCGGCTTTCCGGGTGGAATCAAGTCCATCAATTTCGAGAAGCTGGTAGACAAGGCTCCCGAGCAAATCATTCAGAAGTCTGTCAAAGGCATGCTTCCGAAAGGCCCGCTCGGTCGTGCCATGTTCAAAAAGCTGAAAGTCTACGCAGGCGCTGAGCACCCTCACGCAGCCCAGCAGCCCAAAGAACTCGACATTTAACGGAAGGCGGATATGTCTGTAGCACAAAATTACGGTACTGGTCGCCGCAAGAACTCCACGGCTCGCGTCTTTATCAAGCCGGGTAGCGGTAACATCACCATCAACGGTCGCACCATCGAGCAGTTCTTCGGTCGTGAGACTCTGCGCATGATCGTTCGTCAGCCGCTCGTGGTTGCCGAGTCTACCGATCGTTTTGACATCAACATCACCGTCAAGGGTGGTGGCACCAGTGGCCAGGCGGGCGCAATTCGCCACGGTCTGACCCGTGCACTGATGGATTACGACGAGACACTGCGTCCGGCATTGCGCAAGGCTGGTTACGTGACTCGCGATGCTCGTGAGGTTGAGCGTAAGAAGGTTGGTCTGCGCAAAGCGCGTAAGCGTCCGCAGTACTCCAAGCGTTAATTCTGCGTCGCAGAAACGCTCAAAAAACCCGGCCTTCGAGCCGGGTTTTTTTGTGTCTCAGAGAATTGTCAGCAAATTGATCTGGAGCAGAGAAGCGCCGCCCGGGCCACCTTTCCGACTTGTAAGGTTCTGGTAATTTCATTACCATTTGGGCGCTTACATTTTTGGGTTGTGAAGTCCTTTTAGATGCCTGCAGTCAGCCTCTTTGAAGCGGTTGGAGGCATCTCCTGATGGGAGAAAACCATAATGAATAATGGCGACGTGAGCCAAGGCCGGCGCCGATTCCTGATCGGTGCCACGTCTGTGGTGGGAGGAGTCGGCGTCGTCGGTGCGGCCGTTCCGTTCGTGGCATCCTGGAATCCCAGTGCCAAGGCCGAAGCTGCCGGTGCACCGGTAACCGTCAATATCAGCAAGATTGAGCCGGGCCAACAAATTACCGTTGAATGGCGCGGTAAGCCGGTGTGGGTCGTCCGTCGTACGCCGGAGATGCTGGAAAACATCAAGAAAATGAATGATGAGGTCAAGGATCCTGAATCCAAGGAGCCCCAGCAGCCGTCCTATATCGAAGGCATCTACCGTTCGCTGAAGCCCGAAATCGTTGTGCTGGTTGGTATATGCACTCATCTGGGGTGTGTGCCTACTTACCGTCCGGAAGTTGCCCCCGAAGACCTCGGCGAAGACTGGCTGGGTGGTTTCTTCTGTCCGTGCCACGGTTCTCATTACGATCTGGCCGGTCGGGTATGGCAAGCTCAGCCTGCTCCCCTGAACCTGGAGGTGCCGCCTTATCGCTACGACGATGAGTCGACCCTGACGATTGGTCTTGATCCGGAGGCAGCGTAATGCAAAAGCTAATTCAATGGGTAGACGACCGTCTTCCAATCGTCGACGCCTGGAACAAACACCTCGCCAAGTATTACGCGCCGAAAAACTTTAACGTGTGGTACTTCTTTGGGTCACTCGCGATGCTGGTTCTGGTCAACCAGCTGGTGACCGGTATCTGGCTCACCATGAGCTACAACCCGACTTCTGAAGGTGCCTTCGCATCTGTTGAATACATCATGCGGGATGTGGAGTGGGGCTGGTTGCTTCGCTATCTGCACTCAACCGGTGCTTCCGCCTTCTTCATTGTTGTATACCTGCACATGTTCCGTGGCCTCATGTACGGTTCGTACCAGAAGCCCCGCGAGCTGATATGGATTTTCGGTATGCTGATCTACCTCGTGCTGATGGCCGAGGCGTTCATGGGTTACCTGCTGCCCTGGGGTCAGATGTCCTACTGGGGCGCCCAGGTTATCGTGAACCTGTTTGGTGCTATCCCGGTCATCGGTGACGACCTGTCACTGTGGATTCGGGGCGACTATCTCATTTCAGGCATCACGCTCAACCGATTCTTTGCCCTGCATGTGGTTGCCTTGCCGATCGTGTTGCTTGGTCTGGTGGTACTGCACATTCTGGCGTTGCATGAAGTGGGTTCCAACAACCCCGACGGCATCGATATCAAGAAGAACAAGGACGAAAACGGTATCCCGAAAGACGGTATCCCGTTCCACCCTTACTACAGCGTGCACGACCTGCTCGGTGTTGCTGTTTTCTTCTTCATCTTTTTCGTGGTGGTGTTCTTCTTCCCGGAGATGGGCGGCATCT
Organism: Marinobacter santoriniensis NKSG1; assembly: GCF_000347775.1. Lineage (GTDB taxonomy): Bacteria > Pseudomonadota > Gammaproteobacteria > Pseudomonadales > Oleiphilaceae > Marinobacter > Marinobacter santoriniensis. The sequence goes on from NZ_APAT01000003.1 coordinate 8,114, forward strand.
TCCTCGAGAAGCCGAACTTTGAACCCGCGAACCCGCTCAAGACGCCTGCACACATTGCGCCGGTGTGGTATTTCACACCCTTCTACGCCATGTTGCGTGCGGTTACCGTGGATCTCTTCGGTCTGCCGGCCAAGTTCTGGGGCGTGGTTGTGATGGGTGGTGCCATCGCCATTCTGTTCGTGCTGCCGTGGCTTGATCGGAGTCCGGTGCGCTCAATCCGCTACAAGGGCTGGCTGAGCCGGATTGCCCTGGCGATCTTTGCGGTGAGCTTCGTGATTCTCGGGTATCTCGGCCTGGTTCCGGCGACGGAAGGTCGTACCACCGTTGCCCAGATTCTGACGGTGCTCTACTTCCTGTATTTCATCCTGATGCCGTTCTATACGCGCATCGAGAAAACCAAGCCAGTTCCAGAGAGGGTGACAGGATAATGAGAAAGCTGATTGTTGCTTTTGTTTTCGCGGTCCTGCCAGCTTTTGGGCTGGCAGCTGGTGGCGCCGGGGTTCCGATGGACCATATGGAGCCGGATCATGCCAACAAGGCATCCCTGCAGCGGGGTGTGGCGTTGTTTACGAACTATTGCATGGGATGTCACTCCATGCAGTATGCCCGTTACAAGCGGGTTGCCAACGATCTGGGTATTCCGGAAGATCTGTACGAGCAAAACCTGATCTTCACTGATGCCAAGATTGGCGAACTGATGAAGAACTCCATGAAAAAGGACATGGCTGCAGGTTGGTTTGGCGCTCCGCCGCCTGATCTGACGCTGGAAGCCCGTCTTCGTGGTGAGTCCTGGGTTTATTCCTACCTTCGCGGATTCTACAAGGATGATACCCGGCCGACAGGTGTCAACAATGTGGTATTCCCGAACGTTGGCATGCCGCATGTCCTGGTCAGTCTGCAGGGCCTGTGCGGCGTGAAGCCGAACGTGGGTGTCCCGGCCTCGGTCGAACCGCTCAGTGGCAACATCAATAATGGAGAACTCTGCCCGAGTTATGTGTCTGAGGGATCCATGTCCGAAGCAGAGTTTGATCAGGCCATGTACGACCTGACCAACTTCCTGTCTTACACGGCCGACCCGGTGAAGCTGGAGCGTGAGCGTCTGGGGATCTTTGTTCTGATCTTCGTGGCGATCTTCTTCGTCTTCGCTTATCTGCTCAATCGTGAGTACTGGAAGGACGTGCACTGAGAAATAGGGTATAATCCCGTTTCCTGAATTCCAGCGGACGCGTAAGGGTCCGCTGGAATTTTGCATTTTCAGGGTTTTTTCGGTTTGTTTACTCGTGAGGTAGTTCTATGGGCGTTGTGACCAAGCGGTCATCAATGACGTTTTTCTCGGACCCGGCCAGTCATTACAGCCACCGGGTACGCATTGTCCTGGCTGAGAAAGGGGTCACCGTTGATATTGTCGATGTCGATCCCGACAACCCGCCTGCGGAACTCGCAGACCTGAATCCCTACAACGCGCTTCCGACTCTGGTTGACCGGGATCTGGTTCTGTATGAGCCCAACATCATGATGGAATATCTTGATGAGCGCTTCCCGCATCCGCCTCTGCTTCCGGTGTATCCGGTCGCCCGAGCAAACAGTCGACTGATGATTCATCGTATCCAGAAGGACTGGTGCGGGCTGGTGGACCAGATTCTGGCCCAGCCGAATGCCAAGGCTTCTGAAGCGGCCCGCAAGGAACTTCGTGAAAGCCTGTTGGCGGCGGCTCCCCTGTTCGGGGAAATGCCGTTTTTCATGTCAGAAGAGTTCACCATTGTGGATTGCTGCATTGCTCCGATCCTGTGGCGACTGCCGGCTCTGGGCATCGAGCTGAATGAGAAGCAGGCCAAGCCATTGTTGAAATACATGGAGAGCATCTTCGGCCGTGAAGGATTCAAGGCCAGCCTGTCGGATCTTGAAGAAGATATTCGCAGCTGAATTCTCGCCCATCAGCAGGAGTTAGGCAGTGTCGGAAAACAAACCTTCCATGACATCCAGTCGGCCTTATCTGGTCCGGGCTTTCAATGAGTGGATTCTGGATAATGACTGTACGCCCTATATCGTTGTGGACGCAGGGGTGCAGGGTGTTCAGGTTCCGACGGAGCATGTGGCCAATGGTCAGATTGTTCTGAACATCAGCCCGGGCGCGGTAAGAAGCCTCGTCATCGGCAATGGCGCGCTGGAATTCAGTGCCCGTTTTGGCGGAGTGCCGATGCAGGTCTTCATTCCTTTGCAGGCGGTGATGGCGATTTACGCCAAGGAAAACGGTGAGGGGATGGTGTTTGGCAGTGAGCCTGGCACGCCCGATCCGGACGGTCCCGGAGAAGATGGTGATGGTTCCGGTTCTTCTGAAGAGCGCCCATCGGGACGACCGACCCTCAAGGTCGTCAAATAGACGAGACTTGTTTGATACTGAAAAAGCCAGCATTCGCTGGCTTTTTTTCTATCTAGCCGCCGAAAATTTTCTGGTCGATCAGGCGACACAGCGTGTTGAGCACGAGCAGCATTAGTGGAGGGGCGTCGACAATGCCAAGATTGTTGAGAGCAATTTCGTGGTCTTCCGGGTGCAGCAGCGAGGTAATGTCAGACTTTTCTCTCGCGCTTACGACGACGACCTGCATTTCCCGGTCGTGGGCAGCCTGGATGGCCTGAATCAGGTTGGCCTTGTGGCCATCCTCGACGATCACCAGGAGGAGGTCCCCGGGCTTCCCGATGGCGCGGACCTGCCGGGAAAAAGTGTCGTTAAACCGGTTGTCCCTGCAGATGGCGGAGTAGGTGGTTGCATCGGCCCCCAGGTTGATAGCCGGCAGGGCCGGGCGGTCGTGCTCCAGCCGATTAAGCAGGGTGGTGCAGAAATACTGGGTGAGAATGTTGGCGCTGCCGTTGGCGCAGGCGATCAGTTTGCCGTCCTGCAGCAGGGCATTCACCATGGCATCCGCCACAGGCTCTATCTGCGGTAACGCGGTACTTGCCGTCTGCGCGGTCAGCTCCATGTGGGTCGCAAACCATTGGCTGATCTGTTGTTCAGTATCTGTCATTGCCTGTTTTAACCTGCCTGGATAGCATTTTTGATCCACTGTATCCGATATTTGCTGGTGGTTCCCGGGGTGATGCCTATGACGTCGATCCGACTGGTGCAATCCCACAAGCCGTGCCGGTGCAGATAAAATGCCGTGGCGCGAAGTAGCTTCCGTTGCTTGGGATAAGTAATGGACGTCAGTGGATCGATCAATCGACCCTCTCCCCGGAAGCGAACCTCGAAAAAGACGAGAGTGCTTCCATCTCGGCCAATCAGGTCGATTTCTCCGCCCCGGTTGTATACATTCTGGTCGGTTATTATGACGCCCCTGCTTTTCAGATATCGGGCAGCGACGCCTTCATAATGGTTCCCAATGCCTCTTTTGCCTTCCATGGCTCAGCATCCCGTTAAAAGTCTCTGTTCAGGGAGTGCGTTCCCCGGTGGCGCCGTTGGTCACGTCGGTGGGCTGTCCGTCCCCGGCAGACTCCTCGTCGGGTCCTGTTTCCGGCTCTGACAGCACGACAGGTACGCCATTTTTGAACTGTGCCCAGAGTTGTTCACGCTGGATGCTCCCCTGGCGGTTCATGGTGAGCGTACCGGTCTGGCCATTGATGGCAGCACCGTCCACCTGGCGCAACAAAGGCAGGCGCTTGCCCAGTTGCCACGCGTCGGCGCCCATGGCAAACAGGCGGCCGAGCTGGCCTCGGGTGCCCTTCAGGTATTGGGCTGCCTCATCTCTGAATTCGTCATTGTCGTCGAGGACCCAGGGAATGTCGGTGAAGGTCACGTCATTCAAGTCCCGGTCGCGCGTCGGGTCCGGTGTGCCCTCGTAGACAATGGAGGGCGAATAGACGGGTAGATCGCCTCCGTAGTAGAAGGCGAAGAGCGGTTTGAACTGTCGTGCGATGGTGGGCAGCGCGACCATGACAATGGCGTCGGCATCCTGGCGCCGACGTGGTTCAAACTCCACGTTCAGGCCGATTGTCCGTTCCACCTGAATTGCCCTGTCCCGGGAGGCGTTGATGCCCAGAAGTGCCGCTGTGACGGCCCGAAGATTATCCTCCGGGAAAAATCGTTCAACATCCAGCGCAATGGCGTCGTTCTCTGACAATCTGTCCAGCAGTGCCTTTTCGACGCGGTCTCCCCAGTCCCCCTTGGGAATGAGCGCAAGAACCTGATTCAGCCCTTTCGCCGCGAGTCGATCGGCTATCTGTCGGGCTTCGTCCCCCGCTGACAGCCCGAACTGGTAAAGGCCCTCTGGTGCTTTGGTGTCCTCAGGCAGGTAATTCAGTCCAAGAACGGGAACTGGCAGTGTGTGCAGCGCACTGAGGCTCGTCAGTGCCGATTTTTCCAGGGGGCCGACAATGAGGTCGAAGTCCTGGGACGAAAGGTCCCGGTAGAGTTCGCTAAAGGGTTGTTTGGCCGTGTTGAATATCCGGATTTCGGTTTTACTGCGATCCACCGACTGGTCGAGGTAGAACGCGGAAAGGAAGCCGTCACGGATGGCGCGTCCCGCGTTGGCCAGGTCGCCGTCCAATGGCAGCGCAAGGGCTATTTTTTCAGGGCGACTGGTGGCGAGCGTGGCGATCAGCTGCAGTTCCGAGGGCAGGACCTGAGCTGCGGGGTGTCCGGGCCAGTTGTTCTGCCATCGGCGCACAATCCTGCCCTGTTCGTCCAGGTTCGCACCCGGCGCGCGCAGAAGGGCGGCCAGTTCCAGCCAGCCCTGGCTTTCATAACCGATGGACTTGGCGTTTGCCTCATCGAGAGCCTGGTCCGGTACTTTTTTAAGCAGTTGCCAGATCCGATCGTGAAGCGCCTGGATATCTGCGGTGGCGTCGGCTTGTGTCAGCAGGATGAGTGTCAGTGCCGCGTCCAGCGGCTTGCCTGCGAGCTCGAATGTTTTTGCCTGGAGGTTGGCCGCCCGGGACAGCAACTCCGCAGAATACCGGGTGAAGCTCTCCGGCGAGAGTTGACCGGCCAGCGTTTGCGCCCAGGGGCGGTCGTCCAGAGCGACGGCGCTGTCCATGGCCAGTAATTGCCTCTGTTGCTCAAGTTCCGGGCCCAGCTGGCTTAACTGTTGGCTCTGGAGTATGGTTCGGGCGCCAGTATGATTGCCCTGTTTCTGCAGGTGGTTCGCGCTTTTCAGCAGGAATCGCACCGCCGTGTCGCGATTGTCCTCCTGGCTGGCGAGGTTGATGGCCTCGTCTGCCGTTTGCGCAACGCGGGACTGGAGGTTGACGGTGGCACATCCCGATAGAGAAAGGACGAACAGCAAAACGCTGGCCACGGCGGACTGGTTGATTGACTTCTTGATCATGACAAGCTTGGCTCACTCCGGATCGTTGGGCTTGTGGCGCCGCATTAACGGTGGCAAGTTTAACAGCTCCGGGGGCAATTCACATGACGTTGCTTTCACGGAGCACCGATTCCGCAAGTGGAGTAAGACGATTGAGTAAATCTGTGGCCGAACCATCCTCCCCGAACCCGGTCTCTGCTTCCGGTCCTGGCACTCTCTATATCGTGGCAACGCCCATCGGTAACCTTGAAGATCTGTCGCCCCGTGCAGAGCGCGTGCTCTCGACCGTTGACCTGGTCGCGGCTGAAGATACGCGTCATACCGGCCGTCTGCTTCAACACTTCGGAACCCGCAAGCCGATGATTGCTCTTCACGATCACAATGAGCGGGAGCGCTATCAGAGAGTGCTCGATGAGCTGCAGGCGGGTAAGAGTGTGGCTCTGGTTTCCGATGCCGGGACGCCGTTGATTTCGGATCCGGGGTACGTGCTGGTCCGGGAGGCTCGGGCCCTGGGGGTGAAGGTGAGTCCCGTGCCGGGTGCCTGCGCGGCGGTGACGGCGCTCAGTGCTGCGGGTCTGCCGACCGACCGTTTCCTGTTTGGTGGTTTCCTGTCGGCCAAGCGATCCGCCAGAAAAGCAGCGCTTGAGTCCCTGCGTCGTGAGCTGGCCACTCTGGTGTTCTACGAGTCTCCACACCGTATCCTCGAAGCGCTGGCTGATATGGCTGATGTCCTGGGCGACACCCGAGAGGTCGTTCTCGGGCGGGAGTTGACCAAGGCATTCGAGACCTTCTATAGCGGCTCCCTGGCGGAGGTCATCGAAGCGCTGCAGTCCGATGCCCATGGGACACGGGGTGAATTTGTTGTCATGGTGCGCGGCTATGAGCCCTCCGGCGAGCCTCAATCCGAATCGGCGCTGGACGAGGACCGATTGCTGGAGCTGTTGCTTCGTGAGTTGCCGGTCAAGAAGGCCGCACGGGTGGTCGCGGACCTGACCGGTGGGTCGAAAAACGAGCTTTATCAGCGGGCCCTCTCGCTCAAGGAGCGTTGAGGTCTCTCCGGGAATGAGGTTTTCCTTGCAAGCAGTCAGGGGCGGGAGTATCGTCACGCCCGAGCTCGCCAGACAGTCGCCGCCGGTTTTCCGGGGGAGGAAAGTCCGGGCTCCGCAGGGCAAGGTGCCAGGTAACGCCTGGGCGGCGCGAGCCGACGGAAAGTGCAACAGAAAGTATACCGCCTAAGCGCCTTCGGGCGCCGGTAAGGGTGAAACGGTGCGGTAAGAGCGCACCGCGTGGCTGGCAACAGTCCACGGCGATGGTAAACCCCACCTGGAGCAAGACCAAATAGGAATCCAATGGCGTGGCCCGCGCTGGATTCGGGTAGGTTGCTTGAGGCCTGTGGTGACGCAGGCCCTAGATGAATGACTGTCCAAGACAGAACCCGGCTTATCGGCGAGCTCATTTTTTTCGATCTGTGATAGCCTTCATTATCAGTCCCTTCCTGTTATAGCCAAAAAATCTTAAACCTCATTTCAAGTATTCAGAACTCCCTGCAGGTATTTGATTTTCTTTCTTTTCTTATCTGTAACCTTTCTCTCTGGTCGATCCGTCCTCTGTAACCTCTTGTCATAAAAGGAAGTTTTGTCACTGTGGCGCCGTTTGCGGCGCTTGCATTGTGTATTGCGTGTTTCTATAGTGTGCAGAAGTGGGAAAAAGTGGTTAGTAGTGGTTTTTTGTGGATATCAGGCACCTTGAGACGGCGTAAATGAGCAATTTTCTGGGCAGTCATGCCATCAACATGGATGCGAAGGGTCGCCTGGCGATCCCCGCCAAGGTCCGCGAGTCGCTCTCGCAGATCTGCGATGGCCGCATCGTGGTGACTGCCAATGCTGATGAAGAGCGCTGTCTGCTGGTCTATCCCGAACCCGAATGGGAGGCACTTCGGCCCAAAATCGAGGCCTTGCCGAACATGCACAAGGCCGTAAAGCGCCTTCAGCGTCTGTTGCTGGGTAATGCGGCCCCGATGGAGTTGGACTCCGCGGGCCGGATCCTGATTCCGCCCACGCTGAGAAGCTATGCGCACCTAGAGAAAAAGCTGATGTTGATTGGCCAGGGGAAAAAACTGGAGCTCTGGAGCGAAGAGCGCTGGTTTGCCTGGCTGGATGAGTCCTCCGGGGATGACGATATGCCGCCCGAAATGGAGGCTCTGTCGCTATGACATCCGATGACAAAAATACGTTTGCGCACCGTTCGGTTTTGCTGGATTCGGCCGTGGATTATCTGGTGACCGATCCCCAGGGGCGTTACATCGACGGAACATTCGGTCGGGGAGGCCACAGTCGCCTGATCCTCGATCGGCTTGGTGATCAGGGTCACCTGCTTGGTTTTGACAAGGATCCCGAGGCGATCAAAGCGGCCGAATCCCTGGCCGCTGAAGATGCCCGCTTCTCCTGGTTTCACGGTTCCTTTGCCGAAGTTGCTTTGGCGATGGCCCGCCGGGACTGGGAACAGGTGGATGGTGTCCTGCTCGATCTGGGCGTGTCTTCACCGCAGCTGGACGATCCCACGCGGGGATTCAGTTTCATGCGGGACGGTCCGCTCGATATGCGGATGAATCCGCATCAATCGCCCAGCGCCGCGGAATGGCTCGCGCAGGCGGATGAGCAGGACATTGCCAATGTGATCTGGCGATACGGAGAGGAACGATTTTCCCGCCGTATCGCCCGTTTCGTTGTGGAGCGCCGACAGGAAGCGCCCATTGAGACCACTCGCCAGCTGGCTGAACTGGTCAGTGAGGCAGTGCCAAAAAAGGAAAAGCACAAGCATCCGGCTACCCGGACGTTTCAGGCTATCCGGATCTTCATCAATCGGGAGCTTGAAGACCTTGAAGTCTGCCTGAGTGCCGTTGCGGAAAGGCTCGCGCCGGGCGGGAGGCTGGTGGTTATAAGTTTCCACTCCCTGGAGGACCGGCTGGTCAAGCGGTTTATGCGGGACCTGGCCCGTGGGCCAAAGTTGCCGAAGGGGATACCGGTAACGGCTGATCAGGAGCGGTCCGCATTTCGTCTGGTTGGCAAGGCGAGCAAGGCGGGCGATGAAGAAATCAGTGATAACGTTCGGGCCCGCAGTGCAGTGATGCGGGTGTTGGAGCGGATTGACGTTAACGAATGAACGCGAGGAGCGCGTAACCATGGGCGCGGTAGCCATAGAACAGCCGGTCAAAACGGCGAAATCGAGCAAACGCAGGGTGCGGGAAAGTGTCGCGACCGCTGTCAGGCTCTCCCGGCAGGTCTTTGATGCGCTGGGTCAGAAACAGGTGATGATTTCTCTGGTCCTGGTGGCTGTGTTGGTGGCGTCTGCGATCGGCGTGGTTGCCAGCGTCCACCAGAACCGGGATCTGTTCAATACATTGGCTCAGCTACAGACCAAGCGGGATCAGTATCACCGGGAATGGAGCCAGTTGTTGCTTGAGCAGAGTGCGCTCAGTGCGCACGGGCGAGTGGAAAAGCTGGCATCCGAACGATTCGGGATGGTGGTTCCGGGACGGGAAGATATCGTTCTGGTACCGATGATGTCTCCGTCTTCCGTGCACTGAAACGATAACAAGAACATTCACAAACCGTCAGGGTGAACGATTTGTCCGGTCAGGGAGCGAAACCCACATGGAGCCAGAAAGCGGCTGTCAGCCAGAAAGGCTGGCGGTTCGGCGCCGTGCTGGGCGTTTTCCTGGTGGTGATGGCAGCCCTGGTCTGGCGCCTGGTCGATCTGCAGGTCGTTGATCATGAGTTCCTTCGCCAACAGGGTGATGTGCGCACCATCCGGGTCGAAAAAATCGACGCCCATCGTGGTGTGATTACTGACCGTCATGGCGAACCGCTGGCCGTGAGTGCACCGGTACAGACTATCTGGGCGAATCCCTCCCAAACCGATCCGGACGAGCCTAGGCTCGCCAGTCTCGCGCGTTTGATGGGAATGAGTGAAGCTCGTTTGAGGCAGCGTCTTCGGGACTATTCCGGTCGCGAATTCATCTATTTGCGCCGAAAAGTCCAGCCGGATCTGGCCCGGCGGATCATGGATCTGGACATCAGCGGTGTCTACAGCCGTCAGGAATATCGGCGTTATTACCCGGCCGGCGAGGTGACGGCCCACGTTGTCGGCTTTACCAATATCGACGAGCAGGGTCAGGAGGGAATGGAACTCTCCTACAACGAATGGCTTTCCGGTAAGCCGGGCAGTAAACGGGTGCTCAAGGATAATCGTGGGCGTGTCATCAAGGATCTTGCACTGATTCAGGACGCGGAGCGGGGGCACGATCTGCAGCTCAGTATCGATTTGCGTCTCCAGTACCTTGCCTACCGTGAGTTGAAGGCAATGGTGAACGCCCAGAATGCAAGGGGCGGCACTCTGGTCATGCTGGACGTCGATACCGGCGAGGTTCTGGCAATGGTGAACCAGGGCTCCTACAACCCGAATGACCGGAGCCAGTTGGATCCCGCCAATCTGCGCAACAAGGCAATTACCGACCTGTTCGAGCCCGGCTCCACCATGAAGCCCATAACCATGGCCGCTGCGCTGGAATCGGGCAAGTATTCGGTAGGCGATGTGGTTGATACCAATCCCGGGTATCGGCGTTTCGGTCGTTTCACGATTCGGGATCACCGGAACTATGGGGTGCTCAGCCTGACGGACATCATTGTGAAGTCCAGCAACGTCGGCATCAGCAAAATCGCCACCGAACTCGGTGGCGATGCCATAAGGGATCTTTACAGCCGTGTCGGGCTGGGTGAGCCGACCGGCGTCGGGTTTCCCGGTGAGGCGGTCGGAGTTCTGCCGGCCCCGCCGAAATGGCATCCGGTGGACGAAGCAACGCTTTCCTATGGATACGGTATGAGCCTGAACGCACTACAACTTGCGCAGGCCTACATGGTGCTGGCGAACGGGGGCATAAAATATCCCCTGAGCCTGCTCAAGGTTGATAAAAAGCCAAAAGGGCATCGGGTGTTATCGGAGCACGTCACTGCAGAAATCCGGAAAATGCTGCACGGTGTGGTCGAGCGCGGAACCGGTACGCGGGCAGACCCGGGTCTTTATTCTGCGGGCGGCAAGACGGGAACCGTTCACCTGGTTGGCAATCAGGGTTATGAGGACAATCAGTACAAGGGCATTTTTGCCGGCATGGCGCCCATGGATAATCCGCGAATTGTGACGGTTGTGGCCGTTGATGCGCCGCAGTCCGGGGAATACTACGGCGGCGAAGTGGCTGCCCCGGTATTTGCCCGGGTTATGAGTGACGCTCTGCGACTGCTGAATGTGAAGCCAGAACTGGAAGTGTCGGGTTCCCATTCCGGATCCCGGCCGACCGGGGAGCGAGGTTAGGCCTATGTGCATCGCATCTCTCAGCACGTTGTTACATGGCATCGTTGAAGTGCCGTCGGTATTTGACGTCACTATCCACGGTCTGCAGACGGACAGCCGAACGGTGCGGTCCGGAGACGCATTCGTCGCGCTGGCCGGTGCCCGAACGCCGGCTGACCACTATGTCGACAAGGCCATCGAGGCCGGTGCGACGGTGGTGTTGCTGGAGTCCGATGAAACTTTGCAGTGCACGGAACACCACGGCGCCCTCATCGTCCCGGTTGCAGGTCTGCGTCGGGAGTTGGGAAGGATTGCCGATCGCTTCTTCGAGCACCCGTCCCAGCGTCTGCGTCTGATCGGTGTGACCGGTACCAATGGTAAAACGTCCGTCTCACAATACATTTCGCAGTTGCTGAAGGAGACGGGCACACCCTGCGGTCTTCTGGGTACCCTGGGTTATGGGATGCCGGACGCCCTGCAGCCGGCCACGCATACCACGCCGGATGTTGTTCAGGTCAACCGGGTGCTCTCACAGATTTTGCGCCAGGGTGGTCGAGCGGCAGTCATGGAGGTGTCTTCCCATGCCCTTGATCAGGGACGCGTGGACCGGATCAGCATGACCGGAGCGGTATTCACCAATCTGACCCGGGATCATCTGGACTATCACGGCACCATGGAAGCGTACGGAGAGGCCAAGGCCAAACTGTTCTTCCGCGAAGGCCTGCACTTTGCCGTTATCAATTTCGACGATCCTTTCGGACGGCAGCTTTACGAGCAGCTTGAAGGGAAGTGCGACCGGGTGCGGTACAGCCTCCACGAGGCGCAGACCGAGCTGTGGTTGAAGGAGTTCACTCCCACCGACGAGGGATTCGTGGCATCTGTCGATGGCCAGTGGGGCGCTTTCGAGATTCATGTGCCGATCATGGGTAGCTTCAACGCCAGTAACACGCTGGCAGCCATGGCCTCAGTCTTGGCTCTGGGTGTGCCGTTGGAGCGCGTCCGGACGGCGGTCAGTCGCCTGCAGCCGCCCCCGGGGCGTCTTGAATGCTTTTCGGGGGGAGATGGCGTCCGCGTCGTCGTGGATTACGCCCATACCCCGGATGCCTTGTCGAATGCCTTGTCCGCCCTTCGCATGCATGTGGCGGGGCGCCTGATCTGTGTCTTTGGCTGTGGCGGCGATCGGGATAGCGGAAAGCGGCCCGAAATGGCCAAAGAGGCCGAAGCCCTCGCCGACCAGGTGATTGTGACCGATGACAATCCCCGAAGTGAAAGTCCGGATGCCATTACCCGGGACATTATGGCCGGGTTTGTTCATCCGGAGCGGGTAACGGTGATCCACGACCGTGCGCAGGCGATTGCAAACGCTATTGATCTGGCGAGTAAGGACGACCTGGTACTGATCGCCGGTAAGGGGCATGAGGCCTATCAGGAAGTGGCGGGCCAGAAGTTGCCGTTCAGTGACACCGAACAGGTACGGCATCGCTTGAACCTGAATGGAGGTGTGGCATGATGCGCGCCTTTTCACTGGCAGAGGCCAGTGCCTGGGCCGGTGCTTCCAGTCGTGCGGGGGACCTGACAGGCACCCGTTATACGGGCGTGTCGACAGATACCCGTTCGTTGTCTCCCGGCGACCTGTTTGTGGCGTTGCGGGGCGAGAATTTTGACGGCCACCGATTCCTTTCTGCGGCCCGTGATGCCGGAGCCGTGGCGGCGGTCGTGGATGTCGAGGACGACAGCGTCGACCTGCCGCAGTTGGTGGTTGGCGACACGGTACAAGCCCTGGCTCGTCTGGCAGCCGGCAACCGGGACGCCAGTACCGCTGAGCTGGTGGCGGTCACGGGCAGCAGTGGCAAGACCACGGTTCGGGAAATGACAGGAGCCATTCTGTCAACCATGGGACCCACGTTGGTTACTGAGGGCAACCTGAACAACCACATAGGGGTGCCACTCACGCTCTTCCGTCTCGCGCCGGAGCACCGTTACGGCGCCATAGAGCTGGGTGCCAGCGGGCTGGGTGAAATTGCCCATACCGTAGCGATCACCCGTCCGCAGGTCGTGATACTGACCAACGCAGGGCAGGCGCACCTGGAAGGATTCGGCAGTTACCAGAACATTGTTCTGGCAAAAGGCGAAATTATCGAAGGTGTGACCGAGGGCGGCCTGGTCGTTCTCAATCGTGACGACCCGGCGTTTGACCAGTGGCTGAATCGCGCCGGAGATCGTCGCGTTGTCAGTGTAAGTCGGCTGGGGCATCCGGATGCCGACTACCGAGTGACGGATGTGTCAGTAGCGCGCGACGGTCAGGCGTTGACCGTGGCTGGTCCGGACAACTGGCAGTGCCGCCTGACGGTGCCACTGCCTGGCGACCATAACCAGATCAATGCGCTGCTGGCGATTGCCGCCACCCGGGACCTGGGGGCGAGCGACGCGCAGATACGGGAAGGGCTGGAGAATGTGCGTCCGGTTTCCGGACGGTTGCAGAGTCTGGAACTCAGCGATCGTCTGACGGTGATTGATGACAGTTACAACGCGAACCCCGCGTCCATGAAGGCCGCATTGGCGGTGCTCGCGGGCAGGGAAGGCCGGCTAATGGCGGTGTTTGGCGCGATGGCCGAGCTGGGGGAGCAGGCCCGAGAACTGCACGCCGAGGTCGGTGCCTGCGCCCGGGAATTGGGGATTGACCGGTTGCTGGTTGTTGGCCCCGGGTGTGAGGGCTATGCCGATGGGTTCGGCCAGGAAACAGAAACATTTGAGGATCACGAAACAGCCGTCAACGCAGTGGTCAAAGGGCTGAACGAGCCGACGACTGTCCTGGTGAAGGGTTCTCGCAGTTCCGCCATGGATCGCGTGGTGGAGGGAATAAAAGAAAAGGTGAATGACGCATGCTGCTCTGGCTGACAGAGGTACTATCCCAATATTTTTCCGAACTGGCAGTGTTTCAGTATCTGACGCTGCGCGCGATTCTGGGAATCCTGACGGCGTTGCTGATCTCCCTCGTGATCGGACCGATGATGATCCGGAAGCTCAGCCAGTACCAGATCGGCCAAGCGGTGCGTGACGATGGCCCCCAGACACATCTGAGCAAGGCCGGAACCCCGACCATGGGTGGTGCACTGATCCTGGTCGCCATAGCTGTCAGCACTCTGCTCTGGGCCGATCTCAGCAATCGCTATGTCTGGATTACCCTGCTGGTCACGCTTCTGTTCGGGGCCATCGGTTGGGTGGATGACTACCGCAAGGTGGTTGAGCGCAATCCGCGGGGGTTACCGGCGCGCTGGAAATATTTCTGGCAGTCGGTTATCGGAGGCGGGGCTGCCGTGTTCCTGTATTTCAGTTCGTCGTTGCCACAGGAAACGTCACTGTACCTCCCGTTCATCAAGAACGTTTCGCTGACCCTCGGGCCGGTGTTTTTTATCCTGCTGACCTACTTCGTCATCGTTGGCAGCAGTAACGCGGTGAATCTGACAGATGGACTGGATGGGCTCGCCATCATGCCCACGGTGATGGTGGCCGGTGCCCTGGCCATTTTCGCGTATGTATCTGGCCACGCCCAGTTTGCCAACTACCTGCTGATCCCCCACCTGCCCGGCACCGGGGAGCTCATCATTTTCTGTGGTTCGCTGGTCGGTGCAGGGCTGGGGTTCCTCTGGTTCAACACCTATCCGGCGCAGGTGTTCATGGGCGATGTCGGCGCGCTTGCACTGGGAGCTGCGCTGGGCGTGGTGTCCGTCATCGTCCGGCAGGAAATCGTGCTGTTCATCATGGGTGGCGTTTTTGTCATGGAAACGGTCTCGGTCATCCTGCAGGTGGCATCGTTCCGCCTGACCGGTCGCCGGATTTTCCGGATGGCCCCTCTGCACCACCACTTTGAATTGAAGGGTTGGCCAGAACCGAGAGTTATCGTGCGGTTCTGGGTCGTTACGGTTGTTCTGGTACTGATTGGCCTCGCCAGTCTGAAGATACGATAGGACTTTGCTTCTGCTATGAGTGTCATCGCATCGGATCGTCGCACATTGGTGGTAGGGCTCGGTAAAACCGGGCTCTCCTGCGTGCGTTACCTGTCGGCTCAGGGCAGGGAGATCGTTGTGGCTGACAGCCGGGACAATCCGCCCGGAATCGATGAGCTGCGCTCACGGTATCCAGAAGTGCCGGTGCATCTGGGACCATTCAACGCTGAGCAGTTCGCCACATTCAACGAACTGGTCGTCAGCCCGGGTATTGCGATTGCCGAGCCGGCGATCGCCTACGCCGCTCAGCACGGAGCCCGCATCCGCGGCGATATCGACTTGTTCGCGGAGGCCGCTGATGCGCCGATCATTGCCATCACCGGTTCCAACGGAAAGACCACCGTCACCACGCTCGTTGGCGAAATGGCCCGGGCTGCGGGCCGGAATGTGCAGGTCGGCGGCAATATAGGTACACCCGCATTGGATCTTCTGGGCCAGGGCGCGGATCTTTACGTGCTGGAATTATCCAGTTTCCAGCTTGAAACCACTGAAGAGCTCAATGCGCTGGCGGCGACCGTTCTGAATGTCAGTGATGATCACATGGACCGGTATCCGGACAAGATGGCGTATTTCCAGGCCAAGCAGAGAATTTTCCGGGGGGCGAAAAACGCCATCGTCAACCTCGACGATGCGCTCAGTACCCCGATGGCCCGGGATACTTTGAGATTCCTGTGTTTCGGCTTCCATCGCGTGAACCCGGATACCTTCAGTACCCGGGACGATGATCAGGGAACCTGGATTACTTTCGGACTTGATAACCTCCTGTTGACCAGTGAGCTCAAACTGATGGGCCACCACAACGTCAGCAACGTCATGGCGGCGCTGGCCCTGGGCCATGCGGCGGACTTCCCGATGGCTGTGATGCTGGAGGTCGTCCGGAATTTCCGTGGGCTTCCGAACCGCTGTGAATTTGTCCGTTCGCTGGATGACGTTGACTATATCAACGATTCCAAGGGAACCAACGTAGGCGCCACCGTTGCCGCGATCGAGAGTCTTGTGCCGGATCACGGCAAGGTTGTGTTAATCGCCGGCGGCGATGGTAAAGGCGCTGATTTTTCTCCGCTGGAGGCGCCGGTCACGCTGCACTGCCGCACTGTGGTCCTGATCGGGCAGGATGCGGAGCGCATCGCGGAGGTCATCGGTTCTTCCGTTCCGGTAAAGCAGGCAACAACCCTGGCCGAGGCGGTGACTGAAGCCCGGGCGGCGGCCCGTCCCGGTGATCGGGTGCTGTTGTCACCCGCGTGTGCCAGTTTCGATATGTTCCGTGATTACAACGATCGCGGAGATCAGTTCCGGCAACTTGTGGAGGGCCTGTGATGTCACTTGAAGCCAGCCTTCCCATCCAGAACCGGTGGTTTGCCAGGTTCGAGCCGTTGCCGATGCTGATGATCAGCGCAATCGCCCTGATGGTGATTGGCGTCGTGATGATTTCTTCAGCCTCGATGGATATGGCCGCGGAGACCGTCGGCAACAGTTATCACTATGTGATTCGTCAACTGCTGTTTGCCGTGATGGGCTGTGGTCTGGCGCTTTTGGCCGTGAATGTGCCGGTCAGTTGGTGGGAGCGCAGCGGCTGGCTGCTGCTGTCGATTGGCCTGGTCGTGCTGGTGCTGGTGCTTACGCCGCTTGGGCGCACGGTGAATGGTTCAACGCGCTGGATTCCGTTCGGACTGTTCAATGTCCAGGTGTCTGAGGTGGCCAAGCTGTGCCTGATTGCCTATCTGGCCGGATACGTGGTCCGGCGTCGGGAAGAATTGCTGAACACATGGCCGGGCTTTCTCAAACCGTTGCTCATTCTGGGGGTTGCCTCTTTCCTGCTGGTCACGGAACCGGATTTCGGGGCCACGGTGGTTCTGGTCTCGGCGTCCGCCGGCATGATTTTTCTCAGCGGCGTCCGTCTCAGCCGGTTTGTGCCTCTGATCATCACGCTGATTGTATTGGGCGCGTTGCTGGTACTGACCCAGCCGTACCGGATCAAGCGGGTCGTGAGTTACCTGGATCCCTGGAAGGATCAGTTCGACAGTGGCTATCAGTTGACCCAGTCGCTGATTGCCTTCGGTCGGGGCGAGTGGTTCGGCGTCGGGTTGGGCAACTCGATTCAGAAGCTGTTCTATCTGCCCGAGGCCCACACGGACTTCATTTTCGCCATTGTTGCGGAAGAGTTCGGCTTGATCGGATCGCTGATTGTGCTCGGGCTGTTCACGATTCTGGTGACGTCCGGGCTGGTGATCGCCCGTCGCGCTGAAAAGGCGGGGATGCCGTTCGGTGCGTGTTTTTCCTATGGCCTGAGCCTGCTCATAGGCTTGCAGGCGGGCATCAATATGGCCGTCAGCACAGGTCTGCTTCCGACCAAGGGCCTGACGTTGCCGCTGGTCAGCTACGGCGGATCAAGCCTCATGGTGAGCTGCATCTGCATCGGGGTCCTGGCTCGTGTCGAGATGGAGCGTCTCGACAAGGTACGGCTGGATCGCGAGAAAACCGGGTCGTCCAAACGGGGAGGTGCGCGTTATGAGTAACGCCCGGCGCTTCCTGATGATGGCTGGCGGCACCGGTGGCCACGTGTTCCCGGCACTGGCCACGGCCCGCGCGCTGCAGGCTCGCGGACATGAGGTGCATTGGCTCGGAGCCAGAGGAGGAATGGAACAGCGGCTGATTGGTGACACCGATATTCCCCTGTCCCTTATTCACATTTCCGGGCTTCGGGGCAAGGGCAGACTGGCGCTGTTGCTCGCACCGTTCCGGCTGATGCGCGCACTCGGTGAGGCCTTTACCATCGTTCGGCGGGTCAAGCCGGACTGTGTGGTGGGAATGGGCGGCTTTGTCACCGGCCCCGGCGGTGTGGCCGCCTGGATCACCCGCACGCCCCTGGTGGTTCACGAACAGAACGCCATTGCCGGTATGACCAACCGGATCCTGGTGCGGTTCGCGGAAACAGTATTGGAAGCCTTTCCAGGCAGCTTCGGTGCCGACGTCATCACCCGGTGCACCGGCAATCCGGTGCGCCAGGATCTGGCGGACCTGCCGGCTCCGGAAGCCCGCATGGGCGATAGGAACGGCCCGCTCCGTGTTTTGGTGGTCGGCGGTAGCCTGGGGGCTCAGGTCTTTAATGAGCGCCTGCCCGAAGCTTTGGCGTTGATCCCGGAGGATCGACGTCCAGAGGTGCGTCATCAGTGTGGCGAAAACAAATACGATGCCACCGCCGAAGCCTATGAGGCGAGTGGCGTATCAGCCCGGGTGGACCGGTTTATCAAGGACATGGCGGAAGCCTACAGTTGGGCCGATGTTGTGGTGTGCCGGTCGGGTGCGCTGACGGTGTCGGAGCTGTGTGCCGCTGGGATTGGTGCAGTGCTCGTGCCGTTCCCGCATGCCGTCGACGATCACCAGACGGCCAATGCCCGTCAGATGGTCGATGCCGGGGGCGCGATCCTGATACCACAGCCAAAACTGACAGCGACGGTGTTGGCGGAAACCCTGGAAGACCTGGCGGGTAACCGGTCACGGGTCATGAATATGGCGAAGGCCGCGCGCACGCTGGCCCGCCCGGATGCAACGGAGAGAGTCGTGAATTACTGTCTGGAGGCCGCCAATGGCTGATGCAACGAATCCGCCACTGGTCTATCAGGTGCCTGAGATGCGCCGGATCCGTCATATCCACTTTGTGGGTATTGGCGGCGCCGGCATGAGCGGCATCGCCGAGGTGCTGAAAAACCAGGGCTACGAGGTTTCGGGGTCGGACCTGAAGGAAGGCCCGGTCACCGATCGCCTCAAGGCGCTGGGTGTCGATGTTCAGATCGGCCATCGAGAAGAAAACAGTGCCCGGGCAGATGTAGTCGTGGTGTCCACGGCCGTTGCCTCCGACAACCCTGAGGTTGTCTCTGCCCGCAGCCGACGGGTCCCGATCGTTCCCCGTGCCGAAATGCTGGCGGAGATCATGCGTTACCGCCACGGAATCGCGGTCGCCGGCACCCATGGCAAGACCACGACGACCAGCCTGATTGCCTCGGTTCTGGGCGAGGCGGGTCTGGACCCGACGTTCGTAATCGGTGGAAAGCTCAACAGTGCCGGAACCAACGCGCAGCTGGGCGGTTCTCGCTACCTGGTTGCGGAAGCGGACGAAAGCGATGCGTCGTTCCTCCACCTCACGCCTGTGATTTCCGTGGTGACCAACATCGAAGCGGATCACATGGACACCTATGGCGGTGACGTCGAGAAGCTCAAGCAGACGTTCGTGGATTTCCTTCACAACCTGCCTTTCTATGGCGTGGCAGTCATGTGCGTTGACGACGCGTACGTGCAGGAAATCATTCCCCGGATTTCCCGGGCGATCATTACCTACGGCATCGAGAATCCGGCGGCGGATTACCGCGCCGAGGGCATTGTCTCGGATGGCCTGAAGACCCGTTTTGTCGTGAAGCGCCCCGGCGGTCGCAGCGACCTGTCTGTAGAACTCAGGATGCCCGGGCGCCACAACGTGCTCAATGCCCTCGCGGCGATTGCGGTGGCGACTGACGAAGGCGTTGACGACGATGCCATCTGCGAAGGGCTGTCCGGATTTGCCGGTGTCGGCCGGCGCTTCCAGGTATACGGGGATTATCAGACACCGAAAGGCACCGTTACGCTCATCGACGATTACGGACACCATCCCACCGAAGTGGAAGCCGTGATCCGGGCTGCCCATGATGCCTGGCCGGAGCGCCGCCTGGTGATGTTGTACCAGCCTCATCGTTATACCCGGACCCGGGACCTTTACGAGGATTTCGTGCGTGTCCTGTCCGAGGTGGATGCGCTTTTGCTGATGGATGTGTATCCGGCGGGCGAACCGGCGATTCCGGGGGCCGATGGACGATCTCTGTGCCGCAGTATCCGCCAACGGGGCAAGGTGGAGCCGGTGTTCATTGAAGACAATCGGGAAATAGAAAGTCTGTTGGCCAATGTGCTTCAGGACGGCGACCTGCTGATTACCCAGGGCGCCGGCGATATTGGTGGTGTAGCTGCGCGTCTGGCCGCAGCGGGAGTTATGTCCGGTGAGTGATACGCACCATAACGACATTGCGGCGTACCAGGCGGATCCTGCCCTGACGCGTCGATTTGGCAGGGTCGCCGTGTTTATGGGCGGAGACTCGGCCGAGCGGGAGGTATCCCTGAAGAGTGGGAAGGCCGTGTTGTCCGCCCTGCAATCGGCAGGCGTTGATGCCTTCGGCGTGGATGTGCGGGGTTGCCTGCTGAAAACCGTAGAAGATCCCGACTTCGACCGTGTCTTCATCGCATTGCACGGGCGTGGCGGCGAGGACGGTACGATTCAGGCCATTCTCGCCCAGGCGGGCATTCCCTATACCGGGAGTGAGATGCTGGCGTCGGCACTGGCAATGGACAAGCTTCGCACCAAATACGTTTTTGAAGGTTGTGGCTTGCCAACCCCGCGGTTCCGGGCCATGGCGTCGGTTGAGGAGGCGAAGAAAATTATCCGCGAACTGCGGGCGCCACTGAGCGTAAAGCCGGCTCATGAAGGCTCGAGTATCGGGATTCGCAAGGTGACCACCGAGGCGGAATTGGTCGAGGCCTACACCGAGGCCGCCGCCATGGATGACCTGGTGCTGGTTGAGGAGTGGATCGAAGGGCCGGAATTTACCGTCAGCCTGCTGCAGGACCGGGCTCTGCCCGCAATCGGTCTGAGTACCGATCACGTGTTTTACGACTACGACGCAAAATACCTGGCAGACGACACCAATTACCGGATTCCCTGCGGACTGGCGCCGGATGACGAGGTCCGCCTGCAGCAACTGGCCCAGGATGCGTTTCGGGTTGTGGGATGCCGCACCTGGGGCCGCGTGGACATCATGCAGGATGCCGACGGCCAGTTCTGGTTGCTCGAAGTGAACACCGTGCCGGGCATGACGGACCACAGCCTGGTGCCTATGGCGGCCCGTGCCGCCGGCATCAGCTTTGAGGAACTGGTGGTGCGCATACTCCGTGACACCCTGGAGGACGCGAATGATTGAGAACCTGCTGATCCGGAGCCGGGCGATTCCGTCCGAGCCGCCTCGGCGTCGGGGGGCGACCTCCGTCGGACCCGAGCGGGACCGGTTTGGCGCGGTTCGGGCTGTTCTGCAGGCGGTACCCTGGCTGCAGGTCGGGCTGGGTGCAGTGATCGTGCTGCTTGCCGGCCTGGTGCCCTGGGGCACAGGCAAGGTTCTGGGTGCCATGGATCAGCAGATCATGGCCATTGATGTGAACGGTGATTTTATCGGCGACAGCCGAACCGCCATTGAGCGTCAGGCGGGCAGATGGATTGGCAAGAGTTATTTCGCAACGGATCTGTCAGAGATCAAGGCGGATCTGGAGCAGCGGCCCTGGGTCGAATCGGCGGCGGTTCGGCGCGTGTGGCCGGACCGGCTGGTGGTCGACATCCGGGAGAAGAAACCCCTGGCGTACTGGACGGATGGTCGCCTGGTCAGTCGCAAGGGCGAACTTTTCCGCCCACCTAATCCGGAGGTTGCCGGATCGCTTCCGCGGCTTTCCGGTCCGGATGAGCGGGTCCGGGATGTGATCAAGATGGGACAGACGATCAGTGACCGGCTGGTTGCTCACGGCCTGGGTTTTGCCGGGCTGTCTCTGGAAGCACGCGGCGCCTGGAGCCTGAAACTGGCCAATGGCATCGACGTCGAGCTCGGTCGCGATCAGGTCAGGGACCGGTTTGACCGGTTCCTGACAGTGTATGAAACCCGACTGGCGTCCCGGTCGGATGAAGTCAGTCGGATTGATGCCCGTTACACCAATGGCGTGGCGGTGCAGTGGAAGCAGGCAAAAGGCGCTTCCGGACCGAATTCTTAGCAACTCAACGACAGACCCTAGGTTTGGTGGAACACATGTCATCGGTTGAAACGGAAAACATGATAGTTGGACTCGACATCGGAACCTCGAAGGTGGTTGCGATCGTGGGCAAGCGCAAGATGGACGGCACCATTGAGGTCGTCGGCATCGGCTCCCACCCTTCGCGGGGGCTCAAGCGTGGCGTCGTGGTGAATATTGAAACCACCGTTCAGGCTATTCAGCGGGCCGTCGAAGAAGCCGAACTGATGGCAGGCTGCCGTATTCACTCGGTCTACGCGGGAATCGCGGGCAGCCACATCAAGAGTCTCAACTCCCATGGGATTGTGGCGATCCGTGATCGGGAAGTGACCCAGGCTGATATCGATCGGGTCATCGACGCGGCCCAGGCAGTGGCGATTCCGGCAGACCAGAAAATCCTGCATATCCTGCCCCAGGAATTTGTCATTGACAGTCAGGAAGGCATCAAGGAACCCATGGGGATGTCCGGGGTCCGGCTGGAAGCCAAGGTGCATCTGGTGACCTGTGCAGTGAATGCTGCCCAGAACATCGAGAAATGCGTGAAACGCTGTGGCCTGGAGGTCGATGACATCATTCTCGAGCAGCTGGCTTCCAGTCACGCGATTCTCACCGAAGACGAAAAGGAGCTCGGGGTCTGCGTCGTGGACATCGGAGGCGGTACCACGGACATCGCAGTGTTCACCGGAGGCGCCATTCGCCATACCGCGGTCATTCCGATCGCCGGCGACCAGGTGACCAACGACATTGCCATGGCCCTGCGCACACCGACCCAGAATGCCGAGGAAATCAAGATCAAGTACGCCTGCGCGCTGACCCAGCTCGCAGGCGCCGATGAAACCATCAAGGTGCCCAGCGTGGGGGATCGTGCCCCACGGGATCTGTCCCGACAGGCGCTCGCCGAAGTCGTCGAGCCCCGTTACGAGGAGCTGTTTACTCTGGTCCAGTCAGAGCTGCGCAGATCCGGATTCGAGGACATGATTCCCGCGGGCATCGTGATGACCGGCGGCTCCTCCACCATGGAAGGCGTGGTGGAGCTGGCCGAAGAGATCTTCCACATGCCGGTCCGGCTCGCCTCTCCGCAGGCGGTCTCCGGTATGACGGAAGTGGTCAACAACCCGATCTACGCCACCGGCGTGGGGTTGCTGATCCACGGCTTCCGCCAGATGGATCTTGGGCGGGCGCCAGTGCTCAAGGGGGAGGACGCCCCCACGCTGTTGGAGCGCATGAAGGCCTGGTTTACCGGTCATTTCTGACGGACCGGGCAGGAAGTACACGAAGGTATCTCGAAAACACAAATCTCGAATAAACGGCCTGTAAAAGGCCGAAAACAGCACGAAGGAGTAGGGGAAATGTTCGAACTAGTCGATAATGTCCAGCAAAATGCTGTCATTAAAGTCGTTGGTGTTGGTGGAGGCGGCGGAAACGCCGTTCGTCACATGCTCAGCAGCGACATTGAAGGTGTGGAATTTATCTGCGCCAACACGGATGCCCAGGCTCTCACCGATATGGATGCTCGTCAGATCATCCAGCTGGGCGGAAATATCACCAAGGGGCTTGGCGCTGGTGCCAACCCGGAAGTGGGCCGTCAGTCGGCTCTCGAAGATCGCGACCGGATCGCCGAAGCGCTGCAGGGTGCTGACATGGTCTTTATTACCGCCGGAATGGGTGGTGGAACCGGAACCGGTGCAGCGCCGATTGTGGCCGAAGTGGCTCGCGAGCTTGGCATCCTGACCGTTGCCGTGGTTACCAAGCCCTTCATGTTTGAAGGCGGCAAGCGGATGAGTGTGGCTGAAGCCGGTTTGCAGGAGCTCGAGGAAAGCGTCGACTCGCTGATCACCATTCCCAACGAGAAGCTGCTGGCAGTGATGGGCAAGAAAACCAGCCTGCTGGATGCTTTCGCGGCCGCCAATGATGTGCTGCTGGGTGCCGTTCAGGGCATCGCTGACCTGATCACTCGCAACGGTATGATCAACGTCGACTTCGCCGACGTGAAAACCGTGATGTCCGAAATGGGCATGGCGATGATGGGTACGGCCCGGGCCACCGGCGAAAACCGTGCGCGCGAAGCGGCCGAAGCCGCCGTTCGAAGCCCGCTGCTGGAAGACATCAACCTGCAGGGCGCCAAGGGTATCCTGGTCAATATCACGGCGGGCATGGATCTCAACCTGGGCGAGTTTTCCGAGGTTGGCGATATCGTGCGCGAATTTGCTTCCGATTCCGCGACGGTTGTCGTGGGTACCGTCATCGATCCGGAAATGACCGACGAGCTGAAGGTAACGGTCGTGGCTACTGGCCTCGGTGGTGATCGTGGGGAGAAGCCTACCAAGGTGGTGGACAACACCCGTACCCTGGATGGCAAGACCGATTACAACCAGCTGGACCGGCCGGCAGTTCTGCGTCGTCGTGCCGTGTCGAACGGTAATGTGGCGATTGATCAGAGCAAAGAAAGCGAGGAGCAGGGCGTGGACTATCTCGATATTCCCGCATTCCTCCGTCGCCAGGCTGACTGATAATCTGTCGCACTTGTGGTTTGGCCTGAATAGCCTGGGATCCATTTCGCTGTTTTGAGCGAAAAATGGAACCACTCAGGCGAAAACTGCGTGCGGCTGGGTGCCGATTGTAGGCTTTGTGTAAATTCGGGGCCGGTGGGTCCTGGTTAAATGGTACTCAGTCTTATTTTCTGATATTCTCCGGGCGGATTTTTGCCCAGAATATCGCCATTTTGTGACGGAATGATGAACCGATGATCAGACAACGGACACTCAAAAATACCATCCGGGCTACCGGCGTGGGCCTGCATTCGGGCGAAAAGGTGTACCTGACGCTCAAGCCGGCACCGGTTGACTCAGGCATCATCTTCCGCCGTACCGATCTGGACCCGATGGTCGAGATCCGTGCCTGCGCGGAGAATGTAGGTGAGACCATGCTGTCCACGACGCTGGTAAAAGACGGTGTCCGTGTGGCAACAGTAGAACATCTGCTGTCGGCCATGGCTGGTCTCGGTATCGACAACTGCTTTGTGGAACTGAGCGCTTCTGAAGTGCCGATCATGGATGGGTCCGCCGGACCGTTCGTGTTCCTGCTTCAGTCCGCCGGCATTGCCGAGCAGGAAGCTGCGAAGCGTTTCATTCGCATCAAGCACGAAGTCAGCGTGGAAGAAGGCGACAAGAAGGCGACGTTCCTGCCGTTTGAAGGCTTCAAGGTCAGCTTCGGCATCGACTTCGACCATCCCGTCTTCAAGGGACGGGCGCAAACCGCCACCGTGGACTTTTCCAGCACGTCATTCGTGAAGGAAGTTTCCCGGGCGCGCACCTTCGGCTTCATGCGTGATATCGAGAAGCTTCGGGCGATGAATCTTGCTCTGGGCGGATCTGTCGACAATGCCATCGTGGTCGACGACTACAAGATCCTCAATGAGGACGGTCTTCGCTACGACGATGAGTTCGTCAAGCACAAGGTGCTCGACGCCATTGGCGATCTGTATCTGCTGGGCAACAGCCTGATCGGTGAATTCCGCGGCGTGAAATCCGGTCACGATCTGAATAACAAGCTGCTCCGCAAACTCAGGGCTGAAGAGGACGCCTGGGAAGTGGTGACCTTCGACGATGAAGCCACGGCTCCTATTTCCTATATGAAGCCCGTCCTTGCGGCGCAGGGCTGAGGCGGGAGGCCTCAGTTCCTGACGTGGCTTGCGAGTTTTTCGAGAACCTCGCGTAAAGCTTTATCCTTCGTGTGCCCGGCTTCTTCCTCGAGAAGCCGGGCATTTTCTTTGCTCAATGGCTGTTTCTCGACCTTTCGATGCTCCCGGAACCTGGGGGGTGCGACCTTGACCCTGAGCTTCCAGACGAAACGGAACAGCTCATGCTGCCGAACGTTCTCCATGATCTCGTGCTGACGAAAGCGTATCTGGCTCGCCCTTGAGCTGTTTTCCGCCGAGAGTACCAGTTCTCCCTCCTCGCAACTCAGAAACCGGACACCGGTTTTAAGGTCCTCCGGCAGCGCCTCCAGAATCTGGGATTCGGCACTTCGGTGCAGCTCCGCCCGGGCAACAAGGGATTTGAGAGCAGGGGATCCCTCAAATTTGTCAAAGCTCATTTTTTGCTCACTTTTTGTCCACCCTGTCGTGTTTTTGCTCGACGCTCAGGTTAACGATTGGTTACACTTCGGCACGGTTTGTGCGTAGTGCCGGTATGTCATTCGTTCTACATTGACAGTATCGTGTATGTCCAGCGGGCGCTACGATCATTTGACGCGTAGCTGTTGCCACGGATCGGCAGCCCTTCGGAGATTCCGGGTCGCAACACTACAGGATCAGGCGTGCGACTCCCCGATGAAAACATCAGAAGACACTATGAACATTATCCTCGTTGGCAAGCACCATGGTAAATCCCGGGTGTTGGCCCTGAACGGTAAACTGGCAGTTGGATTGGGCGGGCTCGCGCTGGGTCTGCTGGTCGCTGCCGGGTGGGGAGGGTACCAGGCTGCGGTAAGTCAGGCAGAGGCGGCCGAGCCGACGCCCTCCGAGTTAGTCGAGCATTGGCAGTCAAAGCTCAGTGACCAGAAACAGGAGCTTGCCCAGGTCCGGGAAGACGCCCAACAGCAGATTGATGCGCTGACACTTCGTCTTGGCGAAATGCAGGGACGTCTGCTTCGTCTGGATGCTCTGGGCCAGAGGTTTGTCGAGTCCGGACTGGTGGCCAGTGAGGAATTCGATTTCAGTGAGCCGCCGGCGGTGGGTGGCCCGGAAAGTTCCTCCCTCAAGGATTCCTACTCTATTCCGGCGCTGACCGACATGATCGACCGGCTGGACAATCAGCTTTCCGACCGGGAACAGCAGTTGCGGCTGCTGGACAAGCTGGCCTCCCGCAAGAAGATTGAGGACGAACGATATGTCGAAGGGCGTCCGATCACCTGGGGATGGTTGTCATCCAACTACGGTTATCGTACCGATCCGTTCAACGGCAAGCGCGCCTGGCACGATGGTGTGGACCTGGCCGGCAAGGAAGGCAGCGATATCATCGCGGTAGCGGCTGGTGTCGTGACCTGGGCGGGCGATCGCTATGGTTATGGTAATCTGGTGGAAATCGACCACGGCGATGGCCTGACCACGCGTTACGGGCATTGCAAGGAAGTGGAGGTCAAGGTCGGTGATGTTGTCCAGAAAGGGCAGGTCATCGGTCTGATGGGCAGCACCGGCCGGTCAACGGGACCCCATGTGCATTTCGAAGTGCGTAAAAACGGTCGCTCCACCGATCCGAGAAAGTATATCGCCCGGGCCGATCACTGATCGCCCTGGCTCCTTCGCCCTCCCGACATTCGCGCGGCACAGGGCAGTTTCGGCCCATTAATGGGCAAGTCGTTGGCATTCCATGAGTTATAACATCGCACTTGAGATGTGCGCCTTTTGTCCTGTCGGAAAATAAGGTTAGAATGCCGGCTTCCTTCGTTTAATTAAAGAAGCAGTGGTCTATGTTCACAAAGCTTGCAACTAAGATGTTCGGCAGTAAAAATGCCCGTGAAATCAAGAGGATGCGGAAGTCTGTCGCGCGCATCAATGAACTTGAAGAGCAGTTCGGGAATTTCTCCGATACAGAGTTGCAAGGAAAGACCGCAGAGTTTCAGCGTCGAATCGCCGACGGTGAGAATCTGGATGCCATCCTGCCCGAGGCATTCGCCACGGTCAGGGAGGCCAGTCGCCGGGTCATGGGCATGCGGCATTACGATGTCCAGTTGATCGGTGGTATCACGCTGCATGAAGGGCGCATCGCCGAGATGAAGACCGGGGAAGGCAAGACCCTGGTGGCGACGGCTTCGGTTTACCTCAACGCATTGGCGGGCAAAGGCGTCCATGTGGTGACCGTAAACGACTACCTGGCGCGCCGTGACGCCGAATGGATGGGTAAACTCTACCGCTTCCTCGGTCTCCAGGTGGGTGTTGTGGTCGCCGGTCAGTCGCCCGAAGAGAAACGAGCGGCCTACCAGGCGGATATCACCTACGGGACCAACAACGAATTCGGTTTTGACTACCTGCGCGACAACATGGCGTTCAGCACCGACGACAAGGTACAGCGCGGTCTGAACTACGCGATCGTCGACGAGGTGGACTCCATCCTGATTGACGAGGCCCGGACTCCGCTGATCATTTCCGGTGCCGCCGAGGACAGCTCCAAACTGTATCAGGCGATCAATGCCCTGGTGCCGAGTCTGGAAAAGGGCGAGGCTCCGGAGGACGGTGAGCCCACCGGCGATTTCACCATTGATGAGAAAACCCGCCAGGTCGAGCTGACTGAAGCGGGCCACGAGAAAGTGGAAGAGCTGCTGCTCAGCCGAGGCCTGCTGAATGAGGGCGAGAGCCTGTATTCGGCGTCCAACCTGAGCCTCCTGCACCATGTCCACTCCGCGCTCCGTGCTCACCATCTGTTCCAGAAGGACGTGGATTATATCGTCCAGGGCGATCAGGTGGTCATTGTTGACGAACACACCGGTCGGACCATGCCGGGGCGTCGTTGGAGCGAGGGCCTTCACCAGGCCATCGAAGCCAAAGAGGGCGTGAAGATCCAGGCCGAAAGCCAGACACTGGCTTCCACCACCTTCCAGAACTATTTCCGTCTGTACGACAAGCTGGCGGGCATGACCGGCACCGCGGATACCGAGGCGTTCGAATTCCGGGAAATCTACGGACTGGACGTGGTGGTGATCCCGCCCAACAAGCCCATCCAGCGGATTGATTACAACGACCTGGTCTATCTGACCCAGGAAGAGAAATTCCACGCCATTATTGATGAAATCAAGGATGTGACGGCGGAAGGTCGCCCGATTCTCGTGGGCACAGCCTCTATCGAAGCGTCCGAGCTTCTGTCCATGCTCCTGAAAAAGGCTCGGATTGATCACAAGATCCTGAACGCCAAGCAGCACGAATCGGAAGCGCTGATCGTGGCCCAGGCGGGCCGGCCGGGCGCAGTCACCATCGCCACCAACATGGCGGGACGTGGTACCGATATTGTGCTTGGCGGTAACTGGGAATTCGAAGCCGCGGCGATGGAGAATCCCACCGACGAGGAGATTGCACGACTGAAGGCGGAATGGACTGAGCGTCACAATCAGGTCCTCGAGGCGGGCGGCCTGCACATTGTCGGCACCGAACGCCATGAATCCCGCCGTATCGATAACCAGTTGCGGGGCCGTGCCGGTCGTCAGGGGGATCCGGGTTCTTCCCGCTTCTTCCTGTCGCTGGAAGACAACCTCATGCGGATTTTCGCCCCGGATCGGGTGAAGAGCCTCATGCAGGCCATGGGCATGAAGAAGGGCGAAGCCATCGAGCACCGTATGGTGACCAATGCGATCGAGAAATCGCAGCGTAAGGTCGAGGGTCGCAACTTCGACATGCGTAAGACCCTGCTCGAATACGATGATGTGGCGAACGATCAGCGGACCGTGATCTACGATCAGCGTAACGAAGTCATGTCGTCTGACGACATTTCCGACATGGTCAAGACCATCCGGGAAGATGTGGTCAATGAGGTGATCAGCGAGTACATCCCGCCCCAGAGCATGCCGGAGCAGTGGGACGTATCCGGCCTGGAAGCCCAGCTGCAGTCCGAAATGGCGATCGATCTGCCCATTCAGCAATGGCTCTCCGAAGACAGCAAACTCTATGAAGAAAGCCTGCGAGAGAAGATTCTGGCCGAGGTGGTTGCCGCCTACGACGCCAAGGAGGAGATCGCAGGACCGGAGGCAATGCGCAAGTTCGAGAAGCAGGTCTTCCTGCAGGTTCTCGACACACTCTGGAAAGAGCATCTCTCCAACATGGATCACCTGCGCCGCGGGATTCATCTTCGTGGCTACGCCCAGAAGAACCCCAAGCAGGAATACAAGCGCGAGGCCTTCAACCTGTTTGAGGATATGCTCGAGACCATGAAACGGGACGTGACCCGTATCCTCTGTCACGTTCGGGTTCAGACCCCGGAAGAGATGGAAGAGGTCGAGCGTCGTCGGAAAGAGGAACTGGAGAGAGAGCTCGCGCGCGCCCGTCTGCGTCATGACGAAACCAGCGCAACCGCCGAAAGCGAGAGCGAGGGGGACGTTGAGGGGCGTCAGCAGGGAGCCACTCCGGAGACCTTCGTTCGCCAGGAACGAAAGGTCGGACGAAATGAACCCTGTCCCTGCGGGTCCGGCAAGAAGTACAAACAGTGCTGCGGCAAGGTTAGCTGACACCGAGGCACGATCAGCCAGCTGCATTGGCCCGCAACCCGGTTTCACCCGGGCTGCGGGTTTTTGCGTTATGAACGTTTTGTATCAGTATTCAGAGAAGGAGATGCACCATGGCGGTAGGTCCAGGTACCCTGCCTGAGTTTTTCCCGGTCCCGGGAATCCGGTTGGGCATAGCCAGCGCGGGTATCAAAAAGCCGGGCCGAAAGGATCTGGTGGTGTTTGAACTCGCCCCGGGAAGCCGGGTGGCCGGGATTTTTACCCGCAACCAGTTCTGTGCGGCACCGGTGACCCTCAGCCGTCGCCATCTGTCGCTGGCCTCGCCCCGCTACCTGCTGATCAATACCGGCAATGCCAACGCCGGAACCGGTGCGCAGGGCATGGAAGATGCGATCGCCTGCTGTCGGGCACTGGCCGATCAGGCCAGCATCAGCATGGAAGAAGTCCTGCCATTTTCCACCGGCGTGATCGGTGAACCGCTGCCAGTCACGAAAATCGTCAATGCCTTGCCGCAGGCCCTGGAGGCTGTCTCGGGGGATCGCTGGGCGGAAGCGGCCAGCGGCATCATGACAACCGATACCCGGCCGAAAGGGGCAAGCCGTCAGGTGGAGGTGAACGGGCGGACTGTCACGATTTCCGGGATCAGTAAAGGCGCAGGGATGATTCGTCCGAATATGGCGACCATGCTGGGTTTTATCGCCACAGATGCGCTCATTGCGCCCGATCTCCTGCAGTCCCTGGCTTCTGGTCTTGGTGAGAAATCCTTCAACCGGATCACGATCGATGGCGATACGTCCACCAATGATGCCTGTATGTTGATGGCATCCGGCCAATACGGCGGCCCGGAAATAACCGCTGACAGTCCGGATCTGGCCGCATTGCGGGATGCGCTGGAGCAGGTCTATCTGGAACTGGCTCACGCGATTGTGCGCGATGGAGAGGGCGCCACCAAGTTCGTGACCATCGACGTAAGCGGTGCGGCCAGTCAGCAGGAGGCACTGGATGTGGCGTACACGGTTGCCCATTCGCCACTGGTGAAAACGGCCCTTTATGCCTCTGATCCGAACTGGGGTCGGATTCTGGCGGCTGTGGGGCGAGCGGGTGTTTCCGGGTTGGATCTCAATGCTCTCGAAATCTATCTGGGCGACGTTTGCCTGGTGCGCCATGGCGGCCGGGCCGAAGACTATTCCGAGGAGCGAGGGCAGGCGGTGATGGATCGCGAAGAAATTACCATTGCCATCGACCTCAAGCGGGGCGATGTCCGCGAAACGGTAT
This sequence comes from Marinobacter santoriniensis NKSG1, assembly GCF_000347775.1. Taxonomy (GTDB): domain Bacteria; phylum Pseudomonadota; class Gammaproteobacteria; order Pseudomonadales; family Oleiphilaceae; genus Marinobacter; species Marinobacter santoriniensis. The sequence continues at coordinate 39,099 of NZ_APAT01000003.1, forward strand.
GGACCTGCGATTTTTCCCATAATTACGTCACCATCAATGCGGAATACCGGACCTGACATGACGAAAGCGAATTCGTCCGGGCGGGAGGTCCATGTGGCAGTTGCCGTTATCGAGCGACGGGGCCGGATACTGATTGCGCGCCGGCCGGATCATGCCCACCAGGGCGGCCTGCTGGAGTTTCCGGGGGGCAAGGTCGAGCCCGGAGAGACGGTTCAGGCGGCCCTGATTCGCGAAATCGCAGAGGAAACGGGCCTGAAGGTCCCGGAGGACTCCCTGGCACCGGTCATCGGGATCCGGCACGACTATGGCGACAAGCGGGTTTTTCTGGACGTGTGGCACACCCGGGATGCCATTGGAGAGGCCGAGGGCCGGGAAGGCCAGCCTGTTGACTGGCTCGATCCCTCGGAACTCCGGGACGATCAGTTCCCGGCCGCCAATCGGCCCATTATCCGGGCCCTGCGCCTCCCAGGTGTTCTGGCGATCAGCGGCCCGTTCGATGAGCCGCGCAAAGGATTGGAGATACTTGAGAGCAGTCTGGCTGTGCTCGATCCCGATGAGCCGGCCATGGTGATGCTCCGTGCGCCCGATTTAAGCGAAGACGCCTACCTCGCGTTTGCCGAACAGGCCGTCAGACGTTGTCGTGAACTCGGGCACTTGCCATTGCTTCACGGCCCGGCCGAACGCTATACCCGAATACCTTCGGCGGCCGGAATTCACCTGCCATGGCGCGAGGCCCGGACCCTTGAGTCGCGACCGGTGCCGGTCTCTGCCTGGTTTGGCGTTTCCTGCCACGACGAGGCGCAGCTGGCTCATGCCGCAGCCCTCGGTGCGGATTTCGCCACCCTTGGCCCGGTATTGCCGACAGAAAGTCATCCTGGCCAGCCGGCCCTGGGCTGGCCCCGGTTCCAGTCACTGGTTGCCCGTGCCACGCTGCCGGTCTACGCCCTCGGCGGCCTCGGGCCGGAAGATGTGCCCCGGGCCAGAGAGCTTGGAAGTCAGGGCGTCGCCGGGATCCGGTACTGGTGGCGTGAATCCGATTGATATCAATGCCTGAGTTCCGAGTTTCGTTACACTGGACATCACACTGTCCTGCCATTCCCTGAATGCCAATCTGGAGGCACCATGAGCCAACTGACCCATCTCGACGACAAGGGCGAAGCCCGAATGGTGGATGTCACCGATAAGGCCGTTACGGAGCGGGAAGCCCGGGCTGAAGCCACGATTCGTATGGCGCCGGAAACCCTGAGGATGATTATCGAGGGGGAGCACCCCAAGGGCGATGTCTTTGCCACGGCCCGGATCGCCGGCATCATGGCTGCGAAAAAGACCCACGAGCTGATTCCCCTGTGCCACAGCCTGAATCTCACTTCCGTGAAAGTCGAGCTGGCACCGGGCGATGACGGCGCGTCGGTACATATCCTGACCCGCTGCAAACTCTCCGGACAGACGGGGGTAGAGATGGAGGCGTTGACTGCGGCCAGTGTCGCCGCCCTGACTCTCTATGACATGTGCAAGGCTGTCGATCGCGGTATGACGGTGGACGGTGTGCGTTTGCTGGAGAAAAAAGGGGGGCGCAGCGGACACTGGGTCGTCGGTTCGTGATCCGGGGTCCTCGGTCTCCCGTACCAAGCGGTGCATTGATCGGCGCCACGGGACTCTGGGCAGGACTACGCCAAGTTGCCGGCCCCGTGGTAGAATGCGCGCCCCGATTGACTGAACCACGAGGATAGACTGTGGCTGTTCGTTACATCCAGACCTGCCGGCTACCGACCCCGTTCGGGGTATTTGATATGCACGGTTTCGAGGAACCGGACACCGGTAAGGAGCACGTCGCCCTGACCCTGGGTGATCTGGAGAGTGACGAGCCGATGCTGGCCCGGACCCATTCCGAGTGCCTGACCGGCGATGCCTTGTACAGCATGCGATGCGATTGCGGTTACCAGCTGGAAGAGGCCTTGCGGAGTATCGCCCGGGAAGGCCGGGGTGTCTTGCTCTACCTTCGTCAGGAAGGGCGCGGTATTGGGTTGCTCAACAAGATCCGGGCCTACCACCTGCAGGATCAGGGAGCCGATACCGTGGAGGCCAATGAAAAGCTCGGATTTGCCGCCGACCTGCGAGACTACAGTATGTGTCGGGATATGCTGGGGCATCTGGGGATTCGAAGCCTCAGGCTGATGACGAATAATCCCAGGAAGGTGAAAGCCCTGGAGTCCTACGGTATTGATATCGCTCAGCGGGTTCCACTGCACGTCGGTCGTAACCCGCACAACGAAAATTACCTGAATACCAAGCAGAGCAAGCTCGGCCACTGGCTGGAAACGCATCAGGACGACGACCCGGAGTGATCGGGATAGACGCCTCAGGCCTTATTAAAAAGCCCGCACTCAGTGCGGGCTTTTTTGATGGGAGGCGGGTTACTTCACGGCCTTGAGCCGGACGTGTTGAAGACGTTTGGCGATCCGTTCCCGTATGCCCTCTGCGTCCAGTCCGCAATCTGAAAGCAGCTCGGCATGTTTCCCGTGGTCGATAAACGTGTCCGGCAAGCCCAGCTGCAGAACCGGCTGGGAAACTTCCCGGCCGTTCAGGAACTCCGTCACGGCGCTGCCGGCGCCGCCGGCCACGACGTTTTCCTCGAGCGTCACCAGCAGGTCATGCTGCTCTGCCAGTTCAAGGACCAGTGCTTCGTCGAGAGGTTTGACGAAGCGCATGTCCGCTACGGTGGCGTCGAGAGCCTCGGCCGCCTCCAGCGCAGGGGCCAGCAGTGTGCCGAAGTTGAGAATTGCGACGTTGGTGCCTTCCCGAACCCGACGGCCCTTGCCCAGCGGAAGCGGGGCAAGAGTCGGTTCTATCTCGGCGCCGGGCCCGGTTCCCCGGGGGTAACGGACGGCGGCGGGACCCTCGAACAACATGCCGGTGTGGAGCATTTGCCGGGTTTCATTTTCGTCCGACGGTGTCATGACCACCATGTTGGGAATGCATCGCAGATAGGAAATATCGAACGCGCCGGCGTGGGTCGGTCCATCCTCACCCACCAGGCCCGCACGATCGATCGCAAACAGAACGTCAAGGTTCTGGATCGCGACGTCATGAATCAGCTGGTCGTAGCCGCGCTGGAGGAACGTGGAATAGATGGCAACGACAGGCTTGGCTCCGTCGCAGGCAAGCCCTGCGGCGAGGGTGACCGAGTGTTGTTCGGCGATGGCGACGTCGAAGTAGCGGTCGGGGAAGCGCTGTGAAAAGGCCAGCAGATCCGAGCCCTCACACATGGCCGGCGTGATACCGACAATCCGTTCGTCCTGCTCCGCCGCGTCGCATAGCCACTGGCCGAACACATTCGCGTACTTGGGGCGTGACGGCGTGCTCTTGACCGGCTCCGGCCGGGTTGGCGGCACCGGTTCGATCTTGTTGATGGCATGGTAGCCGATCGGATCGGCTTCGGCCGGGGCAAATCCCTTGCCCTTGGTGGTGACCACATGCAGGAACTGGGGACCGTCCAGCTCACGGATGTTTTCCAGCGTTTCCACCAGCAGGGGCAGGTCATGACCGTCGATCGGCCCGATGTAGTTGAAACCGAGTTCCTCGAACAGCGTTCCCGGTGCGATCATGCCCTTGAAATGCTCTTCGGTCTTTTTCGCCAGTGCCATCAGGTGCGGGGCACCCTGAAGCACCTTCTTGCTGCCATCCCGAACCTGGTTGTAGGTCCGGCTGGAGAGGAGCTTGGCAAAATAGTTGGACAGTCCGCCCACGTTCCGGGAAATGGACATGTCGTTGTCGTTGAGTACCACCAGCATATTGGCGTGCAGGTGGCCGGCGTGATTCAGCGCTTCGAACGCCATGCCGGCGGTCATGGCACCATCGCCAATGACGGCAATGCTCTTGCGGCCGGTGTTCTGCATGCGGGCCGCGATCGCCATGCCCAGGGCTGCGCTGATGGACGTGCTCGAATGCCCCACGCCAAAGGTGTCGTATTCGCTTTCGGCCCTTTTCGGAAAGCCGGCCAGTCCACCTTTCCTGCGAATCGTGCCCATCTGTTCGCGACGTCCGGTCAGGATCTTGTGAGGATAGGCCTGATGCCCGACGTCCCACACCAGACGGTCTTCCGGGGTATTGAATACATAGTGCAGGGCCACGGTCAGTTCCAGAACCCCGAGCCCCGCACCGAAATGGCCACCGGTCTGTCCGACCGACCAAAGCAGAAACGCCCGGAGTTCGCGGGCCAGCTGAGTCAGCTGCTCTGGTGGCAGCTCACGCAATTGTGCCGGTACCTCGATCCGGTCCAGCAGCGGCGTGTTTGGCCTCTGCAAGGGAATTTCCCTGAATGTATATGTGTCCTGCATTTGCTCGGGTCTTTTGGAGTCGTCCAATGAGTTCAAGAATCAGTACCGCAAGTGTGCGCCTTTGGCGCCGGGTGGTTCAATGGGTTCGTGCCACCACAAAGTCCGCCATCGCTCTCAGTGGGTCTGCCTCCGGCCCGAACGCCCGCAGGCTTTCATGGGCGTCGGACAGCAGGTCCGACAGATGGCGACGGGCGCCTTCCTGTCCCAGCAGCGCCGGATACGTTGGTTTGGCCCGGGCGGCGTCGGAGCCCTGGGGTTTTCCGATGACTTCGGTCGCGCCCTCAATGTCCAGAAGGTCATCCTGAACCTGAAACGCCAGCCCGAGTGATCGCGCGAACGCGGTGAGGGCGTCGAGCGCCGGTTCGTCCAATTCTGGGGAAACCAGCGCCCCCATGCGAACGCTGGCCTCAATGAGCGCCCCGGTCTTGTGGCGGTGCATGGTTTCAAGCTGCGCGAGGGTCAGTGTTCGACCCACCGACTCGAGGTCGATCGCCTGGCCGCCCACCATACCCCGATGACCGGAGGCGGCCGCCAGTTCGCGGATCATGGCAAGCCGTGCTTCGGTGTCCAGCGTGGAGCTCTGTGAAAGCATCTCGAACGCCAGGGCCTGCAGGGCGTCACCGGCAAGAATTGCTGTGGCCTCGTCAAAGGCGATATGGGTCGTGGGGCGCCCGCGCCGAAGCTCATCGTCATCCATGGCCGGCAGGTCATCGTGGATCAGGGAGTATGCGTGGATGAGTTCTACCGCACACGCCGGCACCAGCGCCGACTCAAAGGAGCCGCCGACGGCTTTGGCGGCCGCCAGGCAGAGTGCTGGCCGGATTCGTTTGCCGCCACCAAGTACGCTGTAGCGCATGGCTTCCTGAAGCCGCTCCGATGCGGCCTTCCGGTCGATACAGCGATCCAGCTCCGCATCAACCCGGTCACGGCAACTGTCGAGAAAGCGAGTGGCGTCCAGGGTCTGTTCGCTCATCAGTCGGCGTCATCCGCAGAGAAGGGGCGTGTTTCCAGAGTGCCGTCGCTGTTCTCTACCAGCTGATCGACGCGTTGTTCGGCACTTTTCAGTGCCTGCTGGCACTCCCTGGTCAGTTTGACCCCGCGCTCGAAGGCAGTCAGAGACTGCTCCAGCGACAACTCGCCCTGTTCCAGATCCCGGACCAGCTTTTCCAGCTCATCCAGTGATTTTTCGAAGTCGGCAAGGGATGTGGTGTCTTTTTCACCGGCCATCAGGCCCTCCGGTCGGGTGCAGAATTTCGCGGATTATATCAGAGCCGGAGCGCTATCGCTGCCAGTCAAAGCGTTGGCAGCCGGCTTTTGCCGCGCCTGGTCCCCAATTCTGTTCGGTCACCCGGATATTCCCGCTGCGGGAGACGGTAACGACGGTGGTGGCCCGGGTGCCGTAGTCGTCGCCCACGATAAACGGGGACGACAGGAAGCGTTCCGTGGCAAGACCAACCCCGGTATCCGGGAGAAAACGGTCCGGCGCGGGTTCGGAGTCCTGGAGTCGCGCAATCAGTTGCTGATGCAGTGCATCTGCGTCTTCATCGGCGGTTTCCACAATCCGGTCGACGGCCTGTCGAAGCCTTAGCAGTTTGGGCCAGGGTGTTTGCAGCAGGTGATTGCTCAGGCCGTAGGTGCCCCGGTGCAGGTGCCGGCCGGGGTGCGCGTCCCGGTTGCTGAAATACCAGCCACTCTGTTGATTCAACTGGATCAGGTTGAAGCCGGCGTAGCGGTCGGGATCGCTTGCCAGAGAACGGAACAGCTCTGAGCGCTGCTCTTCCAGTGCTCTCAGCGGAAGTTCGCCGCGGGTGGATCGCCCCGCCTCCGGCGTGCCCTCGCGTACGTTGGTTACGGCCGATACCTCTCCATCCGGAGTGATCGCGAGCCAGGTTCCTCCGGCCTGACGATCCCGCCCGGCAAGAATCCGCAGCCCGGAGTCCGATGTCCACCAGGCCATCGGATCTGTCGGGCGATGAAAGAATTCGTCCCGGTTGGCGGCCACCACGAGTGGAAAATGGGGGTTCTGGCCCAGGCAGAATGTGATCAGACACATGAACGGAGTCGACTCCAGAGAACGTGAGGTTGGGGAATGAACTTGCCACGAACGGTGTGTATCATACCAGCCTTGTTTTCTTCTGGGCGTATATGACGATGACCCTGGTAACCGTATTCGCATTATACATGGCGCTTGGCGCACTGGCCGGGATCATGGCGGGCCTGTTCGGCATCGGGGGCGGCCTGATCATCGTGCCGGTCCTCATCTTCAGTTTCGGTGTGCAGGGGATCAGCCCGGACGTCGCAGCGCATCTGGCTGTCGGTACCTCCCTGGCAACCATCGTCTTTACGTCGCTGTCGTCAATCCGCTCCCACCACAATCACGGTGCGGTGCGCTGGGATATTTTCCGGCCAATGACCGTGGGCATCGTTCTGGGTGCGATCGCCGGGGCCTGGACGGCCGCCTTCCTCAGTGGCCGCGCTCTGCAGTTGATTATCGGCGTGTTTGCCATCCTGGTGGCGCTGAAAATGTATCTGGAGGTGAACCCGAAGCCCTCCCGGGACATCCCCGGAACCGGCGGGCTTGGAGCCGCTGGTGTCGGTATCGGCTGGGCCTCTGCCATCTTCGGGATCGGCGGCGGTACGCTGACGGTGCCCTACCTGAGCTGGTGTAACGTGCGCATGCAGAATGCAGTCGGCACCTCCGCTGCCTGTGGGCTGCCGATCGCCCTGTCCGGAGCGCTGGGCAACATCTGGACCGGCTGGCAGGATCCGAACCTGCCGGACTACAGTGTCGGATTCATTTATCTGCCGGCGCTGGTCGGTATTATCCTGACCAGCGTGCTCTTTGCACGGGTGGGCGCAAATCTTGCCCACCGCCTGAATGCCAGAATTCTCAAACGTATTTTTGCCACCGTGCTCCTGATCGTGGGGCTCCGTTTCCTCCTGAGTTGACAGGTCTCTGATGATCAAATATCCGCAGTTCGATCCCATTGCCGTCTCCCTCGGCCCGCTGAAGATCCACTGGTACGGGCTGATGTATCTGCTTGGCTTCCTGGCCGGCTGGTGGCTCGGGCGGTTACGCACCCGCAAGCCCTGGTCTCCGATCAACGAAGAACAGATGGGGGACCTCCTGTTTTACCTGGCACTCGGCGTGATTCTCGGTGGCCGGGTGGGCTATGTCCTGTTCTACAATTTCGACCTGTTCCTCGCCGACCCGCTCTGGTTGTTCCGGGTCTGGGAAGGCGGAATGTCCTTCCATGGCGGATTGCTCGGGGTGATGCTCGCCATGTGGTGGTATGGCCGCAAAGTCGATGCCGGATTCTGGCGCATTGCCGATTTCGTCGCGCCGCTCGTCCCCATCGGCCTCGGTGCGGGCCGGATCGGCAACTTTATCAACGGCGAACTCTGGGGCAAGCCCACGGATGTGCCCTGGGCCATGGTCTTTCCCAAGGCACCGGACGCTCTGGCGCGGCACCCGTCCCAGCTCTATCAGTTTGCACTTGAAGGGGTTGCCCTGTTCCTCATCCTCTGGTGGTTCTCGGCCAAACCCAGGCCTAGGATGGCGGTATCCGGTCTCTTCCTGCTTTGCTATGGCATATTCCGTTTTCTTGTGGAGTTCGTCCGGCAGCCGGATCCCCAGCTCGGGTACCTGGCCTTCAACTGGCTGACCATGGGGCAGGTACTGTCTGCGCCCATGATCCTTGCCGGCGCCATTCTCATTGCTATCGCTTACCGGAGACATTCGGCATGAAAGCCTACCTTGACCTGATGCAAGACGTCGTCGACAACGGTTTCGACAAGGGCGATCGCACCGGTGTGGGGACTCGCTCGGTGTTTGGGCGTCAGCTTCGCTTCAATCTCCAGGAGGGTTTTCCTCTGGTGACGACCAAGAAAGTCCACCTGAGGAGCATCATTTACGAGCTGCTGTGGTTCCTGCGTGGATCGACGGACAACAATTGGCTGAAAGAGCGGAAAGTGTCCATCTGGAACGAGTGGGCACTGGAAAATGGCGACCTCGGCCCGATCTACGGCAAACAGTGGCGAAGCTGGCAGTGCCCGGATGGCCGGGTGGTGGATCAGATCAGTGAGGTGATCGACCAGATCCGGACCAAACCCAATTCCCGGCGCTTGATCGTCTCCGCCTGGAACCCCGCGGAACTGCCGGACGAGTCCATCAGTCCGCAGGACAATGTCCGCGAAGGCCGGATGGCACTGGCTCCGTGTCACTGCCTGTTCCAGTTCTACGTAGCCGACGGCAAGCTCTCCTGTCAGTTGTACCAGCGCAGTGCCGACCTGTTCCTTGGTGTGCCATTCAATATCGCGTCCTATGCCTTGCTGACCCACATGATCGCCCAGCAGTGTGACCTCGGCGTGGGTGAGTTTGTGCATACCTTTGGCGACTGTCACCTTTACCAGAACCATCTGACCGACGACATCGTCTTTGAGCAGCTCAAGCGCGAGCCGCGGTCGTTGCCGAAACTGGTCATCAAGCGCAAGCCCGAAAGCATCTTTGATTACGAACTTGAGGATTTCGAGTTCGAGGGGTATGAGCCGTATCCTGTGATCAAGGCGCCTATTGCGATCTGACTTTTAGTCTTTAATCGCGGTCCGGTTGTTTCGGCGGTGGCAATGCAGCGGGCGGGGCTTATCGAAAAACGCTATAAATACGTCCCTGTACGCTTGGGCTCCGCCATCCATGGCTCCGCACATTTTCGATAAGCCCCGCCCGCTGCACTGCGTTCGCATTACCGTGATCGACGACCTGAAAAAGAATAATTGAGTAGCAAATTCGACTTTGAGATCGGGTTGTCAGCAACCTGGGAGTGTGCGCTGGGCGGTTTGCCCCGGGTTGAATCGCAAGAGGGTGGGAAGTGTTGACCAAAAATGTGCGGAGCCATGGATGGCGGAGCCCAAGCCGCGCAGGGATGCCTTGAGGCGTTTTTTGGTCAACACTTCCCGCCCTTTTGCAGCCCCCAAGTAAGAACTCTTAAAGCCAGACTCCACCGTCAAGAGGACCGGAGATGAGAACAGCTCTGATCGTAGCCATGTCCCGAAACCGGGTCATCGGCCGGAACAACAAGTTGCCATGGTATCTCCCCGGCGACCTGCGTTACTTCAAGCAGGCGACCATGGGCAAACCCATCATCATGGGGCGTAAAACCTGGGATTCCATCGGTCGGCCGTTGCCGGGACGTATGAACGTGGTGATCTCCCGTAATCCGGACTGGGAGGCCCCGGCTGGTACCGTTTCCGCCGCGTCGCTGGATGATGCGCTGGTGAAAGCGACAGCCCAGGCTGAGCTGGAAGGGGGAGACGAGGTGATGATCATCGGGGGCGGACAGATTTACGCTGAGGCCCTGCCCAGAGTCGACCGCATCTACATTACCCAGGTTCATGCCGAGGTGGACGGGGATGCGTTCTTTCCGGAAGTGAACTGGGATGAGTGGGAAGAAATCGGACGGGAGGATTTCTCCGCGTCCGATAACAATCCCTACGACTACAGTTTCATCGTTTACCAGCGCCGCACCGCTTAGCGGGCGGGGCGCTTGCTCGGGGTTTTGCCGCCTTTGCCGGCGGGCTTGCCCTTCGGGCCGCCCTTGCGGTGGCCGGGCTTGGCGTCTTTCTTGAAGCCCTTGCCGGGGCCCTTGCGGAAGTTCTTCTTGCCCGGCGGCGGGCCCTTGCGGTCACGGCGGGGTGCTGCGGAAATCTCCGGCAGCGCTTCTGGTGTTTCCAGCGGCAATGCGCCCGGCTGGGCCATTTCCATCCAGCACGCCATGGCACCGGCGATCATCGCCATGTCCATATCGTTGCGCTCGGCAATCTCGTCCAGCAGTGCCATCGCCTTGGGCAGCTTGCCGTCTTCGGCGAACGCCAGCAGCTGGGTCTCGAACTGCTGTACCCGCATCTTCTGGAGATCGGCAGGAGAGGGCAGTTGGTAAGACTCCATGGGCGAGTTGGTGGCTCGCTCCAGGGTTCTCAACCAGCTGCGCTCACGCGGTGTGACCAGCAGGATGGCCTTGCCGGCGCGACCGGCACGACCAGTCCGGCCGACCCGGTGAATGTAGGCTTCGGTGTCGTAAGGCACATCGTAGTTGATCACATGGGTGATCCGGGGCACATCAAGGCCGCGGGCGGCGACGTCGGTAGCAACGATGATGTCCTTCTTGCCCCGCTTGAGATCTTCCACTGTCTGCTCACGCTGGCGCTGGTTCAGATCGCCATTGAGCGGCGCAACCGCGTGGCCGCGTGCTGACAGCTTTTCAGCCAGCAGTGTGGTCTCTGCCTTGGTGCGCACAAAAATGATCGACGCGTCGAACGGTTCCACTTCCAGGATGCGGGTGAGCGCGTCCAGTTTGCGTTCGGCGTAGACCGGCAGCACAAACTGGGAGATCCGCTCCACGGTGCGGGTTTCGCTCTCGATCCGGACTTCGGTCGCATCCCTCAGATAGGTCTGGGCGACTTTCTTGATCTGCGGCGGCATGGTGGCGGAGAACAGTGCGCGCTGGCAGTTCTCGGGGGTTTTCGCCAGGATGGCTTCGACATCATCGATAAAGCCCATACGCAGCATTTCGTCGGCTTCGTCCAGCACCAGCGCCTTGAGGCTGTTGAGCTTGAGTGTGCCCTTGCGCAGATGGTCGAGCAATCGGCCCGGCGTACCGACGATGACCTGGGCACCACGGCGAAGGCCCTTGATCTGGGGGCCGAAGTCCTGGCCACCATAAATGGGAAGCACATGGAACTGCCGGAATTTGCTGGCGTACGTTGTGAACGCTTCAGCGACCTGGATGGCCAGTTCCCGTGTCGGGGCCAGCACCAGGATTTGCGGCTCTGCGGTTGAGGCATCGATTCGGCTCAGCAACGGCAGCGCGAAGGCCGCCGTTTTACCGGTACCGGTCTGGGCAACCCCAAGAAGATGTCGGCCGGCGAGCAGAGCCGGAATGGATTTCGCCTGGATGGGCGAAGGTGTTTCATAGCCAACGGCGGTGACAGCTTCGAGTACGGCTGCATCCAGCCCCAGGTCGGCAAAGGACGTTTCTGACATTGATTCACTCGGAATTCGGAGGGCAGGGCATCGCGGCGCGATGCATGACAAAGGTCACAGTATAGTCACTTTGCGCCGCCTTGGATACGCGCAATGGCGATGCGGGGGTATGCAATTCCCCTGACCCGGGCGGTTCTGTCCTTGTCCATCACTCGCTGACCGGCAGGGTATGGGTGTTCTTGATCTCGCGCAGGGCGAAGTTGGAGTTTACCTGGGCAATTCCCCTCAGGGTGAAGATCTTTTCGTTCAGGAACTGGTCGTAGCTGGCCATGTCCGGCACCACAACCCGCAACACGAAGTCGGCATTGCCGGTCACGGCAAAGCACTGCAGGACCTCCGGATAGCTGCTGACCTCCCGCTCGATTTCCGCCGTGCTGTCGATGGTGTGTCGCTGCAGGGAGAGATTCACCAGTACGCACAGGCCCTGGCCCATGGCCTCGGGATCCAGCCGGGCGCTGTATCCCACGATAACGCCGGCTTCTTCCAGGGTTCGTACCCGGCGCCAGCAGGCGGCGGGAGACAGGCCGACCTGTTCCGCGAGCATCTGGTTGCTGATTCGCCCATCCTGCTGCAAGACATCGAGAATGCGACGGTCCAGTTTGTCGAGGTTGACCTGTTTCATTTGGTAACACCCATAAATATCAAAACAATATTTCTAAATATTGTCATTTATCAAAGAATATTGCACGTCGTGCTGTCCGCCTGCATGAAAAAGCAAGCACCTTTGAAGCCCTTCCCTCTAGAATTTTGGTTATAAAATCGACAACCGGAGGGGCGACCATGACCGCCAGTACACCTCAACTCGACGACTACCGGCTCGAGGATCGATATCTTCGGGAATCCGGCCGGGTTTTCCTGACCGGCACCCAGGCACTGGTCCGGATTCCGCTGATGCAGGCAGCCCTGGACAAGAAGCTCGGCCTGAACACCGCCGGGCTGGTCAGTGGCTACCGGGGCTCTCCGCTGGGTGCCTATGACCAGGCGCTCTGGCAGGCCAAGGATCTGCTGGATGAGAAACGCATTGATTTCGTACCGGCCATCAACGAAGACCTGGCCGCAACGATCATGCTGGGCACCCAGCAGGTCGAAACAGACGACGATCGCCAGGTCGACGGGGTTTTCGGGCTCTGGTATGGCAAGGGCCCGGGTGTAGACCGTGCCGGTGATGCGCTCAAACACGGCACCACCTATGGCAGCTCCCCTCACGGCGGCGTGCTGGTCGTGGCCGGCGACGACCATGGCTGCGTGTCGTCCTCCATGCCTCACCAGTCCGATGTGGCATTCATGGCGTGGTTCATGCCAACGATCAATCCGGCAAACATTGCCGAGTACCTGGAGTTCGGCCTCTGGGGTTATGCGCTGTCCCGTTACAGCGGCTGCTGGGTCGGTTTCAAAGCCATCTCGGAAACCGTTGAAAGCGCGGCTTCCGTGGAGCTGCCGCCGTTGCCCGAGTTCCAGATTCCCGATGACTTCACGCCACCGGCCGACGGCCTCCACTATCGCTGGCCGGACCTGCCTGGTCCCCAGCTGGAAACACGGATTGAGCACAAGCTTGCCGCCGTCCAGGCGTTCGCCCGTGCCAATCCGATTGACCGGTGCCTGTTCAATAATCCGCAGGCCCGTTTTGGCATCGTAACTACCGGCAAGGGGCACCTGGACCTGCTGGAGGCACTGGACCTGCTGGGTATCGATGAGGCCAGAGCCGCTGAAATGGGGCTCGATATCTACAAGGTGGGCATGGTGTGGCCGCTCGAACGTCGCGGCATCCTGAACTTTGTCCATGGCAAGCAGGAAGTGCTGGTCATCGAGGAAAAGCGGGGCATCATCGAGAGCCAGATTAAGGAATACATGTCCGAACCGGATCGCCCCGGCGAGGTTCTGATCACCGGCAAATAGGACGAATCCGGGCAACCGCTGATTCCGTACGTGGGCGAACTCAGCCCGAAGCTGGTGGCCGGATACGTCGCGGCACGGCTGGCTCGGTTCTTCGATGTGGATTTCAGCGATCGTCTGAGCGCCATCAACCAGATGACCGATGCAATGGACCCCGGCGGGGTGAAGCGCCTGCCGTATTTCTGCTCGGGCTGTCCGCACAATACCTCCACCAAGGTTCCGGAGGGCAGCAAAGCGCTGGCCGGCATCGGGTGCCACTTCATGGCATCCTGGATGGGCCGTAACACCGAGTCGCTGATCCAGATGGGCGGTGAAGGCGTCAACTGGATCGGCAAGAGCCGGTACACAGGCAATCCTCACGTGTTCCAGAATCTGGGTGAGGGAACCTATTTCCATTCCGGTTCCATGGCGATTCGCCAGGCCATAGCGGCCGGCATCAACATCACCTACAAGATCCTGTTCAACGACGCTGTTGCGATGACCGGTGGCCAGCCGGTGGACGGTCAGATTACCGTGCCAATGATCGCCCAGCAGGTGAAGGCGGAGGGCGTTCGCCGGGTGGTGGTGCTCAGCGATGAGCCGGAAAAATACAAGGGGCATGAAGCCCTGTTCCCGTCGGATGTCACCTTCCACGACCGTTCCGAGCTGGACCAGGTGCAGCGGGAGCTGCGCGAGATTCCGGGCTGTACCGTGCTGATCTACGACCAGACCTGTGCCGCCGAGAAGCGTCGGCGCCGCAAGCGTGGTCAGTTCCCGGATCCGGCCAAGCGCGCCTACATCAATCCCCATGTCTGTGAAGGTTGTGGTGATTGTTCGGTGCAGTCCAACTGCCTGTCGGTGGTTCCGCGCAAGACCGAGCTGGGGCGCAAACGCAAGATCGACCAGTCCTCCTGTAACAAGGATTTCTCCTGCGTGTCCGGCTTCTGTCCGAGCTTCGTGACCGTCGAGGGCGGTCAGCTCCGCAAGTCCCGGGGGATGGATACCGGATCCGTGCTGGCGGACAACCTGTCCAGCCTGCCGGAACCCACTCTGCCGGCGCTCAATGGCTCCTACGATCTGCTCGTTGGCGGTGTTGGTGGTACGGGGGTGGTCACCGTCGGCCAGGTCATTACCATGGCCGCGCACCTGGAATCCCGCGGTGCTTCGGTCCTGGACTTCATGGGGTTCGCGCAGAAGGGCGGTACCGTGCTCAGCTACGTGCGCATGGCGCCGTCTCCGGATAGGCTCCACCAGGTTCGAATCAGCAACGGGCAGGCCGATGCGGTGATTGCCTGTGACATGGTTGTCGCCTCGTCCCAGAAAGCACTCAGCGTACTGCGGCCGAATCACACCCGTGTGGTGGCGAACCAGGCCGAACTGCCCACGGCGGACTATGTGTTGTTCCGGGACGCTGACATGCAGGCGGACAAACGGCTGGGCGTGATTCGTGATGCCGTTGGTGAGGATCATTTCGCCGCGCTGGATGCCAATGCCCTGGCAGACAAGCTGATGGGGGATACCGTGTTCTCCAACGTGATGATGCTCGGGTTCGCCTGGCAGAAAGGGCTGCTGCCGCTATCGAAAGACGCACTGATGAAGGCGCTTGAGCTCAACGGTGTCGCGGTTGAGCGCAACAAGGAAGCCTTCGGCTGGGGGCGGGTCGCCGCCGAGCGTCTCGATGTCGTGACCAAGCTGGCGGAGAGCAACGGTGAACAACCGGACGTGGTCGAAGTGGAGCCCTCCCTGGATGCATTGATCCAGACCCGGCATGCCCACCTCGAGCAATACCAGAATCGCCAGTGGGCGGATCGGTATCGGGATCTGGTCGACCAGGTGCGCAAGGCCGAGCAGGAACTCGGGTCGGACAGCCTGTTGCTGACGAGGGCGGTTGCCGAACAGCTTTACCGGTTCATGGCCTACAAGGACGAATACGAAGTGGCCAGGCTGTTCACGGAAACCGATTTCATGAAAGAAATCAGTAACACCTTTGAAGGGGACTACAAGGTTCACTTCCATCTGGCGCCGCCGATCCTGAATCGGGGCCTGGATGCCCGGGGCCGTCCGAAGAAGCGGCAGTTCGGGCCCTGGATGTTCCGGGCGTTCAAACTGCTGGCCAAACTGCGCGGTCTGCGAGGAACGGCCCTGGATCCGTTCCGCTATTCCGCGGATCGGAAGCTGGATCGGTCTCTCCTGAATGACTATCGCACGCTGGTTGACCGGATCGTTCGGGAACTGAATGCGGACAACCATGAAACTTTCCTGCAGCTGGCCGAGTTGCCCGCAGAGATTCGCGGTTTTGGACCGGTTCGCGAGCAGGCGGCCGAAGCGATCCAGGAGAAACAGGCACAACTGTTCAAGGCACTGGATACCGGTCGGCCGACATTGATCCGGACCGTTCAGGCCGATGTGAAGGAGGAAAACCATGTTTGAAGGCCTCAAGCCGTTACCCCAGGATCCGATCCTGCAACTGATGCAGACGTTTCGGGACGATCCCCGTGACGACAAGATTGATCTGGGTATTGGGGTGTACAAGGACGACTCTGGCAATACACCGATCATGGCGGCGGTTCATGAGGCCGAACGCCGCCTGCTGGAACAGGAAGTGACCAAAAGCTATGTCGGGCCGGCCGGCTCTGCAGGCTTCAATCAGGCCATCGCCGATCTGGTGCTTGGTGCCGACAATGCGCTGATTCGTGATCAGCGGGTATCGGTGGTACAGACGCCCGGTGGTTGCGGTGCCCTGCGCATGGCCGCGGAATTTCTGCGGCTGTGCCATTCGGACACGACCGTCTGGGTCAGTACGCCAACCTGGGGCAATCACCTGCCTCTGCTTGGCGGCGCCGGTCTGGCGATCCGCGAGTACCCCTACCTTGACAGCCAGACACTTCAGGTGGATTTCGACCGCATGATGGGTGCCCTGGAGCAGGCCAGCGCCGGTGACGTTGTGTTGCTGCATGGCTGTTGCCACAACCCTTCCGGCGCGGACCTGACCGTCGACCAGTGGCAGCAGGTCACTGATCTGATGCTGAAGAAAGGCCTGCTGCCGTTTGTCGATATGGCCTATCAGGGTCTGGGGGACGGACTCGATGCCGACGCCGCAGGGCTTCGGCATGTGGCAAGCCGGGTTCCTGAAATGGTGGTTGCCTCTTCCTGTTCCAAGAATTTCGGTCTCTATCGGGAGCGTACTGGCGCCCTGATGCTGATCGGGGAAACGGCGGACGCCCAGAAAGCGGCTACCAGTCAGCTCCTGAGCGTGATCCGTTCCCATTATTCCATGCCGCCTGCCCATGGGGCGGCCATCGTCGAGACCATCCTGGGAGACGAAGGGTTGCGCAGCCAGTGGCAGAGCGAACTGAACGGCATGTGTGAGCGGATTCTCCATCTGCGTCATGCCTTTGCCGCAGCGCTTGCACCTGCCGGTGATTTTGGATTCATCGCCCGTCAACGGGGCATGTTTTCATTCCTCGGTATTGCCCCGGAGCAGGTCCGGCAGCTCAGGGAAGAGTTTGGTATCTACATGCTCGATTCCAGTCGGGTCAACGTGGCGGGTCTGAACGACCAATCCATGCCACGCGTGGCGGAGGCTGTCCGGTCCGTGCTGTGACCCGTCTCTGTTCGCGCTTTCCGACAAAAACAACTAACCGGAGATCTCAATGAGTAACCAAACTGTTCAACCGCACCAGCAGGCGTCGAGCCTCTGGTCGTCGCGTCTCGCCTTCATTCTCGCTGCCGCCGGTTCGGCGGTGGGTCTGGGGAATATCTGGAAATTCCCCTACATCACCGGTGAGAATGGCGGCGGCGCCTTCGTGATTGTCTACCTGATCTGTATCGCCGTCATTGGGGTGCCGGTGTTGATCGCAGAGACAATGATTGGCCGCCGTGGCGGGCAGAGCCCGGTGGGCACCATGCGCTCGCTGACCGAATCCGAAGGCGTATCCCGGGGCTGGCGTGCCATCGGCTGGAATGGTGTGATCGCTTCCTTCCTGGTGCTGTCCTTCTATTCGGTGATTGGCGGCTGGTCGCTGGTCTACATTGGCAAGGCCGCCGCGGGGGCGTTTGTCGGAGCCGACGCGGATGCTATCGGTGCCCAGTTCGGTGGCCTTCTTGGCAACCCCTGGGAGTTGCTGGCCTGGCACGGCGTCTTTATGGCGATCGTGATCTTTATCGTGGCGAAAGGCATCCGCTCAGGGCTGGAGCGGGCAGTGAACCTGCTGATGCCGTTGTTGTTCGTGCTGCTGATTGCGATGGTGATCTACGCGATGAATACCGACAGTTTCGGTCGCGCCGTCAGTTTCATGTTCTCGCCCGATTTCAGCAAGCTCACGACGCAGGGTGTGCTGACGGCTCTGGGCCACGCGGCGTTCACCCTGAGTATCGGTATCGGTGTCATCATGGCGTATGGCTCTTATCTGCCCAAGCGGGTCAATATCGCCGGCACCGCCATGACGATCGCCGTGATCGATACCAGTGTGGCTCTGCTGGCGGGGCTCGCGATCTTCCCGTTGGTCTTTTCCAACGGGCTGGAGCCCGGCGCCGGTCCGGGGCTGATCTTTGTCACTCTGCCCCTGGCATTTGGCAAGATGGGCGGCGGTATCGTTTTCGGGGCCATTTTCTTCACCCTGTTGCTCGTCGCGGCCGTGACTTCGGCCATTTCCATGCTGGAGCCGGTGGTGGAATGGCTGGAAGAGCATAAGGGCGTGAGCCGGGTCAAAGGCGCACTCTTCGGTGGCCTCGCCATCTGGTTCATTGGCCTGGGAACGGTGCTTTCCTTCAATGTGTGGTCCGATGTTCACCCGCTCGGCTTCATCGGCTATTTCGAAGGCAAGACGGTGTTCGATCTTCTGGACTTCCTGGTGTCCAATCTCATGATGCCGCTTGGTGGACTGGCGATTGCGCTGTTTGCCGGCTGGGCGATGAAGCGGGAAGGCCTGTCGGACGACATAGGCCTGAGAGGTGGAATTTACACCGCTTTCATGGCGGTGCTGCGCTACCTGACGCCGGCGGGTATCGTTGTGGTGTTCCTGTACAACTTCTTCTGACCCCTCCGTTTAACGCAGAAAACCTCACAGTGGCTCGGCCACTGTGAGGTTTTCTGCGTTTAAGGGCGCCTCGTCCAACCCGCCGAACCGACGGTAGAACTTGTCATTGGGCCCTGGCAGGGGGCCGGAGGCATTCTCGAGGGTTTCATCCAGCCACTGTTCCGCACGGGCGGAAATCTGTCGGTAAAGATTGCGGCAAAGCTGCTTGGCGCTGCGGCCCTCCCAGTCTCCGGGAAGCAGTTCGTCCGGGAGCAGCGGATCACGCAGCAGTATCTTCCGGTACTCGTGAATCAACAGAATCCGCAGTGTCAGACACTCGGCCGGGGTGAGGTCGTCGTTGTTCTGAAGCTCACGCCAGACTGGCCGGAACTGGGCCAGGAAGCGGCGGTAACGTCCGCCCAGCTCGTCCAGATTCCAGCTTTCGCGCACCTGAAGCCGCAGTGCTTTTGAGCTCTTCTGCTCAATCGGAACGGTTTCCATCACGATGGTGTCGTCCAGTGCGCCCCATTCCTGCAGCAGTGGCAGCAATTCGTTTCGGGTGAAGCGCGGGTGTTCCATGACGCCGGGCGCCATGCTGCCGAAGCTGTGCCATTTGAGCTCTTCCCGAACCTTCTGTTTGAGCTCGGGGGACAGCTGGTTCAGGAATACCAGGCACCAACTGCCACTCCACTCCTTGGTGGACAGGCTGTATACGTGCTGGAACGCCTGCTCGAAACGACGCAGGCCGGGGCCTGTGAGGCTGTAGTAGCTGCAGCGTCCGACTTTCTCCGTCTGCAGCCAGGATTCCTGGACGAGCCGGTATACCGAGGTGCGAACCAGTCGCTGGCTGATGCCAATCGGCTCAACCAGTTTCATGAGGCTGCCCAGCCAGACGGTTCCACCCCTGGGCACAATGGCGTCGCCGTATATTGTAATAATCAGAGAGCCGGCGCGCAGCGGCCTTTTCTTCTGGAAATTCGCGACGAGCTCTTCGAGCTGAGTTTTTGCGGACATACTTCGAGTGCCATTTATAAGTGAGCGAAGTCAACAAACGGTATCGTTATTATGCGGTTCCTGAGTGTCAGGTAAAGCGCTCTGTTTGATCGCGCCATACTGGCACTTGCAGCCAAAGTCGACTTTACTCTATGGGTACGTCAGGAAGTCACCTAAAACCGGTTGACAGTCTGGTTATGATACAATAACGTCTTTTGATATTCGTCAACGGTATCGAATTATATCGAAGGCGAAAAGATAGGATGGTTGCAATCAGGGATGAGTTCGCAGAAAACAAACTGACAATGAACGAAAGCAAACGTCATATGACACAAGAGACAGTGGCCTGCTTTCGAACGCTGTTTTACTTCTGAGCAATGATCGGGGGTAACTCAGGCCCCACTCAATTCGGGAGAACAAAAACAATGCTTAAGACATTTATGCGTCGAGCTGGAAAATTTGCGGCCATCGCGGCCGCCGGCCTGGTGATGAGCGCCAGCGTCCAGGCTGCCGAACCGATCAAGATCGGTTCTTTCCTGTCTGTGACCGGTCCCGCCTCTTTCCTGGGCGATCCGGAACTGAAAACCCTCCAGATGTATGTTGACAAGATCAACGAAGACGGCGGCGTCCTTGGGCGTCAGCTGGAACTGATTCACTACGATGACGTGGGCAACGCCTCGTCCGCCCGTAACTTCGCCAGCCGTCTGATCCGCTCAGACCAGGTGGATATCATCGTTGGCGGCAGCACCACGGGTGCGACCATGGCGGCCGTGCCACTGGTCGAGCAGGCGAAAGTGCCGTTCATTTCCCTGGCGGGCGCTGTGGTTATCACCACTCCGGTCAAGGAGTGGGTCTTCAAGACACCGCAGACTGACCGCATGGCTGCCGAGCGTATCCTGACCGATATGAAGGATCGCGGATTCACCAAGATCGGCCTGATTTCCGGTACCGGTGGTTTCGGTGCATCCGGTCGTAAGCAGACCCTTGATGTCGCCAAGGATATGGGTATCGAGATTGTGGCGGACGAGACCTACAGCGGCTCGGATACCGACATGACGGCCCAGCTGACCAACATCCGCAATACCGACGGTGTTCAGGCGGTTCTGAACTTCGGTTTCGGTCAGGGTCCTGCGATCGTGACCCGGAACTACGCCCAGCTGGGTATCAAATTGCCGTTCTACCAGTCCCACGGTGTGGCGTCTGACAGCTTCCTGAAGCTGGCCGGCGACTCCGCCGAAGGCCTGCGACTGCCGGCTTCGCCGCTGCTGGTTCCGAATGCCCTGCCGGACAGTGATCCGCAGAAGGCTGTGGTCCAGAACTACAAGTCCGAGTACGAAGCCCGTTGGGACTCCAAAGTGTCTACCTTCGGTGGCTATGCGTACGATGGTCTGATGCTGGCGGTGAAAGCCATTGAAGCGGCTGGCAGCACGGATCATGCGGCTGTTCGCGAAGCGCTTGAGAACATCAAGGGTTACGTAGGTGTTACCGGTGAGTTCAATATGTCTCCGGAAGACCACAACGGCCTCGACGCGGATTCCTTCCGCATTCTGGAAGTCCAGAATGGCGACTGGAAACTGATCGACTAAGTTCTCATTTATCTGTTCTATGGCTGACCGTGCTCCCCGGTTCCGGGGAGGACCGTCAGCCAGTGTCTGACCGGTACCACGGCTATGCTCTCTGAATTCTTACAATACCTCTTTACCGGGATTACTATTGGCGCCACTTATGCGCTGATTGCTCTCGGATTCACCCTGATTTATAACGCGAGCCACGTCATCAACTTTGCCCAGGGCGAATTCCTGATGATTGGCGGTATGACCACCGTGTCACTCACCGCGATGGGCGTTCCCATGTTGCTGGCGATTATCCTGGCGGTCCTGCTCGCAGGCGTCTTCGGTATTCTTCTGCAGCGCTTTGCCATTGCTCCGGCCAAACAGGCCGACGTGGTTACGCTGATCATTATTACCATCGGCGCGTCAATTTTTATCCGTGGTCTGGCCCAGCTGGTCTGGGGCAAGGAATACCATGTCATGCCGAATTTCAGCAGTGACGAACCGATCCGGATTTTCGGGGCGGTGCTGAACAGCCAGAGCCTCTGGGTACTGGGTATTGGTGCGGTTCTGGTTGTGGCGCTGGTGCTGTTTTTTACCCGCACGCTGATCGGCAAGGCCATTTTGGCCACCTCCATGAACAAGGAAGCCGCTCGGCTGGTTGGTATCCGCACTCAGCTGGTTCTGATGCTGGCCTTCATGGTGTCGGCATTGCTTGGCTCCATTGCTGGTGTGGTCGTCGCGCCCATCACGTTCACCTCCTATGACATCGGCATCATGCTGGGACTCAAAGGCTTTGTTGCCGCCGCGATCGGTGGCCTGGGCAGCGGCGTGGGCGCGGTTGTGGGTGGCCTCCTGTTGGGTGTCGTCGAGGCGATGACCGCAGGCTACATCTCATCCGATTACAAGGACGCCGTCGCGTTCTCAATGATTCTGGTCGTGCTGTTCTTCATGCCACGCGGCTTGTTCGGCGCCAAGGTAGTGGAGAGGGTCTGATGCTCAACCAGTTCATGCAATCCCGTTTGCGGGGGCTGATTGTCCTCGCCGTTATCCTGTATACGATTCCTGCGTTTCTGAGCAATCCGTTCCATTATGACCTGGCTACCCAGATGGCGATCATTGCCGCAACCGTGGTCGGGTTGAACCTTCTGGTGGGCTTCGCCGGCCAGATCAGCCTGGGGCACGCCGGGTTTTTCGGGCTCGGCGCCTACTTCACCGGGATCATGACCGGAAACTATGGCTGGTCCGCCATTCCGGCACTGGTGGTCGGAGGGATCCTGGTGGGGATCCTGGCCTGGGTGGTCGGTCGTCCGATTCTGCGGCTCAAGGGCCACTACCTGTCGATGGCGACCCTGGCTGTCGGTTTCATCATTGCGATCGTCATCAATAACGAAAGTCAGATTACCGGTGGCCCAGATGGTATGCCGGTGCCGCCGTTCGATGTGTTTGGCTGGGAGCTGAGTCCCTTTGGTTCCTATTCCCTGTTCGGCATTGAACTGAACGGAAGCCAGGCCTGGTACCTGTTTGCAGCGGCTGTTCTTCTGGTGGCTGTCTGGCTGGCCCAGAACCTTATCGATTCGCCTATCGGGCGTGCACTGCGCTCGGTCCACGGTTCTGAAGTGGCGGCTCGCGTCGTGGGCGTGAATACGGCCCGGTACAAGAGTCTCGTGTTCGTGATATCCGCGATCTATGCCAGCGTGATGGGTGGGCTCTATGCGCACTTCCAGGGGTTCATTACACCGGCCGTCGCCAGTTTCGATTTCTCCATCGTGCTGATCACCATGGTGGTCCTCGGCGGAATGGGGTCGACCATGGGAGTCATTCTGGGGGCGGTGGTCCTGAAGCTGCTGCCACAGGTACTGACCCACTTCCAGGAGATGGAAGCCGTGATGTTCGGTCTGATCCTGATGCTGACCATGATCTTCATGCCGAAAGGCCTGTTACCGACCTTGCAGATGGCTGTGAGCAAGCGGTTGAAGAAACGGGCAGGAGGTCAGGCATGAGCGCATTGATTGAAGTCAGCGGCCTGGACAAGGCTTTTGGTGGGGTTCACGCGGTCGAGGGCGTCAGCTTCTCGGTGGAAGCGGGGCAGGTGTACTCGGTCATCGGCCCGAACGGTGCCGGGAAAACCACGTTGTTCAACCTCATTTCCGGTATCTACACGCCCACGAAGGGTGAAATCCGGCTCAATGGTGAGAGTACCGACCGGCTGGAACCGAACCAGCTGGCGGAGCGGGGCATGTGCCGGACGTTCCAGCAGATGCAGATCTGCATGAACATGACGGCCATCGAAAATGTCATGCTCGGTCGTCATCTCAAGCTCAAGAGTAACCTGTTCAGCACCCTGTTCCGCTTGCCCTCACTGCTGCGGGACGAAAAGTCCTGTCGCCAGCATGCGCAGGATCTGATGGAGTTTGTCGGTTGTGGCGAGTACCTCGATACCGAGGCATCGGCCATGTCCTACGGCGCCCTCAAACGGCTGGAAATCGCCCGGGCACTGGCGGCCGAGCCGAAGGTCATCCTGCTGGACGAACCTGCGGCGGGCCTGAACGGCACAGAAACCGCGGCGCTGGAAGACCTGATCCGCAAGATTGCCGATCAGGGCACCACGGTGATGCTGGTTGAACACGACATGAAACTGGTCATGGGTATCTCCGACCGATTGCTGGTGCTCAACTACGGTCGAGTACTCGCCGAGGGTACCCCCGAAGAAATCCGGAACAATCCGGATGTGATCGCTGCCTATCTGGGTGGCTGAGCCAGGAGACATTTCAAATGACAGAGCAACACACCGAAATGGCGCCTGCCCAGTCCCGCAGTGAGCAGGCTATTCGCACCATCGTGCATGAGCATCAGGCCCTCTGGCGGATCCTGGATCTGCTGGACCAGCTCCTGAGCGACATGAACGTCAACGAGCAACGTCCGGATGAGCGGCTGCTCGACCGGATCTTCGATTACATTCAGCATTTTTCCCAGCGGGTGCACAGCACCCCGACGGACATCGAGCTGTACAAGCGCCTGGGAGAGAAATCACCGGAGACGGTGCCTCTGCTGGAAAAGCTGGCGCGGGGCTACGTGATTGGTCACGAGAAGCTTCTGGAGCTGCGCCGCTTGCTGGCGTTCTGCATGGAAAACTGGCCGCAAGGCCGGGAAGAGTTCAGTCACGCGCTGGCTCGATTCACCGAGGCGCTGCGCAAGCATATCCGCAAGGAAGAGGGCGTGGTGATTCCCCGCGCCCGAAAATTGCTGTCTGCCGAGGATTGGGAGCAGATTGTCGAAGCGCGGGACGTGGAGAACGATCCTCTCTTTGGTGAGCGGGTCCGTGAGGAATTCCGGGAATTGCGTCACCAGATCATCAGTTACACCCCGGAACGGCTCGGCGGCCTGGGCCTGAAACACGAGGAACGGGTCAGTGCGCCCCACGCACGCCAGGAAATGCTGGCGATCAAGGGGCTGGCCACATCCTATGGCCAGATTGAAGTGCTCCACGACATCGATGTGCACATCAACAGCGGCGAGATCGTATCGCTGGTGGGCGCCAACGGTGCCGGCAAGTCTACCCTGTTGATGAGCATTTCCGGGCTCCAGCCGATGGAGCGCGGCAGCATGGTGTTCGAAGGCAAGGACCTGGGCAAGGTCTCGGCGGACCAGAGGGTGGCGCAGGGCATTGTTCAGGTGCCGGAAGGGCGCCAGGTGTTCAAGGACCTCTCGGTGCAGGATAATCTGCTGCTGGGGGCCTACACCCGTGGCCGCTCCCCGGAGGTGATGGATGATCTGGAGCGGATGTACACCAAGTTCCCAATTTTGCGCCAGAAACGCCATAACCTGGCGGGTGAACTGTCCGGCGGTCAGCAGCAGATGCTGGCGATGGGGCGTGCTTTGATGGCCCGGCCGCGCCTGCTTCTGCTCGACGAACCGAGCATGGGGCTGGCTCCGCTGATCATCGAGGAGATCTTCGACATCATCAAGGAACTCAAGGAAGAGGGCATTACCATTTTCCTGGTGGAACAGAATGCCTCTCAGGCCCTGGCGCTGGCGGATCGCGGTTACGTGCTCGAAACCGGTCAGGTGGTGATCGAAGGTACAGGTCGCGAGCTGCTGAGCAACGAGAAGGTTCGTGAGGCCTATCTGGGGATGTAATCTGGCACCGGAATGATTCGTCTCGCAGAAAAAAGGGGGACAGGCCAAAAGCCTGTCCCCCTTTAATTTGCCTCCGCTCCGGCCTCCCGGGTCCAACAGGAGGCAGGCCGGATGAGCCCCGGTTTACTGGGGCTTTTTGGCAACCAGTGTCAGGATGTCGTAGCTCGCAACCAGTTCGTCGTTCTGGTTGTGAACCTGAACATCCCAGACCACCACACCTTGCGGGTGGCCGTCCGGTGATGTTCGACCCTGATCGATCTTGCGCTTGCAGGTCAGGCGGGCCCGGATGGTGTCTCCGGGTGCGACCGGCTCGATGAAACGCAGCGTGTCCAGGCCGTAGTTCGCCAGAACCGGGCCTTCGCCCGGCGAAACGAACAGGCCGGCCGCCGCGGACAGCACGAAGTAGCCGTGGGCAATACGCTTGCCGAACTGGGAATTCCGCGCAGCGATTTCATCGAAATGCATGTAGAAGTGATCGCCGGACAGGCAACCAAAGTTGACGATGTCCGCTTCGGTCACGGTGCGCCGGTGTGTCAGCAGGGACTCGTTGATCTGCAGGTCCTCGAAGTGACGACGGAACGGGTGCACTTCGGTCTCGATCACGTTGGCGCCGCGCACATATTCGCGGGTAACGGCTGCCAGCATGGTCGGGGAGCCCTGGATGGAGGTCCGCTGCAGGTAGTGATGGACCGCACGGATCCCGCCGAGTTCCTCACCGCCACCAGCGCGGCCCGGGCCACCATGCTTGAGCATGGGCAGGGGCGAGCCGTGACCGGTGGATTCCTTCGCGGCTTCGGCGTCCAGCAGATGCAGACGGCCGTGGAAGGCGGCCAGAAGGGGCGCAATCCTGCCGGCAGTGGCGGGATCGCGGGTGGTCAGGGTCGTGACCAGTGAGCCCCGGCCCATGGAGCAGAGCTCTACGGCATCTTCGATGGTGTCATAGGGAATCACGGTGGCGACCGGACCAAACGCTTCGATGTCGTGGGCGCCGCAGCCATTTTCCGGGTTCCGGCACAGCAGCAGGTGCGGTTCGATGAACGCGCCTTTGTCGGTACCCTCGCCGGTCGGCTGGAAACTGCCGTCACCGCCGACAACCAGCTCACTGGTCTTCAGCAGTTCCTGAATGTTCGCCTTGACGTCTTCCAGCTGGTCGATGGAGGCCAGGGCGCCCATGCGCACGCCTTCCACCGAAGGATCGCCGACAGTCACTTTCGACAGGCGCTCCTTCAGTTTTTCACAGACGGCATCCACCCGGTCCTTCGGTACCAGTACCCGACGGATCGCGGTACATTTCTGACCGGCCTTGGCCGTCATTTCGCGGCCCACTTCCTTCACGAAAATATCGAACTCTTCGTGTTCGGGGGTCACGTCCGGTGCCAGGATGGCGCTGTTCAGCGAGTCCGCTTCCGCGTTGAAAGGAATGGACTTGTTGATGATGTTCGGATGGTTGCGCAGCTTGCGAGCGGTTGCCGCAGAACCGGTAAAGGTGACCACGTCCTGCTCTTCGAGGTGATCGAACAGGTCGCCCGTGCTGCCGATGATCAGCTGCAGGCTGCCCTCGGGCAGAGCGCCGGAATCCTGCATCAGGCGAACCGCCAGTTCGGTCACGTAACAGGTGGATGTCGCCGGCTTGACGATGGACGGCATGCCCGCCAGGAAGGTGGGCGCGAATTTCTCGAGCATACCCCAGACCGGGAAGTTGTAGGCGTCAATGTGCAAGGCGACGCCGCCGCGGGGAACCAGGATGTGGGTTCCGGCAAAGTGGTTGTTCTTGCCCAGTGGCATGACGGGGCCTTCGTGTACCACGTTGCCGGACGGCAGTTCCCGGCGACCCATGCTGGCGTAGGAGAACAGCGTGCCGATGCCGCCATCGATATCGATGCCGTTATCGCCCTTGCTGGCACCGGTGTGCATGGACAGGGCGTAAAGTTCCTTCTTGTGTTCCTGCAGGTACAGGGCCATGGCCTTCAGGGCCAGGGCGCGCTCCTGGAAATCCATGGCCATCAGGCTCTTGCCGCCGACCTTGCGACCGTATTCAGCGGCTTTCTTGAAATCCAGGGTGTCGTCGTGGGTTTGCGCCACGATCTCGCCGTTGACGGCGCTGGGCAGGGCCTTGGCCGGCTTTTCACCGACCCACTGGCCGGCAATGAAACTTTTCAGGACTGACATGGGAAACTCCGTTCGTTTCTGAAAACGCTAAGGCAAGTCCTGCGGTAACAGGACTTGCCTTTGTCGGGTCTTACTGTGTGGTCGTCAAAGAACGAGTTACATCTCGTCGTAGTCGAGAACCACTTTGTCGCTGATCGGATAGCACTGACAGGAGAGCACGTAGCCGGCTTCGACCTCGTAATCTTCCAGCGCAAAGTTCTGGTCCATCTCCACTTCGCCTTCCACTACCTTGGCACGGCAGGTCGAGCAGACGCCGGCCTTGCAGGAATAGGGCAGGTCCGCGCCTTCCTCGTTACCGGCATCCAGGATGCTCTTGGTGTCGCGTACCAGCGGGAAGGTCAGGGAGCGGCCATCGGCGATGACCGTTACCTCACTGACGGACTTCGGATCGACATGAGACGGATCCCTGTCTTTCCGGGGCTGAGGTGCGCCGCCAACCGGTGTAAACAGCTCGTAGTGGATCTTGCTCTTGTCCAGGCCGTGGCGCTGCAGGGAGTCCCGCACGTCTTCCGTCATCAGCTGGGGACCGCAGATGAAGGCCGCCGTGAGCTCCTTGACGTTGATCCAGTGATCGAACAGGGCATCGCACTTGTCGTGGTCAATCCGTCCGTTGTACAGGTCAATGTCCTGTTCCTCACGGGTGAAGATGTACACCAGGTTCAGGCGGGACATGTACTCGTTCTTCAGGTCCTGAAGTTCGTCGCGGAACATGGTGCTGCTGGTGGCCTTGTTACCGTAGAACAGGGTGACCTCGCTCTTCGGTTCGGTTTCCAGGGTGGTCTTCACGATTGACAGAATCGGGGTGATACCACTGCCGGCGGCAACCGCCAGATAATTGCCTTCACGCTCCGGGTCCAGGTCAATGGAGAAATGGCCCTGAGGCGGCATGACTTCCAGGGTCTGGCCGGGCTTGAGCTGCTCGTTGGCAAAGGTTGAGAACCGGCCTCCGGGCACCTGCTTGATCGCAATGCGCAGTTCCTGGTCGTTGACGCTTCGGCAGATCGAGTAGGAGCGGCGGACTTCTTCACCATTCAGTTTGGTTCTGACAATCAGGTGCTGGCCCTGCTTGTAGCTGAATTTGTCCGCCAGGTCTCCCGGCACGTCAAAAGCAAGTGATACGGCGTTTCTTGTTTCCGGTCTGACCTCTTTGAGGGTCAGTGAGTAAAATTTGTTCATGATCGTATCGGCTCTAGATGCATTTGAAATAGTCGAAGGGCTCGAGGCATTCCTTGCAACGATAAAGGGCTTTACAGGCGGTGGATCCGAACTCGCTGACCCGCTCGGTGTCTTTGCTGCCGCAGTGGGGGCAGGCAATGACCTCCGGTTCGCCGAGCAGACTCATCTTGCTGGAGCTGCCCTCGGGCGGCGCGATGCCGAATGCCCGAAGCTTTTCTTTGCCTTCGTCTGTGATCCAGTCGGTGGTCCAGGCAGGGGTCAGCACCTGATTGATCTTCGGATCCCGAAAGCCCGCAGCGCGCAGGGCTTCGGCAATCAGTTCCTCAATCAGTTCGGTGGCCGGGCACCCGGAGTAGGTCGGGGTCACATCGATGGACAGTTCTTTACCGTCCCAGTGAACCGCCCGGACAATGCCGAGCTCCACGACGCTGACTGCCGGCACTTCAGGGTCTTTGACCTCATCAAGCAGTGCCCAGATGTCGTCCTCTGTCAGCAGATCGGGGCGGGCGTTTGCCGGCACCCGATCGCTTGCGATCAGGATGTCGACGGCTGACCGGTTGTCTGAATCACCATGTTGTGGCATCGGGATAGGCCCTCTGCAGAAACTGCATTTCTGCCAGAATGAAACCGAGATGTTCGGTGTGTTCGCCGCGTTTGCCGCCCATGTACATCCAGGCGTCGTCTGGCTGCGGCGTCAGCGTGGCTTCCTGAAGAACCTCTTTGACCAGTCCACGCCAGTCTTCCTTCAACTGCTCCGGATCCGGGCCAATGCCGGCTTCCGCCATCAGCTGGTCGGTCTCATCCGGTGTGATGAGCTCACCGGTGAAGCGCCAGAGGATATCGACCGCATCCTGCATCCGGCGATGGCTCTCCTCGGTACCGTCACCCAGGCGCTTGACCCACTCGGAGGACCGGCGCAGGTGATAGGTCACTTCCTTCAGTGCCTTTGCGGCAATGCCGGCAACGCGTTCGTCGCTGGCGTTTACCAGGCTCTTCAGGGTGAAGTAGTGCCAGACATCGAAAAAGAACTGGCGACCCATGGTCACGGCGTAGTCTTCGTTCGGCTGCTCGGTCAGCAGCAGGTTGCGGTAGTCGTGGGCATCCCGGCGATAGGCCAGTTTATCCGCATCGCGACCGTCATCGATCAGGTCGGCGGCGTACTCGTACCAGTTACGGGCCTGGCCGACGAGATCCAGTGCCACGTTCATCAGCGCCATTTCTTCTTCAAGCGCCGGCGCCTTGCCGCACAGCTCGCACAGGCGCTGACCGAGGATCATGTCCGAATCGGCCAGGCGCAGCAGGTATTCCGTGAGTGCTTCTTTCTGATTCATGGAATCACTCCTTACATGTGTCCGACTTCGTCGGGCAGCTCGTAAAAGGACGCGTGCCGGTACACCTTGTCCTCGGACGGATCAAACAGCACTTCTTTCTCGTCGGACGCTGACGCGGTGATCATGTCGGAAGGAACCACCCAGATGCTTACGCCCTCGTTGCGGCGTGTGTACAGGTCACGGGCGTTTTCCATGGCCATTTCGGCATCGGCAGCGTGAACGCTTCCCACGTGTTTGTGGTTCAGGCCGTGCTTGCTGCGAACAAAAACTTCGTAAAGACGCCATTCAGACATGTTGTATTCCTCCGATATCAAGCAGCTGCTGCGCGCTGCTTTTGTTTTTTGGCATAGGCGACGGCCGCTTCGCGAACCCAGGCGCCTTCTTCAATCGCTTTCTTGCGGGTGTTGATCCGCTCGCGGTTACAGGGGCCGTTGCCCTTGAGAACGTCGTAGAACTCCTGCCAGTTGATTTCACCGAAATCGTAGTGGCCGGTTTCCTCGTTCCATTTCAGGTCCGGGTCCGGTGCGGTACATCCCAGGTACTCAAGCTGCGGAACAGTCTGGTCAATGAACATCTGACGCAGTTCGTCGTTACTCTTGCGCTTGATCTTCCAGGCCATGGACTGCTGGGAGTTCGGGGATTCGTCGTCGTGCGGACCAAACATCATCAGTGCCGGCCACCACAGGCGGTTGATGGCGTCCTGTACCATCTGTTTCTGCTCTTCGGTACCTTCCCGCATCATGTCCAGCAGGATCTGGTAGCCCTGACGCTGGTGGAAGCTTTCTTCCTTACAGATACGGATCATGGCGCGAGAGTAGGGCCCGTAAGAGGTCCGCTGCAGTACCACCTGGTTGACGATGGCGGCGCCATCCACCAGCCAGCCGACCGCACCCATGTCCGCCCAGTTCAGGGTCGGATAGTTGAAGATGCTGGAGTACTTGGCTTTGCCCTGATGCAGCTTCTCGATTTCTTCGTCCCGGTCAGCGCCCAGGGTTTCCATGGCGCTGTAGAGGTAGAGTCCGTGACCCGCCTCGTCCTGGATCTTGGCCATCAACTGGAGCTTGCGCTTCAGGGTTGGTGCACGGGTGACCCAGTTGCCTTCCGGCAGCATGCCAACCACTTCGGAGTGGGCGTGCTGGGAGATCTGGCGAACAAGGGTCTTCCGGTAGCCTTCCGGCATCCAGTTCTTCGGCTCGATTTTGGTTTCTGCATCGATCTTCTCCTGGAATGCGCGCTCTTCAGGCGACATTTCGTCCAGGGATTTGACGCGCTTGGCTCCGGTTTCAACGAGCTGGGCGTACATACAATACCTCCGGTTCGGGCTTGTTGTTCTGTTGGTCTGTGAACAGCCGAGCCCTGACAGTGTTTGTTGGGCTATACATTCAATCTTAAATGATACTGAATAAATATCAAGTTTTAGCTTTGTGTGTCATGTCGGGTATTTTGGGTGTCCTATAATCAAGTAATAGACTGATTTAAATAGACAAAAATATGATACGTGACGAAAAGCTATTGAGATTGGTTTAGAGAGAGTGAAATTAAATCGACATCCGGTGCGGCAGCGGGTGTCTCCGTTTTAAACGGGCAGCGGGCCGGAAAGGGGACCGGCCCGCTGCCAAACCGGGATTTACTGGTTGCGCCGGTCAATAACCCGCTTGGCCTTGCCCTCGGAGCGGGCCAGACGGTTCGGCTCCAGAACCTGAACACGGGTGCTGATGCCAATGTAGGATTTGATATGGTGGGTCAGCTCCTTGGCGGCATTGGCCCGGACGTCATCGCTGCTGGCGGCTTCCGGCTTCAGCTCGGCGCGGATATCCACGCAATCCAGGTTGCCTTCCTTGTAGACCTCAATCTCGTAGTGCGGCGCCAGGGCTTCACACTTGAGAACCTGCTCCTCGATCTGGCTCGGGAACACATTGACGCCCCGGATGATCAGCATGTCATCGCTGCGACCGGTAATCTTGTCGATGCGACGCATCGGCCGCGCAGTGCCGGGCAACAGGCGTGTGAGATCCCGGGTCCGGTAACGCAGGATTGGCAGGGCCACCTTGGTCAGCGAGGTGAAGACCAGCTCGCCGTACTCGCCATCGGGCAGGACTTCACCGGTGTTGGGATCAATGATCTCCGGATAGAAGTGATCTTCCCAGATGGTCGGGCCGTCTTTGGTTTCGAGACACTCCATACCTACGCCGGGGCCCATGACTTCGGACAGGCCGTAGATGTCCAGTGCCTCGATACCGAGGCGCTCTTCCAGTTCGGTCCGCATGCTGTTGGTCCAGGGCTCGGCACCAAAAATGCCCAGACGGAGCGGCAGTTTGTGCGGATCGATGCCCTGACGGTCCATTTCGTCTGCAATGTTCAGCATGTAGGACGGGGTCACCATGATGATGTCCGGCTGGAAGTCCTTGATCAGCTGGACCTGCTTCTCGGTCTGTCCACCGGACATGGGGATGACCGTACAGCCGAGCCGTTCGGCACCGTAGTGCGCGCCCAGGCCGCCGGTGAACAGGCCGTAGCCATAGGACACGTGAACCTTGTCGCCCCGGTGACCGCCGCCGGCCCGGATGCTGCGGGCCACAATGTCGGCCCAGGTGTTGATGTCACTCTGGGTGTAACCGACAACGGTCGGCTTGCCGGTGGTGCCGCTGGAGGCATGGACGCGGACGACCTGGTCCATGGGGGTGGCAAACATGCCGAATGGATAGTTGTCCCGCAGATCCGCCTTGGTGGTGAAGGGAATCTTGGCAAGGTCTTCCAGCGAATTGATGTCCATCGGTTTCAGGCCGATTTCGTCGAAGGCATTGCGGTAGAAAGGGACGTTGGTGTAGGCATGAACCACGCTCCAGCGCAGGCGCTGAAGCTGTTCGTGGCGCAGCTCATCGATGCTGGCCGTTTCCATGCGGTCGAGTTTGCCGATTTTTTGCAGTGGTAAATTGCTCATGATGTTGTCCTGCGTTGTTCTTGTACCGTGTTTTCAGTCTAGATCCTGTTGTGCAATCAGGCGGCGCTGTCGGTTCTTTCGATGATCAGGGCAATCCCCTGGCCAACACCGATGCACATGGTGCAAAGCGCGTAACGGGCTTTTTGCCCGGCCTGGTGGCGACGTTCGAGTTCGTTCAGCGCGGTGGTGATCAGTCGCGCACCGCTCATGCCGAGCGGGTGGCCGAGGGCAATGGCGCCGCCGTTCGGGTTGACGTGCTCGGCATCGTCCGGAAGCCCGAGGTCCCGGGTGACCGCCAGCGCCTGTGCTGCAAATGCCTCGTTCAGTTCGATCACATCCATGTCCGCCAGTTCCAGCCCGGCGGTCTTGAGGACCTTGCGGGTGGCCGGCGCAGGGCCAAAGCCCATGATGCGTGGCTCGACACCGGCGGTCGCCATGGCAATCACCCGCGCCCTGGGTTTGAGGCCATACTGGCTCAGGGCCTCGGAGCCGGCCAGCAACAGTGCGCAGGCGCCGTCGTTGACGCCGGAGGCGTTGCCAGCAGTCACGCAACCGTTTTCACGGAACGGCGTCGGAAGTGACGCAAGCTTGTCGAGGCTGGTCTCGCGAGGATGCTCGTCGGTGTCGACCACCAGCGGATCCTGTTTGCGACGGGGAATGGTGACCGAGGTGATTTCATTGGCGAAAAAGCCCGCGGCCTGGGCCGCTGCGGTCCGCTGCTGGCTGCGCAGGGCAAAGGCATCCTGATCTTCCCGGGACACCTTGAACTGCTCGGCCACGTTTTCTGCGGTTTCCGGCATGGAATCGATGCCGTACTGCTTTTTCATCACCGGATTCACGAAACGCCATCCGATGGTGGTATCGAACATTTCCGCCTTGCGGCTGAAGGCGTTTTCCGCTTTGCCCATCACGAAAGGCGCCCGGGACATGGACTCGACGCCACCAGCGATCATCAGGCCGGCTTCGCCGGTTCGAATGGCACGGGCAGCACTGCCGACCGCATCCATTCCGGAACCACACAGCCGGTTGATGGTGCTTCCCGGCACGTCCACCGGCAGCCCGGCCAACAGCAGTGACATGCGGGCCACGTCCCGATTGTCTTCGCCGGCCTGGTTGGCGCAGCCGTAAAGAACGTCGTCCACTTTCGACCAGTCCAGGTCGGGGTGGCGTTCCATCAGGGCCTTGATCGGAATGGCGCCAAGATCATCGGCCCTGACTGCCGAAAGGGCGCCGCCGTAACGGCCAATGGGTGTACGAATGGCGTCGACGATGTAAGCGTCTTTCAGGCGGGTGTCAGTGCTCATGATGCGTTCTCCGAATGGCGGACGGTGCCGCGTACTTCATAGGAACGGCCGCGGAACAGTGCCACGGTGCGTCCGTCCTGGTTGGTCAGGGTGATGTCATAAACGCCGGTCCGGCCGCCGCGGGAGCGTTCCTCCGCTGTGGCGGTCAGCTGATCGCCTTCCTTTGCACCGGACATGAAGTCAATACTGCAGCCTGAGGCGACCGTCGCACGGTCGTAAGTGTTGCAGGCGAACGCGAATGCCGAGTCAGCAAGGGTGAACAGATAACCGCCATGGCAGGAGCCGTGGCCCTGGACCATGTCGCCGGTAACGGTCATGGTCAGGACCGCTTTGCCTGGCGCGACGGACTCGATTTTCATGCCGAGCTTCTGGCTGGCGCGATCCCGGGAGAACATGTGCTCTGCGCACTGTTCGGCCAGAATCTGTGGGTCGGTGTCAGTCATGCGTAGAACCCCTTGTTGGCGTAATGATTTTTTCTCAGCAGCAGCGCCGGGCGATACCGGTCTTCACCGTAGCTGTTCTGAAGGTTGGTCAGGACCGTGAAGACGCAGCCGGCTCCGAGTCGATCGCTCCAGCTGAGGGGGCCTTCGGGATAGTTCAGGCCGGCCTTCATGGCCAGGTCGATGTCCGCCACCGTGGCAACGCCGTGCAGGTGGGCATCGGCCGCTTCGTTGGCCAGCATGGCGACAGTTCGCATGATGACCAGTCCGGGACGATCCGCCAGACGGCTGACCGCGATACCGGCTGTTTGCAACAGGGCGCAGGCATCCTGGATGGCTTGCCCGGAGGCCTGATCCGCTGCGGCAATGGCCAGGCGTGTGGTCGTGGCGAAATCGAATGCCAGATCGAACACGATGGTATTGTCGATGCCCTCTGCGGCCGCGCGTTCTGACGCCATGCGGCCATCGGTCAGCACAAGGACGGCCTCGCCGAAACGAATCCGGCCGTTGCCGTCACGCTCCTCGATCTCAAGGCCGGCCTCTTGCCAGCGCTGAACGAGCGCTTTGGCCGGGCCCAGGTCGCCTTCAACCGTCACCGTCTTGTGGATGCTTCCACCCTGTTCGGCTTCAGTGTTTGCTGCGGGACGATCATCGCCCTCGCCGTAGCGGTAGAAACCCCGACCGCTCTTGCGGCCCAGTCGACCTGCTTCCACCAGTTCCTGCTGGATGAGCGACGGGAGAAACCGGGTGTCCTGGTAATAGGCGTTGAACACCGAGTTGGTAACGGCGTAGTTGACGTCGTGTCCGATCAGGTCGGTCAGCTCGAAGGCGCCCATCCGGAAGTTGCCTGCCTCGCGCATCAGGGCATCCAGGGTGGCCGGATCCGCCGCCTGTTCCTGGACGAGTCTCAGGCTCTCGGCGTAGAAGGGACGGGCAACGCGATTGACAATGAAGCCGGGCGTTGAGGTCGCGTGTACCGGTTTTTTGCCCCACTGGAGTGCGGTTGCATGCACCGTTTCAGCGACGGTGCCGTCAGTGGCCAGGCCGGACACCACCTCCACCAGGGCCATCAGAGGCGCCGGATTGAAAAAGTGCATGCCCACCAGCCGCTCTGGCTTCTGCATTTTCGCGCCCAGGGCAGTGATGGAGATCGACGAGGTGTTGGTGGCCAGAATCGTCTGGTCGCTGCACAGAGATTCGAGGTCTCCCAACAGGCCTTGCTTGATCTCAAGGTTCTCGATGATCGCTTCGATGACCAGGCCGGCGTCGGCGATATCGGACAGTTTGTCGACTGGCTGGATCCGTCCGACGATGGCATCGACGTCCTGCTGGTCCATTTTGCCTTTATCGACGCGGCGCTGAAGAATCTTGGCCGTGTTGTCACGACCGGCCGCTGCGGCGCCTTCCCGTTGATCGTGGAGGTAGACGGTGTGTCCGGCCTGTGCGGCAACCTGGGCGATGCCGGAGCCCATGGCGCCCGCACCGATGACGGCTACATTAATACTGGAATCCAGTGCCGGCATGTTTTATTTCCCCTTGAAATCCGGTGTGCGCTTTTCCATGAACGCGGCGACGCCTTCGCGGTAGTCGTCGGTCTGGCCTGCCTGGCGCTGCAGATCCCGTTCGAGTTCCAGTTGTTCGTCAAAGCTGTTGGTGGTGCTGGCATGCAGGGCCTGTTTGATCAGTGCCAGACCTTTCGTGGGTTGGACGGCAAAATGACGAGCCAGTTTCATGGTTTCGTCCATCAGTTGCTCGTCGTCAACGCACCGCCAGATCATGCCCCAGCTTTCGGCCTGTTCAGCCTTGATCTTGTCGCCCAGCAGTGCCATGCCCTTGGCCCGGGCCATGCCCGCGACGCGGGGCAGGGTCCAGGTGCCGCCGGAATCCGGTACCAGGCCGAGCTTGCAGAAGGCCTGCACAAAGCTGGCAGACCGGGCAGCCAGCGTGATATCGCAAGCGAGCGCAATGTTGGCACCGGCGCCGGCCGCGACGCCGTTGACGGCACACAGAACCGGCATCGGCAGATCACGGAGACTGCGCATCAGCGGGTTGTAGTAATTTTCCAGGGAAGCACCCAGATCCGGCATTTCCTGATCCGGTGAGACGCTGCGGTCGGACAGGTCCTGACCGGCACAGAAGCCACGGCCGGCACCGGTGATGACCAGAACGCGGACGCTGTCGTCGTTGCGAACGGTCGTGATGGCCTCACGCATGCGTTCGTGCATTTCCACGTTGAAGCTGTTGAGGTTGTTCGGGCGGTTCAGGGTGACTGTGGCAATGCCCTGATCGATCTCCAGAAGGATGCTTGACTGGGTCATGATGTTGTCCCATTTGTTGTAATAACAGGAATGGCCGGGACGACACTGGGTGTCCCGTGACAGAGAATTCTTCATGGCGCCCTTGCGCGGGGCGCAGGGTCGATCGGACTGCGGGCAACCAGTGCCCTCCGACACGACGTCCGAAATTGAGTATATCTAAGAATTGATACTCGTCAAGGATTCATGGTATCGACTTCTGTATCACTTTATATTTTTGCTCGCGGGATTTTTTGCTAACGGAATGATTTTTATTGGAAATATTATTTCTTGCTGGTTCCTTTTGAGGCCTTTAACGGGGTTTTGTGCCGCGTGGCATCGCCAATTTTCGTGAAATTTCCGGGCGAAAATTATAATGTGATACAAAAAAGAGCCAACAAAAATTATTTCGGTCCCATTCCTGCAGGAGAACGTTATGCCCGTTTACAGCATTGAAGGTGTTGTCCCGGTTATCCATCCATCCGCCTATGTCCATCCCAGTGCCGTCCTGATCGGCGACGTCTGGGTCGGGCCGGACTGCTACGTTGGCCCTGCCGCCTCGTTGCGCGGCGATTTCGGTCGAATTGTCCTGAAGGAAGGTTCCAACATTCAGGACACCTGTGTCATGCATGGGTTCCCGGGAATGGACACGGTCATCGAGAAGAATGGCCATGTCGGCCACGGAGCCATCCTGCACGGGTGTGTCGTGGGTGAAGATGCCATGGTGGGGATGAATGCGGTGGTCATGGATGAGGCACACATTGCACCGAAGTCGATCGTCGGGGCCGGAGCCCTCGTCAAGGCCGGATTCACGTGCGAGCCAGGCTCGCTGATCGTGGGAGCGCCGGCAAAGGTTCTGCGAACCCTGAGTGACAAGGAAATTGCCTGGAAGAAGAAGGGGACCGAGGAGTATCAGCGTCTTACCCGGCGCTCGCTGGCAAGTCTTCAGGAATGCGAGCCGCTTGCCGAGGCGGAGCCTGACCGTCCCCGGGTCGACTCCGGAACCTACCAGCCGAAACATCAGTCCTGAAGGGCGTCAGTCGGCGTCTTTTTGCTCGGAAGAGGTGGTGGCTCAGGCCGCCATCTCTGCTTTCAGGGCGTCGATGATGATGCGCGCGAAGGCCTCGGGTGAGTCTTCCTGAAGGAAGTGTCCACCCCTGAGTGTGATGTGGGGCTGTCCGTGCGCGCCGGGAATGCGCCTTTGCATATAGCGGTCTCCGCCCCGGGTGATCGGGTCGCCGCTACTGAAGCAGGTGATAAAGGGCTTGCGCCATTTCTCCAGTGCTTTCCAGGTCGCCTGATTGGCAGCGCTGACCGGATCGTCCGGAGACAGTGGCACCAGTCTCGGGAATGCCCGGGCACCGGCCTTGAACTCTGCGGACGGAAACGGCGCCTCATACGCGGCCATTTCGGCCTTCGAAAGCGTGCGCTCTGTGCCCAGCTGGACAATTCGTGCGACCGGGAACCAGGGACTGTGAGCGGCGAACGTCTTCCACAGGGTAAATACCGTGGGAACCCGGTTTTCGCCGGTGGGAAGCATGCCGTTGCCGACAATGATCCGGCTGAACCGGTCCGCATGTTCCGCGGCCAGTCGCAGACCGAGCAGGGAACCCCAGTTCTGGCACACCAGGGTGATGTTCCGGAGATCGAGCGTATCCAGCCAGGTGGTCAGCCATTCCATGTGCCGGTCGTAGCTGTAATCGTCAGCATCGGCCGGTTTGTCCGATTTCCCGAAGCCGATCAGGTCCGGCGCCAGAACCCGATGCCCCGCATTGGCCACCATGGGGATCATGTGCCGGTAGAGGAACGACCATGAGGGCTCGCCGTGAAGCATGAGTACGGGTGAGGCCTCACGTCCCCCTTCGTCGACGTAGTGCATCCTCAGGTTGGGAGCCACGTCGAGATAGTTGGGAGTGAAGGGGTAGTCCGGAATGTCCCTGAAGCGAGCTTCGTCGGTTCTCAGAATACGCATGCCATCGACTGTCCTGACTGATAGGTTGCGTGATCGTCGGATACGACGATCGTCAAAGTTCAGGATAAATCAGATGGCGATCTGGTGTGTTTGAGTTGCGTAACAGAGCGTTGCCGGTTTGAATCAGCAGGCCAGCCCGAACAGGCGCTCCGGGCCGTCAATGTGACGCATGGCATCGTCGCAGCAGTTGACAGCACCGCAATCGTCGGCCGAACACAGTCCGATGGTCCGGCACTCGATGGACTGCTGGTTGTCGCCTTCGTTAAGAAAAATGCGCGACCGGGAAAGAATTGAGTGGCAATGGCCGCAGAGCAGGGTGGGTACGGCGCATCCCTCAGCAAGAATCGCGTTGTAATGGTTTGGTTCTCTCATAGATATCCTCCTGATACTTACAACCTAGGGGCAGTGTGTGACAGTAAAAAGTCTGCCTGCGTTCACTGCCCGTGATTTATACGGAATCCTTGTCCGTATCGACCAACGGCCTGCGATTGGAACGTTTATCCTCCCAGTCAAGTTCTTTGGGGTCGTACCAGCCGATGGCGTCCAGAACCCGTTGCCGGGTTCGTGGCGACAGCGTCGGCCATAATTCCTCGAAATCCTCAAGGCCGGCGTCTCTCTGTCGCTGTTGTTTACTCTGGAGCCGGTTGATGATTCGGGGAAGGTTCAGCGCCTCGCCGAGCTGTCCGGGCACCAGCACGTCCTGCCCCATCACCTTTCGACGATGAGTCCGCGCTGCCAGGACTTTTTGCAATTCCCGGGCAGCGTCCAGGGCGGTTTCTGTGGTAAAGGTTTCCAGATCCAATACTATGACCCGTTCAAACTGTGATCACCAACCAGCGACTATAACCTGAAGCGGGCGCCAGTGGCCAAACTCCCGTGATAGGCTGGTATTATCCAAAGCCTTCGTTACCGCTCTTTGTGCCGGGATACCCTGACTTATGTACGCAAAACTTGAAACACGGACTTTTCTGGCAATGCTGGTCGGGGTCTCCCTGGCGTTCTTCCTATTGATGAAACCTTTCTTCGGGCCGATTTTCTGGGCCGTCGCCATTGCGCTGATTTTCCATCCGGTCCAGAACCTGGTGGCGAAGTGGCTCGGGCCCAGGCCCAATGTCAATGCCCTGGTCACCCTGACGGTCTGCATGGTGATCGTCATCATTCCCGTCCTGCTCCTGGTGACGTCGTTGATTGCACAGGGTGTGGAGCTGTACCAGCAGATCCAGAGCGGCGAAATTCGCCCTGGCGAGTACATCGACCGCGTAAATCAGTCGTTTCCGGCCATTCAGTCTTTCCTCGCGCAGTTCGATATCAACTTCGGCGAGATCCGGGACAAAGCCGTCAGCCTGTTTGTTGGCGGCAGCCAGTTCATGGCCAAGCAGGCCCTCGGCATCGGGCAGAACACGTTCCAGTTCTTCATGGGGCTGGCCCTGATGGTCTACCTGGCGTTTTTCCTGCTTCGTGACGGTCATCAACTGGTGGAATTGCTGATCCGGGCCCTGCCGCTGGGGGATGAGCGCGAGCGTCTGCTGTTTGCCAAGTTCGCGGAGGTGACCCGGGCGACGGTCAAAGGCAACCTGCTGATCGCGATCATCCAGGGCGCCCTTGGTGGCCTGATCTTCTGGATTCTCGGCATTTCCGGGGCGTTACTGTGGGGCGTGGTGATGGCTATTGTTTCGCTGCTTCCGGCCATTGGCGCCGCCATTGTCTGGGTGCCCGTGGCCATCTACCTCGCGGCGGTGGGACAACTTGTATCCGCAGCGGTTCTCACGATATTCGGGGTGCTGGTCATTGGGCTGGCGGACAACCTGCTTCGACCGGTTTTCGTCGGTCGCGACACCAAGCTTCCGGATTACATTGTGTTGTTGTCAACGCTGGGCGGCATTGTCATGTTCGGAGTCAACGGCTTTGTCATGGGCCCCCTGGTAGCGGCCCTTTTCATGGCCTTCTGGGGGATCTTCATCCGGGAGTTCGGACATGAGGCCCAGACGGTTCGTCATCCCGGAACCGGTCCGATGCCGGAGGATGAGAACCCGAGCGGTCGCGTTGATCGCAAAGTGTGATAGTCTTTTCAGTGTTTGCCCCAGCCCGTGGAGATTGGCGCCACATAATAAAAAAGAAGCGATGTCGGTTTGGCATCAGGAGTAGTGCAGGTGAGTACCATGAAGAACCCGACCAGGAATCTGGGTCGCCTTCTGGCTGCAGCCGGTGCGGCGGCTTTGTTAGGGCTTGCCCCTCTGGCCCAGGCCAATGAGACCGTAGCTCTGAAGAACGCGCTTTACGGAGCGGGTTACGATATTTCAAATGTCAGCCCCGATATGGATGATGCCACCCGTTCGGCGCTGACCAGCTTCCAGAAAGATCACGGATTGCAGGCAACGGGTATTCTGGATGATGAAACCAAGAAAGCCCTTGGCATGATTTCCATGAAAGTTGCTGCGGCCGCGCCAGCAAAGGCCAGTGCGAAGACTGCGGAAAAGGCCGATAAGGCGGCGCCTGCCAAGGCAGACCAGCCGGCGGAGGCCAAGAAAGAGGACAAGACGATCGAAGAGGACGACGACGGCGGTTGGTCGCTCTGGTAATTGCATCGTTATGCCCTGACGCACAAAAAAGCCCGCCAGATTACTCTG
>NZ_APAT01000004.1 GCF_000347775.1 Marinobacter santoriniensis NKSG1
TGCCTGACGACAACAAAAACGCCCGCCAGTATTACTCGTGGCGGGCTTTTTTGTGGCCGGGTGCTCAGTCCAGCTTGGTCAGGTCACGAACCGCCCCTTTGTCCGCGCTGGTCGCCAGCAACGCGTAGGCCTTGAGCGCTGCAGATACCTTGCGGTCCCGGGCCAGCTCGGGCTTCCAGCCTTTGGCGTCCCGTGCATCCCGGCGCCGGTCCAGCTCTGACTGGTCCACCTGCACATTGATCGAGCGGTTCGGGATATCGATCAGAATCGTATCGCCGTTCTCAATCAGTCCGATAGCGCCGCCTGCTGCGGCCTCCGGCGAGGCATGACCGATCGAAAGCCCGGAGGTCCCGCCCGAGAAACGACCGTCGGTGAGCAGTGCACAGTCCTTGCCGAGTCCCTTGGATTTAAGATAGCTGGTCGGGTAGAGCATTTCCTGCATGCCCGGGCCACCTTTCGGTCCCTCGTAGCGGATAATGACGACTTCTCCCGGTTTTACTTCATCATTGAGGATGCCGGCGACGGCCGAATCCTGGCTTTCGAAAACGCGGGCCTTGCCCTCGAAGACGTAGATGCTCTCGTCCACACCGGCGGTCTTGACCACACAGCCGTCCCGGGCAATGTTGCCGTAGAGTACCGCGAGGCCGCCCTCAGAGGAGTAGGCATTCTCGACGGAGCGGATGCAGCCGGCTTCGCGGTCGCCATCCAGGCTGGGCCAGCGGGTGTTCTGGCTGAACGCGGTCTGGGTCGGGATGCCCGCCGGTCCGGCCTTGAAGAATTCCACCACTTCCGGGGTGGGAGACTGCATGATGTCCCAGGTCTCCAGGGCTTCCTTCATGGTCTTGCTGTGAACGGTCGGCAGATCCGTGTTGATCAGTCCGCCGCGTTCCAGTTCGCCGAGAATTCCCATAATGCCGCCGGCCCGGTGCACGTCTTCCATATGGTATTTCGGGGAGTTGGGCGCCACTTTGCACAGCTGGGGCACGTGGCGCGACAGCTTGTCGATGTCTGCCAGGGTGAAATTGACGCCGCCTTCCTGTGCGGCAGCCAGCAGGTGCAGGATGGTGTTGGTGGAGCCGCCCATGGCGATGTCCATGGTCATGGCGTTCTCGAACGAAGCCAGTGAGGCAATGCTGCGCGGCAGGACGCTGGCATCGTTTTCCTCGTAATAGCGACGGGCGTTCACCACAATCTGTCGACCGGCCTCGAGGAAGAGCTGTTTACGATCCGCATGGGTAGCCAGCAGGGAACCGTTACCGGGCAGCGCCAGACCGATGGCCTCGGTGAGACAGTTCATGGAGTTGGCGGTAAACATGCCGGAGCATGAGCCACAGGTGGGGCAGGCACTCCGCTCGTATTCCTCGACCTGTTCGTCGCTGGCGTTCGGGTCGGCGGCGATGACCATCGCATCCACCAGGTCCAGCTTGTGTTCTGACAGCTTGGTTTTGCCGGCTTCCATCGGTCCGCCGGACACGAAAATGGTCGGGATATTGAGACGCATGGCGGCCATCAGCATTCCCGGAGTGATCTTGTCGCAGTTGGAGATACACACCAGGGCATCGGCACAGTGGGCGTTGACCATGTATTCCACGGAATCCGCGATGATCTCCCGGGAGGGCAGCGAATACAGCATCCCGTCGTGACCCATGGCAATGCCATCGTCCACGGCAATCGTGTTGAATTCCTTGGCGACACCACCGGCGGCCTCGATTTCGCGGCAGACCAGCTGCCCCAGATCCTTCAGGTGCACGTGACCGGGCACGAACTGGGTAAACGAGTTGGCAACCGCAATAATCGGTTTGCCGAAGTCGTCGTTTTTCATACCGGTGGCGCGCCAGAGGGCGCGGGCGCCGGCCATGTTCCGGCCGGCTGTGGATGTCCGCGAACGATACTGAGGCATGGTGTCTTGGTCTCTCTTGTCTGTTGCCGGTTAAAAGTGCAGCTGTAAAGGATACCAGATTAGACCGTAGGCGCATGGTTGTTTTCCAGGGCGGTGGTTACAATACTTAACAGTTGTGATCGAACTATCCCAAGGTTCTTCGAACAAGGAGTTTGCTTATGGCCGGGCCGGACAGCCTGCCGTTGCGTCGCCTCAAGAGTTTTCAGCCGCTGAATCGATTAACCGATGATCAGCTGGTGTTGTTGGCCAGCCGGGCCGAACGTCGGACGCACGGGCCGGGCCAGCGGGTTGCGGAGAGGGGTGTCCGTGATGGTCTCGATATCTTTCTGGTCTCCGGGGCGGTGGAATTGCAGGCCGTGGACGGGCGGAAATCGATCATCGAGGCGGAAACCGACAAAGCACTCAACCCGATTGCCCGTCTGCAGCCGCGCATGTACGACGTGGTGGCCGTGAAACCATCGGAATTCCTCGTGATAGAGCAGGATGTGCTGAATCAGCTGCTCCGATCGGCTCCGGTCAACCAGGTGGAAATGGGTTCCGAGGATGGCGTGTCCGGAGGCGATGAAGAACATCAACTGTTGATGGAGTTCTATTCCGAGCTTCGCTCAAACCAGATCAAATTGCCCAGTGTGCCCGACGTGGCCTGGAAGGTTCGCCGGGCGGTGGATCGGGACGAGTCGTCGGCAGAGCAGGTGGCAGCGGTTGTATCTGCCGATCCGGCCATGGCCGCCAAGCTTGTCCGTTCCTGTAACAGCCCGCTCTACCGCGGCTTCAGCGACGTTCGCAATGTTCGCGAGGCTGTGGTTCGGCTGGGTATGCGTACGACGCGCCAGCTCGTATCCGTCTTTGCGTTGCGAGAGGTGTTCAAAACCCGGCAGGCGTCGCTGCAGAAGGAGATGGAGAAGCTCTGGACCCACTCCCGTGAGGTCGCTGCGCTGTGCTGGGTGCTCGCGGACCAGGCAACCCGGATCGATCCCG
This sequence comes from Marinobacter santoriniensis NKSG1, assembly GCF_000347775.1. Taxonomy (GTDB): domain Bacteria; phylum Pseudomonadota; class Gammaproteobacteria; order Pseudomonadales; family Oleiphilaceae; genus Marinobacter; species Marinobacter santoriniensis. The sequence goes on from NZ_APAT01000004.1 coordinate 2,879, forward strand.
AAGAGGCCCTTTTGGCAGGGCTGTTGCACGATATTGGCGTGGTACCGGTGCTGGTTCAGGCCGAGCATCATTCGGCGCTGTTTTCCAATGAAGCCAACCTGGGACATGCCATCCGGGAGTTGCGAGCTGATGTCGGCACCGCGGTGCTGGAGAATTGGGCCTTCCCTGCCGCGTTTCTCGAGTCGGTCCGGCATGCCGAAGACTGGCACTATGAATGCCGCGAGCCCGAACCGCAGTTGGTCGACGTGGTGATCGTGGCCCAATTGCATTCGATGATCGGGTCAAACCAGAACGACAGTCTGCCAGCGTTTGATGAAGTCCCTGCCTATCGGCGTCTGGGAGAACTGGAGCTCAATGCTTCCCGCAGTCTTCAGTTGCTCACCGAAGCCCGCGCGCGCGTTCAGGAAGTCCAGCAGTTGTTGTCGATTCGGTGAAGAGCAAAATGACCGTGACCGTCCCCCTGTTTCCGCTCAACTCCATCGTCCTGCCCGGCGGTCGTATTCCGCTTCAGCTGTTCGAGCCGAGGTACATCGACATGTTGACCCGGTGTCTGAAAGACGACGAGGGGTTCGTCGTGGTGCTGCTTCGGGAGGGGGCGGAAGCCGGTCCGGGGGCCAGCTTCTATGAGGTGGGTACCTACGTCCGGATCATTGACTTCCAGCAGCTGGAGAATGGCCTGCTGGGTATTACCGTCGAGGGTGAATCGAAAGTGACCGTTCTCCGGAGCTGGCGTGAGCCGGACGGACTCAACGTCGGCGATGTCGAACACCTCGAAGGCGAGGCGCAGAGCGCCGTGCCCGAACAGCACATTGAGCTCCAGTCGGTTCTGGAGGCCCTGTTTCGCCATCCGGTCGTTCGCGATCTGAAAATGCAGGTGGATTATGAAGACGCCCGCCATGTGGGGTGGCGACTGACGGAGCTTCTACCTCTCGACAAGCAGGAAAAGCAACGGCTGGTGGAACTTCAGGATCCCCTCGAGCGCCTCAATCGACTGCAGGAACTTCTCGAGGCGCTTGAGCCGGGGTGATCTCCCGGGTCACCGCCGAGTGGCTGGCCTGGGGCGTATACCGGTAACTGGCCTCTGGCCACTGGTGCAGGATATAGCCGACCGAAAAGGCCAGCCAGGCCGACACGCCCAGAACGCTCAGCGCGTCCATCGGAATGGGCGTGCGATCATATCGGCTGTAACTGGCCCGCACAAAACCGGTCACCGCCAGTCCCAGCAGGATGCCCCCGACAATGTCCGAGAACCAGTGTACCTCCAGGTAGAGGCGGCTTACCGCGACGGGCAGTACTGGCAGTGACAGGAGTACATAGGTGCGCCAGCGCCGACGCTGACCGAATTCCGCCGCGACGAAGCTGGCCAGAAGGGTCACCAGCACGGTGATGCCGGCGGCGTGACCGCTGGGAAAGGCGCCGGAGGCCGGGGGCTGGTTGACCACCGCCGGTCGCGGCAGATCGAGCCCGGTCTTCAGGCCCCATACCAGGCTCCACGTCAGTGCCAGCGCCAGGGCTATGTGCAGGGCCGCGGCGTAATACCCGCGAAACGCCAGCACCAGCATGGCGAGTCCCGCCGCCACGACCAGCACCAGCGGGTCGCCCAGCAGGGTCGCCACCAGTGCGGGTCCGTCCATCAGTGGGTGACGGAGCTGTTCGAACCAGAGCAGCACGGTCTGGTTGAATGGGTCCAGAGCGCCGCTGATGGCCAGTTGTTCCCAGATCAGGAACAGGCCGCAGCAGGCAATGGAAAGCATCAGGGAAGCAAGGGGGAATTCGCCAGCGCGGGCCGGTCGCTGGTTGCTGTAAAGTCGCCAGAATCGATGGGACAGTTCATACCGTGCAACGCGCTCTTCGAGCCATCGATAAAAGCGTCCGCCACCGCCCAGGCCCAACTGGAACTGCACCAGAACATAGTACACCACCAGCAGGGCCAGTAGGCTGACGCCGGTGACTGCGTAGAAATGGGGGGGCAGCTCGATGCCTGTCTGTAGAGCACTGCCCACCAGGAATCCGGGAATGACGTATGCCGGGGCCCAGGCAATGGCCGACACGATGTTGATGCCAAGGAATCGCTGCCAGGGCATGTGCAGGGCGCCGGCCACCAGCGGAATAATCGGACGGATCGGTCCGATAAAACGCCCGATAACGACACTTTTGCCCCCGTGTTTCCGGAAGAAGGTTTCTCCCTTGCCAATCAGGACTGGGTAGCGTTTGAACGGCCAGACGGACGTCAGTCGCCCCTTCAGTGTCTGCCCGATGAAGAAGCTGATGCCGTCGCCTACGACCGCGCCCAGAAAGGCCCAGGTCATGGCCTCGACCAAGGGCATGCCGGTTTTGCCAGCCAGTGCGGCGATGGCAAACAGAATGGCAACGCCCGGTACAATCAGGCCGGCAATGGCCAGGGATTCCACGCAAGCGGTGAGGAAAAGCGCGACCGCCAGCCATCCGGGATTCGACGACAGCCAGGCGGTGAGGTCAGAGAGCCAGGCGCCAGTCATGCCTCAATGGTCTCTCCCGGGCTGAACCAGATGGAGTCGGCGCCCCGTTTGCGCGCTTCTTCCATCGCACCGTGGGCCCGTTTGCGGAGGGTATCCGTGCGGGTATCGCCGTTGCCGCGTGTGGTGCAGCCCAGACTCACGGTGGCCTTGCCGACGACTGCCCACTGATGTTCACCGATGGTTCTGCGGATGCGCTCGGCAATGACCCGGACGCCTTCCTCCGGGGTAAACGGCAGGATCAGGAAGAATTCGGATTCGTTCAGGGTGTAGAGGGTGTCGCCCGCCCGGATAACACCGAACAGATGTTGGGTCATGTCCCGGAACAGTGTCTGCAGGGCTGCATTACCGTGCAGGTCCTTGGCTTCCGCTGCGTAGTCGATGCCCAGATGAACCACCGACAGGGGGTGGCCGGTTGCAATGGCGCGACTGATTTCCTTCTGCAGCGTTTCATCCAGGAACCGCGCATTATGGGCACCAGTCACCGGATCCGTGATGGCCAGATCCTCCGCCGACTGCGCCATGTGATCGTAATGCCAGGTATACAGTGCTGTTGTAACGAGCAGAATGACCAGTCCGGTGGTGGTGACCATGGCGTCCTCCACCGGATGGCTGAGGAACAGAACCACCGACATGGGAGTGACCAGAAGCAGGGATAACGCCAGCCCCTGGCGAAGCGGGAGAATCAGGAGGTTCAGTATCAGCAGGGGCATGGCCCAGTGGCTGATGCCCGGTCCGTTCATGCTGATCAGTGCTGCCAGCAGCCCGCTGTTGAGCGCGGAGAGGATGATCAGGTGGCCCGGGGCAGATAACTGGTGCCGTCGGCTGATAATGGTATAGGCCAGTCCCGCGAGGCTGAGGATAGCCATCCCGGAGGCCAGGTAGAACAGATCGTAGAATCCGTACCGCAGGTTTTGCACGGCCAGGGCAGCGATGAACAGGGTCGCCAGGGCGTAGCCTGCGCTATGGGTGATCGTGCGTAGCCTGGTTTCGGTCATGATGCCGGCCCCCCGTGCTCTGTCGTGGATCGAGCCGTATGCGACCAGGCGCTGTAGGTCTGGGTACGGTTGCCACCCTGTTGCTGGGCCCGGCGCAATGCGTGTGCGGCGCTCTGCTGGAGGCTGTCGGCATCGTCGCCGATATTGAGACCGGCGATGCCGGTACTGACCGTGAGATTCAATCCGTGTGATTCCAGCAGGGTGCGGAGCCCGCTGCGAATGATATCTGCCCGGTTCCCGGCATCGCCGGTGGAGATTCCCGGAAGAATGATCAGGAACTGAAGGTCTGCGACCCGGTAATAGGTGTCGAAATCGCGGATCTGGGAGTGCAGGTAACGGCCGATCCGGGGCAGGATGGACCGGATATCTTCGGCCGGTTCGTGATCGCTCACATGGGTGTCCAGTCCGACCATGATGACCGACAGATCGGTGCCTTCCCGTTCGCTGCGCTGGATTTCCTTGTGCAGGTCGGCGGACAGATATTCACGGCTGGCTGCCTGGGTCAGCTCGTCCGTACGCCGAAGGGGGGCCAGCTGCCGGTTCTTGTATTCCCGGAGGAAGACCAGCAATCCGGAGAGCATCAGGGTCAGCAGGAACGCGCTTACCAGCTGGTGCCGGTCCGGGAGTCCCGTCATCCACTGGGTCCCTGCCATGACCAGCACGCCGACTGCCAGCGAGAGGCCGGCGGCAATGACCGGCCGAAACAGGGCAAAGGCAACCAGCGGCATCGCATAAAGCCAGTGCGTCATCGCCCAGGGGCCCAGCAGGAATGCCGACAGGGTCAGGCAGGTGGTCACGATGAAGAAAAGACGTTGAATGGTTGGCCAGGGCTGTCTTTTCCGGGCCGGATGAAAGTTCCGGCCGCTGATAACGACGCCCGCTGCCGCTGCCGCCACGGCTGACATGAGAGGGTCGCCCAACAAGGCGCTGGCGATGGCAATAATGATCAGTCCCGCGAAACCGGCCCGTGACAGCCTGCTCAACAAGAATTTTTCGGCCGTCTGGGCCATGGTGTGTCCTTCCTCTCCCGGCGCGTCCATTGAGTATTAAGCATAGCGCAGCGGTATAATAATGGTTTGGGGTGCGTACTTGAAACGGGAAAGGTAAAGTTAGGCCCTTATTACGTATTTTGATGTCGAACTGACAAGGTAACAGGATGGATATTGCAGGATACATGGCCGAGGTTGGTCAGCAGGCCCGGGCCGCCGCCACACTGGTGGCAAAGTCCACGACGGCTGTGCGCAACAGGGCACTGCTGGCAACTGCAGACGCACTGGATGCCGCGCGAGGTGAGTTGGCGGTTGCCAACAGCAAGGATCTCGAGAAAGGACGGGAGAACGGTCTGGACGCGGCGATGCTGGATCGTCTGGAGCTGACACCGGAGCGGATCGACTCCATGATTGAGGGCCTGCAGCAGGTTGCCTCGCTTCCGGATCCCATTGGCGAGATTACCGACATGACCTATCGCCCCTCCGGCATTCAGGTCGGAAAGATGCGGGTTCCCCTGGGGGTGATCGGGATCATCTACGAATCCCGTCCGAACGTGACGGTTGAAGCCGCAAGCCTGTGTCTGAAGTCGGGAAATGCCACCATCCTCAGGGGTGGATCCGAAGCCATCCATTCCAATCAGGCGATTGCCCGCTGTCTTGCCATTGGCCTGGCCGAGGCCGGTCTTCCGGAAAATGCCGTACAGGTGATCAAGACCACCGATCGTGCGGCGGTGGGCGAGCTGATCACGATGCCGGCCTACGTCGATGTGATCGTGCCCCGCGGCGGCAAGGGGCTGATCGAACGGATCAGCCGGGATGCCCGTGTGCCGGTGATCAAACACCTGGACGGCGTATGTCATGTCTACATCGACAGTCACGCGGATCCCGAGAAGGCCCTGCGCGTGGCGGTGAATGCCAAGACCCAGCGGTACGGAACCTGCAACACCATGGAAACCCTCCTGGTGGATCAGGAAATTGCCGAAGATATCCTGCCGCTGCTGGCGGAGGCCTTTGAGGAAAAAGGGGTGGAGTTGCGAGGGTGTCCGGCAACCCGCGCTGTGGTTCCCTCGGCCAAAGAGGCGGTGGACGCAGACTGGGAAGCCGAATACCTGGCTCCCATCCTGGCAGTGCGCGTGGTGGACGGTCTGGATGGAGCGATCGCGCATATCAACCGCTACAGCTCCCAGCACACCGACAGCATCGTCACTGAAAACTATACCCGGGCCCGGCGTTTCCTCACGGAAGTGGATTCCAGCTCTGTGATGGTCAATGCCTCGACCCGGTTTGCCGACGGATTCGAGTACGGTCTGGGCGCAGAGATCGGCATCTCCACCGACAAGATCCATGCCCGCGGTCCCGTGGGACTGGAAGGCCTCACGTCCCAGAAATACGTGGTGTTCGGCGACGGCCACATCCGGACCTGATGTCCATGCATGTGATCTACGGCGGAACCTTCGACCCCGTGCACCACGGGCACCTGCGACTGGCCATCGAGCTGTGTGACCGCCTGGGCGTGGCGAACGTCAGCCTGGTGCCCTGCCATATCCCGCCACACCGCGGCGACACCGGCGCCAGTGCGGGGCAGCGGCTGACGCTGCTGGAGCTGGCGATTCGCGACGAAGCCAGTCTGCGGATTGATGACCGGGAACTCCGGCGGGCCGGCGCTTCCTACACCGCGGATACGCTGCGCCAGCTCCGGGCCGAACTGGGCCCGGATGAGCCGCTGGTGATGGTGGTCGGTACCGACGCCTTTGCCAGCTTTGACCGCTGGCGGGAGTGGGACATGATTCCCGAGCTGGCCCACATCGTTGTGGTGCAACGTCCGGGGCCGGCGCTGGATCCGGACGGTCAGCCGGCAAAGCTGCTGGCTGAACGCAAAGTCAGCGATCCGGCGCGTCTCCGTGAGAGTCCGGCCGGCCTCGTGCTGGCACTGGACGCGCCGCTGCTGGATATTTCCGCCACCGGTATCCGTGATCGAATTGCCCAGGGGCGTTCTCCCCGATATCTGATCCCGGACGGGGTCTGGGCGGAGATTCGACGGCAGGGGCTTTATGGCGCCTGCCCGGACGGGAACTTTTAGTGCTACAATTCCGTCTCATTGAGACTTTTCGGGCAGGCAATCCGGCCGATGTCCGATTAACAGGGTGATTATGCAGGCAGAAGAACTGAAAGATTTGGTGGTCACGGCACTGGAAGACGTGAAGGCGCAGGACATCAGTGTCATTGATGTGCGCGATCGGACCAGTGTCACGGACTTCATGGTGCTGGCGTCCGGCACCTCCAACCGTCACGTTAAATCCCTCGCCGATTCGGTGGTGGTTGAAGCCAAGGAGCAGGGAGTTCGGGCCAGCAACGTCGAGGGCGCAACTGCCAGCGACTGGATCCTGGTCGACCTCGGCGATGTCGTTGTTCATGTGATGATGCCCGCTACCCGCGAGTTCTACGATCTGGAGCGACTCTGGCGCGATGCTCCGGATCTTGGCGCCGCGGGCAGAGAATAAGCATGCGGTTACGTCTGATCTGTGTCGGGCAGAAGATGCCCGACTGGGTCAGCAGCGGGTATCAGGAGTATGCCCGTCGAATGCCCCCGGAACTTCCCCTGGAACTGGTTGAAATTCCCATGGCCCATCGTGGGAAGAATCCGGATATCCCCCGGCTGATGCAGAAGGAAAGCGATGCGATTCTCGGGGCACTGGGTGCTCGCGATCGCGTCATCGCCCTGGAAGTGGGCGGCCGTCCCTGGTCAACTGAGAAGCTGGCCAGCCAGCTTGAAAACTGGCAGCAGGATGGCAGTGACGTGAGTTTTCTGGTGGGAGGGCCCGACGGTTTGGCCGATGCCTGTCGCCAGCGAGCGGATCAGCAGTGGTCTCTGTCGCCTCTGACATTGCCGCATCCACTGGTGCGTATTCTGCTTGCAGAGCAGCTGTACCGGGCCTGGACGATCACCCGAAACCATCCGTACCATCGCGCCTAGAGGTTGTCCATGCCGTGGGGTGAATTCAAGGATACCGCAGCCGAGCGCCGCCTGTTCCAGCGCCGCGCGCTGGTTATGCTGACGGTGGTCGTGCTGGCGCTGGGCGGCCTCATGGCCCGCATGTATCAGCTTCAGATCGTCGAAAACGATACTTACACCACCCTGTCTGATAAAAACCGTGTTCAGGTGCAGTCGGTTCCACCTCCGCGCGGCCTGATCTACGACCGCAACGGTGCTCTTCTGGCCGAGAACCGGCCAGTGTTCAGCGTCACCATTGTGCCCGAGCGCGTGGAGGGTATGGACGACACCCTCAGCGAACTTGAGGGCATCATCAATGTCTCCGATCAGGATCTGGAACGGTTTGACCGCAGGCTGCACGAGCCCCGCCGGCCGTATCAGGAAATCCCGCTGCGATACGACCTGACCGAAGAAGAGATCGCCAAGCTCGCCGTTCACCGGCACGAGTTGCCGGGTGTCGAGGTCAAGGCGGAGCTGGTTCGTTATTACCCCCACAGTGTCCTGACCTCCCACGTACTTGGTTACGTTGGCCGGATCAACCGGGAGGAACTGCAGAATATCGACGCGGTCAATTACGCCGGGACGAACTACATCGGAAAATCCGGTATCGAGAAGTTCTACGAGAAGACGCTGCACGGCAAGGTCGGCTATCAGCACGTTGAAACCAATGCCAGGGGGCGGATTCTTCGGGTTCTGGAACGGGAGAACCCGGTGCCAGGGGAGGACCTCCAGTTACAGTTGGATCTTCGCCTGCAGAAAAAGGCGTATGAGCTACTCGACGGCCGCCGTGGCGCCGTCGTGGCGATCGAACCGAAAACCGGTGGAATACTGGCGCTGGCCAGTGTGCCGGGCTTTGATACCAACAAGTTTGTCACCGGTATCAGTGTGGACGATTACCGGGAACTGCGGGAAAGCAAGGATAAACCACTGTTCAACCGGGCACTTCGCGGCCAGTACCCGCCAGGGTCTACTCTGAAACCCATGTTGGCGGTCGCCGCACTGGACAGTGGCGCGACTACCCGAACCAAGAAAATATGGGACCCGGGTTACTTCCAGCTCAACGATACCGGTCGTCGCTATCGGGACTGGAAACGCTGGGGGCACGGTTGGGTCGATCTGAAAAAGGCCATCGCGCAGTCGTGCGATACCTATTTCTACGGTGTTGCAGTGGACATGGGGGTGGACACCATGTCGGGCTATCTCTCCAGTTTCGGGTTTGGCGAGGATGCCACGCTGGATGTCTCGGGAGCGCTCAGTGGACTGTTGCCATCGAGGGAGTGGAAACGGGCCGCGCGCAAGGAACCCTGGTATCCGGGGGACTCGGTAAACCTCGGTATCGGTCAGGGATTCATGCTGGCCACACCGCTGCAACTGGCTACCGCAACCGCCCTGATTGCGAATCGTGGGCAGTGGGTTGAGCCCCGATTGCTCAAGGATGTCCTGGGTGACGATCCGGTCAATAAAGTACTGCCTCCGGAAACCCATGAACCGCTGAAACTGAAAAATCCCAGCGACTGGGAGTATGTCGTCGACAGCATGGCCGAGGTGATGGAAGGAGCGCATGGGACGGCCCGTCGTGCCGCCCAGGGGGCTCCTTACCGGATGGCGGGCAAGACCGGGACCGCCCAGGTGTACAGCCTTGAGGAAGATGAGGAGTACGATGCGAATGAAATCCGGGAACGGCTGCGGGATCACGCACTCTTCGTTGGCTTTGCGCCGGTGGACGACCCCAAGATTGTCGTCTCCGTTATCGTCGAGAATGGCGGGAGCGGCAGCGGAACTGCCGCCCCGGTGGCCCGGGCAATGTTCGATACCTGGCTGCTGGACCTGAAACATGGTGAGGACTCCGGCAAGGTGAGTATGGCCGACACGAAGGGGGCGAACTGATGGCCCTGAAAGATTTGATGGATTCCGGTTCTGCCAATCCCCTCGGGCGCCCCCGAAGCATCTGGACGACCCTGCATCTGGATCCGGTATTGCTGGTGCTGTTGCTGTTACTGATCTGCAGCGGACTGTTCGTGCTTTACAGCGGTGCCGATCGCAACATCGAGGTGGTCAAGGCGCAGGGGATCCGGATGACCATCGCGTTCGTGGTGATGCTGGTGTTTGCCCAGCTGGATCCCGCCGTATTCCGGCGCTGGGCGCCCTGGCTCTATGTGGTCGGTCTGATTGCATTGGCGGCGGTCCTGGTTGCGGGCGTTGGTGCAAAAGGCGCCCAGCGCTGGTTGGCCATTCCGGGATTGCCGCGTTTCCAGCCGTCTGAGCTGATGAAGCTGGTGGTGCCGATGATGGCGGCCTGGTACCTGTCGAGGCATTACCTGCCCCCGAGGTTTTCCCATGTGGCGGTCGGACTGGGGATTGTGCTGTTACCCATGGGCATGATTATCGAGCAGCCGGATCTGGGAACGTCGCTGCTGGTAGGGCTTGCCGGCATCTTCGTGGTGTTTTTTGCCGGAATGAGCTGGAAACTCATTTCTGCGGTTTTTGCCATGGTGTCGGTGTCTGCGCCACTGATGTGGTTTTTCGTGATGCGGGATTACCAGAAGCAGCGCGTGCTGACATTGCTGGATCCCCAGAGCGATCCCCTTGGGGCCGGGTGGAATATTATTCAATCGAAAACGGCGATCGGCTCCGGTGGCCTTGAAGGCAAGGGTTGGCTGCTGGGAACCCAGTCGCACCTGGAATTCCTGCCCGAGAGTCACACCGATTTCATTGTTGCCGTGCTGGCGGAAGAGTTCGGTTTCATCGGCATGGGGCTGTTGCTGACGACCTATTTTCTCATCATCCTGCGCTGTCTTTACATTGCGGCCACGGCCCAGGACTCGTTCAGTCGGCTGGTCGCCGGCGCCTTGACCATGACGTTCTTCATTTACGTCTTCGTGAACGTCGGGATGGTCAGCGGCCTGTTACCCGTCGTGGGCGTACCACTGCCGTTGATCAGCTATGGCGGTACCTCCAGTGTGACGCTGATGGCCGCGTTTGGTGTCCTTATGTCGATACACACCCATCGACGAATGCTGGCTGCGTGATCAACCATGGAAGGCGGGTAATGGTGATTGGGTTAAAGAACCCGTTACAATGAAGAAAAGAATGTCTGGTTTTTACGCGGCAAGCGGATGGCAGGGGGATTGCCCACGGTGAACGCAAAACGTCATTGGGCCGCAGGATTGGCAGTCCTGCTGCTCCTCGGGCTGGGTGGATGTGCGTCCTCCCCGCAAACGAGCAGTTCCCGCTACGCACTGTCGCAGGACCGTGCACCGTCGAAAGATATTGATGTGTCTGGCCTGCCGGATGCGAGTCCCCGATATGAGAAGGGACGGAGTGCGGGCAACAAATCGCCATATTCGGTCTGGGGCAAAACCTACCGGGTTCTGGATACGAACGATGGTTACGTCGCCCGCGGCACCGCCAGTTGGTATGGTGAGAAGTTCCATGGCCACAGGACATCCAACGGCGAAACCTTCGACATGTATGAAATGTCGGCCGCCCACAAGACGTTGCGAATCCCGAGTTATGCCCGGGTGACCAATCTGGACAACGGTCGTTCGGTCATTGTCCGGGTCAATGATCGTGGGCCCTTTCACAGCGACCGGCTGATCGACCTGTCCTACGCGGCGGCGAAAAAGCTGGGATATCAGTCGAAAGGGACGGCGCACGTCGAAGTGGCTGCCATCACGGTCCGGCCGGACGGTTCCATGTACCTTGCCGGTCAGCCGTTTCAGCCGGGTGAGCAAAGTGGCCCGGTTGCCGATTCCGGCGAGGCACGGACTGCTGAAAGATCGCCAAATGGAACCGGTGAAGCGCTGTTTGTCCAACTGGCCTCGTTCAGCAGTCGAGGCCCTGCGGAAGCCCTGTTGAAGCGGGTTCGCAGTGTCCTGCAGAATCCGATGCGGGTACGGGCGATCAATACCCAGTCCGGTCGCTATCACCGGGTACAGGTCGGTCCTTTCGAGACAGAGGCTGCGGCGAGAAAAACCCAGGGGCTGCTCGAGGCCCGTGGCTTTGCACAGACGATCCTGTTGACCGATTCGCGTTGATCAACCAAAACACCGAAAACACACCTGACGAATGAATGGACCCATGGCTTTAAACAACCTTTTGCGTTCCCTTTCCGTGGTACTCATGCTTGTCTTTGCCCTGACCGGCAAAGTGATGGCGCAGTCGGTACTGATTCCCTCGCCACCCCAGATTGCGGGTAGCTCCTACGTACTGATGGATCCCAAGAGCGGGAGCATCATCATGGACGAAAACAGCCATGAACGACTTCCGCCCGCGAGTCTTACCAAGATGATGACGGCTTACCTCGTGGAACGGGAAATGGCGGAAGGCCGCATTTCCATGGACGATATGGTGCCGATCAGCGTCAAGGCCTGGAAAACGCCAGGTTCCAGAACGTTTGTCCGTGAGGGGACGTCGGTACCGGTGGAGACCCTGCTCCACGGCATGATCATCCAGTCCGGAAACGATGCCACGGTGGCCCTGGCGGAGTACGTGGCCGGCAGTGAGGACGCTTTTGTCGACATGATGAACCAGCAGGCCAAGATCCTTGGTATGAAGGATACGCATTTCCAGAATGCCACGGGCCTGCCGCACAAAGACCATTATTCCACCGCTTATGATCTGGCTATCCTCGCCCGGGCGATCATCAACGATTACCCGGAAAATTATCCGATCTACGCCAAGAAACACTTCACCTACAACAACATCCGTCAGCCCAACCGGAACAGCCTGCTGTGGCGTGACGACAGTGTGGATGGCCTGAAAACCGGACATACCGAAGAAGCCGGGTACTGCCTTGTGGCCTCGGCCAAACGCGACAACACCCGATTCATTGGCGTCGTGATGGGCACGAACAGTTCCGATGCCCGGGCTCAGGAAGTTCAGAAAATGCTGAACTACGGCTTCCGGTACTATCAGAGCGAGCGTCTGTTCCAGGCGGGGCAGGAATTGATGCAGGCCCCGGTCTGGGGCGGCAAGGTCGATCAGGTATCGGTCGGTATGAACAAGGATGTCTATGTGACCATTCCCCGGGGCTCTCGCGACCAGCTTGAATCCACCGTGGACCTTGATTCTGTGATCAAAGCCCCCACCAAGGTGGGAGACGAGCTCGGTCGTGTAAAAGTTGCCCTCAATGGCGCGGTGCTGGTGGATCAGCCGGTGCTGGCCCTGAACGATGTTCCCGAGGGCGGATTCTTCAAGCGTATCTGGGATGCGATCAAGCTGTTCTTTGTTCAATTGTTTCAGTAAGGGCGATCCGGGTCCCGGGAGTAGTGTGGCATGAGTGAACCGAAAGCACCGAAAATAGAATTCCCCTGTGATTACGTGATAAAGGTGATCGGTAACTCCGCGCCCGATTTCAGCGAATTTGTCGTTGAAGTCGTGGAGCAGCATGCCCCGGGGATTACCGAGGCCGACATCTCGATCACCGAAAGCAGCAAGGGCCGGTTTTCCTCCGTCCAGCTCAAAATCGTTGCTACCGGCGAAGCGCAGCTCAAGGCCCTGTTTGAAGAGCTCAAGGCCAGCGGTCGGGTTCATATGGTGCTGTGACGTCCATGGCAGACCTTATTGTCCGTCGCCTGGGCGAACAGCCCTATCAGGAAACCTGGGACGCCATGAAACAGTTCACGGCGGACCGGGACGACGCCACAGCCGATGAAATCTGGTGCCTGGAACACCCCAGGGTGTTTACCCAGGGGCAGGCCGGCAAGGCTGAGCACCTGCTGTTTCCGGGCGACATTCCGGTCATCAAGGTTGATCGCGGTGGCCAGGTGACCTATCACGGGCCCGGTCAGCTCGTGGTCTACCTGATGCTGGATTTGCCGCGGAAAAAAATGGGCGTTCGATCGCTGGTGGATACCATCGAGCAGGGAATTGTCGGTACCCTCGGCGACCTGGGTATCGAAGCCGCTGCCCGCCCCGATGCGCCGGGCGTTTATGTGGGCGATGCCAAAATCGCCTCACTGGGCCTGCGGGTACGTCGGGGATGCTCGTTCCATGGGCTTGCCCTGAACGTGGCAATGGACATGGAGCCATTCAGTCGGATCAATCCCTGCGGCTATGCCGGCATGGCCATGTGCCAGGTGACCGATTTTGTTCCGGGAAAGACCGTCTCCGATCTCGATAAACGTCTCGTCCAGCATCTGGTCGATGCCTTATCGTATGCGTCGGTCAGTTACCGGGACGGCTGGTAGTTACCTTCAGTCACCCGCCGGAATGGCCAGATTTCTGCCTCCTTCCTTGGCCCTGTAGAGCGCTTCGTCGGTTCTTTGCAGAAGTCGGTCGATGGATTCATTGCCCTCGATAGTGCCTACGCCAATGCTGACCGTGGCGCCGACAGTGCGGTTTTCCACGGTGACCGAGGCCGCTTCGATCGCGGAGCGGACCCGGTTTGCGGTCTGCAATGCGTCTTCGGCCCCGGTTTCCGGGAGCAACACCAGAAATTCCTCTCCACCCCACCGGGCCGGCGTATCCACCCGTCGGCACTGGTCCCGCAAACACTGGGCAACCAGCACGATCAGTTCGTCGCCCGCCTGATGGCCATAGGTATCGTTGATGCTCTTGAACAGGTCGATATCCATCAGAAGCACCGAAAACGGTCGCTGGGTCCGCCGATACCGCTCGTATTCGTTTTCAAGTTGCTCGACTGCCTCCCGGCGGTTGGCCAGCCCCGTCAGTGCGTCATGCTTGGCGGCATGCTCGAATTCGGCAGCGAGTCTGAGCAGTCCCAGTTTGCTGCGGCGACGACTCTGGTCAAGGATGTAGCAGGACACCATCTCGAAACTCAGGACAATGATCATGGAGATTCGGAAACTGGTGCTGTAGGGGGAATTGAACAGAGCGTCGCCGAGTGGGCTGAATAGAAAGATGAGACCCGCGATTCCGCCGACGCAGGCGATCACACCCACCCGGGCCTGACTGATATAGAAGATGATCGGCGGGTAGGCAAACAGCCAGATGATGGCCGAGCCGTCCTCCACTGCTTGTATCGCCAGAAAGGTGAACAGGGCGACAATCAGCACAATAAAGCCACGTCGCTGAAGCGTCTGGTGACCAAGCAGGAAATAGAGCAGGGCATTGACGCCCAGGAGCACGGCAAAAATCGTCAGGAACGTCGGGACCAGGGCTGCGCTGTCCTGTCTGACGGCGCGCCAGGCAAAGAACGTCAGCAAGGGGATGGCTGCGGCCGTCAACCAGTTGATCAGGACCGGAACCGGGATTTCGCCCCTGACGCGAAACTGGGACAGTTCCTCATCGGGTGTGCGTGTGCCTGCGTGACTCATTGTAGGATCTTGTTGTTGTGTTCAGATCAAGGAAGCCGTTCAGATCTCCATACTAGTCCGTTATGCGACGGGGGACTGTGTAAAATCGTAAACGGTCAGGGAGACAGGTTTAAACCGGGCACTTGCGGCAGACATTGGCCCTCAGGCCTCAAAATCGGGGTCGAATCGGTGAGGTTAGGTCGCTAGAGTATCCGTATAATGGGATTATCAGTGGGCGAAAGCCCGAATTCTCTGCATTCACAGGTTGTCCATGTCATCAAGACGTTCAGGATCCACAGTGTCCCGCATCAAAACCGGCAGCTTCGAGCGTCGCCTCAGTCTGACCCGGGCAGGCCTGACAGCAGGAACGCGGATGGCCTCCCATATGGCGACCAACTGGTTCAGTAGTCGGGAGAAGCGTGAGGAGCGACACCGGGCCATGCTCTCCAGCCAGGCGCGGTTTTTGGTCGATGAGTTGGGGCGACTGAAAGGCAGCGTGGTTAAAATTGGCCAGGTCATGGCGCTCTATGGTGAGCATTTTCTGCCGGAAGAGGTAACCGAAGCACTGCATACCCTTGAGGACCAGACCACGTCGCTGGAGTGGTCAGCCATCGAGCGCGTATTGAAGGACGAGCTGGGAGCCGACCGGCTCACCGAACTGGAGGTTGACCCGGAGCCCATCGGCGCTGCCTCGCTCGGGCAGGTTCACAGGGCGGTGCGCCGCAGTGACGGGCTGGAACTGGTGCTCAAAGTCCAGTATCCGGGAGTGGCCGATGCCGTGGACAGTGATCTGAACGCGGTGGCCCAGTTGCTCAAGGTGGCGCGCCTGGTGAGTTTTGGCCCGGAATTCAACGACTGGCTGGAAGAAGTCCGTCAGATGATGCATCGGGAGGTGGATTACCGCCTTGAAGCCCGGACCACCGAGAAATTCCGG
This sequence comes from Marinobacter santoriniensis NKSG1, assembly GCF_000347775.1. Lineage (GTDB taxonomy): Bacteria > Pseudomonadota > Gammaproteobacteria > Pseudomonadales > Oleiphilaceae > Marinobacter > Marinobacter santoriniensis. The sequence goes on from NZ_APAT01000004.1 coordinate 18,546, forward strand.
ACCATGCTGGCGGACGATCCGCGGTTCATCGTTCCGCGTGTTCTGCAGGAGTATTCGTCGGAGCATGTGATTGCCTCCACCTACGAACATGGGCATTCGGTTGGTTCATCGGCGGTTCGGGAACTTCCCCAGGATCGCCGGAGTGCACTGGGGAAAGCGGCCCTGGAACTGTTTTTCCGGGAACTGTTCGTCTGGGGAGAGATCCAGACAGATCCGAACTTCGGCAATTACCGCATCCGGATTGCCGGTGAAGAGGGTGAGGATCCGGGCTATGACCGGATTGTGCTGCTGGATTTCGGGGCCGTCCAATCATACTCCGACGAATTCCTTCAGCCGGTTATCCAGATGATACGGGCGTCGTATGAGGACGATCTGGACGCGGTCATCGATGGCGGCGTGGCCCTGCGATTCATGAGCATGGACTGGCCGCAGGAGGTGCGTGAGAAGTTCGGCCGGGTCTGTATGTCGGTGCTGGAACCTCTGGCCCGGGATCAGGGACAATGGCCGGACTACGCGGTCAACAGCGCCGGCCAGTACCGGTGGAAGCAGAGTGATCTGCCCTCCCGGGTCGCACGACAGGCGGCCCGCTCCGCTATCAGCCGCTATTTCCGGGTGCCGCCGAAAGAATTTGTCTTCCTCAACCGGAAGCTGATCGGTGTATACACTTTTATTGCAGTGTTGCAATCGGAGTTCAACGGCGAGCCGCTCCTCAGGAAGTACCTTTATGGTGCCGGAGAAGGCCCTGACACGCCCGATGCTTCTGCCACCAGCCAGAGTACAAAGGCGTAGCGCAGCCCCTTGCCAATGGCCACCAGAACGACAAAGTTGAGCCAGGGCACGCGCATGATTCCGCCCACCAGTGTCAGTGCGTCACCGCCGAGTGGCAGCCAGCCCAGCAACAGTGACCACTGACCGTATCGATTGAACCGGTTGCGGGCTTTATGAAGCTGCAGGTCACTGATCGGGAACCATCGCTTGTGCTTGAACCTGTCGACCTGCCGGCCAAGGATCCCGTTCACGACCGAACCCAGGGTATTGCCGGCGGTCGCCCAGAACCAGAGCCACCAGAGGTTGAATCCCTGGGTGACCATCCCGCCCAGCAGAACCTCGGAGTAAGCGGGAAGCAGCGTTGCTGCGGCAAATGCGGTCAAAAACAGTGTCAGGTATGCCACGGTTACTCCGGTCTTGATCGATTGCAAGGTCGGGGGCTGCCCATGTCAGTATGGTCACCTACTATGGTTGCCATTCAAAGCATCAATTTTTGTTAGCGGCCATCTTTACAGTATTCTGGTCATCAAACAGGTTAACAACACGGTGCAATGCACCGTTTCAGGAGGTAATAATGGAGCAGGTCACCATCTACGGCCGTTCTTCCTGCGGATTCTGCATGCGGGCGAAAATGCTGTGTGAGTCCATGCAACTGCCCTACACCTGGGTCGATATGGTGGCGGAAGGGATGTCCAAGGCGGACGTTGCGGAAAAAATCGGCAAGCCGGTTCATACGGTTCCCCAGATTCTCGTCGGGCAGCAGTACATCGGAGGCTACGATGAGTTTTCCGTCTATGTCCGGGAACACGCAGCGGAGTTCGCCCGCTGAAGCTTGAGTTGTCGCGGGCAAAAAAAACCGCCGCGCGCCCTCCCGGGTGCTGGCGGTTTTTTTGATCTCTTTCAGACAGTCAGAGACTGAACTCGGTTTTCAGCTTCTTGGCCACCAGTTCGTTCTTCAGTTTTGCCACTTTCGGCAGTCCGTTTTCGAAGGGCGGGAAGCTCTCGCCGTTAATCAGTGGTGACAGATAATCGCGACAGTCCTGGGTGATGCCGAAGCCATCATCGGTGATGTAGTGGATCGGCATTTTCTTTTCCTGGTTGGCCACTTCGCTGAGCTGGGCTTCGCCGATCGACCACTGGTAGGGCTTGGCTTGCTCGCGAACGATGGTCGGCATGAGGGCCTGCTTGCCTGCAATCGCCATTTCCACCGCAGCCTTGCCCACCGCATAGGCCTGCTCCACGTCAGTCGCAGAGGCAATGTGGCGTGCGCTCCGCTGGAGATAGTCGGCGACTGCCCAATGATACTTGTGACCCAGCGCCTGTTTGACCATGTTGGCCAGCGCCGGGGCAACACCGCCGAGCTGGGTATGGCCGAAGGCATCCTTGGCGCCGGCATCCGCGAGGAAACGACCGTCTTCGTATTGGGCGCCTTCGGATGCGACCACAACGCAATAGCCGTAGTCCCTCACACACTGATCTACCCGGGCAAGAAACGCTTCGCGATCGAACGGAATCTCCGGGAACAGGATAATGTGGGGCGGTTCGCCTTCGCCCTGGCCGGCCAGTCCGCCAGATGCCGCGATCCAGCCTGCGTGGCGGCCCATAACCTCGAGAATGAAGACCTTGGTTGAGCTCTCACACATGGACTTGATGTCGAGGCTCGCCTCGAGGGTGGAGGTGGCGATGTACTTGGCAACCGACCCGAAGCCAGGACAACAGTCCGTGAAGGGGAGGTCGTTGTCGACGGTCTTGGGAACCCCGATGCAGGTAATGGGGTACCCCATCTTGTCGGCAATCTGGGAGACCTTGTAGGCCGTGTCCTGGGAATCACCGCCGCCGTTGTAGAAGAAGTAGCCGATGTCGTGGGCCCGGAACACCTCGATCAGGCGCTCATACTCGCGGCGGTTCTCGGAAATGTTCTTGAGCTTGTGGCGGCAGGATCCAAAGGCCCCACCCGGGGTGTGGATCAGTGCCTGGATGGCGTCGTCCGTTTCAAGGCTGGTGTCGATCAGTTCCTCTTTCAGCGCCCCGATAATGCCGTTGCGGCCGGCAAAAACCTTGCCGATCTTGTCCGGGTGCTTGCGGGCCGTCTGGATGACGCCGCAGGCGCTGGCATTGATGACGGCGGTAACACCGCCAGATTGGGCGTAAAAAGCGTTCTTGATGGCCATCTTGGGCTGGAGCCTCCTGCTGGTTCGACAATGGCGCAGATGATACGCCAAACGCCCCGGATTTTCATGAGCAGGATTGCGGATGGGCCGGGCCTTGACGGCCTCCGGCGTATAGGGGAGGCTTGGCAGGTTTCAACGGAGAGGTCGAATCCAGAATGCACATTCACATCCTCGGAATCTGTGGCACGTTCATGGGCAGTCTCGCGGTACTGGCCCGGGAGCTCGGGCACACGGTGACCGGGTCAGACCAGGGCGTGTATCCGCCCATGAGTACCCAGCTGGAGCGCCAGGGCATCAGCCTGATGGAGGGCTACCATGAGGCGCACCTGGAGCCGGCGCCGGATCTGGTGCTGATTGGCAATGCGATGTCCCGGGGAAATCCCGAAGTCGAGGCGGTGCTCAATCGCAACATCGACTATATGTCTGGCCCCGAATGGCTTTCCCGCGAAGTGCTCCGGCATCGATGGGTCATGGCGGTTGCCGGTACTCACGGAAAAACCACAACCACGTCCATGCTCCTGTGGATACTGGATCAGGCCGGCTTTGACCCCGGTTATCTGGTTGGCGGGGTGCCGCTGGATTTCCCCGTGTCGGCCAGGTTGGGCAGCAGTGATTTCTTCGTGATCGAGGCCGATGAGTACGACAGCGCGTTTTTCGACAAACGGTCGAAGTTTGTTCACTACCGACCGCACACGCTGATTCTGAACAACCTGGAGTTCGATCATGCCGACATATTTGATTCGGTAGAGGCCATCGAACGGCAGTTCCATCACCTGGTCCGCACGGTTCCGTCCCAGGGCCTGATTATTCGTCCGGCGGTGGACGCCCACCTCGACAAGGCCCTTGCCATGGGCTGCTGGAGTCCGGTCCAGGATACGGCCATCGGCAGTGAGGTGATACGCATGGCAGACTGGCGTGCGGAATTGCTGGCGGAGGATGGCAGCCGGTTTATGGTGATACACCACGAGCAGCCGGTGGCCACTCTCACCTGGGATCTGACCGGCCTCCACAACGTGCGCAATGCCCTGTCGGCGATCGCTGCGGCCCGCCATGTCGGTGTGACGCCGGATCATGCCGTCGCTGCCTTGTGCCGGTTCTCCGGAGTGAAGCGGCGAATGGAGTTGCTCGCCGATATTGACGGCGTCAGGGTTTACGATGATTTTGCGCATCATCCGACCGCCATCGAGACAACCCTGCAGGGGTTGCGCAACCGGGTGGGCGAGGAGCCGATCCTGGCCCTGATCGAGCCCCGTTCCAATACCATGAAGCAGGGCGTCCACCGGGACCGACTGCTGGAGAGTGCTGAGCTTGCAGATCGGGTGCTGTGGGCCAATCTCAATGACATGGAGTGGCTGGAGTCGCTGATCGCGGAATGGCAGGCAGGCCACCAGCACAGCGGGCACCACGGCATCGAGGCTTCCGTCGACGACCTGATTCAGGCCACGCTGACGGATCTGCCTCGCCCCTGCCACATTGTGCTGATGAGTAATGGTGGCTTCGGCGGCCTCTCCGGCAAACTGGTGGCCGAACTCGAGCGTATCAGTTCCGGTCCGGCGCAACCGGACCAATGACTGACGGGAAACTTCTCCATGACTGACCCAGTACCGACCGGAAAAACCGTAAACCTGGCCTTCACTGGCGCCTCCGGGGCTCAATACGGCCTTCGGCTCTTGCAATGCCTGGTGGCGTCCGAGTGCCGCGTGCACGTGATGATCAGTCGCGCGGCACAGGTGGTGATCGCGACAGAAACCGATCTGAAGCTGCCGGGATCGCCGCCGGCCATGGAGCAATGCCTGTCGGACTTTGCCAATGCAAAACCGGGGCAGGTGCGTGTGTTCGGCCGTGAGGACTGGTTTGCGCCGCCCGCGTCCGGTTCGGGAGAGAAAGCCCCGCTCGTGGTATGTCCGTGCAGTACCGGAACCCTGTCGGCGCTGGCGACCGGCGCCAGCAACAATCTGATCGAACGGGCGGGAGATGTTGCCCTCAAGGAGCGGCGACCGCTGATTCTCGTGACCCGGGAGGCGCCGCTCTCCGAGGTTCACCTCGAAAACATGCTGCGCCTGACCCGCATGGGCGCCGTCGTCATGCCGGCCAGTCCGGGGTTTTATCACGACCCGAAAACCATCGACGACCTGGTGGACTTTATTGTTGCCCGCATCCTCGATCATCTGGATTTGCCCCAGCGACTGATGCCCCGGTGGGGCGAGTCGCGAATGGGCAAAAAAGGCCAATCCGGAGACTGATCCGTCGCCCGATGGTTTTGGTCAGCGCGTTTGATGGTTTTCATCATTGAGCGAGGACCGGCATCGACAGAGACTGGGTGAACGACAACCACAACCGATGTCATTCACCGAGGTTCACCATGATTCCACGCACCCTTTTCGATGCCGACCTGGAGGGATTCCGGGATTCCGTGCGCAAATTCCTGGAGCAGGAAGCGGCGCCCTACCACGACCAGTGGGAAAAAGACGGCCAGGTCAGCCGCGAACTCTGGACCAAAGCCGGTGAACTGGGCTTTCTGTGCCCCACCATGCCGGAGGAATACGGCGGCGTCGGGGCGGATTTCCGTTACAGTGCCGTTGTGATCGAGGAAATATCCCGGGCCGGATTGTCCGGCATCGGCTGGGGCCTGCACTCGGACATCGTGGCACCTTACATCCTGAACTACGGTTCTGAAGAACAGAAACAGACCTACCTTCCAAAACTGGCGTCCGGCGAAATGATCGGGGCCATTGCCATGACCGAACCGGGTGCCGGCTCGGACTTGCAGGGCGTGAAGACCACCGCCGTCAAACAGGACGATCACTATCTGCTGAACGGTTCAAAGACGTTTATCACCAACGGTCAGTTGGCCGACCTGGTGATCGTAGTGGCCAAGACCGATCCCCGGGAAGGCGCCAAAGGGACCAGCCTGCTGTTGGTGGAAACCGCATCCGAGGGCTTTGAGAAGGGCCAGAACCTGAACAAGGTGGGCATGAAAGCCCAGGATACCTCCGAGCTGTTCTTCCAGGACGTCAAGGTGCCGGCAGGTAACCTGCTTGGCTCACTCGAGGGGCAGGGGTTCTTCCAGTTGATGCAGGAGCTCCCGGCGGAGCGGTTGCAGGTGGCGCTGGCCGCCGTCGCCGCTGCCGAGTCGGCGTGGCAGTGGACACTGGACTACGTCAAAGAGCGCAAGGCCTTTGGCAAGCCGGTCATCTCGTTCCAGAATACCCGTTTCAAGCTGGCGGAAATGAAAGCGGAAATCACCGCGGCCCGGGTTTTCTGTGATCGATGCCTGGAACTCCACCTCGACAAGAAACTGGACATCCCCACTGCAGCAATGCTCAAACAGTGGACCACGGACCTTCAGTGCAAGGTTATGGACGAATGCGTTCAGCTCCACGGCGGGTACGGCTACATGTGGGAATACCCGATCGCCCGGGCCTGGGCGGATTCCCGGGTACAGCGGATCTACGCGGGCACCAACGAGATCATGAAAGAGATCGTTGCCCGGTCATTCTGACCGGGAGCGCCAGCGGGGAGACTCCGTTTCCCCGCTGGCAGCACGGTGGCGCTCAGTCTGCGAACAGATCCGAACCATTGGACTGGTGCCACTGGACTATACCGTCCCAGATGTCGTCGGCCGTCTCGGCGTACCAGAAAAGATCCCGGTCCTCCTCGTCGATCACCCCCTCATCCACCAGAAAATCCACATCAAACACCCGTCGCCAGTATTGCTCACCCACAAGAATCACCGGAATCGGCTGTATCTTCCGGGTCTGCGCCAGTGTGAGCGTCTCGAACAGCTCGTCCAGGGTGCCATAACCTCCGGGGAATACGACCAGGGCCCGGGTGCGCAGCAGGAAATGCAGCTTGCGGAGTGCGAAGTAGTGAAACCGGAAACACAGGTTTGGAGTAATGTAGGGATTCGGGTACTGCTCGTGAGGCAGGGTGATATTGAGCCCGATGGACTTGCTCTGGACGTCAAAGGCGCCCCGGTTGGCGGCCTCCATGATGCCCGGACCGCCCCCGGTCATGATCACCAGTTCACCGTCGCGAAGAGACTTGCCGGCCTTTCCAACTTTCTGTCCGAACTCGCGCGCGATTTCGTAATACTGGGTTTTTGCCAGCACCCGCTCCGCAATCCGGAGCTGTCGTGCGATGGTTTCGTCATTCGGTGAGGCCGCCAGTTCCGTACGCAGTGTTTCGACCTTCTGGCGGGCAGCTGCAGGCTCACTGATCCGGGTGCTGCCAAAAACCACGATGGTATGGGAAATCCTGTGTTGTTCCAGCAGGAACTCCGGCTTCTGATAGTCGATCTGAAGTCGGACCCCGCGGGTCTCATCCAGATTCAGGTAATCGATGTCCTGATCCGCCTGACGGTAGCCAGGACTCTCCGTCAGAACGCGGATACGCTCCGGAGCGGACAGATCTTCGGTGGCGGCTTTGGGGTGACATTCCGGTAAGGGCTGGCGCCGCAGATTTGGATGGGGCGGGACGGGGATGTTGGGCCCGGTCTTTGGTGGTTGTTTTTCGCTCATTGTCGTGCCTTTGTTTTGGGTTTTCTCGCGCCGCCGGGCTCCTCTCCAACATGACTCGCGTTGAGCAGGATCACTTCGATCTCTTCGATGATTTCTTCCTGGCGGAGGGCATTCAGACGACGAACCATGTCTTCAGCCTTTTCATCGAGTTTTTTGACAGCCATGTCCAGATGCGTGACCCGGTTCAGGTTCTCGGCATTCAGGGACGTTGAGAAAATCTCCTGCAACTCTGCAAGCAGGTATTGTTCCGACAACCGGGTCAACAGAGCCTCGGGTGACTCGTGAATCAGTGGTGGCCCGAGCTTGTCCGGTTCGCGTGGTGGAATGTCCCTGAATGGCGGGATCAGTTTGCGTAGCGCGATGGTATCCGGATCCGTATGGAACAGACAGGACAACGTCATCACGCCATGGGTTTTCTGAAGCTCCATCAGCCGGTCAACCAGGCCGGTGAGCAGGGAAGGAATCTCCTCGCTGACCGCGGCGCCGGTCAGGGTTGCCTCAAGGCGGGGATGGTCAGCCAGCGGTGTGAGCAGCTTGTGGCCGATGGTAACGAGGAACGGACGGTAGTTATCCTCCTTGTCCATGTCCTGGACTCTGGCGGCGAGTTTGTGATTAAAGCTGCCGCAAAAGCCCCGTTCGGTCCCAACCACCAGAAGCACGTCCTGTTCGCTGTGTTCCTGCGGCAAAATACCGGGGAAATGTGCCAATAAATCCGCTGCCACTGCTTCGATACTCCGGGTCACCGCGTGCTGGGATGTCAGGAACCGGGCGAGTTTCCGGTTTTCCATGTAGGCCAGGGTTTTCATGGAATTCATGATGTTGCGGATGTCCGAGAGGCTTTCCCGATGCCGCTCAAGATCATGCCGGTTGGTCATGACCGGTATCTCCGTCTTCAACTGACAGCCATTGGGCAATTGCCGCACTCCAGTCTTCCCTGGAGCTTTCCAGATCAAGCGTGGTTTCCGAGGCGGCGCGGTCCAGGGTCTCAAGCATGCCCGCGATCCGGTCCAGATCCAGCCCCTCAAAACGCCGGTCGTTAAAGGCGATGAGCCAGGCGATCTGGGCCTTTTCATTCAGTGGGCTGAGTCGATCCTGTTTGAGGATTTCACGGAGCACCTGGCCCCGGTGGATCGCCGTCTCCATGGTGGCCTCAAGCCGGGCCCCGAAACGGGTGAAGACTTCCAGCTCAAGGAACTGGAGATAATCCAGCTTCATCCGTTTGGCTTCGTCCTTGATACAGCTGTGCTGGGCCTGTCCTCCGATCCGCGACACCGATCTTCCAATGTCGATGGCGGGCCGGAACCCGCTTGAGAACAGGTTGCGGTCAAGGTAAATCTGGCCATCGGTAATGGAGATCAGGTTGGTGGGAATGTAGGCGGAAATTTCGCCCTGCTGGGTTTCCACGATCGGTAGGGCGGTCATGCTTCCGCCACCGAGGGCGCCTTGCAGGCAGGTGGCCCGCTCAAGCAGGCGTGCATGCATCGAGAATATATCGCCCGGGTAGGCCTCCCGACCTGGAGTCCGACGCAACAGCAACGATAGCTCGCGGTAGGTTTTGGCGTGGGTCGACAGATCGTCGTAGACCACCAGGACATCGTGCCCCTGATGCATCCAGAATTCCGCAATGGCGCAACCGGCAAAGGGGGCTAGATGTTGTAAGCCCGGCAGACCGCTGGCTTCGGCGACGACAACGGTCGTGTAATCCATGGCTTCGTAACGTTTGAGCGTGTCGATGGTGTTGACGACTGTGGACCGCTTCTGGCCGATCAGCACATACACGCAATAGACATCCCGACCCCGCTGGTTGATGACCGTGTCGATGGCAATGGAGCTTCGGCCCAGGCCCTCATCCCCGATCAGGAGCTGCCGCTGACCTTTTCCGACAGGAATCATCGTGTCGATGGTTCTTACGCCGGTGTACAGGGGCCGCTGCACAAAATCCCGTGCGGCAATGGGCGGGGACGGCGCCTCAAGCGGCTGATAACCGGCTGGAATGGGGGCGGGTTCGTCATCCAGGGGGATGCCCAGTGGGTCGACGATCCGGCCGAGCAAGGTATCGCCCACCGGGATGTAAAGGCCGCGGCCGGTCCGGTGCACCAGGGTGCTTGCCGTCAGCTGATCGGTATCGTGCAGCAGAATGGCGCCAAGGAGGTCTTCCTTGATGTCGAACACCATGGCGCGACTTCCATCCTCAAATTCGAGCACATCATCCATTGCGGCGGATGGCAGGCCGGCAATCCAGACAATGCCGTCACCCACCGAAATCACGGTTCCCAGTTCCCGGATCCGCAGGTCCGGCTGGTAGCCATCAATCCACCGGGACTGGGCCTCCAGGAGGCTGCCGTTATTGACGTCCGGTTCAGACATGGTGCTCGAATCCCCTGAAGCCTTTCAGTTCATCACGTACGTTCGCTGCCAGTTTCCAGGCGCCAAGCGTGACCTCGATACCCGCGATCAGGTCCGGGTTGGTTTCGAAGTCAGGGGGCTGATCCGCGCCTGAAACGGCCATGAGGCTCTGGGTCAGACTGGTACGTAGCTGCTCGGGTACCGGGTAGGCCGTGATCACGGAAATTCGTGTCGGCTCGCTGGCCTGTTGCCGGCGCAGGCCTTCCAGTTTTTCATCGGGCAATTGGGACAGTTGATCCAGAAAGAGATCAATCAGCCGTGATTCCAGCTCCGGTCCCGCTGCCTGTTCCAGAATCCGGGTCGCGAACCGGGCTCCCTGCTCCAGGGCTGAGGCTTCGATCGCCCGGGTGGCTACCGCCAGACGGCTTTCCTCGGTCGCCTGCGCCCTGGCTCGGGTTTGCTCCAATTCCTGTTGCAGGACCTTCAGCCGGCGCGTGCGCTCTGTCTCCAGTTCCCTTGAAAGGGCATCCCGTGCTTGCTGCCGTTCCTCCTTCCATTCCGCGACCCGTCCCTCGTATTGCTGTTTAAGCTGTTCTGCCTGTTCCTCGAGCGCCTTTGCGTCGGTCATGGTTTTCTCGACTTCCCGGCGACGGCGGGTGATGACGTCCAGGACCGGTCGATAGAAAAAGTGCTTCAGGACCCAGACCAGGACCAGAAAATTTATGATTTCGAGAATGAACGTGCTCCAGCTCAGTTCCACACCTGAATCCTCTTCCCGTGGTTCGAACGTCGATCGGACAGCTACTTCAACAGGTACTCGAGAAGGGGATTCCGGAACAGCACGATCAGAACGACAACCAGGACGTAGATCGCCAGGGATTCGATCATCGCAAGCCCGATGAACAGTGTGCGCATGATTGAACGTTCAGCCTCGGGTTGGCGGGATAGCGCCTCCATCGCCCGACTGATCGCCCACCCCATCGCGAGGGCGGGCAGCATCACTCCGATGGAAATCCCCAGTACCGCGACCACCGTGGAGGCGATGGTGAACATGGAAAGATCCGGCATAGCGTTACTCCTTGTCAGGCCAATATTCAGTGTTGCGACTGGATGCCTCCAGCCACGTAAATCAGTGCCAGCATTCCAAAAATATAAGCCTGTACCAGCGCTTCGATGATATGCAGCATCAGGATCGGCACCGGTGCAAGAAACCCGGCTACCATCAGAATCAGCAAGGCCGCCATTTCCAGGCTCATCATGTTCCCGAACAGTCGGACGGCCAGTGCCACGGTTCGGGTAATTTCACTGATCAGGTTGAATGGCAGAAGAATGGGGCTGGGGGTCAGGTAATGACGCAGGTAACCCCGGAAGCCGCGTATCCGAATGCCGAACCAGTGTGTGGAGAGGAAGACGAGTGATGCCAGGGCCGCGGTGGCAGAGAGGTCTCTTGTGGGCGAGTTGAATCCGGGAACCAGACCCACCAGGTTGGCGATCACCAGAAAGATCCAGAGGCTGCCAACGAACGGCAAAAGCTGGCTGACATATTGTGGTGCCACTTCTGTTACTGCATCCTCGATGGCCAGCACAATACCCTCAATCGCGGTTTGAAGTGGCCCCGGATCCGGTTGGAGTCGTCGTGACACCAGCCATCCGAACAACGCCAGGGCGGCCGTAATCACCCAGGAGGTCACCACCGTACTGGTGATATCCAGCGGCCCGAGGGAGAAGACCGGTGCAATGGCCAGTGAATTGTCTGCCATGGCTGACTCCTATTCCCGGAGGAACAGATAAACGTTGATTGCCCCTACAAACACCCCGACCAGAATCAGGCTGATGGTCCATCGGGTGGAGTAGCCGTCCAACTGGCTGTCCAGCCAGTGTCCCAGGTAGGCGCCACCGACGGTTGGCAATACAAACAGAAGACCGAGCGTACCGATATAGACGGTCTGCGCCATGAGCGTGGGACGGTCCTTCTCAGCTCGTTTCATGCGACGGGCCTGACGCTCCACCTGTTTTCTCAGGTTATCCTGCTGGCTCATGATGCGTTCATCCCATCTCTTTCCGTCCCAGGTCCCACAATCGGCGAAAGACCGCATTCTCCATGTTGTGGAGGCTCTCCTTTAATGAGTGTAGTTTCTCCTCCTCGGCCAGGAGTTCCTCTTTCAGGGCTTCACTGATCCGGTCATAGTCGTCATCAATCAGAAAGCGGCGGGTATTGACGGTCAGCAGGTTGTCCTGGAAGTAGAGCACGGCACCCGGCATTGCCAGGTGCTGCCAGCTCTGGCCCTCCACTCGAAATCGGGCGAGCCCCATGGTCAGGACGGCGATGGTCCGGCAGTGCCCCGCCATGATGCCAAAGCTGCCGGAGGCATCTTCGCCAACAAAGGAACGCACGGACGGAATGTCCTCGGCGTGTGTTGCATCCTGAAGCCGCAGAGCAAATGTGTTCATGTCTTGCTCCCGGCCATGGTGCCGCGCATGTAGCAATGATCTTCAGGCACCTCGTCAAAACGGCCGGTGAGGAACCCGTCGCAGTCTTCAAGGGTCTGATCCACGGGTACGGTCACACCCGCCATGCCGGTGTGGGAGGCGGTCGCCCAGAAGGGCTGGGTGAGATACCGCTGGAGTTTCCGGGCCCGCATGACGATCTTCTGGTCGGCTGCCGACAGCTCCTCAATGCCGAGCATGGTGATGATGTCTTCCAGTTCCTGATACCGGGCAAGGTGCTCCCGCACGCCCTCCGCGATGTCGTAGTGTCGCCGGCCCAGCGTGTGGCGATCCATGAAACGGCTGCTCGATTGCAATGGATCGACTGCGGGGTAGATGCCCTTGCCGGCCTGGGTTCGGGACAGAATAACCGTGGTGTCGAGGTGGCTGAGAATGGCGCTTACCGCCGGGTCCGTCATGTCATCTGCCGGAACGTAAACGGCTTGAACCGAGGTGATCGCGCCCTCGGCTGTTGAGAGGATGCGGTCCTCCATCTCGGCCACCTCCGTGATCAGTGTGGGCTGATAACCAACGGTGGCGGGCATTCTCCCCAGCAGGCTTGAAACTTCGCTGCCGGCCTGTATGAAACGGAAAATATTATCCATGACAAACAGCACTTCTTTTTGCAGGCTGTCGCGGAGATATTCGGCGTAGGTCAGGGCCGAGAGGCCAACCCGGAAGCGGACGCCGGGAGACTCGTCCATCTGCCCGAAAACCATCAGGGTCTGTGGCAGTACCCCCGCGTCCCGGATCTCATGCCAGAGCTCGTGGCCTTCCCGAATACGTTCACCGACCCCGGCGAAAACGGATACCCCCTGGTGCAGTGTGGCCACGGCGTGCATGAATTCCATGATCAGGACGGTTTTCCCGACCCCGGCGCCACCAAAAAGGCCGGTTTTGCCGCCCCGGAAGAACGGGCAGAGCAGGTCAATGACTTTTATGCCTGTCGGCAGAACGGTGCCTGCACCAACCGAATCGTGAAGCGGGGGGATCCGGCTGTGGATGTTCCGGAATTCCTCGCTTTTCAGGGGAGGGCCGTCATCGAGTGGCGCGCCGAAGATATTGAGAAGACGCCCCAGGCAGTCGGATGTCACGGGAACATGCAGTGGCGCGCCGGTATCAAACACCGGCATGCCGCGGTAGAGGCCGCTGGTACGGTGCATGGTGATCGCCCGCAGATGGCGTTCATCGAGGTGCTGGTGTACCTCGAAGAGGTACTGCTCGTGATCAACTCTCGCCATCAGTGCCTGCCGAAGCGGCGGCAGGCGATCTGACACAATGATGACAACCGGGCCGTGGACTTCCGTGATGAAGCCGATGGGGGTATCGCTGATCTGTAGGGCGGTTGCAGGCATGGATGGTCAACGGTGTGATGGAAGCAGTGACGTGAGTCTGATGGACTCGTTCAGATAGTAGACCAAACCGTCGCTACCTGCCTGATGGACGCACCATTCTATTGATATGGCTCAGGGGGCGTTACCTAACTTTACAATTTGCCAAGCCTATCAAGGTTCAGTCTTGCTACATCCCATAAAGTAACTGATCAGATTCCACGATGACGGACCACGGTTACCGACATGATGCGACGACTCGCTGTTTCCCTTTCTCTGCTGCCAGTCATTCTTTCCGGATGCGGTAAGGACTCCACCGAGTTGCCTGTCGATGGTCGGGATTTCGACGGGGTGGCCTACAGTGAACCGGCACCGTACACGGGGCGGGTGATCGACGGCTATCTGGAAAACGCCCGGGTCTGGCTGGATATGGACGGGGACGAGCAGTATACGGCAGGCCCGCTGAGCCTCGAGTTGAGCAACGGAAACACGGCGGTGCTGGACTCCGGCGAACCCACCGCCATGACCGGGACGGGCGGACGCTTCTCTCTCGACGTATCCGAACTGGCGTTGCCCGCCGAGATCGGGCCCGATCTGAAACCGGGTGATTATCCCCTGTATGCCGTCGCGTTGCCGGGGAAAACGCTGGAGCAGACTCCCGGCGGCCCGGTTTCGGTCGATCACGCTTATTTGCTGTCCGCGCCTCCCGGCGTTCGGAATGTGACGCCGCTGACCATGCTGGCCCGTTATCGCACCCTGGCCGGTCTGGGGTCATTCCTGGAAGTGCCGGACAACCTCTCGTCCAGCCTGGACAGCATCAACCTGCTTCGGGACTACGTGCTGGCAGGGGATGAGCGGGCCCACGCCTATGCCCGCGCCCTTGCCAGGTTTGCGGCCAGCCAGGTGCCCACGGAATACAACGATGTGCTTGCGCAGGCCGATAGCGATGGCACCGAGCGCTACCTGAGCACCCAGGCGGTGTTCATGCTGGGTATCTCGTTGGTGCAGAATGCCCCCGACGTTATCGCAGTGGTGGATCAGGCGGCCTCAGGTGATTACGCCAGTGTGGATGTCGACAGCCTGGTTTTACCGGATGTGCCCCTGGAGCTGTCCAATCCAAAGCTGCTTACCAGTCAGCGAATTTACGCACAGTCCGAATCCGGCGGCTTGCCCACGAACCAGTCCAACCTCCGGGTATCGGCGGAGCTGCATTTTGACTACGCCGAGGATGGCCGGCTGATTGGCATCTCGTCCGATGGTTGCATGAATCCCTCCATGCCGGAACTGGCGCGCCTGATTGGCGTAAACGGGTATATGAGTTCGCTGGATGCCCAGTGGCTGCCATCGGTGTCACTCTCCGAGCAAAGCCGCGTTGTCTATGAGAGCCCGGGCATCGATGAGCGCTTGATCTTCGACTGGGACAACGCGCGCATCTATTTCGAAACGGCCACCACCTGCCATGAGGCGGAGGGGATTTCTGCAGGTTCCTCCGAGCTGTCTGGCAGTCCTGAGGTGACCTATCGCTGGACCCGGAGTGGTGGGGAGTTGTCGGAGCTGATTGCGGAAATCCCGCAGAGTGGGGGTACCCTGACCAGGACGCTGGTGCCGCAGGCGGTGCAGTCGGACCCTGAGCATTTTCCGGGTTACACGCTGTCGGAGAATGGTTCTGATGTCTCGTCCATGTTGTTCAGCGGTTCATTGACCCAGTGTGCTCCCCAAACGGATGAGATTGCGGCCATGAACCAGGTGGCAACCGCTGAGCATGCCTATGCGTTTACCGGCTATGAGCCGCAGCCCTCTGGATTTACCGGCCTGACCGCCAACTATGACACCCGTCAGCCGGCAACCGCGCTTGGCGATAAGCCGGTAAATCGGTTGTTGCGCTATGGTTTTCTGGATCCCGCGATGTCGGGCCTGTCCAACGTCGACAATACGTCCGGGTTCGAGTGGGTTATGTATTACCCGTCGGTGTTGGATCCGGACAATCCGAACCTGGTGGAAGAGGCCTACCTGAAAGCCTATGGTGGTGCCCGTGCCTGCGGTCTCGGATACGACGAACCGCCATACGGGGCTTATGCCTGGGTACAGTACAGCTATCAGACGCTGTCGGATTATCTGGTGGGATTGCTGAACTGATCCGGGGCGTGTCGGGTCTGCAAGCGCGGGCCCGGCGATTGGTACGTAAAGTCGGCGACGTTGCTTGGGCGAACGTAGTCTGATCGCAGATTATGGGGCGAAAGATTACAGAGGGAATTCGATAATGCCATTTCCTGGGGGAGGAAATGGTGCCGAGGAGAGGACTTGAACCTCCACGGGGTTGCCCCCACTAGCACCTGAAGCTAGCGTGTCTACCAATTTCACCACCTCGGCAGGTGATATGCAGTTCTGCGTTTAGTTCGTTGAAAACTTGGCAGTTCTGCCGCAGTTGGGGGTTTGTCCCTCAACCGATGGCGCGTACTTTAATAATTCCGGAAAACGGTGTCAAACGTTTTTTATCAAAAACCTTGAGTGGTATTTGTGCCTATATTCTTTGTGTGGTTAGGCAGTTCCTTTATACCGGCGTTATACTCGGGATCAAATTCAATTCAGGCACACCGCATTTCGGTACCAGGACAAGGACACGAATGGCTTCGAGAAAAAAGACAGACAGAGATCCGCACGCAGGTCGTGAAGCAGAAAAATACGACAATCCGATCCAGAGCAGAGAGTTCATCCTCGAGCACCTGAAGGAGCGTGGTGCCCCGGCGACACACGAGACCCTTTGTGAAGAGCTCGGACAGAATTCCCCGGAGGGTATCGAGGCTCTGCGTCGGCGTCTCATTGCCATGTGTCGTGACGGACAGCTGATCTGCAACCGCCGTGGGGCTTATCTGCCGATAGAGGAGGCCGAACTGGTTGTCGGCAGGGTAGTTGGTCACAAGGATGGTTTCGGTTTCCTGATCCCGGATGACGGTGGCAGTGACCTTTTCCTTACTGCCCGGCAGATGCGCCAGGTGTTCCATGGTGATCGGGTGGCCGCGCGGGTTGACCGTGTCGATGACCGAGGCCGACGCGAAGGTGTGATCGTTGAAGTTCTGGAATACCGGACCAGCCAGACGGTGGGACGCTTTTTCCAGGAAAGCGGAATCAGTTTTGTTGTTCCGGAGAATGCGCGGATCAACCACGAAGTGCTGATTCCCCAAGAGAATTGCGGCAATGCCCGCCACGGCCAGTATGTTGTCGTGGACATAGTTCGCCAGCCAACCGTGCGCACCCAGCCTTTGGGCAAGGTTGTTGAGGTTCTTGGCGAACATATGGCGCCGGGGATGGAAATTGACGTTGCCATCCGTTCCTATGACATTCCCCATAGCTGGCCGCCCGCTGTCGGAGAGCAGACGGCAGAAATCCCGGAAGAAGTCACTCAGAAAGACAAGGCCAACCGGAGGGATATCCGCAATCTCAGGCTGGTAACGATCGACGACGAAACGGCTCGTGATTTCGATGATGCCGTCTATTGCGAACCAAAGCCCCGTGGCGGCTATCGCTTGCTGGTTGCGATTGCCGACGTTTCCCACTACGTCCGGCCCGGGACGCCGTTGGACGAAGAGGCGGTCAATCGCAGTACGTCGGTTTATTTTCCGGACCACGTGGTGCCGATGCTGCCGGAAAAACTGTCCAATGGCCTTTGCTCGCTGAACCCCGGGGTGGACCGCCTCTGCATGGTGGCCGATATGACCATCAGCGCCGCAGGTAATATCAGCAGCTACAGCTTCTATCAGGCGGTGATGTTCAGTCACGCGCGGCTTACCTACAACAAGGTAAGTACGATGCTGGAGCATCCGGACACCGAGCAGGGCTACAAGCTGTGTGAGCACTACGCCAATGTCCTCCCTCAGTTACACAATCTTTATGGGCTCTACCAGTTGCTGCGCAAGGCCCGTACCGAGCGGGGTGCGATTGATTTCGAAACCACCGAAACCAGGGTTGTGTTTGACGCCGACCGGAAGATAGACGAGATCGTCCCGGTGCAGCGCAACGATGCCCACAAGATCATCGAGGAATGCATGCTGTGCGCGAACGTGGCGACAGCGCGATTTCTGAAAAAACACAAACTGCCGGCGCTCTACCGGGTGCATGACGGTCCTTCAGAGGAACGGCTTAACGCGGTTCGGTTGTTCCTGGGTGAGCTGGGCCTGCAATTGGGTGGTGGTGATAACCCCACGTCTGCTGACTACCAGGAACTGCTCAACAGTATCAAGGACCGCTCGGATGCCAACGTGATCCAGACGGTGATGCTGCGTTCACTCAGCCAGGCCGTCTACAGTCCGGAAGAGGGCGGTCATTTTGGCCTTGGCTACGCGGGTTATGCTCACTTTACGTCGCCGATCCGACGCTATCCGGACCTTATTAATCACCGCGCCATCAAGTCGGTTATTCACGGAGGGCAGCCCTCCAAGGATGTGGTTCCGCCACCGAAGCCAGATCCCGGGCTTGCCGAATATCCCTATGATATGGCCCGGATGGAGCAGTTGGGTGAGCACACCTCAATGGCAGAACGCCGTGCCGATGATGCCACTCGGGATGTCATGGCCTGGCTGAAGTGTGAGTACCTCAGTGACCATGTCGGTGAGGAGTACGACGGCGTCATTGCGTCCGTTGTGCCTTTCGGTTTCTTTGTGGAGCTTTCTGGTGTCTACATAGAGGGATTGGTACACGTGTCGACGCTGAGTGGTGACTTTTTTCATCACGATTCAGCCAAGCATCGTCTCATCGGTGAGCGCACGGCAATGAGTTTCCGGCTTGGTGATGAGGTCCGGGTGAAGGTTGTTCGGGTCGGAATGGAAGATCGGAAAATAGATCTGGAACTGATCAGCGAGCCGGTCCACCGACAGGCAGATCGCGACGCTCTCAAAGTTCCTGACAAAGGGGAGCGAGGAAAGGGAAAGCGTGGCCCCGGCAAAGGTGGCAAGTCGCCTGGCCGAGCCAGGCCTGGCCAGAAAGGTGCATCACCCGGCGAGTCTGGGCCTAAGCGCCCGAGGAAGCGCCCGGCTTCGCAGAAGAAAAAGGCGGGCCCCGAGGCTTTCGATGACGATGAAACTCCCTCGGCCAGGGACGAACTGGTAGCTCGAGCTGCAAAGCTTGCCCTGAAGAAAGGCAAAAAAGGCAGTGGCGCTGGCAAAGGCGACAAGAAAGCCAAGCCCCGCAAATCAGGCAAGTAACAGGAAGCAGAATCAGTGTCCGGAGAATTTGTGTTTGGCTGGCACGCGGTTGAGGCTGTCCTCAAGCGCGAGCCTGAACGTTTGCAGCAGGTCTGGATTCAGACTGGCCGGCAGGATAAGCGGGTCAAGAGTATTACCGATGCCCTGGATAGCCTGGGTGTGCGCTGGAAAGTTGTTCACCGTAAAGAGCTCGACGAGCGCGTGTCCGGTGTGCATCAGGGTATCGTCGCGGCCGTCAGTGAAAGCCGGGAGTGGACGGAAGGCGATCTGCTGGCCCAGTTGGCAGGCAGTGACAAACCGCCGTTTCTGCTGGTCCTTGATGGTGTGACCGACCCCCATAATCTCGGTGCCTGTATGCGCACCGCCGATGCCGTGGGGATCCAGGCTGTGATTGTGCCCAAGGACAAGTCCGCTTCGCTGACGCCGGTTGCCCGCAAGGTTGCCTGTGGTGCTGCGGAAACGGTGCCGTTCGTGCGGGTGACCAATCTCGCCCGGTTCCTGCGTTCTCTGCAGGATCAGGGGGTTTGGCTGATCGGCGCGGCCGGAGAGGCGTCGGGTACCCTGTATCAGGCCGATTTCAAGGGGCCTGTTGCGTTGGTCATGGGTGCCGAAGGGAAGGGGTTGCGCCGATTGACCCGGGAGCACTGTGATCAGTTGATCAATATTCCCATGCTTGGGCACGTGGACAGTCTGAACGTGTCCGTGGCAACCGGGGTCTGCCTCTACGAGGCTCTGCGTCAACGCCTTGCGTAGCTCTTGCACAGAAGACCTTACCCGCCTAGAATACGTCACCCCTTTTCCAAGGGGCGGTTTCCTATTGCCTGGAAAATGGCAATCGGGGCCGTGCTTTTTGATCAAGCCTGTGTGTGCAGGTTCTTAATGAAAAAGCAAAAAGAAACCGACAGCCGTTGGCTGTCACCTCCTTGCTTTCATGTTCCGCGGTCGTATTCGGTCCGTTGAAAAGAAAGCTGTTTAAACCGTAGGGAGAACTCATGCGTCACTACGAAATCGTATTTATGGTACATCCGGATCAGAGCGAGCAGGTGCCCGCGATGATCGAGCGTTATACCGGCGTCATCACCGAAGATGGCGGCAAGGTACATCGCCTGGAAGATTGGGGCCGTCGTCACCTGGCTTACCCGATCAACAAGATCCACAAGGCTCACTACGTCCTGATGAACGTTGAATGTTCCCAGGCCGCACTGGACGAGCTGACTCACAACTTCCGGTTCAACGATGCCATCATCCGTGACCTGATCCTGCGTCGCGACGAGGCCGTAACCGACCTGTCTCCGATGAAAGCGGCCGAGTCCCGTGAAGATCGTCGTTCCGGCGGTGAAGACCGTCCGCGTCGTTCTGCTGACTCTGACGCTGGCCAGAAGGCCAAGTCACAGGACGAAGAAGAGTAATTAACCGGAGTTGAGGAGTTAAGTTATGGCTCGTTTTTTCAGACGTCGTAAATTCTGTCGCTTCACGGCAGAAGGTGTTAAAGAGATCGATTACAAGGATCTGGACACCCTGAAAGGCTACATCACTGAAACCGGCAAGATCGTGCCCAGCCGCATCACCGGCACCAAAGCACGTTATCAGCGTCAGCTGGCTACCGCTATCAAGCGTGCCCGCTACCTGGCACTGCTGCCGTATACGGACAGCCACGACCACTAAAGACAGATAAACAGGATTTGGGACCATGCGTGCACTGGCACAGTTCGTAATGCGCGGTCCCCTGCAGGCTGGCGGGGTAGCAGCAGTCACGACTGCCATACCCTTGCTGTTCTGGGTAGGCGCGGCGGTTGTCGGGTTGGTGATTCTCCGGCTCGGCATCCAGCAAGGTCTGAACATTGGCCTCTGGGCCCTGTTACCGGCGATCGGCTGGAGCTGGTTCGGGCACGACCCGACGGCCCTGGCAGTATTGCTGCAGACCATGCTGATGGCGTCTGTCCTGAGAGCAACGCTGTCCTGGGAAAAAGCCCTCCTCGGGGGGAGTTTTCTGGCGATTGTCACAGGTCTGATGTTGCCTGTGCTGTTCCCCGGATTGCTGGACGATCTGGTCCGCACCGGGGTGAATTTTTACGAACAATACAACGCGGAAGTGGCCCGGGCGCTCGGGGATGACCTCGAGACTGTTATCCGGGACACGATGAACGCCAGCATGGCCGGTACCTATTTGGCAACTGCCATCGGTATGACGATGCTGTCGAGAGCGTGGCAGGCGGGGTTGTACAACCCCGGTGGGTTCCGAGAGGAGTTTCACGCCCTTCGGCTCTCGCCTGTGGTGGCCGTGCTGTGTGGGGTGACCATGGTTCTTGGTCCCGTGCTGGGGCTCAATTCCATGTTGTTGGCCTGGGCAGCAGGCACGCCGCTGTTTCTGGCGGGTGTGGCACTGGTTCATGGCGCGATTGGTCGTAAAAAGCTGAGCGGGAACTGGCTGGTTATGTTTTACATTGCCTTGTTCCTGCTGGGACCAAGCCTGATGATTCTGTTAGTGGTAATGGCTTTTGTGGATAGCTGGCTGGATATCCGGGGGAGAATCAAACCTGCCGGGCCGGCTGAATAAAGCACGAAGAGGTTAACGAGATGGAAGTTATTCTGCTCGAGAAAGTTGCAAACCTTGGCTCCCTGGGCGACAAGGTAAAGGTTAAGGCCGGTTACGGTCGTAATTTCCTGCTTCCTTATGGCAAGGCTGTACCTGCCACAGAAGCGAATGTGAAAGCGTTTGAAGAGCGTCGCGCCGAGCTGGAAAAAGCGGCAGCCGAGAAACTGGCTGCAGCCCAGACCCGTGCCGAGGCGCTGGAAGGTGCATCCTTCACCATCACCTCCAAGGCCGGTGAAGAAGGTAAGCTGTTTGGCTCCATCGGTGTCCGTGACATCGCTGATGCCATCACTGCCGGTGGCACTGAGGTGGAGAAGAGCGAAGTTCGTCTGCCGGAAGGTCCGATCCGGGTGACCGGCGAGTACGACATCGAGCTTCAGCTGCACACCGACGTAGCTGCGACCGTCAAGCTGGCGGTGGTTGCGGAGTAATCCGCGATTGTCGACAGGGTCGGATCCGTCCGACCTGGTCAAACAAACGGGCCCGAACCGGAGACGGTTTCGGGCCCGTTTGTTTCTGGTATTCTTAACACTTCCTGATTTCCCAGTCTGAAGCGTTCCTATGGCCAAGCCCAACCTGAAACCCGCCAGTACCGATCTTGAAACGAGCCGAATCAAGGTGCCTCCCCACTCGGTTGAGGCCGAACAGGCTGTGCTGGGCGGTCTGATGCTCGATAACCGGCGTTTCGATGAAGTCTCCGAGATCATCTCGGCTGCGGATTTCTATCGCCAGGATCACCGGCTTATTTTCGGAGCGGTGGAACGCCTGGCCAGTGAAAGTGAACCACTGGATGTCGTCACGCTGGCAGAATTTCTTGAACGTGCCGGCGATATCGAGGATGCGGGCGGGCTGTCCTACCTGGCAGAATTGGCCGAGAAAACCCCGGGAGCTGCGAATATCCGGGCCTATGCCGACATTGTCAGGGAGCGTTCGATCCTGCGTCAGTTGGTGGAGGTGTCCGGCAAGATTTCCGATTCTGCGTTCAATCCCCAGGGGCGAAACAGTAACGAAATTCTCGACGAAGCCGAGCGGCATGTCTTCCAGATTGCCGAGTCCCGCACCAAGGAAGGTTCCGGGCCGAAAGCGATCAACCCCATCCTCACCCAAACGCTCAGCCGGATTGAAGAGCTGTTCGAGTCCGGTGAACAGACCACGGGCCTGACAACCGGCTTTCGGGATCTTGATGACAAGACATCGGGGATGCAGCCGGCGGACCTGATCATCGTGGCGGGTCGCCCTTCCATGGGTAAGACCACCTTCGCCATGAATATCGTCGAGAACGCATTGATCAGCACCGGAACTCCCGTTCTGGTGTTCAGTATGGAGATGCCCGCCGACGCACTGGCGATGCGGATGATTTCCTCGCTGGGCCGGATCGACCAGACCAAGGTTCGTGGCGGCAAGCTTGAAGAAGACGACTGGCCGCGATTGACCTCGGCCGTGAGTCTGCTGAAGGACAAGCCGCTTTACATCGACGATACCCCGGGGCTGAGCCCGACGGAGATGCGATCCCGCGCCCGCCGGATTGCTCGCGAGAACGACGGCAAGATCGGGCTGATCATGGTGGATTACCTTCAGCTGATGCGCGTGCCCGGCAATAACGAGGGCCGGACGGCGGAAATATCCGAGATCTCCCGCTCGCTCAAGGGCATCGCGAAGGAACTGAATTGCCCGGTTGTTGCGCTGTCCCAGCTGAACCGGAGCCTGGAGCAACGGCCCAACAAGCGGCCGGTCAACTCGGACCTGCGGGAATCGGGTGCGATCGAGCAGGACGCAGACGTCATCATGTTTGTCTACCGGGACGAGGTCTACAACGAGGACACGCCCGACAAGGGCATTGCCGAGATCATCATCGGCAAGCAGCGGAACGGTCCGATTGGTACCGTTCGTCTGGCCTTCATCGGCAAGTACACCAAGTTTGAGGACCTCGCTCATGGTGACTACAGCGATTACGGTGACGATTACTGATGCCCAGGCAAACCCTTGCCCGAATTGATCTTGAGGCGCTGAGGCATAATTACGCCAGGGCCCGCTCGCTGGCCGGAGACGCTCACGCCATGGCAGTGGTCAAGGCCGACGGTTATGGGCACGGTATCCGGGCGGTGGCAGCGGCGCTGGCGGATGTCGCACCCAAATACGCTGTTGCCTGTCTGGAAGAAGCCTTTGCCATCCGTGATGCGGGGCTCAGCCAGCCGGTGGTTCTGCTGCAGGGAGTGCATGATTCCGGCGATCTGGCCGATTGCGCCAGCCAGGGGTTTGAGCCTGTTCTGCACAGCGAGAATCAGCTTGACGGGTTGATCCGGTCAGAGCACCGTCCGGCCTTCTGGTTGAAGGTCAATTCCGGTATGAACCGGCTGGGCTTCCATCCGGACCAGATGGACAGCATCGTCGACCGGCTGCAGAACAGCGCCCGATATACGGAGCTCCTTGGGTTCGTCACACACTTCGCCTGCGCCGATGATCCGGACAGTCCGATGACGGCCGATCAGACCGCCCGATTCGTGGCCGCCACCGAGCGCTGGCCGGACCGGATGCGGTCGGTGGCCAATTCCGCGGCTCACTTCCTGCCGGGGCAGCAACTGTTTGACTGGACCCGGCCCGGCATCATGCTTTACGGAGGCTCGCCGATTCTCGGAAAGACCGGGCCGGAACTGGGGTTGAAGCCGGTCATGCATCTCGAGGCTCCGCTGATCAACCGACGGCTGGTCCGGGCGGGCGAGTCTGTGGGCTACGGTGCAGCCTGGGTGGCGGATCGTGATACCTGGATGGGCATGGTGGCGATCGGCTACGGTGACGGCTACCCGCGCCATGCCGGCACCAATACGCCGGCGGCTATTGGCGGTCGGCGAATCCGGCTGATTGGCCGCGTTTCCATGGATATGCTGGCGGTGGATCTGTCCGATGCACCCGATGCCAGGATTGGCGACAGCGTGGAGTTGTGGGGCGGAACGGTCGGTGTGGATGAAGTCGCGGCCTGCGCCGGCACTATCTCCTACGAATTGATGACCGGCATTACCGCCCGGGTACCCAGGGAGATCAGCCCGCTTCCGGTTCGTGAATGATTTCCTCGATGAAATCCAGGATTGCCGCAAGGCTTCTGTCGTCAAGCTTCTTCAGAACCTTGTGAATGACCATCTTGCTGCCCTTGAGCATGCTGCTGATCCCTACCTTGGCCATGCCCATCATCATGCTGCTGGCCTTGAGTCGCCGAAGCGGTTCCAGGAAAAAGAAATCCAGGCCCTGTTCGGTCATCTCGATGATCAGGTCGTACAGTTTGTCGGTGGCTTCGCGGTCGGCTTTGCCGCGTTCCCGGAGTTCGCCCACGGTGTACAGGGCCCGGGTCCTCAGCTCATCGGGAATCGGCGCAACAATGTGGCTGTGTTGTTTCAGCATAATGGTTCCTGTTGTTGTATGCTCTTGAAAGCGGTGGCAAAGATGTAGGACGCTGGCGTCACCGGCTGAGTGTTATTCTAGACAGCTCGGCGAACAAACCATTGGCCTTACCGTTTCTGGCCGTCCGTCACCCAAGTGAAAACCTGGAGGCTTCGATCCCCCGTGCATGTGCTTGTTGTCCATGACTATGGTCCGCTAGGAAAGGTGCTGCTGGAAAAGTTGCGTGACACGCACCTGCACATCAGCCCACTGCTGGTCAGCGATCCGGCCAGTGCCGATCTCAATGCCCTTGAGAACTGGATTCCCGAGGATACGGACCTGATCGTCAATGCGCTGTGGCTTGCGGATCCCGAGGTCGCGGAGCAGGACCCTGAGGGCATTCACAAGGCGGCGTTCTCGTTACCGGTGGCAATGGCCGAATATGCCAGGGAGCGCGGCATTGCGCTGTTCCAGCTGTCCTCCTGTTATGTGTTCGACGGCCGCAAGCAAAGTGGCTACATCACCTCTAATCCGGGACAGCCCGTCAATGAGCTCGGAAACTGGCAGTGGGAGTGCGAGCAGGCGCTTCGATCGCTCCTGCCACGACACATCATTCTGAGGACCGGCTGGAGCCTGTCCCGCTTTATCCGGAAGATCCGTGCCAATACGTCTTCCGTGCAGGTTCTGACCTTGCCCGGTCGTTGCCGGGGGCAGCCGGTCACCGTCAAGGATCTCGCCCGGGTCATGGCGGCTGTGATTCTGCAGCTCGACTGCGGAGCCGAAGTCTGGGGGACGTACCAGTATGCGGGGGCTGAGGAAATCAACCTCTATGAACTGGGACTGGCGATTGCCGGCTTGCCCGGCATTCCCGAGGACCTGAAGGTCGTAGACGATATGCCGGAATGGGGCCACCTGGAGCCGGCCAATACCACGATGATCTGTACCAAGATACGGAACACCTTCGGGATCAAGCAGATTCCCTGGCGATCGGGGCTGGTTGAAGAGTTGGCCCGGGTCAAGGACGTGGAGAGTCACCACGCGGAAGAGCCGGCGGCCCCGTAGAGGCGGCGCCGCCATTGCCGGAGGGTGTTAGCAGCCCTGGCGGGAAGAGTCGCGGGTCACCATCTGGAGCGCTTCCACGTCCAGCAACTCGACCTCCCGGCCTCTGGCGCGGATCAGGCCCTGGTTCTGGAATCGCGTGAACACCCGGCTGACGGTTTCCACCGCAAGGCCGAGGAAATTCGCAATATCATTCCTGGCCATCGGCAGGCTGAAGTTGGTCGGTGACAACCGGCGCCGCTGGAACCGGCTGGAGAGGGAAAGCAGCAGGGCCGCAATCCGCTCCTCGGCGGTGTTTTTGCTCAGCAGCATGGCCAGTTGGTGGCCGTTCTGGATTTCCTGACTCATCAGGTGATACATGTGGTGCTGCAGTTCAGGCAGCTTGCCGGTCAGGTCTTCCAGCTTTTCAACCGGAAATTCGCAGACACTCGTGCGCTCGAGCGCTTTGGCCGTACACGCGTAGGTGCTGCTGCTCATGCTGTCGAGGCCAACCAGTTCGCCCGGCATGAAGAACCCGGTTACCTGTTCCTCGCCACTCTCCGTGATGATAGAGGTTTTGACGGAGCCGCTCTTTACCGCAAAGCAGGAACGGAACGGAGTGCTCTGGTCAAAGATGTGCTCGCCCCGGTTAAAGATGCGGCCCTGCTGCACGATGTCCTCGAGACGATCGAGCTCATTTTCTTCAATGGCCAGCGGCAAACAGAGGTTGCTCAGGCTGCATTGATGGCAGGAGGCCTTCAGTGGGGAGTGCTTGTGGATGGGAATAGGTTGCGCCATAGCGTATACGCCGTCCGGATTGATCCATATCAAAGTTGTACTTTAAAGGCTATGGCGCAGTTTGCCAATAATCAGAAACACTCAATTATCGAAAAAATCATCAGATTTTCTCGAAGATAAGAGAAGCGTTTGTCCCGCCGAAGCCGAAGCTGTTGGACATGACGCAGTCAAGCTCCATGTCACGGGCGCTTGGTCCCACGATGGGCAGGTTACTGATCTTTTCATCGACGTCGTTAAGATTGGCGGTGCCCGCAGCAAAGCCGTGCTGGAGCATCAGCAGTGAATAAATGGCTTCCTGCACGCCGGCTGCACCCAACGAATGTCCTGAGAGGGATTTGGTCGAGGAAATGGCCGGTATGCTGTCACCAAAGGTATTCTTGACCGCGCCCATCTCGGCCACATCGCCTACCGGCGTGCTGGTGCCGTGGGCATTGATGTACTGCACTTTGCCGCGGATGGTCGCCATGGCCTGTTCCATGCAGCGCTGAGCGCCCTCGCCCGAGGGAGCAACCATGTCGTACCCGTCGGAGGTGGCGCCATAGCCGGTGAGCTCGGCGATGATCGTCGCACCGCGTTTTTTCGCGTGTTCAAGTTCCTCAAGGACCATCATGCCACCACCGCCGGCGATCACGAAGCCGTCACGGCCGCTGTCGAAGGGGCGCGAGGCGGTTTCGGGAGCCTCGTTGTACTTGGTGGAGAGGGCACCCATGGCGTCGAACATCATGGTGAGACTCCAGTCCTCTTCCTCACCGCCTCCGGCGAAAACGATGTCCTGTTTGCCGGACTGGATCTGTTCCATGGCATGGCCAATACAGTGGGCGCTGGTGGCACAGGCGGATGACATGGAATAGTTGACGCCGCGAATCTTGTAGGCCGTGGCGAGGCAGGCAGACACCGTGCTGGTCATGATGCGCGGGACCATATACGGCCCAATGCGTTTGACGCCCTTCTCCCGCATGATGTCGGTAGCTTCCACCTGGCTTGAGCAGGAAGCGCCGCCGGAGCCGGCAATCAGGCCCGTGCGATCATTGGAAACCTGTGACTCGGTCAGCCCTGCCTGGGCAATGGCCTGCTCCATCGACAGATAACCATACATCGCCGCCGGTCCCATGAATCGCCGGATCTTCCGATCGATCACCGTGGTGTCCACATCCGGCGATCCGGCCACCTGGCTGCGGAACCCCTTGTCTTTGTATGTCTCGTTGAAGCGGATGCCGGACTTGCCGTTTTTCAGGCTGTCCAGAACCTCGTCCAGGGAATTGCCGAGGCAGGAAACAATGCCCATACCAGTGACGACGACCCGTCTCATGTCTTCCTCCTTTGGGGGCGTGCCGCTGTGGCACGCCCTTGCGTTCGATAACAATGTTTCACAGTTTAGGCGCTTTGACGACCCAGCGATATTTGACCTTGGTAAGGGGAGGGCAGCCATTACGTACAAGGCATCCAGGATCCGCGTTGCTACACTCTTTTAAAATGACACAACAACAAGGAGATACCCCCATGCGCAGCCTGGAGCAGTTCCTGAACGATTACGGTGAAAGTCATCAGAATCCCTTCAACCAATGGGTTCACATTGTCTGTGTCCCCGCCATCCTGATCTCGACGCTGGGCCTGTTGTGGCTGGTGCCTCTGGGACGCTGGCTGGGCCTGGAGGGGAGTGCTGCGGAATGGGTCAACGGTGCGACACTGCTGGCGGCGTTGTCGGCCATTGTTTACGTGAGACTGTCGATTGGCGTTCTGGTTCTGATGACGGGCTGGTTTGCGTTGTCCGCCTGGGTGATTCAGGCCGTGCTCGCGGCCGGTTGGTCTTTGCTCTGGACCAGTCTTGCCGTGTTTGTGGTTGCCTGGATTATTCAGGTGTATGGCCACAAGGTTGAGGGGAAAAAGCCTTCCTTTGTTGAGGATCTGGTTTTTCTGCTGATCGGGCCCATTTTTGTCAGTGTTGAATTTGCGGCCAAGCTGGGACTGCCGGTGCCCTATGCCCAGAGCCATCGCCATGACGGTCCTGGCGGTCAGCCGCAGGGGCATTGAGGGTTCGTTCGTCACCAGCAGACTGGGGTATGCTGGTGGCCACGAGGAACCGTTGAGGAATTGTGTGTGTCCCTCCAGTCTCTACCCCAAGGCAGTCTGTTCGTATGGCCCGATCACTGGCAGGTGATCGGGCGGCTTTACCCCAATCGTCGACATCGACACATCAGTGCCTCCTGGCTGGTGGGGCTGGATGGCACCTTCAGGCTGGAAGTGGATGGCCAATGGCGGGAAACCCGGGCCGCCATTGTGGCACCGGACGTGGTCCAGGCGCTGGATCCCGGGTCGACCCGGATGTGGTGTGCGCAACTTGATCCGGACTGCCACCTCTGGCTGAGTCTCAGTTCCGGCCTTCAAGGCCGTGCTTCCAGTGATATCACGCTGAATCCGGACCGCCTGCCGGCGTTGACCTCGCCCGACTGTCATGAGGCGGCCCAGGCGCTGGTCAGTGCAATCCGTGCTCTGGCATTTCCGGCGACGGCCATGGATCCGCGAGTGATGCAGGTGTGTGAAGCCCTTCGCAGCGACATGCCGGAAAGGGTGGATGTGGCCGCTCTGGCAGGGCTTGTGGGTCTGTCAGCCTCCCGGCTCTCTCATCTGTTTCGTGACCAGGTGGGGGTGCCGCTGCGCCGCTTCCTGCTGCATCTGAAGATCAATCGGGTGCTTGCCGGCTGGGAGCCTGGCAGGTCCATGTCCGAGCTTGCCACCGAGGCCGGTTTCTACGATCAGCCTCATCTGGTTCGCACGGCACGGAACATGTTTGATGCCTTGCCGTCCGACTATGTCGCTGGCGGGCGTTTCAGTGTTTGTCGCTGCGGCCTCGCTTCCCGCCCGTCCCCCTAGTGTTGGCCCTGGCTTCCTTTTCCGCAGCCTTGCGGGCCTCGTGCTCGGCCGCTTCCCGGGCCTCGGCTTCGACCATGTCAGGTGTTTCCAGAGAAATGCGACCCAGTTTGCCGGACCGGAATTCGTTCAACAGGACTTCCGACACCTTGTGCAGATCGGGTATGCCGCCACGGCCAAAGAAACGGCGTTTCTCGGCGATGGCATCCATCAGCCCGATGCCATCGTTCGGGAGTGACTCCAGCCCGTAACGGGCACGTACGGATTCCGGATAAGCCTGGAGCAGATAATCCGCTTCAAACAGGGCAACGTCTTCAAAATCCAGCACGGCACTGCGAATGGCGCCGGTAATCGCCAGGCGATAGCCGCAGGCTTCCGGCGACAGTTTTGGCCAGAGGAAACCGGGCGTGTCGTACAACAGGATGTTATCTGGCAGTTTGATGGCCTGTTGAGCCCGGGTCACGGCGGGCTCGTTGCCCGTCTTTGCCACCGGCCGCCCTGCAAGGGTGTTGATGATTGTGGACTTGCCCACATTGGGAATGCCCAGAATCATTACCCGCAACGCACTTTTCTGGCGATCATGATCCGGCGTCATCTCCTCGGCGAGCCGGAGGATGTCCAGGGCCTCATTACGCTGGTTATGGGTGAGGGTAATGGCGCGCACCCCCCGTTCCTTCTCAAGCCAGGTCTGCCAGCGCTCGGTGATTGCCGGGTCCGCCAGATCGCGCTTGTTCAGGACCTTGATCAGAGGCGTATCACCCCGAAGGTTCGGAACCAGCGGGTTTTCGCTACTGAAAGGAATGCGAGCGTCCAGGACCTCGATGATCAGGTCCATCTGGGGCATTACCTTTTTGATCTCCTTGCGGGCTTTGTGCATGTGCCCTGGAAACCAGTTGATCGCCATGTTTGCTGCTCCGGCTGTTGGAATCGCGCCATTATGAAGGGGAATGGATAAAGTTTCACATTTCCTTGAATGCGCTGGTGTGGCGGAGTGACGTGGCGTCGAATGAGATGTATGTACAAAAAGAAGGGAGATCGGGGTGAAATCCGGGGGCAGGTTGTTTTAGGGTGTAGGGCCTGATAACTGAAGTTAATGAAACCGGGCGATGTTCTTATAGCCATCGCCGCAACCACGGAGATCTTTATGAAGCTCGCAAAAATCCTTGGAACTGCTCTTGTTGCACTGTCTCTCTCCGCGCCAGTCATGGCCCAGTCGGCCCAGGGTGGTCAGCCGGACCAGGTGGACCAGTTGGCCAAGATGGTAGGCCTGTCGGAGGATCAGCAAGCGGACATTCGTGCCATTCTTGATGAGATGCAGACCAAAATCGGCGAGTTGCGCAAGGAAGCCCGCACCATCCAGCAGGAAATGCAGTCACAGATCAAGGCCGACTACGACGAATCCGCGATTCGCGAGAACGCCAATAAGCTGGGTGACCTGACCGGTGAAATCGCCGCACTTTCAACGCTGATGCAGGCGAAAGTGGATGGCATCTTTACCCAGGAGCAGCGTGACGAACTGGACAAGCGCATGAAGCAGATGCAGCAACAGATGCAACAGCAGCGTCAGATGCAGCAGCAGATGCAACAGCAGAAGAAGCAGCAGTAAGAATCACCCGCTGCCTGACGAAAAAAGCCGCATGCAGATGCGGCTTTTTTGTGTCTGTCGGTTTGATGACGTCCTGATGGGTCAGACGGAGACTTTTGCCGATGCTTCCTCAAGGGTGTCGATGAGATGTTTGAGTCGCCGGCTCATGTCGGCGCTCTCACCAAGCTGGGTGACCATGTTCTGGGTGGTTTCCCGAATGCCCTGGACATTGGCCAGCATCGCATCCGTGCCACCCGTCTGGTCGGCGGACAGGTCGGCGATTTCCTGATTGGTGCGGTCAATCCGCCCCACGACCTCATTGATGGCCTCGAGGGCCTTGCGTCCTTCCTCGGATTCGGCAACGCAGCGGTCGGCGTCTTCCGAGCTGCCGTTCATCCGGGTGACCGCAATGTTCATCGCTGACAGGAGACGATCAATCGTCGTCTGGATCTGTTCGGTCGAATCCTGGACCCGCTGGGCAAGATTTCGAACCTCTTCGGCCACCACGGCGAACCCGCGCCCCTGTTCGCCCGCGCGGGCGGCTTCAATAGCGGCATTCAGCGCCAGCAGGTTGGTCTGCTCGGCGATGCCTTTGATTTCGGCAACCGCCTGGCTGATTTCGTGGCTGTTCTCGGCCAGTGCTTCGACGCTGCCGGCGGAATCCCGAACCACGTCGGCCAGTTTCCGGATGCTGTCTGCGCTTCTTGCGACACGCTCGCCACCGCCAATCGCAGTCTCCCGCGCTTCATTGGAGAGCGTCTTGGCAATGCCTGCCTGTTCGGCAATGCCCAGGAAGCTCTGGAGCATGGCCTCAATCATCTCGGCCGACCGGTCGGCGCCGGACTGCTGGCGGGCCAGGTCGTCCCGCCTTGCCTCGGCAGCGTCGGTCAGTTCCCGAACCTCCTGGTGCAGACGATCGATGGCCTGTTTCATGCTTTTTACCACCGCCATGGTCCGGTCCTGCATCGCATTGAAGGCGGTGGCCATTTCGCCGATTTCGTCGGTGGAGTCTACCGGTGCCCGGGTACTCAGGTTGCCGCTGCCCTGAACCGAAACCATGGTGTCCTTGAGGCGGTTGATATGCCGTTCGATGAACGAGATCAGCAGCTGGGATCCGGCCATTTCCAGGGCCATGAGTATCGCGACCACGAGGGCAAACCCGGGTGCGGTATCGACAAAGACGTCTCCGAACGACTGACCGCTCCTCTCGGCCATGCTGCTCATGGCATAGAGCACCAACAGGCCAAGTACTGCGAAAACGACAATGTTCAGCAACCAGAATTTGTACTTCAGCCGAATGTTCCGCAGGAAGGTCAGCATTGGGTTCCTCAGTCGATGGTTTTTACCGGGATCTGCATGGCTGCATCCGTTTGTGGCACATCCGGCACGGCCAGCCCGAGATTGTTCTTGTCGAAGACCTTGTCGGCCCGATAGCTTGAGCGCACCATGGGCCCGGAGGGTACCTCCATGAAACCTTTCTCCAGACCGATTTCCCGGTAACGGTTGAACTCTTCCGGGGTCACGTAGCGTTCGACGGGAAGGTGATTGGGCGTCGGGCGCAGGTATTGCCCCAGCGTGAGGATATCCACGCCAATGGCCCGGAGGTCGTCCATGGTTTTCAGGATTTCCTCTTCGGTTTCACCAAGGCCCAGCATCAGGCTGGTTTTGGTGAGCACATCCGGATTGTGTTTCTTCGCGTGCGCCAGAACACTCAGGGTTTTCTGGTAGCCGGCCCGGGGGTCACGTACACGCTGGGTCAGGCGCTCCACGGTTTCCACGTTCTGGGCGAATACATCAAGCCCGGAGTCCACGACCTTTTCCACATCGCTCATCACCGCATCGAAATCCGGTGTCAGGGCCTCGACTGCGACCTCTGGTGTCCTGGTTTTGATGGCACTCACGCAGGCGGCATAGTGGGCAGCGCCACCATCCGGGAGGTCGTCCCGGTCCACCGATGTCAGGACGATGTAGCGAAGGCCCATCAGCTCTACGGATTTGGCGGTATTTTCGGGTTCCTCGGCGTCGAGCCAGCCCTTCGGGTTGCCGGTATCCACGGCGCAGAATTTACAGGCGCGCGTGCACACGGAGCCCATCACCATGATGGTGGCCGTACCATTGGTCCAGCACTCTCCGATGTTGGGGCAGTGGGATTCCTGGCACACCGTGCTGAGCCGGTG
Organism: Marinobacter santoriniensis NKSG1; assembly: GCF_000347775.1. Taxonomy (GTDB): domain Bacteria; phylum Pseudomonadota; class Gammaproteobacteria; order Pseudomonadales; family Oleiphilaceae; genus Marinobacter; species Marinobacter santoriniensis. The sequence goes on from NZ_APAT01000004.1 coordinate 51,798, forward strand.
CTCGGTAACGTTCCGCTTTACCGCATCGTAGCGTTCGCCACCGGGCATGCGGGCTCTCAGCCATTTGGGTTTGCGCTCCGTCGTTCGGCCCTCGTCACTGGAAGCGGAACGTTTGACGCCGTCCTTGATGGCGGAGAATCCGTGCTCGTTGCGGAACTTGGTGCCACTGGTAATGCGGGGTTTGGCGCTGTCGCTCATTGACCGGAAACTCTCAAATGAAGGGTATGAAGAACATTTAAGGTTAATCGCCGGCGAGCACAGTTACAAGGCGGGTACGGGCAATCACGGGGGGATCGGGTACGACCTTGGTCGTACCCGATTGATCAGCTTACGCCTGGGATTTTTCCAGGGCCTGGCTGATATCGGCAATGATGTCGTCGACGTGTTCGATGCCGATGGACAACCGCACCAGATCCTCGCTGACGCCGGCACTCTTCAGTTCTTCCGGATTGAGCTGCCGGTGAGTCGTTGTGGCCGGGTGGCAGGCCAGGGACTTGGCATCCCCGATGTTCACCAGGCGAAGGACCATATCCAGGGCATCGATGAATTTGGCGCCGGCGTCACGGCCGCCCTTGATGCCAAAGCTCAGGATACCGGAGGCCTTGCCGCCACAGATTTTGTCGCAGGTGGCTTTATACGGGCTGTTCGCGAGCGCCGCGTAGTTCACCCATTCCACCGCCGGATGATCCTGCAGGAACTGCGCGACCTTTTCCGAGTTTTCGCAATGACGCTCCATGCGCAGCGCCAGGGTCTCAAGGCCCTGCATGATCAGGAACGAGTTGAACGGAGACAGGGCAGAGCCGGTATTCCGCAGCGGAACCACCCGGCATCGGCCGATGAACGCGGCCGGCCCGAGGGCTTCGGTGTAGACCACGCCGTGATAGGACGGATCCGGCTGGTTCATCATCGGGAACTTGTCGGCGCTGGCCTTCCAGTCGAATTTGCCGGAATCCACCACGATGCCGGCAACCGTTGTGCCGTGACCACCGATATACTTGGTCAGCGAGTGAATGACGATGTCCGCACCGTGTTCAAAAGGACGGCACAGGAACGGTGTGGCAACGGTGTTGTCGACAATCAGGGGAATGCCGTGCTTGTGCGCGATTTCGGCCCAGCGCTGGAGATCCACTACATTGCCGGCCGGATTGCCGATGGACTCGCAGAAAAGCGCTCGGGTCTGGTCGTCGATGGCTTTCTCGACAGCATCAAAATCGTCGTGGGGCACCATGCGGCAGTCGATGCCCTGGTTCGGCAGGGAGTGGGCAAACAGGTTGTAGGTGCCGCCATACAGCTGACTGGTGCTGACGATATTGTTACCGACCTTGCAGATGGTCTGCAGGGCGTAGGTGATCGCGGCCATTCCGGATGCAACGGCCAGTGCGCCCACGCCACCTTCAAGAGCGGTCATGCGCTCTTCGAGCACGCTGTTGGTCGGATTCATGATCCGCGTGTAGATATTGCCCTGAACCTTCAGGTCGAACAGATCGGCCCCGTGCTGGGTGTCGTCGAAGGTGTAGGACGTGGTCTGGTAGATCGGGGTTGTCGCGGCCTTGGTGGTCGGGTCGCTCTTGAACCCGGCGTGAAGCGCGAGAGTTTCCGGTTTCATCGAGACATTCCTTGCTGATGGTTATTGGTTTTGGAGTGCAGGATGCCGAGTATGCCACAGAGATTTGGCCCCAGGCACAGTTCGAAGCGTCATATGCTTATAAAGGTGATGCCAATCCAATTTCTCAGACCAGGGCTCCGTTTACCATCGCGCGCAATTCCTGCCGGATCGGATAGGTGGATGACGGAATCAGCTGCGTCATGAAAATCACCACGAGATCTTCCACCGGATCGACGAAGAAACTGGTGCTGGCCAGTCCGCCCCAGCCGAACTCGCCCTCGGAGCCGTTGGTTTGCGATTTGGCGACGTCGGTCCGTACCGAAAAGCCCAATCCGAAGCCGTTGCCTTCGTAAGGGGTTTCACTGAAGGCGCCGATTGAAAGGCCCGGTAGATCCTGGTTGCCCGGCAGGTGGTTCCGGCGCATGAATTCCAGGGTTTTTCGCCCGATGATCCGGTTGCCCTGATAGGCGCCACCCTGGCACAGCGCCTGGGCAAACTTGTGGTAATCGTCGATGGTCGAGACCAACCCGCCACCGCCCGAGAGGAATGCGGGGGTTTTCTGATAGCGGGAATGCATCGGATCGTCCTGCAGCTTCATGCGATCCCCGGGCTGGTAGAGATAACAGGCCGAGAACCGGTCCAGCTGATCCGGGTGTACCTGAAAACCCGTGTCGTCCATTCCCAGAGGCGCAAAAATATGCTCCCGGAAATACTCGTCCAGCGATTGCCCGGACAGCAACTGCACGAGATAGCCAACCACGTCGGTGGAGACCGAATAGTTCCAGGCAGTGCCCGGTGAGAACTCGAGCGGCAATTCCGCCAGTTGCTCCACCAGGGTCTCCAGTGTCAGCGTGGCACTTCCATCCAGTTTTAGCTGCCGGTAGGCCGCATCCACGTTGCTGCGTTCCATGAAACCGTAAGTCAGTCCGGACATGTGGGTCAGGAGATCCCGTATCGTCATGGTGGTGGCTGCCGGTTCGGTCTTGAAGTGAGGGTAGGTGCCTCCTTTGTAGACCCGCAGGTTGCGCCAGGCAGGAATGTATTTGTGGACGGGGTCGTCCAGCAGGAACATGCCTTTCTCGTAGAGCTGCATCAAGGCAATGGAGGTGACCGGCTTGGTCATGGAATAGATGCGAAAAATGGTGTCTCGCTGAACGGGCTTCTGCCGCTCGATATCCATCATTCCCTGTGCTTTTACCCAGGCAATCTCGCCGTGTCGGGCGACCAGGGTCAGTGTGCCCGGAAGACGACCAGGCTGGATGTATTGACGGTCCAGATGTTGAGTGATGGCGTCGAGGCGGTCGAGGGACAGCCCTGCAACAACGTTCGATTTCGACATGGACAGATCCTCGGGTCAAAACCCGCAGCTTAGTCGATTTCGCTGTGCGATAGAAGGGTTCGCAAATATGAGGGAGTGGGCGAGGGGCGTTTCAGAAACGCCAGCGCTGATCCTGGTTTCGGCTCGCCGGGCGGATGGACAGGAAGACAATGCCATAGGCGATCGCGAGGGTGGCACACAGGAAAACAGTCTGCGCCGCCTGATCGGTAATCATCAGAACCGCAGGCAACGTAATGAGCAAAACGGCTGCCAGTTCCAGGAGGATCTTTTTCATCGGGTCACGAGAGGTCAATCAGCTGAACAGGCGTCAATTGTAGCGGTTCGAGACGAACCGGAATGTGCGACTTTGGCATGAAACCACGGTTATCTTTCGTCGGATTGACGACGGGACCGTTCGGTCGTGCGGTCACGAAGCCAGCGCGCGAGGTGGAAGCGGATGGGTTCGAAAAACAGAATCAGGATGTAGAGCAGAAACAGCCCCAGAGCCGTCAGGATCATCTTCAGATTGAAACCCGACAGCACCAGCAATACGGGCACCAGGATAATGACGACCAGCGCCATGTCGGCAGGTTTCAGATTCATTGGTTCACACGCTCTTCGGGAACATCGGGGAGTGGTTATAGCGTACGCTGTTTCCGTCTTTCCGACTGTCAAAGGTTGTTTAATCCGCGTGTTCAATCTGTAAAGAAAGGTACAACCTAATAACCCGGTGGCGGGGAGGATGCATCGGGCCGGTCTTAGAACTGATTGAACAAGGCGTCGATCAGGGACCAGTAAACGGTGTAGAGAATGACCAGCGCTGCGCCACTGAGCGACGCTATGCCAAGAGACGATTTCGTTAACAGCAACACCAGCGACGTGAACGCCAGGAAGGCGACCAGTTCAAACCCCGCCAGGTTCATCAATCTGTCGCCCCAGCCAGTGTCTGAGTGATGAGTGTCTTCCAGCATGCCCCACTTCCAGTCGTAGATGATGGCCCACACACGGGCTATCAGCGTGGCCAGAATTCCGAAATAAAACGCATGGGTGGGAGGTTGATCGAACAGGACCAGGGCAAAGCCGGCGATGGGGAGAATACCGATAAAATCAAACGTGGCAATGACGAATGATTTTGTTGTTTTATCGTCCATCTGCGTAAACCTGTTCGTACAGCCAACAGATGAACCGTAAATCATTTCTTAGAGGGTTATTTGATCAACATCAGGTTTTTGGCCGATCCGGAGCCTGCTTCCGTTAGTTGCATGAAGGTACAAATAGAAAGTGCAACTTTACGCGATTTCATTAAACTGTCCCCTTTGGCTGCATATGGGTGTTGGCCCAGTGGTAAACGGGAAGGGAGTGCCCGCTAATGGAGTGTGTTTATGAAGGCACTGAATCATGTCTCTCTGAAGTGGCGCATGGCGATTCTCGTTCTGGTTCCACTTTCGGCAATTGCCGGTCTCTCGATTTACGCCGTTTTGGTGTTTTCGGAAATAAACCGGGGTGTTTCCAGTATCTACAACGATCGGGTGGTTCCGCTTAAAGATCTCAAAATCATATCCGATGACTACGCGGTACTGGTGGTCGATGCAATCAACAAGGCCAACGCAGGTCTGATGACGGCTGAGCAGGCCCGGGGCCAGCTGGTTGAAGCCCAGGCCATCATTTCTGAAAAATGGCAGAAGTTCACGGCGACGCGTCTGACGGCGAGAGAGCAGGCACTTGTCGCTGAGGTGGAAGCGCTGTTTTCGGATGCGGATGCGGCTATTGCCGATGCGATCACGGTACTCGGGCAGTCTTCCGGCAACGTCCGGGGCCAGCTGGATACCCTGGACGGTCCTCTGTATGGGGTGATTGACCCGGTGGCGGCGAAAATCGCCGAGCTGATCGATCTGCAGCTGGACGTTGCGGCCTCGGAAAGGGCATCGGTGGGACAGCTTTCCGATCAGAGCAAGATTCTTTATCCGGCCGTTGCCGCAGCGGCGGGTGTTCTGACCCTGGGGGCGAGTGCACTGATCGTTCTGTCCATTACGTCACCCATCCACTCCATGCGCCGGGTGATGGGAGAGGTGGCTGATCGTTCGGATCTTTCGCGCCGCATTGATGTTGAGGGATCGGATGAGCTGGCGGATCTTGGAGGTGCGCTCAACCACATGCTGGAGCAGTTCGACCAGGTGATCCGACAACTTTCTTCCGTATCGGACGAAGTCGCCACGGCATCGGAGGAACTGTCCGCCATCAACGCCAGCGCGGAAAGGAATATCGAGGCCCAGTCGGAACAGACCGACCAGGTGGCCACCGCCATGAACCAGATGAGTGCTGCTTCCTCCGATGTGGCCCGCAGCGCCGACGAAGCCCAGGCCGCGGCACGCACCGCAAAAGAGCTTGGAGTGAAGGGGCGGGTCAATGGTGAAAAGGGCCGGGAAGCCCTGCACCGCCTCGCGGAAGAGATCCGGAGGGTTGCCGACAGAATTCATTCACTGGAAAGCAAGAGCGCGGAGATCCGGAAGGTCACCCAGGTGATCAACGAGATTGCCGAGCAGACCAACCTCCTGGCACTGAATGCTGCTATCGAAGCGGCAAGGGCGGGCGAGCACGGTCGGGGTTTTTCCGTCGTGGCCGATGAAGTCCGGTCGTTGGCTCAGCGAACCCAGTCGTCCACCGCGGAAATCGCCGGGGTTGTCGAGAGCCTGATTGATGAAAACAAGGCGACGGTGGCGGTCATGCAGTCCAGCCTGGAAAAGGTCGAAGATAACCGGACATTGAGCGAAGATGTGGCTGAAACCATTAACGCCATCGGCGATGCCATCGACCACATCTTCCAGATGGGCGAGCAGATCGCCAGCGCGTCGGAGCAGCAATCCGTCGCGGCGGAGCAGGTCAGCGGCAATCTGACCCACATTGTTGACCTGTCCAGCCAGAATCTCACGGGCGCCCAGCAGTCCTCTGCCGCGAGTGGTGAGCTGGCCCGACTGGCAGCGGCAATGAAGGATCAGGTCTCCGCTTTCCGGACCAGCGCATAAGGGACTGCAGGGCTGGGATTGATGTACTAGGCTTGGTGCAAGGGCCGGAGTGCCCGTTTACCGAGCCGATGTCATGGACAGGAAATCGCCAACTTATCGTTCTCTGCTGACTGCCGTTCTCGCCATTTTCATGGGGCCCGTTCTGGCTGCGCCCAATCAAGCGGTGCGGATTGGCGTGGTTGAAGGGATCCCGCGAGAAATCGCGGTCTCCGAGGGCCATCTCGTGGGACGTTTTTCGTCGTTCTACAACTGTGTCTTCGATAGTCTGTCCATGCCACTCAGATTCCAGAAAATGCCGCTTGCACAAATCCTGTACCAGCTGAAGAAAGGACGCCTGGACGTTGGATTGCCTCTGGTACAGACGGAAGAACGGGATGAGTATGCAGAGTTCGGTGGCCGCCTTTTCCAGACAGAGTACGTCTACCTGCTGCTTGATAACCTGCCTCCCCTCGACCAGACCCCGGGCCTGACCTATTCCTTCATCAGGCGCTTTGTGGGCGAACAGTTGCTACTGGGGGAGGGGGCAAAGATGTTGGCCGTTTCTGAATGGAAACAGGCCGTGGACATGCTGAAACTGGGTCGGGCGGATGTCGTGATCATTCCGTGGGTGTTGTTGCAACCCCTGATGTCGGACTTCAAAGGTCAGTACTTCGTGCGGCCTGCGGTGTGGGTCGATATTTCCCTTTATGTGTCGCACCTGAGCGGGGATAAAACCCTGGCGGAAAAGCTGCGGGCCAATGTCCGGCGATGTCGGTACAGGAACGATCAGAACTGACAGGAAACACGATCAACTCGTCTTCCGGCTGGTATTTGACAATGATCAGCCCGGTCAAGATGATTGCTGCTATAAATAAATGAACTATTGAACTTGTATCCGTCTTTCAAGATTTTGGGGCTTCCATGATGCTTTCCAGGCTCTTCTTGAGAGCCTTCATATTGTGGGGGGCGACAGGTTGGGTTCCCGCACAGGCTGCCGACCACACTCTTACCATTGTCGCGCCCGAACTCCCGGGAAGCTCTGAAGCGGGCGGTGTAGGCCGGGATGCCGAGCTTGTCGCGGCAACGCTTCGGGAGTGTGGTTACAGCGCAAAATTCATTGTTCAGCCATTCGGCCGTCATATGCTGACTTACCGGCAATCTCTGCGAGGCGATGCAGTGATGACTGTCCCCTTGTATCGTAACCTACCCGGGTATTCGACCTCGGCCTATATCTGGTATCAGAATGGGGCGTACTACGACAGTGAACGAGTCGGCCCGATTAACACGATTGCCGACCTGAAAGGCTTAAACGTCGTGACGTTCAACGATGGCATCAAGATTCTGGGCCTGGAAGCGCTGGTTCCGTATTTGGGAGAAGTTCACGAAAACACGAATCAGAGGATTCACTCGCACTTGTTATTCCTGGGCAGAGTGGATGTAATCCTTGCAGATGGACTGATTGTTGCAGAGGTGAATCACCGTATACGGGAACAAGGACTGTTGCCAAAAGGGGAGTTCGATTTAAAGAACTTCAGGTTCGCCCCGATTTTTAATCCGACACCCTATAAAATGGTATTCAGGGAGCCGGGTCTGGCGAGAGCCTTTGACGAGTGCTTTGATCGGCTCTACAGGAAAGGAACTGTTACAGTGATCCTGGAAAAATACCTGGCGCCCTACCAGGGCGAACTGATGCATCGCTACTTATCTCAGTAGCACCCCGGAGTGGAGGTGTGAGAATTGGCGAAGAAACTTACCTTGACCTTCGTTGAAGAGACGGCTGATACCGCTTTGCTGCAGAAGAAAGAAGAGGTGGCCGACCTGATTGAGGCTGCGATTCGTGATGATGAACAGCGTATTCATTCCCGAGTCTCAGGCTTCAGTATTCAGGAACTGATTCTTATAGACGAGTGCCTGAAAAAGGCCCGGCGTTTCAGCTAGCCGTTCTCCGAACAACTCCTTTTATTGTTTATTCCCGCTCCTCTGATTGTCCAAATTCGCTTTTGATATCGAGTCAGGCAGTGGACAGCGAGATTGTCGGATTAAAACCTTGAATCGTTCTCGCAGGGTATTCCGTCGTGGTCGCCGTCCATTTTGGTATTGGGACAGTGCCTGGTAAAGAAAACGGCTTCTTCTCTGGACGTCATCTGGCTGCAGTATTGCCTGCCGTCGCATTTGAAGCGTGAGGGTTGCGAGCTCGACTCGGTGGGAGAGAAAGACAGCTCCGGAATTTGGCCACCATGACGTTGATACAGTTGCCAGCCGCCAACGGCTAAGAGTGCGATGATCAAAAGCTTTTTCAAAGTCATGTCCCTATGTCGACTGGATGCAGCGCCTATTTCAGAAGACGCCCATTATAGCGGCAGGAAAACGCGGGGCATAAAAAAAGGTCACGACTCGCGTCGTGACCTTTTGAATTCTGGTAGCAAGGGGCGGAGTCGAACCGCCGACCCCAGCATTATGAGACCTGTGTGAGGTGTTCATTAAAGTGCATAGGCTTTCGAAATCAGCTAGTTGCGTATTCTGGCCAGTCGTTAACGGGCACTAAGGTACATGGTGGTAGGCAAGGGGGCAACCGACATCAAGCGGATGCACAGCTGTCTTCTAAGGCTTCCAGCTTTACCTGAAAACCAACGGCAGGAGCGTACGTGTTAAGAGTGCTCCAGCTTGGGTTCCCTCTGCCATGCTCAAGCCTTGAGATGTTGCATTTGTTAGTGACCAGCGTTTTGAATGGTTTCTCGTGGGAAATGCTGGCTTAAGCTTACATTGTGACAAACTGGTAAATCAGATTGAGCTCTTCCTGGAGGGTGTCGCACTTCCTTCCAACTTCGCAGAGCAGAGAATACCGCTGTCGATCACTTCTGTGGTCTTGGCTCAATCGAGAAAGGCAATAGTTTTTTAAGGCAGAGCGTTATCATTTCGCGTAATGAGCTGTTAGTCTCAAATTAGTGCGTCCGGAGCTGAAGAGCAATGCGCGTGGATAGATTTTATTCATTTCGTATCTAATGCGATTCCATAGCAGGACAAGGGCGTTTCGCCAGTTTTGACTCTGGCGTTTTTAATCAAGGTTTTATTGGATCTGGGCGAGGGGTTATGAGGTTTAGGAGCTTGCACAAATGGGATGTGACCGATGAGATGTCGGGCCTTATATTTTTTGCCCAAAGAATGGATGAACTTCTTTTTGACTATACTTTAGATAGCTATAAGTCGATGTCTTTGAATGCGCCGTATCTTTGCCGTGAAGCACTCAGGCTTATAAAGGATGTTGAAGAGGAGTTGATCGAGGAAGGGAATCTTCCTCATGTTTTGGATGAGTTGGAGTGGAGTATACAGAACGACAAGTTGGCAAAAGATTTGCTGGATGTTGATCTCGATTACTATATCCTTAAGTCTAAGGAAGATTCCTTGCATGAAAAAAGGAAACGCTTGGAAGCGCTTTCAAAAACTATAGGGCCTTCCCGATATTTGTGGAAATGCAAGGAAAGGCTTTACGAAGAAATAGTTGCAAAGAATAAGAAGGCAATAAATAATCTTTCGGCCACATTTGCTACCACTTTGATAAATTTTGGTTACAGCAAAACGTACATATATACAATAACTAAAAATTTCTTTTTTATCGGTTCCGAACCAAGGATAGACTCGTGTGAAAGAGTAAAAGACTATTTTGATAATTTTGATCAGAAAGTTCACTATTATGATGCTGTGTTTCTCGTTGATCCGTTGGTAAGGACTGTTTCGCAGTCAGTCAAGGCGTTTCAGATAGATGTTCATGACAAGTTGAATGAAGAGTTAGAGCATTTGGTAATGGAGCATGAGTTTTTTGCCGATGGAGAGTATGAGGGTTATCAGTATGTTCAGGTCAAGGGAATAAGAGCGTACGACTATCAAAAAGCTCGAACAATGGCTGAGAGGAAGATTGATAACCTTAGTGATCTCTTTTCACTGTTTTATCATAAAAACCAAATATCTTGGAGAAGGGACGCCATCGTAAGAAAGCTATGTTGTGATAGTATTTCCACTCTTGAAAGGCCTCACAAGGGGCCAATGGAAAAAGGTTTTGATTACAAACCAGCAAAAGCTGCAAAAGAATTAAATAGACTAATATCTAGTTTTGCGCTCAAGAATCAGTCGAGTTTCCAGAAGTTTAATCGGGTTGCTGACCTTCATGGAATATGTATATCGAATGATATTGTAGAGAATCAACTGGTTAACCTTTGGACTGCTATAGAGACTCTAGTTCCCTCCCACGTTGGTAGTAATAAGATAAATGGAGTTATTAATTTTATTCTTCCATTTATTGTTGTGTCCTACATTTATAGGTTGGTGAGTAGGTTTGTTGCTGATATGTTTATCTGGGATCGCCGAATTACTAGGCGATTTCTTGACCAGGTTGAAAGCTCAGACGGCGTAAGCTTATATGTAAAAGCGCTCAATCTTTTGGCTCTAGAAGAAAATCAACAGAATAGAAATGAGTTGTATGAAGCGTTAAAAGATTTCCACCTTTTGAGGTTCAGAGCTTTCAGCTTACATGAGATTTTGTCAAAGCCTAGAAAATTGCAAGAAGTAATTGAGGTTCACAAAACCAAAGTGTCGTGGCAGGTTCGCAGAATGTACCGAACCAGGAATCTAATTGTACATACTGGTCAAACGCCCACCTATCTTGAAGCATTAATTGAGAACGGTCACGACTATTTGGATCAGATAATGGAAGGTATTATCGAGTTTTCTTGTGGAAGCTACCGTACCCAATCACTTGAACAGGTTTTCGAGTTGGCCAAAATTCAAAGAATTCGATTTGATCGCCACCTAAAAAATCTTGAGCATGTTGATAGAGATTCGATTCGCTTTCTCTGTGAGAGAGGCAAGAAGTCGGTCTGATATTAGGTTTTACTTCGTCGAATCTTTCATATAGACAATGGAGTTTATGAGGTTGGGTACGCAAGAATTGAGTAAGGTTGAAGTCAGTTCTATGTGGTTGGATCTTTCAAGCCTTAGTGCGAGCGAAATAACTTCGATTTGTGCTTTGTTTGTAGCGGCTATTTCTGTATTGATTTCACTATGGCAAGCTAGCGTCGCTAGGAAGCATAACCGTCTGTCAGTAAAGCCACACATTGATCCACTTTTTGATACATTTGCGGCAAACCCTGTTTCTTGTATTCTAGATAATCACGGTATCGGCCCTGCATTTTTCAGATCTTTCAAGTTTTATTATAGAGGGGGTTTTTTCAATATCGATAATTATGAAGACATAAAAATGTTCTTTTATAGTGTTGGTATAGACTTGAACGAAGTTTCCCACAAAGTTTGGATTCCTGACTGTAACTCAGCCCTAGTTCAAGGAAAAAGTGTAGCGTTTTTCGAGTTTTCTTCCTCGAAAAATGATCCTTTTTTACATAAAAAGCTAACTGACGTTGTAGATAATTTGGGGTTGGTTATCGAGTATTCGTGTATCTATGGAGTTAGGTATAAAACTGAGAGAAATCTTCAAGCTTAAATTTTATTCCAAGCCTTTGGTTTTCAGCACCCGCTCAGTATTCTTAAGTGGTTGGTCGAATCTCATAATCTTTTCCATGCATTTGATTAGTTCAGTTATCACTTCACAACTCAATCATGCCGAAGACTTCTCGGTCTTCGCCTTAGAAAAGAGTATTTCGACCAAAACTCTTTTCCTTAACTCTTTTCTCAGTCTTGCCGATCCTGGAACCATCTGTACATGACCTTTTTAGTGATTGCTATCCCTCGGCGTGACTGTCTAACTTTGAGTTAACTTCATCGTATTCTGGACTTGTCTGACCGATTTCGGGAGCGATTTCTCCGCTAATAAGCCAAAGCGAATATTCTGGAAATACCTTTTTGACTACTTCGAGCTCATTAGTGCTCATCCGCACCCCTTTGTAGAGAACGGCCTTCCACCTGGAATTTCCGATCTCGCCAGATCGAACCAGGGTATCTATACCTGCTCTTTTAATGAGCATTTTTGCTCGATCCTCTATTAATTCCATATTGATCTAAAAACCAGTAGCTAAGGCAGAGTTCAACTATTGACCCTTGCTTTGGCAATGTCTATAGTTAACTTAACGAGGTCATATAGTGACCTCCTTTATTGACCTTTAAAGTCCGTTTATGACGGTTTCGGACCAATGACCATGATAGAGGAACAACTAGCCGAACGCATTAAACAGCTCAACTGGCCTGTCCTTATGGACTGGCGCCAGTTCGCCGACTGGGTCCGCGTAGACCAGGGCGTAATAG
>NZ_APAT01000005.1 GCF_000347775.1 Marinobacter santoriniensis NKSG1
TAGAAGGCTGGATCAAGCGCGCCTACATCCCGACCCACAAGATTGGTCGTCACCGCATGGTCAGCATTCCCCGTTTCGTGGAACAGATGAAGGCAGAGGAGATCTGACCTGATGCCATTCCACTGTCACGACCGCGCACCTGTCCCCGGATCACCTGGAGTCCGCTGTCAGGCTCTCGCCCTTGGCTGCGCTGGTTACTTCAGCGGCGTAACCCGACGTTTTGCGTCGCAGAAGAAGTCCTTTTGATTCTTCATCTTGCGGCGAACTGAGCCGGTTGTGTTTTTCATGTCGTAACCGAGCTGCCAGCACTGCACCGCAAAATGCCACTGTGCATAGCGTCGGCAACCTTTCCAGTCGAGCCCGCTGTATTCTTTGCAAACACTCGACGGCACGACCCGTCCGTTACTGGCGGTTTGGTAGCTAAAGCGATAAGCCTCGGGAGGGTTCTTCGCAAGTTCGGTTCCCGCCCAGGTAAGGGGAGGTGTGAGAACCAGGGCGAGGGTCAGAAATGCAGTACAGATTCCTTTCATTACAGCTCCATGTGATCCAGCCAGATCGGCCCGGATTTGTCCCTTTGACCACGGTGTAGTCAACCCATAAAAAAAGGGTCACGACGTGAATCGTGACCCTCTGAATACTGGTAGCAAGGGGCGGAGTCGAACCGCCGACCCCAGCATTATGAGTGCTGTGCTCTAACCAACTGAGCTACCTTGCCATGGCTCCATCTCGGGAGCGGGGCGTACTATATGTGTCCACCGATTAGGTGTCAAGAGCACACCACTCAGATCTATCTCTGAGTTGCCTGACCGGGTACGTCCTATACCCTACAAAGCCTTTGTAATCAATGATTAAGGACTGTTGGAGCCAACCAAAAAAACTTCATTCTAAGCCTCAAATCTTTACCATTCTGATCCATCATTGTCAGATTATTTCGCCTAGATTTTTTGGTTCCAACCCTGTTTTTTGATCGCAAATCGGATATTTTGGACCCCCGGTGGACCCCCAAATTGGACCCCCAGAAGCCCGTTTTTTGGAAAATTTGGACCCCCAGTGGACCCCCAGATCGGAGATTTGCATGAAAGAAAAGCTGACGGAAAAGCTTGTGAAGGATCTCGCGGCTACAGGCAAGCGATACGAGGTGCGTGACTCAGTTATGCCTGGGTTAATGGTGCGTGTCGCTGTGTCCGGATCCAAATCTTACTACTTTGATTATCGGTCGCAGGACGGCAAGCGCAACAAATACCGTATCGGATCCACTGATGCCGTAGCTCTCTCCGATGCTCGTGAGGTGGCCCGCAAGAAGGGTGGAGAGGTTGCACACGGAAAGAACCTCAACGCAGAGAAGAAAGAAAAGAAGCGTAAAGCTGAAGTAGAGAAAATCCAGAAGCTGGGCATCTTCATTGAAGAAGTATGGGAGCCCTGGAGGAAGGCAGAGCGTAAGAGAGCAGAGGAGGACATCAGCCGGCTGAAGCTGCACTTTGGCTCTTGGTACAAACTGCCGGTATCTCAGATCGATAAAGTTCGAGTTGGCAAATGGAGACAGAAGCGACTAGAGGCCGGGATTAGCCCAAGGACCATCAACAAGGATGTGGCCATATTGATGTCGGTGGTATCCAAGGCTACTGAGCATGGAGTCGTCAAAACCAACCCCCTCAAGGGATGGAAGCAGTTAAAAATCGACACGCGGGAAAAGGTGCGCTTTCTATCTGATAAAGAAGAAGAGCGGCTGCGGGAAGTGCTGGAGAGAAGAGAGGCTGATGCTAGAAAGGGAAGGGATAATCACAACTACTGGCTATATAAGCGCAGAAAGCCTCTGAGGCCCATGCTCACAGATCAGATGTATAGCGATCACATCTACCCGCTTATTATGCTTGCTATCCATACTGGGCTCCGGCCTGAAGAGCTACTCTCTATAGAGTGGAAAGACATCGATTTAAGACACAAGACGGTCACTGTGCGGGGTGAGATCGCTAAGTCAGGAAGGACAAGACATGTGCCGCTTAGCAGCGAAGGGTGCCAGGTGGTGCGTCGTTGGCAGCGTAGCAAAGATGGTCAGCAAGTCGGCCTGGTGTTCCCGGGTAAAACTGGAGGAATTATGGATCGGATGCCCAGGGCGGTCACTAAAACTATCCGAGAAGCGAAAATCAAAGACTTCAGGCCATATGATTTTCGGCATACCTTCGCATCACGTCTAGCCCTTGGGGGAATTGATCTAAATACGATCCGAGAGCTGATGGGGCATGAGGACATCAGCCAGACTCTGATCTATGCTCATCTTACACACGATCATCGGAAGGAAGCTGTGGCGAGGGTCTTCGGTTAAAAGAAGGACTGTGTTCCCGCTAATCGCTCAAAAGTGGGATTATAGTCCAACCGATTGAAATTAAACAAAATATAACTGACTGAGCTATACTCATACAGATCAATTTGAGCCAGTCAGGATCTGATGTATGAGTGAGAAAGAAGTCAGGATGGAGCTGTCGCACTGGAGCATCATCTCTTTTGAGCACAACGGCAAGCATGTCGGGAGAGTGCTTTTCGGGCATCCTGTTAATGACCCCGAGCACAGCTGGAATACGAGTCTCATCGTCTCAGTGGATGGAGAGTATGTGACCACTCAAAATTCGGTCTATCGTGTGGTCGGTGAGGGCTCAGAGGTTACGCTGCCGCTTAGCGATATCGAGTACATACGGGCCGGCATGTCGCCAGAGGCCTGTGAAGAAATGAGAGGCCTTGAAGGCGAGGGTTTCAAATTCAAGGGAGGGATATTTTGAGCACCAGGGCGTCTATATCAGGAAACGAGAAATACCATCTGTACACAGAGGAGTTGCTCTCAGACGATCCTCGCTCGGTCTTTTTGGATCTAACTCCGCCGCCGTCTTTCCAGGTCTCGAAAGAGGTGTATGGAGGCAAGATGATCGAGCAGCTGAGGGCGGAGATTCCGACTGAGGTCATGGATGAGATTGCGATAGCTTGGATCAAGCATCGGAAGCTTCAGAGTCAGCTCGGTATTGAGGGCGGTCCGGTCGGTGCTGAGCTGGGTAGTCCGGATAACCCATGGGAATGAGGGGGATTTGATGGAGAAGTCATGGATGGCGGGTTTTTGTTGCATGGGGCTATTAGCATCTCAGACTGTACTAGCTGACACCTATCTGTGCGTTGCAGAGGGAGCCGCAGGCGTGAGGCATACGGCTGATGGAGACATATCGGCCAGTGTTTATGATCACAAGAGTCTTCAGTTCATTCAGTCCAACTTGAGTGGAGAGTGGGTCGTAAAAGTGCCCGGTGACGATTCTGCGATTTTTGACTCCTGCGTGTCAGAATTCCTGTGCGAGAGCAGTAGAGGCGCTGCTGGGTCATTTTTCCGCACGACAGAAGGTCTTTTTTCGGCAACGATCATCCTAGGAGATGGCACGGCTTGGGATACTGTCGTAGCTAAGGGCTATTGCACAAAGCTGGACTGACCATGCCTGCAACCGAAGCACAGCTACAAGAGCACATCGAGAGCCAACGTGTCTATATCCGCGACTGGCACTACATCAGGCTCCTCTCTGACGAAGGATCACCAAGCCGGGGGCTACACGTGACTGGCATCATCGACAAAGCCCCAGAGCCCTTTGAGCCCGGACAGGCTTTTGTATCCAAGCAGGTAATGGAGCAATGGGAAGGGTGGTGCGCTACGTACTATATGCGTATTGAGCTAGTAGGATCTGGAGGGGATGATCAGGTCATGACTCTTGGTGAGCTAAGAGCTTTTGCGTCTGATAAGCAGTGCGGAGTATAGCTACATAAAACACAGCCAGAGCCCACCACCACACCTGGCTTATTTCCCGAGCGTAGCGAGGGGCCTGGTTACTGTCTTTATGACTTGAGACTGTCCGGATCAATTCCCAGCTGCCTCGCCTGTTCCTCAAGCTCTTGAGCTTCCTTTTTGAGCTTGATCATACGACGCAGTCGCTCTTGATATATCTCCAGCTCTTGCAACTCATCATGTTCGCTTTCTTTTTTATCATCCTTGGCATCGATGCCTGCCTCAAGCATCGACATCCTAACCTCTTTTTTAGTGATTTCCGCATTTACTTTGTCTAGCTCAGTACTGATCTGATCTGCATCATCGTACTTACGAATCACGCCCTTCGACTGACTGTGCTCAGGATTTCGCAGGGCCATCTTGAGCTGCCGTCTGTCGGTCTTGAGATCATGCAGCTCATGCCAAAGTCTCTCCTTCTCGGTCATCTCTGAGTACAGATCGAGCAGCTCTGACTTGGCTTTTGCGATCAGGTTTTCGTAATGCTTAACCTTCATTGCGCGAGACATCGGAGGTCGACCCAGGCCGGATCTTTGCTGAAAGTCAGACTCAGGGGCATCGATCGTATCGTCGATCTGTCTCTCGATGCGTCTGATGTACTTTTGAAGCGCTATAGCACGACCACCTGCTGGCCGACCTTTTCCTTTTTGCTGAGCATCAACAAAAGCTTTCACTTCGTCCTCAGGCATGCGCTTCTTGTGCTTCTTAGACTCGTAGTCACGCAGCTCTGCCAAAGCGTCTTGATATCTGTCCTTTGCACGCCGCTTCTGCGTCTCCAAAGGTACTGGGGGCCGACCTGTGTAATTTTTACCGGCTATGACTACATGCCGATCCTCTTCGCGCTGAGCGTACTCATCGGAGCATATCCACTCGTAATGTCGCCATGCCTTTGATGCGTCAGCGATCTTGCGCTCATACTCTGTGTACTTCCTCGCCATCTTTGTATCCCTGCCGCCAAATTTCAGTATCACTTATTATTGGTTAGTTTCTATTTTCTGTCAAATAAACGCGCTGCAAAATTTCAATAAAAGCTATACAAATGCGCAATCGATGTATTGCTTTAATTGACTCTACGCAGAAGCACAATATCTATGAAAGTGTTCAATTCTTACACACCTGGTCTGTGGCAGACCTTTCACAGTCTTGTCTGTACACTTGCTTCATGTTTTCTGGTCATTTTTTTACACAACGCGAGTGTGGAGCCCGCATAGATACTGGATTCTTTGTTTTTTTGTTTCTGTCAATCAAAAAAGCGAATGAAAACGGAATGTATATGCTATGGTATTAATTAAGTGTAGTAAAAGAAGGAGGCCAGCTATGTACCCAGTTACTGCGTAACTGTCTACTGGCTGGCTGCTCAAAGCCTTCGGCTTCTGCGCTGTTGACAACAATAATCACAAAAACGTCAAAGGTGAGACTATGACAACTGATAACAACAACACTCAAAATCCGTCTGTCGATATCGATGTAAAGCCGAAAAAGGGCAGGCCACCAATCCCACTCGATCAAAAGCGTCGCTCTTTCGTGATGCTGCGTCTTAACTCCCCTGAGATCGAACGCTTCTATACATTGAAGAAAGACCGGCAGTGGACAGGAGACGATGCGAGCTTCGCTCGTGACTTGATCTTGTCCAAAAGAAAGGGCCAGGGCTCGTCCGTCGATCTGCTTAAGCTGGAGGAAGTGCTGTCAGCTCTGTATCAGGGCATCCCAGATGTCATGAGCGAAAGCTATACGCAAGAGCAGCGCAAGTATGTCGTCGAGACTGTGCAAGCACTGCTTAAAGATGCTTTACGCATTATTTACCGTAGCAAAAAACAATAAAAAGGAGGTCGATATGATACACAAAAAGATGGCAGCGCGTGGGTCCAGTGGAGGGACTCTCGCCTATGTATATAGAGGGGATGGACACGAGCACGAAGTCGAGCATGTCTATCACATAGCGTCTCAGTGCATCTCAGACGATCCGATCGAAAGAGATGATGAGGGCAACATCAAAGATATCGACATCTCTGATATGGAGGCAGAGCTGGACCACCTTGGATCCAAAAATAACCGGTCAGACCTCAAGTTTGCTCATTACGTCATCTCTCTCCCGCCTGGTGAGTCGCTCAACAAAGAGCAATGGAAAGATGTCGTGCACACATATATGCAAGCCATGGGCTACGACAAAACCACAAAATGGACCTGCGCTCTGCACGCGGAAAAAGAGCATCAGCACGTCCATATAGTCGCTTGCCGAGTGCGCAACGACCCCAGAACTCAGGCTCCGGACGGCTCGAAGATCAAGGCATACAACCTGGTCAGCGACAGCAACGACTACGCGGTCGGGATGAAAGTCATGCGAGATATGGAGATCAAATACGGACTCTCACGCACGCCAGATCCAAGTGATACCTGGGGCAGGGATGAGCATCGCGCAGACTTTGAAAAAATGGTCAACGACGCAGAGGCCGGTCGTCCAACAAAAGCTCCCTGGAAAAGCCGGATTCTCGGGCGTCTACATGCAGCTGTCGAGCAGAGCAAGGGCAAGAGCTTCACACACTTCTTGGAGGCGTGCAGAAGGAAAGGCGTCGAGCCCATGGTCACAGTCAACGACAAGGGGTACCCGATTGGCATCTCATACAGCATGGATGGGCGGAGTGAGAGCGGGGCGAAG
The DNA here is from genome assembly GCF_000347775.1 of Marinobacter santoriniensis NKSG1. Taxonomy (GTDB): domain Bacteria; phylum Pseudomonadota; class Gammaproteobacteria; order Pseudomonadales; family Oleiphilaceae; genus Marinobacter; species Marinobacter santoriniensis. The sequence continues at coordinate 6,465 of NZ_APAT01000005.1, forward strand.
CTCAAGGGCACCCGCCTGACTTTTAGCGCACTCACAGGCCAAAAATACGATTCAGCAACCGAAAGCATGCAACCAACAGGAAAGAAATCGGAGGGCATTACCTATGCGCAAGAGAGAGATATTAAAGCGTGTCTTGAAACAAGACAGAGTCCGCGATCAATCGAAAGCTTCCGAAAATCAGAAGAAGCAAGGTCATCGCACCCGCACCAAAAAGCGTCATCAGAAGAGCGCTCAGGAGTAGAGCATAAGCACGAAGCGGCTACGAGCAGCGTCGACTGGTCAGATTTGGATGGCCCTATGACTATACACAATATGGCGTCTTGGAAAGGCAAGATCGACCAGGCGGCAAGCGAGGAAAAATCACGACTCGACAAGCAGCTCGAAGATCTCGAAGCCCGAATGCGTGAGTCACGCAGAGCACTTTTTGACTGGATAATGACGCCATCTCCTAAAACACTGGAACAGATCCTGGGCGAAGCTAAAAAGAAGGCCCTGGAGGATGACTTCGATATCAGGCCAAAGTGATTTTGATTTCAGAGATCACACAGAAAGCCCTGGCATCAGCTGGGGTTTTTATTGACATAAAATTAGTTTTACCTATAAATGGCAATATTTTTAATAGTTACTTTAAATAACTAGTTCAGAAGGTTATAATTTGATCAAGTGGATCGGAAAAGTGATTTGAATTATTGGGTTGTCACGAGAAATTCGAGTTTGATTTTGCGATGTTGCATGACCTGGACATCGAAAATCTTACAGAAAAGCAGATGCGGAGCGTGCTTAATAAGATGAAAGAGCACGCTATCGTTCGTGACTCAGCAAAAGCGTTAGCCTCAGCCTCAGCCTCAGCCCAAAGAGAAATCCTCAGACCATACGACCAAGTCGATATCCCCCAAGCTGACACCAAAACTAAATGCAGCTACGCAAGAGACCTCAAGAGAGCCCAGGATCTCACTGACTACAACGAATACCTCTCTCTATACCGCAACCCCTACCTGACCCGCTATTTCCCGCCTATTTCAAGGATTGGCAAGATCGATGGGCACAGAGTCGATAGCGCTCTCGAAGTCCGTGTCATGACAGGAGAGAGCCCACTTGCAAAGCTCAAACTGTACACACAGCGTCATGAGGTTCGATATACAAAACAGTGCCGATACGTCAGCGACGGACTCCTCCCAGGAACTCGCATCGCGGTTGAGATCAAAGGTTTTTTGAGAGATAGCGAGGAGGCGCGGAAGTATAAAGAAGTCTGCGAGCAAAACGACCTAGCCATTCTCTTCATCTTCTCAAGCCGAAACCTCGAATGCAGCTTTGCGACACCGAGGAAAGATGGCTCAAGGTACACGCACGAGGAGTGGGCTGAGCGTCAGATCAAGCAAGGTCTGAATATCGCATACACTTTTGAAGGCGAAATGCCTGATTTCTTCCGCAGCGCAAAATTCAAAAACTTCTATCGCCGCATACAATAGCAGAAAGTATCGCTCTGTAGATATATCAGTAATACTTACTGATCAAATGAGCATCACTTTCGAAATAGTTTTGTAATTTTTTGTAACAGAGAAAGTATCACTTTCCTTATCCAAAAGTTGACGTCCTGTCAAAAAAGCATAGCCAGACACCTTGCCATTACTGACATTCAATAAATTTGTTTAATAGGTAATTTTGCCCTAATTGTCAATATTTAGGAGGTTTTGCCATTTCTGACAAGACTGGCGACATAATATCGGCGTTGATATAGTGGAGTTAAGTGATTGATTAAAAACTATTTCCGTAAACTAAAAAGGTGACAAATTATGAAGTATCACGAATTCGAGGCCAGGGACGTCATGGAAAAAAAGAAGCTGACATGTAAAGTTGCTCCTGCCGATGTCCTTACAGGAAATCTCATCATCGAAGGTCTTGAGCTTAAGAAGATCGAGCAGATAACCGTCGATGGCAGCAGAATGGTCAACGCTTGTATAGAAGCAAAATTTGTGATTAGGAAAGATCGGAAAGATTACAAGGTTGTAGTGCCGATCGACGTGAGCAATGTCTCAGACGATGAGATCCGCCTCGACCTGGAAATTGCTGAAGATGAGATGATCGAAACCCCTGGCTGGATCTTCCGATCTGCTTGCACTGGAGAGATTATCGATTGCGACCTGATTTCTGAAGAGATCTACATCTCACGTCACGATGAAATCATTCGACTGTGCTATGCACACGAAAACTGGGACAAGCTGCGCCTCTGGCTCCGCAGCCAGTTTCGCAATCGACTTTCGAACCACTAACAATAACATATAATAAACAAAAAGGTTGACAACTTATGTACACAAAACTTAATTCCGACGCTGACCATGTAATCGTCCTCCAGACTAAGTGCAGGGTTGCAAAAGAGATCGAAGGCTTACGTGGTACTCGCAAGCTTTATAGCAATACCACTGAGGAAATTTGCCGCTTCGACTTGATCCTTGGTCCAACCGATGAGCAGCGCGAGCTACTGGGCGACGAAGCTGGCAAGATCGAAACTTGGGCTGACGAGCAGCACAAAAAGATCATGAAGGCCTTTTCTGCGAACCTGGAGCAGATGCTCGTAGGCGGCCGCCCGGTCATCGTTGGAACCAAACTTTCAAAAGAGATGGCTGACCATCCCGACTTCAACAAAGAGGCAAAAGTAGGGGAGTTCTCTGGAGTAATTGCTGGGGCTCGGGATGCGATGGATGTCTTACCTCATATCACTGAGCAACAAGAGGTTATACACGACACTCGTGAGAGAGCTACTCGCAGTCCTGCCGAGGTCTCTCATGCAGTGCGTGAGCTTGCTCTTGAGCTACTCGACTCTGTAGCCATGCGCGGTGATATTACTGACGCAGAAGCTTTTGAGCTTTATGAAGCTGAGCGCCAGCTGTACTACATCCTTACGCGTGGCATGGGGTATCGTGCAAAAGTGCTCGAAGACGCGTCTCGTAAGTCTGCCGAGCAGCTTTTTGGACAGTCTAAAAAAGGTGATAGAAGCAAGGCTCTGAAGCTGATCTCACAGAGACATCGTTGAGATAGTGTGGCAAATAATAGAAAAAAATCCAATATCAGATGGATGTGATAGATCTAAAAAGGTGAGAGACATGATAGAGCAGAGAAAAGAAATTTACGTACCAAACGGGATCCGTTTGTCCAGCTGGCGCTTTGAGGATGCTTGTGAGACTGGATATAGGCGCTGCTTGGACGGCGTTGAGGATGGGTTCACGATATATGCGATGTCACCCGACAAAGGGGATTCGTATGTATCTAGACTCGATGTGACTCTTGAGACTCGCAAAGATGGTCAGCGAGTTGTTGGCGATGTGCTAATCACATTTGACGCAGCAAAAATGGTCAACTTGCCGACGAATTTGCTTAGCAAAACGATTGCAGGACGAGGCTATCGATGGTGGCTTATTTGCGGCATGCTCAACGCCGGGGCACGACAATTTATCACTGACGCGCTCAAAGTGCTGTACGAGACTGATCACATCGATGTCCAGATCAAGGCTGACATCAGGTAAGTCCAGCTACGCTGGAATGGCCAGGTGGGGGACACTCAATGACGTATATCACAGGCATTAAAGCTCTCAGTATCTCGATACTTGGCCTCCGCTAAAGCATCATGCCCAGGATCTGCGCACTAACGCTTGGTGCTGGTGATCCTGACCCGCTTTAGTACCACTCATTGCCAGAAAAATCCGCCTGTAATTGCGGTTTTAGGTGACCTGAAGCAGAGTGTTTTCGGGCGTAGCCATAGGGTTTGGACCAGCTCAGTGCGGAGTGAGGCCTGACTTGATTATAGAGCGTTCTGTAAGAGTCACTCTTCTGTTCGGAATCGGTCAGTGACGGGAACTAGTTCTCGATCAAGCATTCCTGACGGAGTCTGCCGTTGAATGACCTCCCAAGTTGCATTTTCGCTGGGCTTGCCGGGCCGAGGAAAACAACTTCTATCTGTCTCTCATAGGACCACCGCTCCCTGACGTTGCCGGCCTGCTGCCTCAATCGGACGCCTCGACTGATCCGCTGTAAACAAAAGCGAACAGTCGCCCTGCGATCTCACACTCTCGGCCTATGCCCCTTGGCTTGTTGATAAGCGGATAGTCCGTCGGAAATTTTTACAACTTTTTTCAAGAAATAAACCGCTTTTATTTTATCTCCATGAAAAGAAGAAGGTTTTTTAAATCGGCTCATTTTATGCTTTTTCAGGTTTTACCTAAAACGGAAACGAAAAATGAATAAACTGAACTGCGCATTTAAAAATGATTGGGAGAAAATAGGTCAAAGGAGATACAGCAACCCGGGCTTTTTTTAACGTGAATATTTTAATATTTAAATGAAGCTTGCTTCCCCCCCCCCCGCCCGCAATTTCCGCGTAGTCGCTTGGAATATGGGGCATGGAATGTATGCTTCGGATACCGAATAATGATTTTCAAGGGTCTCGATTTAAATCCATTTTCAAATAACAAGGAACAGTAAATTTGAAATACTTTTTTATAGCATGTATCGCGACAACCCTATTGTCGGGATGTGCTCATACGATTACCTTAAAGCCAGATTCTAAATGGCACACTGTGTGGAGTGCTAATCGCCAAGATTCAGACATAAATATTAACGTCCAGAAAGATAATCATTGCGATGAACCTGCGTTAGCGCAAGATACCCAAATAAGATTGATTCGGTTAACTCATTTCATGGATCTTGATAACCTTCCTGACTCCCGAGAAGAGACAGAAGAATTTTACGCGGGCACTGAACACTCTGGCGTGCCATTAAGGCTACTTGATAGTGGCCCGTTAGACATGTCGCAAAATGGATCGACGTATCAGATTAGGATTACTAAAGGCATGGCTTTGGTCTCACGAACCAAAGAGAAATGTAGCGTGCTTTTGATTGAAAAGCCAAAAAAGAGGGACGATAAATGAGTGACAGCAATGTGATGGATGCACTAATGGGCAAACTATATGAAATTGTATCTGCGAAAGATACGATTACAAATGTAGAAAGGGAAGAACCATATGTATCATTTACCAGGCCTGGGATTCCCCTATCAGAAGATTCGCTTGATTTCGGTTTTGTAACTATGACGGCTGACCAGAATGCTCTGGCAGCTGACTTTTCAGAGCTTGTTAATGGTGTTCCGGTTCAATCATCTTTTTGGAATCCTACTGGTCGTAAAGTTTACGATGAATATTTTAAGATTATCGATCAACCTGTATTGCCTACAGTAACACTATCCAGCGATGAAGAAGCGCAACTCCTAAGAGCGAAGCAATTTCTTTTTCGAGAAGAGCAATACCAAGATCCGATTACTGGTGAAATGGTTACCACTTATGTCGAGTCCTTGATTTTAGAACGATATAAAGCTTACGAGACAGCCTGGGAGACTGCATTCACAAGCTATCAAACACAGCTAGAAGATTATTTATTGAGGCGAGATACAGATCCATTGGCAGCGGAAATCTGGGCCAGGAAAGGCCCAATACTAAAGCAGAAAGTCCAGCGAGCATACCAAGCGTGGGTTTCAGCTGGTAAAAATAGAGTAGAAGAAGTACAAGCGTTAATTGGAAATCTGGAAAGGCGAGGGCCTAATAGACTTTGGTCGGATCGCAGAGAGCGCTATAGATCTCATATTCGAGATGATTTCCAAGGGGGTAACTACCTCCTAACTAAATACTTTCCGCAAAAATTTTGGTCTACAGAAAACGGATCAAGTTGGATGGAGTTTAGTTTTCGGCATGATGAAGTTCACAAAGTCGACACTAGCAAGAAGGAAAGATATGGAGGTGGAACTAGCGGTTCATTTGGATTGTGGTCTTGGGGCGGGAAGATGCAGAGAGAAACCACTGATACGTATAGCGGCGCTGATACAAGTAATTTTAGTTTGAAGGTTGAAATCGCGAAGATCCCTCTCAGAAGAACATGGATGGATGCAGGAGTCTTTTCGAGTAGAGCATGGATGTTCGACGAAGAAATGAACCCTGAGTCTGAATATTTGAGTAATGGTGAAATTCCCCCGACAGGAACAATGGTCGCTTATCCTAGTTCAATCCTCGTTGCAAGAAATCTGGAATTAATCATTGATATGAGCAGTCAACAAAACAGCTATAGTCATGAAAAGATTACCGGTAGCGCCCGCGCAGGCTGGGGGCCATTCTCGGTGAAGGGGAATTACTATAAAGAAACATCGCGGCAGACGCATGATTTTGTTTCAGATCATAATGGTATCAAAGCGCCAGGAATGCAGATCATTGGTTTCATTAATCAGCCATTGCCAAAATGTCCAAACCCAGATGAAAATCTAAATTGGCCTCAATAGTACTAAACGCGATCAGCCGCCGTAATAAGGCTAACCAGTGAGACGCAGCAAAGCTGCGCCTCTGCTCGCGCCACCAAATGTAAATAGGATGATTCTGCTGCCCGACACTTCAAGAGAATTCGAGCTTGGTCTTGTTTTCTAGGAAGGCGCACCTACGTGGTCTTGTGTGTTCACTAACGAGGTTTTGGGCACAGAATGGGATGTGCATGTTCGATGCTGGGGTTCGTCGGTTCCGCTGGGATTTGTATAGACTATATGAAGCACTGAAAGGCCAAGAAACTCTGACTTCTGTCTCGCTGGGGCAGCTCTATAGTCGGCTATAACCGATTGTTGCTCTAGGCAACGTCTCGGTAATCGCGACTTCGGATACCATATTCCCACTTGTCGCTCGTCTCATTGGCATTTTGTCGAAATTGGATTCGAAATCGAAGCTCATCACTTGGGCCGGGCCCCAAGGCCTGCGTGAGTGCAGAAGTATGGTCTTTCACAAGTAACGGTCGCTTGTTCGCTCTGAATGTTCGCTTTGCGACCCAGGAGCACCTAAACAAAAGCGAACAATCGAGTCAGGGTTTTCCTCCAGTGCCTCCAATCTGATTACAGCCATTTCATCCAGTATGATTGGCGGAGCAAATTGCAGGCGCTGAATGATTACATGGCAGAGATGGCCATGTTCGGCTAAGCTGTTGTTTTATCAATTTATGTGCAGCGCGATTGATGGTTCAAAGTCAGTAATAATGACGCAGTCAAATTTCTGCAATGGTAAAGCGCGCTGCCCAATTGCTGTTGGGCCTTCTAGCCTCGAGTACGGTCGGTATAGATGATGAACATTCGCCAAACAATAGATTCGGCTGGCTTTCTCTTTCTGAGGAAATGGAGACCGGAACTAACGACTGCCCAAGCTGCTCATCTAATTGGTATTGCTGTGGAAATTGAAAGTTTTCTCCCTGCGACAGGAATACCTAATGTCCAGCTGCTATCACCGAAACGACAGGAGAATGCACCCGCGAATCACTACAGCGGTTCTTTTGGACTAGAGGAATTTCCTCTTCACTCTGATTTGGCTCATTGGTCCATTCCTCCACGCTATTTTGTTTTACGCTGCCTGCATGGATCACCGACCGCCTATACAAATCTGCTTCCAGTTAGTTCAATTTTTAGTGCTATTCCTGAGCAATATATGCGGAAGGCTGTTTTTATACCTCGAAAGCGGAGTCCAGCTGGCCATTGTTGCCCACTCCCAATGTGGTTTCGTCAGAAGAGAGATACGGGCGTGCGATGGGACTCTTTATTTTTGACTCCTTTAAACAGCTCCGCGAAAAAGGTGGCGCATGTTTTCTCAACGAAAAAATGGAGCAATTCTCTAAAAGCAGTAAATTTATTGGAGCCCGGTGACACACTGATTGTCGACAATTGGCATATGTTGCATGGACGCTCCGCTGTAGACGACGATTCAATAGATCGAAGAATTGAGCGCGCCTATCTAAGCGCCATTAAAGGTTAATAATATGAATCCTACTGTTGCTTCAAATACTTGGTCGGAAGAGGCGTTATTTTCGAAAGCACAGGTTTATATGGATCAAATGGAAAGCACTGCGGCAGAGGAATGGCAATTTGGTCTTTGGTCCGCGTTGTGCCTGGAGCTTTTGTCGCGGGCTGCTCTGGCCCACATATCACCAGTACTTCTTGCTGACCCCAGAAACTGGCGCAATCTCACACACGCACTTGGTAGCGCGCCCACGGCAAAAAAGTTTTCACCATCGTCTATCCCAACTAAAGAGGTGCTTGCACGTCTGTCCGAGCTGTTGCCGGAATTTACAGATGAGCTGGCTGGGTTCTGTAGTCAGCATGTAGAGCGCCGGAACGCTGAACTACATTCAGGTGAGGCGGTATTCGCTGGACTCGGAACAGCGGACTGGCTCCCTAAGTTTTACAAAGCCTCGCAGACCCTGCTTGAGTCAATGGGTAAAGAGCTTGCGGACTTTGTATCAGACCCGGTTAACGCAAAAGAGATGGTCGATTCGCTAGAGGATGCCGTTGCCAAATCTGTTAAACAAGACATAGGTGCTCATTCGAAGGTGTGGTCTAACAGGAATGAGAAAGATCGAGAGGAGGCCGCCCTTCAGGCATCAACTTGGGCCAGTCGTCACATGGGGCACCGCGTGCAATGTCCATCATGTGGTTCGCAAGCATTGCTTCATGGCACAGCCAGTGGTCCTGTTGCAACTGAGGTCGGCGAAGATGAGGTGGTTCAGAGGCAGACGATGCTGCCATCCTCGTTCGAGTGCATAGCTTGTGGGCTAAAAATAACCGGCTACTCCAAGCTGTCCGCGTGTGGTCTTGGAGATGTATTCTCTGAGAAAACAACCTATACCGCAGCTGAGTTCTTCGAACTATATACGGAAGAAGAGTTGGAAGAGGCGCGAGCTGAGATGCCTGAGTATGAACCGGATTTCAATGAATATTGAGGGAACTGTGGTGACTACTCACCAGTGCCAATAAAGCCCAACAAGTCATTGCAGTTCTTTATGGCCCTTACGGGCCTCCACCGGACGGCCTTAGCTCCGCAAAGGCCGCCGCTGAATTTTAGCATTAAGTCTGATTCGAATTATGAAAAAGTCAATAAATACATACGGGTACCTTTACAGCGCATCGGTGAGCACGGAGAATACGGGTCGAAATGAGGCCGAGGGCTCGTTTTATCAATACATGGCCTCTTTAGTATTTTCAGCGTTCACATTGGAGGCGTACCTCAACCATCTGGGTTTCCAGGTGATTGGGTACTGGAACCATATAGAGTCTCTCAGTCCAATCAAAAAATTGGATATATTGTCCGAAGTTACGGGTGCAAAGTTTGAAAAAGGCGCTCGCCCTCACCAAACGGTTGCTGAACTTCTCAGATTTCGTAATGAAATGGCACACGGAAAATCTCGATTCCCCTCACAAATCGGCGGTCCAGACGATCCTTGGTGGTTGGAATATTGTAACGAGGAAAATGCTAGTCGGGCCCGTGAAGCGGTAGAGCAGATTATTAATACGTTAAATCATGAATCCGGCGTCAAAGACCCATGGACCTTCAACCATGAGTCATACTGAGAATTTAACAAGGCTAAGCACGGCGACGGCTATTACATTGCGGCTTCGCCTACATTCCGTAGCCGCGTATGCTGGCTGGCGCTGGTTTAAGGGAGAAGGGTGACGATTCATGCGACTGTATAAATTTAGGGGGCCGTCCCAGATTGAGTTTACGCTCGACATCATGTTTAACGACCGTCTTTACTGTGCAGATTGGACAACGCTCAATGACCCCATGGAAGGTCAGTTCGTATACTCCCACAGGGCCACTGACGAAGTAGATCGTTCGGCCTATTTAGATGATATTCGAATGGAGAAAAAGAAAATCCGGATCTGTTCGCTGTCAAGCACCTATGACAGCCATTTGCTTTGGGCTCACTATGCAGACGGTTTTTCTGGAGTGGCAATTGAGGTCGATATCCCCGACAACCATCCAAGCTTGATGAAGATGGAGTATGGTGGAGTATTCGCCAATGTGAATTTTCAGGATGGTGATGTGCCACGCGAGACTGCGCGGCGAATATTTGCTTCAAAATACATTGATTGGAAATATGAAAAAGAATTCCGGATTTTGCACGGAGAGCACTTTTTTGAGCTGCCTAACCCCGTGAGAAGGATCATCGTTGGTCATCGAATGAATCCATCCCTTTTCGAAGCGCTACGAATAATTTGTGAGCGAAAAGATATTGAGATAAACCGAACGGGCATTGGAGATGAGGGGATAGATGCAGATCCGGTGCCGGCTCTTGGAGAACCTTGGTAAAGACCAATAACAATTCGCGTAAGGCAGACAGCCCTGACGGGCCGGCGCTTCGCTCCGCGTTAAATGCCAAACCTGAATGTTCGCTTTGCGACCAAGGGCTACTCTGGACCCAGCTAAACAAAAGCGAACATTCGCACCGTGTCTTGCAACCCTATTTCCCTGTCCCCGCGACGGACCGAAATTTATCCTTGCGATCTTAAAAACTCGGGCCAGAAACCTCGTTTTCATTTGGCAACTAGTCTGGCGTTAAAGTCCTTTGCTTTTCTGGAAGTCTAATGAAAATGCCCAGCCGTACGCCAAATTCACTGACTCTAATTAGCCAGTCGCTGCACATACTTTGACAAGGCAACTCTGTAGGTGGATGTTTCAAATTGGAAAAGCTGTTGTGGTTTTGATCTGACTAGCTAAACCTGACGGGATAAAGCCGCGTGCAAACTCTTCACAATACCCGTAGTCCGAATTTTGTTTTGGATTGACCCCTAACGGCCTGAAAAGTAGGCTGTATTGGGACTGTGAAGCGGTTCCGAACGAGGTGCTGGCGTTACGCTTTAAAAAGAATTCAAACTAATAAGCTGTTAAGACTCGGGTTGGTATCTATGGAATTTCATGCTTTCAAGAAGGTCAGGGACGAGTTTCAGGATCATGCCAAGACGCTGACTGAGGCTTGGCAGGACACTGGAAAACCTGTCAACGCACGCTTTCCGAGGGGATATATCCGGTCCTATTCTGAACTTCGCCCTCGTTGGCCCTATCTGGATGATGCGCACAAGACACTGGTATGTCAGGTGCTCCAACTTTGTGATGTTAACCGCTGGAATCTATTCATCTGGGACTTATCTGGTCCTGCTGGGGCTGCATCGGTCTGGCATGCCACCTTACCGGTTGTCGCAGTGATGGAAGTTCTCTGTCGCGAATTCATTAAAAAGAAAGGCCTGAGGCCAAAACAGAAGAACTTCTTTAGCTACATTGAGTTGTTGAAGGCAAATAAAATAATCAACGAAGCGCTCGCAGACAAAATACACCGTCTACGACGATACCGGAATATAGTGCATTTGAACGCAGATGAGACACCAGAAATTGAGGGTAATGGTCTGCCGGTGCATTGGAATCAAGCTTGTCGGGCACTTCAAGAACTCGAAGATTGCCTAACCAAGAACTTTTAATTCGTCGAGCACCTCCGACGCACAGAAGAGTGCCGGTGCACTTCGTCTTAGCTACGAGAATAGCGCGAGATGATACCTTTGAATGTCAATCACTTTTCTGATGACTGATTATCAAGCTCATGAAATACTAAATCTTCAGATTACAACCTGTTGTGTTGTTCGGCGCGGGCCATGGAAGCAGGGGGCGTGATGATTGCTGGAATAACAACGGAGAATACCGAACTTGCAACTGTGTGCAGGATCGAAATATTCACTGATGAGTTGAAGGCCGAAATCAGAAATAGATTGGCGGCTATATGTCATGGCAAAGACAAGGTCGAGGCCGGGAGTATAATTGCGTCATACAGAGAAACGCTGAAAGTGTTTCTAGATATCTACGCCAAAAAGTCCGAGGATACCCGAAAGGGAATGATAGGAGAGTTACTAACCCACATTCTCCTGCTTAAGGAATTCCCCGATTATGAATCCGCTAACCCATACTTCAATATGGAAGAGGCAAGCATAAAAAAAGGCTTTGATCTCATTGTCTTCGACCAAACTTGTAATGAGTTGAAAATTGTCGAAGTGAAATCTGGTGGTGCGGGACCGCATGCTTCTGATAGAGCGAATAAGGCGCTATTAAACACAGCGAAAAATGATTTGAAAGGAAGGTTAAACGACAACAAAATCCACATCTGGATGAATGCGATTAATGGAGCAAAAATTGCACTATCTGATGGAAAAATTAAAAACGAAATAAATCGCATATTGGAAGAGTGTTACATGGAAGTCGCTGATAAGTCTCCAGATAGCAAATCTAAGCGCGTAATACTAGTTTCCGTACTATATAAAACATGCGCTGATCCGATATCCATTGACGCAACGCATGAGAAAGCTGAAAAGATCATAAATGAGGAATTATTTAAAGAAGCGATCGTCTTTTCGATTCAAAAAGAAACCTGGGAGCATATCGTTGCATTCCTTGAGCAGGAGGCAGCAGAGTGAGTTCGATATCTCTTAAGACACTTCGTAATACCAACCTTTCAAAATTGTACTTTAAACTCTTGCGACGAGAAGATCTCGATAACCGGGAGCAAGAGGCAATACTTAAGATCGCGTTGCTGCTTTTAAATGCTGGCGATGAAAATTGTCAAGAGCTTGGGTACAGGATTGTCGTTCTGTATTCCAATCATTTTTCTGATTACAAACCTTTATATGATATTGCTATTAATAAGGGGTTTATACCAGTCGCTAAATCCATTGAAAAAGTGGAGGCATTATCCCATCATTTCCAGAACGATTTTTTCTCTCTGTTCCTGTCGAGTTTTTCAGAGACCTATCGATCTAATGGAATTTATCAAACTTCAGAGCAAGCCAGCCTGTCGCGCTATTTTTCGGAAGAAGCGGATCGCGGTGTTGCGGTTGTCGCTCCGACATCGTATGGAAAGTCTGAGTTGTTTGTGCGCTTTTGTAACAGTAATGCTGGCAAAACGATAGCAATTATCGTTCCAACAAAAGCACTCTTGTCTCAGATGAAACGCCGAGTTCTCCACGGTTCTGACGAGCTGAATCTTGATCGAAAAATTATCACGCATCCTGAGATGTATAACGAAGGAGATAGAGGGTTTATTGCTATTCTGACCCAAGAGCGGCTGTTACGAATTCTTCAAGATGATGCTGCTTTGGTCTTTGACTATGTCTTTGTAGATGAGGCGCACAACCTCCTTTCTGGTGACAGTCGAAATACACTTTTAGCAAAGGTAATCACTTTGTTGGGGCGACGAAGTAAGGATACGTCGTTTAGTTTCCTTACTCCATTCCTTGTGAATTCCCGAAACCTCCACACGCGATTTGTAGACCCCAGTTTTTCGGAGTTCCGTATCGGCGAGCACTTAAAGACGGAACGCTATTATGCTATTGATCTTAGGGATGATGGCGACCGATTGCTCAAGCTTTACGATCAGTATATGAATGAATTTACGGTGCTGGGTGCCTCGCATAAAGAAAATGAAGTGCAGTTCTTGCAGGAGAACTCCGGAAACAAAAATATTGTCTATTTGAACTCTCCTCCGCGGCTTGAAAAGCTCGCGGCCATGTTGTCGGCTCAAGAGTCGCCGATTGATTCCGATGAGTTGGATGCTGTCTGTGAGGATATTTCAGAATTTCTCCATCGCGACTATGGTTTGCTTGACTGTCTGAGAAAGGGAGTGATTTACCACCACGGTTCTGTTCCAGATGTTGTTAAGCTTTTCATAGAAGAGCTTTATTCGGTTGTCCCAAGTATCAGATATATTGTATCTAGCTCGACCTTACTTGAAGGAGTGAACATTCCTGCGGAAAAACTTTTCTTGTTGGAGTGTAAGAAAGGACGATCTAACCTAACGGCGTCTCAATTCAAGAATCTGGTGGGTCGAGTATGTCGTTTCGGTGAAATATTTAATGATTCTGAAGGCTCTCTGTATTTATTGGAGCCTGAGATATATGTTGTTGCCTCCAGATACGTTCATCGAAATGCTAATGTAGAGAATTTTCTAAGAGAGCGAGTAAAGGTCGATAAGAAAATTAAAGATGAGCTGAAAAATGTTTTACTCGAAAATACCGAGATAACGGATAAGAACGTGGAAGATTTGGAAAAAGCAGTTGAGGTATTGGAAAACCTCTCCCCTGGAGTTACCGGCAGGGAAATTAAGTATGTTGAAACGCTTGTTGGTAAGACCTGCTACCTAAACAACATAATTGAATTTCCGATCTTGGATTGTGAGTTTGAGATTTCAGAGTATTTGGACGAAGTGCGCGTGGATCAGCATTTGATTGATGGGCTCGAAGAACTTTTGGATGTTATTCATCATGGATTCATTGACCATATTCCCGATGACAGCTATAGAAATCTTCAGCGTTTAAGAGAGGCGTCAGCTAAACGTTTTTATCGAATGTTTCTTTCGTGGCGTATGCGGAACGCGTCTTTTAATGAGATGATCAAGCGTTTTCTGGATTACTGGGCGGAGATACCCGACCCGTTAGTTTATGTTGATAAATGGGGTGATACGTCACGTGATGGAAGCTACAGTGAGAGCTGGGTCAACATTAGCGAGAAATCCCATAAGGAACGTGTGAACCTAGCAATAGTTCGGATTAAGGAAGAGCAAGATTTTTTAGATAATCAGATAATGAAGTTTGTCGAAATATTGAATGACCTTGAGATGCTTGATGAAGATTTTTACAAAAAAATCAAATATGGGACAGCTGACGAAAAGAAAATTACTATGATGAAAAATGGGTTCAGTGCCGGACTCGCCTCACTCTTATTGCAAAAATATTCTAACTACGTTGAGGTTGATTCTGCGGCAAATATTGTTAATCTCAGAGCTGAAGTCCAAGAGATTATGAAGAGAAATAACGAGAGCCGAATCTTTATATTCGAGGCAGGATTCAATACGCGCGGATAATCACAATGAGCTTCGTAAAGTACCAAAAACCAAGAGAATATCAAGATTCGAAATCTTGCCAGATTTCAATGGCAGTAGTTAATTGTCCATGCAAACTACTGCATGCGGAAAAATTACTAGCTACGCTCGAAATTTTCCGGTGAGCGCTGCTTTATCACCCAACCCGAATGTCCGCTTTGCGACCACAGGACAATTTGTGGTTTCAATTTCCGGACACGCAATAGCGACATGACCAGCAGGCTGATCCATTGCTTAAATGTTGTCTCGGAGTCTTTCGCACTTAACGACTTCAGGCGTATGTCGGTAGATTAAACTCGATATACAAGGAAGGTCGGTAGAGCCTATCTTTCGAAATGGGTTGATTGTTAATACTCCTCATCCCTGGTCAGGGTAGTAGCCCCCCAAGGCCAATTCTGGATCCTACGCAGCTTTAAGATATATCTCACACGAACCCTGCATTGACAATGATAGGGTTAGAGCTGAGTCACTTGGTCAAGACGACTGGGACTCAACGCCGGCATGGATGCCAGGCAAATGCGACACCTGCCCAGTGGTGTGACGCGCCAGGGAGAGACTTGGCACCACCCGCGCTTGCCACAATTTGCCCCACTTTGATCGACGCACTATTGACCTAATGGATCAGGCTCACCAAAATACTGTCTTTATATACAGTATTGAGTCAGAGGCATTCCATCACTCTCCCCGAGAATCGGTTGCCGTACGCATTGTTTTCGAAAGCGTTAGGTATTTGCCGTCTAACAATACTGATTTGCCACTCTGCGTGAACGGGGATTAGCGGGCTGGGGATGGAGTTTCGTCGCCGACACAATATGGCATATGCCACCCTTCAAGCGTTTGCTTCGATGGAAACCGTCGGCATCGTTACAGAAGATGGTATTGAGCTTTGTCATTGGCTCGGCGTGGCAGACCGAAGAATTCTAAGATTAGTTCCGGAGTTAAAGTCGGTTCTATTGGATATCGAAGCTTGGCGAACGATGATTCTTGAACCTTACAAATGGCTTGGCCCAAGTGTCTACGTGGTAGGGGCTTTTATTGGAGATGGCAGAGTCGTTGGCGTCATGGAAGGACGACAGCCAATGGTTAGGGTTTTGTCGTCTAAACCGGACGCGCTGGGCCGGTCCTTCGGCTACGACACGGAATAGATCTAATTGCGGAACTCTGACACCTGGCGTTCCAGGTTAGCGTACATTGCCAGAAGATCGTCCTCGTTGAGCTTTCCTCTGGTGGTTTTCTCAGCCCTATGTTTTTCCAGCTGGCTTCGCTGTTCGGCGTAGACATGATGGAGCACGCTGGCTTGATAGTCGCAGCCCTCCCGATCGTTCAGTTGCTTGCGAAGCGATTTGAACTGATCAGGACTGGGAACCTGCTCTAGCTTTTTAGCGATGTCTTTGGGTCGGATATCGAACACTTCTCCCCAATGTTTTACGGCCTGCTCCCATGCCTGAGACAGAGATGCCCGCTCATCAATGTAGAATTTCGTGGCAGCGCCTCGTTTGTTTACGGAGAAATAGCAGGTTTCTTGTGCAGCACTTTTCCCGCTTCCGATCCCAAGCGTGATGCCCTGAAAGCCAACACCGCGACAGGGGAGGGTTGTGGGATGGTCTTTTCCAATGAAATCCAGATATTGAAGTGCTGCGGAGCGGGCCATGTAACGGGCCTCATAGTACTTGGCTCTGGTCTCTTGATATTGGTACCAGAGTTCTTGAGTAATTCGGGCGTTCGGCCTCTTGAGAGAGAAATACTTCTGATAGCGTTTGCCTCGGATGGTGGCAACAACTCGCCAGCCGTGGAAGCCAGAGGTTAGCTCCCCTTTTTCATAAAAGCTAATAGCCATGGATAGTCGATCTTTCCCGTTCAATTCACGTTAAAGATATAAGCAGACAAGTAAGCGTCACCGCTTTGTTCGCAGGCTGATGCCAGCTTGCTGCAACTGATAATGGTAAATAAACTTCTCAGCCTTTTTGGGCGGCAAATTCGTAACACCGACCGTTGGTTAGTCGTTGTCATTTCCTTGGAGTGGAGCATCGTCCATGAGGCGTCAGGATGCGGGGGATGATACGTTTGCACCCCAAGGCAAGTTTACACCCCAGAGGACATTTACACATCATGGTTTGCGTTTTAAGAATCCTGCCCCTCTTCTTTTTTTGGTGGTGGGGTTCGTCAGTGTTCCGGCTCATGCGTCCGTTATAAAAAAGTCAAACAGTGGCCTTTGCCATCCACCACAAAGCAGTTGGTATGAGCGAACCAAAAATTATCAACCCTACGACTCTCTTGATGCCTGTTTGGAGTCAGGCGGAAAATTACCAGATGGTGTCTCTTTGGCATCCGTTCAACAGGGCGAGCAGCAGCAAGGCAGGCTACGAAGCTACGAACGGTCTGCGTTCGGGCGTGGTTGGGATGACGCCGACGGAGACTGTCAAGACAGCCGTGCTGAGGCATTGGTTGCCCAATCCACAGCCAACGTCCGTTTTGCAGACGAAAGTCGCTGTAGGGTGGTTTCAGGCCGCTGGATCAGCCCTTTCACAGGCAAGGTCATCCAGAACAGCAGCGAGATCGACATTGATCATGTGGTCCCGCTGAAGTGGGCTTGGACGCGTGGAGCAAAGAACTGGGCGCAAGCTAAACGAGAGCGGTTTGCAAACGATATGGCTAATCTCTGGCCCGTCGAGCTAAGCCTTAATCGAAGTAAGGGTGCCCAGGGGCCGGATGAATGGTTGCCACCGTCAGGCCAGTGCGGTTATGTGGCAAGGTTCGTTCGTATCGTGAAACAGTACGATCTTAAGCCGACAAAGCCGGAAATTCGATGGTTGAAAGCGTTCCTGGAGGGCTGCCGCAGCTGACTCCCTGCTAAACTATCTTTCGAGGCAATGATTCTCACGGAAGGAATGAACGAGGTGGAAAGGAAACGGTTTACTGAGCAGGAGTTGCGGGAAGATTTGGATGCGGATTCGTCGCATACCTAAGAGGTCGCTCAGCCAAATATCAAGGGCGTTCACCACTGGAGCGACTGAGAGGTTCAGTTCAACCGCTATGAGCGACCTTCCGATCCCATTTGGGACGAATTCTTTGACTCCAGTGAGCAAGTTTTAGAGGATTTCATGGTGGACCGGGGTATGTCGACCGTTTTCCGGCGCGGCTGCGCCTCCAAACCGGCCTGTTACGCCAGCGTTATGTGTTGGGAGCTGGGATGAAACGGATCTTCGCACCATTCATTTTTCTATTGAGCCCTATCGCGTTGACTAGGCCCTATGATTTTGGCGATAGCTATGAGGGGTGGGACGATAGTGTAACTTTGCTGGAAATGGTCGGCGGCTTGATCGCGTGGGCTGGTTTGATTTGGCTAGCCCGCTGGGTCTTTGAAAAGTGGACACTGGGTTGGTGGGGAGTTGCAGGCTTCTATTTGATGCATGTGCTCATGTTTTACGTTATGAGCGGTTTATCTCAGCCTCTGTGGTCGATAGCTATTATTTCGGTATTCGCTACAATTTTTTCACTAGTGGTGCTCAATGAGCTTTGACTTATGCACCACATAACGAAGCCAGTCACGGCGAAGGCTACTGCATTGTTGCTTCGCCTTCATTTCTTAGCCGCATTATGGCAATGCAAGAATAGGTTTATGGAAGAGTTTATAAAGTTTGAGGAAATCATTGAGCCAGATGAGCGACATGGATTAATTGACCAGTTGACCGGAACCAGGTTCACGCTTGAATCTTTGTATCGGACTCTCGATGGCATAAAGCTTTTGGACTCCGTTCCAGAGGAGATCCAGTCTCAATTTAATGTCACGAAAAACTTAGCTATCTATACGTGGTACTCCTATTCTCTAGATCCAGTTGCACAGCTCAAGACCTATATTCTTATTGAGCACGCTTTAAAGCTAAAGTTTGAAAAGGATAATTGGCCGTTCCCGAAGTTGATCAAAAAAGCCATTAACCGTGGATGGGTCAAGGACAGCGGTTTTTCACACATAGAGGCGTGCCCGCAGGACAACACAAAATATGTTCGGAAGATGATTGAGGTTCTTCCGAGTTTGCGGAATTCAGCGGCCCACGGTAGTAACGGCCTTCACCAGCATGCCGTTGGCCATATTCAGATATGTGCAGAGTGGATTAACCAAATCTTCAGTCCCGACCACGACCATAACCAAGTACGTGAGGCTGGCGCGTGAGACGAGCCCCTTCGTATTGGCGTTATGTGATGAGCCATCAGGATGAATGAACAAGGCCAGGCAATCCCTCATCGAATTTTTGATTCTTCTTGGGATTTTCAGCAGGCGCTTTCTGCTATGACAGTTGTATTGGAAGAATGCGACTTTTGGCTTCTTGCCTTTGTGGCTGTGCAATGATCAGAACCAGTCGTCTAAATGCTTACGCAGACCTCGTGGCATATCCTCTATGTCGCAGCAATCGAATGCGTTAATAGCGTCAGAAACCGCATTCGAGCCGTGCTCAATCTTAAGATCATCGATATAGTCGTCCAGCGATTGAAAGTCACTTACAACGTTGTCCCACCACTCGAAAGTTTCGGCGTCAGCGACATAGTAGCCATAGCCATCACGCTCGGAAAACTGACCGTCAATTAGTGCGCCTTGATTACCGATAAAACCTGTGACCCAATTTTCTCCAGTCTTGTGGTCGATCAGCTCAAGAAACTTCATTTCGTTTGTTTCTGATATGAAAACTTGCATCTCATGCGCCCTCTTTTCATTTTTTATCTTTTGTTGCTTTAAGAGTTTTGGTTAACTCTATATTTACTACTATAGCAATAGGTATAACCTGTCGCAATTAAATGCAATACATATAAGCCCATATCTTTAAATGAGTTTTATGCCAAAACAACACCTCTGAAACCCTTGTCGTTCTGATTAATATGTCTGACATAATTATTAGATGGAATTCAAATTCGGTCAAAACCCCAAAATGGAGTTACAAGCAGTTACATTAAAGTTTCTAGATTTGCGCAAAAAGTGTGACGCTGATCAAGTTTGAGGCATGGGGTGCGATATTTTCGATAATAAGATCCTGAAATGCGATGTTTTCGATAATAAGATCCTGAAATGCGATGTTTTCGAGAATAAGAGATTTAGCGTTATTTGGATGACCTAATTGTTAACAAAATGACGTTCTACCAAGCCTTGACTCCTATTTTTTGAAAAAAATCATTTTGTCTTAAAAGGGCCTTTAAAATAATAGGTTGCAGCGACTTTGAAGGGGGGTGTTCGGGGCCGAACCACCGGCTTGATTTGTCTACAAAAGATCATCCAGCTCAGCCTCAAGCTCATCGTCTGTGTAGTCGTCGTAGTCGAGCACTACTGACAAGCTGTGAGATCGCTGCCACTTCAAGAGCTGCGAGAGGGTGTCGACTTGGTCGTCGTGCTTTGATTTGGGGAAAAGGATGATTTCCTGTTCAAAGTCATAGAGCCAGTAAGACTTATCTGGGAGCAGGTCAGTAGCGCACAAAGCAGAGGCGGTCCGTTTCCAGCTTGTGCTTCAAGACGGCTTTGACCCGTGAATCTTGTATAGCCTGGTCAGACATTAAAACTTTTCTTCCAGGCTCTTCGAGATGGCCGCAGCGGCTTCTGGGGATAGGTCGAGGCTGGTCTAAGTCTGCTGCTGTATCGGACACCGCCGGGGCCGCTGATTTCGCTTGATGACTTGTCGCTCCAGTCGAGGTGGTTCTTTGCGATCAACGCGGCGAAGGCTCTCGCGCTCGATGTACTGGATCAGCCGGTTGGTCATCTGCCGCTTGTCGTCTTTGTGCGGCACGGGCTCCAGAAACGTCCTTCGGCAGGACTGGCAGCGATAGCGACGGCGGTTAAGCATGATACCTGCTCGTTTGCCATGGGCGGGGGTATCCATAACCACCTCATCACGTCGGCCAAAACCAACGATTTCAGAATGATTGCAGTGGGGGCAATGAGTAGGCGGTTTGGAAACTTCGGCGTGTACCTGGTGATCGTGCTCCAGTTCGGGCACCTGGATCACCTTGTAATCAGGCCAGTTGAGTATATTGGTCATGCACGTCCTGGTTGATGGCTAACTGTCTGCCCCGCCTTTTCCTCGCCAACAACTTCGGCGATTAGATCATCGGCAACCGGATCGGCTTCGCCGCCATGCTGACGGTGTGCCTGGTACCAGCCAACGATCAGCCCAGAAACGTTGTCCTCGGGCGCATCACGAAACATCTCTATCGGCAGGCCACTGGCCTCACAGATACGCTCTATTACGGCCCAATCGAAGCTAACGCCCCCATCGGGGTCGCGTGACAGGTGTAGATCGGAGAATTTCAGATCGTCGGGGATGGCTACCTTGGCCATTTGTTGCTGCATGTGTGCCTCCACGGCGTCAACTATCCAGTCGGTAAGTCGCATCCCAGCGGCTCGGCTTGCGCGAACCCAGCAGCCTTTTGTGGCCGCTGGTACTCGCAGATGGATTAGGGAATCAGGCTTCATCTTCCAGCTCATCGCGCAATTCCTGACGGCGCTCCTGCATGAAGTCCTCCAGGTCGCTATCCAGGGTGTAGCCGTTGCTGTTGGCTTCCGCCTCATACTCGGCAACCAGTTCGGTAATACGCTCGTCGGTGGTGCTAGCTTCAATGTCTGACTGAATGCCCTCATACGCCCAATCAGCGGTCGCTTGGTTGCTCATAGGAGCGTATTTGCTTGGCTTGTAGGTCTCCACAACGTCTTCGTCGTCAGATTCAAAGCTGTCGCCGTTGGCATCCGAGTCGCGTACTTCACCGAACTTCTCAGTAATCGCTGCGCGGGCTTCCTCGATAGTGGTGTACTCGCCGTGGGCGTAAATGGCCCAGTCATTGGTGGTGCCGCACCAACCTTCAGTGCGCTCTTCGTGACTGCTGTTGGCGATTGCAGGGGAGGTGCTGATCTCGATCTTATCGACATCAACGTACTGGTCTTGGGTTTGGTTGGGGCCAACGTAATTGGTTTCGATGACGTAGTACATGATTTTGCTCCTATCAGGAATCCCGGTTCCGCCGGGGCGGTGCAAGCTGAACTCCTCAGCTCTTGAATCTAATATTTGGGCATCTGGCTTTTCCGTCAACCCTAAAATCCGATTTATTAATGGAATTACATATAGCGAAGAGCAACCGCTAAATCCGGATACCCCTTTTTTCTTGCCGCCATTAAGCTGCTACTTCTTTATATGCTACTGAAAGTCGATCAAAGAGATATCGAGCGATTAGAATTGCATCAGACCGGCCGTCTTTGAGCCCGTCTCGGGGCTCGAAGAGTGGGGCGTCTGGGTATAGATGAAGACACGTATCTGCGATCTGCTGCTTGCTGATGCTTTGCTCTCCCTTATCTTTCTTCAAGCCTAAATGCTTCTGCCAGGTCTGGGGTACTTCGAGCATTAGATCATGAACGAAAGCTGTGGCGAGCGTTACGACACCCTCCCTAAGCCTTGCCCAAAAGTGAAAGTTGACGGGGCACCTTGGCCGGGGTGACTGGACACAAGCTCGATGCAGATATGCTGGGAGCCTTCCTAGTGCTCTGTGAGAGCATATCTATCTGCAAAAACCCGGGTTCTGATCGTCACGCACGGCATGTCGATGACATCAAGCAGTTCGGCTTTGCCATTGCGCCATTTTTTCCGGGGTCGATGCCGACGAACATAATTCAATGAGTGAGTTAGTGTGGCAGTTAATGCATCAATTACTCGAAAGGCGGGCAATTTTGGTGATACAACAATCGATGTTGGCAGCCAACCTCACCTGGTTGTTTTCCCCGACCGTAGGGAGGGGACCATATCGAGTCGGTCCTTTGTACAAATTTTTCCGAGAAATTAAATTTGTATATATAGAGAAAAGCAATTTCCACCGAAAATTTGTAAACCCACTCTCCCAAGGGATTGGGGCGAGATCTGACTTGATAATGTCTTGCTCGCTGCGCTCACAAAAGTATCCAGGTTGCTGGGTCTGTGGGGTGCTATCCGCTATGAATTACTGTCAACCTTTTAGAGATATAATATCAAAAACAAAATTAAAGTTTGATGAGGGGGTAAATGAATGTGCTAAAGTATGTGGTGTGAGTCGATAAAAAATAGAAGTAGGAAACTAAAATGGAACATATCAAAATTGTATCGGACTACTCCGACCGTATTTTCGAACTTCAGAAAAGGGCCAGACTGGCAAACGATGACCTGTCATTCGAGTTGGTCTCTGAAGCTACATACAACGATTTCCCAGCTTTAGACCAGGGCGCTAAGCGCCGTGTGCACGTTACCCTGTCAACTGGCGATAAGGTGGATTTCAGCGAGATAGACGATCTCTTGCAGCGTGCCCTGGTTCTCCGCAGTTATACAAAGTGCAAGAGCGATGAAGACTACGCAGACGACAAGATCGCAGATATCGTAGCGGACCGCTGGAAAGTGTCTTTTTTCGACGCAGACCTTAAAGACCTCGCCGCCAGATTAACTCCTAGAGCTGCTCAGAAAATACTGAAGAAGATCAAAGCTCGCGAGATCGCAGTGCGTATGAGTCACAGTCACACGCACACGTATAATGGTGTAGATGAATACAATAGCACGTACACGGATTTATTTACAGAGAGCGCTAAAGTAATAGTATTCAATGGACAAATGGCATCTGGAAAGACTGTAGCGATGCGGTCTATCTACACCGAAGCCCGCGCAGCTGGTGCCAACCCAATTTTCCTAACGGGCAAGCGCACAATCGCATCAAACTTCTTTGGCGACTCGCATGATGACCACTATCAGGCAGGGACTCATAAAGATCGCAAAGGCGTGATAGGCGTAATCAATACTTTGGTCGGGCAGCAGTACGACGAAGACCGAGCTAAGTGTGAGATCGTCTTTATCGATGAGCTTGAAGACCTCTTTTCACACATCGCAACAGGCACAATTGGCGTCGACTACGAAGACCGCATCGAAGCCATGAAAGTCCTGGAAGAGCTGCTCAAGAGCGCGAAAAAGGTTGTCGTAGCTGACGCCATGCTGACGAACCAAAGCATCGATCAGCTACTAAAAATGGCACGTGGCCAGGCCAAGATTCTGAAGACCAAGCCAGCGCCAGCCCCAACTATCTCTTTGGGTACAAAAGGCGAAGTCCTAGGCGTCACTCGGGACCGTATGAATGCAGGAAAGAGGTCCGCGGTCTTCATGGATTACAACCCTCGGGCCTTCAGCGAAGTTGCTCATGCGCTGTCGCATGAGACAGGTAAAGAAGCTCTAATGCTCAACGCCGAGTTTTTTGAAAGCTCCGGCAAGAGCGTCAGCGAAATCGACAACATTGTCCTGAGCACTGACGCCTCAGTCATCAGCCCGGTTATCAATGCAGGCGCATCTATCACTCTGCCAGACTTTGATGAGATCTCAGTGCTCGCCGGCCGCACCATCACGCCAACAAGCGTGCTCCAATCTGCTCGACGTTTCAGGGCCGCTGATAAGATCCATCTCGCTTTCCGGTCGGGGCGCTCAAGCTTCCGCGTGACTGATCCTGTGTCGCTTATCGCAAAGATGATCAGCGAATGTGAGAACCCAGTCGAGGAAGCTCAGAAGCTATACGCAACCGAGCATGGCAAGTTCCTGGCTGACTACGCAGCTCAGAAAAACCGCCAGTTCCGACACTTTGAGCAGTCAGTGTTGATCGCGGCTGAACAGATGGGCTTCACCATCGAGCGCCCATATATCTCAGAAGAGATCAAGACAGACGGTCAGAAGTCTGCAAAAGCTGGTCGCAGAAAGAATTCAGAAATCCAGAAAGATGTAGCCCACAAAACATCCGAAAAACTACAACAACAAACGAAAGAGGGCATTGATATGGGCGTAAGTGAAGAAAGGACTTTTGAGCAGGAAGTGGCTGCTCGAACGATATTCGGCATGCAGACTCTGAGCATCTCTATGCTGACTGATCAGACTTACCATGAAATTTTCTCGATGGGCATCGATCAAGTCGTGTCTATGCGTAAGCGCCTTTCAGGAAAAGATGCCGTCTCAGAGCGCATGGATATCGCCGGCCAGCGTGTGATCCAGCTGCTTGAGGATGCCGGAGTTAACCTGACAGATCTGTCCAACTCATACGTGACGACTGAGTCAGCCGAGTATGCTTACGGCAAGCTAATCGAGCCTGTGGCGATCAATGACAAGGCAACAATGTCAGGCCTGGAGCTGGTCAAATTCTTCTTTTCGGATGCACGGACTAACGTTACTTGCAAGTTTCGATCGGTCGTTATTAAAAACATCCTGCGCGAGCTTGGCTACGACCTGACAGCAACTGGCAACGGGCGCAATCGCTACTACACATTATCCGACCTGGTTAAGAAGATCGATATCGACGGCATCAAGGAAGACTGCAACATCAGCAGGATCACGGGCAAGTACGAGCAGCTTGCTCTCACGAAGAAGGCCCGGGCGTATCCAGTCAAGCCAGAGGTCATCCAGCCACTGATAACGGCAGACGAGATGCGTCTGGCTGGGAGTATTGATGTGAAGAACCAAAAGGCCAAGGAAGAGGCCGAGAAGGCGGGGGAACTACGACTGGGCTCCGGCTTACGGCTAAATTACTTGACCAGGTAATGCTTCAGCGGTGCCAAAGGAAGCATACTTTCTCTCACGCATAAAAAAAGGCCCCATCCATGAGGCCCTTTCGAGTCGAGTCTTGCACCAGATCTTTGAGGGGTGTGAGTCGTCAAATAATCGTAGGAACTACTTTCAGGCTCGACAATTACATTGTATCAAATTTGACCGAAAATGCAATATATGCTAAACAAAAAGGTAGGCAAAAATAGCTGATTTCTTAACGTTTTTTGTAACTAATGCCAATATTTCTCGATAATCTGGAATTTCTCGGACAACGATGGCTCTTCTGGGACCAATTTGGGCCCAAAAAAGCTGACAGCTTGCCCAGATCGGAACCCGCGTTTTTGATCGCAAAGCTGTGATTACTGCTCCTGACCTGCTAGGTATCTTCGAATATCAGCTAGGCCGCCATTCAGCATGACCTCCAGAGCCGTCTGACCTCCAAAGGCTCGGTTCGGTCTGCGCACCCACGCATCAGCTTGCTGGTCAGTCTGAAATATCGTGCGCAGAGACTTATAGATACCGATGACGCAGGAGATCCGCTCAAGCTGCTCACCATCGCCAGTGCCGAGCAGGGTGGATGTCTCGTGATCTGATAGACCCCAGGCATTGCAGACGTTGCGTGCGACCCTGAGGGCTGTCTCTGTGTCTTGTGAGGTATAAGTAGCCATGCAGAGAGTGTAGCGCTTTTATATTATGCTGACTTGCTCATGAGAATTTGGAGATGTCGTGCATAAGGATCTAGTCGCAAAGTTGAGAGCCGATTTTCCTTTGCTAATGCACCAGGGCGAGGAGAACTCCTTTACCCGTTTCGGCATTGAAGCTGGCCTCGGATGGTTCCCGATCATCTATGAGCTTTTTGCGGTTTGCGAAGACATCCAGCAGCGCACAGGAAAAGCTGTTCAGATCAGTCAGATCAAAGAGAAATTCGGAAGTTTGCGGCTCTATGTCAATCTCCCAGTCGATTTGATGGAAGAGGATATCATCGAGGCTATTTTTGAAAGCCTGTCCACAAAGATCTGCGACATCTGCGGCGAACCAGGCAGCCTCGGCTCTATCGACGGCTATTGGTGCACGAGATGCCCTGATCACCGCGATATGAGCAGCTACTCGGTAGATGATGAGCGAGACCTTCTAAAAGCCACGAGAGACAGGTTTATCGACTACACGAGGGAGGGCCTGGACACATACGGCATCTGCTATATCAGAGCTGAAAGATCTGGAAAGGATGACGGCAATGCAGCTCTCAAAGTCTACAAGCTACCCGACCGCATCCTCAGTCTCAGAGATAAAAGCCTTATCGAGCAGTGCGACGTCTCTGAGCACGCTGGATCCCCCGAGTCGCTCCAAGAGATAGTCAGAGACCTCAAATCGAAGCATAAGCTACTGGGCTGCTCTGACGGATCAGACGAGGGCAGGGCTGTACTCGATAGGTTGTAATCAAAAGACCTTTGGCCCCAATTTAGATTGATTCCAACAGCCAAAAACAGGGTGCTGCACAGACACTTGATCAAAAATGTTGGACCCCCAGTGGACCCCCAACTTTTATTGATCGCAAATAGGCATTATTTTCAGGCACAAAAAAAGCCCAATCATTTCTGACTGAGCCTTTCTAAGTAGCTGTTTTTGGTAGCAATCCCGCATTTTCTGAGACATGGAGTCGAAGAGAATGTGGGCGGAGTCGAACCGCCGACCCCAGCATTATGAGTGCTGTGCTCTAACCAACTGAGCTACCTTGCCATTTCGTTCTGGGCAACGCCCCAAACGAGGCGCGTATTTTCAGTATTTGGGCTCATTCTGTCAAGGCTTTGGGCCCAAATTTCCGAGAAAAATTATACGTTAAACCGGAAATGGATAACGTCGCCGTCCTGCACGATGTAGTCCTTGCCTTCCAGGCGCCATTTGCCGGCATCCTTGGCGCCGGCTTCGCCGTTGTACTGGACGAAATCGTCGTAGCTGACCACCTCGGCGCGGATGAAGCCACGCTCGAAGTCGGTATGAATGACAGCGGCCGCCTGGGGCGCTGTGGCGCCAATCTTGATGGTCCAGGCGCGGACTTCCTTGACGCCGGCGGTGAAGTACGTCTGCAGGCCCAGGAGGCTGTAGCCGGCGCGGATTACCCGGTCCAGTCCGGGCTCTTCCATGCCCATTTCTTCCAGGAACATGGTTTTCTCTTCGTCTTCCAGTTCGGAAATTTCAGCTTCCAGCTTGTTGCAGATGGGCACCACCACCGCGTTCTCGGAGGCGGCGATTTCTTTCACCGTATCCAGGTGCGGGTTGTTCTCGAATCCGTCTTCGTTGACGTTGGCGATGTACATGGTGGGCTTGACGGTCAGCAGGCACAGCTCCCGGATCAGGGCCATCTGGTCCTTGTCCAGGCCCATGCTGCGGACCGGCTTGCCTTCGTTCAGGACCGGCAGGAGTTTTTCGAACATCTCAAGCTGGGCCTTGGCTTCCTTGTCGCCGCTCTTGGCAACGCGCTGAACCCGTTTGATGGCCTTTTCCACGGTTTCCAGATCGGCCAGGGCCAGCTCGGTGTTGATGACCTCGATGTCGGCCGCAGGGTCCACCTTGTTCGCTACGTGAATGACGTTGCCATCTTCAAAGCAGCGGACGACGTGGGCAATGGCATCGGTCTGGCGGATGTTGGCCAGGAACTGGTTGCCCAGGCCTTCCCCCTTG
This sequence comes from Marinobacter santoriniensis NKSG1, assembly GCF_000347775.1. GTDB lineage: Bacteria > Pseudomonadota > Gammaproteobacteria > Pseudomonadales > Oleiphilaceae > Marinobacter > Marinobacter santoriniensis. The sequence continues at coordinate 34,463 of NZ_APAT01000005.1, forward strand.
GAGGCGCCGGCCACGAGGCCGGCAATGTCGACGAACTCCATGGTCGTTGGCACGACGCGTTCGGGCTTTACGATCTCCGCCAGTTTGTTGAGGCGAGGGTCGGGCATGGCCACCACACCGGCGTTCGGCTCAATGGTACAGAAAGGGAAGTTTTCCGCGCCAATGCCGGACTTGGTCAGTGCGTTGAACAGGGTGGATTTGCCGACGTTGGGAAGGCCGACGATGCCGCAGTTAAATCCCATGGGTTGCCTCTGCTGGTACTGAAAATTTGTCGCGGATTATACCGGTGTATCGGTATGGGTGCGAGTAAGGGGTAATGCCGTTGTTCAGGGCGTTGGCTTGAAGCTGTGCAGGCGGTTCATGGCCGCGGCCAGTTTGCCTCCGGCGGCGTCTGGCAGGACGCGCATGACCTCGTCGAACACGGCCTCGAGTTGCTCGGATTCCTGTTTGCCGAGACGGCCAAGAACGTAGCCGGTGACCTTGCGGCTGTCGCCGGGGTGACCGATGCCGAGTCGCAGACGCTGGAATTCACGGGTGCCGAGGTGGGCAATGGTGTCGCGAAGCCCGTTGTGGCCGCCATGGCCGCCACCTTTTTTGAGTTTGGCGATGCCCGGAGGCAGATCCAGTTCGTCGTGGGCGACGAGAATCTGTTCGGGGGCAATCTTGAAGAAATCCGCCAGCGCCTTTATGGCAAGGCCGCTACGGTTCATGAATGTGGTGGGATTCAGCAGGTGCAGGTCGAGACCCTGCCACTGAATGCGGGCATAGAGCCCGTGGTATTTCTTGTCGGGACGGAGCGTCTGGCCCGCATCGCGGGCCAGCGCTTCGACGAACAGGGCGCCGGCGTTGTGGCGGGTATTCTCGTAGTCGGATCCGGGATTTCCCAGACCCACCACCATGACAATATCCTGTGCCATTGACCGTCGCCCCGGGAGTGCTTACTCCTCGCCGCCTTCTTCGCCTTCCTCGGAGCCTTCCTCGGAATCGTCAACCTTGGCGCCACGCGGCTTGTGAATCGCCACAACCGGCAGGTCGTGATCTTCACCCTGCTGCAGAGCGGCAATCTTCACGCCCTTCGGCAGTTTGAGATCGCTCAGGTGAACCACCTGATCCATGTCCACTTCGGCCATGTCGACCTCAATGAACTCGGGCAGGTTCTGCGGCAGACAGATGACTTCCACTTCGTTGATCTGGTGGTTGGCAACGCCGCCCTGGAGCTTGATGGCCGGAGCTGTTTCTTCGTTGACGAAGTGCAGCGGCACGTTCACGTGGATCTCGTGATCCTTGTCGACGCGCTGAAAGTCGGCGTGGGTCAGGATCGGCTTGTACGGGTGACGCTGCAGATCCTTCAGGATAACGCTCTCTTTCTTGCCCTGGATATCAACGGTCAGGATGTGGGAGAAGAACGCTTCGTTTTCCAGAGCCTTTTTCAGCTCGTTGTGCCAGATCGCGACCGGAGTGGCGTCTTTGTTGCCACCGTAGATGATGGCCGGGATCTTGCGCTCCTCACGACGCAGGCGGCGGCTCGCACCTTTGCCCTGGTCGTCGCGAGGAAATGCTTCAATAACAAATTCCTGAGACATGGTTTCTTACCTCAATCGTCATCTGAACGGCCCGCGACCAGGCTTGGAACAGATGATATTTTTGAAAAACCGGAGTTTTCTCCGGCTGACGAAAAGAGTCGGGAGCCCACGCGGACTCCCGACTCGGAAACTGTACTGCTGGGCTTTTCGACTCAGTCGTGCCCGAACATGGCACTGATGGACTCTTCGTTGCTTACGCGACGAATGGATTCCGCGAGCAGGCCTGCCATGTTGAGGGGGCGGATTCTATCACAATTCCGGGCTTTGTCACCAAGCGGAATGGTGTCGCACACCACCAGTTCGTCGAGTTCCGACGCTTCGATATTCTCAATGGCCGGACCGGACAGGACCGGGTGAGTGATATAGGCGACCACTCGGGCAGCGCCGCGCTCTTTAAGGGCATTGGCAGCCTTGCAGAGGGTTCCGGCGGTGTCGACGATGTCGTCCACCAGGATGCAGGTCTTGTCCTGAACGTCACCGATGATGTGCATGACCTGGGAGACATTGGCCTTGGGGCGACGCTTGTCGATGATCGCCAGGTCGGCGTCGTCGAGGCGTTTGGCCACGGCGCGGGCGCGTACAACGCCACCCACATCCGGGGATACCACGACAAAGTTGTCAAAGCGCTGCTTCTCGATGTCTTCGAGCATGACCGGGGTGGCGTAGATGTTGTCCACCGGGATGTCGAAGAAGCCCTGGATCTGATCCGCGTGCAGGTCGACGGTGAGTACGCGATCCACGCCGATGCTGGAGATCATGTCTGCGACGACCTTGGCGCTGATGGCTACCCGGGTTGAACGTACCCGGCGATCCTGACGGGCGTATCCGTAGTAGGGGATAACCGCGGTAATCCGTGTGGCGGAAGCGCGACGCAGGGCGTCAGCCATCACGATCAGTTCCATCAGGTTGTCGTTGGTGGGGTAGCAGGTGGGCTGGATAATGAAGACGTCGTGGCCTCGGACGTTTTCATTGATCTCGACGGTGGTTTCGCCGTCGCTGAAGCGGCCGACGGTGGCCTGACCCATGGGAATATGGAGTTTCTTGGCAATGTCCTGGGCAAGGGCCGGATTGGCATTGCCAGCGAAAATCATCAGTTTGGACACGACAGCATCCTTCTCAGTATCGGCGTTTGATTCAGAAGAAGCGGGAGAAAGGTGGCTGGGGTGGCAGGATTCGAACCTGCGCATGACGGGATCAAAACCCGTTGCCTTACCACTTGGCGACACCCCAGTATCGTGCTTTTTTGGCATCATTTCAGCTCTGTCAGCTTTTTGTGTAGAGGTGATATGTTCACCCCTTTAGCTACGAACCCCGTGATGCCGGAGGGTTTGCTTTCCCAGATAATCCGGGCTGCGGATTCTGTCGGGAAACGTCCAAAAATGCAAGCCCCGGTTCCGGTTAATCTTGCAGGTCCGAATTGTGAAAGCCATTCCAGGCTTTGATGAACCTCTGGATACAGTTTACGAACTACATCCTCACAGTCGTTTCGGTACCTCGAGGCGTCTCCCTCAAAAGCGGGCGCTATTTTGATTTTTGGGGTGTCCCTTGTCAACCCTTCCTCGGAAAAAATCTTTCCGGTGTTGATGTTGCAGGCGGGCTTCAGGACCAGGAACCAGTCCTCGGGTGGGTCTACCGGTGTAAGGCGTTCGCCCACACCTTCGCCGAAAGCGGCATGGCCGCGAACGAACACCGGAACGTCGGCGCCCAGTCCCAGACCGATCTCTGCCAGCTGATCCAGCGAAAGCCCGAGTTGCCAGAGGTGGTTGAGCCCCAGCAGGGTGGTTGCGGCATTGGAGCTGCCGCCGCCGAGGCCCCCGCCCATGGGCAGGCGTTTCTCGATGTCGATGACAACGCCGGGAAGGGGGCGGCGGCTATGGGCCGCCAGCGCTCGCGCAGCGCGAATGATGAGGTTGTCGTCGTCAGGTACGCCCGGTACCGGCTGGGCCAGGCGGATGTCCGTCTGTTCCCCGGTCAGGGTAAAGGTGATGTCGTCACCGTAGTCCAGAAACTGAAAGACCGTCTGAAGTTCGTGGTAGCCATCGTCGCGTCGCCCTACGATATGCAGGAACAGGTTGAGCTTCGCCGGTGAGGGCAGGGTCAGGGAAAGGCTCACGGGCGATCCTCCAGCGACTCCCATTGCGCGACAACCATGCGTACCCGCTTTTCACCCTTGACCGCGGTGATTCGTGCGGGCAGTGCGGGCAGGTCTGGCAGGAAGCGCTTCCAGCGGTCGTAACGGATTTCCCAGCCGGACTGGCGAATCAACGCCAGTTGCTGCTGAGCATTGAAGAGCAGCCGGGCGTTTCCGTCGGGCGCCGGTAGTCCGCGAATCCACCAGGACAGGCTCTTCAGCGGAAGCTGCCATCCGGTGGCGGCGGTCACCAGGGCTTCCGGATCCGATGAGCGATAGGTGTCGCCACCAGGTAGTGTGAGTTCCATATAATCCGGACGACCTTTCAGCAGGGTGCTGCCCATGCCCAGAAACGATGAGGACAGGGCAAGGTCGTAGGATTCGCCCGACTGGATCCAGTGATTGATGAGGGCCGTTCCACTGTCGGATGGCTGGCGCACAGCCAGTTTTCCGGTCAGGCGCCACTGGTTGAATCCGGACACCTGCCGGGCCCGCGCATTCCAGCTGGCGGGCGGCTGGTCGGTCATGCCGTCGGGCAGGGGCTCCAGACGGATGGTGGTACAGGCCTGGATCAGGATGACAAGGGCCAGTACCGGAAGTAACCGGAGGTGCCACCACATTACGGGTTTCCTTCACCCGTCAGGCGGTTGATGGTCTCGCGCAGGATCTCGTGATCCTTGTCGCTCTCCAGTCCCTTTTTCCAGACGATGCGGGCCTGCTCTTCCTCGCCGGCCATCCAGAGCGCTTCACCGTAATGCGCCGCCACTTCCGGATCCGGGTAGGCTTCCCACGCCTTTTTCAGGTACTGCAGGGCGGGCTGCAATCGGCCTTCCCGGTAGAGCACCCAGCCCATGCTGTCGAGGATGGCGGGGTTCTCCGGATCCAGTTGCAGGGCGCGACCGATATACTGCCGTGCCTCTTCCAGCCTGTCGGAACGGGTCGTGAGAATGTAGCCGAGGGCGTTGAGGGCCACTGCGTTGTTGGGTTCGGTCTCGATAATCTGGCGCAAATCCGCTTCCGCTTTTTGCGGCTGGTCCATGCTGTCGTAGAGCATGCCCCGTGCGTAGCGGATCTGGGCATTGTCCGGGAAGGCCTCCAGTGCCTGCGTTGCGCTGTCGAGCGCGGCTTGTTGCCGGTTTTCATCCAGAAGCAGGTTGACCTCCAGAAGCCAGAAATTTTCAGCCTGGGCAGGATGGCTCTCCCGCATGGTACGGATCCGGGTCAGCGCCTCATCCACCTTGCCCTGTTCGGCCAGCAGTGCACTCGCCCGGGCCAGGGCGGGGAAATAGTAGTTGCCCTGACGCACGCCGTCGTAGAACCCGATTGCCTGGTCCGCGTTGCCGTCCTCTTCCTCGATCCTGCCGAGATAGTAGTTGGCCTCGTTGGTATGGTGCCCCTGCTCAAGCAGCTGGGTCAGCTCATCCTTGGCCAGATCCTTCTGGTTGTTCTCCAGGGCGACCAGGGCGTGTGAAAGGAGCAGCCCCGAGTTGTCCGGGTACAGGTCCACCAGGCGCTTGAATTCGTCCTGGGCTGCCTGCAGGTCGCCCTCGTTGATCAGCATGCGGCCATAAAGGGTGCCCATCTGACGGCTGTTGGGAAACTTGCGGGTGTTCCGCATCAGGTAGTCCAGCGCCTCTCGTTTCTTGCCGGTCTCGTACAGGAGATCTCCGCGCAGGACGATGGCGGGCTGGAAGTTTTCATGCTCTTCGAGCAGAGGGTCCAGTTGTTTGAGTGCCTGGTCTGGCTTGCCGTTGATTTTCAGGAGCAGGGCAATGCTGTAGTCCAGTTCCGGAGTGTCCGGGTGACGCTTGGCCAGGCGCTGGTAAAGTGAAAGCAGTTCTTTCTGCTGCTCGGCCGGGAGGCTGGCGGCCATGGCGGCAAGACTGTCGAAGTCCGCATCGCCGCCCTGGTTCATGATCTGCTCCATGTGGTCCAGGGCCGTCTGAAGGTCGTTGCGTTTGACCGCCTGTATGGCTGCGATCCGGTGGGCCTGCAGGTTTTCCGGGTCCACCTCCAGCCAGAGTTCGGCAAGCTGGGTCTGGGCGTTGTCGCCGTTGAGCGACTGGGCAATGCGCATGGCCCGCTCAATGACGCCTTCATCCCGGGACTGTTTGGCGGCCTTGAGGTAGTTCACCAGGGTGACGTCATACCGTCCACGCTGGGCAGCGATCTCACCGCTGAGCAACAGATAGAGAACGTCCGGCTCAAAGTCCGCATACTCGATCGGCTTTTCCGGTGCGTCCTTTGTGCTGTCTGAGGCAGATGAATCGGAAGCGGGTTGCTTCGATGAGCCGGTCAGGCTGGCGCAGCCCGGCAGGCCGGCGAGGGTGACACCCAGAATGAAGGTGGCCAAAAACGGTGCGGATTTGTGCATGCAACTTCCCGTTACTTGTCAGCGACGCTTGATAATGACCCGGGCTTTACCCGCGAAATTGAGGTAGATCGGGTACCGGCCGTGGCCGAGCCCCTATAATGGCATAAGCGTCTGATCTTGCCCAATCGGTCCGCACTTGCCGAAGGTCCGCGGTATTTGGGTGGCAGGCAGCGGCGTGCGTCGTTAAAATGTCGGTAATTTAACCTTTATAAGAGTAGGGTTTTCAGGTCCGAAATGGCACTGGTTACACTGGGAATTAATCATCGAACCGCACCGGTCGAGCTTAGGGAGCGTATTGCGTTCACGCCTGAGCGAATGTCCGAGGCGTTTGCCGAGTTGCGGGCAGCTTCTGGTGCCAGTGAGGCAGCCATCCTGTCCACGTGTAACCGGACAGAGCTCTACCTTGCCGGTGACGACGACTGTGCGCCGGCGGTCCTGCGTTGGCTGGCGGGTTTTCACAACCTTGATGCGGCCGACCTGGAAGAGGCGCTTTACGTCCATCGGGATGCCGAAGCGGTTCGCCACATGATGCGGGTCGCCGCAGGCCTGGACTCCATGGTTCTGGGCGAGCCCCAGATCTTCGGACAACTGAAAGACGCCTACGCCCTTGCGAAAGAGAACGGCGCGACCGGCTCGTTCCTGTCCCGTCTGTTCGAACATACGTTCTCGGTCGCGAAACGTATCCGGACCCATACCGCGATCGGCGAAAACCCCGTATCCGTCGCCTATGCGGCGGTCAATATGGCGCACCACATTTTCTCTGACATGTCCCGTAACCGGGCCCTGCTGGTTGGTGCCGGCAAGACCATTGAGCTGGTGGCCCAGCATCTCGCCGAAGCCGGCGTCAAGGATTTCCTGGTCGCCAACCGAACGCTGGAACGCGCCCAGGTGTTGGCCGGGACCTACGGTGGCAAGGGCATTGTCCTCTCGGAGATTCCCGGCCACCTGACGGATGTCGATATCGTTATTTCCTCCACCGCCAGCCCGCTGCCCATCCTGGGGAAAGGCGCTGTGGAACGTGCGCTGAAGAAACGCAAGCGTCGTCCCTATTTTATGGTCGATATCGCTGTTCCAAGAGACATTGAGCCCGAGGTGGCATCGCTGGATGACGTCTACCTGTACACCGTCGACGATCTTCGTCACGTGATTGAAGAAAACATCCGCTCCCGGGAGGGCGCTGCCCGGGAAGCCGAGAACCTCGTTCTGGACGGCGTTCAGGATTTTCTCCGTCAGTTACGTGCTCTCGACGCGGTGTCTACCCTCAAGCAGTTCCGGCGACGCGCCGAGACCCTTCGTGACAACGAAACCGAGAAAGCCCTTCGGGCCCTGCGCAACGGTGCCGATCCCGAAACCGTTTTGCGCGGTCTGGCCCGGGGCCTGACCAACAAGCTTCTCCACGAACCGTCTGTGCAGGTGCGCAAGGCCACGACCGAGGGCCGCACGGAGGTGACCGAGTGGCTGCGTGAGTTGCATCAGCTTGATGCGTTGGACGCCGACACAGTCACCACACCGGAAAAACTATGAAGTCATCCATTCAGTCCCGCCTCGAACAGTTGGTTGACCGGTTCGAGGAGGTCAGCGCGTTGCTGAGCGATTCCGCCACCATTGCCAATCAGGACCGATTCCGGGACCTCTCCCGGGAATTCGCTGAAATTGAGCCCGTCGTCCATTGTTTTCAGGCCTGGCAGCAATCTCTGGCGGACATCGAGGCTGCCCAGGAGCTGACCCGTGATGCCGATGCCGACATGCGGGAAATGGCAGAAGAGGAGCTGAAAAGCGCCCGGCTGAAGAGTGAAGAGCTCGATGAAGAACTGCAGCGCCTGATGCTGCCGAAGGATCCGAACGACCGGAAGAACGTATTTCTCGAAATCCGGGCCGGTACCGGCGGTGACGAGGCTGCCATTTTTGCCGGCGATCTGTTCCGGATGTACTCCCGCTATGCCGAACGCCGCCGCTGGCAGGTGGAAGTGCTCAGTGAGAACGAAGGCGAACACGGTGGCTTCAAGGAAGTCATTGCGAGGGTCGCCGGCGATGGCGTCTACGGCGCCCTGAAATTTGAATCCGGGGCTCACCGGGTTCAGCGCGTACCGGAAACCGAGTCCCAGGGCCGCATCCATACCTCGGCCTGCACGGTGGCCGTGATGCCGGAGGCGGACGAAGCCGAGGCGGTCCAACTCAATAAATCGGATCTCCGGGTGGATACCTTCCGGGCCTCTGGCGCCGGTGGCCAGCACGTTAACAAGACCGATTCCGCCATCCGTATCACCCACCTGCCCACCGGTATTGTGGTGGAATGCCAGGAGGAGCGGTCCCAGCACAAGAACCGGGCCAAGGCGATGAGCCTGCTTGCCTCCCGTCTGCAGAATGCCGAGACCGAGCGGCAGCAGAAAACCATGGCCGAAACCCGCAAGAGCCTGGTGGGTAGCGGTGACCGCTCCGAGCGGATCCGGACCTACAACTTTCCCCAGGGCCGTGTCACGGATCACCGTATTAACCTGACCCTCTACAAGCTGGACGAAGTGATCACCGGTGACCTGGATGCCGTGATCGTTCCGCTCCAACAGGAACACCAGGCCGAATTGCTGGCTGCATTGGCCGATGACCAGTAGTCCTTCGCTGGCCTGTGAACGTCTGATTCGTGAAGCGGCGGGCCGCATCAAGAGTGATACGCCGCGGCTGGATGCCGAACTTCTCCTCAGTCACGTGACCAGCTGGAGCCGCACGCGATTCCGGGCCTGGCCGGAGCAGGAGGTTTCCCCGGAGCAGGCCGAAGCTTTCGGGCGTCTGGTGGATGCCCGCGTTGACGGCACCCCCATTGCCTATCTTCTTGGACACCAGGAGTTCTGGTCGTTGTCACTCAGGGTTTCCAGGGCTACCTTGATTCCCCGTCCGGATACCGAGTGTGTGGTGGAGGCGGCCCTTTCATTGCCCTTGCCTGGCCCGGCGCGCGTGCTGGATCTGGGCACCGGCACCGGTGCCATCGCGCTGGCGCTCGCTTCAGAACGCTCCGCCTGGTCGGTTCGTGCCTGCGATTGCGTGCCCGAAGCGGTGGAGCTCGCCCGGGAAAATGCGCGCTCGCTGGGGTTGCCGGTGACTGTCGAGCTGAGTAACTGGTTTGAGGGTCTGACGCCGGGTACGTTTGATCTGATTGTTTCCAATCCGCCTTATATAGAAGAGAGCGATCGACACCTCTGTGAGGGGGACGTACGCTTTGAACCATCCAGCGCACTGGTTTCGGGCGTGGACGGTCTGGAAGATATACGGACCATTCTGGACGATGCACCCCGGTGGCTGGCGCCGGGTGGCTGGTTGCTGATGGAGCATGGGTTTGACCAGGCAGAGGCGGTGAGAGCCTTGTTCCGGTCCAGAGGGTTTGAAGCTGTCGAAAGTCGTCAGGACTATGGTCAGCGGGATCGAATGACGCTGGGTCAATGGCCGGGCGATTCGGACACAACTCAATAGAACGGGGAGACGGGTATGCTCAGCGATGAAGAGCTGCTGCGCTACAGTCGACAGATACTGATGCCTCGGTTTGACATTGCCGGACAGGAGGCCCTCAAATCGGCACGAGTCCTGGTGATCGGTGCCGGTGGTCTGGGTTGTCCGGTGGCCCTCTACCTGGGCGCCGCGGGTGTCGGCCACCTTACCCTTGTGGATGACGATGAAATTGAGCTGGCCAACCTCCAGCGTCAGATTGGCTTTGAGCAGAATCAGTTGGGCGACTCCAAGGCGGAGAGCCTGGCGGATCGGGTCCGGCGTATCAATCCGCTCGTGTCGGTGACTGCCATCAACGACCGGCTGTCCGGAGATGCGCTCAAACGCCGGGTAGAGGAAAGCAGCCTGGTGCTCGACTGCAGTGATAACTTCGCGACCCGCTTTGCCCTGAACCGGGCCTGCGTTGCCGCCCGGATTCCGCTGGTGTCCGGTGCTGCCATTCGTGGCGAAGGCCAGTTGTCGGTCTATGACCGTCGGGTGGAGGAGAGCCCCTGTTACCACTGCCTGTACCCGGAGCAGGGCAATGAGGATCTGACCTGTTCCCAGGCCGGTGTGATTGCGCCGCTTGTGGGTATGATTGGCGCGGCACAGGCGATGGAGGCCATCAAGGTGATCAGCGGCGCCGGCAAGCCGCTCATTGGCCGTTTGCTGGTGCTGGATGCCTGGCAGATGCAGTGGCGGGAAATGAAGCTGGCTCGCGATCCGGATTGCCCGGTTTGTTCTGACTAGCTGTGGGCGGATTGACAGGGTTGGAGCAGATCTGTCTCTGGCTTATGAGTTAGTCTTTTAACGCCTGGAACCTGGCAATGGCCTCCTTTCGGCTTTCCTTCAGATCGACAATGGGTCTGGGGTAGCCCTTCGGGATCACGCCCCCCTTGGCCCCCGGATCATGAATGCGTTTGGCATCGAGTTTTGACAGCTCCGGCACCCACCTCCGAATGAACTCGCCCCGGGGATCGAACCGTTCACTCTGGGTGACCGGATTGAATACTCGAAAGTAGGGCGCGGCGTCAGTGCCGGTCGAGGCGCTCCATTGCCAGCCACCGTTATTGGATGCCAGGAATCCGTCCACCAGTTTCGACATGAAATAGACTTCGCCCAGGCGCCAGTCGATGAACAGGTTCTTGGTCAGAAACATGGCGGTGATCATTCGCAGGCGGTTGTGCATCCAGCCGGTCGCATTGAGCTGACGCATGGCTGCATCGACAACGGGAACGCCGGTTCGCCCTTCCTTCCATGCGTCAAAATGGTCTCCCGGTGCGTTCCACTCCAGCGCCTCCGTTTCCGGCTTGAAGGCCCGGTGCATACTGACCCTCGGGTAGTGATACAGGATGTGGATGTAGAAATCCCGCCAAGCGATCTCGTTGGTCCAGGTAACCAGTCCTTCCTGATTGCCTCCGCGGCCCTGGGCCTCCCGGGCCGCAAGCAGGCACTGGCGACCCGACAGTACGCCGTTGGCCAGGTAAGGCGAGAGCTGACTGGTGCCATCCACGGCGGGAAAGTCCCGCTGCTCCCTGTAGGTTCCGGCCCGGGTTTCAAGAAAGCGCTCCAGCTGGTCGTGCGCGGCGTTTTCACCGGTTTCCACCAGAGCTGGTGGTGCTTCCCTGAATGGGGCAGGAATCGCGTCTATCTGGCTGGGGCGGATGGCATCGCCCCGGGCAGAGGGAGACGGATAAGCCGTGGGTGCGGTTTCGTCGATCCAGCTCCGCCAGCGCCGGGAAAAGGGGGTGAACACGGAATAGGGCTCGTTCTGTTGCGTCAGTATCTCGCCAACCGGCGCGACCGTCTGGTCCCGGTATTTACAGATGGTTAACCCGAGTGCGTCGGCCTTTGGTTTGAGGCTTTTGTCCCGGCGTCTTTCATTGATGCCGTACTCTTCATTGAAATGAAGGTGAGTGATCTCGTGTTCCCGGCAGAGGCTGATCAGAACCTCCTGGCTCCGGGTGAAATCGTCTGCTTCAAGGAAGGTCATGGGAATGCCCAGCGCTGCCAGATCTTTTGCCAGGGCGTTTGCGTGGTCAATGACGAACTTGACCCGCGCAGGGGACCAGTCGTGGGTTTGCCACTGCCCGGGGGTCACGATGTAGCATGCCCTGACCGGCTGACCGGTTTTGCAGGCGGCGGTGAGCGCCGGGTTGTCGGCGACGCGCAGATCGTTTCTGAACCAGACCAGTTGTGTCATTGAATTTCCTGTTTCCCCGGGCTGCCCCGAATACGGGTAATTACAGCCGCTGTTTCAATAAAATCACCAACTTGTGTATTCGCTGGGGCGGCGGGTTTGGATTATAGTTAACCCCGATCAATGGCGCTTGAACGGGAGTGAGGAGCGGATGATTCAGGAATCCGAAAATCGGCGGGATGGCGCCTGGCGGCAACCCTACACACTGGAATCCGGTCAGACCCAATATCACGAACTAGGCCACGTCCAGCTATGGGTAACGCTTCTGGATCTCGAGTGGCAGGTGCGTTTGAGGACGCTTGAAGCACAGGGTGACCCCTCGGCATGGACCGAGCGCGTAGGGCATGTGTTGCCGTCCCTCGATGTGCCGCTCCAGCGATTTATTCGCCCGGAAAACGACGGCGGTACCATCACGTTCATGCCGGCAGTTGCCAGTCTGCCGACCGTAATACGGCCGTTCCAGCCGATGACGATCCCGGCGGGTGGGCGTTGTGTCATCTATGTCGGCACCATGGTCTGGATGAAGGTCTGCGTGGGGCCGAACGAGACTCCGCTGACAGAAATCCCGCTTTCTACACCACTGATGACCTGGGTGGGCCGGAACACCATGGAGGGCGAGTTGTGCTATTCCTCGTCAACGTTTGCCCGGCTGGTACTGGAGGCGGTTCCCAAACGCCCCTGGCGGGCGGTGACGCCGGTAACAATCATCAACCGACGGTCAGAGCCTTTGCTGCTGGAGCGTTTCAGCCTTCCGACACCATTGTTGTCGTTGCATCAGAATGATCGAGCGCAACTGTGGACGCCGGGGGTGACTGTGGAATGTGAAACCGATATGAATTCCGCAAGCCTTCGGGTCGACACGACCTTGCTGCCGGCCGCCGGCCATTGTCGCAAGGTTGGCGACGCCCGAGAGAAAAGTTCCCGGGGCCGGCTGGTGCGGGCGTTTGATCGAATGTTTGGCTAATCGCAGGAGCGTTCATTTTGCTGGAGGATATCAAGACAGGCCTGGTGTCTGTGATCGACGGCGTTGCCTGGGCCCAGTGGTTCAGTGCACTGTTCCTGCTGATCCTGGGCCTGGTGGTGGGGGCGGCCGCTGCGCGCAGCGTTGCCAGCGTGATGGCGGAGCGGACGTCGCGGCATCATGCGCTGATGGTTCGGCGGCTGGTGTTTTATCTGATCGTCACGCTGTTTGCGATCGCGGCGCTGAGAGAAGCCGGGTTTTCCCTGGATGTCGTGCTGGGTGCCGCAGGTATCCTCACAGTCGCCATCGGCTTTGCCTCCCAGACGTCGGCGTCCAATATGATCAGCGGGCTGTTCCTGCTGGTGGAGAAACCTTTCGAAGTCGGCGACGTGATCGAGGTGGACGCAACCATCGGAGAGGTGGTCGGTATCGACATGCTCAGCGTAAAGCTGCGGACGCCCGACAACCTGTATGTGCGGATACCGAATGAAACGCTGATCAAGACCCAGGTCATCAACCGCTCCCGTTTTCCGATCCGTCGTCTCGACCTGGTGGTCGGTATTGCCTACGCTGAAGATGTGGAGCGGGTGGAATCCCTCTTGTTGGCCCTCGCTGAACAGGAGCCAATTTGCCTCGAGGAGCCGCGGCCTTTCGTGCTGGTGACAGCGTTCGGTCCTTCTTCTGTGGATCTGCAGTTCTCGGTCTGGGTCCCTCTTGACAAGGTTCTCGAGGGGCGTAGCAGAATGATGGTTGCGATCAAGGGCATGCTGGACCTAGAGGGTATCGAGATACCTTTTCCGCATACCAGCGTGTATGCGGGCACTCACTCCGAACCCTTCCGGGTGCAGCTGATCAGCCCGGAATCCAGCCCCGAAAAAAAGGATACATCGGATGCCGAAAGTACCCAGCGAGTCAGCCCCGAAGGACAAGCCGGTCAATAAGGACAACAGGGTATGTCTTGGTTGGCGGGAATGGGTTTCCCTGCCCGATCTGGATATTGCCCGGATCAAGGCCAAGATCGATACCGGCGCCCGGACCTCCTGCCTCCATACGTTTCGAACCGAACCTTACACCGAAAACGGTGAGCGTCGCGTCCGGTTCTGGGTGCACCCGGTCCAGAACGATCTGCATCACGTGGTTGAGTGTGATGCAAAGGTTCTCGATGAGCGCAACGTATCGGATTCCGGAGGGCACAGGGAATTGCGGCTGGTGATCGAGACGACCGTGGTGGTGGGCAACCAGAGCTGGCCCATTGAAATGACGCTGACCAACCGGGACTCGATGCGGTTCCGGATGTTGCTGGGCCGAACCGCCATGGCGGGTCGCTCGGCAGTTTACCCCGAATCTTCCTATCTTGCCGGCGAACCGGTTTTAAGGACTGACACATGAAAATTGCGGTACTGTCGCGAAACAAGAATCTGTACTCCACCCGGAGACTGGTGGAGGAGGGAATCAATCGCGGCCACGAAGTGCGAGTGATTGATTGCCTGCACTGTTCCATGAACATCACCTCCGCCGATCCCAGGATCAGTTACCACGAGGAAGATCTGGAAGCTTTCGATGTGGTCATTCCACGAATCGGTGCCTCGGTGACATTCTATGGAACCGCCGTGCTTCGACAATTCGAGATGATGGGCGTGTTCCCGGTCAACGAATCCGTGGCGATCACACGCTCACGGGACAAGCTCCGTTCGTTGCAGTTGCTGGCTCGCAAAGGCGTTGGTATGCCGGTCACCGGTTTCGCGAACAAGCCCGACAACGTGCCTGAACTTCTGAAGATGGTGGGTGGTGCTCCGGTGGTCATCAAGCTGCTGCAGGGGACCCAGGGTATCGGTGTGGTCCTGGCTGAAACCCGCAAGGCTGCGGAGAGCGTGATCGAGGCCTTTATGGGCCTGAAAGCGGACATCCTCGTTCAGGAGTTCATCAAGGAAGCCGGTGGCGCCGATATTCGCTGTTTCGTGCTCGGCGACAAGGTCATCGCGGCCATGAAGCGTCAGGGAGCCGAAGGCGAGTTCCGTTCCAACCTGCACCGTGGTGGCACAGCCTCACTGGTACGCATCACGCCCCAGGAACGCCGTACCGCGATTGCCGCCGCCAAGGCCATGGGTCTGAATGTGGCGGGTGTGGACCTGTTGCGTTCGAGCCGTGGCCCTCTCGTGATGGAAGTGAATTCATCGCCGGGACTGGAAGGCATCGAGAACGCCACCGGCAAGAACGTGGCGGGCATGATCATTAACTGGACCGAAAAGAACCAGAAGCCCTGGAAGACTCGAACCAAGGGGCAGGGATGAGCAAGGCGCGAGCACCCTTTGAAATCGCCGGGGTACAGATCAAACCCGGTACCCGGCAGACGGTTGAAGTACCCGTTGCCAAACTCTATACCCACACGCCACTGCACATTCCGGTTGAAGTCATTCATGGTCGCCGGGACGGACCGGTACTCATGGTGTGCGGTGCGATCCACGGTGATGAGATCAACGGCGTGGAGATTGTGCGCCGGGTATTGACCAATTCTGCGCTCCGGCATCTGCGGGGTACCCTCGTCGCGGTACCCATCGTGAATATTTTCGGGTTCGTTCAGCGCACCCGCTACCTGCCGGATCGGCGCGACCTGAACCGGTGTTTTCCCGGCAGTGAGACCGGGTCGCTCGGTGGGCGCATTGCCTACCTGCTTCGCACCCAGATCATGGAAAACGTGACCCACATTATCGATCTTCACACCGGTGCGATTCATCGCTTCAATCTGCCCCAGATACGGGCCGAGCTGAAGAATCCCGAGACGATTCGAATGGCGGAGGCCTTCGGGGCGCCGATCATTATCAACGCCGGGCTCAGGGAAGGCAGCCTGAGGGCTTATGCCGATTCGCTGGATATACCGGTCATCACGTTTGAGGGCGGTGAAGCCCTGAGGTTTGATGACGTGGTCATTACCAGTGGCGTGAAGGGCGTAATCCGGGTCATGCGGGAACTTGCAATGGTGCCGGCGAAGAAAGGTCCCAAGGCTCCCCGGAAACGGTCGGAAACGGCGGCGAACTCGCAATGGGTGAGAGCCGACATCGACGGCATCATGCGTCCGGTTGCCCACCTGGGCCAGAAAGTCCGAAAAGGGCAGCGGCTGGCGATGGTTGCCGATCCGTTTGGTGAATCGGAAACCGCGGTGACGTCGCCCTGTTCCGGCATCGTGATCTGTGTGAACAACCTGCCACTGGTGAACGAGGGCGAGGCCATCTATCACGTTGCCCGTTTCGACGAGCTCAGTGAAGCGGAAAAAGCCATGGATTATTTTCGCAGTTCCTTTGAGGCTGAAACGACCGAAGCGGTGGTTCCGGTCCATCCCTGGGACGACTTGCAGAAGTAGTGACGAGGAGACACGGCAATGATCTGGGATCAGGCCCTGATTGAACTGGCCCCGCTACCCCGCGGATTCCACCTGGTCACCAACGAAGTGCTGGCCCAGGCGCCCAGTCTCGCAAATTGCGAGGTCGGGCTGCTGCACCTGTTCATCCAGCACACTTCCGCATCCCTGGCCGTCAATGAGAATGCCGATCCGGATGTGCGTGGCGATCTGGAGCGACACTTCAATGTGATGGTGCCGGAGCATTCCCCCCACTTCGTGCACACCATGGAAGGCCCGGATGATATGCCGGCCCATATCAAGAGTGTATTGATCGGTCCGTCGCTCACCCTTCCCGTCAGCCACGGTCACCTGGCTCTTGGCACCTGGCAGGGAATCTATCTCTGCGAACACCGGGACCAGGCCGGGAGCCGCCGAATCCTGGCAACGCTTCAGGGTCGCTGGTAGCCGCAACGTCTTTTCCGAACGTGCTCCGGTTCTGATATGACCGATGGGTGGAATTCCACCCATCAGCGCCTTCCCGGTGAGTGGGTATCCACCCGTTTTCCGCTCATTTTTTCCTTTTAAATTCAGTAACCTTCCGTTTTGTAAGTAATTTCCGAAGCTGGTCTGCCCTTTGCTCCCTGATTGGCAGCGTCGTCCTTTGCGGCGTGTAAAGCACCCGATAACCAACACAATGATTCAGGGAGCCTTTTTATGAATTTCAAAGCGATTCTCGCTGCTGTTGCTGCGACTGCCGTCATGAGTGGTCCTGTCAGTGCCCAGGACAAATCGGACTGGCCCGAAAGTTTCACGGTGGGTACCGCCAGTCAGGGCGGAACCTATTTCGCGTACGGCTCTGGCTGGGCCAACTACATGGCCGAGAAACTGGGTATTTCCGGTGGTGCGGAGATCACCGGTGGTCCGATGCAGAACATGGCGCTGGTCCATACCGGCGACCTCAACTTCGGTCTGACGACCCTCGGTCCGGCCCGTGAATCCATGGAAGGCAAGAGCCCGCTGGCTCCGGGAATGAAAATGGACAACGTCTGTGCCATGTTCCCCATGTACCAGACGCCCTTCTCGATTACGGCCCTCAGCGGTTCCGGCATCAAGACCATCGACGACATCCCGGATGGCGCAACTATCGGCTTCGGTCCGGCGGGTTCTACCTCCGACACCTATTTCCCCAAGATGATGGACACGCTCGGCGTGAAGTATGAGCGCCGCAACGGTAGCTGGTCGGATCTGGCCGGTCAGCTTCAGGACGGCCTGATCGATGTCGTCGCGTTTGCAGCGGGAATCCCGATTCCGGCGGTGAGCCAACTGGAAGTCCAGACCGATATCAACATCATCGGGATGAATGAGGCTCAGCTGAAAAAAGTGACCGACGCCTTCCCGGTCGCGGCGTTCACCATTCCGAAAACCACCTACAAGTCTCTCGAGCAGCCCTCACAGGTGGTATCCATGTGGAACTTTGCGGTGGCGAACTGCGACGTGTCGGACGATCTGGTCTACCAGATGGTCAAGCTGACCATGGAACACAACGACAAGATGATGTCCATTCACAAGGCAGCCCGTTCCTCTGTTCCTGAGAATTACAGCAAAAACAACGTCCTGCCCTGGCACCCGGGCGCGGCGCGCTGGTTCAACGAAAACGGTTATGAGATTCCGGCTGACCGGATCCATCCGTAAACGTCGCCGAGGGGGCCTGACGGGCCCCTTCGACAGGCCGGCACCATTGCCGGCCCGGCCTTTCCGCTAGCAGGGTGTATCTACCATGACAACCGAACACGAGATTCAACACGAGCCCCGGGTGACCGAGGACCAAGACCATATCCTGGCCCATAACGTGGATGAGGAGCCTGTAGAGCCCAATCGCCGGCTGTTTGATGGGTGGTTGCTCAAACTGGTCACCGTGATGACCATTGCCTATTCCTCCTTCCACCTCTATTCACTGAACATCGAACCCATGGAAACCTGGTCGTTCCGGATAGTCCATGTGGCCGGAGCCCTGGTGCTGGGATTCATGCTGTACGCCGGTGCCCGGTTTGCCTCTGACGATGATCGGGTCGTCCGTCACCGCTGGACCACCTGGGCGGCCGGGATAGTGATGCTGCCGGCGCTGTACGCGCTCTATCAGGGTTTCGCTTTCTATCAGATGCTGCAGGGCGGAGCCATGCGTGTCGAGCCGGAAGTGGAGGCATGGCACTTTGGCTGGCCGCTGATCGTCGCGACGGCTGGCGGCATCGTGATCAGCTGGTTCCATCAGCGCGGCCGGGCAAGGTTCAGTGCGCCGGATCTCGTGTTGATGGTGTGTTCGCTGGCGGTCGCCGCCTATTTGCTGGTGATCTACAACACGCCCCTGCGCATGTCGACCGGTACGTCGTTTGCGCCCATCGGCATTTCGTTCGCGGCGGTTGCCGGCACGGCGCTGATTCTGGAAATGACCCGTCGGGTCGCCGGCATGGCATTGGTCATCATCGGGCTCGTTTTTCTGGTTTACGTGTTCACGGGTGAGTATCTGCCGGGCTTCCTCGGTTACCCCGGGCTGACGGTTCAGCGCTTCTTCAGTCAGGTCTATACCGATGCGGGTATCCTTGGGCCGACCACGGCGGTGTCGTCCACCTACATCATTCTGTTCATTATCTTCGCGGCGTTTCTGCAGGCCTCGAAAGTCGGGGACTACTTCGTTAACTTCGCGTTTGCGTGCGCAGGCCGCTCCCGTGGGGGGCCCGCCAAGGTTGCCATATTTGCCTCCGGCCTGATGGGCATGATCAACGGTACGAGTGCCGGCAATGTCGTTTCGACCGGTTCACTGACCATTCCGTTGATGAAAAAGGTGGGCTACAAGAAGCAGACCGCGGGTGCCGTAGAGGCTGCGGCGTCAACCGGTGGGCAGATCATGCCGCCGATCATGGGCGCGGGCGCGTTCATCATGGCCGAGATCACCGGTATTCCGTATACCGAGATTGCCGTGGCTGCCATCATTCCTGCCATTCTGTATTTTGCGTCTGTCTACTTCATGGTGGACTTCGAAGCGGCCAAGACCGGGATGCGCGGGATGCGGGAGGATGAACTGCCCAAACTGTCGCGCCTGGTGAAGCAGTGCTATCTGTTTATCCCGATCATCATTCTTGTGGTCGCCCTGTTCCTCGGGTATTCGGTGATACGGTCGGGCACCCTGGCCATGGTGGCGGCCGCCATGGTGAGCTGGCTGTCTCCGAACAAGATGGGCCCCCGTCAGATCCTGCATGCGCTGGATATTGCCTCGGTGATGGCGATCCAGATCATTGTGGTCTGCGCCGCCGCCGGCGTGATTGTGGGCGTCATCTCTCTGACCGGCGTGGGCGCACGCTTTTCGTCCATGCTGCTGGATATCGCTGCCCACAGCGATCTGCTCGCCCTTATTTTTGCCATGTTCATCTCAATCCTTCTTGGCATGGGTATGCCCACAACCGCCGCCTATGCGGTTGCCGCATCCGTTGTGGCGCCGGGCCTGGTGGACCTTGGTATTGAGCCACTGACCGCCCACTTCTTCGTGTTCTATTTTGCGGTGGTGTCCGCAATCACGCCGCCGGTGGCCCTGGCCTCCTACGCGGCAGCGGGTATTTCCGGCGCCAATGCCATGGAAACATCCGTGGCGTCTTTCCGGGTCGGTATTGCCGCGTTCATTGTGCCGTTCATGTTCTTCTACAACAGTGCACTGCTGATGGATGCCCCGTGGTTTGAGGTGGCTCGGGCCCTGGTGACAGCCACCATTGGTGTCTACCTGTTGTCCGGGGGCGTCATGGGGTGGTTTGGGCAGATTGCCGCCAACTGGATGATCCGGCTGGTTCTGATTGCCGCAGCCTTGCTGATGATCGAGGGCGGTGGCTGGACCGATCTGGTCGGTATTGTCATGGGTATGGCGGTCCTTATGGTTCAGCGCAAGCGCAGGGAGCCCGAGGTTTCCATCGCCTCCTGACAGGCCCGCGTCCGGCCGGCGGGACCGATTGTCCCGGGCCGGCCGGAACGTTACGCTAGACATTTTCCACTCGGCGAAACCTATCTGTGCGACTCGGTATCCTTCTGGCTTTCCTGATGACTCTGGGCCTCTCCTGGCTGCTCGGTGACTGGTTCGGTTATCGACAGGTGGAGCAGGAAAGTCTTGAGCAGTCGTTCCGGTATCGTCAACTGGTCGCCAACGAGCTCAACCGTTATCTGCCCATTCCCGAACTCATGGCACAGCATCCGTTGATGGTGCGCGCGCTGCGGCATCCGGACCAGCCGGAGGTGATCCTTGAAGCCAATCAGAAGATGCAACGGATGGCGGGTATCGTGGGTAGTTCCGATGTCTATCTGATGGACGATTCGGGATTGACGGTGGCCGCCAGCAATTTTGGCCGGCGGGACAGCTTCGTCGGCCGACGTTTCGCCTACCGGCCCTATTTCAGTGACGCGATAAAGAGCGGGGACTCCGCGATCTACTTTGCTCTCGGCTCTACTTCCGGTGTCCGGGGTCTGTATTTCTCACACCCGTTACGGGGTGACGACGGCGTGATACTCGGCGTACTGGCCATGAAAGTGCAGGTGGACGACCTGGAATCCCAGTGGCACCGGCCGCTCAATCGCGATGGTGCGGAGATGGTGGTGCTGGACAGTGCAGGCATCAGCTTTCTGGCCAGTCAGCAGGACTGGCTGTATCGGGATTTTTCGGGTCGACGTGAGGAACAGCAGGCACTGGAGATCCGACAACGGTACCCGGGTCGCCAGCTTCGTGCCATGAAGATCCATGACCTGGGTCGCCCATGGGGGGTATCCGAGAAGTCCCGAAAACTCAGTGTCGAGACCAGCGAGGGAACACGGGAGTACCTCAGCGTGACGACACCGTTGCCAAGACTGGACTGGTCATTGAGAGTCATGGTGTCCACCGCCAGGGTTCTTTGGACGCGGATCGCCTTTGTTATTGGCGGTGTCGCCGTTTACCTGGCCATCCTGCTTGCCTGGCTGTATGTGAGAGAACGATACCGTCGTGAAGCAGAGCTGGCCCAGAGAGGGGAGCAGCTAGAACAGCGCGTTGCTGAGCGAACAGCAGACCTGGAACGGTCCAACCGGCAACTGCGGGAAGAAGTGTTCGAGCGGGAGCGGGCCCAGCAGGAGCTCAGGGAAACCCAGCAGGAGCTGATTCAGGCTGCCAAGCTGGCGGTGCTCGGGCAAATGTCGGCGGGTCTGAATCACGAGATGAATCAGCCGTTGACGGCCATTCAGACATACGCGAGAAACAGCCGGCGTTTTCTGCAGAAGGGGACGACGGATATGGTTGACGCCAATCTCGCCGAGATCATCACCCTGTGCGACAAGATGGCCGAGCTGACCCGTCAGTTCAAAGTGTTTGCCCGCAAGTCCGAAGGGCCTCCCACGAGTGTCGACGTTCGCCTGGCGGTGGACGCAGCGCTCAAAATTGTTTCGGCTCAACGGGGTGAGGGAACGCCACGGATACGGTGGCACCGTCCGGGGAGCCCGGTCATATGCCACGGGGACCTGATTCGCATCGAACAGGTAATGGTCAATCTGCTGGCGAACGCCGTGCAGGCCGTGGACGGGGTTGACGGTCCGGTGATCTCCGTCGACATTGAAGAGGACGACGGAAACTGGCGATGTGTGGTCCGTGATAATGGAACCGGGCTGCCCGCCAACTCGGAGCAGGTTTTCGAGCCCTTTTTCACCACCAAATCGGTCAAGCAGGGACTGGGGCTGGGGCTGTCGATTTCGCGTCAGATTGTCGATGCGCTCGGTGGGACGCTGACCGGCTTTAATCGTCAAGACGGCCCCGGGGCCGAATTTGTTGTCACTCTGCCAAAGCGTGAGGTCATGGAATGAGTCAACCCTCGGTCATTTTCGTGGACGATGATCCCCACATCCTGCAGGCCATGGCCCAGACGCTGGCGCTCGAGGATATACCGGTGGCCTGTCATCCGGATGGACCGTCCGCCTTGCCCGCGATCACCCCCGAGTTCGAAGGCATTGTCCTGTGCGATTACAACATGCCGGGGATGGACGGGCTGCAGTTGCTGGAGAAGGTCCGGGCGGTGGATGACAGCATTCCGGTCATCATCCTGACCGGGCAGGGCGATATCAGTACAGCGGTATCCGCCATGCAGCAAGGCGCCTACGACTTTATTGAAAAGCCATTCGATCATGAGGAGCTGATCGAGCTGTTACGGCATGCGATGGAAAAACGCCAGCTGGCGCTCGAAAACCGGCGGCTGAAGGCCCAGTTGCGGCACATGGCGAAACCCGGCCCTCGTATCCTCGGGGATTCCCCGGCGATGCAGCGGGTGCTGGCCATGGTCAATCCGATTCTGGAGATCTCAGCCAACATCCTGCTGCATGGTGAAACCGGCTCAGGCAAGGATGCACTGGCTCGATATATTCACGAGAGCAGTGCCCGGGGCGCCCATAACTTTGTCGCGATCAACTGCGGAGCGGTTCCGGAAAACCTGATTGAAAGTGAACTCTTCGGCCACGAGGCCGGAGCCTTCACCGGAGCGGATAAACGACGAATCGGCAAGATCGAGCACGCCCATGGGGGCACTCTGTTCCTGGATGAGGTGGAGAGCATGCCCCTCCCGCTTCAGGTGAAGCTGCTGCGGGTACTGGAAGAGCAACGCGTGGAACGGCTCGGCAGTAATGAGGTAAGGGACGTCGATGTCCGTATCATCGCAGCGACGAAAGAGGACCTGAAGGCGCTAAGCGACGCCGGCCGGTTCCGTTCAGACCTCTATTACCGGCTGAACGTGGTCAAGGTGGATATTCCACCGCTTCGGGACCGGAAAGAAGATATACCGCTTCTGTTTCATCACTTCGTCCTTATTGCGGCAGCCCGGTATGACCGTGAAAGTGTGCCCCTCGATGCCGGTCAGGCTGCACGGCTGATGCAGCGATCCTGGCCGGGAAACGTGCGGGAGCTTCGCAATCTCGCCGAGCGCTACGTGCTTCTCGGACCGGCCGCCCTGGATGACAGTGAGTCCGCTGGAGAGACAAATATCACGGGGCGCCAGACGCTGTCGGAAATGGTGGACGGGTTTGAGCGCTCTGCCATCATCAGCGCGCTGAATGCCTGCCACGGCAGTATCAAGGACACCATGGTGCATCTCGGTGTCGCCCGTAAGACATTGTATGACAAGATGAAAAAACACGGTCTCGACAAGGCTCAGTTCAAGGACTGAGCCCGTCCGGACCGGTTTTGTCAGGCCATTCTTCGCAGGGTGTTGTCACCGACGACATGGTGGTGGAGCAGGGCGGCAAGCACATGGCCGGCCAGCACGAACCAGAGCAGATTGGCCATCACCTCGTGGGCGTCTTCACCAATCTCCTCCATCCACTCGATTTCCGGTCCGCGTTCGATCAGCGTCAGACCGAAGGGGTGAAGTCCGTGTCCACTTCCCAGGGTTGTGAACAGGCCTGTCAGGGGCAGGGCGAACATCAGGCCATAGAGTGCTATATGTCCCAGCCTGGCTGCCATCCGCCAGCGCTCGGGCGGACGGATCTGCCCCCAGTTGACGAGTCGCCAGAACAGCCTCAGCACCAGAAGCGCTCCCAGTCCGAGACCGATCCCCTGGTGAAGTGGCATGCCGGAGCTTCCGCCGATCTCCTCGAAGGCCTCCATCCATACTTCGCTCAGCAGCATGAAGATCAGGAAGGCGGCCATCAGCCAGTGAATGGCCCTGGAAACGAGACCGTATCGATTGTCAGAGTCCAGCCAGGTCATGCGCACTCTCCTTTACTGTTGCTCAGCGTTTGCCTTGTTGCCCACGAGCGATACGTCCCGCTCACTGACAACGTTGTTGTTGCTGTCCCGCAGCTGGATCCTGTAACCGTCATTCTGCTTGGAGATGGTGGCGGTTGAGCCAGGGCCGAAACGTTTCAGGGCAGTGGCCTCGGCCATAACCCGGATCTCCTCGGGTGAGTAGTTCTTGTCCATGCTGGCCGGTGCCCAGGCCTGACGGGAGTACTCATCGTCATCATCTTCCGCGAAACTGTAGGTGGGAGTCAGGCCGACGAGCAGGGTTGCTGCGAGCAGTGCGGACAGTGAATACCGTTTACTGCGTTGTGATATGGCCATGATCAATTCTCTCCTTTGCCGTCTGTGTCAGGATCATTCGCCGGATCAACCGGAGACGGGGTCTCGGTTGCGTCGGAATTGCACACAGTAAAGCGGGCCTTTGTCGTGAAAGTGTGTCGGAGCGGCGGTTTTTTTGTCGCAAATTGTCGCAACCCCGCTCGCCGACAAGACCTGCGACAAAGTCGGCACCGAAGATCACCCGCGATGCCCCTATAATCAGGCTGTCAGAGGTTTGGACAAGTTGAAACGAGTGATGAATGACGAGCAGGCGCCACAAATTCTGGTGGTGGACGACCATCGGGAAATCAGGGATCTCCTGAGCCGGTATCTGAGTGACCACGGGTTTCGGGTCCTTCAGGCGGAGGATGGGGTCGCCATGAAGCAGCGCCTGAGTTCCCACCGGGTCAGTCTGGTGCTGTTGGATATCATGATGCCGGGGGACGACGGACTGGTACTCTGCCGATACCTGCGGGAGCACACCTCGTTGCCCGTCATTCTGCTGACCGCCATGGGAGAAGACACGGACCGGATCATCGGTCTGGAGATGGGCGCGGACGATTATGTCACCAAACCGTTCAATCCGAGGGAGGTACTGGCGCGAATCAAGGCGGTGCTCCGCCGTGTCGATGCCTTGCCACCGCCGGCCAGTCAGGCCGCCGGGCGGCAGCTGAGATTCGAAGGCTGGCACCTGGATGTGGACCGTCGGCGACTCGTGGACCCGGAGGGCGTCGAGGTGGCGCTGAGCACCGGCGAGTTCAATCTGTTGCTGGTTTTCCTCAATCACGCGGGACGGGTGCTGTCCCGGGATCACCTGCTGGATCTGGCCGAGGGACGTGAGGCTGCCCCGTTTGATCGAAGCATCGACAACCGCGTGAGCCGGCTGAGAAAAAAGCTGGAGCACGATCCGCGCAACCCGGAACTGATCAAAACGGTTTGGGGCGGGGGATACCAGTGGACCGCCGATGTGGAGGCCGACTGAGATGCGCCTGTTCCCGAGGCGGGCAGCCAGCCAATTGGTACTGCTGGTGATTGTGGTGATGCTGCTGGCGCAGGGGGTCACCTTCTGGATGATGGTGGGCGAGCGTCAGGGCGCGTTACAGACGGCGGGTCTGAACAATCTTCTGCAACGGGTCGGTAACGCCTATGCCCTGGTCAATAGCATGCCCGAGGCCGGACGGAAACGGGCACTGACCGCACTCAGCGACCCCTTGCTGGAGTTGTCCGAAGATCCTGAGCCGCTTCTCAAGGCAGATGCCTCGCCACCGTTCTCGGTATGGCTGCTGTCCGAGGGCCCACTTTCCGATCTCACGTCTGCCAGTCACGACGTCCGGACCCGGATTCTCGTCGACGATGATCGCTGCAAGCGTGAGAACGATGACCATCACGAACACTACGAACATCACGACGAGCATGACGACCTGATCGAGGAATATCAGGAAGACTGGCACAAACGTCTTCGGAAAATGGATTGCCCGCCGGTGCTGGAGTTGTCGCTCGACCTCAAGGATGGTCAGTGGCTGAACGCCGTGGCCCTGCCACCGCGTCCTTCGTGGCTCTGGTTGAAGGCCGCGCTGATCGGTGCCGGTGTTACCGCGGTTCTTCTGATTGCGGCGGTGTTGCTGGCGGTGCGGTACATCCTGGCGCCGGTCCGCAAACTCCGGGAAGCAGCCGTGGCCTTTTCACAGGGGACTCCCCGGTACCTTCCTGAGCGGGGCCCGGAAGACATTCGCGATGTCATCCGGGCGTTCAACGACATGCAGCACCAGGTGGGTCGATCCCAGGACGAGAAAGCGCGTTTGCTGGCGGCCCTGGCCCACGACCTGCGCACACCGCTGACCGCGATGCGCCTGCGGGTTGAAATGCTGCCAGAGGGCGAGGATAGAACCCGGTTGCTGGATAACCTGGCCGAGATGCAGGGGCTTGCCGAGGACACCCTGGATTTTATCCGGGGCAGCGCTTCGGAGCTGACCCGCCGATTCGATCTGGCCGCTCTGCTCGAGAGCCTGTGTGACGATCTTGCCGAGATCGGGATGGCGGTGACCTGTGAGGAGATGCCGCGCTGCATCATGCAGGGCAGGCCGGAAGCCGTTCGCCGGGCGGCGCGCAATCTGATCGAGAACGCGGTCAGTTATGGCGATGAGGCCCGGGTGTCGATGGTCGTCAATCCGGATTCCATCTCCATCGACATTGCTGATCGCGGGCCGGGGATCCCGGCCGAGCTGCGGGAGAAAGTCTTCGAACCGTTTTTCCGGGTGGAAACCTCGCGCAGCCGGGACAGTGGCGGCGCCGGCCTTGGTCTGGCCATTGCCCGGACGCTGGTGTTGGGTATGGGAGGAACCATTGCCATCGATGACCGCGCGGACGGCCCGGGCATGCGAGTAAGGATAACGCTGCCGAATCCCGGACACTCCTGAAGCGGCGTAGAGATGCCCTGTTACACACCGTATAAAAACGTCGCGTTTCGTCCAATGATATCTGTACCCCTTTTTGGGTAGTATCGGCGCCTTTTCCGGGGCCGTATCACCGGCCAACGTCCCACCCAACGAACATTGGAAGTCAATGAAAAATCTGACCATTCAGACGCGGGTATTATTGCTAGCACTGGTGCCGGTGATTGCCCTGACTGCCTTTCTGACAACATACAACCTCCATCAGGCGCAGCAGATTGGCGATGCCGCCGTGCAGAGTTTCGCCAGCGATATGGAAGCCAGCAAGCGCGAGGAACTCAAGAATTACGTCCAGCTCGCCAAAACCTCCATCGCCACCCTCTATAACCAGCCCGGTTCGGCCGATGACCCGGAAATCCGCGAGCGGGCCATGGACATCCTCCGGGGGCTGCGTTTCAACGATTCCGGCAGCGCCGGCTACATTTTTGGCTATGACCCGAAGGGTAATGTGGTCATGCACGGCTCCAAGCCGTCGCTGGAAGGCAAAAACCTGTGGGATCTGCAGGACCCCAACGGTGTCTACCTGATCCGCGGACTGGTGAAGGCCGCCCAGAATGGAGGCGGGTACGTGTCCTACGGATGGAAAAACACCGAGACGGGCAAGGTGGAACCGAAGCTCGGTTATGCCGAGATGTTGCCCAAGTGGAACATCATGATCGGTACCGGGTTCTGGGTGAATGGTCTGGATGATCAGGTCGCCGGCATGCGCCAGGAAGTGGAGGGTTCCCTCGACAAGAGTGTCATAGGTTCTGTGACGACCTCGGTGATTGCCCTGGTGCTGATCGTTCTGTTGGCGTTGTTCGTGGTCCGCAGCATTATCCGTCCGCTGAAGAGCGCCGTGTCAGCCATGAACGATATTGCCGGTGGCGATGGCGACCTGACCCGCCGTCTTGAGGTGGACTCACGGGACGAGCTTGGCCAGTTGGCCGCTGCGTTCAACAGTTTTGCCGATCAGGTCCATGGACTCGTTGAGCGGGTGCTGTCATCGACCCGAACACTGAACGAAGCCACCGAAGAACTGAATCAGGTGATGAGTGAGGCCGAACGTGGTGTTGAGCGCCAGACTTCAGAGAGCGACCAGGTGGCGACGGCGATGAATGAAATGACCGCAGCTGCCCAGGAAGTTGCCGGCAACGCCAGTGAGGCATCCGACGCGGCCGGTCACGCCAATGCGCAGGTCTGCGACGCGCAGGGTCTGGTACAGCAGGCCGTCGACAGCATGGCCGGGCTTTCGGACCAGGTGGCCCGGGGTGTCAGCGTGATTGAACGGCTCGGTACGGATTCCCGGAAGATTGACAGCGTTCTCGACGTGATTCGGGAGATCGCCGATCAGACCAATCTGCTTGCGCTGAACGCGGCCATTGAGGCGGCTCGCGCCGGCGAGGCGGGACGGGGCTTTGCGGTGGTAGCGGATGAGGTTCGCACACTGGCCAGCCGGACCCAGCAGAGTACTCAGGAAATCCAGCAAACCATCGAAGGACTCCAGTCGGGCGCTGGCGATGCCGTCCGGATCATCGGTGCCATCAGCGAGCGCAGCGAAGCGACGGTGGAAGAAACCCGCCAGGTCAATGAAGCGCT
Organism: Marinobacter santoriniensis NKSG1; assembly: GCF_000347775.1. GTDB lineage: Bacteria > Pseudomonadota > Gammaproteobacteria > Pseudomonadales > Oleiphilaceae > Marinobacter > Marinobacter santoriniensis. Next base: position 62,652 of record NZ_APAT01000005.1, read on the forward strand.
CAGGAAAATCGGGGAAGCGGTGAGTACCATCACCGAGATGAACACCCAGATCGCCAGTGCCGCCGAAGAGCAGACCAGCGTCTCCGAGGCGATCAACCAGAACGTTCACGAGATCGTGGCGATCACGGAACAGACGGCGGGTGGCACCCGCCGGGCCGGTGATGCGACCCAGCGGATGCAAGAGCTGGCTTCCCAGCTGTCAGGGGAGGTCAGCCGTTACCGGGTGTAGGCAGGGCCGCCTGGCCGTCTGACGTTAACAGCGGCAATGAGACAGTACCGGACACCTGTACCGCGGGCACCACGAGATCCCGGGAGAAGGCGCCGGCGAAGGTCGGGTGCTGGCCATAGAGCATCAGCACCAGGCGGTCACCCGCGTGCAACCGTTCGGCAATGCCGGTGAGATCGAATTCATGGCTGCCGAGCCCGCGGACCGGCTGAACCTGTTCGTCAATCAGTTCGGGTGTTGGCTGGTTCTGGCGGATGATGCCTACGCCGACAAACATGATGGCGTCACAGGTGCCGACATGAAGAATCGGATCGCTCTGTTCCAGGCATTGCGAGTCGATCTCCGGGAGCCCGGTGCTGACATTCAGCGTGGCGGTGGGGATGCCGGCAATGACTCCGTCTTCGGTCAGCGTATCCAGCGGCACAATCACCGGAAGGGTGCCCGCGGCGCCCATGGGTACCGGGACCGGCGTGGTATTGCCAAGCAGGTCCAGTCCGACCGGGAAGGATTCACCACCCCGGGTGATGGCCGGTGCCGAAACGGAATCCCCCGGTGCCAGCGTGTAGCAGATCTGCTGACCGGTGGTGATCACGTTATCCGCATCGCCCTTGCCGAGCAGTTTCTCGTTGAACCAGGCAACGGTCGCCCGGGTCACATTGATGTCGCCACAGTTGGTCAGGCCGTTGAGATCCCCGGTGGCCAGCTGGGGAAGTTCTCCGCTGTAAAAGGTCAGACTGGAAAGCGTTTCCTGGATCAGGCCGACGTTCGGGGCCAGGTAATGATGGCCATACGGGTAGGTGAGTAGACGGACATCGCCGCCTGCCTGCTTCAGGATCCGGTAGTTCTCGGCCGCTTCGTTAAACGGGAACAGGTTGTCGCGCATTCCCTGGAACATCAGTACGTCCACCGGATAGGGCTGACGGGGCGGGGTTTTGACGATAAACCGTCCGTCGCTGGTCAGCGGAAACTTCCCGGTAACCGGATCCAGCAGATAGTCGCTGGTATTGCCGCTGTCCAGCAGGGCGAGGTCCAGCTCGTTCTGCCAGAAGTAACTCGGGCTGTGGTAATGCAGGAAGGCGAGGGCGCCGGGCGGGAAGTAACCGGTGGTTATGCCCTCCAGCAGCGACGACCGCAAATAGGGATCCATGGAGAAATCGGTCTGGCTGTCTCCCATGACAGACAGGAAAGCCAACCAGTAGTTCTTGGTCACATCGCCGGGGTTCAGGCTGGAGTCGAGGTCGTGCCAGGTGATCTGGGGCACCATGGCATCCATGCGCCGGTCCGGGTCGACGTTGTAGAGCATGTATTGATAGCCACCGCCATAACTGCCGCCAACGGCCCCAAGCAGCAGGTTGTTGTTCTCGTACTTCAGGTAATCGAGGTTGGCTTCTGCCCAGTCCACGATCTGGACCAGGTCCTTCCCTTCGAAATCCGGATCCATGACGCGAATGGTGCCGCCGCTCTCGCCATGACCCCGCTGGTCAATACTGATGACGGCATAGCCTGCATCCACCAGGGGTTTGATGGGCGACAGTGGGTCATTGCCTGCATCGGTGGTTCGCGAGCCGCTGAAACCGTGTCCCTGGAGAATCAATGGGTGATGGGCCTGGCAATCGAACAGTGTCGGTTCGAAAACCTGGAACACAATCGCTGCCCCGTCCACCCGGGAAGGCATTTCGACCCGATAGCTTCGACCGCCGGATAGATCCGTGCCCTGTTCGCAGGAGGCCGCGGCAAGCTCCTCGGTACTCGCCGGCAAGGGCCGGGCTGTCTGGGTATCACCTTCGACGACGCCGGGCGCCGGAGTCGGGCTCTGGGCGACCGAGGATTCGGTTCTGGTCGGGGTTGTGCTGGATGAGTCGGTGCTGCCGCCGCCGCAGCCAGCGAGTGACAGGGCGCATACTCCAGATACCAGGAGCAGGTTAAGTTTCTGCATGGTTCTTCGCCTGTTTTGTTGTTGTTGAGTAACGTTTTGTGACGCGGTTCACATTAAACGTCGCTGCGACAACAGGCGATGGCAGAGTCGACCCCGGGGATTGTCGCCAGGGTCAACTCGTCGGCGGGAGCTACAGGTTGGCTTCGGCGAACTCGGCCAGGGGTGAGCGGGGAACGCCCTGCAGATGCACGTGTGCCCCGTGGCGGAAGCTCTTGAAGCGTTCGGTCATGTAGGTGAGGCCCGAGCTCAGGGCACTGAGGTAGGGCGTGTCAATCTGGGCCAGGTTCCCCAGGCAGATCACCTTCGAGCCATTGCCCGCACGGGTAATGATGGTCTTGATCTGGTGGGGCGTCAGGTTCTGGCACTCGTCAATGATGATCAGGCTGTGCTGGAAACTTCGCCCGCGGATGTAGTTCATCGATTTGAAGTGCAGGGGGACCTTGCTGAGGATGTAATCGACCGAGGCGGTCATGTTTTCATCGTCTTCATGCAGGGCCTCGAGATTGTCCACAATGGCGCCCAGCCAGGGCTCCATTTTCTCTGCCTCGGTGCCGGGCAAAAAGCCAATATCCTCGTCCAGCCCCTGGGTTGAGCGGGTGGCGATGATCCGCTTGTAGAGCTTGCTGGCAACGGTCATCTCTATGCAGGCAGCCAGGGCGAGGATGGTTTTGCCAGAGCCGGCGGAACCGGTCAGGTTGACCAGGTGGACGTCCGGGTCGAGCAGCAGGTTCAGGGCGATCGCCTGGTAGATATCCCGTGGCACGAGGCCCCAGACTTCCTCGTTCATCAGGTCGTGCTGGTGCAGGTCCCGGATAACGATACGTGTCTCGTCGAGATCCACGACCTTGCCGACGAAACCCAGTTCGTCGATGACGAATTCATTGATGTTTACACGCGCCAGCGCGCCCTCCCGGCGCAGAATATGCTCTGTTGCCCCTTCACGCTGAACGGTTTCGACCTTTTCGATATTGTCCCAGAAAGAGTTGCTGAATTCGTGATAGCCCGTCGGCAGAAGGTCGATATCGTCCAGTAGCTGATCGTTGTGGTAATCCTGCGCTTCCACCCCGAAGCCCCGGGCCTTCAGGCGCATATTGATATCCTTGCTCACCAGGATGATGTCCCGGGACTTGTGGCGATTCTGGAGCGCTGCGAGCGTATTGATGATCTTGTTGTCGTTCAGGTGTTCCGGTAACGAATGCGTATCGGGCAGCTCGGTACTCATCAGGATCTGCAGTCGGCCCAGGGGATCTGCTTTCTTGCCCCGCACGATGGGCACGCCTTTTTCGATCTGCTTGGGGGTGGCATCCCCGAGAACCCTGTCAATGTTGCGAATCGCCTGTCGGCAGTCGGCAGCCACCGACTGCTTGCCGGACTTGAGGCTGTCCAGTTCTTCCAGGACCGTCATCGGGATGATGACATCGTGTTCTTCGAAGTTGAGGAGGGCGTTGGGATCGTGGATCAGGACGTTGGTGTCGAGGACGTACATCTTCTTGCGAGCTTGCGGTGCTCTGGGCATAGGGTGCGCTACCTCTCTGGTGGCTCAGTCGTTCTCGGCGCAGCGTTGCGTGAGTTCCCGGTTGGAAATCAGTTTGAGCATGTCATAGGTTGTGATGATGCCGGTAATTCGGGCGTCTTTGGTCACGAAGATACGGTGGAGGTGTTCGCGCATCATGATATCGGCGATATCCCGTACCGGCGTTTGTTCGTCAACCGACAGCACGATGGGCGTCATGATGTCGCGAACCTCCACGGGAACCTTGCCCATCTCCTCGAAGATCGCCATGCGAAGCCGGCGGGCCTCGGCGGCTTCTTCCGAGGTCAGATGGTCGTCGGGCCTGGAGCGGGAGGCATTCCAGCGAAATTCAGTGATGTCCTTGAGGGTGGCGATGCCGACAATTTCCCCCTGATCATCCGTGACCGGGCTGCCGGTGATTTCGTTGTCTGTCAGGAAGCGTGCGAGACGCTCCATGGTCCAGTTCTGGGGGACGGCCTTGACACTGGGGGTCATGATCTCGTGAGCGAGAACGGTCATCAGGCTGGGGTGACCTCTGTCCGTGAATTTACCCAAAGCTTAGCGCGAGTTGCCAGAGCCGTCACCCCCTTAAGGATCGGATTTCTCCACGCCGGCGAGCTGTCCGTTCTGATCCCATACCAGCCTGAATCCCTGGTAACGCGGTTTTTGGGCAACTTCTTCCAGTGCTTCCATGGAGCGGACGGGGATGTCCACGAGCAATGAATTGACGAGCCAGCCTGGCAGGGCACCATTCGGATTGGTGTGCTGGACCCAGATCATCCGGGTTTTCCTGCCCTCGGGAATAAACCGGTAAAGGGTGTCCGACTGATCGACGCGAACCCGCCCGCTGCTTTCCGCGCGTTGGTCGGGTGTGGCGTTCAGGTCCATGACGATTTCGCCGCTGTCATGGTCACCCCGGGTTCGGATACGCAGCACGTAATCCCGATCCGTGACCGGCCAGGGCATGTCGTTGACGGAATAGGCAAACCGGTCGTGAAAATTGCCGTCTCCGAAACCGTAGGATTCGCTGCAGTTGTAAACCCATTCCATGCAAGAGCGCGGGTTGATCATGACCGCCATCAGGTTTTCGATGGGGGCGTCCAGGACAGCAACCGCCTTGAAGGCTTCGAACTTCGAGCCGGGCTGTTTGACGGTATAGATCCGGATGTTGTCTGTCTCGGTCTGCAGTTGCCAGTCGGCCTGGTTTTCATCGGGCAACGGTGACTGAGCGTGGGCCCCGGAAGATACGAAGAGGAATGTCAGGGTGACCAACATCACGTGCCTGAATATCTGGCCTGTCCATCCGCGGGCTGTTGAGCGCGTCATCGATTACACTTCCTTGACTATGATGCCGCCGAGTCTAGCATGTGGCTGCCTTTGACCAAGCCGTGAAAGCGGGGATTGTGAACCAGGTAGCCCCTTCAGGCCCCGGCGATCTCCATTGGCCTCTTCTGACGGATTATCATGACGACCAGACTGATCAACGAGCGGGGGCAGGTGGCACCCGGCATACTGAAAGCGCCAGTCGATCACATCAATTACCTTGATTATGATCTTCGCACTGTGATGGACCGTCGCCGCTCACGGTTTGCCCGCCATTGGCGTTTCAACCAGTTTCAGTTCGTGAGTGTCATGGCTCCGGGGTGGGTGTTCGGACTGGCACTGGTGGACCTGAAGCTGGTGGGCAATGGCTTTTTCTACCTTTACGACTTCGAGTCCGGTCTCATGCTGGAGCGGTCTCTGCTTCAACCGCTGGCAAGGAATGTCACGCTGGAACCCTATCCCGAACACGGTAATGCATTTTTCCGGAAAGGGCCGACGGAACTGGCGATCCAGCCCTCGGCTGGCGGGCGCAATGTTTCCGTGAGCGCACCGGATGGCATCCGTATCGACCTGGAGTTTCGGGACGACCGTGATCCGTTGCGGCTGGTGTCGCCGGCTGGTTACAACGGCTGGGTGTTCACACGAAAGTCCGCGGGTCTTCCCGTGGACGGGGAAATCCGCTGGGGGAATCAGGTCTGGCGCTGCGACGAAACCAGCCGGGCCGCCATAGACTGGAGCTGTGGCTTCATGCGACGGGAGACGGCCTGGAACTGGGCGAGTATCTCCGGTGTGTTGCCGGATGGTCGATCGGTGGGTCTGAATCTGGCAGCCGGTGTGAACGAGACCGGGTTGACGGAAAACGCGCTCTGGTTTGATGGGGTGTGCACACGCCTGGCGCCTGCCCGGTTCCTTTTTGACCGCTATCGGCCGGACACCGAGTGGCGGGTGACCACCGAGGATGGACGTGTGGATCTCCGGTTTGTGCCGGCGGGAGTACGCAAGGAAAAACTCAATATCGGCGTCCTGGCATCGAATTTTCGCCAGTTCGCGGGAACCTTCGAGGGGACGGTGGTGGATTCGGAGGGCCGATCAATCCCCGTAGCCGGGCTACGGGGATTGATGGAAGATCACTTCGCCCGATGGTAAGGCCGCGCCGGGCTATTTTTCGGGCAGGGTCACGTTCAGCTCCAGAACCGAGCAGCTGTCGTTCCTGTCCACTTCGACCTGAACCATGTCGTCGGAAATCTGGACGTACTTGCGTATGACTGCAAGCAGCTCCTGCTGAAGCTGCGGCAGATAGTCCGGCTGTTCCCGCTGGCCACGCTCGTGCGCCACGATGATCTGCAGACGTTCCTTGGCGACATTGGCGCTGGTGTTTTTCTTGCTCCGGAAATAGTCAAGAAAACTCATGCCTTAGCCCCCCTTGAACATCCGCGAGAAGAAACCTTTCTTCTGTGCGGTCATGAATCGATGTTCGCGCTCTTCGCCCAGCAGTCGGCCGACCGCATCGTCATAGGCCTGGCCCGCGTCGCTCTGCTCCTCCAGGATGACCGGCAGGCCCTGGTTGGAGGAATTGAGCACCACCTGGCTTTCCGGGATGACGCCGAGCAGGGGAATGGCAAGGATTTCCTCGACATCGGCTACCGAGAGCATTTCCCCTTTGTCTACCCGGTCGGGATTGTACCGGGTGAGCAGCAAGTGCTCGCGAACCGGGTCCTGGCCCATTTCCGCCCGGCGGGATTTGCTCTGGAGAATGCCTAGGATTCGATCCGAGTCCCGGACCGAGGACACTTCGGGGTTGGTCACCACGATGGCTTCATCGGCATAGTACAACGCCATCAGGGCGCCGTGTTCGATACCGGCGGGGGAGTCGCACACGATGTAGTCGAAGGTGTCCGACAGCTCATTGATGACCTTTTCAACCCCTTCCTTGGTGAGGGCTTCTTTCTCACGGGTCTGGGAGGCCGGCAGAATGTAGAGGCTCTCCACGCGTTTGTCCCGGATGAGTGCCTGGTTGAGCGTCGCCTCGCCCTGAATCACATTGACGAAGTCATACACCACCCGGCGCTCACAGTTCATGATGAGGTCGAGGTTGCGCAAGCCTACGTCAAAATCGATCACGACGGTTTTGTGACCACGCTTGGCAAGGCCGGTACTGATTGAGGCGCTGGTGGTCGTCTTGCCAACGCCGCCTTTTCCTGAGGTTACGACAATGATTCTAGCCAAGGTTCAATTCCTGTTTCGCAATGGATTCGTCGTGTCTTCCGGAACGTTGTCTTTGTTGTGAACATCAGGCCTTGTTCAGTGGCGTCACCACCAGAAGGTCGTCCCTGAGCTGGATCTGCACAGCGCTCTTCCAGCCATTGTCCTGAAGATCTTCGGAGATTTTATAGTGTCCCGCGACGGACACAAGCTCTGCTTCAAGGGACTGGCAGAAAATTCTCGCCGCCTCGTTTCCGTGAATCCCGGCGAGGGCCCGGCCACGAAGCGGGCCATAGACGTGAATATTGCCCGCCGCCAGTATCTCGGCGCCGGCCTGCACGGGGCCCAGCACCACGACATCCCCTTCCGGCGCATGGATCTGTTGGCCCGAGCGGACAGGCTGGCTGACGATTTTTGCAGGAGCGGGGCCGTCTGATGTGGCCGCTTCTGAGGTTTGTGGTGCTTCGTCCCGGGACGGTTCGGCTTCGGGTTCTGCCGGCTTCTCGCGCTGTCCCGAGCCGGGGAGCAGGGCGAGGGCAGCGCCCCGCGCCAGTCGCCTCTGGTCGTCATTGCCGCCGCGAACGCCAATCACATGGATCTGATGACGGCGACAGGTACCGATGATCTTGAAAAAATCCAGTTCGCTGTCGAGACCCTCATACTTTTCCAGGCTGATGATCAGAGGGATGTCCTTGAAGAAACCCGGAGCCTGATTGATCTTTTCGCGCAGGGCATTTTCGAAGTCGTCCTGGTCGAAGTAGTAGAGTTCCAGTGCCGTCAGGGACACGTTTGCGCTCTTGAGCTGGAAACTGTGGGCTAGCCCGGTGCTGGCGGTGTCTGTCATGTACGGCTCTCTTCTTCGGGGATGTCTGACAGGGGGCGGAGTGTCAGGGGTTCTGCCTCAAACTGGATGCCTGACCAGCCGGTGCTGACAAACTGACGGATGTTGCCGTGGCTCTCGCCCGCCGGATCGTTCAGTACCTGATCATAGTGCTGGCCGAAGAGTCGTAACGTGTCCGCTTCGTTCAGATTGCAGAAACGGGCCAGTGCAAAGGTCCGGCATGACCCCGCATTCTCTCCGGGAGCATTGGTCACAGGGCCGTTGCGAAACCCGGTCGGCCGGTAGTCGAAATAGCGCTCTATCAGTTCAAGGGTGTCCTCGAAGGTACTCCGGCCGGCACTGAGTGCGGCGAGGTGGATCCGAACGGCGTCATTGACTGTCATCCGTGGTGTTCCTGTTTGGGGCCGGCCTGATAGCGTGCTTTCCAGTCTTCGTAGGGCATGCCGTATATTTCTTCCCGGGCCTGTGGGTCTGACAGATCAAAACCACGCTCCTGGGCTTCTGCCCGATACCACTTGGACAGGCAGTTGCGACAGAAGCCGGCAAGATTCATAAGATCGATGTTCTGGACGTCGGTACGATCGCGCAGGTGTTCGACCAGACGGCGAAAGGCCGCCGCCTCGATTTCGGTGCGTTCGGATTCGGGAATCGGGTTACTCATGAGGGCTCGCAGTGATCCTGATGACGGTGTTGGAATTCCTGACATTCTCGGCATGTTAGCGTAAGATACAAGGCTGTATATATGTACAGACTTTTGACGTGAGCGGCTGACATGTCCCAGCGCAAGATCATCCATGTGGATTGCGACTGCTTCTATGCAGCGGTGGAAATGCGGGACGATCCGACACTTCGCGACGTGCCCCTGGCTGTCGGCGGTGCCGGGGGGCGGGGCGTGGTCACCACCTGTAACTACCGGGCCCGCGCCTTCGGCGTTCGCTCGGCGATGCCCGGCAGTGAGGCCCGGCGCCTGTGTCCCGGGTTGGTGACCGTGCCGCCGGACATGTCGAAATATCGCGCGGTATCCCGCCAGGTGATGGACATCCTGCGGGAGCTGACCGACCTGGTTGAGCCCCTTTCCCTGGATGAAGCCTTTCTGGATGTGACCGAAGTCACCGATTGCCGTGGCAGCGGCACGCTCATGGCGAGACACCTCCGGGAACGCATCCTGCGGGAAGTGGGAATTACGGTCTCGGCGGGCGTCGCGCCAAACAAGTTCCTTGCCAAGATCGCCAGTGACTGGGAAAAGCCGGACGGGCTGTTTGTCATCACGCCGGAGCAGGTGCCGGAGTTTGTGCGTGAGCTACCCGTGGAAAAACTGTTTGGCGTGGGCCGGGTGACCGCCTCGAAATTGCATGATCTAGGCGTGGCCACCTGTGGCGATATGCAGGGGCTGGGTGCCGACAGACTCGTTGAGCGATTCGGCAAGCAGGGGTACCGGTTGCATGAAATGGCACACGGCCGTGACGACCGGCCGGTGGTCGTGTCGCGGATTGCCAAATCAGTCAGTGTGGAGCGAACCTTTTCCCAGGACCTTCCGGATAAAACCGCTTGTCAGACGGTCATGCCCGCGCTGGTGGAGGACCTGAAAGTCCGGCTTAGTCGGAAGAGCGGCCGCAAACCCATTCACAAGCTCTTTATCAAGATCCGCTACAGCGACTTTTCGACACACACCCTCGAGCGGGTACGCGATCAGGTTGCCGAGCCGACGGTTTCGGATTACCAGCCCCTGCTGGATGAGCTGGTTACGGATGTTGAGCGGCCAGTAAGGCTTCTGGGCGTCGGGGTCCGGTTCCGCAACGACGAATCACCGGTGACCCAGTTGCGACTGTTCGAGTGATCAGAGCGCTACGGTAACGGGAAAGGCGCACAGCGACAGATAGCCCATCAGGCTGCCGAGGACGGCGCCGGCCAGTACATCGCTCGGGTAATGCAGTCCGAGCACTACCCGGGAAAGCGCAACGCTGATCGTGAACGGCAGCACCGCCAGGGCCAGATCCGGAGTGGTCAGGCACAGCATTGTCTGGAAGCATGCGGCGTGAAGTGTGTGGCCGGATGGAAAACTGTATCGGTCCAGAGGCGGCGTCGCGCAACTGATCGCCGGAAAGGAAATGAACGGTCGCTCCCGGATCAGCCAGCGTTTCAGACCTTTGTAGGCGAGTGTGCAGGCCAGACCGGTGAGCGCCATGGCCAGGGCCAGACGAGGTCCGCCTTCGGCGTGAAGCAGGGGCATCGACAGGATCAGCGCGTACCAGAACCAGCCGTCTCCCAAACGACTGACGGTCCGGAAGTAGGCGAGTACGGGGCGAAACTGTACAGAGCGGTTGATGGCCTGGCAGAAGAGGTATTCCCGCTGATCGGCCCGTTCAAAGAATCGTGAGGCTTTGCTTGTTGAGGCCATGATATCGCACCTTTATGTCGGTATTCAGAACCAGTTGTTCGAACTGTTCGATCTGTGAAGGCCAGGTCAGTTCGAGCGCATCGAGACGGGCCTGGGCGCTCAGGCGGGCCAGCAGCGTTGGTTGGTCGGCCAGCCGGAGCGCTGCGTCGACGAAGCCTTCGTCGTCGTCGAGCGGGGCTTTCATGCCGTTTTCCTCGGTCCGTATGTGTTCGGCGGCGGCGCCATCGTTGAACGCCACCACTGGCAGTCCGCTGGCCATGGCTTCCAGTACCACGTTGCCGAACGTGTCCGTCTTGCTGGGAAACAGGAAGATATCCCCCGACGCATAATGGCGTGCGAGTTCCTCGCCACGGAGGACGCCACAGAACACATAGTCCGGATGTCGCTCTGCCAGCTCTCGCCGCAGTGGGCCATCGCCCGCCAGTATGAACCGGGACTGGGGATGCAGGGCGCGAATCCGTTCAAAGCAGGCGACGGCCATTCGCAGATTTTTTTCGGGGGCCAGCCTGCCGACGTAAACGATGGCGCGGTCATTCGCGGCCAATCCCCATTGGCTTCTCAGCGCGGGATCCCGTTTGTGGGGAGAGAACCGGTGGCAATCGACTCCCCGGCTCCAGAGTTCGGTATCCGTTATGCCCATTGTCTGCGTCAGGGTTTGTACTTTCCGTGTCGGAACCAGGGTGCGATCGGTCTGGTTGTGGAACCAGCGGCCATAACTTCGCAGCAGGTTCTCCAGGCCTCCAACGCCGTAGTAGCGGCTGTACTGGTGGAAATTGGTGTGGAACCCCGAGGTTACCGGTATGGCGAGGCGTCTCGCTGATCTGGCGGCGGCCAGACCGAGTGGCCCCTGGGTGGCAATGTAAATGGCGTCGGGGCGGCTTTGTTGCCAGAGTTGGCGGAGTGACCGGCTGCTGGCCAGGCCAAACCGGAGGTCGGCGTAGCCCGGCAGAGGGAAGCCGGTGACGACATGTTCGTCGCTGAACAGGCCATTGCCCGCCGCCAGAACACTGCCTTTGCGTTCATGACGTTGGCGGGGACGAATCACCGTCACCCGATGGCCGCGTTGCATCAACCCCTGGCAAAGATGCCGGAGGGTATTGGCCACCCCGTTGATTTCCGGCGGAAAAGTCTCGGAAACAATGGTAATGTGTTGGCGGCGCCGGTTGGCCTGGATGGTTTCGGTCACGGTGATTCCTGTCATTGCTCACACCTGACTCCACTATGGAAAGTCGCTGTGACAGTTATGCGACACTGCTGTGACATTCCTCTTACCCGTTCACACACTGAAGCGGAGACACTATGCAAACGCGAAAGCTTGGAAAGACCGACATTGATGTCACCCTCATCTGCCTGGGTACCATGACCTGGGGCGAACAGAATTCAGAGCAGGAAGCTTTCGAACAACTGGATTACGCAATGGGCCAGGGCATCAATTTCATTGATGCGGCCGAGATGTATCCGGTGCCCCCCAGGGCGGAGACGCAGGGCCGGACGGAAACGTATCTTGGCAACTGGCTGGCCCGCCGTGGCAAGCGGGACGATCTGGTGATTGCGTCCAAGGTGGCCGGGCCCGGCAATGGTCTGGGGTATCTCCGCAACGGGCCGCGGCTGACGCGGGATCATATTCGTCAGGCCTGCGAGGACAGTCTCGAGCGTCTGCAGACCGACTATATCGACCTGTATCAGGTACATTGGCCCGACCGCAATACCAATTTTTTCGGCAAACTCGGTTATGTGCATAACGCCGATGAGGACGCCACGCCCGTCGAGGAAACGCTGTCTGCCCTGGACGAGCTGGTTCGCGAAGGCAAGATCCGGCACATCGGGCTGTCCAACGAGACACCCTGGGGAACCTCGCAGTATCTGCACCTTGCGGAAAGCCGGGGCTGGCCGAGGCCGGTCAGTATCCAGAACCCCTATAATCTTCTGAATCGCTCCTTCGAAGTGGGGCTGGCGGAGTTTGCCCACCGTGAACAGACAGGATTGCTGGCCTATTCGCCGCTGGCATTCGGCATGCTGTCCGGCAAATATCTGGGCGACAAGTGGCCGGAAAAAGGCCGGATGACCCTGTACGAGCGTTTCAGCCGGTATACCGGTGCCCGTGGAATGGAGGCTACCCGGGCCTATGTTGAACTGGCCCGCCAGCATGGTCTGTCGCCGAGCCAGATGGCCCTGGCGTACGTTAACAGCCGCAGCTTCGTGACCAGCAATATCATCGGGGCCACCACCATGGAGCAGCTGAAAGAGAACATTGCCTCTGCGGACATCACGCTGGATGAGTCGGTATTGGAAGGTATAGAAGCCATTCACCGGGAATTCACTTATCCATGCCCGTAATGATTTGATAATTAAGTAAAATGGGCGGAGCTGGAGCGTCAGCTCCGCCGCTTCCGGTTACAGTCTGAAACCGTCCGGATTATTTTTTTGACAGAAAAGTGGTCAAAAAATGACAACAAACGGACGCCAGTGTGTGCAAATTCACATCTTTTCCCGCACCATTCATTAGACTTTGGCATTAGACGGTTTGTTATTCATTTTGAGACGTCAAAGTCCCGGTAAGCGCCATGATTATTCGACTCTTTATTGTTCTGCTCGCACTCAATTTCCTGGCTTTTGTTGTCCGTGCCGATGCGGCGGAACGACCCATGGGTGAGAGTACGATCGCGATGAATACGGCGCAGGAAATCTACCAGGTCCAGCAAAGGGTCAGAGGGGAGCTCGGGCAGGACAATTCCGAGGCCGCTGCGGAGATCGGATCAAGATTGCTCAGTCTCACGCTGACCCGCTCCCGGGAAGACCGGAAGCATTACGTCTCGGAACCGGCCCAGGCGGACCACAGCATTGCGCTGCTGAACAATGGGGCGTGTCTCAATCTCAAGTGGAATTTCTGACCGCTTCGTTCTCTCCAGCGAATATCATCTTTCTCTCCCTGTTCCCGCGATCCTGACCTGGCGCATTGTCTGAACTATCTCACCGTGTGATCATCGAACTTCGATAATCATCCCGGTCGGGACGGACATGCTGAAAGGAGCTTGGTGATGTCGGGAAACAGTCTGCGTTTGAACGACGCTGAAGCCTGCGTTGATGAAGTTATCCGAAAAGTGGGGAAGGAGATTACCCTCGGTTTGCCCCTGGGGCTTGGCAAGCCGGTTCGCTTCGTCAATGCGCTCTATGAGCGGGCCCGGCAAGACCCGGAGATTCGCCTGCACATCATGACGGCGCTGTCTCTTCTGGCGCCCCGGGGGGCCTCGTCCCTTGAGCAGCGGTTCATGAAGCCTTTTGCCGAGCGGCTGTATGGCGACATCCCGGAACTGGCCTATGCCCGTGACGTATCTGCCAACCGGCTGCCGCCGAATGTGACGGTCTCCGAGTTTTTCTTCAAGGCCGGTTCCTATCTCAACAACCGCTCTCAGCAACGGCATTACGTCTCCACCAACTACACTCATGCCGTACGCGATCTGATGGCGCTGGGTGTCAATGTGCTGGCGCAGATGGTGTCGCCCGGTGAGGCGGTGGGCGCGCCGGGCAAGATCAGCCTGAGCTGCAATCCCGACCTGACACTTGATCTGTTGCCGTTGATGCGGGAGCGGGAAGCGGCCGGCACCCCGGTTGCCATGGTGGCCGAACTGAACCGTCCACTTCCGTTCATGGGGCACCATGCGGCGATTGACGAAAACCGGTTTGATGTGGTGCTCGACCAGCCGAATACGGACTACCCGTTGTTCTCGGCACCGCAAATGTCGGTGAGCCCTGAAGATCACCTGATCGGGTTTTATGCCAGTTGCCTGTTGCGGGACGGCGGCACGCTTCAGGTAGGCATCGGTTCGTTGGGCGCAGCACTCGTTCATAGTGCGATTCTGCGGCACCGTTCGAACGATGACTGGCGAGCCGTCTTCGACCATCTCCGGGTCGCAGAGCACTTTCCGGTGGCTACTGAGGTTGGCGGCACGGAACCCTTCGACGCCGGGCTTTATGGCTGCAGCGAGATGATGGTCGACGGTTTCCTGTATCTGATGGAGGCGGGTGTCCTGTCCCGGGAAGTCTATGATCACGCGGGGCTGCAGGATCTGATCAACCGGGCGAAAATCGGGCCGACGCCGTCACTGTCGGATCTGGATACGCTCCGGGAGGCTGGCATCATCGACTCACCATTGCGGGCCCGCGACGTCCAATGGCTGGTCACCTACGGATTCTTCCGTTCGGAGGTGGCGTTCAAAGGGGGGCGCCTGGCCCTGGGCGAGCAATCACTGGACGGGGATCTTGATCAGCCTGAGGCTCGGGAGGCGATTGAGAAACTGATTCTTGGCGACCGCCTGAAAGGGGGGATTGCGATGCACGGCGGCTTCTATGTGGGGCCCAAGCAGTTCTACCAGTCGCTGAGGGACATGTCGCCCGAACGTCATGACCGGATTTGCATGACCAGCGTCAACTTCATCAACCACCTTTATGATCACCGGTTCGGCGATCAGAAGCTCAAGGTGGCGCAGCGCCAGCACGGCCGTTTCGTCAATTCGGCAATGATGTATACCTTGAGCGGCGCCGCAGTATCCGATGGTCTGGATGACGGCCGCGTGGTCAGTGGCGTGGGCGGGCAGTACAATTTCGTTGCCATGGCCCATGAGTTGCCGGGCGCCCGGTCGATCCTGACCATGAGGGCGATTCGCCACTCCAAGGGTAAGGCTCTGTCCAATATCGTCTTCAACTACGCCCACTGCACGATCCCACGCCATCTGCGGGATATCGTCATCACCGAATACGGGATTGCGGATTTGCGGGGCCAGTCCGATGAGCAGGTCTATCTCCGGCTCATTCGCATAGCCGATTCCCGCTTCCAGGAGTCTCTGCTTCGACAGGCGCAGAAAGCGGGCAAGGTGGATAGCAAGTTCCGTTTGCCGGCGTCCTGGAAAAACAACACGCCCCAGTCGATCCGTGAGGCAGTGTCGGTGACCGGAAATTCCGACCTGTTCCCTCCGTTCCCGTTCGGGCGGGACTTTACCGACGAAGAGCTGACGTTAGGGAAAGCCCTTAAAGGCCTGAAGGCTGCAACGGCTACGCGTCGTGGTAAACTCTCGACTCTTTGGCAGGCGGCGCGCGCCGGTAACGATGATGGGCGTTACGAACCCTACCTCAAGCGTATGGGGTTGCAGAACGTTCGAGGCTTCAGGGAGAAACTCGACCGGAAGCTGGTCATTCACGGTTTGCGTCAGCTTGAAACTCCTCCGACCACAGGACATTCAGAAACCTGATGCAAGAGTCTGACAATAAACCCGACGTCTTTACTGTTCACTATGTGCTCAAGAACAAGGCCGGGGAGCTCGTAGATACCTCGGAGGGGAGCGAGCCCCTGCACTTTGTCTATGGCAGCCCCGAAATCATCAAGGGCATCCAGGAAGCGGTGAAGGATCGCAATGTCGGGGACTGCCTGGAGGTGACAATTCCTCCGGCGATGGCTTATGGCGAGCACCGTGAAGATCTGGTCCGGAAGGTGCCGAGGTCGTTGTTTGAAGGCGTCGAGAATTTGCAGGTCGGCATGAAATTCCAGACCAATACCGGTGATGAAGCGCAGATCGTACAGGTGGTCGGCATTGACGGAAACCTTGTGCGGGTTGACGCCAATCATCCCCTGGCTGGCTTCACGCTGTACTTTGACCTTGAGATTGTGGGGCGTCGGGAGGCGACGGAAGATGAGATCGCCCAGGGGCGTCCTCTGTTCTGAGATCGCCTGGTGCTGACGGCTGATCCATCTCCCCCCGATAAATCCGCTCCAGCCCGTTGTGGACCGTAGCCCGGAGTTCCGCTGCCGCCTCGTGTGCGGTGGCAGTCTCCGGGATTTCCACGGGTTGATGAAACAAAACGTCCACGTCCGCTGAAGGCTGCTTCAGCAGCGTTGTCAGGTGATGATGGAACTCGTCATCACCAATGAATGGCGCTACATGGTCGGGTCTGCCGTTACGACGGTAGGCGATGGTGGCCGGTTGTACCGGAACATCGGCGGCGGTCGCCGCCTTCAACAGCAGGCCATGGAATGGCAGCACGGTGATGCCGGCGCTGGTGGTTCCCTCCGGAAATATCGTGACCGATTCGCCACGTTTCAGAGCCTCTTCGATGCCTGTCCTGACTCTTCTGGCCTGACCACTGCCCCGCTGGATGAACAGCGTGCCTGCCTGTCGGGCGAGCCAGCCGATCAGGGGCCATTGCCCGACCTCTGCTTTCGACAGGAAGCGCGCCGGAGCGAAGGCGCCCAGAATGGGGATGTCACACCAGCTGACGTGATTGCTGACGATCAGAGTGTTCTGCGCAGGCTGTACGCCGTGATGACGGATCCTCAGGCCCAGACACCGACACCCCACCCGGAAACAGCGTCCGGCCCAGGGCGTCCGGTCGATCGTTGAACCGGTCAGGTAATCCAGAACCCTCAGGGCGAGGGCGAGTAGCGTGGTTCCTGCCAGAAACAGCAGGAATCCCGTCATTCGTGCGCACAATCGCAGCCAGCCGGCCATGGTGTCTGCCTCCCGCTCAGGATGCCTTGCCGAGGAAATGCCGGCTGTACCGGGCCGCCAACTTGTCCACTTCCAGAAGCACCAGAAGATCGGCACACCGGAATTCCGGGTCCCAGCAGGGAGCGCCGCAGACCCGGGCGCCCAGCCGCATATAGGTGCGAATCAGGGGCGGGATGGCGGCCGGGCGCTCCGCCGAAACGCTGTGAGTAAGATGGGGCAGTGCCTTCAACGGCGATACCCTGAACGTTTCCTCGGCCAGATAGGTCTGCTGAAGGTGATTGGCGATTCGCCAGGCCCGGTGTCCGCCGTCCGCCATACTGATGCTGGCACAGCCAATGATGTAATCGATCCGGTGTTCCTGGAGGTACGACGCCAGGGTTGACCACAGAAGGCTGATGGTGGCCCCGTTGCGATAATCGGGGTGCACACAGGTGCGTCCGAGTTCCGCGAGTGTTCCGGGCAGCTGAGCCAGAGCGGAAAGGTCAAACTCGCCAGCGGAGTAAAAGTGTTCTACTCCGTCGACTTCCCGCTGGTGGAGAATGCGGGTGGTGGCAACCAGGTCTCCGCTTTCGGCATTCCTGACGATCAGGTGGTCGCAGAGGTCATCGAAGGCGTCGGCATCCAGTCCGGGCGTGGTGGCGCCGAGATCACTGCCGTATTCGGCGGAGAACACGTCATAGCGTAATCGTTGTGCTTCTTCGATCACGTCCGGATCCCGGGTAATGCCAGTGGTTAGCTGTCGCGCTCGGGCGGTCATTGCGGTCATGGCTCTTTCTCTTTGTGTCCATTTCCCGACAAGCCTATGAAGTGGCTGTGACATTGAGGTGAACGGGAAATGACCGCTGAATGACAGCGAGTGTCAGATCGGGCCAGCGGACGGGATTGTCACAGGCTGTAACACTGGAGCGCTTCCATGTATATTTCTGAATGGCATGTATAATTGCTGTTACAAGAGGTTGCCTGTATTGTCAGTGGCAATGACCCTGAAACCGGAATAACAAAACCAGAGATGGATGGCGTGGAACAGACGAACGAAAGTTGGCGAATTCTGATCGTTGAGGATGATGAGCGGCTCGCGGAACTGACCCGCGAGTATCTGGAGAGCAATGGTCTGACGGTAACCGTTGAGGGAAATGGTTCTGTTGCGGTGGACCGGATCCGGGAGGAGCAGCCCGACCTGGTCGTACTCGACCTGATGCTGCCCGGGGAAGACGGCCTGTCGATCTGTCGGCGTGTTCGTCCGGCGTACAATGGGCCGATTATCATGCTGACAGCCCGGACGGACGACCTGGATCAGGTGCTGGGGCTTGAGATGGGCGCAGATGATTACATCAGCAAGCCGGTCAAGCCGCGTGTTCTGCTGGCGCGCATCCGGGCCATGTTGCGCCGTATCACCGATGCCGCCGGAGCGAACGGCGACGACGCGTCGGGCGAAGAGCCGGTGCGGCTCCAGTTCAATGATCTGGTGGTAGACCGGTCCATGCGGGAGGCCTGGCTGAATGATCAGAGTATTGATCTGACCAGCGCCGAGTTCGATCTGCTGTGGCTGCTTGCCAGTAACGCCGGTCGGGTACTCAGTCGGGAAGAGATCTTTACCGCGCTTCGTGGAATCGAATATGACGGCCAGGATCGCTCCATTGATGTCCGGGTTTCCCGGATCCGGCCGAAAATCGGCGATGATCCGATTCACCCGCGGCGGATCAAGACCGTCCGCAGTAAAGGCTATCTGTTCGTGAAAGAAGCCTGACGTTCCCTTTGCCGGTCCGGTGATTCCTGTTGTCAGGATGCGCCGTTCCGGCCAGGCAGGGTCCCGAGATGCCTCCCAGATTTCTCCTGAAATTGTATGGCCGACTTGCCGGTGCCTCGGCACTGGTCCTTCTACTGTGTCTCCTTGTGTTCAACGGTCTGAATTCGGTACGTCACCAGTTCTGGCTGGAGCGTTTTCCCGAACCGCTGATGCGGTGGTTGGCTGCCGCGCCGGCACCCGAAGAACAATATCACTGGTTGACCCCGATGTACGGGCTGAGGACGTTGTCCCCCGAGGAGCTTGATCTTTCGCCGGTTGAGCGGGAGCGCCTCGATTATGGTCAGGTCGTGGCTGTTGAGTCGGCGGTAGGGTACCGCCTGATGAGTCAGACCCACAACGACCGCATCTTGCAGGTTCGGTTCCAGGATCCGTATCGCGCGGTTGTCAGGGCGACGGCACTGATTGTTCGCTGGCACCTGGATACCGCGTCGCTGGAAGACCAGGATCGGGTTGCGTCCGAACTCGCCGGTCGTCTCGGCGTGTCGATTACCCCGTTGAGTGAGTCGCATCAATTACCGGGCTCTGATGTCCTGCAGGCGGTTGCCGATCAGGGTTTGGTGCTCTTCCGCAGCGACAGCCATGAATTTGAAAACGCACTGATCCGTTTGTCCGATGGCACGCTTGTGAACCTTGCTTTCCCGGCGCCGTTTTCTCCCTGGGGTTGGCCTGTGGTGACGCTGCTGGTGGTGTTGGTGGGTGGTGTGCTTGCCGTGGCGCTGTTTCTCGCTGTCCGGGAAACCGACAACAGTCTTCGTCAGGTGGAGTCGGTTGCGGTGCGCATCGCCCGGGGTGAGATGGGGGCACGGGTCGAGGCCGGGAAAAGCACCCTCGTCGGTCGCCTTGCAGCCGCTTTCAATGGCATGGCTGAACACATCCAACGTCTGGTGCAGGTGCAAAGGGAAATGATTCACGCCGTGTCCCACGAGCTTCGGACACCGGTGGCCCGGATCCGGTTTGGCGTGCAGATGATTGAGGACTGCGAAGACCAGCAGATGCTGAAAAAGCAGTTGGATGGCATTGATGGGGACATCCAGGAACTGGATGAGCTCATTGATGAAATCCTTACCTACGCCAGACTGGAGCAGGGCGGGCCGGTTTTCTCACTGAGGGAAACGTCGGTCACCGACATCATCCGGCAAGTGGTGTCAGAGCAGCAGGTATTGCGTCCCAACCTGACGATTTCGAGCGACATCGACGAAGCGTCGGAACGTTGGACCCTGTCCGATATCGAGCCCAGGTACATTCACCGTGCGATCCAGAATCTGGTCGGCAACGCCGGTCGTTACGCCAGCAGCCAGGTGTGGGTGCGGTGCAGGATCGACGAGGATAACTGCCGGGTGGACGTCGAGGACGATGGTCCGGGCATTCCTGAAGAGGACTGGGAAAAGGTCTTTACCGCCTTTGCCCGGCTGGACGATAGCCGGACCCGGACCTCGGGCGGCTATGGCCTGGGGCTGTCCATTGTGCGCCGGATCCTTTACTGGCATGGCGGTCAGGCATTCGTCTCACGCAGCGATACCCTCGGAGGTGCCCGATTCAGTCTGGTCTGGCCCCGCAAGAAGCCCCAGGACTCGATTTTGTGAACTGCGCCTCAGCTCCTAACCTGATGTAACAAAGGGGCTACACAACGGCTACTGAAGCCTCATCCCGTCATGGCCATAATGCAAAGCGTAAGGGATGACTTTTGAGGTTGTAGTTCTTACGAACTTTCCTTGTTTCATTCGTCATTTGAGGGCCGGAATTTCCGGCCCTTTTTTTTGCCCTGTTTCCCGTTTCCGCCCTTTGCAACTCTCCCGCCTCCCGATCTGCTGGTACACTGGCCTGACAACAACAGGAGGCCGTTGATGACCCGTTATTTGCTTGCCATTGATCAGGGAACGACCAGCTCCCGAGCCATCGTTTTTGACGAAACAGGGACCAGTGTCGGTTCCGACCAGCAGGAATTTCACCAGTATTTCCCGAAGGATGGCTGGGTTGAGCACGACGCCAGAGAAATCTGGGAGACCACACTGGGCGTGTGTCGGTCGGCGCTGAAAAAGGCAGCAATTGAAGGCGGCGATATCGCCGGGATCGGTATCACCAATCAGCGTGAAACCACGGTGATCTGGGATCGTGCGACTGGTGAACCCCTGCACCATGCCATTGTCTGGCAGGATCGGCGTACCGCGGCCGTCTGTTCCAAACTCAAGTCGGATGGCTATGAAGATATGGTGGTCGAGCGTACGGGGCTTCTGATCGACCCCTACTTCTCGGCCACGAAAATTGCCTGGATTCTGGATCATACTGAGGGCGCCCGCGACCGTGCAGAACGCGGCGAGCTGGCGTTCGGCACCATGGACAGCTGGTTGTTGTGGAATCTGACGGGCGGCCGGTCCCACGCCACCGATGCAACCAATGCCTCCCGGACGGCGCTGTTCAATATCCACACGCAGTCGTGGGACGAGGAACTTCTGACATTGTTCCGGGTACCCCGTGCCTTGCTTCCCGAGGTTATGGACAGTGCCGCGGACTATGGTCAAACCGATGTCGAATGGCTCGGGGCGCAAGTCCCCGTTGCGGGCATTGCCGGCGACCAGCACGCGGCATTGATCGGGCAGGCGTGTTTTGAACCGGGAATGGCCAAGAGCACCTACGGTACCGGGTGTTTCCTGATCCTTAACACCGGGCAGAAAGCTCTGCGATCGGAAAACCGTCTTCTCACTACCATGGCCTACCGCCTCAATGGTGTTCCCACCTACGCCATGGAAGGCAGCATTTTCGTTGCCGGCGCGGCCATGCAATGGCTCAGGGATGGCCTTGGGCTGATCAGTCACGCGGGAGAGTCCCTTGAACTGGCCCAAACCGTGGGCGTCGACAATCCCGTGTACCTGGTTCCCGCATTCACCGGCCTGGGAGCACCTCATTGGGATCCCCATGCCCGTGGTGCCATCATGGGCCTCACCCGTGATACCGGCATTGCGGAAATCGTTACGGCCGGGCTCCAGTCAGTCTGCTATCAGACCAAGGATCTGGTCCGTGCGATCCAGAACGATGGCGCCAGCCTGGCATCTCTGCGGGTGGATGGCGGTATGGCCGTCAACGACTGGGTCATGCAGTTCCTCGCCGACATACTGAATGTCGATGTCGATCGACCGACGATTACGGAAACAACAGCCCTCGGGGCGGCCTATCTTGCTGGCCTGCAGGTGGGGATCTGGTCAAGCCTCGAGCAGATCAGCCAGCTCTGGGGATGTGAGCGTCAGTTTCGTCCCGATATGAAACCCGCCATGAGAGAGTCACTCTATGCGGGCTGGCTGGACGCTGTGGAACGGGTTTGTAACAACCATTGAGCAGGTTCAGGCGGTGCGTTCGAAGGCGATCAGATGGTCCGCCTCGACGCGCACCGGAACATGCTCACCCAGATGGAAATCCAGATGGCTGCGGAACAGGGCTTCGAACTCGGTGTCCTCGGAACAGCGGAACCGATAGAGCGTTGAGGTGCCCGCGAAGGTTTTCTCGATGACCTTTGGCCGGAGATCGGACGAGGGGTCGTAGACGATGTCGTCCGGTCGGATAAGCACGTCCACCAGGGTTCCGGGCTGCCACTTGTAAGCTCGATTGCCCTGGATCAGCCCCAGCTCGGATTCAATGGCATCGGGGCCGAGAGCCTTGCCCGGAATGAAGCCTCCCTGGCCCACGAAACGGGCGACGAAGCGGTTGGCCGGTTCGTGGTAGAGGTTGTAGGGGACATCCCACTGCTGGAGGGCACCCGATTTTAATACCGCGACCTGATCGCACATGGCGAAGGCTTCCTGTTGGTCGTGGGTGACCAGAATGGCGCTGATTCCGAGCTTTTTCAGAATGTCACGAACATCCAGGCTCAGGCGTCGACGCAGATCGGCATCGAGGTTTGAAAATGGTTCGTCCAGCAGGATCAGCGTTGGTTCCGGTGCCAACGCCCGGGCCAGGGCAACGCGTTGTTGCTGGCCGCCAGAGAGTTCGTGGGGATAGTTGTTTGCCAGATCCTGGAGGTGGACAACATCCAGCAGTTCGTCGACCTTCTTCCGGCGTTCGGCTTTTTCCAGGTTCGTCAGACCGAAGCCGACATTTTCGGCAATGGTCATGTGGGGAAACAGTGCGTAGTCCTGAAAGACCATTCCGATCCGGCGTTTCTCCGGTGCCAGAGTGCGCCCGGGCAGACTGATGGATCGGGACTGTAGCCTTATTTCACCGCTGTTGATCGGCAGGAACCCGGCGAGCGCTCGCAGTATCGTGCTTTTACCGCAACCGCTGGGGCCGAGAAGGCAGCCGATATCACCCCGACTCAGGGCGAAGCTGATGTCCGAAACAACGGACTCTCCACCATAACCGCAGGCGAGGTTGCTGACTTCCAGGAGCCAGTCTTCAGCGGGCATCTCGTGCCGTGCCATTGATCAATCCAGTTTGTTGAGAATCAGGAATTCCAGCAGGGCTTTCTGGGCATGCAGGCGGTTTTCCGCTTCGTCCCAGACCACCGATCCCGGGTGTTCCATCATGTCGACAGAGATTTCCTCGCCCCGATGGGCCGGCAGGCAGTGCATGAACAGGGCATCCTTTGATGCAAGGTTCATCAGTTCCGGGTTGATCTGATAGCTACGGAAGGCGTGCTCCCGGGCTTTTTGCTCATCTTCCTGGCCCATGGAGGCCCAGACATCCGTAACCAGCAGGTCGGCGTTCCGGGCCGCGTCGGCGGGATCCCGTACTACGGTAACCCTGTCTTTATGCGCGTCGAGAATTCTGGCGTCCGGCTCGTAACCTTCCGGGCAGGCGATGTTCAGGTGAAAATCGAATTGCGAGGCGGCATTGATGTAGGAATGACACATGTTGTTGCCATCACCGATCCAGGCCACCGTGCCACCACGGATACTGCCCCGGTGCTCGCGGTAGGTCTGCATGTCCGCCAGGAGCTGGCAGGGGTGGAAATCGTCGGTCAGGGCGTTGATGACCGGAACCCGGGAGGCTGCCGCGAACGATTCGACGGTCTTGTGGGCAAAGGTCCGGATCATGACGGCATCCACCATGCTGGAGATCACGATTGCCGAATCCTCGATCGGTTCGCCCCGGCCGAGTTGGGTGTCCCGGGGAGACAGGAACATGGCGGAACCACCGAGCTGCGTCATACCCGCCTCAAACGAGACACGGGTCCGTGTGGAAGACTTTTCAAAAATCATGGCGAGTACGCGGTTTTTGAGCGTGTCGCGCACCTTGCCCTGTCGCCACTCGTTCCTGAGTTTGGTGGCGTGATCCAGCAGATCCTCGAGTTCGCCGGTGGTCAGGTCGTTCAGTGTCAGAAAATGTCTTGCCGCCATGAAATGGGCCTTACCTTTGTGAAACCGCGACTTGCGGGGTTCCCGATCGATGTTTGATGGAAATTTTGTGTCAGAAAAGGGGATGAAGTCTAGCCCGTCGTGCCGGTTAAGACAATGTCGTCGGCGGTGCTCCGGTTTGGTCGGCCGCCGGGGAGGCGTGTACAATAAACCTATCCGGTTGCCGATGGGCAATTCCGTTTTCAATCAGAGGTGAATGTTCATGGACATCAACGAAACCATCAAGAGCCAGCTCGACGAAAACCCGATCATCCTTTATATGAAGGGGACTCCGCAGGCGCCTCAGTGCGGGTTTTCCGCCAAGACCGTGCAGGCGCTGATGGCTTGCGGTGAGCGGTTTGCGTTCGTGAATATCCTGGACAACCAGGAATTGCGCGAAGGGCTGAAAGTGTACTCCAGCTGGCCTACCTATCCGCAGCTGTACATCAACGGCGAGCTCTTAGGTGGCTGTGACATTGTGCTGGAAATGTCCGAAAGTGGCGAGCTTGCCAAAGTAGTGAAGGACGCCGCGAAACAGGCCGAAGCCTGAGTCCTGTCCGTCTGATTCAGAGCCGCTTGGGGGAGAACACCAGTTCGACCTCGAAGCGGTCCTGATTATCGTTGTCCGGTGGTGGCTCCGGGTAGGGGCTTGCCGCCAGGGCCGCACGATAGGCGGCCTGGTCAATTCGTTTGATTCCCGTCGATTTTGTCACCCTTGCCCGGGTCAGGGTTCCGTTTTTCATCAGGTGCAGCTCGATTTCCATTCGTGTTTTTTCGCTCAGCTGGCCGATTGCCGGAATTTTAAGTCGTTCCAGCTCATGGGCCAGGTGAACGGCGAGCCGCACCAGATAGGGGTCCTGTTCGCTCGGAGACTGGCTGATGCGTGTGACGTCTGCGGGCGTAGCGTCAGGAATCGGGTCGCTGGGCGGAGCGCCGGCCTTGCTGTCCGCGCTAACGGTGGTCGGTGCGGTTTCCACTTTGTTCGGCTGTGTCCTGGTCACCGGTTCGGGTTTGTCGGGTTGTGTTGGGCGCTGATGCGATTGTCTCTCAGGGAGCGAGACTGGCGACTCGGACGCCGTTACGGTTTCCGGTGGTGAGGAAGGCGCTGATTCGGGGGAGGGTACCGTGAAATCCGCGTGTCTCGGAGAGGGAGGCGTTGTCGACTTCTCTGGCGGTGTGGGTTGGTTCGGCTCCGAGGGTTCCGCGCCGATCGGCAGGAGCCTGACGGTCAGCCTTGAATGCGGAACGTCCAGCTCACCCATGTGAAACCGAAGGCCGGACAGCAATAATACGTGCAGCAGCAGAGCGATGGACCCGGCGAGGGCGATCCGATAGGGAGCGGCAAGCCTTGGGCTGGGAGAAGGGCCTGTCATTGAGCTCAGGCAGTCTTGCTCCGCAAGGATCCCACCACGGCATCCAGGGCCCGGTCAATCAGCGCGCCCTGCTCAAGCAGGGTCAGCCGGCCGCGTCTCATCTCGTGAGCGAGCTCGACTCTCGTCTTCTCGATAACCTTCAACCCCATCCGGTTTACGAACACGAAGGAATCGGCCTCATCAATGATGGCTGACAGCTTGCATCGGAAACTGGCGCCGTTCACCAGGCGGAATTCGACCCAGCCACCGATTTCCATGGCGTCGATCTGGGCAACGTATTCGGCGATCGCAGCGTCTTCCGTCTGGCTGGTATCTGAGGTCGTTTCCTCGGCTTCGGGCGGCTCTGCGGGCGCCGGTTCCTCCTGAATCTCCCCACCGCTCTGGCTGTTACGGAAAGCCTCGGCCAGCTCGTGCTTGAGGGAGCCCATCATGTCGTCCAGGCGAGACGCGTTGTAGGATACTTCCTCGAGGCCTGCCCTTAGGGTCTTCAGCAGTCCGGGGACCACCCTGACCCATTGGTCGCGCTCGGCATCCTCCTGATGGGGGTGGAGGCACCAGATCAGGTCATCGACCACTTTGACGGTTTCCTGCCAGCGATGTTCGACATCGTCCCGGAGATAGGCCAGAAACATGACCCGGCTCCAGCCGTTGGTCAGGATGCTGTGTACCGTTTCCGGGAGACGATAGCGCTGCAGCTTCTCCCGGAGAATACGATCGACCGTTTCCTGCGCTTTCTGGGACTTGATCCGGCCCCGCTCGGATTCGCGGGTTCTTTGCTCAACCAGGGATGCCTTCCGGTTTTCCTTGGCGAGGAATTGTTCGAAGTCGGCGTTCAGTGTTTCGAACAGGGAAATGTCACCGTCAAACTCTTCGAGAATGCGCTGCACGATGCTGTGGATTTTCTCGTAAAGCTTGTCGCGGCCCTTGTCGTCGCTCTTGCTCCAGCCTATGCCCGCCCGGGCCAGCGAGTTCAGAAGGCGCCGGGCCGGATGGGTCGACTTGCTGAAAAACGACTTGTCCTTGATGACGACCTTGAGAATCGGGATCTGGAGGCGACTAATCAGGACCTGCACCGGCGGCGAAAGGTTGTAATCGTCGAGAATGAACTCGAAGAGCATGGACACCAGGTTGATCAGGTCTTCGTCCATCTCGTCGAGCGCCGGCTTCTTGCCTTCGCGTGTATCGACCTGCGCAAGTACCTGTTCTACGACGGCGGACAGATCGATTGCTACAGGCTCTCCCTCGCTCAGATTCTGGCCGGGATTCGAAGGCGTGGCGGTCGGGAGGGCGCTAAGCAGATTCAGCAATTCCCGGTCGCCCACGATCTGAACATTGGGGTCGCTCATGCGAGGCGGTATGCCGGCGTTGGCTCTCTGCAGGGCCAGCAGCTGGTGAATCTGTTCAAGAACGGCACTGCTGTCGGCAGCGACGCGCTCGGTTCTGGAGTGCGTCTGTGTCTCTTGACCCGCCTGCTCGGAGGCGGATCCCGATGAACCGGCGTGTTGCTGGCCGGTTTTTCCATGGTAACGGAAGTTGGGAATCACGCCGGCCTGAATCAGGATCCGGTTGGCCTCATCCAGCAGCATGCCAAGATTCGAGACCACGTAGCGGTCGAACTGTTTTAGCAGAATCAGGCGTTCGCGGATCTGGATCTCAAGGACCTGAATGGACTCGGTGAAGGCGCTGCAAAGATGCTCGGGCGCCATCGGATTGACCGGCGACTCCTCGGTGGCTTCCGGACAGACCTGGCTGAAACGGGTCTGAAGCTGCAGCAGGGGGCCCTGGAAATGTGCCTTTGCCTTGGTGATCATGGCATTGAGGGCGACCTGCTCTTCCAAGTCATCATTGCCGACGAGTGACAGCGAATCGGCGCTTGCAGCCTGCTGGCTCTGGGACTCGTCGTGAAGCTTTCCGGCGTGGGGCGGCGTGGCAAAGAGTTGTGCGACGGCGTTCTGGAAATGACGCTCAACGCCTTTCCGCTTGATCCGGATTTCGCGCATTGCCTCGAAATACCGGTTCTGCTCGTTGTTGGACCGGGCATTGTTGGCGAGTTCGAACAGGGAATCGTCAACGGCATCAAAAGCGCCCTGCAGCAAGTCGCCGAGGCCGGCAACCACGGTTTCCCGAATACGGGAAACCTCCGCAGGAACCGGTTTACTGCTGGCAGCTTCCCTGTGTTCGCGGAGGTAATGTATACCGGACTGCTTGTTCATGGCCGTCTCCTGTCTTCGCCTCAACCGGATACATGACCGAGCTTTGGATCCCTGGATTCTCGTTATTGGTCAAATTTACCGCATTTTTGGCTACGTTAACATGAATAAATGCTAACCTGAGAGTCCTTTCAAAAAATCAGGCCTGGCTGATCTTCAGAGAGCGTCTTTTCCGCTTGCGCGGGTGGACGATGGCCGCCTTGACCACGTTGTCCTTGATCTGAAGTACCTCCACGCGATGCCCGTCCACCTTCAGGCAGACGTTGGTCTCCGGAATGTTTTCGAGGGTTTCCGTAATCAGGCCGTTCAGTGTTTTCGGGCCATCGGTCGGCAGTTTCCAGCCTAGGGTCTTGTTGATGGTTCGCACGGCGGCCGTTCCGTCGATGATAAACGTTCCGTCGTCCTGGGGAATGATGTCCGGGCTGGTGGCGGCGTAATCGGTTGTGAATTCGCCAACGATCTCTTCAAGGATGTCTTCAAGGGTTGCCAGGCCAAGCACATCGCCGTATTCGTCCACCACGATTCCAAACCGGCGTTTGCCCTTCTGGAAATTGATCAGCTGGGTGTTGAGCGGGGTGCTCTCCGGGATGAAATAGGGTTCCTGGCAGAGCTGCATGATCATGGCCTTGTTGATCTCTTCCTGTTGCAGAAGCTTGGTCGCGCTCCGCAGGTGCAGGATGCCCTGAATGTTGTTGATGTCGCCTTTGTAAACCGGCAGACGGGTGTGCTGGCTGCTCTTGAGTTGCCGGAGAATGGTGTCCGTGTCGTCCTCGAGGTCGATCCCCACAATCTCATTCCGGGGCACCATGATGTCGTTCACGGTCACGTTCTCAAGGTCGAGGATGCTGACCAGCATGTCCTTGTGTTTGGCGGGGATCAGGGCGCCCGCCTCGTTCACCAGTGTCCGGAGTTCTTCCCGGCTGAGGTGGTCGCTGGCGGCATCCTCCGGTGAGATTCTCAACAGTTTGAGTATGGCGCCGGTGAACAGGTTGACGGACCAGACAATCGGATAAAGGATCTTGAGCAGCGGGCCCAGTATGTGGCTGGCTGGAAAGGCGATTTTCTCGGGGAAAAGGGCTGCCAGGGTTTTCGGTGTCACCTCGGCAAAAATCAGTATGACGATCGTGAGCAGCAGGGTGGCAATGGCGATGCCGGCATCGCCCCAGATGCGTATGGCAATGACCGTTGCGATCGACGAGGCCAGGATGTTCACAAAATTGTTGCCGATCAGTATGACGCCGATCAGCTGGTCGGTCCGTTGAAGCAGCCCCTGTGCGCGCCGGGCTCCCTTGTGGCCGGTCTTCGCCATGTGTTTCAGCCGGTACCGGTTGAGCGACATCATTCCGGTTTCGGAACTGGAGAAGAATGCAGAGAGCAGGATCAGTGCAAAAAGGAGTGTGAACAGCGCGGTCAGCGATGTTTCGTTCAACGGGGGTGTCCTTATGTTGCCGACAAGGTGCGAAAATAGGATGGGAGTCGGTCGGGTGTCAAGCGACGATGACGAGCGTCCTCAATAGCCGCCACGATGGTACAGCAGTTCCAGGACAAACTTGGTGCCATAGAAAGCCAGCATCAGCAGTACGCAGCCCGCCAAGGTCCATCGGCTGGCCGTGATGCCTCGCCATCCCTGGGTGTACCGGCCGATCAGAAGCGCCACGAAGACCATGAGCGAGAGCAGCGAGAATATGGTCTTGTGGGCAAGATCCTGAGCGAACAGGTCTTTAACGAACAGTGCGCCCGTGACGATCGCGAGGATCAGAAGGACCACGCCGGCCCAGACCATTTCAAACAGCACCGATTCCATTGTCTGCAGAGGCGGCAGATTGCGCACCAGCAGGCTGTTGTAGTTGTGTTTGAGCTGGCGGTTCTGGAAATACAGCAGGATGGCCTGGATGCCCGCCAGACTGAACAGGCTGTAGGCAGTCACGGAAAGCGCGATGTGGGCGAGCATGCCATAGCTCTCCTCGGACACCAGCCGGGACGGGGTGTGGGTGATCAGGGCCAGGATAATGGTCATGATCGCCAGCGGATAGACCACAAGGAAGAGGCTTTGAACCGGCTTCCGCAGGTTCAGGCCGATCAGCAGAAAGGCAATCAGCCAGGAGATGACCAGAGAGCTCTTGAAAAAGCTGAAATCAATGTTGCCATTATAAAAGACGGTCTGAAAAATCAGCAGCCCGTGGCCGGTCAGTGCCAGAATGCCGATCAGGGTTGTCACGGCCAGGTTGGGTTGTATCTTGCCACGGAAATTGAGCGCCTGCAGCGCGGTACCAACGCTGTATAGAAAGAGAGAGGTGACCGCGAGAATCAGCGTTCCCATGATGTCCTTATTAACATTCAACTGGCTGGATATCGGACTGACTTTCAGCCGATTTGACCGGGCTGGTCGTTTCAGGGCGATAGTCTGGTTATAATGTCGCGATTATGCAACAGGAATCAAGGTGCCGGTGTGGTTCCCTGATTCGGTATACATTTTATCTCCCGGATACGGAAGAGACGCATGTTTGAAAATCTCCAGGACCGGCTTTCCGGCAGTCTGCGCAAGATTACCGGTCAGGCGCGGCTGACTGACGACAATATCAAAGAGACCCTGCGTGAAGTGCGCATGGCGCTGCTGGAGGCGGATGTCGCGCTTCCGGTGGTGAAAGATTTCGTGGAGGGTGTCCGCAAGCGGGCAATCGGACAGGAAGTCCAGCGGAGCCTGACGCCGGGTCAGGTATTCGTGAAAGTGGTCCAGCAGGAGCTGGAACGTGTCATGGGGGCGGGCAACGAGTCTCTGAATCTGGCCGTCCAGCCGCCCGCCGTGATCATGATGGCAGGCTTGCAGGGTGCGGGTAAGACCACGACGGTCGCCAAACTGTCCCGATTCCTGAAGGAACGACAGAAAAAATCGGTCATGGTTGTCAGTGCCGACATCTATCGCCCCGCAGCGATCAAACAGCTTGAAACCCTGGCCGGCGAAGTGGGTGTCGAGTTCTTCCCGAGTACCGCGGATCAGGATCCGGTCGACATTGCTGAGGGCGCCATCGACGCTGCGCGCAAGAAGCATATAGATGTAGTGATTCTCGATACTGCGGGTCGTCTGCATGTCGATGAGCAGATGATGGATGAGATCGGGCGCCTGCATAAGTCCGTGAAGCCTGTCGAGACGCTGTTCGTGGTTGACGCCATGACGGGTCAGGATGCGGCCAATACCGCCAAGGCCTTCAATGATGCCTTGCCACTGACGGGCGTTGTGCTGACCAAGACCGATGGTGATGCCCGGGGCGGGGCGGCACTGTCGGTTCGCCACATTACCGGCAAGCCGATCAAGTTCCTCGGGGTCGGGGAGAAAAGCGATGCCCTCGAGCCTTTCTATCCCGATCGGGTAGCCTCCCGGATTCTCGGGATGGGCGACGTCCTGTCCCTGATTGAGGAGGCGGAGCGCAAGCTTGACCAGAAAAAGGCGCAGAAACTCACCAAGAAGATCAAGAAAGGCAAGAGCTTCGATCTTGAAGACTTTCGCGATCAGCTGCAGCAGATGAAAAACATGGGTGGGATTGGCGGCCTCCTGGACAAGCTTCCCGGAATGGGGCAGATGGCCCAGGCGGCGCAGCAGCAGGTCAACGACAAGTCCCTCGGCCAGATGGAGGCGATCATCTGCTCCATGACGCCCAAGGAGCGACGCTATCCGGACACCATCAACAACTCCCGTAAGCGTCGGATCGCGTCCGGCTCGGGAACCCAGATCCAGGACGTGAATCGCCTGCTCAAGCAGCACAAGCAGATGTCCAAGATGATGAAGAAGTTCGGCAAGAAAGGCGGCATGGCCAATATGATGCGCGGCATGGGAGGTATGATGCCCCCCGGCGGTGGCGGTGGAATGCCTCCGTTCGGCCGTATGTAAAAAGCCGTATGTGGAAAACGGGGAAACCGCAGGTTTTCCTGTTTTCTTTGGCGTTTATTTAGCATAGAATAGCGCCCCTTTCGAGTATGGGTCTTCGCGTCAGCCGCACTTGGCGGGCGTGAATCGTACAAAGTTCGTACAACAGAACAGGATATTGGTCGAAATGGTAACAATCCGTTTGGCTCGTGGCGGCTCCAAGAAGCGCCCGTTCTACCATCTGACAGTCACAGACAGCCGCAAAGCACGCGACGGTCGTTTCATTGAGCGCGTTGGTTTCTTCAACCCGGTGGCCCGTGGTCAGGAAGAGCGTCTGCGTGTAGATCGCGATCGCGTGAACTTCTGGCTGGAGCAGGGTGCTCAGACATCCGAGCGCGTCGCCCAGCTGCTGAAGGCTGCTGAGTAATAACGCACGACCCGGGGCTGATGGCATGACGCAGACTTCGCAGGAAACTGTGATCGGCCGGATTACCTCGGTGTTTGGGGTCAAGGGATGGCTAAAGGTCTATTCCTACACGGACCCCAAAGAAGGAATTCTGGATTACCCGGACTGGACTCTGGTCCTGGACGGTAAACGGATTTCCGCAAAGCTTGAGGAGGGTCGCCGCCAGGGGCAGGGGATCGTCGTCAGGCTTAAAGGTATTGATGACCGTGAAGTTGCCCGGAGCTATGCCGGAGCAGATGTTCTGGTATCTACGGCTGAGTTGCCCGAGTTGCCCAGTGGCGAATACTACTGGTATCAGCTGGAAGGTCTGGATGTTTTCACGGTGTCCGGTGAGTGCCTGGGTAAGGTGCATCACCTGATGGAAACGGGATCCAACGATGTCGTGGTCGTTCGTGCCACCTCAGGCTCCATCGATCAGCGAGAGCGTCTGATCCCCTATCTGCCGGACCAGGTGGTTCAACAGGTAGATCTGGATCAGGGCCGTATGGTCGTTGACTGGGATCCGGAGTTCTGACGGGTGTGGATTGGCGCTGTCAGTCTGTTCCCGGATATGTTTCGTGCGGTTACGGATTATGGGATCACCGGTAGGGCGGTTCGGGATGGTCTTCTGACCTTCCAGAGCTGGAATCCCCGGGACTTCACCCATGACCGTCACCGCACGGTTGATGACCGGCCCTATGGTGGCGGCCCTGGCATGCTGATGAAAATCCAGCCGCTGAGGGATGCCATTCATGCGGCTCGGGAGGCGGCACCTGGTAAGGCCTGTGTGGTTTACCTGTCGCCCCAGGGAGAACCCCTGACTCAGTCGGTTGTGGAGTCCCTTGCGGACGCGCAGCGGCTGATTCTGGTCTCGGGGCGCTATGAAGGTGTTGATGAGCGCCTGATCTCGACGGAAGTCGATCGGGAAGTGTCGCTGGGCGATTTTGTCCTGTCCGGTGGCGAGTTGGCAGCCATGGCTGTCGTTGATGCGGTTACACGCCTCATCCCCGGAGCGCTGGGTCATGCGCAGTCAGCGGAGCAGGATTCCTTTGCTGACGGTTTGCTGGATTGTCCGCACTACACCCGGCCCGAGGTTTACGAAGGTCTGGCGGTGCCGGAGGTTCTTTTGGGCGGTCACCATGAACAGATCCGGCGTTGGCGACTCAAGGAGTCGCTGCGGCGAACCCGGGAGCGACGCCCCGACCTGTTGGAGCAGCGGGTGTTAACGGAAGAAGAGCGTGAGCTGCTGGAAGAAATTTTGAATGAACCGGGTGTCTCTGAGTGATCAGGGCATTGAGAGATTGGGTATCAGGAGCATTACGATGAGCGGCAAGAACAACATCATCAGTCAACTTGAAGCAGAACAGATGACCAAGGAAATCCCTGCGTTCGCGCCGGGTGATACCGTGGTCGTTCAGGTTCGTGTTACCGAGGGCAACCGTGAGCGTCTGCAGGCGTTCGAAGGTGTCGTCATCGGCAAGCGCAACCGTGGCATGAACTCCTCCTTCACCGTGCGTAAGATTTCCTACGGTGTGGGTGTTGAGCGTACTTTCCAGACGTACT
This sequence comes from Marinobacter santoriniensis NKSG1, assembly GCF_000347775.1. Classification (GTDB taxonomy): domain Bacteria; phylum Pseudomonadota; class Gammaproteobacteria; order Pseudomonadales; family Oleiphilaceae; genus Marinobacter; species Marinobacter santoriniensis. Next base: position 96,175 of record NZ_APAT01000005.1, read on the forward strand.
CCAAGCTGATCGACAGCATCAGCGTGAAGCGTCGTGGTGACGTTCGTCAGGCCAAACTGTACTACCTGCGTGATCTGTCTGGTAAGGCAGCTCGCATCAAGGAAAAGCTGGGCTGATTGACGATTCGTCAGAAAGCCGGTTAAAAAGGGCAGCCTCAGGGCTGCCTTTTTTTATACGCGGAGAATGTCTGTGAGAGCTGAGGACGATGCCGTCATCCGTCGGTTTACGGATGCGTTGTGGCTGGAAGACGGGCTCGGGGAAAAAACCCGGGACGCCTATCGCGGTGATTTGCAGCGTCTGTCGGAGTGGTTGGCGGACCAGCCGGGCCGGCCCGGTCTTCTGCAGGCAAAGCGCACGGATTTGCTCGGCTGGATGTCCCGCGGCCTGGCTGAGGGCATCAAATCGTCAACGGCGGCCAGGCGGCTGTCCGGCGTTCGGCGGTTTTACCGTTTTCTGATCCGTGAAGGTCTGCTCGAAGAGGATCCGACGCTGCGGATCGATAGCCCCCGACTTCCACGGCGGTTGCCGGATTCGTTGACCGAAGAGGATGTTGAGTCGTTGTTGAGTGCGCCCGATCCGTCCGTGCCTATCGAGTTGAGGGACAGGGCGATGCTTGAAATCCTTTACGGCTGTGGGCTGCGAGTGTCGGAGTTGACCAGTCTCCGGGTTGACCAGGTCAATGTGCGACAGGGCGTGGTTCGCATTACCGGCAAAGGTGACAAAGAGCGACTGGTCCCTCTGGGCGAGGAGGCCGTCGACTGGCTGCTCCGATACATGCGTGAAGGACGCGGTGAGTTGCTCAAGGGGCGATCCAGCGATGCGCTCTTCCCGGGAAATCGGGCCACTGCCATGACACGGCAGACCTTCTGGCACCGGATTCGCCATTACGCCATTCGGGTGGGTATCCGCAAACACCTTTCACCCCATACCCTCAGGCATGCCTTTGCCACTCATTTGCTGAATCACGGCGCGGACCTGCGCGTCGTTCAGATGTTGCTCGGCCATGCCGATCTTTCCACCACCCAGATTTACACTCATGTTGCCCGACAGCGTCTCCAGTCGCTCCACCGGGAGCATCACCCACGTGGATGAGCCTGTGGTATCCTCACTGAACTTTTGCCCCGGCCTGCTGTCGCAGCAGGAGTCCGGAGCTCCCGCCATCCGGGCGGTCGCAACGCAATCTGACGGATGTTATTCATGAGAGATTTCAAGACCATCAAGCAGTTGGCTCTGGCTACCAGTCTGGTTGCCGGTTTTTTTGTTACCGCCGGTGCCACGGCAGGCGAGGTTGAGGACAACATCGCCCAGCGTCTCACCAATGCGGTTCCCGGACTCAAGATTTCGTCCGTCCGTGAATCCGAAGCAACGGGTCTCTACGAGGTTCAGAGCAATAACGGCGATACCATCTACACCACCCGGGACGGTCAGTACCTTCTGACCGGGGATCTGCTGAAGGTCACCGATTCGGGCATTTCGAACGTTTCCGAGCAGGCGCGGGCCGCCGAGCGGAAGCGCGCCATTGAGGAATATGGTTCCGACAGTGCCATCACGTTCCCCGCCTCCGGCGAGGAGAAGGCCGTCATCAGTGTGTTTACCGATATCGACTGCCCCTACTGCCGGAAGCTGCACCATGAAATTGCGCAGATCAATGACTACGGCATTACCGTGCATTACTACGCATTTCCCCGTTCCGGTCCCGGCACGCCTTCCTTCCGAAAGTATGTTTCAGTCTGGTGTTCGGACGATCAGCGGGCTGCGATGACGGCGGCGAAGTCGGGCAAGCCGGTTTCTGATGCGACCTGCGATAATCCGGTTCTGGCGCAGTATCAGCTCGGTGGTAAGATCGGTGTCTCCGGCACCCCGGCCATCGTACTCGAAGACGGCAATATGATTCGCGGCTATGTCCCTGCGAAAAGTCTTGCCAAAGGTCTTGGCCTGCTCTGATCCACGCCGGCGGAGGCGATCGTCTCCGCCTTTTGTTCTCCCCGTCACAGCAAACCGCCCCCGGGGCTTATTCCCTGCCGGTTGAATCGGTATACTATGCCCCCTTATCAGTCATCCATCAGCACCCCTTCGGGATCAGAGGTGAGAGCTTGAAAGACGTCAGTGTCGGAATCTGCGGATTGGGAACCGTTGGCGGCGGTACATTCAATGTGTTGACCCGTAACGCCGCACTTATTGCGGGTCGTGCCGGTTGCAACATCCGAATTAGCCGGGTTGCCAGCCGCCGGAGTCGCGACGACCTCGATCTCGGGTCAGTGCCGTTCAGTACCGACATTTTTGACGTCGTCAACGACCCCGCCATCGATGTCGTGGTTGAACTGATCGGCGGTTACGACACCGCCAAGGAGCTGGTGCTGGCCGCTATCCGTAATGGCAAGCATGTGGTCACCGCCAACAAGGCGCTGATTGCCGTTCACGGCAACGAAATCTTTGAGGCGGCGGAAAAGGCCGGCGTTGTCGTGGCCTATGAAGCGGGTGTTGCTGGAGGCATTCCGGTGATCAAGGCGGTTCGTGAAGGACTGGCGGCCAACCGTATCGACTGGATCGCAGGCATCATCAATGGTACCGGCAACTACATTCTGACCGAGATGCGTGCCGGCCGGGAGTTTTCCGAAGTACTCAAGGAAGCCCAGGAACTGGGTTATGCCGAGGCCGATCCGACATTCGATGTGGAAGGTATCGATGCCGCTCATAAACTGGCCATCCTTGCGTCGTCCGGCTTCGGGGTGCCTTTGCAGTTCGAGAAAGGATTTACAGAGGGAATCTCGACCATTACCCCCTATGACATTGCCCATGCGGAACTGTTGGGGTATCGGGTGAAGCACCTGGGTATTGCCCGTCGTCGTGAAGAGGGCATCGAGCTCCGGGTTCACCCGACACTGGTGCCGAAGAGTCATCTGATTGCCCAGGTCGACGGGGTTCTGAATGCGGTTCTGGTCGATGGCGACGCCGTGGGACAGACCATGTACTACGGGCCGGGTGCGGGCGACGAGGCGACCGCCTCTGCCGTGATTGCCGACATTGTGGATGTCGCACGGGCCGTTTCCACCGAAAGTACCCTCCGTATTCCGTACCTTGGCTTCCGACCGAGTGCGATGGAAGACCTCGATGTGCTGCCGATGGAAGATATCCACTCCGCCTACTATCTGCGTATCCAGGCGTTTGACCATCCCGGTGTGCTTGCCAAGATCGCGTCGATCCTGAGTGAACATGGCATCAATATCGAGTCCATCATGCAGAAGGAATCCGAGTTCAAGGACGGTCGCATTCCGGTGATCATCCTGACCCATACGGTCCAGGAGCGGCAGATGAACCTTGCCATCGAGGATATGGAAGCCTTGTCCGACGTCGATGGCAAAGTGGTTCGCATCCGCGCCGAAAACTTTAACTGACAGGTACACACGTGAGATACATCAGTACACGGGGCGAAGCACCCGCCCTGGGCTTCGAAGACGTTCTTCTGACCGGGCTGGCCAGTGACGGCGGGCTCTATGTGCCGGAATCGCTTCCGCATTTCAGTCTTGAGGAAATTCGCAGTTGGCGCGGACTGTCCTACAGTGAACTCGCCTTCAGGGTCATGCATCCGTTCGTCGACGATGCCATTCCCGCCGACGATTTCCGCGCCATGCTGGAAGAGACCTACGATGTCTTTGCACACCAGGCGGTCGCCCCGCTGGTTCAGCTCGACACCAATGAATGGGTGCTGGAACTGTTCCGTGGTCCGACCCTGGCGTTCAAGGACTTTGCACTTCAGTTGCTCGGCCGTCTTCTCGACTACGTTCTGGAGAAGCGTAAGCAGCACGTGGTCATCATGGGCGCCACATCCGGTGACACGGGCTCAGCCGCGATTGAGGGCTGTCGTCGCTGCGAGCACGTGGATATTTTCATTCTGCATCCCTATCAGCGTGTGTCTGAGGTACAGCGTCGCCAGATGACGACCGTGCTGGGCGACAACATTCATAACATCGCTGTGAAAGGCAATTTCGACGATTGCCAGCGGATGGTCAAAGAGAGCTTTGGGGATCAGTCGTTCCTGGGGGGTAAAACCCAGTTGGCGGCGGTCAATTCGATCAACTGGGCGCGGATCATGGCCCAGATCGTCTACTACTTCCAGGCGTCTCTCGCATTGGGTGGCCCGGATCGCAGCATGGCCTTCTCGGTTCCCACCGGAAACTTCGGTGACATTTTTGCCGGCTATCTGGCGAAGAAGATGGGGCTGCCCATTTCCCAGTTGGTAATCGCCACCAACCGGAACGATATCCTGCATCGCTTCATGAGTGGCAACCGGTATGAGCAGCACAAGCTGGAACATACCCTGTCCCCGAGCATGGATATCATGGTCTCCAGCAACTTCGAACGGCTCCTGTTTGATTTGCACGGCCGTGATGGTGCTGCTGTTAAATCGCTCCTCGAGAACGCGTCCAAGGGGCCTGTCAGCATTGAGGACTACCGATGGCGCCATGCGCGCAAGCTGTTCGATAGCGATGCGGTGGACGACAAGACCACGTGCGACACCATACGGGAGATCTACGAGCAGAACGAATACCTGTTGGATCCCCATACCGCGATCGGCGTTCGTGCCGCACGAAACTGTCGTCGTGACAATGCCATCCCGATGATCACGCTTGGTACCGCGCATCCGGCCAAATTCCCCGACGCTATTGCCGAGTCCGGGCTGTCCGTCGAGCCACAGCTTCCGCCTCACATGGCCGATCTGTTCGAGCGTGAGGAGCGTTACACGGTACTCGATAATGACGTTCAGGGGGTTCAGGACTTCATCGCCAGGCACTGGAAAAATGCCTGATCCGGTATGACACCCAAAAAGATCCTGCGTCGCCCCCAGCCAGACGCCGGCCCGGACTGGGGAGGGGATCTTCCTCCTCTCCTGCGCCGGCTCTATGCCGCCAGGGGCGTGACTTCTGATGAACAGCTCAGCTATACCCTCAAGCACCTGGCGCCTCCGGGCACGCTGCGGGGTATCGATCGGGTGGTGGAGCTCCTGTCAGAGGCCATCGATAAACAGCAGAAGGTACTCGTTTTAGGGGACTTTGACGCCGACGGGGCAACCAGCACCGCCGTCGCCATGCTTGGTTTGTCCATGCTCGGGCTTGCCGATGTCGATTTCCGTGTACCCAGCCGGTTTTCGGACGGCTACGGTCTGACCCCGGGGATCATCGAACGGTTGAAGGAAGAGGGCCAGCTGCCAGATCTTCTGGTAACCGTCGATAATGGTATCTCCGCCATTGAGGGTGTGCGGGCTGCGCGCGACCTCGGGATCCGGGTGGTAATCACCGATCACCACCTTGCCGGCGAAGCGCTTCCCGAAGCCGACGCCATCGTTAACCCCAATCAGCCTGGCTGCCCGTTCCTGAGCAAGAATGCGGCGGGCGTCGGTGTCATGTTCTATGTGCTGACCGCGCTGCGGAAGCACCTCCGGGAAACCGGTCGACTGCCCACGCCGGAGCCCAATCTGGGCAGTCTGCTGGACCTGGTGGCGCTGGGGACGGTGGCGGACGTGGTGCCGCTGGACCATAACAATCGCATTTTTGTCGAGCAGGGGCTGCGCCGAATTCGTCAGGGAGAAGCCCGTCCGGGAATCCTGGCGTTGCTGGAAGTGGCTGGACGCGATCCTGGTCGAATCAGCTCTACGGACCTCGGCTTTGTCGTGGGGCCACGCCTGAATGCAGCCGGACGTCTTGATGACATGAGTGTCGGAATTGCCTGTCTTCTGGCCGACTCGCCGGATGAAGCCCGCCGCCTTGCCGGCGAGTTGGACTCATTCAACCGGGAGCGCCGCACCATCGAGCGCGAAATGAAGGGGCAGGCTCAGGATCTGCTTGCTTCCATGTCACTGGATATCGAGGGCTTGCCATGGGGGCTTGCCCTGTTTGATCCGGATTGGCATCAGGGCGTCATCGGCATCCTGGCTGCACGGATCCGGGAGCAGACCCATCGGCCCACCATCGCATTTGCGCCGGATGACGACGGTATTCATCTCAAGGGATCCGCCCGCTCGATTCCGGGGCTCCACATTCGGGATGCCCTCGCTGTGGTTGATGCGCGCCGGCCGGGACTGATGAAAAAATTTGGCGGGCACGCCATGGCGGCCGGCATGACCATCGCCCGGGAGGATCTCGATGGCTTTTGCGAAGCCTTTGACCAGGCCGTGCGAGATGCCATTTCCAAAGAAGATCTCGAAGCGGCGATCGTCACCGATGGCCCCCTGAATGCGGCCGAGCTCAATCTGGAAACGGCAAACCTGTTGAAGCGGGCCGGGCCCTGGGGGCAGCACTTCCCCGAACCCCTGTTCGACGGTGAGTTCCGTGTGGTCAGTCAGCGAATCGTTGGCGAAAATCACCTGAAGCTGGTGCTGCAACCGGTGGATGGCAATGCCATTGTCGACGGAATTGCCTTCAATACGGGGCCCGAAGTGCCGGACTACACCCGCACCGGCGCTCGCGTCGTTTACAAGCCGGATGCCAATACCTTCCGCGGGCGAACCAACCTGCAGTTGCTCGTAGACTACATCGAAGCGCTCTGAGTATATCCGCCGGCTGATTTAACAGCGGAATTCCGGTAGAATTCCGCGTCTGTTTTACACCCCATTTGCCAAAGCGAGAAAGGGTTTCATGGAAATCAATCCCATAGTGACGAAGATCAAAGAGCTTCGCGAGCGCACTGAAGCGCTGAGGGGGTATCTTTGACTACGATCAGCGTAGTGAACGTCTGGTCGAAGTAGAGCGCGAACTCGAGCAACCCACAGTCTGGGACGATCCCGAGCGCGCCCAGGCCCTGGGCAAGGAGCGGTCGGACCTGGAGCTGATCGTGCACACCATCGATAACCTCACCAACGGTCTCAGCGACGCGGAAAGTCTGCTGGACATGGCCGTGGAGGAGGACGACGAGGGCACCGTCGAGGACATCCAGGGCGATCTGGACGGGCTCGATGGCGAGCTGCAGAAGCTTGAGTTCCGTCGCATGTTCTCGGGCGAGATGGATGCCAACAACGCCTATCTGGATATCCAGGCCGGCTCCGGCGGTACCGAAGCTCAGGACTGGGCCAACATGTTGTTGCGCATGTACCTTCGTTGGGCGGAGCGCCGGGGGTTCAAAGCCGAGATCGTGGAGCTGCAGGAAGGCGAAGTGGCTGGAATCAAGAGCGCGACCATCCATATCCAGGGCGATTACGCTTACGGCTGGTTGCGCACGGAAACCGGTGTTCACCGCCTGGTTCGGAAATCACCGTTCGATTCCGGAAACCGTCGCCACACCTCGTTCTCGTCGGTGTTTGTGTCACCGGAAGTGGATGACAGCTTCGAGATCGAGATCAATCCCGCGGATCTGCGTGTGGATGTTTATCGCGCCTCCGGGGCTGGTGGTCAGCACGTTAACCGGACCGAGTCCGCGGTGCGTCTGACTCACAATCCGACCGGGATCGTTGTCGCCTGTCAGGCTGGCCGGAGTCAGCACCAGAACAAAGATCAGGCGATGAAGCAGCTCAAGGCCAAGCTCTTTGAGCGTGAGATGCAGCTGCGTAACGCTGAGAAGCAGAAGCAGGAAGACGCCAAATCCGACATCGGATGGGGCAGCCAGATTCGCTCCTACGTGCTGGACGACAGCCGGATCAAGGATCTGCGCACCAAGGTTGAAACCAGCAGCACCCAATCCGTTCTGGACGGCGACATCGACAAGTTCATTGAAGCCAGTCTGAAAATGGCGCTTTAATCGGCGCCATGCGTACCGAACCGTTAAATCCGGATAACCTCAATCCTAGCGAGCCAACATGACTGAACACACCCAACACGCCGCACAGCACGAGGACAACAAGCTGATTGCCGAGCGTCGCGCCAAGCTGGCGGAGATGCGTCGAGACGGCCATCCGTTCCCCAACGATTTCCGCCGGGATGCCACCGCTGCCGAGTTGCAGGAAAAGTACGGTGACAAGAGCAAGGAAGAGCTTGAGAAACTCAATATCAAGGTGGCCATTGCCGGCCGCATGATGCTGGACCGCAAGGCGTTCAAGGTGGTTCAGGACATGACCGCGCGTATTCAGGTGTATGCCACCAAGGATGTCCAGAAGGACACCAAGCACTGGGACCTGGGTGATATTATCGGGGTTCGCGGTACGCTCTCGAAATCCGGCAAAGGCGACCTCTACGTCACGATGGACGAGTATGTCCTGCTGACCAAGTCCCTGCGTCCGCTGCCCGAGAAGCACAAGGGCCTGACCGATATGGAGGCCCGTTACCGGCACCGGTACGTGGATCTGATGGTCAACGAGGAGACCCGCAAGACCTTCATGGTCCGTACCCGCCTGATCAACAGCATGCGGAACTACTTCAATGCCCGCGGGTTTATGGAAGTCGAAACACCCATGCTGCAGGTGATTCCGGGTGGTGCGACGGCGCGTCCCTTTGTGACCCACCACAATGCGCTGGATATCGATATGTACCTTCGGATCGCGCCGGAGCTGTTCCTCAAGCGGCTGGTTGTGGGTGGCTTTGAGCGGGTGTTCGAGATCAACCGTAATTTCCGGAACGAAGGGCTTTCCACCCGGCATAATCCGGAATTCACCATGGTGGAGTTCTATCAGGCCTATGCCGATTACAACGATCTGATGGATCTCACCGAAGACATGTTGCGCCAGATTACCCGGGAAGTGCTGGGAACGACCACCGTGGTCAACACCCGCGAGCTTGCCAATGGCGAGACGGAATCGGTCGAGTACGATTTCGGCAAGCCGTTCCGTCGCATGACCGTTGTCGAGGCCATTCTCGAGCACAACCCGGACATTCAGGCCGGACAGCTTGGCGATGAAGCCAGTGCCCGCCGGGTGGCTGACGGTCTAGGCATCCAGCTCAAGGATACCTGGGGGCTGGGCAAGGTGCAGATCGAGATTTTCGAGGCGACCGCCGAACATCTGCTGATCCAGCCGACTTTTATCACCGATTATCCGAAAGAGGTCTCCCCGTTGGCGCGCTGCAAGGACAGCGATCCGTTCGTTACCGAGCGGTTCGAATTCTTTGTTGGGGGACGGGAACTGGCCAATGGCTTCTCGGAGCTCAATGACGCCGAGGATCAGGCCGAGCGCTTCCAGGCCCAGGTGGCTGAGAAAGATGCCGGCGACGACGAGGCGATGTTCTACGACGACGATTACGTCATGGCGCTGGAGTATGGGCTGCCACCCACCGCGGGTGAGGGGATCGGAATTGACCGTCTGGCCATGCTCCTGACCAATTCGCCCTCCATCCGCGATGTCATCCTGTTCCCGCATATGCGACCGGAGCACAAGGCCGAGTCTCACAAGGCGGAAGACGGGGAGTGATGCCATGCATCCGGCCGAGGGCCTGTTGCAACAACTGAAGCCCGGCACGGGGTGGGATCAGCACCTGGCCGGCGAGTTCAGTCAGCCGTACATGAGACAGCTGGCTGAGTTCCTGGCCGCCGAGGAGGCGGCCGGTAACGTTCTGTACCCTCCCAGTGCACGCTGTTTCAACGCGCTGAACAGCACGCCTCTTGACCGGGTATCCGTGGTGATCCTCGGTCAGGATCCCTACCATGGTCCGGGACAGGCTCATGGACTGTGTTTTTCCGTTCGGCCGAACGTGCCGCCGCCCCCGTCCCTCGTTAACATCTTCAAGGAAATTCAGGACGATCTGGGGATCGCGCCTCCCGATCATGGCTGCCTGCAGCCGTGGGCAGAGCAGGGCGTGCTGCTGCTCAACAGTGTTCTGACCGTGGTCCAGGGACAGGCCGGCGCCCATCAGGGCAAAGGCTGGGAAACCTTTACCGACAAGGTGATCGAGACCGTCAACCGGGAGCGGGAAGGCGTGGTTTTTCTGCTTTGGGGAAGTTATGCGCGGAAGAAGGGGCGCCACATTGATCGGACCAGGCATCTCGTCCTGGAGGGGCCGCACCCGTCGCCATTGAGCGCCTATCGAGGCTTCTTTGGTTGCAAGCACTTCTCCCGGGCCAATGAATGGCTGAGCCGGAACGGGCAGTCGCCGATCAATTGGGCGCTGCCCTCCAGAAACGAGTTGATCGCTCGCTATCAGAAATAACCGTGTTACTGCAGCAGGGCCATCGCGGCTTCCATCTGGGCGTTGAGGTCTTCCTCTTCGCTCATGTCCACGTTGGGGTCCAGTCCCAGTCGCTGGAAGGCGGAAATCTGATTCCAGTCCATCTCGGTCCAGGGATGATCTGAACCCGCGACCAGTTGAAGATTTGCCACCATCACCAGGTCGGCATAGTCGGCTGAAGGTACTTCTCGCTGGAAGTTGGCGTATTCCAGTGGCACGTTTTGCAGTTCTTTCGGGAAGTCCCATTTCTCCAGAATCATCGAACCGATCCGCGGGTGCAGTTCGTCAATGACATTGTCGAGCATGATGCTGCTGATCTGGATTTCCCGGTCCTCGACATAGCGCAGGATCGGCAGAACACCGATCAGGTGAACCAGACCCGCCAGCGTTGCCTGGTCCGGCTTGAGCCGGGTGTAGTTCTGGGCCAGAACGTGGCAGACACCCGCCACTTCTGTGCTGGTTTGCCAGGTGGCCCGAAGACGCTTGTCGATCATGTCAGATGTGGCCTGGAACATCTGCTCCATGGCCAGGCCCATGGCCAGGTTGCTGGTGTAGGCCATTCCGAGCCGGCTGACCGCCATGTTCAGGTTTTCAATGGCTCGACTGCCGCGGAACAGGGGGCTGTTGCAGACCCGGATGATACGGGCCGACAGGGCGGTGTCGTTGCTGATGACTTTAACCAGGTCGGCGATGGCGGAATCTTCCGATTCGGCGATTTCACGCACCTGTAATGCCACTTCCGGAAGTGTCGGCAGGACGAGTTTGTCTGCTTCGATGGCGCCAATCAGGTCATTCTTAATGGTTTCGACAATATTTGACATGGTCTGTCTGGATCCGCTTGTCTGGCTGGCGAGCCCTGGGGGCGCCAGTATCCTGAAATTAGGTTTCGCTTCCCTTTATACCAAATTTCACGGGAATTGCCTGTCAACTTATGTATCAGATGCCGACTCTCGTTCCGGCACGGAGTAAGGCAAAGGCAGGATTTCCAGTGCCTGACCATCGACCGTCAAAGGGCCAGAGGTGGCGTCGTGTCGGATGACGGCCAGTTGCTCAGCCTGGCCGTTTTCGAAGACTACCTGACTGATGATTTCACCGGCGTTGCGGTCGCCGCCAGTGATGGCTGCGCCGATGGGTACGGGATGATCTGTTGTGACGCGGTACAGGCTTTTCTTGAGCTGCCCCAGAAAATGCATCCTGGCGATGACTTCCTGGCCGGTGTAACAGCCCTTCTTGAAGTGTATGCCGCCGAGGTGTTGCCAGTTGAGCATTTGGGGAACATAGGCTTCCTGACTGTTGGCATCCAGTTCAGGGATCCCCGCAGCGATCTCGCTGGCTTGCCAGTCGGCGTGGGTAAGCTCCTGCGCATTGTCCCAATCCGGTTGTTCCGGACAAAGTTGCCAGAATTGGTATCGCGGGTTGGCCCGGTCGTCCGGCTCAAGGCGGATCAGGATTCCGGTGTCCAGCGACAGCGCATCGCCAGCGGCCTGCAGTTTGGAAAGGTCCGCCCCGGCGATGGTTTCCGCAATGCCGGAACCGACGATTCCCCAGACAACGCCTTCTTCGACGGTCTCCATGGATGTGCCGCGAAATAGCATGAGGTATTTCCGGAGCTGAGTCAGGATGCTCTCGGAGAGCTCTGTAGGCAGGTCCATCAGAACATCCTGCCCATCCCTGGCGAGGCGGGTCAGGCAGTAAGTGCGGCCCTTGGGGGTGCACGCTGCCGCACGGAGAGCGTGCTCTGCCGTCACGTCGTCCAGATTCTGGCTGAATTGACCCTGAAGGAATTTGTCGGTGCCGGGGCCGGATATCCGGACAAGCATTCGATGCGTAAGCCGGCAGTATCCGCTATCCGGGCGAGGCAGGGAGGCCGTTTGGGGGTGTACCGAGGCCGCAGTCTCAGAGTCGGTCATGGAAACTCCAGGTCAGTTGTCGGTTGAGCGGAGGGCTTACCCAGCCGCAGCCACTGGCGCAGCCTCCGGAACTGGTCAGGCGTGACAACGTTGCCTTTTGACCAGCGTGAGGGGGCCAGCAGTATCACGTGATATGCCCTGAATCTGGTGCCGTCCGGGTGGAGTTTCAAGAGGGTGAGTCCGGCACCCAGCCGGCTGGCCGGGCTGGGCCTTACGGGAACCTCGCTCTCATCCTGAAAGATTGCGTAAAGCCGCCCGGTGCGCACGCAGAGGCCCTTGATGGCATTACATCCTGCCGTCCGCCCCAGGCGCCGGAAATTCCGGATGGTCATTGCCAGGGCGAAAATCAGGCCGGCAATTGTCTGCCCCGGGGAGAGCGCGACCGAGACGAAGGCGGAGAACGCCAGCCAGGGCAGGCTGGCGATCAGGCCGACGGTTGTGCAGGGAGAAAGGCCGAGTTCAATCCGGTTGGACACGGTTCAGGATCATATCGACGATCTGCTGCAGGTCCGGATCGTCCGGCCGGCTGCGTTGCATGAACCACTCGAACATGTCGGTATCCTCGCAGGAGAGCAGCTTGTGATACCGCGCCTGGTCTTCCGGATCAAGATCCCGGTAGACCTGTTCGACAAAGGGGACCAGAAGGACATCGAGTTCCAGCATGCCGCGGCGGCTGTGCCACCAAAGGCGCTTGAAGTCAGGATCGTCGGAGCTGGTTGGGGTAGAGGACATAGTGTATTCGCCAGTTGTTCCAGAGAAGATGTATCAGGGAGATGGTGTACGGTACGTGGTCGGGACCAGAATGGTATCACGGGCGTCGTGCATCAGGCCCGGGTAGTCCAGGGTATAATGCAGCCCCCGGCTTTCTTTCCGGTGCAGCGCCGAGCAAATGATCAGGTCAGACACGGTTACCAGGTTGCGCAGTTCCAGCAAGTCGTTTGAAACCCGGTAATTGCTGTAGAACTCACCGATTTCCCGTTCCAGCAAGTCCACACGGTGTTTGGCCCGCTGCAGCCGCTTGGTGGTACGAACGATGCCGACATAGTCCCACATGAAGTGCCGCAATTCATCCCAGTTGTGGGAAATAACGACGTCTTCATCCGAGTCCCGGACCTGACTTTCGTCCCATTCCGGTGCTTCGGGAGGTAAGGGGATATCCGATTCGCGGCGGGTAATGTCTGCCGCAGCGGCCCTGCCGTAAACGAGACATTCAAGCAGTGAGTTGCTGGCCATCCGGTTGGCGCCGTGCAATCCCGTGAAAGCGGCCTCGCCCACCGCATAGAGCTGGTTGATGTCGGTCCGGGCCCGGTCATCACTGATGATGCCGCCACAGGTATAGTGGGCTGCCGGTACCACGGGTATCGGTTCGCGGGTGATGTCGATACCGTATTCCAGACATTTCTCGTAAATGGTCGGGAAATGATGGCGCACGAAATCCGCCGGCTTGTGGCTGATGTCGAGATAGACGTGGTCGACGCCCAGCCGCTTCATTTCATGGTCGATCGCACGCGCCACGATGTCCCTGGGAGCCAGCTCCGCCCGATCGTCAAAACGATCCATGAAACGGCTTCCGTCCGGCAACTTGAGAAGGCCACCTTCGCCACGAACCGCTTCGGTGATCAGGAAGGACTTCGCATGCGGGTGATAAAGACAGGTCGGGTGGAACTGGTTGAATTCCATGTTGGCGACACGGCACCCGGCACGCCATGCCATGGCGATACCGTCCCCCGATGCCCCATCGGGGTTGGTGGTGTACCGGTAGGCCTTGGACGCACCGCCAGTGGCGATCACCGTGAAGCGGGCCCGGAAGAGCTCTACGTGATTGTCTTCGAGGTTGAGAATGTAGGCACCGACGCATCGGTTTCCGGGAAGTGCCAGTTTTCGGTTGGTGATCAGGTCTACGGCGACCCGTTTCGACATCAGGTGAATGTTGGGTCGTGCCTGCGCCTGCCGGGTCAGGGTGGTGGACACCGCATACCCGGTGGCATCGGCCGCATGAATGATCCGGCGGTGGCTGTGGCCGCCTTCCCGGGTGAGGTGATACTGTTCACTGTCGTCCTCCCGGGTGAAGTCCACGCCAGAGCGAATCAGCCAGTCGATGCTGTCCGTGCTGTGTTCGACGGTAAAACGCACCGCATCTTCATGGCAGAGACCAGCTCCGGCCGACAGGGTGTCCTGGATGTGGTTCTCGATGGAATCGTCGTCGTCGAGTACCGCTGCAATGCCGCCTTGTGCCCACAGTGTGGCACCGCTGCTGATGTCGGCCTTGCTGATCACACAAATCTGGAGGTGCGGGGGAAGGTTCAACGCAACGGTCAGTCCGGCCGCCCCGCTTCCGATGATGAGAACGTCGTATTCGTAAGACTGTGGCATTGAGTGGATATCGCGGGCCATAATGTGGACCTGTATTGAACTAAACTTTGCGTCCGCTGTCTATTTGGCCTGATGGTGGTGCCCGCTCGGGGCGCCGGATAATCGGGTTTAATAAGGACGTCGGACAGCAGGTATGACTCAATCAAACCTCGCACAGGCCACCCGGGTGGCCAAAGAAACAGGGAAAGCCGGCCAATCGTCCATGACGCCTGAACAGACGCAGACACATGGTGAACAGCCCGATAGCCAGACCGACCTTCAGCTTGTTCGCAAGGTCCGCAACGGCGATCGGGCCGCCTTTGATTTGCTGGTCATCAAGTACCAGTCCCGTGTGGCCGCTATCATCAGCCGATACGTCTACGACTCCCAGGAAGTGATGGATCTGACCCAGGAAACCTTCGTCAAGGCCTATCGGGCCATCGACCGGTTTCGCGGTGACAGCGCGTTTTACACCTGGCTGTACCGGATTGCGGTCAACACGGCCAAGAATTTTCTGGAAGCCCGGGGTCGCAGGCCGCAAGGCAGCGCCGATATATCCGAGGCGGAGAACTTCGACGACGGGATTCGACTGCGGGATCCGGCGTCACCGGAGCGGCTGCTTCAGCGTGAGCAGCTTCAGGAAGCGCTGTCCCGGGTGATCGCCGGGTTGCCGGAAGAACTCCGGTCGGCATTTTTGCTGCGCGAATACGATGGCCTGAGTTACGAAGATATTGCCCGAATACTTGAATGCCCGATCGGTACGGTGCGTTCCCGCATTTTTCGGGCCCGGGATGCGGTTGACCGGCACCTCGGGCCATTACTCAACCACACCGAAACGACGTGAGGTTGCATCCGATGGATGATCGTCTGAGAGAAACATTATCGGCCATGATGGATGATGAAGCGGATGAGCTGTCCGTTCGGCGGTTGCTGTCCCATCATGACCAGGATCGTGTACGCGAACAGTGGCAGCGCTGGCAAGAGGTGCGTGACCTGATGCATGCCAGTCATGCACCGGTGGAGGGTGTTGATGTAACGTCCGGTGTGCGAGAGGCTCTCGATGGCCGCCCTGAGAGGGTGTCGGCCGGAGAGACTTCGTCGGCCGGTCGTCGGATTCGGTGGCGATGGTCTGCCGTTGCCATGACCGCTCTTGCACTTGTTGTCGGATTTGGTGCGGGCGCGGGTTGGGAATCCACGGATGCTGCCTCGTCAACGCTGGCCAGGTCCGATGTCACCGACAAACAACCGGTGCGGGAGGTTGCGCTCAAGCGGCTGGACGAGAAACAGTGGGAGCAGGTAAGCCGATACCTCCTGGAACACGCCCAGCATAACAGTGTGGGTGCCGGACAGGGCTCGGTGGGTTACGCCCGGGTCGTCAGCGCAGCTGACCACGGCTACTGAAAACAAGGATCATTGTCGGCATGAAACGCCTGTTTCCAGACCTGAGAAAAAAACGCCTGGCCGCCCTGCTGGCGCTGTTGTTTTCGCTGGTTCTGCTTCCTGTTTCCGCACTGGCGGAAACCTCGGGGAAGGTCGAGCAGTGGCTGGAGCGTCTGGGGCCTGCCCTGAATGCCACGTCGTATCGGGGGGTGTTCGTCTATGCCCGTGGGGATCAGGTGCACTCCATGCGCATTACTCACCGGTTCCGTGACGGGGTCGTGGACGAACGTCTGGTGATGCAGGATGGGGGCGCCGGCGAAATTGTCCGGAAAGGATCGGATGTGGTGTGTGTGTTGCCGGATCAGGGGCGTTTCAGGCTCGAACAGGTGATTCCCTCCGGTCCTTTTGCCGACGTGTTCAATCGGAAGTTCATGCCGGTCGGGCGCTGGTATGAAGCCCACATGATGGGACAGGATCGGGTCGCGGGCTACGATGCGGTTCGAATCGCGCTGACCGCGAAAGACAATAACCGGTACAGCTATCAGCTCTGGCTTGAAAAGCGCTCCGGATTGCTGGTCAAGAGTCAGGTTCAGGGGGCGTCCGGGCAGGTCCTGGAACATTTCCAGTTTACCAGTCTCGAGATCACGAATGATATTCACGATGACGAGTTCAAGATCAACACCGAGGGTCGGGAAATTTCCGGAAAGCTTGGGCCGGGTGGCGTCCGGGTCGGAGCGGAATCGAAGCACCGGCTGAACGACTGGGAACTGGGTTGGCGTCCTGCGGGATTCATCGCGTCTGCCATTCCCCAGGCGCCCAAGGGTCATGCGGTTGCATACTCCGATGGCCTGGCGACCTTTTCGGTATTTGTCGAGCCTGCCGGGCACCTCAAGATGCCTCAGGGCGCCTCCCGGATCGGCGCGACGACAGTCTACACACATGATCTGATGTCGGGCGGCAAACAGTTTCTGGTAACGGTTGTCGGGGAAATTCCTCCGGAAGCAGCGCGCAGGGTCGCGGAATCGGTTCGAATGCAGGACCGCACCCAGGCGGGGGCCTCATGATTACCGAAACCGGAAAAGTGATTGCCCTCAACGGGGACCGGGCCTGGGTGCAGACCATCAGTGCCAGTGCCTGCCAGCAGTGCTCAGCGCAAAAGGGTTGTGGTCAGAAAGCGCTGGCGCAGATGTCAGGGGGCAGGGCAAATCAGGTGCTGGTCGCCAACACCGTCAACGCGAAGGTTGGCGACGAGGTGACTCTCGGAATCGAAGAATCGGCCCTGCTGGGCGCTTCGGTCCTGGTCTACGCGGTTCCGATGGTTACGATGTTGTTAGCAACGATTGCCGGGCACAACCTGTCTGTCGGTCAGGATATCGGAGCCATTCTGGGTGCCGCAACGGGTCTGGGGGCGGGGTTGCTGGCTACGAGATTTTTGCAGGGTCGTCGCGGCGAGGCCTATGAGCCGAAGCTGTTGCGGGTGAATCATATCGCGTCTGTAACCTGTCTATAAATCCTACCGTTTTGTAAGTTGAAAACCCCTCATGCGACCTGAAGACTAGATTGACGAGCTCAAATAAAACAGGGGGTTGAACATGTCGAGAACACTGAACGAGGTATCCCGTCCTTTGCCGGCGCTCCGTCCGGACAAGGTTGTCGGGATGTTCCTCATGCTATCGGTAATGGTGGTGGTTTTCTGGAGTCAGAATGTTGCGGCCCGCAGCCTTCCGGATTTCACGGACCTTGTCGAAGAGAATTCCGATGCCGTGGTCAACATCAGTACCACCACAGAGCCCAAGCAGGGCAAGGCGGGTATGGGGCAGATGCCCTTCGACCAGGGCCAGCTTGATCAGATGCCTGAGTTTTTCAAGCGCTTCTTCCAGGGTCCCCAGTCACCCTTTGGCGGCGCGCCGGGCCATGCCCAGCCGCGTCGATCCATGGGATCGGGCTTTATCGTATCCAGCGATGGTTATGTGTTGACCAATAACCATGTGGTGGAGGGCGCTGATGAGATCATGGTCCGCCTCAGTGATCGTCGTGAACTGCCGGCCAAGTTGATCGGCACTGACCCCCGTTCAGACATCGCCGTACTGAAGATCGATGACGGAGACGATCTCCCCGTGGTCGATATCGGTAAGTCCAGGGACCTGAAAGTGGGCGAGTGGGTCTTTGCCATTGGTTCGCCCTTCGGCTTTGATCACACCGTGACAGCGGGCATTGTCAGTGCGCTGGGTCGCTCCCTGCCGACGGAAAACTATGTACCGTTTATCCAGACCGATGTTGCTATCAACCCCGGTAACTCCGGTGGTCCGCTGTTCAACATGGACGGTGAAGTCGTGGGTATCAATTCCCAGATCTATACCCGTTCCGGTGGTTTCATGGGTGTGTCTTTCTCGATTCCCATCGACGATGCCATCAATGTCTTTCACCAGATTCGGGACAAAGGAACCGTTTCCCGTGGCTGGCTGGGCGTCCTGATCCAGGAGGTCAATCGTGACCTGGCCGAGTCGTTTGGTCTGAAGCGTCCGCGTGGCGCGCTGGTTGCGGAGGTGATGGACGGATCGCCGGCGCAGAAGGCCGGTCTGCAGTCCGGGGATATCGTGCTCTCCTACGATGGCGAAGACATCCAGTTTTCCTCGGATCTACCGCCGATGGTTGGCCGGACGCCCGTCGGGGACACCGCCAAACTGAAAATTCTCCGTGGCGGCGAAGAGAAGACTCTGGAGGTGACGATTGGTCAGTTGCCCTCCCAGGACGAAGATCAGGCCCAGGCCGCGCCGGATACCAATAACGGCTCGTCGTCCGCACCACTGGGTTTGTCTGTTGAGCCGCTTCCTTCCGACATGGCCGATTCGCTCGGGCTCAAAGGCGGGGTCGTGGTAACCGGTATCAGCCGGGGGCCCGCGTTCAACGCCGGTATCCGTCCCCGGGATGTGATTACCGAGATCAATCGTCAGAAAATCAATTCCGTGAAGGACTTCGAGGACGTGGTCTCATCCCTGCCGAAAGGCAAGGCTGTCTCCGCCCGAGTGGTCCGTCAGGGGCGGGCGCTTTACCTTGTGATCAAGCCCTGATCTGACCCGGAAACGGAAGGATCCGTTCCAGCAAAGCCCCCTGAGGTGCGCAGACACCTCAGGGGGCTTTTGCTATACTTTTCCGACTCTGAGTGACTCGGCCACGGACTGGACCCAATCGAATGATGGACAAGAAGGATCTTTCCCTCCGCGAACTCCTGAAGTTTCGCAACGGCTGGCTTGCCTGGCTGATTTTTGCGGTCTCGGTGGCCGCCACCCTGATTCTCTGGCAGGTGTCGATTCGCCTGGTGGACGACCGCACCGAAGCCCGCTTCCGCTCACAATCCCTGCAACTGAAAACCGCAATTGAGGAACGGCTGCTCAACTACGAGCAGGTCCTGGCGGGCAGTGCCGGCCTGTTCTCTGTCGCTGGCGAGGTATCCCGGGATGAATGGCGGCAGTATGTCGACAAGGTGGACATCAATCGTTACTACCCGGGTATTCAGGGTATCGGGTTCGTCAAGCGGATCGGTGTCCGGCAAATGGCGGATCACATCGCCTCGGTCCGGGCCGAGGGCATTCACAACTATCTGGTCAATCCGCTGGGTGTCGGGCCTTACTATTACCCCATCGTCTACCTGGAACCCGGTACCGACCGCAATCGACGGGCGCTGGGCTATGATGCTTTCAGTGATCCGGTGCACCGCCGTGCCATGGAACACGCCAGGGATGAGGCCGTGCCTACGGTCACCGGCAAGGTCGTGCTGGTTCAGGAAGAGGTGGACGAGGATCAGGCCAGCTTCCTGATGTACTACCCCGTCTATCAGGGCGGAGTGGTGCCGGAAATCCGCGCGGAGCGAAGGATGATGCTCGCCGGGTACGTGTTCAGCGCGTTCCGGATGAACAACCTGATTGACGGAATTGTGGGGCTTATAGCGCCGTTTCTGGATGTCCGCATCTACGATGAAGGCGCTGTGAACCGGGACAACCTGATGTACGGCTCGAACCTGGGATCGCTGGACAATGATTTCAGTTTCGCCATGAGCCAGACCATCAGTCACGGCGGTCGTGACTGGCTGCTCCAAACCCGGTCCACTCCGGCTTTTGACTATCTCGCGTCCGATCCAAGGCCGCCCATTGTTCTGGGCAGCGGTCTGCTGGTCAGTGTGCTGTTGTTCCTGTTTGTACTTGCCATGATCCGATCCCGTCTGATGGCGCAGGTTACTGCTGGCCATTACCGGGCC
Source organism: Marinobacter santoriniensis NKSG1 (assembly GCF_000347775.1). Taxonomy (GTDB): domain Bacteria; phylum Pseudomonadota; class Gammaproteobacteria; order Pseudomonadales; family Oleiphilaceae; genus Marinobacter; species Marinobacter santoriniensis. Next base: position 116,154 of record NZ_APAT01000005.1, read on the forward strand.
ATCACGGAGGGTGCCGCCAACGTAACGCTGGTGATGAACCGGGCAGGCAAGGCGCTTTACGCGAGTCCCTCAAGCTACGACATTCTCGGGTTTGACCCTGACAAGGTGTCTCAGCTCGACTTCCAGCAATTGGTGCACGGCGACGACTGGCCGGCCCTCGAACGGGGATTCAGGGATGCGGTTCGCTCGCCCGGCAAGCAGTTGCCCATGATTCGTGCCCGCATTCGGGACGCCGAGGGTCGGTGGCGGGATATGGAGGGCACCTTCACCGCCATGTTGTCGGTTCCGGGCGTAAACGGAGTTGTGCTCAGTCTTCGGGACCTGACCCAGCTCAAGGCGGCCCAGTCTGAACTGCATCGTCTTGCCTTCTATGATCCGTTGACCGGTCTGGCCAACCGCCAGTTGTTCCGTGACCGTCTCAATCACGTTGTGCGTCGGGCCCGTCGCAGTGGCGAATCGGCGGCGCTGATGTTCCTGGACCTCGACGGCTTCAAGCGGATCAACGATACCCTGGGGCACGATGCCGGAGACGCCCTGTTGAAACAGGTTGCCCAGTGGCTGGAGGGGTGTGTGCGCGAAGAGGATTCGGTTGCCCGGCTTGGTGGCGATGAATTCGTGGTCCTGCTGTCGAGAATCAGTGGGCCCGATGCCGCCGGCAAGGTTGCGGAAACCATCTTGAATCGTCTTTGCCAGAGAATCCGGCTGAACGATCATGAGGTGGGTGTGACGGTCAGCATCGGCATCACCATGGTGCCTCACGACAGCGAAGACGCCGGCGCCCTCATGAAATATGCCGACCTTGCCATGTATCGGGCCAAGGAAGTGGGCAGAAACACCTACCAGTTCTTCACGCCGGCCATGAATATCAAGGCCGCCCGTCGCCTGTTGCAGCAGGAAGAACTGTCCACTGCGTTGGCCGATGACCGGTTTGTCCTGCACTATCAGCCCAAGATCGATCTCTCCACCGAGCGGGTGATTGGGGTTGAGGCGTTCCTGAGATGGCACCATCCCGAAAAGGGCCTGGTCTCTGCCCAACAGTTTATTGGACTTGCCGAAGAAACCGGTCTGATTGTGCGCCTTGGCGAGGTGGCTCTGCGGCAGGCCTGTATTCAGGTCCAGGCCCTCGAGCGGGCAGGCTTTGAATCCCTGAAAATGGCCGTGAACCTGTCGGTTCGGCAGCTGACCGATCCGGGATTCCTGGATATGATCCGGCAGGTAATTACCGAAACCGGTGTCTCTCCGGAACGGCTCGAACTGGAAATGCCGGCCGAACTCCTGAACGAGGATCCCAGGATGCTCCGGGAGCTTCTGGTCTCCCTGAATGATCTCGGTGTCTGTCTGATTCTCGATGACTTCGGGACCGGCGCCTGTTCTCTGGTGGCTTTGCAACAATTGCCGCTGGACGTCATCAAGATCGACCACGGCTTTATCCGGGACATTCCCTACAACGTCAGCGCTACCGACGTGGCCTCCGCGGTGATTGCCCTGGCCCGGAAACTTCACCTGACCGTGGTGGCGGAAGGGGTCGAAACTCCCCAGCAGCTCCATTTCCTGAAATCCGCCGGTTGTGCCCAGTGTCAGGGCAATCTGTTCAGCTACCCATTGGATGAAGATGCGCTGATCGGCTTCCTGATTCGTCAGTATGAGCGACCGCTGATGTCCTGATCATGGCAATGGCGGTCGGTAACCGGTAAAATCACGCCGTTCCCGGATCCCGGTAGCGGCCCCTCCGGGCTCAATCCTTCGTCAATTAATGAGTAATCATCGTCTGTGACTGAACTGAGCCGAATCCGTAACTTTTCCATTATTGCCCACATCGACCATGGTAAATCCACGCTGGCAGATCGATTCATTCAGCTCTGCGGTGGACTCACCGATCGGGAGATGGCCGAGCAGGTCCTGGATTCCATGGACCTGGAGCGGGAACGCGGGATTACTATCAAGGCCCAGAGCGTCACGCTCAACTACCAGGCCCGGGATGGTGAGATTTACAAACTGAACTTCATCGACACTCCCGGTCACGTCGATTTTTCCTACGAAGTGTCGCGCTCCCTGTATGCCTGCGAGGGCGCTCTCCTGGTGGTTGATGCCGGGCAGGGCGTTGAAGCCCAGTCGGTTGCCAACTGCTACACCGCCATCGAACAGGGGCTGGAGGTGGTTCCAGTCCTGAACAAGATGGACCTGCCGCAGGCGGAGCCCGATCGGGTAGCGGCGGAAATCGAGGACATCATCGGGATCGAGGCCTCGGATGCCGTCCGCTGCAGCGCCAAGAGCGGTATGGGGGTCGAGGATGTTCTCGAGGATCTGATCCGCAAGATTCCGCCGCCCAAGGGAGACCGCAGTGCCCCGCTGCAGGCGCTGATCATCGATTCCTGGTTCGACAACTATCTTGGCGTGGTATCGCTGGTGCGAGTGATGGAAGGAACGCTCCGCAAAGGTGACAAGATCGTCATGAAGTCGACCGGCAAGGTATGGAACGCTGACAAGGTCGGGATCTTCAACCCCAAGCCGAAAGACACCGACGTTCTCGAGTCGGGTGATGTCGGGTTTGTGGTGGCCGGTATCAAGGATATCCATGGCGCACCGGTGGGCGACACCATTGTGCACCAGAAATTCGCCGAACAGACGCCGATGCTGCCGGGGTTCAAGAAAGTGAAGCCGCAGGTCTATGCCGGCCTGTTCCCGGTGAGCGCCGATGACTACGATGATTTCCGGGATGCCCTGGAGAAGCTGACGCTCAACGATGCGTCGCTGTTCTTTGAACCGGAGAATTCCGACGCCCTTGGTTTCGGTTTCCGGTGCGGTTTCCTGGGCATGTTGCATATGGAGATCATCCAGGAGCGTCTGGAGCGCGAGTACGACCTGGACCTGATCACCACGGCACCCACGGTAATCTACGAGGTGGTTACCAAACAGGGTGAGACCCTGTCGGTGGACAATCCGTCGAGGCTTCCGGATATTGGGTCCATCGAGGAGATGCGCGAGCCCATTGTGGAAGCGAACATTCTGGTCCCACAGGAACACCTCGGTAACGTGATTGCCCTGTGCGAAGAGAAGCGCGGTGTCCAGAAAAACATGCACTTCATGTCCACCCAGGTTCAGCTCACCTACGAGTTGCCGATGGCCGAAGTGGTGATGGATTTCTTCGATCGGATCAAGTCCGCGAGCCGCGGTTTTGCGTCTCTGGATTATCATTTCGTGCGTTTCCAGTCGGCGAACCTGGTACGGCTGGACGTGTTGATCAATGGTGACAGGGTCGATGCCCTGGCTCTGATCGTTCACAAAGAGCAGGCGCACTACAAGGGTCGCCAGCTGATCGACAAGATGAAAGAGCTGATTCCCCGGCAAATGTTCGATATCGCGATTCAGGCCGCGATTGGTAACCAGGTTGTGGCCCGGGTCACCGTGAAGGCGCTTCGCAAGAACGTCACTGCAAAATGTTACGGCGGCGATGTCAGCCGTAAGAAAAAACTCCTGCAGAAGCAGAAGGAAGGTAAAAAGCGCATGAAGCAGCTCGGAAATGTCGAAGTGCCTCAGGAAGCGTTTCTTGCCGTGTTACAAGTTGATAAATAACAGAAGGCTTCCGGATGGATATTGATTTTCCCCTGGTTCTGGTAGTTCTGACCTTTGCGACGGGTCTGATATGGCTGGCGGACAGGCTGTTCCTCCGGGAGCGTCGACTGGCAGCGGCAAAGGCGGACAGTGGCCAGGCTGCCAATGTGTCTGCAGATACGGCGGGCGCCGAGGAGGTAGAGGAACCGAAAGAACCCTACTTGGTTGATCTCAGCCGCTCCTTTTTCCCGGTATTGCTGATCGTGTTGGTGCTGCGCTCGTTCCTGGTGGAGCCTTTCCAGATTCCATCAGGCTCCATGTTGCCGACTCTGGAGGTGGGTGACTTCATCCTGGTCAACAAATACGCGTACGGCCTTCGTTTGCCGGTTATCGGCACCAAGATCATCCCGGTGGGTGAGCCCCAGCGCGGCGATATCATGGTCTTTCATTATCCCAAAGATGGCGAGACCAACTACATCAAGCGGGTGATCGGTCTTCCGGGTGATCATATCCGGTACAAGGACAAGCAGTTGTACATCAACGGCAAAAAGATCGAGCACACCTCCGTGGCGAGGTTACCGCCGGTGGAGCTGTTGCGGGAGGACCTTGACGGTGTCGAACACGATATCTTCCATAGCCTGGGATGGACCGGTGACCGGGGTGAGGGTGAGTGGACGGTTCCCGAAGGCCAGTATTTCATGATGGGCGATAACCGTGACAACAGTAATGACAGTCGTTACTGGGGATTCGTCCCGGAAGACATGATTGTCGGTAAGGCCTTTGCCATCTGGATGCACTGGAAATCAATCACCACGCTGCCATCCTTTGATCGTGTGGGCGGCATCGAGTAACTCGGACTATCCTGGAGTGAAATGACAATGACGAAAAACAATCTCTCCGCAATGGGGCGTCAGGGCGGTGCCTCGGCGATCACGGCTCTGGTGATGGTGCTGTTCTTTGGCAGCCTTTTGACCCTGGTGATCAAGCTTGGTCCGGTGTATCTGGACGATCTGACCATTCAGGAGGCGCTGGAGAGCCTTGACGGTACCGAGGGCCTGTCGAACATGGGGCCGGCACAGGTCAGAACCCTGATCAACAAGCGCCTGAGCGTGAACAGTATCCGGGGATTCGACGCCAAACAGATCTCGGTTGAGAAGAATGGAGAGTTTGTCGTTATCAAGGTCGATTACGAAGTCCGGAACAACATATTCAGCAACGTGGATACCGTGGTCCACTTCAAACACGAATACGAGATGAAGGGCAAGTGAGTTCTCAACCCGATCTGGATCAATTACAGCGGCGTATCGGTTACCAGTTCAAATCACCGGAGCGCCTGCTGCTGGCACTGACCCACCGGAGTTTCGGCAACCAGAATAACGAGCGACTTGAGTTTCTGGGAGACTCCATCGTCAACATGGTGATTGCCGAGTACCTCTACCTGAACTTCGAGAAAGCACGGGAAGGCCAGCTCAGCCGACTGAGGGCCCGTATGGTCAAAGGGGTGACGCTGGCGGAGATCGGACGGGAGTTCGACCTCGGGCGCTACCTGCGTCTGGGATCGGGTGAACTCAAAAGCGGCGGCTTCCGCAGAGAGTCGATTCTGGCCGATGCCGTGGAGTCGATCATTGGTGCCATCTATCTCGACAGTGATTTCCACACCTGCCGGGCTCAGGTCTTGCGCTGGTTTGAACAACGTCTGAAGAACCTGGATTTGCAGGATACCCAGAAGGATCCGAAAACCCGGCTTCAGGAATACCTTCAGTCCCGACAATTTCCCCTGCCGCGCTACGATGTGATTTCCGTGGACGGTGAGGCCCACAATCAAACATTCCACGTTTCCTGCGCGTTACCGTCCCTGGATCGCAAGACCACCGGTACCGGAAGCAGTCGTCGTATCGCCGAACAGCAGGCGGCACGCAATGCGCTCAAGGAACTGGGTGTGGAGAATTCCTGATGAATGACATTACCCGCCCGGAAAACCCGGACAGTCGATGCGGCTTCGTTGCGATTGTCGGCCGCCCGAACGTGGGCAAGTCGACGTTGCTCAACCACATCCTTGGTCAGAAGCTCAGCATTACCTCGAGGAAGCCGCAGACAACCCGCCATCAGGTTCTGGGCATCAAGACCGAAGGTCCGGTTCAGGCGATCTATGTGGATACGCCGGGAATGCACGAGGATGAGCCACGGGCGCTGAATCGCTATATGAACAAGGCGGCGTCTTCGGCGCTGATTGATGTCGATGTGGTGGTTTTCGTGGTCGACCAGATGGCTTGGACCACCGCCGATGAGCTCGTCCTGGAAAAGCTGTCCCGCCTGAAATGTCCGGTGATTCTGGCCGTCAACAAGGTCGACAAGATCGAGAACCGGGATGCGCTTCTGCCGCATCTCGACATGCTCTCGAAGAAGCGGGACTTTGCCGAGATCATTCCCCTGTCGGCACTCCGGGAAACCAATCTGGAACCGCTGGAACAGGCCGTCGGTCGTTATCTGCCGCAGAGCGTTCACTTTTATCCGGACGATCAGATCACCGATCGCAGCGAGCGGTTCATGGCATCCGAAATTGTCCGGGAAAAGATCACCCGACAACTGGGCGCAGAGTTGCCATATTCTGTCGCGGTTGAGATCGAGGAGTTCAAGCAGGAAGGCAAGACCCTGCACATCTCGGCGCTGATACTGGTTGAAAGGGAAGGCCAGAAAAAAATCATCATCGGCGACAAGGGCGAGCGTATGCGTCGGATAGGCCAGGAGGCCCGGACCGATATGGAGCGCCTGTTCGGTAGCAAGGTCATGCTCAAGCTCTGGGTCAAGGTCAAACGGGGTTGGGCCGATAGTGATCGAGCGCTCAAGAGCCTTGGTATGAGTGATTTCTGAGGCTCGACCATGAGGGAGCCTGAACAGCAGGAGCCCGCCTATGTTCTCCATCGCCGCGCCTGGCGGGAAACCAGCCTTTTGGTGGATGTTTTCACCCTGAATCGGGGCCGCATGACGCTGATTGCCCGCGGCGCGAACAGTGCCAAAAGCCCTCTGAAGGCGCAGCTTCAACCGTTTCAGCCATTGCTGCTCGACTGGACCGGCCGGGGAGATCTGAAAACCCTGACCCAGGTTGACGTTCGCCCGGGCCCGGAGCTCCGACGGACCCAGGCTCTCTACAGCGGCCTTTACCTCAATGAGCTTCTGCAGAAAATCCTGCCGCCGGCCGATCCGCACCCCACATTGTTTGCTGCGTATATCGATGCGATTGCCCGTTTGTCCGAGGGTGGCGCAATCGAGCCAGTCCTCAGACGATTCGAGCGAACGTTTGCCAGTGCTCTTGGCTATGATTTTGCCTGGGATCAGACCACGGACACTCGGGCACCGGTCGAGCCTGGCAACACCTATTGTTATGATCCGGAACAGGGTATTGTCTGTCAGCCTTGTCCCACCGTCCGGTTGCAAGGCCTGCCCGGCGAGACATTGCTGGCCATTGAGGCCGGTGATCTGGAAGCGCCGGATGCCCGGCGCGTGGCGAAAAAAGTCATGCGGGTTCTGATGGATTACCTGCTTCAGGGCAAGCCGCTGAACAGTCGGGCCCTATTCATGCATCTTCGGGGAGAAAACCATGAATCCTAGAGTACTGCTTGGGGTCAATATTGACCATGTCGCCACCCTTCGCCAGGCGCGGGGGACGCGATACCCGGATCCGGTGCAGGCCGCCATTATGGCGGAAGAAGCGGGCGCCGACGGTATCACGATTCATCCCCGGGAAGACCGGCGCCACATTCAGGACAGGGACGTACTGCTGCTGCGAGAAGTCCTGCAAACCAAAATGAACCTGGAAATGGCGGTCACCGATGCCATGCTGGCTTTTGCCGAGCAGGTACGCCCGGAGTGCGTATGCCTGGTACCGGAGAAGCGGGAAGAGCTTACGACAGAAGGTGGGCTTGACGTCGAAGGCCAGGAAACGCGGATTGCCAAGGCGTGTGAACGACTGAGAGCGATCGGAGCGGAGGTGTCGCTGTTCATTGATCCGGATCCGGCCCAGATTGATGCGGCGGTTCGTTGCGGGGCTCCGGTTGTCGAGTTGCATACCGGCGAGTATGCCGAAGCGAGAACCCCGGAGCAGGAAGACGCCGCGTTCGATACTCTGCTCAAGGCAGTCGCCCATGCCCGCAAGAAAGGGCTGGTGGTGAACGCCGGGCACGGCTTGCATTACCACAACACCGAACGTGTTGCCGCTATTGAAGGCGTCAACGAACTGAATATCGGCCATGCCATTATTGCCCGTGCCGTCTTCACGGGGCTGAAGGAGGCCGTGTCCGATATGAAAGCGATTCTGGAACGGGCGCGCCGCTGATTTCCCGTATTCCGCGTCAGGAGGTGGTTTCCTCCGGGTGGGGTTGCTCACGGAAGAGCTGTTGCCAGTCGGTCTGTTCGCTCCAGATCTGCAGGCGCTCGATGGCAGAGACGAGTTGATTCTTATGGGCCTCAATGTCAGCCGCGCCGCGTTTCAGTGCGGTTTCAAGCTGATTGGCGGCGCTCCTCAACTCGGGCACGCCACAGTACCGGGTGGCGCCGTGGAATTTGTGAACGCATTCCAGCAGAGGCTCCATCTCCTGCTCCGTCCAGAGCGCTTCGATCTTCTCCAGATCCGCAGGCAACTGCTCCAGCAGCATGCTGAATAGTTCTTCCGCCAGATCGGTTTTTCCCGCTGCAAGCTGGATGCTTTCTTCAACGCTGACGCAGTCTTTTTGCATCTTCCGGGTGGATGGGCGTAACACCCGCCTGGTGTCCCTCACCTCGGGAATCCGCTCGCCGGATCCGGATTCTCCCGGCTCGTAGCCGGTGGATTCACGAATGATGGCCGTCAGTTGACTGCTGCTGATCGGTTTTGCCATGTACCCGTCAAAACCTTGCTGCGCGAGTCGGTCCTGTTCGTCGGCCAGGGCGTGCGCCGTCAGGGCAATGATGTGGGTCCGGTGGTTGCCGGAGTCGAGCTCCCGGATCCGGGCTGTCGTCTCTACGCCGTCCATGCCGGGCATCTGAAGATCCATGAAGACCAGATCAAAGGGGGCCTGACGGGCCTTGCTCAAAGCTTCGAAGCCGTTGCAGGCCCCTTCCGCCTCAATCTGGCAGTCATGCAGAAGCGTCATGACGAGCTTCAGATTGGCCTCGTTATCGTCGACCGCCAGAACCCTCGGGACATTGTGTCGGAACGCCTGGATCGTCGATGGTGCCGGCCGCCCCGGAGCGCGTCCGCCCGTGTGAATGCCGTGGACGAGCAGCAGGAGCTCGTCGTACAGAGTGGCGCGACAGACCGGCTTGGTCAGATGGCCACTCGCCTGGCCGGACATGGCTGCATCGTGGGTTTCCAGTGTCGGCGTGAGCAACAGGGTCCGGCAGTCCCGATCGACTTCCAGGGTCCGGACAAGGTTGCCGTATTGGCTCGAGCTGAGCAGGTGCCGTGTGATGCCGATGATGGCAACGGCATAGCCGGCCTGGCTTTTCTGGGCTTCTTCGATCTGTTCCTGCATCGCTGCCGGCGAGGATGCTCGGTCGACCTCCATGCCCCAGTCGCGCAGCATATGCTCTACGGCCAGTCCCGTCGTTTTCTGTTGCTCGAGGTAGATCACCCGCTCACCCCGGAGCGCATCCCTTGGCGTCACCGCGTCGTTACTGGTCGACAGTTCCGAGTTGAGTGTGAACCAGAACGTGGAGCCTTTGCCCAGTTCGCTTTCAAGGCCGATCTTGCCACCCATTTCCTCGACCAGTCGCTTGGAGATCGCGAGCCCGAGTCCGGTTCCACCGTACTGGCGGGCAGTTGAGGCATCCGCCTGGCTGAAGGCGTTGAACAGGGATTGTTGCTGCGCCCGCGACAGGCCGACACCCGAATCGGTGATGCTGATGCGAAGGGTGACACGATTGTTTTCGGTGTCTTCTTCCTCAAGGCTGACTCGCAGGACAACCTCACCGGTCTGGGTAAACTTGATGGCATTGTTGACCAGATTGGTGATGACCTGTTTGACCCTCAGAGGGTCGCCCATCACGTTATCCGGAACATCGTTGTAAACCAGGGGGGCCAGGTCCAGATTCTTGGCGTGTGCCGCGGGAGCCAGCATCACCATCACTTCCTCGATAATATCCCGGAGCTGGAATGGCACCCGGTCGAGAATGAGTTTGCCGGCTTCGATCTTGGAGAAATCGAGGATGTCGTTGATGATCGTCAGAAGAATCTCGGACGATTTCCGGATGGTGTTCAGATGGTCCCGCTGTTGCCGTGGCAGCGGGCTCTTCAGAAGCAGTTCGGTGAAACCGATGATGCCGTTGAGGGGCGTGCGGATTTCATGGGACATGTTGGCCAGGAACTCGGACTTGATCCGGCTTGCCTCAAGCGCCTCTTTGCGCGCGAAATCCAGCTCGATGTTCTGGATCTCGATGGTTTCCAGCGTTTCACGCAGATCTTCCGTGGCCTGATCGATATTCTGCTGCATTTCAGCCTGGGCCTTGCTGAGCTCCGAGGCCATGTCATTCAGCCCGGATTCCAGCTGCTCGAATTCGGGCCCGGCGCCCGTGTAGACACGGGTATCGAGTTTGCCTTCCTTGAGTTTTGCCACCGCTTCGTTGAGTTCAAAAACCGGGTCGGTGAAGGCGCGGCTCAGGCGCAACGCAATGGCGAGGCTGACCAGAACACCGCCGAGCACCAGAAGCAGCGATATCAGCATCGCCTTGTAGGTCTCCTTTTCAGTCCGGACATGGGACATTTCCACGGAGACCCAGCCCAGCGGGTCTTTCCGATTGGCCATTGACTGGTGGAGATCCGGGTCCAGCATGGTTTCGATCATGAGATCCTGCAGGTAGACCGGGGTGATGAAGCGGGTACTGGTGCCGTCGGTGATCCGGGTAGCCTTGCCCGAAGGCAGGTCCGTGCCATCAGGAGACTCGGAACTGCCGGGGCCGGTATGCAGCAGACGTTTACTGTCACTACCGTAGAAGGTAATGGAGCGAACATCCTGCTCTTCCAGCAGGGCGTTGGAGAGGCTACTGAGCAGGCCGCGGTTCGCGGTGAAAAGACCATACTCGGAGGCAGAGGCCAGCTGGCGGGACAACGACTCGCCGCGATCACGGAGGAGGTGTTCGATGTTATTGACCCAGCTATAGGTAAAAAACAGACCGAGCACGACGGTTGTCAGAAGGGTGGGGACCAGGGTCACCACCAGAACTTTCTTGCGAATGCCCCAGCGCCGCATACCATTTTCCTGAAAATTGCCTGGCCCGCGATCAATCGCGGGGAAACTTCCCTGTCAGAATAGTTGATCCGGAACGCGTCGGCTGTGGTACCTGTCCCAGCGGGTCCGGAAATTTCAGCGTTTATAGCCCGCGGTCATGGATATAGCGAGAAGCCGTATTGGGATGACGCGACCATAACGCGTATGATTCGGACCCAAAAGTGTACCACAGGGTTTTGTTATGAATTTTCCCACCATTGAAGATTATGTTGGTCATACGCCGCTGGTCCGCCTGCAACGCCTGCCCGGGAACACGAGTAATGTGATTCTGGCCAAGCTGGAGGGCAACAACCCGGCGGGCTCGGTCAAGGATCGCCCTGCCATCAGCATGATCCAGGAAGCCGAGAAGCGTGGGGATATCAAACCGGGCGACACCCTGATTGAGGCAACCAGCGGCAACACCGGCATTGCACTGGCGATGGCCGCCGCTATCAAGGGGTATCGGATGGTCCTGATCATGCCGGAAAACATGAGCGAGGAGCGTCGGGCCTCGATGCGTGCCTACGGTGCAGAGATCGTCACCGTTACCCGTGAAGAGGGTATGGAAGCGGCGCGGGACCTGGCTCAGGCGATGGAAGCCGAGGGCAAGGGCAAGGTCCTGGACCAGTTCAGCAACCCGGATAACCCGCTGGCCCATTACCGGACGACTGGCCCGGAGATCTGGGAGCAAACGGACGGGCGAGTGACCCATTTTGTCAGTTCCATGGGGACGACCGGCACGATCATGGGTGTTTCCCGGTATCTGAAGGAACGCAATCCCGACATCCGGATCATAGGTCTTCAACCGAAAGAAGGCGCCTCAATTCCGGGTATACGACGGTGGCCTGAGGCCTATCTGCCGAAGATCTTCGATGCCACTCGCGTGGATCAGGTGCTCGATATCGGTCAGGAAGAAGCCGAGGACACCATGCGGGCGCTGGCCGCCCGCGAAGGGATTTTTTGCGGCGTGTCGTCGGGTGGTTCGATTGCAGCGGCACTGAAACTGTCCGAACAGGTTGAAAACGCAGTGATCGTGGCCATTATCTGTGATCGCGGCGACCGCTATCTGTCCACCGGTGTTTTTCCCGGCGCCTGAACCCCGTCATCGAGAGATTGCAGTATGAGTAGAAGACGCAGGAAGGTCCTGCCTAAAGAGCCCGTTCGTTGTGTCATCGAAACCCTGAGCCACGATGGACGCGGTATTGCCCGCAGCGATGGCAAAACCCAGTTTGTGGACGGCGCTCTGCCCGGTGAAACGGTCATGGCAAAAATGGTATCCACCCGTAGCCGGTTTGACGAGCTTCGTGCGCTTGAGGTTCTGGAATCTGCACCGGAACGGCAAGCGCCGCCCTGTGAATTTGCGGATCTGTGTGGTGGCTGCAGCCTGCAACACATGAGTGCGGACGCCCAGATAGGGTTCAAGGAAAACACCCTGAGAGAGCATTTTGCCCATTTCGGGGGCATTGAACCCGAAGCGTGGGTGCCTCCCATGCGTTCCGAGGCCAGTGTCGGTTATCGCCGCAAGGCCCGGTTGGGCGTTCGTTACGTCAAGGCCCGCGAGTCGGTACTGGTCGGGTTCCGTGAAAAGCGCAACAGCTTCCTGACGGACATCGATCACTGCGTGGTGATGGATCCCCGGATCGGGGAACGAATCCTGCCACTGCGGGAACTCCTCCACGGCATGGATGCGTTCGATCGTATCGCGCAGGTAGAAGTGGCTTGCGGGGATGACGTCGCCGCCATGGTGCTCCGGAACATGGACGATCTCAGTGATCGGGATCGCCAGGCCCTGATCGACTTTGGCAAGGCCCACGAATTGCATATCTACCTGCAGCCGAAAGGGCCGGATACGGTCCATCGAATCTGGCCGGCATCGGCTGGCCGTGCCGACGAGCGCCTGCACTACCGGCTGGAGGAATTCGACCTCACCATGGCATTTCATCCCATGGACTTTACGCAGGTCAATGCAGGGATCAATCGCAGCATGGTACACCGGGCCGTGGAATGGCTGGATGTTCAGCCCGGGGAAAGGGTGCTGGACCTGTTTTGTGGCCTGGGCAATTTCACGCTGCCCCTGGCGCGCCGCAGTGGCCAGGTGGTCGGAGTGGAAGGCGATGACGCCATGGTTGTCCGGGGCCGGGAAAACGCGGTTGCCAATGGTTTGCAGAACGTGACCTTCCACGGTGCAGATCTCCATGGCGACTTTACTGGCCAGAGCTGGGCGCGTGAGGGTTTTGACAAGGTGTTGATCGATCCTCCCCGATCCGGTGCGGAACAGATCTGTGAGCATCTGACGGCCTTCGGTGCCAGCCGGATTGTCTACGTGTCCTGCAACCCGGCAACCCTGGCGCGGGATGCGGGTGTGCTGGTGCGTAATGGCTATCGGCTGGTACGCGCAGGTGTGATGGATATGTTCCCTCACACGACGCATGTAGAGTCCATTGCCCTGTTCGAGCGGAGCGAGCGCTGAACGGGGATCGGCGCGGCCACGGATGGTCGCGGTAAAGAACGGTAACCAGAAGACCGCTATGGTAAAAGTTCGCGAAGATTATGCTGTAACCGGAGACGGCGAGGTAGACATCGAAAAGTGTGTCAGCCACATCGCCTCCCAAACCCACCTTGAGGACATAGATCAATTTCGTCGGGCCTGTGAGAAGGCTGCCGAGATCGATCTACAGGCGTTCCGGGAGGACCGCCTCTGGGCGCCCGGATCAAGCAGTTTCCGTATTGGTCTGGAAATGGCCCAGGTACTGGCCGAGCTGCATCTGGATCAGGCCAGTCTGGTGGCCGCGATGCTCTACCGCGCCGTCCGGGAAGAACGGGTCCCCCTGGAAACCATCCGCAAGGAATTTGGCGATGAAGTCGCCGGCCTGATCAATGGCGTCCAGCAAATGGCCGCCATCTCTTCCATTCATCATCCCCTCAAGGGCAATGTGCTGGGCCAGAGTGAGGGCCAGCTGGATAACGTTCGCAAGATGCTGGTTACCATGATCGACGACGTTCGCGTTGCCCTGATCAAACTGGCAGAACGGACCTGTGCGATCCGGGCGGTCAAGAATGCGCCCGAAGAAAAGCGCATGAGGGTGGCGAGGGAAGTGTTCGATATCTATGCTCCGCTCGCCCATCGGCTGGGGATCGGACATATCAAGTGGGAACTCGAGGATCTCTCGTTCCGCTACCTGCACGAATCCGCCTACAAGAAGATCGCCAAGCTGCTGGATGAAAAGCGCCTCGATCGGGAAGGCTACATCAAGCGGGTGATCGATACGCTCCAGACGGAATTGTCCGAGGCGGGCATTGCCGGCGAGCTGTCCGGCCGGGCGAAGCATATCTACAGCATCTGGCGGAAAATGCGGCGCAAGGGCATCGATTTTTCCCAGGTCTACGATGTAAGAGCGGTCCGCATTCTGGTGCCGGAGGTCCGGGATTGCTATGCCGCGCTGGGGATCGTCCACACGCTCTGGCGCCATATTCCCAACGAGTTTGACGATTACATCGCCAATCCCAAGGAAAACGGTTACCAGTCCCTTCATACCGCCGTGATCGGGCCGGAGGGCAAGGTCATGGAAGTCCAGATCCGTACCCACAAGATGCATGAGGAAGCCGAACTGGGTGTGTGTGCCCACTGGTTGTACAAGGGAACCGACAAGCACAACAAATCGACCGGGTACGATGCCAAGATCAACTGGCTGCGCCAGGTGCTGGACTGGCAGGAAGAGCTGGGGGATTTGTCCGGTCTGGCAGACCATCTCAAATCCGACGTGGCCTCGGACCGGGTCTACGTCTTCACACCGGAAGGGCATGTGGTCGATCTTCCTCAGGGAGCCACCCCGGTGGACTTCGCCTATCGGGTGCACACCGAGATCGGGCATGCCTGCCGGGGCGCCCGGGTCAACAGTCGAATCGTGCCGCTGACCTATCCCCTCAAGACCGGCGACCAGGTGTTCATCCTCACCTCCAATAACCAGGCGCCCAGCCGCGACTGGCTGAATCCGAGCCTGGGCTACATCCAGACTTCGCGGGCCCGGGCCAAGGTCACGCACTGGTTCAAGCAGCAGGATCGTGGCAGGAACGTTATCGATGGGCGGGCCATTCTCGAGGACGAGTTCAGGCGATTGTCGCTGTACGAGGTGGATCTGGATGAGTTGGCCCGCCGGGTCAACTACCACGGCTCGGAGGACATGTTCGCGGCTGTCGGAGCGGGAGACCTGCGCCCGACCCATGTGGCCAATGTGGCCCAGCAGATGCTTGAGCCGAAGACGGAACAGCTCGATCTGAAACTGACCAGCCAGCGCAAGAAGCCCTACGACACCGAGTCGGATATCCAGATACTCGGGGTGGGCAAGCTCAAGACCCAGGTCGCGAAATGCTGCAAGCCTCTGCCGGGAGATCCCATCGGCGGTTACATTACCGTCGGTCGCGGTGTCACCGTGCACCGGCTGGATTGCCTGACATTTCTGAATCTTCGCGAATTCGAACCGAACCGGATTATCGAGGTGAGCTGGGGTGGTGCGCCTGCAGCCGTCTATCCCGTGGACATCGAAATCGAGGCTTATGACCGTTCCGGACTCCTGAGAGACATTACCCAGGTGCTGTCTGCCTCGAAAAGTGATGTCCTGTCGCTCAATACGCTCAGCAACCGGAATGAGAATACGGCGACCATGAACGTCACCGTGGAAATCTCCAGTTTGGAGCAACTGGCCCGGTTGCTGGCGCAGATCCGGAATCTGCCCAATATCATCGACGTGAGGCGCAAACGCGGATGAGTTATTCGATTGACGATCTGAAGGTACTGATGGCCCGCCTGCGGGAGCCGGAGACCGGCTGCCCCTGGGACACGAAGCAGACCTACGCCACCATTGTGCCCCACACGATCGAGGAGGCCTACGAGGTTGCGGACGCCATCGACCGAGAGGATTATCCACACCTGAAAGACGAACTTGGTGACCTGCTGTTTCAGGTCATCTTCTACGCGCAGATGGGCCGCGAGGATGGCCATTTTGATTTTGACGGGGTGGTCGACCATCTCGTTCGCAAGCTGATCCGTCGGCACCCGCACGTCTTCCCGGAAGGTACTCTGGACAGCCGTATTGATCCGGACAATCGTCCTGACGAAGCCTGGATCAAGGAGAGCTGGGAGCGCATCAAGGCCGAGGAGCGCGCCGAGAAAGAGCAGGGCGACAGTGGCCCTCGATCCGAAATGCCCGCGAGTCGCCTGGATGGTATTGCCCGCACCTTGCCTGCCATGGCCCGAGCCGAAAAGCTTCAGCGACGGGCGGCCCGCCATGGGTTTGACTGGCCGGAGATTGCGCCGGTGTTCGATAAACTTCACGAGGAAATCGACGAATTGAAAGAGGCCTGGCAGGCCGCCCAGGCGGGGCATGGCGATCCCGATGATGTCGAGGACGAACTGGGTGACCTGCTGTTTGTCTGTGTCAACCTGGCACGTTTCATGAAGGTAAATCCGGAGCAGGCTCTCAAGCGCACCAACCACAAATTCGATGCCCGGTTCCGGGCCATCGAATCGGTACTGGCGCAAGAGGGCCGAAATATGGACGAGGAGCCTCTGGATGCACTGGATGCCGTGTGGCAAGCGGTGAAAGGGGTGGAGAAGACGAGCCGCAAAAAATGAGACCTGCTCTGCGGTAAGTACAATCCGTTACCAATTTTCCGGCCCCCGACAAGGAGGCTTCGTCTACACTTCCGGTATCGGACGCACTGCTGTTGTGCGCCGGACGCCATCAAGAAGATGCAGGAGTGAAGGCACTATGAAAATCAAAGATCTGGTCAATTACTGGGACAAGCATGCTCGGGGACGTTTGACCCGTGATGCCTATTTCATGGCGCTGTCTGACCAGCATCACAAGCGACTGGAAAAACTGGCGGCACTGTATCCGATGAAATCGTCGCAGGATCTGATGCGCGACCTTATTTCGGCATCCCTCGACGAGCTCGAAACCAGTTTTCCTTATGTGCAGGGCACGAAAGTGGTGGCGTACGATGAGGATGGGTTTGAGATTTACGAAGATCAGGGGCTGACTCCACGCTTCGTCAGCCTGAGTCAGAAGCACATCCAGCGTCTCAAGGCCCGCCAGATCGAATCGGTCGCCTGATTTCTCCTTCTTCCTGACCTGCCCGGTGTGGCTGTGTGCCACGCCGGTCGTCAGGCTGAGAGTACCTTACTTCTCTTTGTTCTCCAGCCGGTCCTTGATCGGGCTCTGACGAACCAGATCGTCCAGGGCTGCACCGATCATGTCATTCAGAATATCCGCTTCCGAACGGTCGGGATAAAGTTCCGCCAACGCTGCAACCCGGGCCGCATCCTCCAGCGGCAAGCGCAGGTTGTAGTCATGGGTGCGTTCTACGGCTTCTTTTTTCTGTTCCCAATGCTTGGGCAAATCGGTGACTTTCATGAGTACTCCTTGCTGCCATGGGCGGTTACGCCGATAGACTTCTTCAACTGATTCTTAGTATCGTAAGTTTACTTTGCCTCCGTCAATTCAAAAGGACGTTAATGTGACTGAGCTACATCCCGATCTGCGCGAAAACGTACGTATGCTGGGCGAGCTGCTGGGGCAGAACATCCAGCATTATCCTGGCCAGGACTGCTACGACCTGATCGAGGAGATACGGGCGGCTGCCAAGTCCGATCGCCGCCAGGAAAGCGGTTCCGGGCAACGACTGGTCAGCCTGCTCGGAAAGCTCAGCGACGACGAACTCCTGCCCGTGACGCGTGCATTCAATCAGTTCCTCAATCTGGCCAACCTGGCCGAGCAGTATCACGGTATCCGTCGGAAGCGGGGGCACCAGTCCGATCTGATGGTTGAGTCGTTTGCGGACGTATTCGACCGTTTGAAGACGGGCAAGGTGTCTCCGGAAGAGTTGCATCGCCGGGTGGCCGAACTTCGCATTGAATTCGTGTTGACGGCCCACCCGACGGAGGTGACCCGCCGGACGTTGATCATGAAATACGATGAAATGTCGGACTGTCTGGCGCAACTGGATCACGACGACCTCATGCCGGCGGAACGGGACGAGATCGTCGAACGTCTGTCGCGTCTGATCGCCGAAGCCTGGCGCACCGACGAGATTCGTCATGAGCGGCCGACCGCAGTGGACGAAGCCAAGTGGGGCTTTGCCGTGATCGAGAACAGTCTCTGGCAGGCCCTGCCCGATTTCCTGCGAAGCCTGGATCTGTCGTTGTCGGAAGCGACGGGGAAAGGATTGCCCCTGCAGGCCTCACCGGTCCGGATTGCCTCCTGGATGGGGGGCGATCGCGATGGCAATCCGAATGTCACCCATGACGTGACCCGCAAGGTATTCCTGCTGGGGCGCTGGATGGCTGCGGACCTCTTCCTGCGGGATATCCAGTCACTGCGGGCAGAGTTGTCGATGTGGCAGGCGAATGAGGAGCTTCGGGCCAGAGTGGGCGAGTCCCGGGAACCCTATCGACAGGTGCTGGCGGAACTCCGCGACCGACTGATACGTACCCGTGACTGGGCGGAGGCCAGCGTCAATGGCGAGCCGGCGGACGCTTCCGGGATTCTTTTCGAGAATGGCGATCTGACCGAACCACTCGAACTTTGCTATCGCTCGCTGATGGACTGTGGTCTTGAAACCATCGCCAATGGTCCGCTGCTGGATACCATCCGTCGCGCCCACACCTTCGGATTGCCACTGATTCGTCTGGATATCCGCCAGGAGGCGTCGAGACATGCCGAAGCGGTGGCGGAAATGGTGGATTACCTCGGAATGGGAGATTACCTGAGCTGGTCCGAGAAGGAACGGCAGGCCTTTCTGGTCCGGGAGCTCCAGGGGCGGCGACCACTGGTGCCACGTAACTGGGAACCGTCGGACTCGGTGCGGGAGGTTCTGGCCACCTGTGAAGTGGTGGCGGGGCAGACGCCGGAAGCCCTGGGATCCTATGTCATCTCGATGGCGAGTACGCCATCGGATGTTCTCAACGTGATCCTGTTGCTGCGCGAGGCGGGGATGAAATTCCCCATGCGTGTGGTGCCTTTATTCGAGACGCTGGACGATCTGACCGGGGCGCCCGATGCGATGGCGGCTCTTTATGAAGTGGAGTGGTATCGCGAGTACTGCCAGGGACGCCAGGAAGTAATGATCGGTTACTCGGATTCCTCCAAGGATGCCGGCCAGTTGATGGCGGCCTGGGCCCAGTATCAGGCCCAGGAAAAGCTGACGCATGTTGCCAATCAATACGGCGTTCACCTGACCCTGTTCCATGGCCGCGGCGGAACGGTTGGCCGCGGTGGTGGGCCCGCCAACCGGGCGATCCTTTCTCAGCCTCCGGGATCGGTGAACGGCAGTTTCCGGATTACCGAACAGGGTGAGATGATCCGGTTCAAGTTCGGATTGCCCCGATTGGCGGTGCAGAGCCTTACGCTCTATACCACGGCGGTGATTGAGGCGACGCTGGCACCACCTCCACAGCCGAATGACAGCTGGCGGGAAACCATGGACTGGCTGACCGAACGGTCACTCAAGGCCTATCGGGACGTGGTGCGTGATAATCCCGATTTCGTCCCCTATTTCCGCCAGGTGACGCCCGAACAGGCGCTTGGCAAGCTCGCTCTGGGGAGCCGGCCCGCCCGACGCAAACCCTCGGGCGGTGTGGAGAGCCTGCGGGCCATACCGTGGATTTTTGCCTGGACCCAGATGCGACTGATGCTGCCCAGCTGGCTTGGCAGTGACGTTGCGCTGGAGGACGCCGCGCGGGATAACCGCCTCCCGCTGATGCGTGAAATGATGCAGGGCTGGCCTTTCTTCCGCACCTATGTGGATATGCTCGAGATGGTTCTCGCCAAATCGGATCTGAGAATTGCCTCCTATTATGAGAAAATCCTTCTGGACGATGACCGTTTGCGAACCCTGGGAGAGAGCCTGAGGGAGAGACTTCAGGGCTGTATCCAGCGTCTCCTGGAGCTGAAAGAGCAAAAAGAATTGTTGGAGCAGGAACCGGTATTCGCCCACTCGATGCGGGTTCGCAATCCGTACACCGACCCTTTGCACTATCTTCAGGCGGAATTGCTCAAGCGAGACCGGGAGAGTGAGGGTAAAGGTGAGGTTCCGGAGATGGTCGAGCGTGCTCTGAAGGTAACCATGGCTGGCATTGCCGCCGGTATGCGAAACACTGGCTGACGGATTTATCGGCGTCTCGGACGCTCATTGAGGAAAAGGAGTATCAATTTGGCACTGGCGGCACGACTGGCGAATTTTTTCCAGAAAAAGGGCATCGATTACCGGGAATTGCCCATTGATCAGGTCCTCAACCTGGATGCCGCAGTGATGGCCTCCGGTCGTCCGCAGAATGAGTTCGTTCAGGCCACGCTGCTCATCGACATTGAGGGGGCCATGATGGCCATCCACCGGTTCGACAGCGCGCTTGATCTGGATGCAGTCCGGCAGTTGACCGGGCGGCGCCTCCAGCCACTGACAGCACGTCAGACCACGAGACTGTTTTCAGACTGCGACCCAGGGTTCGCTCCGCCGATCGGTTCGGCCTACGGGCTGAAGATGCTGATCGATGAGGATGTCCTGAACCTTGATCGTGCGGTATTCACCGCCGGCACGGACAACTCACTTGTCGAAGTGGACGGCCGAAGTCTTCGCCTGGCCCTTGCGGGCGCTCGCAAGGCCCAGCTCGTGATCCGGGGGCAGGGTAATGGTGACCGCAAGGCGCTCAGCCTCGACGAAGTGGCTGATAAGCTCCAGAAGTTATACCGTTTGCCTCCGATGCCGGCGCTGGCGCTGAGAATCCTTCGTCTGACCGCCAATACCGAGGCGACGGCCCGGGAGCTGGCCGAACTGATCGAATTCGATCCGAGCCTGACGGCCCAGATCATGCGCTACGCCCGCTCGGCATTGTTCAATTACCCGGGGCAGGTCAATTCAGTTCAGGAAGCGGTTACCCGTGTACTGGGTTTTGACAGGGTCGCCCATATCGCTCTCGGCATTGCGTCCGTGCGCGCCTTTGAGGTCCCGCGGCAGGGCATGCTGGGGATGGATGCATTCTGGCGTCATTCCCTTTACTGCGCGTTTGTCTGCCAGAGCCTCGCTGTCCGGTGCGACCTGGACAAAGGGCTCGCGTACCTGTGTGGCCTGTTGCACAACTTCGGCCTTCTGCTGGTCGGTCATCTGTTTCCGGCCGAGTTCGACGAACTCAATCAGTTACGTGAGGCCAATCCGGAGGCCAGTATGCATTCGCTGGAGCAACAGGTCTTCGGCCGGGCTGACAGTCAGGAGATTCTTGCGGTCGGCCATGGTGCGATTGGCGGAATCCTCCATCGACTCTGGCAGCTTCCGGATCCGGTCATCAAGTCCGCCGGAATGCACCAGCACCCCGGCTATCACGGTGAGCACGAACGTTACGTGCTGGTCGTGCAACTGGCCAATGCCCTTCTCAAACCCCGTGGGATCGGTGATGAATTCAACCCGGACGACGTTCCGTCCCTGCTTGAGGCGCTTGGATTCGATGCCGGAATCCTGGACGGGCTTGAACAGGAAGTTGACCGGGTCGCTCCTGAGCTGGATGCCCTCGCAACCTCTCTTTCCGCCTGACGCCCATCCTGCTGCGACGCCCTCGGGCCGTTCCGTTCTTGCTCCATGATACGGAGGTCGACTTTCTATGGGGCGACTGAGTTCGTATAATGCGGCCTCGTCGCGTTTCCCCGGCAACCGCCCAGGGCGTGAGAGGCTGTCGCAAAGGCACGGGTTTTTGCCGCAGCTTTTCAAATGATAAAGAAGACAATGGGAGCACAACGTATGCGAATCATCATGTTAGGCGCGCCGGGCGCGGGCAAGGGGACTCAGGCCCAGTTCATCACCGAACGGTTTGATATTCCCCAGATCTCCACCGGTGACATGTTGCGGGCCGCGGTGAAATCCGGTTCCGAACTGGGTAACCAGGTGAAAGAAGTCATGGCGTCCGGTGGTCTGGTGTCAGACGACATCATCATTGCCCTGATCGAGGAGCGTATCCAGCAGCCTGACTGTAAGAACGGTTTCCTGCTCGACGGCTTCCCGCGCACCATTCCCCAGGCTGAAGCACTGAAAGACCAGGGCATCGCCATCGATTATGTCGTCGAGATCGCGGTCGATGACGAGGAGATCGTCAGCCGCCTGTCTGGTCGTCGCGTGCATGAGGGCAGTGGCCGGATCTACCACGTCAAATACGATCCTCCCAAGGTTGAAGGCAAGGACGATGAAACCGGCGAGCCTCTGGTTCAGCGCGAAGACGACCAGGAAGAGACGGTTCGCAAGCGCCTGAAAATCTACCATGAGCAGACCGCTCCCCTGGTCGGTTTCTACCAGCAGTGGGCGGAGAAAGATGCCGCTGCGGCGCCCAAGTATGTTCGCGTCGAGGGCGTTGGCAGTCTGGACAGCATCCGGGACGAAATTCTGTCCCGTCTGAAGTAATCGGATACGGCGATCGGGCTGGGCTCTTGTGAAACTTCTCGCACTGGATACCTCATCGGAGGGCTGCTCTGCAGCCCTGTTGGTTGACGGAGAATTGACCGAGCGTTTCGAGGTTGCGCCCCGTGGGCACACCCGTCTGCTCATGCCAATGGTGCGGTCGTTACTGTCCGGGCAAGGCCTGGCGCCAGTCGATCTGGACGCTCTGGCGTTTGCCTGTGGTCCGGGCTCCTTCACCGGGCTGCGGATTGCCACCGGCGTGGTCCAGGGGATGGCCTGGGGTCTTGAGCTCCCGGTGGTTCCGGTCTCTTCCCTGGAAGCGGTGGCATTTGGCGCCATTGAGGCATTTGATGCCCCGGAAGGCGACGCGATTGCGGTGGCGTTCGATGCGCGTATGGGGGAAGTGTACTGGGGCTGTTACGAGATCCGGCGAGGCTTCCCGAGACTTATGGGTAAAGAACGCGTTTGCCCCCCGTCGGCGGTTCGCCTTGAAGGTGATTCCGGGCGGTGGCTGGGTGCCGGACCGGGCTGGCAATTCCGCAGTGATATGCCCTCCGATGTGACGGAGCAGATGGCGATGGTCGAACCGGATTTGCTGCTCCGGGCGAGTTGGGTGGCCCGTCTGGCCGAAAGCGCCCTGGCGGATGGCCGAACCGTACCGGCCAGTCAGGCCCAGCCCGTTTACATCCGGGACGAGGTAGCCTGGAAAAAACTTCCCGGCCGGGCCTGAGTACCCGGGTTGGTCAACACGCTTTCAATCCTGCCCGCTTTCTTTCATACTCGGCTAATCTTTGATCATTCGTTGAGCGGTGTTTTTCAATGATTGGCGGTATCAGCCCCGGTAATCAATCTCTCTACCAGAACGGTAACAATAGCCCCGTCCGGGAACGGACCGAGGGTGCCCGTGCACCGGCGGCCTCGCCGGATGCCAACTCGCAAGCCGTTCGTCAGAACCTGGCCGACAACGGGCGACGGTCCACGTCAGAACCCACGGCTCCGGGCAGTGATAATCTGGCCCGTCGGGTAGAGGCCCGGCGGGCTGCCGAAGACACTCGTCTGGAGCGCTTTCAGGCCAACGAACTGCCACTTCCAACCGCGAAGGCTCTCTCCACATTTGCCGGTGTCGCTGCAGCTGGCCAGGATTCGGGTGCTGCGAGCTCACTCGCCGGCATTGATATTATCGTCTGATGACCTCCCGATCCGTATCTTCGCGCCGGACGATTCCGTCCCTGATCGTCGGTCGCAGTCCCCTTGGTGATGCCCTGAAAGCCCGGGATTTAAGTGAACGTCTTGGCATCCCGGATCGTGGCGTACTTCGACCGAAGGATGTTACCGACGTCCCCCTTGTTATTTACCTGGATGAGGCGGGCGTCTGTCTGCAGGTGACGGGTAAAGGGGCGCCAGGGCCGGTCCGTGCCGAGTTTGTGTCGGGCAAAATGGGGTATCGACGGGAACACGGTGGCGGTGCAGGGCAGTTGGTCGCTCGCGCGGTCGGTTTGCAGAAAAGCCGCGCTCGACCGGCGGTGCTGGATGCCACGGCGGGCCTTGGGCAGGATGCTTTCGTGTTGGCCGGGCTTGGCTGTGACGTCACTCTGTTCGAACGCAATCCGGTTATTCACGCTCTGTTGGAGGATGGCCTGGATCGCGCCCGGCTGAATACCGATTGCGCGCCCATCGTTGCGCGGATGCATCTGGCGGAAGGGAGCAGTAGCGACTGGATGCGGCAGAGGGAACCCGGGTCCGTGGACATCGTCTATCTGGACCCCATGTTCCCGCACCGAGACAAGTCGGCCCGCGTCAAAAAGGAAATGGAAGTCTTTCGCCAGGTGGTGGGCGAGGATCCGGATGCTGAAGAATTGTTGTCGGCTGCCCTCGCGGTTGCCACCTATCGAGTCGTGGTGAAGCGCCCGCGCAAGGCTCCGCCCATTCCGGGACCGGAGCCCAGTACCCGGATTGAAGGCAAGAGCAGTCGTTACGACATTTACGCCATCAAGGCCCTTCCTGACGCCTGAGCCGTTCAGGCGCCCATCATGGTGACCTGCTGGATGGCCTGGCGCTTTTCCACGCTCAGGACCAGTCTTGCGTCCTCGGCCACCTCTTCCAGCCCCTCACCGTAGCTGATCAGGCCGTTTTCGTCGGTGGTGATAACGCCGTTCTTCTGCATGTTCGCGATGAAATTGCGGAACAGGCTCTTGTCGAAAAATTCCGGGGCATTCAGCCCGAACAGGATCGACATACGCTCTGCCAGCAGTGTGCTCTGCTCTTCCAGTTCGCTCGCGCTGATCTTGCCCGAGCCGTATTTTCTCAGTATCCCGAGGGCAATGTGATAGCGCTCCAGCGTCTGGATGATGAAGCGGGACAGGATGCGCAGGCGGAGCATGGCTTCGGTCCCTTCCTCCGGTCGGCCAATCCGGTCGTCTTCCAGGGTTGTCAGGAGACCAAGGTCGACCAATACATCGATCCACTGGTTAATGATCCCGTCAATTTCCTCCATGGAGTATTTCAGGAACAGCTCCGATTGCAGGTAGGGATAAGCGACACTGGTCAGGAACACGATCTTGTCCCGGCGCAGCGAATCCTTGTTCTCGAACAGGCTCGCGATCAGCGAGGGCAGGGCAAACAGATGCTGGATGTTGTTCCGGTAGTAGGTCATCAGGATGGCATTGCTGCCCTCCAGGGCAATGATGTCCCCCAGCTTCTGCGGCTGGCGAGTGATCAGTCCCATGGATTCACAGTAGGCAATCCAGTCTTTGCCCGAGCCCTCCGGAAGGGTCACTGTCTCGGCGTAGGGGAAGGTGGTGAGCAGCCGGGCGTACTGGTCCATCAGTCGGATCAATTGCCCTTCGTCCATGGCGAGGCGCTCTGTACCCAGAAGCACCGTGGCGGTCATGCCGATCGGATTCACGGCCACGGAGGCGTTGATGTTGGCTGCGACCCGCTGCGCGAGTACGTCCACCGCATCTGTGAGCCAGGCGGGCCGGTATTCCGCGTCGTACGCCTCATCACGCCAGCTGTCATGAACGGTGTCCAGGACCTGGGCCAGCGGGATTGCATCGCCGAAGTTGACAGCCACCCGACCGAATGAATTGGTCAGCTTGCGAACGGTCTTGGCCAGTCCGAACACGCTCTCTTTCTGTTTCTTCTTGCCCCGGAGTTCGCCCAGGTAGGAGCGACCTTCCATGACTTTCTCATAGCCGAAATAAACCGGCACAAAAACGATGGGTTTGCGATGATCACGAAGGAAGCTCCGGACCGTCATCGACAGCATTCCCGGCCGGGGTTGCAGCATGCGTCCGGTGCGGCTGCGCCCACCTTCTATGAAGTATTCCACTGAATAGCCCCGGGAAAACATCACGTGCATGTATTCGTTGAAGACGGTCGCATAGAGGGGGTTGTCCCGGAACGAGCGACGCATGAAAAACGCGCCGCCGCGTCGCAGAATCGGCCCGACGATCGGCATGTTCAGGTTGATGCCTGCGGCAATGTGTGGCGGCATCAGTCCGTTCTTGTAGAGCACGTAGGACAACAGCAGATAGTCGATGTGCGAACGGTGACAGGGCACATAGACCACCGCGTTATCCTGCGCGACCTCCTTCACTTCCTGGATGTTGTTCACCGCGATACCGTTGTAGATCCGGTTCCAGAGCCAGGAGAGCACCACTTCCAGAAAACGGATGGTCACGATGGACATGCTGGCGGCGATTTCGTCCGCGTATTTATAGGCTTTACCGCGTACCTTCTCGGGCGGAATGTCGTCTTTTGCCGCGGTTTCCCGGATGGCTTCTTTCACTGCCTGGGTCCTGACCAGCCCCTCCACCAGTGTTCGCCGGTGGGACAGATCCGGGCCGAGCACCGCCTGCCGAACGCGGCGGAAATGGGTTCGCAACAGGCGAGCCAGCTTCCGGTTGGCTCGCTCCTCGCTGTGCCGGTACTCATCAATGACCTGCTTCAGGGACAGCGGCTGGTTGAACTGAACGTAGGTATTCCGTCCATGCACCATGATGATCAGAAACTTCTGCAGGCGCCCGGCCACAGACCAGGTGTCGGATAGCAGCAGCTTCACCAGGGATTTTTCCTTGTCCGGGGACCGCCCCCAGAACAGGGATACCGGCACGATCTGCACATCCTGTTCAGGATGCTCCAGTCCATAGCGCACGAGGGCCTGGAATTCGTTGGTGGGAACCGGTGTCTGCCGGCCGCCGCTGAACAGACCGCCAATCCGGCGATAGAGAAAAAAGAACGAATGAGCGGGACCGTTCTTGACCGGCAGTGCTTCGCTGGCACCGGGCAAATGGGCTCGAATTACCTCCTGCTCCAGAACCAGGCGGCTGGAGAGGGAACTGTACTGGAGCACGTAGCAGACCGGCTTTTCCGGATCGAGGCCCAGGGTCTCGGCGCTGTTACCACTGACATCCGTCCGGACCCACAAGAACAGAATCTTGCGAAAAATGGTCAGGATCAGGCTGCGAAAGCCCTGGTAAAGTCGCATAAGGTGTCGCTCCGGTGACTGAAAACAGGCGCTAAGTTTACTTGGTTGGGCTTTGGGCGGAAAGTCGCCGGATCATTCTTGGCACTCCCTGCAATGTGGTACATTGCCGTTCTGTTTCAACGAAAAAGACGTTCACCGCCGATGAGCACTTCAGACTGGAATCCGGGCTGGACCACCGAACCGCCCGACCACACTGCGCGTTTTCTGCTGGTTTCCGGCTCGGATATCGTCAAGCCCCGGAATGGCTGGCTCCATGCCGGAGAACAGACCCGACTTCAGGACCTGTCTACCGGCCCGGTATCGCTGGGAACGTCGGGCGAGCGACCGCTTTATGTAGCAGAGATTTCAGAGTTGCCGCCGGAGGCTGAGCCGGTCAGTCTGAGGGAAGCCCTGCTGGCGGGCGAGGAGGCTCCAGCTGCCCTTTTGAGTACCGGGCTCCAGGTGCTTCAGTGGTGGCGGGATCACCGCTACTGTGGGCGTTGCGGTCAGGAAACCGGGCTTCACGCACGGGAGCGGGCAAAATGGTGTGACGCCTGCGGTATCCCATGGTACCCGAGAATTGCACCCTGTGTGATCGTTGTGATCCGCAAGCAGGATCGATTCCTGCTGGCGAAGAACGCGCGGGTGAAGCGACACTTCTACAGCCTGATTGCGGGATTCGTGGAAGCGGGAGAAACCCTTGAAGAAGCGGTCGCCAGGGAGGTGTTGGAGGAGACAGGCCTGACGGTGAACAACATCCGGTATCAGGGATCCCAGCCCTGGCCTTTTCCTCATCAGCTCATGGTCGGTTTCTTTGCGGATTACGTCGATGGCAGCTTGGTGCTTCAGGAGGACGAGCTGTCGGACGCAGGCTGGTTTGCGCCCGGTGATACGCCGCCCATACCGCCGGAGACCACCATTGCCGGTCGCCTGATTCAGGCAATGGAGCGCGAAATCGCTGGTGACGTGAGCGCCGGGTGACGTCCATGTCCAGAATCCTGGTATTTGACTCCGGCGTGGGTGGGTTGAGCGTTGCCGACTGTATCCACCGCGAGCTCCCCGCAGCCCGGCTCGTCTATCTGGCCGACACGGCCGGTTTCCCCTATGGCAGCCAGCCCGAGGCCGTGGTTATCGAGCGTTGCACATCGCTGATTCTCAAGGCCCTGGCCGAGACGCCCTGCGATGTCGTGGTGGTGGCCTGCAATACCGCGAGTACGGTGGTGTTGCCTCGTCTGCGGGAGTTGGTGCGGGTGCCGGTGGTGGGTGTTGTGCCCGCAATCAAGCCTGCCTCAAAATTGACCGTCAATGGCCGAGTGGGCGTGCTGGCAACACCGGCGACCATTCGACGACCCTATCTGGCCCGCCTGATCGACAGTTTTGCACCGTACTGTCAGGTGGAGCTGCTCGGCCATCCCGGTCTGGTCCGCTGGGCAGAGGATCTGGTGCGAGGCCAGCCGGTGCCTCGGGATGAACTCGCGGAGGCCATTGAGCCTCTGCTTCTGGCCGGTGTTGATACGGTGGTTCTGGGCTGCACTCACTATCCGCTTCTGCGTTCGGACCTGGAGGCTGTGATGCCCGGGGTTCGATACTGGGTGGACTCGGGGGACGCCATTGCCCGCCGGGTTCACTATCTGCTGAAAGAATCGGGGATAGAAACCGGACCGGGTTCCCCCGGTTCCGATGAGCCACCGGTCTCACGCGTGTTGCTTTCCGGTGCGTTGCCCGACGGTTTGCTGACTTTCATGGCGTCGATCGACCTGGTTGCAAGCCAGGCCGATCAACATTGGGGGGGACTGGCAGACCCGGTCAGAGCAGCCGGGTCAGTTTGAACATGGCGAGGAATTCCAGCGCGGGAATGGCCCGCCGGTGGCAGCAGTAGGTCTTGAAGGTCTCGCCACGGAACCGGGACTTGGTGAATTCCAGCCCCTTGAAATTATAAAGAAAGTTGCCTTTCTCGTAGATCAGGTGGAGAAGGCGTTTCAGCAGGCCGCTTTCCTGATGTTCTGTTGTTCGATCCAGCGACAGTGGAATGAGTCCAAGATCGAGATAGGGCACGCCTTCGGCCTTGAACACGTCCATGGCGTGGGCCATGAGCGTGTAGAAGATGCCCTGACGGAACTCGGCATTGGCCCTGGAAATATTCGGAACATAACTGATGATCTCATTGTTCCGGTAGATCGGGTCGAAGTAGATGAAACCCACCGCCTTTCCGTTTTCATAGGCATAGAAATGGCGCTCATTCTCCCGATACTCCATCTCCATGGGCCGGATCAGAAAGCGGATCTCATTGCTCTTGCATTTTCTCGTCCGGATCCAGGCCTCGGAGATCTCCCGGGTGTGGTCATCGCTGAAGCGCTCCTTGACGGTAATCCCTTTTTTCTCGGCCTGGTTCAGTGCGGTCCGGAGGATCTGTTTTTTCTTGCCCGAGAGATTCCATTTTCGCAGATCGATCCGCGACTCACTGCCAAACTGCGTGCCGTACATGCCGAACCTGAGATGCAGGAAATCCACCACTGAACGGGATACCTGGATATAACTGGCGTTGGGGAAGCGCTGGTGGAACCGTTCAAGCATGACGGCAAAGTTCTCGGGGGCACACACCGGATCTGAAAGCACAAAGGTGCCGCCCCATTTGCGCATGTAGGCGATGTAACCGATGCCGGGCAAATCGAAATATTGCATGCCCGGCTGCAGGGTGGAGAAGGACTGCGAGTGGGTTCCGTGCTTTTTAAGGAACGCGACGCGCTCGGCAAAGCTGAAGTTGCCGCTCTCCAGGACCCTGAGGCTGTCCAGTGCAAGAATCTGATCCGTCATATCTATGCTCCCGGTTTCTTTTTGTTGGCGGAGAACGCTGGGTTAGGCCTGCTTGCGCCCGAGGATGGACCAATAGCAATCCATGTTGAGCAGCTTGAAGTGCTTCTTGTCGGTCACCTTCAGTCCCAGACGCTGCATGTGTTCGGGGTAGTTATAGATCTTGTGGAATGCGTTATTGGCGAACAGCCAGAACACGAAGACCGCCATGTACCAGTACAGTTTCTTGAACAGGCGGGAGAGCAGGTTGCCCGTCGGGTAGCAGAAATCGCCGACGACAACTCGGGCGTCGGCCTTGCCGAGGCGGATCAGGTGTTCCAGGACCCGGACCATCATGTCCTCGTCGAAGACGTTCAGGAAAAAGTTGGCAATGACCATGTCGTACTGCTCGAACTCGTCGACTTTCATGATGTCGCTGTGAATACGGCGGATGGTCAGGTGGGGAGCTTCCTTCTCCTGAGCTTCCCCAAATTTCCGCAGCATGGTTTCTGACAGATCGACGACAGTCACGTCGGCGCCCAGTTCGGCCGCACGGATGGCATCACGACCGTGTCCGACGCCGGCGAACAGGATTCGGTCACCGGGTTGCACTGTCTCCACATCCAGCATTGCGGTCTTGCACCGGTGAATGTTCTTTCCGCTGTAGAGGTTGCTCAGGAGGTCGTAGACCGGGCCAATGTATTTGTACTTGTCGCGCATGATCACTGCTGCCTGTTCCTAGTCCTTTGTTGCCGAACCCTTGTTGTCGTTCTGAGCTGCCTCTGATCGATGAGAGCAGGGACGGCCGGTTGGGTTTCGACGCCTTGTGGTTAGGAGATTAAGAGACAGGTGGGGGGAATTATGTGCAGTACTGCGCATTTCCGGATACACAGCGTAACGTAACGCTACACTTTGCAAACCGGGTCATGCTTTTAATTCTGACTGTCAGACAATCGAAAATGGAGTATCAGAAGGACACGGCTTCTGCGTTTGGATTGCAGAGTGTCTGACTGATTTCGTTGGCCGGCCGTGCGGGTCCGTAGAAAAAGCCCTGCACCTGGTGGCAGCCGAGGCTTCGCAGGTATTCCAGCTGCTCGTCGGTTTCCACGCCCTCAGCCACGATCTCCAGCTTCAGGCCGTGGGCCATCGCCACAATGGCGTTAACGATACAGGCGCCGTCCTCTCCGCCTCGGATGGCCTTGACGAAAGACTGGTCCACCTTGAGGGTGTGGATAGGCAGCCTGTGGAGGTAGTTCAGGGAGGAATATCCGGTGCCGAAATCGTCAATGGCGATGCGTACACCGAGGGTGGCAAGTTCACGCAGCTTCTGGCTGATCTGCTCCAGGTCGTTCATGATCACGTTTTCCGTGATCTCGATTTCGAGGTTCTTCGCCGGAAAGCCGTGTGCCGTGACTCGCTGCATGAGCGTTTCCACGAAGCGGGGATGCTCCACCTGGACCGGGGAAAGGTTGACGGCCAGCCGCAGATCCGGATTGCCCTCGCGTATCCATTGGCCGACATCCTTGCAGGCCTGGTCCATGACATGCTCACTGACCTGGCTGATCAGCCGGGTTTCTTCTGCCAGTGGCAGGAAATCCCGCGGATAGAGCAGGCCGCGCTCCGGGTGCTGCCAGCGAACCAGCGCTTCGAGTCCGACAACCCGGTTGGTGGTCGAGCAGACCTGGGGCTGGTAGAACACCTTCAGTTCATTGCGTTCCAGGGCCAGTCGCAGATCGCGCTCGAGGTTGAGCCTGTGAACACTGTCAATGCTCATGCTTTCGGAGAAGAAACGGTAACCGTCCTTGCCACGTGCTTTGACATGGTACATCGCGATGTCGGCATTCTGGATCAGCTGATCCATGCTTTCACCCGCCTCCGGGTAAATGGCAATGCCAATGCTGACACCCACGAAGACTTCGTGTTCACCCAGTTGGAACGGCGCGCGCAGAGCCTTGATCAGTTTCTTGGAGATCTGCCGGGCGTCATCGTGGCTGTGGATCGAGGGCAGTAACAGCGTGAATTCATCCCCACCAAACCGGGAGAGGGTATCGCCTTTGCGTATGCATTTTTCGAGACGCTGGGTGACCGCCTGCAGCAGGCGATCGCCCATCGCATGGCCGAGGGTGTCGTTGATGACCTTGAAGCGGTCAAGGTCCAGAAACATGACGGCCAGTTTCTGGTGGTTTCGGCGAGCATGGGTGATCGCCAGTTCCAGCCGGTCCTTGAACAGAGCCCGGTTCGGAAGCCGGGTCAGAAGGTCGTGGTAGGCCTGGAAGTTGATAAAGGCTTCCGCTTCTTTCCGCTCGGTTACGTCTCTGGCCGTACCGTAGTAGCGGGCGGTCTTGCCATTGGTTCGTCCCCGGGTATCCTGGCTTTGGGGCCAGGTCTGAGGATCGATGGGGAACGCGGTGATTTCAAAGTGCCGGGTCGCTCGACGGCTGCCACGGGTTTTCAGGCGGACTTCCAGTGTTCGCGGATTGTCCGCCGTAATATTCGGGCCCTTCAGAGCATAGGTACCCCTTGCCACGTCCCGATCGTCCAGTATGTGCCGGAAATGATGCCCGCACAGTTCCGAGGGCTGGTAGCCGAGAAGGGCCTCCACTTTGCTGTTGACGAAACAGAAGTGGCCATCCTCGTCGAGCATGAAGACAATGTCCGGGGAGCTGTTGACGATATATCGGTGCAGGGCCTCGGACTTTTCGAGGCGCATCTGTACGTGTTCGTGGGCCTTCAGCAGTGACTGTTTGCCAATCACACTGCTGACGGTCGTCAGGAGTTCATCCGGATCAAAGGGCTTCCGGATATAGTCCAGTGCCCCCCGCCGCAATGCCCGGCTGACGGCGGCAAAGGAACTTTCGCCACTGACAACGATGGTGCCGCAATCCGGCTGTTTGTCGCTGAGGTAGGCCATCACGTCGAAGCCGTCCACTTCCGGCATTCGTAGATCCAGCAGGGCGAGATCAAAAGACATCTGATCGATGATTGAGCAGGCGTGCCGCCCGCCGGCCGCTTCGGTCACTTCGTAGCCCTCGCCACGGAGCAGGGTGGCCAGGCTGTTGAGCAGGCGAGGTTCGTCATCGACAACGAGTAACCTTGCCGGAAATCCGTGACTGCTTGTAAGACCAGTATGTTCAGGTGTCATCGGTCTGCGTCCATTGTTTCGTCGTCAGTCTTCTTCGTTCTTATTGTCACTCGCGGCCGGGAACAGGATTCGGAACGTCGTGCC
Source organism: Marinobacter santoriniensis NKSG1 (assembly GCF_000347775.1). Taxonomy (GTDB): domain Bacteria; phylum Pseudomonadota; class Gammaproteobacteria; order Pseudomonadales; family Oleiphilaceae; genus Marinobacter; species Marinobacter santoriniensis. Next base: position 148,867 of record NZ_APAT01000005.1, read on the forward strand.
ATCCGCCCCTGTCCGACAAGCGATGATGCCCTCCATGTCATCAACGAGTTGCTTCACAATGCTCAGGCCCAAACCGCTGTGGCCCTCTCCCTTTGTGGTTTTTACCGGTGAAAACAGTTGTTTCCCCACTGCTTCCGGGATGCCGGGACCGGTATCCGAAATTTCCAGCTCTACCCAGGTACGCTGATTCTGCCATACCGGGGCCGAGGTGCCGATTGTCACCTTGCCCCCTGATTCCGGCAAGGCTTCCACGGCGTTGCGGACCAGATTGATGACGACCTGCCTCACCGCCGAAGCATGCCCGGCAATCTGTGTCGAGTTTCTGGCCAGCCTTAGCTCCAGTTGTCGCTCCTCCAAGCTGAACAGCGTATCACCCAGAATCCGGTCCAGACTCTCGATTTCACCGTTCAGTGAGACGGGTTCGGCCGAGTCTTGAAGGGATCCGGACTGGCTCATCTGAACCAACAGATCACCGGCGCGATCCAACTCTTCCCGAATGATATCCAGCTCCTGCTGAACGTCCGAGTCGGCGAGGCGGTTGCGAAGCTGGTGTATGTACTGGCGAATGATGGTCAGCGGATTGCTGACCTCGTGTACCTGTTTACGAAGTTGGTCGCGATGAATCTGATCCCGCAGGGTCTCCTCCAGCGTTGGACCGGTCAGGGAGAGTCGGCTCTCCAGCGTCTGGCCGACCTGTCGGGTAAACAGCCGGGCAAGCTCCAGAGTGGTCGCCTGATGCGATTCGTCGGTGCCAAGTGCGAAAATGCCCGGACACTCTTTGCCGGCGTTGACGGGGATGGCCAGCAACGAAGGCGCGTGCAGAAGGGACATGAGCTGGCGGTCCAGCACCGTAGGCGTACGCCCCTCCAGACTGACAGGCTCGCCCAGATGAAATGCCTCGGTCAGAACGCTGCCGCCGGGCTTGGCGGAGATGGCCAGTTCAGGCAGTTCGCCGATGGTACCGGATAACAGCACCAGCAGCTCTTCCGAATGACCAAAACAGAGTGCCGGGCAGCCTGTTACCAGAGTCAGGCTGTTGACCGTTTCGGCGAGCACGTCGTCTGGCTCGGCGCTGAGATCGGCCATACTGAGGGCCTGGCTGGCGATTGCTTCGCGCAAAATGGTCTGTTTAAGCTTGAGCGTTGCACTGTCACCGTTGTAACTTGCATCCGTGGGGATGCCGAGCGAAGCTGCAACTCCGGAGACTTCGTGACCAATGCGCCGGCTGATTTCGCGGGTCAGCTCTTCGTTCAGTCCCAGAATAGTACTGGCGGCGGATACCCCGCTGGCATCGGAGAGCGCCAGCCGGGTTGAGAGGCTGATAATCTTTACCAGATGGCCGGCGTCACGCAGTTCCGAGGGCAGCGCCTGCTGATAGCGCATGGCGTCCGCGGCCATTGGGCCCAGCCCCCAGGCGGTCGCAAGATCGGCAGCGATGTCCGCCTGGTGGGTAAAATAATGCTGCTTGGCTTCGGCGGTGGGCGTTTTGATGGCAATCAGCTCGCCGATGTTGTGGATCATCCCCAGCAGAAAGGCTTCATCAGGGTCTGGGTAGCTGGTGAGTGTCGCGAGGGCCCGTGCCGTAAGTGCCGTCGTCAGGGAGTGGCGCCAGAAATCCCGAAGCTGTTGCCACTCATCGGCGCCGAGCTCGAAGAGCAGTTGCCGCAGGGCTGCGGTCAGGACCAGTGTGTGGAAGCGGCGGGTTCCCAATCGGAGCAGCGCCTGGTCAACGGAGCGAATGTGAGTGGCGGGCCCGTAAAGCGCGGAGTTTGCGAGTGCAAGGATGCGGGCAACGAGTGCCGTATCTGAAGAAACAATATCGCTGATGGTTCGATAATTGGCGTCGTCATGGCAGGCCTCAAGCGCCCGCAGGGTAACCTCCGGGAGACTCGGTAGCTGTAGATCGGTTGCTATATTCATAGACCCGCCAAACCCTGAACGTCGAATCCTGACGCTTTGTTCATTCTTATAGTCCAATGGAGCTTAGACAATAATCGCAGATTATTAAACGGTTATTGATGCTTTTTTAAGCAGTGTATTATCTGTTCTGTGATATGTGTAGAATTTTTACAGGTTAAGCTTATATGCTTCGTTTATCCAGGGATGTGACCTGCTCAGATGACACTCGGTAAGCACAATTCGCACCAGACCCGCACCATCGTGATCACCGGTGGCAAAGGCGGAGTCGGCAAAACATCGGTGGCTTTGAATCTTGCGCTGACACTGGCGCGTCAGGGTAAACGTGTTTTGTTACTGGATGGCGACACCGATCTGGCCAACGTCAGTATCATGATCGGCCTGTACCCGAGGCAAACGCTCGCGAATGTGATCACCGGTGAATGTCGCCTGGAAGACACCTTGCTGGAAGCGGATCACGGTCTGCATATTGTGCCGGGCGCGTCCGGGGTCCAGGAGTGCCTGGATATGACCCCCCAGGACAGCATGCGTCTGCTTCGTGGGCTGGGGCAGCTCGAAAAGCGTTACGATTATGTCATAACAGACACTCCGGCAGGGTTGCAGGCAGCGTCGTTACATATGATTGCGGCCGCAGAACTGGCCTGCGTGGTGGTGACGCCGGATCCGGCGTCACTCACCGATGCGTTTTCTCTGATCAAGGTGCTCAAGAGGCGCGGCTACCGGCGGCGACCAAGCATCCTGGTGAATATGGCCCAGGGGGCAAGCCAGGCCCGATCGGTATTCCAGCGTCTGGATTCTGCGGCCCAGAGACACCTCGGGGACGGGCTTCATTATCTCGGAGCGGTCTGGCGCGATGAAACGCTCAGGCAGTCCGTACTCAACCAGCATCCGGTTGCATTGCTTCCGGCCTCCGATCCCTCGTGCCGACAATTCCATACCCTCGTGGACATGCTCGATGTGAGGCTGGCCCAGTTGCCGCCCAGAAAGGCCGGCCTGGCCGCCTACTGGCATTCGGTCAGTCGGCGCCAGAGCGCCGGGAAAACGGGTGAAAAAGCGGCTGAGGCCCCTTCGGCGGCGCCGGTGCCTGCCCGCGATCGGTGTCAAAAGGCGATTACTGAACTCGAATCGGCGTTGAACGAATCAGCCGGCGATCCGATGCTTCGTTATGACGCATTCAACCGCCTGTTTGCACTACTGGGGCGCACGCTCGACGCCGATGCCATCGAAATCATCCAGACCGGTCTGGCGGCGATGCCCTGGGAAACACTAGAGCCTGAGCGGCGTCTTCAGCTGGCTGAGCATTTGCGACATCTTGCCGAGCAGGTGGTACCGCGGGCCGATCGCAGCCTGCGTCCGGTAGACAGCGTGGCTAATGATGAGCCGGTTTACGATCGGGTCAGTTTTGGCGAGCAGGACCGTCTGGTGAGGGTCCTGAAAGAGCAGCCTGCTGACATTTCCCTGGATCAGCTGCTGCGCTCGCTCTCCCTCAAGGATCGGAACGGCTCCTGAGAGTCGAAGGGTTAATTTTCTGTATTTGCAGTTTTGTATCGTAATTTTGCAGTGTGTCACCACTCTGTCACGAGAATTGTGCAAGTATTGAGCACATCCAAGTTCATCGTGGCCCGCAATATGCAACGTCTCTGGTGACACCCGGATGCCCCCGGTTCTGACAGAGAAGGAGTTCTCCCATGGCAACATCGCAAGATACCCCCGCCGCACCAGCTTCTCAGGTGCTTGAAACACTTCGCGGCAAACAGGTCCTGGTTACCGGGACGACCGGCTTCCTTGGCAAAGTTGTGCTTGAGAAGCTGATGCGCGCAGTGCCGGACATTGGCGGTATTCATCTGCTGATACGTGGGAACAAGCGGCATCCGGATGCTCGCACCCGTTTTATGAACGAAATCGTAACCTCGTCCGTGTTCGAGCGTATGCGCGAAGAGGATCTGGAGGGATTCGAGGCGTTTGTTGAGGAGAAAGTGCATTGTGTCACCGGTGAAGTGACCGAGCCGGCATTCGGTCTGACCGAAAAGGCGTTTGGCGCCTTGGCGGATCAGCTCGATGCGGTCATCAACTCGGCGGCGAGTGTCAATTTCCGCGAAGAGCTGGACAAGGCTCTGGCCATTAATACCCTGTGTCTCGACAACATCGCTGAGCTGGCGCGTCAGAATGACCGGTTGGCGGTTGTCCAGGTCTCCACCTGCTATGTGAACGGGATGAACTCCGGTCAGGTATCGGAATCGATCATCAAGCCGGCCGGTGAATCGATACCTCAGAATCCGGAAGGTTATTATGAAACCTCGGACCTGATCCGACTGTTGCAGGACAAGATTGCCGATGTTCGGGCCCGATACTCCGGCAAAGCACTGGAGAAAAAGCTGGTAGAGCTGGGTATTCGTGAAGCCAACCGCTACGGCTGGAGCGACACCTACACGTTCACCAAATGGCTCGGCGAGCAACTTCTGATGGGGGCCCTGAGCGGGCGTGCGTTGACAATTCTGCGTCCGTCCATCATCGAGAGTGCCCTTGAAGAGCCTGCGCCCGGCTGGATTGAAGGCGTAAAGGTCGCTGATGCCATCATCCTCGCCTACGCCCGCGAGAAAGTGACCATCTTCCCGGGCAAGCGGTCCGGCATCATCGATGTCATTCCTGTGGACCTGGTCGCCAACTCGATCATTCTGTCGGTATCCGAGGCGCTTGCCGAGGCACCGGCGCATCGCATCTACCAGTGTTGCAGCGGGAGTTCCAATCCGGTCTCGCTTGGCGAGTTCATTGATCACCTGCTTGCGGAAGCAAAAGCCAATTACGCCAGCTACGATCAGCTGTTCTACCGTCAGCCGAGCAAGCCGTTCGTGGCCATCAACCGGAAGCTGTTCGATACATTGGTGAGCGGTGTTCGGATCCCTCTGAGCGTGACCGATCGGGTTCTGAAAATGCTTGGCCATAGCCGCGAGCTGAAAATACTGAGAAACCTTGATACGACCCGTTCGCTGGCCACCATCTTCGGTTTCTACACGGCGCCGGATTATATTTTCCGGAACGACGGACTGATTGCCCTGTCGGGCCGAATGGGCGAGCTGGATCAGATGTTGTTCCCGGTGGATGCCCGGCAGGTTGACTGGTCGACCTACCTCCGCAAGATCCACCTGGCGGGTCTGAACCGATATGCTTTGAAGGAGCGCAAACTCCATAGTCTTCGTGGCCGCGGGACCCAGAAAAAAGCGGCCTGAATCCTTCCGGGCTGGCCCTCGTGGCCAGCCCTTCCTCCCTTGCGAATCCCCGCGTCCAAACTATGCTTGTTTATGCGTTAGTTGTCTGATTTTTCCGTCTGTTTCTTGCAGTTTGTCGTCTGTTTGCGGTCAAAAGTGCTGGCACATTAGGACGTTAGTCTAATTCAATGAGTGGTGACACACGTGTTGAACTACCACTATCCGTCGTCAGGGCTGGAGAGGCCCGATCGCTCTGTTTCCAAATACCGACAATGACAACAGACTCTAACTGAAAGGGGGAGCACAATGACGCATAAGCAGGTATATCCGGTAGCACCGGACGTCGCCAAACGGGCGCTGGTCACTCGTGAACAATACGAGGAAATGTACCGGCAATCCGTGGAAGACCCGGATACCTTCTGGGGTGAGCACGGCAAGCGGATTGACTGGATCAAGCCGTTCACCAAGGTCAAGAACACGACGTACGACTACAACAATCTTTCCATCAAGTGGTTCGAAGATGGTGTTTTGAACGCTTCAGCCAACTGTCTTGACCGTCATCTGAAGGATCGCGGTGACCAGACCGCAATCATCTTCGAAGGTGATGAGCCCTCGGAATCCCGGACTGTCACCTATCGCGAGCTCTACGAAGAAACCTGTAAGTTCGCCAACGTCCTGAAGGGACTGGGTGTCAAAAAGGGTGATGTCGTCACCATCTACATGCCGATGATCGTTGAGACCGCCGTTGCCATGTTGGCGTGTGCGCGGATCGGCGCGATCCATTCGGTTGTGTTCGGTGGCTTTTCTCCGGAAGCGCTGGCCGCGAGAATCGTCAACGGCAAATCACGTTATGTGATTACGGCGGATGAGGGTGTTCGTGGTGGTCGCACCATTCCCCTCAAGAAAAACGTGGATTCAGCGCTCAAGCACGAAGACTCCGCCAACGTCGACAAGGTTGTGGTGGTTACCCGCACAGGTAATGACCAGGTACCCTGGAACGACGGCCGGGACGAGCGTTACGAAGATCTGATGAAGTCTGCCTCTGCCGAGTGCGAACCCGAGCCGATGAACGCGGAAGATCCGCTGTTCATGCTGTACACCTCCGGCTCTACCGGTACTCCCAAAGGTGTGCTTCACACCACCGGTGGGTATATGGTCTATACCTCGATGACCCACCAGTACGTGTTTGATTATCATGATGGCGATGTCTACTGGTGTACCGCCGACTTCGGCTGGGTAACGGGCCACAGCTACATCCTTTACGGTCCGCTGGCCAATGGTGCGGTCACGCTGCTGTTCGAAGGTGTGCCCAACTATCCGGACAGCTCCCGCATGGGACAGGTTGTCGATAAGCATAACGTGAACATTCTGTATACTGCGCCGACCGCCATCCGCGCCCTGATGGCTCAGGGTGACCACGTTATGGACGGCACTACCCGTGAGAGCCTGCGGGTTCTTGGCTCCGTGGGTGAGCCCATCAACCCGGAAGCATGGGAGTGGTACCACCGGGTGATCGGCAACAGCAAGTGTCCCATTGTGGACACCTGGTGGCAGACCGAGACCGGTGGCATCCTGATTTCTCCGTTGCCCGGTGCGGTGGACTTGAAGCCGGGTTCGGCCACTCTGCCGTTCTTCGGTGTCCAGCCGGCGCTGGTGGATAACGATGGCAACATCCTGGAAGGCAAGACCGAGGGTAACCTGGTTATCCTGGACAGCTGGCCTGGCCAGATGCGCACCATCTACGGCGACCATGAGCGTTTCGCGCAGACCTACTTCAGCACTTACAAGGGCATGTACTTTACCGGCGACGGGGCCCGTCGGGACGAGGACGGCTATTACTGGATTACCGGCCGGGTCGACGACGTACTGAACGTGTCCGGCCACCGTCTGGGTACGGCCGAGGTCGAGAGTGCCCTGGTCGCCCACGACAAGGTGGCTGAAGCTGCGGTTGTGGGTTATCCGCACGATATCAAGGGGCAGGGCATCTATGTCTATGTCACCCTGGTACAGGGCGAGGAGCCCAGTGATGAGCTCAAGAAAGAGTTGGTTCAGTGGGTCCGTAAGGAGATTGGCCCGATTGCCTCGCCGGACGTGATCCAGTGGGCGCCTGGACTGCCGAAGACCCGTTCTGGCAAGATTATGCGCCGGATTTTGCGTAAGATTGCTGCCAACGAGCACGATCAGCTGGGAGATACGTCCACTCTGGCTGATCCGGGAGTTGTCGATGAGCTGATCAGCAGTCGGGTGTTCAAGTAACGCCGGCTGGTCGGCCAGTAACCTGTGAGGAATCTGTTGAATGACACAAACAATTATCGTCGCTGATGATCACCCGCTGTTTCGTGCAGCATTGAAGCAGGCGGTCAGTCAGGCGGTGCCGGATGCTGAAACGGTCGAAGTTGACAGCATCAAATCACTGCAAGCGGCGGTGGAGTCCCATCCGGATGCAGATCTGGTTCTCCTGGATCTCAATATGCCGGGTGCCCACGGCTTCTCCGGGCTCGTGTTCATGCGCGGGCAATATCCCGGGCTGCCCGTTGTGGTTGTGTCAGGTTCCGAGGAATTGCAGGTGATGCGTCGCTCGATCGACTACGGCGCATCCGGCTTTATTCCCAAGTCGGCGCCACTGCCCACGATTACAGAGGCTATTCAGGCAGTCCTGGAAGGGGATGTCTGGCTGCCGGATGGGGTGGCTGAGAAGATCGAGCGAATGCAATCCGAAGCGACGGATTTCTCTGAACGGCTGGCGTCCCTGACGCCGCAGCAGTTCCGGGTGCTTGGCATGCTGGCCGAGGGGCTTCTGAACAAACAGATCGCCTATGATCTGGACGTGTCGGAAGCAACCATCAAGGCGCACATCACAGCCGTGTTCCGAAAGCTTGGAGTTCGCAATCGGACCCAGGCGGTGATTGCGATTCAGCAGATGGAGATTGACCCGTCGGATCAGTCGCTTTCGGGCAGTTGACGAACCATTGATTGATGGACGCGAAAAAGGAGCCTTCGGGCTCCTTTTTTTTGGTTCCGGCTCCGGGTATCTCCCTTTAAATATGGAACGAGTGTACCGATCGTGAACACTGGTAATGAAAAATACATCTTCATGCCGTTGTTATAGGCGTTTTCATGATGTATTTTCAGCTCACAAGTGTACGCCCAAAAATGAAATGGCGTTGAAGCGATCGATCGGACAAAGGTGAGAAATGAACGCAATCGCAAGGCCGGACTCGGCAAGCGACCCGGTATTTGGTAAACCGGACGAACGGGAACTCAGGGATCGTATGAAGCGGGATTTGCCTGCGGATACGTTCAAGGCGCAGACCTGGCGTGTGGTCTGGTTTCTTCCCATGCAGTTGATTAACTGGGGAGGCATCGCGGCCATTCTGGTTCTGGATTTGCCCTGGTATGCGAATATGGGGCTGGCGCTGTTGGTTGGGCATACCCTCGGTTGCCAGGGATTGCTGGCTCACGAAGTGCTGCACGGCGCACTCGGCATGAGCCGTCGATGGCAGAACCTGTTTGGTTGGCTGGGATTCGGTCCGTTTCTCGTGCCGCCCGAGTTCTGGCGGAAGTGGCACAACGTGGTACACCACGGCAACACCAATGCCGGGGACGTGGATCCTGACAGCTTCGGAACATTGCGTCGCTACCGGACGGATCCGAAGCAGAAAAAGTTCACACGGCTCGCGCCCGGCGGAGGTGCCTGGTACAGCTACCTGTTTCTGACCTATTCGTTTACCTTCCATGCCCAACTGGTGCTGTGGTTCCAGGCGAGGCGACGGAAACAGTTCAAAGGGTTTGATCGCAAGAAGGCCATCCGTCAGTCGGTTGTCTGTCTTGCCCTGTGGGTGGCACTGGCGGTGATTTCAGGCCCGCTCGCTGTGTTTACGGTGATTGTTCCGTTCATGGCGGCCAACGCCCTGGCCCAGGCCTATATCCTCACCAATCACTTTCTCCGGCCGCAGACGCCAACCAACAATCCCCTGGACAATTCCATGAGCCTGCGAACGCTTCCGGTTCTGGACCGGCTGCATTTCCGCTTCAGCCATCATGTGGAGCATCACTTCTTTCCCAAGATGCCTTCGACCATGGCGCCCAGGGTGAGGCAGTGGCTGGAAACCCACGAAGGGGACCGTTACATGGCGATGCCTCACGGCAGGGCGCTCGCCATGCTCTATTCCACGCCCAGGGTCTACAAGACGCCAACACAACTGGTGGATCCCAACAATCCGCAGCGGGTTTTTGACCTCCTGCCGCTGCAGGCTGAGTACGCTGCTTCCAATCGGTGAGCCCTTGCCGGCAGCGACTAGCTGCCGGCGTAGCCCAGCTTCTTGTTCACCAGGTTGAACAGGTCCCGACCGGAGTGCCAGAGGTCGAAGTTCTCGAGGAACTGATCGGTCAGGGCCCGTTTCCAGCCGATGAAATCACCGGCCATGTGCGCGGTCATGATCACGTTGTCCCTGTCCCAGAGCGGATGATCTTCCGGCAGCGGCTCTTCCTCGAACACATCAAGGGCGGCGCCGGCAATTTCTTTCGCATCGAGGGCGGCGATCAGGTCGTCGGTTTTGACGATGGGGCCGCGGCCGATATTGATCAGGCGCGCGCTGGTTCGCATGGCCTTGAAGGCCCGCTGGTCGAACAGTCCCTCGGTCTGCGGGGTCAACGGGGCGGCGATGACGACGTAATCAAAGTGTTCCAGTTGCTGGAACAGCTGGTTGTTGCCATGAACCGCCACGAAATCCGGGTCATCGTGCCGGGGCGTCCTGGCGATGCCGTGGGGATGGAGCCCGATAGCGCTGGTCAGGCGGGCAATCTGACGGCCGATGGAGCCGGCGCCGACCACCAGCACCTGTTTTCCTTCCGCGCGCTCGGTGTCCCTGTGTTTCCATTCGTGCCGCTCCTGCAGTCGGACGGAATTGGGAAAGTCCTTGGCGAACATCAGGATGGTACAGAGTACATACTCGGCGATGGTTCGGTCGAAGATGCCGCGCGCATTGGTGACGACCACATCACTGTCGATCAGTGCCGGAAACATAAGTGCATCCACCCCTGCGCTGGTGGCATGAATCCACTGCAACCGATCGGCAGCCGGCCAGGCAGCCTCGAACGCCTCGGTGCGAAAGTCGGTCACCATCATTACGTCGGTTCCGGGCAGTGTCTGCCGAAGCGTTTCTTCGTCGCACGCAAACCGGACTTCCGCCCTTGCCCTGACTGCATCCATGCCCGGGGGTTCCTGTTCGCCGGGTGCAGTCAAAACCGTGATCACTGGTTGGTTCTGCTGAGTCATTGGGCCTCCGCCTGGTTATCCGTGAGTGAAGCGCGTCCTGATGGATGCAACATTTATGTATACCAGTCTGGTTGCCGCCGGTGAGTCGGTCAACCTGGGCAAATTTCGGGCCCGCCATGGCGGGGATTGAGGCCGTACTTCTACCTACCAGATGTTTGGGGTGTTTTGCCTTGTATGGCCTGTTGTTCCTGACTAACCTGCATGAGTAGACATTTTTTCATATCCCGTTGCCAGGAGGTGGTTATGGCAGAAGCGCCCAACAGAGAAACCGGTCAGGCCAAGCCGCGCAAGGTGAAGTATCGTAAGGCAAAGGCCAGTTTTAACCCTGCCATGCAGGCGATTCCGGTTTCGGGAATCCGTCGACTCGTGAATATGGCGTCGTCGATGAAAGACGTCATCCACCTGTCCATTGGTCAACCGGATCTGCCAACGCCCAAGCACATCATCGACGCTTACGTGGATGCTTTGAATGCGGGGCAGACGGGATACACGATGGATGCGGGTCTGCCGGAACTGTTGGTTGCTCTGCGGGACTATTACGGGCGCCGCTACAACCGAAAGCTCACCCGTGACAACATCCTCATCACCAGTGGTGCCACCGAGGCGATGTATCTGGCGCTGTCTGCCACTGCGGCGCCCGGCCGGCAGTTCATCGTGACCGACCCCTCTTTCCTTCTTTATGCGCCGCTGATACGGATGAACGGCGGCGAAGTGAAATACGTGCCCACTCGTGCGGAGAACAACCACCAGCTGGATCCGGACGAGGTAATCCGGGCCATGGGGTCCCGTACTTTCGCGCTGGTTCTGAACAACCCCAATAACCCCACCGGGGCTGTGTATCCGCGCAGCACCGTCGAAACGATCCTGTCCGAGTGCGCCTATCGCGGGATTCAGGTCTACGCCGATGAAGTCTACGACCATCTGATCTTTGACGACGATGACTTCGCCAGCGTCCTGAACTGTTCCATGGACCTGGACAACATCATGTGCATCAGCAGCTTCTCCAAGACCTACAGCATGGCCGGTCTCCGTGTCGGATGGGTGATTTCAAGCCAGGCGGCGATCAAATCCCTTCGCCGTTACCATATGTTCACCACGTCCGTTGCCAATACGCCCGCGCAGTTTGCCGGTGTTGCGGCGCTGACCGGCGACCAGCAGTGCGTCACCGACATGGTGGATATCTATCGCGAGCGTCGGGACAAGACGGTCGAGTTGATCGAACAGACGCCCTACATGACCGGGTACAAGCCGGGCGGTGCGTTTTTCGCGTTCCCGGACCTGCCGCCTCATGTGGATGGGTCGGACCTGGCGTTGCGGATGCTCAAGGAGACAGGGGTCTGCGTGGTTCCCGGGGATGCCTTCGGTGAAGCCTGCACCAATGCGCTGCGCATCAGCTTTTCCACAACCTGTGAAAAGCTCGATCAGGCATTCGACCGGATTATCCCCTGGATGGCCAAACAACAGTTCTGAGGTGCATGGTGTCGGCGCTGGAATCCGTACTTGTCCAATGTCCCTACTGCTGGGAAACACTGGATGTCAGTGTCGACCCTTCCGTTGCGGATCAGGAGTATGTCGAGGACTGCCAGGTGTGTTGTCAACCGATCCTGATTCACGTGACCTTTGATGAGACACTGACTCCCCATGTGGAAGCCCGGGCTGAAAACGAGTGATTTCGGGCCTTCTCTCAGTCTTTTAATCTCAATGCAGTTGCCCCGGCCATGGCAGAGGCGCAGGATATAGGCATCCCAGGAAGGAGCTTCTGATGAAAATCCAATGCCGGCCAGTGTTCTGGCTGATGATCACGGCCGTGGCGTTGCTGGCCTCCGGTTGTGCCAGCATGTCACCTTATTCGATCTCCGAAGCGGAGTTGGAGCAGCACCTCAAGGGCGTTGTGGCCGACTATGACCGGGAGCAACTGCAAAGCGGTTCTCCGCTGAGTCTGAGTCTTGATGACGCCGATATCACCCTTGGCCCGGACGGGCGCAACGTGGCGGTGATCGACGTGCGAGGCCAGATTGCACTCAATGCCCTCATGGCGAAACTGCCAGTGGATATTGCCCTGAAAGTGGAGGGCGCTCCCTATTACGACAGCAAGGAAAAGGCGATCTATATCCGTCGGCTCCAGTTGCTGGAGAGCAGTATCGATTCGCCGTTCTTCAAGGGTGATCTGGCGCCAGTCACCGACACGGTTATGCGGGTTGTGGCGCAGATGCTCGAAACCATGCCGGTCTATCGTCTTGACGAGACCAAGCTGGCGCAACGAATGTTCGGTATGGTCCCGATGGATGTTCGTGTGGCTCCCGGGCGGCTGGAATTTGTCATGGCGGACAAGTAACGGCGAAGCCGTTCAAGGATTAAAAAAAGGCGGCCTCTCAGGCCGCCTTTGTCAGTCTCCCAGACGTTTACAGATGGCATCGCCAATCTCGCGGGTCCCCCGCTGAGTGCCGGCATTTTCCGCAAGATCCGCGGCCACGGCATCGAATAACTCCTTGGCGGCAGAGGCGAGGGTCGGATCTTTACGACTCAGCCAGTCCAGCATCCGCGCGGTGGTGAACAGCATGGCGGTCGGGTCAGCAAGACCCTGGCCGGCGATGTCCGGAGCGCTGCCATGGGTTGGTTCGAACATGGACGGCATATCCGGATCGGTCGGGTTCAGGTTGCACGAAGGTGCCACCCCCATTCCACCTGAAAGCACCGCGGCCAGATCGGTGAGAATGTCGCCCTGGAGGTTGCTGGCCACCACGACATCGAACGCCCAGGGACTCTGGACGAATTTCATGCACGCTGCATCCACGAGTTCATGATGGGTGGCCACATCCGGATACTCTTCCGCGATTTCCTCGAAGACCTCGGTATACATATCGCCCCAGTAGCGCAGGGCGTTGCGCTTGGTAATGACACAGACCTGGCTCTCCCGGGTGCTGCCGTCCAGGGTTCGGAAACTGCGTGTGTTACCTTCCTTGGCCCGTTGTTCCGCCCGGCGGCGGGCCTGCTCGAAACCGTAACGAATGATGCGATCCGTTGCCTTGCGGGTAAAAACCTCCATTTGTGTTGCCACTTCATCGGGGGTTCCTTTCCGCAGTCGACCGCCCTGACTGACATACTCGCCTTCGCTGTTTTCGCGGATCACCAGCATGTCGATGTCTTTGGCGCGTTCATCCGCCAGATACTGCCGGGCGCCGGGAAGGAGTCGGGCCGGGCGCTCACACACCCACTGGTCGAAGTTCTTGCGCATGTCGAGCAGCGGTGCCAGCGAGATGCTGTCCGGTAACAGGTAGCGGCCAGGGTCGTCCACCGGTCCCGGATCGCCCAGCGCACCGAGCAGGATGGCATCGTACTGCTGCAATTGCTCAAGCGCGTCTGCCGGCCAGGATTCACCATGCTCCTCATGCCAGGCGTGAGAGGGCCACGGGAAGCGTTTCCATTCCAGTGCCAGTCCGTGCTTTGATCGCAGAACTTCAAGGCAACGCACAGACTCCGCCACCACTTCCGGGCCGATACCGTCGCCGGGGGTCACGGCAATGCGGGTTGGTTGCACCATTCCGGAGACTCCTTTTTAGATTGGGTGCGTATAAACAACAAAATCAGTGTAGTCACGTGGCGCGGGGTTGCCACCGTTTGACATCGTTTGACGCATACGTGGTTTTACCAAGGAGGGGGCTGCCGTTATAGTGGGGTAAAAATGAATGCCAGATGCCATAATTTCGTCTCGCGAGAGACTGCTGGAGTTGAAGTGAACCAACCTGCTGTATTGTTTGACGAATCCCACTGTGATCAATGTGCCTGCGGGGAAGGGTTGGATTTTTCCTTCAGCTTTGCCTTCCAGCCGATCGTCGATGCGGTCAACAAAACCGTGTTTGCCCATGAGGCGCTGGTTCGGGGGCCTGAAGGCGAGGGGGCCATGTCGGTTCTTTCCCGGGTCAACGAGAAAAACCGGTATTCCTTCGATCAGATCTGCCGGGTGAAGGCCGTCAAGCTGGCATCGCGGCTCGGGATGGAGTCGATGCTGAGTATCAACTTCATGCCCAATGCGGTCTATCAGGCCGAGTATTGCATCCGGACGACGCTGGCCGCCGCCAAGACCTACAATTTTGATACCCGTAAAATCATCTTTGAACTCACAGAGAATGAGAATCTGTCCTCCGTCGAACACCTCGTGTCGATTATCGAGGCCTATCAGGAGATGGGGTTCAGCACTGCCATTGACGACTTTGGTGCGGGCTATTCCCGCTATAAAATCATGATGGCCAGTCCTCCGGACTTGCTGAAACTTGATATGGGACTTGTCCGCAATGTCCACGAAGAGCCGAATAAGCAGGCGGTAGTCGCCGGCATCATCAGCATGATGGAACGGCTGGGCGGTCGAATCATCGCCGAGGGCGTGGAAACCAAGGAAGAGTATTTCTGGCTGCGCTCACAGGGAATCGATCTCTATCAGGGGTTCCTGTTCGCCAAACCGGGCTTTGAAACACTGCCCGACGTGAACTTTCCAGACTGAATGACCTAACCATCACCAATTTCGGGGCCTCACGTGTTATACCGGATTATTACAGTCATCGGAGCACTGGTCTTTGTGGTGGCGCTGTTCGCGCTGATCTGGTTTTTCTGTCGGAAATTCCTGGAACACCACGGCGTGACGGATCAGGTGTCTGACCGGGCCACGGTTCTGGCCACATGGACGTTTGCGGGTGTGAGCGTGGGCCTTGTATTCGTCGTGGTCGGCGCATTTGTGCTTGGCCCCTGGGCGTTCTACCGCACGCTCCGGGGGCATGGCGTGAATATTTCCGACGCCGCCGCCATCTGGTGGGGCTTCGGGATCGTACTCGCCTCCCTGAGCCTAACTGCCGCCGGCTTCTTCGGTTTTCTGGTTGCTGTCGGAGCCTACTAACTCACCGCCTTGAGCTGATCCCGGAACCACACCAGCGCCGGTTCCTTCTCATAGGGTTTGTGCCAGTAGAGATGCACATCCAGTGCAGGCAGGTCTGCGGGTGGGTCCATGATCTCGATACCAGACCGTTCCGCAATAATACGGGCGTAGGTTTCCGGCATGGTCAGCAGCAGGTTGGTGTCCTCGACCACCCTGCACGCCGCGAAGTAATGCTGACACCGGAGGCGGATGTTGCGGCGAACCCCCAGCCGGGACAGCTCGAAATCCTCGATGCCCGGTCCTTCCGTGCGCGACGACACCAATACGTGCTTTGCTGCCAGATAATCCGCCATGTTGAGGCCATTCTGGATCAGGGGGTGCTCCCGTCTTGCCAGAACCACCAGGCGATCCCGGCGCAGGAGTTCATGACTGGTCTGGTTACTGACCGGCAGCAGCACATCGACCGCAAAATCGAGCTTGCCGGCCGCCAGTTGGGTTTCCATATCCCGACGGGGAATGCGCTGGGAGACAATTTCGAGTTCGGGATAGCCGTTCAGTCTTTCCATCAGGCGTGGCAGGAACGTCGATTCGAGGACATCCCGCAAACCCAGGGAATAGGTTTTCCGGTGAGTGGCAGGATCAAAGGCATGAAACTGATTCACGGCGCTTTGTATCTGCGTCAGCCCCGGCCTCATTGATTCCAGGAACCGGCGAGCCAGGGGCGTGGGCACCATCTGATTGCCCTGCCGGGTGAACAGCGGGTCGTTAAAGTGTTCCCGAAGCCTGGAGAGCGAGTGGCTCACGGCCGGTTGGGTGAGATGCAATGCCTTTGCCGCACGGGTCAGACTGCCCTCCCGGTAAATGGTGTCGAACACGTGCAGAAGATTCAGGTCCAGGCGATTCAGAGCCATAATCAAGATCCGTTTACCAAATAAGCCCACGTAATGATAAAGGATAAGAATAATTCAGTCGCGTAATAGTTTGCTCAACCCTAGACTGAAATCATCGCGCGAACGAACGCGCTGGTGATTTCCGAGTGAACGAGGATCAGTCAATGGATTTCAACATTTCCGACAAGGGTCAGGATTACCTCAACCGTGTGAAGCAGTTCATGAAGGAGGAGATCTATCCTGTCGAAGAGCAGTACCACAAAGAACTGGCTGCTCAGGACGACCGATGGGTAGTACTGCCGATCATCCGGGAACTGAAAGAAAAGGCGAAGGCCCAGGGCCTCTGGAACATGTTCTTTCCCGACGACAAGTACGGATGCGGCCTGCTCAACTCCGACTATGCCCTGATTGCTGAAGAAACCGGTCGCAGTTTCATTGCCCCGGAAATCTTCAACTGCAATGCCCCGGACACCGGCAATATGGAAGTGTTGATCCACTATGGCTCAGAGGAGCAGAAGGCAGAATGGCTTCCCCGACTGCTCAGTGGTGAGATCCGCTCGGCTTTCTGCATGACCGAACCGGGCGTTGCGTCCTCCGACGCGACGAACATGGAAGCGACGGCTGTCGTTGACGGTGACGAAGTGGTCCTGAACGGGCGCAAATGGTGGAGCACCGGCATCGGTCATCCCGATTGCAAGGTCGGTATCTTCATGGGCCTGACAGATCCGGATGCCCACAAACATCGCCGCCATTCCATGGTGTTGGTGCCGCTGGACAGCCCGGGTGTGAAAATCGAACGGATGCTGCCGGTATTTGGGGCCTACGATGAGCCGTACGGTCACGGTGAGGTAGTCTTCGATAATGTCCGGCTCCCCAAGAGTGCGTTCATCGCAGGCCCTGGCCGAGGGTTTGAAATTGCCCAGGGACGCCTGGGCCCGGGACGTGTTCACCACTGCATGCGAGCCATTGGCGCCGCCGAGCGTACCCTGGAGTTGCTGATCAATCGTGCAACCACGCGGGAAGCGTTTGGTCGTCCTATCGCCAAGCTGGGCGGCAACCCGGACATCATCGCCAATGCCCGGATGGCCATTGAGCAGGCGCGGCTTCTGACCCTCAAGTGTGCCTGGGCGCTGGATACCAAAGGCATTATGGGGGCCTTGCAGGAGGTATCGATGATCAAGGCGGTGGTGCCGTCGATGTTGCAGAAGATCGTCGATGATGCAATCCAGATCCACGGCGGCGCCGGTGTCAGCGATGATGACTTCGCACTGACCCAGTTGTTTGCCTATGCTCGGGTGTTGCGACTGGCGGATGGACCGGACGAAGTTCATCGGGCTATGGTGGCTCGGCTGGAGCTTCGGAAGTATAAATCCTGAGCCGAGTTACAGGCAGGTAGTCTGGTGCCGGGGAGTAGGTGGGATACAGGATCTGAAACACGCTCCTTCGGCACGTCCGTGTGACGCTTGGGCTCCGCCATCCATGGCTCCGCACAGTTTCAGAAAGCGTAGCCCACCTGCTCCCTCCAACGCTTGGAGCTGGATTCTCTGAAAGATTACTGGAGGGTCTGGGAGTTGCTTCCGGGTTGGCCTGCCAAAACTGTGCGGAGCCATGGATGGCGGAGCCCAAGCGCCCATGGATGGCCGAAGGAGCGGGTTTTGGCAGGCCAACCCGGAAGCAGCTCTTACTCCGTATCAAAAAGAACACAAACTCCAAACTTAATGGAGAGGAACAACGATGACACAGAGAATTTTTATCACGGGCGGCGCCTCTGGCCTCGGCCGGGCCATTGCATTGCGTTACGCCAAAGAGGGCGCGCGGGTCTGTATCGGGGATATCAGCCCGGAGCAGGGCGTTGCTGTTGAACAGGAGATCAACAACGCCGGTGGTGAAGGCTATTTTGTCGAATGCGACGTACGCCGTCTGACCGACTTCGAGAAGGTCCGGGACGACCTGGCCCAGAAGTGGGGCGGTGTGGACGTGGTTGTGAACAACGCTGGCGTGGCGTCGGCAGGCTCCATCGAAGATACCACCATGGCCGACTGGGAATGGATTCTGGATATCAACGTGCTGGGCGTCGTGCGTGGCTGTAAGGCCTTTACGCCACTGTTCAAGCAGCAGGGCGCCGGTGCCTTCGTGAACATTGCTTCCATGGCCGGCCTGATGCTGGCACCGTTGATGGACAGCTACAACGTATCCAAGGCAGGTGTGATTGCCCTGTCCGAAACCATCAGCCAGGAACTCAGGGACTCCGGCATCCACGTCAGCTGCGTATGCCCAGCCTTCTTCCAGACCAACCTGACAAGTACCATGCGGTCGGATATTCCCGGCATCCAGCAGAACGTCAACAAACTCATGAAACGTTCCAGCATCACCGCCGACGACGTTGCCGAGGACATTTTTCGGAGCGTGAAAGACAAGAGCTTCTGGGTACTGCCGCACGCCAAAGAACGACGCATGTGGGTTCTCAAACGCCATGCACCCTGGGCGTTTGACTGGCTGATGCATCAGGAAAGCAAGCGCTGGATGAGCAAGATGGGTGGCAAGGCCAACGCCTGACTGGCCCTGACAGACCACAGGAGAGAGTGAATGACACAGATCGATCAGGCCGTGGACATCCGCGAAGGTGAGGAGCTGGATGTTGCTGCGGTAGACCGTTTCATGAAACAGGCCATTCCCGACCTTGAGGGTTCGCCTTCTATCAAGCAGTACCCGGGCGGGGCTTCCAACCTGACGTATCAGGTGGATTACGGGGAGCGCTCCTACGTTCTCCGGCGACCGCCCTTCGGCAAGATTGCCAAGTCTGCCCACGACATGCTGCGCGAAGCCCGCGTGATGCAGGCACTGAAGCCTGTTTACCCCTATGTGCCGAACATCGTTGCAACCTGTGACGACCATGACGTTCTGGGCTGCGATTTCTACGTTATGGAGCGATTGAAGGGCATCATTCTTCGGCAGGACTTCCCCGGGGATTTCGAGTTGAGCGAGGCGGACACCCGCAAGCTCTGTCTGAACGTGATCGACAAACTGGTGGATCTGCATCGTGTGGATGCTCATGCCGCTGGGCTCGACAAGCTCGGCAAGGGTGCAGGCTACGTGCAGCGTCAGATCGGTGGCTGGAGTGACCGCTTCCGGAAGGCGCGTACCGACGACGTTGGCGATTTCGAGGCAGTCATGGGATGGCTCCATGACAAGATGCCGGAAGACATTGCCCAGGTCGTGATCCATAACGATTTCCGCTTCGACAACGTGGTCCTTAACCCGGACAACCCGTTTGAGGTGATCGGCGTTCTGGACTGGGAAATGGCCACCATCGGCGACCCGCTGATGGATCTGGGCAACAGTCTGGCGTACTGGATCGAGGCCGACGATGAAGGGCCCTTCCAGATGCTCCGGCGCCAGCCTACCCATCGCCCCGGTATGCTGACCCGGAAGGAAGTGGTCGACTACTACATGGAACGATCGGGTTTCAGGGCGGATAACTTCGATTTCTATGAAATCTACGGCCTGTTCCGGCTGGCTGTCATCGTTCAGCAAATCTACTACCGCTACTACCACGGCCAGACCAGTGACAAACGGTTTGCGGCCTTCGGCCATGCTGCCAATTATCTGGAAAAGCGGTGCCAGCGGCTGATCAGCGAGAGCACTCTGTAATGGCAACGGTGTATCTCATCCGGCACGGACAGGCGAGCTTTGGCAAGGACAATTACGATCAGCTTTCACCAAGAGGCTGGGAGCAGGGGCAGGTGCTGGGGCGCTGGCTGGCGGGCAAAGTAACTCCGTCAGCGGTGTTTGGCGGCGATATGGAGCGTCATCGGGAGACCGTCGAAGCCATCGCGTCGGGATTCGGTCAGAGCCTCCCGGACATGCAGGTGGTGGAGGGACTCAACGAATTTGACCATATGCAGGTGGTTGAACGCCTGAAACCCGAGTGGGCGGACCGGCAGGTCATGGCCCGCGATATGGCCGCTTTCCCGAAACCCGCCCGGGCGTTCCAGCAGGTGTTCGAGAAGGCGATGGCGCGCTGGATCGGCGGTGAATACGACGCCGAATATTCGGAAACCTGGAATGCGTTCCAGCATCGTGTCGTGACCGCGCTTGAGGAACTGATCCGCTACGCCGATGGCGGGGATATGCTGGTTTCGACCTCTGGCGGGCCCATTGCCGTTATCGCCCAGCATGTACTGGGGCTGTCTGATGAGAAGGCGCTGGCGGTGAACAATGTCATCGCCAACACCAGCGTCTCGCGTCTGCTGTACTCCGGCAGTCGTCGCAGCCTTGCAGTATTCAATAATTACAGCCACCTGGAAGCGGAAGACCCCGCCCTGGTGACATTTCGATAAAACCTTGAGAGGAATCCATGACGACCAAGAACCTGTTTGATCTTTCCGGGAAGGTGGCGCTGGTTACCGGCGCAAGCCGTGGTATCGGTGAAAGTATTGCACGTACGCTGGCTCATTACGGTGCCCACGTCATCGTCAGCAGCCGCAAGATCGACGGTTGCGAAAAAGTGGCATCCGGAATTCGTGACGAAGGTGGCAGTGCCGAGGCCTATGCCTGCCATATTGGCGAGATGGACCAGATTGAAGCCATCTGGGATCACATCGGGAAAGAGCACGGCAAGCTGGACATCCTGGTCAACAATGCGGCGGCGAACCCGTATTTCGGGCCGATCGAGGATACCGATGTGGCCGCCTACCAGAAGACCGTCGATGTGAATATTCGCGGCTACTTTTTCATGTGTGCCCGTGGTGCCCAGATGATGAAGAAGAATGGCGGTGGGTCGATTGTTAACGTGGCCTCAGTTAACGGTGTCAATCCCGGCCATTTCCAGGGCATCTACTCTGTGACCAAGGCGGCGGTTATCTCCATGACCAAGTCCTTCGCCATGGAACTGGGCCAGCAGAACGTGCGCGTGAACGCCTTGCTGCCCGGACTCACCGACACCAAATTCGCCAGCGCCCTCACCACCAACGATGCGATCAAGAAGCAGGCGATGGCTCATATCCCGATGAAACGGGTGGCGGATCCGGACGAGATGGCCGGAACGGTGCTTTACCTGGTCTCGAACGCGTCCAGTTACACCACCGGTGCCTGTATCAATGTGGACGGCGGTTACCTGACGGTCTGATCGGCAGGTAAGTTCCTGAACGTCTCCCCGGAGCTCCGTGGCCTTCTCTTCCAGGTGTGCAAAGTGCGACGGAGCGCCGGCCTTGATCACGTCATGAATGAGCCCGGTTATCGCTGACTGGCTCTCCCGCATCATCGTCTGGTAAGCGGTTCCTCGGAACTCGTCCGGGTGCGTCAGGAGATAGCGGACGCGCCTGTCAAAATCCGGGGAATCGCGATTTTCCAGCAGTCTGAGCAGCGCCAGCTGCCAGTTGCGTCGTCCCTCAAGCCAGATTTCCGTCTGGCGTCCCCGATTTTCCGACCAGGCCAGAACCCGTTTCTGTTGCCTGGCATTCAGGGGGCCCAGCCAGGTTTCAATGCGCTCCATGGTCCGTTCGGCCCGGGCACGGGCCTGGTCATCCGAAGAGCCCTGAAGATACGTCTCCTCCATTTCCCGGTGTTTGTTCGCCATATTTCGGCTCAACTCGGCCACCTGCTCATCACTGAGCGAGGCCAGTAGATTGCTGGCAATCGGTTCAGCCTGCGCCAGAAGATCGGGAAGAAACGCGAACAGTCGCTGCAGGTGATCGTCAATGCCTGCCTGATCAAGCTCGCCGGAACGCGTGTCACTGATGATTCGGTCCAGCCAACGCTGGTAGCGCGGGAGTTCAGAGCTGCAGTGCCATTGGCGCAACTCGTCGAGATCCCGGGAAAGCTGTTGTTCCTGTCGGTCTGTCAGGCTCACATAGTCCTCGACCCACCATTTTACTCCCCAGTCAGCGTAGCGGTAGGCCATGCGGGTTGAGCTGCAGGCCGCAATGGAGAGCAGCGACAGGATCAGAAGTGCGACCTGCAGGCAGCGGCTGGCTGTAGCGAGTGTTGGGCTCATAAATGTTTTTTTCGATCCGGATTTTTCATTCATCCGTAGATAGCTTTGTGCATATTTCAGGATGTGAACATATGCACTATGAAACCAAATAGCCTGATCTACAACCTCTACGATCGAGGATGAGTGACAATGAAGACCAACTTTATTTTGCCTTTAGTGGCGGCCAGTAGTGTGTTGTTGGCCGGTTGTTTCGGTGGGGACAGTAATTCCAAGACAAGCGTTCGTGTCGTCCATGCGTCCTCGGACGCGCCTGCGGTGAACGTGGGGGTCGACGGTGACACGGTTGTTTCCGGAGCAGACTACAAGCAGGCAGCGGTTCTGAAACCGGATGCCGGCACGACGTCTATCGCGGTTGACGGAATTCTTCCGGGTGGCAATACCACCACGGTGATTGATACCGATGCCTCGCTGCGATTTGATATCAGGTACGATGTGATTGCAGTCGGCAAGGTCGGAGACCAGACCATAGAACCTCTGATCCTGACAGATGATGGGGCCCGCGACAGCGAAGACAGCGTGCGTTTGCGGGTTGCGCACCTGTCGCCTGACGCCCAGGATGCCGTCGGGGGGCCGGTAGAGGTCTATCTGACCGCGGCCGGTGATCCGCTCCCTGCCGAGGCCTCATTCAGTTTCTCTTTCAAGGAGAGCGTCGGACCTATTGAAGTACCTGCCGGTGATTATCAGGTTCGGGTTGCCATTCCCGGTAATCCGCCGACCGTGGTATTCAACAGTGGCAGGTTGCCCCTGTCTGCCGGCAGCGACCTGCTGATCGGAGCGGTCGATAACACCGTGTTCGGGTCTGCTCCGATCAGTTTGTTGGTGGTCAACGGCAGTAATACAACGGAAATTCTTGACGCTGACACCGATGCTGGCGTTCGCGCGGTTCATAATTCTGCCAGCCCGACCCCGGCCGTGGACATCTATCTGAATGAGGATCCCGACGGCACTCCCGCCGCCTCCAATATCGCCTTTGGCGAGACTGTGCCGACCGCTGCAACCACCGGCGCCTATGTCCCGCTGAGCACCGGCGACAACCGGATTGTCGTGACCGCAACCACTGTAACCAGCTCCTCGGTGATCGATGCCACCCTGGATTTTGCGAACGGTGATATCAGGACGGTGGTTGCGGCCGGCACGCTGGCTGACGGAATCGATGCGCTGGTCTTCAATGATAACAACCGTCGAATTGCGACCGAGGCCCGCCTTCGGGTTATCCATGGCGCGGTGGAGGCACCGAGCGTTGATGTGTTCGTGGTCCCGACAGCATCAGGTGGTGCGGGCGCAACCCTGATCGGGAATTCGACGCCGGTGTTGGACAATTTCGCCTATGGAACCGACTCCGGTTACCTGGGTGTTGCCGAAGGTGACTATGTGGTCTTTATCACGTCGGACGATGGCGCGACCGAGCTGTACAAGTCGCCGAGCCTTGCCCTGGATGCCGGTGGTGTCTATACCGCGGTTGCCCGCAAGAATGACGCCGGGGGCAGCGTTGCGACAGTCACCCTGCTGGATGACTTTGTGGCGCCGTAACGGGGAATGAGCGCGAACGACAAGGCCCCGGCAATGCCGGGGCTTTTTCATTGAATGGCTGTATTGACGTTGTCTGCACTTGCCTGCGAGATCGCTGTGCCAGTCGGTGGGCGGTAATGAAGCGAATACAGCACCCGGTCCAGGACCGCCTGACCGTTCCAGGCCGGATCGTTATTGACCATGCCCACGATAGCCCAGGTGGTGTTGTTCTCATCCCGGGCAAAGCCGGCAATGGAGCGGACATTTTCCAGGAAACCCGTCTTGATGCGGCCCTCGCCAACCAGGCCGGTATTTCTCAGGCGGCGGGCCATGGTGCCGTCCATGGCGATGATTGGCATGGAGGTCATCAGATCGGCAGCGTAGCGGCTGTTCCAGGCATGCCGGAGTATCTGGACCTCCTGACGGGCCGTGATGCGGCCATGGCGACTCAGGCCGGCCCCATTATCGATGACGAGCCCCTGGGTCTTGATGCCTTTATTTTCCAGCCAGTCGTGAATCACCCGGATGCCGGCTACGCGATCGTCCTGCTCGTCGTCCTTCCGGTTCTCAGCTCCGATGGTCAGCAGCATCTGCCGTGCCATGACGTTGCTGCTCCACTTGTTGATGTCACGGACCATCGTTACCAGATCCGGGGAGCTGGTTTTGAGGATCAGCCTGGCGTCCTCTGGCGTCATTCCTGTCATGCTGGCGCCGGTGATGGTGACGCCCGTATCCGCCAGGACCGAACGGATCAGGGACGCGGTGTACTGCTCGTGGGGCAGCAGCGACAGATAGGTAGTGGTTCGGCATCCCTTGGGCAAACTGCCGGTCACACGAACGGTAACCTGCATGTTATCCCCGAACACCGGAGTCCAGTCGAACTGGTGGCGTCCCGGGCAGGGGCCTTCCGGAGCGGACGTGACGCGGTTGTCGATGCGAACATCCTCAAGCCTCGGCGTGCTCCACGCCTGAGTACCCCGTTCATCCGCCCGCACCTGAAAGTGCAGAAGGTTCAGGTTGGTGAGATAGGCTGAAGGCTCAACCAGGAACGGTGCATAGGGGTTGTCGCCATTGTCATCGAATTGAGGGCTGTCGTCGTTCAGACGGAAGTAGCTGCCATCAAGTACCAGGTGGCCGTCGATTTTGGTGATGCCCATATCGTGCAGTTCGTGGAGTGTGGACCACAACCGCTCAATGGTCAGCTTCGGGTCGCCACCGAAGCGGACATACAGATTACCGTTCAGGGTATCGCCAACCATCTTGCCATCGGTCAAGAAATCGGTATCCCAACGGTGTGTCGGGCCCAGGATTTCGAGCGCAGCATAGGTTGTGACCAGCTTCATGATGGAGCCGGGGCTCCTGGGTTCGTCAGCGTTTACGTACTGCTCGATGCCCGGACCATTCAGCGGAATGGCGGCGACGCTCAGGGCCTCGTCGCTGTGCAGGGATTTGGCCGCGTAGTCGCGTACTTCCTTGCTCCATAAGCGAGTGGGAATGGCATCGTTTCCCGGTGCCGCCAGGGCCGTGGTTGCGAATGCGGCAACCAGAGCGACAGTGCCCGTTGATCGGATAAAACGGCGAATCGATTGCGGCACACGTGTTTGCCTGTACCTGCGTCGCGGAAGCCTGGAGTCCATGATGCCTGCCCTTTACGTTCTTATCCTTCAACCATAGCTGATACCGACGAAATCTACTATGCAGAAAAGCTCTACATGACGTTAAAAAATGCCAGTAGGGTCGTTGTTTGTATTGGGTTTTTGTGACAGCTTGTAAGTCGTCTTTGGAAAACAGTGGGTTAGGTGGGTCAAGTCGGGATGGTTCCTCTCAATGGCCCGATGTGCAAATGTGACGAGGTTTGTACCGGCATTTGAGTCATGGAATTCCAGACGGAATCGTCGTCTCCTGTAGAGGTCTCCAAGTCGAGAACAACAACAGGAGGACACCATGATCGGTATTCCCATAGGCCTGCTGACTGCCAACGCAGTGGAATGGGTCTTTCACAAGCATATACTTCACAACCGGGGCCGTAATCGGGACAGTTTCTGGTCGTTCCATTGGCACGACCATCACCGCAATGTCCGCAGGAATGGCTTCGTTGACGAAGACTACCGGAATCCGCCCCTGACCTGGAACGCGCAGACCAAGGAGGTGGCTGCACTGGTTGCCGGCGCCGCCGCTGTGACGCCTCTTTTACCGGTCGCTCCCTTCTTCGTGGGAACCCTGTATTACAGTGCCTGGAATTATTACCGGGTGCATAAACGATCCCATCTGGATCCCGACTGGGCCCGGGAAAACCTGCCATGGCACTACGATCACCACATGGGGCCGAACCCCAATGCCAACTGGTGCGTGACCAGGCCCTGGTTTGACCAGATCATGGGGACCCGGGAGCCAATGAATGATCGGAGATTGTTGGCACAATAGATATCATTCGATCCAACCAACAAGGAAACCCTATGCTGAATGCGTTAAGGCACAACCTCAATGTGCTTGAGTCGGTTGCAACGTCCTCCTTCACCGCCTGGCGCGGTTGCCTGGTCGTCTCGGCGGCAGAACAGCCGGAAAAACCAATCATCCTGTATGACATGGAAGCCTGTCCTTACTGTCGCCGGGTTCGCGAGGTGCTGACCGCATTACACCTGGATGTCGAGATCCGGCCGTGTCCCAAGGATGGTCGGGTATTCCGGCCGGAAGCCGAGGCTGTTGGTGGAAAGCAGCAGTTTCCGCTGTTGGTGGACGAGAACACCGGGACGGTCCTTTACGAGTCCGGGGATATCGTCGAGTACCTTTTCCGTCAGTACGCCCATTGCCCGGTGCCGGGCTATTACGCTGCCAAAGTCTGGCAGCCGGCCCTGAGTTCGATCGGTTCTGCCGCCAGTGAGTTGCGAGGCCTGCACGCGACACCCGGAAAACGGCCGACGCAGGGACTGCATTTGTGGAGCTTCGAGGGGAGCCCTTTCTCTCGGCTGGTGCGGGAAAAACTCTGCGAACTGGAGATTCCGTACACGCTGCACAACATCGGCAAGGAGCACTGGACTGAAATCGGGCCCGCCAAACAGCGTATCAAGCCCGGGCAATACAGGCCGATACCGGGCGGCAAGCGGGATGCCTTCTTTCAACAGCACGGCCGGGTTCAGGTTCCCTACCTGGAAGATCCCAACACCGGCACGTCCATGTTTGAATCTGCACGTATATTGAAGTACCTGGAGGAACAATACGGCAGCTGACGCTGTCACTAACCGCAGGCACGCGGGAGGAACCACGATGGTTAGGTTGTCAAGGCGAAGATTCCTGATTGGAGCCGGCCTGGGCAGCCTGGCGCTGGTGTCTTCCCCGCTGCTGGCGGGAAAGGTGGCGGCTCCCGGCGACGCGCCTCAGGCCCGCCCGATTCCTTCCACGGGCGAACATCTTCCCGCCATCGGCATGGGCACCTGGATTACTTTCAATGTTGGTAGTGACCAGCGGTTGGTCGACCAGCGCACGCGTGTTCTGGAGACGTTCCTGGAGCGTGGTGGCTCAGTCATTGACTGCTCGCCCATGTATGGCAGTTCGGCAGACGTTGTCGGTGCCGCTCTGGAAACACTTGATGCGCGTGATCGGATTTTCGCCGCTTCCAAGATATGGACCGGCGATGGTTCAGAGACCCGTGAGCAGGCGGCCAGCTCTGCGCGGCGATGGGGAATTCCGCGATTTGACCTGCTGCAGGTCCATAATCTGCTTTCCTGGCAGGAACATCTGGCTACGCTGAAAGACATGAAGGCCAGAGGCGACGTTCGCTATCTGGGTATCACGACCTCACACGGTCGGCGCCACGACGAACTCGCCCGTGTGATCGAGACGGAAGATCTCGATTTTGTGCAGCTTACCTACAACGTTCTGGACCGCGAAGCCGAGAAGCGCCTTTTGCCGCTGGCCCATGAACGGGGAGTTGCGGTGATCGTGAACCGGCCATTCCAGGGCGGTTCCCTGTTTCGACGTTTCCAGTCCGAGCCTTTGCCCAACTGGGCTGGTGAGGCCGGTATAGAAACCTGGGCGGCGTTTTTCCTGAAATTCATCATCTCTCATCCGGCAGTGACCTGCGCGATTCCCGCAACGACGCGAATAGACCATATGCGGGAAAACATGGCCGCCATGTATGGCACTCTTCCGGACGCCGGCCAGCGCAGGATGATGGCCGAGTATGTGAGGCAATTGTGAGTGGGGCGAGCTGGCTGAGCTACTCACTGCAGGACTTTGTCATGTTCGGCCCTGAGGTGTTGCTCAGGCTGTTCATCCGGATCAACGAAGCGGTCTGGCCGTGGCAGTCATTGTGGTTGGTGGCGGGGCTATTGTTGCCGTGGCTGGCCCGTCAGTCCGCCGAATGGCCGAGGCGGATGGCCATGGCGCTGGCGGGCCTCGCATGGATCGGCTGCGGTTACCTGTTCATGGTGCGCTATTACGGCCCTGTGAACACGCCGGCGACCTGGTTTGGTTGGGCCTTTGTGTTCCAGGGATTGCTGCTGCTGATGCTGAGGGGGAGGGCGCTTCCGGTTCCGCTGGGTTTATCACTGGCGGTTGCCGGATGGTTGGTCATCCTGGTGTTGCCCTGGCTGGCTGTGCTGCAATCGGGGGACGTCAGGGCGCTGGCGCTGTTCGGCATGGCGCCAGGAGTAACGGTTGCGGCTACGGTGCTGCTGTTTGCCCGTCAACCGCTACTGCTGCGCTGGTTTCTGTTGCTGGTGCCTCTTGCCTGGAGCCTGTTCAGTGCCCTCACATACTGGTCTCTGGGCACCTACTGGCTCCTGGGTTTTCCGGTGGCGGCGCTGGTTATTCTCGTCGTAGCGTTACGGGTCAGTCCCAGTCCGGTGCAAAGCCGGGATCTGCGATCCGCTCGCCCCGATCCAGAGCGTCGATTGCCTTGATGTCTTCGTCGCTCAGCTCGATCTCGAGTGCGTCCAGATTCGCCTTCTGGTGGGCCGGACGCGTGGAAGACGGTATTGGCACAATGCCCCGCGAGGCAACCCAGGCAATTGCAATCTGGGCCAGGGTGGCATTGTGGTTCTCCGCGATGCGTTGCAGGGTCTCGTCTTCCATGACCTTGCCGACCGCCAGGGGCATGTAGCCGGTCACCGTGATGCCCAGTTTCCGGGCGTGGTCCACAACCTTCCGGTTGGCGAGGAACGGGTGAACCTCCACCTGATTGGTGAAGATGCTGGTGTCGCCCAGTATGCGCTTTGCCTCGTCCATCTGGGCACACGTGAAGTTGGAGATGCCGATGTGCTCCGCGAGTCCCTCACGCTGGGCGTCTTTCAACGCGCCCAGATATTCTTCCATTGGCACTTCATCGCCCGGCGAAGGCCAGTGAATCAGAGCCAGATCCACGTGGTCGGTTTTGAGGCGGTCCAGGCTGCCCTGGAGACTGTTGATCAGATCACTGGCGTGGAGCTTGTCGTGCCAGATCTTGGTGGTCAGAAAAATCTCCCGGCGCGGAATTCCGCTGGAGGTGATGCCATCACCCACGGCCGCCTCGTTGTCGTACATCTGTGCGGTATCAATGTGGCGATAGCCCAGTGACAGGGCGCTCTTGACGGCATCCCGGGCATCATTGCCCTTGAGTCGGAACGTGCCCATACCGATTTTCGGAAGTGTGGTAAACGACATGCTCTCCTCCTGAAATCAATGTGTAGGTACTGAACTGATGGTGTGGCACTGGTTCTTCAAGGGGCCCCCCGGTATCATCGCGCCTGTCGAACCATGATGAATCCAGATAGTCGGGGTACGAACCCATGCTGACCGGCCAGTGCCTGTGCGGTGATATTACCTTTGAATACGACGGCCCCCTGGGACCGATTGCTCTGTGTCACTGCAGCCAGTGTCGACGGGCACACGGCAGCGCCTTTTCCGCCAGTGCGCCGGTCCAGCGCGTCCGTCTCCGGTTTCTCTCCGGCGAGGAACGGATCACCGAATTCGAATCACGCCCTGGCAAATACCGCGCATTCTGCTCCCGCTGTGGCAGCCAGCTGTATAGCCGGGTCGACGCTATCCCGGGTATTCTGAGGTTGCGGGTTGGCGTGATTAACGAACCACTGGGTAAACCGCCGGCGCAACATGCATTCGTCGCGTCCAAGTCCGACTGGTTCGAGATCACCGATAGCATACCCCAATACGAGAAGACGGACAGAACCAACGATCCGCACTGACATCAGCCCTCCGGCAGGATCCGATACACCTTGCCGTTGGGCGAGTCGGTCAGCAGCCATAGCCCGCCATCCGGCCCCATTCGCACATCCCGGATGCGCTCCCCGAGTTCTGTCAGCAGATCCTCTTCTTCGGTCACACGGCCTTGCGCCAATTCGAGTCTGACCAGCTTGCGCGCTTTGAGCGCTCCCACGAAAAGATCGCCCTGCCATTGCGGAAACGACTTTCCGGTATAGAACGCCATGCCCGAGGGCGCGATGGAAGGTACCCAGTAATGCAGTGGCTGAGCCATGCCTTCCTTGTGGGTATAGGGCGTGATGGGGACGCCGGAATAGTCGATGCCGTAGGTGATCTCCGGCCAGCCATAATTGGTGCCGGCACGAAGTATATTGATCTCGTCGCCACCCCTCGGGCCATGTTCGTGGGTCCAGATTTCGCCTGTGACAGGGTGAATCGTCATACCCTGGATATTGCGGTTGCCATAGGTGAACAGGGTTGCCCTGGCATCATCGCGAGCCAGGAATGGATTCCCGGGAGCGGGTTCGCCGTTAATGGTAATCCGGTGGACACCGCCCGCGTCGTCTGCGAGGTCCTGGGCCCGGTCCCGGGTTCCCCGGTCGCCAACCGCGATATACAGAAGGCCCTCCCGATCAAACGCCATTCTCCCGGCGAAGTGGTGGGAGGTACCGGCGCGGGGCAGGGCTTCGAAAATGACCTGCACGTCGTTCAGGCCACGATCGCCAAGTCTGGCACGGGCTACCCGTGTCGTCATGCCTTCCCCGGATCGGTGGGCATAACTCAGGAACAGGCTCTGATTGCTGGCGAACTCCGGGTGTAGCACGATATCCAGCAGCCCACCCTGCCCGGAGACCACCAGATCCGGCAGTCCGGTCAGCGATGCCGGATCCAGCACGCCATCGCGGATCCGCCGAAGCCGGCCGGCACGTTCCGTGACCAGTACGTCGCCATTGGGCAGGAAGGCCAGACTCCAGGGGTGAGCCAGGCCTGTCGCTACGGTTTCAAGCTGAAAATCCGTCTCGTCCGACGAAAACGACGGATTGGCTTCCGCCCCGAAAGATAACATCAGGGCACCGCCGCACAGTGCCAGTTTGCGCAAAGTTCTCATGGAAACCTCCGACCGGGGACCTGCCCCGATAATCAGCATAGCAGCCGGAAGCCTTCATGGTTGTTTCGCGCTCATTCGCCCGGATGATTTTCGGCCAGCTCCGGATCTTCGGGTCACCGGCCGGGCCTGGTGTTTCGCTGTAGCCAGCGGTCGAGCTGGTCGGCGAATTCCTTGCGGTCTCCCTGGCTGAAAGGAGCCGGGCCACCCGTGACCTGGCCCGCGTTGCGCATTTCCTCCATGAAATTGCGCATGGCGAGCCGTTGTCGGATGTTTTCCCTGGTGAAGGCCTGACCTCTGGGGTTGAAAACATCCGCACCTTTTTCGATGGCTTCGGCGGCCAGTGGAATGTCCTGGGTAATCACAAGATCCCCTTTGCTCATCTGGTCCATGATTTCATTGTCGGCGACGTCGAAGCCGTGAGGGACCTGCCGGCGGCTGATGTAGGGGCTGGGTGGCAGGTTGATGGCGTGATTGGCGATGAAGGTGGTCTGGATCTGCCAGCGGGTGGCGGCGCGACAGAGGATTTCCCGGATGGGGACGGGGCAGGCGTCGGCGTCGACCCAGATAGGCATTTGGTGTTCCTTCAGTTTTGGTTTCAGTTACCTAGAGTTTAACCATTCTACGATTGAGCCTGTTAGTCGTCAGCCGCGTATTTCTCTGTAGCCTGCGATGGTCGGAGCAGGGCGGCTCTGGGGTGAGCCTCCCAAAAACCGCTACAAGCACATCCCTGTGCGCTTGTTTCAGGCCATCCCTGGCCTTCAACATTTTTGGGAGGCTCACCCCAGAGCCGCCTTAGACCTCAAGATAACTCCGAAACTGAAGGAGGGGGCACATTATCATGATCAGGAAACTGGTTCTTGGCCTTACTTTCAGCATTATTGGCTTCGCGGTTGCTGTGAATGCCGCGGCGAGCGATGGTAATGCAGTCGCCTGGCAGGCACTGCGGGACGGCGAGGCCATACTCATCCTCCGGCACGCACTGGCTCCCGGAACAGGCGATCCCGCCAATTTCACATTGAATGACTGCAGCACCCAACGGAATCTGAACGAAACCGGTCGGGAACAGGCGCGTTCGTGGAAGCCGTTCCTGGCAGAACATGGCATCGAGGAGGCGCGGGTGTATACCAGCCAGTGGTGCCGCACGCGGGATACGGCCATGGAGATGGAGGTGGGGAGCGTTTCGGACATGCCGTCACTGAATTCTTTTTTCCAGAATCGTGGAGACCGACTGGCCCAGACCCGGGCGACGATTGCGCAGGTGAACGCTTTGGGGCCGGGCTTGCCGGTGGTTCTGGTGTCGCATCAGGTGAATATCACGGCGCTGGCGGGCATCTATCCGTCGTCGAATGAGGGTGTGATTCTGGCACTGCCATTGTCGGATGAGCCTTCGGTACTGGCACGGGTGACCCCGGGACGTTAGCGGAACCGGGGCTTGGGTTTCTGGTATAATCCGGTTCTCATCCAATTAACAGGAAATGATAATGTCCCAGCTTCCTCCCTGTCCCGAGTGCAATTCCGAGTACACCTATGAAGACGGTGTGCAGTTGGTGTGTCCCGAGTGTGGGCACGAGTGGTCCGAGGCCGAACAGGCAGACGCCGAGGCGGGCAAGGTGATTCGTGATGCCAATGGCAATGAACTCCAGGACGGAGATACGGTCACTGTCATCAAGGACCTGAAGGTAAAGGGCTCCAGTTCGGTGGTGAAGGTTGGCACCAAGGTAAAGAACATTCGCCTGGTCGAGGGCGATCACGACATTGATTGCAAGATTGATGGGATTGGTGCTATGAAGCTGAAATCGGAGTTTGTCAAAAAGGCCTGATCCGGCCGTAAGGATCGGCAGCCCAATGGGAGGGACGCATGCCAGAGAAGAATGACGGTGAGCCAGCGGCTTCAGCTTCTTCCGATGACAAGCACGAGTTGCACCAGGAGCTGCCGATTGATTTCCCCGATCCGTTTTTCCGGGGGCTCCATCGTATCATCCGCTTTGCGATTCGGGTTCTCGCGGTTTTGATGGTCGCCGTGATTCTCTGGGGCGTGGGGGATGTCATCTACATCATCTACGATCGTTTGCTGGCGCCTCCGCACTTTCTGCTGAACATCAACGATATTTTCTACACCTTTGGCGCTTTCATGGCGGTGCTGATTGCTGTGGAAATTTTCATCAATATCCGCCTGTACCTGGGTACCAATATTTTTCCGGTTCAGCTGGTTGTTGCTACCGCACTGATGGCCATTGCCCGGAAGGTCATTGTGCTCGATTTCAATACACTGACGCCGATGTACCTGATTGGTATTGCGGCGACCACACTGGCCCTCGGTATCAGCTACTGGCTGCTCCGGCAGCGCAATGGCGCTCAGGAGTGGGAAGATTGAGGGCCTGCTTTTCCTCGAGCCCTGTTACTGATTCTCAGGCCAATCACGACCGCCAGCACGCCCAGCCAGATGCTGGCCGGGTATTGTTCCCCGAATCCGACGATGCCAATAATCAGGCCGAACAGGGCGGCCACTGTGCCAAGCTGACTGTAGAAAACCGGTGTGGCGCGTTTCTGGATTTCGAAGGAACACAGATAGGCCAGTGCGGTTAGCAGTCCCTGCAGTAAAACCACTTTCATCAGGTGCGGGCTAAAATCCCCTGACAGGAGCGGTGTGTTCGTGATTTGCGCAAACACACCGAGTAACAGGGCGCAGGCAAGAAGTGTCCCGGCTGCGAGAGTCATCGGCGAGGTGGTGCCGGGCCATGCCACGGAGCGGTAGATATTACCGACCGATAGGACAACAGGAATCAGCAGGCCCAACGCGTACCAATGCCCGGGCGATTGGCCCATTTCCGCGTGGCGTTGGATGATGATCCACGCACAGGCCAACACCGCAATCGACAACCCCGCCAGCCTCCGCCAATTGCTTTTTTCCAGTCCCAGGGCTGCCGCCATCAAAAACGTGAATATCGGCGGAAGGGCATACATGATGCCGGTGAATCCGGTGCCCAGCCTGGTAACAAGGTAGAAGGCTGTGACATTCGGTATGGCAATGCCTGCAAGGCCGCTGATCAGGAAATACATTATCAGAGGCGTCCGGATCATTGATCTGAGCGAACGGGTCCTTGCCAGTAAGAGCAGCCCGGCGATCAGCGTCTGCCAGTATGCGTATGTGACGGCAGGCATCCCCTGGGCTGTCACCGTCCTGGAAAGCGCCAGCATCAAGGCAATCAGGAAACCGTTGGCCAGCAGTAAGCACCAGAGTGTGGTCTGGCGGGATTTGGCGAGTCTTGGGAAAGGGAGCGTCATGGTTACCTGCCCGGGCGCGTTGATCGAAAAAGTCTGTCCGGAAGTGTGCACGACGGAAATGGATTGATAATCGGATGGAACCGAACAATACTGATTCCGGATTGGAAGCAATCAGGAGAGAGGATTGGCCACGGACAAGCTGGTTGCCATGAGGATTTTTCGGAGAGTCGCTGAGTTGGGAAGTTTCACCAGGGCTGCCGACGATCTTGAGATCACCGCTGCGACCGTCAGCAAGCACATCGCATTTCTGGAAAGGGATATTGAAACCCGGTTGATCAATCGCACCACCCGTCGCATGAATCTGACCGATGCGGGGATGGTCTTTCTGGAGCGCACCCAGGCTTTACTGGATGGCCTTGAAGACGCAGAACTGGAAGCCAGGGGGCTTCAGTCGGAATTGCGTGGATCGATACGGATCAACGTGCCCATGTCGTTCGGTCTGACCCACATCACTGAGGCCATCGACGACTTTCTGCGGAAACACCCGAAAATCCGGATCGACGTGCAGTTCAATGACCGGGTGGTGGATCTGGTGGAGCAGGGTGTTGATATCGCGATACGGGTGCGAAACCAACTCTCGGATTCAAGTTTGCGCGCCAGACCGCTCCGACAATCCCGAAACGTTGTCTGCGCTTCGCCAGACTACCTGGTAAATGCTCCGGACATTGCCTCACCGGCGGATCTCGCCCAGCACAATTGTCTGGTGTATGCGCTTCATGACCGGCCCAATCAATGGGAGCTGGGAGAAGAAACGGTAGTGGTGAGCGGAAACTACCGAACGGACAGCAGTCTCGCCATCCGCCAGAGCCTGCTGAGTGGTCTTGGCGTGGGATTGTTACCGCGATTTCTCGTTCAGCAGGATATTGATAGCCAGAGACTGATTCCGTTACTTACCGAATACCCTCCCAAGAGCTACACCATATTTGCGTTGTTCCCGCCCGGGCGGATGCAGTCAAGTAAAGTCAGAATGCTGGTGGAACACCTGGATGAGTACCTGGGAAGCCGGCCCTACTGGGAGTGAACGGCCATCGATCCCGGCCTGCGGTCAGTGATTGTTTCCGGATCTGAAAAAGTCTCCTTCTTTCCGCATGGTTTTACAGGGTTGTGCGATTTCATAGATTGGCATCTCCAACATCGGAGATTGTTTATGAACATACAGGCAGCCCTGGACTGGCGATATGCCGTCCGGGAATTTTCACCCGAGAAACTCGACAGCCAAACCGTTGATGCGCTCATTGGCGCAACGCGCAAGAGTGCTTCTTCCTATGGCCTGCAACCCTATCGGCTGATCGTGATTGAATCCGAATCGGTACGGAAGAATCTGTTGCCCCATTCCTATGGTCAGCAGAAAGTGCTGGATTGTTCCCATCTTGTCGTTCTGGCCGCCCAGACGGAGATCGGAGATGTCACGGTCGATCGCTATGTCGATCAGTATATGGAGGTCAGAAGGGTGCCCTATGACGATATCGCCGGTTATGCCGAGCACATGAAGAAGGCCCTGGCCGGGAAGGCGAGCCGGGAAAAACGGGAATGGGCGCATCAGCAGGTGTATATTGCACTCGGGACCCTGTTGACGGCCGCCGCCGTGCTCAGAATTGACAGTTGTCCGATGACCGGCTTCGATCATCGGGCCTATGACCGGGTCTTGGGATTGACCGAGTTGGGACTTGAGACCTCGGCGATCGTGGCTCTGGGACGTCGAAGTCCCCGGGATCTCAGCGCCAGTCTGGCCAAGGTGCGGTTCGATGACGCTGACATGGTCATTCGGTTGTAAGCAGTACCGCAGGCCGGGTTCCGAACGGGAAGCAGACAGAAGGGAATCACCATAATGAAGGTTTGTATTGTCGGTGCCTCCGGGAAACTGGGTAAATACATGGTTCGGCAGGCGTTGGAAAAGGGATATGAGGTGGTCGGCGTCTGTCGCGAACAGAGTGTGGGCAAGCTGGATGAATTCCGGGGTCGCTTGACCCTGGTGCCCGGAGCGACCAATGACCGGGAGGTCATCCGTCGCGCAGTCGCCGGTTGCGATGGTGTATTAACCGTGCTGGTGCCCTGGGGTGTCGAGCAATACGCGACCGGCACCGCCCAGGCCGTTCTGGATTACGCGGAACCTGGCGCGCGACTGGTGTTCTCGTGTGGGTGGCACATCAGCCGTGATGGCAAGGATGTCTACTCCTGGACGTTCCGGGCCTTCCTGAGGATCTTCGGTTGGGTGGCGCGGGCAACGCGCTTTGCCGACCTGAGTGACCAGGAGGAAGCCTGCCGCCGGGTGTTTGCCAGCGAGACCCGATGGACGGTGGTTCGCGGCAGCGATCTTGAAGAGGGCGACAGTCAGGGGCTGCCGGTCTGGAGCCGCCATGTGGGAGATCCGATCCTTGAAAGTAACCGGACGCGCCGTGTGGATTTTGCTTTGTTTATGGTGGACACCCTGGAAAACGACCAACTGATTCATGAAGCGCCGGCCATCGTCGGTTGCCAGACGGCCTCGGCCCTGGCCCACGGTGCCTCATGCCCTGCCGGACAAGGGAGCAACTGAATCTGTGAAAGATCATCACCTTGATGCCGTTCTGGAAGCCATCCCCGATGTCCGGGACGGTCTGACCCGAACGGAGCGGATCATTCTCTACGTGCTGAACGAGACCCAGAAAGAGCTCAATGGTCGTAACGTACCGACGGTCATGCTGTACGGACGGGTGCTGGAGTACGTGAACATCAGTGAAGAGGAACTGCACCTTTATCTGGACCGGCTGGGTGTCAAAGGCGATGGCCGCTAACGGGCGTTGAGCGGATCAAGCCGGTAATAGTCTCTCAGTGCTTCGTACACGTTTGCCTGCTCCCTGTGCAGGTGGTCCGGTTGCTGGAAAAAGGCTTCGGTGAGCACCGCGAAAAACTCGGCCGGTTCGGTGGCGCCATATGGGTCGAGCCACGGTTTGTGGTGGTGCTCAATGGTGTTCTGAAGGTTCTCATAGGCCCGGCTCATGGTCTGTTGCCAATGCCGGGCCTGTTCCCCGCTCAGTGGCGGCGCGCCATCAGCCGAACCGTCCAGGTAGTCCAGCTGGTGGGCGAACTCGTGGAGGATCACGTTGTGGGGGCTGTGGTGGTTGTTAGCCGCCTGCTCGCACTGGCTCCATGCCAGGACCACCTGACCATGGCTTGACGCCTCTCCGGCCCGGATTTCCTCGCTTTCGTGAACGATCATGCCATGCTCCCAGGCGTGCCTTACGCGATACACATCCGGATACACCAGAATGCTCCGGATATCATCGTAATAGGAGAAAGGGCGCGTCAGGATGAGCAGGCAGGCATGGCCTGCGACCGTCAGACGAACCCGCTCGTCCACATCGAATCCGCCACAGCCATAAAACTCTTTCTCGGACAGAAACAGCTGCACCCGTTGTTCAAACGGTTCACGCTGTTCCGGGCGCAACCGGCTGTAGTAGGGCACCTGCTCTCTGAGGAGTGTGCGCCAGCGTTCGGGAAATGCCTGTTCGAGTTCCCGGTTCCGGCGCCAGCTACGGTAGAAAAACAGATAGAACACGGATGCCGCGATCAGAACGATGGAAAAAAGGGCAAAGGTCAGGGCTGAGGACATAACGTTCCTGTTCACACACGGCGGTTTGTGGAATGATCATACCGGAATCCACGATCTCCGGCAGGAACGGGTGTGCCGTCTGTCGGATCAAATTTGTTGAAAAACCATTGGGAGTTGCTTGATGAGCCTTGCAATCGCACTGCACGTTCTGTCCGCCGTGATCTGGGTGGGCGGTATGTTTTACGCCTACATGGCCATGCGACCGGCGGTGGTGGAAGTGATCGATGCGTCCCAGAGAGGCGTGCTGTGGTGTCACACCCTGTCCCGGTTCTTCAAATGGGTCTGGCTGGCGATCGTTCTGTTGCTGGTCACGGGCTACTGGATGATCTTCAACTTTTTCGGCGGCATGGCTGGCGCTGGCTGGCACATTCACGCCATGCAGGGGCTGGGCATTGTCATGATGCTGCTGTTCTTCCATGTCTATTTTGCGCCTTTCAGCCGCTTGAAAAAGGCCGTGGCCAATCAGGATCCGCAGGAAGGTGCTCGCCAGGTCGGCCAGATCCGAAAGCTTGTGGCTGTTAACCTGGTTCTTGGCCTGATTGTTGTTGTGATTGGTGCCGCAGGTCGCTATCTGTAGGCCTCGCCGCCACACCCATCGCACCGGGGCAGACCATTGATCTCTGACATCCGAAAGCGAGCCGGTTCCGGGCTGAAAACAGGGGATTCGTTCACCATTTCCCGGACGTTCACCGAGCAGGACACGCTGGCATTTGGCGATGTCAGTCAGGACCGGAACCCGGTGCATTACAGCGATGAATTTGCCAGGATGAAGCAGATGCGGGGCCGTATCTGTCACGGATTGCTGGTGGGTGGCATGATCACCGAAGTGGGTGGCGAGATTGGCTGGCTGGCGTCCGGAATGAACTTCCGTTTCCGGCGTCCGGTCTATTTCGGTGACACGATTGCCTGCGTCTTCACGATTACCGACGTGGATGAGCGCAACCGGGCGCGGGCGGAAGCGGTTCTGTCGAACCAGCATGGTGAGACGGTCATAGAAGCTTGGCTCACGGGCATCCTGCCAGGTGCCACAGAGCGACAATGGCTGTCAGCCACTGACCGGGATCGGGAAGAAGGCAACTGATTTTCGGATTCCTATTCGTTTCGCACAGGGAATGTCATGCTGGAACTCATTCTCCTCTGCTTTCTGCTCCTACTCCTGAGCGTATCCGGAGGGCTCGCTGCGTTGCGGTTTGCCGAGCGGCGCTCTGAAGCCCGCGCTGTCTGCGAACTGGCCAAAGCACAGCCGAGGGATCCGGCCCGGTTTGATCCGGCCATGGTTTCGCATCTTCCGGAGCCCGCTCGACGCTATTTCCTCTATACGATCAAACCGGGGACGCGACTGTTCACCGTTGCCAGCCTCACCATGACCGGGAAATTCGGCATGGGCAGCCGGGATAAACCCGACTACCTGACCATGTCTGCACGACAGATCCTCTCAATGCCGACCGGATTCCTCTGGGCTATGAACGCCCGCCGGGGGCTGATGAGGATTTCCGGATCGGACAGCGACCGTTGGACCCGATTCTGGCTCATGGGTTTGCTGCCGGTAGCGCGCATGGGGGGCACGGCTGATCACGCTCTGTCGGCGTTCGGTCGATACGTGGGGGAGGCGGTGTTCTGGACGCCTGCCGCCGTGCTACCCGGACCGAACGTCCAATGGGAGCTGGTGGATGTCGATACCGCACGGGTGACCGTCCGCCACCAGGGGCTTTCCCAGTCGGTGGATGTCACCGTGGCGCCGGATGGCCAGCCCATGCAGGTCCGGTTTGATCGCTGGAGCAATGCCAACCCGGAGCGATCGTATCGCTGGCAGCCGTTTGGCGGTTACCTGTCGGCCTTCAGGGAAGTTGAAGGGTTCCGGCTTCCCCATCATGTCGAGGCCGGGAATTTCTTCGGGACGGACCGGTATTTTCCGTTCTTTGTAGCGGATGTCCGGGAAATTCGCTTTCATCCGCTCATCGATGAGTAAGCCCGAGCCGTCGTATCAGGCGGCTGAAATTCCCCCGGTCGACACCCAGGGCCCTTGCGGCGGCGGCCTGGTTGCCATCGTTTCGGGCCATTGCCTCGCGAATCATATTGATCTGGAACTGATCAGTCGCTTCCCTCAGGGAGAGATTGCCAATACCCGGTGCTTGGCTGGAGGAGGGTGGCGGCGCTTCTGGTTGAAGTCTGTCACTTGCCCCGAGATCCAACGTGCTCCGGGTGATCGTGAGGACGGCCGCGTCATCCCTGGATGTTGCGGCGGCTCGTGTCCGGAGAACCGATCGGCTGATCAGGTGCTCCAGCTCCCTGACATTGCCTGGCCAGTCATAGGCCATGAGGGCCTGTTGCGCCGTTGATGAGAGCCGGATCCCCTGGAGGCCGAACCGGCGCCGGTTCTGTTCCAGGAAATGCCCGGCCAGGATCAGGACGTCCCGTTCCCTGTTTCGCAGGGGAGGGACATCAATCGGATAAACCCCGAGCCTGTGGTACAGATCTGCGCGGAAGCGCCCATTCGCCACGGCCCTCTTCAGATCCCGGTTAGTGGCGGCAATGATGCGGACGTCCAGCTGAAGGAACGCATCGCTGCCAACCCTCTGGATTTCTCCACTCTGTAGTGCCCGGAGAAGTTTCGGTTGTGCAGACATCGGCAGCTCGCCGATCTCATCCAGAAACAGCGTCCCGCCATGGGCCAGTTCGAACTTGCCGGCCCGGTCCGAGGTTGCGTCTGAAAAGGCGCCTTTGGCGTGGCCGAAAAGCTCGCTTTCCACCAGGTTTTCGGGCAAAGCGGCACAGTTGACGTAAACAATCGGCTTCGCGTGTCGTCGGGAGAGGTGATGAATCTGGCGTGCAACCAGTTCCTTTCCCACCCCGGTTTCGCCGGTAATCAGGACGGTCAGATCTGAATCGGCAACCACCCGTGTCTCGCGGCGAACGGTTTCGATGGCGGCGCTGCGGCCCAGCATTTCGTGTTTCACCTGCTCCGCCACCAGGGTTCTGGCGACCATCTGCTCGCGTTCCGCACGGGCCTTCAGGGTATCAATCAGGTTGGCGATCCGGATGGTCGCCTCCGCCAGCCGCATGAAGGTTCGCAGGCGAATGGGATCAAGATCGTTGAAGGTATCGGGTTGCAGTGCATCCAGGGTCATCACACCCCAGGGTACGTCGTCCAGGTAGAGGGAGAGGCCAAGACAGTCGTGCACATGGATGGCGCCTTCGAGGTTCTCCACCAGGCCGTCGTAGGGGTCGGGCAGGTCGGAATCCGCCGGGAAGCGGACCGGTTCCCGGCTGAGCAGAATGCGGGCCAGCCGGGGATGGTCTTCCACCTCGAAGCGACGTCCGAGGGTGTCGTCGCTGAGTCCGGACACCGCCAGAGGCCGGAGCTGCTGTCCCTCCAGGCGGAGCAGGGCAGCGGCATCGCAGGGAAACGCTCGTCTCAGCGCCTGTAGCAGGCGAGCGTAACGTTGTCTTGGCGGCATATCCCGGGACAGGTCGGCAAGAATTCCGAGGACCATCTCGGTAAAGGAAGGTGTTGTCATAAAAACATCGAGGTTGTCTAAAAGACACGATTCAGGGTGTTGTCACGGTAACATCTTCACTATCGAAAATAACTTAAATCAAGGACTTGGAGATGGCATAGATCATGCCTACCCGGTGGCGCGTTGTTTTTATCACTCAAAGGAGACGCGAATGCTGTCACCCGAAAGCCGGTCCATTATTGATGCCACCCTGCCCGCCGTGGAGGCCCACGCCAACGACATTACCGATGTGTTCTACCCGTTGATGTTCGAGCGCTATCCGGAGGTGAAAGCCTACTTCAACCAGACCCATCAGGCCGAAGGGACCCAGCGCCGGGCGCTGGCCAATGCGGTCGTTGCGTATGCCCGCAACCTGGACCGCCTTGAAGCGCTTGGTGATGCGGTATCCCTGATCGTCAACAAACATGTGTCACTGAACATTCAGCCGGAGCACTATCCCATCGTCGGTGAATGTCTGCTGGCGGCCGTCAAACAGGTCCTGGGCGATGCCGCCACCGAGGAGGTGCTGGCAGCCTGGGGCGAGGCTTACCAGCAACTGGCGGATATTCTGATCTCGGCCGAGGAAGGGCGCTATCAGGAGAATGAAGCCAAACAGGGCGGTTGGCGTGGCGAGCGCACTTTTGTTCTTGCCCGCAAGGTTGCTGAGAGCGAGGAGATCGTCTCGTTCTATTTCGAGCCTGCGGATGGCGGCTCCGTGGCCGATTTCCAGCCAGGTCAGTACATCGGTCTGGTGCTCGAGATCGACGGCCAGCAGGTGCGTCGCAACTACTCACTGTCGAACCGCCCGGGGCGCCCGTACTACCGGATCAGCGTAAAGCGAGAGCCTGACGGCGTGGCGTCCAACTTCCTGCATGATCGTCTGAATGAGGGGGACCGGGTGCAGATGACCGCGCCTGCCGGTGATTTCGTATTGAAAGACAGCGAGCGGCCACTGGTTCTGCTCAGCGGTGGTGTGGGCATAACCCCGACCCTGGCCATGCTGGAACCGGCACTGGAACTCGGTCGCGAAGTGCACTTCCTGCACGGTGCCCGTAACAGCAAGGTTCAGGCTTTCCGGGACAGGCTCGCCGAGCTTGAGCAGGCTCACGACAATCTGCGGGTGACCGTCTGCTACAGCGATCCGCTGCCGGACGACGCGAACCAGACAACCGGCTTCTTCGACAGGGATCGTCTGGCCAGCCTGCTGCCGGAGGATCGTAACGTGGACGTGTATTTCCTGGGGCCCAGGCCGTTCATGCAGGCCTGCTTCCAGAATCTGAACGAGCTGGCTATTCCTCCCCGTCAGATTCACTATGAGTTCTTCGGACCGCTGCAGTCCCTGAGCTGATTGAAGAGCCCGCCTGGCACACCCGGAAAGGTGTGCCAGGCGTGGAGCCGGAGGGGCCTGACTTAACGTACGACAAACACGGACACATCGCTGTGCTTGACGATGTTGGCGCCGTTCGAGCGCAGCAGGTGGAGCCAGTCGCCGATGCCCGGCGGGTGAGAGGCCATGATGACCAGGTCGGCACCAGTGTCCTTGATCGCATCCAGAAGCTTGTCATCCAGCTCGACTGCGGTATCCGCCGAATGCAGCACCTTTGCTTCGGTCTTGATGCCGTGGGCCTTACCTTGCTCCTGGGCAAACTCATCCATTTTCGACGCCAGCTCTTCCGGGCTGTGCGCCGCAGCGCCCGGAGGCGTGTTGGTGACTGTCACGTAGCAGAGTTTGGCGCCGTAATGCCTGGCCATATCAATGGCGGTATCGAGCGCCTTCGGCATTTTGTCCAGGTGTGACAAATCCACGGGGACCAGAATCTTGTGGTACATGATTCGCTTCCTCCCTGACTGGTTAAGAACATGAAAAATGTCGCTTGTTCTTTCAGCGTGGCATTGGAAGGCCACTTCTGCCAAGGTTTTCTGCGGTTCCGTTGATCTCACACAACCGGTGCGCGCTTCAGTGCTGGCCTGGTTTTGGCGTCAGGTTGCTCAGCGGTCGTGGTTTTGCAATGCCGAAGCCCTGGGCATAGTCCACCTGGATCTCCCGCAGCGTGTCCATGATTTCCATGTCCTCGACGTACTCGGCAATGGTTTCGACATCCAGGAAGTGGCCCAGTTCGTTGATGGAGCGAACGAGCGCGTAATTGGTGAGATTGGAGGCGATGTCCCGAATGAAGGTGCCGTCGATCTTGATGTAGTCCACCGGCAATTTGTGCAGGTAGGCATAGGAGGAAAGGCCGGTACCGAAATCATCCAGAGCAAACCGGCAGTTCAGGCGTTTCAGTTCGCGCATGAAATCCGCCGCGAAGTGAAGATTGGCGACGGCCGCGGTTTCGGTGACTTCAAAGCAGAGTTTGCCGGCCAGATCGGCATTGGCTTTCAGGCTGGATTCCAGGCCCAGCATGAAAGTGTCGTTGCTCAGGGATTTTCCGGACAGGTTGACGTTCAGCGTGTCGATGCCTTGCAATGTTTCCGGATTCTGACGCATCCAGGCGAGCACTTCGTTGACCACCCAGAGATCCACCTTGGTGCTTCGGTGAAACTGCTCCGCCGCCTCGATGTAACCCTGCGGTGATATTTCAACACCGTTGCTGTCCTTCAGGCCCAGCAGCAGTTCGTACTTCCGGCCGGCCGCCGGATCGGTGCTCACCGGAACGATGGGTTGCGCCCGGAGATACAGATTTCCCTCCTGCAGCGAGCGGTCGATCTCGGATACCCATCGGGTCATGGTTTTATCGGCAGCTGCGGATGTGGTGTGTCTGGCGACTTCAATCCGGTTACCGCCTGGGTGCTTGGCAGATTTAACGGCCAGGCTGCCCTGATTGAGCAGGTCTCCGGCGTCAACGCTGTTGTCGCCGATGGGCAGCAGGGCGATCGATACCGTCGCACTGAACCGGTTACCGTTGTGGTCGAAGTCGAACTGTTCGAAATCCCTCCGGATGGATTCGGCCAGGTCGAGACTGCCGTCCAGGGAAAGCTCTTCCAGGAGCAGGGCAAACTCGTTGCCGCCGATACGGCCAACGGCGGTATCGCCAAAGGTGTCGCGGCTGCGTCCAATGAGGTATTTGCCGGTTCTCCTGAGCGTATTGTCCCCGGCACTGGCTCCGTAGGAGGCATTGATAACGCTGAATTCGTCAATGTCGACGATCATCAGGGTGTGTGGGGCATCGTTGTTCCGGGCATTGAGCAGGAGCTGCAGCCGCTTTTCGAAATCATGACGGTGCAGGCAGCCGGTGAGCGCATCGTGGATGACCTGGGCGTTCAGTTTCTTGTAGACGTCTTCAACAATGTGAAAGAGGCGTTGTTCCACGTATGAAGGCGGCTGTTCGTCAATCAGCCAGGCTTCACCGGCCGCCAGCTTTGCAGCGAATTCGGGAAGGTCATAACCGGTCTCGGTCATCCCCTTCGGGGAGAGGAAAACGAATCTCAGTGCGTCCTCATTGCTCCATATCAGGCGCATCCGGCGCGGCTCGCCGCCATCGGACGTCAGCTCGACCCAGTCGCCGACCTTTAATCCCCGCGCTCTCTGAG
Source organism: Marinobacter santoriniensis NKSG1 (assembly GCF_000347775.1). Taxonomy (GTDB): domain Bacteria; phylum Pseudomonadota; class Gammaproteobacteria; order Pseudomonadales; family Oleiphilaceae; genus Marinobacter; species Marinobacter santoriniensis. Next base: position 193,737 of record NZ_APAT01000005.1, read on the forward strand.
CCCAGCGAGTGTCTTGTGCAGTCTGCGGCATGATGTCCAGTGGCACCGTATCACTGCCGCCGTAATGGTCCAGCCGGACCAGTGTCACCGGTTCCGTACCGGATAACTGTTTTTCCAGATCCGCCAGAATACTCTGGGTGCCGGTCGTCATGCCCCCGGTTGCCAGTTCCCGTTCAATGTATCGGAGCATGACGCCGCTCTCGAGGTCCTGGGCCACAGTGTGGTCCCCGGACTGCGTCTCGGTGGGGGCAAGCCAGTCCTGAAGCTGTTCGACGGTCTCCCGCAGGGCCTGGAAGTGCTGGCTGTCGCGGCCATCGCGAAGTGCGGAAAGGACCATGACCTGTTCCCAGCCTGAGCCAAGAAGGTTCAGCAGTACCTCCGGCACCTGCCCTCCGCCGAGCGTCTCGTTCAGTCGGCGCTGCACGTCTTGCCGGGTTTTACGGAGGCGCTCCTTGCCGTCGAGGGTTTGTGCCAGACGTTCCGAATTGCGCAGAAATGACTGGTTCTGCTGGTGAACCAGCCCTTTGAGCCGGGACTCTGCTTTCTGGAACGTCGGCGACTCCGGGTCGCTCACATCGGTCAGATCTTCAAGAATACTGACCAGTGTGCTTTCCAGCCGTTTGGCGGTGCCGCGGTCCGTCAGACAGAGTTCCGAGAGTGCGTTCAGCATTTCACGGGCTGGATGCTGCTCATCATCCAGCAGGTCAGTGCTGGACAGCAGGGACTCGAAGATCGGAACCTGCAATCGTGTGAGCTGTTCACGGACTGATGGTGCCAGCTCGTTGTGGTCTCTGATCGGGTCAAACAGTGTATCGACAATCCTGGCTTTGCTGCGGGTTGCGTGATCCAGATGGCCCTTCAGGTCGGGGTCGTCGCTGACCAACTCTTCCAGAACCTTGCTCAGGCCGTTGTCCGGCTCCATAAGCCGCTGGGTCAGTTGCTGTCGTCTGGCCCGGATGGTTTTCTGGAAGGCCAGGGGATTGACCGATGCAGAGCCCCGGGGCCGTTCCGGATCGTGAGTCATTTCCAGCAGTTCAAGAACATTGCTACCTGAGCCGATGCCGTTGGCAGGCCTTGCATGTTGCTCCGGAGAGGACGGCGCCTTCTCCGGTGCCTGCGATGGCGGGGGTGCTTTTTGCTCGTTCCTTGATTCACGGAGTGACCAGTTTGGTGGCATCTGGTCGAGCGAGAGAAACCGGAACCCGGCTCGGTTGAGGTCTCCAATGAGAGAGGTTATCGCGGCCGGCCAAAGGTCCGCCAGAGCATCCTCAAACGCTGCATACAGAAGTCTGCGGCCGTCTCCGCCGAGGCGCAGCCTGTCGATGGTGTATTGAAGGCACTGACAGAGAGCCAGGGGCGACAGTGGATTGGTCCGGTCGTCGAGATCGACGCCGAACACCTGGCCCAGCAATTGATGGAGAGCGAACAGCTCATTGTGGTAAGCCTGGTCAAAGCGCCTGGCTACCATTTGCAGATCCAGCCAGTCCTCGAATACGTGCTGCTGTATCAGCTCGAGTTGCTGGCTTTCCTCGCCATCCGGAGTACTTGTCTCGAGCACCAGGGTGTTGGCCCGGAACCGACCGACAAAATCCTCGGCGATCCGCGGCTGCCGGCTCTGCAGAATGAAACGCATATCCTTGAGACGGGTGATTTCGCGAAGCTCGGCCGCTGCCTCCTGCTCGGTTTCGATGGCTGCGAGGGCAGTTTCCACGAATTCCGGAATCAGTCTCCCCAGAAGCCGGTCGCAGTGCTTTCGGTAGAGGGATCGGGTGGCCTTTATCGTTGAGGCGTCATTCAGTCGGGGAACCCCTGTCCCGGTTGTGACGGTCTGCTCCGCGATGTCGGTGTCGGATTCGTGCTGGAACCGGAAAGACGGGCCGGACAACGCTTCGATGCGACCCCGGAGTCGAACAGCACGGCCTTCCACTGCATCCTCGGGAAACAGGTACAGGTGTGCGTTGGTTTCACGGTGCGTTGAAAGATGGTCGGCGACGGCCGGAGAACGCAGGTTCTCGACGACGCATTCCAGCGTTGAAGATGCTAGGGTCAACGAATGCAGCGTACAGCCGGTTGGTATCAGTCCGGGCGTGACGAGAAGGGCATCCTGATGTCTGGTGTCGTGTTGCAAACCGGTTTACCGCCTTCCTGAGCAGCTGAAATTTGGACTCTTTGAATCTAGTTTCAGTCTTTTAATTTGGCAAAAAAGCGGCGGATTGTACACCTATAAAGGCGACATATGTGAGGTGTCTATGAAATTCATTTTTGAAGTTCGGATCAGGGAAGGATATACCGCGGAAGACTATGCCGAGGCCTGGGTGCGCGCCAGCGAGCTGATTCAACAGGCCCCGGGAGCACGGGGAACCGAGCTCCACCGGAAAATTGGTGAGCCGGGTGTACTCATCGCAATTGCCTCCTGGGAGAGCAAGGCGGCGCGGGACGCCATGGAAGCGCATAAGGACCCCAGGATCACGGAAATCATCCGCAGCGCGGCGCCGTTCGTGGAGATCACTCCGCTCGGGGAGTTCGAGGATCCTGAGTGGGTGGTGATGCCACCGCCTCAAGGGTCAGATCGCGATTGAGCCGGTAGGTGGCGAGATCCCGGGCAAGGATCAGCTGGCCGCGGTAACGCTCTCTGGCTTCCAATTCAATCTCGTCGATATTGGGGTAGGCACCCCGGCTTAACTGGTAGCGGGAACTGAAATGGGTCAGTACAAGGTGGGCGAGCCCGGCATTCTCTGCAAACCGGGCAACGCTTGGGGCGGAGCTGTGCTGGGGCCAGGGTCCCACCTTGTCCGCAATGGCCTGGGTATAGGTGGCTTCGTGAATCAGGACCTGAGCGTCGGTACAGAGCGTTTTCAGCAGATCCGGTGTGTCGTTGTCGCCGCCTACGACAATCTTCCTCGCGGGTCGAGTGACCGTGGTATAGGTGTCACTGCGAACCACCCGTCCATCCTCGAGGAGGGCATCCCGTCCCCTCTGTAACTCGCCCCAGACCGGTCCCGGTTCAATGCCATCGGCTTCCAGTCTGTCGGTCAGCAGTTGCCGCTCCCGATTTTTCTCGGTAAACGCGAAAGCCCGGCACGAGACGCGGTGGGAGAGCGCCGTGGCACTGACAGCGATGGCCTCGTCTTCCCATTGGAAATCCGGAGCTTCTGAGTCGATGTATTTGAGCTCGTAACTCAGACTCGAGTCACTGTTGGCCAGGGCCGTTTCCACGAAGTCCCTGACCGGCCTTGGGGCAACCAGGAACAGTGGTTCGGAACGGCCCAGCATGGAGGCGCTGGTGAGCAGCCCCGGCAGACCAAACGTGTGATCGCCATGGCAGTGGGTGATGAAAATGGCCTGAAGCTTCATCACCGAATGGCGGGTATGCAGCAGCCTGTGCTGGGTGCCCTCGCCGCAATCAACGAGATACCAGTGCCGGGGCTTGCCGTGCATCAGTGCCAGTCCGGTCACATTCCGGGCTTTTGTCGGGGTGCCGGCGGAGGTTCCGAGGAAGGTGAATTCCATGAGCTGCCTTTTCGGGGTAACGTATGGGCACTCGTTAAAACGAACCAAGGAGTCGTGTCTTGTCTGAGCTAGCCCACTACGAGAGTTTCAATGTTGAGGTAAAGGACTACATCGCCCATGTGCAGTTTAGCCGGCCTGAAGCCCTGAACACCATGAATAAGGCGTTCTGGCTGGAGCTGCCCCGGTGCATGCAGGACATTGAGGCGAACACTGATGCGAGGGTGATCGTCATCTCCTCCACTGGCAAGCATTTTTCCGCCGGCATGGATCTGGGCGTCTTCACCGATCCGAAATCCGTTCCCATGAGCGGCGATCCGGGGCGCATGGCCGAGAACCTGCGTCGTGTCGTACTCCAGCTTCAGGATACGTTGACCTCCCTGGAGCGGGTCCGTTTGCCGGTACTCGCAGCGGTTCACGGCGGCTGCATTGGTGGTGCGCTGGATCTGGTATGTGCCGCCGACAGCCGTTACTGCACCAGCGATGCCTACTTCACCATCAAGGAAACCGAGCTGGGTATGACCGCGGATGTGGGTACCCTGCAGCGTCTTCCGAAACTCATGCCCGAAGGCGTCGTGAGGGAGCTGGCCTACACCGGCCGTAAGTTCGGGGCGGATGAGGCTCATCGGCTCGGATTCGTCAATTCCGTCTATGACAGTCAGGAAGCGATGATTGAGGGCGTGATGGCCATTGCCGCGCAGATCGCCGCCAACTCGCCGCTGGCGGTCACCGGCTGCAAGGAAATGATCCACTTCTCCCGGGATCACTCGGTGGAGGACAGCCTCAAGTACATGGCCACCTGGCAGTCCGGTATGTTCCGTCCGACCGACATGATGAAGAGCTTCCAGGCGAAGGCGCAAAAGCAGACACCGGAGTACGATGACCTGTTTCCGGTAAAAGACCTGTTCAGCCAGTAAGGTATGCGCCGAAGACGCAGTTCATCCATCTCGACCCGGGCCGCCCTGGTGTTTCAGGGCGGTATCGGTGTCGTGGGTCTGATCGCCATATGGCTGATTGATATTCCCGTTCAGTGGCAGGGTCTTGGCGGTCTGGAGGTGCTTCTGTATGGCGGGCTCGGCGCCGTCGCCACCTACCTGGCGTTGCTGTTAATCACCCAGATACCCGGGTTGTTTCCCGACAACCTGGATCGCCAGATGCAGGGGCTGTACAACTTTGCTCGCAGTTTTCCCTGGCCTGTCCTGGTCGCCCTGTCCGTGCTCGCGGGCGTTGGCGAGGAACTGCTGTTCCGGGGGGCGGCCCAGGGATGGCTGGTCCAGCACACGGACCCCTGGACGGCGGTGATTGCCGCATCGGTGCTGTTTGGCCTGGTGCACTACGTGTCGTTTACGTATTTTCTGGTGGCCACGGGGCTCGGCCTGGTGCTGGGTACCGGCTATCAGCTTTCCGGCAGTCTGGGGCTCGTCATGCTCTGGCACGCCCTGTATGACATGCTCGCACTGTATTGCCTGCTGCGTTTTCCTCACTGGTTTGGCGTCAAGTTGTCCGGCCCACGCTGAGCCTGTTATTGCCGGCTCGCGCCTTTCCTCGCCTCGAAACTGGACAGTTCCACGTTAATGGCATTGGTGGAAATCTGGATTTCGTAGAGTGAATAAAGCAGTGACAGGGAAAGCAGAACCAGGCTGATGCCAAACGCCACGATGCCGGGCATTTCAAACCCCAGAAACAGCAGGAACATCGACATGGTGCACAGGAAAAAACTGAGCACACCGAAGGCCTGCATACGCTTGGTGAGGACGATCCGTTTGCGCAACATTCCGATCTGACGCGCAATCAGGGTGTGATCTTCTTCCGAATCCATCTGCTTCAGTTGCCGGATCAGCTGCGCGAGTACCAGGAATCGGTTGGTATAGGCCAGCAATAGCAGGGAAATGGCGGGGAAAAGCAGGGCAGGGGTTGTCAGGTCCAAAAGATCGTCCTTTCGAGTGTGTTGTGGCGTTGCTGATCATGTTGGTCGGGGATAAACCGTCTCAGGATGGCACGAGACGGTTTCCGGAGACCAGCGTCTGGGTCAGGCGGTCCATGGCGCCTCCGCTGTGACGCCAGAAGTGCCAGTAAAGTTGTACCTCAAGGTGCTTGCCGGGCGCGATGCCCGCCAGAATGCCTGCCTTCAGTTCCGTCTGCACCTGGATTTCCGGGATCATTCCATAGCCCATGCCTGCCGTCGCCAGTTTTACAAAGCCTTCGGAGGACGGGCAAAGGTGATGGGGGAACGGGCCAAGGAAGCCAGACTGGGCCAGAAAACGATGCTGCAACTGATCGTTGGGGCCGAACACAATGGCCGGCGCTTCCCGGAGCGCGTGGTCGGTTAAGCCATCGGGAAAGAAGCGATTGATATACGCCGGGGTCGCCAGCGGCAGATAGGTCATGGAGCCCATGGGCACGCAGCGGGCACCCGCCACCGGTTGCGGACTGCTGCACAGGCAGGCGGCGACATCGCCTTCGCGCATCCGGCGCAGACCGATATCCTGGTCTTCAATGACCAGATCCAGCAGCAATCCCTCCTCCCGGCAGAATTCACCGATGGCGTTCGCCCACTAGGTCGCCAGGCTGTCCGCGTTCAGGGCGATACGCAGCCTGGCAGAGGGTTGGTCGAGGGTCGGCAGAGATCTGGCCAGATCCCGCTCCAGTAACTGCACCTGCTGCACGTGGTTGAGCAGCCGTTGCCCGGCTGGTGTGGCTTTCAGGGCCGGGCTGCGAACGAGTACTGGTTGCCCGAGCCGGATCTCCAGTGTCCGGATTCTCTGGGAAATGGCGGACTGGCTGAGCCCCAGGGAATCCCCGGCACGCTCGAAACCTCCGCACTCGACCACGGTCGCCAATGCCTCGAGCAGCTTGTAATCGATCATAAGTAAATCTGATGCAATATAACGAGTATGAATTTCAAGTATAGCGGCGCCCGGGTATGCTTGCGTCAGTTTTCTGAGGAGAGTGAGCGTGCTTGAAAGCTATCTGACCGGACTGGTGGTGTGCGGTGGCATTATCGTCGCGATCGGTGCCCAGAACGCCTATGTACTGAGCCAGGCCATTCGCCGGGAACACCACTGGTGGTCTGCCGGTTTGTGCATGGCCTCCGATGTAATCCTGTTTACCCTGGGCATGTTCGGGGTCAGTGCCGCGCTGATGGCCATGCCCCAGGCGCTCGCACTCTTGCGGTGGCTGGGGGTGGTGTTCCTTGGTTGGCTGGCGCTTCAGGCCCTGGTCAGGGCCGGTCGTGGCCGGGCCGCTCTGGAGGCCGGTGAGGTCACCCGCCGGAGCCTGAAAGGTGTGCTGTTTACGACACTGGCCGTCACCCTTCTCAATCCACAGGTGTACCTGGACACTCTGCTGCTGATTCCGGCCGTGGGGGCTCAACAGGACGATGCACCCAGTTTTGTCGCGGGGGCCAGCAGCGCTTCGATTCTCTGGTTTGGTGCACTCGCCTGGGGGGGATCGGCCCTGGCCCCGATACTGTCACGGCCGATGGCCTGGCGAGTCATTGATGCCCTGATTGGCGTTATCATGGCAGTGATTGCCATTCAGCTTGCGGTTGGAGGGCTCTGAGCGGGGCCTCGGCTAGTGTGTCGACTTGCCGGTCCTGGCCATTGGCAGTCCACCATCCGGCGTTTTCTCCAGAATCCGTTCGGCGTCCAGGGCGGCAATGGGCACACGGGTATCGCGGGGGATGTCTCCACTGAGCTGAAGCGCCAGGTACCGCATGGCACAGACTCTCAGGAACGAGGTGAAGTTGCCGAGATCGTGCCCGGCATCGATGGATTCGTGGTAAAGCCGGGTGATCATTTGCGGAAGGTTCATGCCATCCCGGTGTGCCAGCTCTTCCAGTACCTGCCAGAACGCGTTTTCCATCCGGACGCTGGTCACCATGCCATCGATCCGTAAGGAATGAGTCTTGCTGCTCCACAGGTCCGGGCTGGCACTGATGAAGAGCTTGCACACGGGATATCCCTCCTTACGCCAGGTGTGCTGGCACTGGCCGATCAGCGATCGAGCAGTTTGAAGAACTGGGAAAGCCAGGCCGGATGGGCAGGCCATGCCGGCGCCGTTACCAGATTACCATCGGTGACCGCCTGATCAACATCGATTCCGGCAAAGCGGCCGCCTGCCAGTTCCACCTCTGGCTGGCAGGCCGGATAGGCCGAGCATTTGCGGTCTTTGAGTACATTTGCCGCCGCGAGGATCTGCGCGCCGTGACAAATCGCGGCCACCGGTTTATCGGTCTCGAAGAAATGACGCACCATGCTCTGGACCTGCTCGTTCAGGCGCAGGTATTCCGGAGCGCGGCCACCCGGAATCAGCAGGGCATCATAGTCCGCCGGATCCGTCGACGCGAAATCGGCATTCAGCGCGAAGCGATGGCCCGGCTTTTCGGTGTAGGTCTGGTCGCCCTCGAAATCGTGGATGGCGGTCGCCACCGTATCTCCGGCCTTTTTGTCCGGGCATACGGCATGGACGGTATGGCCAACGGCCTGCAGGGCCTGGAACGGGACCATGGTTTCATAGTCTTCGGTGAAGTCACCGGTGATCATCAGGATTTTCTTGCCACTCATGCTGTTCTCCCTGTCGTTATCGGAACACGCTTTTGGAAGTGCTTCGTCCAGACTCAAGAAGGTAGCAGCACCGGGCAAAGGGTGGGTAGTAAAGGGTTACTACCCGGCTCGGCGAAGGATCTCGGGGCTATCATGGCGCGGATTGTTGACGTCGGTCGAAACCGGAAATGCTTCAAGTTGTGCCGCGGGTAACCGCTGTGTTGCCCTCCGGATGTCCTCCCGGTCGGTCAGCTCCGGGTTCAGCCACTGTTTGAGGCTGCCCGGGTCCAGCACCACCGGTTGCCGTTCATGGATGTGTCTGAGATCGCCATGGGCTGGCTCGGTGATGATGGCGCAGGTGCTGGTCTCATCGCCCTCTCTTGGCGTCCACAGACCGGCAAAAAAGATCAGCGCATTCTGCTCGGGATCCTTCGGTGTCACGTAGTAGGGCGTTTTCCCATCCCGGGTTACCTGCCACTCGAACCAGCCGTTGGCGGGGATCAGGCAGCGGTGATGGGAGAACGCCTCCCGGAAGTACCGGGAACGTGCGACGGTTTCCGCACGGGCATTGATGGGAGCGGGCGCTTTGTCTCCGGCCCAGGCAGGTCGGAATCCCCAGTGGGAGTGGGCCATCACCGGCGAACCATTCAGGCTCATCCGGATCATGGCGATACCGCCGCCTGGCGTAATGTTGTAGCGGGCCTCGAAGTGACCATCCACCTCCATACCCTCCGGAAAATACCGGGCGATCAGGCTGTCGGGCGGGGTGTAGAAGCTGAATCGTCCACACATGGGGCTGTCTGCTCGGTTCTATGGGACTCCAGGTCTTCGAGAAACGCCTGGATATCCTCGAAGGCATCGTTGGCTTCGGGGAGAAGGTCGGTAAAAATATGCCAGACATGGACCATGCCCGGCCAGGTATGGAGTGTCACTTTCGAGCCTTCTGAAGCGGCTTTGGCGGCATACCGCCGGGCATTATCCAGCAGCATCTCGGACGCGCTCACGTGTATCAGCGTGGGCGGGAGATTCGCGAGGCTGCCCCGCAACGGCGAGGCGACCGGATTGGTGGGCGACACCCGGAAGGCGGCCAGCGTGCCCCACCAGATAACGGGCAAGGGAACTTTGGCCAGCCCGCCAAACACCGGCCCAAGCAGCGGATCCGTCTGGATATTGTCCCGGTTGCTCGGCGCAGTCAGGGTCAGGTCGGTCGATGGGGACAGGGCCACGGCAGCGTCCGCCTGCCGGATACCATTGTCGCGGACCCAGGCAAGCAGTCCCAGGGTGTGGCTGCCGCCGGCAGAGTCGCCGGCCACTACGACAAAGTCGGCTCGTTCGTGGCCATCGGGACCGTTGTCGAGCATCCAGGTGTAGGCTTTCCGACAGTCCCGGACGCCATCCATATAACGGTGCTCCGGCATCAGGCGGTAGTCCACGGCGAACACGGCGGCATTGGCCAGACGCGAGAATGCATCGGTGATGGCCCGGTGACTCCGGGGGCTCCCGGCGGCCCAGGCACCGCCATGGATGTAGAGCACCCGGCGGCGTGAATCCACGCCCGGCGCCAGGACCCATTCGCCGCGGGGCTCGTCGTTGTGCCGGAATTCCGAAGCCAGTGTAATGCCTTCGCTGAGCCCATCCATATGGCGGCGCAAAGCCATCAGCCTGGCCTTGCCTTTAAGGCCTCGCGAGGCCTCGCCCAGCTCTCGAAGGCGACCGAGTACCTGTTGGTGTCCGTCGTTGGGTGTGGCTTCGCGAACCGGGTAATCGGTACTGTCCAGGTGGGACAGATCCTCGGTACGAAACAGCAGAGCCGTAGCGGCGATCACCATGAGCACGAGTGCCAGCAGCAGGACAGCAATCCAGAGCATCATTCTTCCGTATCCAGTTTTAGGGGCTATGCTGAAATCATAACCGCGTCGCTTCACAAGCGCTGCCCCTGAATGTCACAGAAGGAGTGGAGCTTTGCAAATTGCTTACCGGGCCAGGGATATCACCGAGGCCCACATCGTGGCGGGTTTTCTTGAGGCCCATGGCATCGAGACACACGTTGGTGGCCACTATCTGCAGGGCGCCCTGGGTGAGATTGGCACGGCCGGTTTCAGCAACGTCCACGTCGCCGATGATGATTTCTACCGCGCCCGGGAACTGGTCCTTGAATATGAGGGGGATCGCCCCACAAGTAGAATCACAACAGCCAGGGAGGACAAGCCGGACCGTTACGCCCGCTGGTTCCTGTTGGCACTCATCGTGATTGTCTGGCTCCTGATCCGCATGGATTGAAACTGCGAACGCATCAACCTGAATCTGAAAACGGAGGGAAGCATGTCCATATCCGGTGTGGTAGTTGTGACCGGTGCAAACCGGGGCGTGGGGCTGGAATTGGCCCGTCATTACGCCCGCGAGGGGTGCGAGGTGGTTGGCGTTTGCCGGCAGTCCTCCGAGGAACTCAATGAGATAGCGGCCCAGGTGATTGAAGGCGTGGATGTCACCACCGACTCCGGCATCGAGACGCTGCTTGCCGGATTGTCCGGAAAAACCGTCGGGTTGCTGATCAACAATGCCGGTCTCCTGCAGGACGAAGAGCTGGGGTCGATTGACTTCGATTCGATCCGTAAGCAGATGGAAATCAACGCCTACGCACCGCTGCGGGTGGCCGAGGCACTCGTGCCCCAGATGGGGGAGGGCGGCAAGATCGCCAACATCACCAGTCGGATGGGTTCCATCGCCGATAACGACTCCGGCGGTCGCTACGGTTACCGGGCGTCGAAAGCCGCGCTGAATGCCTTTGGCCGATCCCTGGCCATGGATCTCAGGCCACGGGGCATCGCCGTGGCCCAGCTTCATCCCGGCTACGTGAAGACCCGCATGGTCAATTTCGGAGGCCTGATCACGCCCGAGGAATCGGCCAAAGGGCTGGCCGCACGCATTGAAAACCTTTCCCTGGAAAACACCGGTTCCTTCTGGCACAGCAACGGCGAGGCGTTACCGTGGTGAACGAATCCGGGGAACTGATACTGATTACCGGCGGCGCCCGCGGCATTGGCCGCGGGCTGGTGAAGCATTTTGCCGACCGGGACCGGTTCGTGGTGTTCTGCGACACAGACCGGGAGCAGGGCGAGGCGTTGCAGGAAGCCTGCGGCGAGAACGTCAGGTTTGTCTACGCGGATGTGTCTCAGGAGGAAGACGTCAGGGCCCTGCTGCGGGCCACCCTTGCCTGGAAAGGCCGCCTGAACGGTGTGATCAATAACGCTGGCATTGCCGACCCGGAAACAGGGCCCATCGAATCGCTGTCGCTGGCGGACTGGCAACGGCGACTGGATGTGAATCTCACCGGCCCGTTCCTGGTCACCAAACACGCTGTGCCCCATCTGCGTCAGAGTCGGGGCAGCATCGTCAACATGGCGTCGACGCGAGCGCTTCAGTCGGAACCGGATACCGAAGCCTATGCGGCCACCAAGGGCGGTATTGTGGCCCTGACACACGCGCTGGCGATGAGTCTGGGGCCGGACATCCGGGTGAACAGCATCAGTCCGGGGTGGATTGATACCCGGGCCTGGCAGCGGGAGTCGGAGCCGGTCTCGCCTTTATCGGCTGCCGATCACCAACAACATCCCGCTGGTCGTGTCGGGGAACCCCGTGACATTGCCGGGCTGGCGGAATTTCTGCTGTCGGACGCGGCCGCCTTCATTACCGGCCAGAATATCGTGGCGGATGGTGGTATGACCCGAAAAATGATCTATCAGGACTGACGCTCGTGCGCCGGGTGTTTTTTGGTCTTGAGGTGCCGTTTTCGGTCAAACAGCGGCTTCTGGCTGTGCAAACGGATATTAATGGAGCGCGCTGGCAGGGCCGGCACCAGCTGCACCTCACACTGGCGTTTATCGGCAGTGTGGATGACGCGGGCCTGGAGACTCTTCGTCGAGCCGCCTGCAGGGTAACGGCACCCGCCTTCGAACTGAGAGTTCAGGGGCTGGGAGTGTTCGGAAAGCCGGACCATCCCCGTAACCTCTGGGCGGGGATTAGCCCAGAGCATCCGGTGATCGAACTCCACGAACGGCTGACTGACAGCCTGTCCGGCGCGGGATTCGCCCAGGAGAAGCGCCGATTCCGGCCGCACATTACCGTGTCGCGTTTTCGAAGGAATGCCGGCTCGGTCGCCTCCCTGCTCGACGCCCATGGAAGCACCGGTTTTGGTGCCATGGCAGTGACCGAATTCGTGCTCTACGAGAGTACGCAGGGCGCCGGTGGGTCAGTATATACCGTGCTTGATCGCTTTCCCCTCACGCCCTCGCTTGACGAAACCGATCCCTCCGGCCAATGATGATCGCATACCGGTGCGCCTGCCGGAGCCTGTCTTGAGGTTCGTATGTGTCCACCTTTTTCCGATCCGGATCAACGCCTGTTCGTCCGCAATGCCACCCTTGCCGATATTCCGGGCATCATTGACCTGAGCCGGCGGGTTTATGAAGGGACCGGCATGTATGGCTACACCAAAGGTCCGCTCACCGGGCAGATCAACACCTTCCCGGAAGGGCAGTTCGTCGCGATGCTTGGCGATACGGTGGTGGGTTACTGCGCCACGTTCCGGATCGGTGGTGAGGTTGCCCTGTTACGTCACGATTGGACGTCCATCACCGGCAATGGCTATGCCTCCCGGCATGACCCGGAGGGGGACTGGCTCTATGGGATGGAAGTGTGTGTGGATCCCGAATGCCGGGGCTACCGTATTGGTGAGCGCCTGTACAACGAGCGCAAGCAGTTGTGCCAGCGCTTGAACCTGCAAGGGGTGGTGTTTGCCGGGCGTCTGCCGACCCTGCGCCAGCGGCTTAAGAAGTTCGGCTCCATCGAAGCCTACGTGGAAGCGATCAAGGCCAAGGAACAGAGGGATCCGGTCCTGTCGTTCCAGTTGCACCAGGGGTTCGAGGTCCACGATATCATTCCCCATTACCTGGATGCGGATCACGACTCCATGGGGTACGGCATTCATCTTGTCTGGCGCAATCCGAAAGTCCCCCAGAACGGCGATGCCGGCAAACGCAAGCGTTACGGCCAGCGAATTCCGGATACGGTGCGTATCGGGACCGTTCAGTACCAGCAGCGGCCGGTGGCATCGTTTGATGAGTTTGCCGAAATCGTCCGGTATTTCGTGGACGTGGTGGCGACCTACAAGGGCGACTTCGTGGTGTTTCCGGAACTGTTTACGCTCCAGTTGCTGTCCATCGAAGCCCGGAAGGGCAGCCCGGCAGAGACGTTTGCGGCGGTGGCCCACTATGCCGACCGGTACCGGGAACTCATGCGGGACCTGGCACTACGCCACAATATCAATATCGTCGCGGGCTCCACGCCGGTCCGTGAGGACGATGGCACCATCCGCAACATGGCCCACGTCTTTCTCCGCGATGGTCAGGTGTTCACCCAGCCAAAAATCCATCCCACACCTAATGAAGCCTACTGGTGGAACGTTCGGGGCGGCAACCGGGTCAATGCCATCGATACCGACTGCGGCCCCATTGGCGTTCTGATCTGTTATGACGCGGAATTCCCGGAGCTGGCCCGGCACCTGGTTGATCAGGGTGTCAGTATTCTGTTCGTGCCTTTCTGCACGGATGAGCGCCAGAGTTACCTGAGGGTCCGTTATTGCTGCCAGGCCCGGGCGGTGGAGAACCAGATCTATGTCGTGCTCTCCGGCAACGTGGGGAACCTGCCCAACGTGCCCAACATGGAAATCCAGTACGGCCAGAGCTGTATCCTCACACCCTGTGATTTTCCCTTTGCCCGGGATGGTATTGCCGCCGATACGGAAGCGAACGTTGAAACCGTGGCGTTTGCCGACCTCAGGCCGGAAACCCTGATCACCGCAAGGAACAGTGGAACGGTGAAAAACCTGCAGGACCGCCGGCACGATCTCTATTCCGTCAACTGGCGCGGGGAGTGAGGCCTGACTGGTACTTGAACCCTGTCTCTGCCATATTGTTGCCGATCTCCAGTTTTCGGCCGGTGGGCTATTAAAAACAATGAATTAAGAGGGTTCATGGAAAAGACTCGAATGACGATTGTCGCGGTGACAGGCATCGCGCTGTTTTTCCTCGCCAATTATCTCTGCCGCTTCCTGCTGGGGTTCACCGGCTTTCTGGCGACGCTGATCATTGCGGCTGCCATTGCTGCCTACATGGGGTTTTCCGTGATCCGGGTACTGCAGCGGATGCCGTCGCCGGCCGAGAAATCCCGTTTGCTCTGGCTCTATGGTGGCTTTCTGGGGGCGTTGTTTCTCGCATTCACGGTCTGGCTGTTCATGGGGGAAGGTTACGACAGTGTGGTTCTCGCCACCCTTTTCCTGCATTACCTGCCATATCCGGCACTTGCCCACCTGTTTCTGTCCGACGGTGTTCTGGAACGCTTTCCGGGGCGGAAAAACCGGAACTGAGCTGCAGGGGGCCCATTTTGAGCAGGCTTCGACTGGCACAAGTCGCCATTGGCAATCTTCGGGATGTGTCCCTTGAGGTGGCCGATGGCGAGGTTGTCTGCCTCTCCGGTGCCTCCGGGAGTGGCAAGAGTCGGTTGCTTCGGGCAACGGCCGATCTCGAACCTCACGAGGGTGACGTCTTTATCGGTCAGGATGAGCAGGGCAGCATGCCCGGCCATGCGTGGCGCAGACGGGTTATGCTGGTGCCTGCAGACAGCCAGTGGTGGTTCGACGACGTTGGCGCTCACTTCCCGTCCCGGGCCCGTGAAACCGTTCCGGAGTGCCTTGGCCTTGGTCCGGATGTGATGCAATGGCCGGTTGGTCGTTTGTCCTCCGGAGAACGTCAGCGCCTGGCACTCTGGCGCGCGCTGTCGATGGCGCCGGAAGCCCTGTTGCTTGACGAGCCTACCGCCAACCTGGATGACACCATGACCCGTGCGGTGGAAGACTGGTTGCTGGAGGAAACCCGGAATCGGTCACTGGCGGTACTCTGGGTTGCCCATGATCGTTCTCAGATCGGACGGGTGGCCCGTCGCCATTATCGTATCCACGGATCCGTGCTGGAGCTGGCCGATGGAAGTGATTGACCTGGCCTGGTGGAAGTTGGTGCTTGCCGCGCTGCTTATCCTTGCACTGGCGGGCGTGAGCCTGTTGGCGCGATTGGGGATAACACGCAGCCTGTTGGTGGCCAGTGCCCGCACCGGTATACAACTGACCCTGATCGGCCTTGTGCTGGAGGCTTTGTTCGCTTCCGGCCGGCTGTACTGGGTTGCCTTGCTGGCCACCGTCATGCTGCTGGTCGCCGGCCGGGAGGTTATGGCCCGACAGCAGCGACGACTTCGGGGGCCCTGGGCGTTCGGGCTGGGCACCGGTGCCATGTTCGTGTCCTCGTTTTCGGTGACGATTCTGGCCCTGACCGTGGTCATCGGCCCGTCGCCCTGGTACGAACCCCAGTATTCGATTCCCCTGCTGGGGATGATGCTGGGCAATACCATGACCGGGGTGGCCCTGAGCCTGGACCGGCTGAACGATGCCGTATGGCGACAGCGTGCGGTGATCGAAAACCGGTTGATGCTCGGGCAGCCCTGGCGAGAGGCGGTCGAGGACATCCGTCGGGATGCCATGCGCAGTGGTATGATGCCTTCCATTAACGCCATGGCTGCTGCCGGTATTGTCAGCCTGCCCGGGATGATGACCGGCCAG
Organism: Marinobacter santoriniensis NKSG1; assembly: GCF_000347775.1. Classification (GTDB taxonomy): domain Bacteria; phylum Pseudomonadota; class Gammaproteobacteria; order Pseudomonadales; family Oleiphilaceae; genus Marinobacter; species Marinobacter santoriniensis. The sequence goes on from NZ_APAT01000005.1 coordinate 209,454, forward strand.
ATCCTGGCCGGTTCGCCGCCCTCCGTTGCCGTGAAATACCAGATCCTGGTCATGCTGATTATTACGGCCGGCACCGGGTTTGGTGCCCTCATGGCGGTGTCGTGGGGCAGTCGGCGTCTGTTTGATGAGCGCGAACGGCTGAGGCTGGAGCGCCTGGTGAAAACGAGCGGCTGAGGTCCACGATGTCCCAACACTCCCGAGCCATTCCGACCAACCTGATCCTGGGCTTCCTTGGTGTCGGCAAGACCACCGCGATCCTCGATCTGCTCCGGCACAAGCCCGAGGGCGAGACCTGGGCGGTGCTGGTCAACGAGTTTGGTGAAGTCGGTATCGATGGTGCCCTGCTCCAGAACCAGGGCGCTGTTATCAGGGAGGTGCCGGGCGGTTGCATGTGCTGTGTTGCGGGGCTGCCGATGCAGGTGGGGCTGAATCAGCTGATCCGTGCCGCCCGGCCCGACAGATTGCTGATCGAGCCGACCGGTCTGGGGCATCCCGCGCGCATTCTCGAGACACTCACGGAAGACACCTACCGGGACACGCTGTCCATCGGGCCGGTCATCACGCTGGTGGATCCGCGAAAGCTTGAGGATCCCCGTGCTCTGGACAATGTTCAGTTCCTGGATCAGATCGCCGCCGCTGATATCCTGGTGGCCAATAAAACGGATCTGTGTACGCACGAACAGCTTCGTCACTTCGACGAATGGGTCGCATCCCGGGGACAGACTGAGAGACCGGTCTTTCACACCAGCCACGGGAAACTCTCCCCGGACTGGCTGAACGGTCAGAGTCAGTTCTTTGCCGTCAGTAGCCCAGGCGCCCATCACGATCATGGATCGGTGCCGGCCCCGGAGCCCTCGGCGGATATCAACGAAGAACCCTGGCAGTGTGTAACCAGTCGGGGGCAGGGCCATGCCAGCATTGGCTGGCGCATTCACCCCGAATTGATGTTCAGCGAAAGTGCCCTGTTGTCCCTGGCCATGGACGATCGCGTGGTCCGCTTCAAGGCGGTCGTTCACACAACCGAGGGCTGGCGCGCCATGAACGTGGTTGAGGGCGCTATGACCGTGGTGCCGGCGGAGCCGGGAGATCTCAACCGTATCGAACTGATTGCGCCCGGCCAGCTGGACGCGGCGGAGTTGGATGTGCGGATTCGCGCCGCCGCAGGGCTGGATTGATGCCGCTGTTATGTCCGGTGTGTGAGCAGGGGCAACTGACGCCGTTTTGTGAGGTCGGTGCGCACGCCTACCTCCGATGCAGCGTCTGTGAGGCGACCGTGATGGCACCAGAGTCGCGGCTGTCGCCGGAGCAGGAGAAACAGGTTTACCAGCTCCATGACAACGACGTGGAGGATCCGGGCTACCGGCGCTTTCTGTCAAAGCTCTTCGAGCCACTGGTCGAGCGGTTACCGGCTGGAGCTGCGGGACTGGATTTTGGTTGCGGGCCCGGCCCGGCACTGGCACGGATGCTGGCTGCTGAAGGGTTTTCGATGGCGCTCTTCGATCCTTTTTTCTATGACGATGAGTCGGTACTTGAGAGCACTTACGATTTCGTTACCTGCACCGAGGTGGTCGAACATCTGCATCAACCTGCCAGGGTATTCCGGCAGCTAGAGGGACTCCTTAAGCCCGGTGGCTGGCTGGGTGTCATGACCTGTTTCCAGACCGACGATAACCGTTTCGCAAACTGGCATTATCGCCGGGATCCGACCCACGTGGTGTTCTATCGGGAGCGCACGTTCGCCTGGCTGGCCGAACGATTTGGCTGGCAGATGGAAGTGCCGAGAAAGGACGTCGTGCTGTTTCGAAAGCCCCGTTGAAGGACCTCGCCGTTATAGCGCTTTAACGTGGCGGTGTCGGGCAGGCGGGCAGGGTGGGGCAGTTGTCGGATGTCCCGGATGATTCTCCGTCGAGCCCTGTGTCGTCAAATGTGTTGGGCGCCAGTGCCTGGGCGCAGTCCAGAGCGTCTTTTGCGCCGCTGGGACAGTTGGCCTTGTCGAGGGCGAATGCCAGGTTATTCCAGCCTTCCGGGCGTTTCGGGAAGTGCTGGACTGCCTGGAAGAAGCCGGAAACCGCGCCGGTCCAGTCTCCTTCGCTGAAACGAAGGTTTCCCAGAGCCATCCAGGCGGCAAATTCGTCGGGCCAGGTGTCGGTGGCGAGCACGTAAGCTTTGTCCGCAGCAGCGATGTGGCCGGTCGCCTCAAGGTCGTGTGCCGCTCTCAGGTAGGACAGGGGCTTTGCCGTAGCGGGCAGGGTGTCCGGCGGCAGTATGACAACCGCCCAGCCATCCGCCCGTTGCCAGGTGGCGGAAAACGTCTCGTACGCCATCGCATAGTGCTGCCGGGTATCGGTATTGAGGATCACGGTCTTGTCATGGCTGTTGAACCCGACGACCACCGCAAAATGCCATTGTGGCCACCAGTCGAAGAGCAGATTCTGCATCACAAGAACCGGGTGCCCCTGGGTAACTTCGGCAAATACCGCTTTCAGGTCGTTGTCGATCGGATAGACCACCATGTCGTGGGCGCGGGCCGTCGCGACCATCTCCACCTGCAACGATCCGGTCCGTTCCGGAATGTAGACCAGATCCTTGAGTTGCTCCGGGGTGGTATCCAGCCCCTGGGCATTCAGCATCATGGCCAGAGAGGCGGGACCGCACTGGTATTTTTCCTGTGGGTAAAAGGGGACATCGCCGAGCAGCTCGGACGACTGCTGGTCACCCGTTGAAGGCTGGAGATCGGGCCAGGGTGGCGCTGTGGCGCAACCAGCAAGCAGGACCACCGTGAATAACGCGGTGATCCTGCAAGCGAGCTTCAGGTAGTGCATTGATACCTGTGATCAGCGGACACAGTGTACGAACGAGAACACGTTGGTCGCACAGAGCATATCGGTAATGATAAAGACCAGCAGGAACAGAACGATGATGCCAACGACGCCTTCACCCGCTGGCGCTTCGGCGAGTTGCTGATTGAAATCCGCCAGTTCCGCAGGCGTCAGGTTCTGGATGCGTTCCGCAACGCGGTCCTTGCTGACGCCCATCTGGGCGAGCTTGTCCTGCACTTCCTGCTTGTCCAGCATGCTCATCAGCTGCTGGCGGTCGACACTGGCCTGCTGCTGTTGAATGATCTCGGCAGTCCCGACCATCCGGGCCTGGGCGCTTGTCGAGAAAGTAGTGGCAAAGGCCAGCATGACAGCCATCACCATGGAAACCTGCTTCAGATAACTGCGGATCTTGGACATTTCAGGCTCCTTCTTTCATTTTTTCGATGAGTGACAAGGTCTTACTATAGCACGTCATTTTCCGTGGCCGGGTTCCATCCGATTTTCGGGGATTCACCGGTTGTTTTCAGCGTGACTCTGATCTCACGTGAACAAACCCTTACAAAAAACGCCTCTTTTCATATATCGGTTTGCGGTCAGCCTTTCTAAACTTGTCAGATCAATTGTTTACGTTGAAGTTACCTGTGAATCCGTCATCCAGTCTGATATCCAGTATTTTCAGTCTTCGTTCGCTCGTGGTGGCTATTGCCGCAGTCTTCGCCGTGGCCGGCGATCAGATACCGATGGTCAGCTGGCTGGACCGGCTGCTGCTGAATGTGCTCGGCTCCAGCGAGGGGGCGGAATGGGGCGCGATTGCCCTCGACCAATGGCAGTCGGTCCTGGCAGAGCGCGGTCTCGCCCAGCCGGCCTGGGGCCACCTTTCGGTTCAGGGCGGGCTTGTCTTTGCTGCCGCCTATCTGGTGTTCGCCGTGCCCGCGATGGGGGCAGCGGTGGCGCTTCCGGTGACGCTCCTTCTGGGCGGTGGCCTGGTGGTGTTGCAGGCGGCAATGATGTTTTACCACAGTCTCTGGTTGCCGTTGGGCGAGATCAACACCCTGCTGGTTGTGGGATACGTTGTGATGCTGTTCTGGCTTCAGCCCCACCGTCGGATTCGCGCACTCACCGACAATGTCCTTGATGCGCGATTGAAGCTCGGACAACTCTTGCTGAGCCAGGGGCAGACCGACGAGGCGCTGGCAACCCTGAGGTGGTGTCCCGAGAGTGAAGATACCCTCGAGCTGCGTTACCAGATAGCGCTGCAACAGGAACGTAAGCGCCAGTACGACAAGGCCCTGCAAACCTACCTCGAAATCAATGATCGCAAGCGTAAATTCCGCGATGTGCCGGACCGCCTGGAGGCGCTACAAAAAGTTGCGGGGGAGGCCACGGTGGTTCACACCGGCGGGTTTGAGGCCACGCGGACCCTGGTGATGCCGGATCAGGCGGTAAGTCGGCCGACACTGGGCCGGTATGAAATCGTCCGGGAACTGGGCAGGGGAGCCATGGGGGTCGTTTACCTGGGCACAGATCCGAAAATTTCCCGAACGGTTGCCATCAAGACCCTGAGTTACCAGAGCTTTGACGGCAAGGAACTGCAGGAACTCAAGGGGCGGTTTTTCCGCGAGGCCGAGGCGGCAGGGCGCCTGAACCATCCCGCGATCGTGACCGTCTATGATGTCGGCGAGGAAGCCGACCTTGCCTATATTGCCATGGATTACGCCGAGGGCCGGCCGCTGAGTGACTTTGGCCGGGCCGGGCGGCTGCTTCCCCTGGGAACGGTCCTGGAGGTAATGGCGAGAGTCGCCGATGCGCTGGCGTATGCCCATGAGCAGAAGATTGTTCACCGCGACATAAAACCGGGCAACATTATCTACAACCCGGACACGGGCGGGATCAAGATCACCGATTTCGGCATTGCCAAGATCACCGATGATTCGGTGACCCGAACAGGCAGTGTCATGGGAAGTCCTCTGTACATGTCGCCGGAGCAGCTGAAGGGCCAGAAGGTAACGGGTGCTTCGGATATCTACAGCCTGGGGGTGACGCTGTTCAAGCTGGTGACCGGGGAAACACCTTACCAGGGCGATACCCTGGCCAACCTGACCTACCAGATTCTGAACAAGCGGCCGCGCAGTGCCCGATCCATCAACGCTGACCTTTCGAACGGTGTGGTGCGTCTGATCAACAAGTCGATTCAGCGTGAGCCAGACAAACGGTTCGGATCAGCCTCTGAAATGGCCGAGGCCTTGCGGCGCCTGGCCGCCCGGGAAGGCAGGGAGGTTGCGTCATGATCGAGCTGGATATCGCCGGGCTGTCCCATACCGGGCGGGTGCGTCGCACAAACCAGGACCGGATTGCCTGGGAATCCAGTCCGTCCGGCGAACAGGCATTGCTGGTGCTGGCGGATGGTATGGGCGGGCACCAGGGCGGTGAAATCGCCAGCAACCTTGCCGTGAATGCCGCTATGGAAGCCCTGACACCGTGTCTTTCGGCCTCGGTGGATCCGGCATCTCCGGATTTTGTGCGCGAGCGCCTTGATGCGGCGTTTTTGCTCGCCGCGGAACGTGTCCGCGAAGGGCAGATCTCGGAGCCGGAGCTGGCAAAAATGGGGTCGACCCTTGTGGTGGTTTGGAGCATCGGCGCGACTGCGTTCATCGCTCATGTGGGTGATTCCCGTTGCTACCTGTTTGGTGCCGACCAGCTGCAATGCCTGACCCGGGATGACACGGTCGTTCAGAACATGATCGAGGATGGCAGTATTACCGAAGAGGAGGCGCCCCGGGTTCCTTTCCGGAACGTACTCACCCGGGCGATCGGCGCCTCCGACGATGCCACCCCGAGCTTCCGTACCCAGATTCTGGCGCCCGGAGACGGCCTCCTGTTATGTTCGGACGGCTTGCCCGAAGCCGTTCCGGAGTCGGAATGGTTGGGACTGGTAGACGACCGGCAAGACGCGCAGGAGCGGGTGGATGCACTGTTGGATCAGAGTCTGGACAACGGTGCCGGAGACAATGTCTCCATGATTCTGTTGATGTTGAAGAACTGAGGAACTGAAAATGGCTTCGCTTTCCCAATTGGTGGACAACGTTGTGGTCAACACCTTTGAGCTGCAGCAGCCGGTGATTCGCATCGGACGACGACCGGACAACAACATCTGTATTGATGAGATTTCCGTGAGCGGTCAGCACGCGGTGATCGAGGTTGTCCCGAATGCCTATCTCGAGGGCACCGTGGATTTTTATATCGTGGACAGCAACAGCACCAACGGCACGTTCGTCAACGATCTCCGGGTGGAAGGCCGGCAGCGCCTGAACAGCAACGACATGATCCGCATCGGCTGGAACGAATTCCGGTTCATCGACGAGGAAGAGAATGCGCTGGAGAAGACCGCCTACATTCTGGATTGAGCGGGCGGTCCTGACGATTTCAGTATTCAGTCTTTTTTCATTTGAAGAACCAGGTCTGAGAATTGCTGCAGCAAGCCGCTCGCTTCCGGGGCAGGGGCAAGCTCTGCCTTCAACCGGTCGATGTCCAGTCCTTCCCTGGTCAGCTCCGGAGACTGGACGTCCAGATAGGCGCCCATAATGGCCTCGGTGAATTCCGGATGAAACTGTACGCCCCAGGCACACTGACCGATCCGGAATGCCTGATGGGGCTCGAAGGCCGATCTGGCCAGCAATACAGCTTCCGGTGGCAGGCGAAGCACCGATTGGCGATGGGTGAGCTGGGCCGGAAACGTCCTGGGCAGGTTGGCAAACAGCGGGTCCAGATCCGAGGCGGCAAGCCGTTCCACCTGCTTGGTTCCGGTTTCCCGGCCATCGGGGTGGTAGCCGACCTCTCCCCCGAACGCATGGGCCAGGAGCTGGTGTCCATAGCAGACTCCCAGTAAAGGCACGCATTCCGCGACGGCCTGGGCCAGCCAGTCCGCCGTGGCTTCACTCCAGGACTCGCGATCACTGACCATGGCCGGGGAGCCGGTCACGACGATGCCATCCCAGTTGCCGGGAGCGTCCGGAGTTTCGCCCGCTGCGACATCGACCACCGTGATGTCGAGGTTCCCGGAAAGTGCCCGGATGAACCACGCTTCGAAATCCCCGAAACGCGATTTTATGTCCGGGTAAGTTGTACCGGTTTTGATGACCGCAACACGCGGATCCTTCTTGGTGTTCAGTGTCATTAGGATTTGATCCAGGCAGTTTTTTTCATTCTACAGTCATTGTGTAAGTGATTGTATATTCGGAGATCTGATCGCAATTTTGAATCGTTTTATCCCGTACTTTTCATAGCCTACCTTCACGCTTCTCCAGTATGGGATCGAATATGTCAGCCAGGAATGTCCGGATCGTGTTTTGCGTCGTCGCAGCAGCTGCATTGGCGGGCTGTGGCGGGGGTGGTGGTTCCGGTGCCGATACCCAGTCGTCGTCCTCTGCGGTTTCCGATGAAGTTCAGTCGAATACGACCAACAAGGCCCACCCGACCACGATCATGGTCGATGGCTGTGCCGTCGAGGAATACCAGGCGGCAATGCTGGAGTATGTGAACGCCGCTCGCAGCAAGGCCCGGTCTTGTGGCAGCGAAGACTTCCCGCCCGCTCCTCCGGTGCAGTACAGCTGCGCCATTCAGGGTGCTGCCACCGAGCACAGCCAAGACATGGCGACGAACAACTTTTTCAGCCACACGGGTTCAGATGGACTTCGGGTGGGTGACCGGGTGACGGCAACCGGATACGACTGGTCTGTCGTTGGAGAGAATATTGCGGCCGGGTACGATCAGGTAGATGGTGTGATGAAAGCCTGGCTGGAGAGTCCGGGACACTGCCGTAACATCATGGACGCACGATTCCAGGAATTTGCGGTGAAGCGGGTGGACACCACCACCGCCGACTACCCGAACTACTGGACTCAGGTTTTTGCCGATCCCCGCTAATCGACGTTCCCCGGGACGGCCAGACACAGTGCCATCCCGGGGAAGCGGTCACCGCATTCAGGCCTCGCTGGTCGACTCGGCAACTTCCGCGTTGTGGAAAACGTTCTGGACATCATCAAGATCGTTCAGCATGTCGAGGAACTTCTCGAACAGGGCAACGTCGTCGCCTTCCACCGGTGTGGTGGTCTTGGGCAGGAACTGAATTTCATCAACGTCGAATTCGATGCCTTCGAACGCGCTCTCCAGGGCCTGTTTGGCTTTCGCGTATTCGGTGTTGGGCGTGAACACCGTAATGCGACCCTCTTCGTTCTCAATGTCCGTTACGTCCACATCTGCATCCATCAGGGCTTCCAGCACGGCTTCTTCGTCCTGGCCCTGGAACGCAAAAATGGCGCAATGGTCGAACATGTGAGCGACGGCGCCCGGCGTCCCGATCTTGCATTTGGTCTTGGTGAATGCAAGGCGTACGTCGCCAAACGTCCGATTCGGATTGTCTGTCAGACAGTCGACGATCACCATGCAGTTACCCGGGCCATAACCCTCGTAGCGTGCGGGGGAATAGTCCTCGCCGGCTCCGCCTTTGGCCTTGTCGAGCGCCTTTTCGATTACGTGAGCGGGAACCTGGTCTTTTTTCGCCCGGTCGATCAGGCCTCGCAGTGACAGGTTGGCCTGGGGATCGACGCCGCCGGACTTGGCGCACATATAGATCTCGCGCCCGTATTTGCTGTAAACCTTGGTTTTCGCCGCAGCCGTCTTGGCCATGGATTCTTTGCGGTTCTGGTAGGCTCTGCCCATCTGACCTGCCTCTTATAGCTGTTCTGTAAAAGCGGGGATTTTACTCAACAAAACGTTCCGGGGACAGTTCCTGGGTTGGATTAAGGATTTTTTATTCCGCACAAAAGTTGATCAGGAGCAGGTTCTGGCTATTCTCGTGGAATTAGGATTTTCTCAGTGACGCGAAGTGGCTGGACGGTCATTTCGCAGGTTCGCGCAGTTCCCGTAGCCGGGGATTTTCGGGCTGATGAGGATGTCATTATGAAAGTTCTGAACGGATTTTTTTCAGCGGTGCTGGTGATGGCGCTGAGTGTGCCTGTAACCGCGGTGTATGCCCAGGACCAGGACCAGGACCGTTTGCAGGATCGCGACCAGACCATGGATCAGATGCGGGACCAGATGCGGGATCGTGATGGCCAGCCGATTGCAGGCTACAACCTGATGACCGAGCAGGAGCGACAGCAGTTCCGGGACAGGATGCGGTCAATGAATTCGATGGAAGAGCGCCAGGCCTTCCGGCAGCAGCATCATGAACAGATGATGGAACGAGCGCGGGCCCGGGGCGTTGAACTGGAAAAATTGCCGCCGACGGCAGCCGGCCAGCCCAAAGGTAACGTTAAGGGCAAGGGCATGGGTGGCGGTATGGGCAATGACGCCATGGGGGGCGGCCAGCCCTGGAAACAGAAGTCCTCGGGCGGTGGCAATAAGTAAGAACGGTGCGGCAGCCACACGGCTGCCGCCGTATCCGCGTTAAATAAAGTCGGTCGGTGGCATGTAGTTGTCTTCGGACATCAGGTCGATGCCGCAGGGGACATCCGATACCCAGCTCAGAAAACGGTCGACCATGGCCGGCCCTTCAAACCGCTTTCCGTGTTGCGGCACGATCATGTCAACGTCCAGATTACGAACCATGTTTGCCCAGAGCTTGCAGACCTTGCGGGACGCAATATAGCGCTTGTGAAAGCCGATCATGCTCGGGATGTGGCGATCAAAATCCTGCACCGGCAGGTGGTCGTCCGGTCCGCCCATAGAGGCTCCAAGATCGCCGGAGAAGAGAATCTTCGACACCGGGTCATAGAACTGGAGGTTGCCGACCGAATGCATGAAATGGGCAGGCAGGCAGCTGAGGTAGGAGTCGCCGAACGGTACCCGGGCGCCGGCATCGGGGATGCTGACAATTCGGTCGTAGACGCTACCGCTTAGCTGGTTGGTGACATAACTGGACACCAGGTGCGGAAGGAAACGTGACCACAGCCGGGATGTCACGATTTTTGCCCGTGTGTGCACGATCCAGCGGTCAATGGCACCGATGATGTCCGGATCCTGGTGGGAGGCAAATACGTAGTCCATATCCCGAATATTCATGTACCGGGATGCGGCGACGGACAGGGGGGTATAGGTGAGATCGCCACCCGGATCGATCAGCGCCTCATGTTTACCGTCAACGACGAGAAACTGGTTGGACTGGACGCCCTCTCCCGTAACCAGGGAATCGAACATCAGGCATTTGTGGTGTCCGTTATCAAACAGGACGATGGGTTCGGCTGCCATTTTGGTCTCCCGCAAGCGTGATTGCCCGGCAACGTAGCCGGATATTGCAAACAGGGCGGGAGATTACAGAATCGGTATCGGCAGCCGGTTGCCTCAAATCAATTCTCTGACATTCATCAAGTAACGATTTGTTGCCCGGCCTGGTTCAGGCTAGTTTGGGTACACGCTTGATTCCCCTGCGAATTCCCTGCTCAAGGGCAGAGGAGACCACCTTGCCGGTAAAGGGGATGATATCCTCGAAACTGATGGTATATTTCACGCGGGTCTTGCCGTCCCGGGTATCTTCGAACCAGATCCGACCGTGATGATGACGGATCGGGCTCATGCTGGTCAGGCTGTATTCGATCAGAGAGTCAGGCTCGAAGCTCAGGACGGTTTCTTCAATTCCGATCGGGCCAATGCCGATCTTGCGGACCGACCCTATGCCATTGGGATCGGCCTGGTCGCTGTCACGGATCCGTTTTACCGGGGCCCCAAGAAGCTGGCCGAATCTCTGGTGATCGGCGAACAGGGCGAACACTTTCCGTCGGGGTACATCGAAGGTTTCATCAATTTCAATCGTATACCGGGCCATGAGAATCACTCTTGTTATCTTTGGGAATCCCCAAGCCTACCCTGTGTTCGCCGGCAACAAAAGGTAAAAGCCGGTGGCGGCGATACTCTGGCCCTCAGTGACGGGGTGTGTGTCGATAGTCCCGGGGTGACTGGCCCATGACCTTCTTGAACAGCCTGGAAAAATAGTAGGCATCGTCGTAGCCGAGCCGTCGGCTGATGTCGGCGAAGCTGAGATCCGAGGTGTCCAGCATCTGGCAGGCGCGCTCCACTTTCAGGTGGAGGAAATGCTGAATCGGCGAGGTGCCGGTCTGCTCCCGGTAGCGGGTGGCGAAGTGGGCCGGGGAGAGTCCCGCCAGTTCCGCGAGCTGTTCCAGGGTGATGCGCTCATCCAGGTGTTCGCGCATGTAATTGTGGATGGTATCCAGTTCGGCCCGGCGCTCGTGGCTGGTTTCGTCGGCGTTGAGCGGAACGGCGGCCAGGAGCTGTCGCAGCCGGTTGGCGGCATGAATCAGCCCGCGTGCCCGGAAGCCGGTCTGGCGGACGGACAGCAGCCCGTTGAAATCGACCAGCAGTCTTGGCTGGCGACCGAGATGTCGGATCCGGTTACTGCCATCAAATCCCATGTAGTTTCGGAAATCCTCTGCCAGAGGACCGGTGTAATGCACCCAGTGGATGCTCCATGGATTGTCCGGGTCGGCGGTGTAGCGGTGGTTGGCCCCCGCAGGGAGCAAAAGCAGGTCTCCGGCTTCCACGGTATGGGGCTCGCCGAGCACATTCAGGAAGGCCTTGCCATCCGTGCAATAAATCAAAAGATTGTCTCGGTGATGCTCCCGGTGCATGTGATGTCCGGCGGCCTTGCGGTAATGGCCGAACGCCAGCGGGTACAGCTCCCGCGTCAACGGATGATCGGCCATCAGGCGGACAATGGGATCGGGCACCACATACCGAATGCTGTCGGGAGGTACCGGCCACTGGGAGGTTTGGGTGCTTGCGGTGTTCTTCTGCCAATCGCTCATCGAAAAATAGTCCATCATGGGCGAAATTTAGTCAATCACTCTTTGCGACTGCGCGTGCTAGTCTTTTTTCAATCGTGGCTGGAACCCCCGGGTTGCAGCTGGCTTCCCTCATAACAACAAACAGGGATTTCACTATGAAAAAAGTACCTCTTTACCTCGCCGGTGAATTTGTCCAGAGCCATACCAAGGACTGGATCGACGTCACCGATCCGGCCACCAATGATGTGATTGCCCAGGCTCCCTGCACCACCCATGCGGAAATGGAGCAGGCCATCAAATACGCGAGCGAAACCTTCAAAACCTGGAAAGAAGTGCCGGTCTCCGAGCGCGCCCGGGTCATGCTTCGCTATCAGGCCTTGCTGAAAGAACATCACGACGAAATTGCCGAAATCCTGTCCCAGGAGACCGGCAAGACGTTTGAAGACGCCAAGGGCGATGTCTGGCGCGGTATCGAAGTGGTTGAGCACGCCGCCAACGTGGCATCCCTGATGATGGGCGAGACTGTTGAAAACGTGGCCCGCCAGGTGGACACCCATTCCTGGATCCAGCCGCTGGGCGTATGCGCCGGTATCACCCCGTTCAACTTCCCGGCCATGATTCCGCTGTGGATGTTCCCGATGGCGATTGCCTGCGGTAACACCTTTATCCTGAAGCCCTCCGAGCAGGATCCCCTGACACCGATGCGCCTGGCCGAACTGTTCGAGCACGCTGGCGCACCGAAGGGCGTTCTTCAGGTGGTTCACGGTGGCAAGGAGCAGGTGGATACCCTGCTGACCGACCCGGCCATCAAGGCGGTTTCTTTTGTCGGCTCCGTACCTGTCGGGCGCTATATCTACGAGACTGGCACCCGTCATATGAAGCGTGTCCAGAGCTTCGCCGGCGCCAAGAACCACATGGTGATCATGCCGGATGCCGACAAGCAGCAGGTTATCAATGCCCTGGTCGGTGCCTCTGTAGGTGCGGCCGGTCAACGTTGCATGGCGATTTCCGTGGCGGTATTCGTCGGTGAAGCCCAGCAGTGGATTCCGGAACTGAAGGAAGCCATGGCCAAGGCCCGTCCGGGTGCATGGGACGATTCCGGCGCCAGCTATGGCCCGATCATCAGTGCCAAGGCCAAGGATCGCATCGAGTCGCTGATCGCCACCGGTGAGGCCCAGGGGGCCAAACTGCTGCTCGACGGTCGTGGATGCACGGTTGAAGGTCTGCCGAATGGCAATTGGGTGGGTCCGACCCTGTTCAGCGACGTCACCCCGGAGATGGACATCTACAAAGAGGAAATCTTTGGTCCGGTACTGTCCTGCGTGAATGTGGACCATCTGGCGGATGCGATTGAACTGATCAACCAGAGCCCATACGGTAACGGCACCTCCATCTTTACGAACTCCGGTGGTGCGGCCCGTCGCTTCCAGCACGACATCGACGTGGGTCAGGTCGGGGTTAACATTCCCATTCCTGTGCCCCTGCCGTTCTTCTCTTTCACCGGATGGAAGGGGTCCTTCTACGGCGACCAGCATGCCTACGGCAAGCAGGCGGTGCGTTTCTACACTGAAACCAAGACGGTCACGTCCCGCTGGTTCGACACCGAAGGTACTTCCGCGGAAGCCAACTTCTCCATCCAGCTTCGTTAACAGCGTTGAGGGTGAGACCTTGGGCCGGTCGTCAGGCCGGCCCCTTCTTTTTTGGCTGAACGGCCACCCTCGAAATACGAATCGACAGGAGCCCGGTAGTGGACTTTGACCTGACTGATGATCAGAAGGCGTTCCGGGATGCCGCACGCGCCTTCGCCGAGAAATCCATGGCGCCCCATGCCGCCCAGTGGGACGAGGAACATATTTTTCCCGTCGACGTGATGAAAGAGGCGGGCGAAATGGGTTTCATGGGCCTGTACACCCCCGAAGCCCTCGGCGGGATGGGGCTCAGCCGTCTGGACACCTCGGTCATTGTGGAAGAGCTGGCAGCGGCCTGCCCCTCCACAGCGGCCTTTATCACCATTCACAACATGGCCACCTGGATGGTTGCGAGTTTTGCTTCGGAAGAACTCCGGCAGGACATCGTGCCGAGTCTCGCCAGTGGCGAAAAGCTTGCTTCCTATTGCCTGACCGAGCCGGGTGCGGGTTCCGACGCTGCCAGCCTCCGGACCCGTGCGGTCCGTGATGGCGACAGTTATGTCATCAATGGCAGCAAGATGTTCATCTCCGGCGCCGGCAGCACCGATATTCTGGTTCTGATGGCTCGTACCGGTGATCCGGACAGCGGCGCCAGAGGCATCTCCACGTTCGTGATTCCGGCCGATGCCGAGGGCATCTCCTATGGCAAGAACGAAGAGAAGATGGGATGGCACAGCCAGCCCACCCGCCTGGTCAGCCTGGAAGATGTCCGGATTCCGGCGGGCAATCGCGTGGGGGAGGAAGGTGACGGCTTCGCCATTGCCATGAAAGGCCTGGACGGAGGGCGGCTGAACATCGCTACCTGTTCCCTCGGCGGTGCCCAGGCGGCACTGTTGCGTGCCCGCAATTACCTGCACGAGCGGGAACAGTTCGGGAAGCCGCTGGCGGCTTTCCAGGCGCTGCAATTCAAACTGGCCGATATGGCGACCAACCTGGTCGCGGCGCGGCAAATGGTACGCCTTGGCGCCTTCAAACTGGACAAAGGTGACCCGGAGGCCACGCTTCATTGCGCGATGGCCAAGCGGTTTGCCACGGATGCCTGTTTCGATGTGGTCAACGAGGCGCTGCAACTGCACGGCGGCTACGGGTACATTCGCGAGTATCCCCTGGAGCGCTATCTCCGGGATCTGCGGGTTCACCAGATTCTTGAAGGCACCAACGAAATCATGCGTGTGATCGTGGCTCGCCGCCTGCTACAGGACGGTGTGGTCGAGGCCATCCAATAACAATGTAACACCGCAAACAGGAGATAACAGATGAGCGATCCCATTCAGCTCGAAAAACGTGGACACATTGCGGTTCTGACCATGAATAACCCGCCGGCCAACACCTGGACGGCAGATTCCCTGAACCTTCTGATCGAGATCGTCGAGAACCTCAACGCGGACAAAGACATCTTTGCCCTGGTTCTGACCGGGCAAGGTGAGAAATTTTTCTCCGCCGGGGCGGATCTGAAAGCCTTTGCGGATGGCGACAAGGCTAACGCCAATTATCTGGGGCAGCTTTTCGGTCAGGCCTTTTCGGCGCTGACGGCTTTCCGGGGTGTTTCCATCGCTGCGATGAACGGCTACGCCATGGGCGGTGGCCTTGAGGTCGCCATGTCCTGCGACATCCGCATCGCCGAAGAGCACGCCCAGATGGCCCTGCCGGAAGCAACCGTGGGCCTTCTGCCTTGTGGTGGTGGTACCCAGAACCTGCCCTGGCTGGTGGGTGAAGGCTGGGCCAAGCGCATGATTCTGTGCGGCGAGCGAGTGAAGGCAGACAAAGCCCTCGAAATCGGACTGGTTGAAGAGGTTGTGCCAACCGGTAAATCGCTGGAGAAGGCGCTGGAGCTGGCGGAAGGCGCCTGCGGTCAGAGCCCGTCTGCCGTTGCCCGCTGCAAGAAGCTGGTGATGAGCGCCCGGGATGGTCGAAGCCATGAGGACGGCTGGCGCATGGAGCGGGAGCTGTTCGTCGAGCTGTTCTCCACCGAAGACCAGCGGGAAGGCGTCAACGCATTCCTCGAAAAACGGAAACCGGAATGGAAGAACCGGTAAGTCCGGCGTGGGGTCCAAGATGAGTGATCAACCAATAGTATTCGAAGAATGGCAGACCGCCGACGATGCGATCATCGCCGTGGCGCGGATAAACACGCCACGCAATCTCAATTCGCTGTCGCTGGATATGATTCGTCTGCTCAAGCCGCAGCTCAGCCGGTGGGCGGAAGATCCGAAGATCTGTGCGGTCTGGCTTGAGGCGGAAGGCGATAAGGCCTTCTGTGCCGGCGGTGACATTGTTTCGCTGTATCGGAGCATGACCGAGCCGGGCGACGCGGAGCTGGGAAAAACCTTCTTCACCGAAGAGTACGAACTGGACTACCAGATCCATACCTTCCCAAAGCCACTGGTGTGCTGGGGCCACGGCATTGTGATGGGCGGTGGCATCGGACTGATGGTCGGTGCCTCCCACCGGGTTGTGACTGAGAGTTCCAAAATGGCCATGCCCGAGGTGAACATCGGGCTGTATCCGGATGTAGCGGGGGGCTGGTTCCTGAACCGGATGCCCGGACGAACCGGCTTGTTCCTGGGACTGACCGGCGCACGGATCAACGCAGCCGATGCGCTGTTCGTGGGAATGGCCGATCGTTTCATCAAGCACGAACTGAAGGCGCAGGTGATCCAGGCGCTGCAGGATCGGCAGTGGAACGGTCAGGACGCGCACCAAGTGGTGGGTGCCGTGCTCCGGGAGTTCGAACAGCACAGTGGTGGTGCCATGCCGGCGTCCTCGGTGCGGGACTACCTTGATGAAATCAATCGGGCTGCCGATGGTGACTCGCTGGAACAGGTGGTGCAGCAACTGATGGAGTTGGGCAGCCGGGAAGACTGGCTTGGCAAGGTGACTCACAGTCTCGGCAACGCGTCACCCACATCGCTGGCGCTGGTCTGGAAACATCTGCACAGCTGTCGTCTCGACAGCCTCCGGGAAGTCCTGGACAAAGAGCTGGTGATTTCCTGCAACTGCCTCGACAAGGGCGAGTTTGCCGAAGGCGTCCGGGCTCTGCTGATCGACAAGGATCTGCAGCCGAGGTGGCGCTATGCCTCGCTCTCGGAGGTTGATGGCAACTGGATTGACGATTTCTTCACAGTACAACAATAAGGGGAAGAACCATGGCAAAGATTACGTTCATTGGTCTGGGCAATATGGGTGGGCCCATGGCCTCCAACCTGATCAAGGCGGGGCATGAGGTGACGGTTTTCGATCTGTCCAAGGCGGCGGTCGAAGCGCTGGTAGCCGAAGGCGCCAAAACGTCCGATACCGCTCACAGTGCTGCAGACGGTGCGGAATGTGTCATCACCATGCTGCCCGCCGGCCAGCACGTGGAAGCTGTCTACCTCGGTGACGATGGACTCCTGGCGCGCTTGCCGGCAGATACGCTGATCATCGACTCGTCCACCATCGCGCCGGAAACCGCCCGTGGTGTCGCCGAAGCCGCGAAAGAGAAGAATCTGCCGTTCATCGATGCACCGGTGTCCGGTGGTGTTGGTGGTGCCAAGGCAGGAACCCTGACCTTCATCTGCGGCGGGGAAGAGGATACGTTCAACCGTGCCAAACCGATTCTGGAGGCCATGGGCAAGAACATTTTCCACGCCGGTCCCCACGGCGCCGGCCAGGTCGCCAAGATCTGCAATAACATGCTGTTGGCCATCCTGATGTCCGGCACCAGCGAAGCGCTGGCGCTGGGCGCCAAAAACGGCCTGGATCCGGCAGTCCTGTCGGAAATCATGAAGCAGAGTTCCGGCGGCAACTGGGCGCTGAACGTCTACAACCCATGGCCGGGCGTGATGGAGGGGGCTCCGGCTTCCCGGGATTACCAGGGGGGCTTCCTGGTGAAGCTCATGACCAAGGACCTGGGCCTCGCCTTCGACAATGCGGTGAAGAACCAGGCCTCCATCCCCATGGGCTCGCTGGCCCGTAACCTGTTCCAGCTGCACGCCGGACAGGGCAACGAAGACCTGGATTTCTCCAGTATTCAACGTCTGTACCGCGGCGAGTAACGCTCGCCGTTCACCAGTGCCTGACCGCAAGGGTTGTGGTCGGGCACTGGATTTTCCGGCAACGGGCTGGTAATTTGCTGACCTGTGAACCGGGACTGCCATCAAGGATGGGATGGCTGAAGGCCCCGGTGCTCAACGGATGACATCGCAGCTTCAAGGATTGAAGACATGCCCCATGCAAGCGGATTGCAGTTCACCGCCCGTGTCGGTGACTTTGCCCCTGATCATTTCGTCGTCGTCGGCTTTACGTTGACGGAGGCGCTCTCCGAACTCTTCCTCGGCCGAATCGACCTGGCCAGTACCGATCCCCGCGTAACCGCCGAGTCTGTTCTGGAACAGCCCGTGGATCTCGTGGTCTGGCAGGACAGTGAACCCCTGCGTCGTTTCACCGGCGTGATCAACGAATTTGCCCGGGGCGACAGTGGTCATCACCGGACCCGGTACGAAGTTGTCTTCCAGCCGGCCCTGTGGCGTCTTGGCCTGATGCACAACAGCCGGATTTTCCAGGGCCAGGCGACGGACGCTATCGTCCGGACCCTCTTGGAGGAACGGGGCATCGTCGATGCCGTGATGGATCTCAAGCGCCAGCCATCCGAACGGGAGTATTGCGTACAGCACCGGGAAACCGATCTGGCGTTCGTGGAGCGGCTTGCGGCCGAAGAAGGCTGGCATTACCGCTACCAGCATGGTGACGTCGACGGTGATACGGCACCGGGCCTGATTTTCGCCGATCATCATGGCAATGCACCGGAACTGTCACCAGTAACCTACAACGCCCGTGCCGGCGGAAGCGTTCGAACCCCCTGCGTATTCCGCTTTGAGTACCGTGAGCGGGTGCGTGCGGCGTCTGTTGTGCTCAAGGATTACACGTTCCGGAACCCCGCATACGCCCTGATGCATGAGCGCTCGGGCACAACGAACTCGCGGCATGATTATCAGCATTTTGATTATCCGGGGCGCTACAAGGCCGATGCCAGCGGCCAGCCATTCGCTGCGGCCCGCCGGGATGCCCTGCGCAATGATGCCTGCACCGCCCGG
This sequence comes from Marinobacter santoriniensis NKSG1, assembly GCF_000347775.1. Lineage (GTDB taxonomy): Bacteria > Pseudomonadota > Gammaproteobacteria > Pseudomonadales > Oleiphilaceae > Marinobacter > Marinobacter santoriniensis. The sequence continues at coordinate 227,831 of NZ_APAT01000005.1, forward strand.
GGTGAGAGTAATCGCGCGGATTTTTTCCCGGGCGCCCGTGTGGCTCTCACGGACCACGAAGAAGAGCGTCTGAATCAGGACTGGCTGATCACGGCGGTGACTCACTCGGGGCACCAGCCCCAGGCCCTTGAGGAAGAAGGGGGCTCGGAGCCCACCCGCTACCATAATTTTTTCAACGCCATTCCCTCCGATCGGACCTGGCGACCGCTGTGTGAACATCGCCCTCTGATGGATGGTCCCCAGGTCGCCATCGTCACCGGCCCCGAGGGTGAGGAAATCCACTGTGATCAGTACGGTCGGGTCAAAGTGCGGTTCCCGTGGGACCGGTACGCCGGCAACGACGAAAACAGCAGTGCCTGGCTTCGGGTCAGTCAGGCCTGGGCCGGTGGCCAATACGGTTTCATGGCGCTTCCCCGAATCGGTCATGAAGTGATTGTCTCGTTCCTCGATGGCGACCCGGACCAGCCGATTATTACCGGCCGAACCCATCATGCCACCAACCTGTCCCCCTACACACTGCCCGAACATAAAACCCGGACCGTACTGAAAACCCGGACCCACAAGGGCGAAGGCAGCAATGAACTGCGATTCGAGGACGAAGCAGGGCAGGAACAGGTTTTTGTCCATGCCCAGAAGGATCTGGATCTGGTGACCGAAAACAATCGGACCGAGGTGGTCCGTAACGACAGCCACGTTACGACGGGCAATCACCGTTTCAGTGAGGTGGGCGGAGACAGGCATGACACCGTCAAGGGTGAACACCGCACACGGGTCGGCGGCGATTACAGTCTGATCGCGAATGGGAGTCTCCACAGTCGGTTGGGCGAAAGTCAGCTGGTGGAGGCAGGTTCCGAGATTCATCACCAGGCCGGCATCAAGGTTGTGATTGAAGCGGGGGCCGAAATCACACTCAAAGCCGGTGGCAGTTTCCTGAAAATCGATCCCGGTGGTGTGACCATCTCCGGGCCCGCTATTCGCATCAACTCGGGCGGCGCCCCGGGGAGTGGCGCGGGGCAGGCGGCCAGGGAGCCCCAGGCGCCCCAATCCATTCACTCTGACCAGCCGGTTTCCGGTGCATCGCCGGACCTGGCCCAGACGTCAACCCGAGACCTTGCGGCGCCCGCGGGGTTTGTTCCACCGGCATTGTCGGATGAACGCGGAAAACTCCTGGCCGAGGCCGCCCAGCAAGGCGCGCTATCCCTTTCGGAATGTGATTACGATGAGCATGGACGCTGCAGACTGCATCAACACTCTTGAACACGTGGCACCCCCGGTTTCCTTACCCGATGCAGCGGATTTTGCCATTGTTGACCTGGCCGCGGACGAGCAATCCCTGCAGTGCATCTACGACGCGATGATCGGGGAATCGATCCACTGGCTCAGTCTCTTCCAGAACACGCCCTGGTTTCCGCAATGGAAGCAGGGGCCGGTGCTCCTGGATCTGCGACAGGCACCGGTATTCCGGAATGCATTGATTGAACGCATGGTGACTGTTCCGAGCGGGTTGCTGGTCCGGACAAACTGGTCCATGGACGAATTTCACGCACATATCAGTCATTGCATTCACGACGGCGTGCCGATGGACGGGCACCTCCTGCGCCTGCATGAACCCCGCTGGTTTGGACCACTGCTCTGTGCCGTGGGCGACAGGCAACGCCAGGCCATCCTTGCGGCCGGAACGCACTGGTTCTGGTATGACAGCCACACCTGGCGTACAGCGATGCCGGATCCCCACGATCCGGCACCCGGAGAGCGCCCACTGCCCCGTTTATCCCTCGACAGGCTCGAGGCAACGACACCCTACTGGCTGGCGGCCGAAGCGAGGGGGTATCGCGCTCACTATGAATCGGTATTGCCGCAGGATGTATCGGCCACAGCCTGGATCCTGACCCGATTGCAGGAAGCCCATGAAGCCGGCTTTCGTCAGAGCGATTACCTGGAGCGCTGGCTCCGACTCGCCATCCGACAGGGGGCCGGGTTTCACCGTCGTTCACCGTACTCCGTGTTTCTGGAAGATGAATCCAAGACCCCCGGTTACCGATTGAGCGCCATGGAAGGCGCCATGGAGAATGCAAATGCCACACTATGAAGTACAGTCCGGAGATACCCTGTCGGCCATCGCCCGCGACCATCAGGTCAGCATTGCCGCGCTCAGGGCCGAGAACCCCCGAATTAAAGATGCGGATCACATCGAGGCCGGGTGGACCCTGTCGATTCCGCCGTCGTCTTCAGGGGCCCTTGCGATGCCGGAGCCAAAGACCGCCGGGCAACCGACGTCTTCCGAGTGCGCGGCCAAAGCCTGTCGCACGGAATATGCGGACATCATTCATGAAATGGGGGCGGGTGATGAGGCCTGGTGCCTCGCCTTGCCGGATGCCGCGGCCGAAGAGCTCTATCGGGAAATCGAGGAGATGGATGCCTTGATGGCCGAGTTCCGGGCCGCCCAGAACAAAGCTCAGGATCCAGGGAGCGACCAGCCATCGCCCGAACGTCAATGGATGATCAAGGCGGCGGAAAAAGGCGTGATCCAGCCAGACTCCGATGATCAGGAAGAACAGGAACCGGACAAGGTATCCCCGATTCGTTCCCGGATTGCCGCCATAGATGAGCAGATCCGCTGGTTCGATGACTACGATACGGATTATATCTGGTCGGCCATCAGCGCAGACGACGAGAAGCGGGAGGAAATCCTGACCACGGCCAGAAACCGGCGCCTCGCTATGCTTCGAAAACAACGAGAGGCGCTTCAGGCCCAATTGGAAGAGACGGATACGAACCGGGGCGTCCGTGGCCAGGGCGTCCAGTCCCGCGACTTTGACCCGCGCCGAAGTAACCGCGTTGAGGCGGGCATTATCGAGATCATGGTATTCAGCCGCCCCGGTCGCTGGCATTACGTCCGGAAAGGGGTTTATCGGAGGATCCTGGCCAGTTATGCCTCGATCCGTTACGTCCGTAAAACCCGGGCCATGGCGGATATGCTCAGCAACAAGTCGGCGACAGCGCGGGAGCTGATCGGCAAGATCCGGGACGATCTGAAGACCGATGCGGCCAAGAGCCCCATCGGCAATATCGAAGTCAAATTCGCGGAAGCAAAAGAAGATTTCTATCTCCTGGGCAAGGAACATTCGAAACTGACCTGGAATTCCAGCAAGGGTGAGGCGCCTTCCGAGAACCAGTTTCAGGTAGGCGCCGAGGCGCAGCTCATGCGATTTGTCATGCAGGCCAGTGCCGGTGTCAATAACTTCGATTTGAGCACCGGAGAAATCGATATCGGCACCCGGGCCAGCGCGTCCATGGCGTTACTCGAAGCCGAGGCGAAACTGGCGGAAGTGTTTGTGCCCGACGAGGCAGGCTGGGACTGCCGGTTTACCTTTCGGAATCGAAACGGGGAATTGTCGGACCTGGCGTTCGGTGCCTTTCGTCTCTCCGGCGACATCACACTCAACTGCTTCGTCGGCGGCCGGGCCGGCGGCGAAGCCAGTGCCCGGCTGAGTACCGGTGCGGCGACCTTCCTTCTCTCCGATCAGAAACGCATCAAGCCCGATCCGAATGCCGGGTTGTCGGTCTCCGGCAACGCCTTTGCCGGCGCCGAAGCTGGTGGTGCCGTCAGCGGCAAGTTCAGCTGGGTGCATCCGGATGAGCAGTTCAATACCAATGCAAACTGGCAGGAGCTGCTGAAGATCGAGGCAGGGGCGACTGTTGCGGCGGGTGTTGGGGCCGGGATGGATTTTGAGTTGGAGTTGCGTGGTGGCGAGCTTCATTTGAGCTGTAGTGGTCGTTTGGTTTTTGGTCCCGGTGCAAGCGGGAATTTTGGTACAAAGGTGGACGTAAATGCAGGTTGGGCTCTTTGCAAAGCAGTTATGGGAGTGCTTCGCGATCTTGATTATTCATACATTGAAAATATTCAAGAGGACGTGTTCAGACGGTGGTATCAAAGTCTCTACCTGTCATTAGTTGCTGAGGCGAGAGCCGCAGCAACTTTGATAAATGCACCATTCCTTGTATTTCAGAACGCCTTGGCCGGGCGAAACTCGCTTCGAGAAGAGGCGTTCACTCTTGCGAAAAAAATCCGAGAGAATCGTTTGTCTGAGGTTCTAGAATCTGATCAGGGATCTCTGACTATATATGATTTGCCACCAGAAACGCTCGGAATGTTGTGCCACACGCTGGTAGAAACGTTCATAGATACTTGGGAGGAAGAGCAGGAGAAGGCACTAATTTATATATTCTCTCACGTCTCGACCTGGCGGAAATTTTTTGAGGTCCTTCAGCATATGACGGCTGATGGTTCAAAATGTGATGCTATGCAATCCCTAGAAAAGATCTGCGCAATTCTCGACGATGGTCTGTCAAAAGGTGACAACCAGCTCAGCCGATTTCATCATTGGATTAATCATGAACTGGGATCCAATCCTAGCGATTCTCCATCTCGTGAACTGGCTTGGCTGCCGAGTGTTGCCCCCAAGGATTGGAATCGTATCCGACAAAAACTAACGGCATATAATACAAAATATGGTGGCCCCATTTCGCTAGCTTAATTATTCATAGCGCACCGAAAACTGACTAGGTTGGAGTAGAACTCAAGAGTTTTTTGATGTTCTCTAAAAACTGAAGTGTTGGCATGAGGAGCATTTATGAAGCTGCCTCCGCGAACGACATGGGACTCACCATGGAGGGGGCCTTTCGGGTTTTTGGTGGCGCTTTTATGGTAATAATCCTCTGAATAGAGATCATTAACCCATTCTGTTGCATTGCCCGTTAAATCATATAGACCTAGTGGGTTTGGTGGATACGTCCCGACGGCGCTTGTGATTGAGGTGAGCTTGGCTGAAGGATAATTTTCACCCAGATCGATTTCCCCTGTATCGGTGGCATAGAGTACATTTTGGCCTCGGTTGCGCGCCGCATACTCCCACTGGGCTTCTGTCGGTAGATCCACGGGGCGGTCGGACAGTTCGCCGACCCAAAGGCAGTAGTCTTTGGGTTCCTGCCAGTTCTTGGTCCACGCAGGCTTGTTTGGACCAAACCAGTCTTTCCTGTGCTCACGTTTGCGTAACATTCTCTTGTAAGGGGCTTTTCCCTGAATCTCGCGGAATAAATCAAAGTCGGATATTGTCGTCTCGTATTTTGCAAGGAAATAGTCGTCCAGGACGACTTTGTGGGCGAAATCGTTGTCCCGGTCGAAATCGCTCATGCAGAGCTGATCGGATCCGGGCTCACAGGGCACCTTGAATTCGCCCATCATGAAGCTCCCGCCCTCGAGGGGGACCATGTTGTCGAGTGCCCGAACCACCAGTTCGATGACCTGATGTTGCTTGCTGGACGAGAGGTCGGGGTAACGATCTTCTACCCGGGTCTGGATGGCGTCGATTTCGCTGTCGGAAAGGGTCGTGCTGGTGATGTTCGATGAACTGCTGCAGCCGGCAAGTGACAGTACCATCAGAAAAATTGAAATACATTGCATGGAATTTTCGTTTTCCATAATTGAGATCCTCATTGCGAAAGCCCACCGAGTATTGTTCTAGGTCTCACTTGGGAGTATTCCGCGTTTATTGCTATTGCCGTTTGGGGAGCGGCTACCAATTGCCTACGCTTCAGATGCGCATCTGAAACTGGTTACCGAGTCATAAAAATCGAGTGTCTTGTCGTGGTTTCGATTGACAGTGGTGCTTATCGATGGCGAGTCCAGGTTGCTGCCGCCTCTGATAACGTGACCGATCCCTTTTGGTGGGCCTTGGGGGTTAAGGTCGTCGCCCTGCTCGTAGTAATCCTCGTCGTACCGATCTTTAACCCACTCCGATGCATTGCCCATAAGGTCATATATGCCCAGAGGGTTGGGAGGGAATAAACCTGTCTTCTGTGTTTTTAGTCCTTGACCTTCGGCCCGATAGTTTTTTCCCAATTCGACCTTTCCCGTGTCTGTCGCATACAAAACATTCTGCCCCCGATTCCGCGCCGCAAATTCCCACTGGGCTTCGGTCGGCAAATCGACGGGCCGGTCAGCCAGTTCGCCAACCCACTGGCAGTAATCCTTGGGTTCCTGCCAGTTCTTTGTCCAGGCGGGTTTGTCGGGTTCAAACAGATATTGCCGGTCTTCCCGCCCCCTCAGGTCCGGTTCGTAGGGCGTTTTCCCCTGCAGTTCCCGAAACAGATCAAAGTCGGACATGGTGGTTTCGTACCTGGCGAGCGCGTAGTCGTCCAGGACGACTTTATGAGCGAAATCGTTGTCCCGGTCGAAATCGCTCATGCAGAGCTGATCGGATCCGGGCTCACAGGGCACCTTGAATTCGCCCATCATGAAGCTGCCGCCCTCGATGAAGACCATGTTGTCGAGTGCCCGAACCACCAGTTCGATGACTTGCTGTTGTTTGCTGGAGGAGAGATCGGGGTAACGGCTTTCGACCCGGGCCTGGATGGCGTCGATTTCGCTGTCGGAGAGGGTCGTGCTGGTGGTGGTCGATGAACTGCTGCAGCCGGCAAGCGACAGTGCCAGCAGAAGAGCTGAGACGCGATGCATGGAAACTCCATTTCCTAAAAGGTACTTTCCCTGGCTGTACCGAAACTTTAATTTCTCACAGGATTAGTGACTGATTCCGCAGCGAAAACTGTAAAGATCGGAATAGAAATCGAGTGAGCGCTCGTTACTCCTGAAAACTGAGGTGTTAGCCTTCGGTGAATTTACAAAGCTGCCACCTCGGGTTACATGCCCATTCCCTCGACTAGGCCCAGTGGGGTTTCGCTCTGGGCTAACTTCGTAGTAGTTCTCTGAATAGCGATCATTAACCCACTCGGTAGAATTTCCGATTAGGTCGTATAGGCCTAGGGGGTTGGGAGGGAAAGCCCCAACAGTCTTAGAGTCTGAGAAACCGTGATCTGCAGAATAGTTTCGGCCCAGGTCTATTTTCCCATTATCTGTCGCATACAAAACATTCTGCCCGCGATTCCGTGCGGCAAACTCCCACTGGGCTTCTGTCGGAAGATCCACGGGGCGGTCGGCCAGTTCGCCAACCCACTGGCAGTAGTCTTTGGGTTCCTGCCAGTTTTTTGTCCAGGCGGGTTTGTCGGGTTCAAACAGGTACTGCCGGTCTTCGCGCTCCCTCAGGTCCTGTTCATAGGGCGTTTTCCCCTGCAGTTCCCGAAACAGATCAAAGTCGGCCATGGTGGTTTCGTACCTGGCGAGCGCGTAGTCGTCCAGGGTGACCTTATGGGCGAAGTCATTGTCCCGGTCGAAATCGCTCATGCAGAGCTGATCGGATCCGGGTTCACAGGGCACCTTGAATTCGCCCATCATGAAACTGCCGCCCTTGATGGAGACCATGTTGTCGAGGGCCCGAACCACCAGTTCGGTGACCTGCTGTTGTTTGCTGGAGGAGAGGTCCGGGTAACGGCTTTCGACCCGGGCCTGGATGGCGTCGATTTCGCTGTCGGAGAGGGTTGTGCTGGTGATGGACGATGAACTGCTGCAGCCGGCAAGCGACAGTGCCAGCAGAAGCGCTGAGACGCGATGCATGGAAACTCCATTTCCTGTTAACCGATATCCTTTTCGGCGGCCATTCTACCAAAAACCCGATTCGGCGTCCCGGTAGCACATTACGGTTGTCTCATCCTGAACAGGGTGGCAAACGGGCTTGTCTAGGCACTACACTGGCCGGTCTACCGGCAGAAGGGTAAGCATCATGGACGAACAGGAATCATCACGCTCATCGCAGGAAGCGGAAAACCGGCTGATCCCCGCTGACCTGTCCATGCCGATCTATGGACTGTTCGTTCTCGGCATCTTGTACACCCTCTATGTGGCCCACCAGATCATCCTGCCGATTGTGATCGGTGTCCTGACGAGCCTGCTGCTTGCCCCCGTGGTGAAAAAGCTTTACCTGAAGTGGCGGATTCCACGCATGGTCAGTTCGCTGGTGCTGGTGTCGACAGTCCTCGCTATCCTGGTGGGCGTGGGTATGGCGGTCGCCACGCCGGCCCTGGAATGGGCGCAGAAAGCACCGGAGGGCCTGTCCAGGCTCCTGGTGGGTGACAACGAAATCATGCAGCAGATCGACAAGGTCAACCGCTCGGCGCAGCAGGTCGAAAAGTCGGTCAAGAAGCTGTCCGAGGGGGAAGCGGCAGAGCCGAACACCGTTGTCCTGCAGACAGATTCCTGGCGTAGCCAGCTCATGTCCCAGGCCCGGAATGGCATCGCTGGCCTCGCGCTGACACTTGCGTTGACCTACTTCCTGCTGGTCAGTGGTGACTCGCTGATCCGTAACTTTGTCCGGCAGTTGCCCCGAAAGCATCGCAAGACGGTGTTGAGGATCACCCATGGTTCTCAGCGGGAAATCGCCCGTTACCTGGCCGTGGTCAGCCTCAGCAATGGTTCTGTCGGGGTGCTGACTGGCCTGATCTGCTGGGCTGTGGGGCTGCCGGATCCCTCTGTCTGGGGGCTCGTGGCCGGCCTGGCACGGTTCATTCCCTACCTGGGCAACATGCTGACCATCGCCTTGCTGGCCACCGTCTCGGCCACGACGCTGGACGTTGCCTGGATGATGCTTTTGGCACCTGTGAGTTTCATTGTACTGACCACCATCGTCGGCTTTTTCCTGGAACCCTGGATTCACGGTTTCCGCATGGCCATTAATCCGGTCATTATTTTCGTCGCGATTTTCTTCTGGGGCTGGCTCTGGGGACCTCTGGGCGTGCTGCTGGCGGTGCCGCTGATGACGGTGATCCAGGTGGTTCTCAAGCAGATTCCATCGCTCCGTCCGGTTTACCGCGTGATCGCCCGCTGACGGCTTCCCGGGTGGACTAATGGATATCCGTAACACCCCCCTGACACTGACGGACCGGTCACCTATGCTGATCAGAATATCCGACCGTCAACCAACAGAGGGAGGTTTCGTTCCCAATGATCCCGAACACCATGAAAGCCATGGTTCTGACCGGCCACGGTGGCATCGAAAAGCTTGAGTACCGGGACGTCGAGACACCTCGCCCGGGGCCCGGTGAGGTCCTGGTTCAGGTAACGGCAACGGCCAAGAACAACACCGACCGGAAGGCAAGGGAAGGGCTCTATCCCACCAAGAAAGGCGAAATGACGTCGTTCCAGATGGGCGGCAAACCGACCCTGACGTTTCCTCGCATTCAGGGTGCGGATATCGCCGGGCGGGTGGTCGCCGTGGGTGACGGCGTTGACAAGGTCCGGGTTGGACAGCGCGGGCTGCTCGATTTCAACATCTATGCCGATGGCCGTCGGGACATCAACCTGACGCCGGACTATTACGGCCACGGCGCCGATGGGGGCTACGCCGAGTATGTAGCCCTGCCATCGGATCAGTTTCATCACATTCCCAATCCGGAACTGAGCGATGCGGAAGTGGCCTCCATGGGGATGTGTTCCTACCAGACCGCCATGCACATGCTCACCTCGGCCAATGTCCGCGCCGGTGAGCGGGTCCTGGTGACCGGCGCCAGCGGTGGCGTCGGGACTGCACTGATTCAGCTCTGCCGCATTATGGGGGCCATTCCCTACGCGCTCAGCAAGCAGGACAAGGCACAGGCTCTGCTGAACCTGGGGGCGGAGGCCGTGCTGGATCGCTCCGACATGGGCAGCTTTGTGGAGCGGGTCAAGTCGGAAACCGGCGGCAAGCCGATCGACGCGGTCATGGATCTGGTGGGTGGTGAAATGACGGATATCTTCATCGACACCATGATCTTCGACATGAATGCCCGCGGAACCTATCCGCGGCTGAGCATCGCCGGCGCCAGTGGCGGCAACATCAGCGAAATCCTCTGGACGCGCATCTACCTGTATCAGGTACAGATCTTTGGTGTCTCCCACGGCACCCGGGAAGAGGCGGAGCAACTGATGGCCTGGATTCGCGACGGCCATCTCAAGCCGGTACTTCATGGTGCGTTCCGACTGTCGGACCTGCATCACGCGGAGGCATACTTTGTGAACCGGGGCAGCAACTACCTCGGCAAGATTGTGATCGTTCCCGACGCCCAGTGGGACGAACACGGCCAACCCTTCGCCCTGGAGACTGCCTGATGAAACCGGAACTGACCATTCAGCTCATGGATACCCACGCCGGTGGCGATGTCAGCCGGATCGTGACGGGCGGTATTGACCTGCTGCCCGGCGACACGGTTCGCGCGCAGATGGAATACCTGCGGGACGATGCCGACGGATTGCGCAAGCTGCTGCTGGAAGAGCCGTATGGCATTCCGGAAATGTCCGTGGACCTGCTGGTGCCGGCCACCGATCCCCGTGCTGCCGCGGGCTACATCATCATGGAGGTGATGGGGTATCCGATCTACTCGGGGTCGAACACCATCTGCACCGCAACTGCCGTGCTCGAAGCCGGCATTGTGCCCAAACAGGAGGGGCGACAGCAGTTCGTGCTGGAATCCCCCGCCGGCCTGGTGCAGATCGAGGCCACCTTGCACGACGGTGTTGTGGAAGCCATTACCTGTGAGGGCCTGCCCAGTTACATCCACACCTATCAGGCGCAGATCGACGTGCCTTCGGTCGGTCGGGTGACCTACAGCGTGGCCTACAGTGGCGGATTCTACGCGCTGGTTGATGCCTCCGAACTGGGGTTTGATCTGACCCTGGACGAGGAGCGCCGGCTGGCGGAAACCGCTCATGCGATTGTTGAGGCCATCCAGGCGGAAAGGGGGTTCTCCCATTACACGCTGGGGGACGTCGGGCCACTGCCATTCCTGCATTTCATGGGGCCGGTGGAGCATGTGGCTGACGGCTATTACCGTTCCCGGTCGGCCACCTACGTTCATCCCGGCGTGATCTGTCGGAGCACCACCGGAACCGGGACGTCCGCGAGACTGGCGCTGATGAATTACCAGGGGTTGATCCGCCCCGGCGACAAGCTGGAGACGGTCTCGCTCCGAGAAACCGGATTCATCGGTGAATTCACGTCCGTACAGGAAGAGGGTGAGTACCAGGTGGTGAACAACACCATCACCGGCAAGGGCTATGTGATTGCCCGGTCGGATATCGTGGTCAATTGTGACGATCCGATGGTCGACTGCGACGGCCTTCATCATATTCTGTCCAGCCGGAAAAAAGGAGACGTCGCGCCGAGCGGCTGATTTCAGGGCCCGTAGGCCGGAATAGACCAAGATTCCAGTCTACGGGTTTTCTCTTATTCTAAAGTTGACCTTTACGTAAAGTGAACCCTGTGCTAAATCTTCAACTCGTGAATCTGATGATAAAAACAACAGGAGTTGACGATGAGCCTTCCGCAATACACCGAGGTGTACAACAACTTTGATGCGGCCGCACTGGAAGCGGACATCCTGGACGGACGTCTTGATAGCGGTCTGAACGTGTGCCACGAGATCTGCGACAAGTGGGCCACAGATCCGAACAAAGTTGCACTCTATTACGAGAAGACCGATGGCGGCGACGGCACAATGACCTTTGCCGAGCTGAAAGCGGCTTCTGCGCGATTTGCCAACTATCTCGCCAGCCAGGGTGTCGGGAAAGGGGATCGGGTTGCCGGTCTGCTTCCCCGGGGGCCGGAGCTTCTCGTGGTCATTGCGGGGGCGCTGCGTCTGGGAGCCGTCTATCAACCCCTGTTCACAGCGTTCGGCTCCGGTGCCATCGAGTACCGGCTTGAGCGAGCCGGCACAAAGCTGGTGGTGACCGATCCCGTAAACTATCCGAAACTGACCGAGGTCAAAGATTGTCCACCGGTCCTGTGCGTGAATGCATCTGATACAGGGGCAGAGGTGGCGGACTTCGAGGCCACCCTGGCGTCGCAATCGGATGAGTTCGAGCCGGTCATGATCAAGGGAACCGATCCATTCCTGCAGATGTTTACCTCCGGCACGGTTGGCAAGGCCAAGGGTGTTGCGGTGCCGGCCCGTGCGCTGCTGGCGTTCTACGTGTACATGAAGTACGCCATCGACCTGCGCGAAGACGACAAGTTCTGGAACGTTGCGGATCCGGGCTGGGCCTACGGCCTCTACTACGCCGTGGTCGGGCCATTGCTGATGGGGCACGCGACCCACTTCAACCCCGGTGCGTTCACGCCCGAATCCACTTACGACATGATCCGCAAGTACAAGATCACCAACCTCGCGGCGGCGCCCACGGCTTACCGGCTGCTGAAGGCCAACGATCAGGTCCTGCCGGAGGGTGAGAATCTCGGGTTACGTGTGGCCAGCAGTGCCGGCGAGCCGCTGAACCCGGAAGTGGTCAACTGGATCAGGAACCGTCACTACTGCCCGGTCAAAGACCATTATGGCCAGACCGAGACCGGCATGACCTGCTGCAACTTCCATGCGCTGGAACATCCGGTCCGTCAGGGTTCCATGGGGTATTCCTCCCCCGGCCACCGGGTGGTTGCCCTGAACGAGAAGAACGAGGAAGTGGGTGAGGGCGAAATCGGCCAGTTGGCCGTCGACGTCAAAGCGTCGCCGCTGTTCCACTTCGACGGCTACACCTGGGGCGAGAAAGACCCGTTCGTGAAGGGCTACTACCTCACCGGCGACATGGTGATCTCCCACGGTGATGGCAGCTACTCCTTCAGCGGTCGTGACGACGACATCATCACCACTGCCGGTTATCGGGTCGGTCCCGCCGACGTTGAAAGCACACTGCTTGAGCATGCGGCCGTGGCAGAATCCGGTGTGGTTGCCAAGCCGGACGAAAAACGTGGCTCCATCATCAAGGCCTTCGTGGTCATCAAGGCGGGTCAGGAACCGGCTGACGAGCAGGCGTTGAAGGACGAACTCCAGGAGCTCGTTCGGCACCGTCTGTCCACCCACGCGTTCCCTCGTGAGATCGAATTCGTGGATGAGCTGCCCAAGACGCCCAGTGGCAAGATCCAGCGGTTTGTATTGCGGAATCGGGCCAAGGACGAAGTTAACGCATGATCATCACGTTTGAGGAGCTCCAGGCTTTCCTCGACGAGCAGTTTCCGCAGGGGGCCGCATTCGGCTCCCTGCAGAAGCTCGGGGATGGCTGGGCGGAAATGAAGCTGGAGGTGGATGAAGAACATCTCAGGCCCGGCGGCACGGTGTCGGGCCCGGCGATGATGGGGTTGGCGGATGTCACCATGTACGCTGCACTGCTCAGCAAGATCGGGCTGGTGCCGTTGGCGGTGACCACCAATCTCAACATCAACTTCCTGCGGAAGCCGGCGGCCCATGCGCCCATCTGGGCACGCGCCAACCTTTTGAAGGTGGGGCGCACCATGGGAGTGGGGGAGGTGTTCGTGTATTCCGAAGGCGTGGAAGAGCCGGTCGCCCATTCCACCATGACGTATTCCATTCCGCCGGAAAAATATCGCAATTAGGTATTGACGTTTACGTATACGTCAATCTAATCTTGGGATAGTTAAGAAATACAACAATAACAAAAGGCAAGAATAATGCCCATGAGTGAACAGTACGTTCTCGAAACCCGTAACCTGGTCAAGGAATTCAAAGGCTTCGTCGCTGTCGACGACGTCAATCTCAAGATCCGCCAGGGCGACATACATGCGCTGATCGGCCCTAATGGCGCCGGCAAGACCACGGTCTTCAACCTGCTGACCAAGTTTCTCATCCCGACCCGGGGCAGGATCCTGTTCAAGGGTCAGGACATCACCGCGATGAAATCGGCCGCCATTGCCCGCAAGGGCGTTGTGCGCTCCTTCCAGATTTCAGCCGTGTTCCCCCACATGACGGCCCTGGAGAATATCCGCATCGCACTGCAGAGCTTCGAAGGCAATTCCTTCAGCTTCTGGCAGTCCGGCAACCGTCTCAACAAGCTCAATGAGCGGGCCATGGAACTGCTTGATGCGGTCGGGCTGACCCGCTACGCCAATACCACCACCGTTGAGCTGGCCTATGGCCGCAAGCGGGCGCTGGAGCTGGCCACCACCCTGGCCATGGAGCCGGAGTTGCTGCTTCTGGACGAGCCGACACAGGGCATGGGCACCGAAGACGTGAACCGCGTCGTGGAACTGGTGCGCAAAGCCGCCGAGGGGCGCACAGTGCTGATGGTTGAACACAACCTGGGCGTGGTGAGCAAACTGTGTGACCGGATTACCGTGCTGGCCCAGGGCGCCGTCCTCACCGAAGGTGACTATGAAACGGTATCGGCAGATCCCCGCGTTCGCGAAGTCTATATGGGCACTGATGCCAGTGGTGAGCGCGGTGCGACAACAACGGAGACCGAAGCATGAGCCAGGGAACAGGCAGGGAATACGAGCAGTTGCGCATTTCCGGGCTGCACGCGTTTTATGGTGAATCCCACATCCTGCACGGGATTGATCTGGTGGTGAACCGCGGCGAGCTGGTGACCCTGCTCGGGCGCAACGGTGCCGGCCGCAGTACCACCCTGAAAGCCATCATGAACATGGTGGGCCGCCGCACCGGCTCCATCATGATCAACGGGGAGGAGACCATGTCTTGCGCTCCCCATCATATTGCCAGGTTGGGTGTCGGGTATTGCCCCGAACATCGGGGCATTTTTTCGTCACTCAACGTCCAGGAAAACCTCACCCTGCCACCGGTGGTGCGTAGCGGTGGTATGAGCCTGGAAGAGATTTACACCATGTTCCCCAATCTCTACGAACGTCGTTTCAGCCAGGGCACCAAGCTCTCCGGTGGCGAACAGCAGATGCTGGCCATGGCCCGCATCCTGCGCACCGGCGCCAACATGCTCCTGCTGGACGAGATCACCGAGGGCCTGGCCCCGGTGATCGTGGAGAAACTCGGGGATGTCCTGATCGCTCTGAAGGAAAAAGGGCTGACGATTGTGTTGGTGGAACAGAATTTCCACTTCGCGGCGCCTTTAGCCGACCGCCATTACGTGGTCGAGCATGGTCAGATCATGGAAGAGATACGCGCCGACGAGCTGAGTGCCAAACAGTCGGTGCTAAACGGCTATTTGGGGGTCTGACCCCGGATAGAAATGCTAGCGCAAGCTAAAAAAGCAACAACAACCCGAACCGACGCAAGACAGTAGCGGAGATACAACAATGACAATGATTAAAAAGCTTCTGACCTCAGCCGTTGCATCCGCCCTCATGGTGAGTGGCGCCCAGGCGGAGATTAGCGACAACATGGTAAAAATGGGTTACCTGGCGGATATGTCCGGTACCTACCGGGACCTGGCCGGCCCGAACGGCCTGAAGGCCATGGAAATGGCCATCAAGGATTTCGGTGGCTCGGTCAAGGGCGCCAAGATTGAAGTCGTCAGCGCCGACGACCGGAACAGCCCGGACGTGGCGTCGAGCACCGTTCGCCGCTGGGTTGAAAACGACAAGGTCGACATGATCGGCGGCATGGTCGCATCGTCCGTGACCATCGCGGCCACCAAGATCCTGGAAGAGAACAACAAACTGGGCATCGTGTCCGGTTCAGCCGCGTCCAGCATCACCAACGAGCATTGCACGCCGAACCACATTCACTACGTCTACGACACCTACGCGCTGTCCATCGGTACCCCGACAGCCATCGTGCAGGAAGGCGGCAAGACCTGGTTCATCCTGACCGCTGACTACGCGTTCGGCCATGCCATGGAAGCGGACGTTACCCGTGTCGTGGAAGCCAATGGCGGCGAAGTGGTCGGCAGTATCCGTCACCCGTTCCCGACACCGGACTTTTCGTCCTTCATCCTGCAGGCACAGGCCTCCGGTGCTGACGTAATTGCCCTGGCCAACGCCGGCGCAGACACCACCAACGCGATCAACACCGCCAGTGAGTTCGGTGTGACCCAGGGTGGCCAGACCCTTGCCGCACTGGTTCTGTTCCTGAGCGATGTTCACGCACTCGGCACCGATGTGGCCCAGGGCATCCAGCTCACCACCGGCTGGTACTGGGACATGAACGATGAGACCCGCGCCTGGTCCGATCGCTTCATGGAAGCCACCGGAGCCCGTCCGACCATGGTTCACGCCGGTATCTACTCCAGCACCATGCAGTACCTGAAAGCCGTGGAAGCAACCAATTCGGACGACTCCCAGACTGTGCGCAAGTACATGATGGAGCATCCGATCAACGACATGTTCGCCAAGAACGGCAGGATCCGGGAAGACGGTCGCATGGTGCATGACATGTACCTGGCCGAGGTCAAGACCCCCGAGGAATCCTCCGGTGAATGGGACCTGTACAACATCGTACGGACCATCCCGGCAGATGAGGCGTTCCGTCCACTCTCCGAGAGCAAGTGCAAACTGGTCAGCATGTAATCCGGAAAGTAACAACGGCTCCCCGTGCGGCGCGCGGGGAGCCAGAGTGGAGTTAGCAACATGTCCATGATTTTCGGCGTGCCTGTGGCAGTGCTGTCGGGCCAGCTTCTGATCGGAGTTATCAATGGCGCCTTCTACGCGCTGTTGAGCCTGGGTCTGGCGGTGATTTTCGGCCTGCTCAAGATTATCAATTTCGCCCACGGCGCCATGTACATGCTTGGTGCCATGGTCACGGTCATCATGTTTGACGCCCTGGGTGTCAATTACTGGGTGGCCCTGTTCCTGGCGCCTGTCCTCGTTGGCGTTTTCGGTATGCTTATCGAGTACTTCCTGCTTCGACGAATTACCGGCCAGGACCACATCTACAGCCTGCTGCTGACCTTCGGCGCAGCGCTGATGATCCAGGGGATTCTGACCAATATCTACGGCGTATCCGGCCTGCGGTATTCCATACCGGATCTGTTCAAGGGTGGCGTCAACCTCGGTTTCATGTTCCTGCCGTACTATCGCGCCTGGGTCATTTTGGTGGCCCTGATTGTCTGCTTCGGCACCTGGTTCATGATCGAGAAAACCAAACTCGGCGCCTACCTCAGAGCGGGCACCGAAGATGCCCAGCTGATGCAGGGCTTCGGTATCAACGTGCCTTTGCTGATAAGCCTGACCTACGGTTTCGGCGTCATGCTCGCGGCATTCGCCGGTGTGCTGGCGGCACCCATCTACTCGGTCACCCCGGTGATGGGGTCACACATACTGATTGTGGTGTTCGCGGTGGTGGTGATCGGCGGAATGGGATCGATCGGTGGTGCAATCATCACCGGTGTACTCATGGGGGTCATCGAAGGACTGACCAAAACCTTCTATCCTCCGGCTTCGTCCGCTGTCATCTTTCTGGTGATGGTGGTGGTTCTCATGTTCCGGCCTGCCGGCCTGTTTGGTAAGGAGGCCTGACCATGAACGAAACAGTCAAACAGACCGATATCCAGAAGGCGATTCTCGAGCAGCAACAATCCGAGCATCGTAAAAAGATGATCTTGAACGGTGTTCTGCTGGTGCTCCTTCTGGTGGCGCCGTTGGTCATGTACCCGGTCTTCCTGATGAAGATCCTGTGTTTCGCGTTGTTCGCCGTCGCTTTCAACCTCCTTCTGGGGTATACCGGACTGCTGTCCTTTGGCCATGCGGCGTTTCTGGCAACCGGGGGCTACACCACCGGCTACCTGCTGAGTAATGTGCCCGGGCTGTCGACCGAACTGGGAATCCTGGCGGGTACTCTGATGGCCACGGTGCTCGGGTTCGGCTTTGCGTTGCTGTCGATCCGCCGGCAGGGCATCTATTTCGCCATGGTGACCCTGGCGCTGGCCCAGCTGGTGTTCTTCTTCTTCGTTCAGTCGTCCTTTACGGGCGGCGAAGATGGCATGCAGGGCATCCCGAGGGGAGAGCTGTTCGGGCTGATCGACCTGAACGACAACCTGAACCTGTACTACTTCATCCTCGTGGTGTTCCTGGCCTGTTACCTGCTGGTACAGAGAACCGTCGGCAGCCCGTTCGGGCAGGTGCTCAATGCCATCAAACAGAACGAACCGAGAGCTATCTCGCTGGGCTACAACGTCAACCGCTACAAGATCCTGGCGTTTGTGATCTCGGCCGCCCTCGCTGGGCTCGCGGGTTCCATGAAATCAGTGGTGTTCCAGTTGGCGTCTCTGAACGATGCTCACTGGCATACCTCCGGTGAGGTCATCCTGATGACACTCGTGGGCGGCGCGGGCACCCTGTTGGGGCCGGTCGTGGGGGCCACCTTCGTGGTGAACGTGGAATACCAGCTCGCCCAGGGCCCGCTCCGGGACTGGGTCGATCCGATTCTCGGCGGCATCTTCGTGCTGACGGTCATCGCCTTCCGCAGTGGCATTGTGGGCGAGATCCAGAAGTTCATGAGGAAGAATCTGAGTTGAGGCGATTGATCCAGTAAGTGCTCATGAGGGCCGCGCATCGCGCGGCCCTTTTTGTTTGCGCTCGCGGGAAAACAGGATTATCCTGATACTTAATCAATCGATTAACTAAATTAAAATCATGCCCCAGGATTCCCGTAAACAACAGGGCGACACCACCCGGGACGCTCTGATAAAAACCGCCACCCGCGTCTTCGCGGAACTGGGCTATTACGGCGCCAGTACCCGTGCCATCGCCAAAGCGGCGGACGTCAATCAGGCCCTGATCGGCTATCATTTTGGTGGTAAGAAAGATCTCTATCAGGCGGTTTTCGTGGCCATAGCCGAAGCGCTTGAGCAAAGAATGACCGACAGACTGGAACAGCTGAAGGCTTTGTTGGCCGAACCGGATCCCTCCCGCGAGGACTGCCTGGCGGCCATGGAGACATTTTGCGGCGGCCTGGTTGAACTTATGCTGCAACCGGAAACCGAATACTGGTCCCAGCTGATTCTCCGGGAGCAACAGCATCCGGGGCCCGCCTTCGACATCCTGTATGAACGCTTCATGAGCCGGGTGTTGGGTATTACCACGCGGCTGGCCGGACACCTCAGGCCGGAACTTGAGAGTGAAGAGGTCAAGCTGCTGGTCATTACGGTGCTGGGCCAGATTCTGGTCTGGCGCTTCGCCCGCACGGGTATACAGCGTCAGATGGGCTGGAACAATCCGGACATCGAGGCCATAAAACATCGCGTGTTCACCAACATCCGCCTGTTGTTGGCAAAGGAGCCTTTTGAATGAAGAAACCCCTGATTGCACTGGTCGTGCTCGCCGTCCTGGCGGGCGGCGGATACGCCTGGTACCAGAGCCAGCAAACGGATAACGGCCCGCTGACACTCTATGGCAATGTGGATGTACGGGAATTGTCCCTTGGTTTCCGGCAGGGCGGTCGTGTGACGGCGCTGCATGTGGATGAAGGGGACAAGGTCAAAGCCGGTGAGCTGTTGGCCGAGCTGGATGACGAACCCTTGCAGAATGCTTTGGCTGCGGCCCGGGCACAGGTGGATCAGGCGCAGGCGGCCCTGGCACGACTGGAAGCGGGCAGCCGGCCCCAGGAAATCGAGCAGGCAAAGGAAGCGGAGCGCCAGGCGGCCGCAGTCTTCTCCAGCCGACAGTTGGAATTCAAGCGGCTGAAGGAGCTGGCCAATTCCGGCGCCACCAGCCAGCAGGCGCTCGACAGCGCGCGCTACGCCCTGGATGAGGCCCGGGCGAGGCTGGGCGCCGCGCGAGCCACTCTGTCCCTCTTGGAGGAGGGGCCAAGGCAGGAGGACATCAGTGCGGCCCGGGCACAACTGGAATCCGCGAAAGCCCACGCGGCCCAGGCGGAAACGGCGCTTTCGGATGCCCGTCTGGTTGCCCCGAGCGACGGTGAGGTGCTCAGCCGTGTGGTCGAGCCGGGGGCCATGGTCCAGCCGGGCAGTCCGGTGTTCAGTCTGGCGTTGCGCGATCCGGTGTACGTTCGCGCCTATGTCAGTGAGCCTCATCTGGGCGATGTATCACCCGGTACTGCGGTTTTGGTGACGGCGGACGGCAACGGCAACCAATACCATGGGCAAGTCGGCTTCGTGTCGCCCCGCGCCGAATTCACCCCGAAAACCGTTCAGACCGAGGAACTGCGTACCGAGCTGGTCTACCGGCTTCGCATCGTGGTCAACGACGCCGACGATCGCTTGCTGCAGGGTATGCCGGTCACCATTACCCTTGACCAGCCATGACCGCGATCGTCCTCGACGACGTCCATAAGGCGTTCGGGAAGACCCAGGCACTAAAGGGCATTTCCGGAGAGATTGCCGCCGGTCGGCTGACCGGCCTGGTGGGGCCGGATGGCGCCGGTAAAACCACGCTGATCCGTATGATGGCGGGCCTCCTGAAAGCGGACAGCGGTGCGCTCCGGGTCGCAGGTCTCGATCCCGTTCATGACGGCATGGCGCTGGCGGAATCCGTGGGCTACATGCCGCAACGTTTTGGACTTTACGAAGATCTCACGGTACAGGAAAACCTGAACCTGTATGCCGAACTTCGGGGACTCCCCAGGGATGACTACGACGCCACGTTTGAACGGTTGCTCGATTTCACCCGCCTCGGCCCCTTCACAAAGCGTCTCGCAGGCCGGCTTTCCGGAGGCATGAAGCAGAAGCTGGGGCTGGCCTGTGCACTCATTACGTCGCCCGAGGTCCTTCTTCTGGACGAGCCGGGCGTGGGGGTCGATCCGGTCAGCCGCCAGGATTTGTGGCGGATGGTTCAGGCCCTCACCGGAGAAGGCATGGCAGTGATCTGGGCCACGGCCTATCTGGAAGAAGCCGAGCGCTGCGAAGATGTCCTGCTGCTGAGCGAGGGCCAGTTACGTTTTCGGAGTGAACCCGGCGAACTGACCCGGCGCCTGCAGGGCCGTTGTTTCCGGCTGAAAGGCAGCGAGGAGAAGCGGGCATTGCTGAGGCAGGTCCTCGCCCGTAAGGACGTCCGGGACGGCACCATTGAGGGTGATCGAATTCGTGTGGTAGTGGATGAGGGCGTCGATGGCGATGCACTGGCATCACTTGGTGATGTGGAAGAAGTCGCTCCGCGCTTTGAGGATGCATTCATAGACCTTCTCGGGGGCGGACCGGGTGGCCATTCTCCGCTGGCCGACCAGATGCCCGACGTGCCGGAACTGAAAGACCCGGTCTCCTGTCAGCATCTTACCCGTCGGTTCGGCGAGTTCGTGGCGACGGACGACGTCAGTTTCAATGTTCGCCAGGGGGAGATCCTCGGCTTGCTGGGCCCCAATGGTGCCGGTAAATCGACCACCTTCAAGATGTTGTGCGGTCTGCTCAAGCCCAGTAGCGGAGAGGCCCGTGTGGCCGGGCTGGACCTGCGCAGCGCCGCCAGTGACGCCAAACTCAAACTGGGCTATATGGCCCAGAAATTTTCGCTGTACGGCCTGCTCTCGGTGCGCCAGAACCTGGTGTTCTATGCCGGCGTCTACGGTCTCCGGGGCGAGGAGAAACAGAACCGTATTCGCGAGATGATCGACGGCCTCCAGCTAGGGCCGCTGCTCGACAGTGCTCCCGATCAGCTCTCCCTGGGGTTCAAGCAACGCCTTGCGTTGGCATGCGCCCTCATGCACCGACCGCCGATCCTGTTTCTCGACGAGCCCACCTCCGGTGTGGATCCGATCACCCGCCGGGAATTCTGGACTCACATCAACGGCCTGGTCGGCAAGGGCGTGACCGTGTTGGTGACCACCCACTTCATGGATGAAGCCGAGTACTGTGACCGGGTTGCGCTGATGCACCGGGGGCGGGTGATTGCCCTGGATACACCGGACAATCTCAAGGCCCAGGCGGGGCAGGGAGCCAGTATGGAGCAGGCGTTCATTCACTTGATTGAGGAGCAGGACGATGCGTAGCCGCCGGCTCTTTGCCCTGATCAAGAAGGAAAGCCTGCAGATGATCCGGGACCCCTCCGCCATCCTCATTGCTTTCGTCCTGCCGGTGGTGCTTCTGTTCCTGTTCGCCTACGCGGTGTCGCTCGATATCCGGCAGCTTCACCTGGGGGTGGTGCTTCAGACCGACAGTGCCCAGGCCCAGTCCCTGGCGGCGGAGTTCAGCGGTACGTCCTATTTTCAGGTGTTGCCGGCCCGCCATCGGGACGAAGTGACTCCGCTGTTGGTCAGCGGTGACCTGAAAGGGTACGTGCTCATTCCACCCGATTTCGACCAGCGCCTCGCCCGTGGAGAATCATTGATCCAGGTGGTTACCGACGGGACCCAGCCCAACACCGCCAATTTTGTCGCCGGTTATGCCCGGGGGGTACTGGTGAACTGGCTGGCGGATCGGGGCCTTCGATCCCCGATCAAGCTCGAAGCCCGGTTCTGGTTCAACCCCGAGGTGGAAACCCGCAAGTTCCTGGTGCCGGGTGCCATCGCCATTATCATGACCATGATTGGTACCCTGCTGACGGCGCTGGTGGTTGCCCGGGAGTGGGAGCGGGGGACCATGGAGGCGTTGCTGTCCACGCCGGTCCGGATTCCCGAGATCCTGCTCGGAAAACTGCTGCCGTATTTCGGCTTGGGGCTGATTGCGACCCTCGGCAGTACCCTGCTGGCCATCCATATTTTTGACGTCCCGCTTCGGGGCAGCTGGGGGACGCTGTTACTGGTCTCTGCGTGTTTCCTTGTGCCGGCACTCGGGCAGGGGCTGGTCATCTCGGCGCTCGCCAAGAACCAGTTTATAGCCGCCCAGGCAGCGTTGTTCTCGGGTTTCCTGCCGGCTTTCCTGTTGTCCGGATTCCTGTTCGAGATCGACGCCATGCCCGCCCCGATCCGAGTGCTGACGCACATTGTGCCGGCGCGTTATTTCATCGAATCCCTGCACAGTGTGTTCCTGGTCGGCGACGTGTGGCCGCTGCTGATCAAAGACATACTCGCCATGCTGGCCATTGGCGCGGTGATGTTTGCCATCGCCCGCGCCAAAACCCGCAAGAGCCTGGAGTCCTGATATGAACGGATCCCGGTTGCTTGCCCAGATCATCAAGGAATTGCTCAGCCTGCTGCGCGATCCGAGGGCGCGGGCCATCCTGATACTGCCACCGTTGCTGCAGCTGATGATCTTTTCCTTCGCCGCCACCCTGGAAGTGCGCAACGCGACCGTCGCCGTGTTCAATGAAGACACTGGCCAGCCCGCCCAGGAATTCGTGACGGATGTCACCAGCGCCGGCTTTGTGGGGCACGTCATCACGGTGCACAGCCGGCAGGAGCAGGATGAGCTGATTGAACAGGGGCGTGCGTTGCTGACCCTGCACATTCCCGAAGATTTCTCCCGGCACAGGCTGGCGGGGCAGCCGTCACCGGTCCAGGTCATCCTGGACGGCCAGCAGGCGAACGCGGCCCAGGTGGCTCTGAGCTACCTTCAGGCCATTGCCATGGAGCAGGGCAACCGGATTGAGCCCATGGTATTGCGTCATGCCTTCAATCCCAATCTGATCTACCAGTGGTACGTTGTTCCGAGCCTGTCGGGCATTCTGTCCATGTTGATCGCGTTGGCGGTGACGGCGCTGTCGATTTCCAGGGAACGGGAGCTGGGCACGTTCGATCAGTTACTGGTGTCGCCCACCACACCGCTGGAGATCATCCTTGCCAAGTGCCTGCCGGCGGTGCTGATGGGCTTTGTGATGGGCTCGGTCATGATTACGGCCGCGTTGCTGCTGTTCCAGGTGCCGTTTACCGGCTCCCTGCTCTGGCTGGCGGGCGCGCTGGTGTTGTTTATCATCTCGGTGGTGGGCATTGGTCTGATGGTGTCCGCCGTGTCGGAAACCCAGCAGCAGGCCATCCTCGGCGTGTTTGCCCTTGCGGTTCCGATGGTACTGATGTCCGGCTTTGCCACCCCGGTGGAAAATATGCCGGATTTGCTCCAGTGGATGGCCCAGGCCATTCCCCTGACCCATTTTCTGGTGATTGTGCAGGGCAGTTTCCTGAAATCGATACCAGCGGATGTGGTGATCTCCCACCTTTGGCCCCTGGCCCTGATTGCGCTGGTGACGCTGTCTGGCGCCACGCTGGTGGTCCGAAAACGCCTGCACTGATTGTCCATCCTGTGAACCGCTTGCCTCGGAAATCCGTAATTTTTGTTCCATAGAAAAGTGAGCATGCTTATAATGTTCGACCTCTAGGCAAGGTTAAAACAAATACGAACCCAGTTTTCGGGAACCGGACATGACAGAAGAGAACAGCACAGCCACGAACCCCGGCCGCCTTCGGCGTCTTTCCGGGCGTGCCAGCGTACGATTCGTCCTACTGGTAATCGTCCCGCTCATCCTCCTGGTGTCTGCGGGCGTCTTCTATCTGGTGGGCGGCCGTTTCGTGGATACAGAAAATGCCTATGTGCATGCGGACATGGTCTCGGTCGTGCCCGAGGTCTCCGGCACCATCACCGATGTGGCAGTGAAGGAAAATCAACCGGTCCGGGCCGGGGATCGTCTGTTCACCATCGACCCCAAGCGCTACCGCATTGCCGTGGATCAGGCCGAGTCCGCCCTCGCGGATGTCCGGACCCAGATCGAAACCATGAAGGCCCAGTACGAAGAGCAGAAGCAGCAGTTACAGATTGCCCGCAGTAACCTGGCGTTCGCCAAGCGTGAATACCAGCGTCAGGTAGAGCTCTCCCACAGTCATGCCGTGTCCGATTCCGTCCTCGACAGCTATCGTCACAAGCAGGAACTGGCCGCGCAAAGTGTCGAGCAGGCCCGAAAGGGGCTGGATCGCCTGAAAGCGGGGCTGGCCGGCGACCCTGATATCGCCGTCACAGACCATCCCATGTACCGAAAGGCCAAGGCGGCCCTGGAGTCTGCCCGGCAGAACCTGGCGGACACCAACGTCGTGGCCCGTTTCGATGGCATCGCGTCGAAAACCCCGGTTGCCGGTCAATACGCGGGGCCGAACCGTTCTGCCATGAGCCTGGTATCGGTGAACAATGTCTGGATTGATGCCAACCTCAAGGAAACCCAACTGACCCACGTTCGTGAGGGGCAAGCGGTCGACATCCACGTGGATGCCTACCCGGACCTGGACCTCAAGGGCCACGTAGGCAGCATTGCAGGCGCTACCGGTTCCGAATTCTCGGTATTGCCGGCCCAGAACGCCACCGGCAACTGGGTCAAGGTGGTTCAGCGGGTGCCCGTGCGCATTGAGCTGGACGCGCTTCCGGAAAAGGCGCGTCTCCGGTCCGGAATGAGCGTGTCGGTGGAAATCGACACCGGCTGGCACCATCGGGGCCCGGCCTTCCTCGCGCCGTTAACCTCCTGGATGCAGGGCGCCGTGGCTACGGCCAAAGCGGACGAACGGACCGGGGCTGACCGGTGAGTCCACAGGCGACGGAGTCGGGAACCAGCCTCAACCGGGGGCTGATTACCGTGTCGATCATGCTTGCAACCATCATGCAGGCGGTCGACACCACCATCGCCAACGTGGCCTTGCCGCACATGCAGGGCAGCATGTCGGCGACCTCCGAACAGATCGCCTGGGTACTGACGTCCTATATCGTCGCGGCCGCCATCATGACCCCCATGACGGGATTCCTGTCCGCCCGCATCGGCCGCAAGCGGCTGTTTATTGCGTCAGTGACCGGATTTACCATCACCTCCCTGTTATGCGGCGTCGCCGGCTCTCTCGACCAGATCGTCCTGTTCCGTCTGTTGCAGGGCATTTTCGGGGCCGGGCTGGTGCCGCTGTCCCAGTCGGTACTTCTGGACACCTTTCCAAAGGAGAAACACGGCTCCGCCATGGCCATCTGGGGTGTGGGCGTGATGGTGGGTCCCATCCTCGGTCCAACCCTCGGTGGCTACCTCACCGAGTACTATAACTGGCGCTGGGTGTTTCTGATCAACCTGCCGGTGGGGGTTCTGGCCCTGGCGGGTATCCTCATGTTTGTTCCCGAGACAGAGAAGATGAAGCGGCGGTTTGACCTGTTCGGCTTCACCTTGCTGTCGCTGGCCATCGGCTCCTTGCAGTTGCTGCTCGACCGGGGGCAGAGCCTGGACTGGTTCTCGTCCACCGAAATCATCATCGAGACCATGGTGGCGGCGATCTGCTTCTACATGTTCATTGTGCACATGATGACGGCTAAAGAACCGTTCCTGGAACCGGGCCTGTTCCGGGACCGAAACCTGGTCATTGGGCTGGTGTTTATCTTCATCGTTGGTGTGGTGCTGCTGGCCACCCTGGCACTGCTTCCGCCGTTCCTGCAGAACCTGATGGGCTTCCCGGTGATCACCACCGGTGAGGTACTGGCGCCGCGGGGCATTGGCAGCATGATCGCCATGCTGCTGGTGGGTCGGCTGGTAAACCGGATAGACGTGCGACTGCTGGTGGGCTTCGGCCTCACTCTGACGGCCATCTCGCTGTTCGAAATGGCCCAGTTCAACCTGAATATCAGTCCCATGGCACTGGTGCACACCGGCATTGTTCAGGGCCTGGGGCTTGGGTTTGTGTTCGTGCCCCTGAGCACCATTACCTTCTCCACCCTCGATCAACGCTACCGCACCGAGGGCACGGCCATGTTCAGCCTGATGCGGAACATCGGAAGCAGTATCGGGATTTCGGTGATGGTGGCCTGGGCCGCCCGTAATACCCAGACCAACCACGCCGTACTGGGCGAGCAGCTCACCCCGTTCCGGGAACCGGTGCAGAAACTGATGGAAGGCCAGGGTGTGGGCATGAGCAGTGATCAGGCCCTGGCCATGCTCAATGGAGAGCTTACCCGGCAGTCGGCGGCTATCGGTTACCTGAACGATTTCCAGGCCATGGCCTGGATGACTCTTGCAGCGATTCCGCTGATCCTCTTGTTCCGCGGAGCGTCCCGAAAGCCCGACGGCAAGGATAGCGGGGACAGTCAAAAAGCGACACCGCAGGAAGCCTGAGTTCGGCAGGGCCGATGCCCGCGAATTAATCGATCAGGAGCAATACGTCAAAGCGCAACGACTGCTGGAGGAGGCCACTGTTGACGCCCAGCTGGCTGCTGCACGTTCCCAAACGGAGAGGGCCCAGCAGGCGGTCGCTGAGATCAACAGGAATATCGAAAACCTTCAGAATCGGCTTGAAATGGATGAGCAGTGAGCCGGGATAAGGAGATTGAGATGATGAAGCGTACACTATCCATTGGCATCACCGCCGGACTGCTCACGCTTATGGCCGGCTGTGCCAGCACCCCTCCGAACAATGCCAAGCTTGAAGAGGCTCGTGCAACCTACCAGAGCATTGAGCAGGATCCGGATGTCGCTCGCAGCGGCGCGAACCAACTGCGCAGCGCCAAAACCCAGCTCGACAGGGCAGAAGCCCTGCTCCAAGCCGACGCCGACAACGCGGAGATTGAACACGCCGCTTACCTGGCCAGTCGGCATGCAGAGATTGCGCAGCAGCAGGGGATGCGGGCGGCCCTGGAGGATGAGATCAGTTCCGCTCAGGAGCGCCGCAAGCAAATGATGCTTCAGATGAAAACGGAGGAGGCCAATGCACTCCGGGCGCAGATGGAAGCTATGAAGGCCGAAAAAACGGACCGTGGCATGGTCCTGACACTGGGAGACGTGCTGTTTGATCTCAATAAGGCAGAACTGAAGGCATCCGCCGGCCGCACGATTGACCGGCTCGCTGAATTCATGCGTGAGTACGAGAATCGTCGCGTACGGATTGAGGGTTATACCGACAGTACAGGCGACGAGGCGTACAACCAGCGTTTGTCAGAACGTCGAGCCGAAGCTGTCCAGGACGCTCTGATGAACAAGGGTATTTCGAGCAACCGGATGGAAGTGGAAGGTTACGGAGAGGCGTACCCCGTGGCCAGCAATGATACGGCGGCCGGGCGACAGCAGAACCGACGTGTGGAGATCGTGATCTCGGACGAGACTGGTGAGATCAAAGCTCGTTGAAGGTCGCCGGGCAACGTGTGTGTTTACGCCTCTATGCACCCTGGCCAGCCTCCCGATAGGTCACCATTCGTTGTTTTTCTTCATCCCAAAGGGCATATCGGAAGCAGTCTGATATGTCCCTGGGGGCAAGCGACGTTGTTAACGGTGCCTGAAGCTCAGGAATCGCCGCCATGACTTCGGGCAGGCGGTAGAAGGGAATTCGGGAATTCAGGTGATGAATGTGATGGTAACCGATGTTTCCGGTAAACCACTGCAGAACCGGATTCACCTTCATGTAGCTTGAGGACTCCAGCGCCGCCCTGTAGAACGTCCAGGCTTCGGGGGAGGCGATCTGCATTCGCCGGAAGCTGTGCTGGGCAAAGAACAGGTAGCAGCCCATTGCGGAGGCAATGGTCATAGGCAGCAGAATGACAAAGAAGACCAGGCTGAACCCGCCCAGAAACCGCAGAACGGCGATCAGGCCAAAATGGCTGATGAGCGCTACCAGGGAGTCGAGGTGTTTTCGGGGCGCGCGAAGCAACGGTATGAGCGTAATGTTCAGACCAAAAACGATGGGATAGCTCAACAGCACTACCAGAGGGTGTCGCTGGGCGCGGTAGGCAAAGCGTTGCCATGGGGTAGAAGCGCGCCACATACGAGTGGTAATGAGGGGGAAAGCGCCGACGCTGGCCTCAGATATCTGCCCGACATGGCCGTGGTGATAGTTATGGCTTGCCAGCCAGGAACGAGTTGGAGTGAGGGCCAGAGCCCCATAGGTAATGAACAGCCAGTGGGCGAGCCGGGAGCCCTTGAGAATCGCACCGTGCAGGTAATCGTGGAAGGTGATGAAGCAGCGAACCATCAGCAGACCACCCAATACTGAAAACACCGTTCGCAGCGGCCACCAGGAAACGACCCCGGCAATCGTCAGAGAGGCGATCATCAACGCAAAGGTGGAGCCTACATACCACCAGCTTCTGGCCGCAGACTCTTCACGGTAGGGTTTGGTGGCATTAAGTAGTTCCCTGTCTACCCGGATGCCTTCGCTGTGTTCCGGCAAGTCGAATGCTGGTTCCGGGTCGCTACTTTGACTCATCACGTGTCCCTCCCTGACTTTTTCAGGGTAGAACTTTCGGTAGGGGGTTTCCAATAACGGCGAGGGTGTCTATCCCCGAAAACTCCGGCCCAGTGACTGCCGCCAGAAGAAGCCCAACGCTATCGACAGGGCGCCAAAAACCACCGTCCCGACCCCACAAGCGACGCGTGTCCGCCTCGCGAGGTCCAGCAGTTCTTTCCCTTTGCTGATTTCCAGCGCTCCGGCTTCCAGTCGCCTTTCACCAGCGGTCACCGCGCGCTCTCCCCGGGCGACCGCCATGCCTCCTGCCTCGATCTTCTGCTTACCCTCATCAAAGCCCTTGCCGCCCGTCAGTTTGTCCGCAAGCACCAGGAGCAGGTTATTCTTTGCATCCTCGTACGCCTGCTTACCCTCCGACAAAGCCTGCTCGCCGGCTTTTAATTCGGCTCTCCCTTCCTTCAGTGCTGCCCGTCCTTCTTCAAGCTGTTTTTCGCCCTTGGCCAACTGGCTTTCCCAAACCGGAATCTTCTCGTTGAGAAGCAGATAGCCTGCCAAGGAGGCGAGAGCCAGGAGAACGGCGAGCAGTAGCACCAATACCTTGGCCATGATCGTTCCCTCTGCATTCCTTCCATTTTGACCGTCCTGATGTCTTCATTTGTAGCAGTAAAATTACCGCCACGCGCGGGACCGCATCTGGAAAGATCGTTCGTCGCAGTTCAGAGGGCTTCTTTCAGGGAACAAACGGTGTTCAGGCGGATAACCGCTATGCTTAGGAGAGAGCAAACTCATAACCGATAGAGTAACCAACCATGACACCTGAACTGCCAACAATGCCAGAGTTCCGGCTGGAAACCGACCATCGGGTACCAGCTTCCTGGGATTTCGACATCGGTGTGAGCCTGGTGCTCCTGGTGCCTGAAAAACATCCCGAGGTTCTGGCGAATACCCCCTGGGCCGATTTCCTGAAACTGCGCCTCGCCGATTTCCCGGACGATACCAGTCCGATCATGATTTCCGGTCCCAAAGGTACCCGTGCCGGTATTGCACAGATATCGGATAACGTCAGTGCGTTCAAGGCACTGAGCCAGGCAAGAGCGCTGATCACTCCTCTTATGACGGAGCGCTCCCATATGATCAAGGTAATCAGCCTGCTGGGTCAGTCGCAACGTGCCTGTGTGATGGCCGAAGCGCTGGTTGCGGCCGCCTGTGCGGCTCTTTTTCAACTGCCGAAAATCTCGGATTCTGCCTCCGACAAATTCCCCCTGGCGGCCATGTACTTCTATGGCGATTTCGAAGGCGCTGACTTTGCCCGCGCCAGGGCCACGGCCGAAGGCAACAATATGGCGCGCTGGCTGACCCAGCTGCCGGGGAACTATCTGACTCCGGGGATATACCACGATTACGCTGAAGCACTGGCAGAGGAAGAAGGATGGGACGTTGAATTCTATAATCTGAACCAGTTGAAACGGCTGGGGGCCGGCGCTTTCCTGTCCGTGGTCGAGGCAAGCCCTGTGCGGGACGCCGGCATACTTCGGCTGCGCTATCGACCAAACGGAGCGCAAGAGCATCCACTTGCTCTGGTCGGCAAAGGCATCTGCTTCGACACCGGAGGCAGCAACCTCAAGGTGGGCGGCAGTATGCTGGGTATGCACGGCGATATGCAGGGCAGCGCCGTGGCCCTTGGAACGCTTCTGGCCCTGACCCGCCTGAAATTTGCCCACCCGGTAGACTGCTGGCTGGCGCTGGCGGAGAACCACATCGGGTCAAGAGCCGTGAAGTGCAATGACGTCGTTACCGCATTGAATGGCACCACCATCGAACTGATCAATACCGATGCCGAGGGCCGCTTGGTGCTCGCCGACACCCTGGCTCTGGCCTGCCGGGAAGAGCCGAGAGCCATTCTGGATTACGCCACCCTGACCGGTGCCGTCGTCGCAGCGCTCGGCCAACGCATGGCCGGTGCCATCACCAACCGGCGTGAGTGGGTGGAACCCCTCATCCAGGCGGGGGAGCAATGCGGTGAACGGATCTGGCCCTTCCCCTATGAGGACGATTACGACGAAGACCTCAAATCCGAAGTCGCCGATACTCTCCAGTGCCGGACAACCGGCGCGGGCGACCACATCTATGCGGCCCGCTTGCTCGGAAAATTCGTGGATAAATCCGTTGGCTGGGTTCATGTCGACATGGCCTCAACCGGCACCCATAAGGGCGGGCTGGCTCAGATTCCCAGCGACATCCAGGGGTTCGGAGTGCGTTTCGGGGTTGAATGGCTCAGCCGGATTGCCGAGGGGCCCAGCTGAACCATTGGTCGGGTCCTGGAGCCTGTCTAAAGCCCCTGGGCGCCGCGGCGAAGCCAGTTGTGAACGAACGCCAGCTTGCGCTGCGCCGTTTGCGACAGCACAAACGGATAAAGATCCGACAGTCCCATGGAGCGATTAACGTGGTTGACCCGGATCGCCAGCGAGGCGGCAACATGGATCAGTCGTGCCGTGTCCGGCTCCGAGTACGGGTCCCATTGCGGGCCGGGCACTTCCTGTGAGGACAGCCCGGAAGAAATAAAACTGTCGGTGATGTCGGTCAGGTGAAGCAGGTGTGCTGCCGTCTCGGCCCAGTCCTCGTGGGGGTGCGCGGAGGCATAGGAGGTGAGGTAATACTCCCGCCAGTCGGCTGGTGGCCCGTTGTAATAGTGATGCTCCAGCGCCGACGGGTAATCAACCCGTTCGTCACCGAACGTGTTCCGAAACGCTTCCAGAAAGTCCTCCCGCAGGCTCAGGCGCCACCAGAGCATGTGGGAGATCTCGTGGCGCATATGGCCGACCATGGTTCGGTAGGGTTCCTGAAGGGCCTGGCGACGGGTCGTCCGCACGACCGGGTCCGCCTCCGCGACACTGATGGTAACCACGCCGTTGGCGTGCCCCATGGCCACCGGTGTCAGTCCCTCGGCCAGCATATGAAAGACCGGACGTGTGCCCGGGTCTTCCGGCCGGAACCAGTGCCAGCGCCCGAGGTTATCGAGTGTCCAGCGCTTTGCCGCTTCGGTGGTTGCCCAATTGGACATGGCATTGGCAATGCTGGGGTCCGGTGCCAGCGCTGTCATCTCGCAGGAACGGCAGAATGCGCCTTCCCTGGGCGCAATCCAGTTGCACCCGATGATCTCCCGGTTGGCACAGAACGGCCGCATGGGCAGGAATTCCCTGGCCTGAGGATCGTAGGCAACAGGCATGCCGTCTGCGGTGGTCAGGTTATCGAACCAGAGT
This sequence comes from Marinobacter santoriniensis NKSG1, assembly GCF_000347775.1. Lineage (GTDB taxonomy): Bacteria > Pseudomonadota > Gammaproteobacteria > Pseudomonadales > Oleiphilaceae > Marinobacter > Marinobacter santoriniensis. The sequence goes on from NZ_APAT01000005.1 coordinate 259,717, forward strand.
GATCCGGACCCAACGGGATTGGAAAATACCTTCATAGTGCACCTGCTCCTCCAGCGGATCAGAAGCTCGACATGTCATCCTGAAGATCGCGTTTCAGCTCTTCCGCCCCGGTGATCCAGAGTGTGTCATCCACCCCCGGAAACACGCCAACTTCAAGCCCGTCCCGGGTCAGCCCCGGCACCCACTTCCGGAAGAAATCCGGCATCGAAATGCTTTTCGGGGACAGATCGTCGGAGCCTTTGGCATACCCGGCGGCAAAGGCCTCACTGGGCCAGACCGGCAGATAGGCCACGCCGTCTTCCTCCGAAACGATCTTCAGAAAACGGTTATCCGCATTGACCAGTATCCAGACCTCGCGCTCTTCGAGTACCTCATTCAGGAAATAGTCGTAGCGGCCCTCGCCATCCATCTCGAGTATTTGCGCTAACGGGTCACTGCTCATGGGGGCTCCAGGTTTTTGAAGAAGGTTGTCGGGCTGTCAGAACATCAGCGTAACACGTAGCGGGGGCCAGATGAGCCGTCCAGATCGATCGGGCCAATATCTTTTATGTCACCGTAAAAGTCGCCAGTAGCTGCCGGCGGATAAGGCGGCGATATCCGCCAGAATCAGAAGCAGGGAAGACTCGCCCGGATAGGCGATGTAGCGTGACTCCCAGACCGGGTGGAACTTGGCCTTGAAGGAGCGGATGCCCCCGAAATTGTAAAAGGACTCACCGTGCCGGTAGATGATCCGGCCGAGACGCGCCCACACGGGAGAAACCGGAGACACTTCCAGGCCGGACAGCGGCGCCATGCCGAGATTGAACCACTGGTAGCCCTGCGCCTGTCCCCAGAGAAACAGGTGGGCGAACAACCCATCCATCGCGCTCCGGGGTGCGAAAGAGGCGAAACGCATCAAATCCACCGAAAGCTCTTCTCCGGAGGGGCCGCACAGGAGGTTGGCAAAGGCGAGAATGCGGCCCTCCTGCTCAAGAACGGCCACGGGCATGTGTGAGAGGTAATCGGCATCGAAAAAGCCCAGTGAAAATCCCTTCTCGCTCGCTGATTTGCTGGCCAGCCAGTCGTCAGAAACGGCCTTGAGCTGAGGCATGATAGCGGGCACCTCGGCGGCATCGACGATCCGGAAATCAACGTGCTCTTTGGCCAACCGGTTGATGGCCAGCCTGAGGTCCCGGTATCGCCGGCCTTGCAGTGAGAAGCCCTCCAGGGGGACCCGTGCCTCTTCACCAAGCTTCGCGAAGCTCATGCCCAGCTCCGCATAAAGGAACAACTGCTGCGGTTTGACCTGGTAGAACACCGGCACCCCGCCAAAATCGTCTGCGTGTTCCACAAAGTCCCGGATCAGCGCCTGGGCAGGAACAGTGGGCCCGACCGGATCGCCCAGCGATACCCAGGTGCGGCCACGAATACCGTACATCACAAAGGCAGTGTGGTCCGGGTTGAACCACAGTGCCTTGTCCCGAAGGTAGACCAGCAGGGGCAGGGTGTCTGCCTGGGCATTGATGATGCGGGTTGCGTCTGCGATCGCCTCGTCGGAGGAGAGCTCCGCCACGGGAGACACAGGACGCAGCAGGCGCCAGAGACCAAAACCCATCAGCGCCACCGCCGCCCCGACGCTGGCACGCAGGAACCGGGGCGCATCCTTGTTCAGCGCCACCTGCCACCACAGGTCGTTGGAATATTCGACATGCCGGAAGGTAAAGAAACCGAGCCAGATCGAACTGCCGAGGGCAGCCACAATGGCAACGATCCAGCCGGGTGAGAAGCGGCCATTAAACAACGTCGTGCTTCGGTCGAACAGGTTCCGGCAGGGGACCAGCGCGACCAGCACACAGGCGAGCACCATGGCTTCTTCCCAATCGGCGGCCTTCAGCAGACTCGCCATGATGCCGGCCAGAAGTGCAGCAACGACAAGGTAATAACCCAGGCGGATGCGGCGTGAAATAGCCTGTGCGAGCACAAGCAGTGCGACGCCGACGAGGCTGCCAATAAAGTGCGAGGCCTCGAACAGGCCAACCGGGAGGATGTCTGCCAGCCAGAGAAGCCGTGACTGATCCGCCGGGGTTGCGCCGGATGCCAGCAACAACAGTCCTGCCAGGAATGTGAACACGGACAGCGCCCGGGGGGCGAGTCGGGTGGAGTAGCCGCCGAGCGACTTCCCGAGAGTAACCAGCTTTTCACCCCGGTGTTGTGCTTCGTCGCCGAGCAAGACCAGCAAGGCGAACACCAGCGGAATGATGTAATAGATCAGGCGGAACAGGATCAGTGCGGCAATGATCTGATCCACGGGCAGGTAGGGCCCGAGAAACAGGAGCATGGCCCCTTCGAAAACCCCGAGGCCCCCTGGCACGTGACTGATCAGGCCAAACACCTGGGCCGCCAGAAAGGCCCCCAGCAAGGTCCCGTAAGATGGCCCGCTCTCCGGCAGGAGCGTATGGAGTACGGCGGCGGCCAGGGCCCAGTCCGCCATGGATACCAGCACCTGCTGAAACGCAACGGGCGGCGTGGGGACACGGATTTCGAAACCACGTACCTGAAACGGCGCCTTGCGTAACGCGGAAAGGACGAGATAAGCCGTCGCAAGGGCCAGACAGAGGCCGCCCAGCCACGGCACGCTGGCCCGGATGAGCCCGCTCTGAATGGGCGGGGTCGGCTGGAAGGCCAGACTCCACCCGGCCAGCGCGAGCAAGCCGAGCCAGTAGGTACTCGAATTGAAAACGATGATGCGCGCGAGGTCCGCCGCGGATACTCCCCAGCGCGAGTAGAAGCGATGTCGCACGGCGGTTCCGGACAGTACCGCGAACCCGACACTGTTGCTGATCGCATAGCTGGTCAGGGCGGTGAGGGCAATCCGGGCACGGGTGACCTGGCCACCCAGATAACGGAATGCCAGCTGGTCGTAGAGACTCAGGACCAGGTAGTTCAAAGCGGTAAACAGCAGTGCCAGCAAGAGGTGGCTGGTCGGGAGTGCGTGGAGCGCCTGCCGGACTTCCCGGTAACTCACCGACTGTAATTCACGGTGAAGAATCCAACCGGAAATAATCAGGAGCAGGGCCCCTGCCAATGGTGGCAGCCAGGCCCGTAACCGATTCTTGAGGGCACTTGCCCGGTGTGTTTTCAATCGACTGTTACCCACGTTACGGACAGGATCCCCCGGAGAGTCTGCCACCATCACAGATGGTGGCATGGATACCGTTAGGTGGCTAGCTGGTGGGGACCAATTCCCGGTCTTTGCCGGTCAGTGTCATCCAGGCGACGACCGCTGCAATGACCCCGAGGAAGATCAGGCTGGTATCGATGGTGCCGAAGCCCAGTCCACCATAGTTCACCGGCTGTGAAAGCATGTCACCAAACGAAGCGCCCAGTGGCCGAGTCAGGATGTACACCAGCCAGAAGGCAAGAATGGCATCGAGGCCCAGCAGAAAATACCCGATCGAGAGCGACAGGATAATACTTCCGAAAAGAACCCCCGTTGCCATGTAGCCCAGTCCGAACTGCTCGGAAACCAGATCGCCGGCGGCAGTGCCCAGTGCGAAGGTAAACAGGATCGCCAGCCAATAGAAGGCTTCCCGGCGCGTGGTCACAATCGTGTGGATCGAAAGCGTGCCCTCGCTCCGGTACCAGGCGGCAAAGGTCGCGGCCAGCAACGCGCTGAACGCAACGGTACAGGTCACCAGACTCACCCCGAGGTTGTCGACGAGGTTATCGGTGATGAGGGTGCCGACGATGGAGATCAGGACCACCGCTGACCAGTAGGTCCAGGGAACGTATCGCTTCCGGGAGAACTGAAGGACCAGGGCAGCGATTAGCACGCCGGTCATGATGAGAGACGTGGTGGTCAGGCCTAACCCGAGGTTGACTGCCAGGTAGTCGGCAGCGGTTTCCCCCATGGTGACGGCCATGAGTTTGATGATCCAGAATCCCGCCGTTACCTGGGGGACCCGGTTCGGACGGAGGTCGCCCTTTGTGCTCTGATACGTCTCGGTATTTGTCGTCATCGTGTATGCCTCCGTTCAGAGAGATTGTTTGGCCAGTGCGAGTGCCTGGGCAGAGAAGCGATCCGAGCGAACGTCATCGTCAGCGTTGCAGCGCTCCGTGGCCTGACTCTGCAGCGTCCTGGCCTGCTTGAGATTGGCATCGGAAAACGCGCCCTGATCGAAGACATCCCGGAGATCCCGGAGCATGACCTCGCAGGGCAGGGGGTGCCCGCCGGCGTCGGTAACGGCGATGCCCGCGATCGACTGGATACCCGCACCGGGGGCGTTGTTTCCGGGGTTGGCAAGGGTTTTCGACAGGTTGTCGAGCGCCTGGTTAACCCGTGGTACGGTCGGACTGGTCGTTCTCAATTCCGCAAATGCCTTGTCCGCTGCGGCGTCAACGTTGCCCCAGGCGGAGGGTGCCTGGGGACGAAGTTTTGATTCCTCGTCATCCCATTTGGTCTCGAATCGCGTGATGCGCTTCTCCGCAGCCGTCATGTCACCTTTCGAGGCCAGCTTCCGTGTTTCTTCTACAATGGATTCGTACTCGGAAAGATCCCCGAGCGATCGGTTGGCCGAATGGCTGGAGCCGTCTGCGGATTGGCTCTCGGTGTGATGCGTCACCTCTATCGTCGAAAATGCAATCACAGGAACCGCGATCAGAAAGGCGGCGAGCAGGAATTGCTTCATCGGATACTCCGTTGTGTGTGAATGTCGGAGTTCAGTTATATCCGCTTTGAAATACCTGCCGCTGAAAGGCTCTATACAAATCTGTATAGAAAGCGAATATCCAGGGCGGACGCTATATTCGGAGTGCGTTTTCTGGCTAAATCCCGGTCTGTGTGACAGCAATTGCGTGAAGGGGTGGGGAACCGTTGAAGATTCTGGTAATCGAGGACGATCAGCTGACAGGCCCATACATCGCCGACGGTCTCAGGGAGGAGGGGCATGTTGTGGATCTGGTCGCCGATGGTTCACAGGGGTTGATGGAAGCGGCGGCCCGGAAATACGACCTCCTGATCGTGGACCGCATGCTTCCCGGGCTGGATGGCACATCGATTGTGCGTACCCTGCGGGGTGCCAAATCCCCGGTGCCCATTCTGATCCTGACGTCCCTGGATGGCGTCAGCGACCGGATCGAGGGCCTGAATGCCGGTGCCGATGACTATCTGGTCAAGCCGTTCGCGTTCGGGGAACTCTCAGCGCGGGTAGCGGCGCTGGGCCGTCGCCCGCCGCCGTCTGAGGAACCCGTGGTGCTGGCCGCCGGCGATCTTGAAATGAACCTGCTTTCGCGCAAGGTGACCCGCGCCGGTGTCGAGATTGATCTGCTGCCCCGCGAATTCGCCCTGCTGGAGTGCCTGCTTCGGCGAAAGGGACGGGTTCAGACCCGGACGATGCTGCTGGAAGCCGTGTGGGACCTCAGTTTCGACCCGCAGACCAACGTGGTGGAAACTCACATCAGCCGGCTCAGGTCCAAGGTTGATAAACCCTTCCAGAGAGATCTGATCGAAACCGTCCGCGGCTCCGGTTACCGGATAGCAGGATGACCATGCTTCGTTCAACGCCACTGAAACTCACCAGTACCCTGATTGTTATCTTCACGCTCTTCACCCTGTCCGGTTTTGGCGCGGCTTACCTGTTTACCCGCGCGTCCGTCGACGAGGAGATCTCGGCGGATCTGGAGCAGACGGTGCAAGCGGTCCGGTCCGTATCCGAGCAGGACGAGATCGAGGAACGCATCTCCGAAATTGCCGCATCGACCAGCCCGGCAGACATGCTCCTGCGCTACGATGTCCCGGGAAAGCCACCGGTCGGGACGCTGCCTGCATCGGTCACTGTCAGGCCCGACAGCATCGTGGAAGGCAACCGCCTGCCGATAGCGGGCGATGCCGCCGCAGGCAGTTATCTCGCGTGGAAAGGCAGGGTGGGCGATGGCGATCTGACCTTGCTGGTTGGCCGGGATGGCCTCGACGAATTGGGTAATACCTTCGCGCTTGTGCTGCTGTGGAGCCTCATCCCGGCATTATTGCTGGCGACCGTGACCGGCGGTTTTGTGGCCCGTAAAGCCCGAGACCGGCTGGATGCGATCGAGTCCACCCTGAAACAGCTGACCTCCGGTCAAAACGCCGCCCGGGTGCCGCTGTCCGGTGATACCGGTGATGACCTTGGCCAGATTGCCACCGCTGTGAATCGCATGGCAGAGGCGCAGGAGGCATCGATCGAAGCCCTCCGCCAGGTGTCCGCCGACATTGCCCACGATCTCAAGACCCCCATCCAGCGGGTTGCCGTATTGCTCGACCGCCTGGATGACGGCACGTTGGATGACGCGGCGCAGAATACCGTCGGAGCGGCCCGGGAAGAAACCGCCCAGATCATAAAGACCTTCCAGACGCTGCTGCAGATTGCCCAGATGGAGAGCGGCCAGATCCGCTCGACGTTTTCCCCGGTAGACCTCGCCGCCCTTACCCGGGACCTGGCGGAAATGTACGAGCCCGCTGCGTGTGACAGTGGCCACCGGATCAACGTCGAGGCGGATGATCCGGTGATGGTGACGGGGGACCGCAATCTCCTGGCCCGGCTGATAGCCAACCTCATTGAAAATGCGTTGCGGCATGCTCCGGGCGGGACCCTGACACTTCGAGTTGTGTCCGGCCCGTCCCCGGAACTCGTGGTGGCCGATGAGGGGCCGGGTATTCCCGCATCAGAGCGGGAACGGGTCCTGCGGCGGCTATACCGGATGGAGCGGAGCCGTACCAGCGAAGGCAGTGGCCTGGGCCTGAGCCTGGTCGCAGCGATTGCCGATGTTCATGACGCGGAACTCACACTGGGCGACGCCGGCCCGGGACTGGAGGTGAGGGTCCGGTTTGGTGCGTCGTCCACTGCCTCGGCCGGTGCCAATCGAATTCCGGACTGAACCCGCCGCAGGAACAGATTGTTCAGGACCAGCGCCGTAATCACCAACAGTGCCCCGATAAGCTCCGTCGCCGAGAACGCATGACCTTTCAGGGCGCCAATCGTGAACGCCGTGATGGGTACGAAGTTGATGAACAGCACGCCGTTCACCGCCCCCAGCATACGGATGCCGGTATTCCAGCTCAGCACGGCGACCACGCCGCCCATGATAATCAGATAGCTCAGGGGTGCGGCGAGATTCACCAGCGTCGTTGCCGAGGGCGTCCGGATGATGCCCGCTGCTGTCAGTGTGAGGGATATGGACCCCAGGGTGATCACCCCCATGGCGCAGGTGATGGCGGTATAGCGAAGCGGCGACCAGCTCGGAAACCGGGCGCCGCCCATGGTATAGCTCACCCAGCATACCGCGCCGGCCAGGAAGAGCAGGTCCCAGTGTGCCTCGCCGCCGGAGAAGGCTTTGACCGGATCACCACCGGTAATCACCAGGAACACGCCGGAAAAGGCCAGCAGAATCATCATCAGTGTGAACCCGGCAGGGCGGGTGCCCTGGAGGAGCCAGGTCAACAAGACGGTGATCATGGGCATGGTGGCCATGATGACAGCGCCATGTTCGGGCCGGGTGTGGGCCAGACCGTTGAAGGCCAGCAGATTGAAACAGGCAAACCCCAGGCTGCCCAGCAGGAACAGGGTCGGTAACCGGCCTTCTGTCCTTAAACTGCCCTTGCCCTCCCGGGCCAGTAGCAAAGCCAGGAAAATGATCGCAGCGGCACCATAGCGAATCCAGGTCATGTAATACGGGTCCAGAATGGCAAGCGCCGGTTTGGCCACAGGAAACATGCCACCCCACGACATGGTAGCCGCCAGAAGCAGGAGAACGGCAAAAAGGGTTTGACGCGGATTCATGAACGGTCCTTCCGGTTGAAGTGAACGGGAGCAATTCAGGGAAGGAAGCTTAACTGTTTCCCAAAAGAAGATAATCTGGCTAAATAGAAAATTATTTTTTCGAAAAATTCAGTAATAGGCGCTCTCATGAACCTCGATACCATGGCGATCTTTGCGGCGGTCGTCGAACATGGCAGCTTCTCGGCGGCCTCCGAGGCGCTGGAGCTCTCTACTCCCGTGGTCAGCAAGCGGATATCCGCCATTGAGCGATCGCTGGGGGCCCGGCTGCTGAACCGGACGACGCGCCGGCTCAGCCTGACGGAGGCCGGCGAAGTGTTCTACCAGCATTGTGTCCGGGTTGTGGCGGAAGCCCGCGAGGCCGAAGCATCGGTGATGGATCTCAATAACTCACCGCGCGGGTTGCTGCGGATTACCGCGCCGGTGAATTTCGGCTCCCATCAGATCGCCGGCCTCTTGCCGGGATTTCTGGAAACCTATCCGGACATCCGGGTCGAGATGGATCTGAGCGACCGCCAGGTGGATCTGGCGGAAGAGGGGTTCGACCTGGCGATCCGGATTACCCCCAGCCCCCAGCCGAACCTGGCGGCCCGACAACTGGCCTCGGCCCGACGAATCCCCTGCGCCGCTCCCGAATACTGGCGGGAACACGGACGGCCTCGCGTACCGGCGGACCTGAAAAAACACAACTGCATCGTGTATCGGCCTGTCCCGGCGTTCAATCAGTGGTATTTCCATGGACCGGAAGGCGGGGAGACGGTCCCCGTATCCGGCAACCTGATCGTCAATAATACCGAGGCGATGTTGCGGGCTGCCGTCGGAGGCCTGGGGGTGGTCATGCTGACCTCGTTTACCCTGGAACGGTATATGGCGACGGGGCAGCTTGAACCCGTGCTGGAAGGCTTCGAATCGCCGGACACGGACATCTACGCGTGCTACCTGCCCAACCGGAACCTGTCCACCAAGGTTCGGGTGTTCATCGATTATCTGGTGAGCCACTACGGATCAGGAATCCACTGATTCAGCGGCGTTGATCGTCCTCCGGATGCAGCGCCACCAGAACACTGCAGTTCGCCTCGTCAATAAGGCGCCGGCTGAGAGAGCCCTGCCACCAGCGCGCCAGTGGGCTGCGATGTTTATGGCCCACCACGATCAGGTCGGCCTGGATCTTCCTGGCCAGGTGGCTGATCTGTTCCACAGGCTGTCCGAGGGCGATGTGGCCGTTTGGCTCCCGGATACCCCGATTACGAATCTGTTCCAGGCCTTCGTCCACCAGCCCGGTCAGGTCGGAAATTTCGCTATTGGCGATCTCTTCCAGGGCATAGATGCCCTGAGTGAACGCGCAGGACCTGGCCACCTCCATCACTGAAACCAGGTGAACCCCGGCATCACAGAGAGCCGCCAGTTCAATGCCTTCGGACAGCGCAGTCCGGCCTTCCCGGGAACCGTCGAATGCGAGCACAATGGTCTGGTACATGGAACTCTCCCTGTCAGTCTGCAGTGCCGGTTTTGCCGGCGTTGTCCCGAATGTCCACGTTCACTACCACCATCATGCCGGGGCTGAGCCGTTTGGTCGGGCCATCGTCGATCTCGATGCGCACCGGAATGCGCTGGGTAATCTTGGTGAAATTGCCGGACGGGTTGGGATTGGGCAGCAGGGCAAACTGGTTGGTGGCCGCACTGCCGATGGAGCGGATATGCCCCCTGAACCGGGTGCCCGGGAGTGCGTCCACCTCAATATCCGCCGGTTGGCCCACCCGCAGGTCGCCGATCTTGGTTTCCTTGATCTTCGCTTCCACCCAGACATGGCCGGGGCGGTGCATCATCAGGATCGGCTGTCCTGGCGATACGTATTCGCCCGGTTCCACAAAGGTCTTGTCGACTACGCCGTCCTGTGGGCTACGCACAGTCAGGTCGTCTAGCTGAACCTGCTGATGGTGCAAATCTGCCCGCGCCTCGGAGAGTTTCTGGCGGGTCACCTTCAGCTGTGCCTTGAGCAGATCCGGATTGGGTACGCTCATCTGCGGCGACGACATCATCCCGATCTGGGCATTGTCGAGAGCCGTCTTGTCGATGGTCACCTGGCGTTTGGCCCGCTCGTAATCCGCCCGTGCGGAAAGGAAGTTGTAGTAGTCCTCGTCGAGGGTCTGCGCCGACACCGCGCCGGATTTCGACAGATCGCGGGAGCGGTGGTAAGTCTTCTCCGCTGAATCCAGAACTGCCTTGGCGGCCTTCAGGGTGGACTGGTCGGCCTCCAGTTCGTCCCGGGTTTCACGGATGCCTCCTTTGAGCTGCTGGCTGGCCAGGGCCAGACGCTGTTCCTGATAGGTCAGCTCCGCTTTCATGCCGGCCACCCTGGCTTTCAGCGAGGTCAGGCGAAGTTGATCCGGCCGACTGTACAGCTGCGCCACTGTCGAATCTTTCTGCAGGGAGTCGCCCTGGATCAGCGAAAACTCCGTGAGCCGTCCCGGCAGGCGGCTGCTGACAGTGATTTCGTTGGTAGCCACCTGGGCGTCGTCCGCGGTGACGTGGGTGTACTGGGTGTAGATCCACTGGCCGATCCAGCCAGCGGCTGCAAGAACCACCACCAGTACCGCAACGAGTTTGAGCTTTCCCAGGGGATTGCCCTGGCGAGCGATGTTATCAACCATATCAGTCAGCTTCCCATTTCGGAGAGTCGGTTTCGCCGGACCAGCCCGACCAGCGGCTGAGCAGGCAGGAGGGAACAACAACCAGTATCAGGCCGGCGACGACGGCCCAGAAGCCGTCCTGATACGCGAAGATGCTGGCCCACAGTGCGTCCATGTTGCCCAGTGCCCGAAGTGACGCCGCCTGCTGGTAAACGGCATTGGTTCCGGCCGCTGCATAAGCGCTCTGCAACTGCGAGAGCGCCTGCATGGCCATGGGGTTGCCGGCGTTGAGACCATCCGTCAGGTGAGCGCTGTGGAACAGGGTGCGCTGGTCCATCAGGGTCACCAGCGTGGCAGTTCCAAACGCACCGCCCATTTGCATCGCGAAATTGATCGCGCCGGAGCCGAAACCGATCAGCCTTGGCGGCAGTGACGAAATGGCCCGTGACAGAGTTGGCGGCGGAAAGGCGGCCATGCCCACGCTGAGCAGGGCCATGGAGACGGCCAGTGACGAAAAGGAGGTAAAGCGGTCCACCTGCGACATCTGATACACGGCGAAAATGGCGAAGGCCAGGCCGGGCAGTGTCAGGTAGTGCGGTGGCACCCGATCACTGAGTTTGCCCACGATGGGGACCAGGATCGCCAGAACCAGCGTGGACGGAGTGAAGAGGATGCCTGCTTTCACCGGATCGTAGTGCAGGATGGCCTGCACGAAATTGGGCAGCAGATACATGATGCCGTAAAACGCCCCACCGAACAGAAAGAGGGATGCCGCGCCCATCAGGAACCCCTTGTTTCGGAAGATCGCCAGATCCAGCAGCGGTTTGTCCACCCGGCGTTCCCACCAGATGAACAGCCCGGCAATCAGCATTGAGGCGACGATCAGGCTGATCACCCCATTGCTGTGCCACCCCCAGCGCTGGCCGTTCGACAGGGCCGTGAGCAACGCAAAGATAGCGATAAACAGCGAGCCGGCACCGAACCAGTCAAACGGCGGGCGAGGCCCGGAGCTTTCCCGTGGGGGCAGAAAGAAATACGCCATCACGATGGCCGCCATGCAGATGGGAGGCACGATAAAAAACACGTAGCGCCAGTTGTAGGTTTCCACCAGCCAGCCACCGATCACCGTGGCCAGCGTCAGTGGCAAACCGAGGCTCATGCCGTACATGGCGGTGGCCATGCCGCGCTGGTTTGCCGGGAATACGGCGAAGAGGGCTTCAAGGGCGACGGGGCGAATCAGGCCGGTCATGGCGCCCTGAATGATGCGGGCTGCAATGATGGCACCCATGCCCGTCGCCAGGCCGCCCATGAACGACGCCGCGATGAAAATCATCAGGACGGTAATGTAGGTTGCGCGCTGGCCAAAGGCACTGACCAGCCAGGGGGCCACCAGCAGTGCCACCGTGGTGGCAGCAAGAAAACCGGTCGAAAGCCACTGCACCTGGTCGGCACTCATGCCGAACGCGCCTTTGATGTAGGGCGTGGCAACGTTGACGATGGTGATCGACATGCCCAGCGCCACAAGCCCCAGCAGCACCGTCAGCGACGCCAGCCACTGGTACTTGGGACCATAGCGCTCGAACAGGATGTCCACTTGTGTCATGAGACCCCACAGGCTGTTCGAGAGAGAAAGCCTTTCAGTCTATAGCCTGAGAATGATTAGTAAAACACCTATACGGTGACGGAATCGTAATAGACCATCCCGGATCCGAGAGGGCGATCATGCCCGAAATGACATATTCCGGATTTGCATATAATCTAGGCATATCGATATAAGCGGATACACATTTAAGTGCGACAGCATTGGCCCGTCCTGTTCCTCCTGATCATTCTGAACCTGACAACCTGCGCTCTGGCGGAATCCGTTCACGACACAGGGTCAGTGCCGGTCATTGACGCTCAAGCCGACTACCAGGGCGCAATGGTCGACCGGGTAGCCTTCCTCGCTGAACCGGGAAAAGCACTCTCCGTTGACGACGTGCAGTCTCTGATTCGCAGCAATCCAGCTGTGCTGAAGCGTCCCGATAACGGGGTGTTGGCCAATGGCATCAATTCCGGGGCGATCTGGCTGGTGGCCGATGTTCGCAATCCCACCGATCACACCATTTTACGGCGTGTGTCCGTGGGAACAGGCTGGCTGGAACAGGTCGACTTCTTTTTCCTGCGCAAAAACCGGTCGCCACAGCATGCGGTTGGCGGCGATCGTATTCCGCTGAATGAGCGCACCCTCGCCAAACGCTTGCCCAGCGCCGATTACCGGTTTCCGCCCGGCGAGACCCGTCTGTTCCTGAGGGTTGAAACCGCAGACCCCATGTTGGTGTCGCTCTATTTTTCCAGTATTGCCACCAACCACAGCCGAGAGCAGTCAGAGGCAGTGTTCTACAGCTTCGTCTATGGCGTCATGTTCGCGCTTTCGGCCTATAACCTGATGCTGTTCACCGGCCTTCGTCAGCGGCGTTACCTGTACTACTCGCTCTATACGGGCAGCTTTGTCGTGATGACGGCGTCCTACAACGGTATTGGAATGGCCCTGCTCTGGCCCGACGCGGTGGCCTGGCAACAATGGGCGCCGCCCCTGCTGATGCTGTGTTTCACCAGTTCCGGCCTGGCCTTTGCGACGAACTTCCTGAGCACCCGGGACCACCGACCCTGGCTCCACCGAACCATCCAGGCACTCGGTGTGTCTTATTTTGTCCTTTTTGGAGCCTTTTTTGCGCTCGATGAACAGGGACTGGCGCTGCGCCTGGCCTTCCTGGTTGTACCGATCTTCAGTGCACTGATGCTCTTAATGGGCGTGTCCAGTTGGGTGAGTGGCAACCGGACGGCACGCTATTTCATGCTGGGGACACTGGTTTCTGCGGTTGGAGCCTCGATTACGGCCCTGACGGTCGTTGGCATCATTTCCTATACCCAGCTTGGCTACTACGCCGTGGATATCGGCATGGTCGTGGACGCCCTGTTGTTGATGCTGGCGCTGACGGATCTGGTTCGAAAAAACGAAAAAGCCCGGATGGCGGCCGAGCGAACAGCCCAGATTGATCCGTTGACGGGCCTGAACAATCGACGCGGTTTTTTGCCTGTCGCTGAATCACTCTGGAGCCTGATCGCGCGCAAGAACAGGAATATCTGCGTGGCCATGATCGATATCGACCATTTCAAAGCCATCAATGATCGCTATGGCCATGCTGCCGGCGACAAGATTTTGAAGAAAGTGGCCGGCGAGCTGGATCACTCCCGGCGCCAGGGCGATCTCCTGGCCCGCTGGGGCGGCGAGGAATTCACGCTGCTGCTACCGGAAACCGACCAGAAGGAGGCCCTCAAGGTGGCCGAGCGTTTCCGTCACAACATTGAGCAGCTTACCGTCAATGACCGCGGCAGGGTGATTCGATGCACCATCAGCATCGGTGTCGCCAGCCGCCACTCCGAGCATGTCACTCTGGACCAGGCGATCGCCGTGGCGGATGAGGAACTCTACCGGGCCAAGATTAAGGGGCGGAACCAGGTCTCTGCCGGCCCGACCTCGGACGACCCCAGGAGCACCCCTGCATCTGCTGAAGACCGCTGTTAGCCGGCCAAAGCCAGCCGATCCCTCAGTTTGCCCGCCAAAAAACATGTCCCCGTTCCGGGATGGACTTCAGCGAACTTCCCGGGGAAGCGCAGTGGGTTTGTCAATACAGCTTACTGAGTTAGGCTGACTGGAAAATGACCAGCAAGGTGACTCACGACTATGGGACAAGCCTCGGAAGAACCCAGTGGTATGCAACCGACCATACCTCCGCTCGACCCTCACCGCGTTTCACTGATTGAAAAGGAAGGGTTGAGGGTCAAACAACTGGAACCCATTGGTGTGGAGATCTATGGCGCCGATGTTCGCTCCAGGCTTCCCGAACCTGTCATCGAGGCGTTGGAAGTGGAAATGGCGAACCGGGGATTCATCGTTTTTAAACATCAGACGGATCTCACGCCCGATGAACTGATCAATGCCAGCAAATGGTGGGGCGACCACGAAATCCATTCGACTCACGGCGTCCACCCGGCGACGCCGGGAAGGAACCGGCACATCTTCCGCTGTTCCAATGATGCGCGCCAGGGAATCCTCGGTGTTGGCCCGCAATGGCACAATGACGGCAGCTTCGAAGCAGCGACCTTCTCGCACAGCGCCTATTACATGGCCCGGGCGCCGGAGCATGGTGGCGGAACCCATTTCGCGCACCAGGGCGCTGCCTTCGATGCCCTGCCAAAGGAAAAACAGGCATTCTGGGAACGTCTCGTGTCTGTTAACTCCGCTTCCAGCGTCACGCATCCTCTCGTGCACACCCACCCGATCTCCGGGCGCAAAAGTGTATGGCTCCATCTGGGGATGACCGGTGCCGTTATCGAGAGGCTCCCGGAGGAGGGGGTTCCTATCGATGAGCTGAAGCAACAGTCGGCAACGGCCGACAAGTTTCGTCTGCTGAACGCGGACGAAATGAAGGCCCTGTTCAACGACTATAACGACCTGCTGAACGAGTCCTTCGATCGGGGGTACGGAATAAAGTACCACTACGATACCGGGGATCTGCTCTATATCGATAACTGGGCGGTCGCTCACAGGGCGTCGCCGGAAGCGCATATGCCGGCCGAACAGCAAGGGCTGAGGATTATGGATCGCGTGACGATCAAGGCACCGCAGGATCTGGCGCCGCACTTTGGTCTGCCGCAATATATCAATATGGCGGGCCCCCATCCCTTCAATAAAGATGGCGTCTGGCAAGCCGGTGGTGTGGGATTCCGCTGGAAAGACGACATCCGCATGCAAAACTGAGTTGTCCGTGGTCGCGGACGAAATACAGGGTGAGGTCTGATATCCAGCCAATTCCTGCTAATGTATGCGTTCCCTCAAGAGGATCTTTTATGACAGAAATACCCCAAAAGAAGTCTGGTACCAGTGGCTATTCCTGGAAACTGTCTGCCGTTGCCGCCGTGGCGTCGGTGATTGGGGCCGTGTACACCTTTGGCGAGGTGTCACCGATCATCACTGGCTTGATTCTCCTCACCGCCGTTGGCTGGGGCTTTACCGCCAGAGACAACAAGCGAGGCGAGGAAGAAGATCAGCGCCAATAGGCGCGTGCCCATCATTGTCCCCGTTGTTGTAAACCGCCATTTCCCCGCCTCTGCCTTAGCCGGATTGTTCGCCTCGTTGGCGAGCCACCACCCTGTCTACCGATTGGCCTAATGTGACGCAGTTCACATTTTAGGGCTGTGCTAAAAACGGGAGCCAGATCAGACCAACTGATCAAAAAAGGAACCCGGAGGGAGGTTCCTCAGGCTCAGGGAGTCAGTCTCGAACTCCCGAACTCCTACAAAAACAAGAAAGAGGCGACAATGAAACACGGAATCCATCCTGTTATCAGGGCATGGCTGGTTGGCAGTGCCCTGGCGCTCAGTGCTTGCGGGGGCGGCTCTGACAGCCCACAGACCCCATCCAATACCACCACCACGACGACATCGCCGGAGACCCCCTCGGGGCCCGTTGCGGGTGATACCGTCGAGCGAACCGTGGCCCCGCCCGATCGCTATCGGTTTGCCAACGGCTGTTATCAGTTGCAGCGGGGCGACCACTACCTGACCACCTCCGCCGATGGCAGTCAGTACACCACCACCGCGGATTCGGCCCAGGCCAGCGGTTTTTACCTGAAACCGACCGCGCTGGGGCGTTACCTTCTGCTCTCCGACTATCAGCGAGTGACCGGAGGGCAGGGCGACAAGACCCTGCTGGGCATCAGCGATCCCATGGGGGAATTCCTCGACGAATCCGGCAACTTTGTGGGTGAGGTGAGTTACCTGGTTGCGGGGCTGGGGGATATGGCCAACTTCTTCCTCGATCCCGTTTCGCCGCTGGGCGATGCGGTCCGGGATATCGGCGAAAGCCTGGCACTGACCGGCGACCGCATCGGCGATGTCGACGTGAACCCGCAGCTTGGTCAGGTGCACGAGGCGAGTGACCTCGCCGTGTGGGAGCTGTTGCCCGCCCGGGAGGATCGCTTCCAGCTCTCCTCGCTGGTGACCGGGCTGCTGCTGACCGCGTCCGACCAGGGCCTGGGGCTGAGTTCCCCATCGCTCGCGGATGAGACCAGTGAGTTTCATCTGGTACCGGCCTCCGGCTGTGCCAGCTATCCCGAAGCGGAACTCAACGCCTCGGTTCCCGGCAAGGCGCCGGCGGTGTATCTCAAGGAAGTGGACCGCTTCAAAGGCATCCGGGGAATCGACAACGACGATATCTTTGGCTATGTCGACGCCCACAGCCATGTTTCCGCCTACGAATTCATCGGCGGCCGGGTCAACTACGGCGACCCGTTCCACAAGTTCGGCGTTGACCACGCGCTGGACGACTGCGCCGTCAACCACGGCCCGGAGGGCATGACCGGTATCGTTGAGCAGGTCACCAGCACGCTTGGGCCCCACGAAACCCAGGGCTGGCCCACCTTCAACTACTGGCCCCGGCACGATTCCCTGCAACACCACCAGAGTTACTACCGCTGGATCGAGCGGGCCCATCTGGCGGGCATGAAGATCCTCGTGAATCACCTGGTGCACAACGAACTTCTGTGCCAGATCAACCCGCAGAAGCAGAACGACTGCGACACCATGCCGGCCCTGGAGCTCCAGGCCCAGCGAATGCATGAAATGCAGGACTACATCGACGCCCAGAACGGCGGCCCGGGCAAGGGCTGGTTCCGCCTGGTTGAAAGCCCGGCCGAAGCCCGTGACGTGATCGCCGACGGCAAGCTGGCGGTGATCCTCGGCGTGGAAACCTCCAAGGTGTTCAACTGCGGCGAGTTCCAGGGCGTGGCTGAATGCACGCGAGAGCAGATCACCGAACGCCTGGACCGGCTCTACGGCATGGGCGTCCGCACCCTGTTCTCGGTGCACAAGTTCGACAACGCCTTCGGCGGCCATCTTCCGGATCTGAGCCAGGGAGTGGGTATTGGCCCCGTACTCTACGCCGGCAACCTGGCGGAAACCGGCCACCCCGTCGAGTTTGAAACCTGCCCGGCCGAGGCCGACGAATACAGCGGCCTGGAGCCGGACCAGAATCCCGAACCCCTGGGCCCGCTGGGTTTGATGGAGCAACTGCTGTTCCAGCTCGACTATCTGGGCGACCGCTTCCCGGAAACCCCGGAGGAATTCGCCGACTATGATCCCCGTGCCGGCACCGATCACCTGTGCAACCGCCGGGGCCTGAGCGATCTCGGTGAATTCCTGATCCAGGAACTGATGCGCCGGGGCATGATGATCGAGACCGATCACATCAGCCGCAAAGCCGCCGCCCGCATCCTCGAAATCACCGGTGCCCAGAGTTACCCGGTGATCAACAGCCACGGCGGCTGGGGCGGCACCGAACGCCTGCGGGACCGCATCGCGGCCCAGGGCGGCGTCTCAAGCTCCTTCGGCAGTGTCCGTGAGCATTGGGTGGACCAGCTGACCCGCGATGGCGAACGCCCCCGGGATGACGCCTACAAGGTGGGTCCCTTCGGTGGCGCCGCCATGGCGTCAGACGTGAATGGCATTGCCTCCCTCGCGGGTAACCCCGGCACGCCGGACCAGGCCGCGGACCTCTATCCCTTCACGTCGGTGGATGGCCGGGTGGTGTTCGACGCCGAACGCACCGGCGACCGGGTGTTCAGCCTCTACGACGGCCGTGGCGTTGCCCATTACGGCCTCTATCCCGACCAGATTGAAGACATGATCCGCTTCAGCGATCGCCCGAAAGAGCAGGTGGATGAAGCCGTGAACCAGCTGTTCACGTCGGCCGAAGCCTACCTGCGCATGTGGGAGCGCGTTGAGCTGGCGGCCCGCTGAGGCAAGGCACGAACGCTAAAGAGGGGCCCAGGGACGGGCCTGAACTCAGGTATGACTCAGTTTACTCCTGCAAAACAGCCGGGTTTGCCATTGCGCCAGGTCCGGGGATGCCGGAGCCCAAGCTTTTGCGGTCCGGATATTCAAAATCAACTTCTTCATCGGATAGCCCGGTTGAGTTATACCGCACCAAAAATCCATTCATGGATCAGACGCCCTGGCATCAGGGTACCGATCGCGGCTCCCACCACGCCGAAAAAGGCGCCTGCGGCATAGGCTTTGTGTCGACGGATATTGCCCTTCCGCGCGGCTGCGATGGACGCCACCACGCAGATCAGTGTCCATATGGAGAGCAGGTGAATGGGGCTGTAGCCCCACAATACGTCCATCAGTCCGGTCAACCAGAATGACGACACGGCGACTACCACCATGGCAATCATCCATGACCACCCAACGGCTCGATGGAGAGGGGTTCCCTTCTGACCGAGCAGTTGGGAGGTGCCGGCAAGCAGGGCCCACACGGCAGCAGAGAGATGAATATAGGTAGCCGTCATAACTTCGCCTCGGTTCCGGACGAAAGCCTGCTCTTAAGCCGATGCCTGATATCCGGCCATTCGCTGGCAATGATGCTGAAGCAGGCGGAATCCCGGGAGCGCCCGTTGGGCATCACCATGTGGGCCCTGAAAACGCCCTCGAAGGTGGCGCCCAGTCGCTGAATCGCGGCCCGGGACTGGACATTGAGCACATCCGTCAGAAACTCCACCCGCAGGCATTCCAGTTGCTCGAACGCATGCTCAAGGAGCAGCAACTTTGATTCCGTGTTGATGCCGGTACGCTGGGCACTGGCGGACAACCAGGTGGATCCGATTTCCACGCGGCGATGGGGCGGGGTAATGGCCCGATAGCGGGTGGTTCCGACAACCCGCTCGGTGGGTTTGTGAACAATCACGAAGGGCAGATAAATGCCTTTGTCCTTGCCCTCCAACGCTTCCCGGATATAGCCCTCGGTTGCCTCCAGGCTGGCGGGCACGATGGTGAGATCCGAGTTCCAGAGCTCACCGTCCGAGGCGGCGGCAAACAGCGCGTCGCGGTGTGAGGGTTTCAGGGGTTCGAGCCGGACAAGCTGCCCTTCGAGTGTGACGGGTGATACGTCCATGTGATGTCCTGTTTTGATCCGTCAGATCCAGACGTCATTCTCGGCGGTCTGGCTGGAAGTTTCCTCGCCGGTATTCACCACTCCGCGGGGTTCGATCAGCAATACCTTGGCCTCGTGCTCCGCGTAGGGCTTGTGTTCAACGCCTTTCGGCACAACGTACATTTCGCCCTCAGACAGTGTGACCTGGCCATCCCGGAAATCGATTCTCAGGATGCCTTCGAGAACGATGAAGGTCTCGTCCGTGTCCTTGTGATCGTGCCAGACAAAGTCGCCCTGCAGTTTCACGACCTTGAACTGGTAGTCATTCATCTCTGCGATCACCTTGGGTGACCACTGCTCGTCAAAAAGGCCGAGCTTGTTTTTAAAATTGATCGCCTGGTAGTTCATGGGAGTTCCGGTTGAATAGGGGATGTGCCGGTGGTTCCGGTTAGTCGCCAAAGATAATATCGCCAAGCAGGTCCGCCGAGCTATAGTCGTTGTACTCCTCCTCGATGATCTGTGCTTTACGCTCTTCAAACGACCGGGCCATGGATTCGTCGCCGTGCTTGCGCCAGGCGTCCGCCATGTCCTGATTGACCTTGATCGCATTCTCGGTTGCATCGTAGTGGCTTGTTGCACAGCCCTGGAGCTGCATTGCCAGCAAGAAAAGGCAGGCCAGCAAAGGTTTGTTAAGGACATCCTTGTTGTTCATTTATCTCTCTCGTTTTTCATAAGAATGAGTGCAGAGCGTTATCTTTCAAACACATGCTGCTGTTTCAAAAGCTCAAAGCCAAGTGCCTCATAAAACCGATGGCTGGGCTCCCGCTCTGAATTGCAGCGAACCCGGAGTTTCATGCCCTCGGCTTCCGCCCATGCGGTTGCCTTCTGAACCAGTCCGCTTCCGATCTTTGCCCGCCGACAATCTGGCTTCACCACCAGGCCGCCGATTTCGATAAACGGTGGCACCCCGACCCGTAATGCGGCGAAGGCGTGCAGCCAGCCGGCAATCGCCCCATCCATTTCCGCAACCCACACCCGATGACCGTCCGTTTGAAGGAGGTGGGTAAAGTGGGATAGGGCAGAGGAGGTGCTCCGAGCTTCGGGAGAGAAGCTGGTGCCCAAGCGGGTGATTGCAGTCGCGTCTTCAGCGGTGGCAGGTCGGATATTCACATGGACCTCATCAGGTGGGAGTTAAATCCCATAGTCCCGTTCGACTTTGGCGATTCGGACTTTGAAGGTTGAGTACCACTGTTCATGCCCGAGGCGCTGGGCTTCGCGATGCTCGGCGTTGCGCTTCCAGTTTTTGATAGCGTCGAGGCTTTCCCAGTAGGAGACGGTAATGCCTAATCCCTCTCGGACTGATTCGATACCCAGAAACCCAGGCTGGTCAGTTGCCAATTCAACCATGCGGTCTGCCATTTCAGCGTAGCCGTGATCGCCTTCGGTGCGGTGGTTGCTGAAGATGACGGCGTAGTAGGGTGGTTCAGGGGTTTGGGCGATATCAGACATAGATTTTTTTCTGGTTTAACACCATGCGAAACGGCCGGTTAAATATTCTCCAAGCGACTATCACTGCACCATACTTGCTCATCGCCGTGTAGGGAGTTGTAGACTATTCGAACCGAGAATTCTTGATCCAGGTTTTGGAACTTCTCTGAGTCTTCTGCAGGGAAAGCGATTTTTGCCAATGTGATTACTTCGCCTGCCGCCATAACACTTTTCTGCCCCAAATTGGTGATAGAGGAACTATAGCGGATTTCATTCTTGTTAAGGATTTCCTTTAAATATTCCCCAAGAGGCTTGTCTTCGATTGGTTGTAAGTTCAAAAAATATTGAACTTTCTCAAAATAAGCCGGACCGTTTCCCTTGTTTGTTATCGAATAAGAGTACTCAGTTGGACTTTCATTCTCATGGCCAACGATCGTGGGAGACTGCCCAAGTCTGTTATTGCGGCGAGTCTCATAAATGCTATAAGCTGAAGTCACCAAAGCCAGTGCTGAAATAATTAAACTCGTTTCCATAATCACCTATATTTAAATCTGGCAGAAGCGGCGGGGTGTCATAATCGATCCTTGCCTGAATTCGTTGTATTTTTCCCCCTGATGTTGTCGAAGGTTGCCTCTACAATTTGACGCCCACCTTCACCCATACCGCTGTACATGCCATGCAGAAAGTTCAATGTATTTTTCGCAGCTCCAGTAAATATCCACTGCACATTGTTAAAGCTACATTCATTCAACTCTACTGGCCCAGTACCACCAAACTCGAGAGCACAGTTATCAAAGGTGCATGCCGTAAAGCTATTGTTGTCGAGCTGAACCGTGCCGCCACGGTAGCTGTTAGCAATATTCTTAATCACTTTTCACCTCAAAGGAAATGCCGGTTGATTGTGGCTGTTCACCGAGATTCGACGCCATCATAAAATTTGCTTCATCGGCATAGTCACTTGGTGCATACAGCACCTTATGATTGAAATTGAGCGTCAGAAAAAACATGACTATGAGAACAGAGGGGAAGGACACGAGAAATACGATTATCCAAATTTCGTGCCCCTCTGAAACTGCAGCCAACGCGAACGTGCACATAATCTCAGTTATGCCCGCAAATATCGCAATTATGGTTAAAGGGTTTGTGACCTTTCTAAATTTTTCTAGCATCAGCCCTCCAATTAGTCTCATAAAGCTAGGGGCTTGGGTAAACCGCTGGGACGGAACCCAGCGTATTGCCAGTTTGGGCCATCCACTGCCTAAATGCCGCGTCCACAACAACGCTTGTACCGTTCGCCACTTCCACACGGACATGGTGCATTCCTTGTCAGAGTATCTGGCGCTGGGCGATACGGATAGTAGTTCTTGGGATTCATCGACTGCTCGACTGATTGATTCAAAATCAAGTTGACGTCTGGCGCTTCTTTTTCATCCATCTGCATCAAGGTTTGAATGGCTAAAAGTACAAAAGTCAGCCAGGCTACCAACTCGGTTGAGTTCTTGGGGATAAAGCGAGCTATTGCACCTAAACTAGGCGCTTTTGATTGAATTTCTGAGGCTATCTCATCAGCCTCTTTCTCACTTGCAACGGCTGATTGGAGTATTTCAGACAGAACCTTAAGCTGTTCTGTAGTTCTCGAGGGAGCCGACAGGACCTCTATCACACTACCAGTAATGTTAAATACACCATCTAAAACACTTCCCATTCCTCCGCATCGAGGGCATGGTCCCGATTTGTTTCCGTGTAGATGGATGTTGCGACAATTTTCAAAAGAAAATCCAGAGGGGAATGCGGCACCACATGTGTCACAAAAGGCTGGGATATTTACCATGACTTTTCTCGATACATTCAGCAGCAGTTAGTAGCCTGCTGCATAATTACAGATATTTTGTCGTGTCGTTCTCGTGCTTAATGATTCCACCGTCCAGCACGACAAAATGTAGCGTTAACTCGACTATTCAATAACAATGGTTTCTCACTGCCACTGCTTCGTTATTCCACTGCCTGTCATCAAAAAGCACCCACAACGCCTACACATTATTAGCAAGGTATACACTGAATCCCGATTCGTCCAATCCCTGCCTGCAAAATACTGCTTTGGTTCTCACTGTTTTTACCCCTCCCAGATCGGTGGCCACTCCCCATGCGCCTTCCGAAAATTCTCAATCGGCGCACTCGTGTACCCGGTTTCATAACGCTCTTTCACGCTGGTATGCACCCAGGTCTTCTGGGTAGCCGTCGCCGGAATCTCCCGGATCCGCTTGCCCAGCAGCTTGTACTTGCCCTTGTACTCGTTGTGCTGTTTGGCATCCGGGCTGGTGGCTTTCTGGATGAACGGGGCAAACACCAGGCTGTGTTTCTGCGCTTCGTCGGCAAGCCAGAGCAGAGGGATGTCGGCGAGGGTGCAGCCGTTTTTGTCGGGCGGGTAGCCGCCGCCGACGTCGGAGTGGACGCCGGCGAACCAGACCTGCTCCAGGTCCACCTCCGGGCGCTGTTCCCAGAGGGTGGGTTCGAAGTCTTCCCGCTGTTCGTCCAGGGAGAGGGCGTGGCGGGCGACGCCGATGTTGCTGCCGATCTTGCGGTCGTAGAACAGGTCCTGGTCCTTGATCAGGCCGAAGAAGGTGAAGGGCAGGCCGAGGGCGCCGACGGTGTCCCACACGCCCACGAATTTGATGGCGGTGCGTTCGGCCACGGCGTACCGGCGTTTCCAGTCCATGGAGTGGTCGCCGTTGGGTTTGTACTTTTTGGTCTTATAGAGGCGAAAGCCTTCTTCGATGCGGTTGGCGTGTTGTTTTTGCAGGATGCTGCAGTTGTTGATCATGCCGCACAGGCTGCGGGCGGTGTAGGCGCCGCGGCTGAAGCCGAACAGGTAGATTTCGTCGCCGGGGTCGTAGTTGTGGACGAGGAAGCGGTAGCCGTCCATCACGTTCTTTTCCAGGCCGTAGCCGGTGGCGCCGCCGCGGATTTTGTCGTGGTAGGAGCCGATGCCCCAGTCGTAGAACACCACCTGTTCGGTGCCCTGGCCGTCGGTGGGGCGGATGGCCCTGGCAAATTGCAGGACGTTGGTGGGGTAGTCTTCGCCGAGGTTCTGTTCCGGGCGGTTCCAGGTGCCGTCAAAGCAGATGGCGATGCGTTTCATGGGGGTGACCTCCTGTCATGTTCTTTCCCTGTTACTCCGTCAACAGGTCTCCTTTGGCCAGCGCCGCGGCGATGGCACGGTAGCCCTTTTCCCCCGGGTGGTAGCCGTCACTGGCCAGCAGGGTCGGGTCCGTGGGGGCGGGGTAGCTTCGATAAGTAAAGTCTTTCGGCGCCTGTTTCGCCAGTTGGCGGTACACGGCGTCCAGTTGCCGGGCGCGCCAGCCCATTAGTTGTCGCAACGGCGAGGGCAGAGCGGTGAACAGGTGCATGGGTGGCACGCTGAGCAGTTGCAGCGGGGCCGGATAGCGGGGGGCGAGGGCCTGTCGCAGTGCCAGCAGTTGCCGGCGGAATTTGTATCGTGGCGTAAAGCCAGTGGTGTCGTTCACGCCCATGCTCAGCAACACCAGGTCCGCCTCCGGCAGGGGCGTGTCGGCGAGCTTGCGGTTGAGCTGCCCGAGCCGGATGCCGTTCACGCCGAAGGTGTGCCAGGCGATGGTACGGTCGGTCTTCTCATGGAGTTGCAGGGCCAGCTGGCTTGCCAGCCCCTGGTCGTGGGTGGCCACGCCCACCCCGGCGGCGGTGGATTCGCCGATCACCAGCAGCCGGAATGCCGGCGTGCCTTCGCCGTACTGGCCGGAGGGATCGCCGGAGGCTTCCGGGAGGCGGGGCGTGTCCCGTCTGGCCCGTTTGCCCTGGAACATCAGTACCGGGAACAGCAGGGCGGTGGTGAGCCAGAACGGGAGGTGCATGGGCATCGTCTCTGTTTAATGGAGCAACACTTGCTGGATGTCGCCCAGGTTAACCGGGACAACCATGGTGCCGCCGTGCAGGTAGCGTTTCAGTTTCATCGACTGGCCCTGCACGGTCATGATGCGTCCGTCCATCTTGCGGCCGTTGCGCAGGGTGATGCGCACGTCGTCCTGGATGTGCTGGCCCAGGGTGGCTACGGAGACCTGGCGGTACGCCTTGCGGGTTGGGGCCGGCGTGGAACTGGGCGCCGGGAACGGATCGGCAGCTTCCTGTTCGGGGGATGCCGGCGGCTCGTTCCGGGCGGTTTTCGGCGCATCGCTCAGGCTCACCGGGCGTAGGCCGGTGTTTTCGGTGCCCAGTTTCGGGTTCAGGCGCCCGCTCAGGTACACCGGGTCGGGGCTGAGGTAGTTATTGCCCAGCTCCAGCGCCGGGAAAGGCTCCATGGTGAAGGTCAGCGTGCTGCCCGGATGGGTGACGAAATCCTTGTAGACGGCCACCAGGCTGTCGCTGGGCTTTAGCCCCTGGTACTGCCATTCGTCCTGCCAGGCGTTCAGGTGCTGCTCGCGGAAGTCCGCGGTGGTCAGGCCGGTCTCGCCGGTGCAGAAATCCACGATCCGTTCGTTGTTGCCCAGGTCTTCCATCCGGACGGTGGCGCTGGAGAGGGTGGCCCCCTGTGCCAGTGCCGCGGACGGACCGCCGTCGTTCATGGGGCGGGGCAGGTTGATGATCATTTCGGCATCCACGCCCATCTGGCCCCGGGAAACGGTCTTGAGGTTGACGGCCATTTCCTGGCCGCCGGTCATCAGGCGGTAGCCGATGGTCATATCCACGGTGAGCTGGTCGTAGCCCATGGCGGCGAGGTCGGCCTGGTTGAAATAGGTGCGATCGCCGCAGCCGGCGGTGTCGAACCGGGTGAAGACGGTCTCACCCAGGGTGTTCTGGTCCAGCCCGGCCATGAAGCTGGCATCCACGCCCAGCCCTTCGATCACGAAACTCAGCTGTTCCGGAATCTCGTGGTTGCTGATGGTGTCTTCCAGGCTCAGCAGCGCCCAGGGGCTGCCGGTGACCAGGGCCAGTTTGTCCGCGTGGATCGGCTGGTTGTCCATGCGGGGGGTAAAGGCGACATCGGTGATTTCGATGTTGCCATCGAGGGTGGTCGAGACGTCGCCGTAGGTCATGGTGGCGTAGGGCGCCATGCCCCGTTTGGCGGCTTCGAGGCCGTCGGTGACGCCGCTGGTGATCCGGTACTGGGCGGTGATGGCGCCGGCAATGGCGATGGCGGCGATAACAAGCAGGAGGCGTTTCATAAAATCCCTTTCTTACAACAGTTCCAGGGGTTCCAGCGGTGGGCTGAAACGGGCGTGGGTGCCAGAGGCAACGCTGAAATACTACCTTAACAGCCGGTAATGTTTAACCCGGCCGCCCCATACGCTGCCCGCCGTGTGACACCTTTCCCGTTCGTCGTCCCGCTAGCCCACGAACATCCGCTTCGCCAGCGGCAGGCCCTTCAGGCCACTGACCGCCACGGTGGTCAGAAGCCCGCCGATCATCGCGCCCACCACGCCGCAGGTCATCACGTCCTGGCCGGTCAAGTACAGGCCGGGGATGCGGGTTTTCGGTTTCAGCCAGTCCTGTTCGAACCGCTCCGGGGTGTGGTCCAGGCCGTAGATTTCGCCGTGCTCGTAGCGGCAGAAGTAGTCGGTCGAGAGCGGGGTGGAGAGCTCGTAGTAGTCCACCTTGCCACGAAGCTGGGGCAGTTTTTCATAGAGCTTCTCCAGCAGTCGCTGGGCGTAGGCCTCTTTCTTCGCCTCGTAGTCCTCGCCCCGCTTGCCCCAGGGTTTGTCGGCCCAGGTTTCGTACCATTCGTAGGGGCCGGGGGCGACGATCTCGATGGTGGCCCGGCCGGGGTAGCGCTCGGTAAAGCTCGGGTCCTTGGCGCTGGGGAAGGAGATGTAGGTCAGTGGAATGTCGCTGTGTTCCGGATCGTCCAGGAACCGTTGCACCTGGCCTTCGTAATCCGGCCCCGGGTAGATCCAGAGGTTGGTCCTGGGCAGGTCCAGGTTCTCGGCGGTGTCCTGGATGCCAACGTACAGGCACACACTGGCCATGGAGCGCTTCACGTGGTGCAGCTTCTCCCGGTAATAGTCCAGGTCCGGTGCGTTCTCCGGCAGCAGTTTGCCGAAGGTGTTGAACACGCCGGCGTTGCTGATCACCAGCGGCGCCTTTACTTCCTCGCCGTCCTTCATGCGAACGCCCACGGCCTGGCCGTCTTCGATCAGGATCTCGGTAACGTCTGCGTAGGTGAAGACTTCGCCGCCGCCCTGCTGGACCACCGGGATGATGGTTTTGGCCATTTCCGAGGCGCCGCCGATGGGATAGTAGCCGCCGTAAAGGTAGTGGCGGGCGATCAGGGCGTGAATGATGAAGCTGGATTCTGCCGGAGGCAGGCCGTTGTCGCCCCACTGCCCGGCGAGCACGGCAATCAGCTCCTGGTTGTCGGTCAGGCTTTCCAGAACCTCCCGGGTGGTGCGGTTCAGGTAGGCCGGCGCACGGCGTTTGGCCAGTGCCCGGAACGGACCGGAGACGAGGTTGGGCAGGACTTTCCCGAGGACGATGCCGGGCATGGCGCCGGCCACCTGCTTCAGGTATTTCAGGTAGGTGTCGATGGCCTGTTCCTCGCCGGGGAACGCCGCCTTGAGTTCGGCGGCGAAGGCGTCCGGGCCGGCCACCAGGTCGATGTGCCTGTCGCCCAGGAATATGCGGTCGTAATGGGCGTCCATCGGGGCCCACTTGAGTTGGCCGTCGGTGATGTAGTCAAACAGGCGCTTACCCAGGGTGTGGTCGGCGCCCATATCGCCGATGTAGTGCACGCCCACGTCCCATTCGTAGCCGTTGCGGTCGTAGCTGTGGGTGAAGCCGCCGGCGGTGTAGTGCTGTTCGAACACCGCCACCTTCTTGCCCATTTTGCTCAGGCAGGCCGCCGTGGTCAGGCCGCCGATGCCGGAGCCGATCACAATGGCGTCGTAGTGGCCGTCCAGGCGATTGGCGCGGTAACGGCGGCCGACACGGATGGTGCTGGGTTTGGGGCTGCTCATGGCGTGGTTTCCTCTGTGTGGGATTCGGGCTCGTTCCGGGAGCCGTCAAGGAGAAGCGTGAGAACGCTCTCCGCCAGTCGGGGTTCGGCGTCGGCACCGGGCAGGTGGCCGTCGATGATGAGTTCGGACAGGCCGTGCACGAGCGACCAGGCGGTGGCGGTCATCAGCGGCAGGGGCAGGGGTTTGAGATAGCCCTCCTGTTGCCCCCGGGCCACGGTGTCTTCCAGTACCCGGAAGGCCTCCAGCCCGGCTTCGTCCAGCCTCGGATGGGCGCCCTTGGGGAGGATCCGCCCGCCGAACATCAGCCGGTACAGGTGCGGTTCGTCTTGGGCGAAGGATACGTAGGCCAGGCCGATGTGGAGCAGTGCCTTGCGGGGATCATCCTGTTCCACCTGAAGCAGACTGTCCCGCAACCACTGGAAGCCGGTGATGGCCAGCTCGGCCAGCAGGGTTTCCCGGTCGGCAAAGTGGCGATACAGGGCCGGGGCACTGACACCGATCTGCTTGGCAATGGCCCGCAGGCTGATGGCGGTATCGCTCTCGGCCCGCAGGATGTCGAGCGCCTGCTGATGGGCCTGTTGGGGGAGGTCGCCGTGGTGGTAGGCCGGTCTGGACATGATGATGCCGGGTCCTTTCTAATGTTATCGGTGTTAACAAAGTTAACAGAGATAACATCACGGAACCGGTTTCGGTGTCAATCAAAAAAGAAACCCCGGGAGTAGCCCGGGGTTTCTGTCAGGTGCGGTCAGCGGTCAGGCCGCTTTATCTCGAGTGGGCGGCGCCATGAATTCCGGCCCTACCGGATCCTTGATGTGCTCGGTCAGGATGTCATCAATGGCCTTCAGCGCTTCCGGATCCAGGGACCAGCCTTCGATCTCGCCCACCGGGTCCAGCTGCTCGGGCCGACGTGCACCCCACAGCGCGGTGGTCACCCCGGGCCGGTCTATCAGCCAGCGCAGGGCCAGCGCCAGAACGTCCTTCTGGTAGCGATCCCGGGCAAACTCGTCCAGTGCCTGGACCGCATTCAGATACTGCTGGAAACGCTCGCCCTGGAACTTGGGATCGTTGTTGCGCAGGTCGTCACCCTCGAACTGGCTGTCCTTGCTCATCTTGCCGGACAGCAGGCCGCGGCAAAGACCGCCGTAGGTGATGGTGGCAATGCCCTGTTCATCGCAGTAGGGCAGCACCTCCTGCTCGATGTCGCGTTCGAACAGGTTGTAGGGAGGCTGCAGGCTGTGCAGCGGTGCGAACTTCCGGAATTCGTCCATCTGCTCCGGCGTGAAGTTGCTGACGCCAATCGCCCGGATCTTGCCGGCTTTCAGCAGGTTTTCCATCGCCTTTGCAGTTTCTTCCATCGGTGTTTGCGGGTCCGGCCAGTGCACCTGATAGATGTCGATGTGGTCGGTCTGCAGGCGACGCAGGGAATCTTCCACTTCCTTTTCGATCCGCGCGGCGGTGGCTTCGCGCCAGACGTTCTGGTGATCGTCCGACCAGTTCATGGCCACCTTGGTTGCCAGTGCCACTTTATCGCGGCGGCCGCCGGCGAGTGCCTTGCCCACGATTTCTTCAGAGCGGCCAAAGCCGTAGACCGGTGCGGTGTCCACCAGGCCGACGCCCTTGTCGATGGCGGCGTGGATGGTGTCGATGGACTGGGATTCGTCGGTGCCGCCCCACATCCATCCGCCGATGGCCCAGGTACCAAGGCCCACCGGCGTTACCTGAACGTCTGTATTGCCAAAGCGACGGGTATCCATAAAACCTCCTGCTTTCGCTGTATTTGCTTAACAACCTAACAATACGGCGCCAGGGCGGGCAACCGATCACCGGGCTCTGTGAACCTTCGGTAACTCCGTAAAAACCGCGATATCCGGCCGGTTAATTGCCGGGTGATTCCTGCGGCTCCTGCGAGGGCTCGGTGTCTTCGTCGTCGGGATCAGGCAGCTGATAATCGTATGCCGCCTGGAGGCCGGTGTCCTCTTCGCCTTCTTCCTCGTCGGCCTGCTCAAGGTAACGTGGGTAGAAGGGCGACAGCATGGCCACGAGAATGCCGATGGCACAGAAGGTCGAGAAAGCATCGGCGTAGCCCATGTCGTTCACCAGCATACCGACGACCGGCGAGCCAATTGCCTGCCCGAGAGACACTGCCATGAAAGGCAATACCGGGCCGACCGAGAGCCGGCCTGGCAGCAGTCGGATGCCGGTCATCAGGTAGAGGCCGGTCAGGCTCATGTAGGCCAGGCCGAACACCAGCGCGGAAAAGACCGAGAGCGCCAACTGGCCGGGGCTTGCGGCCAGTAACGACAGGCTGGCGGCCAGCATCATCAGCATCAGGGCCTGGGTGATCGGGGGATTGTTGCGATCGGCCAGGTCGGCCACGACGGCTCCGCCGAGGCCAGCGACACCCACCGCCAACCACAGCCAGCCGGTGTTGTCCGGCGACAGGGAACCGAGGGTGACCGCCAGGTCCGGAGCGAAGATCCAGTAGGCCGAGGAGACAAAGCCCATCGCGAAGGCGAACACCGAGAGCCTGCCGAGGCGCCACCATTGCTGGGCGCTGATCCGGGGTGGTGTGGCAATGCTGGCGGGGGTCACCCTGGATACCGAGGGAATGACAAACCAGGTTGCGGCAACGCCAATGGCGGCCAGTACGGCAAAAGATCCGTAGGCAAAGCGCCAGGCGTCAGCCATAAACAGGATCGCCGGTACGGCAACCGCCACTCCAATGCTGGTGCCCGCATTCATGGCTGAACTTACGCGCCCATGCACCGAGCGATTCACCAGCGCCTGCATGGCGGCGGTGAGCGCCGGCATCATCAGCCCGGTGCAGATGCCGCAGGCGAATACGCCAACGCCCAGCGAGACCGCGCCCGAGGCCTGGCTGATCAGCCCCAGACCCACGGCGCCAAACGCGCCGGACAGCATCGCCGCGTTACGGGCGCCCAGCCGAATGGCCGCAAGCGGTGCAACGAGCGTAGCCAGGAGGAAACTGATCAGGGGGAGGGCGCCGATGATACCGATGACGCCCGGTGTCAGCGCCAGGTCATCGCGGATCGGGGGAACGAACAGGCCAAAGGCGAAACGCGCAAGTCCATAACTGATCGCAATCAGTACCGCGCCGAACAACGCAAATTTCGTGCTCGAAATAGACGTCATGCCGCCTCCGCCCGTCCATTGTGGAGGATGTCAGATATTCACAGCCTAGGAGTTCTGCCGGGCGGATTCAATGAGAGGAATGGATGAGACGGGTTAATGGGGTGTCATGAATAAAGAAGGCTACCTGCGGTGAGGTAGCCTTCGTAGGCACTCGGTTCAAGCGACGGGGTTCAGGTCGCGAACCGTTCAGGCTTTCTGTTGGCGACGGGCAAAGCCAAGACCCAGCAGCCCAAGGCCCAGCAGAGATAGCGTGCCAGGCTCCGGAACCGAGTAGGAGAGCGCTTCCACGTAGCTCATGTGTGGTCCCCATCCGGACGCGGAGATCGCGTAATACTGATAGGACTCAGAAAGCGCGGTGGTGATGTATTCCAGATCCGTTGGCCGAACCTGATTGTTGAACACGTTGGTGTAGTCTGTTCCGTCAGAACTGAAGAAGATGTTGAACAGCGCGTTCGCCGGATCGGTCACACTGTTTGTGGTGGAGCCATCGACATGCTCTTTGTGATCGCCGTTAAACCAGACAGTATCCAGTGTTACCGAGTTGTTGAAATCAAAGAACAGAACCTCGTCTTTCCCGGGATCATTGCCGAAGTTGGAGGCGAAGCTATCCGAATCTCCGCCGCAGCTGGCGTTTTCAGAACAGACACCGAGACCGCCATGATTGGGGCTCAGATCCTGATCAACATTGTATGAGGTGATGGAATCGCGACTGAACGTTCCGTTGTTCAGGTTATCACCCGAGGAACGACCGCCGGAAACGGTAAACCCGGTGAATCCGAGTGTGGATCCCCAGCGATCCGGATTTCCGGAATGGGCGGCGGTTGCGGTTTCAACATTGCCGCTTTTGGCGGTTCCACCGTTGTTGCCATCGAAAACGATCATTGTCGCGTTCGCTGACATGGCGCCCATGGCGAGCACGGTGCTTAAAGCGAGAACTATCCTGGTCTGTTTCATTGAGCTCTTCCTTCCAGCTGCATTTTCAGTAAAAACGCTTTCTTATAGGTTGTCTTCGACTTCGGTCATGAGTGCATTTGCAAATGTCACGCCATCGCAAAAAAAATGAAAATGTCATTCTTTAAATCAGTTGGTTACGGATTAATGTTCTGGGGCTGTAATACTGGCTTTTCGATATGCGTAAAAAATATCGACATATTTTCGGGGTTGAAACGCAGCCATGGACGCCAGGCCATCACCGAGTGGTATTGTGAGAGTTGGATCGTCTGAACCGGAGGCTTGTCATGAATCAGGAATCTGCATCCAGCCGACAATCCCGTCTGGTGGCGGCACTGGCTGGCGGCTGGGTTGCGGACGCGGCGGCCCTTGGGTTGCACTGGGTTTATGACGGCCAACGCATTCAGGAGGTTGGCGGTCATTCACCAGAATTCATGCAACCGAGAGAAGAGTATTTCAAAGGGGTATTCGGTTACTTTGCCCACGGAGGAAAGCGCTCCGGCGATATCAGTCACTATGGGGCTGCAACCGGTGTGCTTACCGACAGCCTGCTGGCCAACCGGGGAACCCTGGATATTCGTGACTATCAGCGGCGTTTCCGTACCTTTTTCGGGCCGGGTGGCCAGTGGCACGGTTACATCGATAACCCGACCCGGATCACCCTGGATAATCTGAACAGGAATGAGCAGAACGCCATCGAACAGGCGCTGGCAAGCACAGCTGTAAACCTGACCGACAGGCAGAAACGGATTCTCGTGCAGAAGGTGCTCCCCTACACCCGCTACCTGAGTGGAGATGAGCTGGAGGTACCGGTGCGACAAGCGGTCAACCTCACCTATCAGGACGAGGCGATACAGGACGCGGGTGTCCACATCGCGCAAACGATCGACCGGCAGCTCACTCCGCTAAGTGGTGCCGATGATACGCAATTGCCCGCAATCACCAAGTTGCCGCCTCTGGTCGCCTGCTTCTGCGGCCAGCATGACCTTATGGCGATGACTGAAGCGGCGGTCCGGGTCACCAATCACAGTGACGAAGCCGTCGCCTGGGCTCGCTGTTCGGCCCGTCTGCTCGACCACCTTTTCCGGGGCGAGCCATTGTCGTCGGCGCTTGAGGCCGCCATCGCCGAAGCACCGGATCCCGACGCGCTCACAAAGGCCCGGGCGGCAAGTTCTCTGGATGGCCCTGGCGCCGGGGACAGCCATGGACGCACCTGCTACCTGCACGAGGCCATGCCCGTCATCTTCCACATACTGTCCCATGCCAGAAGCTTCACGGAAGCCGTTCGTGCCAACATCCGGTGCGGCGGAGATTCGTGTGGAAGAGCCTGGATCATCGGGCCGGCCATGGCGGCCGTGTATGGCGTAGGCGGAGCTCAGGGTATTCCTCTGAGCTGGCTGGCCGGGGTTACCGATGGCGATGCCATCTTTTCGGACCTGGAGAAGCTGGTGCCGATGGGGTCGTCGCTCCAAAACGATGTGGATGATTGACGAATGTCGAAAAGGGCGTAGCCTGAGAGGCCAACACCGAGTAGATCAACTCAACTCCAACCCTGGGAAGTACCTGTATGCCTCTGGAAAAGCACGATCTGATTCACGAAATGCCGGAATCCAAAGACGCGATCCATGCCCTGAAAACCGGCAACCATCATTTTGCAAAGCTGTTTGATGAGTACCATGAGGTGGATCACTCCGTTCACCGCATCGAAACGGGTGCAGAGAACGCCGGTGACGAAGACCTGGAAAACCTCAAGAAGCAGCGCCTCCATCTCAAGGATCAGCTGTCTGCCATGATTCGCGAGTACGAGTCTTAAGCACCGGGATCTTCAGCCTGACTGAAATCTCAAGGGACATGGACGAGTATTGAAGCCTGATGACTCAGAGGGCTTTTATCTGGTCTCGTCCGTTTTCTTTAGCCTGCAGAAGCGCCGCGTCGGCTCGCCTCAATGCCTGACGAGGGGATTCATTGTGTCCGACCTCAGCAACTCCCAGGCTAATCGTTATGCGTCCGATGACAGGGTGCGAGAGATCTCGCACCCGCATTCTCAGTTCGTTGGCAAGGCGAAGTGCGCCTTCGAGCGACGTTTGTGGCAGTAACACCACGAACTCCTCTCCGCCCCAACGAGACAGGCGGTCGGATTGTCGCAGACGCAAGGACAACTCTTCGGATATCAATCGCAACGCATCATCGCCTGCGTCATGGCCATGAAGGTCATTGACCTGTTTGAAATGGTCGATATCGACTATCACCAATGAATAGGGCTGGTTGTAACGGATGGCTTCTTCGTGCGTTTCTTGTAGCGTTTGTTCGAAGCGACGACGATTCCATAAACCCGTAAGTGGATCCAGGTGGGCCTCGCTCTCGAGCCTTTTCAGGTTGTTCTTCTGGTCTGTGACATCCCAGTACTGCCAAAGATGGCCGAGATTGGCTTTCCCATAGAAGACAGGCACATAGGTACGCTCAAAGATGCGGCCATCTACCATCTGAAGTTCTGATGTAATGGCTTCTCGCTCTTCAATAGCGCGATCAATCCCCGCGATAAACGCGCCAGGTTCCTGAAACAAATCCTTGCTCTGTTCGGCGGCTTCGGCGCAATCAGCACCTTCAA
Organism: Marinobacter santoriniensis NKSG1; assembly: GCF_000347775.1. Lineage (GTDB taxonomy): Bacteria > Pseudomonadota > Gammaproteobacteria > Pseudomonadales > Oleiphilaceae > Marinobacter > Marinobacter santoriniensis. The sequence continues at coordinate 294,294 of NZ_APAT01000005.1, forward strand.
GTGCCTCAGGTGGAGCATCGATGTTGAATAAGTCGCAAAAGCTCTGGTTGGCAAGGAGCAATCGGCGTTTCTCATCTTCTACCAATATGCCGCCCCGCAGATTTCTGATGAGCGCAGCGAGCCGCTCGCGAGCGTTCCTGGAGTTAAAGTCACTCTCCACGCGGGCAGTGATGTCGGTTTCGCTCACCATGATGACGCGGTCTCCAGTGACCGGATCTATCATGTGCTGTAAATAAATTCGGTGCCAACGTTCGCCAAGCGTTGTACGCACGGGAGCTTCCAGCATGCAGCTCTCGTCTTTGCCGGCTGCCCAGAGGTGTATCTTTTCGATGTCGCTATTACGAATAAAGCGCTCAGCCAAACGGGCACTATTGGAACACTTTGCTCGCGCGGAAGGATTTTGAGTCAGAAGATGGCCTTGCCTATCAAAGATCGAGATGAGTGTTGGCACATGGCGTAATGCTTCCTGGGCACGCAGGGCTGAAGTGTCCTGTTCTTCGACCAGTTGGGCTTCAACCAACATTCCGAGGCTTTCTTCAAGTTGATAACCGGAACATAGGCAACGTACGGTTTTGGGGCGTCCATTCGGGTAAAACGTCCACGTCTCTACGACTGTTTCTCCCTGCTCAAACCGCTTCAAGTATTCATGCAGGCGACTTTGCGCAGATTTCGAAATCTCGGCTCGGAAATCCCTGCTACAAAGTGTGTTGAGATCATCAACACCCCAAAAAGCCATTCCAGCAGAGTTGGCCCAAACCATAGCCAGACGCTCTATGTCGAAAATCCATAGAGGCGTTTGAAGCCGATCGGCGACCAGGGTGTTGGGATCTAGCGACGACACACGCAAAACCTATCTCCAGTGTTCCGATTTCACTCCAGGGCGCATTCTTTCCCGACGGCTTCTCGCAGTTTTGCGCATTCGAATCACCGTCACAACGCTCATTTGTTAAACCTACTTAAAATATGTAACTTTTCAATGCGAAGCGTTGAGCAGCCTGATAGCCAGTTCTCATTACAACGAAAAACCCCCGACCAAAGGCCGGGGGTTGAAGGTGGGAAAAGCCATGAAGCTGTCGCTGGTTACTTCAGCCCCATTTCCTCGATCGAGATCTCCCGCATCTTGAACTTCTGGATCTTCCCGGTGACGGTCATCGGGAATTCGTCCACGAACTTGTAGTTGCGGGGGATCTTGAAGTGGGCAATCTGGCCCTTGCAGAATTCCTGCAGGTCGTCGCCGGTGACCGGCTCTGCGTCCGGGCGGAGTTTTACCCAGGCGATCAGCTCTTCACCGTATTTCTCGTCCGGAATACCGGTGACCTGCACCTCTTCGATGGACGGATGGGTGTAGAGGAACTCTTCGATCTCTTTCGGGTAGATGTTCTCGCCGCCGCGAATCACCATGTCCTTGATGCGGCCGACAATCTGGACGTAGCCCTCGTCGTCCATGGTGGCCAGGTCGCCGGTGTGCATCCAGCCGGCGCTGTCGATGGCCTCGCGGGTTTTCTCCTCGTTGTTCCAGTACTTCAGCATCACGCTGTAGCCACGGGTGCACAGCTCGCCGATCTCGCCACGGGGGACGACATTGCCGGTGCCCGGATCGACGATCTTGGTCTCCAGGTGCGGCTGGGTGCGGCCCACGGTGGTGACTTGCTTCTCGAACGGGTCGAGGGAGCTGGTCTGGGTGGAGACCGGGCTGGTTTCGGTCATGCCGTAGGCGATCTGAACCTCTTTCATGTTCATCTTGCCATTGACCTTCTTCATCACCTCCGCCGGGCAGATGGAGCCGGCCATGATGCCGGTGCGCAGGGTGGAGAGGTCGTAGCTTTCGAACTCGGGATCGGCCAGTTCGGCGATGAACATGGTCGGCACACCATACAGGGCGGTGGCTTTCTCCTGATGGACCGCCTTCAGGACGGACTTGGGTTCGAAGCCTTCGTCGGCGTAGATCATGGTGGAACCGTGGGTGATACAGCCCAGGTTACCCATCACCATGCCGAAGCAGTGGTACAGAGGTACCGGGATCACCAGGCGGTCTTTCTCGGTCAGGCGCTGGCTTTCGCCCACGAAATACCCGTTATTCAGGATATTGTGGTGGGTAAGGGTGGCACCTTTCGGGTTGCCGGTGGTGCCGGAGGTGAACTGGATGTTGATCGGGTCGTCGAACTGCAGTTCGTCCTGGCGCTTGATCAGGTCCTGTTCGGAGACATCGCCCGAGAAGCCGACGAATTCGTCCCAGGTCCACATGCCGTCGTGGCGGTTTTTGTCCACGTTGATCACGGCCCGAAGCTCCGGTACCCGGTGGGCCTTGAGTTGGCCCGGGGCGCTGCGGTTAAGTTCCGGGGCCAGCTCGTACAGCATCTCCCGGTAGTTGGAGGCCTTGAAGCTGTCGGCGGTGACAATCACGCTGATGCCAGCGAGGTTCATGGCGTATTCCAGCTCATGCACGCCGTAGGCCGGGTTGATGTTCACCAGGATGGCGCCGACCTTGGCGGTGGCAAACTGGGTGACGGTCCACTCGTAACGGTTGGGTGACCAGATGCCGACCCGGTCGCCGCGTTTGACGCCAATGGCCAGGAACGCGCGGGCGGCCTCGTCGACCTTTTCCACGAATTCTTTGTAGGTCCAGCGGATGTCCTGGTGCAGGCAGACCAGGGCTTCGGTGTCGGGGAACTGCTCGGCCGTGCGGTCCAGCATTTCACCGATGGTCATGCCCAGCAGGGGTACCTCGGCGGTTCCGCTGGTATAGCTTGGGAGAGTCTTGCTCATTGTCTCTGCCTCCGTTGTTGTTGTAGTCGAGGGCTGGCAAGTCTGCGGCTTGCTAGCGACTCTGGCTGTGATACTCGGGGTTGGGTTGCATATCGCTGGCGATGGCCACGCGATTGGACATGTTGTAGAAACCGACCAGGTTGCTCACGTCCCAGATGGCGCGATCGCTCAGGCCTGCATCGCGGAGGGCCTGAATGTCCTGTTCGGTGACGGTCGCCGGTGAACGGGTGAGGTGGGATGCGAAATCCAGCATCGCCCGCTGGCGTTTGTCCAGGTTGGCGGTGCGGTAGTTCATCACCATGTGCTCGCCCAGCGCCGGGTCGCCGCTCAGTACCCGCACGGCGGCGCCGTGGGCCACCAGGCAGTAGAAGCACTTGTTCTCGGAGGAGACCACCACGGCGATCATTTCCCTCTCCAGCTTGGAGAGTTCACCTTCGCCGAGCATGAGCTCGTTGTAGAGGCGGGTGAAGCCGTCAAGCTGTTTGAGGTTCTGGCTGTAGGCAGTCAGTACGTTCGGGATCATGCCGAGTTTTTCCTGGCAGATTTCGAAGTACTTGCGGGTGTCTTCCGGAAGATCGCTGATCTCGGGGATCGGCAGGTCCAGGGCGACGACGTTTTTGTTATGGTTCATTGGCATTGGCCTCCAAGAGCCTGGCCCACTTTGGAGCCGTTGTGGCGGTTCAGTTGTCCGCAAATCCAGTCACCGGTTGCGACGAGCTTGTCGAGGTCGACACCGGTCTCGATACCCAGGCCATTAAGCAGGTATAGCACGTCCTCTGTGGCAACGTTGCCGGAGGCGCCTTTCGCGTAGGGGCAACCGCCCAGTCCGGCGACGGAGGCGTCGATCACGGCCACGCCTTCTTCCACCACAGCGTAAAGATTCGCCAGGGCCTGGCCGTAGGTGTCGTGGAAGTGGGCGGCCAGACGTTCCATGGGAATGTGTTTGGCGACCGCTTCCAGCATCCGCTTGGCTTTCAGCGGGGTGCCGACGCCGATGGTGTCACCCAGGGAGATTTCGTAGCAGCCCATGTCGTACAGGGCTTTGGCCACGGTGGCGACCTGTTCGGGATCGATGTCGCCTTCGTAGGGGCAGCCCAGTACCGTGGAGACGTAGCCGCGCACGGGGATGTTGTGCTTGCGGGCTTCTTCCACCACCGGGGCGAAGCGCTCCAGGCTCTCTGCAATGGTGCAGTTGATGTTCTTCTTGGTGAACGACTCGGACGCCGCACCGAACACCGCCACTTCGTCCACCTTCGCCGCGAGGGCGTTTTCAAAGCCCTTGAGGTTGGGGGTGAGGGCGGAGTAGCGAACACCGGCCTTGCGGGTGATGCCGGCCATTACGTCGGCGGCATCGCCCATCTGCGGGACCCACTTGGGCGAGACGAAGCTGGCGGCTTCGATGTGGTTCAGACCAGCGTTGGCAAGCCGGTCAATGAGACCGGTCTTGATGGCGGTGGCGATGACCGGGCCGGGCTCGTTCTGGAGTCCGTCCCGGGGGCTCATTTCCACCAGGCGTACCTGTTTCGGAAAGGCCATTACTCTGACTCCTCGGTGTCGATGGCGATGAGCTCGGCGCCTTCGGAGACCTGGTCACCTTCGGCGAAGAAGATCTCGCTGACCACGCCGTCGGCCGGGGCCTTGATGGCGTGCTCCATCTTCATCGCTTCCATGATCACCAGGGTCTGGCCGGCGGTGACCTTGTCGCCCACCTTGGCCTGCACCGCCACAATCGCACCATTCATCGGGGCTTCGAGGCTGCCTTCGCCGGCCAGTTCCTCGAAACCGTAGGTTTCGCGATAGACGATGCACTTGAAGGTGTCGCCCTCGTAGAACAGGACCAGTTCTTCGCCGTGCAGGTTCCCGTGCACGCTGATGCGGTGGCCATTGATGACCGCCTGCAGGTAGTCCTCATTGAGTTTGGCGTTGAGGTAGTAGACGCTGCCGCCCACGAATACCTGGTACCGGTCGTCCCGCTCCAGGATCTTCAGTTCGTGGATGTCTTCGCCCACCTGCAGCTTCAGCGGCTGGGCGTATTCGGAATTCATACGCCAGCTGTTCTTGCGGCCGAACGGCGACCAGGGATCGGCGGTGACCGGTTCGACGGACTTGCGCTGCTCCAGTACGAAGCCGGCGGCCAGTACCAGGGCCTTGTCGATGTCGAGCCGGGATTTCGGGAACAGCAACTCCTCGTGAGTGGCGATGAAGTTGGTGGTCAGTTCCGCTTCCCGGAACGGCTGGCTGTCAACCGCCGCGTGCAGGAACCGGATGTTGGTCTTCAGGCCGGCAATGCGATAGTGCTCCAGGGCCTGGACCATGCGGTTGACGGCCTGGTCGCGGGTTTCGTCCCACACGATCAGTTTGGCGATCATGGGGTCGTAGTGGATGCTGATGTCGTCGCCTTCGGTGACGCCAGTGTCCACCCGCACGTGGGCGGATTCGTCCGGGGTGCTCAGGTAGCGCAGGTTACCGGTGGCCGGCAGGAAGTCCTGATCCGGGTCCTCGGCGTAGATGCGCGCCTCGACGGCGTGACCGCGGGTTTTCACCTGCTCCTGGGTCAGCGGCAGGGGCTCGCCCCAGGCCACTTTCAGCTGCCACTCCACCAGATCCTGGCCGGTGACCATTTCCGTGACCGGATGTTCCACCTGCAGGCGGGTGTTCATCTCCATGAAAAAGAAGGAGCCGTCCACGTCATACAGGAACTCGACGGTGCCGGCGCCCACGTAGTTGATGGCCTGGGCGGCACGCACGGCGGCTTCACCCATGGCTTTGCGGGTGTCCTCGGACAGACCCGGCGCGGGGGCTTCTTCCAGCACTTTCTGGTGACGGCGCTGCACGGAGCAATCCCGCTCTGCCAGGTAGATGCCATTGCCGTCCTTGTCGCAGAAGACCTGGATTTCCACGTGGCGCGGCTGGGTCAGGTAACGCTCGATGAGCATGTCCGGGTTGCCGAACGCGTTCTTCGCTTCCCGCTGGGCGGCCGCGAGGGCGTCGTCAAATTCGTCCATGTTCTCGACCACCCGCATGCCCTTGCCGCCTCCGCCGGCGACGGCTTTCAGCAGCAGCGGGAAGCCGCATTTCTCGGCTTCGGCCCGCAGCAGATCCGGGGACTGGTCCTTGCCGTGGTAACCCGGCACCAGCGGCACACCGGCTTCTTCCATGATCGCCTTGGCGGCGGACTTGGAGCCCATGGCCGCGATGGCGGAGGAGGGCGGGCCAATGAAGGCGATGTCGTTGGCTTCGCAGGCTTCGGCGAAGTCGGTGTTCTCGGAGAGGAAACCGTAGCCCGGGTGGACCGCCTGGGCGCCGCTCTTCTTGGCGATTTCGATGATCTTTTCGCCCCGCAGGTAACTCTCGGAGCTGGGTGCCGGCCCGATGTGGAAGGCCTCGTCGGCCATGGCCACGTGCCGGGCGTTGGCGTCGGCGTCGGAATAGACCGCGACGCAGCGGATGCCCATGCGATGGGCCGTCTGGATAACCCGGCAGGCGATTTCGCCCCGGTTGGCAATCAGGATTTTACTGAACATTAGTCTTCCTCCGGTACCCAGTTGGCCTTGCGCTTGTTGAGGAAGGCGCTGAGCCCTTCCTGGCCTTCGTCGCCCACCCGGATGGCTGCGATGCGCTGGGCGGTGTCTTCAATTACGTCGTCACTGATGGCCTTGTGGCTGACCGCGAACACGAGATCCTTGGCGGCCTGCATGGCTTCGGGGCCGTTGTTGGCCAGCTGGCGCAGCATGTCGTTGCACCGCTGTTCCATGGCTTCGAGGTCGTCGCAGACGATGTGGACCAGGCCATACTCCTGTGCTTCCCGGGCGCTGAAAATCTCGGCCGAGAGGAAGTACCGGCGGGCCTGGCGCTCACCGATGGCCCGCACCACGTACGGGCCGATGACCGCGGGAATGAGGCCCAGCTTGACTTCGCTGAGGCAGAAACTGGATTTCTCGGTGGCCAGTACGATGTCACAACAGGCCGCCAGGCCCACGGCGCCACCGAAGGCGGCTCCCTGCAGCAGGCCGATGACCGGCTTGGACAGGTGGTTGAGCACATTCATCAGCCGCGCCAGTTCCCGGGAGTCGTCCAGGTTTTCCTGGTGGGTGTTGTCGGCCATGCGACGCATCCAGCCCAGGTCGGCACCGGCGGAGAAGTGTTTGCCTTCGGAACGCAGGATCACCACTCGGGTGTCGTTGTCTGTGTCCACTTCCGTCAGCGCATCGATCAGCTGCTGGATGATCACATCGTCAAAGGCGTTGCGTTTGTCGGGGCGGTTCAGCACAACCTCGGTCACGCCGCCATCGCGGCGCCGGAGCAGAACCGCAGATTCCTGTTCTGACATGGTCTTGATCCTCGGTTACATGCGGAACACGCCGAAGCGCGTGGGCTTCGCCGGCCGGTTCAATGTGGCTGACAGGCTCAGGGCGACCACTTCCCGGGTCTGGGCCGGGTCGATCACGCCGTCGTCCCAGAGGCGGGCGCTGGCGTAGTAGGGATGGCCCTGGTGCTCGTACTTGTCGGCGATCGGCTTCTTGAACGCCGCTTCGTCCTCCTCGCTCCAGGTTTCGCCCTTGCGCTCCAGGCCTTCACGACGCACCTGCGCCATTACGCCGGCGGCCTGTTCGCCGCCCATGACGGAGATGCGGGCGTTGGGCCACATCCACAGGAAGTCGGGGCTGTAGGCGCGGCCGCACATGCCGTAGTTGCCGGCGCCGTAGCTGCCGCCGATGAGCACGGTGATCTTGGGCACTTCGGCACAGGCGACGGCCATGACCATCTTGGCGCCGTGCTTGGCGATGCCCTCGGATTCGTACTTCTGGCCCACCATGAAGCCGGTGATGTTCTGCAGGAACAGCAGCGGTATGTTCCGCTGGCAGCACAGTTCGATGAAGTGCGCGCCTTTCTGGGCGGACTCGCTGAACAGGATGCCGTTGTTGGCGATGATGCCCACCGGGTACCCATGGATGTGAGCAAAGCCGGTGACCAGGGTCTGGCCGTAGTAGCGTTTGAATTCGTCGAATTCGGAGCCGTCGACGATGCGGGCGATCACGTCGCGCACGTCGAACTGTTTGCGCAGGTCGGTGCCGACGATGCCGTAGATTTCTTCCGGATCGTACAGGGGCGCTTTTGGCTTCTGGACTTCCACCGGAACCGGCTTACGGCGGTTCAGGTTGGAGACGCAGCGGCGGGCAATTTCCAGGGCGTGGGCGTCGTTCTCGGCATAGTGGTCGGCGACACCGGAGATCTTGCAGTGCACGTCGGCACCGCCGAGGTCTTCGGCGCTGACCACTTCACCGGTGGCCGCTTTTACCAGCGGCGGCCCGGCCAGGAAGATGGTGCCCTGGTTGCGTACGATGATGGATTCGTCCGCCATGGCGGGTACGTAGGCGCCACCGGCGGTACACAGGCCCATGACCACGGCGATCTGGGGAATGTCGTCGGCGGACATGCGGGCCTGGTTGTAGAAGATGCGGCCGAAGTGGTCACGATCCGGGAAAACTTCGTCCTGGCGGGGCAGGTTGGCGCCGCCGGAGTCCACCAGGTAGATGCAGGGCAGGCGGTTTTCCAGGGCGATTTCCTGGGCCCGCAGGTGTTTTTTGACGGTCAGCGGGTAGTAGCTGCCGCCTTTCACCGTGGCATCGTTGGCGATGATCATGCACTCGGTGCCGGAGACGCGGCCCACGCCGGCCACGACGCCCGCAGCGGGGACTTCTTCATCGTAGACGTTGTAGGCGGCGAACTGGCCGATTTCGAGGAAGGGGGAGCCGTCGTCCAGGAGGCGGTTGATGCGCTCTCTCGGCAGGAGTTTGCCGCGGGCGATGTGGCGTTCCTGGTAGGAGGGGCCGCCGCCTTGCTGGATCTTGGTGACTTTTTCTCGGAGGTCCGCGACGGCTGCCGCCATGGCCTCTTTGTTGACCTGGAACTCGTCAGATCGCGGGTTGATTTTGCTTTGGAGTATGGTCATAAGTCTGACTTCCATGCATTCGGGGGCATCGGGCCTGGCGGCGGGGCGGTCCGGGAACCGCTACGAGCACATCCATGTGCGCTTGTTTCAGGCCGTCCTTGGCCTTCCACATTCCCGGACCGCCCCGCCACCAGACCCTCGTCATACATTGGGTGCTGGCATCCGCTCAGGAGCGGTGTTCTTCAGCAAATTACTTGTTTAGGAACAGCTCGCGACCGATCAGCATGCGGCGGATTTCGGACGTGCCGGCACCGATTTCGTACAGCTTGGCATCCCGCAGCAGGCGGCCTGTCGGGTATTCGTTGATGTAGCCGTTACCGCCGAGCAGCTGGATGGCGTCCAGGGCCAGTTTGGTGGCCATTTCGGCAGAGTAGAGGATGGCGCCGGCAGCGTCCTTGCGGGTGGTTTCGCCGCGGTCGGCGGACTGGGCCACCATGTAGACGTAGGACTTCGCGGTGTTCATCCAGGTGTACATGTCAGCGACTTTGCCCTGGACCAGTTCGAACTCGCCGATGGCCTGGCCGAACTGTTTACGCTCGCGGATGTAGGGGACGACGACGTCCATTGCGGCCTGCATGATGCCCAGCGGGCCGCCGGAAAGGACGAGGCGTTCGTAATCGAGGCCGCTCATCAGGACGCGGGCACCGCCGCCCAGCTCACCCAGGATGTTTTCCTTGGGCACTTTGCAGTCCTGGAAGACCAGTTCACAGGTGTTGGAGCCGCGCATGCCCAGTTTGTCCAGCTTCTGGTGACGGCTGAAGCCCGGGTAGTCGCGCTCGACGATGAAGGCGGTGACGCCTTTGGAGCCGCCCTTGGGGTCGGTCTTGGCGTAGATCACGTAGGTGTGCGCGTCCGGTCCGTTGGTGATCCACATCTTGTTGCCGTTTAGAACGTAGTGGTCGCCTTCGTCGCGGGCGTGCAGTTTCATGGAGATGACGTCGGAACCGGCGTTGGGCTCGGACATGGCGAGGGCACCGATGTGTTCGCCGCTGACCAGCTTGGGCAGGTATTTCTGCTTCTGTTCTTCGGTGCCGTTGCGGTGAATCTGGTTCACACACAGGTTGGAGTGGGCACCGTAGGAGAGGCCGACGGAGGCGGAGGCGCGGCTGATTTCTTCCATCGCGATGACGTGGGCAACGTAACCCATGTCAGACCCGCCGTATTCTTCCTTCACGGTAATACCCAGCAGGCCCATGTCGCCCATTTTCCGCCACAGGTCCATGGGGAATTCGTTGTTGCGGTCGATTTCCTCGGCACGGGGCGCGATTTCAGACGCGGCAAATCCGTTCACCTGCTCGCGCAGCATGTCGAGGGTTTCGCCGAGACCGAAATTGAGCTCTGAGTATTGTGATTTCATGGTTGCCTACCTTAGTCGTTTGCAAGCGTGGTATTGGGTCACCGTCACCGCGAGGTAACGGCTTCTTCTCTGTCCGGGTTGGCGACGGCCTGCGCTTCTTTTTTCTCCTGCAGGTCGGCCAGTGCTTCGCGGCATCGGGCTTCGGCGGTGTCCATTTCCATTTCCGCCTGGGCGATGTCGTTCTTCTGTTGTTCCAGTTGTTCCCGTCGGGCTTCGAGTATTTCCAGCATCTTCAGAAGCTGCTTTTCGTTGCCGGTCAGGGTTTCGTCCCAGAGATCGAACAGTTCTTTGGTTTCCGCCAGGGAGAAGCCCATGCGCTTGCCCCGGAGGATCAGCTTGAGACGAACCCGGTCCTTGGTACTGAAGATGCGGGTCTGGCCGCGCCGTGTCGGCTTGAGCAGGCCCTGGTCCTCGTAGAACCGGATGCTTCGGGTTGTCACATCGAACTCCTGTGAGAGTTCGCTGATGCTGAACGATCGTTTCTCGGACATGGCGGTTTTCCTTTTTCGACTAAGGTTAGATAAAGTTTACGTAAACGTAAAGTAGTTTTCCGGGACGAATCGATGATTTTCGACAACCGGAAAGCGGCTCGCCGATGAAATTCAAAAATGGTGCGGGGATTGTACCAGTGAGGGGCGGGGCCTGTGTGAGGGCTGGTTTTCAGGTTGGGCCTTTCGACGTGGTGTGCCTGCAGACAGATTTCGTCGACGGATCTGCAGGCATCACCGGATGATCTGGATCATCTATATCACGAGAAGGTTTCCCTCAGTTTTCGCTTGAGAAGTTTGCCGGCGGTGTTCTTCGGCAGCTCATCGACAAACCGGACCTGTTTGGGAATCTTGAAGCTGGCCAGGTTGGCGCGGGCGTGGGCCAGCAGGCTGTCGGCGTCTTGCGGTTGCCCCTCGCGAACCACAACCACGGCACAGATGGCTTCGATCCATTTGTCGTCCGGCACGCCGATGACGGCCACTTCGGCCACGGATTCGTGCTGGTACAGCACTTCCTCGACGTCGCGACTGGCGACCAGCACGCCGCCGGTGTTCACCACGTCCTTGATGCGGTCCACGATGTAGAAGTAGCCCTCGGCATCGCGGTAACCCAGATCCCCCGAGTGGAACCAGCCATTTTTGAAGGCTTCGGCAGTGGCTTCGGGCTTGTCCCAGTAACCCACCATCAGTTGCGGCGACCGGTGGACCAGTTCGCCATGTTCGCCGGGGCCACAGTCGTTGCCGGTTACCGGGTCCACCACACGGGTCATCACGGTCTGGATCGGGCGACCGGCGGAGGCGGGTCGGTCAGCGTGTTCTTCCGGGCGAAGCACGGTGGCGAGCGGGGCGATTTCGCTCTGTCCGTAGCAGTTGTAAAGGCCGGCGCCGGGCAGCCGTTCCCCCAGTTCCTTTGCCACCTGTGTGGGCATGATGGAGGCGCCGTAGTAGAGCTTTTCCATGTGCTGGAGCTGACCGCTGTCGAAGGTATGGTGCCGGAGCAGGCCAATCCAGACGGTGGGTGGCGCAAAGAAGGCGTTGAGCTGTTCCCGGGCAAGCAGGTCGAGGATGGTGTCCGGGGTTGGCGTATCAATGAGCCGGCTGTAGCCCCCGGTCAGAAGCATGGGCATGGTAAACACGTGCATCTGCGCCGAGTGATAGAGCGGCAGTGCTGCCAGGGAGCGGTCGGTGGGGCGGATGTCCAGGTGGTACTGGCAGGCACCGTACTCGGCGAGCAGGGATCGGTGGGTATGCATCGCACCCTTGGGGTCGGAAGTGGTGCCGGAGGTATAGAGGATCTGGACGACATCCGTATCCCGAAGTTCCAGTTCCGGTGCGGTGTCTTCACCGTCACCGCTTGCCATGTTCAGGATGTCGTTCCCCTCATCGCTGCCGTGAAGCCGGCCCGTGATATCGGGGGTGGCCCGGTCCCTGACCGCTTGGGCCTGGGCTTCGAGGTCCGGATCGCAGAACAGGGCCCGGGCGCCGGACTGGTTGAGAATGTAGGCGAGTTCGTTCTCCACCAGTGCGTAGTTGACCGGCACGTGGATCAGGCCGGCCTTGGTGCAGGCCAGCCAGAGCAGCAGGTAGGCGTCGGAGTTCTTGCCGTAGGCGGCTACCCGATCGCCCGGTTGCAGGCCGAGATCGAGCAGGCGATGGGCCAGGCGGTTGCTGGCGGTGTTCATGTCAGAGAAGGTCCACTGGCGATCCCTGAACGTTAATGCGATCCGGTCCTGGTGATCGGCGGCAGACCGGGCCAGGGCGTCGCCGATGGTGTTGCGGAGGGCCCGCTGGATGTCCGTTGTGGTTTCTGTGGCATTGGCAATACTGGCGTCTTGCATGAGCGACCTCGGTTGATTGTTGTTATCAGGGGGCAGCGTTCCGGGTTGCACGGTGCCCTGATGTCTATCTGAATGTAGACGAGTGAGGCGGACAATGCCGTTTCCTTTTTGTCTCCTAATTCGATAAAGTTGACGTTAACGTAAAGGTGGGCCTGCATGCGAATCGGGCCCTGCGCCGTTCCTTATGGGAGAAAACGATGGATTTCAATAACGTACCAGCGATTGTCACAGGTGGAGCATCCGGACTGGGTGAGGGCGCCGCAAGAGCGCTGGCTGCCGCTGGCTGCAAGGTCGCCATCCTGGATGTCCAGAAAGAGCAGGGTGAAAAGGTGGCAGCCGATATAGGCGGGATCTTCCTGTACTGCGATGTCAGCTCACCGGACAGCGCCGAAGCCGCCGTCACCGCCGCCCGCGAAGCGCACGGTCCCTGTGGCATTGCGGTGAGCTGCGCAGGTATTGCGCCGGCGTCCAAGATCCTCGGCCGTGAGGGCGTGATGCCGCTGGAAAAGTTCAGCAAGGTCATCGAGGTGAACCTGATTGGTACCTTCAACATCCTTCGCCTGGCGGCGGCGGACATGGCAACACGTGAGCCAAACGCCGACGGCGAACGGGGCGTGATCATCAATACCGCGTCCGTAGCTGCGTACGAGGGCCAGATCGGACAGGCTGCCTACAGCGCTTCCAAAGGCGGTGTGGTGTCCCTGACGTTGCAGTCGGCCCGTGAACTGGCCCGCGAAGGCATCCGGGTAAATACCATCGCGCCGGGCATCTTCATGACGCCCATGATGGCGGGTATGCCCCAGGAAGTTCAGGACAGCCTGGCGGCCACGCTGCCGTTCCCGAAACGCCTCGGCAAGCCGGAGGAGTTCGGCATGATGGTGGATCAGATGGTGCGCAATCCGATCCTCAACGGTGAGGTGATCCGCCTCGACTGCGCCCTGCGTATGGCGCCGAAATAACGCATTCAACAGCAGGTGAGCATAATGACCAACCCTGTCGATCAAGAAGAACTGGGCCTGTTCCGGGACTCTGTCATCAAGGCCCTGGAAACCGAAGTGGCGCCAAGCTACGAAGCCTGGGAGAAATCCGGCATCGTGCCCCGTGAGCTCTGGAACACGCTGGGTAACGCGGGCATGTTGTGTGTGGACGTGCCGGAAGATTTCGGCGGTTGTGGCGCTCCGTTCCAGTATTCGGTCGTCGTCGGCGAAGAGCTGGCCCGCCTGGGATTCGGCGCGCTTTCCACCAACGTGATGGTGCACTCGGACATTGTGGCGCCGTACCTGAGCCACATCGGCAACGACGAGCAGAAACAGCAGTGGCTGCCGAAGATGGTTTCCGGCGAGGCCGTCGGTGCCATCGCCATGACCGAACCGGGTGCCGGCAGTGATCTGCAGGCCATCCGCACCAGTGCGGTGAAAGATGGCGACGAGTACATCCTGAACGGATCAAAAACCTTCATCACCAATGGCCAGCACGCCGACATGGTGATCGTGGCCGCGAAAACCGATCCGAGCGCCGGGGCCAGGGGCATCAGCCTGTTCCTGGTGGATACCTCACTGCCCGGATTCAGCCGGGGTCGGAACCTGGACAAGATCGGACAGCATTCGGGGGACACCTCCGAGCTGTTCTTCTCGGACATGCGCATTCCGGCTTCTGCATTGCTCGGTGAGGAAGGTCAGGGTTTCGTGTACCTGATGCGCGAACTGCCCCGGGAACGCCTGGTGATCGGCGCGCTGGGTGTGGCCGCCGCGCGGGGCTCCCTGGACATGACCGTCACCTACACGCAGGAACGGGAACTGTTCGGCCAGAAGCTGTCACAGCTCCAGAATACCCGTTTCGAAATCGCCCGCATGGAAACCGATTACCGGGTAAACAAGGCCTTTGTCGATCAGTGCATCCGGGAATACGAAGAAGGCAAGCTCGATGCGCCGACCGCGTCCATGGCCAAGTACAGCGCCACGGAAATGCAGTGCCGGGTTGCGGATGGCTGTCTTCAGCTGTTCGGTGGTTATGGTTACACCACCGAGTACCCGATCTCCCGGAACTTTATCGACGCCCGTGTTCAGCGCATCTATGGCGGCACGTCCGAAGTCATGAAAGAAATCATTGCCCGCTCGGTCCTGGGCCGGGCGTAACGAATTGAACGAGGTTGGTTATGAGTAACAACGACGTAGTGATTGCGGGTTCGGCCCGTACCCCGATGGGCGGCATGATGGGTGCACTCAGCAGTGTTCGCTCTCCGGAACTGGGCGCTGTCTCCATCAAGGCTGCGATTGAGCGTTCCGGACTGCAGCCTGCCGACATCCAGGAAGTGATCATGGGCTGCGTACTGCCCGCCGGCCTGGGCCAGGCGCCCGCGCGGCAGGCTTCCCGGGCCTCGGGTATTCCAGACAGCTCGGGTTGTACCACCGTCAACAAGATGTGTGGCTCCGGCATGCAGGCGGTGATCATGGCCCACGACCAGATCAAGGCCGGTACCAACAGCATCATGATTGCCGGCGGCATGGAAAACATGAGCCAGGCGCCGTACCTTCTGCCGAAGGCTCGCGCCGGCATGCGCATGGGCCACGGCCAGGTGCTGGACAGCATGTTCCTGGATGGTCTGGAAGATGCCTACGAAGGCGGCCTGATGGGCGTGTTCGCCCAGCGCACCGCCGACAAGGAAAGCATCACCCGCGAACAGATGGACGATTTCGCCATCCGTTCGCTGGAGCGTGCCAACGAGGCGATTTCAAAAGGCTGGTTCGAGGCTGAAATCGCGCCGGTGACCGTCGCCGGTCGTGGCGGCGATACCGTGGTGGATACGGACGAACAACCCGGCAAAGCCCGGCCCGAGAAAATCCCCCAGCTGAAGCCCGCCTTCGCGAAGGACGGTTCGGTGACCGCCGCCAACGCCAGTTCCATCAGCGACGGTGGTTCAGCCCTGGTACTGACAACCGCCGGCGAGGCAGAGGCCCGTGGCCTGAAACCCGAGGCGCGTATCCTGGCCCACGCCACTCACGCACGCTTGCCGTCCGAGTTCACCCTGGCGCCCATCGGTGCCATCGAGAAGGTGCTGAAGAAGGCCAACTGGTCGGTGGATGACGTCGATCTGTTCGAGATCAACGAAGCATTCGCGGTGGTCACCCTCGCGGCGATGAACGCCCTGAACCTGCCGGCAGACAAGGTCAACGTCTACGGCGGCGCCTGCGCCCTCGGTCACCCGATCGGCTCCTCCGGCTCCCGCATCATCGTGACCCTGATCAATGCCCTGAAGCAACGCGGCCTGAAGCGTGGTGTTGCATCGCTGTGCATCGGTGGTGGCGAAGGAACCGCGGTGGCTATCGAGCTGCTTTGACCGTGGTCTCAGAGTTCTGACCTAGCCTGCCGGTTTGGGGGCGGGTCAGGGGGTGGGGGTACCTTTTCTTCTGGAAAAGAACTCGCTGCGCTCAGGCATCTTTTCCTTGCCAGAAAAGGTACCCCCACCCCCTGACCGACAGAACAGGTTCAGATAGGCCAGGAAAAGAATCTGGTCATTCCGGAGATATAACTGCCAGATGATGACGGGCACGGGGCAGTAGGGCATTGTTCGCCAGAAAAAGATGTCTGAGCGAAGCGAGTTCTTTTTCCAAGAAGAATGCCCTACTGCCCCGGGACCAGCCCCCAATCCCCGCAGGCTAGGAGCCAAGCCAGAAACGATTACGCACTTCGCGACTGAAGCACCCCGCCGTCAAGAACAACCTCCGCCACGGTATGCAGTTTCTCCAACTGTGACTGCAACATCCCGATGGGGCGGGCGCCTTCCAGGGTGAGGGCGATGTCCAGCTCTCCATCGACGCTTTCCATGCTCATCCGGGCGATCCGGAAGCCGCGAATGCGCACCACCTGGCACAGCCGCTCCAGTGCTGCGGCCTCGTGGGCCATGCGGCAGTTCAGGGTATAGCTTGGCATTGATGAGGGGGATTGAGGCTTCATGCAACTTGCTCCTTCTTGGCGGTGGTGCGTCTCGGTTCGTCGATCATGTCGCGGTTGCTGGCGCCGGGTTTGACGATGGGCCAGACGTTTTCTTCACGGGCGATGGCGACGTGCAGCAACATCGGGCCATTGTAGGCGAGGATGGTTTCGATGCCCCGGCGGATCTGGTCGGTGCGTTCGATGCGCAGGGCCGGGATGTCGAAGGCCCGGGCCATGGCGACGAAGTCGGGGTTGTCGTCCAGGTTGATCTGGCTTTCCCGGTTGTCGTAGAACAGCTCCTGCTGCTGGCGGACCATGCCCAGGCACTGGTTGTCCAGGACGATCAGTTTGATCGGCAGGTTGTAGCGGCGGATGGTGGCCAGTTCCTGGGCATTCATCATGAACGAGCCGTCGCCGGTGACGTTGATGACGGTGGCGCTGCGGTCGGTGAACTGGGCGCCGATGGCGGCGGGCAGGCCGAAGCCCATGGTGCCGAGGCCGCCGCTGGTGAGGTGGTGACGGGGGCTGTCGAACCGGTAGTACTGGGCGACCCACATCTGGTGCTGGCCGACGTCGCAGGCAATGACGGTGTCGTCCGGTGCAATGCCGGATAACTGGCGGATGAAGGCCGGGCCGGTGATCGGTGACAGCGGCTCTTCGTTATCGGCGGCGTGGAAGCCGCTGGTGGTATGCCAGGTCCGGCACTGGGTCTGCCAGTTACTGATGTCCAGTGGGGCGTCCGCCAGTTCGGCGGTGAACGCGGCCAGGATCGAGTTCAGGTCACCCCGCAGGGCGATGTCGGCAGGGCGGAGTTTGTTGATTTCGGCGGCGTCGGCGTCCACGTGGATCATCCGGGCGTTGGGCGCGAAACCGTCCAGTCTTCCTGTGGCCCGATCGTCGAGGCGGGCGCCGATCACCAGCAGCAGGTCGCATTCATCCACTGCCCGGTTGGCGGCCCGTGAGCCATGCATGCCGAGCATGCCCATGTCGGTGGGGTTGTGTTTGCCGGCATTGCCAAGCCCCTTCAGGGTGGCGACGGCAGGCAGGCCGGAGGTCCGTGCAAACTCGCGGAAGGCGTCTTCGGCATGGGCGAGGGAAACGCCACCGCCACTGTACAGCAGCGGTTTTCGCGCCGACCGGAGCATGTCCATTGCCTCGCTGATGTCGACCGCCCCGGGCGTCTGATGTCCGGGCGACGGGGGCGTGTCCGCTTTGACGTCGGTCAGCAGGATGTCCTTTGGAATGTCGATCCACACCGGTCCGGGTCGGCCACTCTGGGCCAGTTCGATGGCTTCCTCGAGGATGGCCGGAATCTCGTCGGCGTTGTCGATCAGGTAACTGTGTTTGACGATGCCGAGGCTCATGCCCAGGACATCGGTTTCCTGGAAGGCATCGGTTCCGATCAGTCCGGCCGGGACCTGGCCGGTGATGACCAGCATGGGGATGGAGTCCCGGTGGGCGTTGGCGACGCCGGTAATCAGGTTGGTGGCGCCGGGGCCGGAGGTGGCAATGCAGACGCCCAGCTTGCCACTGGCACGGGCGTAGCCGTCGGCGGCCAGGGCGCAGGCCTGTTCGTGGCGGCACAGCACGTGTTCCACACCCACATCGTCCACGAGCGCGTCGTATAGCGGCATGATGCAGCCGCCGGGATACCCGAATACGGTGTTGATGGAGTGGCGGTGGAACGCTTCAAGAATGTGCTGTGCGCCGTTCATGGTCGTTTTTCCCTTTTTCTTTGCCGCAAAAAAAAGCCCCCGGGACCTTTCGGTGCCGGGGGCTTCTGG
The DNA here is from genome assembly GCF_000347775.1 of Marinobacter santoriniensis NKSG1. Taxonomy (GTDB): domain Bacteria; phylum Pseudomonadota; class Gammaproteobacteria; order Pseudomonadales; family Oleiphilaceae; genus Marinobacter; species Marinobacter santoriniensis. Next base: position 312,413 of record NZ_APAT01000005.1, read on the forward strand.
TGTCTTGTCAGGTTTGTCGCTATCTCACCCGCTTGTCCACGCAAAAGCCCCCGGATGGCACCACGACCACCAGGACAAGCTTCACAAGGACGACGACTGCGTTGAGATTCATGGTATCGACAATCTGCTCTGAATCTGTAAAAGGATTGTGTGTAGAATCTACCCCACGTTTTTAACCGGTTGCAACCGTTAATTTGCGCTTTTTTGAACACGGACAGTGAGCATTCAATGACGAAAGCAAGATGGGGATCCCTGGGGCTGGCATTGCTGGTGGTGGTTCTGCTGGTGGTCTGGATGGTAACCGGTCAGGTGAAAACCGCTTCGGACAAGGCGCCGGAGCCGAGAGCAAGCGACGGTCAGTCACTGACCAGTGTGCAGGTGGAGACCCTGACCGCCCGGATGCACCAGCCGAGCATTCTGTTGCAGGGGCAGCTGGAGCCCTGGCATTCCGTGGCACTCAGCGCCCAGGTGTCCGGAACCATTGAATCGCTGAACGTGGGATTGGGCGAGCAGGTCACCCGGGGGGAGGTGCTGGCCCGGATTTCCGATGACGGCCGCTCGGCGCTGGTAGACCGTTGGCAGGCTCGTGCCCGTAAGCTTGAGGCGGATCTGTCGGCGGCCCGAAAGCTTCGGTCCAACAATTTCACCGCGGAAACCGATCTTCTGGCGTTGGAGAGTGACCTGGCGGCGGCGAAGGCCGAACTCACATCCGCCCGGCTGGCGGTGGATCACCTCACCCCGAAAGCCCCGTTCGATGGCATCATCAACGCCAGGAGCGTGGAGCCCGGCTCGCTGGTTCAGACCGGTGCGCCTCTGTTTGAACTGGTCCAGATTGATCGACTGAAAGCGACGGGGCAGATTCCGCAGCAATCCGTCGACCAGGTTGCTATCGGCCAGCCGGTTCGGATTGATCTTCTCGACGGCGGTCAACTGCAGGGAGTGGTGACGTTTGTCGCCAGCGCCGCCGATCCGAAAACCCGGAGTTTTGCCGTGGAGGTGGCCGTCGAGAACCCCGATCTCAGGCGGGTGGCCGGAGGCAGTGCCAGCCTGCGGATTGCGCTTCCTGCGGTGAAGGCGCTGTTCATTTCGCCGGCGTATCTCAGTCTGGGAGACGACGGTCGCCCCGGTGTGAAATATGTGGACCAGGATGATCGCGTGGTGTTCGCCCGGGTCCGTCTGCTCAGTGTGTCCACCGATGGCGCCTGGGTGACGGGACTGCCGGATGAGACCCGCCTGATCACCCGGGGTGGCGGCTTTGTCGCCGAGGGTGAGAAGGTGATTCCGGTGGATCGCTCCGATAACAAGGGCTGAAGCGTATGCGGGCTTTGATTTTCGCGGCGATGGACCGCAACCGGACCACTCTGCTGGCGCTTCTGTTCCTGATCCTGGGCGGTATTGCCGCGTTCAAAACCATTCCCAAGGAAGCCAATCCGGACGTGACCATCCCCATGATCTACGTCTCGATGACGCTGGAAGGGATCAGCCCGGAAGACGCGGAACGCCTGCTGGTGCGACCGATGGAGCAGGAATTGCGCTCGCTGGAGTCCATCAAGGAGATGCGGGCGACGGCCTCGGAAGGCCATGCGTCGGTAATTCTGGAATTCGATGCTGGCTTCGATGCCGACAAGGCGCTCCAGGATGTCCGGGAGAAGGTGGATACGGCCCGCAACAAACTGCCCGGCGAGGCCGACGAACCGACCGTCAACGAAATCAACGTCTCGCTGTTTCCGGTGTTGTCGGTGGGGCTTTCGGGGCCGCTGTCGGAGCGTGAGCTGATTACCGTCGCCCGTCGTCTTCAGGACGCCATCGAATCGATCCCCGAGGTGCTGGAGGTGGAGATCGGCGGCGATCGGGAGGACCAGCTGGAAGTGGTGGTGGATCCCCAGGTGCTGGAAAGCTACGGCATCGATTTTGACCAGCTGGCCAGCCTGGTGACCCGCAATAACCAGCTGGTGGCGGCCGGCTCCCTGGATACCGGAAACGGCCGCATGGCCCTGAAGGTACCCGGGGTGATCGAGAACATCGAAGACGTCATGTCCATGCCGGTGAAGGTGGACGGCGATACCGTGGTGACCTTCGGCGACGTCGCCATGCTCCAGCGGACCTTCAAGGATCCCACCGGTTTCGCCCGCATCAACGGGGAACCGGCACTGGTTCTGGAAGTGTCCAAGCGTTCCGGCGCCAACATCATCGAAACCATCCAGCAGATTCGCACCCTCATTGATCAGGCCCGGCCCAGCCTTCCCGATACCCTGGACATCCGGTACATCATGGACCAGTCCAACGAAGTCCGGGACGTGCTGTCCGATCTGCTCAACAACGTACTGACGGCCATCGTACTGGTGATCATCGTGATACTGGCCACCATGGGGCCGCGTTCGGCGCTGTTGGTGGGCCTGACCATTCCGGGCGCCTTCCTGACGGGCATTCTGGTGATCTGGGGCATGGGTCTGACCCTGAACATTGTGGTGCTGTTCAGCCTGATACTGGTGGCCGGGATGCTGGTGGATGGGGCCATTGTGGTCTCTGAGCTGGCGGACCGGAACCTGTCCGATGGCCAGTCGGTGAAAACCGCCTGGGCAGAAGCTGCCAGCCGGATGGCCTGGCCCATCATTGCTTCCACGGCCACCACGCTGGCGGTTTTCGTCCCGTTGCTGTTCTGGCCCGGCGTGGTGGGTGAGTTCATGAAGTTCCTGCCGATCACCGTGATCATCTGTCTCACCGCTTCCCTGGCCATGGCACTGGTTTTCCTGCCGGTCCTTGGCGGTGTCAGCGGTGGCCGACGTGCACGCCGGAGTGCGGGGCAGGGCCGCTTCATGCGGCTTTACCGGAGCGTGTTGTCACGGCTGCTTCGGTTCCCGGGATTTACCCTGCTCGGGGTGCTGGCAGTGATTGTCCTGATCTATGCCGCTTATGCACGGTTTAACCATGGCGTGGAGTTTTTCCCGAGCGTCGAGCCGGACTCGGCGCAGGTTCAGGTGCGGGCCCGCGGGGACCTGTCGGTGCGGGAGCGGGATGCCATCGTCCGCCAGGTGGAACAGCGACTGCAGGGGATGCCTGAAGTCGAGGCCCTGTATGCCCGCTCCATGATCAACACCAGTACCCAGCTGGCACCGGATGTCATCGGGGTACTGCAGTTTCAGTTCACCGACTGGTACACCCGTCGTCCTGCCAGCGCCATCCTCGCGGATTTCCGGGAACGGACCCGGGACATACCGGGAATCGAACTGGAATTCCGCAAGCAGGAGGGTGGACCCGCCGGTGGAAAACCCATCGAAATCCAGATCGGCAGTCGTGACAGCGGCGCGCTCAACGGGTATGTGGACGCGGTGGAAGCGAAAATGCGTGAGCTGGACGGGTTTGTCGAAATCGAGGACGACCGCAGTCTGCCTGGCATCGAATGGCGCCTGAAAGTGGATCGCGAGGCAGCCGCCCGTTTCGGCACGGATGTGCTCAGCATTGGCAGCGCGGTGCGACTGGTGACCAATGGACTGACACTGGCCACCTACCGCCCGGAGGATGTCCGGGACGAGGTCGATATTGCGGTCCGCGTGCCGAATAACTGGCGCGAACTGGACCAGCTGGAACGGCAGACCATCAATACGCCCCGTGGCCAGGTGCCGCTGTCGCAGTTTGTCTCCCTGGAGCCGGGTGACAAGACCGGCAGCATCATGCGGGTGGACGGCCAGCGTACGGTCACGGTGAAATCCGACCTGGCTCCTGGCGCTCAGGTGGATGCCATGCTCCGGTCACTGCAGAAGGTCATGCCCGAAGCTCCCGAAGGCGTCACGGTGAAATTCGCCGGTGAGAATGAGGACCAGCAGCAGGCCGCCACGTTCCTCGCCACCGCCTTCCTGGTGGCCATTGGCCTGATGTTGCTGATTCTGGTAACCCAGTTCAACTCGCTGTATCAGACCTTCCTGATCCTGTCGGCCATTGCGCTGTCTACCGCGGGCGTCCTGCTGGGGCTGTTGCTGAATAGCCAGCCCTTCGGGATCGTGATGGTGGGGATGGGCATCATTGCCCTGGCGGGGATCGTGGTGAACAACAACATCATCCTGATCGACACCTACAATCAGATTCGCCGTGACGGTGCCGAGCCCTTTGACGCTGCACTCGAAACCGGTTGTCTGCGTTTGCGCCCCGTGCTACTGACGGCCATCACCACGGTGCTGGGCCTGATGCCCATGGTGCTGGGCATCAACGTCGACCTGCTTACGCCGTCGCTCGGCATCGGGGCGCCGTCCACCCAATGGTGGACGCAGCTGTCCAGCGCCATTGCCGGCGGTCTGGGCTTCGCCACGATACTCACTCTGCTGCTGACGCCGGCGCTGCTGGTGCTGGGTGAGCGAGCTGGCCGGAGAATCCGAAGCCTGGTACAGCGGAAACCTCGGAACCTGGACCAGACCTGATGATGGCCAATCCGCTCACTGAGCTGTTTCGTGATGAGCAGTTGCTTGTGGTCCACAAGCCCGCGGGCCTGCTGGTCCACCGCAGTCCGATCGACCGCCATGAAACGGAATTTGCCCTTCAGTACGCCCGAGCGCTGAACGGGGGCGAGTATGTGTATCCGGTGCATCGCCTTGATCGGCCAACGTCCGGTGTGCTGATGTTCGCACGCAATCCGGAAGCGGCCCAGACGCTGGGCAAGGCGATGATGGCCGGCGAGGTTCACAAGACCTATCTGGCGATGGTCCGCGGTTGGCCTCCTGAAGCCGGCCTGATTGATCATCCTTTGCGGGAGGAAGCGGTGGATCGGCGGTTGAAGGATCAGGCGCAACCTGTGAAGGAGGCCAGGACCCGTTTCCGGACACTGGCCACCACGGAGATTCCGGTGGCGATCGAACGCTATCCCACCAGCCGCTATGCCCTTGTGGAGCTGTTTCCCGAGACCGGGCGCAAACATCAGCTGAGACGGCACCTCAAGCACATCAACCATCCGATCATCGGCGACGCCAATCACGGTCGCGGACGGCACAATCGCTACTTTGCCGAGCGGTTTGGCGAAGGACGGCTGATGCTGGCGGCTACCCGCATTGTCTTCCCACACCCGGTGTCGCGAGAGCCGTTGGATGTGCAGGCTCCCCTGGAAGCATCGTTCCTGAAGGTATTGTCGGTCTTTCCGGGATTCCGATACGAGGCGGCTAAACCCGGTCTTCAGTCCGGGTCAGAAATCGCTGGATAAACTCGTCCGAGGGCAGTGGACGGCTATAGCGATAGCCCTGGAGGTAGTCGCAAGACTCCTTGTGCAGCCATTGTTCGTGTTCTTCCGATTCCACACCCTCGGCAACGACCGACAGACCGAGTCCTTTGGCCAGCCCCAGTATGGAGAGCGTGATGGCACAGTCGTCTTCGTCCTCTGGCAGGTCCCGGATAAACGAACGATCAATTTTTATCCGTGAGAAGGGCAGACTCTTGAGCCGGGACAGTGACGAGTGGCCGGTTCCAAAATCGTCAATGGCCAGTTCTGCACCGGCTTCTACCAGGCCCTCAAGTACTCTGCGGATGGTGTGAAGTTCGCCCTGGATGGCATCTTCGGTTACCTCGAACTGGAGCGCTGATACCGGCATACCATGCTCTGCGCAAAGATCCCTGACGAGATCGGGCAGCTCCGGAACCAGAACCTGCTCCGCCGCCAGGTTGACCGATATGATCGGTAACCGGATGCCCGAATCGTTGCAGGAACACCAGAACGCACAGACTCGCTTGAGAACATTGGTGCCCAGTTTGTACATGAGGCCGGCGTTGCGTGCGATATCGAGAAATTCGATGGGGGACATCCATCCGCGTTTCGGGTGATTCCAGCGGACCAGGGCCTCCATGCTCTCCAGGTGGGTACCGGTACGATCCATGATTGGCTGGTAAAAGACATCCAGCGCTTCCTCGTCCAGTGTCGCCCGCAGGTCCCGTTCCAGGACGAAGCGTGAGCGGGCGGTCATCTGGATTTCCGAATCGAACCGGATGGAGCGGGCCCGCCCCTCCCGCTTGGCGTGGTACATCGCGGCCTCGGCACCCCGGAGTAGTTCTTCGGCGTTGGTTCCATCAACCGGGTAGTGGCAGATGCCGAGACTGACGCTGACCATCAATTCATGGTCGTCAAGCCGGACCGGTTCGGCCATCCTCTCATGTATTTCACGGGGCGCCGACTCGATCAGAGCGTCCGGATCCTGTGGCCGGAAAAGGACCGCAAACTCGTCGCCTCCAATCCTGGCCAGCAGGTCTGCGTCCTCGATTTTCATGCTCTTCAGACGCTGTCCCAGTTCAGCAATGACCTGGTCGCCGGCCTGTGGGCCGAGGCCATCGTTGATGGATTTGAGGCGATCGATATCCACCCAGATAAGCGTAAGGTTCGTGTCTCGATAGGATGAAGTCTCACGGATCAGCTGTTCGATCCGGTCCTTGAGTGAGTTGAGATTGGCGAGGCCCGTCATCGAATCGTAGCGGGTCATGTAGTCGATGGTTCGTTTAGAGCGGGCCCAGGCCTCGTGGGTGTTAATCAGGCTGATGGTGTCGGCAATGGCGACCACCAGTGAGATTTCCGGGAGCGTCCAGGCATGGGGCGCCCGGGTTTCCAGGCAGATAACGCCGCTCATTCGCTCGCCGTCGAAAATGGGAGCGTCCAGCATGGCGTGTATGCCTTCCGGTATCAGGTAGGTTGGGTCGAACGACCGGGTGCGGTCATCCTGTCGGGCGTCATCGACTGCGATGACACGCTCCATGATGAGTGCGTCGAAATAGGCGGGATGATTGTCCCGGAACAGTTCGAGGGGCGGTTCCGGCTGCTCCTGGAAAGCCAGCGAGAGGTCGTGCAGCCACTCGCAGATGATTCGGTCCCGGTCGGGCGAGAGCAGCCACACACTGACTCGTTCGATGTTTAGGAGTTCGGCACACAAGCGGGTCAGTTCCGCGAGTTTCTGGTGCCGGGGTTGGTGGATAAAACCCCGCCGATGGCTGAGTTCCATCAGTGTCTTGTGATAACTGACGAGCGCTTCACTCTCTTGCATGGACGACCCTGAGCCGAAAATGTCCAGACGAAAAAGCCGGGACCCCGGAAGCAGGTCCGCTGTCTGTGGTTTTGATATCGATTTTAATCTGCCGGACTGCTTAAAAATATGGCACCTCGCCAGAATTATGTCCAACGCGCTGCCGGGGCTCGTGGTCGGGGTGTTGCGTTTTGTAGCCTTTCTTATCGATTTGCGTGATTTGGTTCACGGCGCGGGCAAAAACTGAAAAGCTGATTCATAATTTGGCTGGGAATACCTATAACAATACCAATGTCCGGGAATGGCCGTGTCAAAAACTCTTCAGTATCTTGTTTCCGTGCTTTTGTGCGTTCTGTCCGCTTCGGTGTCGGCGGAGCCGGCCATGTGGGATTCGCACAGCAAGCAGCTGGAGCTGTCCCGGTTTGTAGATATCTGGCAGGAGCCGGCCACGCCCGCCACGATTGCCGACGTTCGGGCACTGCCTGACAGTGCCTGGACGAGAAACGGTAGTGACAGCGTCAGTCTCGGATACGGTGACGAGGTGTACTGGTTTCGGGTGAAAATCCGGAATCGAACCGGCGAGGTGAAGAATCCCTACCTGGAGATCGGGTATCCGGTGCTCGACCACATCGAGGTCTACGCGGATTCTTCGGCCATTGACCGTGAACCCCTGGTGTTGGGCGATAAGCAGCCCTTCTATGATCGGCCGATTCCCCACCGTAATTTCATCGTACCCATCGACCTGGCGCCGGGGCAGGAATCGGCGGTGTATCTTCGTGTTGATACCACCAGTTCCATGCAGGTCCCGCTCACCCTGTGGGATCCCAGTGCGTTTTACTCGGCTGAAGAATCAAGGGGGCTGTTCGAGGGGCTCTACTACGGCATTGTCCTGGTGATGATCCTGTACAACCTGTTTGTCTTCATGGCGGTCGGTGAGCGAAGCTTCCTGCACTACGTGGGCTACATCACGGCCATGCCCCTGTTCCTTGCCTCCCTGCACGGCATGGCATTCCAGTATTTCTGGCCCAATGCTACCTGGTGGAATGATCAGTCGATCATTGTGTTTCTCAACCTGGCAATCCTGTTCGGGGGAACGTTCAGCATACGGTTTATCAATGTGTCCCGGGCGAATCATCCCTACCTGAACCGATGGACAGTGGCCCTGGTCATGGTGGCGGGCCTGCTTGCTGGCTCAGCCCTGTTCGTGCCTTACCGGGATCTGATCCTGCCAACCATTCTGGTGGGTGCCGTTGGTTGCAGCACGATGCTGGTATTGAGCGTCGTACGGTGGATGCGCAAGGATCCGGCGGCCCGGTATTACACCATGGCTTGGGTATTCATGTTGTTTGGCGGAATTGTGCTGGCGCTCAGCAAGTTCACGGTGTTACCCCGGAATATGTTTACCGAAAACGCGACCCAGGTGGGGTCGGCGCTGGGGGTCATTCTGCTGTCCCTCGCCCTGGCAGACCGTCTGAACCGGGAGAAAAAACGGGTTCTCGAATCCCAGCAACGACTATTGCGGGAAGAGCGAAAGACCCGCATGGCCCAGACCAAATCCCTGCGGGTCCAGCAGGAAGCCAACGTGATGCTGGAACAGCGCGTCCAGGAGCGTACCCGGGATCTGGAGGTGCTGAAGGAGAGACTGATGGAGCTGAACGCGACCGATGCCCTGACCGGCCTGAAAAACCGGGGGCATTTCGACGCGGAATTCCAGTCTGCCGTGGTCAGGGCCTACCGGTACGAACAGCCCGTTTCGCTGCTGATTCTGGATATCGATCACTTCAAGAATTTCAACGATGCCTATGGGCATCTGGTGGGAGACGACTGTCTCAAGATGGTGGCCCAGTGTGTCCGGTGACATTGCGGCCCGCTACGGTGGTGAGGAATTTGTGGTCGTTTTACCGGAAACCCCGGAAGAGGGGGCTGCACGGGTGGCTGAACGTATTCGTCAGGAGGTCGAAAAGACCGCGTTCCGGGTGTCCGGTGAGGTGCTCCATGTGACGGTCAGTATCGGCGTCTGTACAGCGTTGCCCACAAGACCTGATGCCACCAAAGAGATCTTCCACTGTGCCGACGAAGCGCTGTATGAAGCAAAAGGCCGGGGCCGGAATCAGGTGGTGCAGGGCCAACAGAACGTGGCTATTCGCTCGGAAACCTCCTGACAGCCAGACTTCCGGTGGTGCCGGGCACTTTTCAATCCTTGCTCCAGGGATTAAGCTCGTTGGCTAAACTTAGCTGTAAGTGTGCCCGATGCTTTTGATTGAACCCCTCGTGCGGCATTTCCTGGGTATTTTCTTTCTGATGATCGGCCTGCAATTTGCCGGCCGGACTCTTGGATTGTATGCCCGACTCCAGTTTTCCCACATCAACTATGGTGTGCGGGGCAGTGCGCCCTGGTGGCATCGCCACACCTTCAACGTGTTCCGCGCCGCGATCCTTGGCGTCTGCATGGCGCGTATCTTCGTCGATATCGATTCCTGGCTGGGCGTGTTCAACAGTCTTTACCAGGGCTGGATTCTTCTGGTGGGTATGGTGCTGTTACTGGCCTCCTACAGTGCTGTTAACTACCTGCAAGCTTACATGCATGAGGAGTGGCGTTCCGGGATAGATTCACACGGGGACCGGCAGAAGCTGCTGACGAGTGGGCCCTTTGCCCGGAGCCGGAATCCGCTGTTCCTGGCGGTAATGACGGGGCAGTTGGGCTTTTTCCTGGCTCTGCCGAGCGTGTTTTCGCTCGTCTGCCTGGTGGTGGGCGTGGCCGTTATCATGCGCCAGGCGAGGGAAGAGGAAAAGGCGCTGGCCCGACAGTTTGGCAAAGCCTATGACGACTATCGGGCCCGGGTGCGGCGCTGGTTCTGACGCTACGCCGCCTTTTTGCGGGCTTCCTTGATCACATCGTACGCATGGCTGATTTCCCGGGTGCGTTCCTCGGCCATCTCGCGCATGCTCTCTGGTAAACCCTTGCCTGCCAGTTTGTCCGGATGGTTCTCGCTCATCAGTTTGCGGTAGGCGCGTTTCACTTCTGCGTCGCTGGCCGAGGCGGAAACTCCGAGGACCTTGTAGGCATCGTCGATCTGTTGGTCGCTGGACCGCTGACCGCCTCCGGCCTGACCGGCATGCGCTCCGCGGAGCATGGCCTCAAGCTGGTCGACCTGGCTGTCTGGCAGCCCCAGGCGCCGGGCAATCCGCACCAGCATCTGGTGCTCTTCCGGGTGAATCACCCCGTCAGCCGCGATCGCAGACACCTGTACCTGGAGAAACATCTGCAGCAGTGCCGGCTGGCGCCCGCTGATGCGGAGAAAGTGATCGAGTTCGCTGTCCAGATCAAAATCCGGCGATTTGCCCCGGTTAAAGGCTTTTTTTGCAGCGGCCCTCTGCTGTTCATTCATCCGGAAACGGACGAACATGGTCTCGGCCATCTCGATCTCGTCCTGGGTGACGACCCCATCGGCCTTGCAAAGTGCCCCCATGACGGCGAAGACGGATTCGACAAAGCCGCTCTGGATATTCTGGAGTTTGCCAATCAGGCGGGTTTTGGCGCGATTGAACAGGAACGCACCGATGGCGGCACCGATGATGAAACCGGGAAACCGGCCAAAGGCGTAGCCAATCAGGCCGCCAACAATCATTGCAAACAGCATTAAGTTGTCCTTGGTTCAGCGAAAACACGACCTCAGAATATACGGGTTTTTCAATCACGATTCATGAAAAGGCTTTCATTCACCTGATCCCGCTGCTCTGGCCGCAGGTGTTGTTCAGCGTAGTGACGATAGACTCCCGAGGTGAGGAACAGCTCGAATACGTCCCGGTCGATGTGCCCGTCGTCCACCATACGAGCCATGATGGTCAGCGATTCCGTCAGCGTCTTGCCATCCTTGTAAGGCCGGTCAACCGCGGTCAGTGCCTCGAACACGTCGGCGACCGCCATGATTCTCTCGGGTATGCCCATCTCCTCGCCCTTCAGCCGACAGGGGTAGCCTTCGCCATCCATGCGTTCATGGTGGGTGCCCGCGAGTCTGGGGACATTGGCCAGGCGGTCTGGCAGGGGCAGGGCATCGAGCATGCAGATGGTCTGAACAATGTGTTCGTTGATCTTGAAGCGCTCTTCATCGGTAAGTGTGCCCTTCGCGACGGTCAGGTTATGGATTTCTCCAAGGTTGTAGGCGTAGTCGGGCAGTTGCATGTCAAAGCCCCAGCGGTTCCGGGGGTCGTCCCGTTCCACCGGTGGGCGATGTTCACCCCAGGGGTGGATGTGTTCCGGTCTGTCTGCCAACAGCGGCTCCGCGGCCGGCAGGTCAGGTTCAGGAACCTCCTTCAGGCGCTGGTATTCATCCGACGAGAGGCCGAGCCGGTCGCTGAAATGGCGCGTCCAGGTTTGCCGGCCGATAGACTCGACCCGCTCCCGGTCGGCATCGCTCATGAACTCACCGCCCTTGTTGGCGTATGCCAGGAAAGTGAAATCGGCCATGAGCTGATCCCGCCGCCGGTCCCGTCGTTGTCGGGCCGCCGGCTCATCCTCACCTGCGGCCACGGCCTGGAGATACTCGATCTCGGCATCCCGGTAAAGCACCTCGAACCGCGTCCGGATTTCGTGAATGCGGTTGTACAGGGTTTCCAGTTTGACCGCCTTGTCCACCACATACTCGGGGCTGGTGATTTTGCCACAGTCATGCAGCCAGGCCGCCAGGTGGAACTCGTAACGTTCTTCGTCGGTCATGCTGAAACTGGCGAAGGGTCCATGGGTGATGGCCTCTGCCTGGTCGAGGATCATCTGGGCGAGCTTGGGGACACGTTCACAATGCCCACCGGTGTACGGGGATTTGGCATCGATGGCATTGGCCACCAGCCGAATGATGCCCTCGAGCAGTGCCTGTTGGCTTTCGATCAATTCCCGGGTTTCGATGGCCACCGCTGCAGATCCTGCGATCTCGTCCACGAAGACGATCAGGTCGTCACTGAGATGGGTGTGCTCGCCGTGCTCCATTTCGATGACCAGCACCCCGATCAGTTTTTTCTGGCGATTCCTGAGGATTGCGAAGACCGGGTGCCCGCCGATGTGGTGCCGGAGGTGGTGGATCAGATCATTGTCGTCAAGCCCGGGATCCAGATCGTCGAGGCCGCGGGGAAGGGCCGAGTGGGTATCGACCGCCAGATTCAGTCGCCTTTCCTGCCGGTCGAACAGGTAGATGCCGCCGCGCTTCTGTCCCAGGATCTGGACGATCTGCTCCAGTATGTCGTGCAGCAGGCGGTTCAGATCCTGGCCCCGATTCAGAACCGATGCGATGTTCTGGAAGCTGTGAATGGTGGTGGCCATATCGTCCAGCGCAACACTGAGTTGGCGGGCTTCCCGGATGTGGGAATCCGACCGGACAGCGGTATCGAAGCGAAAGCGGGACAGCTGGCTGACCTGGTCGGTCAGTTTTTCCAGGGGACGGCCGACCCGGCGACCCAGGAACCAGCCAATAACCAGCAGGAGCAGCGCAACGCCGCCTGCGATCACCGTTTGCCGGGCCAGGGCATCCCATACGTCGGCCAGCAGCTCGTCCGCGGGAATCGCCACCGCAATTCTCAGGTTCTCCTTCGACAATGCCTTCAGCGGTTCGCTGAAGCCATACCATTCCCGTTCCTGGGCATTGAAGTGGGTGACGGCCGTGTCACCGACGGTCTCCCCACGGCCGTCAAGCGCGGTGGCGATTGGAGCATCCAGCTTCTTGGCGACTTCGGAATGCGCCAGCAGTGTGCCCTCATCATTCACGATTGCGATGCGGGTGCCCGGTGTCTGGCGCAATTTTGACAGCTGCTGGCTCAGATCGCTGACCGTGACATCGATGCCGAACACGGCGGTTGGCGCCCCCGGCCCCCCCGCTGCGCTGCGGTGAGAGAGGGTGAGGCCGGTTTCGTGGGTGGTGAAGAACACATAGGGGTCAGACAATTCCGTCTTGTTGGACGGGGTTGCGGCGATGAACCAGGGTCTTTGCCTCGGGTCGAACTGGTAGTCCGGTTTCTGCAGACGGGATATCGGATTCAGTTGTTCGTCGTAGAACGTCCACTCGCCATCAATCCCGGCCTGGCTGCGGGTGACCGATTGCAGCAGATAGCGGGCGGGCGACGGCGCGTCCGGAAACTGCAGGGTGCCGGAACTGCGAATCTTGCGGAGCAGAAAAAAATCGCCGTTACCCCAGCCAACGTAGACGGCACTGACAATGTCACTGGAGCGGAGTATGTCAGCGAGCATGCCCAGACGCTGGAGCCTCTGTTGATAGGTCCTGGACAACGCGAGAGGGTCGTGGCTGAGAACCGCCAGTGCCGTTGATGGCGGCGCGGTGATGGCGTGAATACGATCGTCAACGCTGATGGCCAGTTGCTTTGCCGTGGCACTGGCCGCGCTCACCTTGGCGGTTTCCATGCCGCGGAAGCTCTGGCCAATCAGGATCAGTGCAAGCACCAGCATGCCGACGGTGATGGTGAATGCGATCAGCAGTGCCAGGGAAATCTGCGTCGACTGGCGGTTACCGTACATTGTTGATCCTTCGTGAAAACCTACTCAAAGGGTAGACTGCCCGAAGGGGTTTTTCCGCTTTGCAATGGGAGACCGAATTCTATGACTCTGGATCTGTTCGACAACGCCCAGCCCGAATACTCGCAGGAGGTCCTGGAGGAGGGAGCCATTCTGCTAAGGGGATTCGCACGTGCGTCGGCGCAGACGCTGGTCGCGGCGATCGAGTCTGTTTCCGGTCAGGCGGCCTTTCGCTATATGGAAACCCCCGGTGGCCACACCATGTCCGCGGCAATGACCTGTTGCGGCGAGCTGGGATGGGTGACCGACCGGCGGGGCTATCGTTATACGCAGAATGACCCAGAGACCGGCGCGCCCTGGCCGGAGATGCCGCGGGTTTTCCGGGAGCTTGCCGTGATGGCAGCAGAGGCGGCGGGTTTTCCGGGATTCGCCCCGGATGCGTGTCTGATCAACCGGTACCGTCCGGGCGCGAAAATGGGATTGCATCAGGATCGCGACGAACGGGATTTCAGCCAACCGATCGTGTCAGTCTCCCTTGGTCTTCCCTTGGTGTTTCAGTTCGGTGGACCCCGGCGCAGCGACCGGCCCCTGCGGGTACCGCTGTCGCACGGGGATGTGATCGTCTGGGGCGGACCGGTGCGGCGTCATTACCACGGTGTGCTGACGCTCAGGCGCGGTGCGCATCCGTTGACCGGTGACTGCCGGTATAACCTGACCTTCCGGAAAGCCGGTTAGGGGTTACTGGAACCAGGCCACGGCCAGGCCAGCCGCAAGGGAAATCACCATCGGTACAGCCACCAGCATGCCGGTGCGCCGGTTACCAATGCCCCAGGCCATGCCGGATTTCACCAGGTTGTTGACCGAGGCGGCGATGACGATGCCAATGACGGCAGTTTCCATACTCAGCGAGTTATTGGATAACCGGGTCAGCGACAAGGTGATGGCGTCGATGTCCGCGACACCGGAACTGGCCGCCAGCATGTAGATACCTGCGTCCCCGAGCCAGCTCTGCAGGAATTCGCCCAACAGCAGGATAGCTGTGAGCAAGCCGCCAAAGAGCAACGCAGATGTGAGGTCCAGTGGGTTCTGGTTGAGGGTCGGCTGGGAAACCTGTAACGCGCCGGCGTTGGTTCGCCAGATATACAGCGCAGGCCCGTAGAGCAGGAGTGTCATGGTGGCAACCGGCCATATCAGCATGGGCAGGAGATCCCGGTTGATCACAAAACAATAGACGAGGATCCGGGGAAACATGGTGCCACAGGCGATCAGGATGCCTGTGGCGAACTGGGGACTGAGCTCGGGTGTGCGTGCGGATTGCCTGGCAAAATGGAGCGTCAGGGCGGTGGAGGAACTCAAACCGGCAAACAGGCTGGTGAACAGGATGCCTTTTCGGGTACCGGCGACCCGGATGGCGAAGTAGCCGACGAAAGAGATCGAGGCAATCATCACCACCATCCACCAGATCTCATAGGGATTGAGTACGCCCCCGGGGCCCATCTTTGCGTTTGGCAGCAGAGGCAGCATGACCACGGTGATCAGCAGAAGCTTGAGCGCCGCATCCAGCTCGTGGGCCTTGAGCCGGTAAACCCAGCCGTGGATCTCCTGCTTGTTGTCGAGGATGATAGCGGTCACGACGGCGCCGGCGGTTGCCATTACCGGATCGGCGGCCACTGCGATGGCGCCAAAGCAGAAGGTCAGTACCAGGCCAATGAGGCCGGTGATGCTGAAATTGCGGATGTGTTCGAGGCGTTCGTTGAAGGCGACGATGCCGATGGCCACCACGCACACCAGCAACACCGGAAAGGCCCACTCGGTGATATCCCTCGCCAGGACGGCGGAAATGCCCCCCAGAAGCCCCACCAGTGCGAAGGTCCGGATCCCGGCAATGCGCTGTCCTGACTTTTGTTCCCGGGCGTCCCAGCCACGTTCAATACCGATAATGGCGCCCAGCAGGAGGGCAACCGCCAGGTCGATGGTGGTCTGATTTGAAGCGATGAACTGGCTGGCAACGTCATCCATGGATGGCGGGGTACTCCTGTCGCGGCTGGGTTTACTGGAAGTTTTAACGGAAAACCAAAGGTTTGCAAACCTAATGGGCGTTGTATCCCCGGTGGTCGTGGTGATCCGGGTAAGCACGATCCTTACTTTCCGGGCCCGGTTCTGGTAAGCTTCGCGGCCTTTTTTTGCGACCGTGTGCGGTCTCCCGAGCAGATACGACCCTCCGCCGTTCCCGTCACGGGTCTGGCATCCATGCTGTTGCTGCAATCAATTTAACTGGACTCGCATTTTTTATGGTGAACGCCCTTAAAGCCAACTGGTTTTCCAATATCCGAGGCGACGTGCTCGCCGGAATCGTTGTGGCCCTGGCGCTTATTCCCGAGGCCATCGCTTTTTCCATCATTGCCGGTGTGGACCCCAAGGTGGGGTTGTACGCCTCATTCTGTATCGCGGTGGTGATTGCCTTCGTTGGCGGTCGCCCAGGCATGATCTCGGCCGCGACCGGTGCCATGGCGCTGCTGATGGTCACCCTGGTCAAGGAGCATGGCCTGCAGTATTTGCTCGCAGCCACGCTGCTGACCGGTGTGTTCCAGATCCTTGCGGGGATGCTGAAACTCGGTGGGCTGATGCGGTTTGTCTCCCGATCGGTGGTGACCGGCTTCGTCAACGCCCTGGCGATCCTGATTTTCATGGCCCAGCTTCCGGAACTGACCAATGTGACCTGGCACGTGTACGCGATGACCGCGGCGGGCCTGTGCATTATCTACCTGTTCCCGCTGGTCCCGGTGGTGGGGCGGCTGATTCCGTCGCCTCTGGTTTGTATCGTCTCGCTGACCGCTGTCAGCGCCTTCCTGGGTCTGGATATCCGGACCGTCGGTGACATGGGGGAACTCCCGGATGCGCTGCCGATCTTCCTGTGGCCTGAGGTCCCGCTGAACCTTGATACCCTGATGATTATCCTGCCTTATTCGCTGGGTCTGGCGGTCGTGGGTCTGCTCGAGTCGATGATGACGTCCACCATCGTGGATGACCTGACGGACACCACCAGCGACCGGAACCGGGAGTGCCGGGGGCAGGGCATTGCCAACATTGGTGCCGGTCTCCTTGGCGGCATGGCCGGCTGCGCCATGATTGGCCAGTCCATCATCAACGTGAAGTCCGGGGGCCGGACGCGCCTGTCCACGCTGACCGCCGGCGTATTCCTGTTGATCATGGTCGTGGTGCTCGACAACCTGCTGGTCCAGATTCCCATGGCGGCATTGGTGGCGGTGATGATCATGGTCTCCATCGGTACCTTCTCCTGGGAATCCATCCTTAACCTCAAGGAGCACCCGCCGTCCACCAACATTGTGATGGTGGTGACCGTGATTGTCGTCGTGGCGACCCACAACCTTGCTTTTGGTGTTCTGACCGGCGTACTGCTGGCGTCGCTGTTCTTCGCCAATAAGGTGGGGCAATACATGATGGTGACGTCAGAACTGGATGACCGGGGCGAAACCCGCACCTATCGGGTGGTCGGCCAGGTGTTCTTCAGTTCCTCGGAAAAATTCATTGATTCCTTTGACTTCAAGGAAGCGGTGGATAAGGTGGTTATTGATCTGAACCGCGCTCATTTCTGGGACATCACAGCGGTGGGTGCGCTGGACAAGGCGGTCATCAAGTTCCGGCGTGAAGGATCGGACGTTGAAGTGATCGGCCTGAACGAGGCCAGTGCGACCATTGTTGACCGGTTTGGCGTGCACGACAAACCGGATGCCGTTGACCAGCTGATGGGGCACTGACCATGGCCGAAGAGACGAACAGCGCCGTTGAACGCCATAATAACAACCACCGAGGCGAGGAAAAGATGTTGCGAGTAGTTGCCTGTATCGATGGGTCCCGTGCCGCTCCGGCCGTGTGCGATTACGCATCCTGGGCGAGCCGGCAGATGGCGACGCCTCTGCTGTTGCTGCATGTTCTTGACGAAGAGCGGTATCCGGCGGAACCGGATCTGGCGGGCAGCATTGGTCTGGGTAGCCGCGAGCAGTTGCTGGACGAGCTGGCCGAACTGGATCGCCGACGCGCCAAGCTGGCCCTGGAACACGGTCATCATATGCTGGACGACGCGGAGCGCCGCGTAAAAGAGGCGGGTGTGGACGATGTCATCCAGCGTCAGCGCCATGACACCCTGACCGAATCGCTGCTGGCGCTGGAAAACCAGACACGCTTGCTGGTGATGGGGCTTCACGGAGAAAGCAGTTCCGACCGCGATGTCCACATTGGCAGCCAGCTGGAGACGGTTATCCGGAGTGTGCATCGGCCAATTCTGCTGGTGCCCGATGAATACACTGCGCCGAAAAGCGCCATGTTGGCGTTCGACGGCAGCCCCACTGCCTTCCGGGGTGTGGAACTCCTGGCGGGGAGTCCCGTCCTGAAGGGCATGCCACTACATCTTGTTATGGTCGGGCCAGATACCAACGATCGTTGGGAACAGCTGAATCGGGCGAAGAAAATGCTGTCAGAGCTGGATTCCGAAATCACCCCGGCCATCCGGGCCGGTGATGTCGAGCCGGCGCTGCACGAATATCAGGAAGAGAATGACATCGATATCCTGGTGATGGGGGCCTATGGCCATTCCCGCATCCGCCAGTTTCTGGTGGGCAGCACCACGACTACGATGCTCAAAACCGCCCACAAGCCGCTGGTCATCCTCCGCTAACGTTCCCCGACAGTCGGGGCATAATGCCCCGACTATTGAATCGATTGACAGTTTCAACCCCGCCTGCCGTGACAATCGTCTATGTTTACAGTGAAGGCCGTCTGTTTTGACGCCTGTTTCGCTTTCCTTGAATTCGAAGGGGAGGGGCCGATTTGACTGACATCGCTTCCAATCACCGAACCGCCCGCAGCGGCGACGCCCGCATGCCGGCGTCTGAACGGTACATGGCAGAATTGCTCACAGAAGCCGGTATCCGTCTGGGCGGGCACCGCCCTTGGGACATCCGGCTCAACAAGCCGGGCGTGGCCGAACGCGTTTTTGCCCGGGGCAATCTGGGCCTTGGCGAGACCTACATGGAAGGCGCCTGGGACTGCGACCGCCTTGACGAATTCTTCCACCGTCTTCTTCGGGCGGGGCTGCAACACAAGGTCCGCCCCGCTCGGCTGATTCTCCATATGCTCAAAGCTCGCCTGTTCAATCGCCAGACCGATCGACGTGCCTGGCAGGTGGGAGAACAGCATTATGACCTGGGCAATGAATTCTATGGCGCCATGCTGGATCCTCGCATGACCTACACCTGCGGGTACTGGCGCGAGGCCGATAACCTGGCGGAAGCGCAGGAGGCCAAGCTGGACCTGATCTGCCGCAAGCTCCGGCTCGAGCCCGGAATGCGCGTGCTTGATATCGGGTGCGGCTGGGGCAGTTTCATGAGTTATGCGGCGGAACACTACGGCGTTGAGTGCGTGGGCGTCACCATTTCAGAAGAGCAGACCGCCTGGGCCCGCGAGCGTTATCCGGGTCTTCCGCTGGAGTTCCGCCTTCAGGATTACCGGGAAGTGGATGAGCCGTTCGACCGTGTGGTCAGTTTGGGCATGTTCGAGCATGTCGGGCACAAGAACTACCGGACATTCATGGATGTGGCGCACCGCTGCCTGAAAGACGATGGCCTGTTCCTGTTGCACACCATTGGCAGCAACGAACGCTCTCCGGGATCGGATCCATGGATCGACAAGTACATCTTCCCGAATGGCGAGATTCCTGCCTTGCATCAGGTCAGTGAGGCGGTGGATGGCCGCTTCGTGGTGGAGGACCTGCACAACTGCGGCGCGGATTACGACCGGACACTCATGGCGTGGTACGAGAACTTCAATCACGCCTGGCCCCGTTTCCGGGAGCAGCTTGGCGACCGATTCTACCGGATGTGGCGTTACTATCTGTTGTCCTGTGCCGGTGCCTTCCGGGCCCGGGATCTCCAGCTCTGGCAGTGGGTATTGTCGCGGAAGGGCCTTGAAGGCGGGTATCGCCGGGTGAGCTGAGTCGGGGGAGCCGTTGACTTGACCCCGAGTAATTCTTTTTTAGACAAAGTGCGGCTCTACGCCGCACCGTTGTCGACTTAAAAATTCCAATAAATCGTAATTCGAAATTGGACATTTCAAAAATAATTGTTATAAATCAATAAAAATATTCAAATCAATAAGTTACAAGTCTCACCAGCTGGCGCTTGTAGAGCGCTCCAGCCTCACAGCAGCTTGTTGTTAACAGCTGTCCGTCCTTTTGGTTTCGTTACTTATTTCATGGTTAATTAAGTTCATGAAAAATAAGAAAAAATTGACGATTTGATCGTCGAGTGATAGTTTTTATGTTGAACTGGATTTGGCTAATTATGGGGGAGGATGATGAATCATAGACTATCGATCACTTGGAGTAAGAGCCATCGAGAACGCTTCGAGAAAGTCCTCTCCACCGCTTTGGAAAATGGGCAACTGAAGATAACTGACAATGGGAATTTCAGTTTTGCAGATGAATTTTATGAAGTCGCGGAAGCTAAGTTTCTTTTAGAAAAAATGCCAGGAGACATGTTCGAAGAAAAGGTCAGTGCTTGGGTCAAGAAAGCACAACGTTTTGATTGAGAAACGGCCGCGTGCTATAAGCCTATGATACGGCGGCTTGTAAGAAATTCTGCACTGGCGCTGACGCCCTCGCTTTTTTCATTTGTATATCAAACCCTGCTGGAGTTTGATCCACCGCACAGCTTTCTCAATCGAAGAATTCAGGTCCAGCTCTTTGAGTGGTGAATATGTTTCAAGGTCGGATTCGATCATGACAGATACTTGGTCTATCAATTCTTTAGGAACCGCGAAGTCCAGTGATGCCTGATTCTTTGTGGGGTCTATAGAATCTGCTTTGCTTTCGAGCCAGATCAGCCAATTTTCCCGCTTGTTGGAGTGTTGTTCGGGACAATCCATTCCTCTCATGGCTTCAACTAAACGTCTAATCCGAAGGGCCTCTTCATAATAAGCAACGCAGCGATTTAGCCCCTCCTCACACTGACGGTTGTAATCAAGAGCTTTACGGACCAGGCCTGACAGGCGACTCTCTAACCTCTCAATGCGTTCGCTATTTTTTCTTTCAATTTCAACCCGCTTTACTCGTGCTACCTCCTCCAAAATACCTTTGATGATCTCAGGAATTCGTTCTTCCAATTTCTTTCGTTTGTTGTCTTTGATTTCATGCATCCACGACCATGTGCCGAACTGGAATCGCAAAGTACCTGTGCTGTGGTACCGATATTCCCAAGTCGTCCATCTACTCTCCGATTTCACTCTCTCTTGCCGACGATGCTCCGTAATCGTGAATAGGATCTCTACCTCATCAATAAATACTGAATTCTTATTTCGATCTTTGTCTGATGGGATTTGTGTCTTCCATTGGTTCTTTTGGAACTCCCTAAGAATGGTGTCCATGAGCAGAAGTGCTCGTTCTACCATTTCCGGCATGACTGCTATTCGGATCACCGCAGCCGAGCCTGGTAACACATGTTGGTATTTGTAATCCCTCGCTGCTTTTGGAGAGGAATAGGTCTTATATGCCTTCCGGATAGTCGGCAGGGTCTCTGAAATAGACTTGGCTGGACGTTGATCCGTTTGGGTAGACTCACTCCTGGAGGCAGCTATCGGCTCAGACGTCTGAGCCTTCTCCGTCTGTGCTTTCGGATTGTCCGAAGCTGATTTCTTCCTTGGCTTTCTGGGCTTTTCCTCGAGAGTAACTATTTCGTCAGGGGCTCCAGTCAGTGCCGGTTGGCTGGGTGATTTTCCCATTGAAACTAATGTCCAATGTCCCGGCTTCGGCAGAGGAATGTTCTGCTCCTTGCTGGCATGAGTAATTGTGTTTGGATCGATTGCCCATACTGAGGCAAGCTCCTTCCGGGGAGTCGACCAGAGAGCCTCATAGAGCGCCTGCCGGGTGATTTTCATGGGGGGCATCCTCGTTTAATCTTGGATCGTGCAAAGTGTCGGTCCTGAGCTGATTCAAGAATGAGCGGAAAACCTATTACAATGAAGGAAGTATAGTTAAAACAAGCGCTTTATTTTGCCTAGATCAGAATGTGAAAGAGACCAAATTTGACGAAACTGAGGATTTGGCAGTTTAGGTAGGCTTGCCGATAAGGGGCACACATGCCCCCTGACGTTCTAGCCCTGATCCCAAATTAGGCTTGCCCAGAATTGGAAAAACCGCCCTCTGAAATTAAAAGAAAAGCCATCCCTTCGATTTTTATTCCTCTTCGTGACTTGCAAGCTGCTAAAGGCCCTTCCACCTATTCATCGTGTTTCCTTCTCCTCGCCGACTTAATTTAGGTGTAATTAAGTATTTGAAAATAAAGAATAAAATGTTTGACGGCGGAG
>NZ_APAT01000006.1 GCF_000347775.1 Marinobacter santoriniensis NKSG1
AGCGGAGTGAGCTGGTGATAATTTGATCACCATCTGAATGGTCGATCCGTGGGAGAAAAAACCAGTGCGCATAGTATGTATTTCCGACACACACAGCATGCATGAAGAAATCGATGATATCCCCGACGGCGATGTGCTAGTTCATGCTGGGGACTGCCTCGGCAGAGGAACGCTGTTTGAGCTTGACGATTTCAATTACTGGCTTGGCGAGCTACCTCATGCCCATAAAATTTTGATAGCTGGAAACCACGACTGGTGCTTCGAGAGATATCCCGACAAAGCAAGACCACTCGTCACGAATGCGGTTTATCTTGAGGAGTCGGGGGTAACCATAGATGGTATCGAGTTTTGGGGGAGCCCCTACACTCCACGATTTCGAGACTGGGCTTTCAATGTTGATAGAGGCGAGAAAATCGCGTCGCATTGGGCAAAAATCCCGGAAACAACCGATGTACTAATAACACACGGGCCGCCAGAAGGAATTTTTGATGAAGTGGTTGGACCGGATTGCGGTATGAGTGTTGGATGCGCAGATCTTGCTAAAAGGATCGATTCCTTACACTTGAAGGCTCACATTTTTGGACATATTCATGAAGCTTATGGCTATGGAGTTCGCGCAAAGGATGGGGTCAAGTTCGCCAATGCAAGCATCTGTGACAAGCGATATCGGGCCATAAGAAAGCCAATTGTTATCGACTTGGTTGCCTAAGGTGGATCAGAACTTTGTTTTGCTCTGGTTCTAGCTCCTTTGGTATGTGAGTCATGGAGCAAGTTTCAATGAGTGTTAGAAGGCGATTTAGCTGGGCCGGGGAAGGTTGAGTCGGCTATGCGAAATTACGTACGGTGGCGGTGATGATCAATATCACCAAGATCAAGATCCACCGGGAAGCAATTGCAAACCACTCAGACCTTGACGGATCAACTCTGGTCTTAAATACGGGCCATGGATAGTAGGTAAAGATGCCCCCCAGAAAAAAGGGGCAGAGGCTCAACCCTTTAAGCTAGTAGACTCTTGGACCAACCATCTCTGAATCTCCCATGGATACAAGTGGTTTTAAATTGATCGATTGCAGCCCCCTTGTCAAGGGATTTACGGTCCGTGTGCTCGCGACATTCCTGGTTGTAGACCAAGTGCCGGAAGGTCATGATAGGTCGGTTCTGTGGGACGGGGAGGATCCTGTTCAGATCAAGAACGAACTTCACCTCTCATGTGCTTGGCTTGAAAAATTAGAAGGTTGATGTGATGTCTGAGGAGGCAAAGGCGGTCCAGGAAGTTGCGAAAACAACGAATACTGCGATTCATGCGGCAGAAAAAATGGGGAAGTTTATCGCGACTATCGCCGGCGTCCCCATGGCGACTGCTCTGGGTATCGTAGATGACAAGTTGCGCTACATACGATGGGAAAGGCAGCTGAAGCTGATAGATAAAGCCAACGCAAAGCTGGCTCAGCGTGGCTTGTATCGTCCGACCCGCGCCTTGCCTTTACAGTTCGCGATGCCACTTGTTGAGGCGGCGGCGCTCGAAGAAGATGATTATCTCCAGGATTTGTGGGCGACAGTTCTGGCAAACGCCGCAGATGAAACCGTTGAAATCCAACTCAGAAGAGCCTTCATAAGCATTTTGGAGGACATGACGTCTTTAGATGTGCAGATTTTGAAGGTAATAGGCGCAGCCTCTCAAAATTCTTTGTATGGATTGAGTGCCCTGGATCGAGGGTTTTACCTCGGTTACTTGCCTGAAAGAGCTGCCGGATTGGATGATTTTCAAAAAGAAATTCCTGCTCCAAAAAAGGAGGTTCGTATTGCTGTAGGAAATTTGCAAAGGCTCAATGTTCTCTCGACCTCCCAGACGGTAGATGGTGTTTCGGATTCCAACCACGTGAGGATAACCGCCTTGGGAGAGGAGCTTCTGCGTATGTGCTCCAGCCATGGAGAGGCTGAGCATGGTGGTTCTTAAAAAGTGAACCTGGAAATACTGTCTGTCCGCATAACAGGTAATTTTCGATCTCATAGGATTGGATAGACCACTATCTGGAGCTGATCATAGACGGCTTTCAGGTTCTCCTCCGTTTCTTCCTGATCGCGCAAAAGCCGGGTGGAAAAGCCGAGGTACTTTGCCCAAGCGATACCTTTCTTAAATTCCTCGAAGTTCCGATTTTTTGCACAAATTTCAATGTATTGATTAACAAGTTTGTACTGGTGTGCTCCCGCTGAGTACTTTCCCAGATCAAAGGCGTTCTTGAAGTGTGCAGCTGCTTCGGAGTATCGCTCCGCTCGGTAGAAGTGGGTCGCTTTGGCCCACTCTACAATCCACGAAAGTGCATCATCGCCGTTACTTTTGACCGCGTTCTCTAACTCTTCTATCTGTGAGAGTCCCTGAGCACGGTTCTTCAGTTCCGAGCCAACCTGAAGCGCATGAAGAAAGGTCTCGGGAGGATAAATATCTCTGGCGTGAGCATCATTCACTATGGAAGAGTGAGCAGCATGAATGCCAAGTAGGCGGATATATATGCGAAACCTTGGGATTTTCTCGGAAGGCAACGCATCGGCTTGTTGCAGGTGGGCTAATTGTTGCGCGCCTGCGAGGAGGTTGCCTGAACGGTTTCTCCAGAATTCTTGTGTTTTCTGGCTCCACGCGTTGTCAATTGCTTGGGGGGTCCGGACATTGTTTGCAATGAGCTTCTGTTTTAGCCTTTTTGCAAACCATAAGTGATTCCTTCGAAGACGCCTGTCTTGTTTGCGTAGAGTTTCAGATACCTCGAAAAGCACGTCCTTGCCGTAGGCCTTCTCAATTTTACGAAATGCCGCTGTAGAGAATCGTGCGATTGCCAAAACAGTCCTGAAACTGCTCCTGAGAGTCGGGCCAACGTCACGTTGATGAATGTCGTGAGTGGTTTCTCGCATGGCCTCCAAGGATTCGTCCAGATTGGACAATAGTGCGGTCAGAGACGGGAATTTCAGATTCGACGTCCAACGCCACGCATTCTCATAATTCTGCTTGAGCCTATAGTTTTCCCGGAGCCCATGGTCAGGAAAGTGAAACCGCGTCTGACTCGTTTCAATGGTCTCGTAGATCCAATTCAATGCCTTCGAGAGCGGCCATTGGACTCCATCGTCGGAAAATGAGGGTAGCCACCAGGTTGGTTCATTCGGGAATTGATAGCCTGTTGCCGCAACATTAAAAATCAATGCATTCTTCTGATAGGACAGAATGACTCTATCCGGGATCGATGTAAGAAGGAGAAAGCGCAAGGTTTCGTGTTTGCCGAGGTGGCTGATTTGGTTTCGAACCAGGTCACGGTATTGTTCTAACGCATCAACAATCGATTCGTGAACTGCGTTGGCAACTCTTTCTGAGCCTGTTGTCGCCCGTGTGAGGTCTTTAAAGAGTTCCATGAGTTGATCCAAATTCTTTCGCAGCTCACTGCTCTCCTGAGCAAGTCTCCTCAATCGAGTCTGAATAGACTTTTTTTCTGTCTCCGTCCGGATCAGCCCCAGAGAATCATTTTTGGTCGGAAGAAAACCTGCGCAGGAAAAAAGCTCTTTTGCTATCTCACCGATGGCTGGGAATCCATATTCCGTGCTCATCCAAAACTCCTGAAATACCGGGCACTGCGTGGTGCCCGGTCAAATTTATACGCCAATACTGGTTTTATTTGCCTTTGCGGGCATTTCCTCGTCCCTTGCCGGAAGGGTTGCCCGTTGTTGCGGGCCAATTGCCTCCAGGACCAGGGTGGGTGGATGGGCCCCGTCCACCTGTACTCTTAGAGCCACCTTTTGATTTTGCCATCTTAATCTCCTTTGAGTTCTGAGTTACTTCGTGAAATCGCTGAATCATTGTTTCTAATCAACGATGGTTTGAAGAGTAA
>NZ_APAT01000007.1 GCF_000347775.1 Marinobacter santoriniensis NKSG1
GTAATTCTCAAGATGAATGGCGTAACTCTGCTTTTTGGCGACATCGAATCAAGCTTTGCCAGTTCATTGCTTAATATTGATTTAACTAATTGTTTTAAAACATTTTTGTGACATATCCCGGGAAGAGGCTAGGATCTCAGAAACTGCACAGGAGATCTGGAATGAACGCTGACACAATTATCAAAAACTGGTATCTCGTCGATTTCACTCAAGAGGGAGAGCGTATTGAAAAAAGGGTTCTTTGGGGCATCGTGGCTGAGGACAGAAAGGGCCGACGGATGCCCGGTGATTGGTGTTGTCCTTGAGGAGCTTGGGAAGCAGCTGTTTAAGACACGGGACAGTCTTTACCAGGCAAGTGGGGAGGGAATTCGTATGGAAGCTCCGGTTGAGAGCCTACACCTTCTTCGAGCCGGATACTCACCAGACCAGTGGGAGGCTATTGCCAGCTTTGGTGATAAGCTCGAAGGTATCTGAAGTCGCATATTTTTGCTTATGTTCTTCTATTTGAAGAACACGTTGTCGAGCACGTGACATGTGACATTGTGGACTCTAAGTGCTTGGGCGCTTTCTCATTGTCCTTAAGTTCACATTCTCCTCCAGGTGGGCGCTGATTCCTCCCAGATCACTTGCGATCTGGCCTTGGGCGATTTTCTGATACTTTTCTTTTGTGATGCGTAGTCTCCGAAGAAGGGCATTTACGGTTAAAGGGAGCAAAAGCATCCCTGTGCTAACTTCGTAGTTGTAGCGTGGTTCTGTCGCAAAATATTCGAAGCCGGCGATCCACTCCTCGTCGGAATAATCGTCAATTGGATCCCCTAAAGATCGAGACATTGCAGCATTTCTTCGAATGAGCTGGAGTTCCCCTTCAAGGCCGAAATGTTCGTTAAGGCGTGGCCAAAGTTCAGTGCCTGACTTTCCTCCCAACACTTTTGCGACGTCATCTAACGATTCGAGCCTTTCGGATAAAAAGCCTTTGCGCTTGCTCGGTTCGTCAGGAGACAAAGCTGGAACGTGATAGATCCAGTCGCCAGGGACTAATTTTTTTTGGTGCAGGTCGAAAGGCACGCACCAGAGATGAAGATGTTCTGAAAAGCTCAGCTTTGCCAGCGGTTCTTGAAATTCTGAATGGCGCGGATATATCAGCACCATATGGCCATGGCCATTTTGGTACTTCTGGCCGTACGCAAAGAGTTGGTATAGGTCCGCTTGGCTAATGCCATACTTTTCTGCCGCCGTACTTTGGGTGGAGTTCAGAAGCTTCCACTTGCAATCCATGACAGTTCGCAAACCGACATGTGAAAGGAGGAGATCAGGCTTGAGCTGGAACCATGCTTTCTCCTCCCCACCATCAGGCGAGTGGTGGACCAAATATTGGCTGGCAGTTTGCGCCGTAATCTTGGCGTCTGACGGTAGAGATTTTCTCAAATGGTGTGAAACGTAATTCTCGAAAAGTTGCTCCATCGGGAACAACATGGCAATGCCACTGTGAAGCCCATGCTGAAAGTTCGGATTCAGTTGCTCAAGAACAAGAACGCACCAAGGTTTGATGGATCTGTATGGCTGCATCAATTTACTGTCTTGCCATTTGGCGATCTCAGGCAAGGGCTTTCTGAATGAGTTAATCACCGAGAGCTGGTGCGCGAGTGTGTTTGCCATGCGCCAGTTGTGACTGTCCTTCGTCAGCTTTAAGACGTAATCCAATGCTGTTTTGAGTAGACGGTTTTCAATTCGATTTGGGCTGAAAACATCATGGCGGATGTTGAACCAAACGGCTTTTGAAGGCGACTGACGACTTTGTTTTCCAACGTCTAGCTGTCCTCGAACAAATCGGCTTTCCTCCTCCACATTTTGATAATCGAATCGTAGGCCTCTTTTTACGAGGCTTGTGAGCTGGATAAGAAATTGCGAGATGATCCACTCATGCAGCGGGATATCCGAGCGGGCAAGATCGGCGGCGTCACCCTCTTTGAAGGGTAACTGGTGAGAACAGGCGAGCATCTCCTGAAGCAGTGCCCGAAGACTTTCTGGCCTTTGAGGCGACGCGATTTCGGTTTTGGGCAGAATCTCGATGCCTTCTCCAGAAGGGCTTTGCAGGTAACCGACGTAGCTCCCGAGCTTCAGATATTGCTTCTGATTGCGTATCACGAGTTTCGAATCTTGATTCCAGCGCTGATGCAAATCCATTAGCCAATCAAAGGTCGCATTGGATACCTGGCCGACATCCATGCTGGGAGAAACCTCGGGATCCGCAGTTAACGTTGCGTATTCACGAACTTGAATCACCGGACTGTTCCAACAATGTGTTGATAGGCCTCGGGCTCGTCGAAAGCCTTCTCGTTGATCCGGAATCGGTTGTCCGTCAAATGTTCTGCGATCTCGCCAGGGAAAAGGTCCGACAGTTGCCGCGTACGCGAGCTGACGCTTGTTGTTCCGGGAGTGATGAACTTGTGTTCGGAGGCTTTCACAGGATCATTCAGGACCCAGCCGATACGTTCATAATCTTCGAAAAAGTATTCTTGAAGTAGTGGGATCACTTTGTCGCGGAAAATGTGTTTTAGAACGATCCTGCGCTCTGATTCTGAGGTGATGTTGGCCAGCTCCATAAAATAGGCATGGCCAATCTGATGTTCTGAATCCAGCAGAACCTCGATCCTTTGGTTCATCAGATCGATGAGCATGTCGATTGGTGTATCGTAAACTGAGACGCCTGATAGGTGGCTTGGGTCAGGCAGCATTTCCATAAAGCTGAAACGTCTTCGAAGGGCCAAATCGAGCTGTGCCAGCGATTTGTCTGCGGTGTTCATTGTTCCGATGACGAACACATTGGACGGAACTGAGAACTGCTCCTTGGAGTATGGGAGTGTGACTGTTTGGGCGTCAGGGGCTCCGGCTCGTTTGCTCGGCTCCAAAAGTGTAATCAATTCGCCAAAAATGCGGGCGATATTGCCTCGGTTGATTTCATCGATAATCAGTACATGTGGTGGGGCATCCTCCTCCGGCGTTTCTGTCGAGACCATTTCCAGTAGTCGACTCGTGTTTAATTTCGAAGGTTTCAATTTATAAAGGGTCATCTGAGTAAACTGGCTACCGTACAACTCGCTCACTGGGCGCGAATTTTCGTATACCTGGAGCCATTTCACATCACGGGCCTGATGGAACCAATCCGGTTTGTCCTCAAGGGTTCTGTGATGACCTGTAACTTCAGCAACTGCGCGGAAACGGGAGTTGCCGTCTGATATGACAAGCAAGTCGCCTTCTTTCACTTGGTTCCTGAAGGTGTTAACGGCCCGAAACGCGTATTCCTGTTTTTCGGCAGGGTAGCGCTCCAGATATCGCTTTTTTACCGACTCATAGTCGTCGCATCCTGAAAAGTCAGCGTCTCCTCCCCATCCAAGTAGCACGTAATTATTTTCGAGGCATTCAGTGAATACCTCGCCTGCTTCGGCCGTTTGTGAATTGCCAAGGGACATTTTCCAGACTGCACGAGCAGATAGGCTTTCCGGAGAAATTGTCTGATGCGCGATTACTTTTCTATCGGCATTTTTGCAGAGTGTTTTGAACACGCCGTCGCGGACCGGGTAACGAAGTTCGCCAGTCTCCGGATCGGTTTCTGCCCGAATACCCTCGATAAAGTCCTCATATGCGAAGCTCTGATGGAAGGTGGTGAACCCTATTCTTTCCTCACGAACCAATTCATCAAACCTAGCCTTCAGGGCCGCACGGCCTTCAGCTGAGGCCGACGGATCTATATTTTCTCGATACCATTCCGGGTCAGCGATCTGAACGGCCAATGCCGTTGTTTGGTAGGTTTTTCCGGTTCCGGGAGGACCATAGAGAATTTGGTTGAGGGGGAAACGCATCGAACTCTCCTGACTTAGCTTAGGAGTATTACCAGGAAAAGGGCTGACCGCGGCTTCTTGTCGGCCAAAAATCTCCACAACTGCTGCAATTGCGTTGGTATCTTCAATATCGGCTGGATAGCCATGCTGTGACTGTCCATTGAGTTTCGGAAACTTGCGATAGCTTGTGCTTTTGGCGGGTGTTGGTGAGAGGTGAAGGCCTTTAACGTTTTGTACTTCCCTTTCAAGCTTACCTGCCATCGGAGGAAAAACGAGTGGCTCCTTCTGAACCGAAGATCCGTCTCTGCGCTTAACGTAGAGATAGATGCCATTACCCATGTAATGCTCATAGGCATACGAAGGATGGTTCTTCCCTGGCTCGATATCGTAACCAAGCTTAATGAGTTCATTGTGGATTTGTTCCGAGTCCAACATCAAGGTTCTTCCCTGCGTAAGGCTGGTGATGTAAGCGAATGTCTGTTGATGAGTGAACCCTGACTTTTGCGGATCCATTTTTAGAATGCAAAGCGATAAAAGGAATCCTGGTTCACAGTATAGATAATATTGTTGGCCCGCTTAAAAAATGCAACCTACATTGATAATTTAGACGAGTGTCGGCGTTCCACCTTACTTTTGCCGAATGACCTCGCTCCTCAATTACCCAATCGAAACTGCACATACGGAGTTTGCAGCTCATGAAATTCACGGACGAAAATTTTCAGCTCACAGCGACAGACCTCGTTGCACACAGCGCCTGTGATCATTTGATGGGGCTTGAGAAGCGGGTTGCGCTGGGCGAGCTTTCTAAACCAGATCACTACGATCCATTGCTGGATATTCTGCGGGAGCGCGGTCAAAGGCATGAAAACGCTTATCTTGAATACTTGAAGGAGAGTGGCTTTGTTGTCACAAGTATCGATGGCGTCGAGGTAGACGATCAGAGCGTAGGTCGAACCCTTGAAGCCATGAAAGCCGGGCAACACGTCATTGCACAAGCGGCCCTGAGAAGTGATGGCTGGAGCGGTAGAGCAGACTTCCTTCTTAGGGTAGAAAAGCCAAGCGCACTCGGTGATTGGTCATATGAAGTCATAGACACCAAGTTGGCCCGCGAGACGAAGGGCGGTACGGTACTCCAGCTATGCCTTTATGCGGATCTCCTGTCGCGCGTCCAGAAGGTTGACCCCGAGTTTGTTCATGTGGTGGCTCCTTGGAGTGATTTTGAGCCTCAAAGTTATCGGTTCGCGGACTATGCAGCCTATTTTCGGCAGGTTCGAAAGGCAGCGGAGCAAGACATCAGCTCCGAACATTTTAGTGAAACCTATCCAGACCCTAAGTCTCACTGCGATGTTTGTCGTTGGCAGAACCAGTGCGATCAGCGAAGACGTGAAGATGACCATCTGTGTCTGGTTGCCAACATCAGCAAGGCGCAAATTGTTGAGTTCCACGCCAATGGCGTTACCACAATGAAGGAGCTTGCCAAGCTGCCAACCCCGATCCCCTTTGAACCCAGACGAGGAACAAAACCTTCTCTTGAAAAAATCAGGGCACAGGCGGCCATTCAGGTTTCTGCGCGGGAGAAGGGAGAGTTGGAGTATGAATTTCTTGAGCCTATTCCAGGAGCAGGGCTCGGCGCTTTACCGGAACCCTCTGAGGGCGATGTGTTCTTTGATATCGAAAGCGATCAGTTTGTCGGAGAGCACGGGCTGGAATATCTGTTTGGTTACGCCTTTCAGGGCGAGGACGGAGGTCTCCAATATCAGGCTAAGTGGGCTTTTGACCGGAATGAAGAGAAGGAGATCTTCGAACGGTTTATCGATTTCGTTACTGAGCGTCGTCAGCAATATCCAGATATGCACGTTTATCACTTTGCCCCCTACGAACCATCGGCATTGAAACGTCTTATGGGGCGATATGCCTCGCGTGAGAGCGAAATCGACAATCTGCTCCGAGGGTTGGTGTTCGTTGATCTGTTGAGTGTCGTACGAAACGGGCTGCGTGCCAGTGTGGAAAGCTACTCCATCAAAAAGCTGGAACCGTTTTTCGAGTTTGAGCGAAAGATCTCACTTCACGATGCCAATGTGGCTCTGACTCAGCTGTCGTCTCACATCGAACTGGATGACTTTGATTCAGTGACCGAAGAGACCCAGTCGATTGTTGAGGCTTACAACGCAGACGACTGCTATGCGACGTCTGCTTTGAGAGATTGGCTCGAAAGGTTGCGTGATGAATTAATCAGCGAAGGCCATTTGATTGATAGGCCCGAACCAGGAACTGAACCGAGCGAAGAAGCTGACGAACAGGCGCAGCGTATTCAAGCATTGGTTGACAGCCTGATTGATGGAGTTCCGGTAGACGACGAGGAGCGCACTCCCGAACAACACGGACGCTGGATTCTGGCCCATTTATTGGAATGGCATCGGAGAGAAGAAAAGTCTGTTTGGTGGGAATACTTCCGATTGTGTGAGTTGCAGCCGGATGAACTTCTGCGGGAGCGAGCTGCGATTTCAGGACTTGAGTTCGTGGGTACTGTCGAAACCTCAAAACAGGGCATTCCGACGGACCGGTACAAGTTCATTCCTCAGGATACTGAGGTGCGAGCCGGGGATGAGCTGAAGGCTGCTGGGGGCGACGATCTCGGTAAGGTTGAAGCGGTGTCCATGGAAGATGGAACGCTCGACATCAAGAAGAAGGGAGCAACCGCAGAGATACATCCTGAAGCGGTGTTCTCCCACACCCTCATAAGGACGAATGAGCAGAAGGCCGCGCTTTTCCGATTAGGGGAGTACGTCGCCGAACATGGCCTTGAGGGTGAAGGCCGATATAAAGCTGGCCGGTCAATTTTACTTTGCTCAAAGGTTGGTGAGGATGGACTCTCTCTTCAACATGAGGGTGAGCTAACACTCGATGCTGCGCTTAGAATCGCCCCGACTCTGAACGGTGATGTCTTGCCAATTCAGGGGCCGCCAGGAACAGGTAAGTCCTTTACGGGGGCTCACGTTATCTGCGATTTGGTTGAAAAAGGGATGACTGTCGGAATAACAGCGAATAGTCATAAGGTCATCCGAAATTTGATCGATAAAGCTCTCGACGTTGCGGTTGAGAGAGGCATTGATCTCAAATGTATTCAAAAACCTGCCAGTGGCAGTAAAGAGCCAGATCAACCGAACCTGGTTTTTGCCAAAAGCAATCAAGCACTATTCAAAGCGTTGGAAAAAGGCACCGCTCAAGTTGCAGGCGCGACGAGTTTTCTTTGGGCACGTGAAGAGGCAGAGGAAGCGCTTGATGTGCTTATCGTTGACGAAGCAGCTCAGATGGCTCTGGCGAACGTTGTAGCGGTTTCTGCGTGTGCAAGAAGCCTGATCCTGCTTGGTGATCCGCAACAGCTTGAACAGCCGACCCAGGGCTCACACCCCGATGGAGCGGACTGTTCTGCCCTGGACCACCTGTTAGAGGGGCATCAGACCATTTCTGACGATCAAGGTCTGTTCCTGGGGATCACTTACCGCCTTCATCCAGAAATCTGCCGCTTTAATTCGGAATTGTTCTACGAGGGTAAACTGTCCTCCATCCCGAAGGCGGCAAATCATGAGATCAAATCTGAAGGCTCTCTTTCTGGCACCGGCTTACGGTTCGTGCCAGTTGAACACAGTGGCAACACGAGTAGTTCAACTGAGGAGGCGGATGAGGTCTTCCGAATCGTCAACGAGATCTTGAGCAGCAATACGACTTGGATTGATGGTGAAGGGTACGAGCACGAATTGACTCTCGCGGATATCCTGATTATCGCCCCTTACAACGCTCAGGTATTTGAGATTCATCAGAGGTTGCCCGATGCAAGGGTGGGCACTGTCGATAAATTTCAGGGCCAGGAGGCACCCATCACGATCTTTTCAATGGCGACCTCAAGTCATGCCGACGCGCCAAGAGGCATGGAGTTTCTCTACAGTCCGAATCGGCTAAATGTGGCGATTTCTCGGGCCAAGTGTTTGGCGATACTGATTGCGTCACCCGCTGTTTTTGAGGCGGAGTGCAGAACACCGAGGCAGATGCAGCTGGCTAATGCATTTTGTCGATACATCGAGTTATCGAAAAATGGCATTTAAAAAAGCTGACTTGGAGACGAAGATTAAGGTTCAAGTTCAGCTCGGTCAGAAACATAAATCTTGGCTGAGAGGATTTACCCTAGGGCTCAGGAACCTTGCACTTTCGAGGGTCTTAGTCCGTGTGGTAGCTTCAGTAAACGAAAAGAAAATTACTAACATGGATGGCTCCAAATGCTAAATCCCTATGAGCGCTGGATTTATTTCCACCGTTTCATTCTTGATAGTTCACCTTCTCATGCGCCGCAGATTAATTTGAAAGAATGTATAGACGAGCTTCAGAAACTCGTTGACTCCGGCGGCGCGTTTAAGATGGTTGAGAATGACGAAGCTTGTTTTCGAATTCGTGACTTAAGAATAAACGAAGAGAATAATTCGGCCGTGTTTTTGCTGATGTACTCCAACTCGAAAGCTAGCGACCCCGTTTTCAGCAAGCTGACAACAACAGACCTTCGTCCTGAGCCCAAGCTCGACGGCGAGGGCATCGCTGTTTCCGCACATGCAGTTTTAAGCCTTTCGCCAACAGAAAATGGAGGTAACGAATTTTTGTTTTTGTTGGAGGAAGTGCCAGGCCTTGGCAGGTCAGGTTTGGAGGGATTTTTCCAAACCATGTTCCGCGCGGTCACGAAAGGAAGATTGCACTTCGATGATGAGGAGGAGAATGGCCGAAGTCGTGCATACCGCCCTCGGGTACGAATACTCGCGACGCCAAGTAAGGCCTTCCAAGAGGAGTTGGAGGGTTCAACAGTCGATAGCATAGAACTGGTAGAGCGTATAAAGATCAGTCACTTCGATGAAGAGCACTATTACAAAGAGGACGTCAGAACTCTCAAGCTCAAGGTCGTGGACGGGAATGGCGAGAAGCCAACTTTTATCGAGAAGCTGCGTAAGAAAGCCAGAAGTGAAGGTTTTGATGATCTTAAAATTCATTACAAGAAAAACGGCGGGAAGAGGAAAACTGCTGTGATGGGCACGGATACAGACGATGTCAAGGATGCACTCGTGGGGCGCGTTGAATACATAGAGCATGCTCCTGGCTTGTCGCAATGCAGTGACAAAATCGTAAGTTCCTACGCCGCAAAAATTCTCGGGCTTTTGGAATAGGATTATGGTTCCTGGTCTTCGACAGCTCTTTACTCCACTAGCCTATTTAAGGATCAGGAATCCAATCAAACCCTGGTTTGATTGGTACATCCCTTTGGCCATAACCGCTTTGGTGTTCACTCTTTTGATGCTTTTGCCTGGCAGGGTGAATCTTTTCGGAGAGACCGGCTTAGTTGCCCATGTGACACAACTACTTCAAATGCTAATTGGGTTTTACATCGCCGCGCTGGCAGCCGTGGCAACCTTTCCATCAAAAGTTCTTGATCAACCGTTTGCCGGAGATCAGGTCCAGATCAGGGTAGAAAGAAAAGGGCAAAGAATACTAATTTCAATTAACCGAAGACGGTTCTTGTCTTATCTCTTTGGTTATCTGGCTTTCCTCAGTCTTTTTCTATTTTTGATTGGGATGTCAATCAGTGTGCTGCATAACAATCTGGCGTCCCTTTTGCCAAAAGAAATGATTACGTGGACCAAGCCAGGGTTTACGTTCGTCTACATTTTCTTAATCTCCAATCTAATGGTCACTACGTTATTGGGTTTACACTACCTAACGGATCGCATTCACAGGCCGCCAGATGGTGATGGCTCTCTATTGCCCAAGACGCGGGATTCGGAGGGTGAATCGGATGAAAACTGACTCCTGAGAGCGGTCTTGAGTTCGCTTCTATTATTCGCACGACTCCAAGCCGAGCTATCCAGTTCCTTTAAAAGGCATTTTGTCCACCTTTATACGTCATCGTTTCTTGACGTATATCTGCGAACAAAGTCACCGCCCTAAAGCTTCAGTAGTGGCCCTTGATGTACTCATAGGCTTTGTTGAATAGGTCTTTATCCTTGCCGAGTCCAAACTGAACCAGCGTCAACATCAGAGCTTTCTGTATCTCTCGTGGTCCACTTGCGGAATTCTGCCAGCCATCAAACCTCGTGGCTTTGACAATCTTGTCGATCTGCTCCACAACATCTTGAATGACCTTTGGCGTCCGGTCAGGCCTGGTTTCCATGAAAAGCTTGGTGAGCGCCTGCACATTGTCTTCTTGAGTGACTGGGCGCTCGCCACTCTGTTTCTCAAGTTCCACGGTCTCTTTGGCGGTATCAAGCAGGCCTTTGAGCCAATCGATGGCCTTAATAACTCCGGCTTCGTATTGCTGTCTGAGCTTTTCCAGGCGTTCACCGAGCGCGACAAATTCTGGACGTCCACTTCCTCTCAACCGTCCCATCAAATCAATTTCGAGTCTGCGCGCGCGCTTCTCTTGTTCCTTCTCTGTGAGCGTGAAAATGGCGTGCTCATCCATCACAAGTTCATCGATGTCGTTCCGAATGCGGTTTATATCGGTGTTCTCGTGAATCATTTTGATGGTTTCAGGCCCGAGCGCGGCCCAGACCAGAGCGCCAGTTTGGCCGACGGGGCGAACACTCTCATAGATTTGAGCAAGCCACTTGTAGTCGGTGCGGTAGGGCGCGAGGAAAGGATCTGGATTGATCGCAGACCAAAGTTTACTGAGTACGCCAAACGCAGCGGCAAATTCGTCCCGCTTCTGGTTGGTTGGCAGGCATTCCTGGGCCGCGATGATGCCCTCAAAGCCTTCAAGGGATCGATCCACTTCAGGGAAGAACGCCAGGCACTTTTTCAGCTGCTCTGGAAGCATTTCCTTAAAGCGTTCGATGCCTTCGACAACGCCCTCGATTTCGTCGGGGTTGTAAGCGAGGGCGGTTCGAAGGTTCTCAAACACACCAAGGTAGTCGATGATCAATCCCATTCCCTTGCGCATACCGTTTGCTTCGTAGAGACGGTTGGTACGGCACATGGCCTGGAGGAGGGTGTGGTCTCGAAGTGGCTTGTCCAAGTACATGCAGTAGCAAATGGGAGCATCAAAACCGGTGAGGAGTTTTGCTGTAACAATGAGAAGCTGAAGAGGGTTCTCTGAATCTTTGTAGGACTCGATCAGATCTTTTTGAAGTTGGTCATCTCCGTCGATCTCCTGCCAACGCTGAAAGTCCTCCTCCGTTATCGGCAGTTCCAATTCTTTGGACCATTTACGCCAGTCTTTGTTTTCCTTCCCATCTTTGCCACCACCCGTCGCTTTAATTGGAGCTTGATCAACATTCATCACCACTTCGACGGCGTCAAAACCAAGCTTCTGGCCGAGTAGGTAATACATCTGAACGCAGGCATCTCGGTCGTAAACAACCACCATGCCTTTCAGTTTTTTCGGCTTCACGTGGCTGGTGAAGTGTTCAACGATATCGTCGCTGATCGCCTCCATACGCTTCGGGGCTTTCAGCATGACTGCCAATTTGCCTGCCCGCGTAGACAGCGCGGTCTTCTCATCGTTGTCCAAGCCGTGTTCTTCAGCTAACCGTTCAAACTCTTTGTCAATTGAGGCTCTGTCGACGCGAAGCTCCGCCAAACGTGGTTCGAATTTCACCGGTACGGTGGCCCCATCGCGGATGGACTGCTTGTAGCTGTAGCGATTCATGTATCTGCCGGGGTCTTCGTCCGCACCAAACAGCTTGAAGGTGTTTCGCTCGATGCTTGAAATCGGCGTGCCTGTCAGGCCGTAGAAGTGTGCATTTGGCAGGGCCCAGCGCATCTTGTCACCAAGGGAGCCCTCTTGGGTCCGGTGCGCTTCGTCGACCAATACAATGATGTTTTCTCGGTCATTCAGGCCTTTGGGATTACTTTCATCAATTTCCACATCCTGGAATTTGAAGATGGTAGTAATCAAAATGCCCCGGCTGTCCTGTTCAATGTGCTCGCCCAGTTTCTTGCAGCTTTGCACTTTAACGAGGTTCTTAACGTCGGCACCGCCAAACGTTTCGTTTATTTGACTATCAAGGTCGCGCCGGTCAACTACCACCAGAACGGTGGGGTTCTTGAGGTCATTGTCGGCTCGCAGCATGCGAGCCGCGTAAAGCATCAGTAGGGACTTACCAGAGCCTTGGAAATGCCAGATCAGACCCTTTTTGGGGTAACCGCTTTTGACGCGGTCGACGATTTGCTTGGCTGCTTCAAATTGAGGGTAACGAGGAAGCAGCTTGATGCGTTTGGGTGGAGTTTTTTTGCCGGTCTTGATTGTTGAGAAGAGAGCGAAGGATTCGAGAATCTGAAGCAGCGTTTGAGGGTTCAGTAATCCTTCAACACTGGCAAGCACTGAACCCATGCCGGTGAGCTGCTCTTCTTCCTGTTGTGTAGTGTGCCAGGGGCCCCAGTCCTTGGGGCCGGCGTTTATCGCACCGTAGGCGAAGCTCCGACCTTCAGAGGCGAAGCACAGCAGGTTTGGGACGAAGAAGGGCTCCGCATTTTTCCAATAATGCTTAGTGCCGCCGATGAAGTCAGCAGCGCCGTCCTGCCAAGTTACACTAGGGCGTGTTGCGGTTTTTACTTCTCCAACAACCAGCGGGATCCCGTTGATATAGAGGACGATATCGAAAAATACCTCCGTGGCGGCGATATAGTGCACCTGTTGCGCCACGATAAAATGGTTGTTTTCGATGTTGTCGAAATCGATTAGGTTGATGGTGATGTGGTCGCCATTTTCGCCGAGAGGTAGGGTCTTCTCAGCCATCAACCACCCTTGGAAATTTTCGTTGGCCTTTACTAGACCAGTATGACGAGCATCGAGTACCACGCCGCGTAGCTTGTAAATCACCTCATCGGCGTAGTCGGGCTGGCGAGCAATATCGGGGTTCAACGAACAAAGTGCGTCCTTGAGCCAAGCATCAACAAAAATATCTTGCGCCTGTTTCGGCAGGCTTTCGCCATGGCAATAAGTCCACTTTGCCCCTCCTAACCCCGTTAAGCGGTCGATAATTCCATCTTCTGTGACGGTTTGTTCGTTAAACATTGGGCTATATCCTAAAAAATGCCTTCTTAATGATTTTTATCTGAACTTCCTTGCTGACTAAGGTGGCCAAAATCGGCTTTACCTGTTCGTACAGCTTCACAATTTCTCGCTGTTTGCTCATCGGCGGGTACTTGAAAGGCATATTCTCGATTTGTTTGGCGTTGATGTTTGGTTGAGCGCCCCCTCTGGCAGCGCTGTTAAGCCAGTTCTTATAAGCCTTCGAAAAAGTAAAGATTTGAAAAAAGTCAGGTAATACAACCTTAGAATTTAGCTTTAACCGTATCAAATATCCTGCAAAAACAGCGTCGCCATACTCCTTTTTGTATAACAGAGTTTTCCCAACGGTGTTTCCACTTCGAGCGATAAGGAAATCATTGTCGCTTAAGCCAAACTTCGATTCGTAACTGCTGTCTACTCCCACAATATCGGTCGAATCTAGCATTCCCGACTCAGAAATGTCAGTTACTCGTATATAACGCGGTCGCCCTTGTGTGTATGGAACCGCTTTCGCAGAGGCACCGTATTCTGGTTTTTTTTCCAAAACGTTTATCAAGGTGCAAGCGGACCAATCTGACGAGTGTTCCCATTGCTCATCAAAAACTGAAATAAATAGTTGCTTGGCCGACTGAAAGGTTTGCTCCACTCTTTCTAGAGCTATCTCCGATCCGTGCAGTATTTTTAAAAATCTGCGTTGAATATCCAAATTTGGAACCGGAAAATACTGAGCAGCTAATACTTTCCATTTTATTGTAGGTGATAGCGATCCCTCGGAAATTGCAACCGCCCTTTCCATGAAAACGTCAGATTGCATAAAGAATGGCAAAAACTCAGGTATCATTGTTTCCGGGTTTGCTTCTAAGACCATTGCATGAGCAGAACAAATGCAGTTCCAAGGAGCCACTGCTACCTTGCGCTGGTATGCACGACGCTTGCCGAAAATAATTTGTCCTTTTTCGACTAACAGCTTTTGCCCTGCTACGTCACTGGGAACGCCGTGACGTTTTATCTTCAAACTATCAGTCTCCAAGTGTTCGAGACCGACATAGATTTTGAGTTCTGTTTCGCTTGGTTCGACTCGCCGGGATATATTTTTAGCGATATCGCCAAACTTCATCACTTGCCAGCCCTCTGGTAATTGTTGCTCAGTCATTTACTGCTCCACCCTGCTTTCAACTGTGTATCCATTCGCTGCAAGGCTTTGGAATAATTTGTTGGTTTGCTTTTTCATTTGCACCCGGCTGACTTTCCATGTCTCGATAGCATGTTCAATATCGTGCACATCACTATTGGTTTTTGCCTTTACATAGAGCGGAATTGAAAGGTTGTAGAGGTTCTCTTTAAGGGTAGCGATATCAACCAAAGCTGTGATGTCGCTTTGCTTCTCAGGATCGAAGTACGCTTCACAGAGCGTGGCCAAATTCTCATCCGATAAGCGGCTGTGGGCGCGCTCACGGGTAACATGCTCCACGCCATTGATAAACAACACCTTGCTTTTGCGCTCAGCTTGTTTATTGCAATTGAGTACCACTACGCAAGATTCCATCGGCGAGTTGTAAAATAGGTTTGGTCCCAAACCAATCACTGCTTCAATGATGTCTGATTCAATCACCTGTTTACGAATGCTTTGCTCGGAATCGCGGAATAGAACGCCGTGTGGCCAGAGCATTGCTGCGCGGCCGGTGTCGGGTTTTAGGCTTTTGATGATGTGGGTGTAAAACGCATAGTCCGCACAGCCTTGCGGTGGTACTCCGTAGAGGTTGCGGCCATAAGGGTCTGCGGCAAACTTGTCCCGATTCCACTTTTTGATGGAGTAGGGAGGGTTCGCAAAAATCACATCAAACTGCTTAAGCCGGTCATTTTCGACAAACTTAGGATCACCGAGAGTGTCACCTCGCAGAACGTCAAATTCCTCAATGTCGTGCAGGAACATGTTCATGCGAGCGATGGCGGAGGTGA
Organism: Marinobacter santoriniensis NKSG1; assembly: GCF_000347775.1. Taxonomy (GTDB): domain Bacteria; phylum Pseudomonadota; class Gammaproteobacteria; order Pseudomonadales; family Oleiphilaceae; genus Marinobacter; species Marinobacter santoriniensis. The sequence continues at coordinate 14,845 of NZ_APAT01000007.1, forward strand.
GCAGGTTCACTTCCTGACCGTAAAGCTTCACTGAACGCCATTCTTCACCTTGGCTTCGAAGGTCCATAACTGCGTTTAACAGCATGCCTCCAGTACCGCAAGTCGGGTCGTACGCCGTCTCGCCGGGTTTCAGTCCCATGATCCTTGTCATCAGGTGGACTACGGTGCGGTTTGTGTAGAACTCAGCAGCAGTGTGGCCCGAATCATCAGCAAATTTTTTGATCAAATATTCATAGGCCTCACCCAGGTCGTCTTGATTCACCGATTTGATGCCCAGTGGAATTTTGCTGAAGTGCTGGATCAGGTCCGCGAGAAGGTGGTCAGGCAGGCGCTCTTTGTTTGTCCACTGGGCATCACCGAATACCCCGTGAAGTCTCTCGTTCTTGGCTTCGATGAGCCTGAGGGCACTCTGGATTGCCTCACCAATATTCTTGCTGGTATTGCGGACCTTTTCCCATCGAGCCTCTTCCGGAATGTCGAACCGATGGAACATTGGCATGGTGGCGTAATGAGCGTCACCATCGCTTAGTTCCAGTGCTTCTGTGTACTCATCTAAGTAGACGTCGGAGAGACGCTTATAGAAGAGCAGAGGGAAAATATACTGTTTGTAGTCTGAGGCATCGATCTGGCCTCGGAGAAACTCCGCAGCGCCCCAGAGAAGGTCTTCCAACTGTCGTTTGTTCATAGTTCAAAGCCCTCCTGTACCAATAGTTCCTCGAGTTCTTCCTCTGCGTGTTCCAAGGCAGTCAGCTTTTCGTGAAAATCCTTCAAAGCTTCCTCGACTGAGATTGATTCTCCCTCAAGAGGCTTCTGAACGTACTGAGTAATGCTTAGATTGAACTCTTTCTCTGCAATTTCAGATAGGGGCACCCAGCGCGCAGTTCGTTCAATCGGTTCTCCGGCAGGACCAGAGGTCTCCTGATCGCTGTAGATTTTGAAAATTTGATTGGCTTGGGCATCTGAAAGGGTGTTCTGCGCTCGCCCCTTGGTGAAAATCTCCTCAGCATTGATGATCAACACATGGTCTTGATGGGCGGCTGGGCGCTGTTTGCGCAGAACAAGAATGCAGGCAGGTATGCCTGTGCCGTAAAACAAGTTAGGCGCAACGCCGATGATGGCCTCGATTCTGTTTTCTTGTAGAAGCTTTGTTCGGATCTTGCCTTCTGCGCCTCCACGGAACAAAACTCCGTGGGGGAGAACAACGGCCATGCGTCCTTGGTCGTTGAGGGAAGCAAACATGTGCTGAACCCAGGCAAAATCGCCATTGGTTTTTGGGGCGAGTCCGTATCGATTTCGGTCGAAAGGGTCGCTCGACCATAGATTGTGCCCCCACTCTTTGAGACTGAAAGGTGGGTTGGCGATCACGCAATCAAATGTTTCGAGGCGGTCATTAATCAAGAATTTGGGGTGCCGCAGTGTATCGCCTCGCACTATGTCGAAATCTTCCTGGCCATGCAGGAACAGGTTCATCCTTGCGATGGCCTCAGTGGTCAGGTTTTTCTCCTGCCCTTTAATCCTAAGCAATCGCGGATCTCCGCCATTTTCTCGGACATGGTGAATGGTTTCGAGCAGCATTCCCCCTGTACCGCATGCTGGGTCGTAAACGCTCTCGCCGGCTTGAGGGTCGAGGATGTTCACCATCAGCTGGACGATGGTTCGAGGCGTGTAGAATTCACCAGCTTTTTTATTGGCTTTATCGGCAAACCGCTTAATCAGGTATTCGTAGGCGCGTCCCATATCGTCATCACGGACGCTGCGAACACCAAGATTAACCTGGTTGAAGTGGTTCAGCAGCGTGGCCAGCAATTCATCTGGCAGACGGTCTTTGTTAGTCCAACTTGCGTCCCCGAATATCCCATGGAGCTTGTCGTTCGCCAGCTCAATCCCGCGAAAGGCATCCTTGAGCGCCTGACCGATGTCTTTAGTCCGCTCAAATACATGCTGCCAGTGACATTCAGGTGGAATCTGAATGCGGTGGAACATGCTCTGGGCGGCCAGGTCTCTGTCTCCAACCTTCTCCATGGCGTCGGCGAACTCTTCGTCGTAGACGTCACAGATCCTTTTGAAGAACAGAATCGGGAAAATGTAGGTCTTATAGTCAGAAGCGTCGATGGGTCCGGTGATTATGTGCGCGGCGTGCCAAAGGTGGGCTTCAAGATCTTTCAGGTTGATCAGTGTCATGCTTGCTCAAATAGTCCGTTACTGCTCGAATCGGAGGAGAGGGCGATTGGTTTTGCATGCTCTCATTCTGTGTTTTTTCTTGTGGGAGATGGTAGCAAATCTGGAGGGCAGAAAGGGGCTGCGTTTCATAATGCCCTTTGTGGAATTCGAACATTTCGGACGTTGGAGGGTTACGCGGAGTCCAGAGCTGATGCAAGCTGCTGAAGGAAGTTTTGATCTGCTTCGGACAAACGGTCCCTGGGGTTTATGACCCACTCAGTGGCAACCGTCGGCAGGTTCTTTTCTTCGACGCTTGCCATTGTCGATAGCCGAACCAGTGTTCCCATAATCCTTTTGTCTCGCTCTCTATAAACCTTCTCCCATTGGTGTCTTTGTTGGCTGATGAAGTGTTCGATATGACGTGCCATATCAGCGCGTAGTGTGTTTTCATCAGGTTTGACTAAGATTTTGCTTCCGTCATTCGCAAGTTTCGAGATATCGATTGCCACCAGCCCCTTGTGAGCGCTGCCGGGGTTTCGCTTGAAAGCCCTTTCAAGCTGCCTGGATGCATCGCGAATATTTGCTTCGAGTTTGTCGAAACTGGTGATTCTTTTGCATTCAATCCAGACCCTGTTATCCCATGCCTTGAATCCTGTGTCGGTTTTTGCATCGAGCATTGCCGTCACGCCTCGTTCTGGGTGATGCAACCGGGCTGCAACAAGGGCTTCAAATAGAAAGTTACGAGCAATAGTGGTGCGGGGCTGCTCATCCTGCCTCCTGACTGGACCATTGAGCGCCTTGGAGAGCTTCTCTTTGATCGATTGGAGCTGGCTGGGTGGCAGGGGGTGGAACTTCCGGTATACGGCTACCAAGTCATCTGCATCCTGAATTGCATTGATGAATTCGGCGAAGCCGTTTCGAACGTCCTCATCATTGGCGGACAGGTAGTTATCTTTCCAATGTCCAAGATTTCTGTGGTATTGACGGATTCTTCCGCGATTGGGGTCCAGTCCGAGGCTCTCGATCCATTCAATGGTTGAGGAAAGTTCTTCATAGGCTTCTGCATAGGTGGCGGTTGGTATTGCCATTTCGATGTCCTTGCGAATTCATAGCTTGGCGGCAGAGAAATGCCGCCAAGCATTGGAGGGCTATTTAGCTTGCAAAAACAGGAATTGGATCCTCATAGCCTTTCTCAAACTCGTAGAGCTTGCCCTGGAACCACACGTAAAACGCAGGCCAGAACGATCTCTCATCAAGTAGTTTGAGTACTTTATCCAGTGATTCGACGGAGACTTGTTCACTCAGGCGGAAATACATGTTGTCGTAAAGGTTGGTATGAAACCATTCCTCGAACTCGTATTCTGTCATGGTCTCAGAGGGAAGCCTGCCAAGTTCATCATCTGGGTCTGGGCCCGACCACATCATCTTTCGAAAAGATTGGGCGCAGACCATGGGAAGAAGCTCATCGTAGATGAAGGTTCCGTCCTCAGTGATTGAGTCGAAATAGTCCATTCCATCCTTCATATCCATGCCGATGATTGCGCCTGTCTTGAGCGCTGTCTCGGCGGGCAGCAGCACTGCTTTAGCCTGTGTGGCCTGGTGCCAGTTCACAAAACCTGCTTTCTGAGCGGCGAGTTCCAAGGCTTCTGTGTGGGTGATCGATAAGCGGCGCTTGTATTGCTTGGCTATTTGCTTGAGCTGTTGAATGGTTTTCGAAGAGACAGCGGTCGTTACACTCATGTGTTTTTCCTCAATTAGCGAAAAAAATGGTGCCCACTGCCATGATTCGCTGAGAAAATCAGAGCGTAAGAAAAGGTTGGTAAGGGTTGTCCCGTCCGGGTTCGCTAAAGTGGGCAGCGTGCGTCAACCTCGCAGCAGGAATCTTCTCCGACTTTCGGGATAATTTCAACTGGTAATGTATACCGCTACCTCACTGCTTAATCTTTGGGTTTACGTCGGTTGCCCCACTTTCTTGAGAGTTCCTTCGGCGACCTGGTCTTTAATGAGGTTTTGAGTTTTTGGCAGGTTTCCCAGAAACTTTGTCAGCCAGCGATGCCCGCCAAGCAAGATGTCTAACTCTGAAACGGATATTGGCTCCGAGAGTTGCAGTATTCGCTCTTGGATCATTTCGCACACTGCTTCATCGAGAGCATGCCAATTTTTTTCTGGGCGTTGCGGTGGCATCGGTGACGGCAACTGCTGCTCCAGCCAATCCCTGTCGTTGTGGTAAAGCCAGAAAAAGTCCGCATTCCTCGCTGCTTTGATGTCTTTCCGGATCGCGAAAGGATGCTTTTCCATATAATCACGGATGGAGCGTCGGCGCGTCTCCCGCTTGCTGAAAAAATCATCTCTATGGGTGTGGCTCTTTCCAGCAGTTGGCACTCCAAAGCCGGGGAGGATGAGCTGTTCTTCTTCGTCGGCGTCCCAAAACAAATTAGCATCCCCATCGAACAGCCATTCTGCGAAAAGCAGGTGTTTGATGGGGTGTGCTGGGTAATGTGTCTTTGCGCGAAGTAGGGGGCCTACGAACTCGAATGTTAGTAGTTGGTCTGGATACTCGAGCTGGTTATGGTTGTATGTCTTTTCCAGTGTGGCCCAGTGAGCTTTCAAGGCCGGTATGACTCTCCTCATTCGCACATTGCCGTTTTTGGTTAAAAGGCCTTTTTTGTTCAGCTGAATTCGATAGGCCCTTCGATAATCGGGAAACCGTTGCCGGGTTTGTAGCTGCTGGACCACTGAAGCGCCAAAACGGGAAAGTTTCACCGAAGCGTTCTCGGCGGGGATTACGTTCATGTGGGAGCGAGGCAAAATCAATGAACGATCGAGCGAGAAGTCACTGATGGCTGTACAGAATAATTGTGATGCATGGGTTGGGCAGGCATTCACGCCGGGCAGTTGATGACTGTTTCGGAAGTATCCAACGCCTATCTGGTTCACATCTTCGGCCAAGCACATCGGACAATGCTTATGGCCGGTTGTGAATTTGAGCTTCGACTGCGGGAGCCCCGCCTTTTCGCCCACATGGCTGCCAAAATTCAGAAACATCGCGCGTTTTAGTTCCTGAGCCCTTCTTGGGGTTATGAAGCTCGCGAATAGAGGATACAGCGTGTGGTTCCACAGTAAGGCTTCGGGGGGCAATCCGAAGTAATGCCCGGTCTTCTCGAGTTGTGACGGTAAATAGGCGTTGATCCTGGCCCTATTGGACGAATACAGCGCTGAGTATGATGCGGACTCGTCCACGTTCCCTGAGAGGAGATGGTATCGGCTAACCAGGCTATAAACAGTCTCTCCTGGAAATGGCTGAATATGTATCGAGCTGGTCATAACGTTAAAGCCCGCGAGACCATTCTACGGGGTGCGGTGACAGGCCCGCAGCCCAGATCGGTAGCAGGTAATAAATGGGGTGCCGGATTTTGGGATCCGTTGATTCAAAGGTTGCTCGAATGAAGTTTGGTCGCGCTCTACCCCGGTAGGTCAGTCGGTCGCCCTGATAGAATTCGAAGATTGTCTCCAGTAGCGGTATGCCCGCGACGTCTTCTACGTAACCAACGATTTCCTCGTACCTGCGGGTTCTTGCCCATCCAGGCTTTTTAGGCACTCCCCAGACGTTTTCGAAGGTTGCTTTGAGAACCTCAAGGCCGACCCAGCTGCCAGACGCCTGGCAGCTCGCGAATAATTCCATTAGCCAGCATTCCCAGCGATTCTCCATCAAATTGTCACTGCCTTGGACAGTGTTTTCATGGGCATCTCGAGGTAGTTGAAAATCGTTTAGGGTCTTTAACCCGGAGCTGAGTAGCGGTGCCTGATGGATTTTGCATCGCTTGATTGATGGTATTTGATGACTCAGGTGCCAGTACCCGAAGCCCACTTCTCGCGTGTCCGTCTTGATGCATTCGTTGCAGAACCTCCAAGACTTGTCGAATGTGAGCATTCGGTCATTCATGAGAGTGTTGGGGGCGGGAATGGAAGATTGATCGTTTTCCCACGCTGTGTGTAGCTGGTCTTGGATTCTCGATGGTAGGGATAGCTTCAGGAGTGGAACGAGCGTATGGTCCCGAGCGACCTTGCTCAGAGATTGCATGAGCAAGGTCGCGGCAGTCTTGAGCGCCGTATGGAAGGTTTGGTTGGAAACGTCCTGCGGCTTCAAGGGGCCTGCTGCTAATCCAAGCTGCGCTTTCGTGCGATCAATTGTAGCGTTGCCTGCAATTTGGTGATATCGAGCAAAAATGGAGAACAGGTGCTCGTCAGGCATCAGAACAGGGAAAAACGAGACCATGCTATTCGGCCTCTCCACCAAGAAACTCCGCGCCTTTGCCTTCTGCTAATTTTGTTTCGAGATTTTCTTTGATCTTGAAAAGCTGCCGCTTCTGGCTTGCTGACAGTCCAGCCTCAGCAATGGCATCATCCACATGATTTTTGACCATTTTGGCTGCCTCGCCCCGGAATTCTTCGGTTTTCGCGAGATTTATCAAGTGTCCGATTGGCACAGAACTGCTTCCTCCCTCGAGCCAAACGGAAACTGGCAGCAGGTCCTCGTATTGCCTTGGGTTTCCCTTCCGCAGTGCAGACAATGCGTGCCTCAATAACCCGAAGTGCTGCTTATAGACGCCCCTGAGGGTTGATGCTGAAATGGACTCGACTCCGGATGAGATTGCTTCAAGGTTCGCAAGTTGCATGAGCTTGAACAGGCAGAACGGGATCCCTTGTGAAAGCTCGTAAAGTGTATTCTCGAGTTTCTGGTCTAGTCTCTTTGGATTTTTCACCCACTGGAATGTCCAGACTGCACGGACAAGAGTCTTCCAATCTTGTTCGTCATTCTTGAGCTGGCCCAGTTCGTAGAAACCGGCGCTTCCCGCGCGCCTCCCCGACCTGAATTTTGCGCTGAAAAGCCGCAAAGCTGCTGGTGTGCCAACCTTAATGATTGGGATTTTTGCGTTATTGGTTATCGAGTCGAAGAACTGAAGTATGACTTCGTCACCGCCTGCCTTCGCAACGTTAAGATTTTGAAACTCATCTATAATAATCATTCCGACGCAATGACTTGCACAGATCTGATGGATGGCGGTTTCCAACTCGCTAATGCCTTTCCGGCTGTTGCTATACTGCACGTAGTAGTTGGTTTCGAGCGCCTCATCTAAGGCAGAAAAAAAGCTCAAACATAACGCCTTTCGAACCGCATCCGGTGGAATCTCAATTTTCAAATACACAACTTGCTTCTGTATGTAGGGTTCGTCGTTATAGCTTTCATGCTCAATGACCTGGGGGAAGCACGACAAGATACTGTTGATGAGTGTGCTTTTCCCAGCTCCAGACAAGCCGGTTATGAGTATCGAGTCCGCAGTGGTTTTACTGTTGATCTGTACGTTTTGTGTTACTCCATAAAGCCACTGCTCAGTCGCTGGTCGCAATGGATTTCTGTCCTGATACCCAGCAATCAACGTCGTGTACATGGTTGCGTAGACATCTTGGTAAACCGAGAGTGGAATGACGCAGCGTTCCAATCGTTTGGTGATAAGCTCACGTTCGTGATCATGCCAGTCGCGCTGAGCAGGATTGAAATCCGGTAGTCTGGCGACCGCATCAATGAGCCGGTTCGGTGAAAGCCTTCCTGGAATCGCTTCAATGAGTGGGTTGCCCTGGTTTTCCTCCAAACGCTGAGATAAGTATTCTGCTTTAGCTATCGTTGTCATCGGTGCTCCCGAAAAGGTTGTTCATTGCATCTTGGTGTGCGGTGTTGCGCTTGGAATGGTCCTTAGTGCCATGTGCGATGTCTGGCTGTTCAGCAATGCCATACTGTGAATTTGTGTAACGTTGCAGCCGCTCGCGTTCCTGCTGCTGCTCGTGTTCAATGTCGAGCCCGCGATTCTCGGTTATTGATTGCGTCTTGATTTCTGAGACAGGCAACCTGATCTGCTCAGACTGAGCCTTCTTGACGAGCCGTTTGGTGTTTTCGAGGAGTGACAGTTCTGAGGCAAGCACCTCTGGTGCCTGTTCAAGCTCCTTGTTGTGCTCGCGGCTCAGCTGAACTTCCACTTCGTCGAAAGAACAACCTTGGAATCGAGCGGAGTCGTGCTTCAGAAAAGCAATCTGTAGGCCGTCAGATGTGCACAAAAAAATTCGATCGGTACTATGACGCATAAATCGAACATCAAACCTTTTGGTTCGATTCCGATTCATGCTTTGATCTTGATGACCGTTCACTAAGGTCCATTGGCAGGAATACCAAAGTTTGTTGAAGTAAACTCCCTCCCGATGTACCGATGCCTCGCCTTTCTCAAGAAGGTTCAGATAGAGCTGTTCTTCCGAAAGCTTCTTGCCCGAGAACGGTCGATGTTTTACGCCCCAGTTCCAAACATCTCTTCTATGGAATGGAACTTCATCAATTGTCATTTCCCGAGTGAACAGCCGTGATGAGCATTTCTCAAAGTTGTTGTGATGAATAATGTACGGAATTAATCGGCGATATAGTTCCGGAAGAGTTAGGACCGCATCAAGCTTAGGATCTTTTGCTCCCCTGGTTTTATAATCTTTTTCGACAAATCCGGGCAGGCCGGAGAGAAGATTGTTGTTGTAGTGGTCGAAAGATTTTTCCACCAGCCCTTTATCATCGCCACGGTAGGCGCGACCAAACTGTACTGTTATACCCAAATCTTCGATTAGACTCTCCGAACGCCTAGAGGTAAGTTCGGCGTTGTCGCCAAATAATTTCAGGCAAGGTACTGCCATAGGCCAGTCACTTTCAGTGATGGTGAGCCCGAATTCTCTTGCAAACGAAACTTTTGAGCGAAATGCATTGAAGAGTGCAAGTCGCATTGCATCAAATGAGCTGGAAAAGAGCGAAACGTAAATGCCTACTATGGCTTCTGAAAAGACATCCACTACAGAGTAAATGGTGGGCCTTCCCACAATTAAGGTCCGCAGCTTGTCGAGTTGAGACACGAGATATATGTCGCCCGGAGTAGCGTCAATTTGATAAATTTCGCCTGGCCCATTAGGCACAACTATATCGCCGGATCTACCCTTGAGGTCTTTATCGTATTTGCTGCTCCCCATTCGCATCCTTGGAGCGTTGATTCCCTTTTCATTTTCGTAGGATTTCGTCCAGCTCCTAAACTGGGACATGGATGGGTAACTTTGGCCAGGCAAAATTTCATACCTAATTTCACCGTCTGGTTGAACTCGCATGCAGCCTGAGAAATGCAGCGCCTTAAAGTGTTCGTAAACTTTGGTGAGAGGTAGGCCTCCCGGGATAAGGTAATGCTTCTTAAGTACTCTCTCGAGGTTGCGCTCGTCCTCCGGCGTTTTGTGTTTGTAAGGAGCTTTCGGAGACTTAGGCTTGCGACCCAAACGGACTCCGGATAGCCTCCGCTTATTGCCTTTTCGATTCCTGTTATCCGGTAGGAGAGCGTTCTTTGTCTGGCCGAATTGAAGGAAAAGGTAGATCCATGTATATATTTGGGAGCGCCTCACGCCGGAGGCTTCTGCCGCTTGGGAAACGAGCTTTGAACCGTAAGTTGGTATCAGGAACTCCTCAAGGTTTTCGATAATAGGAGCTATCGCACTGAATTTTTTGTCACGTTTCTGGATTGCTTTCGATGTTTGTTGATTATCAGGAAGTAAACGAAATGATGGTAACTCCATTTCTGCCGTTGTAATTAGTCCGCCTTCAATCCAAACCATAACTGTCGTTAGTGGGAAGACGCATGGCTTCCTTGGCTTTCCTGTGTAATTGATAAGAAATATACGGTTCGTACGATAATCACTGAACACCACAACCATAGTTTCAGATATCGGGCTTCTACTAATGTCCTCCAAAGGCAATAGCAGCGTGTTTACACTAAGCATTTATGACAATGCCTAGGTCGATGGGTTTTTTTTCAAGATGGATTGGTATATTTAGATTGACGGCTATGATTCGATGCCAAAGGCAGTGAAATAATACCGATGATGATAGTTTATAATCTATGTTTAACTTTATAGATGTTTCTTCTATGGCGTCTGATATGCTTATGTTCTTTTTTTCCAAAATTGCTGATTGAAAAATTTTAATCCAAGAAGGTATCGAAACGGAATTCGTAACTGAAGTTTCGGCATAATGTCGTAGAAGGCCGAGATTCATACAGGCAATCGTTTTAAGCTGATTGTCTAGGACGATGTGCCACTTAACGCCCTGTAATTCCCAATAGGCCTTCTCTATGGCCTGTTTCTGTATGGTGCGATCATGCTCCAGTGCCTTCATTGGCTTAACCGAATATGCTTCCCACTCGCCGTTATCAAGCTGGATGAAAAAGTCAGTGGTGAGGATCATATCTGTTGTTGTACGTGTATACCTTGGATGATTAATTTTCAACTCGTTAGCAATCCCTTTTGTCATGCTTAAAGGAAGCATGGGAAATTGTTCGTATATTGAAATAACCTCTGGTTTAAATTCCAAGTTTACGAAAAAGCTGTATTCATTAGCTGACAGAAAGTGATGAACACGATTGGACTTGATGCCTCGACACCTGTGTTTTGTCCCAAATGACGGAACATCCTCGGTCCTGATAAATGGGTTATATCTGCCTTTGTTCCAATCTGTTTGCCAGGTTTTTACCCACCTGTCTCTGTCGATACTCTTTATGCCCCGTCTTTTCTTCATGATTCACCCAATTAAGTTTTTCAGAATGATATCAGTCGTAAATTATTTTGAGGAAGGAATATTTTATTATAAGGTGCTTATTAATTTTGCTCTAAATAATTACGAATTTAATATTTAATAAAAAAATATTTATATGTTAAGTATTTGTATTTCGTGTATTAATTTTATTGTCTATTTGTTTCTTTAAAATATTAATATATTTAGGTTTACGTCTTATATTTCTTTTTGGAATATGGCCTATTTGTTGTCCGAGAAAATTTGATGTGCTTATTGAATTTTGCGCTTTACTTGGGTGAAAAGAGGAGAGGAATTGATGGATGAACCTAATGACTCGGCGAAGTTGAAACGCCTATCAGAGTTGCACGATGAATTTCTGCGATCCCTGAGACCGAATCGCGGGCTCAGATCCATTCATGTTGCTTCAGGGTGTCTGGAATTTGGAGAGTGGTTCCTATCGAGGTGGGATCGAGAGGTCACATCAAGACAGGACTTCGTTTACATTTCGGATGCACATTACAAGCGATCTGGATTTTACGTCGATTATGACAGCATTTTGGGTATCGACTACGACGACTTGGTCGAAGCGCTGATCGGCCAAGGCCGATAACACAAAGTTGCTTCGTGTGCCTTAAAACCTTCCCGCTCGGCATCTGGCCCTCGGAATTGTCCAAAAACAATTATGGATTCTTCTGGTTTGTCTCAAAACAATTACGATTGTCTAAATCTGAATTATTTCAGGTCATGACTCAGGCGTCGTTCCCGGCCGCCACAGCCGACGCCCAGGCCCACTGGAAGTTGTGGCCCCCAAGGTGCCCGGTGACATCGACCACTTCGCCGATGAAGTAGAGATCGGGCCGGTTCAGGACGGCCATGGTCTTTGACGACAGCTGGCGTGTGTCCACGCCTCCCAGCGTGACCTCCGCCGTTCGGTAGCCCTCTGTACCTGAAGGCTTGATGACCCAGTCTCCCAGCGTTTGTGCGACCCGCTCGATGTCCGCATTCTTGAAGGATTGCAGGGGGCCGCTCCAGCCGGATAACTCATTGAATGCCTGTGCAAACCGTTTCGGAAGGTGCTGATTCAGGTAGTGCACGACAGTGGCCTGGGGCTTTTGCCGGCGCAGGGCCATCAGGTCGTCCTGGATCTGGCAGGTTGGTAGCAGGTTGATGTCGAGGCTGTCTCCGGGGTGCCAGTAGCTGGAAATCTGGAGCATGGCCGGGCCACTCAGGCCCCGGTGCGTCACCAGCATCGGCTCCCGGAAGTGTTGCCCTTCGCAACTGACCTCGACCGGGCAACTGATTCCCGCCAGCGGGGCCAACTGCTCCCTGAGCTCCGGCTGGAGGGTGAAGGGTACCAGTCCGGCGCGGGTCGGCAGGACAGTAAGACCAAATTTCCGGGCCACGTCGTAGCCGAACCCGGTCGCGCCCATGGTGGGGATCGAGAGCCCGCCGGTGGCAATGACCAGGGACTGGCAACGGAGCTTGCCGGAGGCGGTTGCGATGACGTACCCATCCCCGGACTCCATGATGCCTGTGACCGGGGTCTTCATACGGATTTGTGCGCCAGCCCAGTCGCACTCTGTCAGCAGCAGGTTCAGGATATCCCTGGCGCTGTCTTTGCAGAACAGTTGTCCCGGTGCCTTTTCCTCGTATTCCACCCCATGACGATCCACCAGTTCGAGAAAGTCCTGGGGCGTGTATCGCTTCAATGCGGAGATGCAGTAGTGGGGGTTGTCGGACAGGAAGTTGGCCGGGGTGCTGTTCAGGTTGGTGAAGTTGCAGCGTCCGCCCCCGGACATCAGGATTTTCTTGCCCGGCTTGTTGGCGTGATCGAGGACAAGCACCCGGCGCCCCCGGTATCCCGTGGTGGCCGCACACATGAGCCCGGCCGCACCGGCGCCGATGATGATTACGTCGTAGTGGGATTCTGGGGATGCCGTCATGACTGCCCGCCGCTGTGAATGAACGGCGGGGAGTATACCAGTCTCAGGGCAGGTGTACGGAACCTTCCATGTAGAACGCGGCCTGGCCGGCGATGTCGACACGATCGCCCTTCAGCTCACAGCGCAGGAGACCGCCACGGGCGGACAGCTGTCGCGCTTCCAGGACCGATTTGCCAAGGACATCGGCCCAGTAGGGAACCAACACGCTGTGAATGGAGCCGGTGACCGGATCTTCATCAATGCCGGCGCCGGGAGCGAAGTAGCGACTGACGAAATCGCAGTCATCACCCCGGGCGGTAATGATCAGGCCCTGGTTGCCCAGCTCCCGGAGTGCGGCCATATCGGGTCGGGCGTCACGCACGGCCGATTCGCTGTCCAGTACCACCATGTCGTTGGTGTCATTCGGCACGTGAAAAGCCCTGTCTGGCGCGCCCTCCAGAGCCTGGTGGATCAGCGGTGGTGTCGGGCGCTCCTCGAAGGCCAGGTTGGGGAAGTCCAGTACCAGCCAGTCACCGTTTTTGCGGACACCGAGAGGGCCGCTACGGGACAGAAACGTCACCTGATCGCGTTCCCATCCGAGTCGGTTAAAGACCACCCAGGCGCTGGCGAGGGTGGCATGGCCGCACAAAGGCACTTCCACGGCCGGAGTGAACCAGCGAATGTGAAAGTCGGCATCGGCCCCGGATGGCAGCCGGACCAGAAACGCGGTTTCCGAGAGGTTGTTTTCCAGGGCGATCGCCTGAAGGGTCGTGTCCGCCGGCCAGCTTTCCAGGGGCATGACGGCCGCCGGGTTGCCACCGAACACCCGGTCCGTGAAAGCGTCGATCTGGTAAATGGGGGTCTTCATCTGTCTGTCTCCTTGGGTGCCCGCTTAGCGTAATGGCGGGCCTTGCATGAGGCAAACCGCTCCAGCTCGGCTGCGCCATAGAGATGAATCTCAGGCAGGGGATTCCCCACCGTAACGATCCAGTGGTCCGGTTCCGCTTGCGTTACTGCGAGTCCCAGATCCGCGAGTTGCTGTCGGGTGGTTGCCTGGCCTTTCATGCCGGCAGGACCGGTCGGCTCAGAGAGAGCCAGCGCGTCCTTGCGATTACCGAAGCGCCTGCGGTAGGCCGTTTGAAGTGGCCGTGCTGATTCCGCCGGGGTGTTTGCAGCTTTCATGGTGAAACTCCTTCTTCGTTGAACCGGATTCCATTGTCGTCCTCCGATGACGGGCATAACAGATTCAGATAATCTTGTATTGAACCGGTACAGTTTTCATTTTTAGGTAACTGTACCGCTTTGTTTGTGCCCGAACTGTACTGCCCGGGCATTGCAGCGATCTGGTGCAATGGCAGGGAGTCCATTCGAAAGGGGAGCGTGATGGGGGTTCTTTACAATCAGATTGCTGATCAGCTTCAGGCACTGATCCTCGAAGGGGTTTATCGGGACGGAGACCGGTTGCCCGGGGTTCGCATCCTGGGCCGGCAATTTGGTGTATCCATTTCAACGGTGCTCCAGGCGCATCAGACGTTGGAAGCGCGGGGCTACCTCGAGGCCCGGGAGCGCAGCGGCTATTTTGTCCGACTGCCGGCCCGGGACATCCCCGAACCGCGAATGCCACGGCACCGCAGCCGTCCGGTCCCGGTCACCGCCCGGGAAATGACGTTGGACCTGTGTGCCGATGAGCAGAAGCAGATGGTGCCGCTGGCCACCGCGATACCCCATCCCGATTACCTGCCGCTGCGGCAGATCCAGCAAAGCACGCTCTGGGCAGCCCGACGGGGCCTGGAGACGCTGGATTATGCGTTCCCCGGCAAGGAATCTTTCCGCCGTCAGATTGCCCAGCGCATGGCAGCCATCGGTGTGCCCGTAACCCCCGATGACATTCTGGCGACCAACGGGGCCCAGGAGGCCATCATCCTGGCCCTGCGGGCGGTGACCGAACCGGGCGATATCGTGGCCGTGGAGTCTCCGTCTTTCCCCGGCATTCTACAGGCCCTGGAGGTGGTGGGCCTGCGGGTGATCGAGATTCCCACCCATCCCTCCGAGGGAATCAGCCTCGATGGATTGCAACTGGCGCTGGAACAATGGCCCCTGAAGGCCTGTGTGGCGGTACCCAATCACAGCAATCCCATGGGGGCCCGGATGTCCGACGAGCGCAAAAAGCAGCTGGTTTCCATGCTGGCCGCCGCCGGCGTGCCTCTGATCGAGGACGATATCTACGGTGATCTCGCACACAACGGACAGCGGCCTCGTCCCGCCAAGGCGTTCGACCGCGCGGACAACGTCATCTACTGCAGCTCGTTTTCCAAGACGGTATCGCCCGGGCTGAGGCTTGGCTGGATGATCCCGGGCCGGCACATGGCCAGTGCCCGGCAGCACAAGTATTTCGTGAACCTGGCAACCTCCTCCATACCCCAGCTGGCGGTGGCGCATTTTCTGGAGCAGGGCGGTTATGACCGTTATCTGCGCGCGGCACGTCAGCATTACCGGGAGGCGACGGAACGTATGCGCTCAGCCGTGGCGCGTTCGTTTCCCGAGGGAACGGCGGTGAGCCGACCCCAGGGCGGCTTTGTGTTGTGGGTCGAGTTGCCGGACGGGGTTTCAGGGACGGCGCTATACCAGCGGGCGAGGGCGGAGAACATCAACGTGGCGCCGGGGCTGATGTTCTCGACGACCCGGAAGTTCGAGAACTGCCTTCGCCTGAACGGAGGAAATCCCTGGACCGAAAGACTGGAAACCGCGGTGTTCAGGCTCGGTGCACTGGCTCAGGAGGCGGTCGTCAGCGACTGATCGTGCCGGCGAAGATCGAGCGGGTCGAGCAGTCCCGCGGCAATGGCGATGCCGGTGACGTCCGGTAGCCGGTCCGCCCCCAGTCGCTTCATGACGCGGGCACGGTACAGGTCGATGGTTTTCACGCTGACCCCCAGCTGGTCGGCGATTTCCCGACTGGTGTAGCCCTTGGCCAGCGGGAGAAAGACGTCCCGTTCCCGGCGGGTAAGGGTGTCAAGCAGTTCGGCAGTGTCAACGCTCGCTCCGCCTGTTGGGTTGGCCGTCTGGTGTTCCTGCAGTGCCTGCTGGACGCTGTCCAGAAGCAGCTGCTCATTGAAGGGCTTTTCGATGAAATCGAAGGCGCCGGATTTGAAAGCCCGGACCACAATGGGCACATCAGCATGGCCGGACACGAAAATGATGGGCACAACCTGCCCCCGTTTCTGCAGTTCTTCCTGCACGTTCAAACCACCCAGTCCCGGCATCCGCACGTCGAGCACAACGCAACCGGCCGTGGCATTCCCCAGTGCGTCGAGGAACTGCCGGCCGTCGCTGTAGGCTTCAACGCGCAGGCCAACCGACTCCAGAAGCCATTGGGTGGACTCCAGCATGCCCGCGTCATCGTCAACAACGTAAACGGTCGGCGGCGTCGGGGTAGCGGATTCAGTCATCTGGGTGTGTCTCCGTAGGTGGATTGGCGGGCCTGGCCGCAGAGGCCGGGAACCGGCAGGTCAGTGTGAGGCCGCCGGTCTCGGCAGGGTAGGCGTCCAGGAACCCACCAAAGCCCTCAATGATCGAGCGGCTCATGGACAGGCCTATGCCCAGGCCCTGGGGCTTGCTGGTATAGAAGGGTTGGAACATCTGACGAATGGCCTGCTCGTCGAGACCGGAGCCTTCATCGGTGACTTCAATCAGGGGTTCACCCTGGCTGTTGATGCTGGAGGCAAGGGTAATCGTTGCGGGGGTGTCACTGGCCGCTTCAGGCGCTTCCCGGGCATCCAGCGTTGCCTCGATGCCATTGCGGATGAGGTTGATCAACACCTGTTCGAGCAGGACCGGGTCGGCGGTGACGATCGGACTGGTCGGGCTGAGCCGCTCCCGCAGACGGATGCCGGCTTTGTCTGCCTCCCAGTGACACAGGCGGGCTACCTCGCTGATTACATCGTTCAGGGCGACCGGTGCGGTTCGCTTTCGGCCTTTACTGAGGAAAGCCCGCAGTCGTTTGATCACTTCTGAGGCCCGGTTGGCATGGTGAATGATCTTCCCCAGGCCGTCGTCGACCCGTTCGAGTGCTTCCGGGCTGTTTTCGGCACTTTTCAGGTAGCGCTGGCTGGCGCTGGCAAAATTGACGATGGTGGCCAGGGGCTGGTTCATTTCATGTGCAATGCTCGAAGCCAGCTCGCCCAGCGTTGCCAGGCGTGCGGCCCGCGCCAGTTCGTCCGCCAGACGCCGGTTGTTTTCTTCCGATTCCACCCGGGCGGTGATGTCCCTCGAGACACTGACGACTTCTACGACCGCGCCGGTGTAGGTTTCACGAATGGCCCGGCTGGCAATCTCGAACCACCGGTGGCTGCCATCCCGATGGCGGATTTCCAGTGTCATGGTGGCATAGCCGTCGTCCCTCAGGCGGTTCCGGGTCTCCGCGAGCCGCTCGCTGATGCGGTCATCGGGGAAGACCTCCTCTAGCGTCCTGTCCCGCAGTTCTTCCGGCCAATAGCCCAGGAGGCGCCAGGAGGCCGGGGTAGCGTCGATGAACCGGCCATCGGGTGCATGCCTGGAAATGAGATCGGTGGTGTTCTCGGTGATCAGCCGGTAGAGCCGGCTGGACTGAATGGCTTCGTCCCGCACCTGCATCTCTCGGGTTGCATCACGACCGCGCAACAGCACCAGGCCCTGTTTGCTGTCGGGGATCAGCGTCCAGACAAGGGTGTGACCGGGAATCCGGGATTCGACATCTTCGATGGCGCGATTCTGCTGCAGGCAGGCCTGAATCAGCGACGTCGTGTTGATCGGCAACAGAGTCTGACTGTTGTCGAGTCCGCAATCGCCGGCGAGCTTCAGGGCGCTTGGATTGGCCTGAAGCACGGTGCCGGCCCGGTCCAGAACGAGGCCCGGTTGCGGGTCGGCGTCATGCAGGCTGAACACGGGGTGGGGGGCTAAGTCCGGCATCAGGTTTAATATAGTGGTTATTCTATAATACGTTGGTTTAGTTTCTAGTATATCTACTATCGAATACTATCGTCGCCAGCGTAATCTTTAGCCATGTTAGCGATTTTACTGAACAGATCACAACAACAACAGTAGACCGAGAGGACCCCATCATGACCTCGATCTTTGAGCAGGGCCTGGCCCCAGTCGATGCCAACTATGCCGTTCAGTCCCCGATTGACTTCATTGAGCGTACCGCCGCCGTCTATCCCGAATTCCCGTCAGTGATTCACGGTGCAATTCGTTACACCTGGGCCGAGACCTACGAGCGTTGCCGCCGTCTGGCATCGGCCCTGGCGGGTCGCGGAATTGGCAAAGGCGATACGGTTGCCGTCATGTTGCCCAATATTCCGGCCATGGTGGAGAGCCATTTCGGGGTGCCAATGATCGGCGCTGTGCTCAACACGCTGAACGTTCGGCTCGATGCCGAGGCAATTGCGTTCATGCTGGAGCATGGCGAGGCGAAGGTTGTGATTGCCGATCGCGAATTTGGCGAGGTCATCCGGGATGCGATCCGGCACCTCGAGCACAAACCCCTGGTGATCGACGTTAACGATCCGGAATACGGCGAGGGCGTTCAGGTCAGCGATCTGGATTACGAAGCCTTCCTGCAGGAAGGGGATCCCCAGTTCCAGTGGCAGTTCCCGGACAACGAGTGGAATGCGATTTCCCTGAACTATACCTCCGGCACCACCGGCAATCCCAAGGGCGTGGTCTATCACCATCGTGGCGCCTACCTGAATGCGCTCGGCAACCAGACAGTCTGGTCGATGGGCATGCACCCGGTGTACCTCTGGACCCTGCCGATGTTCCATTGCAACGGCTGGTGCTTTCCGTGGACGGTCACGGCCATGGCGGGCACCCATGTGTGCCTGCGTCGCGTCGACCCGGAAAAGATCCTGCAACTGATCCGAGATCACCAGGTGACCCACATGTGCGGTGCACCGATTGTTCTGAACGCATTGCTCAATGCGCCTGCGGCCGCGAAGGCGGGCATCGATCATGAGGTCAAGTCCATGACCGCCGGCGCCGCGCCACCTGCCCAGGTGATTGGTGCCGTTGAAGAAATGGGAATCCAGGTCACTCACGTTTACGGTCTGACCGAAGTGTATGGTCCGGTGACGGTCTGCGCCTGGAAATCGGAGTGGGATGAATTGCCCCTGGATCAGCGGGCCCGCATCAAGGCCCGCCAGGGTGTCCGGTATCACACCCTGGCTGGCACCATGGTCGGCGATCCCAACACCATGGAACCGGTACCCCGTGACGGCAAGACCATTGGTGAAATTTTCCTGCGTGGTAACACCGTGATGAAGGGCTACCTGAAAAACCCGACCGCCACCGAGGAGGCTTTCCGGGGCGGCTGGTTCCATACCGGGGACCTGGCGGTGTGGCATGAAGACGGCTACATGGAAATCAAGGACCGCCTCAAGGACATCATCATCTCCGGTGGTGAGAATATTTCCACGATCGAAGTGGAGGACGCCCTGTATCGCCATCCGGCCGTGCTGGAGGCAGCGGTGGTTGCCCGCCCTGACGAGAAATGGGGCGAGACGCCCTGTGCGTTTATCACGCTCAAACCGGAGGCCGGTGAGGTATCGGAGGACGATATCATCGCCTTCTGTCGGGAGCATCTGGCCCGCTTCAAGGTGCCCAAGACGGTCGTTTTCACCGAGTTGCCCAAAACCTCTACCGGAAAGATCCAGAAATTCGTCCTTCGCGGACAAGCGAAAGAGTTGTCGTAACCACAGGCCTCCCGACCGGGAGGCGTACCCCTCTGTGTGTCCTTGGGAGGTCTGGCGGCGCTGGCCCCGCCTCCCTTTTTTGCTTTCTCCTGTCGTACCGCCCCTCCAGCTTTTGTCATTTGATGACAACCTGTTCTGTTTTTGGTCCCCTCTGCTTTTCTGTTCACCTGTCCCGGGAGTAAACTCGACAAGTTGTTCGGTTTTTGGCCATTATTAACGCCACAACAATAAAATTATCAGTGGCAGGAGGCTCACATGACGATCAGTTCCACCCCGGAGGACGTGTCCGTTTCGCCCAGGCACATTCGTTTTGATGTCAGCGAAGATCTCAAGAAACTCTGGCATGGCAACGATGCCTTTCGAACGGCTTTTTTCAATGCTCTGTCCCTGCAATTCCCCGAGGGCGAGCAGCAGTTCATCAGCGCTGTGCGACACTATCGTGATCGGATCGACGACCCCAAGCTGGCCGGTGAAATACGGGGATTTATCGGGCAGGAGGCTCTGCACAGCCGCGAACACAAGGATTACAACGAGGCGCTCAAGGCCCGGGGCTATGATATCGAGGCGATCGACCGGCGCTTCGACCGTCACATGAAATGGGTCCGGAAATTACCGCCCAGCCGGCAACTGGCCGGTACCTGTGGTGCGGAGCATTACACGGCGGTTCTGGCGAATGCGATCCTGAAAAACCCCGAGTGGATGGAAGGCGCGACGCCGACCATGCAACAGCTGTGGCGCTGGCACGCCATCGAGGAAACCGAACACAAGTCGGTGGCGTTTGATGTTTACCGCAACTGTGTCGGTGATGACCGTTTGCGCCGCATTGTCTTCCTTTTTGTGACCTGGAATTTCTTCAAATACACGTTCCTGAATACCTGCAGCCTGCTTCGAAAGGACGGCAAACTCTGGAGTCTGCGCACCTGGCTGGGCGGCCTGAATTTCCTGTGGGGCAAACCGGGCGTCATCCGTCGGTGCCTGCCGGACTTTCTGGCCTATATGCGCCGGGATTTCCATCCCTGGCAGCAGGACAATCGCGCGTTGTTGCGGGAAAACCTGGAGCAGCTGGAGTCGGGGTACGCCGCCAATTGATACGGATACTGAAATTCCCGTCGCCTTGTGTAAAACTGGGCTTCCCCAGAACAATGACAATAAAGGGCATTCCCGACCGAGGAATGACCCGTAGCCGGAGGCAGCCCTTATGCGAGTAGGTTTGATCGTCGATTCCGCTTGTGATCTACCCTATGAGTTCAGTCGCAAGCATGATCTTTTCATCCTTCCCGTCACGGCCAGGATTGATGGTCAGACCTACATTGACGAGCACGATCCGGTACGCACCCAGGAGTTCTATCAGAGCGGTCTCCTTCAGAAGGGACACCAGGCGGAAACGGAAGCCTTCTCGGCTGGGCAGATCCACGATCTGTTCATGGAAAAGATTGTCACCCAGTTCGATGTGGCGATCTGTGAGACGGTTACCCGCAGCCGAAGCCTGATCTATCAGAACGCCACGGAAGCCATGAACAGCGTGCTCTCCAACTATGAGCGCGCGCGATCGGCGGCTGGCCGCGAAGGAAAGTTCTCGATGCGGGTCATCGACAGCCGACAGATTTTTGCGGGGCAGGGACTGCTTGCCGCCCATACCCTGAAACTGATCGATCAGAAGCTCTCGAAAAATGCCCTCAGGCATGAAGTCGAAACCTTTACCGACAAGATCTACACCTGCGTGATTCCGCGGGACCTTCACTACATTCGTGAGCGTGCCCGTCGCCGTGGAGACAAGAGTGTCTCTGCCCTCGTGGCGTTCCTTGGCAAGGCGCTGAATATTACCCCGGTGATTTTCGGGAAGGGCGCGGAAGGGCAGCCGGCGGCCAAAACCCGGAATTTCGACGCTGCGGTGGAAAAGGTCATGAACTATGCGGCTGCTCGCGTTGAAGCCGGTCTGTTGACGCCCTACGTGAGCCTCTCCTGCGGTCTGACCTGGACCGAAATCGAGGATCTGCCCGGCCTGAACCGGCTCCGGGATGCCTGCGAGCGCAACGGTGTTGAGCTGCTGCTTTCCCAGATGGGAATTACCAGCAGTATCTACGTCGGGCCGGGGAGTCTGTGTCTGGCGTTGGCAGCAGAGCCGCATACCTTCAACGATTTTCAGTAACTGACGACTCCTTTCGGCACGCGCTGGCTTGGCTGCCATGCGCGCAGGCCTCAGTAATTTGAGCAAATCCCGCCACGCCGACTTCGTGTTAGCCTCGACTCAGAATTCCACGGACTGCCCGCCGGGCTTGAGGACGGAAACGATATGACCAAATCCACTGGCGCTCTGGCCGACCAGTTGTTCGAAGCGCACGTCAGACACGAGTTGGCGGCCCTGAAGGGCGCCAAGCTGAAGCGGTTTCTTGAAAAGGAGATCGACGGGCTTCTGGATCATGCCGGCCGCATTACGCTGAATCGTGTGGCCAGCGTTGATCGCGTGATGGGTGTCATCCAGCGGATCGTGGTTGAAATGGAGCTGGATGCCGGTATCCCGGAGCTGGCGGCTGAAATGGCCACCGAAGTTCTGAACGCGCCGGTCCAGTCCGAAACCCGACTCGGAGAGATCCTGAGCCGTGAACAGGCGTCCGATTTTCTGGAGCAGGCCCTGGAACTCCGGCAGCAGCGGGAGCGGGTGATCAGTGAGATCATGGCGCATCCGGTGTACCAGGAACTGGTATCCAATGTGGTTTATCACGGCCTGGTGAATTATCTGTACGAGGATAATCTGATTACCCGCTCGGTACCGGGTGTTGGATCCATGATGAAATTCGGCAAGAAGATGGCCAATCGGGCGGTTCCGGGACTGGACGAGACCTTTGAGCGCCGGATCAAGACCTGGCTGGCCGACAGTCTGCCCGGCCTGATCGCCCGTAGCGAGCAGTTCCTGAACCGGGCGCTCAGTGACGATGAGCTGCGGGACAGCGTGATGGCCGCCTGGGTGGCGGTGGAGGATCAGACCGTCTCGGAACTCCGGGAAGGGCTGGGGGATGTCCAGCTCCAGGAGTTTGTCGTACTCGGTTATGAATTCTGGCTGGAATTCCGCAAGACCGGCTATTTCGAAGGCTGTGCCAGGGCCGTCGTGGAACACCTCTTTGCCAAATATGGCGACCGGCCCATTATGGATCTGCTGACGGATGTCGGGGTCACCCGGGAGGTGATCCTCGCAGAGGTGGATGCGTACGCACTTCCGGTGATGGACGTCCTGCGCGAAGAGGGTTATGTTGAGGCCCTGGTGCGGCGCCGGCTGTCGGCTTTCTACAAATCCGCCGCTGCCCGAAAACTCCTTGAACCGGAGGCGTGAGAACGCGGTCTCCGGGCTGTTTTCCGGAGGCTGTTGTCTTGAGTGACCTGTTCTGGGCCTATCTCCTGGCCATCACATTGCTGACCATTACGCCGGGCGTCGATACGCTGCTGGTGATGCGCAATACCGGTCGTGGTGGCCTCAAAGACGGTTGCGTGACCAGTGTCGGGATCTGCAGTGGGCTGTTTATCCACGCTACCCTGTCGGCATTGGGAATCTCGGTGTTGCTGGTGGAGACGGCCTGGGCGTTTCTCCTGCTCAAGGCTCTTGGCGCCTGTTATCTGGTCTGGCTGGGCGTTGCGTCTCTGCGCCAGGCATTGAGCCGCCGGACATCTGACGCTGATCTGGCACAGGTGCCAGCGATGCCCCGAAGCTCACTTACCGGTGCCTTTCGTGAAGGATTGCTGTCGAACGTGCTGAACCCCAAGACGGCGCTGTTCTATATGGCACTTCTGCCCCAGTTCATTGATCCGGCGGGCAACGCTTTCCAGCAGTCACTGGTCCTGGCGTCCGTACATTTCGTGTTGGCGATGGTCTGGCAATGCGGGCTGGCCTGGGTGGTGGTCCGGTTTCGCGGCCTCAGGGCCAGCCAGAAGCTCCGTCGAGCCCTGCATGGCCTGACCGGTGGCTTCTTTGTCGCAATAGGGGCGAAGCTGGCGGTCAGTTGAGCGGGTATCGAAGAACGAAAAAAGGGAAGCCCTCGGGCTTCCCTTTTGTGTCCTGGGAGGGCGCAGTCGGCCTCTCAGCGCTCCAGATACTGGAGCTTGTTGGGCTTGCCGTCCCACTCTTCCGCGTCCGGAAGGGGATCTTTCTTCTCGGTGATGTTGGGCCACTTGCCGGCCAGATCGGCGTTGATCTCCACGAACTGGACCTGATCCGCCGGGAGCTCGTCTTCCGAGAAGATGGCTTCCGCAGGGCACTCGGGCTCGCACAGGGCACAGTCGATGCACTCGTCGGGGTCGATCACCAGAAAGTTCGGACCCTCGTAGAAACAGTCTACGGGGCAGACCTCCACGCAGTCCGTGTATTTGCACTTAATGCAGTTATCAGTAACGATAAAAGCCATAGTCAGATCCCTGGTCTTTGAGTGTTCATTCTCATCAGGAGCCCCAGATCGCAAGCCTCCTGCTTATAATTCGGTGCGCGATATTGTAGGGAGCGCCCTTCAAAGGGGCAAGCATTCGCCTGCTATAAGGTTATTACGCAGGTCAGAATCAGGCCAGCCCCAGGTTATTTTTTCATCAGGCTTTTCAGTTCGTAGAGCTGGTTCAGCGCTTCCCGCGGCGTCAATCCGTCCAGATCCAGCTCCCGCAGCGTCTCTTCCACCACGCTCGGTTCCAATGACGCAAACATGTCGGCCTGAAGAACCGGCTCGCTGACGCGCTGGGTGTCCGAAGAGCCTGCCTTCCTCGCGGGGGGCGTCGGCTCGGGGCCGGTCGCCGGTGCAGCTGGTGACGCGCTGCCCTCAAGGTGTGTCAGCTGGGCTTTGGCGTTACGGATCACATCCTGGGGCACACCGGCAAGCTGGGCAACCTGCAGGCCATAGCTCTGGCTGGCGGGGCCATCGTGGACGTTGTGGAGGAATACGATGCTGTCGTCGTGTTCCGTCGCGGTCAGATGCACGTTGACGGCGTGTTCCAGGTCCTCCGCCAACTGGGTCAGTTCGAAGTAGTGGGTAGCGAACAGGGTGTAGCACCGGATGTCCCGTGCCAGGTGCTCGGCCGTTGCCCAGGCCAGCGAAAGCCCGTCGAAGGTGCTGGTGCCCCGGCCGACTTCATCCATCAGGACCAGACTGTGCTCGGTGGCGTTGTGCAGGATGTTGGCGGTTTCGGTCATCTCCACCATGAAGGTGGAGCGGCCACCGGCGATATCGTCCGAGGATCCCATGCGGGTGAAAATCCGGTCTACCGGCCCGAGCACCGCCCGGTTGGCGGGCACAAAGCTGCCAGTGTAGGCGAGCAGTGCGATCAGCGCGGCCTGGCGCATGTAGGTTGATTTACCGCCCATGTTCGGACCGGTGATGACCAGCATCCGGCGCCTGGTATCCATCAGCAGATCGTTCGGGACGTAGGGCTCGTCCAGGAGCTGCTCCACCACCGGATGCCGGCCCTCCTCGATATCGAAGCCGGGGGTGTCGGTAAACTCCGGGGCAGCAAAACGGAGGGACGTGGCGCGCTCGGCAAAGTTGCTCAGGACGTCCAGTTCGGCCAGCGCCTGGGCGGCGTCCTGCAAGGGGGCCAGCTGTTCGGCTACGGATTCGAGGACCTCGTCATACAGGGCCTTTTCGCGGGCGAGGGCGCGGCTCTTGGCGCTCAGGGCCTTGTCTTCGAATTCCTTGAGTTCCGGTGTGATAAATCGCTCGGCGTTCTTCAGGGTCTGGCGGCGAATGTAGTCGACCGGCGCCTGGTCGGACTGGGCACGGCTGATTTCGATGTAATAGCCGTGGACCCGGTTGTAGCCAACCTTCAGCGTGCTGATGCCGGTTCTTTCCCGCTCCCGCGTTTCCACATCCAGAAGGTACTGGCCGGCGTTCTCGCTGATGTTGCGCAACTCGTCCAGTTCCTCGTCGAACCCCTCGCGGATAACGCCGCCATCCCGGATGACCACCGGCGGGTTGTCGATCACCGAGCGTTCCAGTAAATCTGCCAGTTGCGGGTATTCACCGATGGTGGTGGCCAGTTTCACAACGTGGTGTGAGCTGACCGGCTTGAGCGCGTTCTGCAGGTCCGGCAGGGTTTGAAAAGCGTCGCGGAGCCTGGCGAGATCCCGGGGGCGGGCGGAGCGAAGCGCCACCCGGGCAAGAATGCGTTCGATGTCGCCCACCTGTTTGAGCAGGTCGTGGACCGGTTCGTAATGAAATCCGTCCAGCAGGGCAGAAACGGCCTGTTGGCGCTGGCGAACCACCTCCACGTCCCGGAGCGGTCGGTTCAGCCATCGCCGGAGTTCCCGGCCGCCCATGGCGGTCGCCGTGCGATCCATGACCCAGGCGAGGGTGTGCTGATGTCCGCCCATGAGGTTGGTATCGATCTCCAGGTTGCGGCGACTGGTGGCGTCGAGGATGACGGCCTCCTCGCGGCGTTCCCGGGTTAACTTACGGATGTGGGGCAGGGCGGTACGCTGGGTTTCCTTGGCGTATTGCAGCAGGCAACCCGCCGCACAGATGGCCAGCGGCAGGTCTTCGCAGCCGAAACCGGTCAGATCCCGAACCTGAAGCTGCTGGGTAAGCACCCGATGGGCGGTATCGGATTCGAACAGCCAGGGACCCTGTCGACGGATGCCGGTGAAGCCCTCCAGAATATCGGCGTACGGAAAATCTTCGCTGATCAGTATCTCAGCCGGCCTGAGCCGCTGCAGCTCGCCTTGAAGGGCATCGAGGTCGTCGAGTTCGGAGACGGAGAAGCGGCCGCTGGAAATGTCCAGGGAGGCGAATCCGAACCGCTCCTTGTGGTTGTAGATGGCCGCAAGCAGGTTGTCTCGCCGGTCCTCGAGGAATGCTTCGTCACTGAGCGTGCCGGGTGTGACGATCCGGACGACCTGCCGCTCCACGGGCCCCTTGCTGGTGGCGGGGTCCCCGATCTGCTCGCAGATGGCGATGGATTGACCCGCGCGAACCAGCCGGGCAATGTAACTTTCGGCCGAATGGTAAGGGACGCCTGCCATGGGAATCGGATTTCCGCCGGATTGCCCGCGGGCGGTCAGGGTGATATCCAGAAATTCGGCCGCCTTTTTGGCGTCTTCGTAGAACAGTTCATAAAAATCCCCCATCCGGTAGAAGACCAGCTCGTTCGGATGCTGCCCCTTGATCTTCAGGTACTGCTGCATCATGGGCGTGTGCTTTGAGAGATCGGTCTGCGCTGCTGACATGAGTGGTCCGGTCTGCCTTGGATTGGATGGAGGCGTGAATTGTAAGAAAATAACGCCGGCGATGAAATGAAGCGTTTCGATAAACCCTTCCCCGAGGAGAGCGATATGTCAGTGAGTGACCAGGACCTTGAGCAGGCGGGTTTGCGGCTCGGCAAACTCCTGGACAGCCAGCGACGTACCATTGCCACCGCTGAAAGCTGCACCGGCGGCTGGGTGGCCAAGGTGCTGACGGATCGCCCCGGCTCTTCCGCCTATGTCATGGCCGGGCTGGTGACCTACAGTAACGGTGCAAAGCAGTCCTTGCTGGGGGTTAAAACAGAGACGCTGGACACCCACGGTGCGGTCAGTGAGCCGGTGGTTCGGGAGATGGTGACCGGCGCGGTCAATGCAGCGGGCGTTGATGTCGCAGTGGCCATTAGTGGTGTCGCCGGCCCCGGTGGCGGCAGTGAGGAAAAGCCGGTGGGGACGGTCTGGTTTGCCTGGGGCTCCGGCGGGGCCAGTACGGAAGCTGCTGTCCGGCATTTTCAGGGGGATCGCGATCAGGTGCGTCGCCAGTCGGTTCTGTTCGTACTGGAGGCAGTAACTGAGTACCTCGAGCGGACTTCGTCGGTTTCTTGATTCGCTTCACGCGGGAGGGGTTGGTCTCCTCATCCGCTTATGTTTTAATACTGTTCAAATATACAGGAAATGCACTGGGTAGCTCCGGTGGTTTCCTTCCAGATTCCGCTGTCGGTCTTCTGAAAAGGACTGGCAGCCCCGGCGACGAGGGTTTGTACCAATGGAAGACAACCGCAAGAAAGCATTGAGCGCAGCGCTGAGCCAGATCGAGCGCCAGTTCGGCAAGGGTGCCGTGATGAAGATGGGGGATCAGCCCCGCGAAGCCATTCCTGCGGTCTCCACCGGTTCCCTGGGGCTGGACGTTGCCCTGGGTATTGGTGGTCTGCCTTATGGCCGGATCGTCGAAATCTACGGCCCGGAAAGTTCCGGTAAAACCACGTTGACCCTGCAGGTGATTGCCGAAGCCCAGAAGCAGGGTAAAACCTGTGCATTCGTGGACGCCGAGCACGCGCTGGATCCGGTTTACGCCGAGAAGCTGGGCGTCAACGTTGACGATCTTCTGGTCTCCCAGCCGGACACCGGTGAGCAGGCGCTTGAAATCGCCGACATGCTGGTTCGCTCCAACGCCGTGGATGTGATCATTGTCGACTCCGTGGCTGCATTGACGCCGAAAGCGGAGATCGAAGGCGAAATGGGCGACAGCCACGTAGGCCTCCAGGCACGGCTGATGTCCCAGGCGCTGCGCAAGCTGACCGGTAACGTCAAGCATGCCAACTGTCTGATGGTGTTCATCAACCAGATCCGTATGAAGATCGGTGTGATGTTCGGTTCGCCGGAAACAACCACCGGCGGTAATGCGCTGAAATTCTACTCTTCTGTCCGCCTGGACATCCGCCGCATTGGTGCCGTCAAGGAAGGGGACGAAGTGGTGGGTAACGAAACCCGCGTCAAGGTTGTCAAGAACAAGGTTTCTCCGCCGTTCAAGCAGGCAGAGTTCCAGATCATGTACGGCAAGGGCATCTACCACATGGCCGAGGTGCTGGACATGGGCGTGAAGGAAGGTTTTGTGGACAAATCCGGCGCCTGGTACTCGTACAACGGCGACAAGATTGGCCAGGGCAAGGCCAACGCCTGCAAGTTCCTCGAAGAGAATATGGACATCGCCACCGAAATTGAAGCCAAGGTCCGCGACAAGCTGATGCCCAAGCCGGTCAAGAAAGATGCGGCGGCGGCAGAGCCGGCCGAGGCCAATGGAGAATTGCTCTAAGAGTATTTCGGGCTGTGAAGAGGGGAGGTGCGATGAAACGGTTGCTGATTATCGCTCACGCGCCTTCCCCGAATACCCTTCGATTACGGGACGCCGTCTGTGCAGGCGCCCGGCATGACGACATCGAGGCCGTTGAGGTGGTGGTCAAGCCGCCACTGGAGGCTGGTCCTGAAGACGTTCTTGAGTGCGATGCCATTATCCTTGGAACGACCGAGAACCTGGGGTACATGAGTGGTGCCCTGAAGGATTTTTTTGACCGCACCTATTATCCCTGTCTGGAAAAGACCCAGGGATTGCCCTTCACCTATTACGTTCGAGCAGGCCATGATGGCACAGGCACCTGCCGGGCGATTGACTCTATCACCACCGGTCTGCGCTGGCGGCGCGTTCACGAACCGCTCGTCTGTCGTGGCGAGTACCGGGATCACTTCGAAAATGACTGTCGCGAATTGGGGCTTTACGTAGCGGCGAGTCTCGATGCAGGTCTGATCTAGCTGGCAAGTAAAACTTTTGCCAAAACGCGACAGGGCGGCTTGCAGAATCTACAATGGGCGGCCAAAGACTCTTCAATCAATCAGTTATCCGGATTGTTACAGGAACCTACCTTGAAGCCATTGCATCTGCATCAGCTCTACAAAGCCTGCGTTCTGAAAGATCTCCCATTCAAGACCACCAAGCAACTGGAGCCGTTGGCTGAAATTGTCGGTCAGAATCGTGCCCAGGAGGCGGTACGCTTTGCTCTGGCCATGCCGCATGGGGGCTACAACGTCTATGCGGTGGGACGGAATGGTCTGGGGAAGCGCACGATGATGCTCCGCTATCTGGAACATCATGTGGACACGGAACAGCAGAGCCATGACTGGTGCTATGTGGCCAACTTCGAGGAGCCTCGGGTTCCCAGGCTGTTGAAGCTCCCTGCGGGCCTGGGTTCCCAGCTCAAGCAGGATATGGACAAGCTGATGTCACGTCTGGTCAAGGTGATTCCCCAGACGTTCGACAGTGACAGTTTTCTGGAACGATCCGAGCAGCTCAAGAATGAATACGGCAAGAAGCAGGAGGATGAGCTCGAAAAGGTCGCGGTCCAGGCGAAGCGCAAGAAAATCAGCCTGACGGTGACGACGCCGGGCGGGTACCGTCTGGTGGCTATGAACGGAGACGAGCCACACACCGCGGAGACTTTCGAGGCGCTCAGCGAGAAAGAGCGCGATCGCTTTGAAGATGCCATCAACAGGCTGGAGAAGCGTCTGCGCCAGGCGTTGCGCAAAATTGCCGACTGGGAGCAGGAGTACGCCGAGAAACAGCACGCACTGAACCAGGAAACTCTGGCGGGGATTTCCGGTCATCAGCTGGACGAGCTTGTTGAAAAGTACCGGGAGCTGCCGGATGTTGTTGAATATATCAATTCGGTCCGGGCGGATCTGGTGGAAAACCTCGACATTTTCCTGGACGACGGTGAAGAGCAGGTGGCCATCGCCTATGCTTCCCTCGACAAAAAGATGCCCCGCCGGTATCTGATTAACCTGTTGGTACACCAGAAAAGCAACGAAGTGCCGGTGATCGTCGAGGAGAACCCGACTTACCACAACCTGTTCGGATATGTGGAAAACGTGACCTACAAGGGCACCGTGTTCACCGACTTTTCCCTGATTCGTCCGGGTAGCCTGCACAAGGCCAACGGTGGGTATCTTCTGATGGATGCCATCAAGGTTCTCGAGCAGCCGTTCGTATGGGATGGTCTCAAGCGTGCCCTGCGGTCCCGGTCGCTGCAGATCAACTCGTTGGAGCGTGAGATGACCTTGTCCGGAACCATCTCCATCGAACCGGAGGGCGTGCCCCTCGACGTCAAGATCGTCCTGTTTGGAGATCGGGAAACCTGGCTCTTGCTGCAGGAATACGATTCCGAGTTTTCCGAGTTGTTCAGGGTGACGGCGGATTTTGAAAACGAAATGTACCGGACCGATGACAGCCAGCTGCTGTATGCCAAGTTCATCGCCAGTCTGGTCAGCGAGAAGAAACTGCTCCACTGTACCAACAAAGCCGTGGCACGGACCATCGAGCACAGCGCGCGCATGGCGGAGCATCAGGACCGGCTGTCGCTGCATGCGGCGGACATCGCCAACCTGCTTCGGGAGTCCGATTTCTGGGCGCGGCAGGCCAAGGCCCGTTTGATTACCGACATCCATGTTGAGAGGGCACTGGAAAGTGCCCGGTACCGGAGCAGTCGTATACGGGATCAGTTCTACGATTCCATCCGGGACGGGTCGACGCTTGTCTCGACCACCGGCACCTGTGTGGGCCAGGTTAACGCTCTGTCCGTACTATCGACCGGTGGATATGAATTTGGCCTTTCCAATCGAGTGACGGCGACCTGCTATTATGGCGATGGTGGTGTCATGGATATTGAGCGGGATGCCAAGCTGGGCGGCAATATTCACTCCAAGGGCGTGATGATCCTGACGTCCTGGCTGTCGTCAAAGTTCGCCGTCGAAGACCCCATGCACCTCTCTGCCAGCCTCACGTTCGAGCAGAACTATGGTGAAGTCGAGGGAGACAGTGCTTCGCTGGCGGAACTGTGTGCGCTGGTATCGTCTTTGTCCGGTGTGCCCGTTCGCCAGGACCTTGCCATCACGGGTTCGGTCAACCAGTTCGGTGAGGTCCAGCCGATCGGGGGCGTGAACGAAAAAGTGGAGGGATTCTTCGCCACCTGTCAGTTGAAAGGCGGTCTGACAGGTGAGCAGGGCGTTATTGTGCCCGTGACCAATGTTCAGAACCTGATGCTGGACGCGGAAGTGGTCAGCGCTGTCAGGGCCAGACAGTTTTCAGTCTACGCGGTTGCCCACGTTGAAGAGGCGATCAGTCTGTTGCTGGGATTGCCCGCGGGCAAACCGGACAAGCGGGGCAGGTATCCGAAACAGAGCGTTTTTGGCATTATCCAGCAACGGCTTGAACAAATGCGGGAACACGAGCGCCAGGAACACGCCAAGGCTGATCAAAAGGACCCGTCAATTCACTGACCGGAAACGATAAGAAAACGGACAGGAGAGAATACACCCATGACAGATATCCAGCAGACTGTGTACGTAGTTGAGGATGATGAGGCGGTGCGCGATTCCCTCGAGCTGCTGTTGAAATCCGATGGCAAGCCGGTGCAGACCTATGAGAGCGCGAATGCGTTTTTGCGGGATTACTCCGACAAGATGGCCGGCTGTATCGTGCTGGATATCCGGATGCCCGGCATGGACGGGATGGAACTCCAGAAGAAGCTGAACGACAAGCACTCCATCCTGCCCATCATCTTCGTCACCGGGCATGGCGATGTACCCATGGCGGTTGATGCGATGAAGGAAGGGGCCGTCGATTTTATCCAGAAGCCCTACCGTGAAGAGGCGCTCCTCGAAAAAATCGAAGCGGCGCTTGAGCAGGACCTTGAGCAGCGCAAGACGCTGGATGAAAAGCAGGAAATCATTCGTCGTATCAAGAGCCTGACGCCCCGGGAGCATGAAATCATGGACCGGATGATTGCAGGTCAGGCGAACAAGGTCATTGCGATTGAGCTGGAGATCAGCCAGCGCACGGTCGAGATCCATCGTTCCCGGGTCATGCACAAGATGGGAACCCATTCTCTGGCACATCTTGTTCGTATGGTCTTGTCCGTAAAGGACCTTATCGACTAAGCGTGCCTGCGTCGGCATGATGGCGAGACGTTTTTTACCGGCCCGACTCTATGACTGAAACCGTCAGCGAGAATTCCGAGGTGACGGTTCTGTTGGTTGATGACAATCCTCAGAACCTCAAAGTCCTCTATGAAACCCTGAAAGACAAAGGTTATCGCCTTTTGATCGCCAATGAGGGCGAAAAGGCTCTGGACCTTGCCCACCGGCACCAGCCCGAAGTCATTCTGCTGGACATCATGATGCCGGAAATGGACGGCTACGAAGTATGCCAGCGGCTAAAAGACGATCCGCAGACGGCGGATTGCGCTGTTGTATTCCTGTCGGCCCTGGATGATCTCCAGGCAAAGGTGAAAGGCTTCAACCTCGGCGGGGCGGATTACATCTCCAAACCATTCCAGTCCCAGGAAGTGATTGCGCGGGTAAAGACCCACGCCAGGGTCATACGGCTCGAACGCGAGCTGCAGGCGCGCAACCGGGAATTGCAGGGGGATCAGGCCCGGATTCTCAACTCTATCAGCGAGGGCATCTACGGCCTCGACGAGAACGGAATCATCGAGTTTGCCAATCCCGCTGCGGCGCTGATCATGGGAGCGCCCGTTGAAGAGTTGATCGGCCGGGACTTTTTCGAACTGCATTTTGCAACCTGTTCGGACGATCCTGACGGTCTGCCGGTAAAGGCCACCTGTCGACAGGGGGTTGCCGAGAATCAGCGAGATATCCGTCTTCAGCGCCTTGATGGAACCGGATTCCCGGCGGAGTATCGCTCCACGCCAAAACTGGACAACGACGAGTTGCATGGCGCAGTGGTGGTTTTCCGGGATATTACGGCGGAGCTGGAAAACGAGAGGGAACTCCAGGAGGCCCGGGAGCTGGTTCAGGAGCAGCGTGATCAGCTGGCCCACACGTCCCGTCTGACCACGATGGGCGAAATGGCCGCGGGTTTTGCCCATGAGGTGAACCAGCCATTGACCGCCATCACCAACTACGCCCGTGTGGCCAAGCGCATGATGGGCAAAGCGTCCCCGGATCTCCCCCTGTTACAGGAAACGCTGGACAAGATCGAAGCGCAATCCCACCGTGCCAGCGAGATTATTCGCCGGATCCGTCGTTTCATGAAAAAGCCTGCGACCGGTAAGGAAATCCTCTCGGTGGAGGCGCTTCTGGAAGACACCCGCCAGTTTGCCGAAGTGGATATGAGGAACAACGAGGGCGGGATAGATGTTCGGCTCGACGACGACTTGCCGGATGTTCTGGCGGATCCGGTGCAGGTGCAACAGGTGGCCCTGAACCTGATCCGCAACGCCCTCGAGTCCACGCGCTCGGCCGGGGCATCAGAACCGGTACAGGTCAGGGCTTACCTGGCAGGCAGTGCGTGTGTGCGGATCGAGGTTCGCGATCATGGAGTCGGCTTGCCGGATGACGCCGAAGACAAGCTCTTTCATCCCTTTTACACCACCAAGGACGAAGGCATGGGAATCGGGCTGGCCACCTGTCGCTCGCTCATTCAGGCGCAGGGCGGTGAAATCGGTTTTGAGCGCCCTGAAGACGGCGGTGCCCGATTCTTCTTCACGCTCCCGGTATCGGGTGCGGAAGGGGAGCCCTGTCAGCCCCCCGGCACTGATTAAAGCCAGTCAACGCGCCCGGTCAGATGGGGCGCTTCCCCTCTGCTGTTGAGAAGCTGGTAGTCCCAGCCGTTTTGATCAGCCTGCCATTCAAGGATCGCCTCTCCCGGAAGGAAGAACGGTTTCTTGAACTGGCAGCTCACGGTAAAGGCGCCTCCTTTCCAGTCCTCCTGCTGTTCCAGCTCCGCCAGGATTTTTGCCTGGCTCCACATGCCATGGGCAATGGCCCTCGGAAATCCGAATGCCCGGGCCGTGAGTGCATGCAGATGAATCGGGTTGCGGTCGCCAGAGACAGCGCCGTACTGACGTCCGATGGATTCCGGGGCTCTGATCGACAGGGTTTGCGGAAAATGCTGCAGCTCCGAAGCCTGTTTGTGCCCGGACGTCGTGTCTTTGGGTTGTGGCTTGCGAAACAGATTGGTGCTGATTTCCTGCCAGGCCAGGGAGCCGGCCGATCGGGCCTCTGTGATAAGGTCGAACTCGATGCCACGGGCGGTTTCCTGCTGGTTCCCCAGTCGTACGGTCAGATCCAGGGTTTCGCCTGCACCGATAGGACGATGCTGGGTGATGGTGTTTCGGAGATGAACCAGTCCCAGCAAGGGCAGGGGGAAATCCGGCTCTGTCAGCAATTTCAGGTGCAGCGGGAAAGCGAGGATGTGCGGCCATGTGACCGGGACGCTGCTATGCTGGCCGAATCCGCAGACCGACGAGTATTCGGCTAATCGTTCGTTGACCGTGGAAACTCCGAGCAGGCACGCTTCAAGTTCGGGGATGGTTGGTTGCGCATCCGGGGCCATTCGTTTGGGAATCAGGGCCTTGCTGAACAGTGGCAGCAAGGCGGGTGGTCGGTTGCGATAAATCAACGGCGTCGGCATGGTGCAGGTCTCCTTGTCGCCTGATATGCTCTATTATTAACACAGATCGCCTCTGGCCCCTGAATAGAGAGGCTATGCCCGGGATTTTCCGGCTTTTTACACTCTGGTTGAGTCTGGCAAACCCGACTGGCTCGATCATTGGCTTGGCACGCCCCGCTGGTTGTCCGGCGGGTCAAAGTAGTACCCATAACTAAAAAAAGCGGGATCTTATGCAGGAACTTCGTGACGCGGGAGTAATGTTGCGCCTGATTTACGAGGCGATGAAGAAAAAGGGTGTTGATACCGATGCCGTTTTCAGTCGCCTGGGCGTGGATGAGAGCTATGTGTACACCGATCAGCTTCGAACGCCTCACAGCGCCCAGCTGTACTTCTGGCAGGCGCTGGAAGATGTGTCCGGAGACCCGGATATCGGTCTTCACCTCGGGCAGCTGTTGCCCGCCTACAAAGGGCAGGTCCTCGAGTACCTGTTTCTGAGCAGTCCGACCTTCGGAGAGGGGTTGAGGCGCGCCCAGAATTACCAGCGGTTGCTCAGCGATGCGGCCAATACCGATTTCTTTATCGAGGGCGATAACGCCTGCATGGTCCTGGATGCGGCCTGCGACGATGTCCGCCGGCTCAAGCATTTCAACGAATGCTTCGCGTTAGGGCTGATCACGTTTTTCCGCTCCATCACCGATGGTCAGTTCTATCCCTCGCGCGTAGAGTTCGAACACAGCCGGGAACAGGGGCAGGAGCACGTCGCCGAGGTATTTGGCTGCGAGGTTGTGTTTGGTGCGGAGGAGAATCGCCTCTATTTCCCCGTCAGCCTGTTGCAGCATACTTCTCCGCACGCCGAACCGGAGTTGCTGGATCTGCATGAGCGGTTCGCCAGCGAGCAGGTGGCCCGGTTGGAGAAAAAAGACATCGTCGGGCAGGTGGAGCGTATTGTTGCCGAACTGCTGGATAGCGGTGAGGTGACGCTGGATGCGGTGGCCGGACGGCTCGGTATCAAGCCCCGAACCCTCCGTACCCGATTGACCGAGGCCGAAACCAGTTTCAATCAGGTGTTGGCCGAATTCCGCTATCGCCTGGCCCGGCAGCTCCTGGCGACAACGGACGAGTCGATTGATGAAATTGTCTATCTGACCGGCTTTTCGGAACCGAGTACGTTTTACCGTGCTTTCAAACGCTGGTCCGGAATGACGCCGATCGAATATCGTCGGACTGCCCAGGGCAAAGACGCCATGGTGGATGCCATGTAAAAAGTTTTCCGTTTTTTTCGGAAAACCGTTGACATGTTTCAGGGCGTCTTTATAATGCGCCCTCGTTGTCACCGAGCAGTCACACCCCTGACGGCTAAGCCTTTAACAGATCTGGTTTTTGATCGATGTTGGAGAGCACGGTGGTGACCCACGCGGAGCGGTAGTTCAGCTGGTTAGAATACCGGCCTGTCACGCCGGGGGTCGCGGGTTCGAGTCCCGTCCGCTCCGCCATTTTCCTTCCCTTGTTTTCATTCTGCTTCTTCCGTAATTGACTCCAAACTGTCATAAAGACGTTTTATTTTGTCTCTCAAAAGTGTCATTCGAGAGACGGTTGATGTCTGAATACGAAGAAGAACTTCTTGAAATCTGTTTTGACGAACTTGCTGACGATCAGGACTTTGTCGACGACGCCACAGAGCTCTGAATCTGTTCAGGCGGCAGGTTGTTATTTACTGCCTGGCGGAGTTGTTTACGTCTTTCGCCGGGACTGATTCCAAACCAGCGCTGGTACGCCTTGTGAAAAGCCGGCGGGTTGGCAAACCCCAGCAGCCAGGCGATTTCCGACAGGGAGCTGTCGGTTTCCCGCAGATAATCCTCGGCCAGCTGCTGGCGGGTCTTGTCCAGTAATTGCCGGAAGCCGGTGCCCTCTGATGCCAGGTGCCGTTGCAAGGTCCAGGGTGTCATACCCAGGCGTGCGGCGACCCTTTCCAGCGACGGCGTTTCTCCCCTAAACATGGGCGTCATCAGATGGCGCACCCGATCTGACATCTGCCAGCCGCGGCGGATGTTTTCGAGTTCCTGTTCGCACAGTCTGCCCAGCTGTTCATGCATGGCAGGATGGGCCTGGTTGCTTGGCTGGCGCCAGGCACTTTCCTTGAAGGTCAGGCTGTTGCCGCCTGCTCCGAACTCGACCGGGCATCGGAACCAGCTTTCAAACAGATCGTCCAGTCCATTGGACCGGTATTCGATGGAAACCTTTTCGAGAAGGTCGTACCGGCCGGTCAGTGTTCGGGCAAACTGGGTCCATGCAGCCAACACCGAGTCCACCACGAAGTAGTTGTATGGGTTATAAGGGCGTATGGAGTAAAAATGGACGGTGCGACGCTCTGGCTCGATGGACGGGCGACCGCGGCTGTTCTGGCTGGTCAGCAGCGAGTAGCGGATCAGTGTCCTCAGGGCCTGGCTCACAGTCGGGGCGGTCTCGGCTGCGATCCCCGCAAGGCCGGCATCCACTGGTCGGCTGAGTGCACCCATGCGCAACCCCAGCGCGGGGTTTCCCGAATCCCGGATAGCGGCGTGTCCCATGCGCATGAACCGGGGTATGCTGATTCTTGCTTCGGGTGAGGCAAGCCCGGTTTCGTCCAGACCGAACTGCAGTGCCAGCCCCCGGGCATCGGCCCCTTCTTCCTCGGCGGCCCGCAGTAGCACGGATACGTAGAGCATGCTGATGTCGCCAAGGGCGTTCCGGTGAGTGGCGTCCTGGTTTCGTGGCATTCGATCTCAACTTTATCAGTGATGTTATTACAGGATAACAGAAAGTCGTTTTTGGATATTGAGCGGCGCCTGATCGCCCGTTAAGTTGTCTC
The DNA here is from genome assembly GCF_000347775.1 of Marinobacter santoriniensis NKSG1. Taxonomy (GTDB): domain Bacteria; phylum Pseudomonadota; class Gammaproteobacteria; order Pseudomonadales; family Oleiphilaceae; genus Marinobacter; species Marinobacter santoriniensis. The sequence continues at coordinate 52,302 of NZ_APAT01000007.1, forward strand.
CCATACCGAAAGGGGCGTGTCGTCGCCCGAACCGATGAGGAGATCAACATGACCGCTACACCGGGTGTAGAGAAGTATCCCCACCTCCTGGAACCGCTGGACCTCGGTTTCACGAAACTCCGTAACCGCACGCTGATGGGCTCCATGCATACGGGGCTGGAAGAAGCCAAGAACGGCTTCAACCGTCTGGCCGAGTTCTATGCGGAGCGCGCCCGGGGCGGCGCCGGACTCATCGTAACGGGCGGCATCGGTCCGAATGAGGAAGGCGCGGTCTTCCAGCATGCCGCGAAAATGAATACGGAGGAGGAATCTGATCGGCACAAGGTGATCACGGAGGCCGTTCACGAGGCCAACGGCAAGATCTGTATGCAGATCCTGCATGCCGGTCGCTATGCCTACTCTCCGACGCTGGTGGCGCCGTCAGCCATTCAGGCGCCGATCAACCCCTTCAAGCCCAGGGAGCTGGACGAGGAAGGCATCCAGAAGCAGATTGATGACTATGTGAACTGTGCCGCCCTTGCCCAGCGAGCGGGCTACGATGGCGTAGAGATCATGGGTTCCGAGGGCTACTTCATCAACCAGTTCATCGTGACGCACACCAACCAGCGCACGGACCGCTGGGGCGGAAGCTACGAGAATCGCATTCGCCTGCCCATCGAGATCGTGCGTCGGGTACGGGAGCGTGTCGGTGAAAACTTCATCATTGTCTACCGTCTGTCCATGCTCGACCTGATCGAGGATGGCAGCACCTGGGATGAAGTTGTGCTGCTGGCCAAGGAGATCGAGAAGGCCGGAGCCACCATCATCAATACCGGTATCGGCTGGCACGAGGCACGGGTGCCCACCATCGCAACCTCGGTACCCCGCGGCGCGTTTACCAAGGTGACGGCCCGTCTCAAGGGCGAGGTCTCCATACCGCTGGTGACCACCAACCGGATTAACATGCCCGATGTTGCGGAGCAGGTTCTGGCAGAGGGCGATGCCGACATGGTGTCCATGGCACGGCCGTTCCTGGCCGATGCGGAGCTGGTGCTGAAAGCCGCGGAGGATCGTGCCGACGAAATCAACACCTGTATCGGGTGTAACCAGGCCTGCCTGGATCATACCTTCAGCGGCAAACTGACGTCCTGTCTGGTCAACCCGAGGGCCTGTCACGAGACCGAGCTGACCTATGTGAAGACCGCGGCGCCCAAGTCCATTGCTGTCGTTGGTGCCGGGCCGGCAGGCCTGGCATTCGCATCGGTTGCGGCGGAGCGTGGCCACCAGGTCACTCTGTTTGATGCCGGCAGCGAGCTCGGTGGGCAGTTCAATGTGGCCAAGCGGATTCCGGGGAAAGAAGAATTCTACGAAACCCTCCGTTACTACCGGGTGATGCTTGAGAAGCACGGCGTGGATATCCGGCTGAACACCCGGGTCAGCGCGGACGATCTCAAGGCTGGTGGCTTTGACGAAGTTGTTCTGGCAACCGGTGTCGAGCCCCGGACTCCCGACATCGATGGCATTGATCATCCCAAGGTGATCGGCTATCTGGATGCGCTGCTTGAGCGCAAGCCAGTCGGTCAGAAGGTGGCCGTGATCGGCGCCGGCGGGATTGGCTTTGACGTCTCGGAGTTTATCGTTCACAAGGGCAAGTCGGCGTCGCTGGATACCGGTGAGTTCATGAAGGAGTGGGGCGTTGACCTGAGTGTCGAGCACCGGGGCGGAATCCAGGGTGTCGAAGCCGATGTCCCCGAGCCGGCCCGTCAGGTTTATCTGCTCCAGCGCAAAGCCTCCAAAGTGGGCAAAAACCTGGGCAAGACCACCGGCTGGATCCACAGGACTTCCCTGAAGAATCGACACGTGCAGATGGTGCCGGGCGTCACTTACCGGAAGATCGATGACGAAGGCCTGCACATCACTGTCACGCCGAAGGGTGCCGAGCAGGGCGAGGATCGGGTTCTGGACGTTGATACCATCATCATCTGTGCTGGCCAGGAACCGCTCCGTGAGTTGCAGCAGGGCGTTGAGGCGGCTGGCATGCCGGTCCACCTGATTGGCGGGGCCGACGTTGCGGCAGAACTGGACGCCAAGCGGGCGATTAACCAGGGCAGCCGTCTGGCGGCGGAAATCTGATCACAAAACGTTGCAGTTTTCCGCTGTCCATCGGGGATTGTCTGGCTAGACTATTGTAAAGCTAGGCAATCCCTGACCCCGGAGTTTAACGAATGGCATCTGCCGCACCGGCACCCGACGGCTACTCAGCCGTATTTTTTATGGAAGGAGGAAGCGTCGCCCGACAGATGCGGGCTTCGGAGTTTGGTGCTTTCCTGGATGGTTACGTCGGACTGTCGGATCTTGCCGAGACAGACGTCCGCGCTGTTCTTGTGGATCTCGGAACGGATCTGCTGGTGCGCTCGTTGGTGTTCTTCCGTATCTGGTTCGATGAAGAGGGCCGGGCGGATACCAACTGGAATATCCCCATCGAAGAGCTGGCGAAGCGCGGCGCAAAGGGCCCGGATATGGGAGCGGGACCCATTCGCCTGGTCTGCCGGAGCCAATGCCCCGACCCAAAGTTGGTCCAGGAACTCTGGGATCCCGACATGACGCCGGGCAACAATCACTTCCAGGCCATCCGTAAAGCCGTCGACGCCAATACCCTCAAGTTCAGGAAAGTCGAGCCGGTTGAGGAAGATATCCCGGTTCTGAATGCCGCTCCGGCCCCTGAGTCCCGGGCACCCGAGGGGGTGCCGGACGGAGAGGGCCGGGATCGTGCCCGCCTGGCCCAGTTGATCCGGGAGCAGCGCCTTCGTATAAAAACACTGCAAAGCGTCCATCGGGATGCCATGTCAGACATCCAGCGGGAGCACCGGCTGGAAATGCAGGCCCTGCGCGGCGAGCTCAACGAACTCGAGCAGAAATATGAGCGCCAGCGTCTCAGTAATGAACAGCTCAAGAAGCGGCTTGCTGAGCGGAATGAACAATACCTGTCGATGCAGGAGCGTCTGGAGGGGGTAGACGGTGAGCGTGCCAGAAACGACGCCAATGCCGACGCGGAACTGGTGCTTCTGAGAGAGCAGCTCGATCGACGTCAACGTGAGCTTGAATTGCGGGACGAGCGGATTGTGGCTCTGGAACAGGAGAACCACGAGCTCCAGCATGTCGAGCCGACCGAGAACTCCATTCTGGAGCACCTGCAGAAGCAATCGGTCTTTCTGGTGGCGTATCACCCGGGGCTGGGCCATGTCACGCTGCCGTACGATGACATCGAAAGCTACTTCAAAAACCCCGTGGCGTATGCGGCAGAGCGTTGCGGTGTCAATGAGCCGGCCTACCGGGAATGGCTGGATCATTACGAGAATCCGGTGTGCCGTCACCAGGACAGCGACGGCAATGTGTGCGAAGAACCAATCATGAGGGTCAGTCAGCCGTCGGAATTCAGACCGGGTAAAGACGATCGATGCGAAAAGCATCAAGCCTGATCCTGCCAAGCTTTTTTCAGAATCCCGCCGAGTTTCGTTACACTGTACGCCATCGTTACAGGGGGTCAGACCTTGCCTGCCTCTGTTGCATCCCGTGAATACAGGAAACCTCATGGATCAATTCAGGAATATCGGCGTCATTGGGCGAATGGGCAGCGTCAAGGTGGTGGAAACCCTGCGCCAGCTCAAGCAATACCTTCTTGCCCAAAACTACCAGGTCATTCTCGAAGAGGATACGGCGGGCATGATCCCGGGTCACGGCTTGCAGGTGGCCAGCAAGAAACTGCTGGGAGAAATCTGTGACCTCGTTATTGTAGTTGGTGGCGATGGCAGCCTGTTGGGCGCTGCCCGCGAACTGGCCAAGTCCAAGATTCCATTGTTGGGTGTCAATCGCGGCCGTCTGGGCTTTCTCACGGATATTTCACCCTCGGACCTGGAGGAGCGCCTCGGAAAGGTCCTGGAAGGCGAGTACATCGAAGAAACCCGCTTTCTGCTGGATGGCCACGTCGAGCGTAATGGTCAGCCCCTGGGGTTTGGCAGTGCCCTCAACGACGTGGTGCTTCACCCGGGCAAATCCACCCGGATGATCGGCTTCGATCTCTTCATCGACGGCCATTTTGTGTACAGCCAGCGTTCTGATGGTCTGATCGTGTCAACGCCGACCGGCTCGACGGCCTATTCGTTGTCTGCCGGCGGTCCGATCATGCATCCCAAACTGGATGCCATCGTGCTGGTCCCCATGTTTCCGCATACCCTCAGCAGCCGGCCGATCGTGGTGGACGGGAAAAGCGAGATCAAGCTGGTGATTGGCGAAACCAACGAGACCTATCCCCAGATCAGTTTTGACGGGCAGATGAACATTTCCTGCGCGCCGGGCGACATCATTCGCATCATTAAAAAGCCCTTCAAGATCCGGCTCATTCATCCGACGGACCACAATTTCTATGCCACCTGCCGCGACAAGCTTGGCTGGGCAAGTGAGATCGCAGCGAGTTAACCATGGCAGGACAACGACCCGCCGCACAACGCGGCTTCGACATCATCGGGGATATCCACGGCTGTGCGCATACCCTGGAGCGTCTGCTCGATCGAATGGGCTACCGCAAGGTCAATGGCGTCTATCGGCACCCATCCAGGCAGGCCATCTTTATTGGCGACATCATTGACCGCGGACCACGGATCCGGGAGGCGCTTCACCTCGTGCGGGACATGGTCGAGCATGGCTCCGCGCGCATTGTGATGGGCAACCACGAGTACAATGCACTGGGTTATTGTACCCGGGCACGGGCTGGCAGCGGTAAGACCTGGTTGCGGGAACATACCCCCCGGCACAACCGTCTGATCAAGGAAACCCTGGAACAGTTTGACGCGTATCCCCATGAGTGGAACGAGTTTCTGGAGTGGTTCTACACGATTCCCCTGTTCATCGAGGACGAGGATTTCCGGGTGGTTCATGCGTGTTGGGATGGCGACCTGATCGAGAAATTCAAGGCGTTGCAGGGCGGACCGTATATTGATGACGATTTTCTCCACGCGTCCGCCGCGATCGAATCGTTTGCCGGGCAGGTAATGGACACCCTGCTGCGGGGAACCGATCTCCGGCTTCCCGAGGGAATGTCAATTACCGGTCGCGATGGCTATGTGCGGGAGTTTTTCAGGACCAAATTCTGGGCCGACAACCCGCGTACCTATGCCGATGTGGTGTTCCAGCCCGATCCGCTGCCGCCCGAAGTGGCCAGCCAGGTTCTGACCGATCGGGAACGGGCGCAGCTGATCAGCTATCCGATCGATGCCCCGCCGGTGTTTGTCGGACATTACTGGATGGAAGGCGAGCCTGCTCCGTTGAAATCCAACGTTGCCTGCATCGATTTCAGTGCCGTCAAGTACGGACGCCTGGTGGCCTATCGGTTCGACGGCGAGAAGGCACTTTCGCCGGACAAATTTGTCTGGGTAGAAGTAGAGCGCCCGGAGGCCCCGGACTATCCGACCAGCGAGGACAGTGTCGCACGCTAGCCGGAGGGCTTCCCTTCAGTCCACGTCCTATCAGTGAGGTTAACTCTTGTATCGGATAAAGCAGTTGGATTCCTCTGTGAACCTGGCCGAGTTCAGCCGCTGGCTGAAAGATCAGGGGGTCAGTCATCGTATTACCGAGGAAGGTGGTCAGCAGGTACTCTGGCTGGAAAATCCGGATCACGCGCAACCGGTGCTCGCTGCACTGGAACGATTTCTGGCTGAGCCCGAGGTAAGGAAGGCCGTCGAAGAGCGCAACCGTTCACCGGTTTTTGTGGCCGGTCGCTGGCAACCTTCTCCACGGCATGCCCCCATGATTCTGGGGGTGATCATTTTTGCGGTGGTCATGGTGTTGTTGACCGACATGGGGTCAAACCCGTTGTCGGCCTCGCTGTTGATCATTGACCCCCGGGTGTATGACTGGACGAGCTTTGATGGCCGGCTTCAGGCGCTGCTGCAAACCCTGGCAAGTGGTCAGATATGGCGGGTGATCACCCCGGATTTCCTGCATTTCAGCTGGACACATATTGTGTTCAACTCAGTAATGCTGTGGTTTCTCGGTAGCCAGATTGAATGGTTTGATGGACGGGGCCGGCTCGCCATTCTGTTCTTGGTGACCAGTGTGCTGTCCAACGGGCTGCAGTTTTTCGTGTCGGGTCCGCTTTTTGGCGGTCTTTCCGGCGTGGTTTACGGGATGTTGGGTTATTGCTGGCTCGGACAGCAACGAGCGCCACGATTCCAGTTTCCTCCGGCACTGGTGACCTTCGCCGTCATCTGGATGGTGCTCGGTTTTACGCCGTTGACTGAAATGCTGGGATTGGGTCGGATGGCCAACGAGGCTCACCTGGGGGGCTTTGTCGCCGGATTGCTCTGTGCCCTGTTGTTACCCGTAAGAAAGAGACAGTGAAAAAAGACCCCGCCTGGGGCGGGGTTTAAAGAGAGCGTTCAGCTCCTGATGAGAGAGACCAAATGATACGACCGTCGTCATTTGGTGTGCTAATGATAATCATTATCGTTTGCGTATGTCAAACGATTCCGTTAATTTTCTTTGAATGAGTTCAGGAGAGCGGAATGACTTACGAGCAGCTTATTGAACGGTTGGATCCGGCCGTCTACCGGAATCTCCGTCAGGCCATTGAGCTTGGCAAGTGGCCGGACGGCCGAAAAATGACCGCTGAGCAGCGTGAAATCAGCCTTGAGGCGGTCATCTACTATGAGAACCGGCATAACATCCCCGAGGAAGAGCGTGTCGGCTACCTGGACAGGGGAGCCAAAGCCGGTACGGCTTGCGATCCCTCGGTGCAGTTCCGTCAGGGTGATCGGCCGGAGGTTGATCCCGAGCAGTTTGTCGAGGTCAAGTCTTGACCGGCGGCATCGATGTCACCGGCCGTCTGCGCAAGATGCCGGCAGAAGCAGGGGATCCGGTCACCTATACGATCGCCGTCGGTGATGATCGCATTCCCCTCAACGAACTGATCGGACGTCCGCTTCAGATCGATTTTGATGGCGTGATCCGTTGCATACACTGCGACCGGACAACGAAAAAGAGCTTTAATCAGGGATATTGTTACCCCTGTTTCCGGAAGCTGGCGGCCTGTGACAGTTGCATCATGAGCCCTGAAAAGTGCCACTATCATCTTGGGACCTGCCGCGAGCCTGAGTGGGGCGAAACGCACTGCATGGTGGAGCATGTCGTGTATCTCGCGAACTCCTCCGGGCTCAAGGTCGGTATCACCCGTGCAACCCAGGTCCCGACGCGCTGGATCGATCAGGGTGCGGTTGAGGCCATTCCGTTGCTGAGAGTGAAAACGCGCTATATTGCCGGCCTGGTCGAGGTGGCCTGCAAGCAGCATGTGGCGGACCGGACCAACTGGCGGGCCATGCTCAAGGGTGATGTCCCGGAGCTGGATCTGGTCGCCGAAAAACAGAGGATGCTGGAGGTTATCGCTCCGGACATTGAGACCATCTGCGAGAACCAGGGTAACGATGCGGTCTGGCAGGTGGACGAGGATGGACTGGGTCTCAGCTATCCGGTCAGCGTCTGGCCCGAGAAGATCAAAACCCATAATCTGGACAAAGAGCCGCACGTGGACGGCGTGTTGGAGGGCATCAAGGGTCAGTACCTGATTCTTGATACCGGAGTGATCAATATCCGGAAGTTCACCGGGTATGAGGTTCGCTTCCGCGTGGATGCCCGCTGAACCGAATTTTTGGAGATTGTCATGCGTAGTAACCAGCCCCAAACCATTTACCTGAGTGACTACACGGTTCCTGCGTATCTGGTTGATCACGTGGACCTGAGATTCGAGCTGTTCGAGGACGGCGCTCGTGTTCACAGTACCCTGTCGATCCGTCGCAATCCGGAATCCGCACGGAGCGATGCGTCACTCTCACTGGATGGAGACAGCCTCTCGCTTCAGGGGGTGAGTCTCGATGGGCGCGAGTTGCAGGCGTCGGAATACGAGCTGACTGACGATCAGCTTGTGATTGCCGATGTGCCCGATGCCTTCCAGCTCAATGTCGTTACCTGGATCGAGCCTCAGAACAACACCCGACTGGAGGGGCTCTACAAGTCCTCGGGAATGTTCTGTACCCAGTGCGAAGCCGAAGGATTCCGTTGCATCACCTTTTTCCCGGACCGTCCGGATGTGATGTCCCGGTTCCGTACCCGCATCGAAGCGGATCAAACGGCGTACCCTGTTTTGCTGTCCAACGGCAATGACGTGGATCGCGGTGAACTGGAGGGCGGTCGCCACTTTGTCACCTGGGAGGATCCGTTCCCCAAACCCTGTTACCTGTTTGCCCTGGTGGCCGGGGATCTGGTGGAAAAACGCGACACCTTCCGGACCTGTTCCGGCCGGGATATTGATCTCCGGATGTATGTGGAACCCCGGAATGCCGCGAAATGCGAGCACGCGATGGACTCCCTGAAACGTTCAATGCGTTGGGATGAGGAGGTCTACGGCCGTGAATACGATCTGGACATTTTCATGATCGTGGCGGTGGACGACTTCAACATGGGGGCCATGGAGAACAAGGGACTCAACATCTTCAACTCGTCCTGCGTTCTGGCCAGCCAGGAGACCGCCACAGATGCTGCCTTCCAGCGCATTGAAGCGATTGTCGCCCATGAGTATTTCCATAACTGGTCCGGCAATCGGGTGACCTGTCGGGACTGGTTCCAGCTGAGCCTGAAAGAAGGCTTTACCGTATTCCGGGATTCCCAGTTCTCTGCGGATATGGGGTCGCCGACGGTGAAACGGATCGAGGACGTTACCTTGCTGCGGACCGCCCAGTTTGCCGAGGACGCCGGCCCCATGGCCCATCCGGTGCGCCCCGCGTCGTACATGGAGATTTCCAACTTCTACACCCTGACCATCTATGAGAAAGGCGCCGAAGTGGTTCGCATGATCCACAACCTGCTCGGATCGGAGATGTTCCGCAAGGGCAGCGATCTCTACTTCGAGCGTCACGACGGTCAGGCGGTAACCACCGACGACTTTGTCAGGGCGATGGAGGATGCATCGGGTCGGGATCTGGCGCAGTTCCGTCTCTGGTACGAGCAGGCCGGCACGCCCGTGCTGACGGTGTCCGATGAGTTCGATGAAGCGGCGGGGATTTATCGCCTGACCATCAGGCAGGACATTCCGGACACGCCGGGCCAGATTGACAAGAAACCACAGCACATACCGTTCGCGCTGGGCCTGCTAGGTTCCCATGGCGAGCCTTTGCCCCTGCGGCTGGCGCCGGATGATCAGGATGCCCCGGATGAGCGTGTTCTGGAACTGACCGACGCCGAACATACTTTCGAGTTCCATGGTGTGGACGAGCGACCGGTGCCCTCGTTGCTGAGGCATTTCTCCGCACCGGTTCGCGTGCAATATCCCTGGACCCGGGAGCAGCTGCTGTTCCTGATGAGTCACGATCCCGACGGCTTCAATCGCTGGGATGCGGGCCAGCGGCTGACGGTGGATGTCATCCAGTCTCTGGTGGGCACGCCAAAGGACACGCCGGTAGAGCCACGGCTGGTGACCGCCTACAGGCACCTGATCTCAGATTCGGGACTGGACCAGGCACTGGTTGCCAAGATGCTGCAATTGCCATCGGAAGCCTACCTGATCGAATTGTCCGAGAGCGCCGATGTGCCGGCCATCCATGAGGCACGGGAGCGTGTGCTCAAGCATCTGGCGATCGCCCTTCGCGACGAACTGGTCGCCTGTTACAGACGGAACGGTGAGTCGGGCGCCTACGAGGTTACCCCCGAGGCTGTTGCCAGGCGCAGTCTGCGCAACACGGCCTTGTCCTGGTTGCTGGCCATTAACGACGAAGAGGCCCGCGAATTGGCCGTTCGCCAGTTCCGCGGTGCCGATAACATGACCGATCACATGGGGGCGCTCCGGGCCCTGGTCAATTCCGATTACGAGGATGACCGGACCGAAGCCCTGGCGACCTTCTACGAGCAGTTTCAGGACGACCCTCAGGTGGTCGAACTCTGGTTCTCGGTGCAGGCGTCCAGCGACCGGGCGGGGCAGTTGCCGCAAATCCGGGAGCTGATGGCACATCCGGCCTTTGACTGGAAAAACCCCAACAAGGTTCGCTCCGTTGTAGGAGCCTTCGCCGGGCAGAATCTGGCGGCGTTCCATCATGCTGACGGTTCCGGCTATGAGTTCCTGGCGGATCAGGTCTGCCGTCTGGATGACAGCAACCCCCAGATTGCGGCCAGACTGGTGACACCGCTGACTCGCTGGCGCAAGTTTGCACCTGCCTACAGTGCCAGCATGAGAGCCGCCCTGGAGCGCATCCGCGACAAGAAAGGGCTTTCCCGGGATGTCTACGAGGTGGTGCACAAAAGCCTGGCAGACTGATTCGCTGTTCCCTTCCTCTGATATCGGGCTGTGGCGGTGAAGACCCCGTCACAGCCTGATACAAAATCGCACTTTCGGTCGATAGACTTCGTTGCCGGATCGGCTAACCTAAAAGAACGTCATAGTATCCATCAGACCACAATAAAAAGCCCCTAAGAGGCTTCCAGACGGATTTAGGTAGACCATGAGATATAACAAAAATGTGTTGTTCGGCAGCCTCCTGGCTCTGTCCGTGGCAGCTGCGCCCGTCAGTGCCGCCGTATCGCAAAGCCAGGCTGACCGCCTGGGAAAGGATCTGACGCCTTTTGGCTCCCCGAAAGCTGGTAATAAATCAGGAACCATTCCCGATTGGGATGGTGGACTGACCGAACCGCCTCCCGGATACGAAGGGAGTGGCCAGCATCACATCAACCCGTTCCCGGACGATCAGGTGCTTTTCACCATCACCGCCGCCAATATGGATCAGTACAGTGATCATTTGAGCGAAGGTGTGAAGGCCATGTTCGAGACCTATCCCACCACGTTCAAGGTGCCGGTGTACAAGAGCCGCCGCACGCACGCGATTCCGGATTGGGTCGCCAAGAATGTGAAGGACAACGCAACGTCTGCGGAAATGGTGGGCGAGGGCGCCGGTATCAAGGGTGCCTATGGGGGCTACCCGTTCCCGATTTTGAGCGGGAACGATGAACAAAAAGCCTGGCAGGTCATGTGGAACCATCTGACCCGCTGGCGTGGGATTTACGTCACCCGTCGTTCGAGTGAAGTGGCTGTCCAGCAGGACGGTGATTACTCGCTGGTGACCTCACAGCAGGAAGTGTTCTTCAACTTCTACAACCCGAAGGGTGATGAAAGCACCCTGGACAACATCATTTTCTATTATCTGTCGTTCACCCTGTCACCACCCCGTCTTGCCGGTGGTGCCATCCTGATCCAGGAAACCCTGAACCAGATCATCGAGCCGCGTAACGGATGGGGGTACAACGCAGGCCAGCGGCGCGTTCGCCGGGCGCCCAACCTTAACTACGATTCCCCGATCGCGGCATCCGACAACCTGCGCACCGCCGACGACACCGACATCTTTAACGGGGCGCTGGACAAGTACAATTGGAAGTACCTGGGCAAGCGCGAGATCTACATTCCGTACAACTGTTACCGGATTGGTGAGGCCGGCGTGCCTTATTCCAAGATTCTCGGGATTTCCCACATCAACCCGGATCTGACGCGGTGGGAGTTGCATCGGGTCCACGTGGTTGAAGCGACCCTCAAGAAAGGTGAGCGTCACATTTATTCCAAGCGTCGTTTTTACGTGGATGAAGACAGCTGGAATGCGGTCCTGGTAGATCAGTACGACAGCCGAGGCAATCTCTGGCGCGTCACCATGGGCTTGCCGAAGAACTATTACGAGCTGCCGGGTGTCTGGACCGTTCTGGACGTCTATCATGATCTACAGGCACGTCGTTATCACGTTCTGGGACTGGATACCGAAGAACCGACTACCCGGGTCTTCTCGGACAAGATTCCGAACAAACGTTATTTCTCACCGGCTTCCCTGCGTCGCAGGAGTGTTCGTTAACACGCCAAGTCGCTTGATGTGAGACGGCCCTTCGGGGCAGCGGCAGTACGCATGCCGGCAATCGGGGGATTGCTGGCATGCGTATTGTTTAAGCCGGCAATGCCGGTCAGAGACACCGTGTAATAACAACCAATAGGCAATCTGAATGGCTACAAGCTTTGTGCGTAAAACTCTCGGTGCAGCGTGCCTGGGGCTCTCCATGGTCTGCGCATCCCCGGTGGCTATGGCGCTGGGAGATCTGCTGGAGACTCCGGCGCGTCCCTCGGACCTGGCTCCCGAGAGCCTGTTGAACGATGTCGCCAGCTCTGGCGACCGTATCGTGGCGGCGGGAGAACGCGGGCACATTATCTACTCGGACGATCAGGGAAAGACATGGAGCCAGGCGAAGGTTCCGGTCTCGGTAACCCTGACGGGCGTTGATTTTGGTACCAAGACGGATCTCTGGGCCGTGGGGCACAGCGGTGCCGTGCTGCATTCCGGGGATTCCGGTGCAACCTGGGAGCTCCAGCTGGACGGTATTCGCGCCGCAAAGCTGGCCATTGCCAGCCAGGAAGATGAAATCGCCCAGATGGAACAGCGGATCGAAGAGGCGCCAGAAGCCGATAAAGGCGATCTCGAATGGGCGCTGGATGATCTCAAATTCCGTTTGGAAAACATGCAGAGCGATCTGGACATCGGCCCCGTCAATCCGTTTCTCGATGTCTGGTTCGAGAATGCCAGTCATGGCTTTGTGGTGGGGGCCTACGGCATGATCTACCGCACCGTGGATGGTGGGAAGTCCTGGCAGGATTGGGCGCCAAAGATCGAAAACCCGCAGGGCTATCACCTGAATGCCATCTCCAGTGTGGCGGGCGGTGCGCTCGTGATTGTCGGTGAGGCCGGTCAGATTTTCGTGTCTGTCGATAATGGAGAGAGCTGGGAGAAGCGGGACAGCCCCTATCCCGGTTCACTGTTTGGTGTGATGGGCACGGGTCGGGTCAACGAGATTCTGGCCTTTGGTCTGCGTGGCACACTGATGTTTTCCTCCGACCTCGGCAAGTCCTGGTCTATTGTTAATACCGGTTCGTCCGCGACGCTGAACGACGGTGCCGCCGATGGTGACCGGATTGTTCTCGTGGGTAACGAGGGTACGGTCCTCACCAGTGGAAACAGCGGCGATACCTTCCGTGAAAGCCTTCTGGAAGACCGCGAAGGGCTGATGGGAGTGGTTCCCCTGGCAGATACCAATCTGCTTCTCGTGGGCGAACATGGTGCCAAGCGGACCGACGCTGACGGCAAAAAACTTCAATAACGCCCTGATGTGGCAATAACAGAATTCAATATAGAGGGGCTTTTGAATGTCCAACCCTAAGCACGATAAGGGCGAGCACTACCTCACAACGCCGAAGGCCGAGCCGTTTCTCGAGCGCGTCATCTTCAATAACCGGGCGATCATCCTCGGTTTGCTGGCTCTGCTGACCCTGTTTCTGGGGTACAACGCGATCAAGATCCAGCCGGATGCAAGCTTCGAGCGGATGATCCCGCTGGAGCATCCCTACATCGTCAACATGATGGATAACCGGAAAGACCTGGAAAATCTGGGGAACTTTGTCCGGATTGCTGTCGAGGCGAAGCAGGGGGATATCTTCAACAAGGAGTACATGGAGACCCTGAAGCAGATCACCGACGAGGTGTTTTACCTCAACGGGGTGGATCGCTCGGGCCTGAAATCCCTCTGGACGTCCAACGTTCGCTGGGTGGAGGTCACAGAGCAGGGGTTCCAGGGTGGTACCGTCATTCCGGACAACTACGACGGCTCCCATCAGAGCCTGGAGCAGCTGCGCCAGAATGTGTTGCGCTCCAGCGAAGTCGGCCGTCTGGTGTCGGATAACTTCAAGTCCACCATTGTGTACGCACCGCTGTACGAAAAGAATCCGGAAACCGGCGAACCTCTGGACTATGCCGAGTTCTCCCGTCAGCTTGAAGAAAAAGTGCGTCAGAAGTACGAGGCGCAGAATCCGAATGTTGAAATCCACATCGTCGGTTTCGCCAAGAAAGTTGGCGATCTGATCGAGGGCATTGGCTCGATCGCCTGGTTTGCGGGCATCACCATTGTGCTCACAACCCTGTTGCTGTTCTGGTACTCCCGTTGTATTGCAGGGACCCTGGTGCCGGTCGTGACCTCCATTATTGCGGTCTTTTGGCAGCTTGGAACACTCCGGCTCCTTGGTTACGGTCTGGATCCCTATTCCGTCCTGGTGCCGTTCCTCGTCTTTGCGATTGGTATCAGTCACGGTGTGCAGATCGTCAACGCCATGGCAGTCGAGGCTTCCAAGGGATTCGATGCGGTGACGTCCGCCCGACTGGCGTTCCGCTCCCTGTATATCCCCGGCATGCTGGCGCTGATTTCCGATGCCTTCGGCTTCCTGACCCTGTTCTTCATTCAGATCGACGTCATTCGTGATCTGGCGGTTGCGGCGGGTATCGGTGTGGCATTCGTTATCATCACCAACCTTGTGCTCCACGTACTGATCATGTCGTACATCGGTATCACGAAGCGTGGTGTCAATCACGTACAGAACCGGAGCAGTAACAAGGATCGGAAATGGCGGGTGCTTTCGTACTTCTCGCACCCGGGTGTGGCGCCTATTTCCCTGCTTATTGCAGTCATTGGTCTTGGTCTGGGTGTCTACTACAAGCAGGACCTCAAGGTTGGCGACCTCGACAAGGGGGCTCCGGAGCTTCGCAAGGACTCCCAGTACAATCAGGACAATGCGTTCATCATTGACAACTACTCCACCAGTGCCGATGTCATGGTGGTGATGGTCAGGACCCCGAAAGAGCAATGCACCCAGTACTCGGTGTTGCGTGCCATGGATGCCCTGGAATGGGAGCTCCAGAATACGCCGGGTGTCCAGTCGACGGCGTCGCTGGCAGATGTCTCGAAAATCGTGACCAAGGCGCTGAACGAGGGTAACTGGAACTGGTATGCGATCTCGCGGAACCAGACCATCATCAACGCATCGATACGGAGTGCACCCTCCGGCCTGATTAACACCGACTGCAGCCTGACACCGCTTCTGGTGTTCCTGGAAGACCACAAGGCGGAAACGCTGCAAACGGTGGTCAAGCGGGTTGAGGCGTTTGCCCAGGAGAATAACAACGACGAGCATACCTTCCTGCTGGCCGCGGGTAATGCGGGTGTCGAAGCCGCAACGAACGAAGTGATCTCGAAGGCCAAGGACCGGATGTTGATGTTCGTCTACGGCGTGGTGAGTTTGCTGTGCTTTGTTACGTTCCGGTCGATTCGCGCCGTGCTGTGTATCGTTATCCCGCTGGGACTCACGTCTGTTCTGTGTGAGGCGATCATGGCGGTGTCCGGAATCGGCATCAAAGTGGCGACTCTGCCGGTTATTGCACTGGGGGTCGGCATCGGCGTGGATTACGGTATTTACATATACAGCAAGCTTGAGAAATACCTGATTGAAGGTAAGACTTTGCAGGAGGCTTATTTTGAAACCTTGCGGTCCACCGGGAAGGCAGTTGTCTTTACGGGTGTGACCCTGGGTATCGGGGTTGTCACCTGGATCTTCTCTCCGATCAAGTTCCAGGCTGACATGGGTTTCCTGCTCTTCTTCATGTTCCTCTGGAACATGGTCGGCGCGATCTGGTTGCTGCCTGCGCTGGCACGCTTCCTTCTCCGGCCTGACCGGATGGTCGCGAAGGCAAGAGCAGCGGAATAAGCTTGCGTCCCGATTCAGTAAAAAAGCCCGCTTTGCGGGCTTTTTTATTGCTTGTTCAAATGTTTAGCGAGCAGGGGCCAGCTTTATTTATGCGATAAACTGGTCTATGTTCAAAGAGGACGCGACCGACGCCCGTCCCGATGCGGGCAGTCATATTAACTATAAATACCTGACAAAAAGGAAGAAGCTACATGACTCTGAAACTCAAAGTATCCGCTCTTGCGATGGCTGCGGCCGTCAGTCTTGGTGCTTCCACGTCTGTTTCGGCTCAGGAACAGCAGTTCATCACCATCGGTACCGGCGGTGTAACCGGGGTTTACTATCCTGCTGGCGGTGCTATCTGCCGGTTGGTCAACATGGATCGGAAAGAACATGGCATCCGTTGCTCCGTTGAGAGTACCGGCGGTTCTGTCTATAACCTGAATGCCATTCGTCAGGGCGAGCTCGACCTGGCTGTGGCCCAGTCCGACTGGCAGTACCATGCCTACAACGGCACCAGCCAGTTCAAGGATGACGGCCCCAACAAGAAGCTGCGCGCTGTATTCTCTCTGCATCCGGAGCCGTTTACCGTTGTTGCAAGCAAGGCCTCCGGCGTCAAGAAGTTTGAAGATCTGGCCGGAAAGCGCGTATCCGTTGGTAACCCGGGTTCGGGTCAGCGTGCAACGGCGGAAGTGCTGATGGACGAAATGGGCTGGACCATGGACAAGTTCTCCCTGGCAGCCGAGCTGAAAGCCTCCGAGCAGTCCCAGGCTCTGTGTGACGGCAACATTGATGCCTTCTTCTACACCGTGGGTCACCCGTCCGGCGCCATCAAGGAAGCCACAACCTCCTGTGACAGCGTTATCGTTGAAGTCGACAACGACGCAACCAAGAAGCTGATCAAAGAGAACCCTTACTATCGGAAGGCCGTTATCCCCGGTGGCATGTATCGTGGTACCGATGAAGACGTCACCACCTTTGGTGTCGGTGCAACTCTCGTATCGTCCACCGACGTCCCGGATGACGTGGTCTACGAAGTGGTCAAGGCCGTCTTCGAGAACTTCGACAGCTTCAAGCGTCTGCATCCGGCGTTTGCCAACCTGAAGAAGGAAGAGATGGTTCACGATGGCCTGAGTGCGCCTCTGCACCCGGGTGCCCTGAAGTACTACAAGGAAGTTGGCCTGATCAAGTGATCCGGCTGAGCTAAATAACGTGGCCACAGGCGACCTCGCCTGTGGCCTCTTCCGACCTTTTCGATTTCCCTCTGACAGGATCCGGCTATGACAAATAGCGACCCGAGAGCCGGGGATGCCGTCGATAAGCAGAAACTAGAGGAATTCCTCCAGACCGAGTCGGGTGGACGGGCCGCAACTGGGCCGGCCGCCATCATTCTCTTTATCGTTCCTTTGCTCTGGTCTCTTTTTCAGCTTTGGATAGCGTCACCGCTTCCTTATATTTTCAATATCGGCGTGTTCAATTCTACGGAAGCACGTTCGATTCATCTGGCGTTTGCCATTTTCCTGGCCTTTGCAGCCTTCCCGATGTTCAAGGGAAAGCATGCCAATCATGTGCCTATCTATGATTGGTTGCTGGCGCTGGCCGCCGCCTTCGCGGCCTCCTATATCTTTATTTTCTATCGGGACCTGGCGCAGCGTCCGGGCGCCCCGACCACGGCGGATATGGTTGTCGCCATGGTGGGCCTGGTGTTGCTGCTTGAAGCAACCCGTCGTGCTCTTGGTCTGGCACTGACTATCGTCGCTGCTGTTTTCATCTTCTACTCACTGGCCGGCCCTTACATGCCGGATGTGATTTCCCATGGCGGAGTCAGTCTCAGCAAATTGGCCTCACATCAGTGGCTGGGTACCGAAGGTGTATTTGGTGTGGCCCTGGGCGTTTCGACCAGCTTTGTCTTTTTGTTCGTACTGTTCGGCGCCATGCTGGAGAAAGCCGGCGCAGGCAGCTATTTCATCAAGATTGCCTATGCCATGCTGGGGCACATGCGGGGCGGACCGGCCAAGGCGGCGGTGGTCTCCAGTGGTCTCAGTGGCGTGGTGTCGGGTTCGTCCATTGCCAACGTGGTGACCACGGGCACGTTCACAATTCCGCTGATGAAGCGGGTGGGTTTTCCGGCGACCAAAGCCGGTGCCGTGGAAGTGGCTGCCTCGGTGAATGGCCAGCTGACACCTCCTATCATGGGGGCTGCTGCCTTCCTGATGGTGGAGTACGTGGGTATTCCTTATCTGGAGGTCGTAAAGGCGGCCATCCTCCCTGCGTTGATCTCCTATATCGCGCTGCTTTACATGGTTCACCTTGAAGCCTGCAAGCTCAACATGAAGGGCATCGAGCGGAAGGTGAAGCCGACCATGGCGCAGCGTCTGTTTAGCTGGGTCACCATCATTCTGGGCTTCAGCATCCTGACTCTGGTGGTGTACTACGGTGTCGGTTGGCTGAAAGGGGCGCTGGGTGAATCCGCACCCTGGATCCTCACGGTGCTCCTCGGCGTTATCTACCTGGCCCTGGTGGCTTACTCGTGCAAGTTCCCGGATCTGGATGAAGACGGTCCCGATGCAGATATCAATGAATTGCCGCCGTTGGCGGAGACCTTCAAGGCCGGATTGTATTATCTGTTGCCGGTGGTGGTTCTGGTCTGGTGTCTGACTGTTGAACGCTTCTCGCCGCAGTTGTCCGCTTTCTGGTCAACGGTGTTCATGATGTTCATTCTGGTGACCCAGAAGCCTCTGAAAGCCTTTTTCCGAAAGAGCGGAAATGTTGGCGAGTTGTTGCGTGGTGGCGTAGTCGAGCTTGGCGACGCACTGGTGACCGGGGCCCGAAACATGGTCGGTATTGGTGTTGCCACGGCGACGGCGGGCATTGTCGTCGGTACCGTGACGCTCACCGGTATTGGCCTGGTAATGACTCAGTTCGTCGAGTACATTTCCGGCGGGAACCTCCTGTTGATCCTCATCTTCACGGCGATCATCAGCCTGATTCTCGGGATGGGGCTGCCGACCACCGCAAACTACATTGTGGTGTCCACTCTGATGGCGCCGGTTATCGTGACCCTCGGGGCAGAAAACGGCTTCCTGGTACCGCTGATTGCGGTCCATATGTTCGTTTTCTACTTCGGCATACTGGCGGACGACACGCCGCCGGTCGGGTTGGCCGCCTATGCGGCGGCGGCGATATCGGGGGCGGATCCGATCCGGACCGGTGTCCAGGGGTTCATCTATGACATCCGGACCGCCATCCTGCCGTTCATGTTTATTTTCAATAACCAGCTTCTGTTGCTTGGTCTGACCGGCTGGTTTGATCTGCTCGTGACGGTGTTCAGCGCCATTACCGCGATGCTGGTCTTTGCCGCCGCAACCCAGGGATACTGGTTTACCCGAACCCGTTGGTGGGAAGTCGTGTTGCTGCTGTTGGTGACCTTTACCTTGTTCCGCCCCGGCTTCTGGTGGGATCAGGTATACCCGGCCATGGATCAACGCCCGGCAACGGAGATCTTCCAGCGGATTGACGAAGTACCGGCGGGAGAGCCGATTTACCTGCGTGCATCGGGAACGGCGATTTCAGGTGAAGAGGTCACCAAGGTGATCAGTCTGAACCTGCCGAAGGCCGAAAGCCCGGAACAGCGCCTGGCGCAGGCGGGGCTTGAGCTGTCCCGTCAGGGCGACGTGATGGCCGTGGATTTCGTCAACTTTGGCAGTGTTGCGGAGAAGGCCGGCATCAGTTACGGCTGGACAATCGACGAACTGGAAATTCCCAACGATCGTCCGCCGAAGGAATTGATGTTCATTCCGGCGTTCCTCCTGCTTGGACTGCTGGCCTTTGGCCAGCTCCGGCGAAAGGCCCGGGAAGAGGCCATAGCGGAGCCGGCATGATTCGTTGATAACGGACTCGTGTCTGTGAAACCCGGCGTTAACCCGCCGGGTTTTTTCTGTTAGACTGCCTGCCGGTCAGCCCGCGGTTTGTGTCGCGGTGAGCTGACGACATGTGATCTTTGGTATAGATCACCGCTGAGTCATTCACGAGGAGTTTTCCATGCCCGTCATTACCCTGCCGGATGGCAGTCATCGCAGTTTTTCCGAATCCGTAACCGTTCACGACGTTGCCGCAGACATTGGCGCGGGGCTGGCAAAAGCCGCTCTGGCCGGGAAAGTGGACGGTAAGCTGGTGGATACCAGTCATCTCATTGATCGGGACGCCGAGTTGGCTATCGTGACCGATCGGGATGAAGAGGGCGTTGATATTATTCGTCATTCCACCGCGCATTTGCTTGCCATGGCGGTCAAGGAGCTGTTCCCGGAGGCGCAGGTAACCATCGGTCCGGTGATTGATAACGGCTTCTACTACGATTTCAAATACGATCGACCCTTCACGAACGAAGACCTGGCCCGTATCGAAAAACGCATGGAAGAACTTGCGAAACAGGACATCCCTGTTTCCCGGTCGATCATGTCCCGGGATCAGGCGGTGACACTGTTTGATGAGATGGGCGAAGAATACAAGGTCCGGATCATCGAGGACATTCCGGGGGAAGAGGATCTTTCCTTCTATCGTCAGGGCGATTTCATCGATTTGTGCCGGGGGCCTCATGTGCCCAGCACCGGCAAGCTCAAGGCGTTCAAGCTGACCAAGGTGGCAGGTGCCTACTGGCGCGGTGACACCGGCAACGAGCAGTTGCAGCGGGTTTATGGCACC
Organism: Marinobacter santoriniensis NKSG1; assembly: GCF_000347775.1. Lineage (GTDB taxonomy): Bacteria > Pseudomonadota > Gammaproteobacteria > Pseudomonadales > Oleiphilaceae > Marinobacter > Marinobacter santoriniensis. The sequence goes on from NZ_APAT01000007.1 coordinate 72,610, forward strand.
GCCTGGGGCAACAAGAAGGATCTCAAGGCTTACCTGCACCGCCTGGAAGAGGCGGAAAAGCGGGACCACCGCAAGATTGGCAAGAAGCTCGACCTGTTCCATATGCAGGAAGAAGCGCCGGGTATGGTTTTCTGGCATCCCGACGGCTGGTCGCTGTACCAGGAAATCGAGCAATACATGCGCCGCAAGCTGCACGGGCATGGTTATCAGGAGATCAAGACACCACAGGTGGTGTCACGTACCTTGTGGGAAAAGTCCGGCCATTGGGACAAGTTCAAGGATGACATGTTCACCACCGAGTCGGAGAAGCACGATTACGCAATCAAGCCGATGAACTGCCCCTGTCACGTGCAGGTGTTCAATCAGGGCCTGAAGAGCTACAAGGATCTGCCGCTGCGATTGGCCGAATTCGGTTCCTGTCACCGGAACGAGGCGTCCGGTGCGCTACACGGATTGATGCGGGTTCGCGGTTTCACCCAGGATGACGCTCACATCTTCTGTGAAGAGGATGCGATCCAGGCTGAAGTCTCCTCGTTCATCAAGCTGCTGCACGAGGTTTACGAAGACTTCGGGTTTACCGAGATTCTCTATAAGCTGTCCACCCGTCCTGAAAAACGCGTGGGCTCAGACGAGGTCTGGGACAAATCGGAAGCGGCTCTGGAAGAAGCCCTGAACCGCGAAGGTGTTGATTGGGAGTTGCTGCCCGGCGAGGGCGCGTTCTATGGCCCGAAAATCGAGTTCTCCCTGAAAGACTGCATTGGCCGGGTCTGGCAGTGCGGTACCATTCAGGTCGATTTCTCCATGCCGGGGCGTCTGGGCGCCCAGTATGTCGCCGACAACTCGGAGCGCAAGACGCCGGTCATGTTGCACCGGGCCGTGCTGGGCTCCTTCGAGCGCTTTATCGGAATTCTGATTGAAGAATACGAAGGTGCGTTTCCGGTCTGGCTGGCTCCGACCCAGGTTGCGGTACTCAATATCACCGATAATCAGCGTGATTATTGTCAGAATCTGGCGAAAAAATGGGATTCTTTGGGGTATCGGGTTAATGCTGACTTGAGAAACGAGAAGATCGGCTTTAAAATCCGCGAGCATACTCTTAACAAGGTTCCCTATCTGGTTGTTGTTGGCGATAAAGAAATCGAGAACAACGCCGTTGCAGTAAGAACCCGAAAAGGTGAAGATCTGGGAACCATGTCGGTCGACGAGTTCGAGAAGCTACTGGCTGCGGACGTCGAACGTAAAGGTAGAACCAAAACGGAGATCTGATTATTAAACAGCGAGCGAATCGGGGTGGGCGTACTCCTAAAGCGCCTATCAATGAGAATATTGACGCAACTGAAGTCCGTCTGATTGATGCCGAAGGCAATCAGGTCGGTATTGTTCCGATTGAGGATGCTCTCAAGCAGGCAGAAGAAGCGTCTCTTGACCTGGTTCAGGTTACGGATTCCGATCCGATCGTCTGTAAGATAATGGACTACGGCAAGAAGATCTTCGAAGAGAAAAAGGCCAAAGCGGCTGCCAAGAAAAAGCAGAAGCAGACGCAGGTCAAAGAAGTCAAGTTCCGTCCAGGAACTGAAGAAGGGGATTACCAGGTCAAACTACGCAACCTGGTACGTTTCCTTGAAAACGGGGACCGCGGCAAAATCACTATCCGCTTCCGTGGCCGTGAGATGGCACACCAGGAAATTGGTATGAAGCTCATGAACCGCATCGAAGTGGATATTGAAGAGCTGGCCCAGGTAGAACAGCGGCCGAAAATGGAAGGCCGCCAGATGACCATGGTTGTGGCGCCCCGCAAGAAGAAGTGAACCTGAATCAATGACCGGTCCCCCGCGTCGGCGGGGGATTTGTCGTTCAGGGTCATATTTGTTTTTAAATAATAGAATGCGGAGTTTTAAAAAATGCCGAAGATGAAAAGCAAAAGCGGAGCCACCAAGCGGTTCAAGAAGACCGCGACCGGCTTCAAGCACAAGCAGTCCTTCACCAGTCATATCTTGACCAAGAAGAGCCCCAAGCGTAAGCGTCAGCTCCGTGGTACCAAGCTGATTGCCAAGTCCGATGTGGCTTCCATCAAGCGTATGATCGCCAAATAAGCGTTTCACTGGTTAAGAAGGATTAAAGTATGGCTCGTGTAAAGCGTGGCGTGGTAGCACGTCGTCGTCACAAGAAGATCATGAATCAGGCCAAGGGTTACTACGGTGCCCGCAGCCGTGTTTATCGGGTTGCCAAACAGGCGGTTATCAAAGCCGGTCAGTATGCCTACCGCGACCGTCGTAACCGCAAGCGCGCGTTCCGCGCCCTGTGGATCTCCCGTATCAATGCGGGTGCCCGCGCAAACGGCCTGTCTTACAGCCGTCTGATCGCAGGCCTGAAGAAGGCGAATGTCGAAATCGATCGTAAGGTTCTGGCCGATCTGGCCATGAACGAGCAGCAGGCATTTGCCGCTGTGGTTGAGAAAGCCAAAGCGTCCCTGTGATCGCTTAAGATCTCTCATCGATTGCAGATCGATCGGGCGTCTCATGGAAACGTGAAGGCGCCTCCTGATAGGGGAAGGGCACGCTCTTCCCCTATTTTTGTTTTAACCTACCCCATTTCTGGTTTGGAGCAGGGTCGATGGAAAACCTGGAACAACTGGTTCAGGACGGTCTGAAAGCCGTAGAGGGCTCGGACAGCCTGCAGGCACTTGATCAAATTCGTGTGGAGTACCTTGGCAAGAAAGGCGTTATTACCCAGCAGGCCAAGACTCTGGGCAAGCTGTCTGCGGAGGAGCGACCCGCCGCGGGCCAGAAGATTAATGAAGCCAAGGGGCAGGTAGAACAGGCAATCAACGCACGTCGTGCGGAACTGGAAAAAGCCGCCATCGAAGCGAAGCTGGCCAGTGAATCCATTGATGTGACATTGCCTGGTCGTGGCCAGGATCTTGGTGGGCTTCATCCGGTTACCCGGACTCTCCAGCGGATCGAGGAAATTTTTGCCCGCGCAGGTTACAGCGTGGAACAGGGGCCGGAAATCGAAGACGATTACCACAACTTCGAAGCCCTCAATATCCCCGGTCATCATCCGGCCCGTGCGATGCATGACACCTTCTATTTCAATCCGGGCACGCTCCTTCGCACTCACACCTCGCCGGTCCAGATCCGGACCATGGAAGCCGGCACGCCACCGTTCCGTATGATCTGCCCGGGTCGGGTCTATCGCTGTGATTCCGATATGACCCATACACCCATGTTCCACCAGGTCGAGGGGCTGCTGGTGGAAAAGGACGTCAGCTTTGCCGATCTCAAAAGCACTGTGGAGGAGTTCCTTCGGGTGTTCTTCGAACGCGATCTGGAGGTCCGGTTCCGTCCGTCCTATTTCCCGTTCACGGAGCCCTCAGCCGAAGTGGACATTGAGTGGGGGCGTGAAGAAGACGGCAGCATCAAATGGCTGGAAGTGATGGGATGCGGGATGGTGCATCCGAAAGTATTCGATTATTGCGGTATTGATGCCGAGGAATATCGTGGCTTTGCCTTTGGTCTGGGCGTGGAACGCCTGGCTATGCTGCGCTACGGCGTAAACGATCTGCGCATGTTCTTCGAGAACGATCTGCGCTTTTTGCGCCAGTTCCGGTAATCCGGGCAGTTTCAAGGCGAAAACCGGCAATCAATCCAACAGGCGAAACCGCATCAGGATAAGGCATAAACCATGAAATTCAGTGAACAGTGGCTGCGCGAGTGGGTTAACCCGAACATTGGCTCCCAGGAATTGATGGACCAGATCACGATGGCCGGTCTGGAAGTGGATGGCTTCGAGCCGGTCGCCGGCGAATTCACCGGCGTTGTGGTAGGGGAGGTCCAGTCTGTCGAACCTCATCCCGACGCGGACAAGTTACGGGTTTGCCAGGTCTACGATGGCCTGGAGACGGTACAAGTGGTTTGTGGTGCCCCCAACGTCCGGCAGGGGCTGAAAGTGCCTTTTGCGGTTGTCGGAGCGGTTTTGCCCGGTAATTTCAAGATCAAGAAAGCCAAGCTTCGTGGCCAGCCATCCCAGGGGATGCTTTGTTCCGAGTCAGAACTTGCGTTATCAGACAATCACGATGGCCTGATGGAGCTTCCGGGCGATGCTCCGGTCGGTCAGGACATGGCTGATTACCTGAAACTCAACGACATCACCATTGATGTCGACCTGACGCCGAATCGCAGTGATTGCCTCTCGATCAAGGGCATAGCGCGCGAGGTTGGCGTACTCAACAGCATGCAGGTCGCGGAACCGGATATTCAGCCAGTGCCAGCCGCACACTCTGAGGTGCCTGAGATCCGGGTGGAAGCACCGGAAGGCTGTCCGCGATACCTGGGACGCATTCTGCGCAATGTAGACCTGCAGGCAGCCTCGCCCCTGTGGATGCAGGAAAAGCTGCGCCGCTCCGGGATCCGATCCATTGATGCTGCGGTGGACGTCACCAACTACGTAATGCTGGAGCTGGGTCAGCCGCTGCATGCCTTCGACCGCGAGGAGATCCAGGGTGGCATCGTGGTACGCATGGCAAAGCCTCAGGAAAAACTGGTCCTTCTTGACGGACAAGAGGTTGAGCTGACGGAAGATACACTCGTTATTGCCGACCACGAGAAGCCGGTGGCGATTGCCGGCGTGATGGGGGGCGAGCATTCCGGAGTCAGCCCCAAAACCCGGGATCTTGTTCTTGAGGCAGCCTATTTCGATCCGATTACCTTGGCCGGAAAGGCTCGCCATTATGGCCTTCATACCGACGCTTCCCATCGTTTCGAGCGTGGTGTCGATTACAAGCTCGCGCGGGATGCCATGGAGCGCGCCACTCAGTTGCTGATGGATATCGTCGGCGGAGAGCCGGGCGAGATCGTGGAAGTTGCCAGCAAGGACGAGTTGCCCTCCGACCGCGTGGTAGATCTTCGTGAAAAACGGCTGGCCGATGTGCTCGGACTGGCTATTGATCGTACGACCGTGGAAGAAATCCTGACCCGTCTCGGCATGCCCGTCGAGAAGTTGCTCAAGGACGGATGGCGGATTTCGGTTCCCAGTTTCCGTCCGGATATCACGATTGAGGAAGACCTCATCGAGGAAGTAGGGCGGATTTTCGGGTACAACAACCTGCCGGTTACCGAGCCGACCGGGTCTCTGGGTTTGCGGGTCAGGGAAGAAGCCAGGCGTCCTGTCTCCGCCATCCGAAACTACTTCGTCGATCAGGGATACCAGGAGGCAGTGACCTACAGCTTTGTCGATCCTGCAGTGCAGAAGCTGGTTGATCCGGACCGTGATGGCATTGCACTGGCAAATCCGATTTCGGCGGACCTTTCGGTCATGCGCACAACGCTCTGGAGCGGTCTTCTGAAAACCGTGGCGTACAATCAGAATCGCCAACAACCGAGGATCCGGCTGTTCGAAACCGGACTCCGGTTCGAGCAAAACGATCAGCGCATTGATCAGCAGCCCATGCTGGCCGGTGTTGTGGTGGGTAACCAGTATCCGGAAAACTGGGTTAACGGTCGCAGAACCGCCGATTTTTTTGATGTAAAAGGGGAGTTGGAGGGATTGTTCCGGCTGCTGGGGATCGAAATCCAGTTTGTCGCCAGTCAGCATCCGGCGCTGCATCCGGGCCAGACTGCCGAATTGATGCGTGATGGCGAGCATGTCGGGTGGCTGGGCACGTTGCATCCACAAGTTCAGAAAAATCTGGAACTTAATGGCACGATCCTGATGTTTGAGCTATTCTTGAATTCAATCGTCACGGGTTATGTGCCTAATTTCAAAGAAATTTCAAAATTCCCGGAGGTTCGCCGGGATTTGGCCATCATAATCGGTGCCGACGTGGCGTTCTCCGATGTTGAGCGTGTGGCAAGAAAACATGCCGGCGATCGCCTGACAGCGTTGCGTGCGTTCGATGTATACGAAGGCGAGAGTCTCGGTGAAGGTAACCGGAGCCTCGCGTTGAGCCTTTTCTGGCAGCATCCTGAGCGCACCTTGAACGAGGACGAAGTGCATTCGCTCTTCACCGGTGTGATTGACGCATTGAAAGAAGAGCTGGGGGCAACACTGAGGAGTTGAGAGATGGCGGCTTTGACGAAAGCGGAAATGGCAGAGCGCTTGTATGAAGAGCTTGGGTTGAACAAGCGCGAGGCCAAGGAAATGGTGGAAGCTTTTTTCGATGAGATCAGAGGCGCACTCAGCCATAACGAACAGGTGAAGTTGTCGGGCTTCGGCAACTTCGACCTGCGGGACAAGAAGCAGCGGCCGGGAAGAAACCCCAAGACCGGTGAAGAAATTCCGATCAGTGCGCGGCGTGTTGTAACGTTTCGACCAGGACAAAAACTAAAGCAAAAAGTGGAAGCGTATGCTGGAACCCAGTCATAACAACGAACTACCTGCCATCCCGGGAAAGCGTTACTTCACCATCGGGGAAGTCGCGGAGCTCTGCAACGTCAAGGCGCACGTACTGCGATACTGGGAGCAGGAATTCCCTCAGTTGTCACCGGTCAAGCGCCGGGGCAACCGCCGCTATTACCAGCGCGCGGATGTAATCACTATCAGGCAGATCCGTAGCCTGCTCTATGACCAGGGATACACGATCGGTGGCGCCAAACAGAAATTGAGCAGTCACGAGGTCAAGGACGATACATCCCAGTACAAGCAACTGATTCGGCAGATGATTACTGAACTCGAAGAGGTGCTTGAGGTCTTGAATACCCCGGTAAAATAGGAGGAGGGGTGTCTCCCCCTCCATCAAACCTATGAGGCCACTATCCGGTGGTCTCGGTCCGCTTTTTTATCTTCAGGATTTTCTGCAGGTTTTTATGCCCAGCAAGGTGTAGAGCGGGCATATTCCCACCAACCCCGTAATCAGGGGTACCAGGCCTATCCAGCCCCACGGAGTCTGCGGGCCAACAAATACCAGCGCCAACAGCACGACGCCGATCAACGTACGAAGGGTTCGATCAACTCCACCCATATTGATTGACATACCTTAGCCTCCAGCTCGTAATAACAGAATGTTCTGTCCTTATTATAGTAGGCGGAGTTGAAGTGGTATTGCTTGAGCCGTATCAATAAACGGTCCAACTGCGAGGTGAGGGGCAGAGAGGTTACTGAAAGCCACTCTGCCCGCAAGGGGCCTTGTCAGAAGCGGAATAGCCAGGGCAGGAGGACTTCGCCGTAGCCCCAGAGAATGACGGTTACCGAGAGCAATGCCTCAAGGATCAGAACGCCCACTGCCAGTGTGGTACTGGAGACAATAAAGCCCTCCTCGGAACTGATGCCCAGAAAGTAGGGGATACCCAGGTAAAGAAGATAGGCGCTGAGACAAAGACCGATAATGCCCGCGAGCAGGCACAGCCAGACGAGCGGGTAAACAGCGGCGATACCGCTGAGGAACATGGGCGTGGCTATGTAGCCTGCGAAAATCACGCAGCGACGGGAGCTGGGGGGCTTTCTGAACCGTTTTGCCATGGTCCGGATCACGTGGCCGACCGCGACGACAGCCGCCAGGATAGCCACGTAGAAGGCGATACCGGCGAGCAGCGCGCTAAACAGGTCCAGTTTGATGAAAGGATGGTCGCCACCGAATCCCCAGCCTACCTGGGTTGTGCCTATGAAGGCACAGACGACCGGTATTGCGGCCAGGATCAGCACATGGTGTGCGTAGAGATGACGAACGGACTCGTGTTCTCTGTCGATCTCCTTCCACTCAACCTTGGGATGGGTCAACAGGCCCCATACATGCGTCAGCATAGTTTCACCCTCATCTTCTTGCCGGTGGTTATCGACATCCTGTCGCATCGGGCTGCCCGGAAGGACGCCCTTCCTGTTTGGTCTCACTAGTAAGGTATAGCTGAATATGAGCGACATTGCGTAACGGAGTTACGCGCGTGAGTTCACATGAATCAAGGAATCTGGAAAAGGGAAAGACGGTTGGGGTGGGGGAGGGGAAAGGATAAAAGGAAGCGGGCGCCCGAGGCGCCCGCTATGGTCAATCAGCCAAGGAACGGGGGCAGGTAGGCGTTGATGCCCATCATGAGGCTCAGGACGCAAACGGTCAGGATCGAGAAACCAAAGTTCCCTTTGGCCCATTTTATGTCTTCCCGGGTGCTAAAACCTGCCAGGCCCAGTTTGAGCCAGTACAGTCCCATCAGCAGGACGACCACGAAGTAGGCGATGCCCGTGTACCCGGCAACCGTCAGGCACAGTGCCGACGCTGTAAAGGCGGCGGTGTAGGCGACGATATGATACTTGGCCGTGTGCACACCTTTGGCGACCGGAAGAACCGGGATGCGTACCCGCTGGTAGTCACTGAACCGGAAGATCGCGATGGCATAGGAGTGCGGCATCTGCCAGAGACAGAAGGTGACCAGCAGGATCAGCGCGCCTGTATCGAACTGGCCCTTGACCGCACAATAACCAACAACCGGAGGAACCGCACCGGAAAGGCTGCCAATCAGCGTTCCATGAACGGATTGCCGCTTGGCATACAGGCTGTATACGCCCACGTAGATGGCGAAGCCGAAGATGGCCAGCCCGACCGTCAGTAGGTTGATGCCCAGCAGCAGGGTAAACCCTGCAAGCCCCAGCGCCGTGGCGAAGCCGAAGGTCGTGGCCGGTGTGATGGTGCCCCGGACCAGGGGGCGGTCCTGGGTACGCTCCATCACGGCGTCGATGTCGCGGTCAATCAGGTTATTGAACGCGCAGCCGGACGCGATGACCAGGCCGAGGCCGATCAGTACCGCCACAAACAGGCCGGGGTTGAACTCACCCTGGGCGGCCAGGAAATAGCCGCCCATGACCGAGATGGAATTTCCGAAGATAATCCCCGGTTTGGTGAGTGCAATGAACTGCCGCAGCACGTCCTTTACAGACGTGCCGGCCATTACATCAAGTTGATGTTGAGGTGATACATAATCCACACTGTGCCACCAATGATCAGGGTGAGAATGACGGCGGTAAAAAACACGAACGAGCCGGAATCCCGCCCTTCCTGTGTCTTCAGGTTCATGTGCATGAACAGGATCAGCTGCAGGAGAACCTGCAGCACCGCCATGATGACAATGGTCACGATCACGGCGGTTTCATCGAAACCACCGTTCATGACCATACCAAACGGAATAACAGTCAGAACGATCGACAGGATCAGTCCCATTACATAGGACTTTACGCTGCCGTGGCTGCCGCCGTCGTGGGATGTAGAAGTGCTCATCACAGAACTCCCATGAGATAGACAAAGGTAAACACGCAGATCCAGACGATGTCCAGGAAGTGCCAGAAGAGACTCAGGCACAGAATGCGCGGGCGAGTCTTTTCTGTCAGGCCCTTGGTGAACAGCTGGATGAACATGACGAGCATCCAGAGCAGGCCAAAGCTTACGTGCAGGCCGTGAGTGCCTACCAGCCCGAAGAAGGACGACAGGAAGCCGCTGCGATCCGGGCCAAAGCCTTCCTGGATCAGGTGATGGAACTCATAGATTTCCATGCCGACGAAGCCTGCGCCAAACAGGAAGGTCACGGCGAGCCAGCCTTTGACCTGTGCGAGGCGATCCTTGTTCATGGCCAGAACCGCCATGCCGTAGGTAAAACTACTGAACAGCAGCAGGAACGTCTCGATCAGGACGAAGTCCAGTTCGAACAGCTCCTTGGAGGTCGGGCCACCGGCGGTGCCATTGTGCAGCACCGCGTAGGTCGCAAACAGGGAGCCGAAGATGATCAGGTCGCTCATCAGGTAGATCCAGAACCCGTACATCTTCAGACCAGTCATATCGTGGTGTTCTTCGTGGCCGCCATGGGCGGCCACGTGTTGATTAGTCATCGTATCTGTTGCCATGTTTAAGCCTGCATCTTGACGCGGTTGTAGTGCTCGGTTTCCATCCGCTTCACTTCCTCGGCCGGGATGTGATAGTCGGTGTTCTCACTGAAGATCCGCGCCATGAAGGCAGCGAACATGCCAATGGCACCAACACCAACCATCCACCAGATATGCCACACCAGGGCGAAGCCAAACACGATGCTGAAGAGGCCCATGATCGGACCCGCATTGGTGTTATGCGGCATATGGATGTCGTTGTATTCGACGGACTCGGGATCCTCGAGTTGGGCTTTGCCCTGAGTCTTCTGCTTATCTGCCCAGTAGTTGTCGATCGAGTGGATCTCAGGCAGGTGCGAGAAGTTGTAGTACGGGGGCGGTGAAGCGACGGCCCATTCCAGGGTGCGACCGTTCCACGCATCGCCGGTGATGTCCTGGTTCTGCTTGCGGTCGCGGATGCTGACATACAGCTGGATCGCGGTGCACAGAATGCCGCAGAGGATCAGCACAGCGCCGAACCAGGCGACAATCATCAGCGGCTGCCAGTCAGTGTTGGCATAGCTCTGCATCCGGCGGACAGCGCCATCGAAGCTCAGGATGTACAGCGGCATGAAGGCCACGTAGAAGCCAACCAGCCAGAACCAGAATGAACGCTTACCCCACTTCTCATTCAGTTTGAAACCGAACGCTTTCGGGAAGTAGAAGGAGTAACCGGCCATCATGCCGAACACCACGCCGCCGATGATGACGTTGTGGAAGTGGGCAATGACGAACAGGCTGTTGTGCAGCACGAAATCGGCGCCAGGCACGGCCAGCATCACACCGGTCATACCGCCAAGGGTAAAGGTGATGATGAAGCCCAGGGTCCACAGTACCGGAGAGGCGAACTCGATGCGCCCGCGGTACATGGTGAACAGCCAGTTGAAGATCTTCACGCCCGTCGGTATCGCGATGATCATCGTCATGATGCCGAAGAAGGCGTTTACGTTGGCGCCCGCACCCATGGTGAAGAAGTGGTGCAGCCAGACAATGAACGACAGAACACCGATGGCCATGGTGGCCCATACCATGGTGTTGTAGCCGAACAAAGGCTTCTTGGAGAAAGTGGAGATCACTTCCGAGAAGACACCGAATGCCGGCAGGATCAGGATGTACACCTCAGGATGGCCCCAGGCCCAGATGAGGTTGATGTACATCATCAGGTTGCCGCCCATGTCGTTGGTGAAGAAATGGAAATCGAGGTAACGATCCAGGGTCAGCAGGGCAATGGTCGCGGTCAGAATCGGGAAGGCCGCGATGATCAGCACGTTGGTGACCAGGCAGGTCCAGGTGAAGATCGGCATGCGGAAGAGGGTCATGCCCTTGGTGCGCATCTTCATGATGGTCACGAAGAAGTTGATGCCGGTCAGAGTGGTACCAATACCGGATATCTGCAATGCCCATATCCAGTAATCAACCCCGACGCCGGGACTGTATTTTGCGCCGGATAGCGGGGCATAGGCCAGCCAGCCTGTCTTGGCAAACTCACCAACGAACAGTGAAACGTTGACCAGTACAACGCCCGCCGCGAACAGCCAGAAGCTCAGGTTGTTCATGAACGGGAAGGCCACATCACGCGCGCCAATCTGGAGCGGAACCAGCAGGTTCATCAGGCCGATAACCATCGGCATGGCAACGAAGAAGATCATGATCACGCCGTGGGCGGTGAAGATCTGGTCGTAGTGCTCAGGCGGCAGGTAACCTTCTGCGCCACCGGCGGCCATGGCCTGCTGGGTACGCATCATGATGGCATCCGCAAAGCCGCGAATAAGCATCACCAGGGCCACCAGGAAGTACATGATGCCCAGTCGTTTGTGGTCGATGGAAGTGATCCACTCTCGCCAGAGGTAGCCCCACTTCTTGTTCAGGGTAATCCAGCCAACGACACCGGCACCAACGATCGCGATTATGGCAACCGTGACCATGATGATCGGCTCGTGGAAGGGAATTGCGTCCAGGGTTAATTTTCCGAACATAGTATTACTCCACTGCCTCTGCGCTCACGCGCTCGCCATGCTCTGAGTTACTGACTTCACCATGCTCGCCTTTGTCTTCCACGCCCTTGCGGAAGCCGTCGAGGATATTGTTGTAGAGGTTTGGTGAAACGCTTGAGAAATACTGAACCGGGTTTTCTTCGCTCGGCTCGGCCAGTTCCTGGTAGTTACCCTTGTAGGAAAGGGTCTTGTCAGACGCCTTCACTTTGGTAATCCAGTTCTGGTAATCCTCTTCTGAAACGGCGTGAGCCTTGAATGTCATTTCAGAGAAGCCGGCGCCGCTATAGTTGCTGGAGCGGCCTTCGAATGTGCCTTGCTCATCGGCAATCAGGTTGAGTCTGCTATCCATTCCCGCCATGGCGTAAATCTGTGAGCCCAGGGTCGGAATCCAGAAGGCGTTCATGACCGTTCCGGAAGTGATCTGGAACTCGACAGGACGATTTGCCGGGAAGGTGATTTCATTGACCGTCGCAATGTTCTGCTCCGGGTAAATGAAGACCCATTTCCAGTCCAGCGACACGGCCTGAATCACGACCGGTGGCTTGTCGCTGTCGGTTTCCAGCGGCTTGAACGGGTCAAGGCTGTGGGAGGTGATCCAGGTCAGAACGGCCAGCACCGCGATGATCACACAGGGGATGAACCAGACCACAACCTCGATGGCCGTGGAATGGGCCCAGTTGGGCTTGTAGGTTGCGTCCTTGTTACTTTCGCGATAGCGATAGGCAAAGAGCAGGGTCATGACAATGACGGGAATGACGACAATCAGCATCAGCACGAATGCTGTGATAATCAGGACACGTTGTTCTTCACCGACCTGTCCCTTGGGATCCATTAGCGCCGAGCTGCACCCTGATAGCAGGAGTGGCAAGGCGGCTAACAGAACGGCGCCCAGGGCGCGTAAGTAGCTCTTCTCTCTCATTTCTCAACCTCATTTGAGCAGCACAGACATGGCCTGAACAGCACGCTCACATGTAGTTAGCTATTTGGAATGGATGTTTCAGGATCGTTTTTCAGGCAGCGCGAACCGGGCGGCTCAGTGGTAGCCGACGAAAATTGATCCTCCTGCAGAAATCGGCGCCAATATTGGGGGAAGTCAGCGCTCGTTTCCACTGATGAGTTGATTTAGGTCAAGGAGGTAATTTGAATTGAGTGTTTGGCCGGTCTACCCGCGAAAATTGCGACCTGGAGGGGAAAGCGGGCGAGGTTTTTGGGCTGGCCAGAAAACAAAAAAAGGCACGCCCGAAGGCATGCCCTTTTGTTCAAATCTGGTCGGGACGGCAGGATTTGAACCTGCGACCCTCTGCACCCCATAAGCAATTTTATCTGATTTCTTTCGGTTCAATCTGTTGTATTCCGTTTCCGTTTATTTGTATTAACTTCATGTTTTAAAAGGAAAAATATAGCATTTACTTGTGCTTTAAGAGCTATCTTGTGGCAATCCGTTGCAACTGTACCCAGCACAGAATCGCGTTGGTTTTGCACCGGAAACTGTCCCCAGACAGCCCTCATTTTCCTGGTAAACAATCTGAAACGGAAACTAATAGAATGGCTAAAAAAGCGAAACCAGTGCTTCCCAAGAGCGCAGAATCTGCTGATAAGCAGATCAAGCAACTCCTTCCTGAGAATACGGATCAATACATTCGGGATTCTGTGATTCCCGGGCTGGTATTGCGTCTGACTCCGGCCAATAAACGGTTCTGGCACCTGCGATATCAGTCAAAAATCGGCCTTAAAAAAACCGTTGGTCGGAAGTACACGATGGGGTCCTTCGATGAAGGTATGACCGTAAAAAGGGCTCGGCGTCTGGCAGAGGAACTGCGAGTCCGCATTCGACAGGGTTTCGATCCAATTGAAGATCGGAAGCGGAAAGCCGAGGAACGCAAAATGGAGCAAGAGCGTGTCTTGGCGGAAGCGCGCTCGCTCATCACCCTGAATGAAGTTGCCGAGAATTACGCTCTCAAACTGGCCAATCCCGTCAGTGGACATAAAGATGGAGGAGCAGGGGTCATGGCCCTTCTTGATAATCACTTGCTCGGCCGTTTTGGCTCTATGCCAATCAAAAACTTCCGTCGTGAACATATGTTCGAAGCGGTTGATGTTGCGTTAGCGCGCGGCCATAACCGCACCGCCAACGCGATACTCTCAAATACCAAAAGTCTCTTTCGTTTTGCCGTAAAGCGTGAATACATCGAATTTTCACCAATCGATGTGTTGAATAAGCGGGATGCTGGCGGTCCTGACCCGATTCGTGATCGCGTGCTGTGCGCAACTGATTTCAAGCAAGACGAGCTTCATGAGCTGTTTCTGCTTCTGCCCGATGCTGGGCTGACAATCAACAATCAGATTGCCATCCATTTGTTACTGGGCACGGCTTGTCGGATTGGAGAGCTCATGCAGGCTCGGTGGCATGACGTGGATTTCGAGAAACGTTGCTGGATCATTCAGGCGGAAAATTCCAAGAATGGCGATCCGCTGCGCGTATATCTGTCCGACTACACGTTGAGCTGGCTCGAAAAGCTTTACGAGTTGTCAGGTCATACCGAATTTTTGTTTCCCAGCAGGTCGAAAGCCGGACACATGCTGCCTAATTCTGTTAGCAAGCACATCTCGGATCGTCAGAAAGGACCAGACGGTAAGCAGCTTCAAAAGCGAACGCCCCACCATTCGGCTCTTATCTTGCCTGGGGGCCATTGGACTATTCATGACTTGCGTCGAACAGCATCAACGCTGATGCAAATGCTCGGTATTTCGCCGCACATTATTGACGAGTGCCAAAACCATAGGACGGGCGGGGTTGTGAGGAGGCGTTATCAACATGGCTCCTACTACGAATCTATGAAACTTGCTTGGAGCATGCTGGGTCATGAACTGGCGACGTTGCAGGGGCCGTCGCCTGGTGCTCAGTTGCTCAGTCAAATTGAGGTTGAACCGACGGT
>NZ_APAT01000008.1 GCF_000347775.1 Marinobacter santoriniensis NKSG1
GACGGCCGCTGAAATTGAGGCGATGAGAAAGCAGTTCGTCCAAATGAGAATGGTCGGGGCCATCTGATTGTCCGATTAGGTCCCACTCTCCCAGCGATATTGTCGTGCTTCTAAGTCTGAAGAAGGTACTTGCTATGTTTATGACTCAAATCCTTCACGAATTGGTCATTGGCCAACCGCTTGGCCCCCACAAATTTTTTCAAATGGTTGAGCATCCGGGTACCCGTCCCTGGTTGTATGTTCGTGTACAGTTCTCCAGACCGGGGACCATGAAAATGGGTGTACGGTATTACTGTTGCACCGATTTCGACCTGCTCCGAGGTCTCATGCGGGAGTCCTCAGATTTTTTCGCGGTTACAGACGTCATGTTGGTCACACCGGACGAACCGGAGACGGGAACGTTGCCGCGTATGGAATTGCTTGAAGAGCTTGGGGTTGCGGTTGATCCGGTGACCTTTGAGCGGGTTTACCTTTGTCGCACTCAGGGCGCTAACTTCTATCACTATGGATTAGCTCCAGGATCTGAAGACCCTGGGGAATATCAACTGATCTACACATCAGAGGAAGAAAATCCTGAGGACTGATTCTCTTGCTCTGACATTCTTAACAGCCCGGATCTGATGATTCCGGGCTTTTTTCGTCAAGAGGCCCCTATATCCGTGATGGACGAGCTCCGGGAGATTGATTGGAGACAGGGCAAAACCCGTTAGTTGAGATGAGCCTACTGACTGGCGCCTAAAATAGGTACGTCTTCAATGATTGAGCGATTCCAAATAGGCTATCAGGCGCTCCAGTCCTGTTGCCGTCTTTGCCATTTGCAACGGAATCTCGTCGAAGTGACGGTTTCGCGTTTTCATCCAATGACGCATAGATTGCTCGTTATTGCTCGTCGAATGTGACAATAGCTTGTAAAGCTCAATTAATAGGGCACATGCTTGTTTGTCACAGCTCTCTCCGGTGGCATTTGGCGAGTTTGTATGGAGCAGCTGCGCGATATTTGATTCCTCAAGCCCAAGGGTTTTTCCCGCTCTCGTTGCAGCCTTTACTAGAAGGTGATCATCCGTCATTTGAGAATCCATTAGTAAGCTCTCCGCATGTGGCCGTGCGACATCATCACTTTGTGCGATCGACTATTGGTCATGCCCAGTTCAGTGGTCCAAAGATTGGCCGGTACTTGCCCTAAGTTATTAGCCGAGAGCGACCGAACGTTGCTGGCTGAGAGCCTTCGTCCTGAGGTTCTGCCATCCTTTTGCGCTCTTCTCTCGGCGTGAGGCCGTAATGATTCCGATAGGCGGTGCTGAAATAGGAAGCGCTGGTAAACCCGCATTCGATACCAACCTGCAATACGGGCTTGCTGGAGCGGTGCAACAGCTGGCGTGCTTTCTCCAGCCGCACTTCCAGATAATATTTGGAAGGCATCGTCTGCAGGTGTTTCCTGAACAGTCGCTCCAGTTGACGTCTCGATATGCCGACGTGGCTAGCAAGATCACTGGTTGTCAGGGGTTCCTCAATATTAGCTTCGATCAGTTGCACGGCTTCGATGAGTTTGGGCTGATTTACCCCAAGCCTCGCTCGAAGGGGCACTCTCTGCTGGTCATCGCCCGGGCGAATCCGCTCACACACAAACTGTTCCGAAATGGCTGCGGCTAGTTCCATCCCGCGCTGCTGGCCGATAAGAAAGAGCATCATGTCCATCGCGGCTGTCCCGCCACTACAGGTGAAGCGGTCTCTGTCTATTTCAAACAGGTTCCGGGTTACCTTGGTGTGAGGAAAGTCCTCCAGGAGGCGATCCGTATCCCACCAGTGAATGGTTGCCCGGTAATTGTTCAAAAGACCCGCGCAGGCGAGCAGATAGGAGCCGGTACCAATACCGCCCATAGCCTGCCCGGACGTTTTTTGTTTCCTAAGCCAGGAGATAATGGTTTCGTTACCGGTTCGGGCAATGGGGCTCGCGCCACAGACAAAAAGCACATCCAGCTTGGGGAGTTTGTCCAGGCTGTGGTCAACCCGGGTTCCTACTCCGGTGCTGCTGAACACAGGTTGGCCATCCTGGCTGATCAGACAGCTCTGGTATAGCTCGGTCCCCGAAATCCAGTTGGCCATGCGCAAAGGCTCGATTGCCGAGGAGAAGGCAATCAGAGAGAAATTGGGCATCAGCAGAAAGCCAATGTGTCTGGTTTCTTCCGTGGTGTGCATTCGATAAAGGTTCTGGGATCCGGGTTCGAAACAGTGGATTGATCGGTGCGAAAGCCGATCCTTTTTACTTTAACGGTTTGACGCCGGCCTGGTAACCGGATGTCAGAATAGCGCAAATTGGCGTCGCCCTTTCTAAATTACTTGACCGTCATATCCCGGATACTGAATGAAGGAGGCCTTTCACGCATTTTGGCCAGATCTCAGTGAATAGTAGAGGTATCGGATAAAAATGAACGACCAGACAGTATCCCGCGCGCTTTTCAATGAAGTCATGGTTCCCAACTACAACCCTCAGCCGATTGTTCCGGTGCGAGGTAAGGGCAGCCGACTGTGGGACCAGGACGGACGGGAGTTCATTGATGTCACCGGTGGTATCGCCGTCAACGTATTGGGCCATTGCCATCCAGCTCTTACCGAGGCTCTGAAAAGCCAGGCGGACAAACTCTGGCACCTCAGCAACGTCTTCACGAACGAACCCGCCCTGAACCTGGCCCGGAAACTGACGGAAATGACCTTTGCCGAGCGGGTGTTCTTCTGCAACTCCGGTGCCGAGGCAAACGAGGCGGCCTTCAAGCTGGCTCGCAAATACGCCTTTGACCATTATGGCGAGGAAAAGAACGAAATTATTTCCTTCCGGCAGTCTTTCCATGGTCGGACCCTGTTTACCGTCTCCGTGGGTGGCCAGGAGAAGTACCGTGAGGGCTTCGAGCCGGTCCCCCGCGGAATTACCCATGCCGAATTCAATAACCTGGACTCCCTGAAGTCCCTGATTTCAGACAAGACCTGCGCTGTGGTGATGGAGCCCATCCAGGGTGAGGGCGGCGTTATACCGGCCGATCCTGAATTCGTGAAAGGCGTCCGGGAGCTGTGTGACCAGTACAACGCGCTGCTGGTATTTGACGAGGTTCAGACTGGTGTTGGCCGGGTTGGCAAGCTTTACGCTTACATGGACACACCGGTGGTTCCAGACGTTCTGACCACGGCCAAGTCGCTTGGTGGCGGGTTCCCCATTGGTGCCATGCTGACCACCACCCGCATTGCCAAGAGTTTTGGTATGGGTTCCCATGGCAGTACCTACGGCGGCAACCCGCTGGGCTGCGCCGTGGCCGGTGCGGTTATTGATGAGGTGAGCCGCCCAGAGTTGCTTGAGGGCGTCGCTCAAAAGCGGGCCCTGTTCGAGGAGGGCCTTGAACAGATCAATGCCAAATACCAGATTTTCCGGGAAATCCGTGGCAAGGGCCTGCTGATTGGTGCGGAACTGGTTGAAAAATGGCATGGCAAGGCCGGCGAATTCCTGGCGGCCGCCCGTGATGAAGGCGTTCTGATTCTGGTGGCCGGTCCCAAGGTTCTGCGAATGGCGCCTGCACTGAATATTCCGGACGAGGATATCGGTGCCGCGCTGCAGCGTCTCGATGCGGCAATGGAAAAGAAACTGTCTGGGAGTTAAATCTCTATGTTGATACTGCGGCCTGCCAATTTTGCAGACTTACAGGGAATTGAGCGCCTCGCAGCGGTCG
Source organism: Marinobacter santoriniensis NKSG1 (assembly GCF_000347775.1). Lineage (GTDB taxonomy): Bacteria > Pseudomonadota > Gammaproteobacteria > Pseudomonadales > Oleiphilaceae > Marinobacter > Marinobacter santoriniensis. Next base: position 3,714 of record NZ_APAT01000008.1, read on the forward strand.
CCGGCGGGAGTCTGACAACCCTGCCGGCCAATCGGGACTATCTGAGCGAGCTGATCGAACGTACCACCCGTTCTCTCCGGAAATCGGTGGACCGGCCAGGCACCGAAAGTTACCACTTCGTGCTGGAAGACTCCGATAGCCAGGAAATCGTGGGGGTGTCCGGTATTGAAGCGGCGGTCGGTCTTGGCTCGCCGTTCTACAGTTACCGGATTGAGGACGTGGTGCGTGCGTCCAACGAGCTTCAGATCCATAACAGGATTCCCGCTCTGCATCTGTGCCAGGACTACATTGGTTCGTCCAGACTGTGCACCCTCTATCTGGAACAGCCATACCGCAGCGAGGACAATCTCAGATTGCTGTCCCTTGCGCGGCTGCTGTTTATCGCCGCGCACTCCGAACGGTTCGCACCAAGAATCATTGCCGAACTGCAGGGTGTAACGGACGAGCGTGGGCGTTCGCCATTCTGGGAAAGCCTTGGCCGCCATTTTTTCAATATGGAACTGCGCAAAGCCAACTATCTGACGGGTATTGATTCGAAGAGTTTTATCGCTGACCTGCTGCCCCAACACCCGGTTTATCTCCCGTTATTGAGTAAGGAAGCGCGAGATGCGCTCGGCCGCCCGAGAGAGGATGCGATCGAAGTGCAGTCGCTGCTTGAGACCCAGGGATTCGCCTATCGAAAATACATTGATATTTTTGATGCTGGTCCCACCCTTGAAGCGCCCACCCACATGTTGAGAGCGCTCACGCACAGTCAGATCCTGCCGGTGAATGTGGTTGAAAGCATTGAAGCCGGCGATACCTGTCGGCCCGCCCTGATAAGTAACGAGGGACTTGATCGTTTCCGCTGTCTGAGAACCGTAATTGATCCCGGCAATCCCGAGCTTGGCCGGGCTGAAGCCGAGGCCCTTGGTGTGGGTGCCGGCGACAATATCCGCGTTTATTGGCTGGATCGGCCCTGAACCGGCAAAGACTTTTAGTGTTTGACCAGGAGTGACATCAAGATGATGGTAGTACGCCCTATTGGTACAGAAGATCATGAGGCACTGAGGGAGCTCGCCCGGAAAACCGGGAAAGGCTTTACCTCACTGCAGGACGACGACACACAGGTCGCCCGAAAAATGGAGAGTGCTCTCGCGGCTTGGAAAGACGGCGAGATTCCCGAAGAGGCATTTTACCTGTTCGCCATGGAAGATACCGATACCGGTCGAGTCGTCGGTATTTGCGGACTGGAGGCTGCGGTGGGCATCAGTGAGCCCTGGTACAACTACCATATCGGATCGTTGCTGCATTCCTCCCGTGAACTGGGGGTTCGCAATCTGGTGAACACGCTGACCCTCAGCAACGACCATACCGGTTACTCCGAACTCTGCACCCTGTTTCTGGCCCCGGAGGCACGCCACAGCAAGAATGGCTCGCTCCTGTCCAAGTCCCGTTTCCTGTTCATGGCGGAATTTCCTCAGCGTTTCAACGAATTCATGCTGGCGGAAATGCGGGGATACGCGGACAAGGACGGCATTTCTCCCTTCTGGGAAGGGCTGGGGCGTCAATTCTTCTCACTGGAGTTTTCCCAGGCGGATCAGCTCTCATCCATGGACAAAGTCTTCATCGCCGAGCTGATGCCCAAGTATCCGATTTACACGAACCTGCTGCCCAAGGCGGCTCAGGAGGTCATGGGGGAAACCCATCCGGATACCACCCCTGCGCGCAAGCTCCTGGAAGCAGAAGGCATGAGATACACGGGCTATGTCGACATTTTTGATGCCGGGCCGACACTGGTCGCTCGCATGGATGACATTCGCGCGATCAATAAAAGTCGGCATGCCAGCGTTCAGGTATCCGACGTAGAACTAACCGGTGAGTTGTATCTCGTCAGCAATACCGGGTTTCTCGATTTCCGTTGCTGCATGACACCGTTGCAGACGCTGGACAATGGAAAGGTTGGACTGTCACCGGCAGTGATTGAAGCGCTTAAAGTCACTGAGGGCAGCACGGTCCGGATTGTGCCGCTCTCTGTAGGAAGGAGTAACTGAAATGACATCCCCGGTAATGATCAATGGCGAATGGCTCGCCGGTGAAGGCAAACCGTTTACGTCCCTGAATCCCGCCACCGGAGATGTTCTCTGGCAGGGCCGGGCCGCGGATGAGACACAGGTTAACTGGGCAGTGAGTGCCGCGAGGGAAGCGAGTACCCAATGGGCGCTGGCCGGTTTTGATCACCGGGTGGCCGTTGCCCGCCGGTTTGCCGAACTCCTGGGCGAAAACAAGGAGGACCTGGCTATCGCTATTGCCTCCGAAACGGGCAAACCCCTGTGGGAGGCCCGGACCGAAGTTGGGGCGATGACCGGGAAAGTCGAAATTTCCATCAAGGCATACAACGAGCGTACGGGGCAACGCAGTAACGAAATGGCAGGTGGCCATGCCGTCCTGCGTCACAAGCCTCACGGTGTTGTGGCGGTGTTCGGACCCTATAATTTTCCAGGCCACCTTCCGAATGGACACATTGTGCCGGCGCTGATTGCAGGCAACACGGTGGTCTTCAAACCGAGCGAATTGACACCCGCTGTGGCCGGCAAGATGGTTGAACTCTGGCTTGAAGCTGGTCTGCCGAAGGGGATTCTCAATCTGGTTCAGGGGGAAAAGGAAACCGGGATTGTCTTGGCAAACCATCCCGGCCTAGACGGTCTGTTCTTTACCGGCAGCTCCAACACCGGGCACATTCTGCACAAGCAGTTTGCCGGTAACCCGGGCAAAATCCTGGCTCTCGAAATGGGTGGCAACAACCCGTTGATTGTCGATCAGCCCGAAGATGTTCCTGCAGCGGTCCACGAAACCATTCAATCCGCCTTTATCACGTCCGGACAGCGGTGTACCTGTGCACGGCGCTTGTTTGTGCCTGAAGGAGCGTGGGGCGATCGGTTCCTCGCCTCGCTGGCGGCGGCAGTGGAAGCGATCCAGGTGGGCGATGCCTTTGAGGAGCCTGCCCCGTTTATGGGAAGCGTGATCTCGGAAGCGGCAGCAGATGGTGTGCTGGCAGCACAGGAGCAGCTACTGCGTCAGGGTGGGGTCTCTCTGGTCCGAAGTGACAAGCTCAAGCCGGGAACGGGGCTCATCTCTCCGGGGGTTATCGACGTCACCAGGGTAGTGGATCTGGAGGACGAGGAAATATTCGGGCCCCTGCTGCAGGTCTTTCGTTACCGGGATTTCGACGAGGCGATCCAGAAGGCCAACGATACCCGTTTCGGGCTCTCTGCCGGACTTTTCAGTGATAGTGAAGAGCGTTTCCGGTATTTCTACGACCGGATCCGCGCCGGCATAGTGAACTGGAACAAGCAACTGACCGGCGCTTCGAGTGCCGCACCTTTTGGCGGGGTTGGCGCCAGCGGTAACCATCGTGCCAGTGCCTATTATGCAGCGGACTATTGCTCTTACCCGGTCGCGGGCATCGAAGCGGGGCAATTGACCCTGCCTGAAACCCTGGCTCCAGGCTTGACTCTCCGTTAAGTCCTGCGTTTGTGAAAGTCTGAAAACGCTGGGTCGTGGGGCCCGGCGTTTAATCCTGCGTGGAACAACAGAGGGCCTTCAGCTCAGAGATCAGCCGTTTTCGTATGTCAGAAGCAGGCTTGGAAAGTGGACGGCTGTTGATGCTAATAAGTTCCAGAGGTTCTCTTATCTCCGGACAAAATCGCCGAAAAATAATGTCTTCTAACGAGTGGACATTGTTGAAATGGTGGAAGTTTATAGCGTCAATTAGGGCGATTCCCCGGTTACTTTGGACGAAGGGGAGTGCATGCAAGGTGGCATTGACTTCGATCTTGGGAACAAATTTGGCGCCGGCCGCTTGGTAATGGCTGCTGAGTGACTGATACGTGATGTGCTCCGGATCGAGGGTGATCCATACCTCTTTATCCAGTAATTCCGGTGTAAGGATTTCATATTTTGCGGCTGGGTGATCCTTGTGCAAGGCACAAAAGCACGGTAGGTCAAAGACCTCCGAATCATAGCTGTGTGACGGAGCCGCCTGATCCACCAGCCCCAGTTCAAACTGTCCGGACGATACAGAGTCACGAATGGTTCTTGAATTATGGACCTGCAAATTCAGTTTCAGATCCGAATTTTCGCCGGCATAGCCATTGAAAATGGCAGGAAGAAAACTGTAACTGGGGCCGAGAATCGATGCGATATTGAGGCGCCCAAGTTGTCCATATTTCGCCCGTTCAAAGCTGTCCTCAAGTCGTTTGACGCTGCGCAGGATCGTCATCACCTCGTCGTGCAGGTACAGGGCTTCGGGAGTCGGGTTGAGCTGGCCGTTCTGCCGGAAAAACAGCTTGTAACCGATTCGGTCCTCCAGGTTATGTAACATTTTGCTGGCTGCTGGCTGACTGAAATGAAGGCGTTCCGCAGCCCTGGACATCTTCCCGGTGCTCAGAACTTCGTGAAACAGCCGTAGTTGTTTGATGTTCATGGGGTATAACCTGAGGTTAAGAGTTGTCAGTAAATTTTTATTGGGATTATAGCACCTGAGTTGCTAGGTTAGATTCAATAAGCATTAACCAAGACTTAAGGCAGTGAGCATCGGCCAGCCACTTTTATCAACGGCCGAAAGAATTGAACTCCTGCCCTCTATCCGCCCCTTTGGCGGAATTGAAGGGAGCATCCAGAATGCCGATTACAGAAACACAAGAAAAAGACCCACTGGAAAATAGTGACGCACCAATGGTCCGAATCGAAAACGTCTCCCGGCGTTTCAGCATCGATGGAGGAAAGACCTCCGTGATGGCGCTCAAGAACGTTTCCAATCAAATCGGGCGAGGCGAAGTTGTCGTCATCATCGGCCCGAGTGGTTCAGGAAAGAGCACGCTGTTGCGCACCCTGAATGGGCTGGAAGGGATCGATGAGGGCAACATCGTCATCGACGGTGTGGATATCTGCAGTAAGACAACGTGCATGAATACCCTTCGAACCGAAGTCGGCATGGTATTCCAGCATTTCAATCTTTTCGAGAACAAGACCTGCCTGGAAAACATCGTGCTTCCTCAGACAGTCGTGCTGAAAAGACAGCGCCAGGAAGCTGAGGAAGTGGCTAGAAAGCTCCTGGAAAGGGTCGGTATACCCGATCGCGAAAACAACTATCCAAGGCAATTATCCGGCGGGCAGCAGCAGCGTGTGGCAATCGCCAGGGCATTGGCGATGAAGCCGAAAATGATGCTGTTTGACGAAGCTACCTCTGCATTGGATCCCGAGACGGTCAGTGGCGTCCTCGATCTGATGAAGCAACTCGCCAGAGAAGGTATGACCATGGCAGTTGTAACCCATGAAATGGGGTTTGCACGAGAAGTTGCGGACCGCGTTATCTTCATGGATCAGGGGGAAGTTGTCGAAGAGGGGGAGCCCGATGCGTTCTTTGACTCTCCGAGAAGCGACCGGGCTCAACGATTCCTGGAGCAGATAATCTAAATCGTCGCACCAGGCTTAGCTATGTCTTGAACGAGGGCATATCTTGACTAAAAAAACTAGAAGGAGATATTGATGTTTCACCTTAAACGCACGTTATGCATTTTCCTGGTATTCCTGGTTTCGTGTTTCAGTTCCATTGTCAACGCCGACCAGTCAACCATGGATCGAATCAGTAACACCGGTGAATTCCGTATTGCGGTTCAGACGCAGGGGCCGCCAGTCAGCTTCATCGACAAGAATGGCAAGCGGACAGGTCTAGCGATCGAAATGGCCCGGACCTTTGCCGATGAAATGGGCGTAAAGCTGGTTATCAAGGACTATGACTGGAAGGGCCTGATCCCTGCTCTGATTTCCGGCAAGGTCGATATGATTGCGGCTGATATGACTCCCACGCCGAAGCGTCACATGAAGATGCTGTTTACCGATCCGGCGTTTTTCTCTGAAGTCGTCGTCTTTGCCAAGAAAGACAAGAACATTACTGATTGGAAGAGCTTGAACAGCTCTGATTATTCCATCGCAGCAGCCCAGGCTTCCTCATACGCCACTCAGGCGCGAAAAAAACTGCCCGATGCAAAACTCAAGGAATATTCCGGTGCGACTCCCCAGGTTGTCCAGTCGGTGCTGAGTGATCGGGTGGACGCGGGCGTTGGTGACCGGGCCGCTCTGTCTGGCTTCCTCAAACAAAACCCGGAGCTTGAAATTGTGGGCTCCCTGCACAAAGAGCCGCTCAGTTTTGCCGTTCGTCCGGATTCTGTGCACCTCTTGCTGGCCCTGAACAACTATCTGCGTCTCATTCGCTACGATGGTCGCCACGAAAAGATGCTGGATTACTGGTGGAACTCCACCAACTGGCAGAAAGACCACGACTGATCGTTGCGCTCCTTTTAAGAAAACTTGATTGCCCGGCCCCTTTGATGGGCCGGCAATTCTCTACCTTTTTATATCTCCACCTTCTTAATGATTCTTTCTTGGAATCGGGCTATGAGATGGCGGGATTAATACGGCATTAAGAGGCGGTAGATGGACTGGCTTGTTGAATTTTATAATTACAACATTGTATTTAATTACATCGATATCTTTGCCAAAGGAATATTGAATACGGTTTGGATATCCGTTGTATGCCTGTCTTTGTCTATATTCTTTGGGATTTTCCTTGCGCTCATGCGCATGTCAAAGGTCGGTATTGTTTGGCGTACTGCTGCAGCCTATATCCAATTTATTCGTGCTACGCCACTTCTTGTTCAGATATATATTGTTTATTATGGCCTGCCCACCCTGATCGGGAATTTTTTCAATGAATTTCAGACGGGTGTTATTGCTCTGACAATACATACAACACCCTTCATGGCTGAGATCATCCGGGCGGGAATTCAGTCGGTACCAGTTACCCAGACTGAAGGAGCAATGGCCGTGGGTATGAGCCGTGCCCAGGCTATGTACCATATTATTCTTCCGCAGGCTATTTCGAAGCTTATATCTCCGCTGCTTGGGCAGAGCGTCATCCTTTTGAAGGATACATCACTATTAAGCATTATCGCTGTTTTCGAGTTGATGGGCGCTGGTTTGCTAATGTTTTCCGAAACCGTTTCTCCATCGGAAAGCTACATTACTACCGCAATTTGTTACCTCATTATTTATCTAATAATGCTTGTTTTTTCAGGCTTTGTTCAACGCAGACTTGGCGGAACTCCGGCTCAGGTCTGAAGGAAGGGTGAACGGTTATGGAATGGTTTATCGATAAGTGGCAAGTCATCGACAGCCTGAGTCCCTTCCTGATGAAAGGGCTTTGGCTCACTTTTAAAGTGTCCATGGTGTCGATCATTCTCGGCAGTATTCTCGGTTCCGTACTTGGCATCGTGAAGACCCTGAAATGGTCGATTCCCCGGGCACTGGTTGGCGGGTATGTACATCTGTTCCGGGGTACTCCCTATCTAGTTCAGATCTACATCATCTATTTCGTTTTGCCGTCTCTGGATGTGACCTGGCTGAAGTTTGATAGCTACACCGCGGCCATTGTCTCCTTGTCTCTATACACCGCCAGTTACGTGACTGCCATTGTCGAATCGGCAATTAGGGCTGTTCCACGCGGACAGGAAGAAGCGGCAAGATCCTGCGGTATGAGCAAGGCGCAGGCGCTTTACCACATTATCCTGCCCCAGGCGTTCAAATTAACGGTTCCGCCGATGGCGAGTATCTATGTGATCGTCATTAAAAGTACGGCGGTACTGTCGGTTATCGGGATATCAGAACTGACTCGCCAGGGCGAGACAGCGATCCTGCGTATGCCCGGCGACACCATGTTTATTTATCTCCTGATCGCGATTCTTTACTTCGTGTATTGCTACCCCATGTTGAAGTTCGCCGGTTGGGCTGAAAGTAAAGTCAAAGCAAATGGTGGAAACGCGGTTCTGTAAGTGTCGTCTTCAGGATCTTAAAATCATCCGAACTTTGGGAAAAAGATGCAATCTAGAGAGCAGCAATCGGTATTGGTAATTGGCGCCGGTATTATTGGTGTATGCAGTGCCCTTGAGCTTCAGAAGCGAGGCTTTCAGGTGACGCTTGTTGAAGCCGACCGTCCGGCCGCCGGAGCGTCAGAGGGCAATTGCGGTCTCCTGGCTGTTGGTTCGGTGGTTCCTTTCTCCAAGCCGGGTACTTTTAAAAAGGTTCCTGGCTGGTTACTCAACAAAAATGGTCCACTGTCGATTCGTTGGAACTATTTTCCCAAGCTGATCCCTTGGTTTCTGGAATTTCTCAAGGCCTCCAGGGCGTCCCGGATCCAGGAGATCAGCCAGGGGCTGGCCGCTCTGACCGAGCACGCTTTCGATGCCTATGAACCCTGGCTGGAAGAGGCGGGAATTAAAGACCTGCTCAAACCCCATGAAACGCTCATCGTTTACGAAACCGAGCAAGAGTATAGGGATGACGTAGCCAACCTGCAGATCGAGAAGGATCTCGGGTTTGATTACGAGGAGCTCTCCAAATCCCGGCTTCGGGAACTTGAACCCAGTCTGTCTGACCAGTTTGCCTGTGGGGTCCGGCTCAAGGGGTGGTATTACTTTGCGGATCCGAAGCGTCTCGTTACCTCGCTCTATGACTTGTTCGTCAGGAAAGGGGGGACCGTTGTCACAGGGACAGTCACGTCGATCAATGTTGAAAATGGTCGAGCGACGTCGGTGAACTTCTGTGGGCAGCCCCCCGAGTCCTTCGACAATGTTGTGGTGGCCGCCGGTGTCTGGTCAAGAAAACTGGCGGACAAGTTGGGGGATAAGTTGCCTGTTGAGGCCTTGGCGGGTTACTCGACGACGGTGTCGGACCCGGGCATCGAGGTTAAGCATGCGATCACTTATGCGGCAGGCGGCTTTGTGATTACTCCGATGGAGTCCGGCCTGAGAATCGGCGGAACCATTGAAATGGGCGGAGTGGACAGCAAGCCTGATTTTGGCCGTGCAAAAGTGATCGCAGAAAAGGCTAAGCGTGTCTTCAATGGCCTGAAAAACGTCAGTGGCACGGAGTGGATGGGCTATCGCTCATTCATGCCGGATACCCTGCCCGTTATTGATCGCGCGTCGTCGGCATCCAATGTGTTCTACGCCTTCGGGCATGGCCAGATTGGTATTACGACCGGGGCAATAACAGGCAGGCTGGTGGCCGAGATGGTGGGGCGAGAGCAAACGAGTATCGGCCTTGCACCCTATTCGGCACGCCGGTTCAAGGACTAGTTGTTTTTTTCTTTCGGGATGACTTATGAGTATTGAGCGATTTCAAACTAATGCGCGCATGAGCAAGATTGTTAAGCATAATGACACCGTTTATTTGTGTGGCCAGGTGGCTAAAAACAGGAATGCTGATATTTCCGAGCAGGTCATAGGAATGCTGGAAAAGGTCGATGATCTGCTTGAGAGTGTCGGTTCCAGTCGAAGTAAAATGCTTAGCGCAACGATTTATCTGAGCGATATGAGCCACTTCCAAGCGTTGAACGATGTCTGGGATCAGTGGGTCCCGGAAGGGGAAGCGCCTGCCAGGGCATGCGTGGAGGCAAAAATGGCATCTCCAGAACTGCTCGTTGAGATCTCCGTGGTGGCTGCAGTGTGATCTTAGGGTGGTGGTGATTTCTCCCTTTGCTAAGTCCATATGCGGACCGGGTAAATCCACAACCCCTTTTGCGGGTGAGATTAACCTTATCCAAAATCAAGGATAAGGAGGAGACCATGACTGAGAAACGCCTTAGTGAAAAAGCACTCCTGGAAAACCTGGATGCCCATAAAGTCCATGCCGACGAATTGGCGCAACCTCTCCCGCAGGAACTGACCCCACTGGAGCGGCTGAAGGGCTCCGTCAAACGCTACGAGCGGCCAACCGATCCTGTGTGGGATGAGTGGTTTGACTCGGAGGAAAGTGCGACCGACGACTTCATGAATGACCGGGATCAGCCACCGAAAGATGACGAATAGCATTTCGTCGCCATATTTTTTTGAAATTTCCCAAACATTCTTGCTGATCCTGCCGTACTGCCCATCGACTGTACTTCAAATGCACCGCGAGTGTACTTCAAGTGTACTTTCAAAAGAGGGCCGGTTTATCCGTCAGACCGACTGTACTTTGAAGTACACTGAAAGTTCATTTGAAGTGCACTACGTATGTTTTGTGAACAAGCGCTTTTATTTAGCGTTCGTCGAACCAAAACTTTGAACTACGCGAATGCACGACGGAGACGCTCCGAGGCCGTCCTCCGATTGCCTTAGAGCTCATTTTCAACGGATTCAGCCAGTTATCCCGATCAAGAGCTTCAATCAGCAATCGAAGCGAGCTTCGATAATCTTTGTGCGTGGTTGCAGCGCACCAGGTATCAAGAAGCCACCGGCAGTGTTTCATGCGCATCTGTTGGACATTTTTTACCTCGGGAAAGCGCTCTTCGACTGCCGCGGCCATAGTTTCAATTCGTCCCAGGTGTCGGCGTCTTGTGCGCTCTGAACCTTTTCTACATTTGATTCGTTTGTATACGATGTCCAACTTCATCAATCGGTCTCCTTTTTCCCCCGGTTCGTCCTATGTCTTTTTCCGATATAGGAAGAGGGGACGGTAGGGCGCTGATGGCCACTCTCACGGCTGACCGCTTTTCGCCCCCGCAAATCTGCCTCCCGGTCAAAGGGCCCGGTTTGTTTTACCGGTGCAAGCTGACCACTTTCTTTCTCATACACATCGATGAAACGCTCGGCACGGAGATCATGAGGACAGCGAATACCGACGCTTTTAAGGATGGGTCGAATCGGTTGAATGCAGCGGTTGCGAAACTCTTCGTATGAGGCATTGGTATCCACCAGACAAGTTCCAGTCTCTGAAATAACACTAAGTGCGTACTCCAATGCGCGCCGCTGGTGCGACTCAATCTGAATGAGCCTGTCCTCAGATTTATAGCCACCTTTGGTTCCGTCTAACACCAACACGGCACCTTTCAGGTCCATTTCCAGTTTCAGCCGGTGCAAGTCCGCCAGGGCTGACTCTCTCGAACGCATTCCATATGCCCTTCCCATCAGGATGAAAGCAGCTCCGCGGAAATGACCCTTTTGCTCTGCGAGTTCAACGGCAAGCTCAACCTTTTCCCATGTTGCCTCTGGCAAGGTATCCCGAATGTATGAGCGCTTTCCGACAATCTTTGAAGGCTCAACAAAAATTGCCTGGTCAAGTCGGACGGCACGCATGACAACGTTGATGGTTGAAAGCAGATTTTGCGCATAGCTGACTTCCATCTGGGCGCTATTTACGAACTCTGCCAACTGCGCTCCGAATCCCAGCGCGTGCTCCAACGTGATCTTCCTCAGATCCTTTACGGGCGGATCAAGGTCCAACAGCCAGTCGATGAAAGCCAAAAATCGACTGTAGTGAGTGAATCGACTGGAGTAATGCGCATCACCTCCGTAGCTCTCCCGCAGTGCCTTTTTAACAGCATGATCTGCGTTGCGGCCCAGTCCCAGGTTTCGCTTATTGGAAACCCTCCGTTTCTTCTTCGACATATTCAGTTCTCCATTGTTTGTTAACTCCTAATTGGTGTGCAGCATTGTTGCGTGGCAAGCCCTCAGCTTATGGGGCAGAGGCCTCTGACTTTCCACGCACGGAAGACCTCTCCCCGTAGGCTGAGTCAGTTTTCGCTAGTTCCAGATACATAGCTCCGGTCTCCGTGGGCGCTGCTGCAGACGCGATTGACATTCACTCACGCACCAGCAAAGCCAGTTGGACGGGGTGGGCTTCATGTTGTCAGGCATGAAACGTGAGCGGTGGACACGCAGATTGCGTGGGTAGGGCGCGAGTACAGAATCCAAACGATGGCGATGATGACGCACCGCTGATAGACATATGATCCATCTGGCCCTGGGTTTCGTTCAGGGTTTCGTAGCTCGCTGTGTTGGAAAGTGCCCTGGATTGCCCGAAAACAGGCGGTGGACTCCTTTCAAACCTAATGCATCTCAATTTTTAACGGTTATAAAACCGATACCTAAAATTGGAGATATGTTGGGTGGAACTGATGCCGTGATGGCAAAAATGGAAGGTGAGATTCCAAAAGGAAACTCGTTTTTGAGCGCCCGTGACGGGCCTTGAAGTAGTGGATCTGTTTGATCCAGATTTTGCCGGTGTCGGCTGCTGCTTATGAAAGGACCCCAGCTAGGTCCATTAGAGGCTCACACCTCAAGTTACTGATATTTTGCAAAAATGACCGTTTGAATGTCCAGCGGAGTTTACACGAATTTCTAGTGTTTAGACGCAAATGTGCCGTGGGGTAGGGCTTTAAGCTGGATTACCTGTAACCGGTTTTAAACAAAAGCGAACATTGGCGAGCCACCTGGAAAGATGCACGTTTATATTGGAAAGCGGGCCTTTTTGCTGCGCCGGGACAGGCTAGTCAGTTTATGATGGGATTCGTTCCATTCGGCCGCCCAGGAGAAAGCGAATGAAATTCAGCCAACCCGTCCATGCAAGGTGTGAATGCGGCCAGCTCTGGCTTGAGGCCAAATCGAGGACTCTGCTGCAGTTAGTCTGCCATTGCACCGACTGCCGAGAAGCAACGGGGCAGCCGTTCACAGAAGTCGCCTTCTTTGCGCCGGGCTCGTACCGGGTCCATGGAGAGAGTCAGACGGAACAGATGGCGGGTGGCACGGGGCTTGGTAAGGTTTACCATTCCTGCGCGGAATGCGGTTCCCCCTTGTACGCCACGGTGAATGCGGTTGGCGGATCTGCTGGGGTAATCGCGAGCCGTCTTGAGAGCTTTAAATTCAGGCCGGCGTTGCATGTCTGGACCAGTGAAAAGCTGTCTGAAACGAAGCTGCCTTTGTTTGCCATCAAGTTTTCCGAGGCACCACCGAACGCAGCGGGTACTGCACTGCGGGCGGTGGTGAAGCGGCTGAAGAAAAGGGCTTAGTACGCGCCTTCGCTGTAGATTAGCTCGTAGCTGTGACTATAAATCTCCAGAATGTTGCCGAATGGGTCTTCCATGTAAATCATCCGGTAAGGCTTTTCGCCGGGGTAGTAGTACCTCGGTTTTTCCATCCGCTTTTTACCGCCTGCCTTAACAATGCGCTCGGCCAGTTCTTCCACATTTGGGTCCTGAACACAGAAGTGGAACACGCCGGTTTTCCAGTATTCGAAGTTGTCTTCAGGGTTGGTCTGGCCCTGGAACTGGAATAGCTCTACGCCAATTCGGTCGCCAGTAGACAGATGGGCGATGCGAAATTTTCCCCAGCCTGCGCCGAATACATCGGTACACATCTCACCAATCGGGCTGTCGTCTTCTTCAACATCGGTTGGTGCCATGATCAGGTACCAGCCCATCACCTGGGTGTAAAACTCGACGGCTTTTCCCAGGTCTGGCACGGAAATGCCGATGTGTGAAAAACTTCTTGGGTACACGTTGCTCATTGCCTGTCCTCCTCTCGTTTGGATAAGAAGAGGTTACAGAGAGCCATCCATTCGGTAAAATTATCATTTATTCTTTAAAAAATTACGGTTTGTAATGATTAATGCGTCCTGGTTACGTACCTTTTGCATACTGGTTGAAGTAGGTCATTTCACTCGCACAGCCGAACGTCTCCACATGACACAGTCGGGCGTAAGTCAGCACGTGCGTAAGCTTGAGGTGCAGCTCGGTACGGAATTGCTGGTTAGGCAGGGGAAACAATTTTCGCTTTCGGGTGCCGGTGAAAAGCTTTATACCGAGGCGCAGAACATCCTTTTGGCGTTGTCGAATCTTGAGCAAAAGGTCGGCGACGATCCGCCCTATGAGGGAAGTGTTCGGCTTATGTCTCCAGGAAGTGTCGGGCTGAAGCTGTATCCTCATTTATTGGCGCTCCAGAGCAAGCATCCGCAGCTTATTATTGATTACCGGTTTGCGCCGAATCCAGATGTGGAAAAGGCAATCGCCGAATCTACGGTTGATATCGGATTCATGACGTCAAAATCTACCGTGGCGGAAGTGAGTTGTACGCCCGTTGCGCAAGAATCACTGCTGCTGGTAACACCTGCTTCAGTCGAAGAGCCGGACTGGGAAACCTTGATGACCCTCGGGTTTATCGATCACCCCGATGGCAGTCACCATGCCGGCTCGCTCCTTGGTGCCAATTACCCCGAGTTTCAGCACAGTAACCTGTTCCCCAGAAAGGGATTCTCAAACCAGATTGGTTTGATCCTGGAGCCGGTCAGCCTAGGGCTGGGCTTTACAGTTTTACCAGCACATGCCGCTGAAGCCTTTGAGAAGTTTGAGGACATCAAAGTCCATCGTCTCCCTAACCCCGTCAGCGAAACGCTTTATCTCAGCGTTGCCCGGAATCGGGCACTGCAGGCGAGAATGGAGACCGTAATAGCTGAAGCCAAGCGGTGGCTTTAAACTGATCTGAAATTTACAAGTACATTCAGTTTATTTTGGATCTTTGGCCCTTAACCGGACGGCCTTTTCAGGCCGCCCCTTATGCAGGCGCTATCCCCAAATCTGAACGTTCGCTTTGCGACCACTGCACACTTCGAACTCAGCTAAAACAAAAGCGAACATTCGAGTCAGTGCCTTTCTCCAGAGCCTCCAAGCTAATCATAACCATTTCATCCAGTATGATCGGCAGAGCAAATTTCAGACGTTGAATGATTGCCTGGAAGATATGTCCGTGCTCGGCTAAGCTATTGTTTTATCGATTCATACAAAGCGTTATTGATGGTTCAAAGTCAGTAATGATTCAGTCAAATTTCTGCAATAATAAAGCGCGCTGCCGAATTTCGGTTAGAGGCAAGGAGAAAACATATGTCGACCTTCTCCCTATCACTTGATCAGTGTCGTAAGAGCCTTCGTAGTTACGATGCTGAAATCGAGGAGTTAATGGAGCTAGTCGATGGCTCCTCTGCCTTGACGTCGGAGGGTATTGCGGAGGCTCGTGAACGTTTGAAGAATTTGAAAGCATGTCTTGAGCGAGATATAAAACGGCAAAACTCGGGGGTGACCCTTACGCATCCAGAAAAAGCGGTATATATGCCAGCCATTATGCAGGCTAGGGCTGACCTATTAGTATCAGCGGCCTCACGTCCAAGTGAAGAATGGTTTTCCAACCTCTATGGAGTCCAGATTACGATTCACCATGCCTTGGAACAGTTGGAACACTGGGAGCAATAAAGCCCTAACCATACCAGTCTCGGCGACGGTTTTTACATTGCGGCTGCGCCTCCATTTCAAAACCACGCGTGCTGTGCGGCGTTATACCCATAGGAATGAGAACAAGGAGTCTTCGTTTGCTCTACAAGTTCCTACCACCTGAAAGAGTCGATGTACTTGAGGCTTTGAGGATTAGATTTACTTCAGTAGTTTCACTGAATGATCCGTTCGAGTGCCTGCTCAAAATTGGCGAAAAGGAATATGAGCTATCTCCGAGGGATGCGGTAAACAGCGTAAATTTTGTGTCCCTGTCAAGAAATCACAAAAATCTTCTAATGTGGGCTCACTACGCCGATTGCCACAAAGGGTTTGTAGTCGCCTTCCACCGAAACCATCGCTATTTTCGAGACTCGAATTCGGTCCGCTATAGGAGACAGCGCCTAGATCTTAACGGTGCGCAGCCTCACAGATTAACCCCTGAAGAAATCACGAAATCCATAACGCTCGAAAAGGCTGTAGATTGGGCATATGAAGAGGAAGAGAGGTTGTTTCTTGAGGATGTACCAAAAGACATAATGTCGGTCGGCACCGACCATTGGCAACAGCCAATCTTGCTCAACTCTTTCCCAAAGGCAAGCTTGGCGGCTGTTTATCTCGGACTTAGAGCAAGTGAAGATTTGATTGATCGCATCGCCCGAGCATTAGCCGAAAACGGAATTGAAATTCCTATTTATCGAGCGAAAGCAAACCGGGGAGAATTTTCTTTAACTTTCGATGAACTGAAACCTGTTGCTAACAAAACACCGGAGTGAAAATGTGGAGTTTAGGCGGCTCTTGTTGATCAATATGGAGCGGTATAACCAGGCCATCCACCGGTGACAACCGTTAGCAGTGCTAGGTCTTTTCGAGGAGTACCTATGCCAATCGATCTATCAGAAACATTGGTTATTGGAATTTCGGCGACCGCTCTTTTCGATCTTTCAGAAGCCGACAAGGTTTTCAGACAGAAGAAAGCAGAGGACCCGGAAACTGCGATTATTGAGTACCGAGAGTACATGCTTCGGCATGAAGATGAGCCTCTGAAAGACGGTACTGGCATGCCTTTGGTGAAAGCGCTGCTCGGATTGAATAAACATCAAGCCGAAGGCGACAAAAATCCAATCGTTGAGGTCGTTGTAATTTCCAAAAATAGCCCAGAAACTGGCTTCAGAGTTTTAAAGGAAATAAGGCGGCGAGGACTTGCAATCACGCGGTCGGCATTCACTGCTGGTGAGCCGAGCTCCGACTATCTAGAGGCTTTCTATGTTGATTTGTTTTTGACCACAGATGAAATGGATGCTCAAAGTGTCGTCGATACTAAGGTTTGTGCTGGCGCAATTGTTAAGGAGCCGCCGAGATCTCCTCATGAATTGAGAGATGACCAAGTCAGGTTTGCCTTTGATGCAGATGCAGTACTATTTGGTGAGGAAAGTGAACTCATCAATCAGACTGAAGGTCTCGACAAGTTCTGGGAAATTGAAGATTTACAGAAAGAAGTCCCTCTACAAGAGGGCCCTCACGCGAATCTTTTAAGAAAACTTTCGAAGATCCAGGAACGTCTACCCGGAAGAATTGAGTATTCCCCTGTCCGACTTGCAATCATGACTGCAAGAAATAGCCCTGCTGAGATCAGGGTAATAAATACCATAAGAGAGTGGAACGTATATATTGATCAAGCATTTTTCTTGGGTGGTTTGCAGAAAAGCAGGTTTTTAAAGGCCTTCAAACCGCATATTTTCTTTGATGATCAGGATTCTCATTTAGATACTGCCGCATTGGATGTTCCCAGTGCAAAGGTTTTGTACCCGAGCGACTCGCCACTCAAAAAGGTGTTTGCCGAAAAAGAAGCTCACAAATAAATTCAGCGGAACGCTAGCGCGTCGGCTGATTGAGCCGTTAGTCTCCAACCTCAATGTTCGCTTTGCGACCTGGCCGAGCCCCGTCAAACTCCTAGACAAAAGCAAACATTCACGCCCCTCACCTTGAGGGCGGTTTTTGGTCGTCCCAAATCAAGGAATCAGCCAATATTTTGGCCGTGCGACCGTTTACACCTCCAGCCTCACCGGACAGCGAGTGCAAAATGATTTATTCACCCCAGAGCGGTTAAATGCGTGTGACGGGTAAGGCGGAAGTCATGCCCGAAGCAGGTTCCTGGGATCAGGCCGAGTTCTGGGCCGGTTTACGGCCTGCGACGCCCTCTAACGTGCCGTACACCTGAAAAGTCTTTATCTGAATACCGGACACGGTACCCTGGAATGGACCCATTCCTGTGGTTCCGCCGCGACTCCCTTGCCGGATATTACTAATGGCCGCAAGCCGGTGGTGGATTATACGCTTTCCGGGCTCTCGAAGGTCCAGCTACCTCCAGTCTGCAGTTGGCATCTTGGTCAAGCCCCAAAACCATTTCACTTTGAATTAATGAATTTCATGGTGAAATGGTTTTTCTTTATCTGATAAACCACTGTTACGTGTTTCTACCTACGAAATAATACCTATTTTCAATGGGTTGAAAGATTCCTTTTGTGTCTATCAAGAGTTGGCAGCGGCTTTGCAATGTTGGGTTTAAACGGTTCGTCCAGTTGATGAACAACAACACCAATCCAACAACCGTGTGCTGACTGATATGACTAAACCACTGGAAGGCGTCCGGATAATTGATCTGACCCATATGCTGTCCGGCCCTTACGCAGGAATGCTGCTGGCCGACCTTGGTGCCGAATCGATCAAGGTAGAGCCGCTCAAGGGTGAGGGCACCCGCTCCCTACTAGCCAAAGACCCGAAGAACTCCTACAACGGTCAGGGCGCTTACTTTATCACTCTGAATCGGAACAAGAAGAGTATCTGCATCGACTTGAAGTCCGAGGCAGGTCTAGCGACTTTCTATGACCTAGTTCGGGAAGCCGATGTGGTGCTGGACAACTTCTCTGCCGGTGTCCCCACAAAGCTTCGTATTGACCACGAAAACCTCTCAAAGATCAATCCAGGCATCATCACTTGCTCGATAACAGGCTTCGGGCAGGATGGCCCGAATTTCCAGCGGCCAGCATTCGATCAGGTAGTTCAGGGGATTGGCGGTGGTATGTCCATCACCGGACAAGACCCGGACCACCCCACTCGCGCCGGTATCCCTATTGGCGACTTGGGGGGCGGCATGTTTGCGGTCATGGGAATTCTAGCCGCGCTGCATTCCCGGCACGTGAACGGTTACGGCCAACATGTGGACATCTCCATGCTGGACTGCCAGATCAGCATGCTCAACTACATGGCCACGATGTATTTCCTGAGTGGTGACAACCCGGGGCCGATCGGCAATAGCCACTTTGTGCACGTGCCTTACGACGCGTTCCGCACATCGGACGGCTTCGTCATCATTGCCGTGATCTTCGACAGCTTCTGGGACAATCTGGTGGCACTGTTAAATATCGAGGCACTGAAAGACCCCGCCTATCGTACGCAGCCCGGCCGATTTGCTGACAAGCAGAAAATTAACCAGATCCTCTCCGAATTGTTGATCACCAACACTACCGACTACTGGGTCTCCCAGCTGTCCGGTGCCCGCATCCCCTGTGCGCCGGTGAACAAGTTCTCTGATGCGTTGACCGATCCGCAAGTGCTTTTTCGCAATATGGTGGTGGACATTCCGCAGCCGGGCGGAGGGTCGGTCCGTGCTCCGGGTAACCCTATCAAGCTCAGTGTCGACGTTGCGGAATCGTTTACCGCACCGCCTCTGTTGGGCCAGCACACCGCAGAGGTCCTGCGGTCGCTGGGTTACAGCGAGGACCGTATCAACGAGCTGAAATCCATGGGCGCTATTGGTTAAGGAGGGGTTATGTACGTTCGAGTCAACGAAGTTGGGCCCCGGGATGGCCTCCAAAGCCAGGGCAAAACCCTGACTGTTGACGCCCGGGCGCAACTGGTCAAGGCCCTGGTGGATGCAGGCATCCGCTATTTGGAGGCTGGCAGCTTTGTGTCTTCCAAGGCGGTGCCACAAATGGCCGGTACAGATGAACTGTTTGGTCGCTTGTCGGATATTAATCACGTTCGTTATGCCGCGCTGGTGCCCAACATGCGAGGCTATGAGCTTGCCACCGCGTCCGGTGCCCGGGTAGTGAATGTAGTGCTTTCGGTCACGGACACCATGAACCGGAAGAATATTCGTCTTTCCCTGGATGAAACCGCCGACGTCTGTGCCGCCATCGCCGAGCGGGGTCGCCGAGAAGGCATCGAGGTACAGGCGTACCTGGCGGTGGCGTTCGAGTGCCCGTTCGAGGGGCGTGTCGACCCGGAAGTGGTAGCCACGTTTGCCCACCGGATGAATGACGCCGGGGCGTCAAAGTTGATCATTGCCGACACCATTGGTGCGGCCAATCCCACGCAGGTCCGACAGGTACTGGATCTGATTGTACCGGAACTGGGTGCCGAGCGGCTGTCGTGCCACTTCCACGACACCCGAGGCATGGCCCTGGCCAATATTACCGCCGCTGTTGACCGGGGCGTGGCGGAATTTGACGCGTCCATCGGCGGCCTGGGCGGTTGTCCGTTTTCCCCGGGTGCGACTGGCAACGTGGCCACGGAAGACGTGGTGCTCCTGCTGAATAGCATGGGGCTTGATACCGGCATCGACCCATTGGATTTGGTACCGCTGGTTCGTCTTGCCGAGGAACTGACCTGCGTAACCCTGGGGGGTAAAAGTTTCCGCTGGCTGGCACAAGAGTACAACCGGACCCATGGGGGAGACCGCCATGGTGGGTAAAACCCTCGGGTTTCTGGCGCAGGTGGCGCCCTGGGCCGTGGTAAGCGGACTAGCCTACGCAGCCGCCTTTGTTAAGCCCGGAGTACAGCCTCTGCCGCTGCCCCAGCCGCTGATTGAGCCCCGGGACCGGTTCTACGATGTGGCCCGTTCGGGCGACGGCCGCTTCTGGTTTTCCGGATCCCATGGGGTCGTGCTCGAAGGGACTCCGGACAGCGCGCAGTGGCACAGGTTCACACTCCCGGAACCCGTCAATCTGCAAGGCGTGGCCGCGTCGGACGACGGTATCATCGTTACGGCCGGCAATGAGGGTTGGGTGTTCACCGGGACCGGCGGCGAGGACTGGCAGGCCCAGCACCTGCCAGTGTCCGACGTCGCCGGAAAGCTGGTTGATGTGATCTGGCTGGATGGCCAGTTCTGGGTCATCGGTGAGATGGGCGCGGTGTTCCGCTCCGACGATGACGGCCAGAATTGGGTCGATCTCGGTATGGACGAAGACATCTCCCTGAACGACCTGGCCCGTTCTCCAGACGGTACTCTCTGGATCGCCGCAGAATTCGGCACCCTGTTTCGCTCAAAGGACGGTGGCGCCACTTGGACCGGCACCGAGCTGGGTGCGGAGAGCCTGCGGGCGTTGGCGTTCCACGGCGATGATGGGGTGATTGCCGCCAATGGTGGCGTAGTTTACCGCACCGCTGACGGCGGGCAGTCCTGGCGGAGGGTCCAGACCCCGAGCCGTGAGCACCTTTACGACGTTGCGTGGGACGGCCAGCGGTGGGTGGTGACCGGCAATGGTGGCAGCCTGCTGGCGTCGGATGATGGCGCCGAATGGACCTCCATCGCACCGGATGGCCTGGGTTCCGGCTATTACACGCGACTGGTGACCACCGGCAAAGGTCTGGTGCTGGCCGGTCAGACCATTGGTGAGGTGGTCGACGGCCAGTGGCAGCCGTGGCCGCCCGCCGGCGCCCGCAACGGGGAGGATCAGCCATGATCAGTCGCGTTGCCCGCTCCCTTTCGGAGTTTTGCATCCGCCATCGCAAGCCGGTCGTTGCGCTCATTCTGCTGGCCACCGCCGCCATGGCGCTGACGCTTACGCACATCGACGTTCGCACCGAATTTTCGGACATGGTGCCCAGCAACCACGAATTTGTGGACGTTCACGAGGCCTACAAGGAGACCTTCGGCGGCAGTAATAAGGTGTCGATCCTGGTGCAGGCCAACACTGGCACGATTCTCACCCAGCCGATCCTCCAGGAGGTCCAGCGCATCACCCGGGCCCTGGCCAAGGTCAGCGGCGTCAACCCGTTTCAGGTGGTGTCGCTGGCATCCCGCAAGCTGAAGTCGGTCAAGGCCTCGTCCATGGGTATTGAGAGCGTGCCGCTGATGTGGCCGGACGTGCCGACCACCCAAGCCGGGATTGACGAGCTTCACGACGCGATCGTCAACAACCCGCTGGTGTATGGCATCTACGTGGATCGGAATCTGCAGTCGACCCTGATCCAGATGGATTTCTACGACCGACTGGTTGATTACAACAAGATTTTTCCTCAGGTCCAGGCCATCCTCGACGAATCGCCGGTGAAAGATCAGGTCAGCCTGCATGTTGTTGGCGAGCCCATCCTGTACGGCTGGGTGAACCATTACTTGGATGAAACGGTGATGATCGCCCTGATGTCGCTGGGCGGCATGCTGCTGGCCCTGTTCCTGCTCAACCGGACCTGGCGAGGCACCCTGCTGCCCCTGGTTAGCGGCGTTGTGTCCTGCATCTGGGCACTGGGTATTGGAGTGCTGCTTGGCTTCAACTTTGACCCGCTGGTTATCGTCGTGGCGTTCATCATCACCGCACGCTGTTTCAGCCACGCGGTGCAGATGATAACCCGCTTCGACGATCTGTGCGACGGTGAGCAACTGGCGCCGGAACGGGCGGCGGAACTCACCATGAAAGAGCTGTTCCGACCCGGCTTGCTCGGCCTGGTGTCGGACGCTGGCGCCATCCTGTGCGTGGTGCTCACGCCCATTCCCCTGCTGCAGAAAGTGTCCATTATCGGCGCCATCTGGGTGATGACTATTGGCTTCTCAGCGGTGATTCTTACACCGGTTTTGTTGAGCTGGGTGAGCACGCCTCTGCGGGTCGCCCATCCACTGAACCTTCGGTTTCTGCTGAACGCGGTTCTGCTGGTGGCGGTGAAGGTTGTGGAGACCCGGGTCCGTTACGTCGTCATCCCCGTGGTACTGGTGCTAATGGGGCTGCTGGTGGCCGAAGCTTCGCGCATTACCATCGGTGACGCCACTCCAGGCTCTCCGATCCTTTGGGAGGACGCCAGCTTTAACCGGGACAGCGCGCTGATCAATTCTCGTTACCCGGGCACCGAGCAAATGTTTGTGGTGCTTGAAGGCGACGAACAGGACGCCATGAAACGCCCGGATGTGCTGGCCTGGATGCAGGCTTTCCAGCGCCGCATGGAACGCATGCCCCAGATTGGTGGCAGCGTGTCCCTAGCGGACATTGTGGTGGATGTGCGTCGCAACCTCTACGAGGGCAATCCCCGCTATAGGGAGCTGGGCGCCACGCAGATTGAGAACGGTGAGCTGATCAGTTTCTACATGCAGGGCGCAGCACCCGATGACCTGGCGCAGTTTGCCGATCCGGTGTTCCAGAACGGCTCCGTGGTCATGTATTTCCGGGACCACAAGGGCGAAACCCTGCGTCAGGCCATCTACCAGATCCGCCGATTTATCAAGGAGCACCCGCTGGAGGGCGTCAACGTTCGCCTTGCCGGTGGCTCCTTGGGCATCATCGCCGCCGTCAACGACATCCTTCTGTCCGATCAGATTGAGTCCATCGCCCTGGCACTGCTGGTGGTCATCGTGTCCTGCCTGGCCGTGTACCGCTCTTCCGCCAGTGGCATCTTCTTCATCGTGCCGGTGCTGATTTCCAACGTGGTGACCTTCGCCTACATGGCGTGGCAGGGCATTGGCATGAGCATCAGCACGTTGCCCGTGGTCGCACTCGGCATTGGCCTGGGCGTCGACTACGCGTTCTACATCGTCGATTCCATTAAGGAAACCCTGGAGAAGGAACCGACCATCGATCCCATGGACGCCATTCGGCAGGCCCTGTTCTCGGCCGGACGAGGCGTTCTTCTGACCTCCGTCACGCTTGCGGCGGGGGTACTTCTCTGGTCCCTGTCTTCGCTGCGATTCCAGGCGGAGATGGGCACGTTAATCGGGCTCTGGCTGCTGGTGTCAGCGTTTACCTCGCTGTTTGTCATGCCATCCCTGGTTCGGGTGCTGCAACCGAAGTTCATCTTCGGAGACCGCACTGAAAACGCCGACTCCGCCGACGAGACGGAACGGCTGGCGCAATCCACTCACTGATGATGGGAACCGATATGAAGATCGACAAAAAGAAAGCAACGGCCCCCCTTCGCTGGCAACGGCGGCTGCTGGCCCTGGGCGTCCTGGCAGGCACGCTGGGTGCACAGACGGCGGCAGCAGCGGATGACTGGCTGACCAAAGACTGGGAGGTCAGCGGTTATCTCCGTGAATACCTGTCCTGGAACCTGGAGAACCCGACGTTGATTGGCCCGGACGGACAGCAGAGGGATGACTACCGCTACTCGCTGTCTATGGCGCGGACCGTCGGCAAGTTGGACCTGTACCGTGATTTCGGCAACTGGCGGATGAAAATCACCGGGCGCGTGTCCAGGGAGTCCCCCACAAGCTATGGCAAGGACCTTCAGGAAGTGATGGATGAGTGGGCTGCGACCGGCGGTGCCAGTGGGTCCAGCGTAAACCTTCGGGATGACGTCTACGACGACGAAGAACTCCGCGAGTTCTGGATCCAGGGCGACGTGACCGACACTACCAACCTGAAGATCGGACGTCAGCAGGTAGTCTGGGGCGAGACCGATTTCTTCCAACTGCTGGATGTTGTGCACGGCTACGACTTCCGCTGGCGGTCGTTCCTGGAGCCGGAGAACGAGGAGCTGCGCAAACCCCTGAACATGGTGAACATCACGCAGCGCTTTGACCAGCTAGACGCCAGTCTGCAGGCAATCTACATCCCCGGACAGCTCAATGACCACGAGGATCGAGGCAATAGCTACGACGTGGAAGGCGGCCGCTGGGCCAACAACCCGAATAAGGGTATTACCTTCGCATCGGCGCCGTTCGGAGCCAACGTTCGGTACAACTACGACCACCCGGGTGCGGACATGGATGACGACTCCTATGGTCTTCGCTGGAACGGGTTGCTGGGGGACTGGGGTTACTCCTTGGGCTGGTTCCACGGACCGAATCCGAACCCCGTGGTAAACCCGAACCCGGCCACCAACCCGGGCCAGCCGCAGCTGCAGACCGGCCCCTACGAGGGCGTCTACCAGGGCGGCGCAACGGAGGCGGGCGAATTCATCTACCCGTACATTGACGTGTTCGGCGTAACCGCCAACAACTACTTTGCGGGTCCGGACCTAGTGTTCAGCACTGAGCTGGCCTACATCCCGAACGCGCCCTACAACGTGGGCATAGAGAGCATCGCAGAAGGCCCGGGATGCGGTTTCTTCCCCGGCTTCTGCGGCATTCGCGAGAAAAACCTGTTCCGGTCCATGTTCCGGATCGACAAGCAGCTGGATCTCCAGAGCTATTTGGGCACCAGCCGACCGTCGTTCTTTACCGTCCAGCTGTTCAATAACTGGATCACCAATTTCGACAAGGAAGAGCAACTGGTCAACCTTGCCGGGTTTGGTGGTGCCACCAAGGAATTCAGCAGCATTGCCACGGCGGTCCTGGCCACCAACTACGCCAACGATCAGATCAACCCTTCCCTGGCGGTGGGTTCTGACCTGACCTACGGCGGCGGTTTTGTCATTCCAGCGGTGGAGCTAGCTTACGGCGATCACGTGCGGGTGCGGTTTGAGGCCGACGTGTTCTTCCACCGGACCGATCAGGAAAAGCCGCTGCAGGGCTTTAACGACACCAATCTGTTCGGCTACTTCTCCGGCAACGACCAGTTGCTGGCGCGCCTGACCTACCAGTTCTGACGACGTGAGGAGCACAACAATGAAAACTATCCGTACTCTGAAGACTTTCGCCCTGGCCGCCGGCCTCATGGCCGGCTCCGGAATGCTGTCCGCGGCTGAGCTGTCTGCCGGCGACACCCTGAGCGCCGCTAACTTGGACCAGCGCCTATCAGACACCTTTCACGGTGACACCATCGACAGTCTGCTGACAGATGTGCAAAAGCGGCTGATAAAAAACGAGGGGTTGATTATCACCCTGAAGGACCCCGAGCCCATTCAGTTGGGCAAGGACTACCTGGCCGCCACAGAGAAATACGCAGGCACCGTCACCTACAACCCGGATACCCGGATGATGGAGGGCTGGAAGGCTGGCATTCCGTTTCCGAACGTGACGGAAGACACTCCTAATGCTGCCGAGAAGCTGATCTGGAACCACCATGTGGCCCAGCCCATCAAGAACTTCCAGGACTACCCGGAGTTCGCCTACCTATTCATCGACGATGAGCGGGGTCTGGAGCGAACCCAGAACTGGGTGCTGCGTCGCTATTACATGAAAGGCCGCCTGGGTGAGGACAAAACCGTTGAGGGCGACGGCGACGTGCTGTGGAAGCAGCTGTTGTACGCCACCTATCCGGCGGATATCCGGGGCTTGGGTCTGTTCACCATCCGCTATGACAGCCCGAAACTGGACGACAGTTGGGCGTACATCAAGTCCGTGCGTCGGACCCGGCGGCTGTCCGGTGGCACCTGGATGGACCCGATCGGCGGCACCGATCAGCTGAACGACGATATTGAGATCTTCAACGCGCATCCGACCTGGTATCCGGAGTACAAGCTGCTGGGCAAACGCAAGGTGCTGGTGGTGGCAAACAGCCAGACCAGCGCCTGGGCCCCGGACGCTTCCGGGAGTGCCGCTCAGTTTCCGATCGTGGATCTTGACCATGCGCCCTACTGGAACCCGAAGGACCAGTGGGAGCCACGCGAAGTGTGGGTGATTGAGGCTGTTACTCCGCCGGAGCATCCGTACAGCAAAAAAGTAATGTACATGGACACCCAGTTCCCGCGCTTTTACATGGCGGACGTCTATGATCGTAAAGGCGAGTTCTGGAAGTGGATGAACTACGACCTGCGCACCATCAAGACCGAGGACGGTGACCGGGGCATTGTCTCCAATGCGGGCTTCACGATCGACTACCAGCGACGCCACGCCACCATTTTCGTGTTGGCCCCGAGCGCCAAACTCAACACGCCGGGTTTCGATGGCGATTCTATAAGTTTGCGTGAACTGGAACAGGCTGCGGTCCGCTAGTGCGCGCTCGAAACCGATCAATTTTGTCAGGAGAGTAGTATGAGCTTTCGACTTGGGGTTGATGTGGGCGGCACCTTTACGGACCTTCTGCTTATCAACGATGACACGGGTGCCACCTATACGGCCAAGGTGCCCTCCACCCCCTCGGATTCCTCTGTGGGGGTCCTGAACGGCATCGAGAAAATCTGCCGGACGTCGGGCATCGACCCCCGGCAAATCCGTTCGGTGATGCACGGCACCACGGTTGCTACCAACGCGATCCTCACCCAGAAGGGCGCCAAGGTCGGGCTAGTGACTACCAAGGGTTACAAACAGGTGCTGCACATTGCCCGCTCCTTTGTGCCTGGTGGTTTGGGCGGCTGGGTTATCTTTAATAAGCAGCCGCTGCTGGCACCGCTGGAACACACGGTGGAGGCGGCCGAGCGCCTTAGCTCCGGTGGTGAGGTGGTCACTCCGCTGGACGAGGCCGATATAAGGGCGAAACTCGAACAGTTGCGTGAAGCTGGCATTGAAGCGCTGACGGTGTCACTTATCAACGCTTACGCCAGCGGTGTCCACGAAGAGCGGATAGCCGAGATCGCTGAGGAAGTGATGCCGGGTATCCCGGTATCACTATCCTCCCGGGTCGTCCCGGAAATGCAGGAATATGAGCGCACAGAAACCACGGTGGTTAACAGCTTCGTGCGTCCGGAGGTGTCCAGCTACCTGGATCATCTCGAAGCGGAAATCCAGGCTCGTCTAGCTGATGAGGTGCAGCTTTCGATCCTGCGCTCCGACGGTGGTCTGGCCACCTGTGACTCGGCCTCTTACACACCGGTCAACCTGCTCCTGTCCGGCCCCGCCGGAGGTGTGGCGGGGGCTATCTGGTTCTGTTCCCGGGGCGGCTTTGACAAAGTGCTCACCTTCGATGTGGGCGGTACCTCCACGGACGTAGCGCTGATCGAGGACAATCACGCCCGCCTTCGCCGGGAAACCCGAGTCGGGGATGTGGCCGTTCGTGCGCCATCGGTCGATGTTCGGACCGTAGGTGCCGGTGGTGGTTCCATCGCGTTCGTGCCGGAGCTGACCAAAGCGCTCCGTGTGGGCCCCGACAGTGCCGGCGCAGAGCCGGGTCCGGCGGCCTACGGCAAGGGCGGTGAGCAGCCCACTGTAACCGATGCTAATGTCGTTCTGGGGTACCTGCCCGCCAATCAGAAGCTGGGTGGCGACATGGAAATCCGCAAGGACCTGGCCGAGGCGGCGGTTCAGAAAGTGGCGGATGCCATGGGTGTGCCGCTGAAAGAGGCTGCGGAAGGCATTGTCCGGATTGCCAATGAGCATATGTTTGGTGCCCTGCGGCTGATTTCCGTGGAGCAGGGTTACGATCCTCGGGAATTCGCGCTCTGTGGTTTCGGCGGTGCTGGGCCCTTGCATGCTAACGCGCTCGGTATCCTGATGGATGCATGGCCGGTTATCGTGCCGCCGTCGCCCGGCGTACTGTGCGCCTACGGTGATGCCACAACCCGGGTCAAAGACGAGGCTTCCCGCTCGTTGATTAAGGGGTTCTCTCAGCTTGACAAGGGTGGGGTGGTTTCCATTCTGGAAGGCCTCACTCGACAGGTCAGCGAATCGCTGGAGCAGCAGGATATCCCCGCTGACCAGCAGACCATCACCTGGCAGGCGGATGTGCGGTATCAGGGCCAGGCATTGCTTCTGACTCAGGATGTTTCGCCGGAATCCCTGCGGGAACAGGGCCTTGGCTTGCTCCAGAGCGCCTTCGATGCAGAGCACGAGCAGCTGTTCAGCTTCTCGCTCGACGAGGAACACGAACTGGTGAACCTGCGCGCTATCGCCCGTGCACCGCGCCCGAATATTACCGAGCGGGAGTGGTCCTCTCAGGCGACAGATTTGGCCGATGCCATTAATGGTGAAAGCCCGATCTACTTTGAGGGCGCCGACCACAACGCCACCCTCTACGATCGCGAGCGGCTCTGCCCCGGGCACATCGTGCCTGGTCCGGCCATCGTGACCGAAATGGATTCCACTACCGTCGTTTTTCCGGGCTATCAAGCGGAAGTCGACAAGGTGGGCAACCTGTTGATTGAACCTGTCGGCCGCCAGGGCAAGGAGTAATAGTATGCCTGCAAATATCATTCAGCCAAACAGCACCCCGTTGCAAAAGGTCGACGTGGATACCGTGACACTCGACATCATCGAGAACGCCATGGCGAACGCCCGCAATGAGATGGATGCAGTCCTTTTCCGGACCGCCATGTCCCCCGGCATCCGCGAGCAGGGTGACGCTTTCCCGATGATCGCCAACCATGAAGGCAAGATGGTCGTGGGTCAGTTCGGCTCCTTCATCACTGGTTTCATGCAATCCTATAACGGGGAGATTGAGGACGGAGATATCTTCCTAACCAATGACCCCTACATGTGTGACGGAGCAGTCAGCCACCTGCCGGATTGGCTAGTGCTGGTGCCGGTGTTCAAGGATGGTCGTCTGATTAACTGGGCTGCCATGTTCGGCCACATGTCCGATGTGGGAGGCAAGGTTCCCGGCAGTCTGCCCACCGACGCCCAGACCATATTCGAGGAAGGTATCCGTATTCCGCCGGTGAAGATCTATAAGAAGGGTGAATTGAACCACGACGTGCTGGAACTTATCCTTCACAACGTTCGGATGCCGCGCTGGAATCGTTCGGATTTCAACGCGATTGTCGCTTCGTGCCGGACGGCTGGGCGCCGATGTGTCGAACTGGCGGGACGCTTCGGGGATGACGTCTTCAGCAGTGCCCTGGGCATGATGCTGGAGCGAAACTACATCGCAATGCGCGAAATCATCCGCAATGTGGTACCGGAGGACAAACGCTCCTTCGAGGACTATATCTGCGATGATGGTGCGGGTATTGGTCCGTACACCATCCGTTGCACAATGTGGCGCGAGGGAGATAAGGCGATTTTCGATTTTGAGGGAACCGATCCCCAGGCGCCGTCATCAGTGAACTTCTACCTCAACGAAGAAATGTTCAAGATGTTTTTCGGGGCTTTCACCATTAACCTGTTTGATCCGTCGATCCTGTTCAACGACGGATTCTATGACTTGGTGGAAGTGCGTATCCCCCAAGGCTCCATCCTCAAGCCGAACTTCCCCGCGGCGCTGTCCTGCCGTACCCATCTTTTGGGCCGGATCTTTGATGTAATGGGTGGGCTGCTCGGCCAAGGCACGCCTGACGCGATGAGTGCTGCGGGCTTCTCCGATTCACCGCACTTCATGTATTCCGGCTACGATGATAAGGGCGAGTGGTTCCAGCTGTTCCAGATCGGTTTCGGTGGTATTCCCGGCCGGCCGGTTGGCGATGGCCCCGATGGCCACAGTCTTTGGCCCGGCTTTACCAACGTACCCAACGAATTCGTGGAAGCCTACTTCCCGCTGCGCATCGAAACCTATGAAACCATCATCGATTCTGGTGGTGCCGGCAAACACCGCGGCGGCAACGGCATACGCGTAGGGTATCGTTTGCTGGCAGACGGAGAAATTTCCATCCACGATGATCGCTGGTTGACCTACCCCTGGGGCGTTAACGGGGGCGACCCCGGTATGCGCAGCCGGAAGGAATTGGTGAAGGCAAACGGCGAACGCCGGGTACTGCCGTCCAAGTGCGACCATATCAAGGTGGAAACAGGCGATCTCGTTGTCTTTGACACCTGGGGTGGCGGCGGTTGGGGGAACCCCCTGGAGCGGGACCCGGCGGCAGTGGCAACCGACGTGGTCAAAGGGCTGATCAGCGTTGAGGGTGCCCGTCGCTATGGTGTGGTCCTGGATGCTAAAGGCGCGATTGACCAGTCGGCCACCGAGGCCTTGCGCACAGAGATGGCCGGCAGTCGTGATACCGACGCCCTGTTCTCAAGGGGTGGCACCATTGAGCAGATCAAGGCTCGGTGTGAAGCTGAGACGGGATTGCCCGCGCCGGCAACGCCGGTTTGGAACACCGCAGGGGTGCACTGATGGCCCTGCCGTCAAATGTGCTGAAACGGGGACAGCGCTATGCGCTGATCCTCGTGGATCTCAGCGTCGGCTTTACTGACCCTTCACGGAGCCCACTGGCGTCCGAGTCTGACGACGTGGTTGAAGCCAACCGGGTGTTGCTTGAACGTTTCCGGGAACGCGGCTGGCCGGTTTTTTTCACCACCGTCGCGTATTCGGAGCCATCCCAGGCTTCGGTATTCCGGGAGAAGCTGCCGGCACTCAACGTGCTGGAAGCCGGTTCCGGGCTCGTGGAGATCGACTCAAGACTGCAACCCCGGAGCGACGAGCCGGTCCTCGTAAAACACTGGGCCAGCGGATTCTTTGGCACCGATCTGGATGACCGGCTCAAGGCTGCTGGCGTGGACGGAACGGTGGTTACGGGTCTGACAACCAGTGGCTGTGTGCGTGCCACGGCGCTGGACAGCCTTCAGCATAACTATCGGACCCTGATCCCGCGGGAAGCGGTTGGAGACAGGGATTCTGACGCCCACGAGGCGAACCTGCGGGATCTGGGGATCAAATATGCGGACGTTATGTCTCTCAGCGGATTGCTCGCGCTTCTTGACTAGAGCGGTGATGGCCGCCTATTTGGCCTTCCTCGGAGGGTGCGCGGCAACACCCGCCGCCCAGGAAATCGGTAGTAACCGGCAGGCGTTTCTGGAACGGCTCTCATCCGATCCGCAGGCCTGTCAAACCTACCGCGAGGCCTATGTGAATGGATTTCAGGAGAACGTTAGCGCTTTGGCGCAGTCAGATCAGGCTGGCCAGGCAGAGGCCGCGCGGCAGCTTAACCAGGCCCGTGAACGTCTGCTGGCGGCTGGATTAAGCGAACCCGACTGCGCACGCCCCTACTGCATTATCGAACCACTTCAGGAAGGTAAGCTCGAAACCTGGTGCGGCTACCGTCTGGACGCCGACAGGGGTGAGGAACTCTATCAATGGCTTGACTGGGAGACCGTTCAGGCTTTTGTGCAACGCCAATAACGAGGGCAACAAACATGGCTGCGCGTACGCTCTACGACAAGCTATGGCAGCGCCACCTGGTGGATGAACTGCCTGACGGTTCCGCGTTGCTATACATAGACCGTCATTTACTGCACGAAGTAACCACGCCCCAAGCTTTTTCCGGCCTGCGCTCGGCTGGTAGAAAGCCTTGGCGAATTCTGGCCAATATAGCGGTGCCCGATCATGCCGTACCAACCCGGAAACGAGCGCTCGGCGTTGCCGGTATCGCCGACCGTGTTGCGCGAAAACAGGTGGAAACTCTGTCACGTAATTGCGAGGAATTCGGTATTACGTTGATTGAACTGGAAGACGCCCGGCAAGGGATCGTACATGTGGTGGGGCCGGAGCAGGGCCTGACCTTGCCGGGCATGACCATCGTTTGCGGCGACTCTCATACATCCACTCATGGCGCTTTCGCTACGCTTGCCATGGGCATCGGTACCAGCGAGGTGGAGCATGTGCTGGCCACCCAGACCCTGCGGACCCAGAAACAGAAAAACATGCGAGTGGTGTTCGAAGGTCAGCCAGGTTTCGGGGTGACCCCAAAAGACCTGATTCTGGCGCTGATCGGGCGTATAGGGACCGCTGGCGGCAACGGATATGCCATTGAATACGCCGGTGAAGCCATTCGTAACCTGTCCATGGAAGGGCGCATGACCATCTGCAACATGAGCATTGAAGCCGGTGCCCGGGCAGGCATGGTTGCTTATGACCGGGTGACGGAACAATACGTGGAGGGCCGACCCCAGGCGCCAGTTGGCGAACGCCTGGACCAGGCTCGTGAGTATTGGCGCACCCTGGTTTCTGATGCGGAGGCAGATTTTGATCGCGAGGAGCATTTTCCGCTGGAAGCCCTGGTGCCGCAGGTAACCTGGGGCACATCCCCGGAGATGGTTAGCGGTATTGATGGCAAAACCCCGGAGTTTTCTCAGCTGGCGCCGGAGAAGCGGGAATCGGCCAGGCGGGCTCTGGACTACATGGGGCTTGAGCCCGGGCGCCCCCTCAAGGGGTTGTCAATCGACAAGGTTTTCATTGGTTCCTGCACCAATGCCCGCATGGAGGACCTGAGAGCCGTCGCTAATCTGGTGCAGGGACAGAAAGTGCACCGGTCGGTGAAGCAGGCTCTGATTGTTCCCGGGTCTGGCCAGGTTCGCCTGCAGGCAGAGCGGGAAGGTCTGGATATGATTTTTCGAAATGCTGGTTTCGAGTGGCGGGAGGCGGGATGTTCAATGTGCCTCGGTATGAATGATGATCGTCTTAACTCTGGCGAGCGCTGTGCCTCCACTTCTAACAGGAACTTTGAAGGCAGGCAGGGCAAGGGCGGTCGGACTCATCTGATGAGTCCGCTGATGGCCGCTGCGGCTGCGTTGGCGGGCGAAATCACCGATGTGAGGGAGGTGTAGGATGGAGGCGTTCAAAACACACACCGGTCTGGTCGCTCCTTTCGACCGGTCGAATGTCGACACCGACGCAATTTTGCCCAAGCAGTATCTTAAAATGCTGGAGAAAACCGGGTTTGCAGACTTCCTCTTTGATGATGAGCGATATCTGGACCCGGGTGATGTGGAAACCCCTGTCTCGGACCGCAGACCGGATCCCGGCTTCATTCTGAATCGGGCGCCCTATGACCGTGCTTCCATCCTGCTGGCCAGGGCGAACTTTGGCTGTGGTTCGTCCCGGGAACACGCGGTCTGGGCCTTAAAGGACTTTGGGGTTCGAGTGGTTATTGCCAGCAGTTTTGGCGATATTTTCTTTAACAACTGCTTTAACAATGGTCTGCTTCCGGTAATACTCGACGAGTCAACCATTGACGAATTGTTCGAGTTGGCCAGCGACACGGACGGTCTAGAACTGACGGTGGATTTGGAGCAGTGCGAGATTCGCAGTCCGAAGAAAACCTGGCATTTCGTGATTGAATCAGGTCGGCGGGAGAACCTCCTCAGCGGTCTGGATGAGATAGGTCGCACCCTGACTTTTTCTGAGTCCATTCAGGCCTACGAGGCTAAGCGAAGAACCCAGGAGCCCTGGCTTTTTGAGTAGAACCGTATTGAGGAGGGGATGATGGAGTTCAATAATGCCGAAGCGGATCGGGTCAAGTTGTGTCTGATCGGCAACTCCAAGCTCAGCAAGATGGTTCACTCCCTGATCCCGGAGTTTCAGTCCATTGCCGAGATTGTCATCATTGACAGCATCTTCAACGACGCCCTCATGTCTGCACGGCGCCTTGTAGAGCACGATGCGGTGGATGTGTTTATCAGCGCGGGGGCCAATGCGCACTACCTGAAAGACACACTGCCTGTCCCGGTGGTGCCGCTGGAACTCAGGCAGTCCGATCTGGTTAATGCCGTGCTCAAGGCCAGGCACATCAGCAACAAGATTCTTCTGTTGACCTACGAGCACCAGAGTACCTGGACTGAATTTCTCGATTACGTGGAAGGTGTCGACATCGAGCACCGTACCTACAAGACTGCAGAGGATGCCCGGGAGACCTTCCATGGTGTCGAGAAAGGCGGCATCGGTGTAGTGATCGGCTCCAGCTTTATCTGTGATCTGGCGGAGCAAGAAGGTCTGCCGTTTGTCATGGTCTACTCCCGGGAATCCTGTCGACACATGGTTCGCAAGGCGATCGCCGTCGCCGGAGAGCACAAGCGCGAAGGCGAACGCCGAGCGTTTGTACAGTTCCTTTTGGATACTGCAAGCAGTCCAACAATCGTTACCAACCGGGACGAACAGGTCATCGGATTTAACCGAAGTGCCCTGAATCTGGTAAGGGGACTGGCTCGCAATAAGCGCATCGATCGGTTTTTGGATAGTCGGTTTCTGCAAATACCAGATACGGTTGCCGAGGGTATTCAGGTCGGAGACCGGCTGTGCCAAGTCCAGAAGAGCGCCTTTGAAATCGATGGCCGGCGAGTGGGGCACCTGTATGCCCTAACTGCCGCGCCTCAGAGCAAACCCGGCTCTGAAGCTAAGACCAGCGGACTTATATACCAGTCCGGTCGCATGGCAGAGGTCGCGCATTTTCTTCAAGTTTACGGTGCGACTCCGGGCGCAGTACTACTGCGAGGGGAAACCGGGACAGGTAAGGAGCTCGCGGCGAGGATGATTCACGATTCCAGCGCCAATAAAGAAGGACCTTTTGTCGCGATTAACTGTGCGGCCATTCCCAGTGAACTTTTTGAGTCAGAATTGTTCGGTTATGCTGACGGGGCTTTCACAAGTTCGCGAAGTGGTGGTAAATCCGGGTTGCTGGAAAATGCCAACAACGGCACTTTTTTCATGGATGAAATCAACTCTTTGCCCCTGCCCCAGCAGGCTAAATTGTTGCGGGTACTTCAGGAGCGGGAAGTTCGGCCGGTGGGCTCTCGCCGGTCCATCGCCCTCAATATCAAATTCGTGGCTGCCTGCAATCATGACCTGATGGAGGAGGTTCGCGCCGGCCGTTTCCGGGAAGATCTCTATTACCGGCTTAATGTATTTATCGTAAACCTGCCGCCGTTGCGTGAGCGCCCGGACGACGTTGAGCCCCTGACCCGTCACTTTATCCAGTCACTTGGCCGGCAATACGGCATCGATGCCGATGAAGATGCTCTTGCAGACGTTCTGGTTCCGAGATTCAGGCGCTATCGTTGGCCCGGCAATGTACGCCAGCTTGAGAATCTTATGGAGCGACTGCTGGTGTCTTCCACGCTCTACACTTCAACGGAACAATTCGCGTCCCAGCTTCAAAGCCTGGCCCCCGAATTATTCGAGGCGACCGATCGTGGCCATGCCGGCTTTGCCGAGGGCGGCCATCTCCAGTCCGTTGAGCAGGAGGAGATCTTGAAGGTGCTGGATAGTTTTGGTGGTAACAAGACAAAAGCAGCGGAGTATCTCGGCATCAGCCAGACCACACTCTGGCGTCGACTGAAGCAGATGAGTGCAGATCCTCGTGTAGTGGGCAACGATCGATCTGGAGAATGATCTGACAATAGGTACAGAAGCGATTCACCTTGACCCCGACCCTTTGAAAACTTCTTCATTACCCAAGGCCACTGTGTGGGAAATCTGATATTGCTATCGGGCCTGGCAACGATTCATCAGAGTGGGTAGATCCTTGGTCCGGGGGATATTGATGCCCAGATTGATCAGGCAATGGCGAACATCGGGCGCGGACTGAATGCTGAAGGGCCGGGCGTCGATTGCATTTTCAAGATCACTGGGCATCTTATCGACATGAACCAGTTTGAAAGTGTCATAAAGATGCGGGAACGTTACTTTGACAAACCTTGGCCTGCAGATACGACGGTCGGTGTTTCCGCACTATCCTTGCCAGAATTGATGGTTGAGTTGGATGTGATTGCCACCCGGTCTTAACCGGGTGGCAATCAAGGGTTTGTTGCAACTGATCCCGAATCAGTTTCTTGTTGATCTTGCCAATACTGGTCTTCGGAATTTCCTCCACGAAATCAATTGGTTTCGGGGATCGTCCGTTTATTGATTGCGCCGCTATCCACGAATTGATCCAGGTGGTTATGGGTATCCTCGGCACTGGCCTGCTCACCGGGCTTCAGGTTGACCAGGGCGTGTGGGCGTTCGCCCCATTTTTCATCGGGCACGCCAGCATCGGCGACCGTAGGGCGCTGACTGATCAGGTTTCTAGATCCAGTGAAGACAGCCACTCACCGCCGGTCTTGATCCGGTCCTTGATTGTGATGGTGTTGTCGGGCTCCATGGAGGCTGGGGTGTGTCATGCGTATCGGGGTAAGTCCACATGCAAATTTTAAGTGAGGGAGGAACAAACTACGCACTGATTGGGTTTTATCAGTAAAACTTTGAATTTTTCCAACTGGGGGCTCAAACGCTGGGTAGCGCATCATAGTTTTCAGATGCTAAAAAGTTAAGAGATAAGGTTTGCGTCCTTGCAGACCTTTGCCCTGGAAAACTTCTCAGCGAAGCTGAGGCCACTACATTTACTGGGTCTTGGATATGCGATCAAGAACCCTTGGTAAATTGTCTTTCCAAACCGTGTGGCCGGAAATGAATTCAGTGCAGTCGACATTCATGGCGACCGGAACAGCCTTACCCAAGCCAGCAGGTTTAGATGTGCCAGCGGCTGCAAGTTGGTAAGCAAACTGGAGTACGCCGTCATTTTCGGAGAAACAGTTGTAAATTGATCCGGATACAGATGATGACGCCGCCAACCATGATTCAGTCTCTTCCCTCCCAACTGCTCCTCCCATAAGTACTGCATTTTTTACGAACTGTTTGTCTTTGGTTGCTAGGGCCATTAATGCAAAAAAGATGACCCGCGCGCCAAGAGAATGGCCCATTAAAGTAAAGGTTTTACCTTCTGTTCTAGCAATCGCTTCTGCTAAAAGTGCTCCCGCCTTTTCCGCTTTTAGCATTGCTGGGTGCCACGGATTATTAACCGCGAGTTGAGCAACTGATAGGGCACCAGCGCCTTTGCCAAAGGTAGTCGCTGCCGCTTTCGAGCCTCGCGCCATAGCTTTCGCAATCGTTAATGCGGATGTTCCGTTAACTCCGAAGGTTTGTCCCCATCGTGCGACTTTGTGAAGATTCTCGGCCTCCCAATTCAAGTGCCATAATTCTTCTGTACCGTAATCGCCTTTTCCCCTCAGACCTTTGAGCCAGTCTTGACAAGCTTCGAGCCACTCTTCGCTACGGACATCTTTAATCTCCTCCTCTGAAAGCCAACCGTTCACAACGATGACACAATGGTTTTTGTCTGGCGTTGATGCGCTGCGCTCTCGAAGGCGAACGAACTTATAGTCTGGAATGTCCTTGAAATAATTGTGCGCAATACCAAACCCGGCTTTCCCGCCGAGTCCCGCTCCGGTCGCAGTAATGATCGCGAGACCGCCCGCCCCGAGATTAGCCAAGGCTGAACTGGTTAAAGCTGCTCCTGATAGGGAAGAGATAGCCGTACCAGTTGATGCTGCGCCCAACAAGCCTGTGGTACCTATAGCAGCTGCGATACCCGGTGCGGCGAGAATAGCCCCCGTGCCTATAGCAGCGGCTCCACCTGTGATGGCGACAGTCTTCTTTGCGATATCGTAATAGTTCGTCACTCTCGGTTTCATGAGTTCGTCGAACTCGGAGAGATCCGATATTTTATCGTGAGCTTTTGAGAAGTCAGGGATAGTGCCGTCGTGCTCGGAACAAAATTCGTTGGTCCAGTTATCTGTAAAAAATTTTGAAATTTTTCCGGCTTTAGAACCGCCAGACAAATCACTGTTTTTGACATCTAGACTTGATGCTTTCGCCATGTTTTCGCAGTAGCGACAGAAGGCAGTCGGGAAATTGCATCCGCAGCATTGGTAGCTGGAACGACCAACCGTTCGTTCGACAGTTCGAACATGTTCAGTATGGTTTCCGCACCATGAGCACCATGCCTGAACGGACTCGGGTTCAGCTAGCCGGCTTTTTACTTGTTCGGAAGCGGCCTCATAGGCTTTAGACGCATG
This sequence comes from Marinobacter santoriniensis NKSG1, assembly GCF_000347775.1. GTDB lineage: Bacteria > Pseudomonadota > Gammaproteobacteria > Pseudomonadales > Oleiphilaceae > Marinobacter > Marinobacter santoriniensis. The sequence continues at coordinate 41,396 of NZ_APAT01000008.1, forward strand.
CTCTCGACTCTTTTCGAACGTTTCGCTAGCTTTTGTTTTAGCCTGATTGAGCTTGTCATTTATTTTATCGAACATGGGCCACTCCGTTGATTTATTGTAGTTCCGATGGGGTCAGTGTGGCTCTTTGCTCGATCTGAAAAAATTCAAATATGTATCGTTTGTGTTGCGAAAGCTTGAGGTTGTGTAATTGCTTGATCTTGGGTTCGACCGGCTACCTGTTAGATCCTGTGTCGACGATTTCGGCACAGGATTGCCCAGGGAAGGCACCTTGCTAAGATGCCGACGCCAACACCTTTCGATCAAACGCCTCAATATCCGAAACGTGCCACCTCGTTGAGCCCGAGGTAAGTTTTTTCGGGGCAGGGAATTTCCCCTCACGCACCCAGCGCCAGATAGTATTACGCGATACGCCGTAATGATTGCCAACTTGGATATCAGTTAAAAACATAATGTTTCTCCACTTGGGATTAAAGACACCAATCATGTTACGGGAGCGCTATAGTTCTTTGGGTTGGCTAATTGCCAAATTTTCTTAATTAGACCCAAGTGAACGGAAATCGGGCGGAGAGGGTGCTCGCAGAGCTTTCTGTGTTGTGATTTGCTGACTAGGTTGCGGTACGGAAGCGTGCTAGAGTTTCAGGGTCGGAAACGGAATCGAATAGGTCGCATTGTGGCTGAGTTCGGTTAAAACCGTTTGGATCGGCGGGAACGGTAAAACTTATGGGTTGTACCCAGAATGTACCCGGCGTCAGAAACGAAAAAGGCCAAACCCGAAGGATTGGCCTAAATCGTTGATCTAACTGGTCGGGACGGCAGGATTTGAACCTGCGACCCTCTGCACCCCATGCAGATGCGCTACCAAGCTGCGCTACGCCCCGAAAACTGCTGGCCAATGAGCGACTTGTGTCGGATCCCTCAGTGGCTTAGCGGGAGCGAAGTCTACACGAGAGCTTTGGAAAAATAAACATCCTTTTTTCTAAATCCGGTCATCCGACTCAGCGCAGTTTGGTTTCCCTCAGCTCCTTTATAAAGCTCGGCGGAGCGAAGCTCTCCGCGTCGGCATGTTCCCAGAACTTGTCGAAGACCGAATGGCCGGTTTCGCCTTCCAGCAGGGCGCCTGGCTCCAGGAAGTGGTAGAGGTCCAGATAGGATCGGATTTCGGTGCTCGACATCCGGCGGACGATGTGTTCGGGGCCGAGTTCAGACGGGTGGTTCAGACCCGACGCCTGCAGAAGGTTCTGCAGCGCGTCCATGGTGTTCTTGTGAAAGTTGTATACCCGGACACTCTTGTCCTCGACGTCCAGTTTCTCGCTTCGGCGGGGATCCTGTGTGGCGACACCGGTCGGACATTTCCCGGTGTGGCAGCTCAGGGACTGGATGCAACCAAGGGCGAACATATAGCCCCTCGCGGCGTTGCACCAGTCGGCACCGAGCGCCAGTGTGCGGGCCACGTTGAACGCGGAGGTAATCTTGCCTGCGGCGCCGATGGCGATTTCGTCCCGCAGATTGGTGGCGACCAGTGTGTTGTGTACCAGCAACAGGGCCTCGGTCATGGGCATGCCGAGTCGGTTGATAAACTCCAACGGGGCGGCGCCGGTGCCGCCTTCACCGCCATCGACCACGATAAAGTCCGGTCGGCGACCGGTCTTGAGCATTGCCTTGACGATGGCGAACCATTCCCAGGCATGTCCAACGGCCAACTTGAAGCCGACCGGCTTGCCTCCAGAGAGTTCGCGCAGGTGATCAATAAACTCCAGTAGTTCGATTGGCGTCGAAAACGCCGAGTGGCTGGCGGGAGAAACGCAATCCTCGCCCACCGAAACGCCGCGGGCTTCCGCGATTTCTTCGGTCACCTTGGCGCCGGGCAGGATGCCGCCGTGCCCGGGCTTGGCACCCTGAGATAGTTTGAGCTCTATCATTTTTACCTGGTCGAGCACGGCATTTTTGCGGAACATTTCCTCGTTGAAGGTGCCGTCCTGGTTGCGACATCCGAAGTAACCGGAACCGATCTCCCACACCAGGTCACCTCCGGGTTGCCGGTGATAGCGTGAGATAGAGCCTTCACCGGTGTCGTGGTAGAAGTTCCCCATCCTGGCGCCGGTATTCAGGCTGAGGATCGCGTTTGCCGATAGCGAACCGAAGCTCATTGCCGAAATGTTGAAAACACTGGCGCTGTAGGGCTTGGGGCGGTTTTTGCCAATAACGATGCGGAAGTCGGAATCCGGAATCCGGGTGGGTGTCAGTGAGTGGCTCATCCACTCGAAGCCTTCCTCATAAGTGTGCAGCAGGGTACCAAAAGGGCGTTTGTCGAGGACGTTTTTGGCCCGCTGGTACACGATCGCACGCTGTTCCCTTGAGAAGGGGCGCTCTTCCGTGTCGTCCTGAATGAAGTACTGGCGGATTTCCGGGCCAATGGATTCGGCCAGATAGCGGATGTGTGCAGAGATCGGATAGTTTCGGCTGACCGTATGTCTCGTTTGGAGGCAGTCGTAGGTTCCGACGGCGGAGAGTGCGGCGAAAATGATGGTGATGAGGTAGCCCTCACCGAGCCACAGGGATAGAGGCAGAGAGATCGCCAGGCCGGCAAGACTCAGTGCATAGACGGAGTAACGTATCGGAAAGATAGTGGTTTTCGCCATGTAGACCTCTGGTTGGTGGCTTGGGCGACTGCTGATCAGTATAACGGTACGAAGCCGGCTGGCCAGTCGATCGCTGTAGGCAGACCTTGATATGCCTCAATTTGAGCTATCCTGATAAGGATGCAAACGCGAAGGATTGTCGCTTTGATGTTTTGAGGTCGAAACATTAGACTGTCGCGTTTTTCACGTTCGGATTCCGATTCTGACATTGAATTTCAAGAACCAGGAGGCGCCAATTGTGGGCGAGGTAGTGAAAGACGAATATCAGACGGATTACGTCGCGGGCCAGGACAATATCAACGTCCTGGGCCTGGATCTCCATAACTGGGTATTCCCGGTGTCAGCGCTCATTGTCGTGGGTTTTGTCATCGGCACCCTGATGTTTCCGGAACAGTCCAAGGAAATGCTGGACGGTGCCAAATGGGACATCATTGCCAGCTTTGACTGGTTTTTCCTGCTCAGCGCAAACGTCTTCGTAATCGTTTGCCTGGCGTTGATCTTTTTGCCGGTCGGCAAGATTCGGTTGGGCGGACAGGATGCGAAACCGGAGTTTTCGACGATGTCCTGGTTTGCGATGCTGTTCGCGGCCGGTATGGGTATCGGCCTGATGTTCTGGGCGGTCGCCGAACCAACCGCCTATTACACCGGATGGTATAAAACGCCGTTCAACGTTGAGCCCAATACGCCGGCAGCAGCCAACCTGGCCATGGGTGCGACCATGTTCCATTGGGGACTGCATCCCTGGGCGATCTACGCGATCGTGGCGCTGTCTCTGGCATTTTTTGCCTTTAACAAGAACATGCCGCTGACGATCCGTTCTGCGTTTTTCCCACTGTTGCGGGACAAGGTCTGGGGCTGGCCGGGCCACATCATCGATGTGCTTGCGGTTGTTGCCACCATTTTTGGCCTTGCGACCTCCCTGGGTTTTGGGGCGCAGCAGGCGGCGTCCGGCCTGGACTATCTGTTCGGAACCGGTTCCGGCATCAACGTTCAGATGGCCATCATTGTGGCGGTCACCTCGGTGGCGCTGATTTCGGTTCTGCGTGGCCTGGATGGCGGGGTCAAGGTGCTTAGTAATATCAACATGGCCGTGGCCGGCGTACTGTTGTTCTTTATCATCTTTGCCGGCCCCACCATGAAAATCCTGGAAACCATGTGGGTCACCTCTTCCCAGTACGTCACGGACATCGTTCCGCTCAGTAACCCGTTCGGTCGTGAGGACGAAGCGTGGATGCAAGGCTGGACCGTGTTCTATTGGGCATGGTGGATTTCCTGGTCGCCGTTCGTTGGCATGTTCATCGCGCGGGTTTCCAGTGGTCGTACCGTGCGGGAGTTCATTACCGCGGTTCTGATCATTCCGACCGTGATCACGGTTGTCTGGATGAGTGGCTTTGGTGGCACCGCCCTCGAGCAGATCCAGGACGGCGTCGGTGTACTCGCAAAAGACGGTCTGACCGATGTGTCCCTGGCCATGTTCCAGATGTTTGCGAACCTGCCGCTGACCGAGATCATCTCTTTCGTGGGCATCGTGCTGGTTCTGGTCTTCTTCGTGACTTCGTCGGACTCGGGCTCACTGGTGATTGACAGCATTACCGCCGGTGGTAAAACCGATGCACCGACTGCCCAGCGTGTGTTCTGGGCCGTGATGGAGGGGGCTATTGCTGCCGCACTGATCTTTGGCGGTGGTGCCGATGCTCTGGGAGCCATTCAGGCAACTGCAATCAGTGCGGGTCTGCCGTTTACGCTGATCCTGCTGATCATGACCTGGGGGCTTCTCAAAGGGCTCAGTCACGAACGTAAATTGCTCGTTGCGCGGGGCGAACTCTGATCCTGTGCGGGCTTGAGTAAAAAAACCGGGGCATTGCCCCGGTTTTTTTTGGCCTGCACCACCGTTCAGGCGCGGGCGGCAAAGGTTGCCATGGCGAATTCGGCCCGTTCCTGCGGCGTAAAGTGGGGGCGCTTGAGTTTCTCGATGGTCTTCAGGCGTGGGAGTAGCCCCTGTCCGTTCGCCATCTGTATTGCGAGCCCCGGCCGGGCGTTCAGTTCGAGGAGCAGGGGGCCTTCGTTGGCATCGACCACCAGGTCTACGCCCATGTAACCCAGTCCGGTGGCTTCGTAGCATCGGGCTGCCATCTCGAGCATCAGATCCCAGTCGGAAATCTGGATACTCTCCAGCGCCAGCCCGGTATCGGGATGAAGAAGGGCCGGGCGATTGAACTGAACGGCGTTGAGACTCCGGCCGGAACCGAGGTCGAGGCCGACACCAATCGCACCCTGATGCAGGTTGGCCTTGCCATCGGAAGCGGTGGTGGCGACCCGAAGCATGGCCATCACCGGATAGCCGCGGAAAACGACAATCCGGATATCCGGCACACCCTGGTGGGAATAACGGGCAAGGCCGGGCTCGGATTGCACCAGGCTCTCAACGATGGCGACATCGGGTGTGCCTGCCAGTGAGTAAAGACCCGCCAGAATGTTGGTCAGGTGACGCTCCAGATACCCTGCATTCACCCGGACACCGGAACCCTTGATGTATTCGTCGCCGTCGCGTCCGGTAATGACGGTGATGCCTTTGCCTCCGGAGCCTTTGGCAGGTTTGATGGCAAAGCCGGCGAGATCCTCGGCCATTTCACGGAAATGCGAGATTTCATGCTGATGACGAACGACCTGGAGGAGCCTGGGGGTTTTCACTCCGTATTCGGCGACCACCAGCTTGGTCTTGAGCTTATTGTCCACCAGAGGGTAGGAGGCACGCTCGTTATACCGCGCGATGTAGTCCACATTGCGCCGGTTCATGTTGAGCATGCCCAGCCGGTTCAGTGCCCGAGGTGAAATCCAGCCCATCTCAGTCGTATACCTTCATGGGTGAAAAGCGTCGCAGTTCGGTCAGCTTGTAGCCGGTGTACTGACCCATCAGCAGAATCAGTCCCAGGATTACCAGGTGCAGCTCCGGGAAGTTGAACGTCAGATGGCCTGAGAGAGGCGCGCTCATCAGCAGATAGGCGCACACTGCGACAAACAGGCTGCCGGTGCCCTGGATCAGGACCTCGCGAACCCCTTCTTCTTCCCACAGAATGGACATGCGCTCGATGGTCCAAGCGATGATGACCATGGGGAAAAAGGTGACCGTCATGCCGGTATTGAATCCCATCTGATAGCCAAAGACAGAGAGGCCGGCGGTGATGAAAATTACCAGTATGATGAGCGCGGAAATCCGGGAGACCAGCAAAAGGTTCAGACTCGACAGATAGCCCCGCATCAGGAGGCCGATCGCAACAATCGCCACAAAGGCGATTAGTCCCGGAATGAGCGCGGTTTGTACAAAGGCCACGGCAATCAGAACGGGCATAAAGGTGCCGGAGGTTCTTATGCCGATGAGCATGCGCATGAAGGCCACCACGAAGGCTCCAAGTGGAAGCAGCAGCAACAGCCGGAACATGCTCTGCTCTTCGATGGGTAACTCGTAGAAGCCGAGGTAACCAAGACTGTTGGACTTGGACTGCATCGTGGCCAACTGGAGGGCAGGCACGGTCTGCCGAAGCATGGAAAAGCTTACCCGGGAATTGTCGCCACCGACCACATCGAGGAGGGAAGCGGATCCTTCCCGCCAAAGCAGGAGGTTGTCCGGCAGTCCCTGTTCCCCGGTTTTCGGATCAAAGGTCAGCCAGCGGGACCCATTATAAATCTGCAGGAACGGCATGAGCTGTTGCCGGCGCCGGGCGTCCTCCAGCCTGAGCCCGTCGGCCGTCCGTGCCGGTATGCCCGCGTGGTTGAGCATCTTGACGAGAAGCGAGATATTATCACCCCCGGAGGCAAGCAGGGCCGTGTTCTGGTTGGCGCCGTCCGGCCGCATCAGCCTGATCACTTCCCGGGTCATGCTTTCCGGGGTGCTGGAACGTTCCCTTGCCTGATCGAGAATTTCACGCACAGCGGTGGCCTGGGGTTCTTCCCAGAAAACGTCGTGGGCCCTGGGCTTGCGTGAGGAGAGATCGGGGCGATCGCGATCCGACGGCACAAACTGGGCTTTGAAATACAGGGTCTGTGGCCCGACGACGTCACGTTTGGTCCATTCCGCTCGCCGATTGCCGTTCTTGCCCACGATGGAGAAGCCGTAACCGGGCGAAGCCGCCTGCTCCGAAATGATGCTGAAACCGGGCGGTTGTTCCGGGACGTTGAGGCTGGCAAGAACGGGACCGTTGTTGCTGTCAAAATCAATCCGGGCTTCGACCATCCAGACCGGCCTCTGTTCGCCGGCCAGCCAGGGAATACCCAGCTCCATGTGACGCCAGATCGCCAGGGCAATGCCGGCGCCGATCAGGAGCAGTACGGCAACGTAAAACGGGATACGCGACGGATTGGTCAAGAATCGTCTCCGTTGGGCTGGGTCAGCTTGGCCGGGAGTTCGGTCGCGAACTCCTTCCCGACATCGATAAGCATCACGTCTCGCAGGATATTGCGACCGATCAGAACCTCGTAATCCAGATCGCTGCGGTCCGCCAGTGTAAACTCGGCGACCTGCTTGTGGTCGCCAATCGCAAACTGCAGTTCAACGACCACCCGGTGTTCGGACTCATCGGCGCTGGCCTGAACAATGCGTACCCGACGCGCGACTTCCTTCTCCAGTGTCACAAACTGGTCGGTTCCCGGCACGGGCACGTCGAACCGCACAAAATTGCGCCCGTCGCGTTCGAAACGGGTGATGTTGCGTGCGTCGATGGAGGACGTCTCGGCGCCACTATCGATGCGTGCGGTGTAAACCTGGTTGGCGTTGGCAAGGTAGAACTTTTCAAGTTCGCCTACGATCAATTTGCCATTCAGATGGGCAGCCCGGCCGAGATCTTCCGGTTTCGGGCAGGCGGTTCGTGGCTGAACCGGTGGGCATGAGGGCTTCTTCACCTGTTTGGCGATGGCGTTCAGAATGGTTTCGGTCGACGCATCCTGGCGTTCGATGAGTTGTTGCTGGCGGGCCGCTGCATTGCCTTCCATGGTCACCAGGGTTGCCCGCTGTGACTGCACCGAGTTGCTGAGGCCTCCCAGGTTGCTCTTGGGCACCATCAGATAGCGGTTAGCGGTGCACCCGGCGAGGAGAAGGCCGGCTGTCGCCAAGATCAGAACACGAGAAAACGTAAAACCAGCCGGTGAGTGACTGAACCCCATGAAAACCCCTGAGACGGCAAAGTGTGGAACCCTGGACATGAAGCCACTATGGTTCTCTGCCTGAACGATATTAATAAGGAGCGGAATTATACATTAACCACACCGTATAGTGGCTTTACAGTTGGTTAACCGGAGAAGGGCGTCACTTATTGAGCAGGGGGCCTTCGCCAAGATCGGTCTCGTGGCGCAGGTATTCCTGGATAACCGGTGAGCAGTTGAGGTAGAAAAGCAGCAGCTCCCTTTGCACATCCTGATCCTGAATGCGAACGGCAAAGCTGATCATGTCCCGGATGGCGTCGTCGCCTTCCTGGATTGAGTCCGGTTTCGCAACCTGTTTGCCATAGCGTTGCTGAAGCAGCCGGGTCAGGCGCTCAAGATGGAATTCGCCGGTGTGGGTGATGTGCGGCAGAATCCGGAAACCGTCGGGAAAGGATTTGTCCCCGTAACCGTAAATATCGTCGACAGAAGCGGAGTCGCTCGCACGGCTCGGCTGCCAGAGTTCAGCCCCCAGTTTTCGCCACAGCGTTTTCAACATGTGCTTCAGTCCACGGTTCAACGATCAATCTGCACCGGACGGCCCTCAAGACCGATTATTCCGGAAGCATATACTGTCCCTTTTAGTGGATATTACGGGGTGCGTCCAGACCCGGATTCACATTGTCCGATATTTTTACAAATCTTGCGGTGACCCTCGCAGTGTTCGTGTGACCTGTCGATACCAGCGCACAACGGTGGTTGCATACGTTAAACTGTATTCAATTCAGCGGTTTTGTTGTCTGTTACCGTAAGGAGCCATCAGAAGTGCCCGAAAACCTGACTCAATGGATCGTGTCTCATCCGGAGCTGTCTTCCGGCCTGACAATGCTTCTGGTTATGCTCGCGGGCGTTCTGGTGGTCGTTTGCGGTTTTCTGGTTCGGAAAGCGGGTCGATGGCGGTCGGTGGCTCATGCCGCCGAAGCCCGACTGGTGGCCGCCGAATCGGATCTGGAAGGGAAGACCCAGTGGATTGCGAGACTGGAGGAGGATCGGGAAGAACTTCGGGTTCGCACGGAACGTTTGTCCGGTGAGTTACACAACGTTCAGGTGACCATTCGGGAACAACAGGTCATGCTGGAGAGCGAACGTCGCAGCGCCTCCGAGAAACAGGCAATGCTTGAAAGCAACCGGGATGCCCTCAAGCAGGAATTCGAGAATCTCGCCAACCGGATTTTCGAGCAGAAGCAGGAGCGGTTTGCGCAACAGACGCGCTCCAACCTGGATACCCTGCTGAATCCGTTCCGCGATCAGCTTCGGGATTTCCGGAAACGGGTGGAGGATGTCTATACCACCGAGACCCGTGACCGCCAGGCATTACGTAGTGAAATCAAATCACTGCAGGAACTCAATCGCCAGATTACCGAAGAGGCCTCCAACCTGACCCGGGCGCTCAAGGGCGACAAGAAGATCCAGGGCAACTGGGGCGAGCTCATCCTGGAACGTGTGCTGGAAAAATCAGGGCTGCGAAAAGGGGTAGAGTACGAAACCCAGGGCAGTTTCCGGGACGGCGACCATCAGCTTTTTCGACCCGACGTGGTGGTGCATTTGCCGGATAACCGTAATCTGGTGGTGGATTCGAAGGTTTCATTGCAGGCTTATCAGGAGTGGGTGGGCAATGAGGACGAAGAGGCTCGGGAGGCCGCGCTGAAAAGACATGTTGAGGCGGTTAGAACGCATATCCGGACGCTGAGCGAAAAGGACTACAGTCAGTTGGAAACGCTGCATTCGCCGGATCTGGTCCTGCTGTTCATGCCCATCGAACCGGCCTTTGTGGCGGCATTTCAACAGGACGAGAACCTTTTCGCAGAAGCCTTTGACCGAAAGATTATTGTGGTGACACCGACCACGCTTCTGGCAACGCTGCGCACCATCGAAAACATCTGGCGTTATGAGCGTCAAAGCCAGAACGCCCGCATGATCGCGGACCGTGCCGGCGCCGTTTACGACAAGTTGCGGGTATTCGTGGAAGCCATGGAGCGTCTGGGCAGTCAGCTGCAGACGGCGCAGGGCTCCTACGATGCGGCGATGAATACCCTGACACGGGGAAGAGGTAATCTGGTCTCCCAGGCGAACCGGTTTGTGGAACTCGGCGTTCGTGTGAAGAAAGAGCTTCCACGGGGAATCCTGGACCAGGCCGAAGTGGACGCGGACGAGGCAGAGCCGGAAACGGCAGTCGACGCGGATAACCAGCAGGAGTAAGAGGTATGGCAGTAAAATCGGCGAAGATTCAGGGGCTGGTCAGATCGGCAGCTCTGGTAGCCCTGCTCGTGGCAGGTCAGGCGCAGGCTCTGCCACCGGAGCATGAACTGCGCCGGTTGATGCTCGCCACCGAGGAGGCTGTTGATAACGGCAAATGGGATCAGGCCGGGGAATATCTCAACCGGCTGCAACAGATGGACATCGAAAAGCCCGCCGATTACAACTTCTTCCGTGGCCAGGTCATGCTCAAGTCCGGTCATCTCAACGAGGCTCAGGCAGCGCTCGAAGCCTATGTGACCAAGGCCGGCGCAAAAGGTGAGCACTACCAACGGGCGCTGGAGCTGATTACCGACGTGGAGCAGGCCCGGAAACAGAAGGCAGATTCTGCGCAGGTCGCAGGCAATCAACCGGCCAAGAAGATCGCGGTGATCGAGCCGGCGGGCCATCAGAGTATCGACGCGCTGCGTAAACTTTACCTGGCCAAAAGTGACCGGGAGGCGTTGCTGATTCACCTTAATGGCCTTCTGGATCTTGCAGGCTGGCGATCGGATAAAGGCGTTGTGCGCACCGACAAGCCAGCGGATATCGCGTACCGGGTGACCGCTTCGGACAGTGTGCTCACCTTTCAGGAAATCCGCCGGAATGACGATGATCGTCTGGTCCGGACCACCCAGAGCCTGAAAGTCTATGGCGTGAACCCGATGATTCAGTGGGGCTGTGAGGCGGCCGTTTCCACCTGCTGGGTCTACGACCCCCGGGATGGCTCGCGACTGATGCAGCTGGCCTTTGATCGTGAGCGTGCCGGTGAAATCGCTCACACTCTGGGGCAACTGGTTAAATTGTTACAGGCGCCCAAGAAATCCTGACCTGTAGCTACCGGTCCGGGCTGCTACGTTCGCCTTCCCGATAGGCGCCAGGCGTCACACCGGTCCATTTTTTGAAGGCGCGGTGAAAGGTGGAGGGCTCAGTAAAGCCCACCTTCGCCGCGATGTCGTTGATGGCCCATTCCTGACGGCTCAGGTAGTAGATGGCCATGTCCCGCCTCAACAGATCCTTGATCTCCTGAAACGACGTGTTCTCCTGCTTCAGGCGCCGGCGTAGCGTTTGGGGGCTGGTGTGCAATTCCGCGGCAATGGACTCGAAGTCCGGCAGTGGCCTCGAAAAATCCCGTCCGATCAACGCCCGGATCCGGCCTGTCCAGGTGTTGCTTTCATCCGGCCGGGACAACAGGTCGGCGGGCGAGGTTTTCAGGAACTGGTGCATCTCCGGCTGGTCCCGGATGACCGGTGCTGACAGGAATCGCTTGTCGAAGGTCAGGGCTGTTTCACGGGCTTCGAAGCGCAGTGGGCAGTGAAAGATATGACGGTACTCATCACCGTGATCCGGCCTGGAATAATCGAACTCGGCGCAGTCCAGTTCGACCGGTTGGCCAATCAGCCAGCTTCCCAGACGATGCCAGATCACCAGGATGCTTTCCCGGAGGAAGAAGGATGGATCGAAAATGTCGCCTTCGATTCTCAGCACCAGTCGGGCGGTTTCCTCACCGACTTCCAGTTCCATGGTGACCATGGGTTCGAACAGGCGCGAGAACTGATAGGCCCGGCGGTAGACCGCTTCAAGGGTCGGGCAATCGATCACCAGGGCACCCATGGTGGCGAAGGTGCCCGTTCTCGCCTTCCGGGGACCCATGCCCATGAACTCATCTCCGGTCCGGTTCCAGAGAATCTGCATCAGCCGGCTGAACTGGTCGCTGCTGACCCTGGCCATTTCGATACGAAGCAGGTCCGGGGAGATTCCGGCGTCCCTCAACATCGCGCGGGTATCCAGGCCCTGGGCTTCGGCCCCGACCAAAGCCGCCTGTACAAAATGTCTTGAGACCGTCAGGTTGGACATCGTGCTCGCCATTTCATGAAAACGAAACCCATCATAAGAGCCCGACCGAACAATGCAACTGCACCAGTGCCACCAAGCTGGCAGATTTGGTCAACAGGAATGAGGGAACCGGCAGTTGGCCTGTCTGGCAAAACCGGTAGCATGAAGAATCAGCGAATACCGACAAAAAGGAGAAAATAATGTCAGGCCCCCTGAGTTCACTGAGAGTCCTGGATTTCAGCACCCTGTTACCCGGGCCGTATGCCACCATGCTGCTGGCGGATATGGGGGCTGAGGTGCTGAGGATTGAGGCGCCGGATCGGGTTGATCTCACCAAGGTCATGCCGCCGTTCGATGGCACATTCAGCACCGCGTTCTCCTATCTGACCCGGGGCAAGGAAACGCTCAGCCTCAACCTGAAGGAAGACGGCGCGGCGGATCGTATCAAAGAACTGGTCAAGGACTACGATGTGGTCGTGGAGCAGTTCCGACCGGGTGTCATGGATCGGTTGGGCATTGGTTACGAAACCCTCAAAGCGATAAACCCGGCTCTGATCTACTGCTCGATTACGGGTTATGGCCAGACCGGACCCTACCGGGATCGCGCCGGACACGATATCAATTATCTGTCGATTGCCGGGGTCTCCAGCCATTGCGGCCGCGCGGACAGCGGCCCACCCCCGATGGGCATCGAGATTGCTGACGTTGCAGGCGGATCCCACCACGCCGTCATGGGCATCCTCGCCGCCGTTATCCAGCGTCAGCAGACCGGGGAGGGGCAGTTCGTGGACATCAGCATGACCGATGCCGCCTTTGCCCTGAATGCCATGTCAGGCGCCGCATGCCTGGCTGGCGGTATTGAGCAGAAGCCGGAAACCGGCCTGCTTAACGGCGGGTCCTTCTATGATTACTACCAGACTCGGGACGACCGCTGGTTGTCCGTGGGCAGCCTGGAGCCCCAGTTCTCGGCTCGGCTGTGTGACACGCTTGGCCTGTCGGAGATGAAAGGTCTGGCGCTCAGTCAGAAGCCCGCAGACCAGAACGCCTTGAAAGAGGCCATAGCCGGAAAGGTCCGGGAAAAGGATTTGGCAGAATGGCAGTCCATCTTCGCGGAGCAGGATGCCTGTGTTGAGCCGGTGTTGACCATTTCAGAAGCGGCAGAGCATCCGCAGCTGAAAGCAAGGGGAATGGTGATTGAGGTGGATCGCGGGGATGGGGAGCTGCAGCGGCAGTTGGGGTGTCCGATACGATTTGTTTGAAACGCGTAATTCTCCGGATCTGAAACGAAAAAAGGCCCCGGCAAATGCCGGGGCCTTTTTGTAGGTCATTGACCCCTTTACGGGTTGCTTAGGAACAATCCAACCGTTCCGGTCACCATGCCTCCAAAGACGGTTGCATCGTCTGCTGAGACAGGCGTGCCGTGGTTGCCCGAGTTATACCGGGTAATGTTGGTCAATCCGAGGGTCAGTGGCTCGCCACCCGCAAGCGGTGCATTGAAGCTGTTGACCATGACGGGGACCGTTTGACCGTTGACTTCGGCATCATAGACACCGTTCAGCGGCGGGATACCCCACTCGGCATCGTCTGCCGCATTCGGGATGACCTGATCACCTACGATTTCCGACAGCAGGATCGGTGTTCCATCGACGCTGAGGTTGTCCACAAAGTTAATCGGATCAGCCGTATCCAGCGCGCCTTGCAGTACGTTGAAGTAGGTCTCGAGGTTGGCATCGCCTTGTTCCAGGCCCGCGGCATTCTGCAATCCGAGCAGGATGGTCGGGGCGAAGGTCGGAGAGTTCTCCAGCAGGCGAGTAATGCCGCCGCCCGGGGTTAGCAGGCTGGCTGCTGTGATGTCATTGTCGGTTGCTGTTGCATCCAGCGCTGCTGTCTGGTTCGCATTGACAGCTGCAAGGTAGGGGATGCCTGTAATGGTTCCCAGAGAGTGCCCAACGAAGTACTTGGGCAGGCTGGCCGGAATGGTGTAGGTCGGATTATTCGCTGCAGGTCTCGCAATGGTCAATCCATCCAGACTGGCGCGGAGGTTCATCTGGTCGACCGCGCTTTCGCGGATATTGTCGCGAGAAGTGAGGAAGCTGGTCAGGTTGATGAACAAGCTACCTGAATCACCTTCACCCGCAGCGTAGTCGATCGGACCAGGAACACCCGGCTCGACCGCATACAGGCCGAAGTGACGTTCGTTACCGATCATCGGCGCCAGGCCCGGAACGGTGCTACCGGCGTTGGCAACGGTGTTCTGGGCAGAGGCGATGAACAGAATGGCAGCATCCAGGTTTGCATCACCAGATGTACCGCCACCGAGAACGCTATCAATTATGGATTGAGCGGTGGTCGCGTCTGACGAGGTCGCCTGCATGACAAAGCCCAGGTTCAGAGTGCCTGCAATCAGAGCATCTGCTGATGATTGATCTGCGGTAAGCGGGATACCCGCGTCAATGCCACTCTGTAGAAGCTTGAATGCCAACCCGTTCTGCTCTTCGGCGGTGAACGCCGCAACACCGTGCAGCGGTTGGTCGATGGCGACCACGATATAGCCGTTTGCCGCGAGGGCGGTACCAAAGGTCAGTGCCGCACTGCGGTCAGTAGTAATGCCGTGCTGGTAGATAACCACGCCATTGATGCTACCCGTTGAGGGATAGAGCGTCAGGATCGGCACATCGACGTCGGTGGTCTTCTTCGGGAACGGGAAAATGTAGTTCACCGCAGTGGAAACCGTCGGATCTGCCTGCGGAATCTTAAGCCCGATATCGCTGAATGTGGTATTCAGCGATTTTGCCAGAGTGTCATCTGCTTTCCAGGAAGAGGTTACAACGCCATTGGCTGTGGTTCCCAGGTAGTAAGGCAGAGACATTGTGCCCTGGGCGGCGAGAACTGAGTCAGTGGCAGCTCCGAGGGAGTCCAGAACGCCAGCCGAGAGGGCTGAAACCAAAGCCGCAGGTTTGATGGAAGCGGGGTCGAGCGTGATGTCTGCCGCGCTTCGATCAGACTGGTCAGGGAGCAAGGGGCTGAAGTTCGCAGCCAATGCGACGCCCACACACTGAATGGCAGTTGCACCGGTTGTGGACTCACATGGGGCGCCGCCCAGGAACAGGTTGCCAAGGTCCGAAGGCGGAAGATTCGCCGGGAACTGCGCGATGGCGCCATCCGAGGCAGCTTTCACGTCGTTATAATCGAAAGTGGTGTCGATGCCGTCGATCAGGAAGTCAGCCGGTGTGATGCTTCCGTCACTGTTCAGGTCGAAGTCAGCCGCGGTTACAGAGCCGTCCTTGTTCAGGTCCCAGGTGTCCGCATCGAGGGTTGCCCCGCTGTAGAATTGCGCGGCGCCGATAACCTTCTTGGCGCCAGAGACACGCACAAACGTTGTGATCTGGTCCTCAAACCAGGCTGCAGGTTCCGCAATGTATTGCAGCACCTTTTCGTCATTTGACGTCATGAAACTGTAGGTCAGCGCAATCTGGTCTTCACTCAGGCCCAGCGCCTTGTTGGCAGTGGGTTCCCAGAGTTTGTTGATCAGGTCCCGCACCGGTTGCAGACCTCCGTTGCTGATCACCTGATTCTCATCGCTCAGGTGACTGTAGGTTGGTGACGCAATAATCGGGTCGCCATTTATATCTTTTACGCCCTTGGTGACAACAACCAGATAGCGTTTGCGCGGATCAAGCGGCTCCAGGGGTAGAACGCGAATGGCGGACAAGCCGTCAAGCGTTTCCACGTCGGCACGGACATTTGCTGTGCCGGCTACGGTAGGTGGTTCGCCGATGCTGAGGCCCTGCAGTGGATCGCCGCTGGCATATTCCAGTTCAAGTACAAAGACAGTCTTGCCGACTTCAACGGATGCCGGATCAATCCGTCCATTCATCTGGATAACGGCCGGAGCAACAGTAGATGCACCACTGAGTTCATTCAGAGCGGTGGTCACGGGAGGGGAGGTATCTGTTACGCCAAAGGTTCCGTCACCCTGCTCAGAATCGAAAATCAGATCGTTTGGCAGCGGGAGGTCGCCGGTCAAAGGATTGAATTCGGGCCAGGTCTTTCCATCAATCGCGGGGTTATTGATCTTATAGTCCGGATTAGCATTCGCCCCCGTGTCTCCGCCGCTTAAGCAGCCTGTAAGTCCAAGGGAAGACGCCACGGCAAGACTTATTAGAGTTTTCTTGAACATGGGTGGAACCTTTTCCTGTTGTTGTGTCGTTATGTTCTTCTGAAATTTTGATCAGCGCTTGGAGCCAATTTCATATCTCTGACTATAGCGACAGTCAGACAAGTGTTGATCAGCCAAAAGTGTGATTCTGGCGTTTCAGAACCTCCTCGCACGGGCGGAGTTTGGTCTTTCTGAAAAATAGTTGGGCAACAGCGCTTTGTCGAGCCTTACGTCGCATCCCTCGCCGGGCCGATTTTCTGGTAAACTCACGCCTCCTCTTTTTGACGACTTCATAATCACATCAAGCTGATGAGGCGCCTATGACCACCGTAATCCGCCAGGACGACCTGATTGAAAGCGTAGCGGACGCGCTGCAGTTCATTTCCTATTATCACCCGAAGGACTTTATCCAGGGGGTCTACGAGGCCTACCAGAAGGAAGAGTCCCAGGCGGCGAAGGACGCCATGGCGCAGATTCTGATCAACTCTCGCATGTGTGCCCAGGGTCACCGTCCGATCTGTCAGGACACGGGTATCGTGACGGTTTTCGTCAACGTCGGGATGGATGTGAAATTCGAGTGTGACCAGCCGCTGGATGACGTCATCAATGAAGGTGTTCGCCGGGCCTACACGCACCCGGACAACGTGCTTCGGGCGTCCGTTCTGGCCGATCCCGACGGCAAGCGCCAGAACACCAAGGACAACACACCGGCCATTATTCATTACAAGATGGTTCCCGGCGACAAGGTGGAAGTGCACGTTGCCGCGAAGGGTGGTGGCTCTGAAGCCAAGTCCAAGTTTGCGATGCTCAACCCGTCCGACTCGGTGGTGGACTGGGTGCTGAAAATGGTTCCGCAGATGGGCGCTGGCTGGTGTCCGCCGGGAATGCTGGGCATCGGTATTGGTGGTACCGCTGAGAAAGCGATGGAACTGGCCAAAGAAGCACTTCTGGACCCGATCGATATTCATGATCTGAAGGAGCGGGGTGCTTCCAACCGGGCTGAGGAATTGCGTCTGGAGCTATTCGACAAGGTGAACGATCTCGGGATTGGTGCCCAGGGGCTGGGCGGTCTGACCACCGTTCTGGATGTGAAGGTGAAAGATTACCCGACCCACGCCGCCAACAAGCCGGTGGCCATCATTCCGAACTGTGCCGCCACCCGCCATGCACACTTCACCCTGGACGGCACTGGCCCGTCCCTGCAGACACCGCCGAGCCTGGAAGACTGGCCGGAAATCACCTGGGAAGTGGGTGAGAATGTTCGCCGCGTGAACCTTGATACAGTGACGCCGGAAGACGTGAAAGAGTGGCAGCCGGGCGAGACGGTTCTGCTGTCCGGCAAGATGCTGACCGGCCGCGACGCCGCCCACAAGAAGATGGTCGATATGATCGAGAAGGGCGAGGAACTTCCGGTCGATCTGAAGGGCCGTTTCATCTATTACGTGGGTCCCGTGGATCCGGTGCGCGAGGAAGTGGTTGGTCCGGCTGGCCCGACGACGGCGACTCGTATGGACAAGTTTACCCACACGATGCTCGAGAAGACTGGCCTGACCGGCATGATCGGCAAAGCTGAGCGTGGGCAGGTGGCCATTGATGCCATCAAGGAATTCGGTGCGGTGTACCTGATGGCCGTAGGTGGCTCGGCCTACCTCGTATCCAAGGCTATCAAGCACGCGGAAGTGGTTGCGTTTCCGGAACTGGGAATGGAAGCCATCTACGAGTTTGAGGTGGAAGACATGCCGGTGACTGTCGCGGTGGATTCGCGCGGATCCTCTGTACACCAGACAGGTCCGGCCGAGTGGCACGACAAGATCATTGCTGCCAAGGCAGTCTGATCGGTCTGCACAGGATCGTCTTATGAAGAAAAAGGGTGAGGCTTCCGGCCTCACCCTTTTTTGTGGGTGTCCTCAGGACGAGCAGCTGATGTTCAGATGTTTACCCCAGTCGGGCGGCGGCGCGGCAAAGGCTTCAGCGCCCGCTTGCTCGTCGAAGGGGTGCTTCAGAACGGAGAGCAGTTCCTCCAGAGGTTGGTAGTCACCGTTCTGGGCTTCCTGGATGACCTGCTGAGCCAGATAGTTGCGGAGGATGTACTTGGGGTTCACCCGCCGCATGGCGTATTCCCGTTCGTCGTGGGCCCGTGATTCCTGCTTCAGTCGTTGCTCGTAACGCGAGAGCCAGTCGTCAGCGACGCTCCGGTCGACAAACAGGTCCCGCACGGGGCCATGGCCCCTGTTGTAGAGATTGGACAGCCCTCGGAAAAACAGCGTGTAGTCCACACGATGCTCATGCAGCATGCTGAAGGTGTCCATGATCAGCCCGAGGTCCGAGTCGTCCGGCTCGGCAATGCCCAATTTATCCCGCATGTTCTGCAGGAAGCGTTCATTGTAGGCTGTTTCATAACGACGCAGGCCTCGCCGTACGGCGTCTTCATCCATCACGGGCAGCAGCGCGCTGGCCAGGTACTGGCAGTTGGTGAAGCCGACCTGAGGCTGACGGTTATAGGCATAGCGTCCGCCCTGATCGGTGTGGTTACAGATGTACCCGGCATCGAAATCGTCCAGGAAAGCATAGGGGCCGTAGTCAAAGGTATCCCCGATGATGGACATGTTGTCGCTGTTCATGACCCCGTGGCAGAAGCCCACCGCCTGCCAGTCCGCAATCAGCCGCGCGGTGCCTTCCACGACTTCCTCGAACCAGCGGCTATGGCGTTCGTCGTCCGGCAACCCGATCAGATGCGGGAAGTGAAGGGCGATAACGTGTTCGATGAGCGTGGTGACCGCTTCCGGCCCTTCGTGGTGAGCGGCGAACTCGAAATGACCGAATCGGATATGGCTTTGCGCCACCCGCATCAGGGAGGCGGCGGTTTCGATGGATTCGCGACGGACCGGATCGCGGGCGCTCACCATGAACAGGGCCCGAGTGGTGGGTATGCCCAGGTGATACATGGCTTCGCTGCAGAGATACTCGCGGATGGTGGACCGAAGAACCGCCCGACCATCCCCGAAACGGGAGTAGGGCGTGGTTCCGGCACCCTTGAGGTGCCAGTCCCAGCGTTGCCCATCGGGACCAATGGTTTCCCAGAGCAGCAAGCCTCGTCCATCGCCCAGCTCGGGATTGTAGACGCCGAATTGATGCCCGGTGTATTTCATGGCCACCGGGTCCATGCCCTCAAGCAGTTCCTTGCCAGCGCCGACGCCCGCCCATTGCTCCGTATCGTTCGTGTGGAACCCCATCTGGTTGGCCAGCTCGTGGTTGAAGGTGACCAGCCTGGCGCCGCTCAGGGGCGTGGGCTGCACCCGGGTGTAGAAGCTGTCCGGTAGCTCCAGATAACGGTGTTCAATCCGGAAACCCTGGTCATTCATGAAATGCGTATACTCCCAATTGGTACGGATTCTGCTGCGTTTTCATTCATCTCATTCGGGGAACTGACTGTGACCGACGATTCAATGGCCCCTGTCATCGAGACGCTCATTCAGCAAGAGCGTCTCCCATCATCTTACGAACAGACCGTCAGGCAGACCATCCTGCCCCTGGCCGAGCGGATCATTGCCTTGCGTCAGCAACTGGGCCGCCCCGTGGTGGTGGGTATCCACGGAGCCCAGGGCACCGGCAAGTCGACCCTGACCCTGTTCCTGAAGGAAATCCTGCACCGTCGATACCAGTGTGCCAGTGCCGGTCTGTCTCTTGATGACCTCTACCTTACCAGAGCAGAGCGCCAGACACTTGCCCGGACTGTCCATCCGCTTCTGCAGACACGGGGAGTTCCAGGGACCCACGATGTGGAGCTCGGTTTGGCGATCCTTGAGCGCCTGACCACCGCCGGGCCAGACGATGTCACGACGATACCGGCCTTCGACAAGGCCAGTGACGACCGGCTGGCTGAACGGGATTGGCCGGTGTTCAAGGGAAGGGCAGAGGTCGTTCTGTTTGAAGGCTGGTGCGTAGGCGCGCTTCCGGAAGGGGCCGAGGCCCTGGCTCATCCAGTGAACCGGCTGGAAGAGGAAGAGGACCCTCATGGCGCGTGGCGTGGTTACGTCAATGACTGTCTCAAGGGGCCTTACCGTGAGCTTTTTGGCAAGTTGGACCTGCTGGTGATGCTTCAGGCGCCATCTATGGACTGTGTTCGGGAATGGCGCACCCTTCAGGAACACAAGCTTGCGGAACGCCACCGAAATGCACCAGAAAAGTGCGGTCAGTCAGGCGATGCCCCGTCAATGCGCATCATGACCGATGACGAGGTGATCCGATTCATCATGCACTACCAGCGCGTCACCGAACACTGTCTCCGGGAGATGCCGGATCGAGCGGACGTTCTTGTACCGGTCAGTGCAGACCACTCACTGGGAGCACCGCAGTTTCGGGACGCTCCCGGACCCGATTAGTCCCATGTAGAGAGGAATACCATGGCCAAACCCCAATTGATCCTGTTCTCCGATCTGGACGGCACTCTGCTGGATCATGACAGTTACTCCTGGGCGTCGGCACAACCGGCACTGGAGCGCCTGCGCATGGCCGGTATTCCGCTTGTACTCAGTTCCAGCAAGACCTCCGCGGAAATGGCGGTTATCCGTGAGGACATGGGGAATCACGATCCCTACATTGTCGAAAACGGGGCGGCGGTCGTGATTCCCGAGGAATATTTCGGGGATCCCAAGGCGCAGGTGGTGACTTTTGGCGCATCGCGGGATGTGGTGCTCTCCGAACTGGGGCGCCTCCGGGCGGCAGGCGCACAGTTTCAGGGCTTTCAGGATATGGCGGCGGAAGAGCTTGCCGAACTGACCGGACTGGATGTGGAGGCTGCCTCCCGGGCGCTTCAGCGCCATGCCACCGAGCCGTTGATCTGGCAGGGATCCGACGCCGAACTCGAAGAATTCCGGGGCGCCCTGGCTGCCGCCAATCTGCGACTGGTGCAGGGTGGTCGCTTCTGGCATGCCATGGGGATCTTCGACAAGGCCGATGGGGCCCGTTTCTTGCTGGAGAAATATCAGGAGCGGTACGGTCGTGAGTCACTCCTGGCCATCGCACTTGGTGACAGCCCCAACGATCAGCAGTTGCTGGAGTCCGCAGATATTCCGGTTGTGATTCGGGGCTTCAACAGCGATTCCGTGCAATTACCGTCTGACCGTCATGCCGTCCGCTCTCTCAGATCTGGCCCTGAAGGCTGGAATGACTGCGTACTCAACCTCCTGTTCGAGTACGGCTACTAGAAAGGAGAGGCGCCATGGGCGACTTTTACCAGAACGGCATTATTACCACCCTTCACAATCTTGTCCGGCGCCCGGTGGAGGACATTGAACAGGAGCTTCTCGGATTCCGGAAGGCCCGCCCCATGTCACTGGTGCTGCCCTCGCTCTACTCGGAACTGGAAGGGCCCGCGTTGAAACACATTGTCAGTGAACTGGCCAAGGTGCCCTATCTGGATCAGATCGTGATTGGCCTGGACCGGGCCAGTGAGGACCAGTATCGCCACGCCATGGCTTATTTCTCGGAACTGCCCCAGAACGTGCGGGTGCTGTGGAACGATGGTCCGCGACTGCGGGCACTGGACCTGAAACTCCGGGAGCAGAACCTGGCGCCGACCGAGATGGGCAAGGGACGGAACGTCTGGTACTGCTTCGGCTATGTATTGGCCTCCGGTGTCAGTAAATCCGTGGCGCTCCATGACTGTGACATCCTGACCTATTCCCGGGACCTGGTGGCGCGGCTCATCTACCCGGTGGCCAATCCCGCCTTCAACTACATGTTTTGTAAAGGCTATTACGCCCGTGTCGCGGACTCGAAAATGAATGGTCGGGTAAGCCGGCTGCTGGTGACGCCGCTGATCCGGGCGCTCAAGAAGGTTTGCGGCCCCAGCGATTTTCTGGACTACCTGGATAGCTATCGCTACCCCCTGGCCGGGGAGTTCTCGTTCCGGACGGACGTCATCAACGACCTTCGCATCCCCAGCGACTGGGGCCTGGAAATCGGGGTGCTGTCCGAGATGAAGCGAAACTATGCGACCAACCGGTTGTGTCAGGTGGATATTGCCGACGTCTACGACCACAAGCACCAGGAGCTGTCGCCAGAGGATGCCAGTCGAGGTTTGTCGAAGATGAGCATGGACATCGCCAAGGCGTTGTTCCGCAAACTGGCAACCAATGGAGAGATTTTTTCCAGCGAGAAATTCCGCACTGTCAAGGCGACGTATTTCCGGATTGCGCTGGACTTTGTCGAAACCTATCAGAACGACGCCATCATGAACGGGCTGACGTTTGATCGTCATAAGGAGGAGAAGGCGGTTGAACTGTTTGCCCAGAATGTGATGCGGGCCGGGGCGTACTTTCTGGAAAACCCGATGGACACTCCGTTCATTCCCAGTTGGAATCGGGTGGCCAGTGCCATTCCGGACATCAAGGAACAGTTGATGGAAGCGGTGGAGCTGGACAACGAGGAGTTCCGGGCATGACCCAGGGCCAGACGCTGAAGACCAAACTCGTCAGCATGCTCTGCATGGTGTATCCGCAGGAGGATTGCAACGTATTGGCGGATCGTTTGCTGCTGGCCATGGGGATGGCGGGTGATCAGGCTCCGGTTCCGGCGCATCAGAATCACTGGGATGAAGCCGATGTCTGGCTGATTACCTACGCGGATACGCTGCAGCGACCGGGCGAAAAGCCACTGGTCACCCTGCATGATTTCCTGAAACACTGGCTGTCAGACGCTGTCTCGGGTGTTCATATCCTGCCGTTTTTCCCCTACAGCTCAGATGATGGCTTCTCCGTGATGGATTATCTGGCGGTGAACGAAAGCCATGGGAGTTGGCAGGATATCGAGCGGATCGCCGGCGACTTCAAGCTGATGGCCGATCTGGTCATCAACCATATGTCCGCCCGCAGCCGGTGGTTCGAGAACTTCCGTAAGCGTCTGGACCCGGGCAAGGATTACTTCTTCGAGGCCAGCCCGCGGGATGATTTGAGTGCCGTGGTACGTCCTCGCACCTCTCCGCTGCTGACTGCCGTCCAGACGGAAGATGGGGAGCGCTATGTCTGGTGCACGTTCAGTGAGGACCAGGTGGATCTGAATTTCGCCAATCCCCGCGTGCTGGAGGAATTTGTCTCAATTATCCGAAAGTACCTGGAGCATGGAATCTCCATCTTCCGGCTGGATGCCGTGGCGTTCCTGTGGAAGGAAATCGGGACTCCCTGTATCCATTTGCAGCAGACACATGAACTGATCAAGATCCTGCGACTGCTGACCGAGCACCACACGCCAACGGCCATCGTGATTACCGAGACCAATGTTCCGAACCGGGAAAACCTGACCTATTTCGGAAACGCCAACGAAGCCCATCTGATCTACAACTTTTCGCTGCCGCCTCTACTGATCAATACGTTGGTCACGGGGAACTGCCGACACCTGAAGACCTGGCTGATGAGCATGCCACCGGCCCAGATGGGCACCACCTATCTGAACTTTATCGCGTCCCACGACGGCATCGGCATGCGTCCCACCGATGGCCTGCTGGACGAAGACGAAAAGCAGCGCCTGATCAATACGATGGAATCGTTCGGGGGGAGGGTGTCCTATCGCCGCACCGCCGATGGCCGGGACCAGCCCTACGAGATCAACATTGCGCTTTACGATGCGCTGAAAGGCACGGCGGAAGGTGGCGTGGACCACTGGCAGCAGGCGAGGTTTGTCTGTGCCCATACCATCATGCTGGCGCTGGAAGGGGTACCGGCCTTCTACATTCACAGTCTGCTGGCCACCGGTAACGATTACGAGCGGGTGGAGCATACTGGGCGTCTGCGTTCAATCAATCGGGCCCAGTGCGAGGCCGATCGGCTGGACGAACTGCTGGCTCAGCCGGATAACCATCACGCACAGGTGTTCCGGGAGCTGAAACGGCTGATCGGCATTCGGCGCAGGCAACCCGCGTTCCATCCCAACGCCACCCAGTTCACGCTGCACCTTGGTCTTCAGATATTCGGCTTCTGGCGTCAGAGCGCCCGTCGGGACCAGTCCATCTTCTGCATCCACAACATCAGCCCGGAGACTCAGGAGATTGCATTGGCCGACATCAACCTGATCGGGACGGATCGGTGGGTGGACCTGATCTCCGGGATGGTCATTGAGGATCTGTCCGGAAGCGTGACCCTCAAACCGTACCAGGGCGTCTGGCTGTCGAACCGGGAGTAGGGCAGAATGCGCCCATGTCCAAGCCCGAGAATGCCGACAAGCCCCGCATCCTGCTCCTGTCCGCCTACGACGCTGCCAGCCACCGACGATGGCGGGAACAGCTGGTCGCCAGTCAGCCAGCGTTCGACTGGCATGTCCTGAGCCTTCCGCCCCGATTCTTCCGCTGGCGGATCCGGGGCAATCCGTTGAGCTGGCTCGATGCGCCGGAACTCCTGGAGCCCTGGGACCTGATCGTCGCCACGTCCACCGTGGATGTGGCAGCCTTGAAAGGTCTGTTCCCATCCCTGGCGCCCGTCCCCGTAATGCTTTACATGCACGAGAACCAGTTTGCCTACCCCACATCTCAAGGGCAGCATCAGAGCATCGACCCACAGATGGTCAATCTTTACAGTGCGCTGGCCGCCGATGGCGTTGTCTTCAACAGCGACTGGAACCGTCAGAGTTTTATGACGGGCGTGTCGGAGCTGGTTGAGAAGCTTCCGGACGCGGTGCCCGACGGCCTGGTAACCCGACTGGCTGGAAAATCGGAGGTATTGCCGGTTCCGATTGAGGATCGCTTGTTCACTGGACGAAGCACCGGACTGAATGTCGGGCGCCCGCACATTCTTTGGAATCATCGTTGGGAGTACGACAAAGGCCCCGATCTGCTGCTCGAGATTCTGGACGAATTGGATCGGCGTGGTCGTGATTTCCGGATCAGTGTGGTTGGGGAAGGGTTCCGGAATCAGCCGGAGGTGTTTGCGCGGATCCGTGAGCGCCATGGGAAGCGTATCCATGCGTGGGGATTCCTGCCTGAACGATCGGATTACGAGCAGTTGTTGGGGGAAGCGGACGTCGTTCTGTCGACGGCATTGCACGATTTCCAGGGCCTGGCCATGCTGGAGGCCATGGCGGCCGGTTGCGTCCCGGTGGCGCCGGACCGGCTTGCGTATCCGGAATACGTGCCGTGTGAGAACCGTTACGGTAGCGGTTCGGAAACGCCGGGCGATGAAGCCCGATCCGCAGTGGATGTGATCGAGCGACTGCTTGCTTCCGGAGCTCGACCCTGTGCCCCGGAAGCCTGGCGTCTTTCCCGGCTGCAGCCCGCCTATTGGCGGCTGATCGATGATCTGATCAACAGGCGTGCGGTGCCGGGCTGAGGTGCCTCAGTCCGCGATGTGAACCAGCTGCTTGCCGAAATTGCGGCCCTTCAGCATGCCCTTGAAGGCGTCAATGGCACTGTCCAGGCCCTCGGCAATGGTCTCGCGGTATTTCAGCTCGCCACTGGCTACCCTGTCCGCCAGTATCTGTGTGATCTCCTGGTGGCGATCCTGCCATTCGGTGACCAGGAAAAAACGGTGCTCCGGCACCGGGTCCAGCGCCTTGAGAATCTGGAAGGGCGTTTCCACTTCGCTCATGTCTTTGGCGTTGTAGGCGGACACGTAGCCACAGATGGGAACACGGGCGCCCGGATTAAGCAGTGGTGCGACGGCTTTGGTGACGGCGCCACCGACGTTTTCAAAGTAGATGTCGATGCCGTTGGGGCAGGCCGCCTTCAGGTCGTCCTCAAGGTTACCGGCCTTGTAGTCGACGCAGGCGTCGAAGCCTAGTTCATCCGTCACGAAGCGACACTTTTCCGGTCCGCCGGCAACGCCTACCACCCGGCATCCCTCCTGTTTTGCGGTCTGGCCGACCACGGTGCCGACCGGTCCGGAGGCGGCAGATACCACGACCGTGTCGCCGGCTTTGGGCTTGCCAACGTACATCAGTCCGCAGTAACCGGTGCGTCCGGGCATGCCGGCAACGCCCAGGTAGGTCTGTAGGGGAACGTTGTCCTTCTGGTGGATCTTGTAGACCATCGGCGCATCAGCCGGAAAGGTGACGTACTCCTGCCAGCCGGAGTAGCAGGTTACGAGGTCGCCCACCTTGAGTTTGTCCGAGCGGGATTCGACCACCCGGGCGACGCTCTCGCCCACAATCACTTCGTCGATCCCGATGGGGTCCATGTAGCCTTTGGCATCGTTCATGCGAGGCCGCATATAGGGATCCAGCGACAGCCAGAGCACCTGGGCGACGACTTCGCCTTCCCCCGGGGCGCGCACGGGACGGGCTTCCATGGCCAGGTCGCCTTCCTGGATTTCACCCTGCGGGCGCTGCTTCAGCACGATGGCTCGGTTTGTGTATTCGCTCACGATGGGGTTCCTTTCATTTTAGGTTGCATAATGAAACCAGATTAGAGTGCCGGAGAACGTCCGCGAGGTCAACGTTGTCGCATTGGTTGCAACTCAGGCGTTTGCGGGCCAGCTATCGGGAACCAGGAAAAACCGCCGCTGCTCGGTCCAGGCACCGGATGCGGAGTCCCGATCCAATTCTGCGAAAAGCTGCGGGATATTGCGTTGGATGACCAAGGACAGTGCCGCCTCCGCCGCGGCCGGATCCGGCTCGGTAGTCTGAATCCATGGGCCAATCCAGTGGGGCTTATGGAGCGGCACGCATCGGGCGATGTCTGCCTGCAGGATCTGCGAGGCGTAGTGCCAGGTACCGTGGAGATGATTTACGGGCGTTGTCGAGGGCACGGAGATGTCGATCGAGCGGTTGTCCGGATAGAAGAGGTAGCCGGGCATAAACACCCGAGACACCAGCGGCGTGGCGATGCCCCGCTGCGCCAGCAGATGGCGTGTCTCGGGCCGACGGGTGAGCCGGGTCTGCTGGTTCAGCAGCCGATCCGTTTTCAGGTCCAGGCGATCCCTGGCATTGGGGCCATACCAACGGTCCGGCCCGTCGTGGCCGGGTACGCCCAGGTAGAACTTGATGGCAATTTCGTGATGTTCGATTCGATTCTCGTTTCTGTTGAAAACAACAAAATCCAGCTCCCCCAGGGTCCGTCCCTCTGTTTGTACCTGCTGGTTTTTCAGAAGGATTTCCCATCCGAGGAGGTCGGTGAGCAGGCTTTCGTAGAGACGTTCAAAATAGAAGCCGAGCCGTCGGGGCGGTGTCTCCGTAAGGATTTTCGGGATCCGCTCTGGCTGGTGATCCCAGTCCCGTAATATCTCCGGGTAATTAGTCGGCAGGTGGCGAGCTGGCTCGAAGCTCTGGCTACAGTGCAGTAGTTGAGGGGCGGTGCATGTCCACGCCAGATGTCGTACCGCCGGGTGACGGAATGGCAATAAAAGGCAGGTGTCCGTATTCTCACTCATAGCGAAAGAATACCGTAAACTGTGCGGAGAATGCGGTAAACATTAAATGATGCTGGACTGACAGCGCCAAGGAGCCAGAATGCAGTATTTACATACGATGATTCGTGTTAGCAATCTCGACGAGACGCTTCATTTTTTCTGCGATCTCCTGGGAATGGTTGAAATCAGCCGAAAAAGCAGTGAAAAAGGACGCTTTACGCTGGTTTTCCTGGCAGCCCCGGAAGATGAGGCGCGCGCCCGGGAGGATCGAGCCCCGATGATCGAGCTCACCTACAACTGGGATCCGGAGGAGTACACGGGTGGCCGGAATTTTGGCCATCTCGCCTACCGGGTTGATGATATTTATGCCCTGTGTGAAAAGCTCCAGGCGAACGGTGTGACCATCAATCGCCCGCCTCGGGATGGCTATATGGCGTTCGTCCGTACACCGGATAATATCTCTATCGAGCTGCTCCAGAAGGGCGAGGCGTTGCCGGCCCGGGAGCCCTGGGCAAGTATGGAGAACACCGGCACCTGGTAAGGAATGCACCACCCGTCGCCAATGGATAGGCGGCAATCGGAATACAACACAAGGAGAATGTGATGGAGGACTGGCAAGGATGCCTGGCACCGGAAGGACAAGCTGCGTTGGTCAAGGCGCGCGAGCAGGTGGAACGCCGCGGTGGCACTGTGATCACCGTTGAGGATTTTCTGCTGGCGCTGCTGGACACCGAGCCCGGGCTGCCCCGTTTCATGGTCGGGCGTGGCGTGGATCTGGACGAACTGGTGCGCACCATTCAGTGTGAGCAGCCTATTATTACCGAGGTCGGGGCAGAGGGCGCGCTGTCGTCGCAACTGACCTACTGGCTGGCCTGCGCCCGGGAAATATACCTCGGCCCCTGGCTGACATGGTCGCACCTGCTGTCAGCATTGGTCCGGAGTGCTGAGCGACTACAGGGCAAGGCCTATGTGGCGGTTCTGGAAACGATCGGAGACTGGCCGGTTGGAGACTCCGGCTGCCTGTCCCCGGAGCCGGTTACACGGGGCCATGTGCCCATCACCGTGACCGATTCCGGCTGGTTGACACTGGCCGAGGAGATTGCGGTTGCCTTCTCGGCCAATGCCGGTGCCTTGTTCTGGCTGCGGGGAGAGCGGGGAGCTGGTAAATCCTCATGGCTGAACTGTCTGACGCCGATGCTGGATCGCGATTACGTGGCACTCGACGTGCGACGGGAGTCTGAAACGCAGGCCGTTGAATGGCCGAAGATCCCCGGTGGCGTCGATGGAGATCATTCCCGTGCCTGGCCCATACTGATCCTGGACAATACCTCGCCGGCGGACCTGCTTGAGGTGGTCGTTGCCAGAGAGACGGCGACCCGTGAACTGATCCTGCGGTGGGCCGGCCCGATTCTGCTGCTGGGGCCGGAAGGCGGACCGGATGATTCGTCGGAACGACTTGAGCGTCAATTGGGGCGCACCCTTGAATCGGTCAGGTTTCCCGCCTGCAGTCTGGTCCAGCGGCAGGCGATACTGACCAGTCACCAATCCCGGATCGAAAAAAGCAGGGCGGTAGAGCTGACGCCAGCCGCAATCCGGTACGCCTGTTCCAGACAGAACCGGGCAGTGTCGACACCGGGAGGTCTGCTTCAGTGGGTTGAGCGTGCTGCAGCACGGCTGGACCTCTTCGCGCGGCAAGGCCCCGGGGAGGCAAAAGTGCTGGCCGCCCAGATAGACACACTCCGACGTCAGAGTCTGGTGGCGACCGCCCGCAATCAGCCGGTGGCCTCTATCGAAGAGGCGTTGGATGCTCTGGAGTTACAGAAAGCGGCGGCGGAGGTGGCGTGGCATGAGCGCCAGAGAGAGGGTACCTTGCGCACGCTGACCGTGGCTGATTTGCGCCAGGAGCTGGAAAGATGGGTTGCGGCGCGCCCCGGCCCGGTTCACTATGTGCAGCATTGTGAACAGCAGCAGGGAGAATCCGCGAGTGCAGGATCTGGAAATCTACATTCGTGATCTGGAGCCCGGTCAGGTATCCGCCTGGCTGGAAGTACACGTCGATAAGCTTGATCTTGATGACTCGGATACCGCGAAGGTGATCAAGGGCTTCGCAGTGTATGAAGGTGCAGGTCTCCGGATCACTCTATACCCCGGGGCATTCGGGAAAAGGTTCACTTCCCTGGTGCTTGAGGGCGAATCATTGCCCTGGAACAGTGACCTCGACTGTGCCCGCAGTGCCTGGCGGGCCATGGAAACCGAAATCCGTTGCAGCCCCGGCGACTGGAAAGAGGGTGATCCGGTCGAGGATGAAAAATGGTGGCGTCTGGATGACCGCGGGGAGAAAATGGTCGTCTGGAACTGAAAAAGGCAGCCAAGTGGCTGCCTTTTGACGATCCGCGAAGCGACTGGCTCAGTCGCTCAGGATGGACACATTGTCCGCCTGCAAGCCTTTTTCCGCCTCAACAACGTTGAAACGAACCAGTTGGCCCTGGCGGAGAACGCGACGTCCGCGGCCGCGGATGGCCCGGAAGTGAACAAACACTTCATCACCGCTGTCCCTTACGATGAAGCCGAAGCCTTTTTTCACGTTGAACCATTTTACCGTGCCTTCTTCGTCGCCTTCAGGTGTGGTGTCGTCGTAATCGTTGTCCTCTTCCTCGTAACGACTCTGATTGCGCGGAGCCTGTGACTGGCCTGTGTTGCGCTGCGCTGGCTGCTGTTTGGCGGCGAGAGCGATCGCAAAGAAACCGGCAAGTCCGAAAATCACGAAGGCAATCACGTAGGCGGCAATGCCCTGAGCGCTGCCAAGAACGAACGGCGTGTTGGTCGCCAGTTCGCTGGTTTCGGATTGGGACAGGATCTGGAACAGCTCCGGCGTGAGGGCAACCAGCAGGGTACCGAGAATAAAGGGAGCAGGAATGGCGACCAGGATGGCAACAAGGATCGCTTTGGCTGGATTACGCATTGAAAGATAGTTCTCCATTTTTTGAGCGCTAACGATAAAGAGCCGGATATCGGGTAAAATCAGTCATCCGGCCGGTGAAAACCGCCATACCCCGAAAACCAGGGGCCCGGCGGAGAAAAGCGGAATATTACCAGATTACCCTGAGCACTGACCAAACCCATGACACAGAAAGACCTTCAAAGCAGGCTTGACGAACTGGAAACGCGGCTTGCGTTCCAGGACGATCTCATCAATACCCTGAGTGAGCAGCTGGCCCGGCAGGAGCTCGACATTCGAGAACTTTGGGACGCGAAAAGGCAGTTGCACAAGCAACTCAAGGAAGTGTCCCCGTCCAATATCCGGAGCGAGGAAGAGGAAACACCGCCCCCGCATTACTGAGCGGAGACGGCGTTTCCGGATTGCCCGTCAGGCAAGGAGTTCGATAAGGATGCGCTCGTAGATCCGGGACAGGATGTCCAGGTCCTCGGCTTTCACGCACTCGTCGATCTTGTGAATGGTGGCGTTGATCGGTCCGAGTTCCACCACCTGCGCGCCGGTGGGCGCAATGAAGCGACCATCAGATGTCCCGCCCGAGGTGGACAGTTCGGTTTCCCGTCCCGTTATCTCGCGGATTGCCGCCTGGCTGGCGGAGACCAGAGCCCCCTTATCGGTGAGGAAGGGGCGGCCACTGAGATGCCATTTCAGGTCATAGCGGAGATTGTGTCGGTCTAGGATGGCAACCACGCGCTCCTCCAGACTCTCCGCGGTATTTTCCGTGCAATACCGGAAATTGAAATGCACCAGGCATTCCCCGGGGATCACATTGCTGCCGGTGCCCGACTCGATGCGGGTAACCTGAAAGGTGGTTGGCGGGAAGAAATCGTTGCCGTTGTCCCAGAATTCGCTGGCCAGGGCATCAAGCGCCGGGGCGACCGCGTGCACCGGGTTCTCTGCCAGGTGAGGGTAGGCAACATGCCCCTGAATGCCATGGACCGTCAGGTAGCCATGCAGTGAACCACGGCGCCCGTTCTTGATGACGTCACCGACCTCCTCGGTGCTGGACGGTTCACCGATAAGGCACCAGTCGATTTTCTCGTTCCGCGCTTCCAGTGTTTGTACCACGCGCACCGTGCCGTCCTGTGCCGGGCCTTCCTCATCGCTGGTAATCAACAGGGCAATGGAACCACGGTGATCCGGATAGGCGGCCACAAAGCGTTCACAGGCCGTGATGAAGGCTGCGAGGCTGCCTTTCATATCAGCTGCGCCACGCCCGTACAGGTAGCCGTCGCGGATGACCGGATCGAAGGGCGGGTGAGCCCAGTTCTTCTCCGGTCCGGTTGGCACCACATCGGTGTGGCCGGCAAAGGCGAGCAAGGGGCCTTCTTTGCCCCGGCGGGCCCAGAGGTTGTCAGTATCGCCGAAGCGCAGGTTCTCACCCTGGAAACCCAGGGGAGCCAGACGCGACATCATCAGCTCCTGACAGCCGGCGTCGTCAGGCGTGACGGAACGCCGGCGAATCAGGTCAATGGCCAGATTCTGGGTCGGGGAATCAGTTGTTGGCATGCAGTTCTTCATTCAGCTCGATGGCAGATTTGTGGGTCACGCATTCCACCGCGCCGGTCTGGCTGTTACGACGGAAGAGCAGATCCGGCTGGTTGGCCAGGTCCCGGGCCTTGACGAC
Organism: Marinobacter santoriniensis NKSG1; assembly: GCF_000347775.1. Taxonomy (GTDB): domain Bacteria; phylum Pseudomonadota; class Gammaproteobacteria; order Pseudomonadales; family Oleiphilaceae; genus Marinobacter; species Marinobacter santoriniensis. Next base: position 73,413 of record NZ_APAT01000008.1, read on the forward strand.
TTCAACCAGTTTGCCGTTGTCGTCGAGCAGGGCCACTTTGGTACCTGCAGTGATATACAGACCCGCTTCCACCTTGCAGCGGTCGCCGAGAGGGATGCCGATACCGGCATTGGCGCCGATCAGACAGTTTTCCCCGACGGCAATCACGATGTTGCCGCCGCCGGACAGGGTGCCCATGGTGGAACAGCCTCCACCAAGATCGGAACCCTTGCCCACCATAACGCCGGCGGAGATCCGGCCCTCGATCATTGACGTGCCTTCGGTGCCGGCGTTGAAGTTGATGAAGCCCTCATGCATGACGGTCGTGCCTTCGCCAACATAGGCACCCAGGCGGACACGGGCCGTGTCGGCAATCCGGACACCTTTTGGTACGACGTAGTCGGTCATCTGGGGGAACTTGTCCACAGACTTCACTTCCAGTGTGCGACCGGCAATACGGGCGCTCAGCTGCCGCTCAGGCAGTTCGTTCAGATCGATGGCGCCTTCGTTGGTCCACGCAAGGTTGGGCAGCAGGCCAAAAATGCCGTCGAGCTTGACGCCATGGGGCCTGGCCATCCGGTGGGAGATGAGGTGCAGCTTCAGGTAGACCTCCGGGGTGCTGGAGGCGGTATCGTCGGTGGCCAGCACTGTGACGACCACGGGACGGGTGCTCTCGGCCGCTTTCTCGGCGAGGGTCGCCTGGTCGGTCTGGCCCACCTGGCGCAGCGAATTGGCGAACTGGTGCAACTGTTCCGGGGTGGCCGCAATGGCTTCGTTGCCGCCCTGGTAGTCAAGGGCACTTTCAACCACATCAATCAGGGTCTTGTCGGGTGTCATGATCGGCTGTTGGTAGAACACTTCCAGCCATTCGCCCTGGTTGTTCTGGGTCCCGACGCCGATGCCGAATGCAAAACTCATCTGGTGGTTGCTCCTGTCTGATCTGTTTTGAAGTTAGGCGTTAGAGTAACGTTTGGCCCAATCGTCTGCGCTGAATCCCACGCTGACGGTTCCGTCATGCTCAACGACCGGCCGCTTTATGATCGACGGATTCTCAAGCATGAGCTCATGGGCGGATTGGGCGCCAATGGTATCACGAACCTCTTCCGGAAGTTTGCGCCAGGTGGTTCCCCTGCGATTCAGCAGGGTTTCCCAGCCAATTGCCTGCTCCCAGCGTTTCAACAGGGCATCATCAAGCCCTTCCTTCTTGAAGTCGTGGAAATCGTAGCCAATGCCCTGTTCGTCCAGCCACTTCCGGGCTTTCTTCACGGTATCGCAGTTCCTGATGCCATAGAGCTTCATGTCTGGTTCGCCTTTACAAATTCAACAATACGACGGGCCGCTTCCACGCATTCTTCCAGCGGAGCCACCAGTGCCATGCGAACCCGGTTCTCGCCAGGATTATGGCCGTCGATGGTGCGGGACAGATATCGGCCCGGGAGGACATGCACATTCTGTTGGGCGGACAATTCCCGCGCGAAGGTTTCGTCGTCCATGGGGGTTTCCGGCCACAGGTAAAACCCGGCGTCGGGGAAGTCTACGTCCATCACTTCCCGCAGAATCGGAACGACGGCCTCGAATTTCGCCCGGTAGGCAGCCCGGTTTTCCCGGACGTGATCCTCGTCCTGCCAGGCGGCGATGCTGGCCAGCTGGTTGTGAATGGGCATGGCGCATCCGTGGTAGGTGCGGTATTTGAGATAGCCCTGTAGTACCTTTGCGTCGCCGGCGACAAACCCCGAACGCAGCCCCGGCAGGTTGCTGCGCTTGGACAGGCTGTGAAACACGATGCAGCGGCTGAAGTCATGACGCCCCAGCGCTGCACAGGCCTGCAGCAATCCTTCCGGTGGCTGGCCTTCATCCGGATACAGCTCCGAGTAGCATTCGTCGGAGGCAATGAGGAAGTCGTAGGTATCCGCCAGTTCAATCACCCTGGCCAGCGTATCCCTGCCGATGACTGCGCCACTGGGGTTGCCGGGGGAGCACAGGAACAGGATCTGGCACTGTTGCCAGACGGACTCGGGAACCCGGTCGAAATCCGGGATGAAGCCGTTCCCGGCATCGCAGGGAAGATAAACGGGATCGGCGCCGGCCAGAAATGCCGCCCCTTCGTAGATCTGATAGAAGGGGTTGGGGCTCACTACAGCAGCGGGTTTGCTGGAGTCGATCACCGCCTGAACCAGGGCGAAAATGGCCTCGCGAGTGCCGTTCACCGGGACAATGTGGTGTGCCGGGTCGAGAGAGCCTTCTTTCAGTTGAAAACGCCGGGTCGCCCAGTCTGCGATGGCGGAGCGGAGTTCATCGGTACCTTTGGTGGTCGGGTAGTTTGCCAGTTTGTCCAGGTTGTCGGCGATTACCTGCTTGACGAATTCTGGAGAGGGGTGCTTGGGCTCGCCGATGCCAAGCGATATCGGCGCCAGGTGCTCCGGGACAGAAATGCCCGCTTTGAGTTTGGCCAGTTTTTCGAATGGATAAGGGTGTAAACGGTCAAGATTCGGGTTCATTGAATGTCGTCCAGCATGGTGCAGAGGTCTTCCTGGAGGTGTTGGCAGGTCGCAAGATCGCTCAGTGGATGACCGTCTTCGTCCGTGACGAAGAACACGTCCTCGACCCGCTCGCCGAGGGTGGCGATCTTGGCGTTGGTCAGCCGGACCCGATGCTCCAGCAATACCTGGCCGATCCGGGCAAGAAGACCGGGGCGGTCCGGTGTGATCACTTCCATGACAGTGCGCTGGTTGCCGGTATCGTTGGAGAAGGTGACTTCGGTTGGAAACGCAAAGTGCTTGAGCTGTCGCGGTGTACGCCGGTGAATAATGTCCGGGTAATCCTCCGGATCATCGAGTTCCTCAATCAGGCGTTTGCGCACTCTTTCCTTCCGTGCCGGATCCACGCCCAGAGGCTGCCCCTGGTCGTCCAGCACGACGTAGGAGCTGATGGAATAGGGGCCCTGGCCCGAGCTGATTCGCGCGTCCACGATGTTCAGGTTCAGTTGCTCGAGAACGGCCGTGGTGGCGGCAAACAGTGCGACCCGGTCTTTCATGTAGATGATGATCTGGGAGTAGCCATCGGTAGGCCCTCCCCGGGTATCACGGATCAGGACCAGTGGGTCCGGGTTATTACCGTGACGAATGATGGCCGCGGTTTGCCAGGCAATGTCGACCGTGGAGTCCTGAAGGAAGTAATCCTCTTCCACCGTGTCCCAGACATGGTCGATCTGCTCGTCCGTCATGTTCTGGGCGTGCAGAATTTCCCGCGCTTCCGACTGGGTCGCGTTCACCCACTCGCGCCGATCTACCGGGTTCTCTGTTCCCCGTCTCAGTGCGCGCTTGGCTTCGATATAAAGCTGGCGCAGCAGTGACGCTCGCCAGGTGTTCCAGAGTTTCGGATTGGTGGCGCTGATGTCACAGACGGTCAGGATGTAGAGGTAATCCAGGTGGGCCTGGCTCGGCATCGCATGGGCGAACGCATGAATAATCTCGGGGTCGGAGATGTCCTTGCGCTGAGCCGTCATTGACATCAACAGGTGATTTTCGACCAGCCAGGAGGCCAGCTGGGTGTCCCGTTCACTCAAATGATGCCGGGCGCAGAAAGCTTCGACATCGGCGGCGCCGAGTTCTGAATGGTCGCCACCCCGCCCCTTGGCAATGTCGTGGTAGAGGCCGGCGATAAACAGGGTTTCCAGCTTTGGCAGGCGATGGATCAGGCGCGATGCCAGCGGGTATTCCGTGCGAACCTCGGAACCGTTCAGGCGAACCATGTTGCGGATGACCCGCATGGTGTGGGCATCGACCGTGTAGATATGGAACAGGTCGTGCTGCATCTGGCCGATGATCTGCCCGAACTCGGGCAGGTATCGACCGAGCACGTTGTACTTTTTCATGGCCGAAAGCGTCACGTCGAGCGCATGGGGGGTGCGCAATAACTCCATGAACAGCGTGGTGACGGCCAGGTCCGACCGGAAGGCGTCGTCGATCAGGTGTCGATGGGCCCGCAGCGAACGGATCGTGGTTGCGCGAATGCCTTTGATGTCGGGATGCTGTGCCATCAGTACGAAAATTTCCATGATGGCGTAGGGGGCGTAGGCGAACACCTGGTTGTTGACCGCCTCGATGTACCGGTTTCGAATCTGGAACCGCTTGTTGAGCGGCTGGATATCATCCTCGCCGCCGGTTCCGAGAATCGCCTCGTCGTAATATTGCAGGATGACGTCGGTCAGCTCGGCGAGCGCCAGGACGGTTCGGTAGTAGGACTGCATCATCAGCTCGACGCCAAGGCGCTTGCCTTCATCGTGATAGCCGAGCATTTCGGCCAGTGCCCGCTGGTGATCAAACAGCAGACGGTTTTCGTTACGGTCGGCCAGCAGTTGAAGACCGAACCGGAGTTGCCAGAGGAAGGTTTCGCCCTGGAACAGGATTTGATGTTCTTCCTCGGTAAGAATGCTGAAGCGGGTAAGGTCGGCAATGTTCTGGAGTCCGAAGTGGCGCTTGGTAATCCAGCCGATGGTCTGGATATCCCGAAGGGCGCCCGGAGAGCCCTTCAGGTTGGGTTCCAGGTTGTATTCGGTATTGCCGTACTTTTTGTGACGCTGTTGCTGTTCTTCCCGCTTGGCAATGAAGTAATCCCGGTCGGAGCTGACGGTATCGGAATACACCTCCTCGCTTAGCGTCTGGCGGAGACTGTCCGGTCCTGAAATTGTCCGGGTTTCAAGAAGGTTGGTGAGAATGGTGACGTCTTCGCGGGCGGCATCCTTGCATTCTTCGATGCTCCGCACGCTGTGCCCGATGTCCAGCTTCAGATCCCAGAGCAGGGTAACGAACGCGCCCAGGTCGTCTTGCCAGTCTTCTCGAATGCCGTTCCGGGTGAGAATGAGCAGGTCGATGTCGGAGTGGGGGTGGAGTTCGCCACGACCATATCCGCCGACAGCAATCAGTGCGATATCCTCTGAGCTGGCGAACGGATACCGGTGCCAGATGAGATCCAGAACCCGATCGACGGTCTGTGCCCGGGAGTGGACGAGGGCGCGAACATCGGCACCCTGACGAAATGCCTCAGCGTCGGCGTTGTATCGTTCCTGCAAAAGCTCGCGGGCGGCCCTGACCGGAGACGGGTCGTTGCTGATGCGGGCTTCCAGATCGGAATCGGCCACCGTCAGAAGGACTCTTCCGATCGTTTGGTGAGCACTTCATGCCCGTCAGCGGTCACCAGGATCGTGTGTTCCCACTGGGCGGACAGCTTGTGATCCTTGGTAACTGCCGTCCAGCCGTCGGCAAGCAGTTTGGTCTGGTGCTTGCCCTGGTTGATCATGGGCTCGATGGTAAACGTCATGCCCTCCTTCAGCTCCAGGCCGGTGCCGGGCTTGCCGTAGTGCATGACCTGGGGCTCTTCATGAAACACCTTGCCGATGCCGTGCCCGCAGTATTCACGGACGACAGAGTAGTGATGCTTTTCCGCGTGTTGCTGGATCACGTGGCCGATATCGCCCAGCCGAACACCAGGCTTGACCATCTCGATGCCTTTGTAGAGGCATTCCTGGGTTATGCGGATCAGGCGCTCACTGCCGGGCTTGGGTTTGCCAACCACCCACATCTTGCTGGTATCGCCGTGGTACTCGTCCTTGATGACGGTGACGTCGATGTTCAGGATGTCGCCGTGCTTGAGAACCTTCTTCTCCGACGGAATGCCGTGGCACACCACGTGGTTGACAGAGGTGCAGATGGACTTCGGGAATCCCTTATAATTGAGTGGTGCCGGGATGGCTTGCTGGACGTTCACGATGTAGTCGTGACAGATGCGGTCAAGCTCCTCGGTGGTTACCCCGGGCTTCACATGCTCGCCAATCATCTCCAGGACTTCGGCGGCCAGGCGGCCGGCCACGCGCATCTTTTCAACTTCTTCCGGTGTCTTGATCGATACCTGCATCGGGATTCCTGTTGGTTTGAGCCAAACCGGCATTTTAAGGGCCCTGAGAGCTCCATACAAGGAAGGTTCGGCGCAAATTTAATGGCGTCGCCCGGCCGGTTTATGGTATAAACGCGCCGCCGGAAACGAATCCGGCAAATTCACACACGTGTCGACACGTTGTCCCAGGGTGCTGTTCCCTTTTATAGGGTCGGTTGGGTCAATCGGATGCGTGGAGGACTAACCCGAAGCTAAAAGGTAAATATCATGGCTCAGGTAAATATGCGTGACCTGCTCAAGGCAGGTGCTCACTTCGGTCACCAGACCCGTTACTGGAACCCGAAAATGTCCAAGTTCATTTTCGGTGCCCGCAACAAGATTCATATCATCAACCTCGAGCAGACTGTTCCTGCCATGGAAGAAGCGCTGAAGTTCATTCAGCAGCTGGCAGAGAACAAGAACAAGATCCTGTTCGTCGGTACCAAGCGTTCCGCCGCCAAGATCATCAAAGAAGAAGCTCTGCGTGCCGGCCAGCCGTACGTCAACCACCGTTGGTTGGGTGGTATGCTGACCAACTACAAGACCATCCGTCAGTCCATCCGTCGCTACCGTGACCTGGAAACCCAGAGTCAGGACGGCACTTTCGACAAGCTGACCAAGAAAGAAGCTCTGGATCGTACCCGCGAAATGGATCGCCTGGAGCGCTCAATCGGTGGTATCAAGGATATGGGCGGTCTGCCGGACGCCATGTTCGTCATCGACGTTGATCACGAGCGTATCGCCATCAAGGAAGCCAACAAGCTTGGCATCCCGGTTATCGGTGTGGTCGATACCAACAGCGATCCGGACGGCGTTGATTACGTTATTCCGGGCAACGATGACGCCATCCGCGCCATCCAGATCTACGTGCAAGCTGTGGCTGACACCTGCCTTGAAGCGGCCCAGTCTGCTGGCGCCGGCGCTGACGAGTTCGTCGAAGTCAGCGAAGACGCCGAAGGCGCCGCTCCGGCTGCCGAGTGACGCATCAGCTTCACGTTTGAGTTGTAAGGTATGCCCGCCTGTCTTACGGGCATACCTCCCCACCGAATTCGTACAAGTTAAGAGGATTGAACATGGCTGCAATTACCGCTGCAATGGTCAAAGAGCTGCGTGAGCGTACCGGTCTTGGCATGATGGAGTGCAAGAAGGCTCTGGTAGAAGCTGACGGCAGTGTTGATGCTGCGATCGAAGAGCTGCGCAAGTCTTCCGGTCTGAAAGCTGCCAAGAAGGCTGGTCGTACCGCCGCTGAGGGTGTGTCTCTGATCAAGATTTCCGACGACAACACCGTAGCCTACATTCTGGAAGTCAATTCCGAGACCGACTTCGTTGCCCGTGACGACAACTTCATGGCTTTTGCCAATGACGTTCTGGACGTTGCGTTCGAGAAGGGCGAAACCGATGTTGCAAAGCTGATGGAAGGCGACCTGGAAGCCAAGCGCGAGGCGCTGGTCCAGAAGATCGGTGAGAACATCACCGTTCGCCGCATCGTGAAGGTTGAAGGTCCGGTTGTCGGTGGCTACGTTCACAGCAACAACAAGATCGCTTCCGTTGTTGCCCTGACTGACGGTGATCCGGAAGTTGCCCGCGACATCGCCATGCACGCTGCCGCTGTCAACCCGCGCGTTGGCAAGCCGGAAGACATGCCGCAGGAAGAGCTGGAAAAAGAGAAGGAAATCATCAAGGCCCAGCCGGATATGGAAGGCAAGCCTGCCGAGATCGTCGAGAAGATGATGGGTGGCCGCATCAAGAAGTTCCTCAAGGAAAACAGCCTGGTTGAGCAGCCGTTCGTCAAGAACCCGGACCAGACCGTAGGCGAGCTGATCAAATCCGCCGGTGGTGAACTGGTTGGTTTTGTTCGCCTGGAAGTCGGTGAGGGCATTGAGAAGGAAGAAGTCGACTTTGCTGCCGAGGTTGCTGCTGCAGCCGGAACTGGCAAGGCCTGATCCTTCCGAAAGGTGGTGGTCCACTGAGTCCACCACCGACCTGAGTCTGCCACGTTGGCCGGATGTTTCCGGCTCTCGTGGCGGGCTTGTATCTGAGATACCCCTTTTTCGAGGAGTATGTCAGATACGAGCCTGAAAACCGTGTACGCGGATAGCCATCAGACGAAAAGGGGATCACCATGCCGACATCTTCGAAAAATCAGCCCAGATACAAACGTGTTCTGCTCAAGCTCAGTGGCGAAGCCCTCATGGGGGAGCACGATTTCGGTATTGATCCCAAAGTTCTCGACCGTATGGCCCTGGAAATCGGTGCCCTTATCGGTATCGGTGTACAGGTTGGCCTGGTGATTGGTGGTGGTAACCTGTTCCGGGGTGCCGCCCTGAATGCCGCCGGGCTGGATCGTGTAACCGGCGATCACATGGGGATGCTGGCAACCGTCATGAACGGCCTGGCGATGCGGGATGCGCTGGAGCGCTCCAATATCCGCACCCGTGTCATGTCGGCCATCCCCATGAGCGGCATTGTCGAGCATTATGATCGTCGTCGTGCTGTACGCGATCTCAAAGAAGGCGATGTGGTGATTTTCAGCGCCGGTACCGGCAATCCCTTTTTTACGACGGACTCTGCCGCCTGTCTGAGAGGTATCGAAATTGAGGCGGATGCGGTACTGAAGGCAACCAAGGTGGATGGGGTCTACTCCGCCGATCCGAATCTGGATCCCACTGCCGAGAAATACGATTATCTCACTTATGACGAAGTGCTCGACAAGAAGCTGGGCGTGATGGATCTGACCGCCATCTGTCTGGCGCGCGACCATGGTATGCCATTGCGGGTGTTTGACATGAACCGACCGGGCGTCTTGACCCGCATCGTGACTGGCGAAAAAGAAGGTACACTGATCGAGTGAACTCGTTAGCCGGCCCGGATGTTAGCGGTCGGCTCCCGGATTGACCTGACGAATTGAGGAATGCTCTAGTGATTAACGACATCAAATCGGAAGCCGAAAAGAAAATGAAAAAGAGCCTGGAGGCTCTGCATTCGGCCTTTAATAAAATCCGTACCGGCCGCGCTCATCCTGCGATTCTGGACAGTGTCATGGTGAACTATTACGGCCAGGAGACACCGCTTAAGCAAGTGGCGAGTGTCAACGTTGAAGACAACCGCACTCTGGCGGTGTCTCCCTGGGAAAAGAACCTGGTGCCGACCATCGAAAAAGCCATCATGACGTCGGATCTCGGTCTGAACCCGGCGACCAGCGGTGACATCATTCGGGTTCCGATGCCCATGCTCACCGAGGAAACCCGTCGGGAAATGGTCAAACAGGCCAAGGCCGATGCGGAACACGCGCGTGTGTCCGTTCGCAACGCCCGCCGCGATGCCAACTCCATGGTCAAGGATCTGCTGAAGGAAAAGGAAATCAGCGAAGACGAAGAGCGTCGGGCAGAGGATGAGGTCCAGAAGCTGACCGACAAGTACATCGCCGAAGTGGACAAGATGCTCAAATCCAAAGAAGAGGACCTGATGGCGGTCTGATCCGCCGGGTTGCTCAGTTGCAGGACAGTCGGCTCCGCAGATTGATCGGGGCTGCGCAGGGGATTTCATGACGGGACAAGTAACCGCGGAAATTCCGGTGTCGGCGGATCGCCGGCCCCGGCACGTGGCCATCATCATGGACGGTAACAACCGGTGGGCGAAGGCCCATCGGCTGACAGGAGTGGCGGGTCACAAGGCGGGCGTCAATGCGGTCCGGGCAGTGGTCGAGACCTGTGCCCGCGAGGGCGTTGAGGTACTGACCCTGTTTGCCTTTTCGAGTGAGAACTGGCGGCGGCCCAAGGACGAAGTGTCGGCCCTCATGCGGCTGTTCCTGTTTGCGCTGGAGCGCGAGGTTCGGAAACTGCACCGGAACAACATCCGGCTGCGCATTATCGGAGATCGTTCGGCATTCAGTGATGCTTTGCAGGAACGCATGGAGAAAGCCGAGACCCTGACCCGCGACAATACCCGCATGACGCTGGTTATTGCTGCCAACTATGGCGGTCACTGGGACATTGCCCAGGCCACACGACAGGTCGCGGAAAAAGTCCGTCAGGGGCAGCTTGAGCCGGGTGACATTACCGATGATCTGATTCAGCAGCATCTCTGTATTGGCGATCTGCCCATGCCTGACCTGATGATCCGTACCGCCGGCGAGCAGCGGATCAGCAATTTCCTGCTTTGGCACCTTGCCTACACCGAGTTCTATTTTTCTCCGGTGTTCTGGCCTGATTTCAAGGACGAAGAAATGCAGAAGGCGCTCCACGCCTATGCCGGGCGCAAACGCCGGTTCGGCCAGACAGACGACCAGATTGCGCTTCAGACCGCACAACAATAATGATTCGAGAGCGAATTCTACTGTGCTCAAGACCCGTATTATTACAGCCCTGATCCTGGCGCCACTTGCGATCGGCGGCATCTTCTTCCTGCCCCCACTCGGCTTTGCGGTCTTTACCGGTGCCATCATCACGATCGGAGCCTGGGAGTGGGCCAACATGGCCGGAATCGTCGGTCAGGGCGGCCGGATTCTCTATGCGGTCGCAACCGCTCTCATTCTGTTCGGGTTGCTGAATATTCCCGCGGTGATTGTGCTCTGGCTCGCTCTCGTATGGTGGTTTGTCTGTTTCCTGCTGGTTCGGAACTATCCGTCCGGGTCGTTGCGATGGGGCAACCTTCCGTTCCGGGCACTGATGGGGCTGTTTGTGCTGGTTCCCGCATGGGTAGGCCTGAATCATCTGAGGACCGGAGGGTTCCAGTTCGGGACTGTCGAGAACAATCTCTGGGGAATCCTTTATGTTTTCTGCGTCGTGTGGGTCGCCGATATTGGCGCCTATTTCGCAGGGCGTGCGTTTGGCAAGAAAAAGCTGGCGCCCAGGGTCAGCCCCGGCAAATCCTGGGCTGGCGTCTGGGGCGGATTGCTGGCTGTGGGCGTCTTCGCCGTCATCGTCAGTTACCTGGCTTCTGCCAGCGGACAGGAAATGGGGCTGTTGGTCCTGGCCAGCCTGGTGACCGGTCTGGTCTCGGTGCTTGGCGATCTGCTTGAAAGCATGTTGAAGCGTTTTCGCGGGATCAAGGACAGTAGCCAGCTTTTGCCGGGACATGGCGGTATCATGGATCGTATCGATAGCCTGACTGCGGCCATTCCCGTGTTTGCGTTGATCATCACGCAACTCGGGTGGCTGACCACCGGACACTGGTAAGTATGTCAAAACGCTGCCTTACAATTCTTGGCGCTACCGGCTCCATCGGTCTGAGTACTCTGGATGTCGTTCGGCGTCACCCGGATCGCTTTGCCGTCTATGCGTTGACTGCCGGAACCCGGGCCGATGAACTGGCTGTGCTGTGTCGGGAGTTCCGGCCGTCGGTAGCCGTTATGGCCAGTCAGGAGGCCGCCGAGCGACTGGAACGGCTACTCGATGATGTGCCTGAAACCCGGGTGCTGTCGGGTAAGGCTGGGCTGTGTGACGTGGCCAGTGCCCGGGAAGCCGATACGGTGATGGCGGCCATTGTCGGTGCTGCAGGGCTTTCTCCGACGCTAGCTGCGGTTCGAGCCGGCAAGCGCGTTCTGCTGGCGAACAAGGAAGCGCTCGTTATGTCGGGCCGTCTGTTCATGGACGCGGTGGCCGAGTCTGGTGCCGAGCTACTGCCGATCGACTCCGAGCACAATGCCATTTTCCAGTGCATGCCGCCGGAGCATATCCGGGATCCCCGTGCGGCGGGCGTGACCCGAATCCTCCTGACGGCGTCCGGTGGACCCTTCCGGGAACATACGGCGGCACAGTTGCGGGACGTATCTCCGGCCGAAGCCTGCAAGCACCCGAACTGGTCGATGGGACAGAAAATCTCGGTCGACTCCGCAACCCTGATGAACAAGGGGCTGGAACTGATTGAAGCCTGCTGGCTGTTCAACACCACCCCGGAAAAGATTGAAGTGCACGTTCATCCCGAGAGCATTATCCATTCGATGGTCGAGTACGCGGATGGCTCTGTGTTGGCGCAATTGGGCAGTCCGGATATGCGAACGCCCATTGCCAATGGCCTGGCCTGGCCGGAGCGGATTGATGCGGGCGTTGCTCCACTGGACCTGTTTGCAATCGGTCGATTTCACTTCGAGAAGCCGGATCTCCACCGGTTCCCCTGCCTGGCACTTGCGGCCGATGCATTTGAAGCCGGAGGCACGGCGCCGGCCGTACTTAATGCTGCCAACGAGGTGGCGGTCGAGGCGTTTCTCAGGGGCTGTCTGCGTTTTGCTGATATCCCCGTTATCATAGAGCGTACAATGGCGGCGACAACGGTCGTGCCTGCTGACAGCTTCGACACCATTTTTTCCAGGGATGCCGAGGCGCGTCGCCACGCCAGGGAACAGATTGCCTTGCTGACTGTCTGATACCGTCGGTGATATTGTCCCTCTGGCTTCAGTAATTAACCGGGAAATCTATGCACATACTTCAGACTATCCTGGCCCTGGCACTGACCCTGGGCATCCTGGTGACCCTCCATGAATATGGCCACTTTTGGGTAGCTCGGCGCTGCGGCGTCAAGGTGATTCGATTCTCGGTGGGATTCGGCAAACCGCTGTTTTCCTGGTATGACCGGCACGGCACTGAATTCGCCGTGGCTGCCATTCCTCTCGGCGGTTACGTGAAGATGCTTGATGAGCGGGAAGGGCCGGTTCCCGAGGAACTTCGGGATCAGGCGTTCACGTCCAAATCGCCCGGACAGCGCATTGCGATCGCAGCCGCAGGCCCGATTGCCAATTTCCTGTTTGCAATCTTTGCCTACTGGTTGATCGCCGTGGTTGGTGTCACGACCGTCGCTCCGGTCGTTGGGGAAGTCGAGCAGGGCAGCATTGCCGATCGCATGGGACTCCATCGCGGCATGGAAATCACCGCTGTTGATGGCTCCAGCGTGAGCTCGTGGCGCGACGTGAACATGCGGCTGCTCGAGCGAGCCGGCGAGCAGGGTGATATTCGTATCTCGGTATCCGAAAACGGCGCCGAAGGAACCCTTGATGGGGCGCTGGGCGGTTGGCGTCTGAACGACGAGACCCCGAATCCCCTGGGAGAGTTCGGTATTACACCCTGGCGTCCGGACATTCCGGCTGTCCTTGGCCAGATCAGCCAGGGCGGGCAGGCGGACGCGGCAGGACTGCGCAGTGGTGACCGGATCGTCAGTATTGATGGCAATGATGTATCCGATTGGCAGGACCTGGTGGACCATGTCCGGAATGCGCCAGGCCAGACGCTGGCCTTTACCATCCGCCGGAACGGTTCGGAACAGACCCTGTCAGTGACTCCGGCCGAGAAGACGTTGAACAATGGCGAAGTCATCGGCTTCATCGGGGCGGGCGTCGAATCCGTCACCTGGCCGGACAACATGCTTCGGGATATCAGCTATGGGCCGTTAGGAGCGATTCCCCGGGCGATCGGCGAAACCTGGGGCGATACCCGGCTAACGCTTGTGGCCATCAAAAAAATGATCACGGGATTGCTTTCGCCCTCCAATCTCAGCGGGCCGATCACGATTGCGCGCGCCGCGGAAGCCAGTGTCAGCTCCGGATTCGAAGACTTTGTCGGATTCCTGGCCTATCTCAGTGTCAGTCTAGGGGTTCTGAATCTTTTACCCGTGCCTGTTCTGGACGGTGGACACATTGTCTATTACACCATCGAAGCCATACGCCGGAAGCCGCTTTCCGAGGCTGCTCAGGCGCTTGGATTACGAATTGGTATGGCTTTGATCCTCACTTTAATGGTGTTTGCTCTTTACAACGACCTGATGCGGTTGTGAGAATTGCGAGCTCCTTACGCGCATTAATCAGGCGAAATATTTGAATGAGACGTTCTCTCCTAGGTGTAGCCGTCGGTTTCGCAGTGGCCACGATGGGCATAAAACCTGCTCTGGCGGATGAATTCACGGTTGCGGATATTGAGGTTGAAGGACTCCAGAGGGTGTCCGCCGGTACCGTTTTTTCGGCCTTTCCGGTCAATATCGGTGAGCAGGTCGATGAATCCGGGCTTGCCGATGCGATCCGTTCGCTGTTCAAGACCGGGCTGTTTACCGATATCAAGGCCAGTCGTGATGAAGGCGTCCTGATCATTTCGGTCCGGGAGCGGCCGTCGATCAGTTCCATCGATATTGAAGGCAACAAGAATATCGAAACGGACATGCTGATGGACGCCCTTGCCAAGGCCGGCCTCCAGGAGGGGCAGGTGTTCCGACGGGCTACGCTGGAACGTCTCGAACTGGAAATTTTGCGCTCCTACATCGCCCAGGGTCGTTACAACGCCCGGGTCAACGCCACTGCCGATGAGCTACCCCGCAACCGGGTGGCGATCAACCTGAAGATCAATGAAGGTAGCGTGGCGGCAATCCAGCACATCAATATTGTCGGCAATCATGATTTCAGTGAAGAGCAACTGCTGAACCTGTTCGAGCTGAAGACGTCCGACTGGTGGAATTCCATTACGAACGCGGACAAATACGCACGCGAAAAACTGAGCGGTGATCTGGAAAGTCTCCGTTCATTTTACCTCGATCGTGGCTATCTCGATTTCAGCGTCGAATCCAGCCAGGTTTCCATCTCCCCGGACAAGCAAAAGGTCTTTATCGCCATCGCGATCAACGAAGGGCCGCAATACACGGTCTCTGACGTCAAACTGCGAGGGGATCTGATTGTCGGAGAGGACGAGCTGCGCAAACTGATCCCCATCCAGAAGGGGGATGTTTTCTCCCGCGCCAAAATGACGGCCATTTCTGAGGCTCTGTCGTTCCGGTTGGGTAAGGAAGGTTATGCGTTTGCCAACGTCAATGCGGTTCCGGAACCGGGTGATGACAATACCGCCTCTGTGACGTTCTATGTGGAACCGGGCAAGCGCGCCTATGTCCGTCGAGTCAACTTCGATGGTAACGTCTCCACCCGGGACGATGTGCTGCGTCAGGAAATGACCCAGATGGAAGGTGGCGTTGCTTCCTCCGATCGCATTGAGTACTCCAAGACCCAGCTTGAACGCCTCGGTTTCTTCAAGACGGTTAACGTGGATACGGTTCCTGTACCCGGGACGGACGATCAGGTTGACGTCAATTACTCGGTCGAGGAACAGCCCACCGGCAGCCTCTCCGCGTCTGTCGGGTTCTCCCAGAGTTCCGGTGTGATTCTGGGTGCCAACGTGTCAGAGAACAACTTCTTCGGCTCGGGCAAGCGGGTCTCTTTCGGCGTGAACGTCAGCAATGCGGTCAAGAGCGCCAACGTGTCCTACCTGGATCCGTATTACACCGTCGATGGCGTCAGCCGTGGCTTCAGTCTGTTCGCGCGCAAGACCGATTACCAGGAACAGGATATTTCCTCGTACCTGCTCGATGAATACGGTGGCAAGGTCACGTTCGGTTACCCGACGGACAGTATCACCCGACTCAACTTTGGTTTCGGAGTTACCCGGTCAAACCTGAAACAGGGAATCTACACCTCCCAGGAGGTTCAGGATTTCATTGCGAAAGAGGGCGACTCTTTCGATAATTTCTTCCTGAGCGGCAGCTGGAATCGCAGTACCCTCAACCGGGGTGTGCTGCCAACCGATGGTTACAGTCAGTCGATCTCTCTCAATGTGGCCGTGCCCGGGAGCGATCTGACGTTCTACAAGCTGAGCCACAAAACCAACTTCTACTTCCCGCTTACCGATAATCACCACTGGATTTTCCGTGCCCGATCGGACATCGGTTACGGAGATGGGTACGCCGGGCGCAGCCAGATGCCGTTTTATGAGCATTTCTATGCCGGTGGTTTTGGATCTGTTCGTGGTTATAAGTCCAATTCGCTTGGCCTTCGCGCGACAAACAGCCAATATGATCTCTCGACCCCGGATCCGTTCGGTGGGAACCTCCTGACGGAAGGAAGCCTGGAACTGATCACACCGACACCCTTCGCAGGTGACAGTCGGTCCATGCGGACCTCGGTGTTTATCGATGGCGGGCAGGTGTTTGATACCGAGCGCGGGTTCGATCCGGCATTCGGAGATATCCGGCTGTCGGCCGGTGTCAGCTTCCAGTGGATAACGGCCGTAGGTCCGCTGGCGTTCAGTCTGGCCAAGCCATTGAACGATAAGCCGGGCGATGATACCCAGGTGTTCCAGTTCTCGCTGGGCCAGACCTTCTGATTGCCCGGACATAACAACATAAAGGACGAAATACAGGAGAAACCCCATGTTCCGATTGAAATCCCTTCTGGCGGCCCTGCTGATGGTGGTGTCCGTCTCTGCCTTCGCGGAGACCCGTATCGGCGTTGTCGATCTTCGTCAGGCGCTGTTTTCTTCAGACGAGGCCAAGGCGTTCAGCGAAACTCTGAAGAAGGATTTTTCCGGCGAGGAACAGAAAGTCCGTGAAGCTCAGGCAAGCGCGAAGAAGCTCAAGGATCGCCTCGAGAAAGATGGCGCCATGATGAACGAAACAGAGCGAAACAAGCTGGCGGGGGAATTTCAGGACAAGGTCAAGGAATTCAACTACCTCAAGCAGAAGCTGGACTCCACCGTCGCCAAGCGGAAGCAGGACTTCCTCCAATCGCAGCGTCCGGATGTGGATGCGGCTGTAAAAGAACTGCTCAAGGAGCACGATCTTGATCTGATCCTGCCCAGTGAAGCAGTCGTCTATGTAAAGCCGGAAATGAACCTGACATCCGAGCTCCTGGACAAGCTGAACCGTTAAGCACTCCAGGGCTCTCAGAGTCCTGACTCATGCCCTGGAGGGAAAACATGACAGAACAGTCCTATCGGTTGGGAGAGATCGCAGAGGCCCTGGGCGCAGAGTTACGTGGCGATC
This sequence comes from Marinobacter santoriniensis NKSG1, assembly GCF_000347775.1. Classification (GTDB taxonomy): domain Bacteria; phylum Pseudomonadota; class Gammaproteobacteria; order Pseudomonadales; family Oleiphilaceae; genus Marinobacter; species Marinobacter santoriniensis. The sequence goes on from NZ_APAT01000008.1 coordinate 90,108, forward strand.
CGGATATCCGGATTTCGGGGTTGGCTACATTGCAGGCGGCAGGCCCCGGACAGATCAGCTTTCTAGCCAATCCGGCCTATGGGAAATATCTGGTCGATACCAGGGCTTCGGCTGTGATTCTATCGCCTGCCTCGGCTGGCGATACTCAGACGAATGTCCTGTTACTGGACAATCCTTACCTGGGCTACGCTCGCCTCAGCCATTGGTTCGATCCGGCGCCTGTGGCCGCGCCGGGTATTCACCCCTCCGCGGTTGTGGATCCCTCCGCCAACATCGATGCCACGGCCAGCATTGGTCCCCAGACAGTGATTGAAGCCGGCGTCGAGATTGGTGCCGGAGTGGTTGTCGGTGCAGGCTCGGTGATTGGGGCCCGCACCCGTATCGGAGCAGGAACCCTGCTGCGTCCCAGGGTCACTCTCGCTCACGATGTTCTTGTCGGTGAGCGGTGCCATATACTCAGCGGTGCTGTGATTGGCTCTGACGGCTTTGGTTTTGCCAATGAAAAGGGGGTCTGGCACCGCATTGCCCAGCTGGGAAGAGTGGTGCTGGGTGATGATGTCGAGGTGGGCGCCAACGCCACGATCGACAGGGGAGCCCTCGACGATACGGTCATCGGAAATGGCGTCAAACTGGACAATCTCATCCAGATTGCACATAACGTCCAGATTGGCGACCACAGTGCCATGGCGGCCATGGTCGGAATTGCCGGCAGCACGCGGATTGGTCATCACTGTGTTTTTGGTGGGGCTTCCGGTGTCGCCGGTCACCTTGATATCACCGACGGCGTCCATCTGACAGGTATGACCCTGGTTACCGGAGATATTCGCGAACCGGGAGTCTATTCTTCCGGCACCAGCGCGGATACCAACCGACAATGGCGCAAGAACGCCGTGCGTTTCCGCCAGCTGGATGTGCTCGCACGGCGGGTAAAAGAACTGGAAAAGAAAATAGAGGGCTGAGGCCGACCAACATGATGCATATTGACGAAATTCTGGAATACCTGCCGCATCGGTACCCGTTTTTGCTGGTGGATCGGGTAACCGAGGTCGAAAAGGGAAAGTCGATCAAGGGGTACAAGAACATTTCGTTCAACGAACCATTCTTTCAGGGCCATTTTCCGAACAATCCAATCATGCCGGGAGTCCTCATCATTGAGGCAATGGCCCAGCTTTCAGGCATCCTCGGATTTGTGACCGTTGAACGGAAACCGGCTGACGGCGTGGTACAATATCTGGCTGGATCCAGTAAGGTGCGGTTCAAGCGCCCTGTGCTGCCGGGAGACCGTCTGTGTATGGAGTCGGAATTGATCTCTGGCAAGCGCGGAATCTGGAAATTCGATTGCCGCGCACTGGTCGACGGTGAAGTCGTCTGTGTGGCAGAAGTTCTCACCGCTGAGAGAGAAGTTTGATGGCGACAAATGACTGGTCGGGTGTCCATCCTCAAGCGATCGTGGACCCATCAGCCAAACTGGCGGACAACGTAACCGTTGGTCCGTGGAGTTATATTGGGCCGGGCGTTGAAATCGGGGAGGGAACCGAGATTCTTTCCCATGTGGTGGTCAAGGGGCCAACGGTAATCGGGCGTAACAACCGGATTTTCCAGTTTTCCAGTATCGGTGAAGAGTGCCAGGACAAGAAGTACGCGGGTGAACCCACCACACTGGTGATCGGCGACAACAACGTGATTCGGGAAAACTGTACGATTCACCGTGGTACGGTCCAGGATCGGGGTGAGACCCGGATCGGCAGTGATAATCTTCTGATGGCCTACGTCCATGTCGCTCATGACTGCACGGTCGGAGATAACACCATTCTCGCAAATTGCGCCACGCTTGCCGGACACGTTACCGTCGGCGATTTTGCCATCCTTGGTGGTGGGACCATGGTGCACCAGTTCTGCCATATCGGCCCGCATAGCATGGCGGCGGGTGGCAGTATCGTTCTGAAAGATATTCCCGCTTATGTCATGGCCAGTGGTCAGTCTGCACAACCCCACGGGTTGAATGCGGAGGGGCTCAAGCGTCGTGGATTCAGCAAGGACGTTCTGCTGGTTCTGCGTCGGGCCTACAAGACTGTCTACCGTCAGGGGCTGACGACGGAGCAGGCCGTCGAAGAGCTGGAATCCCAGTATCCGGACGTGCCGGAAGTTCGCCCGCTGATCGACTCCCTTCGCGGAGCAGACCGCGGCATCATCCGCTGATCGGCCGGAGCTTTCCGGTGACGGATCACAGCCTTCCTTATCATCTTCGTGAACGACCACTGACCATCGCCATGATTGCCGGTGAGGCCTCGGGGGACATCCTCGGCGCAGGCCTCATCCGATCACTCAGGCGCCGATACCCTCGTGCACGCTTTGTTGGCATCGGAGGCGATGAGATGATCGCCGAAGGCTTTCATTCGCTGGTCCCGATGGAGCGGTTGTCCGTCATGGGACTGGTGGAAGTGCTTGGCCGTATACGCGAGTTGTTCAGCATCCGGGCACGCTTGCTGGATTATCTGTTTACCAACCGTCCCGACGTGGTGATCGGTATCGACTCGCCGGATTTTACCCTGACCATTGAGAGACGCTGCCGGGACGCAGGCATTCCCACAGCTCATTACGTCAGCCCTTCGGTCTGGGCCTGGCGCCAGAAGCGTATTTTCAAGATTGCCCGGTCCGTTGATCTGATGCTGACTCTGTTTCCCTTCGAGGCCCGGTTTTACGAAGAGCACAATGTGCCTGTCGCCTTTGTCGGCCACCCCCTGGCAGATCGGATTCCGATGGAGCCTGAGACCGGCAGGGCTCGGGAAGAGCTTGGTCTGAGTCCGGACGCGCCCCTGCTGGCGGTGCTGCCGGGTAGCCGTTCGGGAGAGGTGGAACGCCTTGGTACCCTGTTTCTGGAAGCCTGTCGCTGGATTCAGCAACGGCGTCCGGATATCCAGCTGGTGATTCCCTGCGTCAATCGGGAGCGGGAACAGCAGGTTCGAGACCTGGTGGAGTCACTCGGCGTCAGCTTGCCGGTGACCATTGTTCGCGGACGGTCCCGGGAAGTCATGGCGGCCTCCGATGTGGTCCTGCTGGCCTCAGGCACGGCAACTCTGGAAGCCATGCTGCTGAAAAAGCCCATGGTGGTCGGCTATCGACTGAGTAATTTCAGTTACGCACTCGTCTCCCGTCTGGTCAAGGTGCCCCACGTGGCGCTGCCAAACCTGTTGGCACGAGAGGCGTTGGTGCCGGAGTTGCTGCAGGATGATGCGACCCCCGAAAGCCTGGGGGCGGCTGTGCTCGAACGCATGGAGAATCTGGCAGAGCGTCAGCGCCTGAAGGCTGCATTCACTGAGCTTCACCGGACGCTACGCCAGAACGCGGATGAAAGGGCCGCTGAAGCGATCTCCGGCCTGCTGAAGGGGAGGGCCTGATGGCCAAGACCGTGTTGCCGCCATTTGAGTGCCGTTACGATGGGCGTTTGCTTGCGGGTGTAGATGAAGTCGGTCGTGGGCCCCTGATTGGAGCGGTGGTGACGGCGGCGGTTATCCTTGATCCTGAGCGTCCCATTCTCGGCCTGGCTGATTCGAAAAAACTTTCCGAAAAAAAGCGGCTGGCGCTTTACGATGAGATCTTGGAAAAGGCCACTGCCTGGTGTATAGGCCGGTGCGAGTCCCACGAAATTGACCGGCTGAATATCTACCAGGCCACCATGCTTGCGATGGAGCGGGCGGTCGATGGACTTCCGGTTGCGCCGGAATATGTGCTGGTAGATGGTAACCGGTGCCCGAACTGGCGCTGGCCGTCGGAGCCGGTGGTCAAGGGAGACAGCCGGGTGGCGGAAATCAGCGCAGCCTCCATTCTGGCCAAAGTGACGCGGGATCGTGAAATGGAGCACTTGGAAGATCGATACCCCGGCTACGAGCTGGCCAGACACAAGGGTTACCCCACGCCAGTGCATATGGAAGCACTCAATCGACTGGGCGTGACCCCTGAGCACCGCCGATCCTTCCGGCCCGTGCAAGAGGCATTTGAGGCTGTCGGTATGTATCGGGAGCTTCGTGAGCCGGCTGCCGAAGAGCTCAGCTTCCCAACCGATTTGTTCGAAAATTAACAATTGACAGGTCTGTCTTCAGTCCTTAATATACGCGCCACGTTGATCGGGGGTTCCCCGAAAGACAACCAGTTTTGATGCGGGGTGGAGCAGTCTGGTAGCTCGTCGGGCTCATAACCCGAAGGTCGTTGGTTCGAATCCAGCCCCCGCTACCATATTTAAGAAAGGCAGATCAGTTAGTTACTGGTCTGCCTTTTTTGCGTTTGGGCCGGCAAAAATCCCCTGTGACGTATATGTGACAAATATGTGCCAAGGCTTGTGACGGTTCGATCTGCGGCCAGGTGGAAAATGACCGTCAGTCATTTTTGTTCCTCCTGTGACAGTAGTCGTCTACGCTGCAAGTCTGAGTGTGTTCTTGACGTTCCAGTCTAGCCCAAGCTGCCACATTATTATGGCGACATACGTCGGAGTTCTGGCCACGCTTTCATCGGGAAAGCGGACTTTTTGCCGCGACGAGATGAGCCAGTGAGGGGAATCTGAACCGAGGTAAGTTCACTCATAGGCTAGGAGTGGCAAGGGCCCCAACATAAATCCAAGCTTTTAAACAAAAGCGAACATTCGCAGTGCCTCAGGTCTTCGGCTCTTTCTGTCCTGGTTGGGCGCTTGGTCATTTCCCAAGAACCCGGCAAACGATCAAATGGACTCACAGTTCCAGCTCTTCGATCGTCGATAAGGAGAGCCCATAACCTAAACACAGAGAGTTCGGCGGAAATGGCAATACAAAGCCGATATGCAGACTGATTTAAGGCGACATCGTTTATGGCCGAATACCAGCACCACAGAAATGAAAAATCCGATCCCTAGAGCTAAGGAACCGGATTTCATTTGTCACTGTGCAAGCGAGTCCACGTCACAACCAAGCCGTCTATCACGGCCCGATGTAGACTTTATTTTAGGCTTTTCGACGCCGTAAGGGCAAGCGTGTATTCGCCAGCAGCCGACGGGTCAAAGGAGAAGGCTGGCGCGGTGATGCCTGGCAAACTCGAATCACCGAGGTACGAGAACAGCAGGTTCTGCGATCCTTGAAGCGGAAGAGATGCAGGGCTCAGCGCCCCAAAGTTGATCACGCCATGATCGGCTTCATCTGTACCCACTGCACTGTCGAAATCGTAGAAAAGCGCTAACTCGATCGCAGAGAGTTCTTCAGCAATGTAACTCTCGCTAATGAAGTCGTTTGCGGTGAAACTCGCGAAGAAATTGAAGTTCCAGGTTGCCCCTTCCAGACTGGAAGAAGGCGGAATGTTGGAGCCTGTCGATGCGAAAAAAGTGCCGTTCCCATCATTACCCTCATCAACATTATCGTACCGACCATGAGACGACATTCCCAACGTGATTGTTCCTAGTGACCGCGGACGGTTTAAGGTTTCAATAGAGCCGAAAACGTCGAATTCCGTTATGGCAACGGAGTCGTTGGGAATTCCACTTCCTCCAAAGGTTGCTTCAGACAACTCACCAAAGCGATCGAATTGAGGCGTGATCGGAGCCGCAACGGATGTCATCGAAACTGCACAAACACCGACTCCGACGAGACAAGCTTGAAGCTGACGCTGCTTCGAAAAAAAGGACTGACTTACTCCCATAATACTTACTCCAGCTATTCTTAATTCTGATGTGCCTGCTCGTACACGGCAGGCTTGGCAATCCATTCATTAGGAGCAAAAAATGAACCAGTTTTGCTAACTAAATCTAATTACCTATTTTTCAGAAAGTTACACTGTGATTTAAGTGGATGTGGCGAGCTGACAGTAATATGTGTAAAAAAAAATCGACACATAAAATGCCATTGTTGAATCGCCGATCGCATCGGGAAACAGACATTCTTAATTAATGATATGAATGGCTTAATTGCTTAAATTCCTGCTCGCAAGCTGCGTCCAATAAAGCAGTGGTGCTGGTGGTTCTCACGTCTCAGAGCGTTTTAAACATCTCTGCTTTAGTTGCACTGCTGATTAGAGTTTTCCGCCCGTTGGTGTTTCTCCAGACATTCCAATTGCGTCAAGTCTTCAGTGAATCATCGAGAGAGGAAACGCGGTCTCACGGCCCATGAAAAGGTCGGCATTGTGGTCAATCTGGACGTTCGCTTTGCGACCTCTTCAATGTCCAGAGTACTAGTTGACGTGTGGCAGAGAGGCGATGGCGATATCCGGTTAACAGTCGTTGGTCACATAGGTGACCGTGGGAGGTGCGCCTGGAGACGCCGCGCGGTCGTAACGAAGATAACAATTGGTGTTTTCTATCGCATTGCGGTTGACCTTACCTCCCGACGACCCCTGAATTGATGCAGTAGTAATCACAACGTAGGATGCAGGAGGCGCATCGGTACCCCAAGCCAGATCGGTTGTAGAATTACTATCCATAGCTTTAAAAACGTTGTTCGGATCACGAAAGCCGCTTGGCGCACGGCTGGCCGTTGGATAACCATATCGAACCTCTATGTCGTCAACGCCATCTCCGTCCAGATCAATCGTTGCGTTTGGCTCACCTTGAACGCCCAGCACTAACGCCTTGGTATGAACTATGTTGGCAGCTGATAATACGGCTCCCCCAATTGACTCCAGCACCGATATATTGGCTGAGGCTGTCAGGTTCGCATATTTCGGCAGGGCAAAGGCAGCAAGAATTCCTAGAAGCACGATAACAACGACAAGCTCAATTAATGTAAAGCCAGATCGCTTTGATGGGGCATGTCTCTTATCTCGCATGATGATTTGTTGACCGATTCTTGGTTCAGAAGATGGTTTCGCCGCTCAATTGCCAGAATAGCTCGGGATCTTTCCAACGAGCAATGCTCAAACTAATGTTACCCGAAAAGGTTGGGAAGGCTCGAAAGGTGAACACAACTGGGAACAAACGTTCGCTTTGCGACCATCCCGCATCCCAGGCAGTAGCTAAACAAAAGCGAACATTCGAGTCAGGCCTTCCCTCCGCCCCCGAAGGTTCCAAGTCGCAGGAAAACGACCACAGCTCCATACCGTACCAGCAAACTTTTTGCTAGCAGAAGTATCCTTTTTATCGGTTGTTCGTCATCCAATGAGTCTTTTCAACATTAACGCCAAAACAAGGGCGATCGTACCGATGCTTGAGATATTCACCCACCTGGCCAACTGGCTGACCTACGATCTGATGGGCCTGAGCCCGGACACAAAACTGGGTACGTCCATCCATTTCTTCATTGAGGACACCACCAAGATCCTGTTCCTACTGGTGATAATGATCTACGTGATCGCCCTGGCGCGAGCGTCTCTGAATCTGGAACGGGTGCGGGCCTATATCCAACAGAAGCATCGGATGGTGGGCTATTTCTTCGGCTCCGGCTTTGGCGCCATTACCCCGTTCTGCTCCTGCTCCAGCATTCCGCTGTTCCTGGGTTTCACCAGCGCCGGCATTCCGCTGGGCATCACCATGGCCTTCCTGTTTACCTCGCCTATCATCAATGAGGTGGCCGTGATTATGCTCTGGAGCCTGCTGGGCTGGAAGTTCACCCTGGCCTATATCGTGATCGGCATTGCGGTGGGCGTCGTTGGCGGCATGATTCTGGATGCGATCAAGGGCGAGCGCTGGCTGAAAGGCTTTGCCGCCAAGGCCTATCAGAAGGCGGCGGCTGAAGCCCATAGCCACCCGGACGGTTCCGAGCTACCCGAAGCACCAAAGCTGAGCTTCCAGGCAAGGCATGAGTTTGCCAAGGACGAACTGAAGGAAATCGTCGGCCGGATCTGGAAGTGGGTACTGATCGGCGTTGGCCTTGGTGCCGTCCTGCACGGTTTTGTGCCCGATGGCTGGTTTGCCGAGAACCTTGGCTCCGGTCAATGGTGGAGCGTACCGGCGGCCGTCTTTGCCGGCCTGCCCCTGTATTCCAATGCAACCGGTGTCATTCCGGTGATGGAAAGCCTGATCATGAAGGGTCTGCCGGTGGGTACCACCCTGGCCTTCTGCATGGCCACCGTCGCGGCCAGCTTTCCGGAATTCATCATGCTCAAGCAGGTTATGACCTTCCGGCTGCTGGCTATCATCTTTGTGATCCTGCTGGCCAACTTCATGGTGGTCGGCTGGGTGATCAATGCTGTAGGACCCTGGCTGTTCGCCGGGTTCTGACCAAAACTGAACAGATACAACCAACACATTGGAGAAAGCTATGAAAACATTCGAAGTACTCGGCACCGGCTGCCGCAAGTGTGTGACAACCGCTGAAACTATCGAGCGGATCGCCAAAGAACAGGGCCAGGAGGTGACCGTGGAAAAAGTGACTGACCCTGCGAAAATCATGGAATATCAGGTCATGTCCACCCCGGCTGTCGCCGTGGACGGCAAGGTGGTTCACAGCGGCTCCATTCCGGAGCATGACAAAATTGTTGGCTGGCTGAATGGGTAACTCCATGAGTCCAAAAACGGTTGATGTTCTGGTAATCGGTGGCGGCCAAGCCGGGTTGGCCACTGGCTATTTTCTGCGCGGCCACAAACTGGACTATCGGGTGCTGGACCGTGAACCAGCACCGGGTGGCGCCTGGCGTCATGGGTGGGACTCGTTGCAGCTATTCTCTCCGGCGCAGTGGAGTTCCCTGCCCGGCTGGCAGATGCCGGAAACCGAGGATGGCGAGTGGCCACAGAGCGATGAAGTCATCGATTATCTCCGGCGTTACCAGGAACGGTACAACATCCCGGTGGAACGGCCGGTGGCGGTGAAATCAGTCACGACGAGTGGCGACGGACTGGCCGTCGAAACCGACCACGGCACCTACCATGCCCGCGCCGTTGTCAGCGCTACCGGCACCTGGAGTCACCCGTTCATCCCGTCGGTGGAGGGTATCGAGGATTTTCAGGGTGAGCAGATTCATTCCGCCCATTACCGGCGCCCTGAGACCTATGAGGGCCAGCGGGTTCTGGTGGTCGGCGGTGGCAATTCGGGTGCCCAGATCTACGCCGAAGTCTCCCGGGTGGCCAATGCCAGCTGGGTGACCCGCCATCCGCCCAAGTTTCTGCCGGACGATGTGGACGGCCGGGCTCTGTTCGAAATGGCCACCGAAAAATGGAAGGCCGAACAGGAAGGGCGTGAATACACACCTGCCGGAACCCTGGCGGACATTGTCATGGTGCCACCAGTAAAGGAGGCCCGTGAACGGGGCGTGCTGGAAACCCGGCAAATGTTTACCCGTTTCACCGAAAACGGTGTGGTCTGGCTCGATGGCCAGGAGGAAACGGTCGATGCCGTTATCTGGTGCACCGGCTTCCGGCCGGCCCTGGACCACCTGGAAAGCCTGGGTGTGGTGGAAAGCAATCGACAGGTGAAAACGAACGGCACACGTTCCGTAAAGGAGCCACGGTTGTGGCTTGTGGGATATGGCGACTGGACAGGCTTTGCCTCTGCCACTTTGCTTGGGGTCATGCGCAGCGCCCGGGCTGCTGCGCAAGAAATAAAAAATCACCTGGAACGTTAGTGCTTTCTTTCATCGTTCTATATCGAGAGGCCTATGGGGCATCCTGAAACACACAAAACACAGCGGGTTGGCTGGCTTCGTGCAGCCGTTCTTGGGGCAAATGATGGCATTGTCTCGACAGCCAGTCTGATTCTGGGCGTTGCTGCGTCGGGAGCAGATTCCGAGGGCGTTGTAGTTGCCGGCGTGGCCGGCCTCATCGCTGGCGCCATGTCGATGGCGGCGGGAGAGTATATTTCGGTCAGTTCGCAAGCCGACACCGAACGTGCCGATATCGCCCGAGAGAAACAAGAACTGGAAAACGATCCGGATCAGGAACATCAGGAACTCAAAGCCATCTATGTCAAACGTGGCCTGGAGCCGGAGCTGGCCTCTACGGTGGCCAGTCAACTGATGCAGCACGATGCGCTGGGTGCGCATGCCAGGGATGAGCTCGGTATCTCGACAACCCTGGCAGCTCGTCCCGTTCAGGCGGCGTTTGCGTCCGCGGGAACCTTCTCGGTGGGCGCAGCCCTTCCGCTGCTGGTCGTACTGCTGTTTCCCGCTTTCACCCTGATATGGACTGTCTCAGGCAGCTCACTCCTGTCTCTTGCCTTGCTGGGGGCCTTATCAGCGAAAACGGGCGGCGCGCCGATGGGCGTAGCCACCGCCCGCGTGACATTCTGGGGCGCTCTAGCCATGGCGTTAACGGCCGGAGTGGGCATGCTCTTCGGGGCAACTGCTTGAGGAAGCGAGGGGAGCCCGAAATTACTTGAGCAAAGCGTCTACAGCTTCCAAAAAACCAGCCATGTCAACCACCTTCTCAGACCCTGGATTGACGGTTTTTCCTTTTAGATCGGCAGTGACTATGCCACCGTCAACAGTATCGGTTAACGCAGCCTTAAGCTGCACCGCGTAATGGCTCAGGGCTTCGTTACCCTCTCGCTCACCCAGGGTTTCCAAGGCATTGGCAAGCGCAAAGATCAGTGCTGACGGATTAAAGTGGGCGTCGCGACCGTCGGTCTCCAGATACTTCAAATAAAGATCATGAGCGGTACCATGGGGCGCTTCGAACAGCATGGTGCCGTCCTTGCTCTCGATAATCGAACTGGCGGTCGCCAGGCTGCCACCGAGCGCGGCGGAAATGTCCGAGAAGATGTCGCCGTCCAGGTTTTGGGAGGGATACAGCGCGTTTCTGGGCGGGTCTGTAATCATCTTCTTGAGCTGGCTGGAAGGCCGCATGATCATGAACGATGGGGGCGGCGTGTGCTCGCTGGCCAGCTCCCTGCGCACCTCGGTAATCACATCGCTGTAGACTTCGTCGTACTCCATGTACTCGCGCTTGAGACCGAAATACACCTCTTTGTCCTTGCGAGAGGCATCCCGAAAGACTTGCAGGACCCAGTCCTTTATGGCCTCCCTGTCATTGGACATTAACAGCATGGGATCGCCTTTCCTGACCCGGCGCGCGTGCTTCTCGTCACCGTCGACGATGACCTTGAGAATGCCGTCTTCCTTAGCCGCCATGTTGAAGCTACCGTACTGGTCGCCGCCACCGGCACTCATGCGGGAGATGGACACATGAGCACCCCGGCTTGGAATACCGAACTCCCGAAGCTGATTCACGAGCTTGAGCAGTTTCCGCCCGGTGGTGTTATCCGGCACACCCCAGATCGCCCGCTCCGGCGGGTTGGATACAATGCGCGCCGCCTGGGCATCGATCAGTTCGTAGTAGTAACTCAGCCCCAGATCCTCGATCTGCTTCTG
>NZ_APAT01000009.1 GCF_000347775.1 Marinobacter santoriniensis NKSG1
CCAGACCATCTGCTACCACGGCGCAGAGCAGTGACTCTATGGCCCCAAGCATCGCGATCGCAAATGCCGGACCCAGGAGTTCACTGAACAGCACAAAGCTCAATGTCAGGGGTTCACCATCGGGACCTGGCAGCGACCACGGTGCCATGAACGTCGGCGGGATAGGTGGAATCCCGCTCCCTGTCTGACCGCCCACTTCCCAACTGAACCGCGAGGCTATCGTCTCCACAGCACCCGCAGATCCCGGATCGCCCGTCAGCGCATTTATGCCGTAGGCCGCAACGGCCCCCACAATAAGACCAACCAGAGGTGCCGGAATCGGTGACCGCAGCCTTGGCCAGAGCAGCATCACCACCAGGGCAAATGCACCAACCCCCAGCTCCAGCGGGTTAATGGTCGGCAACGAAGCCACAATCGTCGAGACATTTTCCACAAAGTGTTCGCCCAGCTTTCCGGTTTCCAGCCCAAGAAAGTCGGGAACCTGTAAGACAGCAATGACGACCGCAATCCCGGCCGTAAAGCCAAGCACCACGGGGTAAGGCACGAACTGGATCAGACGCCCCATCCGGGTGAGCCCCAAAGCCACAAGGATCATACCCGCCATCATTGATGCAATGAGCAATCCGCCCAGACCATACTGCTGGACGATGGGAAACAGGATAACCACAAAAGCGGCCGTCGGGCCTGACACATTGAAACGCGCACCGCCAGTCAATGCGATCAGCGCACCCGCCACGATGGCCGTGTAAAGACCGTGCTGCGGTGGCACACCTGTCGCTATGGCCAGTGCCATTGACAGGGGCACGGCCACGGTACCTATGGCCAGGCCGGCCATCACATCCTTGCGCAAGTCGGCGATCCCGTATCCGTCTTTCAGGGCGGAACGCAGCCCCGTTGCGATACCCGGCAAATTGCTCAGAAACTCTCGCATGGCGATCATTAATCCCTTTTCTTAGTCCAGTATCTGCTGACGAACCCTTGGCCCCGCCCATAAAATCTGCTCAGGAACACCATGGTGGCGGATGTTGTCATCAAATAACCGCGCCAGCCTGGTTGCCTCCTTCCAATAATTGTCGGGGTTGCGCCAGGTCTTTGCCGGGTTGAGGTACTTCGAGTCAACGCCCGGAACCTGCCTGGGAATCGTCAGATTCATGACCTCAAGTTGTTCGGTTTCAACCGAATCGAGCGAGCCATTTCGGCACGCCTCGACGATGGCCCGGGTGACCGGAATGGGGAAACGATGACCCTCTCCATTCGGCGTTCCAGAACCGCCCGTCCATCCAGTATTGACGAGGTATACTCGGGATCCAAATTCCGCAAGGCGTTTCATGAGCAATTCGGCGTAAATGCGGGGACGCAACGGCATGAACGGAGCACCGAAACAGGCGGAAAACGTCGGGGTTATGCCTTTCTCGCCACCCATCTCTGTTGATCCGACCCTTGCAGTGTAGCCGCTGAGAAAATGGTAAGCGGCGGCTTCCGGCGAAAGAATGGACACAGGAGGCAGCACCCCAAACACATCGCAGGTCAGGAAAATAACGGTTTTGGGCTCTCCGGCCCTGTTTTCCTGCGTTCTTTTCTCCACATGCTCCAGGGGGTAGCTGCACCGGCCATTTTCGGTCAGGGTTGTATCCGTGTAGTCAGGTTGACGGGTGACCGGATCCACGACGACATTCTCAATTAACGCACCGAAGCGAATGGCGTCCCATATGATCGGCTCGTGCTCCCGGGAAAGGTTGATGGTTTTCGCATAGCAGCCGCCCTCGATATTGAACACGGAACCCTTTGTCCAGCCGTGCTCGTCATCACCGATAAGGTGACACTGCGGATCCGCTGACAAGGTCGTTTTGCCCGTGCCGGACAGGCCAAAAAACAGGCAGGTATCCCCATCTTTTCCAACGTTCGCAGAGCAATGCATCGGCAGTACGTTCTTTTCAGGCAGCAGATAGTTCTGTACCGAGAACATCGCCTTTTTGATTTCGCCGGCGTAGTGCAAACCCGCAACCAGCACGCGGCGGTTGGTGAGGTCGATAATCAACGCCGCGTCTGAGTGGGTGCCATCACGCTTCGAATCACAGACAAAACGCGTGCAACTGACCAGGGTCCACTGCTGGTCTTTAGTTTCTTCTTCCTCGTCCGCATCGATAAACATGTTGTGAGCAAAGAGACTTTGCCAGGCGGTGTCGGTATAAACCTTGACCGGAACAGCGTGGTCGGGATGGGCCCCAACCGTGTGCCAAGAGCAGAAATGCTCGTCCTCTCTCAGGTAGTGATTAACCCGCTCCCACAATCTCTCGAATCTCTCGGGATCGAAAGGCTGGTTCACCTTTCCCCAATCCACTCGAAGCTCGCTGCGATCATCCTGGACAATGAAGCGATCCGCCGTTGATCTCCCCGTTCGGTTTCCAGTGGTGACAACCAACGCCCCGTTTCGATCAAGAAAACCCTCTTCCCGGCGAATGGCCGTTTCTATCAGCTCGACGGGGCCGAGCGACATGTTCAGGAACGATGAATTGTGCATTCAACCATACTCCTTTGCCGAAACCAGTATAATATGATTATAATACCATTATAATTAAATTCGAATACAGTACGTACAGACCCAGTGGCAGAACGTAATGCGTGCGGTATCGGTCAACGGCACTGAAATAACGGTAATCCATGCGAAAACACGAAATAGAAGCGCTCAGGAAGAAGGGACTGGTGGACTCAGTGAAGATCGTCAGATCACCCGCAGATGCGAACGAATGGGTTGTGCTGTTCAAAGAGAAAGACGGGAAGAGCTTTTTCCTGATCTCCGATAATGACCAGGTCTGCAGCTACGCAACTCTGGATGCAGCGGTCCATGCGCTGGATGCATTGGGCTTTGCACGCGCCGAAGTCCTGTTCTGATCAAGACTCCCCTTAATCAATCATACGTTCCGGTGAAGCCCCATGTGCAATACGTACGCTGAAATGCTGGGTGTTGGCAATAAAATTTTCGAGGCTAGAGATTCTTTAGGGCCGGTCAAAGTCTTCGACAACGACTATGAGCGGTATCTCACCTTTGGCTCCATCTATGAACTAAGCTGTCAGAAAAAATCCGATCCCGGGTTTCTGATGCATGAGCACACCCGAGCTATGATTCTGCCGCTGGTGTTCCAGGAGCCCGGAAATGCCGTCGTGCTGGGATTGGGCGGTGGCAGTCTGGTGAACTGCCTCTACCACCGGTTTCCTGAGATCACACTGGAGGCAGTGGAGCGTCGCCAGATCGTGATCGATATCGCACAGCACTATTTTGCCATTCCCAACGACCCGAGACTGACGATCCGCTGCCAGGATGCCGAAGATTTTATGACGGGGCCAACCAGGGGAACCGTGGATCTTTTATTCTGCGATCTGTTCAATGCCAACGGCATGGACGAGGTTCAGCGTCATCCTGCATTTCTGTCCAATTGCCACGCCATGCTGAGCGAAAAGGGCTGGGCTGCGTTCAACTATTTCAACGGCCACGCTGAGACGGCGGAGGCGATTCAGAGCCTGGAGGAGCAGTTTGACGCCGTGTATACCTGCTATTTGTTCACAGGGAATCTAATCGTACTGGCTGCCAAACAATCACCCGATAAGGATCATGCAGGGCTGGTGGAGCGAGCCAAACGCCTGGAGAGACATTTGGGATTCCCGCTCGTCAATCATTTTCTGCGGCTTAATTCTGTGGCACAAGAAAACCGGGCGTGGCTGAATTCGCCAGGCCCGGTTTTCTGATATCGACCACCAGAAAGCTGCGTCAGCGCTGCTTCTCAGCAGCCGTGGGCACCCGCGGTCGAGAGGTATAGTCGACACCATGCTGCTCCAGATAGTCCCGAATTAACTGCCGGACAACCTGTGACGGCGTTAAATCCTGGGCGGCACACAAATCTTCAAGGGCTTTCTTTTTGACCGGATCGATCAGAACCGTCAGTCGCGCGGTTTTTGATTCCATGGTAATACCTGAACCTAACCTGTTTGATTGATTATAATGCAATTATAATTGTTTAGAGATCCGGCATCCATGCTTATAGCCAGGCAAGGGCCTACACAGATCCTGCCCGGCCAGTGCCGTGAATGCTGTCATCCCGTGAAGTGCACAACCAGGAGCACAATGCAAACCAGCGTTGCGATAAAGGTCGAAATCAAAATAATGCCTGCGGCCACATAATGCCGAAAGCTTGCTTGTTGGCTATCCTGCTCCAGGTTTTTACGACTTTGCACGCCAATGGCTGCGGCGAGAACGGTTTTTAGAACCCTCAGAAACGAGGTTCGATTGGACCGCTCGCCGTCACTCTTTTCCTTCTTCAAGGCAACCGATCCTCCTAAAGCGGATAGTGCGCGGGGTAAGGCAGACGCGCGACTCCGGAATCGATGGCCGCCTGGGCGACGGCAGCCGAAACCACGGTCAGCAAACGTTTGTCCAGCGCTTTGGGAATGATGTAATCCCGGCCAAAAGACAGCTCAGTCAATTGGTGAGCTTCAAGTACCTCACGCGGAACCGGCTCTTTCGTCAACTGGCGAATAGCGTCTACCGCAGCAACTTTCATTGCTTCATTAATGCGGCGTGCACGAACATCCAGGGCGCCTCGAAAAATAAACGGGAAGCCCAGAACGTTGTTGACCTGGTTCGGATAATCGGAGCGTCCGGTCGCCATGATCAGATCGTCCCGGATAGACATGGCCAGCTCCCGGGATATTTCGGGGTCTGGATTGGAGCAGGCGAAAATGACCGGTGCGGGTGCCATTCGCTCCAGCTGCTCGGAACTCAGAAGATTGGCCCCTGACAACCCAACGAAGACATCGGCACCCTCAATGGCATCATCCAGGGTTCTTGCGCCACCATCGTTGACAAATTCCTGCTTGAAACTGTTTACACCTTCCCGCCCGGAATAAATCACGCCCCGGCGATCAAGCATGTAAAGATTCTCTTTTCTCGCTCCGAGCGATATCAGAAGCCGCATGCATGCAATAGCGGCGGCACCAGCTCCAAGACACACAATTCTGGCGTCTTCCAGGCGCTTGCCCTGAATTTCCAGTGCATTGAGCATACCGGCGGCCGTGACAATCGCCGTACCATGTTGATCATCGTGAAACACCGGGATATCGCAGGATTCGACCAACTGACGCTCTATCTCAAAGCACTCTGGCGCTTTTATATCCTCAAGGTTGATACCACCAAAGGTGTCAGCAATGCATCTGACCACATCAATAAACTGCTGCGGGTCCTTGGTATCCACCTCGATGTCCATCGCATCGATGTCAGCAAAGCGCTTGAACAATAAAGCCTTCCCTTCCATCACCGGCTTGCTTGCCAAAGGCCCAAGATCCCCCAAGCCGAGAATTGCAGAGCCATTGGTAATGACCGCAACCAAATTGCCTTTGCCCGTATATTCGTAGGCTTTGTCCCGATCTTTGGCAATCTCGCGGACCGGCTCGGCAACACCGGGGCTATAGGCCAGAGAGAGATCCCTGGCAGTTTCAGCGGGTTTGGTCAGCCCGGTGCAAATCTTTCCCGGCCTGGGTTTTGCGTGGTATTGCAATGCTACCTGTCTGAAATCTGTGCTCATCGAGACTTACTCTTTCCGGAGGTATTATAACACCATTATAACAATATTATAACACCATTATAATTTTATTACATCAAAGCACGATAATGCTGCAGAGTATCAGCTTGAGTCCCGGTTAATTTTCATCCCGGGGGAGCTGGCAGGGCTCAGCCTACAGTGTAGGACTCTAAACCGGAGACATTTTGGCCATGGTGTTCTGACTCCCCCGCGTAATGGGCTTGCATTTCATTACAATCAAACTGTAATCGATTCAGGCATTCGTCCTGCGCCGTTATGACGATATTCCGAAGGAGATGACTCTTAGTGACTGTTTATCCGCAGAAGGAAGGAGCTTGTTGCCTTCGCTGCCCTTACCAGGCTGGCGCCGACAACCTTCAGAACACAGCACACAACAAGAAGAAATAACGATCGCCAGCCCTGCCCGGACAGGCAACCATCCATCAGGCGGTAACCGGCGTTTTCTCCGGCAACATCATTGAAAGCAGCGACGCGGTAGCCACCAGTCCGGCGGATATCCACAGGCAGGCTTCCAGCCCGTAAGCCTGGTAGACCCAGCCGGACAGGATGGTGCCCAGCAACCGGCCGGCTGCATTGGACATGTAGTAGAAACCCACATCCAGCGATACACCATCACCCCGGGCATAGCTGACGATCAGGTAGCTGTGCAGTGAGGAGTTGATGGCGAACAGCACCCCGAACAGCAGCAAGCCACCCACAACCACTGTCTGTGCTGGCCAGCCCGCCATCAGGGCGCCGGCTATGCCGGCCGGAATCAGTGCCAGCGCCGCCGCCCAGAACACCGCACCGGATTTGCCATTGGAATGGCCGGTAATCTTCGGGGCGATGGTCTGGATAAATCCGTAGCCAATCACCCAGATAGCCAAGAAACCGCCCACCTTCCAGAAGTCCCAGCCAAACGCTGTGTAAAGGTAGACGGGCAAGGCCACCACAAACCACACATCCCGGGCACCAAACAGAAACAGGCGGGCGGCCGAGAGCACATTGATGGCCCGGCTTTTGGAAAGAATCTCGCTGAACTTTGGCTTTGCCTTGCTCTTGCCCAGATCCTGGCCCAGCAGGAACAGGCTGGCCAGCCAGACCAGTGCCAAAGCCGCGGCCATGATCACCACAGCGCCCTGAAAACCGGATGCCATCAGCAACACACCGCCGAGGAAAAAGCCCACACCCTTGAGCGTATTCTTCGAGCCGGTGAGAATCGCCACCCATTTGTAAAGGGTGCCCTGCTGCTCGTCCGGCACCAGCAACTTGATACCGCTCTTGGCGGACATCTTGTTGAGATCCTTGGCAATACCGGACAGCGCCTGGGCCGCCATTACCCAGGGCACCGTGAGCATGGCAGCCGGTACCGCGAGCATTCCCAGCGCGACAATCTGCAGGAACAGCCCGATGTTCATGGTGCGGTTCAGGCCCATGCGGGCCCCCAGGTAGCCGCCCACCAAATTGGTCACCACTCCGAAGAACTCGTAGAAGATGAACAACAGGGCGATTTCCAGGGGCGAATAGCCCAGCTCGTGGAAGTGCAACACCACCAGCATCCGCAGGGCCCCATCCGTCAGGGTGAAGGCCCAGTAGTTGCCGGTGATGACCAGGTACTGTCGGATAGCGGCAGTCATATCAGGCAGAGCCTACCTTACGTGCCAGCTCGACGGTACGGTTGGCGTAACCCCACTCGTTGTCATACCATGCGTAGATTTTCACCTGGGTACCGTTGACTACTAGGGTGGACAGGGCATCGACGATGGAGGAACGCGGATCTGTCTTGTAGTCGATGGACACCAGTGGGCGGTCTTCGTAGCCCAGGATGTCTTTCAGTTCCCCCTCGGCCGCCTCTTTGAGCAGTTTGTTGACCGTCTCACGATCCGTTGCCTTCTCCACTTCAAAGACACAGTCGGTCAGTGACGCATTGGTCAGAGGAATACGCACGGCATGGCCGTCGAGCCGCCCCTTGAGCTCAGGGAAGATCTCGATGATCGCAGTCGCCGAGCCAGTGCTGGTGGGGATCAGCGAGCTGCCGCAGGCCCGGGCCCGGCGCAGATCCTTGTGGGGGGCGTCCAGAATGGTCTGAGTATTGGTCAGGCTGTGGATGGTGGTGATGGAGCCGTGCTTGATGCCCAGCTTCTCGTGGATCACCTTCACTACCGGCGCCAGACAGTTGGTGGTGCAGGAGGCAGCGGTCACAATACGGTCGTTGGCCGGATCGAAAATACCATCGTTCACCCCGACCACAATGTTCTTGGCTCCGGCTTCCTTGACCGGGGCAGTAACCACCACGTGCTTCACGCCCTGGTCCAGATAACCTTGCAGAACTTCCACGGTCTTCATCTTGCCACTGGCTTCGATCACCAGATCGCAACCGTACCAATCGGTTTCCGCAATGGTCTTGTTTCGGGTGACACGAAGCCGCTGGCCCCCGATCACCATATCCTTGCCGTCCGCATCGGCCTCATGGGCCCAGCATCCGTGCACGCTGTCAAAGTTCAGCAGGTGTGCCAGGGTTGCCGCATCGGCACCCGGATCGTTGATGGCAACAAACTCCAACTCCGGCCACTCCCAGGCCGCACGCAGGGCGAGGCGACCGATCCGGCCGAATCCGTTAATACCTACCTTGATCTTGCTCATGATGAACTCCTTGAAAAACCTTCAATCCGGTGAAGAACCTTGCATTCAGACTAGCCGCACGCCGGGGCGGTCCGGCATGGCCTGCAGTCGCGATTTTTCCTGTTGTATCAGCTTTGCATTACTGTCCGAGGTCTCATCCAGTACCCTGATCAGCCACTGCGGCAGCTGGGAATGCAGGGAATAGTAGACCCATTGGCCCTGGCGCTCCGTTTCCAGCAGGCCAGCCTCCTTAAGAGTCGAAAGGTGCCGGCTGACCTTGGGCTGCGAGCTATCCAGCGCGGTGGTCAACTCATAGACACAGAGTTTTTTCTGGTCACGGATCAGCATCAGGATAGCCAGCCGCAGTTCATCGCCCAGCGCCCGGAACACCGTCACCGGGTTGTAGTCCGGCGTCTTCAGACCCGTCTCTTTCTGGTGCACGAGGGTAAACAGGCCAATGCGTTCCTTCAGTTCCTTGAGGATCAGGGAAAAGGTGGCGTGGCGGTTGCTCGGCACCGGGTCCGGGAAGTCCCAGGCAATCTGCTGGGCCGGCTGACAGACGGTGCCGCATTCGTTGGCGGCCTTCTCACACAGGGTGATCACGTAATCCCAGTGCTCATCTTTAAGATCCGCCAACTGCTTACTATGGAGTCCGTCCACGTTTATTCCGGACTCCTGCAACACCTGCAACGCCATGGGATGCGGCTGGGTTGGCTCGGTGCCGGCACTGGCCACCTCAAAACGGTCACCAGCCATATGTTTCAACAAGCCCTCCGCCATCAGGGAGCGGGCGCTGTTGGCGGTACAGACAAACAAGACTCTGCGCTTCATATTCGATTATCCATATACATTATTTAACGCATATACTGTTTGTCGGATACTAGATTCCCAAGTCGGGAAAGTAAACCGGTTTTGACCCGAAATTTCCGATGTCAGCAAATTTTCCTCCCGGCTGTATCTTTCTGACATGTCAATCGTCTCCTCTGGAGCTACTATCTGAACCTCAATCCAGTTTCACGATTTGCGGAGTACCATGCGTTATCCAGATCTTCCCAACATCAACCAGGAATTGTTTGTAGCCCCGACCGCCGATCGGGTATTCGCGGACAAGCCTTCCACCCATGCCCCCCGGATTCTGCTGCTGTACGGCTCTCTGCGGGAGCGGTCGTTCAGCCGCCTGGCGGTGGAGGAAGCGGCTCGCCTGCTGGAGGCCATGGGCGCCGAAACCCGCATCTTCAATCCCCGCGGCCTCCCCCTGGCCGATGCCGAGGATGCCTCGCACCCGAAGGTTCAGGAACTGCGGGACCTGGCGGAATGGTCCGAGGGGATGGTGTGGTGTTCACCGGAGCGTCACGGTGCCATGACCGGTATCATGAAGACCCAGATTGACTGGATTCCCCTCTCCATTGGCGGAATGCGCCCCACCCAGGGCAAGACCCTGGCCGTAATGCAGGTCTGTGGCGGCTCCCAGTCCTTCAATGCAGTGAACCAGTTGCGCGTGTTGGGGCGCTGGATGCGAATGGTCACGATCCCCAACCAGTCCTCGGTGCCCAAGGCGTTTATGGAATTCGATGATAACGACCGTATGCTGCCTTCCTCCTACTACAATCGCATCGTGGATGTGATGGAGGAGCTGGTGAAATTCACTCTGCTGATCCGGGATCGCAGTGACTTTCTGACCGACCGGTATTCCGAGCGGGTGGAAAGTGCCGAGGAAGTGTCTAAACGCGTCAACCAGCGCAGCATGTGAGGGGACATTGATGAGCAGCAATACTGAAACCACAGCGACAGTGGATACCAAAGAAGGCATGGACCTGTTCGGCCGCTACCTGTCGGTCTGGGTGGCCCTGGCGATCATTGCCGGTGTTGCCCTGGGGCAACTGGCTCCGGTTGTGCCGGAAACCCTGTCCCGCTTCGAGTACGCCCAGGTGTCCATCCCCATCGCCATACTGATCTGGGCGATGATTTTCCCGATGATGGCTCAGATCGACTTCAGCGCAGTGATAGGGGTGAGAAAGGAGCCCAAAGGGCTGGCCATCACCACCATTGTGAACTGGCTGATCAAGCCCTTCACCATGTTCGCCATTGCCTGGTTTTTTCTGATGGTGGTGTTCGAGCCCTGGATAGCGCCGGGACTGGCCAGCGAGTACCTGGCCGGTGCCATTCTGCTGGGTGCCGCGCCGTGCACCGCCATGGTGTTTGTGTGGAGTTATCTGACCAAGGGTGATGCCGCCTACACTCTGGTGCAGGTCTCGCTGAACGACATAATCATGCTGTTCGCCTTTGCCCCCATCG
This sequence comes from Marinobacter santoriniensis NKSG1, assembly GCF_000347775.1. Classification (GTDB taxonomy): domain Bacteria; phylum Pseudomonadota; class Gammaproteobacteria; order Pseudomonadales; family Oleiphilaceae; genus Marinobacter; species Marinobacter santoriniensis. The sequence goes on from NZ_APAT01000009.1 coordinate 10,491, forward strand.
TGGTGTTCCTGCTGGGCATTTCCGACATTCAGGTGCCCTGGGATACGGTGATTCTCTCAGTGGTCCTGTACATCGTGATTCCCCTGGTTGCCGGTTATCTGACCCGTCGCACCCTGATCGCCAAACGGGGCCTGCGCTGGTACGACGAGGTGTTCATGAAGCGCCTTGGGCCGGTCACGCCCGCGGCACTGATTGTTACTCTGGTACTTCTTTTTGCCTTCCAGGGAGAGGTGATTCTGGAGAACCCGCTGCACATTGCGCTGATCGCCGTGCCGCTGATCATCCAGACCTTTCTGATTTTCTTCATTGCCTACGGCTGGGCAAAAGTCTGGAAAGTGCGCCATTGCATCGCCGCCCCCGGTGCCATGATCGGTGCCAGTAACTTCTTCGAGCTAGCCGTGGCCGCGGCCATCGCCCTGTTCGGCCTGCAGTCCGGTGCGGCCCTGGCCACGGTGGTCGGTGTACTTGTGGAAGTACCGCTTATGCTGATGCTGGTGAAAATTGCCAACAACACCCGCGATAAATTTCCGGCCTGATGACCACTAGAAAGAACCAGGGAGCACACTGACATGTCCGAAATTCGATTCAACAAAGTGCTGGTAGGTGTGGATTTCTCACCGGCAGAAAGTGCACTTTTGTCCTGCTTGCCAGAGCTCAAACGCTGGGGCACCGACACTTTAGTGATGGCGCACATGGTGCCGGTGGGCTACACCAGTATTTCCGGTTATGGCCATGAGGCGGATTACCTGAAGGACCTGGAGAAAACCGCCGAACCATTGCGCCAGGCGGGCCTAACCGTGGAAACACTGGTGCGGGACAGCACTCATCCCGCCAAAGCATTTGCCGCGTTGGCCGGCGAAATGGATGCGAACATGATTCTTGTGGGGTCACGCAGCCACAACTTCCTACACAAGTTGTTCCTCGGCAGTTTCGCGACCGAAGTTCTTCAGCATTCCAGGGTGCCGGTACTCATTGAACGTATCGAGAAATCCGCCCAGCAAACGGCAGAGGCGTGTGAAGCAGTGTGCCGGCAAAATCTCGACAAAGTACTGCTGGCCACAGATCTGTCCAGGGAAGTGATTGAAGCAGAGCAAACCGCCATTGCCCTGTCGGAGCACGCCGGGCAGTTAAATCTGTTGACGGTCCTCAACAAGGAGTTCTCGGCAGAGGCCGCAAAGGATCATCTGGAAGCCCTGAAAAATCGCCTGGTTCAGCGCGGAAACACAACCGAGATTCTAATGGCTGCGGGCACCCCGTCGGAGGTGATTATCAGCGAAGCCCGGAACGACTACACATTGATCATCCTGGGCAAGCACGGCAATGGTCGTCGCACCGAAACGCTGATCGGCAGCACGGCTGAAACGGTCTGTCGGGATGCGCAACGACCGGTGTTGGTGGTGCCATCAACAACCTGAGTGCCCTGCACTTATCAAGCTGGATCAAATACCATGAAGTTTCTGATTTTTCTGGGATCAGCCCGCGACAGCACACCACCCAGACCGGCCCGGCTGGGAATGCGGGTGGTGAACGCCCTTGAACAGCATTTCGGGGAGAGCTGCCCCGACCACGAGGTTGAGATCATCGATCCACTGGAGTGGACCTTTGACCCGGTTTTCAAGCCACACTTTGCCTACGCTCGGAGTCAGGTTCCCAAACAGCTCGACGAGCTGGCCGGGAAAATTCAGGCGGCTGACGGCTACGTCATGGTCAGCCCGGAGTATAACCACTCCATGAGTCCGGCTCTGGCGCACATACTCAACCATTTTGGCAGTTCCCTGTTTGCCTACAAACCCAGCCTGATTGTTACCTATTCGGCGGGACAATGGGGCGGTGCCAGGGCGGCGGTGACCATGCGGGGATTCCTGTCCGAACTTGGCTGCCTGCCGGTCTCCGCCATGATCCAGATCCCCGGGGCGGCCGATGTACTCACCGAATCGGGCGATTTCCAGGCCGGGGAGGGCGCCAACCGCTGGCAAGGCTATTTCCATCGCGGCACCGCCCAGCTCCTGTGGTGGGCCGAGGCCACCCGCCGCCATCGCGAGCATACCGACCCTCACCGTACCATCGGTGATTTCAAGCGAGACCCGAAACAGCGCAATGCGCCGAATTGACCAACATCAATAAAAACCCAGACGACCTGCTCCATCGCTAGCGGCCGCCACAAAGCTGGTCTAATTTTAACCAGAGGTTGCCGGGTTCGTGCATTTACATCACAGCAGCCGAACCCAGGATTTTCTGATTGGCCGCATGGGGATAATGGCCGGCCAAAAACAACAATGAGGGAGAGCACCGATGAAACTTTCGAGAAGGCGATTCCTCGCCTTTACAGGCACAACCGCAGCTGGCTCTGCCGCACTTGGCGGCAGCCTGCTACTGAACCCCGCCCACGCCGCCGAAGGCAGCCAGCAGCCCGGCAAAGTCATGCTGGACTATCCAAAAATCAACATCAGCAAGGCGAGTAACCTCAAAGTCGGCCAGCCGGTTTCCTTTACCTATCCGGACTCGTCCTCACCCTGCACTCTGATCAAAATCGGAAGGAAAACCCAGGGAGGCGTTGGTCCGGATGGCGACATCGTCGCCTACAGCAACCTGTGCACCCACATGGGTTGCCCTGTGTCCTACTCCAGCGAAGAGCGCACCTTCAAGTGCCCCTGCCATTTCAGCGTGTTTGATTCCGAGCTGAACGGCCAGATGGTATCCGGTCAGGCCACGGAAAATCTGCCCCGAATTCTCCTGACGTACCGGGATTCGGACGATTCCATTGAGGCAACCGGAGTGGACGGCTTGATTTATGGCCGTCAATCCAATCTGCTACCCGGCGCCTGAAGGAGAAACAGCTCATGTTTGAACACAGGAAGGACCGGATCGCATTGCCGCCGGCCAATGCCCAGAAAACCCAGACCTGCTGCCATTTCTGTATTGTTGGCTGCGGTTACCATGTCTACAAGTGGCCGGCTGACCAGGAAGGCGGGCTGGCACCCGATCAGAACGCGCTGGGCCTGGATTTCCGCCAGCAGCTTCCGCCACTGCAAGTGACCATGACCCAGGCTATGACCAATGTTATCCAGGACGACGACGGCAGTTATCAGCGGATCATGATCGTGCCCGATAAGGACTGCAAAGTGAACGGCGGCCTGTCCTCGACCCGAGGAGGTCAGATGGCCTCCATCATGTATTCGCCCCAGACCCCGGTGGGCAGTCAGAGAGTAAAATATCCGCGGGTCTTTGCCGGTGACGAATGGCGGGATACCAGTTGGGATCAGGCCATCGCTCTATACAGTCAACTGACCAAGCGGATCCTGGATGACGACGGATCTGACCAGTTGATGTTCAACCTGTTCGACCACGGTGGTGCCGGCGGTGGCTTCGAGAACACTTGGGGCACCGGCAAGCTGATCTTCACCGGTCTGGGCAGCAAGATGGTGCGGATTCACAACCGTCCTGCCTACAACTCCGAGTGCCACGCCACCCGGGATATGGGCATCGGTGAGTTGAACAACAGCTACGAAGACGCCCAGATGGCGGACTGCATTTTCTCCATCGGCGCCAATGCCTATGAAACCCAGACCAACTACTTTCTCAACCACTGGCTCCCGAGCCTGCAGGGCCAGACTGCCAACAAGAAGCAGGCGGTCTACGAGGATGGGGAAACCATCCAGCAAACGAAGATCATCCTGGTCGATCCTCGCCGGGCACTCACCGTCGCCCTGCTCGAACAGGCGGTGGGCAAGGACAACATCCTGTTCCTGGACATCGAGCCGGGCACCGATACCGCCCTGTTCAACGGCCTGCTGACCTACGTTGTCGATCAGGGCTGGCACGACAAGGCGTTCATCGAAGCGCACACCACCGGCTTCGAGGACGCCCTGAAAGCGAATCGCCAGAGCCTGGACGAAACCAGCCGGATTACCGGCATCAGCAAGGACAAGCTGATCAAGGCGGCGGAATGGGCCTACAAGCCCAAGGCCTCCGGCCACGCGCCCAGGACCATGCACGGCTACGAGAAGGGCATCATCTGGGGTAACGACAATTACCGCATCCAGTCGGCCCTGGTGGACCTGGTGCTGGCTACCCATAACGTGGGCCGTCGGGGCACGGGCGTGGTCCGGATGGGCGGCCACCAGGAGGGCTACTGTCGCCCGCCGTACCCTGGTGGTCGTCCGGCGCCGTACGTGGACCAGGAAATCATTCAGGGCAACGGCCAGATGCTCACAGTCTGGGCCTGCAACGCCTTCCAGACCACGCTCAATGCCGAGCAGTACCGTAACGAAGTCCTGCGCCGCAGCGACATCGTGAAACAGGCGCTGCGCAAGGTCCGGGGCGCCGGGCCGGAGAAGATGGCGGATGTCATCCACAAGGCCGTCAAGGAAGACGGTGGGCTGTTTGTCACCGTGATCGACCTGTATGCCACCAAATTTGCCGAAGCCGCCCATATGGTGCTTCCGGCGGCGCATACCGGCGAGATGAACCTGACCTCGATGAACGGCGAACGGCGCCTGCGCCTATCGGAAAGATTCATGGATCCTCCCGGAACCGCCAAGCCGGATTGCCTGATCGCCGCCGACATGGCCAACGCCCTGCGCAAGCTGTATGAGACCGAGGGTAACGCCGAGATGGCCAAGCGTTTTGAAGGCTTTGACTGGAAGACCGAAGAGGATGCCTATAACGACGGCTTCCGGCGTGCGGGCCAGGACGGCGCGCCGGAAATACACAGCCAGGGTGGCCCCACCGGGCACCTGGCCACCTACAAGCGCCTCAGAGCTGCAGGCAACAACGGTGTGCAACTGCCGGTCAAGGAGTACAAGGACGGTCAGTTGATCGGTACCGAAATGCTCTACACCGACAACAAGTTTGATACCGATGATGGCAAGGCCCATTTCCTGGAAGCCCCCTGGAATGGCTTTCCCGAGGTGGTGGAAGAACAGCGCAAGAAGTACCGTTTCTGGATTAACAATGGCCGGACCAACCAAATCTGGCAAAGCGCCTACCATGACCAGCACGTGGAGTTCCGCCGGGGCCGTTACCCCATGGCGCCACTGGAGATCAATCCGGAGGATGCCAAGGATCTTGGTATCGAATCCGGTGATGTCGTAGAGATGTTCAACGACTACGGCGCCACAACGGCCATGGCCTACGTGGAGCCTGATATCAAGCCCGGGCACGTGTTCATGGAGGCAATGTACTTCAACTCCGTCATGGGTGATCTGGTGACCCCCTGGACCGACCGGAACGTCATTCCCTACTACAAGGGAACCTGGGCGGATGTCCGCCGCGTTGGACGAATTGAAGACTATGCCGACAAGGTGAGCTTCAAGCGTAGGCGATACGTCTAAGGCGAAAGTGGGTGTCAGAGCGGATGGCTGAGTTCTCGGTGAGACGCTCTAACACCCACAAGCTGTGGGGCAAGTCGCCGCATAGGACTCGCTTTCCGGCTGCAGCACCGTGTGACGGATCTCGAAACGGTCATGAAGCATCTCCGTTGCCAGCGCCAATAACCGGTCACGATCAATTTCCTCTGCGGCCAATACAAGGTGAGCGGTGATGGCATTTTCCCGGGTGCTCATGGCCCAGACGTGGAGATCGTGAACGGATGTCACTCCCGGCAGCTCCAGCAGGGCCTCCTGCACGTCGGCCAGGTCAATGTCGTCCGGCACGCCATCAAACAGCAGGTGCAGCGAACGACGGAACAATGACCAGGTGCCCACCACAACCACCAGCGCGATCAACAAGCTCATGGCCGGATCAATCCAGCTCCAGCCCTGCCAGATGTAGAGGGCACCCGCGAGCACTACGCCCAGGGACACCAGCGCATCGGCGGCCATATGCAGGAAGGCTCCACGGATATTGAGATCACCCTTGCTGCCAGCCAGAAACAGCCATGCCGTGATCGAGTTGATCACCACACCAATGCCGGCTACGACCATCACGGTAACCGCCGACACTGGCGAGGGGATCTGTAGTCGTTCAATCGCCTCCCAGGCCAGATAGCCCATCGCCACCAGCAGCACCACAGCATTCACAAAGCTGGCCAGGATGGAGCCTTTACGCCAGCCATAGCTGTGCCGCAAATTCGGATGCAATTGCGCGGCACCAAAAGCCGCCCAGGCCAACAGCAAACCACCCACATCACTGAGGTTGTGGGCGGCATCGGCCAGCAACGCCAGCGACCCGGTTTTCCAGCCGTACAGGGCTTCGACCACCACGAATCCAAGGTTCAGCGTGACGCCAATAGCAAAGGCCCGGCCAAAGTTCTGGGGGGTGTGGTCATAACCGTGATCGTGGGCCATCAGTGTTTGCTCCTTGCCGGTAAACAGATCCGCCCAATAATTTCACCCGCTTCAATGGCGAGTATTTCGCCCTCGGCCAATGGCTGCCAGGGCTTGTCATTCAGTGGCACGGTGGATATCACCGTCACCTGCTGCCCGCTCGCCAGACTGCCCGGAACACTCTCATCCAGCAACTCCGGGAAGCGATCAAGTCCGCAGGATCGCAAATACAGGCCCGGCGGTTCAATCCTGTCAGTGGCGGGCTGGAATCTTCGATCCGCGTGGACAAACAGCGTGTGAGAGTCTGCGTAGAGAAAATTGGCCGGACCCAGTTCCCGCAGCTCACTGAAAAGCCCGGCCAATTTGGCCAGCCGCTGCTCGACGGGCGGCAGGGCCTCGCCAGCATTTTCTTCTGCCGCCAGGGAGTTTAACAACAGACAGAACGCGTATTCCGAGTCGGTCTCGCCCACCGGGTGATATCCCCGGCGATCGCTGCGATAGCGATCCCGGATACCTGCCAGGTTGCCATTGTGCGCAAACACACGCATCCGACCATTCAGCTCACGAACATAAGGCCCGGTATTCGCCAGGTTGATACCGCCCTGGGTAGCGTGACGGATATAGGCCATAGACAGGGTAGTTTCAGGGCCGTGCGCCTCTAGCCAGGGCACCTGAGGGCTCCGGTCCGCTGCGGACGTGTCCCGGTATAAGGCAACATCCGCTCCCTGATAAAAGGCCACACCCCAGCCGTCACGATTCCGGCTGACGGCTTCCTGGGCCCGGGCGGCCAGGCCTGTCAACGAGGTGGTCAACCGGGCCGGATAGCGGCATGACAGGGCCAGCAGTTCACACATCAGAGTGCCTGAATCAGCATTTGAGGCCCTTCGTTTGACTGTGACAACAGACGTTGCCTGCGCTATCCAAAATAACATTGCAGCGCTGCGCCAAGGCTTCCCGCAAACGCTCCCGCGCGCGCCGGATTCTGGCCTTGGTGGCCGGTAATGACAGCCCCTGGGCTCGGGCGTAGGCATCCTGGGACATGGGCGCGAGATCGCAGGCCAGAAGGATGTCGCGGTCGCTTTCGGCCAGATCCGGCAGGGTTGCGTGGATGCAGGCATCCAGCTCATCCACCGGTGCCCGCTCCGGAGCACGTTCATCGGGCAGATGGTCGGGCACCGGCACCCAGTGCTTACGCAGGCGATGACTGTCGGTGAGGGCGTTGCGCGCCACTCGGAACAGCCAGGCCCGGGGGTTCTGCAACTCACAGAAATCCTGCCCTTCGCGCATGGCCTTGAAAAACACATCCTGGAGCAGGTCATCCGCCATGGCCGGCTCTTTCATCTGGCCGATCAGGAAGTTTCGAATTTCAGCCTGGTGCAGATGCCAGGCCCTCAGTACACAGTCAAATGCCATTAATCTGTCACTCCTTCGGCGCGCCGCAAAACGCCGTCCAATTGGGTCCCCGGAGACACGGTGTTGAATACAGTGCCATATTTCCTGACATTTTCATGGAGCAACTCCAGACGACGATCACTTTCATCGGTATCCACAATGATTTTGTAGTCAATCGACTCCATACACGGGGGAGCGTTCTGGTGCACCCCATGAAACCTCACTTCCACCCCCCGAAGCTCGAATTTCAGGATTGGCGTTACCCTCTTGATACCCTTTGATGAACAAGCGAACAATGCCGCAATAGCAACTCCGCAGGATTAAAGGCATCGCGACGTCCTGCCATAATTGTGTCGAGCACGATCTCGGTCTCTTTGCACCGAGCCTTGTTACAGCCGAATCATTCTAGTATCGCAATAACATCATTGTATTCGGATCTGAAGATAGCAACCTATTGAGCATCTTAGTTGTCGAGGTCAGGACTGAGTTACCGAGACTAGGGCACTAGACCTCAGATCGCACATGATAGAGCGGCATACACGCCGAGCACCCGTAACGGGCATGTGAGGGCTTTTTGCCTCTGCGATCGCTTTCCCACAGCTATAAAAGCGACCTAGTCTAATGACCTTGTCCATGTGAGGGAATTGACTGCAATCGAGACGGTGAACCAAGTAATGGCCATGATCCAAAGCGAGCAATTGGAGCTTGGATCTGAACGTTCGCTTTGCGACCAGGGCATCCTCTGAAATCAGCTAAACAAAAGCGAACATTCGCACAGGATCCAATTCGTGCCCATTTTCCCTCCTCGGATTAGAGAAATTCTTTTCCTCTGAGAGTCTTGAAATGCGTTTCAAATCCGGATCTCTAAAGTGAAACTGGTCGTAAGAATCCTTGTTCGATTATTAGGCATATAATTGCAAATACGCTAAAACAGCATGACTTGTGCGTTTTATTTTGCACAGCGCCGCACACTTTTCACAGAGCACCATCTTTAGTGGTCAACTAATTCCGCACAGTATTGGATGCCAGTGTTAACGGCTAGGGCTGTGGGCACAATTCTACGGAAATGCTTCTACCTTCAGCCCAGGCGCCCGGGAAGGGGTGAGTCAGTGCTGGGTGCGGTATCCATCCAAAATAGCGGCCATGTCATCACCCAGGTCGCGCATGATTTGCGGGTCGAGATTACGTTCACCCATGGATCTCAGGCCCATGATCTGCGCCTGGAGAAGACGGGTAAGTCGCCGGCTGTCTATGGACTGTACGAGCTCGCCTTTTACCCTTGCCTGTTCCAGCAATTCCGCGATGGATTGTTCAATGGCAGCAAGAATGCTGTTGGCCTGGTCCGCCAGGGCCGGGTGGGTATTGCTCGATTCCAGCAGCGTTTTCACAATCATACAGGCCCGGGAGGGCGCTGCGTTTTCGTCCCCGCAACTGCAGGCGATGCCGCGCAGATAGTCCTGGAGACCTTCGACAATAGAGTCAAAACCCTTGAGGTGTACGGCCAGCTCCCGGCCTCCCTGCTCAGCGTAGGCGGCCAGTGCTTCAGAAAACAGACCATCCTTGCTGCCGAAGGTGGCGTAGATACTGCCGGGCCGCATGTCCAGGGCCTGCTCGATCTGTTTCATGGAGCTGCCGTGATAGCCCTTCTCCCAGAACAGACCTACGGCCTTTTCCAGAGCGGTTTTGCGGTCATAGCGTGCGTGTCTGGCCATAACAACGATTCACCATTGTCCTGATTTGAGTGACTGCTCAATTATAGCTTGAATGGTCACTTAATAACAGTTAGCCTGAAGTTGTAATTGAGCATTCGTTCAAAAAGGAGATCGTGATGACTGACTTTCCAATGCATGATGTCGAATCTGCCCCGGAAAAATCCAAACCGCTTCTTGAGAATTCCCTTAAGGGCTTTGGCATGATTCCTGGCCTTCACGCCGTGATGGCCGAAGCGCCGGGAGCACTTGAGGCGTATCAGAAGCTGCACCAGCTGGTGCTCGACAGCAGCTTTGATAATGACGAAAAAACCGTGGTCTGGCAGACCATCAACGTTGAAAACGCCTGCCACTACTGTGTTCCGGCACACACCGGCATCGCCAAGATGATGGAAGTCTCCGATGACATCATCGATGCGCTGCGGGATGAAACACCGTTGCCGAGTGACAAGCTGGAGGCGCTACGGACCTTTACGCTCGCCGTGATGCGCAAGGACGGCAATGTCAGCAAAGAGGACCTGGACGCCTTTTATAAGGCAGGCTACAAGCACCGCCAGGTTCTGGAAGTAATTCTGGTGCTGTCCCAGAAAACCTTGAGCAACTACATCAACCACATCGCCGAAACGCCGGTTGATGAGCCGTTCAAAAAGTTTGAGTGGCAGAAAAAGCAGTAATCTCAGATCCTGCTGGCAACGGATGCGGCTCAGCCCGCATCCGTTGCCAGTATGTTTGCCTGCCTTGACAGTTTTGTCCTTGAGCCTTTTGCCCACGCACCGGGCCTTTAGGGTGTAAAACCTGAAAGTGTAGTTTGCTTTTTATTCGGAAGCCTAGAAGCACGATAAAGTGCTTCTAAAGCCGACGAAAATAGGGCCCTTTCCGGTGTGCGGGGGGAGTTAAGCACCCGCGCGCACTCATCCACGAAGTGCTTCTGGGTCTGTGCAGGACTCGTCCGGCCGGTTTTGTTGAGCAGGTCAACCGGTTAGCCAGTTGACTCTCAGGTTCCATCCACCGGACTGTGGACACAGGTTGGATTGTTGCCACATTCGATGTCTTCGGCGCTTACGCCCTCGGCGTGTGCAGTTGAGCCCATCGCGAAAGCAAACAGTACGCCTAACAAAGCCAGAATTTTCATGATGTATCCTCCTTATTGCTGATGTCCGTCCACTGATCTTGCCGCTGGGACAGGTATCAGTGAATGGCGCTCGCAACATAGACACCGGGTACCTGGAAGCGTTACAGACGTGCTGATCGAAATTCTCCGGCGTGGAGTTTCCCTGCCGGCGCCACTCCGTCCTCGTGTTTTTGAATTTATCTCTCTGTGTAACAGAACCGCTCCGAGTGAGTCTGAAGCACCGATCACCAACCCTTTATCAAACCCACCGACTGGAGAGGAATGATGCGTGGTTATCCACTTTTATCCTTAATTGTTTTGCTGGCCTTGCTCCCGGGCAGAGCCATGTCTGATGTCAATCGCGACAGTTTCCAGCACTATCAGAAGCTGCTTGATCGGCACCTGATTGAACACACTCTGCCCGGAAACGGACTGGTTTCCGCCTTTGATTATCGTTCCGCCCTGGCCAGCGACAGCCTGGAAAAGACACTGACTGAGCAGCGCGAAACCCTGAAGGGGTTTAACCCCGGTGCCCTTGAAGGGAAAGCAGAATCTGTTGCCTTCTGGATTAACGCCTACAATTTTTTCATGCTTGATCAGATTCTTACCGAACGGCCAGACGGCGAGCTTGTATCTTCCGTGTGGGACTATGGCGGCCGGGTTAACCCGTTTGTCGACAGCGTATTTGAGCGGAAGAACTTTGTTATTGGCGGGCGTAATTACAGCCTCAACGATATGGAGAAGGGAATTCTGCTGGGCGAGGAATACGCCAGCAAGGGCTGGAAAGATGCCCGGGTTCATTTTGCCGTGAACTGTGCATCGGTCGGCTGCCCGCCGCTGCGGGACACCATTTACACCGCCGATAATCTGGAGCGTCTGCTAGCGGAGAATACCCGGCGGGCATTGAATACGGCGCGTCATCTGCAGGTAAAAGGCGATACCTTGTATGTGACCGAGCTGTTCAAATGGTATGAAGAAGATTTCGCAGAAGCGTCGGGTTCTTCGAAGGCATTTATAGAAGCGTGGGCTGCTCCCGAGAGAGCTAATCAGGTGGCTGCCACATCGTCCCTGGAATTCATCGATTACGACTGGGCGCTTAACACGCCGGATAACTTTCCGACCCTGGATCAGCCAGTTGACTGAAAATAGCCACAAAAAAGGCCGCTATTCCGAAGAGTAGCGGCCTTTCTCGTCGCGGGTTATCTCGCGGATACTTTCACGTCAGCAACCTGCTCGACGGTCTTGGTCGGGTAGCTCTGCGCCTCATGGTACCTGTCGGCCTGACCATTCATAGCCAGGACAGTAGTCGCAGAGAAGGACAATGCGATAGCGGCGAAAATCAGTGTCAGTTTCTTCGTGGTCTGTACCTCGTTCGGTTCGATGACATGCGGGGTCTGCACCGGATGGGAACAGGCCTCGCTTACGGGGTATAGACACCGCAGTGTTGGGTTGCGTTACAGATTAGCAGTCGCGGTGAGCGGAAAATTCCGGGATTTCGATATAACAAAATACGATCAGTGCGGGCCTATGCATTCCTCTCCCTTGGATTCATAATGATCGTTCAAAAATTCGCAACGAAGGAGAAGCACCATGAGTCGACTTCTGGCCCTTGTATTGATCGTTGCAAGCTCTTTGGCAATGGCGGATGGAGATAAAACGCCTCCGCTCGTGGATGCCGACTGGCTTGATGCAAACCTGAATCGCAACGACCTCGTGATACTGGATGTTCGCTCCGGTATTGATAATGGCGGGGATCGCAGCAGTTTTCAGAAAGCGCACATTCCCGGGTCCGTCTACAGCAGTTACACGGGCGACGGTTGGCGAGAGAGCCGTGATGGTGTTGCCGGCCTTTTGCCACCGGTGGCGAGCCTTGAGCGCTTGATAGGAGGCCTGGGTATCGGTAACGACGATACGGTTGTCATTGTGCCCGCTGGGACCGGCGTTACGGATTTTGGCAGCGCAGCCAGGGTCTACTGGACCTTCCGTGTGTTGGGTCATGACGATGTCACCATTCTGAATGGTGGTTTTGCCGGCTGGCAGGCAGCCGGGATGAACGTCGCCACCGGGCAGAGTGAGCAGCGAGAGATGGTTGGGTTTGAGGGCACCCTCCAGCAGGATTTGATTGCTTCGCTCGAAGAAGTAGAGGAGGCCCGCAACAGCCAGGCCCAACTGGTTGATGCCCGGCCGAGTGACTACTTTACCGGTGAAACCCAGTCCCCGGCGGCAAAGGCTCCAGGCACGATTCCCGGTTCCCGGAGTCTTCCCCACTCGGACTTTCTGGGCCAGCGAAACCAGGCCTGGTATCTCAATGAAGGTGAGATCACGGCGAGAGTGAACCAGGCAGAGCTGGACCCGGGCGCTCGTACTATCGCCTTCTGCAACACCGGCCACTGGGCCGCCACAGATTGGTTTGTTCTCAGCGAGCTGGCCGGATTTGAGGAAGTAGCCCTGTATGACGGTTCCATGGCCGAGTGGTCCCAGGACAGCGATCGGCCACTGCAGGTCGCGAAGAAAGGTCTTGGCAAGATCCTGGATTTTTTCAACTGATCTGAAAAAGTGATTATTCATGTCTGATTCAGCAGTCCTCCAGCCCGGGTTGCAACAGCCCGGCTGGCAGGTGGACCGATTCATCGTATCGACGGCCCTGTTTGGCCTTGCCCTGTTGGGTGGGCTGATCTGGCTGGAAACCGCCCCGTTCATGGTGGCGTTGTTTGTGATTGGCACCGTGCTGGGCATGGCCCTTTACCACGGAGCCTTCGGCTTCACCGCTGGCTGGCGCAATCTGGTGGTGAAAAAACGCGGCGCCGGCATGCGGGCTCAGCTGCTGCTGTTCGGGCTCAGCTCCCTGATCATGGTCCCCATGCTCCACAGCGGCCAGGCAGGCCTGGTGGGTGCGGTGGCGCCGGTGGGCACCTCTCTTGTCGTCGGCTCCTTCATTTTTGGTCTTGGCATGCAGCTGGGCGGTGGTTGCGGCTCCGGTACGCTGTTTACCGTGGGTGCTGGCAACATTCGTATGGTGGTGACACTGGTGTTTTTTATCGCCGGTGCCGTGCTTGGATCCATTCACCTGCCCTGGTGGCTGGACCAACCGGGTTTTGATCCGGTGCCACTGGTCAGCAGTTTTGGCATCAGCGGTGCCATTTTGGTGCAGTTCGTGGGTCTCGGGTTGATCGCCTGGTGGGTCAACCGCATTGAGCGCAAGGCCCATGGAACCGTCGAGCGCGATGAACTTCTGTGGAAAGGCCAGAGCCACGGTGTACTCAGAACATTGCTCAGTGGTCGTTGGCCCTTCACTTGGGCCATCCTGATCCTTGCGGCCGGCAATGCTCTGACCCTGGCCATCGGCGGTGCTCCGTGGAGCATCACCTTTGCCTTTAACGTCTGGGGCGCCAAAGCTTTGGAAGTGGTGGGCGTTAACATGTCCCAGTTCGAGTTCTGGACCTGGGACTACCCAGCCATGGCCCTGAAGGATTCGGTGCTCACCAACATTCCCTCGGTGATGAATTTCGGGCTTTTGCTCGGCGCCATGCTTGCCGCAGGCCTGGCCAATCGGTTTAACGAAGCCAGCCGAAACCGCCCCGAAGGCCGCCAGTTCCTGGCTGCCGTGGTCGGTGGCTTGCTGCTTGGCTATGGCGCCCGTCTGGGATTTGGCTGCAACATCGGGGCGCTGTTTTCCGGCATTGCCTCCGCCAGCCTGCACGCCTGGGTCTGGTTTGCCTGTGCCTTCGCCGGTTCACTGATCGGAATCCGGCTGCGGCCGTGGTTCCGGTTGCCAAACTGAGGGGGAGGTCGACAGCATGGAAAGAGCCTACAGCCGAACCCGTATCCTGGTGGCGCTTGGGATCATTCTCGGTTTGATTCTGGTGGACCACCTCAATAGCCCGACTTTTGCCTTCAATTCGGGCCAGGGCAATGTGCAGACCGCGCTTTCCCAGAGGGATGAGACCGCATGCGCGCCCTGCGGGGCGCCGTGTCCGTCGACCAGAAACTGACCTGATCCCGGCCATTGACTACGCTTATGGCAGATCCATGCCAAATTTTCGTAGACAGGAGCTCTGTATGAACAAGGTATGCGCAGTGCTTGGAGTGGGGCCGGGCAATGGCGAGGCTTTTGTTCGCCGTTTCAGTGATGAAGGCTTCCAGGTGGCGATGCTGGCCCGCAGCAAAGACTACCTCCTCGATCTGGAGGCATCGGTTGCAGGTGCCTATGCCTTTCCTTGTGACCTGATGGAGCCGGCACAGATTTCCTCGGTGCTGGCGGCCATTGAGAGCAAGTTGGGGCCGGTCTCTATGATGCTCTATAACGCCGGTGGCGGTACCTTTAAAAATATCGAGGAGGCCAGCCTGGAGGATTTCGAGGCCAACTGGCGTATCAATGTGCAGGGGCTTGTGGCTGCTACCAAGGCGGCATTGCCCCAGCTTCGTCAGCACGAGTCAGCAAGTATCGTTGTTACCAGTGCCTCGGCGGCAACCCGGGGCCGCGTCAACACCGCGCCCTTTGCCTCTGCCAAGGCGGCACAGCGCAGCCTGGCCCAGTCTCTGGCGCGCCAGTTGGGGCCGGAGAAGATTCACGTGGCCAACGTGGTCATTGATGGTGTGGTGGATTTGCCCCGAACCCGCGAGATGCTGTCAGATAAGCCAGACGACTTTTTCGTGCAGCCGTCGGCGGTGGCTGATGCGGTCTGGGGCCTCACCCAACAGGACCCATCCGCCTGGACCTTTGAGCTGGATATCCGGCCATTCGGAGAAAGCTGGTAACGCTTAACCGGACTAATGTTACTAATCAGGAACAATGGGAGAAAAGCCATGCAGAGAACTCTAGCCACGACTATCGTGTTGAGCTGTGCTGTCAGCGCCCCCGCCTTTGCCGACGTGATTAACGGCGTTGATCTTGGTGAGCTGAATGTAGGCGCCAAAATAATAGGTCCGGTGGGGCCTGATGTCGAGGTTTCGCTGATTAATGCGGATGGACACAGCGTAGGGGATCTACGCAGCAGTGTGAGTTGCCCATCGGGTTTTACCGAGTGCATGCCAACAGATAATCCCTCCGGCACAGTCTATACCTATTCGCACACCGTCACTCCTGGCCAGGATCAACCCAATGATCCGCCATTTCCGCAGCCCTCGACAGTAGTGAATTTCAATGATGTGAACAGGTTTGAGCTGGGTTTTGAGGCGGCTGGTTTTAATGGCGTCGCTGGATACGACTTTGGCGAAGCGGATACGGCAGGCGTGAGCTTTTCCATTGAGCAGACCGAATCAGGAGAGCTGGTATGGATGACTGATTCAGACGGCTGGGACACCGGCGAGCCAATCACTTTCGTCTGGCAGACAACACAACCACCAGTGAGGCCGGGAGGGGTTTATTCAATCTCGAATTCGACCGGTCATGGTGCTGGCAAAGGCCCCGTGCCAGCGCTGAAGTGAGTGCCGGAGCCGAGCGGTCGAGTTGGCGAAACCTCTCCTGATGATTCTATTAGTTCGGTGACACTTTCGCTTACCCGGCGAAAACAGCAGAAAATGCAGTGGATTGAAGTCATTGAACACTGATCCATGCCGATGGGCGCTGCTTCAAACGTCGTTCTGCTTCCTCGAATGCAACAATCAAGGCTCCTGATTGGCTGTAAACAATAGACCAATTCGAAAGCCAGGAAAAACCTAATGCCACGATCCAAAGTCGAGTTCACCAACAACCAGAATCACAAACTTGCCGGTTTGCTGGAGTTGCCGAGCCAGGGCAAGCCCCGGGCGATGGCACTTTTTGCCGAAGAGTACTACCAGGCGGCCAAGCGCCCCAAGAGCTTTATTTCCCTGGATAATGCCGACCACCTGCTTTCAAGTGCTGTGGGCGCAGAGTATGTTGTGGATATGCTGGTTGCCTGGTCGAGCCGATTTCTATAGGCCTGCAACGTCAGTTCAGATCACCGCATTGCGAGAGACCCTTGCAGATGTTTCACAGTCGAGATGGATAAAGGTGTGTCGAAATGTCCAAACAAACCCTGAATACCGGACCCCGCATAGTGTTCTTCGATGTTGTGGAAACCGTTTTCTCTCTGACTCCGCTGGAAGATAAAATCGCAGAGCTCAATCTGCCTGCCGGTGCGGACCGGCTATTCTTCGCGCAGTTGCTGAGGGATGCCTTCGCGCTCTCGGCAAGCGGTGTTTTCTACCCCTTCCCGGACATCGCCAAAGGCACCCTGAAGGTATTACTGCACAGCCTTGGTCACGAGCACGATGAAACCACGCTGAAGGATATTCTTGGGGTTTTCTCCCGCCTGCCCGCGCACAAGGATGTCAAACCCGCGCTGGAAAAGCTGAGGGATTCAGACTGCAAGGCCGTCATGCTCACTAACGGCTCCCGGGCCAACACCGAAAAACTGGTCCACGATAACGGTATCGAAAACCTGGTTGATGACATTATATCGGTGGACGATTTCAACACCTGGAAACCGCAAACCGACCTTTACCGCCAGGCAGCGCTGAAGCACTCCTGCGCTCCGGAGAATGCACTGCTGGTCGCGGCCCATGCCTGGGATATCCACGGCGCGAAGCGGGCCGGGTTTCATGGCATCTGGGTTCAACGCCATGAGTCGCTTTATAACCCCCTGATGGGTAGCCCTGACCAACAGGTTACCGACCTAGTCGATGCTGTGGATCTGGCCGTTCAGCAGCTCAGGTGAGCATGCAATCGGTGAGCCCTGCGCGGCCATCCTCAGTGCGGGCTAACGACGCCCGTAGCCAGAATCCAGGCCACCAAAATGAGCATGGCCAACAATACCACGCACCCAAACAGAAACAGCCGCAATCTCAGAGGCACATAATTGGAGCCCATATGCACGTAGGCATGAGCGTAGCGGCTCAGAGCGAACGACCATGCCAGGGCGATAGCAACTGTGCCTGCCGCGTTGATGCTGTAGATAACCAGACAGAGTACGTAGAACAACACCGGAGCTTCAAACTGATTCGCAATGTTGTTAGAGACCTTGACCACATCCTCGGGCCATACCCGATTATCCAATGCCGCCTGCTGACGATTTACCCTACCGGTCTTTACTGCTTTGGCCTTCCTGACCCCAAGCACAATGAACATAGTCAGAGTCAGAAAAATCTGGGCCAGAACAGGCCAAAAAACATCGCTTGAGTTCATGGGGTTCCTCGCTACAAATGCGCGCCGCTGCTAAAATGGACAGTGTCAATTTATGCTGATATATGGACGGTGTCAATTTGAAAATGCAACAGAAACGTACTGTGGGGCAAAAGCATGGTGATCTACGAATGGAACTGCTTCGTGAAGGAGTAATTCTGTTAGACAGTGAGGGGGTTGGAGGTGTCACAATTCGTGCGGTAGCGCGTAATGCAGGCGTGGCTCATTCAGCGCCAGCCAATCATTTCCCCTCCAGGCGCGCTATGCTGACTGCCATAGCCGCAATGATTTTTGCCGATCTGGCTGATTTAATAGCAGAGGCGGTAGCTGATGCGGTCGATGAACCTGAACAGTCCATACAGGCATTCGCTGAAAC
The DNA here is from genome assembly GCF_000347775.1 of Marinobacter santoriniensis NKSG1. Classification (GTDB taxonomy): domain Bacteria; phylum Pseudomonadota; class Gammaproteobacteria; order Pseudomonadales; family Oleiphilaceae; genus Marinobacter; species Marinobacter santoriniensis. The sequence continues at coordinate 28,489 of NZ_APAT01000009.1, forward strand.
CTGCTTCCAATTTGCTCTTCATTCCCCAAATCGCTATCAACTAATCTGGCAACGTCAGTTGGTCGATCATGACGATCCCGCATTAGCCCGGGAAATGGAGCGTGTGTATTCAACCCTGCTCTCACTACTGCGGCAAGGGCAGTTAAACCGCCATGTGGACATTGAAACCCATGCAATTGCAATCTGGTCAATGATTCACGGCTACATCAGTATGCGGCTGGATGGAAACCTGGTGGCTTCTGAAGACACTGTGACCAACCTTGCTCGAAGTAAGGCAATTCTGCTGTCGCTCATCGATGGCATCTACTGCCGTGAAACTTGAACCTAACGTTCGACTTTCACCAATGTCAGTCAGACATCTGCGAAGCCAAGGAATGGGTCAGTTTCCGGATTTCCGCTGAGCGATCCAGGCCGTCCAGGAATCGCTCAGGAATACCGGCAAGGCCCACTTGCGCGCCTACCAGTGCTCCGGCCAACATGGCCCGGGACTGATTCTGGCCGCCGCCATTGATGGCATGAAGCACCGCACTTTCAAAATCGTCACTGAATCGTGCCGCCAGGTAATAAGCCGCAGGTAACTGGTGGTAAAAAGCGCAGGGCATGCCGTACAGGTGGGAAACCTTCCAGGCGGGCTTGATGCGAATGGCCGGGTCCGTGGCCGATGCAGCAATGTCAGAGGCGGCATGCAAGGTGTCACGAACAATGTGTCGCTGGGCCCGCAGTGGCAACTCCGGGTGATCCGGCGCCGGCTGGCGGGTGGTGACTGGCTCGAAAGCCAAGGTGTTCTCCGCCAGCCACTTCAAGGGTTGCTGGTAGATTTGAGCGTCCATAGTGTCGCCCTGAATAAGACAGGCCAGAATACAGCCGTAACCAACGCCCATAGACAGCATGGTTTCGCTGCTCTGGGTCAGTGCCGTGTTATTGGCAATGGCCTGGGACAACCGGGCGGGCTCGGCGGCATAACGCACGGCAATGGCAAGGGTGCGTTCCATGGCCTCGGTAGTGTCTGCGGCCCCACCAATATCGTGCCAGGGGCGTTTCTCTGCCACCCGTCGTTTCCAGGCGTGGCGGATGGACTCGCTGGTGTAGTGGCCAGGCCCGCTTCGGGGTTTGCCATCCAGCAGCGGGAACAGGTCGTTATCCACGCGCTGGCAAAAATCGGCTTCGTCATAGCCGTTGCACTCAACCAGCGAACGCAGCATAAGTTCCAGAATAAAACCGGCCTGGCTGTTCTGCCCGGCCGTCAGGCCATGGTGAAAGCGCCCGGGTTCCGGTGTGGTGTAGTCATCAATCCAGTCGCCGTAGGTGCGGTGCAGTTCCTTCAGGTCGTAATACCAGTGAGGGCCCACACCCAGGGCTTCGCCTATGAAAGCACCCATGATGGCGCCCATTGCGCGCTCCTGCTGTGCTCCGGCCATCACTGGGATTCCTCCTGTACTCCATGCTCAACCCTCCTTGCCGGCAAACCAAGTTTTCCGTGTAGTGAGTGAATAATCGGGCACTGCTGTGGATCCTCGCTACACCGGCAACGTTTCACCAGGTTGTCCAGAGTGAATTCCATTTGTTTCAGGCTGGCGATCTTCTGGCGTACATCCTTCAGTTTTTGCTCCGCCAGCGCCCGTGCCTCATCGCAATGGGTGCCGTCTTCCAGCTCCAGCAATTCGGAAATTTCATCCAGACTGAAACCGAGCCACTGGGCCGAACGGATGAAATGCAGCCGCGCCAGCGCAGTCTCATCGTAGCGTCGGATGCCGCCATAGGGCTTCGCCGGAACAGCTACCAACCCTCGCCTTTGGTAATAACGGATGGTTTCCACGTGCATGTCGGCGATTTTTGCCAGGGTGCCGATGGTCATCATGTTGTTGGTCATAGTGGTTGAGTCTGTAGTCAGGTACGGAAGTAAGCTTAGCTTATCGATCTGGTTTTGATAACGCCCTGATGGTGACTGCCCTATGAAGAGCCCGACTACCCTGCTGCGCGTCAGCCTCATTGGCACCGTGATTGTTGCCCTGTGCTGCTTCACGCCCATTCTTGTCATCATGCTGGGCGTCCTGGGTCTGAGTGCCATAACCGGCTACCTGGACTTTGTACTGCTGCCGGCCCTGGCGATTTTTCTGGGCCTGACTGCCTATGCACTCTGGCGAAAAAAGCAATACGACGCCCTCTCTGACGACAGTAACAAGTCCCCTCGTTCAAGGAGCCCCTTTCATGAATGACAAAATCCCACATATCGCCGTGATCGGAAGCGGTGGCGCCGCCATGGCGGCGGCCCTGAAAGCCGCTGAGCATGGTGCGAGGGTCACCCTGATTGAGCGGGGAACCATCGGTGGCACCTGTGTGAACATTGGCTGCGTTCCCTCAAAGATCCTGATTCGTGCGGCCCAGATCGCGCGTCTGCGCAGCGAAAGTCCCTTTGATGCCGGTCTGAGTGCCCGGGCGCCCGGGGTAAACCGCCCGGCCCTGCTCGCGCAACAGCAGGGCCGTGTTGAGGAGCTGCGCGATGCCAAGTACGAGAGTATTCTTCGGGAGCATCCAGGAATTACGGTTTTGCAGGGTGAAGCCCGGTTTATCGATGCCCACAGTCTGTTGGTCAGATTGAATGATGGTGGTGAGCAAAGCGTTCACTTTGACCGGGCCCTGATCGGCACCGGCGCGCGCCCTGCCATACCGCCGGTGCCCGGCCTGGCGGATACGCCCTACCTGACGTCGACCAGTGCCTTGGGTCTGGACAAGATTCCCCGGAGGATGATCGTGATCGGCGCCTCGGTTGTGGCGATGGAATTGGCCCAGGCCTTTGCCCGGCTGGGCAGCCAAGTCACTGTGCTGGCCCGTAGCCGCCTGCTATCGGGGGAAGATCCGGCGGTCGGGGAAGCTTTGGAAGCGGCTTTCCGCCGCGAGGGCATTAAGGTGATAAAACAGACCGAAGCAAGCCGCGTAGACCACCTCGACAATGAATTTGTAGTGGCCACCGATGCGGGCACTTTGCGGGCGGATCAACTGCTGGTCGCCACAGGTCGCACCCCGAATACGGACAGCCTGAGCCTGGAAACTATCGGAGTGGAAACCCGGGGCGGCTGCATTATTGTGGATGATCACCAGCAAACGGCGGTGCTGGGCATCTATGCCGCAGGCGACTGTACCAACCAGCCCCGGTTTGTCTACGTCGCCGCAGCAGGAGGCAACCGGGCTGCCGTGAATATGACCGGAGGCGACGCCACCCTCGACCTCAGCGCCATGCCGGCTGTGGTTTTTACGGATCCGCAGGTGGCTACGGTTGGCCTGACCGAAGCCGAGGCTACCAATCAGGGCTTTCAAGTCGACACTCGTTCACTGGATCTGGAGAACGTTCCCCGCGCCCTGGTGAACTTCGAAACCAACGGCTTTATCAAGATGGTGGCCGAACAGGGCTCGGGACGATTGCTGGGCGTGCAAGCCGTAACCGGCGAGGCGGGTGAGCTGATCCAGACAGCAGTGATGGCGATAAGGGCCGGAATGACCGTGCAGGAAATCGGTGACGAACTGTTTCCTTACCTTACGATGGTGGAAGGGCTGAAGCTATGCGCCCAGACGTTTACCAAAGACGTCAACCAGCTGTCCTGTTGTGCCAGCTAAGCAGAGCGCCGTAACGAAATAAAGAGTCAGGTGTCTTTGTTGTCACAATAACAAAACAGGGCTCCCATGTTTTCCGTTGTCATCGCACTGACCATTGCTGCAGTGATTGGCTACACCGCTCAGGTAACCGGCCTGTGTATGGTCCGTGGCGTCAGTGACTGGATCAAGGGCAGGCGCCTGCGCCTGACGGCCATTCTCATGGCCGGATTCTGGATCTATCTGTTCACCCCTCTGATGGATTATCAAAACCACTCCTTTCTGGCGGTTTACCCATTTCACTGGTCAATCCCCCTTGGCGGTTTCGTGTTCGGTCTTGGCGCGGCGATTAACGGAGCCTGCTCTATCTCTACCGCAACGCGTCTTTCCAGTGGAGATCTTCGTATGGTGTTGACCATGCAGGGGTGGCTGGCCGGATGGGTCGTGTTGATCATGGCAGACGTGGAACCGGACCTGCGCAGAACGACCTACCAGCTCGGGTTTTTGCCCTGGTTTGCCGTGGCAACTCTGGTGCTGGCGTCGATACTGGTTTACTGGAAGTTTCGTTACCGCTGGCGTATGTGGAGCGGCATCATGCTGGCGGGCATTTCTGCAGGCTGTCTGTTCCTGTATGAGCCGGCCTGGTCACCCAGTGATTTTGTGCGGGACGCGGGGCTGAACCTGATGACGGGCACCTCGCCATCGCCATCGTTCCTGCGGGCACTGATTCTGCTCTCCATGTTGCTGGGCATGACAGCGGGCGCCTGGCATTTCGGGCGCTTCCGATGGGTGTTGCCCGCCGGTGGTGAAATCGGCAAACACCTCGGTAGCGGGCTTCTGATGGGGATTGGATCGGCACTCGCGCTGGGGGGAAATGATTTCCAGTTATTGCTGGCCCTGCCCGCGTTATCGCCAGCCAGCCTCTCTGCGCTGGCGGCTATGTTGGCTGGGATCTGGCTGGGGGCCCGATTGAGCGGACATCGGGCGCTTGGGCAAGAGCAGTGATACTCAGAAAAAATTGCCTGGCCATGTAACATTTGGCTGGCAGGAACGTCAGTATTCAGTAAGACACAAAACGGCAAGCGCCGCTGAACCGACTTACCTTACATTTCTGCATTGACTCTGCGTGACCTTTGCATCGTTGGTCGGGTCACAGACCCCTTGGGTGGAGCTGGTCTCCACCCTTTTTTTGATCTCTTCCTCGATAACCCAAAGCCGGTCCTGGCCCCAACAGCTGACAGCGCCATATCGGAAACTGGGAACGCCCCAGAGACCACATTCATACATGGCCTGGCGGTTTTCTTCTGCCCAGTCCCGCCAGCTTTCGTCGTTCAGAAGGGTTTTGGCTTTTTGCCAGTCCAGACCGGCGCGTTCAACAATCCGTTTAAGCCCTTCATCGGTTTCCGAGCGAATGCCCTCGGCATTGACGGCCCGGGCGTAGGTGCGCATGTAGTCGATTTCACGGCCCTCGGAGCGAGCGAACTCGAACAACGCGTAGCATCGCTCAACCCCCGGGCCGAGCGGGTCGGCCACAAAGCCGTAAGGAATGCCCAGCTTGTCGGCTTCTCTTTTGGTGTCGTGAAAGATGTACCATTTTTTGGCATCGGGCACGGATTGTCCGCGCATCAGCATGGGCAGAACCGGCCGGAGCTGGAGCGGGATGTTCCAGGCATTGGCCAGCCGGGTTGCCCGTTCCAGGCCAAGATACGAGTAGGGACTTCGTATCGAGAAAAACACCTCCAGAGGGGTCTTGGTGGCCGGGTGGTTGCCGGGAAGCGCGGTGGCGTTAGCGGTCAGGTCTGCCCAGGTGCGGGTGAAGGTGGTGGCCTCGGCAGCATTTCGTTTCAGCCCCTGCCTTGTGAGGCTTCGCTCCAGATGGTCCAGTCGATCCACGCCCCAGAACCAGTCGCCCAGGTACCAGACCATACTGCCCTGATAGTGCCCGAGCCGGCGGAGCATCGCCTCATTTTCGGATAATGTGGCTTCATCAGGCGGACCACCAGCTGCTTCAAAGGTTGTTGAACGCCAGAGCTGCTCGAACACTTTAAGGGCGGTCGACAGCGCTTCCGAAGCTTTTTCCGCAGCCAGTAGACGCGCGGTCGCTGAAGTCAGTTCGGTTTCAGAGGGCGGGGTTGGCCGGTCGGGGGGCGTGAAGTCATAGAGGTTTGCCAGCCTTGTGGCGTCCTGCTGGGCCCAGGCACGCCAGAGTGCCGGTTCCGGAAACATGTCATCATCCAGCCGCCATACCGTGTGAAGTCGGAAACGCACCCGGTAGTTTTCCTGAAGCTGCGTGAGGGCCTGCAACAGCGGAAGGCCGTAGGGATCACGCGGGTTTATGAAAACCCGTGCCAGGTCCTGCTCGCCCCTGATCTTTGCCCGTGTGTTCTGGATGGCATTTTTAATGGAATGCCTGGGGGCACTGGACAGGGCGCGGGCGAACCATGGCATGAGGTCCGCTTTCTCGGGACGGCGCATGGAAAATCCTTGTTGTTATTGGTGAAGGTGGAGCCAGCGGGCCAGCCGTGAATCCGGATGACGGCTGAGCGACCAGGGTAACCATACCATCACGGCCAGGATAGCCAGTGCAGCCACGACCGTCAGCACCGGACTGAGTTTGAACGTATTTCCCAGTCCTGCAAACACCAGGGTCATTGGCAGCATGCCAATGGTCGTTGCAACGATAAAACGCCAGGTGTGAATTGCAGTCACCCCCGCGGCATAATTGATCAGGGCAAATGAGAAAACAGGAATCAGCCGCGTCAGCAGGATGGCAATGGTCAGGAAGCGCTGCGAGCCGTCCCTGGCCAGAACCGGGTTGTCCGGGAAGCGTCTACAGATTGCTTCGCGACCCAGGAATCGGGCAATCCAGAAGGCCAGGAGGGCGCCGACAACGGCCCCCGTGGCTGCAATAGCGGTTCCCGGCAGAACGCCAAAGGCAAGTCCGGCCGTGGCGCTGACAGGGAGTGTGGGGATCGGGCCTACAACCACCGCGATCAACATCAGCAGCATTAACAACACCGGGCCGACAGCACCCTGGCTCTGCAGCCAGGTCGCGAGCACATCCAGCGACAGGTTTGGCGGCATTCCCAATATCTGCAGCAGCAACCAGGCACCCGCCAGTGCGCCGATTACCACGAGGACAACTGCAATTCTTGATGTCATCAAACAGCCTTGTCTATTGCCAGCGATCGGCCCTTGCCAGCCGCCAGTCTTCAGCCCAGTCCGCCGGTGCGCAGTCTTTTTGCAACAAACAACCGGGTTCGATACCGGGGTAGAGCTGTGCATAGTTCATCACCAGGCTCGGATTAACACGCCGGTTCAGGTGGCGTGGTTGCAGGTCTTCCAGGCGGTCAATGCCGAGAATGCCGAGCAGCTCTGCCAGGGCCTCGACCGAGGAGTGCTGATAGTTTGCCACGCGAACGCCTTTGTCGGTTACGTCCAGCTGTTTATAACGGGCCGGATTGGTGGTTGCGACGCCAGTCGGGCACTTATCCGTGTTACAGCTGCGGGACTGTATGCAACCCAGAGCCATCATCATACCTCTCGCCGAGTTTACGGTATCGGCGCCCAGAACCATCAGGCGCAGCATATGGAATGCCGAAAAAGACTTGCCCGAGGCGATCAGGCGCACCTGATCACGAACGCCAATGCCTTTGAGGGCATTATGCACAAACTGCAGTCCATCCCGCAGCGGCATGCCGACCGAATTGGTCAGCTCCACCGGGGCCGCGCCGGTGCCCCCCTCACCGCCATCCACGGTTATGAAGTCTGGTAGCCGGCCGGTCTCCAGCATGGCCTTACAGATGCCGAGGAATTCCTGTCGGTTACCGGGGCAGAGCTTGAAACCTACCGGTTTGCCACCGGACAGCGCCCTCAGTTTGGCCGCGAACGTCACCAGCTCGATCGGGCTTGAGAAGGCCGAATGACCGGGCGGCGACAGAACATCCTGGCCCATGGGGACCTTCCGGATGTCAGCGATTTCCCGGGTCAGTTTGGAAGCCGGTAGTACGCCGCCATGTCCGGGTTTGGCGCCCTGGGAGAGCTTGATTTCGATCATCTTCACGGAATCCCGGGCCGCTTCCCGGGCAAACAGCTCCGGATCGAAGTTGCCTTCCGAATCGCGGCAGCCGAAGTACCCGGTGCCGATCTGCCAGACCAGATCGCCGCCGTATTTCAGGTGCCACTCACTGATACCGCCCTCACCGGTGTTATGGAAAAAGTTACCGAGTCTGGCGCCCCGGTTCAGGGCCATGATGGCATTGCGGCTGAGTGCGCCATAGCTCATGGCTGAAATGTTCAGTGGCGCTGCATCGTAGGGTTGGGCGCAACGACCTTCGCCAAAACGGATCCGGAGGTTGGCCGGAAGACAGTGTTTCGGCGCCAGGGAATGATTGAGCCACTCGTAGCCGTCCCGGTAGACATCAAAAATGGTTCCAAAGGCCCGGGTATCGTTGTCTTTCTTGGCCCGCTGATAGATCAGGCTGCGGAACTCCCGGTTCACCGGTGCGCCATCCAGATCGGACTCCACAAAATACTGCTGCAACTCTCTGCGCACCGATTCAAACAGATACCGGAAGTGCCCGATTATTGGATAGATGCGCAGAAGGGTGTGGCGGCTTTGCAGGAGGTCATAGGTGCCCAGTGCCAGCAGGGGCCCGGCAATCAGCCAGAGCCATTGAGCCGATGGCCACTGAGTGGTCGCCAGAGAGAGTGCAATGACGACCATCAGGCCCGAGAGGATGAAGGCATGTCGAAAAACCATGGTTTTATTCCTGACTTGTTTGGAGCTTGTTCGTTGTTTGATCCGGTGAATCAAGGACACCTTCGAGGCAGCGTTGTTACAGAAACAACAATCCCCACTGCCCAAAAGCGAAACAGGTCGGGCGAAAGAATTTCGAGCCGTGTTGTAACAGTTGCAAATCTCATGTGTCGGTATCCGTGAAACGCGAGAAATCAGTGCCCTGACGACGACGGGCAACGGATAACCGGAACGGAGAGCGCGACAAGATGACTCGGCATGATCGTCAGTACTGGATGGGTGGCAACAGGTCCTACGAGCAGGATCGCTTCTTCGAGGAGTCCCTCGATAAATCCCTGTGGCAAAAGGCTGAAGGCCCTGAAAGCTGGGATGCCTGCTGGTACACGGGCATGCCGGATCCGGAATTCTTCAGTCAGGTGGGGCCGGAGCGAAAAATTAACCACATTCCCGGCAACAATGCCCTCACGGTGAAAAGCCGCCTTTACCGCAGCCTGATGGACTTGCGGGATCGGGTCGAGCGGCAGGAAAAGGGCGGCAAACATCTGACCGTCCGCCTGGCGTTCGTGCCGAAGGTGTTCTCGATGCCTGAGGACTACCATGCGTTCCAGCAGGCGGCGCTGGATAATCCGGACAAGCGCTGGTTGCTAAAGCCCAAGAACGCCGCCCGGGGTAAGGGGATTCAGCTGGTGGGGGACCCGGCCGACGTGCCGATGGAATCCTCCTGGATGGTTCAGGAATACCTGGAAAATCCCCACACCATGCATGGCCGGAAATACGTTTTGCGGCTGTATGTGCTGGTTTCTTCCGTCTCGCCGTTTCGTGTTTACCTGTATCACCAGGGCTTCGCCAAGCTGGCCTCTATGCCTTACGACGAGGAAAACGCGAACAATCCTTACAGCTATCTCACCAATCCGGATGTGAACGCGCTGAATCTGGATGCCGACGTGCCCGTGGAATTCGTGGATTTCGAACGTTACCGGGCCTGGCTCCGGGAGCAGGGACACGACGATGAAGCCCTGTTTGCCAAAATCGAGGACATGGTCGCCCTGACCTGCCTGGCTGCCCTGGAGCCCATGCGAGAGCGTTCCCGGGTGATCGGTGCCGATACCCGTGGCTGTTATGAGCTTATGGGCATTGATTGTCTGATCGATGCTGACATCAAGCCCTGGATCCTGGAGTGCAATCTCAGCCCCTCCCTGGAAGTGTGTGCCGGCCCGGAGAGTGGCGGTGACATCGAGGAACGCATCAAGGGTTCCATTGTTGCTGACATGGTCGAAATGCTCGGCCTCAATCGCCCCGCGCATGAAGAATCCAGCGGTTCGATGGTGGAGCAACTGGTCCGTGAAACCCAGGCCGAGATGGGCCGAAGCGGCGGCTTCAGAAATCTGATACCGGGGTCGAACCCCTCGGCGTACCTGCCGTTCATGGCCTTGCCACGGTTATCCGATTGGGTAGTCGCCCAGGCCCTCTCGGACCGCCCCCTGAAACAACCCCGGCTGGAACGCTGGGTGGCGGAGGAAACCTTCAGTGAAGACCAGGTTTACCTCTACGACACCCGCCTGGGCCACCTGAGCAGCCTGAACGAGACCGCGTCCCTGATCTGGTTGATGGCCACAGAGGGTGCCGGGCCGGATGATATTGCCTCGGCGCTGGTGGAGTCCGCCCTGAAAAGCATGCCCACTGCCCCGAATGCCTGGGCAATAAGGAACGATGTCTGGAATACCCTGGCGGACTGGGTCAATAACCGCTTCCTGGTTCAGTCCGAGGGGCAGCCTGCCAATCGGGATGCGCCAGAGTCTGGCCAGCCTCCGTTCCCGGAAACGTCCACCATGATGTCGATGGCCCTGTCCTGCGGGCGTTTCCGGGCCCGCTTCTTTACCGACAGCGCGCCGCTGGTCAACCGGATTGAAAGCCTGCTTGAACCCATGGCCACTTCAGATGAGGCGGGGAAGGACTCATTGCCAAGGCTTGAAATTGTCCGGGATACGCCGGGTTTCACACTGATTCTTGATGGCCGGGTGATCCGCTCGCGACTGTCACTTGCAGCGGTCGTTCCGGCGCTTGCCAGTTGTCTGGCCACCCATGCAGCCAGACACGATGACATTGCCATAGACGCCGGTCTTGTTGCCGGCTCCGATGGTGAAATGTTCCTGGTCAGCCATTCTGAGTTGTCTGTGCGCGACGCGCTGACGTTGGCACTGTCCACTCAATGGCGTATGGATTCTGGTCGCGGCGCACTGCTCAAAAGCACCGATGGCTCATGCGTTACGTGGCTGGGGCTGCCCCTGCACGACAACGACAAGGGTGGTGTGTTCATGCCCGCGCAAAAAGACATCGCCGGCTTTGCCGGTCGGGTAGTAGCCGTGCTCGTTCCGAGTGAGAAGCCACTCGAAGACAAAAGCGGTGTACAGGCCCTGACCTTGAACGAAAGCCTCAGATACCTGATCTCCAGCTGTTGTGCCGAAGGTGGGCGGCCGCTGGATACCGATGGCTTCGCCAGGCTGGCGGGTTGGCTGGAAGGTCGTGAGCGCTATCTGGTGGACATGAACAATCTGGAGGCCGCTGCGGCGGCACTGTCCGGGCGGTGTTTTGAGAAGGCACCGCAAAAGGCATCCGGGGGCCGTTGAGCGCAAAAGCTTTTCGGCTCCGGGTATGGAGAAGCCGGGCGTGACGCCTGGCAGTTGTTACGTTAAATCAAGGGGGACACATCATGTCCAGAGAAACACAGAAACAGAGATTGCTAGGCAAGCTTGCCCGGGGCATGGCCTATACCGGCCCCGTGTTTGCGGTTGTTATGGGTGCCTCGGCGTTCAACGTATCGGCCGCCGACGCCACGGCTGAACCGGGCTACCTGATGCTCGCCGCCGGAGAGGCGGAAGCCGAAGGCGAAGCGAAAGGCAAGGCTGAAGGCGAAGCAGAGGGCAAAGCTGAAGCTGAAGGCGAAGGTGAAGCCGAGGGAGAAGGCGAAGCAGAAGGTGAAGCCGAGGGAAAATCCGAGGGCTAAGCCGTTGATCGGGTGGGCACGAGTAACCCTTGTGTCCACGCGGTTGCTTTCATTGCCTCAGTTTCAAAGGTAATAGAACCCGGGACCAACAAGAAGCGGACGAATACCATGACTCAATCAGGCTCTGAGCGAGACGAAACCGTTAATGACATTGTTGAAGAGAACGCCCACGCAATCGGGCAACTCATAGATCTGTTGGAAAACTTACCCGGCAATCTGTACCGGCAAAGTTTCGGCCAGCGCAAGCAGCATGTGATTGGCAAGCATGTTCGGCACATTATTGACCATTACAGTGCCCTGCTGTCGGCAACGGCATCACCCGGAGCACTGCTCGACTATGAAAACCGTGACCGTGAGCTGTCACTGGAAACCGATCGGCGGGCCGGGGCCAACCGATTGTCAGAGATTCTGCAGACGTTGCGCAGCCGATTCAGCGGGAATCACGCCAACGAACTTGCCATGTTGCATACCAGCGACGAACAGGGGCAGGTAGTCACAACCAGCGTGGATCGCGAACTGGTTTTCCTGGCCAGCCATACCATCCATCACATGGCGATTATCGGCATGCTGGCCGAGCAGGCGGGGTTGGAAGTCAGTGCCGGGTTCGGGGTTCATCCCTCCACCTTGCGGTACCTGCAAAGGCAGGCCCGGGGTATGTCCGAAAGCGCCTGATCCCATGTGTACCCTGAGCTGGCATTACTCACCGGAAGGACTTGACCTGTTTTTTAACAGGGACGAGTCGTTGCAGCGCCCTGAAGCAGAGCCGCCCGTTATTGAGTGCCGCGATGGAATAAATACAGTGATGCCGAAAGATCCGTCCGGTGGCGGGACCTGGATCGCAGCAAACAGTCAGGGCGTCATTCTCGCTCTTTTGAACAACTACCGTTACCCATCCCGGGTGCCTGCCGGGCAGGCGATAAGTCGGGGTCTCCTGGTCAGACGTTTAAGCTCAGCGCACACGATTGCCGAAGTCCGGGCATTCCTCTGGAGCGAGACCTTATTCCAGTATCCACCGTTTATTCTCCTGGCATTCAACGGGGAGCCCTCTGGTCCGTTCAAGTGGGAGTGGACCGGCGAAATGCTCAAGGAAACCCGGGATGAGTCGGAGACGACCATCAGTTCTTCGTCTCTCATGCCACGATTTGTTCCCGCACTTCGCCGTTATCTGGTTCGCCAGGCACTGAAACGCTGTGAGCCAGGCCAGGCCGCTGGGCGCCTCATGGACCTGCACCGGAACAAGCGTGGCTGGCCTGAGAGCGTGGCCATTGCCATGAAGCGCAAAGGTCGCGCCACGGTAAGCCTGAGTCATATCCGGGTAACTGAGGCCGATCTCACGTTCAGATACTGGCCGGGCTTTCCGGGCAGTAACAAATGCGCGGCCGGGGTGTCCGTGCTTCAAAGGCCTGGATCGCAGGCCCGCACCCTGAACAAGGAAAATACGACCGGAGGTTGCAGAAATGTCCACAGACAAAAATCGAAAGGAACTTTTACGAAAACTGTCCCGGAATCTCATGGTGTCGGTTCCCATGATGACGGTAGTGGCCGTGGCCGGCTTCAACGCGAGCAGCGGCCCCGGGCTAGGACTGATCCCTTCGGCTGAAGCCGCACAGGGTGAGGCTGAAGGCGAAGCCAAAGGCGAGGCGGAAGGTGCCGCCAAGGGTGAAGGAGAAGCTGAAGGTCGCGCCGAAGGTGAAGCCGAGGGCCGCGCAGAAGGTGAAGGCGAAGCTGAAGGAAAAGCCGAGGGCGAAGCTGAAGGTGTGTCTGCCAAGCTCAAAAAGGCGGTTCGCCGTCCCGAAGGCTATACCCCCTATCAGGGCAATGTTGCTGATCTGAGAGCCAAGGGTGAGAAGCTGTTCAACGACACCAGCTTGTCTTCCAACGGGCTTGCCTGTGCCACGTGCCACGCAAACGGGGCGGGCTACAACGCGACCTTCAAGAACGAATACCCGCATGCTGTCGCTATGGGCAAACGGGACTTTGGCATGGATATGGTCTACCTGGATGAAATGGTTCAGATCTGCATGGTGGCCCCCATGGCTGCTGAGCCCCTTGAGTGGGGTTCCGAAGAGCTGGCTGCGCTGACCGAGTACTCCCGGGTGCAGCAAAAGGAATTTATCGACAAGCAATAACGTCGCTTTGCATCGGTGAGTCTGCTGTCGATCTTGGGTGGGGATGAAACCCCACCTTTTTTTGTAATTTAGAGGTCTCTCGGGTGTCTCTCTGGAAAGACCAGAGAAACGCGAGGACGTATGAAACCGGTCGTGGGACTAGAACCAGAAATAACCAATCGGGGAATGGCCGGAGAGGACCACGCGCTTGCCAGGCGATCCTTCAATGAGTGGGCCAGACAGCTTGCGGGCTGCCGCTTGTGCCGTAATCTCACACTGGCGGCCTTTGCGGCCATTCTGGCCATTGAGGTCGCCATCCTTATTCCGTCGTACCGCAATTACGAAGAAGACCTGTTGAATGAACGGGTTGATGTTGCCAGTCAGGCGGTCATCACTTTCCTGAAACATTCCCGAAGCCGCGAAATAACAATCGATGCCCTGGAATTGCTGATCGCCAGCAGTCCGTTGACCGGCGTTTCCTTGCGCAGAGACGGTATCGAATATGAGGCAGGAGAGGCTATCCGAATGCCCCATCCTGCCGATGGTTTGCTACGCTCAGCGCCCAGAACACCGCAGGGGACGATTGACCTCTCCTGGGGCGCCGATCCGTTACTCTCGGACTACGAGGTGCTGGCGCGGGTGGATGTCAGTGACGTGTCATCGGAGCTGATTGCCTTTGTGTTCCGGATACTGGGGCTGTCGCTGCTGATCGCCGTTTTTGTGACCGCCGTGACCATGTTTGTGGTGGACAGGATGATGCTGTCTCCGCTGCTTAAACTCAGGGATCGCATTTCCCGGGCCGGAGAGGACGCTGAACACCCTCTGAAATACCTGACGCCCACCGGCCGCTGCGATGAGTTCGGTGAAGTGGAGGGGGTGTTCAACAGCATGCTGAAGCAGAATGCAGCTTACCTGTCACGCCTGAAATTGCTGAACCGGGAGCTCGACCAATTGCTCGAAGAGCGAACCCGCACGCTGCGCAGAACCGAGCAGGAGCTGAAAATCCGGACGCTCTATGACCAACTCACCGGCCTTGCCAACCGGAGCCTGTTCGAGGAGCAGTTGGACCACCATTTCAGCGATCCAGACCATGGCGGAGGGGAAGAAGCCGTTCTTGTGCTCGGTCTCAACGATTTCCAGGCGCTCAATGGCCTGGCAGGCCACGAGACTGGCGACAGGGTGTTGCAGGAAATTGCCCGCCGTATCGCAGGCTTCAGTGCCAATCATGGCTGGGTTGCCCGTCTTGGAGGCGATGTGTTCGGGTTGCTGGTCGGTGAGCGGGGACGAGCTTCAACGGACATTGAGGTCGGGATTTCTGCCGTTATCGAAGCCTGTCAGCGGCCGGTCCAGGTTGGCCGGAAAACATTTGAGTGCGAAGTGAGCGCCGGCGTAGCAGTCTCTGGCCTGGACGGACTGGATGCCAGGACTCTGCTCAGTCACGCTGAAATTGCCATGCATCGGGCGAAGAAGTCCCCGAGCCAGAGGGTGCAGTTCTTTGCTTCGGAATTCGGGGATCAGGTCCTTCACAGGCAGGAATTGATCCACAGTCTCAAGGCGGCCATCGAGAACCGGCAGTTGCAGCTGTATTTCCAGCCGCAGTGCGATCGTCTCAGGCGGAACACTGGTTATGAAGCGCTTCTTCGCTGGCATCATCCCACCCTGGGCCCAGTTTCGCCGGCCGAGTTCATTCCGTTGGCGGAGGAAACCGGGCTTATCGTGAAAATCGGTGACTGGGTCCTGGAGCAGGCAGTTGCCACGTTAAAAGGTTGGTCGGAACAGGGGTTTACAGGGCGCATGGCGGTGAATGTCTCTGCCCTGCAACTTCACGATCCGGGTTTTGCCGACCGCATTGCGGTTTCACTTCGGAATAAAGGCGTTTCGGCTCGTCAGCTGGAACTGGAAATTACTGAAACCGCTTTGATGCAGGATATCGAACTGGCCATGGCAACCCTCAATCGCTTTCGGGAATTGGACCTGACCCTTGCTGTGGACGATTTTGGTACTGGCTATTCGTCATTGGCGTATCTCAAGGCGCTGCCGGTCTCCCGTATCAAGATTGACCGGACCTTCGTGACAGGGCTTCCCGATAACGAGCAGGACGAGGCCCTGTGTCGAACCATCATCAACATGGCCCACACCATGGGCTGTGAGGTTATTGCCGAGGGTGTTGAAACCGAAGCCCAGGCAAGTTGGCTGGCGTTGGCAGGTTGCGATGAGCTGCAGGGGTATCTGCTGGGTAAGCCCGGGCTGCAGGGATTCCAAGGCACGGCGGATGCGGATGATAGCTGAGCTGCCGGATCATTCCGCCCATTGGAATTGTCGGTAATCGAATCCCTGCTCCAGGGTGGGTTTGATCACGTCGAAATAGGGTGATGCATCAAAGTCCCGAGGGGCAAACAGGGAGTGATGCCGAATCCGGAAGTACTCCCGCCGTTGGGCATCCGAATCCGCGTCATCGTCAGAGTCAGCCAGGCGCTCCGGAAGTATCGGATACCGGATCGACTGGAAGCCTTGGGCAATAAATGTGGAACAGATGGCCCGGGTAGGGTCGCTGCTGCCAAGGGCCAGCATGGAACGACGGTAACGTGTGGGTACCGGGGGTGTGGGGCAAAGATAGCGTGCCAGGTCCCAGACGTTTTTCAGGTCGTACTGGTGCCCGAGCCGGCTTTTTGAGTAGTTGATCAGCTTGCGGATATCCAGCTCATTGAGCCCGACGGGCCGGCAGATCCGGGTGTGGAAGTTGCGGTAAAAAGACAGTGGCAGTGAACGAATACCTTCCTCAAGATCCGCCTCGACCAGAACATGTTCTTCGCCGTCTTCAGCAACACCCAGACTCTCCGGTCCCAGATACAGGGCCGCATGGTACCAGGTGGACTGGGTCAGATACTTGATGGCGGTACTTATTCTCGTATTTCCCTCCACCAGAAGCACGTCCCCGGGTTTGATCGACGCCTGTATAGCTGCCCAGGTGGAGGTTCGGACTGAGTGGCATTTGATCTGTTTGGAAAGGTAGGCGGCCAGTCGCCTCGACAGCCAGTTCAGCAGCATGGTTGACCCCGGTTGCGCTTCTGTTTTTGTTAATAACAGTGACAGGCAACCGGGGAGAATGTTACAGCCTGCCGTCAATGGATCAGGCGGTCGCGGGAACCGGTTGGCGGGAAAGTGTCAGGGTATCGTAGTCCCGCAAAAGGAACAGGGCAGCGCAGGCCGCAAGCATTGGCCAGGCCGCAAAGAAAAGGAGGTTATCAAAAGGCTGGAGGTATTTGCCGAATGCCGACAGGGTAGAAGCGCCGTGGAATACAAGAATGGCGCCATAGGTCCAGGTTTTCATTACCCCTGCCACAAACGCCAGGATAAGAGCTAGTTGGGCTGCTCCCATGATGTAAAAGGCGGTCTCACTGAGACCTCCGAGGCCATAGAACGCACCGAAAACTTTGGCAGCATGATCCGGCTGTACCAGCTTGTCCAGGGTCCAGAACAGGAAAACGGTAAAGACACCGAGACGGAGCAGCAACAGGGCGAGGGGTAACTGTTTGGGCATTCTTTTCTCCTTCTGTGGTTTTTGAATGATCGCTCCACGGACAGTATGCCTCGGAGGAAGTTCCGGAAATATCAGTGGTGCTGTGTAACAAAGGGCAGAGGGAGGTGTCTTGACGTTGTAACTCGTTTGAAACAGCAAGTCAGGAGTCTGCTATGTCCAGAGAAGTTGTTCTCGCCCGTCCTCATCCTTTCATTCGTAAACCGATGACCGAGCTGCTTACCAACCTCGGCTTTACGCCCGTCACCGGCAGCAGCTCCGCGAAGCCTGCGGGTGTGATTGTTTCCAGCAGTGTGACCTCGGAGTCAGGCAGTTTCGCGGATGTTCTCCAAATGGTTAAGCAAACCTGGGCAGGCGTGCCGCTGGTGGTGGCTACATTGTTAAAGCCGGACATGGCCATCAAGTCTCTGGGTAAAGAACTCGAGGCGGTCTTTCCCGGTAAGAAAATCGGCTTTCCATCGGAAAGCCAGAAAGCTGATATTCTTATTGTCCGCCCTGATGACCTCAAAGTTCCGCAAATCGAACGCGTTATTCAGGGATTTTTCAGATAACGATATGCTGTTCCTGAGGTTTTGATGTCATTTCTCCAGATTCTGCGTACCCCGGCCCGCCGGTGCAGGGAGGCCTGCGAGCTTGCGGTAGGCCACGGCACGCCACGACGTGCCGCAAAGTTGGCGGCCGTTGTTGGTACGCTTTTGGTGTTCATCAATCAGTGGGAAGCGGTCACCGGGGCGGTTCCCCTGGACTCGCTGAAAGTTGTGCTGACCTACTGTGTGCCTTATCTGGTATCAACCTACACCAGTGTGAGTAAGGACCTGACTCTGCTCCGGGAGGCCGAAGACGCTGAGCAGACGGTTCACGAAGAGGCCCGGAAAATCCAGATGCAATCGGATTCGGTGTAACAAACCGGCTGGTGCAGTGTCTCCCTCGAAACAGCAGGCAGGGTCCTGTCTCCTGCCTGGGAGGTGAGCATGAAAATGCCAATCGCAAGGGCGTTTGCGGTAACCGCCGCAGTGGCCGTTTTATTGAGCTGGAACAGTGCGTTGTTGGCCGGTGAGGTCATTGAAAAGAGTATGGGGTCACCAGATTCCCGTGTCGTTCTCTTCTCTCAGCCATTCTGCCCGGGTTGTGAAGCGGCACAGTATTATTTCCACGATAACCAGATCTCCTACCTGGAATTCGATATAACGGCCTCCCGGGCTGCGCGGGACACTTTTGAACGACTCGGCGGCAGGGGGACACCGTTTTTCCTGATTGGTGGCGAGCGATTGCACGGGTTTTCCGTACCGAGAATCGAGCAGCGACTCAGGGAGCTGGGCATCTCCGGGAGGAGCCATGAATAGATTCAACAACCCTTTGATTCTGGCAATGGCTTTACTGCTGTTTGCCCAGCCGGCCTTAAGTCAAACAAAGAATGGGTTTGAGCTTGGTAACGCCCTGGTGCCGGTGGAAGAGATTCTTCGTGGAGGGCCGCCCCGGGACGGGATCCCATCTATAAATAACCCCGTTTTCCAGGACCCGGCGGACGCAGAACTCTGGCGTTCCGATGACCTGATGCTTACCTATGATCAAGGAGAGGTCAGTTTTGCCTACCCCATTGGTATCCTGAATTGGCATGAGATAGTGAATCATGATCTTGGAGGCACGCCGCTGCTGATCACCTTCTGCCCGTTGTGCGGCACCGGAATGGCCTTTGACCCGAGGGTAGACGGGCGTTCTCTCACCTTTGGCGTTTCGGGGCTGCTGTATAACAGTGATCTACTGATGTACGACCATCAGACCGAATCCCTCTGGTCGCAGATTGAGGGGCGGGCGGTTTCGGGGCCGTTGGCCGGAACGGAGCTGGAACCTGTCGCCATTCGCCATGAACTCTGGCACCGCTGGCGGGAGCGCGTTGAAGGAAGCGGAAAAGTGCTTTCCGCCGATACCGGCCACCGCCGCAATTATCGAATGTCGCCCTATGGCGATTACGACCACTCCGAGCGACTCTATTTCCCGGTCACCCACACCAGTCGGAAATATCATCCAAAAACCTGGGTGTTGGGCTGGTCACACAATGGCGAGAGCAAGGCTTGGCCGTTTCCGGAACTGGCTGACCACGGTGCCGTACTTGAAGACCGTATTGGTGGGAAGGCTGTGCAGCTGCATTATGACCCGGAAGTACCATCGGCGGAATTGCGCGACGAATCAGGCAACCTTCTTCCGGCGACCCGGGCGTTCTGGTTTGCCTGGTATACCTTTCATCCGAATACCAGCGTATTTGAGGCGGAATAGAAACCTCTGCAACGTTACTCTGAATCACTACATTTGTTTTTTCGGACGCTCAGCGCCTCGGCCACCCGCTCGTCAATCCGGCGCAGGAATTCCTCGTCGGCCTTCCCGGAGGAGTGTGCACTCAGCAGATTACTGCTTGCTCGCAGGTTGCCGATAAACGTTCGGCAATCCTTGCACATCATCAGGTGCATTTTTACGGACAGGTTCTGCCGGCCGTTGAGTTCACCATCGATGTAGTCACTGGCAATTTCGGCCAGGTCCCTGCACATTAACATTCGCCCGTCTCCTGGAAGGTCTCCACCATGAGAAAGATCTTTTGCCTCGCACGGTGTAAAAGTACACGAAGGTTAGAGGCACTGACATCCAGAATGTTACAGACGTCATCGGATTTATGCTGGTGAGCTTCGTAAAGCATCAGGGCAGAACGCTGGGTTTCCGGCAGCGTAGAGAGGTGTTTGTCCAGGCAATCGCTGAGAGCACCGTTCTCCATCAGAGTGTCGGCGGAATCATGAAATTGCAGCTTGGGTGGAAGATCCCAGCGTCCTGTAGAGTTGAAGCGGTTGGCCAGTTCCGGCTCCAGAGTCTCGGAGAAATCCGTTGCGACTTCACGTTTGGCTGTTCGAAGCCGGTTCTTGCAGCGATTTGCGACAATGCGATGCAACCATGTTTTCAGACCGGAGCGGCCCTCAAATTTCTGAACAGCATCAATAACCGTCACCCAGCAATCCTGGACTATTTCTTCCGCGCTTGAGTGGTCAAGGTAAAAACGGGCAACTGCAAGCATGCCGGGTGAGTACTCGCGTACTGCCCTCCGATAGGCGGTTGAATCACCCCGTTTGAGGTCTTCGATCAATGACGCTTCAGATTCCGGTTGCACCGCGGTGTTCATGGGGTTTCCGTCCCTTGTCAGTCTCGGTTGGCGGGTTGTCTATGTATAGTGTTTCGGAAGCGATAAAAGTTCCGGTATTCTGTAGCAATTGTTCAAGAATTTTAGTCCAGGAGCGGTGTAACATCCAGCCGGTGATCGTGTCTTGGCTAAAACAGCGTATAGATTTTTACATTGCTTACAGGCATGGATATGAATCGCAGCAAGCTTTTACTCATTCTGATCATCGCCGCCATCGTGGGGATTTTCCTCGGTTTCGACGGGCATAAACTTCTCACCCTGGAAAACCTGCAGTCCCATCAAGAGTCCCTCGGACAATGGATTGACCAGAATCTGGTCCTGGCGGTGGGCGGCTATGCGGCGATCTATATTGTCGTGACAGCGCTTTCACTGCCAGGCGCTACCATTATGACCCTGGCCGGTGGTGCCTTTTTCGGCAACCTTTATGGTCTGGCGGCGGTCTCCATGGCCTCAACCGTCGGCGCATCCCTGGCATTCCTCGTGGCCCGGTTTCTGATGCGGGACACCCTGCGCAGGCGCTACGCGGAAACCGTGGCGAAGATGGACCGCGGCATTGAAAAAGACGGCGCTTTCTATCTGGCAACCCTGCGCCTGTTGCCGGTGTTCCCCTTCTTCCTGATCAACCTGGCAATGGGCCTGACGGCCATGAAGCTGCGCACCTACGCTCTGGTGAGCTGGGTTGCCATGCTGCCTGGCACCTTTGTTTATGTGAACGCCGGTACCCAGCTGGGCCAGATTCAGTCCACCGGCGACATCGTCTCCGCCGATTTGCTGCTGTCCTTTGCCCTGCTGGGTCTGTTCCCGTTGATTGCCAAGTTTGTGGTGGGCTTTTTTCGCCGCCGCAAAGTGTATGCGGGCTGGCAGAAGCCCGAGCACTTTGATTACAACCTGCTGGTTATCGGCGGTGGCTCTGCCGGTCTGGTCTCCGCCTACATCGCCGCAGCCGTGAAAGCCAAGGTGGCTCTGATTGAAAAGCACAAGATGGGTGGCGACTGCCTGAATACCGGCTGCGTGCCCTCCAAGGCCCTGATCCGCAGCGCCAAGGCGGCGGATACCCTGCGCCATGCCAACCGTTACGGGCTGGAATCGGTGCCCGTTAAAGGCTCGTTCAAGACCATCATGAACCGGGTCAAGGATGTTATCGCGAAAGTGGAGCCCCACGATTCCCCGGAACGTTACCGCAAGCTGGGTGTTGACTGCATTGCCGGCGAAGCCAGCTTCGTTTCGCCCTGGGAACTTGAGGTCCGGCACAATGATGGCCGCACCGAACGCCTGACCGCCCGCAGTATCGTTGTTGCCACTGGCGGTAAACCGGCAGTACCCCCGATTCCTGGCCTGAAAGACATGCAGCCGCTGACTTCGGACAACCTGTGGGAATTGCAGGACCAGCCGGAACGTCTGCTGGTGCTGGGCGGTGGTCCGATCGGTTCGGAGCTGGCCCACGCATTCGCGCGGCTGGGTAGCAAAGTGACCCAGGTTGAAATGGGAGAGCGCCTGCTGGCCAAGGAAGATGAGGATGTCTCCGAACTGGTACTTAAGCAGTTCCAGGCGGACGGTGTGGATGTCCGACTGAAACATTCCGCCGCCGAGTTCCGTATAGAGGAAGGAGAGAAGGTTGCCTACTGCGAGCACGAGGGTGAGCGGGTACGTATTGCTTTCGACCAGGTGCTCGTCGCTGTTGGTCGCGCCGCCAACACCGCCGGCCTGAACCTGGACCGGATTGGTGTCGACACCCTCCCGAACGGAACCGTGCCGGTGGAAGAGGATATGAGCCTGCGTTATCCGAACGTTTTTGCCTGCGGCGATGTGGCTGGCCCCTACCAGTTTACCCACGCGGCGGCGCACCAGGCCTGGTACGCAGCGGTGAACGGTCTGTTTGGTCAGTTCAAGCGTTTCAAGGTGGACTACCGAGTGATGCCCTGGGTGACCTTTACCTCGCCGGAAGTGGCGCGGGTGGGGCTCAGTGAAGCCGAAGCCAAGGCGCAGGGCGTGGCCTATGAGGTCACCCGCTATGGTCTGGATGACCTGGACCGGGCGATTGCCGAGAGCGAGGATCATGGTTTCATCAAGGTGCTGACTCCGCCGGGCAAGGACAAGATTCTGGGGGCGGTTGTGG
>NZ_APAT01000010.1 GCF_000347775.1 Marinobacter santoriniensis NKSG1
AACCTCAGCGTGCTTTGTTTCCAAATAGCGGATTGTGCATGCCCCTATCTGAAAAGGTCTGCTTTGTGGTGACAGCAAAGAAGTAGGGTGGTCCGCGACGGGTCAAGCGATGGAGCAAAACTGCGGCAAAATATGATGACTTAATGAGAGTGGTCCTTTAACCATCCCATCTGCTCAATGATCTTCTTGCAACTCGAGCAGGTCTCCCACCTCACATTCAAATAATCGGCAGAGTTTCTCAATGGCTTCCAGGTCTATCCTTTGCGCTGTTTCTTTGTAGAGCAGGGTTACGGTATTCCTGTTAAGACCCGTCTCTCTGGCTACGTCCACGATCTTCATTTTTCGCTCGCCCATCAGCCGAGCGAGATGGCATCGAACCATTTCTGATCATCCTTAATTAAAAAATGTCATCCAGAATGGCAAAAAATGCTTGCAAATGTACTTTTGTTGCTTAAAATGTCATTTAGGATGGCATTCTGATATGGAGAATGTCTTTTGTTGATTTAGCGTAGCGCAACAGAAGGAAAATTTCGATGGAAAATTCCTACACCTACCTGACCACTGAAGAGCTGGCTGGCCGCATCAAATATGACTGCCGCACAATTCGTCAATGTCTTAAAGACACGGTACTGCTGGAGGGCAAGCATTACATCAAGCCTTTTGGCCGACGGAAAATTCTCTTTCTCTGGGAAGAAGTTGAAAAGGAAATGCTGGTCAGTGCCCGTGAGCACGAACACCTGTCAATTCCCATGGCAAGCGGAGCGGTATGTCATGGGTAAGGTGAGAGAGCGTAAGGAGACCGGCAAGCTTTATCTGGATTTTATGTTCGAGGGGCTGCGGTGCAGGGAACAGACCGCGCTGCCGGATACGCCGGCCAACCGTAAAAAGTGCGAAGCACTTCTTCAGAAAGTTGAGGCCAAAATTCTCCTGGGTGAATTCGATTACGCTGAATTCTTCCCGGGCAGCAAGAACCTGAAAAAACTGGCCAAGGCAGGGGCGCTTTCTGGAAGCAGCCGGGCTTCAAATGTAATGGCTGATCCGGATCAGGAAACCGATCAGTCGCCGCTGTTCCCTGATTTCGCCGATCTGTGGCTCCAAGAGAACAAGATCCAATGGCGCGCTTCTCATCTGCGCAATGTTGAGTCCATTCTTGAAAGCTCCCTTAAGCCGGCGTTCAAAAACAAGCGCCTGACCGAGATCACCAAATCGCACATCCTGGCCGCGCGCAACAAGCTGGGGGCCCGTAAGGGCAGGGGAGGCAATGCCCAAATGGCCCCCAAAAGCATTAATAGCCACATGGCGATCCTACGTATGATTCTGACAGAGGGGGCCGAGCGCTACGACTTTGCCAATCCCTATCGCAACATCAAGCCGCTGAAGCTGAAAAAGGTCCAGATCGAACCCTTCTCGATGGATGAGGTAGATAAGATCACCAAGTACGTGCGGGAGGACTACCGCAACTACTATCAAGTCCGCTTCTTCACGGGCATGCGCACCGGCGAAATCGATGGCTTGAAGTGGGAGCACGTGGATTTTGAGAAGCGCGAGATTCTTGTTCGCGAGACGCTGATCAATGGTAAGACCGAATACACCAAAACCGATGGCTCCCAGCGGGAAATCCCTATGTTTGGCCCGGTTTATGACGCACTCAAGGCACAGCACGCGGCAACCGGCAAACTGAGCAAGTTCGTATTTTGCAATCGTCTCGGTGAGCCGCTTGATCACAACAACGTGACCAAGCGCGTCTGGTACCCCTTGCTTCAAGCTCTGAACTTGAAAAAGCGGCGGCCTTATCAGACACGGCATACCGCAGCCACGTTGCTGTTGGCATCTGGAGAAAACCCAGAATGGGTAGCTCGGGTGTTGGGCCACTCCTCCACCGAGATGCTTTTCAAAGTGTACTCCCGCTTTATTCCGAATGTGACCCGTATGGATGGCAGCGCCTTCGAGCGTTTGATCCAAAGCCGTGTAACCGCCAACCAGGAGGTGGACAATGAAACTGAATGAGCTTCGCCCAATTCTGAAGGAAACCTTCAGCGGCGCTTACCGGCTGACTGGACGGGTAGCGTGTTTTGACGATGAGGGCATTCCCTATCTGAAATTGCGCCTGAGCAGCTGTGTTCATGATTGTGTGGTGCTGGCAGTGATCGACTCCATTCCCATCCCAGAGCGCTTGGGTCATATGGAACTGGTCGTGGTCAAAGGGCAGGGTTGCGTTGGTCAGGAGGAGGGCGCCATCCTGTTGACGGACATCCGTCGGCCGCTTCCGACCGATGTGGCTCGTCTGCCGGCGCTGCAAACGTTGCCGCGGCTGTTTTGTCCAAAGCCGGACTCGCTCGACCAACTGATTGATGCAGTGCGCTCCCTGCGGTGCGAGTCGCTGCAGATGTTTGTCAAGCGTGTGCTGGAGCGTCGGGACCGCCTAGAAATCTTCCTAAAAGCCCCGGCCAGCAAGAACTACCACCATAACTATCCCGGTGGACTACTGGTGCATTCGCTGGAAGTCGCCAAAGGCGTTCTCAACATGGTGCATATGAATGAACCGCAGATGGCGAGAGGCATGCAGGAAATCGGTTTTGTGGCCGGACTCCTCCATGATATTGGCAAAACCTACACCTTTGATCTCAATGGTCGGTCTACTGCTGCTGCTCGCCTTTGTGGTCACGGTGATCTGACCCTGGAGGCCTGCGCGCCCGGGCTGGCGTATCTGGACAAAGTTGATCCGGATGCTGCATTAGCCTTGCGCCATATTTGGACCTGCGCTTCTCCGGGAGCTCGTTACGGAGTGCCTGCCGCAATGACCCTCGCTCGCTATGTTCGGGATGCCGACGGACAGAGTGCCATGGTGAACAACCAGTACCAGGCGTTCCGGCGTCGAGAGGCTCAGGGATTCGGTCGTCTGGGGCAGAATGTCTACTGGATACCATCGTTTGATGCAGGGTGGCGATAAGAATGAAATCGAAAGGGTTGAGTCATTACTTGCCTCACCCCTTTCTGAC
Organism: Marinobacter santoriniensis NKSG1; assembly: GCF_000347775.1. Classification (GTDB taxonomy): domain Bacteria; phylum Pseudomonadota; class Gammaproteobacteria; order Pseudomonadales; family Oleiphilaceae; genus Marinobacter; species Marinobacter santoriniensis. Next base: position 3,000 of record NZ_APAT01000010.1, read on the forward strand.
TCTATTCGGGAACGACAGCATCGTAATACAAGCTGTCGTTTTCTGATGATTTGCCGCCTCGCCTTATTAGCTGCCTGGCCTCGGTGACTCGTAAGCCAGAGCAATAGAGACCGGGGCTATCCATTTGTTGGGCTGACTTGGCCTATCGATGATGCAGCTATTCAAACCTGTCCCAGTAGGGCGGCTCGCCAAAAAAGCCATCGATAAAGTCAATAAAGCTCCGAACCTTGCTCGCCAACAATTGGCGATGTGCGTACACCGCGTAGAGCGCCATAGGCTCCGGCTCATGTTCGGGCAGAATGACCTTCAACTTGCCTTCCTTTACTGCAGAGCCGGCAATGAAGGTGGGTTGTAAGGCAATTCCGGTCCCGGCAATAGCCGCTTCTATAAGCACATCGCCGTTGTTGCTGATCATCCCTCTTGTGTTTTCGCGACTACTATCCTGAAGCCATTTCTGCAGCGAATGGCCGGGATCCATGTTCATATAACTGTAACGCAGATACTTGTGCTCTCTCAGATCTTCCGGTCGCCGGGGGGTGCCGTATTGCTCAAGGTAGGCAGGAGACGCGCAAAGAACCAGTCGTACCGGAGCCAGTCGTTTCGCAATCAGTGAGGAGCTCTTGAGGTGGCCAATTCTCAGCGCAATATCGAAACCTTCTTCCAGAATGTCGACTTTCCGGTCGTTCAGTTGCAGATCAATGCCGACGGCGGGGTGCTTTTTTTGGAATTCACTCAGCAGAGGGGCCATATGGCGAATGGCAAACGAGACCGGTGCACTTATGCGTAACAGGCCCTGAGCCTCGGCTTGCAGATTACCGAGCTGATTCTCCATGTCATCAATGTCGTTGAGTACCTGTTGGGCGCGTTGATGATAATGAGTGCCGGCTTCCGTCAGGTGAATTCTCCGAGTGGTGCGATTAAGCAGCCGCACCCCTAAGTGTGTTTCAAGCTGCGAAACGTACTTGCTGACCAGCTGTGGCGATATCTTCAGCCGTTCCGCGGCGCGGGTGAAGGTGCCTTCACTGACCACGGTCACAAAGGCACGCATGGCTTCAATTCGATCCATTGGCTTATCCTGCGGAGTACATCCTTTTTTAACAACGTTTTGTTGATAATAAAGCAACAATAGCCATCTTAGTCTTTCGATTTGGTGATAGTAAAGTGGTCACATCACTTGAAGCATAAGCTTCGGGCTCAACTAACGAGAGAAAGATTCGAGGTGGCGATCATGAACAATCAATTTGTACAGGCATTATTTCAATCCAACGGCGGGTTTGCCGCACTGGTTCTACGGGTGCCGGTTGGCCTGATCCTCGCCGCCCACGGCGCTCAGAAGCTCTTTGGCTGGTTTGGCGGTTATGGACTGGAAGGCACCGGGCAATGGCTGGCAAGTATTGGACTGGAGCCGGGTTACCTGATGGCGTTACTGGCCGGCAGTGCCGAGTTCTTTGGCGGCCTAGCGCTGGTGCTTGGTCTGCTGACACGCCCTGCGGCTGTGATCGCGGCCTTCACCATGCTGGTGGCCATATTTGCTGTCCACATCGGAAACGGGCTGTTCATGTCCAATAACGGTTACGAATATGCCCTTACCCTGTTTGTCGTCACTCTGGCGCTGGTGATTCAGGGCGGTGGCCGGTTTGCGCTGGATAACCTGTTTCAGAGAGAGGGCTGAACCATGCTGGTAAACGGAGTCTGGAAAGAAAACTGGCAGCCTGTCCAGGCCAAAGATGAGGAAGGGCGCTTTATCCGCCAGACCTCGCCCTTTCGCAACTGGATCACGCCGGATGGCGCCCCGGGACCGACCGGGGTAGGAGGCTTCAAGGCGGAACAAGGACGTTATCACCTGTATGTGGCCTATATTTGCCCCTGGGCTTCGCGAGCATTGATGGCTCGCGAGCTGAAAGGGCTGAAAGACGTGATTGGCGTGACTGTTGTCGATCCCCGGCTGACTGATCAGGGCTGGCAGTTCGGCGGCTATCCGGGTGCGGATGAGGACGCGCTTAACGGTGCTCGCTATATGCATGAGCTATACACCCGGGCGGATCCTCAAATTTCGGGTCGTGCCACTGTGCCGGTCCTCTGGGACAAACACACAGGCACTATCGTCAATAACGAGTCCGCGGATATTCTGCGGATGCTGAACAGTGCCTTCGCAGGGATTGTTAATGAAGGGCCGAATTTGTACCCGGAATCGCTGTCAGGCGAAATCGACAGTCTCAACGAGTATTTGTACACAGACCTGAACAACGGGGTGTATCAGGCCGGCTTTGCGTCCAGCCAGGCGGCTTACGACGAAGCCTACAACAAGGTGTTTGCTGCTCTGGACGAAGTGGATTCGCGGCTGGCCGACGGGCGCGTTTATCTGTTTGGTGACCAGCTGACCGAAACCGATATACGCTTGTTCGTGACCCTGGTGCGCTTTGATGCGGCCTATCACAGCCTGTTCAAGTGCAACCGGAATACCCTGAGAGCCATGCCGCGTCTGCACGACTACATGCACCGCATATTGGCGCTCGACGGCATTGCAAATACAGTAAACCTTGAACATATCAAGGCCGGCTACTATTCCATCAAGGCTTTGAACCCAAGTGGCATTGTTCCGGCAGGGCCGGGAGAACTCTGAGCACAGGAGTGATCGCCATGAACACTGAAACCGATGTGCTGTTTATCTCCCATGGGGGCGGGCCAATGCCACTCCTGGGGGATCCGGGACACCGAGAAATGGTGGCGCGGTTAACGGAGGTTGCCGGTAAGCTTCGCAAACCCTCCGCGATACTTGTTGTTAGCGCGCACTGGGAGGCGTCGGTGCCGACGATCACCTCCAGCGCCAGACCTCCGCTCATCTATGATTACTCTGGCTTCCCACCGGAGGCCTACAATATCCAGTATCCCTGTCCCGGGGAACCGAAACTGGCGTGTCAGATATACCAGGCGCTGGATCAGGCGGGGATCCGGGCGCGCCTTGACGACCAAAGGGGGTTTGATCATGGCCTGTTCGTGCCGCTCAAGCTGATGTATCCGGCGGCGGATATTCCATGCATTCAGTTGTCCCTGGTAAACAGTCTGGATGCCAGTACTCACCTGGCTATTGGCAAGGCACTGCAGGCAGTGGACTACGACAACCTGCTGGTGATTGGCTCGGGCTTCTCATTCCATAACATGCGGGCGTTTTTCTCCGCCAATACGTCGGAGGTTCAGGCTCGCAACCAGGCGTTTGAGGACTGGCTGGAGGAGACGTGTGCCGATAACTCAATGCCGGAATCGGAGCGGGCAGAGCGCCTGGCTCATTGGGACCTTGCCCCCCCATGCCCGGTTCTGCCATCCCCGGGAAGAGCATCTTCTGCCTTTGCATGTCTGCTATGGCCTAGCGAACAAGGCGAGCGACGCTCATATCTCGGCAACCATTCTCGGCAAGAAATCAGGGATGTTTTATTGGCGAATAGAGAGGCTCGGTTAAAGCGCCAGGCGTGGACTTTTCGTGTTTAAGGCACGTAAAACCGCCTGGTAACGGCAAAATATCCGTGGATCTTGTGAGAAAGAGTGGTTTTGGTAAACCAAAGCTGCAGTCGAAGGAGGAATCATGATCAGTCCTGCGGAAATCAAAGATCGCGCCGTAGGTTCAATAATGGGCGCTTTCATCGGCGACGCACTTACAGTGGGTCCGCACTGGTATTACGACCTCAAGGAATTGCGACGGGATTACGGTGATTGGATTGACGGATATACTGACCCCAAACCCGGCAGATATCATGATGGCCTGAAAGCCGGTCAGTTATCACAAGCAGGCTTTATTCTGACTCTCATGCTGCGGTCTCTGGTTGAGGCTAAAGGTTATAGTGAGAAAGATTTTTGCCAGCGAATGGACCAGGAGCTGTTTCCTCTCCTTGACGGAACGCCATCGAGTGGGCCTGGAGGCTATACCAGCCAGTCGATACGTGACGCTTGGCGCAAGCGGGTTCAGCAAGATTTGCCCTGGGGCCAAATTGGTGGGCATGCGGATACGACTGAAGCTATCGAGCGAACCCTTGCGATCGCTGTCCGTTATGCATTTCAACCCTCGGAATTATCGGCTGCAATTACCGAAAACTGTAGTGGTCAACTGATCCCGGACAGTATTTTAAGGTTTTCCTCAGCAGCAACAGGCGAAATGCCGTCGTTGAATGCGTGAGGTCGTTGCCGGTTGTAGTAGCCCATCAAATAGCTCCCAACATCCTTTTGAGCCTCAGGAAGATCTCGGTAACCGATGGCCGGTATCCATTCAGATTTCAGACTCCGGAACAGCCTCTCCATCGGGGCATTGTCCCAGCAGTTGCCTCGCCGGCTCATGCTCTGGGTCATTCGATAGCGCCAGAGCCTCTGACGGAACTTACGGCTGGCGTACTGACTTCCCTGATCCGAGTGGAACATGACTTTCTCTGGCTGACCACGCTGTTCCCAGGCGTGATCCAGAGCTTTTACTGCATATTCCGGCCCATCATGAACACCCATTCCGGACGAACGTGAACACCAGTTCTGGTTTAACGTGAACAGCCATTCCGATTGAAGATGAACACTTTTCCGGATTTTCCGGAATCGGTGTTCACGATGCCGGAATCAGCGTTCACATTCCCGGAAACGGTGTTCACGTTCAACCGGAATCCTTCTTAACGCATTGTTTATTCAACCGTTTGCTACTCTGATTCCTTTTTCTGGGGAGCGGAGTTGTGCCAGCAAAGAGAATTCCAATGCGTAAAATCAGAGAGGTGCTTCGTCTAAGGCTGGAAGCCGGGCTCTCGATCCGGCAGATCAGTGCCAGCACCAAGACCAGTGTCGGGGCCATCCAGAAGCTATTGGCCCGGGCCGATGCCTTGAACCTCAACTGGCCGTTGCCCGATGATCTGGACGATGGCCGCCTTGCGGCCCTGTTCTATCCCGGTGCCGACCCCACTACATCGACTCGCTACCAGGTGCCTGACTGGGCCACCGTTCATCAGGAACTCAAGCGTAAAGGGATGACCAAGCAGCTGTTGTGGGAGGAATACACAGCCCAGTATCCCAATCGCTGTTACAGCTACTCCCAATACTGTGACCGATACCGGCACTGGCTGAAGCAGCAGAAGCGCTCGATGCGCCAGACTCACAAGGCGGGTGAGAAGTGCTTCGTGGATTACTGCGGCCCAACCGTGCCGATCATCAACCCGCAGACCGGTGAGGTACGCACTGCTCAGGTGTTCGTGGCGGTGCTCGGTGCCTCCAACTACACCTACGCTGAAGCTACCTGGAGCCAGAGTTTACGAGACTGGCTATCCAGTCACGTGCGTACCTTTGAGTTCTTCGGTGGCATTCCGGAGATGGTCGTTCCGGATTATGTGTCCCGGCACATAATCCGGCTTATGTTCCCAATCCCATTATGTTCCGTTCACCCTGGAAGCCCTTGAATCCATAGGGAGGATCCCGTGTAAAAGGACACATAACGACAGATGCCGTTTGGGCGCATGATTTCCTTTCCTACATCCAGAAAGGAGATTGTCATGTTAGAACATTACTTCGTTAAGCCCGATACCATCGATGCGATCCGCGCTTCCTGGATCGCGGAACCGATTGAGCAGTACGTTGCGTGGTTAGCCGGGCATGGATACAGGCCCAGGGTAATCTTGCGGCGAGTCCCACTCCTGAGGCAGTTTGGCGAGTTTGCTCGCGATCATGGTGCCACGCAGTGGAGCGAGCTTCCGACTCATGTCGAGCCTTATGTAAAGCACTGGGTAAAGGTTCACGCCAAGAACGCATACCAGGCAAAGCGATGGGTGGCTAATGATGCTCGTACACCGATCGAGCAATTGCTGTCCCTGATGTTGCCCGATTTCCGCGGAACAGGTCGGAGACGGACCAGTCAAGATCCCTTCCTGGTTCAGGCACCGGGGTTCTTTGTTTATCTGCGTGAAGAACGGGGCCTGCGTGAGCTGTCTCTCCGGCACTATGGCCATTATCTGCATAACCTGGAAGCCTACCTGGCGCGAATCAACCTGCTGCATTTGTCCGAGCTCACTCCAGCCATACTCAGTGCGTTTGTGATGGAGAGCGGTCGCCGATTGAGCCCGCATTCCATGACGGGGCTGTGCAGCTCCTTGCGAGTCTTCCTGCGCTACCTGTACCGCGAGCAGCTGATCAATCGCGATCTCGGCGCTACCGTAGAGTCCCCGCGTCGGTATCAGCTGGCCGATCTCCCGCGTTCGATCTCCTGGGACGACGTCCGGCGCATGCTCGATGTTGTTGATCGGCGCAGTGCTCTGGGCAAGCGCGACTATGCCGTTCTACTTTTGCTCGTCACGTATGGACTGCGCGGCCATGAGGTGGCCGGATTGACACTGGAGCATATTGACTGGAAGCGAGAACGCCTGTTGGTGCCGCAGCGCAAGGCGGGACACACCACTGCGTACCCTCTCTCTTCAGTAGTAGGCGAAGCTATTCTCGACTACTTAAAAAATGCACGCCCACACGTCGAGGAGCGAAGGCTGTTTTTCCGGGTTGTGGCGCCCGTCCGACCTGTGACGGCGGTTACTGTGTCCAGCCGCGCGACGCACTACCTGCGCAAAGCGGGTATTAATGTCCGTCGCCCGGGTTCGCACACCTTGCGCCACACTTGCGTACAGCGATTGGTCGATGCCGAGTTCAACTTCAAGGTTATCGGCGATTACGTTGGTCATGCATCGCCAAGTTCCACCCGCATCTATACCAAGGTGGACGTGGAAACCCTGCGCATGGTGGCGCTGGACCACGAGGAGGTGCTGCCATGACCGCCTCCTTCCACAGCGTACTGGGCAAGGATTTTTCGGCTTACTTGAGTTACAAGCGCGCGCTGGGCCGAAAATTTGATACTGAAGAGCTCGCCTTGCAATTATTCGATCGCTTTTTGGTCGAGGAACGGGTGAGTGATGCGGCGTTAGTGCAACCGGCGTTGATTGAGGCCTTTCTCGTTTCGCGGCCACGCACTCGCCCACGCAGCTATAACCACCTCTTGGGGGTGCTCCGCTGCTTTTTTGCCTGGCAGGTGACCCAGGAGCGGCTAGCGCATTCTCCGGTTCGTGCTCACCCTCAGCCGGTGACTTCCCAGCTTAAACCCTTCCTGTTCGAACCGGCTCAGGTGGAATACATCCTGACGTTGGCGTCACAGCTTCCGGACAATTCCCGGGCACCCTGTCGTGGCATGGTCTACCGAACAATCTTCTCGCTGATGTACGGTTTGGGCCTGCGTGTCGGCGAGATTGTGCATCTTCGGTATCGCGACGTCGATTGCCAGCGCAGCCTTCTGGTGATCGACAAGAGCAAGTTTGGCAAGACGCGTTTGGTCCCCTTTGGCCCGCGCATGGCGCAACAGATCGCTGTCTATCTACAGTTTGGCGTTGATCGGTATGGGTCATGGCAGCCGGATGATCCGGTATTTTCTTTCAGCTTTTTCCCAGAGCGCAAGCCAATGCGTATTGAGACGGTCAGTCAGACATTTCACCACTTGATACTGAAGATGGATCCGTACGTGCCACCTGGCGTACGCCAACCTCATCTGCACTGCCTGCGCCATTCCTTCGCGGTCGCAACTCTGCTCCGCTGGTATCGCACCGGCGTGGATCCCAAACAACGGCTCTTTCATCTATCAACCTTCATGGGCCATGCCGACCCGGCATCGACTGCCTGGTATCTGACCATCACCGAAGCACTGCTCCGGGAGGCGAGCCAACGGTTCGAGCGGTTCGCCGATCCCCGCAGAGAGGAGGAGCTATCATGACGGATCAATTGGGGCGTCTCGTCTTTGCCTTCTTAGAAGATCACCTTAAATGCCAACGGGGGCTGCGCCCGGCCAGCATCCGAAGTTATAAGGAGAGCCTGCGCCTGTTCTTGCAATTCGCTGCAAAGGATAAGCATTGCCGGATCACCCGCTTGGAACTGGCTGATCTCACTGGCGAGCGAGTGCGCCATTTTCTGCAAAACCTTGAACAGGAACGTGGTAATGGGGTTAGAACCCGAAACCAGCGCCTGGCGGCGCTGCATACCTTTTTCGAGTATCTTGCCGGCCGTGAGCCCTGCGTGCTCGGGGAAGCACAGCAAATTGCCTCCATTCCCGTCAAACGCTGGCAACCGGGCGAGACTCTGTATCTCGAACGCGACGAGATTAATGCTCTGTTCGCTGCCTTGCCCACCGACCACCCTCAGGCTCTGCGCGACCAAGCCTTGCTTCGCTTCCTTTATAACACCGGAGCACGCGTACAGGAGGTAGCGGATCTGCGCGCAACGCACCTGGCACTCGGTTCTGAGCCCCGAGTACGGCTGCATGGTAAAGGTGACAAATGGCGTACCTGTCCTTTGTGGACGCGAACGGCGGGTCTGATGCAGGACTTACTGGAGCAAAATCGGCAACGACGCCACTCCAATGACGCTGTCTTCCTGGCCCGCAACAGTGCGCCGCTGACCAGATTTGGTATCTACAAGATCGTGCGGCGTCATACCGTCAAGGTGGTGAAGAAAAGCGCAGATGGCACAGTGCGGCACATCTCACCCCATGTCTTACGCCACACGACGGCCGTGCATTTGCTTGAAGCAGGTGTCGAGGTCAACGTCATCCGCGCCTGGCTTGGACACGTCAGTTTGGAGACCACCAACCGATACGCCGAGATCACCCTCCGAATGAAAGTGGACGCGCTGCGCACCTGTGAGCCTGTTTGGGATTCTCCGGCGGAGTCCCACCGAAAGCCAGTATGGCGATCCAATTCCGAGCTGCTGCAATGGCTGGAATCCCTGTGATCGTTATGTGCCCCAGTGCAAGGGGGCCTCCCTATGGTTTCAAGGTCTTCCAAAGTGAACGGAACATAATGGGATTGGGAACATAAGCCGGACAACCTGCGCAGCGGTGTCAGCAAGGCCTGTCGGTACGATCCAGAACTGAACCCCAGCTACCAGCAACTGGCCGAGCACTATCAGGTGGCCATCCTCCCGGCCAGGCCCTACAAGCCCAAGGACAAATCGAAGGCGGAGGTCGGCGTGCAAATCGTGGAGCGTTGGATCCTGGCCCGGTTGCGTCACCACACCTTCTTCACTCTCGCCGAAGCCAACCAGTGCATCCGGTCACTGCTTGAAGAGCTGAACAGCCGCCCGTTCCGGCGGCTGCCGGATAACCGGCAAACAGCCTTCGAGACACTGGATCAGCCAGCCCTGCGTCCCTTGCCGAAACAGCCCTATGAGTACGTCGAGATCCGGCGTTGCCGGGTCAATATCGATTACCACATCGAGTTCGACCAGCATCATTACTCGGTACCGCACCAGTACGTGGGCGAGCAGGTGGAAGTCCAGGCCAGCGATCATCTGGTGCAGGTCCACTTCCGGCAACGCCAGGTGGCAAGTCACCCACGGCGTCACAGGCCGGGCACCACCACCGAAGCCGGTCATATGCCTGCCCGGCATCGAAAACAGCAGCAATGGACCCCGGGGCGTCTCAAGAGCTGGGCCCGGGACATCGGACCAGACACGCTGATCTGGGTCAGTGATCGACTGGCTGAGCGGGAACACCCGGAGCAGGCCTACCGGGTCTGTCTCGGGTTGCTCAACCTGACTCGGGAGTACCCCAGCCAACGCCTGAATGCCGGCTGCCGCATCGCCAATCGGGAAGGTCTGAACCGGCTGAAGCACATCAAGGCCATTCTCCGGAGCAACCGGGACAAGCTGCCGGAGCAGTTGCCCCTGAACGCCGAACTCCCTCAACACCACGAGAATATCCGTGGCCCGAAGAGCTTCCACTAGGACATCACCCATGAGCACAACACAGACCCTGGCACGACTGAAAGACCTGAAGTTAGGCGGCATGGCTGCCGCCCTGGAACACCAACAAAACCAGCTGGGCACGTACGACGAACTGCCGTTCGCCGAGCGCCTGGAACTGCTGCTTGACCGAGAGTTCCAGACCCGAGAGCACCGGAAACAGGACCGCCTTGTACGCCAGGCCCGCTTCAAGCTCCGTGCCTCGATCCAGGACATCGACTACCAGCACCCCCGCAACCTGAAGAAAGCTCAGGTGGCCCAGCTGGCTCAAACCGACTGGCTGGAGCGTGGCCAGAACCTGTTGATCACCGGCCCCTGCGGTAGCGGGAAAACCTACCTGGGCTGTGCACTGGGGCATCAGGCTTGCCTGAACGGCCTCAGCACCCGGTATTACCGAATCTCCCGGTTACTGCTGGAACTGACTCAGGCCAAGGCTGACGGCACCTACCAGAAGACGCTGAACCAGCTGGCCAAAGTGAAGTTGCTGATCCTAGATGACTGGGGACTCGAAGCCCTGAAACCGGCACACCGGAACGACCTGATGGAGATCATGGATGACCGTCACGGCACGCACTCAACCATGATCATCAGCCAACTGCCTACGGATCAGTGGTATGCCGCCATCGGCGATAACACCCTGGCTGATGCCATCCTGGACCGACTCATGCACAACGCCCATCGCTGGGCTCTGAAGGGGGAATCGATGAGAAAACGACTTCAGGAAATTGACTGAACGTGAACACCCGGAGTACAAACTCCGGTGGGTGATGCGTTAAGAATTGAGGTGTTCACGTTCAACCGGTATGGGTGTTCACGTTCGCGGGAATACGCATTTACAGCCAGGTCCGCATCCGGACTGGATGACATCGCCCAGCCAACAACCCGGCGGGCGTACAGATCCAGTACCACAGCCAGATAGCTCCATCGCTGGCCGCTCCAGATGTAAGTGATGTCACCACACCAGACTTGGTCGGGCTGCTCTACCGCAAATCCACGATCCAAGTGGTTCGGGATATCTGGCCGTTCAACGGTAGCCTGCTTGTAAGCGTGAGGGCCTGGCTGCTTACAGATCAGCCCCAGTTCGCTCATAAGTCGTCGAACCTTGAAGCGACCGACGACAACACCTTCCTCGCTGAGCAAGCCTTTGATTGTCCGGCTGCCGGCAGAGCTGCGGCTCTTGGTAAACAGGCGGTTTACCTGAGCCTTCAGGGCCAAACGCTCTACATCCACATGGTTCCGCCGTTGGCGGTACTCGTAATAGCTTGAACGACTGATATCAAACGCATTGCAGACCATTTCAACAGGCATTCGCTCACTCAACTGGTCTATCAGCGCGTACGATTCATGTCGTCCGACATCAAGAGAGCGGTAGCCTTTTTTAGTATGTCTTTCTCCTGTTCAAGGCGCTTGCAGCGGGCTTCCAGCCCCTGGATACGGCGCTGCTCCGGGGTTAACGCCTTGCCCTTTGGGGTGACACCGTCACGCTCCTCGGTCAGTTGGTTAACCCAGCGCCGGATAGCGCTTTCACCAATTCCTAGAGACACGCTCGCCTGGGGAATCGTGTAACCTTGATCCAGCACCAGGCTGGCTGCTTCCTGTTTAAACTCAGGAGAAAAAGAACGTCGCTTTCTGGTCATCAGACACCTCGCTTATGGTGGCGATATTACCACCTACGTTGGTGTCCGGAATCATTGAACCACTACAAGTGCCTGCTCACTCAATGTTTGGCATTCTTTAACCAAAAGCTGTAACGAATTGACTCGGGCTACATGGCTATCTGGGCCTCTATCTAACCCCCTAGCCCCTCCGGACCTTAAAACCTCAATCTCCTTTGTGGACAGCGGGGGAGTCTCGCTTGCCTGTTTGGGTAAAGGCTCGCCAGGGTAATCAATGTTTGCGGCTTTCAATAACCTCGAAAGATAGGCCTCAGAGATACCGAGACGAAGCATCACTTGGGAAACGTCATTGTTGAGCGTATTGGAATGAGCCACGTTACTGATTTCTCCATAAGCGTTATATACGTTCGGTGATCTCATCTTGAACCTGGTGCGGCTCCTGAATTCCTATGGGCAACGCTCATCGGACTCAAAGTACTCATCCCAGACGGGGTCGGTTGGCCGCTCGTAGAGTTTGACTGTGCCCCTGAGCCGTTCCAGGGGTGTAAGCTCCTGCGGAAGCGGTTCAGCCAGTTCCTTGGCATGGGCGCTATTGGCATCAAGATCCTTCAGTAATTCTTTTTCCATAAGACGTTTAATACTCATAGAGCGCTCCTGCAATATTGCATGGTCACAACTAACAGCTTCAGAAGTCTGCTCGCCTATCAGGCATGTGCATGTCTGCGATGTTCCCGCGGATTTCGCAGGTGTTAACCCGGTTAGCGGTTTTTGAGATCTTCTAGTTCCTGATACCGCGACCAGAGGCACCATGCAGTCAGTACACCTGCACCCACAATGCCAATCGCCATAGCCGTCAGAATGCCTGTTTCAAGATCCATAGTTGCCCCATGCATGCGTAATGTCTTTACTATACGATCATATTCTATGTGGTGAAATCTTGGAGACGGTGAATCAACTTCCGTGTTCTCAACAATACAGGTCAACTCAATGAATCAGAACAACTCACAACGATGTCCTGACATGGTTTTTGGCTGTATTCCCGGGAACTTGTTCGCTGACCATATGGCTTTCATTCATGCAGTTCGGGCCGGTATTCCGGGGCATTGGCTGGCCTCTGTCATCCAGTCATCCGGGGCAGATGAGGGAATTGCAAAAGCGCTTGGGGTGCCGCCAGAACAGCTTGAAGCTATGTGCCAAATTGAAGCCCTGGATATCAGAACATCGGAAGCGGTATTGGAGATTGCGAGAGTGCTTTCGTCATGCTTTGCAGTGTGGGAGTGCCCAGCATTAGCAAAGCAATGGATGAAAAGTGGGGTGCCGGCCCTGGGTGATGAAACCCCCGTCAGTTTACTGGATACCCACGAAGGCCGGCGTTGGGCAATGGATGTTCTTCAAAAAATCGAGGGTGGCCAGTTCAGCTAGGGCCTCACGCTGAAAGGTTCGGTGGAGTAACGATCGGCAGGTTACTATTAGCGAAATGGCCGATTTCACTGGCTAGGAGACATGTATCCGAATAGAAGAAGAGCTTGAGGTCATTGCACGAAAATTATCCGAGCTTGAGAGGGGAAAGGCTGCCCTTCAGGGCCCGCTTCAAACCTGATCGCTCCACGAACTACGCCAGTAGGTTATTGCTCTGATTTCAAGTAAATAGACTGAGGCTGTCGTCGGTTGCCGATGAAGAAGGATTGGTGAGCGCTTCCACTATGGACGGAGTGTCCGCATCGAGCCAATCACTTGGGTTCATCGATACGTCACTCCATGCTTCGATGGTGGAAGGTGTTTAATGTACCGCTCCGTCAGTTTCCCATAGTCGTTCATGGTTCTCGATCAGGTCGCAAATAGCGACAAGAAACGAATGGGGATCATCGACAGGGAGATCGTCGTCCGGGCCAGCGACTCCCTCCTGGATAGCCCAAGCCGCAAGCTTGAGAATTAGCCGTTGCCTGCGATTGTGCAGGACTGTCTGCTCTTTATTTGCCTTGGACAGCTTCGCTTCGAGATTCTCAATGTTTTCGGAATCTGTTGCTATGAGGTCATTTAATGACGCGATTTGTGCGAGAGTATGACGGGCATTCATGGATATACCTATATGACGGTTAGCGTTGCAGCTTAAAAAATACTTTTACAGAGCCATAAATTGGTCTGCTCGTTGGTAATGCATTCTCAAAATATTTTCTGCAGATATATTTGAGATGAGGGCAGGTTAACGAAAAATCTGGGAGGATAGTTCGGTCTAAATGCGCTAAAAATGCAATTAGCCCAGTATTCTCAAAGGGCAACCACTTGGTCGGCGAGAGGGATATTTGTGGGCGATTATTAACGATGCCTGAAAAGTTTGGGCTCCATGTAACCACATGCCCAGAGCTATGGCGCAACAAAATGGCCAAGATTAAATACTACACACTGCAAGGCCGACAATTTGGCCCGAGCCATTGTAAAATTCAGAGTTGCGTTCCTTATTGCGGTTGGGTATAAAAGTATTTGGTAGCTGGCCATCAAACAGCATGTCAATCAAGCTCTAGTTCAGTTAGATCTAGAGTCTTTCAGAGGGTTCACTCCTCGACCTCCAAAGCAAACAGCCAACCGGCTTTTGCACTTGTCTTTAGCTGGAATCCTTCTCCAGCGTATCTGACAAAAAATTCAAGTGAATTCGAAAGCGCTGGAATCGCAAAGCGGTTCACGATATGCGTTTCTATGCCCAACTCTGTGAAGAATTCCCGCCGGCATTCGAATCCATTCTGATTATGGCCAGGACACTGGCACCCGATGACCATCTTTTCCCTTGAGAAAATATCGTCGCCTAAATGTTTAATTTTTAGTCAGGCAGCCACTGCAATTGTCTGCGGGGCTTATCAGGTTTTTGTTGTTTCGGAGGTTTTATGGAATCAAACATTTCTACTGGCGCAGCCACTCCATCCTCCCCGCTGCTCGTGGGAGTTGTCTCGCCATTTGATCAAACAGTCTCAATTTCCAGCGAAGGGGTCATCGAGTATGAAGACACTCAGGTCGCAAATCCGATCATTCGATTATTTGCTGAATTTGTCGTCAACGTCATGAATGAGTTTCTAAGTCAGTTTCAGCGGGATCACTATGTTTCCGTTTCGTCTGCTGCATATATCGCAACCAACTACGCGGGGGAGTGCGTGATATTTCGAGCTATTTATGTGGATGGCGATGCCGCCTGTGCGTTGTTGGGCAGCCTACGGGACATTCTCCAAGAGTTGACGTCTGGCATCACAGGCGCTCGCTCGCTTTTCGACCCACCTGCCTGTGATTCGCTGAATTCGGACGAACTGATGTGGGTTCAGATGCAAATTGAGGAGTTCGTCGAGCGGCACTCGGGGAAAAAAATTGGCATGCCCTTCGGCGTGCAGTTTGAACTAGGCGGCGACGTCGTGATGCCGATCCAAGGTCGTTTTTGCGAACGGCCATTACGACAAACAGTGACAGAACAGGTAGAAGGCGTTGCATGGCCAGACGGTTTTTCTGAACAGAGCAATCGGATTCAACTGATTCGAGTCGATGCAGCGGGTTATCTCGAGAGGGGGCCGCTCGTGTTCCAGGCAAACGACGCAAGTCTCATTCGCGTTGCATGCGAGGGAAATTTTCGTCGGCGGTTTTGTCGGTTCACCGGAATAAAAACGCGTGACAGCGCTGGCAAAAACGAATTCCTACAATTGACCTCGTTGGAACTCTGTAACGAGGACTCGGTAAACAGCGCTCTGTTTCAGGACTTTGATAACGCAGGAGGTACATGATTTGAGGATGAGCTGCGGAAGATGGCCAGGAGCATGCCGGTTGCGAGAAAAGCTATGGCGAGTTCGCCAGCATCATGGATGATGCCTCCAGCCGTCCGCTCCAGAACCAACCCACCGAATGCCCGACCTCTATAGGAGGCCCCCCGGAGATGTGTTGAAAATGGATCAAGCTGCAACCGTTTGCCGTTGCCGGAGGCTTCATATTCGCCCAATACCCGAAAACCGTATTGTGTGAGCAGTGCCGTAGCATATTCATTATCGAATCGAGCGACGACTCGATAGCGATGCTCTCTAACCTCAAAATAATCCAGCACTAAATTTACTAACTGGCAGTGGGACGGTTGATCCATCAATAGGTGCCTGTTTCTGCCTGTAAGGAAAGGTAGTTCTGTGAGGTCAGGGACAACGGTGTTCTCGCACGGGTCGACATCAGACAGCTGCTCCACATGGGCTATCAGACGGCGCCATCCATCGTCAGAGATTGACTGCAGGAGTGCATTTGGTAGCTGCGTGCCATTAACCCAGGCCTTCTTGTCGGACCGTGTTTTGAAGCGCATGTTGGCATTTGCCTGCTGAAAAACTCCCTGCAATACAGCGGTATGATCAGGCCGTAACTGCATGAGCTGGCCAGCACGTTCATAGCTCAGGCCCTGTGAGACGAGTCGAAGCAGCCTGAATATTCGGGTCAGTGATAGTTTTGGAAATAACAGCGCAGAGGGCAGCTCACTGGCAGAGTACGTCGGGGCATGTTCAAAATCTTTAGTATTGAGAGCACTACTCAGCAACCTGGCCCTTTTGTGGACTACCGGTGTAAGCGCATCCGCCCAGTCGGTCATCAGGTGGTTGTAATTTTTCATGCCTGTTCGCGGGTGGCGGTGCCCCATGATGCGCGCGAGTGCCATGCCGCTCCGTCGTGAAGTGTCGGACACATTTCCCAGAATCACGAGTCTGAGAGATGAGGAGTCCGGATTGTCAGCAAAGTCTCGGCTGAAAGGCGTTTCGAGGCCCAGCACCGCCGCCGCAATGCGGTTGTAAAAACTGTGGCGGCAATGATGCAAAATCATTGAGGGGTTGCCGGTGACTCGCCGCAGCACCTGTATCAGTGCGGGTGGGATAAGGCTGCGTAGATTGGTGATATCCACGGACCCGTTCACCAGGTCGCAGAGTATTGGCCGGTTAGTTTCACTGCCAGCAATCGCCGTATAGCGCCCAAGAACCCGGTCTATTAAGGAACGTTCCGTCTCCGCTAATCTGAATAAGAGCGGCACCGCGCGCCGTCCGGACAAGCTTTTAATTTCACGATACCGATTATTCCGGATAAGAACCCACTGATAAGTGTCTGCTACACACCAGTCCGCTCGGAGTAGCCCGATCGCTTCCTGGGCTCTAAGCCCAAAACGGTACGTTAGCAATAAAACAAAACCCAATATGAGCCGGTAGTCGGTCTCCAACTCTGTCATTGACTGGATGTCGCGCTGGCAGGCTAGGTATTCCGCCTCCGTCAACAAACCTGGTCTAACCTGGCGGCGATTATCTGAAAGATCCAGCTCACTCCAATCCGGAGTTGCGACGCCGTATGCTTCTGCCCACCGGAAAAAATCGCGGAGTCGTCTGCTAAAAAAACCTATTTGAACAGATCTGGATCGCGTGTACTCCAGCATATCGGCGCATAATGCCGTGATCTCGTCGTCATCCAGTTCGAGTAGATTCACTTCATAAGCCAGCCCGGAAAATACGCCAGTCAGCGAGCTGAAATAGGTCGACAGTGTGTTTTGTGCAAAGGGATTGAATTTTGACCATTGGCGTCCTTTCCCTTTTCGGATGGTATCGCTTACCCAGTAACCCACCATGACGATGGCGCTAGGCACTTTGCCGGCTCTCTCTTTCGAGAGTTTATCGATTTGCTGTGCAATTTTTCCGGCTTGTGGTTTGCGGTACTGGTTTAGTATCTCCGTTATTTGGCCGAAGTAATCACGAGCATTATTTTGAAGTGTCTGTCTGTCACTCTCGCGAAGCCGATTACCCGGAATCGGGTTTGCTGCAATTTCCGGTGAGCCGTCGTCGGGAACTGTCGTTCCTGGCAGCAACCGTTTTTTACCCTCGCTAATTCGCAGATAGTCATTCAGTGGCGGACTGGTCGGAGGCTGCCGCTCACTGAGAGCGCCGGCCACCATTCCGGGTAACTGGATGAGATTTACCTGTTCTACGATCCTGCAAAGGCGAGACAGTAGGTCGGAGAGTGTTTCGGTTTCCCGGGAGTCTCCTGCCCCCCGGGTTTGGGTAGCGAGCCTTTTTAAACTTTTGGGGCAGTCACAGGTCTCTGGGTCTATCGATTTTTTAAGTCCTACGCCATGGCCCAACAGGCTTGCCGTTTTATAACTGATTTCGTGCCGCTGGACCGGAGTCGAGAAGTGATCACCCAGCTCTTCGCTGTATTCAAAAAAATACCGTTTGCCATTTTGAATCAGCCGAAAATTTCTTCCTTGAACGACATCATTCAGTAAGCGTCGATAACTCAGCCGCTTCTCAATGCACAAAAGAGCCGCTCCGAGGCTAAGAGCCTCGAATTTCGACAATTGACTTTTTATCAGTGATGACCCCGTCTGCGCCGCCCACACCAAGATCTGTGGCCATATATTGAGGGCTGTCGGTGCGAAGGACGTGATCAATGAGCGTTCCTGACGGATTCGGGCGAGACGTTTTCGGACGGTGTAGTTTTGGTTTCCTGAACGCTCCAGAATTTTAGTGAGTTCTGCGAAACGAATGGCTGCGTGAGGGTGAGGCAGGCGATTTTCTCTCAATAGCATTTTGTTACCGAGCTTTTCTGCGTCCTCTTGGCTCAATTCATCGAGGGGCTTTTCGCCCATAAAAAGCTGTATGTCCTGTCTCGCCGCGCGAATTGCGTTCTTGAGGGTTTGTCGGCGCTGTCGCTGACGTGCGCGCTGACCAAACAAGTCAGGTTCTTGGTACGACGACGATTCGCACGGAGGCTCTTTCAGCGGCGGGAGTTTGTTTGGGATCTCCGGTGTCTGGAATGCGAGTTGATCAACAACGCTATTAAGGGCATCCCGATAATGTTCTGCGTCATTTTGCCAACAACGAGGAGAGTAATCTCCGTAGCTGGCGACGCTGCGTTCGGCATGGCCCATCCATCCATCGATGACTTCTGCGTTCACGCCATTGCGGTAAAGTTGCTGTGCATACCGATGGCGGAACAGATTGGCGGGCAGGGGCCATTCGAAAAGAATGCCACCCGGAAGGCCCTTTTCTGAGCACGAATGCCATTTAAGATTTTCATCCAAAAGGAAGAAAAAAGGTAATGCCGTAGTCGTTCCTGTATTGAGGCTGGCTATCTCCTTGGATAGGCCCACTCGCCTTTGGGCAATGATGGGCGCAAGACGCTCCAGATAATCCGCATACGCCTGGATAACCTCAACGACCTTATCCGGCAAGGGAACCACGCGCCCGTTATGTAGATTCTCGTCGGATTTATCATCGATAAAGACTAAAAGCTCATCAAAATTGAAGTGTGTTGCGGACTCGAAAGGATCCCGGAGGGGCCGCGAACCGGTCCCGGCGTACAGGGCCATAACGGCATATTGGACCAGAAGATTATGGTAGGTGACCAAATCTGAATTGCGGGCATCAATTAAGCGAGTTGTTGCTTGCTGAATCGCATTGTTGAGAACGGATTCAAGCGGTTCCAACACACTACCGATCAAATTGGGACGGGAAGCGTTGTCTGCCGTTCGTTGAATCGATAGCTCAAAACCGCGTTCCACGGTATCTATATCCCAGGCGCCGTAGCCGCAAGCTCCAGGCAACGCGCTGTTATGATGAGAAGCCAGAAGGCGAGACAGGTTATGGTCCCCTGACCGGTCGAAGACCCGTTGACTCCAGATCTGCCCGAGCTTTGCGCTGGTTACTCTCGGAAAGTGTTCGCCCGCTTGCTGGTGAAACCACTTTTCAAGGCCTATCGAGGCTACGGTCTGCCACACATTCAGTAGGAAACGGGCGGAATCTGCCTTCCCCTGCAGGCCAATCGTCGTTAAGGCTTTTGAAACGTTTGTAGGAAGAGCGATCCTCATCTCATCCTGGAATGGCTGAACTGCATCATGGGCGCTGCTATCGGGTCGCCAACTATTCTGTCGTCGGGGAGGGCGGCGTTGTACGTACTGAAAATCTGGTGTCAGGGTCCAGTCGTCATTGATGTTTTGCTGTATTTCCAGGTTTTCGATGAGCGCCAATGAGCGTGAGAGTCGGATAGCCAGCCAGACCAGTGCAGATCCCAGTCTCAGGGTTTTATCCTCGGCCAGAAGGCTTGCGGATATCCAGCCCTCAATCATCTTTAGCTCCGGTGGAAGCACTTTCTCCCAGCTCCAGGGGAGAAAGTGGGACAGTTCCGCCGATTGAATCAGAACACTGCGGCAGGAGACCGTTTTTTCTTCCGGAGAATCTGTTGGATCAACTTTTACCAGTAAACAAGGGTCTGGCTCATCATCTTCATTTCCATAACCATTGAAGTCATCGGGCCCAACCGGAATGGCTTGGCATTCGATCTCGCCGTGTTGAAAAAAGGGCCATCGGGGTTGGTTCGTTTCCAGGTCAGGAAAGGATCGATCAATAGGAATTCGACCGGTATCTTGTGTAATCGGAACGCAATTGCCCTGAGCAATAGCTGAAATTGCATTCAAGAAACGTTGGGAAGACGGTGTTTTGGATGCGTCATGTCTGAGTTGCTCGGCTGCCGAACCAATGGCCTGGCTGAACCGCTCGAAAGAGGGGTGGCGTCCGAGGAGGATTCGCCGGGTCCGCTCAAGAAGGCGATCAATGATTACCCAGTTCTGGTCGTTAATGCCAACAATCAAAAACCGACTGGCCGCACTGATGTTGGCATCCGCAGGATAATGATTCTGAACCACTCGTTGGGCTCCGTGAACGACCAACCAAATCCGGAGCATTTTGCGGAAGAGATAGGTTTCTCGGTCTTCAGTGAATGCTAACGGGTTGGTTATTAGTGCCAACAGGAATGTTCGGGATTTGAGACCTTTGAAGAGACGTCTGGTTTTATCGGCTGCCCCAGCATTAGGGAGCGGAGCATAGGCATGATGGATGATAGGTTCCGACGAGAATGTCTTTACAAACTGTTGTAGTTTTTCAACAATTGGATTTGCATGCCACAGCGCCAGAATTTCGGCGGCTTCAGGGTGAGACAGTTCAGTGACGAGGTTACCAATCCCGACGGTTCGTTCATCAAGCCCAAGTGTGATGTGGATAACCGCAAGCGTATCAGCGAGGCCGTTTTCCTGGGCCCAGGATTCGAGTTGCTTGAAAGCCGCGCCGAGCCCGAAGGTCATTTCTGCTGGTTCGTTTTCTTGGTCACTGTGACGGTTTTGATCCGCGTTGTTTGTCATTAATTGATCTGGTTGCTTTTCGCTAATTTGAGTTTAAGCCCTGCTATCATAAGGTTTTTCGTCAATTTAAAGCAAATAGGGACATTTTATATGTCCTTATTTCATCAGTCTCATAACCCGAAGGTCGTTGGTTCGAATCCAGCCCCCGCTACCAATCAGAAAAAAGCCGGCACTAGCCGGCTTTTTTCGTTTCTGGAGCGTCGTCAGTGACGCCCTTGTCGTGCCTATTTCCCTGCCTTCGCTTCCGGTTTCTGGTCTTACGACATTTGTCGAAGCTTTAAACCGTCTCCTCCGGTTGTTTTGGTCATAAATTGCCCAAGTGTCAGTAACTTCCCCTAAGTAATTACCAGAACCTGTCGAAAAATTGACAATTTCGTAATTGGCTTGATGACGTCTTTCACATCGATAATCCCCGTTGTTTTATAGAATTTGACAAAATCGACGAGAAAATGGTGCGAAAGACTTATGAACAGCGTCATTAAAGTGTCAAAGGCTTGGGGTGTTGCGATTGTGTTCGGAATGCTGCTCGCTGGCTGCGGCGGCGGGGGATCATCTTCTGATTCAGCCCAGTCCTCGGCGACACAGGTTGGCCAGGGTGGCAGCGCGGCTTCGGCGACCGATGCCAAAAAGGCTGTACTGAGCTGGAGTGCGCCTTCAACCCGTGTCAACGGCGAAGGGATTGCCATGGGCGAGCTGGATAAATACGTCATCCGCTACGGTCAGGATGCCAGCAACCTGGACCGGGAAGCCGTGGTCGACAATGCCGCTGAAGATGCGGCCATGTCCTATACCGTGGATGGTCTCAGCACCGGCACCTGGTACTTCACCATCCAGGTTCAGGACATCAACGGTCTGATGAGTGAGCCCTCAGAGGTGGTAAGCAAGAGCATTGCCTCCTGAGGAAGTGCGCCTGCTGATCTGAAGCCGGAATCGGTCAGGTCAGCGGGTTGGCAATCGGGAGCTTCATGGTAAAAGAAGTTCCCTCCCCAGCAGTCGAAGTCACCGTTATCTCTCCCCGATGTTTCTCCACAACGGTCTTGACGAAAGAAAGCCCGAGGCCGGTTCCGTGCACGCCACTCAATTCACTCCTTTTCTGGCGCCGATACCGGTCGAACAGGCTGGGAAGCTCGTGGGGATCGATACCGCTGCCTTCATCCGTGATCGTCAGGCAGGCGAGGTGCCCGGCCTGGAATACCTGGATGATGACGGTGGATGCTTCCGGACTGTACTGAACGGCGTTGGTCAGAAGGTTGATCACCGCCCGTTCCAGCAATTCCGCGTTACCCTTCAGCCATAGATCTTCGGTGCCCTGAAGCTGAAGCCGGATTCCCTTTTCGGACGCCTGCTCGCTCACACTGTCCCGGGCATTTTCAACAATGGCCAGGAACTCGCATTCGTAAAAGCGGGTTTCTGTGAGCTGTTCCGCCCGGGCCAACTGAACGAATTCCTCGGCGAGGTGATAGCTCCGCCGTGCCAGCTTGCCCAGCTGTTCAAGCTGCGAGGGCTCTATGTGGGCCGGATCGCGCTTCAGCTGCTCGATAAGGGCAAGCTGTGACACCAGGGGGGACCGGACATCGTGGGAGATGAAATCAATGGCTTCGCGATGTTGGCGTTGTTGTTCCCTCAGCTCCGATATGTCGGAGATATTGGCGATAATGCCGTTCTGTTCGACCTCGGGTAACGCGAAAGGGGCAAAGTGGATCAGAAAGTCCTTGTTGTGAATGCGCAGGTCCACCGTGCGACTTTGTTGCAGGGTGAGGGTATCCGAGACCGTCTCGTGCCAGGGCGGCGTTTCGCGGGGGTCATGGCCCTCCAGGAGGTTGGCCAGAGGAAGCCCGTTCAGGCTCGGCATGGGTTCTCTGAACCACTCCTCGATATGGCCGTTGGCGAATCTTATAACGCCTAATTCGTCGGTTACGATGACCCCATCTGGCATGCGTTCGAAGCTGCGGCGGATAAATTGCTGCATCCGCTCCAGTCGCTCCGTGGCCGAGCGCAATCGTTCGATGCGTGCCGAGATGTTTTCCCTTGAGGGATGGTAATGGCGCGAGGGCGCTTCGGCGTCCAGGTCGAGGCGTTGAAGATAGCGCTGAATAACCTCCCGGCCCAGATCGTTCGGTAGGGTAAGGCCAAGGATGTAGCTTTGCGGACCTCGTTGCAGACAAATCCAGCTCCTGCCATCGAGGTGCGTCCATTTTCCGGGTGTCAGGCGTTCCGGGATGTCTCCGGTGCCAAGACCTTTGCAGGACAGAATGTCTTTCCCGGTAGTGAGCAGCCAGCCTTCCGGCTGGAGCAGGGCTTTCAGCTGGTCGAGGAGTTGAGCCGGGTGGCGACGGCCAGGCTCGGGCAGAGAGACTTGAGGGCTGCGGGCCAGATCATCCAGCTGACGGTTCAGGAAGCGATTGGTCATGGCCAGGCGCAGACCGCTGGAGGCTGGAAAGGCGAACAGTGGTATCAGTAGAGCGTTTGC
The DNA here is from genome assembly GCF_000347775.1 of Marinobacter santoriniensis NKSG1. Classification (GTDB taxonomy): domain Bacteria; phylum Pseudomonadota; class Gammaproteobacteria; order Pseudomonadales; family Oleiphilaceae; genus Marinobacter; species Marinobacter santoriniensis. The sequence goes on from NZ_APAT01000010.1 coordinate 26,041, forward strand.
CACGGGAATCCAGACTCTGGCACCGAACAAGGCAGCCAGGAAGATCAGGCCGAGCCCCAGCATTGTGGCAAGGCATGCAAAAAGGGTTCGGGTGGGCCGCATGCGGGGCAGGAGCACACAGAGCATGGCGAGGGTCAGCAGGCAGAGTGCGTACTCCATCCATTCGGGTGCCTTGCGAATGAGCAGTCCCTGAGATTGTGCTGAATAGGCATTGGCGTGGAACTCGACACCGGACATGGGGCGGCTCAGGCCGGAAAAAGGGGTCGGCAGAACATCGCCGAAGCCCGCTGCCGTGGCTCCCACGAAAACCACCTTGTTCCTGAATATTTCCGATGAAGGCGGCTGCTGCAGCACTTGCGCGTAGGAGTAGGTTGGAAGGGTTCCTGCACCGCCGGTCATGGGCACTGCCCGGTATTCATTGCGAACGTTCACGAATGACGGTACATCGATATCACTCTGACGCATGGGCTCTGCGCCCGTCGCTGCGAGGGACAGACTTGGCCAGAGGGTTCGCTCAAGGCCATTGTACAGGTAGAGTCCCCGGGCCACGCCATCGCTGTCCAGTTCGACATGGGCATGACCGAGGTTGTACGCGGCGGCCGCCAGCACTGGGGCCGGGAGTTGTTCGTTCAGCAAGTACTGCGAGGTTGGTGGTGACAGGTAAACCGGGAGCACCACGTTGCCGTGGGCTGTCATCGCCCGCGCCAGATCAGAGTCATCGGCAGATGGCTCGGGAAACAGCACGTCAAAAACGATGGTCCTCGCACCCGCGGCTTCGAGTTTTCGAATCAGCGCGGCATGGCGCGATCGGGGCCAGGGCCACCGTCCGAGCTGGCCCAGGCTCCGGTCGTCGATCGCAACAACCACTACGTTCGCTGAAGTGGGCGCCGGGTGGGAGGTGATGGCGGTATCGTAGAGCCAGTAGTCGAGCCGTTGCGGCAGGGCCGAAGCCTGTAAAGCCGCCAGTATGACAAGGAGGATCAGGCCCAGGCTCCAGGGAGTCGTTCTTATGATTGGCAAATCCCGGTTCATGAGCCCCGCTTGGTCATATGTCTGCTGAAGAGATTATTCCAGGTACAGTTCCCTCCCTGGTCCCCAACGGCTGGTCAGGGGCCCATTCGAGAGCGCTTTCAGCCGCACAAAATACCGCCTTCCGGGAATCAGACGCAAGGCTGCGGTGGTATCAGCCAGGGTTGCTTCCTTGATGATGTTGCGGAACTGCGGCCCTTCGGACAGCTGCAGTCGATATTCGCTGGCAGTATCCACCTTTTCCCAGAAGATGCGGACCTGGCTGTTGAGGTAGTTCACGCTGATGATCCGGGTAGGCGGCAGGCTGCCGTTCACCACCAGTTTTCGGGCTTCTGATTCGGTGACGGACGTGCCGCCGGCTTCGGTAACGACCCGCCAATAGTATTCGCCAGGGGATAGCGGCCGGGAGGGCAATGCCTGATTTTCCGGTGCCCACTCGCTGGTTGTGATCAGGTCGCTGAAGCTGTCGTCCCCGGCAATCTCGACTCTGGCAACCTCGTTGCTGCCATTGAGTTTCCACTGAAACTCGGGCATGTCGTCGTTAGCGGTTGCACCCGGGGCTGGGGAGACCAATGTTGCGGGTTGCGCCTGCAGGTTGACATTCAGTGGGAGAGAGGCCGGCATGCCGGCCATTCCCCGGTTATCGAGAGCGGCGAGCTGAACCTCGTACTTGCCGTTGTCCAGAAGGGAGATGTCGAAGTCGGTGCCGTTCACCTTCCGGCTTTTGACCCATTGGCCGGTGTCCTTCTCGAAAATATCCACTCGATGGGCAGCGGCGCCATCCTGAGACCAGCGCAACGCGACCGGCAGGCTTGTGACATTCTCCGGAATTGGCTCCACCGCTGGCGCCGGGGGTAAGCGACGGATGCGAAGGCCGCCTGCTGAATGGGTGGAAAGGCTGGCACCATAGCCGGCGGGAACTCGCTGGGTTTTGCCTCGAGGGCCGAAATCCACAATGCCCTTGGTGACCTGTAGCTCTGTGCCTGCAGGCGACGTCTGCACGGTAAACGCGGTTCCCCGGACGGCCGCCACGGCCGACGGCGTCTCGATTTCAAAACGGGCGCCGCCTTCCATAACTGGCTTTACGCGCGTATGGACTTCGCCCTTGTTCAGGCGCAGGCGCGTATCGACCATGCCCGACTTGCCGTACTGGGTCAGGCGATTGAAAATGAGCCGCGAATCCGGTGACAGACGTACCTCGGAGCCGTCAGCGAGTTCAACGGTGGCCGTTCCCTGCGCGGAAATGATCTCATCACCGACTCTAACGAGACTGTTGGCCGTCAGTGGACGCTTTTGCCCGTCCCGGCCGGAGATAAGTTGCACGGTGCCGCTGACCGAGCGAACCATGGCTGGCTCTGGCTGCCGGCGAAGCCAGTTGAGGGGAATGCGGAAGCGATCACCGGTATCGACCACGGCGTTTTGTGGCAGTTGATTGTACTGACGCAGCTGGGCGACGCTGTGTCCCGTTGCCAGCAGCTCCGAGGCGACGTCAGAAAAGGTTTCGCCGGATTTGAGTGTGTACGTCCACTCCGGAACACTGCCGGATGTGGTTGTCGCAGGGCGACTGGCCGATCCCTGCGTCAATGACAGTTCGGCATGCGCAGGCAGGCCAAGTGACAGAAACGCCAAGGCAACGAAAGCCGTTCTCAGTTGGAGTAGACTTTTACTCATTCGCCGCACGGGGAGTGGTATCCAGAATGTCGTCGGCTGCCTTCATGGCTTCAAGCCGATAGCCTCGCTGATAAATGGTTTTTATACGGAAGCCGTTTTCGGGATTGAGCCCGAGCCGGCGCCGAAGTCGGCTCATGTGCGTATCGACCGTGCGGGTATTGATGTCCCGGGCCAGTCCCCAGACCCGCTCCAGCAGCATTTCCCGAGTCAGCAGTCGGCCCTGGTTCTGGAACAGGAACAGGGTGAGATCGAAATCCTTGTCGGTCAGCGTCAGCGGGTCACCGTGCAACGTAATGCTGCGTTGCTGAGTATTGATCTCGAACGGACCGTAGTGGAGGACTTCTTTGTCGTTATCCGGGTTGCTTCGACGAGCCAGTGCGTGGATACGGGCGATCAGTTCCGCCGGACGGGCAGGCTTCGACAGGTAATCATCGGCACCGGCGTCCAGCGCTCTGACGATGTCGGTTTCACTGTCTCTCTGGGTCAGGAAAACCACCGGAATCGGCCAGTTCAGTTGAGCCCGTACCCCCTCCAGCACATCGATACCCGTCATGTCCGGGATCTGCCAGTCGAGAATCAGCAAGTCGTAGCTACGATGCAGAACGGCGCTCAGAAAGGCCTGGCCGGAAGGAAAGCTGTCACAGTGGTGCCCGTTATCGGACAGGATTGTCTGGATGTTTTGCGCCTGTTCGTGTTCGTCTTCAAGCAGAGCAATGCGCATCTTGTTTCCTCCGGAGATGTGTCTGCCCGGTCTGTATCTGGACATCCGGGATTCTGGGGCAGACCCTGCATTTTCAGGCGATTATCCCAAAATGTAACGGGCGAATCAGTATCGTTATGTAGATTTGCGTAAATTGATGGCCGGCTGCCCGTCGAGGTCATCTACTGTTTGTCGGCAGCCTGGGAAATTACTGCACCCCCAGAACCAGCCTTTTTTGCCTTTCCGACGGACCAGTGGTGAAAAGCAATGGGGGCAGGGCACGGGTTTCTGGCTGGTTCCGTCGGTTGGTGCGGCCTCCTCAATGGGGCGTGTTCCGCGGCAGTCCGGATACCGTGTGCAAGCGTGGAATCGACCGAATTTTCCTTCCCGTTCGACCATCGGCGCCCGGCATTTCGGGCAATGGGGCCCTGTCAGTGGCTGTTCCGGTGCCGGTTGGTTCGATGGCGATCCCGGCGGTGCGTTGATGAAAGCGCGAATTTCCCGTTTAAGCGTCTCCAGAAACGCGCGGGGATCGCCCTCACCCTGGCGTATGCTTTCGAGGGTGGCCTCCCACACGGCGGTCCGGTCTGGCGTTGTGATGGATTCGGGCAGAGCTTCAATCAGGCGCCGCCCTTTGGTTGTCGCCCGGATGTGCCGGCCTTCCCTGAACAGGTAATCCCGTTTGAACAATGTTTCGAGGATGGCTGCGCGGGTGGCTTCCGTACCCAGGCCATCGGTTTCCCGAAGGGTTTTTCGGAGCTCTCGGTCACTGACAAACCGGGCGATGTTGGTCATCGCCGACAGCAGGGTGGCGTCCGTAAAGTATTGCGGAGGCTGGGTCTTTTTTTCCGTGACGGTCGCCTGTTGGCAATGGACAGGTTCGGTTTTTTCCAGCCTGGGCAGGGGTGCCTTGGCCGTCTCGGGCGGGCCTTCGCGACGCTTGGGCTCCAGTGCTTTCCAGCCTGGTTCGATGATCGCGGTTTCCGTTGCCCGGAACCGGTGATCGGCAACCCGGACGGTCAGCTTCCCCTCCCGATGGATAGCATCCGCCGAAAACTGCATGAGGTAGTAGCGGCTGACCAGGTCGTAAATATTTGCCTCGGATTGCGAGAGCTTGCCGCTGGGTGTCGGTCGGGTTGTCGGGATGATGGCGTGGTGGGCGTCCACTTTTGCGTCGTCCCAGGCTCTGGTCCTGCGGCTGGTGTCCACACGATCGGTTGCCTCTGCGAGGCCTGGTGCGACTCGCCGGATGGCATTGATCACTTGCTGGCGCTGGCCATAGTGTTCCTCCGGCAGGTACCGGCAGTCGGAACGCGGATAGGTGATCAGTTGGTGTCGCTCGTACAGTCTCTGCGCAGTGTCCAGTACATCTTTGGCGCCCATCCGGAACAGACGCCCGGCCTCGATCTGCAGGGCCGAGAGGGACAGAGGCAGTGGCGGTGTTTCCGGTCGGTCCCGGAACTGCGACTCGACGATGGTTCCCGGGCGATCCTCGACGCTCTGGACGATGCGCTCCGCAACGGAACGGTCCATAAGCCGGTTGTCTTCGTCGAGGCTATCGGCGAACGACTCGTCCGGAAGCCAGCGGGCGGTAAAGGGCCGTGGATCGGCCTCCGGCTCCCGGGCCTGGAACTGGGCGTCAATCCGGTAGTAGGGGCGGGGCTCGAAGTTTTCGATCGTGGTGTCCCGCTCCACCACCAGTCCGAGAACCGGTGTCTGAACCCGACCCACGGAATACACGCCCTGTTCGCCCTGTTGCTGGTAACTCAGTGTGTAAAAGCGGGTCAGATTGATGCCGTAAAGCCAGTCGGCCCGCTGTCTTGCCAGTGCCGAATGTGACAGGCGCCGGTATTCCCGGTTGTCCCGAGGGGCGCGGATGGCTTTCTCGACGGCCGACGGTGTGAGGTCGTTGATCAGAATTCGGTAAACCGGTGCCTTGGTGCCGGTATATCGAAGTACTTCGTCCACCAGCAGTTGGCCCTCGCGATCCGGATCCCCCGCGTGAACAATGCTCTTTGCCTGCCGGATCAGTGACTCAAGGACGCCGAGTTGCTGGCGGACGCTGTCTTTGGGAACCACTTGCCATCGGTCGGGAATGAGGGGCAGGTCTTCTCCCCGCCATTTTTTCCAGGTCGGGTTATAGTGGCCGGGTTCTGCTGGCTCCAGCAAGTGGCCGATGCACCAGCTGACCGTGGCGGCGTCCTCGCCTTTGCCGCAGCGGATCCAGCCCTGACCTTTCTGGTGGGGGCCGGGCAATGCGGCGGCGATGGCGCGGGCCAGACTGGGCTTCTCGGCAATATAGAGTTGCATGATGTCGGGTGTTACAGGATTGGCGTTGGAATGTGGCCCTTTGGTGGTTTGGTGTCAAGGGCCTTGCCTGGTGTAGTAGACTTGAGGCTCTGTGCTGTGCGCTCTTGGGCACCCACAAAATTTTTCAAAGGAGTTTTGCCGAATGCAAGTACAGAACACCATTGAATCCAAATTGAAAGCGGCGTTTGAGGGCCCTTTCCTTTGGGTTGAAAACGAGAGTCACATGCACAGCGTGCCGCCGAATTCGGAGACGCATTTCAAGGTGACGTTGGTTTCTCCCGAGTTTGAAGGGCAGATGAAAGTCAAGCGCCACCAGGCGATTTACAAGGTCCTTGCGGAGGAATTGGCTGGTCCTGTTCATGCTCTGGCGTTGCATCTGTATACACCTGAGGAGTGGGATGCTGCAGGTCAGGCGTCTCCGGCTTCTCCGAACTGCATGGGCGGATCGAAAGGGGATCCGGCAATGGCGATGAAAACCGGTCAGGGGGAGCATTCATGAGCCAGTTTTTCCAGATTCATCCAGAGACGCCGCAAAAGCGACTGATCAACCAGGCGGTGGAGATTCTGCGTAAGGGCGGGGTTGTCGTGTATCCGACGGATTCCGCGTACGCCATTGGTTGCCATCTTGGTGACAAGCAGGCCGCGGATCGGATCAAGCGTATTCGCAAGCTGGACGACAAGCACAACTTTACCCTGGTCTGCCGCGATCTTTCAGACATTGGCGTGTACGCCAAGGTGGACAACACCCAGTATCGGCTACTGAAGAATTTCACGCCGGGACCCTATACATTCATTCTGGATGCCACCACGGAAGTGCCCCGACGGTTGTTGCATCCCAAACGTCGGTCCATCGGAGTCCGGGTTCCGGATAATGCGATCGTTCAGGCGTTACTTGGGGAGCTGGGCGAGCCTATCATGAGCAGCACCCTGATCCTGCCGGGCGAGACAGAGCCCATGACAGACCCGTACGACATCCGGGAGACCCTGGAGCACGACCTGGATCTGATCATCGATGGCGGCTTCTGTGGACTTGAAGCGACAACGGTGGTGGATTTCACCGGCGAAGCCCCTGAGGTTGTCCGGGAGGGCAAGGGCGACCCAGCTCCGTTCCGGGTATAACACTGGCGTTCAGGCGCGGGCGTTCAGGCTGAAGGCGTACATTTGCCCATTGCCGGCTGCCTCGATTTGCTGAGCGCCTGCGGTCTTTCTCAGTGTGTCATACCGGTGAATGACGTCGTGCAACCCGTTGAATTGCTGGTTCTCGCTGACGAGATTGTCCAGTAGCGGGTTGTTGACGCCATAGGCCTGATTCAGTTTGACCGCGTTGTCCATGAACCGGAGTGTGGGCTCCGCGCTGCTCAGCCGGTTGAACGCTTCTTTGAAAGCCGTATTGTTGTTGAGATCCTTCTCGATCTGCTGTCGGATGTTATCCGACATTTTCCCGTCGACTTTCAGCTCACCATGATCCTTCCTGCTCACATTCATCGTGGTTGCCGGGTGCAGGTTGTACTCGGCAAGTTTGTGCCGCAAGGTCTCCCGCACAAAGGCAACATCCTGCCCGACAGTTTGCTTGTAATTGGTCAGCGGCAGTTGCCGGGTTTTCCTGTCCGATGGATTGGCCATCCCGTCTGAAGGGGTAAAACGGTCGTCCCCGGGAGCCCCGGTGGGTTCCGGAGTGACCGGCGCTGCAGGCTGGGCTTTGCTGGCGGATTGCTCCCGCGTTTCCGCAGAGGCACGGCGATTCTCCATTGCCTGTTGGAATTGTGAGCTGGCCTGAATCAGTGATGCTAAAAGGGACATGGATTTCCTCCGCCGGCGGCGTGTCTCGGCGCCGAAAAATAATCACTGAAACGACTGAATGCAGAATCCGGGCCATCTTCTGAGGTTGGTCCGGGATCTGATCTGGATCAGGGAAAGTTTGACGTTTATCTATACAGTTCTGTGCCGAATTGTCGTCAAAGAAGACATGAGTCAACGTTCACATTGCCGAAGCCGGCATCCAGCAGTCGAGTTGCCATGAAAAAACAATATTCCATCCGTTTCCTGCTACTGGCGGCTCTGGCCGCAGCCTTTTCGCTCGTTCTGGTTCTGACGGTCCTCTACAACGCCAGAGCCCAAAGCGATCATCTTGAGGAATACACGCACCGTTATGTCGACGGGCTCGCCAAGTCCTATTTCGACGGCCTCAACACCATGATGCTGACCGGTACCATGGCCAACCGGGAGATGCTCCGGCAGAAATTTGCAGCGCCTGAAGACGTTCTGGATGTGCGGGTGATTCGCGGCGACCACGTCAAGCAGGTGTTCGGGAACGGGCTGGCCGAGGAGGAACAGCGCGGAGCGATGGATGAGCGAGCCCTCTCGGGTGAGCGTATCCAGACCTATACGGAAGGCGAGGATGGGCGCGTTTATACCCTGATCGAGCCGGTCATTGCCCGGGAAGACTACCAGGGGGTGAACTGTCTGGGGTGTCATCAGGCCAAAGAGGGCCAGGTATTGGGCGCCATTCGGGTGGACTACTCCATGGCCGACAGTGACGCCCGCCTGCAACAGCAGTTGCTGGCCAGCGGTGGGATTCAGGTGGTGATTTTCGTCACCGTCTTTCTGCTGACCGCATTGGTTCTGGGGCGGCTGGTGTTTGCCCGCCTCCGCCGTCTTCATGACCGGATGGACGAGATCTCACGCAACTCGGATCTGACCATTGAGCTGGATGTGCATCGAAACGATGAAATCGGTTCCGTCTCCCGGGCCTTCAACAGGATGATGGCCAAAATACGGGAAAGCATGAATACCGTTCTGGATAACGCCGAACGCGTGGAGCAGGCCGCCAAGAGCATTTCGGTCAAGGCGGAAACCACGGAAAAGGAAGTCCTGGCGCAACGGGACAACACCGACCAGGTTGCGAGTGCCACCACGGAAATGGCGGCCTCGGCTGTTCAGGTCCGGGAAAACGCGATTCACACGACCCAGAAATCGCTGGCCACGGTCGAGTCAGCCGGAACCGGGGAGACCCTGGCGAGAAATGCCGTCGAAGGCATTGAGGCGTTGAACACAGAGGTCCAGGACGGGGCCCGTCGGATCGAGTTGCTTGACCAGCGTACGAGCCAGATGACCGATATGCTCAAGGTAATCTCTGATATTGCCGATCAGACCAACCTTTTGGCCCTGAATGCGGCGATAGAAGCGGCACGGGCAGGAGAGCAGGGGCGTGGATTTGCCGTCGTCGCCGACGAGGTGCGCGGGCTGGCTGCAAGGACCCAGGATTCCACCGGCGATATTCGCAACACCATCGAGGGCCTGAAAGCGGAAGTGGTCGATTGTGTGGGCACCATGCGCCATGCCTCGGAACTCGCTGGCCAGCAGGTGGACGCTATCCTGAGCGTGGAAACGGAGCTTCAGGAGATTGCGTCAGCCGTCCGGGAAATTACCGGTCTGAACGAGGAAATGGAGAGCGCTGCGAATGAGCAGAGCCAGGTCTCTGAATCCATCAATCAAAACGTGATCGAGATCAGTCGGTCGAGTGAGCAAACGTCGGGCGATGCTCAGGAAACGGCGCGGATTGCCGGCGATCTTCTGGCCATGGCGGAAAGCCTGCGTCGTACCATCGAACAGTTTCGTCTCAACCAGTCCCGATAGCAGCGGTTGGCACCGGGGTTGAGGGATCAGCCCCGGTGGTCCGAAACAAAAGGATTGCTTTTGCGCTCCTGGCCGAACGTCGACATGGGGCCGTGCCCCGGAATGAAGGCCACTGCATCGCCAAGCGGGAACAGCTTTTCCCGGATGGACCGCACCAGTGTGTTGTAGTCCCCCTTCGGAAAATCCGTCCGACCGATTGATCCCTGGAACAGAACGTCGCCAACGAGCGCCAGTCCGGATGCCTGATGGAAAAACACCACATGGCCCGGCGTGTGGCCGGGGCAGTGCAGGACTTCCAGGGTTTCTTCACCGACAGTCACTGTGTCACCGTCCTCCAGCCAGTGATCGGGTGTGAACACCTCCGACGCAGGAAAGCCGAACATCTGTGCCTGCTGGGGCAGTCCCTGGATCCAGAAATTATCGTCGCGATGCGGTCCCTCGATCGGCAGTGACAGCGCTTTGGCCAGCTCGGCGGTGCCTCCGGCATGATCAATGTGCGCGTGGGTCAGAAGGATCTTCTCGACGGTCACACCTTCCTCTGCAATGGCGGACCGGATTCGATCCAGGTCACCGCCGGGATCCACCACTGCGGCTTTGCCCGTGGCGTCGCACCAGATGAGGGAACAGTTCTGTTGGAAAGGCGTGACAGGAATGATTCTGTACTTCAGGGACATACCTTTTCTCGAACGGAGTGGGTCAGGGGTATCGGGTTATCATACCAACAATGGTAAGGTTCCGGGCTGACTCATGATAGAGGGTAGGTAATGACGATGACAGCCCTGGATACGCTGCAGATCGATACCGGTGATCATCCGGAGATAACGGTAATCTGGCTTCACGGGCTGGGTGCCAGCGGCCACGATTTCGAGCCTGTGGTTCCCGAGTTGGCCTTTGGTAAAGGCCGGCCGGTCCGGTTTATCTTTCCCCACGCGCCGGATATGCCGGTCACGGTGAACGGTGGCATGGTGATGCCGGCCTGGTACGACATCCTCGCCATGGACATTGATCGCAAGGTCGACGAACCCCAGCTCAAGGTTTCTGCCCGGGCAGTCGCCAGGCTGATCGAGCAGGAGCGGGATCGTGGCGTCGCCAGCGAGAATATTATTATTGGCGGGTTTTCCCAGGGTGGGGCGGTCGCCTACGAGCTGGCGCTGAGCTATCCCGAACGGCTTGGTGGACTCTTCGCATTGTCGACCTACTACGCCACCGCAGAGACCATCGAACTATCCGAGCCCAACCGGGAACTGCCGGTATTCATCGGCCATGGTCGTTTCGATCCGATCGTTCCGGAATCGCTTGGCCAGGCGGCAAAAACGCAACTCGAGAGCCAGGGATTCCAGCCCGAATTTCATTCCTATGGCATGGACCACAGTCTGTGTCTGGAAGAAATCCGGGATCTGGACTCGTTTCTCGAGCGGTGCCGTGAACAATAGCCACCTGGCCGTTGTCTGATTGCCGGCTCCGGACAATCAGCGCTCCGGCTCATAGGTGACGACGAACGCGCCCCTGAGTTCCCCCTCGGAGAAACCGGTGGCCTGGTCGTTCGGATAGAGTTCCGCCAACTTCGCCTTTACGCCCGGATCAATGGATTTGCCATGACATCCGAGGCAGAGCTTCTGAGTGGGAATGGCGCTCATATACTGAAAGGCGGGTTGTCCGGTTGCATCCGATACCTGCCAGGTTTCGACTGGCTTGCCATTTTTTACCGGCTGTCGGTCCATGGCCTGCAGTTGCAGCCGCTGCCATTCAGTTGGCGTGTTTCCGGGGTTGCGGACCTTGAGACTGGTGCGGCTGATGGTCCAGGCGCCCTTGCTGTTCGAGGCGGCAATCTCCGGAGCCACGGTATTACATACTCCGATTCCATTCTCTAATCCCCCTTCCTTGATGGCTGCCTGCAGAGCCTGCTTTAAAGATCCTCCGAAGTCCTTGACCATGGTGCGTGCTTCAGCGACCAGGGCTTCCGTGGATGGGCTGTTTTCCTGCGCGATGGCGCCGACGGGAGCTAATGCGAGCAGTAGGGCGGATGCCAATGCGGGCCGGTTCATAGATCACCTCCTGATGAGTCCTGTTTAACCTGTCAGTATAGAGCTCGTAGCCGTTCCGATATTGATTTATCCCGGTGGTGCGACGATCTGTCGCCGCGACAACCGGCAATTGACCAGTCCTATCAAGCTCATCGATTCATTATTCCATAACGAACTATCGTTATTCCATAAAGTATGTTTAAATTGTGGGCAATGATTCATACCCCAAAGGGAGGGCAAGACTGTGCAGACGCCGCTGGTCACCCATTTCTTCGACGAACCGACCAACACGTTCAGCTACGTGGTTCGCGACCCGCAAAGCTCGGCATGCGCCATTATCGATTCAGTGCTGGATTTCGATTATGCAGCGGGCCGAACCGATGTCCGTTCCGCCGACGAGATTGTCCGGCATGTCAGGAATAACGGACTGACCGTTGAATGGATTCTCGAAACTCATGTGCATGCGGATCACCTGTCGGCCGCCCCGTATCTTCAGCAACAGCTGAACGGCCAAACCGGCATTGGCGAAAAAATCGTGGATGTTCAGGAAATCTTCGGAAAGGTCTTTAACGCCGGTACGGACTTTGCCCGGGACGGCAGCCAGTTCGATCGCCTGTTCAAGGAAGGCGATACCTTCCGGATTGGCAAGCTCGAAGGTCGCGTTCTTCACACCCCTGGCCACACCCCGGCGTGTCTGACCTACGTGATTGGGGATGCCGCGTTTGTCGGTGACACGCTCTTCGCTCCGGATTCCGGGACAGCCCGCTGTGATTTTCCGGGAGGCGATGCCCATACTCTCTACCGTTCCGTCCAGAAAGTGCTGGCACTGCCGGGTGACACCCGGATCTTCCTGTGTCACGACTACAAGGGCGCCGGGCGCGACGAATTCCTTCACGAAACAACGGTGGCTGAGCAGCTGGCGAACAATATCCATGTGGGTGAAGGCATGAGCGAAAGCGATTTCGTCAGGCTCAGAACCGAGCGTGATGCCACATTGAACATGCCTCGTCTGATTTTGCCGTCGGTGCAGGTCAACATGAGGGCGGGTGACATGCCGCCGGCAGAGGATAACGGCCAGGTGTACCTGAAAGTCCCGCTCAACCGCTTTTAAGGGGAGTCCGGTAACGCAAGGAGTTCGATAGGAAATGAAGCGGATTGCCAAATTCCTGCCCATTCTGGGTTGGCTGAAAACGTACCGGGGCGACACCTTCGTCAGTGACACTCTGGCTGCGGTCATTGTTACCCTGATGCTCGTGCCCCAGGCACTGGCGTATGCGTTGCTCGCGGGGTTACCTCCGGAGGTTGGACTGTACGCGAGTATGATCCCGCTGGTGGTCTATGCCGTGTTCGGAACCAGTGCAACGCTGGCCGTCGGCCCCGTGGCGGTTGCCTCGTTGATGACGGCTTCCGCACTGGGCGGAATAGCGGCTGCCGGAACGCCGGAGTATGTGGGCGCCGCCCTGGTGCTGGCAACGCTTTCCGGCCTGATCCTTGTTGCCATGGGCCTCCTGCGTCTCGGGTTTATGGCCAACTTTCTGAGCCATCCCGTGATTTCCGGCTTCGTCACGGCATCCGGAATACTGATCGCCGGCAGTCAGATTGGCCATATCCTCGGGATCAAGGGCGGTGGCCACAATCTGATCGAGATGGTTCACGGGCTCTGGCAGCAGCTTGGCGGGATCAATCCAATAACCCTTTTGATTGGCGGTGGGGTTGCGGTGTATCTCTACCTCTGCCGACGCTACCTGAAAAAATGGCTGACAGGCCTGGGGCTTTCAGCGCGTCTGGCAGACCTGAGCGCTAAAGCCGCGCCGGTGTCTGCAGTGATCGTGACGACGCTGGCCGCGTGGCATTTTGACCTCGGAGCGGCCGGGGTAAATCTGGTCGGCGACGTTCCCAAAGGGCTTCCAAGCATCAGCCTGCCGTCCCTTGACCCGGAGATCTGGGCCACGCTGGTGCCGGCGGCTGTGCTGATCAGTCTTGTGGGTTTCGTGGAGTCCGTATCCGTGGCCCAGACCCTGGCAGCCAAAAGGCGCCAGAGAATTGATCCCGACTCTGAGCTGATCGCTTTGGGGCTGGCAAACATGGGTGCTGGAATCAGCGGGGGCTCCCCCGTCTCAGGAGGCTTCTCCCGGTCTGTGGTTAACTTCGAGGCCGGTGCTCAAACTCCCATCGCGGGCGCGCTGACTGCCGTCGGCATTGCACTCGCCACGCTCACGCTGACGGGTTTCCTGGCCTTTCTGCCCAAGGCGACCCTTGCCGCCACGATTATCATTGCGGTGTCCACACTGATTGACTTTGCCGCGATCCGGCGAACGCTGGCCTACTCCAGGGGCGATGCCGCAGCCATGCTTGCGACCATCATCCTGACGCTTGTTCAGGGTGTCGAAGCGGGCATTCTCGTCGGGGTGGGGCTTTCAATCGGCTTGTATCTATATCGCACGAGCCGCCCCCACAGCGCTGTTGTCGGTCGCATTCCCGGTACGGAGCATTTCCGGAACATCCGGCGCCACGACGTGGAGATCGATGAGGAGACCCTGGTACTGCGGGTGGACGAAAGCCTTTACTTTGCCAATGCCCGGTTTCTGGAAGAAACCGTATTGGAACTGGTATCCGAGCATCCCAGGGTCAAAGAGCTGGTTCTCGCCTGTCAGGCGGTGAACGCCATTGATGCTTCGGCGCTCGAAAGCCTTGAGACGATCAACGCACGTCTGAGAGACGCCGGGATTCGTTTGCATCTTGCAGAGGTGAAGGGGCCGGTTATGGATCGGCTCAAGGGAACCGATTTCTGTGCGGAACTGACCGGCCAGATCTTCCTGAGTACCTACGATGCCTGGAAAAACCTGGTAAAGCCCCCAGTCGACAAACCCTGTGAATCGGGGGCTCCGGTTATCTGATTGGGTCAGATAGAGCCGGGGCTACCATGCCAGCCAGATAACGTGGCGGGCGCCCTTGCCAGGACGCAGCGCACGAACGGTCACTGGCTCCACGGAAAACCCGGCGCGGCGAAGCCTCTCGGTAAACGCCTGCTCCGGGCCGGCGGACCAATAGGCCAGGATGCCCTCGGGGCTCAGAGAATTCTGGGCGGCAGCAATACCCTCCGGGGAATAAATCCAGTTATTCTCCTTGCGGGTCAGGCCTTCCGGTCCATTATCCACATCCAGCAGGATGGCATCCCATTGTCCGTCGCCGGTTCTGAGTAGTTCTGCGACATCACCGATATGTACACTCGCCCGGGGATCCTTCAGCGGGTTTCCCGCGGCGGCTCCCAGGGGGCCCCGGTTCCATTCCTCCACTTCGGGAACCAGTTCTGCCACCGTTACCCGGGCCTCTTCACCCAGCGCTGATAACGCTGCGGCCAGAGTAAATCCCATCCCCAGGCCGCCAATCAGGACGCGGGGCGAGGGTAGTCCGGCGATACGTTCACAGGCAAGGGTGGCCAGAGCGTCCTCGGAACCATGAATACGGCTGTTCATAAGCTCTCCGGTGGTGCCGGCGATCTTGATCGAGAATTCATCATTGCGTTGCAAAAGGCGAAGCTGTGTCCCCTTGCCGGGAATCGTTGCGGTGCCGATTTCAGTGAAGCGGGCCATTTGGGTTCCGGATAGATAAACGGATTCGCAGTTTAACCTGCGTGGTTCAGGGAGAACATGTCTGGGGAAGGAAAAGCTGGTACCCCCGGCAGGACTCGAACCTGCTACCTTCCCCTTAGGAGGGGGACGCTCTATCCAGATGAGCTACGGGGGCAAATCTTTGAGAAGGCCGGTATGATAGCGGGCAAGGGCTTGTGGCTCAAGGTGTTGTCTCAGTTGAAAGATCTTCCGGGAGCGGGGTGTGTCTGAAGGGTTCGCGTTAAGCGTGATTGTTCCGGTGTGGAATGAGGCCGATGGCATTACCGCTACGCTGAAGGCTCTGCAGGACATTCGGGCGGCCGGCCATGAGGTTCTGGTGGTGGATGCCGGCAGCCCGGACGGCACGGCCGATCTGGCTCGTCCGCTGTGTGACCGGCTTGTGGTCTCGGAAAAGGGGCGGGCCGCACAGATGAATGCGGGAGCGTCCGAGGCCCGGGGCAATGTTTTTCTCTTCCTTCACGCGGATACCCGTTTGCCGCCCTCGGCACTTGCTGACCTGGACCGGTTTTTCCACAGCCGTCGGTCGTGGGGGCGTTTCGACGTTCGCCTGAGTGGTGGTCGCTTTCTGTTTCGTGTGATCGGCTGGTTCATGAATCGGCGGTCCCGTCTCACCGGAGTCTGTACCGGCGATCAGGCCCTGTTCGTGCGCCGCGCCCTGTTTGAGGATCTCGGCGGGTTTGAACCGATTCCGTTGATGGAGGACGTCGAGTTCTCCAGCCGATTGGCGAGGCGGTCGAGGCCTTTTTGCGTATCGGCACCGGTGGTAACCGACAGCCGGCGATGGGAACATCTGGGGCCATGGCGCACCATTTTTTTGATGTGGCGTCTGCGTTGGCGTTACTGGCGTGGTGAATCGCCGGAGACACTTTCACTGTCCTATAGAACGGATGTCCGAAATGCCCGACACTGAACGCGCCGCTGATGCGGTTTTCCTGCAGTTTGCCAAATGGCCGGAAGCCGGTCGTGTGAAGACCCGCTTGATGCCTGAGCTGGGTGCTGACGGAGCTCTGGACGCTCATAACCGGCTCACGTTGAGTGTGCTGGACAATCTGTGTGCCACCGGCTATCCGGTTCAGTTCTGGTGGGATCGTCTCTGCGAAGGTGACCTTGCGGACGCGGCGACCATTCTGCAGGAGGTTGAGGGCGCGGGACTGGTTCAGAAGACGCAACAGGGGGCGACCCTGGGCGACCGGATGGAGGCGGCCCTGTCCACATCGCTGCAAGCCCATTCGCGGGCGCTTGTGGTGGGCAGCGATTGCCCATCGGTTGATCCGGCCTATGCGCGAAAAGCCGTCGAATGCCTTGCTGGTCATGATGTTGTGCTTGGCCCCTCCGAAGACGGTGGGTACGTCCTGATCGGAGCGGCTCGTGTGGTCGAAGGTATGCTTTCGGGAATTGACTGGGGAACGCCCCGGGTGCTGGCTCAGACCTGTGAGAGGCTGGAAGAAAAGGGGCTCAGCTTTGCGTTGCTGGAGCCCCGATGGGATGTGGATGAGCCTGAGGACTGGCTGCGGTTCCTCAGGCAGGTTCAGTAGAGCGGGCTCAGCTTGCGGGGACCGGCGGCCGGGCGGTGAGTGTGCTCAGCGCCTTATCCCGGTCCAGCCCCTCGCCGCCGGTGACGACTCTCAGTGCCTTCTCTCGCTGGAGCAGGGCCGCACGATAGACCTTCATCAAACCATCCCGGGTTACGTTGCTGACGGCTTGAGCCAGTTTTTGCCGGCTGTCGAAGGTGTCCACGCCCCGATCAATCTCGTGCCAGTAGCGACTGGAAATATCACCAAGCTGGCGGTCCTGTTCAAGGATCTGACTGATGACGGCCTGCTTTTCCTGTTGGAGCCGCTGATCCGAAATGGATGCCAATGTGTCCGAGAAGCGCTGGAAGAAGGCGGTCACCGCCTGGTCAATGTCCGCCGGTGAGGCAGAAGGGGACTGAACCACGAAGCCCAGCGCCGGCGTTTCCAGCATCTCGAAAGGCGTGGCATAGACAATGTAGCCGAGCTGGCGGTTGGTACGGATATCCTCGTAAAAGGGGCTGCTCAGAATCTGGCCCAGTAACCGGTAGCGAGCTCGTTCCTCGAAGCTGGTGTTTCGACCCTGGACGTAGAGCGTATAACCGGTGTCCGGATGATCCACTGAAAGGGAAACGTCGATTTCCTTTTCCGGCAGCTCCCGGATGCGACTGCGGGGCACTGACTGGTGCTCGGATTTTGCCAGCACAATGGCATCAACCTGCTGGGTCAGGTTCAGTGCCGCCGCCCGCGTCAGATTTCCGTGGGCCAGCATTACCGGATCCACACGGCTCAGGAAATTCTGCGCGAACGATTTCAGCTCCGGGAGTGTGACTTCACGTGCCGCTTTCAGCTTCGCTTCCCGGCTCCAGGTTCCTTCGATCAGCGCCGTCTGGATGAAGTCCGAGGTCTGTCTGACCGGACGCTCCTTGGCCTGGTTCAGGAGATTGTCGATCAGGTTCTGACGTGCAATCTGGAATCGCTGTTGAGTCAGCTCGGGATGCGCGACCTGCATCAGGATGCGATTGAGCAGCGTGTGCAGTTTATCGTCATACCCGCCAACCCGGATCGTGATGCCTCGCAGGTGCGAATAAACGCTGTAATCAAGTCCCGCCAACTTCGCGGAATAGGCCCAGGCGTTGAGGTTGTCCTTGATGGCGTCCACCAGCAGGTTGGTCAGCACCGCACTGCGTGCACTGGCCCGAGCCGCAGGCGTGCGCAGGCTGATAAACACGTTCGCCTTGGGCGTTCCGAAACGGGTATCCTTTGCGTACCAGACGTTCATATCCTGGCCGGTTTGCAGGTGTTCGGGCCGATCCATGGTCTTTCCCGGAACCATGGCCAGGTCCTGCGGGATAAACGGATTGGCTGTCGGCAGCTTCAGCTGCGCCGCCAGGTCAGAAGGCCCGCTGGCAAGAATTGTTGCAGGATCAATCGCGGACATTTGCCACTGGGTGTTGTACCAGCGGGTGCTCCTGGGATTGTCGAGCTTGGGATCCGGTTCAAGCTTGAATACCATCACGTTCGATGGCGTCAGGCGATCAAGGATGTCCCGGTATTGATCCGGTGCGTATCGATCCATCAGATAGGGGGCCTGCAGGATGTCACGGGCCGGATAGTGTTGAAGCTGGCTGGCCAATCGCATGGCTTCATGCAGGGGATCACCCTGTTCCCGGAAACGGAAGTCGATACGCGCCAGCTGCTGCATTTCCTTGAAACGGGCTTCGGAGATCCCTTTTTCGCGGATTCGCTGGATGTAGTCGAACACCAGTGGCAGGACATCCTGGCTGCGTTTGAGTCCTTCGGGCGTCAGGGCAATCGAAATATCGAGCGTGGCATTGCTACCGGTGTCCATACCCAGGCCTGCAGAGAGACTTTCCGCCAAACCGGCCCGTTTCAGAACATCGAACAGGCTGCCGGGGCCCTCATGTCCAAGAAGATTGGCCACGTAACTTGCTGGCTTCGTCCGGTAAAGATCCTCTTGGGAGGGGATGGGGAAGCTGAGGGTCAGTCGCCGTACGTCTTTGATCGCATCGACGGTCACTTCCGCCGGGAGAGTGTCCGGCGAGTAAAGCGGCTGATCGTGTTTGGTGCGGCTCAGGTGGCGGTTTTCGATGGCGCTGAAACGAGGCCGGACCATGGCTTCGAGCTTGTCGAGGGACTGGGGCCCGTACACTGCCAAGGTCATCAGGTTGGACGAATAATGGGTTTTCCAGAACCGGACCAGATCCGGCCGGAGTGGGTTGTCTTTTGTGTTTTCGAGGGTGGTCAGGTTGCCCACCGCAAAGTGACTGAAGGCGTGGTCCGGATTGCTGACCGCTTTTTCCACGGAGTAAAGCCGGCGCCCATCGTCTTTCTGCTTGGCACTGAACTCCGAATGGACCGCCTTGCGTTCACGATCGACCAGGTCTGGTGTGAACAAAGGGGCGGCGAACTGCTGAGCGAAACGGTCCAGTGCCTGAGGAAGAAAAGCGGACTGGACATCGAAGAAGTAATTGGTGTTCTGAAACGCCGTGAACGCATTATGATTGCCGCCGTGGCTCTTGATGAACTCCTGATATTCACCGGCCTTTGGGTACTTTTCAGTACCCAGAAACAGCATGTGCTCAAGGAAGTGAGCCAGGCCCTCGCGATCTTTCGGGTCGTCACCACTGCCCACTGCCACGTTCAGGGAGGCAGCGGCCCTGTCTGCTCCCGGATCGGAAATCAGCAAAGCTTTCAGTCCGTTATCAAGCTCAATGTAGCGATACTGGTTGTTGTCATTGGGACTCTTGACGGGCTGTTGCGAGGCCACGGCCTGGGTGGCCAGGAGCAACAGACCGCACAGTACCGAGAACAGTCCGAAGGAACGGGTAGGTAATCTTCCGTTGGTCATGGGGCCTCTTTTTTTGTCTGGTGGACAGAATCAGTGCATCAGTGCGTTTCGCGTAGCCTCGGGTTGCTGGTCCAGCGTTTTGCGGGCGAGTTCGGCGGCCTTGTCGGCATCCAGCTGGCCCGAAGCAATCCGCTCAAGAACCGTCGCCATAATCGCCACGGACTGACGATACTCGGCGAACTCTGCCTGGAAGGCATGGTCGATTGCCTGGTAAACCGCTTCGATTTTCTGTTCCCTCGAGTCTGTATTCTCCGCCGTATCGTTGATGGCTTTGAGGCAGGCTCGGGCGATGGCGATGTATCGTTCGGTGTTTGGATTGTCGTTCTGCATGATTGCGCGTGTAAGACCTTGATGGCTGTGAGGTGGAATGACGCCCGTCAGGGCGAGAAGTTCCTGATTATCGCACTGCATGACGGTTGTTTCATGGTTTTCCGGTAATGTCCGGTGCGAACCGGCAATCCACTTGCGCTGTGCTAGTCTCAGAGAGATGTATCGTTGCCGGGCCTGCGGTGGTGCGGTTCCCATGGCAAAGCTAGAGTAAAAGCTCTATATAAAACAATGGCTTAAAGAGCAAAAGCTCTAAAAAAGTTCGATACATGAACGTTGCAATTAAGTACAATGCCGGCGTTTCCGGAGAAATATTCGACTTTAGTCGTATATGGGGCCGGCATGGATGGACAACAAACAAGCAACAGGCAGGGTGGAAAATCGATGAATTACTTCCTCACAGGTGGAACCGGATTTATTGGGCGTTTTCTGGTGGAGAAGCTGCTGGCGCGCGGTGGCACGATCCACGTTCTGGTGCGTGAACAGAGCCAGGACAAGCTTCAGATGCTGAGAGAACGCTGGGGGGCAGATGACAGCCAGGTCAAGGCCGTGATCGGTGATCTCACCAGTCCGAATCTGGGTATTGATTCCTCGACACTGGAATCACTGAAGGGCGAGATTGATCACTTTTTCCACCTTGCGGCCGTTTATGACATGGGCGCCGATGAGGAAAGCCAGCAGATCGCCAATATTGAAGGTACGCGAGCTGCGGTTCAGGCCGCCGAAGCCATGGGTGCGAAGCACTTTCATCATGTCTCCTCAATTGCGGCGGCCGGTCTTTTCAAAGGTATTTTCCGCGAGGATATGTTCGAGGAAGCCGAGAAGCTGGACCATCCGTACCTGCGAACCAAGCACGAGTCCGAAAAGGTCGTCCGGGAAGAGTGCAAGGTACCTTTCCGCGTCTATCGTCCGGGTATGGTTATCGGGCACTCAAAGACCGGTGAAATGGACAAGGTCGATGGGCCCTATTACTTCTTCAAGATGATCCAGAAGATCCGCCATGCGCTTCCTCAGTGGGTTCCCACCATTGGCATCGAAGGCGGTCGTCTGAATATCGTGCCCGTGGATTTTGTGGTCGATGCCCTTGATCACATCGCGCACCTTGAAGGCGAAGACGGGAACTGTTTCCACCTGGTGGATTCCGACCCCTACAAGGTCGGCGAAATCCTGAACATCTTTTCCGAGGCCGGTCACGCGCCGAAAATGGGGATGCGGATTGATTCCCGCATGTTCGGCTTCATTCCGCCGTTCATCCGTCAGAGCCTGAAGAACCTGCCGCCGGTCAAACGCCTGACCAGCGCGGTACTGGATGACATGGGCATTCCGCCATCGGTGATGTCTTTCATCAATTACCCGACGCGCTTTGATGCCCGGGAA
The DNA here is from genome assembly GCF_000347775.1 of Marinobacter santoriniensis NKSG1. Lineage (GTDB taxonomy): Bacteria > Pseudomonadota > Gammaproteobacteria > Pseudomonadales > Oleiphilaceae > Marinobacter > Marinobacter santoriniensis. Next base: position 47,130 of record NZ_APAT01000010.1, read on the forward strand.
ACCGAGCGCGTACTGAAGGACAGCGGGATCGAAGTGCCTCGCCTGCCGGATTACGCGCCGGTGATCTGGGATTACTGGGAGCGCAACCTGGATCCGGACCTGTTCAAGGATCGGACCCTGAGGGGCACCGTTGAAGGTCGTGTCTGCGTGGTCACCGGTGCGACATCAGGCATTGGTCTGGCGACGGCTCAGAAACTGGCGGATGCGGGGGCGATTCTGGTGATTGGTGCGCGCAAGCTCGAGCGGCTCAAGGAAGTGGCAGCGGAGCTGGAGTCCCGGGGTGCCAGTGTTCATGCCTATCCGTGTGATTTCTCGGATATGGAAGCCTGTGATGAGTTTGTCAAAACGGTGCTGGATAACCATGGCCACGTGGATGTATTGGTGAACAATGCCGGGCGTTCCATCCGCCGATCACTGGATCTTTCCTTTGATCGTTTCCACGATTTTGAGCGCACCATGCAGCTGAATTACTTTGGGTCGGTACGCCTGATCATGGGATTTGCGCAGACGATGCTTGATCGTCGCCGCGGCCACGTCGTGAATATTTCGTCCATCGGCGTGCTGACCAACGCGCCTCGGTTCTCGGCATATGTTGCCTCCAAGTCCGCACTGGATGCCTTCAGTCGTTGTGCGGCGGCCGAATGGTCCGATCGGAATGTCACGTTTACCACCATCAATATGCCGCTGGTGAAAACGCCGATGATCGCACCCACCAAGATCTACGACTCGGTGCCGACGCTCACGCCGGACGAAGCCGCTGGAATGGTGGCCGACGCGATCGTCTACCGTCCCAAGCGCATCGCGACCCGTCTGGGTATTTTCGCCCAGGTGCTTCATGCATTGGCGCCGAAGATGGGGGAGATCGTCATGAATACCGGTTACCGGATGTTCCCGGATTCACCGGCCGCCGCCGGCAGCAAGTCCGGCGAGAAGCCGAAAGTGTCCACAGAGCAGGTGGCGTTTGCGGCCATTATGCGCGGCATCTACTGGTAAGGGGATGTTCGCGCCATAAAAAA
>NZ_APAT01000011.1 GCF_000347775.1 Marinobacter santoriniensis NKSG1
TTCGGCGGTTTTTTTATGGCTTACTCTGGGGCTTCCTCGAGAGGGGGTGGAGGGAAGCCGCCCAGCTCTTTCCACCGGTTCACAATCCCGCAGAACAGATCGGCGGTTTTCTCCGCATCATAGGCCGCCGAGTGCGCTTCCTTGTTGCTGAAAGGAATACCTGCAATCTTGCAGGCTTGCGCCAGAACGGTGTGGCCGTACGCAAGGCCGGCCAGGGTTGCGGTATCGAAGGTGGAAAATGGATGAAAGGGATTTCGTTTGATGTCCGCACGCATCGCGGCGGCAAACACGAAGTTGTGATCAAAGGTGGCATTGTGGCCCACCAATACCGCCCGCTTGCAGTCGTGGGATTTGACCGCCTTGCGGATCGGACTGAAGATCTCGCTCAATCCTTCCCGTTCGGGCACGGCTTCCCGCTCCGGATCCCAGGGGTCGATGCCGGTGAAGTCCAGGGCCGACTGCTCCAGGTTGGCGCCTTCAAACGGGTCAATCTGTTGCACGTGGGTTTCTCCACGCACCAGCCAGCCATCCTCGTCCATGGTGAGCAGCACAGCGGCAATTTCCAGTAATGCATCACGCTCCGGGTTGAAGCCAGCCGTTTCCACGTCCACCACGACGGGCAGAAAGCCGCGAAAGCGTCGGGATAATGGGTGCGGTTCTTGGGGTTGGTCGGTCACTCGTGCTCCGGTAGTCGGCTGTATGTTGGGTTTCAGTCTGGTTGTTACGCCAGTTGCCAGTTGATGGTTTCACCGGCTTTGAGCGGCACAATCGTCCCGTCCGCCAGTGGCAGTTCCTCGGGCATGGTCCAGGGCTCCCGGATCAGTGTCACGGTATCCCGGTTTCTGGGCAGCCCGTAGAAATCTGCGCCGTTGAAGCTGGCGAAGGCCTCAAGCTTGTCGAGGATGCCCAGCTCTTCGAAGATGTCGGCGTACAATCCGATGGCACCGTAGGCCGAATAGCACCCGGCGCAACCACATGCGGCTTCCTTGCGGTCTTTGGCGTGGGGCGCTGAATCGGTCCCCAGGAAAAATCGACGGTCGCCACTGGCAACGGCAGCCCGTAGCGCCTCCTGATGCCGATTGCGTTTGAGAATCGGAAGGCAGTAGAGGTGGGGGCGAATGCCGCCCACCAGCATGTGGTTGCGGTTGTACATCAGGTGTTGGGGCGTCAGGGTGGCCCCGAGGTTGTCGCCCTGGTGGTTCTGGACAAACTCGGCGGAATCGGCGGTCGTGATATGTTCAAGTACGACTTTTAGTCCCGGAAACGCCTCAAGTGTTGGTGCCAGTACCCGTTCCAGGAACACCTTCTCCCGATCAAAGATGTCGATTTCGGGATCGGTTACCTCGCCATGCACCAACAGCAGCATGCCGCAATCGGTCATCGCCTGCAGGACCGGATAGATTTTCCGGATATCGGTGACCCCGGATGCCGAGTTGGTGGTGGCGCCGGCGGGATAGAGCTTTGCGGCGATCACACCGGCTGACTTCGCTTCACGGATGGTGTCTGGTGTTGTCGCTTCCGTCAGGTAGAGTGTCATCAACGGCTCAAACGTTGAAGTCCCGGCGGCCGCGAGGATCCGTTCGCGATAGGCCATGGCATCCGCCGCGGTGGTGACCGGTGGTACCAGATTCGGCATGATGATGGCCCGCGCAAAACAGGACGCGGTGGCCGGCACAACGTTCTTCAGGACGTCGCCATCCCGCACATGGAGGTGCCAGTCATCCGGGTGGGTTATGGTCAGTTGATCTGTCATGGACGGATTCCGGAAGGCAATAAAATTTGGCGGATTATACCAGAAGCCGGGCCGCCTTGTTTTCCTGCCTGACGATTAAAGCATTCCGGAGGCCTGCCGATAACCGGAAATAGTAACCGACGAAGAACCCTTTTTCTGGTAACGATACGATGGCGCTACGGCTTCGAAAAACAGTCCCGGGCATGGTTGCGGCTTTTGCGATCTCGGCAGTGGCTCCCGCCAGTCATGGCGCCAGCTTCGGAGCGGGCGTGGAAACCAGTCAGTGGTACCTGTCGGAATCCGTCTTTCAGTGTTCGTTGGTGCACGATGTACCCGGCTATGGTCGGGCGGTGTTTCGCCGTCGTGCGGGGGAATCCCTCTCGTTTTTCCTTGAGACAGACTCGGCACTGATGAAGCCTGGCCGGGGGCATCTGGTTGTCGAGGCACCTGCCTGGCGCCCCGGCGTCGCTCCGAAGCCGCTCGGCAGTATCAATATCTCCGACGGCAATCGTCCGGTGGCACTGGATACCCGGAAAGCCCTCATGGTGGCCCGGGGACTGCTGGATGGCATGCAGCCGACCATTATCCGCGACGCCTGGTATGACGGGAACCCGGTGCGGGTTCAGGTTTCCAACATCAACTTCGCCGGTCCGTTCGAGCAGTACCGGGCCTGTACAGCCAATCTTCTGCCGGTCAATTTCGATCAGATTCAGCGCTCGAAAATCCGCTTCAGCAGCGGCAGCAAATCCCTGTCCAAATCCGAGATGAAGTTGCTCGATAACATCGCGACGTTTGTCCGCGCAGATTCCACCATCGAGCATATTTTCGTGGATGGGCACACCGATCGCCGGGGCAGTCGTATCGACAATCGCGCGCTTTCTGAGGATCGTGCCAATGTGGTGGCGGACTACCTGAAATTCCGGGGCGTGCCGGAGGATCTCATCATCGTCCGGGCTCATGGCGACCGTTATCCGATTTCCAATCGCCCGTCCGAGAACCGTCGCACCACCATCCGCCTTCAGCGGAAGGGCGAGCGGCCGGTTTTCCAGCAGGCCAGCGGCTATGGCGGGGATGATAACGCCGGCTAGGCGGAGCTAGTAAACCGAGTTCAGCACCTCCAGATGAGCGGTCACGCTCTCAGCCAGAGCCCGGAGGTGGTAGCCCCCTTCCAGCGTTGAAATGATCCGGTCGTTGGAATAGTCGTTAGCGACGCTGGTAATCATTTCCGTCAGCCATCTGTAATCTTCCGTTTCCAGATTGAGTTCGGCCATCGGGTCCAGCCTGTGCCCATCAAAGCCGGCGGACACCAGGATCACCTGGGGCCGGAAATCCTGAAGTTTCTTCAACCAGCCATCTTCCACCGCCTTTCGGTACTCCGCCGGCGAGCAGTCGGCCGGAATCGGCACGTTTACGATGTTGTGGGCCTGCCGGTGAACGTGGGAATGGGGATAGAAGGGGTGCTGGAAACTTGAGCACATCAGGATGCGTTCATCCCCGCCGACGATGTCCACCGTGCCATTACCCTGGTGAACGTCGAAATCGATGATGGCCACCCGCTCAAGATGGTGGAAGTTCAGTGCTCGCATTGCTGCGAGGGCAATGTTGTTGAAGAAGCAGAAACCCATGGACTTGGAACGCTCAGCATGATGCCCGGGCGGCCTCGCACAGACAAAGGCGTTGGTCACCTGACTGCTCATTACCATGTCAACAGCCTGGATATTTGCGCCAGCTGCGAGACGGGCAGCCCGGAGTGTGTCCGGCATCATGGCGGTATCCGGATCGGTGAACACCCGGCCCCGGGTCGGCTCCATCATCTCCAGTTGCTGGATATATTTTTCCGGATGCACGCTGAGCAGCTGGTCCCGAGTGGCTTCTTCCGGACGCACCCAGTCCAGATCCTGTTCAAGGTGGGTGTCCGCGAGGTAGGCCAGAATCGACGACAGTCGCTCGGGGCATTCCGGATGGTCAGCGCCCATGTTGTGCTTCATGAAGTCATCGTGGGAAAAGAATGCCGTCGTCATACGTCTCTGCAGGTCCTGATTTTGTCTGTCTTTTCATCAATGGTATCAGGGAAGACCGCAGTACGCCGTGTTTCTTTGGTCTTATAGAAGGGATGGCCGTTTTACATCAATACAGGAATGCCTAAGATAGGGTATACATCGATAAGTAACCTGTTCTATTGACGTTATCATGCGCTTCATCCCGACCTGGGACGTTCCGAGGAGACCATTTTGAGCACCCGTTACCTGGAAAGCCTGTTCAATCCTGACTCGATTGTCGTGATCGGTGCTTCCGAGCGTGCCGATAATCTGGGGGGCATGGTCCTGCGGAATCTGATGGGGGGCGGTTATCCCACTGACCGGCTGCTGGTCGTGAACCAGAGTGGTTACGATAACGTTCATGGTGTGCGCTGTGTTGCGAAAGTCGGCAAGATGGACTTCACACCCGACCTCGCGATCATCTGTACCCCGCCGGACACCGTGCCCAAGATGGTCCGCAAGCTTGGCGAGGCAGGGGTAAGAACGGCCATTGTGATGACCGGCGGTATGTCCAGGACTCACAGTAAAACCGGTCAGCCGTTGATGTACTCCGTGCGGGAAGCCGCTCGGGAAACCAGTATCCGGGTCCTCGGTCCGAACACCATTGGTCTGATGGTGCCCGCAAGGAATCTCAACGCCACCTATGCGCACATGGGGGCCATTCCGGGGCGCGTGGCCTTCGTTGGTCAGAGTGGCACGATTGCCAGTTCCGTACTGGATTGGGCATTCGCCCGGGGCGTCGGCTTCTCCTACTTCCTGACGCTGGGGGACGGAATGGATATCGATCATGATGATCTGATCGATTACCTGGCGCAGGACACCCAGACCCGGGCCATTCTGCTGCACATCGAAAATATCCCCAATGCGCGACGATTCATGTCTGCGGTCCGGGTGGCATCGCGTACCAAACCTGTCATCGCCGTGAAGTCCGGCCGGGTTCCGGAGTCCGAGTGGTTCCATCACGAGCTGCCGGCCGGCCTCAAACGCAGCGACCCGATCTACGATGCCATGCTGCAGCGGGCCGGTGTACTCCGGGTGGATGGCCTGGGCCAGATGTTCGATGCCCTGGAAACCCTGACAAGAATGCGGCCGCTGCGGCGGGAAACCCTCGCGATCATGGCTAACGGGGTTGGCCCCGGCGTTCTGGCAGTGGATCGGTTGGCGGATCTCGGCGGTGAGCTGGCCCGGCTGTCCGACCATTCCGTCGAAGCATTGGCGGAATTACTGCCGCCGTACTGGACCCGAAAGAATCCCATCGACCTGAACTATGATGCATCCCCGGAACTTTACGCCAAGGCCATCAAGGTTCTGGCAAAAGACCCGGAGGTGGCCAACGTGTTGGTCATGTACGCTCCGAGTCTGACCGAGGACAGCCTGCAAATTGCGGATGCCGTGGTTCAGGCTTCCAAGGGAACCCGTCTTAATGTGTTCACCTGCTGGCTGGGGCAGAGCACCGTGATGGATTCCCGCGAGGAATTCTATCGGGCCGGGATCCCCTCGTTTTTTAATCCGGAGAAGGCGGTGATGGCCTTTATGCAGCATGTCCGGCACCAACGGGTCCAGAGGCTGCTGACAGAAACGCCGGAGTCCTTTACCGAACATTTTGCCGACCGGAGCCAGATTCGGCGGCTGGTGGTGAATGCCTTGCGCAGCGGGCGAATGCACCTGTCCAACCGGGAAGCACGGCGTGTTGTCAGCGATTATGGCATCAACACCATCGATACCATCTACTGCGAAGACATGGAGGAGGTCCTGGAGGCGTTTGCGGTAGAGCGCCGTCCGGTGGATATCACGATTATTCATGAGCAGGTGTGTCACCCGTTTCTGGATCTCAGCCCGACACAGCGTCGCTACAAGGGCACCATGAAGAAGCTCAACAGTGAAACGGCCATCATGGATGCCTGCCGCTATCTCATGGAGGAGTACAAGGAGCATTTTCCGGAGAGCGGATTCGTCGGCTTTGCCGTGCAGCGCTCGTATCAGCACGTGGGCGGGGTGGAATTCAGCGTGGGTATTACCCGGGACCGGGATTTTGGTCCGCTTGTGGTGTGCGGTGCTTCCGGGGCACAGATCAACGTAATGACCGATCGCCAGATTGCATTGCCGCCTCTGAACATGGTGCTGGCCCGGGAGCTGTTACGCCGGACCTATATGTACAAGCTGCTGATGGAGCACAGCCTCAAACCGGAAGAAGACATACGGGCGGTATCGGAAACCCTGGTGACCCTGTCGCAGATCGTGATTGATATTCCGGAGATCAAAGGACTGGAGATATCCCCCTTACTGTTCAACGAGAACGGTGCTGTGGCCGTGAATGTGGCGATCAACCTGGACGAAAAGCCGAACCGGCCGATCATCCAGCCCTATCCGAAAGAGCTGGAGGAGTGGATTGTACTGCCCAGATCCGGACGCCGGGTGGTCATTCGGCCGGTGCTGGCGGAGGATGAACCGGCCCACCGGGCCTTCCATGAACACCAGTCTCCGGAGTCGATTCGCTATCGCTTTTTCCAGTATCGCAAGCATTTCTCGCGGGAAGATGTGGCCCAGATGGTGCAGATCGACTACGACCGTGAGATGGTCTTTATCGCCAATGCGCCCAGGGAAGACGGTGAAGGCGAAGAGACCCTCGGGACCGTTCGGACCTGGACCGATGCCGATAATCTGCGTTGCGAGTTCGCCGTGATGGTCGACGACAAAATGAAAGGCGAGGGGCTGGGCGTTGCGCTGATGCAGAAGATGATCGACTACTGCCGTGCCCGCGGAACCATGGAAATGGTTGGTAATGTGCTTCCGGACAATCGACCGATGCTGCAGCTGGCCGAACATCTGGGCTTCGAGATCAAGTACAACACCGAGGAAGAAGTCATGGATCTCCGACTCGTCTTGAACGAGCCGGAGAAAGACTGGCAGAAGGAGCGGCTCGGACAGGCCGGCGGCGCCCACCTTTAACGGATGTTCGCTCCTAATCCTCGACGATCGCCGAGCGATCCTCGCCGCCGAGGGCTTCCAGCAGGCCCGGTATCATGCGGGACAGTTCCAGTGTCATCAGGCTGAACGCGGCGTCGAAGCGCGCGACCGCGTCATCAGCATCGACGTCATCGAGCTGCTCCTGCAAAGTCTCTCCGAATTTCAGCCGGCGGATGCCCAGTTCTTCATCGAGTACCAGGGAAACATTGTCGTCCCAGGTAAGCGAGAGCTTGGTGACCTGCATCCCTGCTTCGAGATGGTTGCGGATTTCGTCGGCCTTCAGGTCCAGCCCTTTGCAGCGAACAACGCCGCCGTCCTCGGAGGGGTCCTTCAGCTCGCACTCGCTGCCAAGAGTGATGTGTTCGGGCAGATCGATGGTCTCATTGAGCCAACCGGTGAAGGTAAAGGCCGGAGACTGCTCCACGACGGGAGGGCGCACCGGCAGTGAGCCGACGCTTTTACGCAGGGTGGAGGCCAGGTCTTCCGCCTGTTTGGCCGACCCGGCATCGACGACCAGTACACCGTCCTGCGGTGCGAGATACGCGTAGCAGCGACGGTTCCGGGAGAAGGCCTGAGGCAGCATCTCCAGCATGACCTGCTCCTTGATTTCGTCCTTTTCCTTTCGGCGGACTTTACGGCCCTGTTCGATCTCAATGGCTTCTGCGCGCTCTTCCACCGCTTCCTTGACGACGGGCCCGGGGAGGATCTTTTCTTCCTTGCGAAGGGCAATCAGGTGGTAGCCATTGGCGCTGTGCACCAGTTGCTCCCCATGCTTGCCAAGCGGCGCAACCCAGCCCTGGCGAGTGGTTTCCTGGGGACCACAGGGTTTGAAAGCCTCGGCTTGCAGTTTCTCTTCCAGGTCTTCGGCAGAAATATCGAACGGCTTGGTAAAACGGAATACACGGGCGTTACGAAACCACATCGGGCGGAATCCTTGCTGTTGAATCGAGTCGGGAATACGAAAAGGGGAGGGGATGATACGGCCACCGGACGGTGGCCGTAAAGTGACGGGACAGACGCTATATCTGGAGGACCTCAACCAGAACGGTCTTCACCAGAAAGCCGACCACGCCGGCCCCCAGGACAATGAACAGGGCAATGGTGCCGAACCGGCCCGCCTGGGATTTTTTGGCCAGATCCCACACGATAAAGCCCATCCAGCCAATCAGGGCGGTGAGCAGGACAAGCATGGCAATCTGGGAAAATACAGCTTCGTTCATCGATAACTCCGTGGATAAGCGCCTTTACTGTTCGTCACGCAGGAAGACCCAGTTGTCTCCGTTGGACTGATCTTCGCTGAAATAGTACCCATCCAGGTCAAACCCCTTGAGATCGTCAGCCTGGGTGATGCGGTTTTGTATGGCATACCGGCACATCAGGCCCCGGGCTTTCTTGGCGTAAAAACTGATCATCTTGTATTGACCGTTCTTCCAGTCCTTGAACTGCGGCGTAATCAGCCGGCCTTCCAGGTCCTTCTTGCGGATGCTCTTGAAATACTCGTTGGAGGCCAGGTTCACCAGTACGCCATCGTCGTTGGCCAGGAGACGGTTGATCTCGTCGGTGATCCGGCTGCCCCAGAATGCATAAAGGTCCTTGCCGCGATGATTTTCAAAGCGGGTTCCCATTTCGAGACGGTACGGCTGCATCAGGTCGAGTGGTTTCAATACCCCGTAGAGGCCCGACAGCATACGGAGGTGTTCCTGAGCAAACTGGAAGTCGTCTTCACTGAAGCTTTCGGCAGCCAGGCCGGTGTAGACATCGCCCTTGAACGCCAGGATAGCCTGACGGGCATTTTCCGGGGTAAACGGCGTGTGCCAGGTGCGGAAACGATCGGCATTGAGCTGTCCCAGCTTGTCGCTGATGCTCATCAGGTTACTGATCTGATGCGGTTCCAGCGCCTTCAGTTGGTCAACCAGTTCGCAGGCGTCGTCCAGAAACTCTGGCTGGGTGTATGTTTGCGTCGCCAGCGGACTCTCATAGTCCAGCGTCTTGGCCGGGGAGATCACCATTAACATGTCAGGAAGTCCTCATTGCAAAAACGTCAGTAACTGATCCCGGGTAAACGGCCAGTCCAGCTCAGCCCCGGTATCGTTGCGGCGCAGGACCGGGATGCGTGTGCCATAACGTTTGACCAGGTCCTCCGACTGGGCGATGTCCACAACGTCCACCGGCACGGGTTCCGGCATCGGGGTATTGACCAGCAAGGCCTCCGCCAGTTCACACAAATGGCACTGGGACGTGGTGTAGAAATACAGTTCCATTATTTTTTCGGCTGTGCGTCCAGTTGTTGGCCGTTAACGTCACGGCTGTCACGCCCCATCAGATACAGGTAAACGGGCATCAGTTCCTCTGGTGCGGGGTTCTGCTGTGGATTCTCCGCGGGATAGGCCATGGACCGCATCTGGGTACGCGTTGCGCCGGGGTTCAGGCTGTTGACCCGGATATTGTGCCGCTCGTCGTCAAGTTCTTCCGACATCAGCTGGCTCAAGCCCTCAATGGCAAATTTTGAGACCGCATAAGCGCCCCAGTAGGCTTTGGCCTTGCGGCCGACGCCAGAGGACGTGAATACCACGGAGGCATCCCCCGATTGGCGCAAAAGGGGGATCATGGCCCGGCTCAGCAGAAAGGGCGCTGTGGCGTTAACATGCATGACCTTGTTCCACGTTTCCGGATCATACAGTTCGACCGGACTCCGGTTGCCGAGAATCGCCGCGTTGTGAAGCAAACCGTCGAGTCGCCCGAAGTTGTCTTCGATGGTCATGGCCAGCTCTTCGTAGTCCTTGACGGCCGCACCCTCGAAATTCATGGGGACGATGGCAGGCTTCGGATGGCCGGCGGCCTCGATCTCATCATAGACTTCTTCCAGCCGCGATACGGTACGACCCACCAGAATGACGGTGGCTCCGTGTGCGGCATAGGCCCTGGCGGCGGCACGTCCGATTCCGCTGCCGGCACCCGTTACCATGATAATGCGATCCTTGAGCAGATCGGCGGGCGCTTGGTAATCGTGCATACACGTGTCTCCGTTTCGCGTCAGCGCCTGGCCGTCAGGCCGGCGAGATTTCATCAGGTTCGCATTGTAACAGCTTTGCCAGATCGCTGACCGTATCGGCGATCTGGTCGGCTTGCCAGAGATCCACGGTCTCGGGTTCCTCGATGTAGCCATAGCGGACCGCAACCGTTTTCATCCCCGCGTTGCGGCCTGCCTGAATGTCCCGTTCGTGATCACCCACATAAACTGTGCCGGCTGGATCACGGCCGATCCGGGAACAGGCGAGCAGCAGGGCCTCGGGGTGGGGTTTCCGTTGCGCAACGTGATCCGGGCAGATGACGACCGCGCATCGGTCTGCCAGGCCCAGAGCTTTGACCAGTGGCGCAGCGAATCGCACCGGCTTGTTGGTGACGATGCCCCAGGGGATGTTCCGGACTTCCAGACTACGTAGCAACACATCCATGCCGTCAAAAAGCCGGGTTTCAACGGCGACGCCGGCTTCGTACAGATCCAGGAAGGCGGTGTGCTTCTCGGTGTAGTCCGGATCATCAGGGCTCAGCCCGAAACCGACACGGATCATGGCGCGGGCCCCGTTTGAGACCGAGCGTCGGATCTGTTCTGCGGGGAGGGCAGAAAGACCGTGCTGGGCACGCAACTGATTCAGGCACCGGATAAAGTCCGGCGCGGTGTCAATCAGGGTGCCGTCCAGATCAAAAAGAACGGCGGAAAGGCTCTGCTCAGGCATCACGGGTGTCGCGGGCATGCATCAGGTAGTTTACGTCGACATCCCGTCCCAGTTTGTAGCTCTTGGTGATCGGGTTGTACGTCATTCCGCTAAGTTCCCGCACGTCCAGGCCTGCCTGTCGGAGAAAATCCGACATCTCCGAGGGTCGGATGAACTTTTTCCATTCGTGGGTGCCTTTGGGGAGCATGTTCAAGACATACTCTGCGCCTACAATAGCGAACAGGAACGATTTCGGGTTCCGGTTGATGGTCGAGACAAACAGGTGCCCACCGGGCTTCAGCATGGCAGCACAAGACTTGAGCACAGAAGCCGGGTCGGGTACATGCTCGAGCATTTCAAGGCAGGTCACCACGTCGTATTGGCCGGCTTGCTCAGGATCCCGGGCAAGTTCTTCCACGGTGATCTGCCGGTAGTCCACAGAAATCCCGCTCTCGAGGCCGTGCAGCCTGGCAACTGACAGGGGCGCCTCGCCCATATCGATTCCGGTCACGTGAGCACCGCGCTGGGCCATGCCCTCGGAGAGCAGACCTCCACCGCAACCCACATCCAGAACTTTCTTGCCCGCCAGAGACACGCGCTCATCGATGTAGTTGAGCCGCAAAGGGTTAATGTCGTGCAGCGGCTTGAATTCGCTGGAGGGATCCCACCAGCGATTCGCCAGTGCTTCGAATTTGGCGATTTCGTTCCGGTCTACGTTCTGATTGGTCATGGTTGGCCCTGTCTGGCACTGTCGAAAATCGGTTAACGGGTTTCGGACTGGCGGATTCGCTCCCGCCACCCATTGACCCGAAGCGTGAGGTCCGCAACGTCGATGCGGGTGAGCTTGCCATCCTGCAGTTGAGGTACGCCGTGAATCCAGCTATGGCTTACCGCACGGCCATGATTGCTGTAGACCAGGTGCGAGGCCGGATCATACACCGGTTGCAGAAAGGGGTCGCTCAGATCAATGGCAATGAGATCGGCAAGCTTGCCCGGGACAAGGGAACCCAGATCATGCTCCCGGCCCAGGGCGCGGGCGCCATTGATCGTCGCCATGGCAAGCGCCTGATGTGCCGACAGCGCCGCGGCATCCTGCGCGGTGACCTTGGCGATCATGGCGGCACTGCGCAGCTCACCGAACAGATCGAGATCATTGTTGCTGGCCGCACCGTCGGTGCCGATTGCCACGTTGACGCCTTGATCGATGAGTCGCTGCACTGGGCAGAGCCCGCTGGCGAGCTTCAGGTTGGACTCCGGGCAATGCACAACGTGCCCACCAGATGTCGCCACCCGGTCGATGTCTGAGTCATCGAGCTGGGTCATGTGGACGCACTGGGTGTTGGGCCCGAGCAACCCGATTTCGTCAATCCGCTGAGTCGGGCGTTTTTCGCTGGTCTTCACCGCCTCGTCTACCTCGAACGCGGTTTCGTGCAGATGCATCTGGATGCGTGCGCCGGTTTCGCGGGATAGCGCCAGTGCGGTCGCCAGGGGGCCGTCAGAGACGGTGTAGGGCGCGTGGGGACCGATAGCCGGCATAATGAATTCGTCGGTTTCCCAGGTTTCGATCAGATCAGCGCCTTTACGGAAGTACTCTTCCGGCCCGGAACCCCAGGCCGTTGGAAAGTCGAGCAACGGGAAGCATACCTGTGCTCGCATGCCGGCATCATGGGCCGCCTGGGAAACGATTTCGGGAAAGAAATACATGTCCGAAAAGGTGGTAGTGCCGGTGCGCAACATTTCCGCCATGGCCAGTTGGGTACCATCGGCGATGAACTGCTCACTGATGAACTTCTGTTCGGCGGGCCAGATATGATCATTCAGCCAGGTCATCAATGGCAGGTCATCCGCCAGACCGCGGAACAGCGACATGGCGGCGTGTCCGTGCATGTTGATCAGCCCGGGCATAACCACGTGATCGGGTAAGTCCACCGCTTCACGGGCGTGGAATTCATGATTGGCCTGGTCCTGGGGAATGACCGCCAGAATCCGGGAGCCGCGAATAATAATGGCGTGATTTTCCAGAACCGTATCGGCCGGTTCAATGGGAATCACCCATCGGGCATTGATGCGGATATCGGCTGCGGTGGTGATGGTATCTGCCGTCATTCGTTCGCCTTGAAATGCGCCGGCGAATTGCCCGCGCGTGCGGATGAATTGTTGCCCGAGAGTATAACCAGCGCGTGCAGCAAGGACTACCCTGGACCTTGTGATAAGGGCTTAACGGAACCACTGTTAGTGAGAGAAAGGAATTCCGGGCGTATCTTTTTCCGGGGCCGGTATACTGTCCGGCCCTGAAAGCATCCAAAGGAGGCGTGTAATGGCAAATCAGAGTGGTCAGAGTGAGCGGAAGCTTGGGACAGTTGCGTTGCGCTGGCATGGCCATAGCCTCGAGTTGCTGGATCAGAGGCTGTTACCAACTGAAGAGCACTGGATAACGGCGGAGGGTGCTACTGCCGTGGCGCAGTGTATTCGTGACATGGTGGTGCGTGGGGCCCCGGCGATCGGGATCAGTGCCGCCTATGGTGTCGCGCTGGCAGCCCGTCACGCTGGCGGGGGTGACTGGAAGGCTGAGATTCTCCAGGCCATACGCGTCCTCGCGGAATCGCGACCAACCGCTGTCAATCTCTTCTGGGCGCTCCAACGCATGGAGCGTGTGTTCCATGAGTGCCATTCTCTGGAGGAGGCGACCAAGCGGCTCGCCGCCGAGGCGGAACACATCCACGAGGAGGATGTCGACGCCAATCTCGCCATGGCGGATCACGCTCTGGAACTGATCAATCCTGAGAGTGCCATTTCGGTCCTGACCCACTGCAATACCGGTGCACTGGCAACAGGTGGTTATGGCACGGCCCTGGGCGTCATTCGGCGTTTGCATGAGCGGGGACGTTTGAAGGAGGTGTTCGCGGATGAAACCCGTCCCTGGCTTCAGGGCAGTCGCCTGACGGCCTGGGAACTGTCCCGGGATGGTATTCCTGTCACATTGAATGCCGACGGGGCGGCCGCAGCTATCCTGGCCCGAGGCGAGGTCAGCTGGATTGTCGTAGGCGCTGATCGGATTACCGCAAACGGAGACGTGGCGAACAAGATCGGAACCTACAACCTGGCGGTCCTCGCCCGACACCACAAGGTAGGCTTCATGGTTGTGGCTCCGTCAAGCACCATTGACATGTCGCTGTCGTCCGGTAAGGACATTCCTATTGAGGAGCGCAATGGCAATGAGGTGAGAGAGATTCGGGGTATTCCGTTGGCACCGGACGGCGTCAAGGTCTTCAATCCGGTGTTCGATGTCACGCCGGCCAGCCTGATAGATGCAATCGTGACGGAAAAGGGCGTTGTCAAAAATCCCAATATTACCGGGATGCAGGCGTTATTCGGTTGAGGAATCCTTCCCGGATTCCTCCAGTTGGCGTTTCATTTCACTGACCTGGCGCTCCTGCTCCTCCACAAAGTGGAGAGACATCTCAAAGCTTTGGCGCGTGAATTCCAGCACCCTGCGAAAACCTTCATCGGTCAGGTTTCGCGCGTCGTCGTGGCGACGGAAGATGTTGATGAACTCCCGTTCCCGCTCGAACTGCAGTGGTAACCGGCCAACGCCCCAGTCGTTCAGCAGTTTCCAGACTTCCGGATTGTAGTTCCGGGTGGTTCGAAGAATGAAGGGAATAGGGTCGTTGCGCGCGATCAGCGCCGCCAGACGCAGGATCAGTTCAAAAGACAGGGTGGCGGTGCCGTTTTCGATGGCTTCCAGTACCGACTTGTCGCGAAGGTTGAGAGCCTCGCTCATTTCGGTCAGGGTCAGGCCTGCGACTTCACGGATGTCCTTCAGTGACTGCCCGGCAATCAGCATGGCCCTGAGCTGGTCCTGGGAGTGAATCAATGCCCGTCCGAACCGGAGTGAGGTGTCGGTGGCCCTGGCACCCAGTCTGAGTGCCGAGCCTGTGAGCTGAAACAGCCGGTCGACCAGGCCTTCCTGTTCCCTGGCGCTGCCGGCTGCCGGGGCCATCGCATCCACCGCGTCCATGGATTTCATGGCATGCAGGGCATCCAGCAGCATGTTCCGGATCTCCCGGGCTTCTTCGGGGTTCTCCGGGTTGCCCCCGCTGTCGGCCGTCACGCGAATGCTCCGGGTCTATTTGGCCGGAGCCTGGGCTGCAAACTGGTGAGGCGTAATGATGGACGCCATGTTTTTGTCCAGATCCAGCATATCGGCCATGATGTATCCGCCTTCCTTGATGACAAAGTCCATTTCCTCGTCAGTTTTATCCAGATCTGCGGCCTGAGCGTCCTGCCATTTTTCCAGTGCTTCAAGGCTCTCGAACGGCTTTTCACCGTGAAGCTCGCGACGGGCATTGGCAATCGTCAGGCGGGTTCGTTCGATCTGATTGTATTGGGAGCGTCGCTTGTCTTCGTTCAGGCTGACGGAGTCCTGTTCACGCTGCTTGTTCAGGAAGTCGATTTCCCGCTGAAGCAGTTTGAAGTCCGGGCTTTTGGCAAACCGCTGATCGTGGCGCTTACGCAATTCACCAATCACGTTACTGAAATCGAAGTACCGGGTGTGGGGGACGGCTTCAATCTGATCCCAGGGCAGGGCATGGTCCAGTGCGTCCTCACCAATCCGGTTCTTGTCGATGCGCGAGGGAATCTCGATGTCCGGAATAACGCCCTTGTGCTGGGTGGAACCGCCGGAAATTCGATAGAACTTGGACTGGGTGATCTTGAGTTGCCCGTGATTGAGGGGGCGAACTGCCTGCACCGTTCCCTTGCCGAACGTCTGTGAGCCAACGACCAGACCGCGGCCATAATCCTGGATGGCGCCAGCGAAAATCTCCGAGGCGGACGCGCTCATCCGGTTCACCAGAACCACCATCGGGCCGTCATAGGCGACCGACGGATCTTCGTCCTTCATGACCTGAACTTCGTTGTTGGAATGCCGGATCTGAACGGTCGGGCCCTGCTCGATAAACAGTCCGACCAGGTCGTTGGCTTCCTGGAGTGCGCCGCCGCCGTTGTTGCGGAGGTCAATAACGAGTCCGTCGATACCGTCGTTCTGCTCCAGTTCCCCGATCAGTTTGCGGACATCACGGGTGGTGCTCTTGTAGTTCGGATCACCGGCCTGCATCGCCTGGAAGTCGGCGTAGAAAGTGGGAATGGTAATCACCCCGACGGTGTAGTCCTTGCCGTCCCGCTTGAGATGGATGACGTCCTTGCTGGCGCTTTGCTCTTCAAGCTTGACCTGGTCCCGCTTGATGGCAATGGTCTTGGTAACTGTTTCGTCAGAGGCATTGGCCGGGATGACCTCCAGTTTCACCACAGAATCCCGTGGGCCACGAATCAGGTCGACCACCTCGTCGAGGCGCCAGCCGATCACATTGACGGGTTTCTCATCGCCCTGGCCAACAGCCACGATCCGATCAGCCGGTTGCAACTGGCCCTGTTTGGACGCCGGGCCTCCGGGGACGAGACGAACCACTTTGGTGTATTCGTTGTCGGACTGGAGCACGGCGCCAATCCCTTCCAGGGACAGGCTCATGTTGATGTTGAAGTTTTCGGAAACGCGCGGTGAGAAGTAGGAGGTATGGGGATCCCACATGCCGGTGAAGGCATTCATATAGGCCTGGAACGCGTCTTCACTCCGGGCCTGGTACGCCCGCTTGAGCTGGCCCTCGTAGCGGCGCTTGAGGTTGTCGGCAATGGTGTCGTCGTCAGTACCGTTCAGGCGCTGGGCCAGGACGGCATTCTTGATGCGTTTGATCCAGAGTTCGTCCAGTGCGGCGGTATCCGGTTCCCAGTCTGCTTTTGAGCGGTCCAGGAGAATCGACTCATCCTTGGAAAAATCGAGCTTGTCGATGCCCTGGTCAATGACGTTCAGGGCAAATTTGAGCCGCCCGATGATCCTTTCCTGCACAAGGTTGTAGATGTCAAAGCCAGGTTGCAGTTGTCCCGTTTTGAGGGCCGAGCCGAGTTGTGGCCTGACGTTGTCAAACTTGCTGATGTCCTGTTTGGTGAGGTAGATCCTCTGGCCATCCAGGTAATCCAGATAGGCGTTAAACACTTCATCAGAGAGCTGATTGTTGATACTGAGATCGCGGAAGTGGGTGAACTGCAGCTGCCGTGCAATCAGGATGTTGGCGCGTGCCTGTTCAATGGTCGGCGCCACCGGCTTATAGACCTGGTTGGCCTCGTCGAGCTTTGCTTGCGCGCCAAATGCTGTTGAAAGCAGCAGGGTAACAGTCAGAGTCCGAAAGAGTTTCTTGCCGGTACCGGAGAGGGCCTGGCGACGGGGAAAAACGTTTTCCGCGATGGTCATAAAATACTTACCTGACGGTGCGGGGCAGGGAATCCGGTATGTCGTCCGGACGCTCACCCATGAACGATGAATTTATTGTAGGCAAGCGCCAGATCGGTTGCCATAGGCAGGGAGTATCGGTTCGTGACAATCTGTCCATGAACTGGTCAGGTTTGTCACATTTTGGTCAATCGGTGATCGGTTGGATGGCACCCGGGGAGCGCCGAACTCCCCGGGTGTTGGAGCTTCAGGCGAACGGTTTGTTGGATTCGGCGTGTTCGAGCAACAGATCGGGCGGGGTGAACCGTTCCCCGTACTGAGCCGCCAGTTCGCGGGCCCGCTCGGTAAACGATCGAACGCCATACTGGTTGATGAACTGGATGGCTCCCCCCGTCCAGGGGGCGTATCCGATGCCAAAAATACTGCCGACGTTGGCGTCCTCAACGGTTCTCAGAACACCTTCTTCGAGGCAGCGAACGGTCTCGATCGCCTGTATGAACAGGATCCGGTCTTTAAGGTCCTGCAATGCGATTGACCGGGCTTTGTCCGAATCGACAAAGCGGCGTTCGAGCTCCGGCCAGAGGTATTTCCGACCTTTTTCCGGATACTCGTAGAATCCGGCGCCGGTGGCTTTGCCCTTGCGCCCGAATTCATCAACCATGGTGTCGATGATGGCCTCGGCAGGGTGGGCATTCCAGGTGCCTCCGGCAGCCTCTGTGTCCCGCTTGCTTTGATCCCGGATGTGTTGCATGAGGGTCATGCTCACTTCATCGGAAATAGCCAGCGGTCCGACGGGCATCCCCGACAGCAGCCCGGCATTCTCGATGCTGGCTGGGTGAATACCCTCGCCGAGCATGGCGATGCCTTCATTGACAAAGGTACCGAAGACACGGGACGTGAAGAATCCGCGACTGTCGTTGACCACGATCGGGATCTTGCCAATCTGCTGAACGTAGTCGAAAGCGCGGGCCAGGGTTTCATCAGAGGTTTTTGCCCCGACGATGATCTCCACGAGCTGCATCTTGTCTACCGGTGAGAAGAAGTGCAGCCCAATGAAGTTCTCCGGTTTTCCGGATGCTTCTGCCAACTGGGTGATCGGGATGGTGGAGGTGTTGGAGGCAAAGATGCCATTGGTGACCATCCGGGGTTCCGCCTCCTGGGTGACCTTGCCCTTCAGGCTGCTGTCTTCGAAGACCGCTTCAATGATCAGGTCGCAACCTTCCAGGTCATCGGCGGACTCGGTGGGTGTGATTCGCTCCAGGATGTCCGTTTTCCGGGCTTCGGTCATGCGTCCACGGCTGACTTTTTTCGCCAGCAGATTCTCGGAATAGGCCTTGCCTTTTTCCGCGTTCTCCGCAGACACGTCCTTGAGTACGACATCGACGTCACGAACGGCCGTTGCATAGGCAATACCGGCCCCCATCATTCCTGCACCAAGAACGCCGACTTTCCTGAACGTTTCCCGGGGGAACGTGTCCGGGCGACTGCCGCCGGCCTTGATGGCGTTGAGCTGGAACCAGAAGGTTCCGGTCATGTTCTTGGCCACCTGACCGGTCACCAACTCGGCAAAATACCGTGTTTCGATCAGGCTTCCGTTATCGAAGTCCACCTGGGCGCCCTCAACGGCGGCCGAGAGGATACGTTCCGGTGCCGGATAGCAGCCTCTGGTTTTCTGCTTGAGCATGGCTGGCGCAATCGCCAGTTTCTGGGCCATGGCTGGATGATGAGGGGCACCACCGGGGAACTTGAAGCCTTTCTGGTCCCAGGGCTGTTGGCTCTTGGGATGCGCATCGATGAACGCTCTGGCCTTTTCCAGCATGTCCTCTGGCGAGCTGGCCAGTGCATCTACAATCCCGGCCTTGAGTGCGGCGGCCGGATTGGCTTTCTTGCCTTCCATGAGGTATGGAAACGCTGCTTCCAGGCCAATCATTCGTGGTAAGCGTTGGGTGCCGCCTCCACCGGGCAGGAGCCCGAGGGTTACTTCAGGCAGGCCAAGCTGGATCCGCTCGTCATCAAGGACTATCCGGTGATGGCAGGCCAGGGCGATTTCCAGTCCCCCTCCGAGAGCGCTGCCGTTGATGGCGGCGACCAATGGTTTGCCGGTGGTTTCAAGAAAACGCATGTCGGCCTTGAGGCCATTGACCATTGCCTCGAATTGACCGGCCTGATCCGCGGTGACTCCATGCAGTTCCTTGAGGTCGCCTCCTGCAAAGAACGTCTTTTTGGCAGACGTCACGATGATGCCCCGGATGCTGTCGAGATCCGCTTTAACCCGTTTTACGGTTTCCGAGAGGCCTTGCCGGAAATCCGCGTTCATGGTGTTGGCCGATTGTCCCGGCATGTCGATGGTGAGGGTCAGGATCTGATCTGTCCCCAGTTCGTAATTGATGGCGCTCATGATTGGTTCTCCTGTTCGCAATCGTTGGGGTCAGACGCGTTCGATGATGGTGGCGATGCCCATGCCGCCGCCCACGCAGAGTGTGGCAAGGCCGTAGCGCAGTTCACGGCGTTCCAGCTCATCCAGCAGGGTGCCCAGAATCATGGCTCCAGTGGCACCGAGCGGATGGCCCATGGCGATGGCTCCGCCGTTAACGTTGACCTTTTCATCCGGCACGGCGAGTTCCCGCTGGAAGCGCATGACAACGGAGGCGAACGCTTCGTTGACTTCGAACAGGTCGATCTGATCGACCGACATCCCCGCCTTTGCCAGCGCCTTGCGCGCCGCTGGTGCGGGGCCGGTCAGCATAATGGTGGGGTCGGTACTCGTGACGGCGGTGGCTACGATGCGCGCCCGTGGTGTCAGGCCCAGCTCACGCCCCTTGGCTTCGCTGCCGATCAGCATGGCAGTGGCGCCATCAACGATGCCCGAGGAATTGCCCGCGTGGTGAACGTGGTTGATCTTCTCGACATAGTGGTACTTTTCACGGGCCACGCCATCGAAACCCATTTCTCCCATCATCTGGAAGGATGGTTTCAGGCTGGCCAGGGATTCCACGGTGGTGTTGCCCCGGACATGTTCATCACTGTCCAGGATCACCACGCCGTTCTGGTCGGTCACGGGGATGATGGATTTGTTGAAGTAACCGTTTTCCCAGGCGTTGGCCGCCTTTCTTTGCGAGTTCACGGCGAACCCGTCGACGTCCTCGCGGGAGAAACCTTCAAGTGTCGCAATAAGATCAGCACCGATACCCTGAGGCATGAATCCTGTGTGGAGGTTGGTTTCCGGATCGGTGGCCCAGGCACCGCCATCGGATCCCATTGGAACACGGGACATGGCTTCAACACCGCCGGCGACGACGAGGTCCTCCCAGCCGGAGCGAACCTTCATGGCAGCCAGGTTCACCGCCTCGAGCCCGGACGCGCAAAAACGGTTCAGTGTTACGCCCGCGACCTTTTCGTCCCAGTCGGCCGCGAGGGCGGCCGTCTTGGCAATGTCGGCGCCCTGATCGCCGACGGCTGTGACACAGCCCATGACGATGTCGTCCACTTCAGCTGTATTCAGGCTGTTCCGGGTCTCTAGGGCATGCAGCACCGTTGTCAGCAGGCTGATGGGTTTGACGCTGTGCAGTGAACCGTCTTTTTTGCCGCGCCCCCTGGGGGTACGAACCGCGTCGAAGATGTAGGCTTCGGTGCTCATTGCCTGTCCTCTGGTGATGGTTGGATGGTTATCTGTTATGCAGGTAACCATAGCCTCTGAACCGGGACAGGCGTAATGACGCGGGCTGCCAATCCCATTGGCGAAATTGCTCACCGGCCATGACAATCGCCCCGCGGGCTTCTATGTTTCAGGGTAGAAGAGAATATATCCGGGAGGTCTGGGATGTCCCTAAGAGATGCGATCGACAACTTTTATGAGCGCCTGGTGGCAGATGCGATCGAGGCAACAAGGGAGCAGACGGATAATGCGGATTACCTGACCGACGTCATGTGCGTGGCGCTGAACCGCTTACCCACGCGCTATTACCGGCATTCGATCGACATGATGTTCTATCTGGCAGACGAGGAACTGAAAGATATGAAGGACAAATCCCTGGCCGCTGTTCGTGCAGCCAGGGCGTTTGTCAGTGAACATCGGCGGGAATAGCAGGGTTAGTTGGAGGCAGCCGCCATCAAGGCGTTATTCAGGCGGCTCGCCAGACTGCTGTCGACCGGTTCTTCGAAAGGCTGGAGACACCATTGGGCGACAAGCTGTTCGATTTCCTGCAACGGATCAGGCTGCTGATCGCTGTTGCCCAGCCCTGCGCTGAGTCTTTTAACCTGAATCTCCATTCTCCGTTGTTGCTCATCCGCAGGGGATTCAACGCCACCGAGAATTTCGGCACGGATGACAAGCTCCTGGGCGGGCAGGGCTGTCTGGCCGGCCACAAGGCGATGCCAGTGATCGGGGATCTCTGAGGGCACGATGCCGCCGTTTTTACGGGCTTCGATCAAGTGCTGCCAGTGTCCGATTTTCTGTGTCAGCCGCACGGCTTTCAGTTTTTCCTGAAGATCCTGACGTTTTGCCCGAACCCGGTCTTTGAGTGCATCGGACAGTGCGCCCATATCGATTGACTGAATCCGAGTCAGGGCCTGCTGGATGGCTTCGTCGGATTCGGGCGTCGCATCTGAGTCCAGGTTCTCCAGTACTTCACTGGCGGTCTGGTCGGCCAGTTCCGTAGCCTGATGGCGGGCATTCCGCTGAGCATCCCGGCGTTCAAAAATCAGATCACAGGCTTTTCGGAAGGCTTGCCAGAGTTTCCTGTCTTCGCGGTGCCGGGTAATGCCAATGGCCTTCCACTCGGCCTGAAGCGCTTTGGCCTCGTTCATGGCCTCCTGCAAGGGTTCGTGTTCCACCAGCGCCTGAGCTTTTTCAACGATCTCCTGTTTCAGGGTCTCGTTACGACGACGCTCTTCATCAAGCGGCTTTTCCAACTGGCGTAGCAACTCGTCGAATCGCTTCTGAACCTGGCGGTTATCACGGAATTCGACGGGCCAGGCCTGCTTCCACTCCTGTCGGGCGGTCTGGTGGATCCGCTCCGCGCCCTTCCAGTCCACGTTGTCCCAGTTCGCCTGCGTCAGGAAAGTCTCGAGTTCGTCGCAGATTGCCTGACGTTTCTCAAGATTGGCCTGCTTGAGCCCGGATTTGGCTTCAAAATACGCCTTGCAGGGTTCAAAGGCCTTATCCGAGGCTGCCTTGAATCTGGTCCACAGAGTCCGGTCGGACGAGCCGCCAAGTTCCCGCCACTCGGTCTGAAGCTCTTTAATCCGCTCCGCCTTGGCTTCCGGTTCCATGGGTTGGTTTGCCAGGTATTCCATCTGTTCGCACAGCGCGATCTGTTTGGGCTCGGTGGCAAACCCCTGCCAGTCACTCAGCTCCCGGAACTGGCCGGCAAGCAATTGCATGCGCGCCTGGAAGGGGCGGGCATGCCGACGATCGAGCTGTTTGAACTGGTTCTGTGCCGACTTGAGAAGTTGTCTGGACTCCCGGAACTGCTTTGCCTCAAGGGCGGACTCAAGCTTTTCGATCAGGTTTTTGAGGTCGTCGGAAAGAGCCTGTTGTTCCTGCGTGTCTTTCTGTACCGGCGGGGTGTCAGGACGCTTTCCGGCGAGCTTTCGAACCGATTCCAGAGCCTGGGGCAGAGGGAAACCCTCTGGCCAGTCAATGTTTTTCAGAAGGGTTTTCCCTTGTTCCCGGTGTTCTTGCGAAGTGGGTTCGCCGGAGTTGAAAAGCTCGGAGAGCTGGCTGATCGTATCCTCGGCCTGCGAAAGGCGGCGAACGGCGCCCAGATAATGCCGCAGGCTCTGCATGTGCGTTTCGTAAGCCTTCTGTTCCTGCTTTCCTACATCGGTATCGCGTGTGGCTTCGAGCCAGCGATTTTCCTGGGTTCGTTGCAAGGCGTCCAGCGAGGACAGAGAGGGCAGGTCTGTCGTCCGGGATTTCAGCCCCTCAAGGGTGTCCTCGAGCAGGGAGAGGGTTTCCTCCCGTTGCCGCTGTTGTTCCTCGTGTCGCAGGGATTCGGCCAACTCGGATTCAATGTCCTGGAGGCGCTGGCGACAGCGGTGAACTGCCTCCAGAAACTGTTGGGTTTGCTCCGCCGTGGCTGAGGATTCCACCGGCTGCCATTGGCCCAGCAGGGCATCCAGGCGTGCTTCGAAAAGCTTGGTGTCTTCGCTGTTGGCCTGTTCTTCGGCGCTGATGATCAGTTTCTGGATTTTCCTGGCCGTGTCGGCTTCCAGGTCCCGGGCCTCCTTGAGGGCCTGAAGAGCCTGCTTGGCGATCTGATAGACGCCCTTATCCCGCCCTTTGGCCTGTTTCTGAACCCGTTGGAGCGACTCAGGGTCGGTGAGCTTCTGGGCCGCTGAGAGGCGAATATCGGCAGTCACACCATTGATCGCGAGGTCGGCCAGTTCGTCCTGGGTAGCCTGACCCCCAAGCGCTTCAAGCTGTTTGTCCCGCTGAGTGGTTCGCGTGTCCTCGACAGGGGCCTGCGTTGGGCTGTCCGCTTCTTTGGGCGCCGGTTTCGCGGATTTGCGGGATTTGAACAGTTTCTGGATAAATGCGGCCATGAAGGTGTCCTTTGGGATTGAAACCAGTCCTCGGTGTCGGGCAAAGTGCTCCGTCACCGGCCATCGGCTCGGTATGCCGGGTACGGGCATCGGATGGTCTCTGGTGATCAGGCTCATCCGATGATGGAAAATCGGGGGCTATTCTAGCGTTTTGATGGCGTTTGCGGAAAGGGTCTGAATGGCAAAACAGGAAAATCGTGATGATGAACAATACCGGGCCCGCGCGACGGCGCTGAGATTGCTGGCGCGGCGGGAGCACAGTCGGCTTGAGCTGTCGCTGAAACTCAGGCAGCGCCGGTTCGAGGATGATCTGATCCGGGAGGTTCTCGACGAATATGAAGCGGAAGGCTGGCTGGATGATAACCGGTTTGCCGATGTTTACGCCCGTCAGCGCCTGGATCTTGGGTATGGGCCCTTGAGGATTATGGGGGAATTGCAGCAAAGGGGAGTCCGAGCAACACCGGCCTGTTTTGATGACATGGATGAAACGGCGTGGTGCCACAATGCCATTCGCCTGAGGGATCGTCGATTCGGACTGTCAGATCTTGACGACAACTGGGAGGAAAAGGCCAGGCAGGCCCGATTCCTGAACCGTCGCGGTTTCTCTGCCAGCCAGGTCGAAGCGGCCCTTGAGGCGACGTCCCTCCCTGAGGAACGGGGTTGTGACTAGAGCGTCGGAGGAATCACGCTCAGGTCCGGAGGCAGGCTCGCTCTGAGTTCGGGATCGTCCTTCGCCGGTGATGTATCGGCATTGCTCTGGCTGTCCGTGGACTCGGCACTGGACAATTGTGGAGGTACTTCAGGAGAGACAGGGGCAGCCGGCGAGGTCAGACGGGCCAATACGTCGTAATAGCGGCGGATGTTCTGAACATAGATGACGGGCTCCTGGCCCCGGGCGTATCCGAAACGGGTCTTCGAGTACCACTCTTTCTGGGCCAGCAGTGGCAGAAATTCCTTCACGTCAATCCAGCGATCGGGATCCTTTCCGGCACTTTCTGCCAGTCGTCGGGCGTCCTCAAGGTGCCCGAAGCCGACATTGTAGGAAGCCAGGGCAAACCAGGTGCGATCCGGCTCTGGTATGCGCTCCGGGATTTTGTCATGCACGATCTGGAAGTAGCGGGCGCCTCCCTCAATGCTCTCTTCAGCGTCCAGTCGGTTGTTGACGCCGATGTAGCTGGCAGTGTTGCGCGTCAGCATCATCAGCCCCCGTACCCCGGTTGGGGAGACGGCGTTGGGTCTCCAGTGGGATTCCTGGTATCCGATGGCCGCAAGCAGCCGCCAATCCATGTCGAACGCCTTGGCCTGTTCCCGGAAAAGGTCTTCATATTTCGGTAGTCGATTACGAACGTGGAACATGAAAGTGCGCGCCCCCACGTAATTGAGCCGGTCGAGATGGCCGTAGAATCGCTCGGACAGTTGGGCCAGCACACCGTTCTCTTTCAGGTCATTCAGGACCGAGCGCGCCGTCTTGACGAGGGTGTCGTCCTGTTCTTTGGGGAACAGCCAGACCAGTTCACGGGGTTTGCCCAGTGCGAACGCCTCCTTCACGTGTGGGAAAAACACCTGATTCAGTTCCAGTTCATTGGACGAGACGACGGCAAAGGGATACTTTCCACTCTCGACCCGGGCAAGAATGCCGGCGGGATCGAGGCCGGGGTGTGTTTTCAGCGTAATCGACTGATCCAGGGCGCCAAGCGACTTCAGGATTGCTTCATGATCGCTGTCGGCGACCAGATTCAGGCTCTTCCCGGACAGGTCTGCGAGGGACTCTGGCCGACTCATGTCCCGGTGATAAACCACAACGGACTGGGTTTGGATGCCGGTGGCGAGTGTTCGGAATCGCTTGTCGAACTCTGGCTGATCGGAAAGACCCGCCATGCCAATATGAGCGTAATCTCGATCAAGGACCGACAGTATCTCGGTGTTGTCCTCGGCGGTCCGGACCTTGAGGTTCACGCCCAGTTTTTCGGCAAGACGTTTGGCGAGTTCGTAGTCGTAGCCGGTAGGGCCGTCCCGACCTTCGTAGTAGATCGAAGGCGCCACCCGGGTAATGACGTGCAGGGTTCCTTCGTTGCGAATTTCCTGGACGGTACTCGGGCGTGAGCAGCCCGAGAGTGTAAGGGCTGCACCGATGACCAGGGCGACGGGGGCTCTGGAAGCAAAAAGGCGGTGCAATAATCTGGGCAAATCCCTGATCTCCCTGAGAACTTTCTTCAGCCAGATACGCACGGATTTCGCTCGCGTATTTCTGGATCCTGGTGTTCGTCGCTTCCTTGCTTTCTACATGATCCTTGGCCGGTTCGCTCTGGTCAATAAAACGCCGGTATGACAATGCAAAACAATGTCAATTATCTGGGTGCGCAATAACCGCAGGTGCGCTGTATCCCGGCTTCGCTTTCAAGTATCATTGCGGGCTTTCAAATTGCACCGGATTCCCTTTCTTTTCGCGCGATACAGGTTGATATCATGCTTGAACTTCGCGGCGCACCCGCGCTTTCGCCCTTCCGTTCCCGCAAACTGCATTCCCGGATTCAGGATATCGTCCCGGAAGTTGAGCACGTGTATGCAGAGTTCATGCACTTTGTGGACCTTGAGTTCGACCTTTCCGATGCTGAGCAGGCGATCCTGGACCGTCTTCTCGTGTATGGCCCGAGCGTTCCGGTGGAAGATCCGGAGGGTGTTCTTTTTCTGGTTGTTCCCCGGCCAGGAACCCTGTCGCCCTGGTCCAGCAAGGCGACCGATATTGCCCGCAACTGCGGATTGAGACAGATTCATCGTATCGAGCGGGGCATTGCCTATTACATTCGCGCCAGCAGGAAGCTCGGGCTGGAACAGCGGGAGAAGATTGCGGCCCTGCTCCACGATCGTATGACACAGAAGGTGTTCCATGAAATGGGAGGCGCGGAGCTCCTTTTCAGCCACGACGAGCCTCGTCCTCTGGCCCGGGTTCCGGTGCTCTCTGGCGGCAGGGAGGCATTGGTCAAGGCCAACCGGAATCTGGGGCTGGCCCTTGCGGACGACGAAATTGATTATCTCGTGACGTCGTTTACCGACCTTCAGCGCGATCCCACGGACGTTGAGCTGATGATGTTTGCCCAGGCCAACTCCGAACACTGTCGACACAAAATCTTCAACGCCTCCTGGGACATCGATGGCGAGGGACAGGAGAAATCCCTGTTCGCGATGATTCGCAACACCTTCGAAATGAACAGTGACGGTGTGCTGTCGGCATACAAGGACAATGCCTCGGTGATTCGCGGTAGCCGTGGCGGACGCTTTTTCCCGGATCCCGAAACCGGCGTCTATGGATACCATGAGGAAGACATTCATATCCTCATGAAAGTGGAAACTCACAACCACCCCACTGCGATTGCGCCTGCAGCCGGGTCTGCCACAGGTTCGGGCGGTGAGATCCGTGATGAGGGCGCGACCGGGCGAGGCTCCAAGCCAAAGGCAGGCCTGACCGGGTTCACTGTTTCCAATCTCAATCTCCCCGACGATCCGCAGCCCTGGGAAATTGGATATGGCAAACCCGATCGTATCGCTTCCGCGCTGGATATCATGATTGAGGGACCCATCGGCGGCGCCTCGTTTAACAACGAATTCGGTCGCCCGAATCTGGCCGGCTACTTCCGCACCTTTGAAGAGAAGGTCCCGGGAGCGGCCGGAGAGGAAGTGCGCGGTTACCACAAGCCGATCATGATTGCCGGGGGGCTCGGCAATATTCGTGAGCAGCACGTGGAGAAAGGCAATATCCCGGTTGGCGCCAAGCTGATTGTGCTTGGGGGGCCCTCAATGCTGATCGGGCTGGGCGGTGGCGCTGCGTCCTCCATGGATTCCGGGACCAGTAACGAACATCTGGATTTCGCATCGGTCCAACGTGATAACCCGGAAATGGAACGGCGTTGCCAGGAAGTGATCGATCGTTGCTGGCAGATGGGTGACGAAAACCCGATCTGCTTCATCCACGATGTGGGCGCCGGTGGACTGTCCAACGCAATGCCCGAACTGGTCAAAGATGGTGGCCGGGGCGGAAAGTTCGAGTTGCGGGATATTCTCAGCGATGAGCCTGGAATGTCTCCATTGGAGATCTGGTGTAACGAGTCCCAGGAGCGGTACGTGATGGCCGTTGCGCCGGAGAATCTGGACCTTTTCGACGCACTGTGTCGTCGGGAGCGTTGCCCTTACTCCGTGATTGGCGAGGCCACTGAAGCCCATCATCTTGAGCTGGGCGACTCGTACTTCGATGACAAGCCGGTTGACCTGCCCATGGAGGTACTCTTTGGCAAGCCGCCGCGCATGCATCGCAGCGTGACCCGCTCATCCTTTACCAAACCGATTTTTGACTCCACCCAGGTTGATCTGAACGACGCGATTCGCCGGGTACTTCGACTGCCGGCGGTCGGTTCGAAAAGTTTCCTGATCACGATCGGGGACCGGACCATCACCGGCCTGGTTGCCCGGGACCAGATGGTCGGCCCCTGGCAGGTTCCGGTCAGTGACGTCGCTGTTACCGCCAGTTCTTTTGATGTTCGCACTGGCGAGGCCATGGCGATGGGCGAGCGTACGCCCGTGGCGGTCATTGACGCACCCGCCTCGGGACGCATGGCCGTTGGTGAGGTCATCACCAACCTTGCGGCTGCGCCTATCGGCACATTGTCGGATATCAGGCTGTCGGCGAACTGGATGGCCGCGGCAGGGCATCCGGGCGAAGACGAGAATCTTTACGAAACCGTTCGTGCGGTGGGTATGGAGTTGTGTCCGGCGCTGGGCATTACGATCCCGGTTGGCAAGGATTCCATGTCCATGAAAATGACCTGGGAGGAGGATAACGGCGAATCCAAAAGCGTGACGGCACCGCTTTCTTTGATTGTCAGCGGTTTTGCCCCGGTTACCGATGTCTCCCGGACCCTGACACCTCAATTGGATACGGACTCGGGAGAGACCGACCTTATTCTGGTGGATCTCGCGGCCGGTCAGAATCGGCTGGGTGGCTCTGCGCTGGCGCAGGTTTATCGCCATGTCGGAGCCGTGGCTCCGGACCTCGACGATCCTGAGGACATCAAGGCATTCTTTGCGGTGATTCAGGGCCTGAATGGCGACGGCAAACTGCTGGCTTATCACGACCGTTCCGACGGTGGTCTTTTCGTCACCCTGGCCGAGATGTGTTTTGCCGGCCATACCGGCATTGATATCAAACTGGATGGCCTGGCGGAGGATAGCTCCCAGTTCGCTCGTGAACTGTTCAATGAGGAGTTGGGTGCCGTCATTCAGGTTCGTCGGGAGGATACCAGCTTCGTTCTCCAGCAATTCTCCGCAGCAGGCTTGGGCGACCATACCAGCGTGATCGGTACGCTGAACACCGAAGACCGGCTTCGACTCTCATTTGAGGGCGAGACGGTGGTCGACGAGCCACGTGCGGATCTTCAGCGGCTCTGGGCGGAAACCAGTTACCGTATCCAGTCGCTGCGGGACAATGCCGACTGCGCGGGAGAAGAGTTCGACAACCTGCTGGATACCAGCGATCCCGGTCTGAATGCGGCGTTAACCTTTGACCTTGATGACGATATTGCGGCTCCCTACATTGCCCGTGGTGCGCGTCCGAAGGTCGCAGTGCTGAGGGAGCAGGGCGTTAACGGTCAGGTTGAGATGGCAGCCGCCTTCGACAGGGCAGGTTTCGATGCAGTGGATGTTCACATGAGCGACCTGTTGTCCGGTCGGAGCTCACTGGAGGGCTTCAAGACACTGGTGGCCTGTGGCGGCTTTTCCTACGGCGATGTTCTCGGCGCCGGGGAAGGATGGGCAAAGTCGATTCTGTTCAGCGACCGGGTCCGTGACCAGTTCGCGGAATTTTTCAACCGCCAGGATACGTTGGCTCTGGGGGTCTGTAATGGCTGTCAGATGCTGTCGAACCTGCACGAACTTATACCGGGTAGCGACGGCTGGCCGCGTTTTGTCAGGAATGAGTCCGAGCAGTTCGAAGCGCGCCTGGTCATGGTGGAGGTGCCCTCATCGCCATCGGCATTTCTGGATGGAATGAGTGGGTCTCGGATGCCGATTGCCGTTGCTCATGGTGAAGGTCGGGTGGAATTCGCCGGTAGCAACTCTGCTGCGACACTTGCCGAGAACGAATTGGTCGCGTTGCGATACGTGGATAACCGGGGCGAGGTTACCCAACGCTATCCGTTCAACCCGAACGGGTCTGAAGGCGGCATCACAGGGGTTACGAGCCGCGATGGCAGGGTAACAATCATGATGCCGCACCCGGAGCGGGTTTTCAGGGCTATCCAGTATTCATGGAGACCTGCTCAATGGCAGGAAGATGGTCCATGGATGCGTATGTTCCGCAATGCGAGGCGGTGGTTCAGCTAACCTATCGGTAGTCCTGAAAACCGGTGCAGGAGGCGTTCTGAATGAATGTCATCCTGCACCGGTTTTTTTGTGGCTCGATTGCCTTTTTTTGGGGCGCATTTCAAGGTAAAAAAGCGCTGAAATGGCAAAAAAAACGCTTGACGCAGTGCTTTTATGCACATTTATGGAGCCCGGTTGTGTGATGTGTGAACAAAGGAAGGGATCTTGGTTCAATATTTGATCGGATCTCTCAAGGTATTGAAAATAAACGAGAAAAATAATCGGGCCATTTTGTCGCCAATTTGAGGGGAGTGCAGTATTTACGGGGTTTCGAGGCGTGTTCCCAAAAAGTTTCCCCAGAGTTATCCACAGATTCTGTGGGTAAGTGTCTAAGTTGCTAATCTGTACAAAAAATGTCCGCAAATGGAGGAGGCTTTGCATGTTCAAGTTCTGCTATTTCGTACCCGAGTCCCATCTGGAACAGACCAAGCAGGCCCTGTTTGATGCGGGCGCCGGAAAGATTGGTGATTACGACTGTTGTGCATGGCAATGCCGGGGGCAGGGACAGTTCCGACCGCTGGAAGGAAGCGATCCTTTCCTTGGCAATCAGGGTGAGCTTGAGGTCGTCGACGAATTCAAGGTGGAGCTGGTGTGTGATGACGCGGTAATCGACAGGGCACTTGAGGCTTTCAAGCGGGCGCATCCCTACGAAGAGCCCGCCTATGAGATTTACCGGATGGAGATGCTCTGATCAGGTCCGGGACATCGGGCGGCGGATGTCCTTCAGATGAACCTGATAGTGATCCGACTTCATATCCTCAAGGAAGAGCTCAAGGGTCTTTTTGACGGTCGGGAAGGAGATTTCCTCCCACGGGATTTCATCGACACCGAACAGGCGTGATTCCAGCGACTCTTCGCCTGCGCCGAATTTACCCCCGATCAGGCTGGCCCGGTAAAACATATGAACCTGGTTGATGTGAGGGACGTCGATGATGGAGAACAGTCCTTCGATGTCTACTTCGGCCAGCGCTTCTTCCTGTGTTTCACGGGCTGCCGCTTCAATCGTTGTTTCGGCATTTTCCATGAAGCCCGCCGGTAGAGTCCAATAACCATAGCGGGGTTCTATTGCACGTTTGCACAGAAGAATTTTCCCCTCCCACACAGGAACGGTACCGGCGATGATTCGTGGGTTCTGGTAATGTATGGTTTCGCAGCTGGTACAGACATAGCGGTGCCGGTTGTCCCCCTCGGGGATACGCTGTTCCACCGGATGGCCGCAAAAGCTGCAATACTTCATGTTTTTCACCGTATACTGGTTGGGTTTTAGTAGTCAGTTTAACCATACCGGCTACCTCTGTCCCAGCCAATATGGCGACGTTCCCGGGAGTGGTTCATTGCGAGATTTTCTGACCCAACGATTGGCTGGATACGCACCGCGACAGCTGGCGCTGGATTACCCGGAGGCGGGTATCCTGGTTCCGATCACCGATTCGCCCGGGAATCCCGAAATGATTTTTACGCTGAGGTCATCGACCCTCAGTACCCATCGAGGTCAGGTCGCTTATCCAGGGGGTAAGCGTGACCCCGGCGATCCGTCTCTGGCAGCGACGGCCTTGCGTGAAACCCACGAGGAGATTGGCCTTCCCCCGAGCGAGGTCGAGGTCATTGCGCCCCTCAGTCAGGTGATGTCGCGCTATGGAATTCTGGTGACTCCTTACGTCGGGGTGGTCCCGGTCGATCACCCCCTGGAACCCAATCCTGCGGAGATCGAGAGCGTCTTTCGTGTGCCTGTATCGTTTTTCCTGGAAGATCGCCGGGAGCGGACCGACTCTCTCAATTTCCTCAATAATACTTTCTATGTGCCCTGTTACCGGTGGGATCGTTATCAGATCTGGGGGCTGTCTGCCGTGGTTCTGGTGGACTTTCTGAACGCCGTGTACGATGCAGGCATTGATTTGCTCGAACCCCCTTTAGGAGGCTGACATGTACTTCGAGTTGGACAAGCGCAGTCCGGAGTTGGTTGGTGAGAATCAGTTTGTTGCCCATAACGCGTCCGTGATTGGCAGCGTGAAGCTGATGGAAAAAAGCAGTGTCTGGTACAACGTCGTTATTCGTGGTGACAACGACCTTATCACTATCGGACCGGAGTCGAATGTTCAGGACGGATCGGTGTTGCACACGGACCCGGGAATTCCCCTGACCCTTGGTCGGGGGGTAACCGTGGGGCACAAGGTGATGCTGCACGGTTGTGATATCGGAGATTACTCGCTGATCGGTATCAATGCGGTCGTGCTGAATGGGGCGAAAATCGGTAAGCATTGCCTGATTGGCGCCAATACGCTGATCCCGGAGGGTATGGAAATCCCGGATGGTTCGATGGTCGTCGGCTCGCCTGGCAAGATCAAAAAGCAGCTCAACGATCAGCAGAAAAAAATGCTGGAAATGAGCGCGGCACACTATGTTGAGAATGCCGCACGGTACAGGGAACAACTGTCACCCTGCGAGCCCTCTAGATGAAAAGTTCGGAAAAAGTGCGTTCTCCGTGTGTGAGTGTGTGCGCTCTTGATGAAAACGACCTCTGTATCGGTTGCCATCGGACCGGCGACGAAATTTTACGTTGGACCCGGATGACCAACGAGGAACGCAGAGATGTCTTGCATGAAGTTGCAAAACGGGAAGAAAAGGTGGCCCTCTGAAATGACAGACAAACATTCGGTGCGTATTGGTACTCCGCTCAAGGCAAACGCGTTCAGGGTTCTGTTCTGTGGCTCGGGCGAGCTCGGCAAGGAGGTGGTGATCGAGCTTCAGCGTCTTGGCGTCGAAGTCATTGCGGTTGATCGGTACGCCAATGCCCCGGCCATGCAGGTAGCGCATCGCTCTCATGTTCTCGATATGTTGGATGCCGCCGCGCTTCGGGCCGTTATTGAGCAGGAAAAACCGGATCTGATCGTGCCGGAGATTGAAGCGATCGCCACGCCGGAGCTGGTCCGGCTTGAAACCGAAGGCTACCGGGTGATTCCGACGGCCAGGGCAGTCAATCTCACCATGAACCGGGAAGGTATTCGCCGACTGGCAGCTGAGGAGTTGGGGTTGCCCACATCGCCTTACCGGTTTGCCGGAGACAGGGATGAATTTCTGGCAGCTGTTAAGGAAGTAGGGTTGCCGTTGGTGGTCAAGCCGGTCATGAGTTCTTCCGGGAAAGGGCAGAGCACGGTCAAAACCGACGCTGATATCGATGCGGCTTGGGAATACGCCCAGAGTGGCGGCCGGGCCGGCAAGGGGCGTGTGATTGTCGAAGGTTTTGTCGATTTTGATTATGAGATAACCCTGCTGACCGTTCGTCACCGTGATGGCATTTCCTTCTGCGATCCGATTGGTCACCGACAGGAAGACGGCGATTATCGGGAATCCTGGCAGCCTCAGCCCATGTCACCCAAAGCGCTGGAGCGTTCCCGGCAGATTGCCCGCGCTGTTGTTGACGATCTTGGGGGCTACGGCATATATGGCGTAGAGCTCTTTGTGAAAGGAGATGACGTCTGGTTCTCCGAAGTGTCGCCTCGCCCCCACGATACGGGTCTGGTAACGCTGGTATCTCAGGATCTCTCCGAGTTCGCACTTCATGCGCGGGCGATTCTCGGATTGCCGGTACCGGCGATTCGCCAGAATGGCCCCAGCGCATCTGCTGTTATTCTTCCGGAGGGCGAGTCTTCCGACGTGGTCTACACGCACATTGAGAAGGCACTTGTTGAACCGGACACCCAGTTGCGGCTGTTTGGTAAGCCGGAGTTGACAGGCCGACGCCGGATGGGCGTCGCGTTGGCAAAGGCGGATAACATCGACAACGCGCGGGAAAAAGCTCGTGCAGCGGCTGCTGCAGTGGGGATTGAGCTTTGATGTGTGGCGGTGAAGCCACCCGGTAAGAGCTTTCAAAGAAGAAGGAATTGATCGCGTTTTGAACAGCCGAATAGGTGGAAACCGAAGGGTTTTGAAATAAAGGAAAATTGGTCGTTGACAGTTTGGCTGAGGGCTGTAGAATGCGCACCACTTCTGAGGGACAAGCCGTTGAGGC
Organism: Marinobacter santoriniensis NKSG1; assembly: GCF_000347775.1. GTDB lineage: Bacteria > Pseudomonadota > Gammaproteobacteria > Pseudomonadales > Oleiphilaceae > Marinobacter > Marinobacter santoriniensis. The sequence continues at coordinate 33,704 of NZ_APAT01000011.1, forward strand.
GGCGGGTTTTGAGGGAGTTAACTGCTTGAAAGCTTTGAAGAAAAAAGAGTTTGAGATTTCTTCAGAAAGCGGTTGACAAGGTAGCGGTTCGGTGTAGAATGCGCGCCTCGTTTGAAGCAGTAAGCCGGACGGTTTTTAGCGGATTTGAAAGAGTTTGAAGACGCTGAAAA
>NZ_APAT01000012.1 GCF_000347775.1 Marinobacter santoriniensis NKSG1
ACTGGTAAGGCTACAACGCAGTCCAGGAGAAACAAGATCAAGCGATAATGGGTCTGTAGCTCAGGTGGTTAGAGCGCACCCCTGATAAGGGTGAGGTCGGTGGTTCAAGTCCACCCAGACCCACCAGAATTGCGTGGCTCGTCGTTGCTTCCAAGCTCACGTGCTACTCGCACGCTACGCTTGAAAGCGCCTAGACCCACACAATTCTTGAGCTTAGGTTCGTATCGGCCTGGCTTGTGTGGAAGATCGAGGGGCCATAGCTCAGCTGGGAGAGCGCCTGCCTTGCACGCAGGAGGTCGGCGGTTCGATCCCGCCTGGCTCCACCAAAAAGCCTGAAAGATCGATGATTGCCTGACGAAAGTCAGTGTACAGAAATGAATGTTTCATTGATGTGAAGCCTTCCTTTCTGATCACTGGGTCAGATTTGCTCTTTAACAAATTGGACGAGATAGAACACGAATATTCTTCTCTCATTATCTCCGAGGGAAGATGTTCAAAGTGATAGCGATTTCAAGCGTTATCCGGTGTTGTCGTTGAAGTGGTTGTTATATCGCTTCAAGGAACTGTCTCCAGTTGTT
>NZ_APAT01000013.1 GCF_000347775.1 Marinobacter santoriniensis NKSG1
TAAATCGGCTGCTTCAGGGCAGCCAGATTTCGAATACACCGCCGCCCAGAGTGCCGCCGTTGTGCAGTCTTATGGATCCCGATCGGTTTCCCTCGGCGTGCAGACGGGCAACCGAGGAAGCAAAGAAAAGGCCGAGACTGGTGCTCCCGCTGTTGAAATCGAGGGATTTGAAATTCAACGTACCTGAGTGCTGCATGTTGTCGGGATAGCCCTCTCCGTCATCCTCTACGCCGATCACGAGGTAACCGTCTTCCTGACGAGCAGTCAGACGGATGGTGCTTTTCGTGTAGCGGATGGCGTTATTGAGGGTATTGTTCAGAACGCCGGTGAGCAGGTCATCGTCAAAAAAGCCGTTGATGTCATCAGCCTCGATAGAACAGCTGATTCCAAGCCCCTCCAGCAGGGGGGTGTGCCGGGCAAGGTGTTCGGCGAGGAAATCCGGTACGAAATGCTCCTCTATGTGTGCGGAGAGGTTGTTTTCACCCAGTCTGTAGATCCCCAGGAGCTGGACGAGATCGTTATGCATCCGCTCCGCCTCGTATTGAAGCGTATTGAACCTCGGTGAGCCGCCCAGGGTACTCTGATGCTCCGTACGAAGCTCATCGAGCGAGTTCAGAAGCATTCCCAGGGAGTTTTTCATGTCATGGACCGCAGACGCGATAACCATGGAAAAATCGATGTTCTGGTCGCTCATGACTGCAGTCCTTCCAGTTTCTTTTTCAGTGCGATGTACCGGCGGTATTGGCGGTGCTGTTCCGGCAGGCCCTCCAACCGATCCAGGCAGGCAAGGCACTGTTCGATCAGCTTTGCGCGCTCGGTCGTCTTCTCGGATTCTTTCATGAGTACCTGGATCAGGTTCAGATTCAGCGCGGCGTGGTCTGGCACAATGGCGAGGGCTTCTTGAAACGCCGCGGCAGCGGCCGTGAGGTCGCCGGATTCGAATGCCTTGATACCATCTCGGTTCAGGGTGCGCGCTTTGAGCTTCTGACGGAATCCGACGGGTTCATCCAGCAGGTTCTCGATTTGTTGCAGGATTTCAGGTTCGTCGGCGTAATCCTCGGCGAGTTTGCCCAGCAGTGCTTTTGCTTCGTCATCGTGCCCCAAACGAAACAGAGTACGGGCGTAGTCAATTCCAAGGTCCGCGGAAAGGTGGTCCTGACTGTCCACCTGATTCCGGATGGAATCCAGTAGCGCCTCTGCCTCCTTCGTTCGATTCTGGCCGGCGTGAACGCGGCATTTCACGATGTCACTCCTGAGCTGGAGTCCGTCCTCTTCGAAACGCTTTTCCATGCGAGACAGGACCGCCAGAGCTTCGTTCGCCTGGGCGGCGGCTTCTTCACCCGTTTCGCCTTCACTGAGCTCTGACAGCGTATGGGCGAGTGACAGGTAATGTCGGCTGTTGTCGTGGATCGAATGCGTGCCGAGGGCCACAGTCTGGCGCCAGGCTTCCGATGCGATCGCTATATCCTGATTTGCTCCGGCCAGTTCTGCCAGGTGCCGCTGGCGTAGCATGGCATTGGGTGAATGCTCTGCAGCCTGCTCGAGCACTTTCTGGGCCCGGGCGGGCCGCCCCTGTTTTTCCAGGCCCTCCGCCAGGAGGTCGTATGCTTCCATGTAGTCGGGATGTTTTTCGATCAGTTGTCTGAGGGCATCCACCGCCTCGTCGTAGTTGCGATTTGCCAACAGGACACGACAACGACCAAGCCGTGCCCAGGAGAGCTCACGCTGGGCCAGAACGTCATCATAGGTTTTCAGCGCATGCGCCAGATCCCCTAACTGGAAGTAAAGGTCACCGAGAGTTTTCATCAGCCAGGTCTTGTAGCGCGGCTGGCGAGGCAGGGCCTGAAGGCACTGGGAGATCGCTTCGGGATAGTTCTCCCGGTCGATCTCGCGATTGATGGGCAGCAATGCGTTGCGCTGATCGATCAGGGCGCTGAGCCGCTTTTCGAGCATGGCACGGTTGATGGGCTTGGTGAGATAGCCATCCGGTTGATACTCGCGTGCGCCCATGACCATCTCTTTGGACGTTTCCGCGGTAACCATCAAAAACAGGGAAGAGCGTTTCAGCAGTTTCTTGTGCCGTAACTCTTCCAAAACATGCTGTCCGTTTTTTCCTTCGCCGAGATTGTAGTCGCACAGCACGACGTCCACGTGGTTGTACGCGCAATACTGGATGGCCTGGGTTGCGTGGGCAACCAGCTCGATCTTATCGGCCCCGCAACTTCTCAGCATCTGGCGCATGGACAATCGGAAGTTTTCGAAGTCATCCACGATCAGAAAGCTCAGCTTTCCGAACCGGTTGATTCCAGGCGACGGTGAGTCAGTCATGAGCGTGTCTGCTTCAGAAGTTTATTGACCAGTGCCCGCAGGGCGGCGGGTTTGACCGGTTTATACAGGACTTGATAGCCACGCTGGATGGCGTCCTCGCGAACTTCCGGCCCCATATAACCCGTGATCAGGATGCCGGGAATGTCGTCGCTTATATTGGCTCTCAGGTTGTCCATCGCGTCCAGACCATTTTTGTTATCGTCCAGCTGATAATCCGCCAGTATGATATCCGGGCGACCGCCTGCAAGCTGTTCCAACGCATCTTCCAGGCTCTCGGCGGCGGTTATCTCACATTGCCAGTTGCTCAACAGTGCGACCATACCCTGAAGAATCGTGGGATCGTTATCGATACAGAGCACATGCAGGCCGCCCAGACTGGATACCCGGCGAGAGGCCGCCGTTGGGGCAGCGACGTTCGGGCGATCCTGTTCCGGCGGTGCGACAGGAACCGTAATTCCGAAGACGCTGCCCCGACCCTGCGACGAGTGTACAGAGACCGGGTGGTTCAACATGCCACTGATGCGGTCAACAATCGCAAGCCCGAGTCCCAGGCCCTTCTTGTCCCGACCCTGCTGAAAGCGGCGGAACTCTTCAAAAATGTGGGCCAGCTGGTCTTCGGGAATCCCGGGGCCGGTGTCCCATACTTCAATTCTGATATATCCCTTGAGCCGTCGACATCCGAGAAGAATCTTGCCACTGGGGGTATATCGGATCGCGTTGGACAGGAAGTTCTGCACAACCCGCCGAAGCAGCTTCGAATCGGACCGCACCCAGGCAGTGCTGGGCACGACATGAAGTTCAAGACCCTGCTCCTTGGCGATGGCAGTAAAATCGGTGGCCAGGTGCTTCAGAAGATCGTCAACCGGAAAGACGCCGATGTTCGGCTCCAGTGCGCCGGCATCCAGTTTCGAGATATCCAGGAGCGTGCTGATGATTTCTTCTGCGGCACCGAGAGAGCTGTCGATATGGTCCACGAGCTCTTTCATCTCGCCATCCTCGGCTTTTCCGGCCAGGGCGGATGTGAACAGTCGGGCGGCATTGAGCGGCTGCAGGAGGTCGTGACTGGCAGAGGCCAGGAACCGGGTTTTACTCTGGTTTGCCTGTTCCGCAACCGATTTGGCCTTGAGCATCTGCTCGTTGATGACCTGCAATTCCTGGGTTCGCTCCTTGACCCGCTGCTCCAGGTAAATATTGGTCTCCTTGAGCGCCTGCTCAGTCCGCCGCATCGCCGTGATGTCCTGGAACGTGGTGACATAGCCGCCGCCTGGGATCGGGCTACCGTCGATCCTCACAACGGTGCCGTCGGGACGCTGGCGTTCATAGGACATGGGCTTGCCCAGTCTCATGCTGTCGCAACGGTCGGTAATGATATCGTCGATACGCCGGGCCGAGAGGTTGGCATTGGTCAGGTTGTACCGCATCAGCTCTTCAATGGGACGGCCGACACGTACGAACCCCTTGGGATAGTTGAACAGTTCCAGGTAACGATGGTTCCAGACCACGAGCTGCTGCTGGTGGTTTACCACTGAGACGCCCAGGCTGATGTTCTCGATCGCAGACTGCAGCAATTCCCGGCTGAACGTCATTGCCTGTGAGGCTTCGTCGACGATGCTGACCACATCCTCGATCTGCATGTCCCGACCGGTCAGTGTTGATTCGAGCACGACGCGAGCCGTTGATGCACCGATGACCGACGCGAGTTGTCGCTCGATGTATTTCATCAAGTGCGTCGATGCGGGGCGTTGTGGATGCAGGCGGATGGCATTTCGGCGTTCGTAATTGCGGAAAATTGTCTCCGAACGCTCTTCCCCCATGAATCGGTCCGTCAGCGCCTGCAGGTCCGAGGTAAGAACTTCCCCCTGCCAGCTTTGGTGGTGGGGGGTTTCCGGCCGCGGCTGGGGATCATGGAAAAAGGAGGCTATCTGGATCTTTTCCCGAACCCGCTGACGGGTCAGCATGGACAGGACAATGTAGGTCACGGTGTTGATGCCCAGACTCCAGATAATGCCGTGACTGGTCTGGTCCAGGTCCGAGCCGAAGAGCGCGGTCGGTCGGGTCCACGAAAGCCCCCATAGTCCATGGTTGATCAGGTTGTCTGCGACCCAGCCCGTGGAGGCAAGGGCAGGCAGGAGGAGGGTGTAGCACCACATGAGAAAGCCCAGTGCCAGTCCCCAGGCTGCACCTGTGAAGTTGCCCTGTCGCCAGACGATACCGCCGACCAGTGCCGGCCCGAATTGTGCCGCCGCCGCAAAGGAAAGCAGGCCGAATGCCGTCAGACTGTAATCCTCTCCGGCCATGCGGTAGAAACCGTATGCGGTAAGCAGAACCACGAAAATGGCGACCCGTCGAATGCTCAGCAACAGATAACTCAGATCGCTCCGGCGGTTCATGCCGGGACGGAAGAATTTGAGCAACGCTGGCATGATAATCTCGTTGCTCACCATGGTTGCGATGGCTACCGAACAGACGATAACCATGGCAGCGGCAGCAGATCCGCCGCCCAGAAAGGCGAGAACGGCCAGCCACTCTTTCCCCGCCATGATCGGTAGCTGCAGGATCAGAATGTCCGGGTTGCCGTTCATGGACTCTGGATAGAGCAGGCCGGCGGCCGCAATCGGGATGACGAAAGCACTGGCAACCACCAGGTAAATGGGCATAGCCCACCGGGCCACCTCGAAATCCCTGTGGTCGGTATTTTCAACGACCATCACATGGAACTGCCGGGGCAGGCAGATGATCGCCAGCATGGCGACCAGCGTCTGGGTGATAAAGGCCGTTGTACCAAGCTGTTCGGTGGTCAGGATGCCGGTGAGTTCGGCGTTGCGTGCCTGCTCGAAGAGATCTCCGAATCCATTGAAAAGTCCATAACCCACGAACAAACCGACGGCCACGAAGGCCACAAGCTTGATGAGGGATTCAAAGGCGACCGCCTGTATCATGCCTCGATGGTGTTCCGTGGATTCGAGATGGCGTGTGCCGAAAAGGACCGTGAATACCGCCAACGCCAGCGTGATATACCAGGCAGAGTCGTTCCAGGCCGCCGAGCTCAGCTCTCCATAACCGCTGCCGCGATCGGACAGGACATTGAAGCCCATGGAGATTGCTTTGAGCTGCAACGCGATGTAGGGCACGCTGCCGATCAGCGCAAAGGTTGCGATCATGGCTGCCAGGACCTGGGATTTGCCATATCGCGAGGCGATGAAATCCGCGATGGAGGTGCTGTTATTTCGCTTGCTGATGTAGATGATCCGACGCAGCAAGGGCGCGCCGAAAATAAAGACCAGAAGGGGCCCGAGATAGATGGGCAGAAAACCCAGGCCTTCCTGTGTGGCACGCCCTACGGCGCCATAGAAGGTCCAGGAAGTGAAGTAAACGGCCAGTGAAAGCGCGTAGATGTGGGTTCGGGCCAGCCGGCGCCGATACAGTCCCGGATGTTTGTCACCGGCCCAGGCGATGACAAACAGAATGGAAATGTAGGTAATTGAGATGGCTACCAGTAGCCAGGCGCTAATCATAAGTGACCGTTCTTCTTGATCCCGATGGTTTTTCTTGGTTTTTGATTAATGGGAACAGACCGTCGTCAACAGGGGATCGGTTTGATCCAGCACTTTCATGTTGTCGATCCGCGGCGATCCATTCGACCCCAGCGGAACCAGTTCGTCCGTCGCACAGTTCAACAGGTGAACGCGGTGGGACACCGCATCGGTAACCTTCTGTTCAAAACGATAAAGTGTAAACCGCACGATGTCAGGATTATCGGTATCCCGGCTGATACTTTTGAGATCGACCGTTGAAAAGGCGGTGACGTAAGGAAATACAAAGGTCCAGGGACGCCAGAGGATTCCGTCGTTTTCGGTATCCACGATGACGGCCTCGTCCGGGAGGAGTTCTTTTTTGTGGTCGTACCAGGTGTACTCACCGTGTATCAGATAGGCGAGCATGCCCACTCCGGCGAAAACCGGAATCAGCCAGCGAGGGGCTTTGTTTCGGGTCGCCGCACGAATGCCCAGGGCAATACCGGCAGCGCCGAGGCCACAGAAAACAGTGGCAATAAGGTTCCAGAACATAAATACACTTCCTCAAAAAAGAACGGGCTCCCTCGGAGAGGAAGCCCGTTCAGTATCAACCTGTCAATTCAGAGACTGAATCAGGCTGAGATGTAGCTTAGTGGTCTTGAGCCTGACCGGAACCACGCGGGTAACGGACGCTTTCAACCAGTTCCTGAATCTCAACGGGCGGTTCTTCAGTTGCGTTGGATACCAGGAAGGCTACCGCAAAGTTGATGACGGCACCAATCGCACCGATGGACAGCGGGGAGATGCCCAGTACCCAGTTCGCTGCGTTATCCGGCAGGTTGTTGGTACCCGGAATGAACAGCCAGCCTTTGTACACGAAGATATAGCACAGCGTGAAGGCCAGACCGGTCAGCATACCCGCAACCGCACCCTTGTTGTTGATGCGCTTGGAGAAGATACCCATCATCAGTACCGGGAACAGCGACGCTGCTGCGATACCGAAGGCCAGTGCCACAACCTGGGCCGCAAAGCCCGGTGGGTTGGCGCCCAGATAGGTGGCTAGGACGATAGCAACGGCCATGGAAATCCGCGCTGCCATCAATTCGCCTTTCTCCGAGATATCCGGGTTGATGGAACCCTTGATAAGGTCGTGACTCACCGCAGAGGATATCGCCAGCAACAGCCCTGCCGCCGTGGACAGCGCCGCCGCCAGACCACCGGCTGCAATCAGACCGATAACCCAGCCGGGGAGGTTGGCGATTTCGGGGTTGGCCAGTACCAGAATGTCCCGGTTAACCACCAGCTCATTACCTTTCCAGCCACGGGCCTCAGCCTGGTCCTGGAACGCGGGGGTGTCGTTGTACAGCTGGATCCGGCCATCTCCGTTCTTGTCGGTGAACTTGATCAGACCGGTGATTTCCCACTCCTTGACCCAGTTCGGACGATCGTCGTATTGGATCGGGGCGGACTGGGTGCCGTCGGGGTAAATGGTGGTCATCAGGTTCAGACGAGCCATGGAAGCAACGGCCGGTGCAGTCAGGTACAGCAGGGCAATGAAGACCAGAGCCCAGCCAGCGGACCAGCGTGCGTCGGCAACCTTGGGAACGGTGAAGAAGCGAATGATAACGTGTGGCAGACCGGCGGTACCGATCATCAGGGTCAGCGTGAACAGAACCATGTTCAGTTTATTGTCCACGTCCGCTGTGTAGGAGTTGAAGCCGAGATCGGTGATGACCTGGTTCAGCTTGGTCAGCAGCGGCATGCCGGAATCCACGTGGGTGGAGAACAGGCCCAGACCCGGAATCGGGTTGCCAGTGAGCTGCATGGAGATGAATACGGCCGGGATGGTGTAAGCCACAATCAGCACGCAATACTGGGCCACCTGGGTGTAGGTGATCCCCTTCATGCCACCGAGAACCGCGTATACGAATACCACGACCGCAGCGATCATCAGGCCCATGGTGGAGTCAACTTCCAGGAAGCGGGAGAAGGCAACACCGGCGCCCGCCATCTGGCCGATAACGTAGGTCACTGACGCGACGATCAGACAGATAACGGCTACCAGACGAGCGTTCTTGCTGTAGAAGCGGTCCCCGATGAACTCCGGAACGGTAAATTTACCGAACTTGCGGAGGTAGGGGGCCAGCAGCATGGCGAGCAGCACGTAGCCGCCGGTCCAGCCCATCAGGAAGGTCGAGGCGGAGTAGCCGCCGGCGGCAATCAGGCCCGCCATGGAGATGAAGGATGCCGCTGACATCCAGTCCGCACCAATGGCTGCGCCGTTGGTGATGGGGTGAACGCCGCCACCGGCCACGTAGAAGTCTTTGGTGCTTCCCGCTTTGGCCCAGATGGCGATGCCGATGTAGAGGAGGAACGAGCCCCCGACGAATATGAGGTTGATTGCAAATTGGCTCATTCGATCTTACTCCTCGTGCACGCCGAATTGTTCGTCGATCTTGTTCATGCGCCATGCATAGAAGAAGATCAGACCGATGAAGGTAAGAATCGAGCCCTGCTGGGCAAACCAGAACCCGAGGTCGGTTCCGCCAACGGCGATACCGGCCAGCATCGGGCGAAGAAGAATCGCGAAACCGTAAGACACCAGGGCCCAGACAATCAGGCTCCCGAATATCAGACGGAGGTTCGCCTTCCAGTACTTTTCAGCGTCGTAGCTATGACCTGACATAACTCACTCCTGTGTTGTTGTTGTGGAGGTTGGGTGGATTTTTGGTGAGACCTTTCGGATAGAGAATTTATTATTCATATAAGTATTTCTCCGACTGTTGTCTTTACCGACTTTACTTGGCAACTAATTTATAGATATTGGCAAAAGGTCTAATTCTCAGTAATTTGGGACAGAAATCGGTGTTTTCCGGGGCAACGCTCCACGGGGCTCAAAAGCGTTTCATGTTTTGAAGTTGCCTGTGATATCGAAGTTTGTCGCTGAGTGCTTTGAGGGTTTTCACGCCATCCTTTCCGGCTCGATTCAGAGCCACCAATGTCAGTTCGGCTGTCGCTAATGCATCTGCCGCGGCATGGTGCCGTTCGCTGACCTCCAGGCCAAAGAAATCCGCCCAGTGGTCCAGCCCCTTGCCGCCGGTCTGAGCATTGGGGAAAAACGCCGGTAACAGGTCGGCCACATCGATCCAGACATGGCTCCGGACATAGCCCAGTTGTTGCTTGAGGGTCTTTTCCAGGAATTTCTGGTCAAAGGCAGAGTGGTAGGCGAGGACCGGGTCGCCATTCATCCAGTCCAGCAGGTACAGAAGCGCATCCTCGGTTTCGTGGCCCTGGGTAAGGGCTTCCGGGCCAATGCCGTGGATGAGGACGGTTTCGCTGATATCCAGATCCGGCCGTCTCAGGATCAGGTCGAACTGGTCGTCGAGGTGGATGACCCCTCCGGTGATAGCAACGGCACCGATGGCGATCACCTCATCCTGTCCCGGGTTGAGTCCGGTGGTTTCAAGGTCGAGAACGATCAGGCGGATCTCCGAGAGCAGCTGGTCGCCCACGGTCTTGGGGGAGGGCAGGTTGTCCCAGTTGCCATCCTTCAGGCCCCGTCGTTTTTCAAGCCAGTGTCTGATGTATTCGAGCATGCTTGGGACAACTCACAGTTGATAGGTGACTTCCAGCTTCTGCTGGAGACGCTGGGCCTGTCGGAACGATTCCCGGAGAATGCGGCGGTCCAGCGGGTTGAGGTCGTCCGGATCGATGTAGTTCGTCAACTCCTCGCCCCGATCCAGCATCTCCTGGTGTGCGCGCATGCGGATGGCCTGAATGAGGCTGTAGGCTTCTTTCCAGGCGTTGGCATCCTTGGGATCGAAAACCCCTTTGCGGGCGAGTTCCTCCATGCGTTCCAGGGTATTGGCGGTTTCGACACCGTTCGCCAGGGCAAACACGCGCACCGACTCGACGAATGGGGCGAGACCCTGTCGCTTGAGGTCCAGGGCATGCTTTTTACCGTCGTTAACGTAGCGGAAATTCCGGAACATGGTCAGCGGGGGTTTCCGCTGGAACGCGTTACCGGCAAGCATTTTCTGGAAAAGCGCGTTCTTGCGAATTCGGGTCAGCACCTTTTCCAGCAGTTCGTGCAAGGGCTCGGTGGGGCCGAAAACGGCCCGCATATCCAGGAAGATGGATGAATAGACCAGGTTCTGGGGTGTCGAGGCATCAATGAACCGTATAAACCAGTCGTCCCATTCCCGGTCGCTCAGGCAGAGTTTCGGGTTGCTCGCCATGATATTGCCCTTGCATAACGTAAAGCCACACTCGGCAAGCTCCTGGTTGACGGTCTGTGCGAAGGGCAGAAGTTTTTCGCGCACCTGTTCTTCGGTCATGCCCTCGGGCGTCCGGAAAAGAATACCGTTGTCCTGGTCGGTCAACAGGGTCTGTTCCTGTCGACCTTCGGAGCCGAAGGTCAGCCAGGTGAAGGGAATGCCCGGGTCATTCTTCTTGATATTCAGCTCGAGCACGCGCCGAACGGTCACGTCGTTCAGTGTGGTGATGATTTTTACCACCTGGCCGGAGTCGGCACCGTGGGCCAGCATCGCATCCACCAGCCGGGAGACCTGGGAGCGGAGGCTGACCAGCGTACGTAAGTGGGTTGCGGTGCCAATCGTTCGTGCCAGGTTGACCAGGTCCACCCGTTGCAGCGAGAACAGGTCCCGCTCAGAGACGACGCCAATCAGGCGCTGATCCTCATCGACGACACACAGGTGCGCAAAGTGGTGTTCGGCCATCAGCATCGCTGCTTCGAAGGCATCGGATTGAGCGGAGAGGCGGCACGGTTCGGGAGTCATGACCTGCCGAATCGGCGTGTCCAGCGGCCCCTTCTCTTCGGCAATCATGGTGCGCAGATCCCGAAGCGTGAATATGCCGGTCGGGTGGCGGTTGTCGTCGGTGATGATAATGCTGCCGACATTGTTTTCGTGCATGCGCGCAACGGCCTTGCGCACAGGAAGGTCTGGCGAGCATACAATGGGGTTTCGCAGGGCGTATCGCTCCAGAGGGGTGTCCAGCGAATTGCTGGAGCCGATGGAAGCCATGGCATTGGACTGGATACGCTGGTTGACCTGGTCGAGAAGGCTGCTGACGCCCCGGAGGCAGAAATCCCGGAACGGGTCGCTCTCCGAAAACAGGGTGATGAACGCGTCCTGCTCGATGCTCAGACAGAACGTGTCGCCGGTAGCCCGGTGAAGGGTCCGGGTGGGGCGCTCACCGATCAGTGCGGCCAGGGGAAAACACTCGCCCTGACTGATTTCGAAGGTGGTTTCCGTGCGGTCCTCTTTCTCATTGTGGCGTTCCCCACGAATCCGTCCCTGTTTGACCACGTAAAATCGTTTGACCGTGCCATCGTCCGGCGAGAGCACGACATCTCCGTCCGCGAAGAAGCGGAGCGTCGCATGTTCGGCAAAGTGGGCGAGATGGGTGTCATCCATGCTCGAAAAGGGGGCGTGCTCACGAAGGAAACCCATGATCGCGCGCGTATTCTGGGGGCGTTGACTGTCCACGTTTGCTGCCATGTCTGGATCCATGTGATCGTTGTTGTTATCCGTCTGAGTGTAGTGCAGGGCACCGGATGCAACCTTACGATTTTGGTCGCAGTCGAGTGGTCACTGCCTGGCTTTCTTTATGGTAGGCCGGCCCGGTGGTAAAGTTCTGACATCCATCAAATCAGATCCGAAATGATCCATGACCAGTAAAGAAGAGCGCCTGGCCTTTCTGGAAGAAATGAAGGACGTCAGGCGCATACGAAAAGCGAACCGGGCTGACGTGGCAACGCCACGTGAGCTGACGCCGGGGCATGTCGAGCGGCAACGTGCTGCGGTGGCAACGCCGCTCAAGGATACCAATCCTCTTACCTCCGACATGGTTGAGCCATTGACGGCCCATGACATACTGAGCTGGCAACGACCGGGCATTCAACACGGCGTGTTTCGGAAGTTTCGTCTCGGCCAGTACCCCATTGAGGCCCGGCTCGATCTTCACCGCATGACGGTCGAGGAAGCGAGACGGGAGGTGTATCGGTTCATCGGCGACTGTGTGCGATATGGTCTCCGCTCGGTGATCATCCTGCACGGTAAGGGGGAGAGGAACCCCGACGGTATCGCCCAGCTGAAAAGCTATCTGGCCAAATGGTTGCCCGAGCTCAATGACGTTCTCGCCTTTCATTCGGCCCAGAAACACCATGGTGGCACAGGTGCCGTTTATGTCATGGTGAGAAAAAGCGAACGGGACAAGCAGCACAATCGTGAGATTCACGGTAGTCGTTAAGAGACATCCATCCACTTTCTTTTTAAATGATCGTTTCTGGAGGTATGGCAGTGAAAAAATTCAGTTTGGTGCTGATGTCGGTTCTCGTTCTGGCCGGGTGTCAGGATCGGGTTATCTGGAATGACAACGGTAAACTCGAAGATGCATCCAAGGATCGCGAGATCTGGGACAGCAACGGCCAGATGGATTCCGGTGAGCGGAAGATCTGGGTTAACAAGGATGGAAAGGAAATCATCAAATAAAGGGCATCCGTAACCAGGGTGTGCGTCGGATAACAATAACGAGCGTCGGGCAACGGCGATTGAAACCGGGAGAGAACAGAAGATGGCTCTGAGTCTGATGGTGAATGGTGTGCGCCATTCTCTCGATGTAGAAGGCGACACTCCTTTGTTGTGGGTGTTGAGAGATGAACTGGGGCTCAAGGGCACCAAGTTTGGTTGCGGCGTCGGGCTTTGCGGCGCCTGTACCGTTCATATCAACGGCGAAGCGACGCGATCCTGTTCGATTCCGGTCAGCGCAGTGGCCGGGGACGAGGTGGTTACCATCGAGGGGCTTGGTGACGGGGATACGATGCATGCCCTCCAGAAGGCCTGGATTGAGCATGGAGTGCCCCAGTGTGGCTATTGCCAGTCCGGACAGATCATGAGTGCCGCTTATCTGCTTGCCAATAATCCGGCTCCGGCGCGGGACGAAATCGTAGCGGCCATGACCGGCAACCTGTGCCGTTGTGGGACCTACACCCGGATCATTGAGGCCGTAGAGTCTGTTGTGTCCGGTGCGTCCACGCAAACGGAGGGCGCCTGATATGAGCCTGAATCGCCGTGAGTTCCTGAAAGTCAGTGCCGGTGCTTCCGGTAGTCTCCTGCTGTCGCTCTCCCTGCCCGGATGTGCCGGCCTGCAAACCGGCTATCAGGAAGAGACCGGACAATGGCGCCCGGATGCCTGGCTGGAGCTGACCCGGGACGACAGAATCTTCTTTACTTTGGCTCGCGTCGAGATGGGGCAGGGAACCTATACGGGACTGACCACCCTTATTGCCGAAGAACTTGACGTGCGGCCAGAAACGATCGAGCAGCGGTTCGCCCCCGTTGCCGATGAATACCGCAATCCGCTCTACAACCTGCAGCTCACCGGAGGCAGTACCAGTGTTGCCACGAGTTGGGAGCCGTTACGGACCGCTGGGGCCTCTGCCCGGCAAATGCTGGTTATGGCCGCGGCACGGGTCTGGAATGTCGAGGCTATCAATTGCTCGACCCGGGAAGGCCGGGTTGTGCACCCCAACGGCATTGATTCCATGCCCTACGGCAAGCTCGTGGAGCTGGCGTCAAAAGAAGTCATTCGTGGCGACGTAGCGCTCAAACCACGGGATCAATGGAAATACATCGGCAAACAGAACCACCGGCTGGACGCTGAGTTGAAAAGTACCGGAGCACCCATCTATGGCATCGATGTGGAGCTGCCCGAGATGGTGCATGCCGTGGTGACCCGGTCACCCCGCTATGGCGGCAAGGCCCGGGAATTCAATGCCGACAGTGTCAGGGCCATGCCCGGTGTTCTTGATGTTTTCGAGATCGACCGCGGGATTGCCGTCGTCGCTGACAAGTATTGGCGTGCCCGCAAAGCACAGGCTGCCTTGAAGGTCGACTGGGATTACAGTGAAGCTCTGGGGCTCTCCACGGCAGACGTTTTCGAATCGTATTCCAGGGCCGCGAAAGACGAGGAGGGCGAGTCCGAACGAAGTGAAGGCGATTACGACGAGGCCGAGGCGTCGGCAGATAAGGTGGTCGAGGCGGAATATGAGCAGCCGTACCTTGCCCACTCCACCCTGGAACCGATGAATGCAACCGCCTGGTACCGGGGTGCCCGGATGGAAGTCTGGGCGGCCACCCAAGGACCCGACCTGGCGCGTATTGCGGTGGCGAGGGTGACGGATCTGTCACCTGAGGATGTCACCGTCAACACGACCTTTCTTGGGGGCGGCTTTGGTCGGCGACTGACCCAGGATTATATCGAAGAAGTGGCCGCCATCGCGTTCAGGACCGATCGCCCGGTCAAGCTGATCTGGTCGCGCGAAGAGGATACCCAACACGATCTCTACCGCCCCGCGATGCTTCATCGAATGAAAGCGAGCCTGAAACAGGGTGATGTGACCGGCTGGCACCATCAGATCGTGGGTCCGCAGATCCTGAACTGGTACGTCCGGAACGCCGGGCCGGCCCAGTTCCCCTGGACACCAAAATTTCTATACGACACGCTGGGTACGGTGGGTGTGTGGGCCGAAGGCATTGCCACCCCCAAGGACACCTCAGCCATCGAAGGCGCGGTGGAATACCCTTACCAGGTCGCTAATATCGATATCCGGCATACCCAGACCGATCCCGGCGTGCCAATCAGTTATTGGCGGTCGGTCGGCTATTCCCATAATGGCTTTGCCGTGGAAACGTTCATGGATGAGCTGGCCCACGAGGCCGGAGAGGACCCCTATCGCTTCCGCCGCCGGATGCTGGCTCAGGAACCGCGGTACCTGGCGGTACTGGACCGTGTTGCCCGGCTCGGTAACTGGAGCGGTGACTTGCCCGACGGCAGGGCGCGGGGCATTGCCGTGGTTCGAAGTTTTGGTACCTATGTGGCTCAGGTTGTGGAAGCCGGAATCGAGAATGGAGCGATTCGGGTGTATCGGGTGTCGGCCGCGGTTGACTGCGGACAGGCCATCAACCCGCGGATCGTTTCGGATCAGATCGAGGGCGGGATCCTGTTTGGCCTGACCGCCGCGCTCTATGGCGAGATTACCCTTGAGCAGGGTGAAGTGCAGCAAAGCAATTTCCACAACTATCAACTGCTTCGCCAGTACGACAAACCCGAGGTGGCGGTGGATATTATTGATAGCCAGGCGGCGCCCACTGGTGTGGGTGAGCCGGGCGTGCCGCCGGTGATCCCCGCGCTTGGTAACGCGCTTTTTGCCCTGACGGGCAAACGCCAACGAACCCTGCCGTTGAAAGCCGATGCCTGACTCCGCGCCGCCCCTGATGTCCATGAATGACCAGAGATCTGTTCTTGCCTCCGTTCGCAACTGGCTGGCGGAGGGAGAGCGGGTGTGGTTGTGCACGATTATCGAGACATGGGGGTCATCGCCGCGCCCAGCCGGTTCCTGGCTGGCGGTTTCGGAGTCGGGACGCTGGCGGGGGTCCGTATCCGGAGGTTGCCTGGAGGAAGATCTGCTGCGGCGCGCCTCGGATGATGAAGATGACAGCCCCAAAGTGGTTGAGTACGGTATAACCGACGACGATCGCGATCATTTCCAGTTACCCTGTGGTGGGCGGATTCGCCTGCTGGTGGAGCCGCTTACGGCGGAACGATCGGGCGCCCATATTGACGAGGTCTGTCGTTCCCTCGAGGATCGAAAGCCGCTCGTCCGGGAGGTGCGGGTTGATCACGGAAATGCGCAGGCGAGTTCAGCGGATGCAAAGGCCCGCAACGGTGTCGAATTCGATGGATTGGTGGTTCGCCACACGCTCCAGCCCGAATGTCGTTTGCTGCTGATTGGTGCCGGTGAGGTCGCACGGCATGTCGCCGACTTCGCCTCGGCTGCCGGCTTTGAGGTCACCCTGTGTGAACCCCGTGATACCTTCGCGGATGGTTGGAATTACCCCCACATTCCACTGAGCCGGCGCTTGCCGGACGATCTGGTGGCCGAGTCCTACCAGGATCCATGGTGCGGCATTCTCGCGCTTGCCCACGATCCCCGTATTGACGATATGGGGTTGCTGGCGGCGCTTCATTCATCGGCGTTCTACGTGGGCGCAATGGGCTCCCGAAAGACCTCCGATGCGCGTCGGGAACGCCTGGCATCCCTGGGCCTGGAGGATGATCGCCTGGTCCGCCTCCGGGCGCCTATTGGGGTTGATATTCCCAGTAAGACGCCGGCCGAAATCGCGATTTCTATCGTGGCGGACCTGATCGCCGCAAGACATGATTTGCGGGCTGCTCAAGCCGGCCTATAATGGCCGCAAACAGGGGGCGGAAGACAGGGAAGGTTGATGCTCCCCGGCCCATTCCTGCTGGAGAACACCGTGTTCGATGTCATCCGATACGCCGTTGCCGCCGATTCCATTATCGAGGCCGGTCGCTTCCTCTATCAGCGTGGCTGGTCCCCGGCAACCAGCAGTAACTACTCCGAACGCATTGATGATCAGCACATTGCGATCACCGTATCCGGCCGTCACAAGGGCCAGTTGTCTGCTGGAGACATCATGGTCGTGGATCTTGATGGCGGTGCGGTACAGAGCAACAGCCGGTCCTCTGCGGAAACCCGTCTACACACCGTGTTGTATCAACTGTTCCCGGAAGTAGGGGCGGTGCTGCATACTCATTCCGTGAAGGCGACGGTACTGAGTCGGTTGATTGCTCCGGGGCACTCACTGGAACTGGAGGGCTACGAGTTGCAAAAAGCGTTCGCCGGCGTAGAGACCCATGAATCCGTGCTGACCGTGCCTGTTTTTGCGAACACCCAGGATATTGATGCGCTCGCCGAAGAGACAAAGAGCTGGTTCCGTGAACACCCCGGCCAGCCCGGTTATCTGATCCGTGGTCACGGCCTCTATACCTGGGGCAAAACCATGGAGGACTGCCTTCGTCATGTGGAAGCGTTTGAATTTCTTTTTGATTGTGAACTTGAAACCATGAGGGTTCGCCCATGACCACCTTGAGCATTTTTGACCAGAACCAGCCGGATCGTGCCCATACCGTTACCCGGGATACCGCGCAGATCCGCGAAAGGCTGGCGGAGCAGGGTATCCGCTTTGAGCAGTGGCCGACCCGGGATCTGCCGGCAGACGCAACACCCGAGAGCATTCTTGAGGCCTACGGTGATGAAATCGCTCGCCTCAAGGAGGAATCCGGTTTCCAGACCGCCGATGTTATAAGCCTGAATCCGGACAACCCAAAAAAAGGGGAGCTGCGCCAAAAGTTCCTGGACGAACATGTGCACAGCGAAGACGAAGTACGCTTTTTCGTCCGTGGTAACGGCCTGTTCTATCTCCACCTTGGTGATCAGATTTACGCCGTGCTTTGCGAGAAAAACGACCTCATCAGTGTGCCCGATGGCACCCGTCACTGGTTTGACATGGGGCCGGAGCCCGCATTCACCTGTATTCGCCTGTTTTCTAACCCCGAGGGCTGGGTGGCCGACTTCACCGGCGAGGATATCGCCAGCCATCTCCCGCGCTATGAGGCGCTTGCGGGGGCCGGCGGATGATCCGGGTGATCCTGACCGACATCGAGGGAACGACCAGCTCGATTTCGTTTGTTCACGATGTGCTGTTCCCGTTCGCCACCAGGCACCTTCCGGGGTTTATTCGCGAGCACGTCGATGAACCCGCCGTATCGGAGCAGCTTGATGAGGTTGCCAGGGTTTCCGGGGTTGACCGGAGCGACCTGGAGGGCCTGATTGACGCGTTGTCGGGCTGGATCCGGGACGACCGCAAAGAGACTTCCCTCAAGGCGCTCCAGGGAATGGTCTGGGAGCAGGGGTATCAGGAGGGTGAGCTGAAAGGTCACATCTATCCGGATGCAGCGGACTACCTTCAACGTTGGCATGATCGGGGCCTGAGGCTGTTCGTATATTCCTCGGGGTCGGTCAAGGCCCAGAAACTGATTTTTGGTTTTACGACCGAAGGCGACTTCACTCCGTTCTTTTCCGGGTATTTTGATACCCGGATCGGCGGCAAGAAAGACGCGGCGTCGTACCGCAATATCCTGGGAGAGCTTGGTGTCGAGGCCGGCACAGTGCTGTTTCTTTCCGATGTGGAAGCAGAACTGGAAGCGGCCGAGAGCGCCGGCATGAAAACGGCCTGGCTGGTGAGGGACGGCGATCTGCCGGAAACCGCCCGGCATGTCGCCCGAAACTTTGCGGAGGTGGATACGCTGCTGCGCAAGCGTTGATCCTCCGGTATCCGGAGACAGCGACCATGACACTGGCACATTGTATTCTGAGGTTATGGCCACTTCTGCTGTTTCCGTTGCTCTCTGCCTGCAATCCGTTCTCCAGCGCCCGCCCGATGATGGATGAGTACGTGGAGCGGGTGGCGCGGGTGCTTGAAACCGAACCCCGCTATTCGCCAGTGCCGCAGGCAGACCAGATCCCGCGCCGCCGGGACCGGGTGCTGGAGATGCCCGACCTGGAGCTGGGCATGCTGGACTTTCTGTCGCTATACGGCTGTGAGCTTCAGCATGTGGTTGGCGAGAAGAATTCGGTCATGGGGCGGGTCATGCAGCCTCTGAATCGTCTTCGCTACGAACTCCGATTCATTCATGCTGCCCGGGCGTGTATCGGGGCTATCGACGACGAAGATCTGAAAGCCACGCTCAAGAAAGCCATTGAGAGTAAGCGCAAATCTCTCCCCATCGCGGTCTGGAATGGTACCTGGGGTGTGGAAGAGGTCGAGACCCTGTTTACGTTGGCCAAGGGGTCCTATCCGGTGGCTGCGGACGGCGACCCGGTATCGGATCTGGCGAGAGAAATCAGCCGTCTTGATGTTGCCGTCAAGAAGCTGGTTACCGGGGACCTGGACGTGTCTCTGGATTTCGCCGGAGAGGTCCAGCAGCGCTGGCAGGCTGAATACCGTGCCGGTCAGCTGATCAACAGCGCGAACCTGCTCGTGACCCGGCTACGGGATGCCACCCGGATCATCCGCGCCAGGCTTGATGATCGCCCGCTTTGCCTCAATGGCAAACCCAACAACCAGTCGGACATCGTCAAAAGCATGTTTTTCAGCGTCTACGTTGAGAAGGTACAGCCATACCTGGCTGATGTGCGTCGTGCCCGGGATGAACTGATGGTACCGCTCGGGCGCCTCGCGACACTGCAGCAGGCGACCATGCCGGGTTCGTTCCGGGAGTGGTACGAACGCTATTTGGCCATGACTGGAGAGGGCAGCCTCTGGCGCGCGCTGGACGAGGCGATGAGCATGCATACCAAAGCCTGGCAGGACCTGTTGGGCCAATGCGGGCTGCGCCCGGGCGCCTAGCGCTGGCTCTCGGGGGTCACCCGCAGGATTTCCTCGACGGTGGTCTGTCCGGCTGCCACTTTCTGTGCGCCGCTCAGTCGCAGAGACTTCATGCCTTCCTTGTAGGCATCCAGTCGCAGCTGTTCCAGTTGGCACTGTTCGGTGATCTGCCGGTTCAGGTTATCCGAAAGCGTCATGATTTCGTAGACGCCCGCACGGCCAAGATAGCCGGTGTTTCGGCACTCTAGGCAACCAACGGGTTCGTAGAAGGTCTTCGGCGCCGGTGCTTTCCAGGGACGGGTGAGGGTCCGCCACGCTTCTTCCTCGACCGGAGCCGGGCGCTTGCAATGAGGGCAAAGGGTTCTTGCCAGTCGCTGGGCCATTACGCCGAGTACGGTTGCGCGTATCAGATAGGGCGGTATACCCAGTTCCATCAGCCGGGTAATGGCACTCGGTGCATCGTTGGTGTGTAGCGTGGTGAGTACCAGGTGGCCCGTAAGCGCCGCCTGAACCGCCATTTCGGCGGTTTCAAGATCGCGGATTTCCCCGATCATGATGATGTCGGGATCCTGTCGCAGGAGTGCCCGGATCCCCGCCGCGAACGTCAGTTCGATGTTGGTTTGTACCTGCATCTGGTTGAATGCCGGCTCCACCATTTCAATCGGGTCCTCGATCGTGCAGATATTGAGTTCTGGTGAGGATATCTGCTTGAGCGTGGAATACAGGGTGGTGGTTTTACCCGAACCGGTAGGGCCGGTGACCAGCACAATGCCGTGGGGATGCGCGGTGATATCGTGCCAGCGTTCCTGGTCGTCCTTGCTGAAACCCAGTTGCTCGTAGGACTTGAGCAGGACTTCCGGATCAAAGATCCGCAAAACCATCTTTTCACCAAACGCCGTCGGCATGGTCGCAAGACGAAGCTCGACTTCGCTGTTATCCGGTTTCCGGGTTTTGATCCGTCCGTCCTGTGGTCGTCTCTTTTCTGCCACGTTCAGGCGCCCGAGAATCTTCAGGCGACTGGTCACGGCGACCCCGACGTGCTCGGGGAATTCGTAGACGTTGTGAAGAACGCCGTCAATCCGGAACCGGACGCGGGTCAGGTTCCGCCGCGGTTCGATGTGGATGTCCGAGGCCCGCTGGTCAAACGCGTACTGGAGCAACCAGTCGACGATTCGCACCACGTGCTGATCGTTGGCGTCCGGATTTTCATTGGTGCCCAGGTCCAGGAGCTGTTCGAAGTTCTGGTTCCCGGACCCGGCTGCCTGGCCACTGGCTTTGCTCACGGAATTGGCAAGTTGGTAGAACTCGACGGTGTACCGGCGAATATCCTCGGGATTGGCCACAACTCGCCGGATATCGCGGCGAACGGCTTGCTGGAGGTTGCTCTCCCAGTCGGTTTTGAAGGGTTCGGCGCTGGCGACAACCACTTCGTTGGCATCGATCTCGACGGCCAGTATGCCGTGGCGCTGGGCAAAGGCGTAGGACATCACCCGGGCAATGGCCGGCGAATCTATCTTCAGGGGGTCGATGTGATAGTAGGGTTGTCCCGACCAGTCAGCCAGCCAGCGAGTGAGGCGCTCAAGATCCAGAGACCGACCGTCCTGTTCACTCTTCAGGCCCGCGATGGCAACCAGCTCCAGAGGGTGTCGCTTCCCGGCCTCCCGGCTTCCTGTCGCTGTGCCCAGATTCGCGGACATGACCCGCTCCGCATCGGCCTGGCTGATCTCACCGGTCCGCTCAAGGGCAGTGCAGAGCTCCCGGAGTGACAGGGCTGCGCCGCTGGTGCGCTGGGCTTCAAAGCGAGTTTGTTGCACCATGAATCGTGACTCCGGAGTCGGGTTCTGGAAGTTCTGTCAGCCTGCTGGGGGCCGGTTGACCTTGAGGTGGATCATGGCACTGACAAATAGCAGCAGGGTAAGCGCCGTGAGTATGACCGGTCCCGGCGCACCCTCGCTGAGCCACGCCGAAACGACTGCCTGGGTGAAGTAGAAAATCACCACGAAAGCCATCCAGATGTAACCCCGGTTATGGCCCCGGAATACCGGAACCGCGAATGCCAGCAGCGGGATAAGCTTTACCGACAATATCAAGGTTACCGATACTCCCTCGACAGGCGCCGGGAAAAACGTGGTAACGACGAGCGTGGCCAGTACCGCAAGGTACAGCAGGATGGTTACCCTGGCCGTGAGTTTGGCCGTGTCATTTTGAAGCATAGGGAAATCCGGTTCAGAGAATCGACAGAACGTTTTCCGGCGGGCGGCCCATAGCCGCTTTGCCGTCGTGGATGACAATCGGGCGCTCGATCAGTTTTGGCGTGGCTACCATCGCCTAGATCAATGCCTGCCGGCCGAGATCGGGATTGTCGAGCCCCATCTCTTTGTATTCCGTTTCCTTGGTGCGCATCAGGTCACGCGGTTCAAAATCGAGCAGATCGAGGATGCGTGTGAGCTCCTCCACTGTCGGGGGTGTTTCGAGATAGCGTATAATCTCCGGTTCGATGCCACGCTCTTTCAGGAGTTCCAGTGTTTGTCGTGATTTGGAGCAGCGCGGGTTGTGGAAAATCCGGGTCGGTTCTGTCATCTTCGGGCCTGATTTTGTCTGAATGAGATCAGCGGGTTATTCGAGGCCCGTAGTCTAACAGGAGGCGTAAACGTGCAGTACCCCGTTTCGGTCTGGCCCGGTCGATGGCTGATGGTTGTTCTGATGATCACACTGTCGGCTCTGGTGGCTGGATGTCAGAAGCAGGAGTTTGCGCGTGCCGACGGTCCGAAGCTGAATTGGGACAATCTCCGCAACCAGTGGGTTCTGGTCAATTACTGGGCTGAGTGGTGCAAGCCCTGTCGAGAGGAAATTCCCGAGCTGAATAATCTGGACAAGGCACCGGACATCGCCGTGCTCGGCGTGAACTTCGATGGTGTAACGGGTGCGGAGCTGACCGACCTCGGCGCCCGGATGGGCATTGAATATACAATGCTGGCGGAGGACCCGGGCAAGCGCTTCGGGTGGGAGACCCCCATGGCCTTGCCGGCAACGTTCGTTGTCAACCCGGACGGCGATCTGGTGGAAGTCAGATTCGGCCCACAGACAGAAGCGGACATCCGGTCGCTGATTGGCGGTTGACCCGTTCCAACATACAGAAAACCAGCAGGAAAAGCCTCACGTTATGGCGCAGACCTTCGTACATCTTCGCGTACATTCCGAATACTCCATGGTGGACGGCCTGGTTCGTGTGAAACCTCTGGTCAGCCGCGTTGCCGAGCTGGGTATGCCGGCGGTCGGCCTGACTGAACAGTCCAACATGTGTTCGTTGGTGCGTTTCTACAAGGCGGCTGTGGGTGCGGGCGTCAAGCCCATAATCGGGGCGGATCTGTGGCTGGAAAATCCTGACGAGCCTGACAACCCGTTTCGCCTGACACTCCTGGCGCGCAACAGTGACGGCTATCTGAACCTGACCGAAATCATTTCCCTGGGCTACACCGAGGGTCAGCGGTTCGGCAAGCCCATCATCCAGCGTCGGTGGCTGGAGGAACGCGCCGCCGGCCTGATCGCGCTGTCTGGTGCCAAGCAGGGTGATGTCGGTAAGGCCCTGTTGGCTGGCAAGCCTGAGCTGGCCCGGGAGCGCGCGGCATACTGGACCAACCTGTACCCCGACAGCTATTACCTTGAGCTCCAGCGAACCGGCCGTCCCGGGGACGAAGACTGCCTGCACATGAGTGTCGAGCTGGCCTCCCGGCTCGATCTGCCGGTAGTGGCGACCAACGATGTGCATTTTCTGGAGGCGGACGACTTCGAGGCGCACGAGGCGCGGGTCTGCATTGGCGAGAGTCGGACGCTGGACGATCCTCGACGGGATCGACGCTTCAGCGATCAACAATACCTTCGCAGTGCCGGGGAAATGATCGAGCTGTTCGAGGATATTCCCGAAGCCATCGAAAACACCGTTGAAATTGCTCGCCGCTGTTCGGTGACAGTTCGGATGGGAGAGTATTTCCTGCCCAATTACCCCATTCCGGACGGTATGACGATGGACGACTATTTCCGTCAGGTGTCGGAAGAAGGGCTCGAGGCCAGGCTGGAAACCATCCTCGAAAGGGACGACCCGGACTACGAGGAAAAGCGGGCCGCCTATTACAAACGGCTCAACTTCGAGCTGGATATCATTATTCAGATGGGGTTCCCGGGTTACTTCCTCATCGTGATGGACTTCATTAAATGGGCCAAGAATAACGGCGTGCCAGTGGGGCCTGGCCGTGGGTCCGGTGCCGGTTCGCTGGTGGCCTATGCCTTGTTGATCACCGACCTTGATCCTCTGGAATACGATCTGCTGTTCGAGCGGTTCCTGAACCCGGAGCGGGTCTCGATGCCCGACTTCGACGTCGACTTCTGTATGGAAGGTCGGGACCGCGTCATTGACTACACCGCCGAGAAATACGGTCGGGAAGCGGTGTCGCAGATCATTACCTTTGGAACCATGGCCGCCAAGGCGGTTGTGAGGGACGTGGCGCGGGTGCAGGGCAAATCCTATGGGCTCGCGGATAAACTTTCCAAACTGATTCCATTTGAAGTGGGCATGACCCTGGAAAAGGCCATTGAGCAGGAACCCCAGCTCAAGGAATTCCTGGAACAGGACGAAGAGGCCCAGGAAATCTGGGAGATGGCCCTTAAGTTGGAAGGGGTGTGCAGGAACGCCGGCAAGCACGCCGGTGGTGTGGTCATCGCACCCACCAAGATTACCGATTTCTCGCCACTGTACTGCGATGACGAAGGCGGCAGCCTCGTTACCCAGTTCGACAAAGGTGACGTGGAGGAAGCCGGCCTGGTCAAGTTCGACTTCCTCGGGCTGCGGACGCTCACGATCATCAAGTGGGCCCTGCACATGATTAATCCCCGGCGCGAAAAGCGCGGCGAGGGGATACTTGATATCAGCGCCATCCCGCTGGACGACAAGCCGTCCTTCGAAATGCTCAAGCGTGCGGAAACCACGGCGGTTTTCCAGCTTGAATCCCGTGGTATGAAAGACCTCATCCGCCGTCTTCAGCCCGATTCCCTGGAGGACATGATCGCTCTGGTGGCCCTGTTCCGACCCGGCCCCCTTCAGTCAGGCATGGTGGATGACTTCATCGACCGGAAGCACGGTCGTCAGCCGATGTCCTATCCACATCCGGATTATCAGTACGAGGGTCTGAAGCCGGTGCTGGAGCCCACTTACGGGGTTATCCTCTACCAGGAGCAGGTCATGCAGATTGCTCAGGTGATGGCCGGATACACCCTGGGCGGTGCAGACATGCTCCGGCGTGCAATGGGTAAAAAGAAGCCTGAGGAAATGGCCAAGCAGAAGGCGATTTTCCTGGATGGCTGCGAGAACAACGGCATCGATAAGACGCTGGCCGAGAACATCTTTGATCTGGTGGAAAAATTCGCCGGATACGGCTTCAACAAGTCGCACTCGGCGGCCTACGCACTGGTTTCCTACCAGACACTCTGGCTCAAGGCCCATTACCCGGCGGAATTCATGGCGGCGGTGCTCACTGCCGATATGCAGAATACCGACAAGGTCGTGACGCTGGTGGAAGAGTGCCGGAACATGAAGCTGGATCTGGTCCTACCGGATGTCAGCCGTTCCGAATACACGTTTACCGTCAACGACGAGGGCCAGATTGTTTATGGTCTGGGGGCCATCAAAGGGCTCGGCGAGGGCCCGATCGACAGCATCGTGGCGGCGGCGAAAGAGGGTGGGCCGTTCGAGGATATCTTTGATTTCTGTCGGCGCGTTGATCTCAAGAAAGTGAACAAGCGGGCGATGGAAGCCCTTATCCGGGCAGGGGCGATGGACAAGCTCGGTCCGGGCCGTGCCCAGTTAATGGCCAGTATCGACAAAGCGGTTCAGCAGGCCGATCAGCAGTCCCGCAACGATGCGGCCGGCATGATGGACATGTTTGGTGAGATGCTGCAGGGCGGCGAAGACGGAGACCCATACTCGGACGTGGCGAACGTCCGTGAGTGGCCGGAAAAACAGCGGCTGAAAGGCGAGAAGGATACCCTTGGCCTCTACCTGACCGGTCACCCGTTCGATGAATACGAGAAGGAAGTTCGACGTTTCGTGCGCTCGTCCATAGCCGATCTCAAGCCTAACAAGTCACCCCAGAGAGTGGCCGGGTTGGTCGTCGCCCAGCGCACCATGAAAACCCGCACCGGCTCCACCATGTGCTTTATTACGCTTGATGACCGCAGTGCCCGTATTGAAGCCACATTGTTCTCCGAAACCTTTTTCGAAAACCGGGAACTGCTGCAGTCGGACCAGGTGATCGTGGTAGAGGGTCAGGTGAGCCACGATGACTACTCGGGACAGATGAAAATGCGGGTCAATTCGGTGCTGGACGTTGCAACGGCGCGGCAACAGTTCAGCCGTGGCCTGAAACTCGCGCTCAAGACGGACCAGTTGCAGAATGGCCTGTTGGACAAGCTGGACGAGACGCTGCGTCCCTTCCGTTGTGACGGCAGTCCGGTGTGGATTGAATACAGCAGCCCCCATGCCAGAACCCGGATCGAGCTGGGTGAATCCTGGCGGGTGCAGCCCGATGACAATCTCCTGTTGGAGCTTCGTTACCTGGTGGGCGACCAATCCGTGGAACTGGTCTATGATTAAGCCACAGAGGCTCTGGAAATGCCGGTAGAGTCCAGCTCCTGAAACGGCTAAGTGGTTCATGAATTACGGTTTTGTCATAAAACGGCATCATACCAATGTCCGCTTTAGCCGGACTTCGGGCGCTGTTATCTTTGTCCCAAATTCTGGTTTTGGCGACCCATGGGGTCGTCAGGCAATCAAATGATGGAACATCATGAACCCAAATTACCTGGATTTCGAACAGCCGATCGCCGACCTCGAAGCCAAGATTGAAGAGCTTCGAATGGTCGGTAACGACACCGACATCAACATTACCGACGAGATCAGTCGCCTTAAGAAGAAAAGCGTCAGTCTCACGGAAAGCATCTTCTCCGATCTTCAGCCATGGGATATCGCCCGCCTGGCGCGACATCCAAGGCGTCCTTACACGCTCGACTATATCGAGATGATTTTCGAGGATTTCGATGAGCTGCACGGGGACCGTCGCTACGCTGACGATCTGGCCATCGTGGGTGGTACCGCCCGTCTGAACGACAGGCCGGTCATGGTGATCGGCCACCAGAAAGGTCGTGAAGTCCGGGACAAGGTGAAGCGGAATTTTGGCATGCCTCGGCCAGAAGGTTACCGCAAGGCCTTGCGCCTGATGGAAATGGCTGAGCGTTTCAATATGCCGATCCTGACCTTTATTGATACCCCGGGTGCCTATCCCGGCATTGGCGCCGAGGAGCGTGGCCAGAGCGAGGCGATTGCCTTTAACCTGGCCGTCATGTCCCGCCTGAAAACGCCGATTATCTCCACGGTGATCGGTGAAGGTGGTTCCGGCGGTGCCCTCGCTATCGGTGTCTGCGATCAGCTGAATATGTTGCAGTATTCCACCTACGCGGTGATCTCCCCTGAGGGGTGTGCCTCGATTTTGTGGAAGAGTGCGGAATACGCCGCGCAGGCGGCAGAGGCCATGGGCGTAACCGCCGATCGCCTGAAGGACCTTGGGCTGGCGGACAACGTCATTGCCGAACCCCTGGGCGGTGCCCATCGCAATCCCGAAGCCATGGCGGAGTCACTGAAAGAGACCTTGGCGCAGGGCGTGGCCGAGCTGGCGCGTTTGCCGCAGGATGAGCTGGTTTCCCGCCGTTACGAACGCCTCACCCGCTATGACACCGGGCGATAAGCCCCCAGAAGGTCATACCTGGCCGGAGATTCTGTGCACTTCGGTCAGGTCGCTTCCCGAACACCGGACTTTGTGGATTGCCCTCAGCGGCGGTCTGGATTCAACCCTGCTGGCCCACCTTGCTGCCTATTGCTATCCCACGCCGCACGATGTCCGGGCGATTCACGTCAACCATCAACTCCAGCCTAATGCGGATGCCACCGAACGGTTCTGTCGGCAACTGTGTGAGCAGTTGGCCATTCCGCTGACCTGCCGCCGGGTTGACGTGCAGCGCTCGGGAGGCCGGGCCGGGGGACTCGAGGAATCCGCTCGTCAGGCGCGTTATGACGTCTTTGAGCAGCTGCTGGAGCCCAGTGATCTGTTGCTGATGGCACACCACGCAGACGACCAGGCCGAAACGCTGCTCTTTCGATTGATTCGTGGCACCGGGGTGCGGGGGCTCGCCGGTATGCCGAGGAAGCGTCCGCTCGGAAAAGGTCTGCTTTACCGGCCGTTGCTGGATTTTAGCCGCGGGGATCTATCCGGTTGGGCAACAGCTGCAGGATTGCCATGGATTGACGATCCCAGCAACGCCGATGCACGGTTTGACCGGAACTTCCTGCGGCAGCGTGTGCTACCACTCATCCGATCCCGCTGGCCTGAGCTGAACCGGCGAATCTCCCACACAGCCAGGGCCTGTGGGGAGAGTGTTTTCCTGGCGGATCGGTTGGCGGCACTCCATTGGGAGCAGTGTGCCGATCACTGCGGTCGCCTGGTTATCGAGCGTCTTGCCGGCTTGTGTCCCGTGGAACGGAAAAATCTGATCACCTGGTGGATCCGGGGTGCCGGCTACCCGGAACCTGCGCTTCGAGACTGGGGGCAGGTTATTGGCGAGTTGATTGGAGCTCGCCAGGATGGCGCGCCTGAAATCGTGGGCGAGGGGTTTGCTATCCGTCGTTTCAGTGACCGGCTCTACCTGGTGCCGGCGACGCCGGAGGCATTGCCGGTGGATGCTGAACTGTCCCCGCAACGGCCCCTCAGATGGGGTGAGTGGTCTATCCGTTTGATTCCCGCAAGCGAGCAGACCCTGCCGAATCCTGCAATACGGGTATCTACGAGGCAGGGCGGCGAAACCTTCCAGCCGACTCCGCGGGGGTATGACCGGCCCTTGAAAAAGTGGCTTCAGGAACAGGCGGTTCCACCCTGGGAAAGGGCTCGGTTACCGCTGGTTTTCAGCGTCGAGGGGGATCAGCAAAGACTGATCGCAATTGGCGATTTGTGGTGTTCTGGGCAATACTCGGGAAGCGCTCCTGCCGCCGGCTGGAGGCTGATTGTCGAGCGGGATTGTGATTGAGTCAGGAGGGGGTTTCTGGTAGTCTGGCGTCCCATCTTGAGATGAACAATCTCCCTCCTTCACCGAACCAGATAATCACGGAATCTGCATGACGCGTTATATTTTCGTCACCGGCGGTGTCGTGTCCTCCTTGGGGAAAGGTATTGCGTCTGCCTCTCTGGCAGCCATCCTCGAGGCACGCGGCCTGAAGGTCACTATTCTCAAGCTGGATCCCTACATCAACGTAGACCCCGGCACCATGAGTCCGTTCCAGCACGGTGAGGTATTTGTCACCGAAGATGGGGCTGAAACGGATCTCGACCTTGGCCACTATGAGCGTTTTATCCGTACCCGGATGAGCCGCCGCAACAACTTCACCACAGGCCGTGTCTACGAAGAAGTCATCCGCAAGGAGCGTCGCGGTGATTATCTGGGGGGCACCGTACAGGTCATTCCACACATTACCGACGAAATCAAACGTCGTGTCGTGGAAGGCGCGGCAGGCGTGGATGTGGCACTGATCGAAATTGGTGGCACCGTGGGCGACATCGAATCGTTGCCCTTCCTTGAGGCCTGCCGTCAGCTGAAGGTTGAAGTCGGCCCTCAGCGTGCCCTTTTCATGCACCTGACGCTGGTTCCCTACATCGCCACTGCCGGCGAGATCAAGACCAAGCCGACCCAGCACTCCGTCAAGGAAATGCGCTCCATCGGTCTGCAGCCGGATATCCTGCTGTGTCGATCCGAGCACGAGGTGGATGCCAGCTCCCGTCGCAAGATCGCGCTTTTTACCAACGTGGAAGAACGTGCCGTCATTCCGCTCCAGGACGCCAAGTCCATCTATGCCATCCCGCGGATGCTGCATGAGCATGGTCTCGACCAGTTGGTCATCGAGCGGTTCAATCTGGACGCGCGTTCAGCCGACCTGAGCGAATGGGACGGTGTTGTCGAGGCGCTGATGCATCCGGAGCAGGAAGTGACCATTGCGATGGTTGGCAAATACATGGAGCTTCTGGATGCCTATAAATCCTTGATTGAGTCCCTGCTTCATGCCGGTATCAAGACCCGGACGAAGGTCAACATCAACTACATCGACTCCGAGGACATCGAGCGGGACGGTACCCGGGTTCTGGAGTCGGCTGATGCGATTCTGGTACCGGGTGGCTTTGGTGAGCGTGGAGTCGAGGGTAAGATCCGCACCGTACAGTACGCCCGTGAGAACAAGGTTCCCTATCTGGGTATCTGCCTCGGGATGCAGGTGGCGGTCATCGAATACGCCCGCAATGTTGCAGGTCTCAAAGACGCCCATAGTACCGAATTCCGCACCCACACCCCGGAGCCGGTGGTGGGGCTGATCACGGAATGGCTGGATTCCACCGGTGAACGCGAGGAGCGCACTGAAGAGTCCGATCTGGGCGGTACCATGCGTCTCGGCGCTCAGGACTGCGTCCTCACCGAGGGATCCACGATCGCCAACTGCTATGGCAAGAAAACCATCCGTGAACGCCATCGTCACCGTTATGAGGTGAACAACCATTTCCTGCCCCAGCTGGAAGGTGCCGGTCTTCAGGTTTCCGGTCGATCCACTGACGGAAAACTGGTTGAAGTGGTGGAAGCGCCGGAGCATCCCTGGTTCGTGGCCTGTCAGTTCCACCCGGAATTCACCTCTACCCCCCGGGACGGCCACCCGCTGTTCAAGGGCTTTGTGGCAGCCGCTTTGGCGCACAAAAAGGAGTCCTGAGCATGGCGCAGAGCACGGTCAACGTCTCAGGGATCGAGGTCGCCAACGATAAGCCTTTCGTGCTTTTCGGCGGCATGAACGTGCTCGAATCCCGGGAGCTTGCCTTCGAGGTGGCTGAAGCCTACGTGGAGACCTGTGGTCGCCTGGGAATCCCGTACGTATTCAAGGCGTCGTTCGACAAGGCCAATCGATCTTCTGTGCACTCCTTCCGGGGCCCGGGCCTCGACGAGGGGCTCCAGATCCTCGCTGATATCAAAGCCCGCTTTGGGGTGCCGATTATTTCTGACGTTCACGAGCCGGCCCAAGCCGCTCCTGCGGCGGAAGTCTGTGACATCATCCAACTGCCAGCTTTCCTGAGTCGTCAGACCGACCTGGTGGTGGCGATGGCCGAGACCGGCGCGGTGATTAACGTCAAGAAAGCCCAGTTCCTCGCACCCCAGGAGATGAAGCACATCATCACCAAGTGCGAGGAAGCCGGCAACGACAAGGTTATCCTTTGCGAGCGGGGCAGCAGCTTCGGGTATAACAACCTGGTGGTGGACATGCTCGGCTTCGGCATCATGAAGGCGATGAATGTGCCCGTGATGTTCGATGTAACCCATTCCCTGCAAATGCCCGGCGGACGGGCGGATTCGGCCGGTGGCCGCCGTGCCCAGGTGACCGATCTGGCACTGGCTGGTATGTCCCAGGGACTGGCCGGTTTGTTCCTGGAAGCTCACCCGGACCCGGATAAGGCCAGGTGCGATGGCCCCTGCGCTCTGCGGCTCAGCCAGCTGGAGCCTTTCCTGCAGCGGGTGAAGGCTGTGGATGATCTGGTAAAAAGTTTCAAACCTATCGACACCGCCTGATTGGCGGTGTTCGTTTTGCTTGGGAGTACGAGCAGGTGGGAGATGACTTTCCAAAACACGCTCCTTGCGGCACATCCCTGTGGCGCTTGGGCTCCGCCATCCATGGCTCCGCACAGTTTTGGAAAGTCATCTCCCACCTGCTCTTTGCCCGATTACAAGTCATAACCGTTCAGATATAGAAAACGTGGAGAATCAGTCGAATGACCAAGATTGCTAACATCAAAGCCCGTGAGGTTCTGGACTCCCGCGGTAACCCGACCGTGGAAGCGGACGTTATCCTGGAAGACGGTACCCTTGGCCGTGCCTGTGCTCCCTCTGGCGCCTCTACCGGTTCCCGCGAAGCTCTGGAGCTTCGGGATGGCGATGCGTCCCGTTATCTGGGCAAGGGTGTGCTCAAGGCAGTTGAGGCGGTAAACGGAAAGATTCGCGAGGCGCTGACGGGTAAAGACGCGGCGGACCAGCGCGCTCTCGACCAGATCATGATTGACCTGGATGGTACCGAGAACAAGGCCAACCTGGGTGCCAATGCGATTCTGGCGGTTTCCCTGGCGGCTGCCAAGGCTGCAGCCGAGGCCCTTGGCAAGCCACTGTATGAGCACATTGCCGACGTGAACGGAACGTCTGGCAAGTTCTCCATGCCGGTTCCGATGATGAACATCCTGAACGGCGGTGAGCATGCTGACAACAACGTCGACATTCAGGAGTTCATGGTCCAGCCCGTTGCTGCCAAGAGCTTTGCCGAAGCGCTTCGTGTGGGTGCCGAGATTTTCCACAGCCTGAAGAAAGTTCTGAAGGCCCAGGGTCTGAATACCGCAGTGGGTGACGAGGGAGGTTTCGCCCCGAACCTGCCGTCGAACGAAGCCGCGCTGGCAGCCATCAAGGAAGCGGTAGAAAAGGCCGGATATGAACTGGGTAAAGACGTCACCCTGGCGCTGGACTGTGCCTCTTCCGAATTCTATAAAGACGGCCAGTACCAGTTGTCTGGTGAGGGCAAGAGCTTCGATTCCGAAGGCTTTGCCGATTATCTGGCGGGTCTTTCCGAGCGCTACCCCATTGTTTCCATCGAAGACGGCATGGACGAGAGCGACTGGGATGGCTGGAAGGTGCTCACCGACAAGCTGGGCAGCAAACTGCAGTTGGTAGGTGATGACCTGTTTGTGACCAACACCAAAATCCTCAAACAGGGTATCGACAAGGGTATCGGTAACTCCATCCTGATCAAGTTCAACCAGATTGGCAGTCTGACCGAGACTCTCGACGCCATCAAGATGGCTCAGGATGCCGGTTACACCGCGGTGATCTCCCATCGTTCAGGCGAAACCGAGGACACCACCATTGCCGACCTCGCCGTTGCGACCTGTGCGGGCCAGATCAAAACCGGCTCCCTGTGCCGTTCTGACCGTGTTGCCAAGTACAACCAGTTGCTGCGAATCGAAGAGGCACTGGAAGGCAAAGCGCCTTATCGCGGCCTGAGTGAAATAAAGGGGCAGTAAAGCGCCAATGACCCGAAAACTTCCGGTTTTCGGGTAACAAAATGTTAAGGCCATCGCGTTCCGGGTGAAAATTCGGACACGATGGCCTTTTTGTACAACCAGTTAGAACAATTTGTTGCTAATCTACTCTAGGGTCTATACTCAACACTCATCGCTGGTTTGCTGGCTGGTTAAAATTTATACGGGATCGAGATGAAAACGCTCTGGGCAGTCATGGTTGTGCTCATACTCCTGCTTCAGGTTCGCCTGTGGGTCGGGGAGGGCAGTTTTGCGCAGGTGTGGTCCCTCAAGAATGCCATCGCAGATCAGCGTGCCGAGAATGCAGATCTGGCCGCCCGTAATGAGAGCCTGTATGCGGAAGTTCGCAATCTCCGCAACGAACAGGGTGCCGTTGAAGAGCGAGCCCGGATGAACCTCGGACTGATCCGCAAGGACGAAACCTTCTTCCTCGTTGTGGACAATTGATGAACTGTTGAGCACCGGGCGCTGGGTTTCCCTACCTTGTGCGAATGCCTCATGAATAAACCCAAACACTGGCTTGTCGTTCCCGCCGCCGGAATCGGCACCCGAATGAAATCGGAATTGCCTAAGCAGTACCTGATGCTGGGGCATCGGTACCTCCTCGACATCACATTGTCCCGAATACTCGACCAGTTTGAATTCGCCGGCTGTATGGTGTCCCTCAATGCGAGGGATCGTTGGTGGCAGGATACGGAAGCATCCGGCGACGACAGGGTTCAGACCTGTACCGGTGGCGATGAACGTGTGCATTCAGTATTTTCAGCATTGCACGCCCTCCAGGAACAGGCGCAGCCAGACGACTGGGTTCTGGTCCATGACGCGGCGCGCCCCTGTCTTCATTCCGGTGATCTGTCACGGTTGGTGACCGCTTTATCGGATCACCCGGTGGGAGGCTTGTTGGCCGCGCCGGTGGCCGATACGCTCAAAAAGGCGGATGGTGGCGAGCCGGCCCGGGTGGACACGACCGTAGACAGGCGTCATCTCTGGCGCGCGCTAACCCCTCAGATGTTTCGTTTCGGCGCACTCACCCGTGCTCTGGAGCAATGTCTCTCCCGGGGGTACAGCGTGACGGACGAATCTTCTGCACTGGAACTGATGGGCGACAGACCGGTTCTGATTGAAGGGCGACCGGATAACATTAAAATCACCGTACCGTCGGATCTTGCGCTGGCCAGTTTCATTCTGGAGCGGCTGTCGACGGACTCCGCCTGAAACGGATTCCTTTTATCGGAGATCAACATGCGAATTGGTCAGGGCTTCGATGTCCATGCCTTCTGCGATGGCAGTGTTGTGACGCTTGGCGGCGTCCAGATTCCCCATGAAAGAGGGCTGAAGGCGCACTCTGATGGTGACGTTCTTCTGCACGCCCTCGCCGATGCTTTGCTGGGAGCCGCAGCGCTCGGAGACATCGGACACCTTTTTCCGGATACCAGTGACGAGTGGGCCGGTGCCGATAGCCGGGGTCTGCTACGCCGCGTCGTTGAGCGTGTTCGTGAGGCGGGATTCGCGGTCGTCAACGTCGACACCACGATCATTGCGCAGGCTCCGAAAATGGCGCCTCACGTAGAGTCCATGCGAATGAACATTGCCGAGGACCTGGGGGTCTCCGTCAGCCGGGTGAGCGTCAAGGCGACCACCACCGAGCGGCTTGGCTTTACCGGGCGTTCGGAGGGCATTGCCTGCCAGGCTATCTGCCTGCTTGAACCGGGGGCTCTGTGAACGACAGCGGTTCTGCTCCCGGACACTGGCGATTGGACTGGCCGACCTCTTCAGGCCGAGCCGGGCGGGCAAGGCTGAAATGTTTTCCCGAGGACTTCCGCGTGGACGAGCATCTTGGGGATGCAGGCGGGCTTGCGGGAGAGGGTGAGCATCTTTATCTCTTGCTTGAAAAGGTTGGCGATAACACCGACTACGTGGCCCGCACCCTTGCCGGCCTGGTCGGTTGCCGTGCATTCGATGTCGGATATTGCGGTCTCAAGGATCGTCACGCCGTCACAACGCAGTGGTTCAGCCTTTACCGTCCGGGAATGGAACAGGATGATGCGGCCCTGATTGAACGTATTGGGGAACACTGGCGGGTGCTGTCGGAGACCCGGGCGCCGAAGAAACTCAGGCGGGGAGACCATGCGGGCAACCGATTCACGATTGTGCTTCGAGCGGTCTCTGGCGATCGGCGCTCCCTGGATGAGGCACTCTGTCGTTTGCGGGACAGGGGAGCGCCAAACTATTTTGGGCCGCAACGGTTCGGAAGGGGCGGTGGGAATCTCGACAAAGCTCTGCAGATTGACCCGGCACGACTGAATCGGCGGTCAAAACGTGGCGCCAAAGGTGGCAGTCAGAGAACGAAAAACGTATTGTACTTTTCGGCAGCACGCTCGTGGCTTTTTAATGAAGTGCTGGCTGCCCGGGTGAGTGATGGCAGCTGGAGGGATCCTCTTCCGGGGGAGTCAGCCGCGCCGGTAGACGCGCCCACAGGCCCTATGTGGGGCGATGGTGGAACCGACGCCACGGGAGATCAGGAACGGCTGGAGCGCGATGTGGTCGCGCAGCATCCCGACATTGCGGCGTTGTTTTCCGCAACACGCATGAAGCCGGAACGCCGGCCGCTGGTAGCACGACCAGACAATCTGACCTGGTGCTGGCTGGCGGACGATGTGCTGGAAGTGCAGTTTCAGCTGGCACCAGGTCAATTTGCCACAACGGTTCTGGGGGATGTTCTGGAACTGGAGGACCGTAGCCTTGGTCCCGATAATCAATAAAAAACGCTAGCGGAGAACACAGTGCGCATTCTCTTGTCGAATGATGATGGTGTACATTCGCCCGGGCTCGTAGCTCTGTATGAGGGGCTTCAGGGTCTGGGGCATCTGGAAGTGGTTGCCCCTGACCGTGACCACAGTGGCGCCAGTAACGCATTGACCCTCAACCGTCCATTGACTGTCGAGACGCATCCCAACGGCTTTCGCTCGGTAGACGGGACACCCACAGACTGCGTGCATCTTGCTGTCAACGGTCTGTTCGAGCAGCCTTTCGACCGGGTTATTTCCGGTATCAATACCCACGCCAACCTCGGTGATGACATCATTTATTCGGGTACGGTAGCGGCAGCAACGGAAGGACGGCACCTCGGATTGCCTGCCATTGCGGTATCCCTGGTGAATGATGGCCACTTTCATTATGAGACCGCAGCCCATGTTGTGCGTTTGCTATTGGAGCAGCGTCAGCCCCTGGAGCTCGGTCCCCGTTCCATACTCAACGTCAACGTGCCGGACCTGCCATGGGACAGGATTGCAGGTATTCGTGTGACGCGCCTCGGCCACCGGGAGCGTGCGGAAGGTGCGGTTCCCATGACGTGTCCCCGGGGTAAGCAGCGTTACTGGATAGGAGCGGCAGGTGCCGGCGGCGACGCCGGACCCGGTACCGACTTCCACGCAGTCCGCGAGGGGTATGTGTCCATCACTCCGGTACACATTGATATGACCCGGCATGAGGCACTGATATCTCTCCGCGACTGGGTAGACGGCCTCGGCTTCGGGGGAGAAACCGATCAATGAGTGCTCAGCTCCAGGGTATTGGCATGACCTCCCGCCGGACTCGCATGCGTCTGGTTCAGCGGCTTCGGGAGGGCGGCATTGAAAACGAGCGCGTTCTGGAAGCCATTGGAAACGTTCCCCGTCATATTTTCCTGGACGAGGCGCTGGCTCATCGCGCCTACGAGGATACATCGCTCCCGATCGGGTATGGCCAGACACTGTCCCAGCCCTATATTGTCGCCCGGATGACCGAGATTCTGATGGCGCATGAGCCGGCTCGTGTGCTGGAACTCGGGACAGGCTCCGGTTATCAGACCGCCGTTCTGGCGCACCTGGTTCCTGAGGTCTGCAGTGTTGAACGAATCAGGCCACTGCAGGACAGGGCCAGGGAGCGCCTCCGACAACTGGGTTCCCGGAACGTCCAACTGAAACATGCGGATGGTGGAATGGGCTGGCCTGAGCGCGGCCCTTTTGATGGTATCGTCGTGACGGCGGCACCGATAGAAGTACCCCGGGAGCTGCTTGAACAGCTCGCTGATAACGGCGTTCTGATTGCGCCTGTTGGAGAGGAAACACAAATGCTGGTGGAAGTGATTCGCCGTGGTGATCGTTTCGAACACCGTGAACTGGAACCGGTACATTTTGTACCTCTGCTCGGGGGAGTCATCCGGTGACAGTGTCCGACACGGAGAGATCAAGTTCATCCAACCTTGACGGGGCGAACCAGCGCCCGCTCGGTGTATTCATCCGGGGTGTTGCAATGGGCGCGGCAGACGTCGTTCCCGGAGTATCCGGTGGCACGATTGCCTTTATTACCGGCATCTATTTCCGGCTGCTGGAAGCCATCAGCGCGTTGCCGGTGGCTTTCTTCCGCCACCTGGTTCGCGGCAGGCTCGGAGCCTTCTGGCGGGAGGCGGACGGGACATTCCTTGTTTGTCTCCTGGCCGGCATTCTGACCAGCGTGGTTACCCTGGCGTCTGCCATTACCTTTGCGCTGATGAATTATCCGGTACTGATCTGGAGTTTCTTTTTCGGGCTGATCATTGCCTCGGTGTGGCACGTCGGACGCCAGGTCCGTCGATATCGATGGCCACTCGCCTTGCCCCTCCTGGCTGGCACGGCAGTCGCCTGGTGGGTGACAACCCTCTCGGCAGGCCAGGTTTCACCGTCCTCCCTCGCTTTTTTCGGAGCGGGGGCACTCGCCATTTGTGCCATGATCCTTCCGGGGATATCCGGTAGCTTCATTTTGTTGATCATCGGCATGTACGCGCCGGTTCTTGGCGCTGTTAAATCCGGTGATTTCGGTATTCTGTTGCTGTTCGGTGCCGGATGCCTTCTGGGACTGCTGTCCATTGCCCGCCTGATCACCTGGGCTTTCCATCATTTCCACGATTATGTGATGGCGCTGCTGACCGGCTTCATGATTGGTGCGCTCAACAAGGTCTGGCCCTGGAAGGAGACCCTGAGCTGGCGGATCAATCATTCCGGGGATCGGGTGCCTTTAACGGAGCTTAGTGTCAGTCCCGAAACCTTTCATCAGGTGACAGGGCAAGACCCCCAGTTGCTGGTGGCGTTGGTCATGGCTTGCCTGGGACTGGCCCTGGTTCTTGGAATTGAATGGCTCGGTTCTCGCAGAAGTGTTACCTGACGCACAAAAATAATGTTTCGGACGGTAACACCCCCGGTTGGTGTGTAACTTGGATTGCGAGGGAAAATGTGCAATAAATTAGCAAGTTACTTTTAAAACTTTAGAATCTGCATCGATTCATTGTCCGTTTTATACGGATTTATTATAACTGGGGCAGTTTTATTTCTGTGAGATTCTTTCGTGGATGCTTCCACGCCGCCTGTCCGGTCATGCTTCGGTTCCCCTCCGGTACCTGCCCCTTCACTCGTGCTCTGAAAATTCTGATTCTGGGAATCGCCCTGTCCATGCTGGGGGGCTGCAACACCTCCGCCATCTATCAGGACGATCTTTATAATCCGCCGGTCTATTGGGGGCGGCACGTCGTTCAGCCCGGCGAAACCCTCTACAGCATCGCGTGGCGATACGGCAGGGACTACCGGGAACTTGGCAGTGCCAATGGCATCGGCCCACCCTGGACCATCGAAGCAGGGCAGGTGCTGCGCCTGGACCTTCGCGGAACGGTCACATCCTCCGGATCATCATCGGGCCATACCGCATCAGCCAGTACTCGGCACAGACCGCCTCCGGTACAGACCCCGGCTTCAGCTCCCCGACCGAAGGTAACCCGCTCGGCTGACCGTGATGCGCCCCTGGAAAAACGGACCCAGACCGTGGCTCACGTGAATTGGCGATGGCCTCACGCTGGCACCGTAATTGCAGGTTACTCAACATCCGGTAAAGTCAACAAAGGCATTGATATTGCCGGAAAACCCGGCGAACCGGTCAAAGCCGCTGCCAAAGGCAATGTGGTCTATGCCGGGAATGGGTTGCTAGGGTACGGTAATCTGATTATTGTGAACCATAATGAGCACTATCTAAGTGCTTATGCCCATAACCGGAAAATTCTGGTGCACGAAGGGGAGGATGTAAAAGCCGGCCAGGTTATCGCTGAACTGGGAAGCAGTGGTGCGGACAGACCCATGTTGCATTTTGAAATTCGGAAAAATGGCAATCCGGTCGATCCCATCCATTATCTCCCTCCGCGTTAATTCGGCGTTTGGCAGCCGGGATGCTGCGAACAACGGCACTGACAGAAACCGCGACAGAAAAAATAACAATAAGTGACCGGCTCAAGCCGGCCAAACAACAAATGTCCTGACGAAAAAACACGAACACAGCTACACGTGTCCGCAATAAAAAGAAGTATCGGGCGTTCATACAGGATTATTGAGAGGCGGGGCAATAAACATGTC
Source organism: Marinobacter santoriniensis NKSG1 (assembly GCF_000347775.1). GTDB lineage: Bacteria > Pseudomonadota > Gammaproteobacteria > Pseudomonadales > Oleiphilaceae > Marinobacter > Marinobacter santoriniensis. Next base: position 38,736 of record NZ_APAT01000013.1, read on the forward strand.
AGCTGAACAAGAAGACATCATCATTGATCGGGTAGAGGATCTGGAGGAATCAGAGGATCAGCTGCTCGCGGAAGACAAGGCGACCAAGCCGTCGGCGGGAGATGCCGAACAGGACTTCCCTACGCAAGGGCGATACTTTACGAGCCAGAAGCAGCTCGACGCCACCCAGCTTTATCTGAACGAAATTGGTTTTTCACCCTTACTGACACCGGAAGAAGAAGTGTACTTTGCGCGGCTGGCCCAGAAAGGTGAAGAGTCTGGCCGGAAGCGGATGATCGAGAGCAACCTCCGACTGGTCGTCAAAATCGCGCGACGCTATGTAAACCGGGGCCTGACGCTGCTGGACCTGATCGAGGAGGGCAACCTTGGTCTGATCAGGGCTGTGGAGAAGTTTGACCCGGAGCGGGGGTTCCGTTTCTCTACCTATGCCACCTGGTGGATTCGTCAGACCATCGAACGGGCGATCATGAACCAGACGCGGACAATCCGTCTGCCGATTCACGTGGTAAAAGAGCTCAATCTTTACTTGCGCGCAGCGCGGGAGCTGACCCAGAAGCTGGACCACGAACCGTCGGCAGAAGAAATCGCCAGGCTGGTCGACAAGCCGGTTGAAGATGTCGAGCGACTGCTGGGGTTGAACGAGCGTGTGGCATCCATGGACACACCGATCGGATCCGGCGGTGAAAAATCTCTGCTGGATACTGTGGCGGACGAGGGAGCATCGGATCCTGCGGATCTGCTTCAGGACAACAACATGTGCTCTTGTCTCGAGAAGTGGATTGATCAGCTCAGTGATAAGCAGCAGGAGGTACTGTCCCGGCGGTTCGGGCTTCGGGGTTACCCCGTAAGCACGCTTGAAGAAGTCGGGCAGGAAATCGGCCTCACTCGAGAGCGCGTCCGTCAGATTCAGGTTGAGGCATTGCGTCGACTGAGGGAAATCCTTGAGAAAGAGGGACTCTCTGGCAATCTTCTGTTCAAATAATCCTTCGCGACGTGACGTGGGAAAAAGCCGGCCAGTGCTCTGGGCCGGCTTTTCTGTTTTCATGGTGTCCAAATGAGAACCAGGTTGCGCTAAGGCCCTCGGCGACATTGCTAGAATGCGCGGACCGGGGGAGATATGGCTGTCACCTGGTACGAATGAAACACGTGAATAATAACGACTGAATAGGAAAGGACTATGAAGAAGGCTCTGTTGACAGGTGTTGCATCACTTCTGATGGCGGGGGTCCTGTCAGCCCCTGTTTCTGCACGCACTATCGAAGGTGTGGATGTGCCTGAAACCTATCAGGCCATGGGAACGGATCTGAAGCTCAATGGCGCAGGAACCCGCTCCAAGTGGTTCATGGATCTCTACGTCGGCGGTCTCTACGTTCCCCAGGCCGAAAGCGACGGGCAGGCTGTTATCGACGCCGACGAACCCCAGGCGATCACGCTCCACATCATCTCTGGTCTCATCACCAGTGACCGTATGACCGAAGCAACTCTGGAGGGCTTTGAAGCATCCACCCACGGCAACATGGCGCCGGTTCAGGACGAGATTGACCGCTTCATGGATGTCTTCAAGGACGAGATCAAGGAAGGGGATGTCTTCGATCTGGTTTACGTTCCCGACGAGGGCGTTCGCGTGCTGAAGAACGGCAAAATGAAAGATACGATCGGCGGACTGGCTTTCAAAAAGGCCCTATTCGGCATCTGGCTGTCGGACAAACCGGCCCAGGAAGACCTGAAAGAGGAGATGCTGGGTAAGCGTTGATCCCGGCAGCTAACAAGAGCCGATGTGATTCGTCACATCGGCTTTTTTGTGTCCGGTCAGAGGTAATCCCGCTTCTGCTTGAATTCACACAGGTCTTCGATAATGCAGGCGCCGCACTTGGGCTTACGCGCGGTGCAGGTATAGCGGCCGTGAAGAATCAGCCAGTGGTGAGCGTCCTGGAGAAATTCCTTCGGGACCAGTCTGAGCAGTCTGTTTTCAACCTCGAGCACGTTTTTGCCAGGCGCAATGCCGGTGCGATTCGAAACCCGAAAGATATGTGTGTCCACGGCCATGGCAGGCTGGCCGAAGGCTGTATTCAGTACAACGTTGGCGGTCTTCCGACCCACGCCGGGTAAAGCCTCGAGCGCTTCACGTTTATCCGGAACCTCACCGCCGTGTTGGTCGATCAGAATCCGGCAGGTTTTGATGATGTTCTCGGCTTTACTGTTGAACAGTCCAATGGTCTTGATGTATTCCTTCAGTCCCTCCACGCCGAGGGCCAGGATGGCTTCCGGTGTGTTGGCAACGGGAAAGAGACGGTCTGTCGCCTTGTTGACCCCCACATCGGTTGCCTGGGCCGATAGAATAACCGCCACCAGCAGTTCGAACGGGCTGGAGTAGTTCAACTCCGTGGTCGGTGAGGGGTTCGATTCCCGCAAGCGGGAAAAAATCTCTATGCGTTTCTGTTTATTCATGACGTCCGGAAGAGCTCTTTGAGTGGATCATGAGACGTTTCCGGTGACACGGACCCGTTTACTGCCGCTACTGACGGTCTCCGATGCCGTCTCTTTGGCCCGTTTTGCCTGCCGGTGATGATCGATGGCGTTTTTCAGGGCGATGAGGCAACCCAGCCCCAGGAAGGCTCCGGGTGGCAACACCATGAACAGCACGCCAGGGTAGTTTTCGAATGGACGGATCACCCAGTTCGATGCCATCGGGCCAAACAGGAGCTGCATGTCGGCAAACAGGGTGCCTTGCCCAATAAGCTCCCGCATGCCTCCCAGGACAATCAGAACGGCGAGAAATCCGAGGCCCATCATGGCGCCGTCAAGCACGGCCAGGTGCGGTGGGTTCTTGGAAGCAAAGGCATCGGCCCGTCCGAGAATGGAGCAGTTGGTGACGATCAGGGGAATGAAGATCCCCAGGATCTGGTAGAGCTCGTAGGTGTAAGCCTGCATGAGCAATTCGGCGCAGGTGACAAACGATGCGATGACCATCACGAAAGCCGGAAGACGGACCGATTCGCTGACAAAGTTCCGAATCAGGGATACGGCGAGATTGGACCCTATCAGAACCATCAACGTCGCCAAACCAAGCCCGACAGCGTTGACAACAGTGCTCGTCACGGCGAGTAGCGGACAGAGGCCCAGCACCTGAACCAGCGCCGGGTTATTGTCCCATAACCCATCTCTGACGATCTCTGCCGGAGTTTTGCTTGCCATGTCAGGATTGCCCCCTTCTCATTGAATGGCCGACCGGTCGTTCTGAAGCCCCCAGTCGGGACAGGATTTCCTTTCGGTTCTGTCGGAAATAGACCAGCGCACTCTGTACCGATTTGACGACGGCCCGGGGAGTAATGGTGGCGCCAGTGAACTGATCAAACACCCCTCCGTTTTTCTTTACTTTCCACTGTGGTGGGGGCGTATTGTTCAGAGATCGGCCATTGAATTCCATCACCCAGTCGGATTTCTTGGTTTCGATCCGGTCGCCGAGGCCGGGGGTTTCCTTGTGACGCGTTACCCGCACGCCGATCACTTTGCCCTCAAGGTCCAGCCCGACCAGCAGGTGAATGTCTCCCGAGTAACCTTCCGGGGCGATCACCGGCATGATGAAGCCGATCGGCTTTCCCTGATCCCGGGCAACCCAGACCTGAACCGGCCCTTGCGTTGCCAGCCGTTCGCTGGCGGGCAACTGGACGGTATCCCTCAACAGATCGTTATCGTGGCCACTCTCCGGAAAGATTTCGAACAAAGCACTGGCTTCTGCCCGGGCAGCCTGTTCCCGGATCTTTTCCTGTGTGAGCGCCTGGGTGACGGCGATTGAACCGCCGGTAATGATGGCAAATATACCGAGGCCAATGGCGCTACGACGAATGGACTGTGCAAGTGCGGCCATGCTTTACCCCTGATTCCTGCCCGGTACGCCACGCCGTGGCTTATGATGGCCATAGGTGCGTGGCGGCGTGTAGTGATCGATGAATGGCACGGCAAAATTCAGTAGCAGCACGCTGAACGCGACGGCATCCGGATAGTTGCCCCAGGTACGGATAATGTAAATCAGAATGCCGATTCCGGCGCCATAAATCAGCTTGCCCTGGTGACTTGTCGCTGCAGAAACCGGGTCCGTCGCAATGAAGAACGCACCGAGCATGGTGCCGCCGGCCAGCAGATGAAGGGTCAGGGGCGCGTACTGGTCGGCGTTACTGCCAAAGGCGAGACTCATAACCGCCAACCCACCCAGAAATCCGGCCGGAATGTGCCAGGTAATGATCCGCAGGAAAACAAGCAGCAACCCGCCCGCCAGAAAGGTAAGGTTCACCCATTCCCACCCTTTGGCGATTCCATCGCCGAACATAGGGTGATTCAGAACTTCCGCAGCCGTGTGTGATGCGATCTGATGTTTGTACTCATCAAGGGGCGTGGCCATGGTCCAGCCATCGACGCTGGTCTGGGAGGCGGAAAAAATACGGCCCAGGGTGTCCACGAAATCCGGCGCACCGCTGAACAGGCCGGACGGCTCTGCCCAATTGGTGGTCATGGCCACCGGGAACGAAATCAGGACCAGGGCGTAGCCCACCATGGCCGGATTAAAGGGGTTGGAGCCCAGCCCGCCATAGAGTTGCTTGGCAATGATGATGGCGGTGACCACGGCAATACCGGATACCCACCAGGGTGCAAACTGCGGCAGTGACAGGCCCAGCAGCAATCCGGTAACGGCCGCGGTGTTGTCCTTGAGAAAGAAAGCGATCGGCTTTCCGCGAAGCGCAAGGAATGCGGCCTCGGACCCCAGAGCAACGGCGATGCACCAGACGACATTGATCAGGTTGCCCCATCCGAAAAAGCCGACCTGTGCCAGCAGGCCGGGAAGCGCAGCGATGATGACCCAGAGCATGACGCGCGACGTCGGTCGGGCGTTACGGGCGTGTGGGGAAGACTGTTGAACGAATGCCATTAGAGTCGGGCCTTGGCTCGGTTAATCGGACGTCTGGTTTTCGGTGTTTCTTGACAGGGTCTGGCGGGCTTCCTGCAGGGCCTGTTCGGCCCTGGTCACCCGATCGTGGTTCTTGGCGACCGCGCGTTCAAGTTTATCGACGTTATCAGCCTGTTGTTCCTTTGCCTCATCGAGCATCCGTTGCATCGTTTCGAGTTTTGACCGGGCCTGGGTCAGCTGCTTCTCAAGGGCTTCAATATCCGGTTTGTCGTCTTGTTCCGGAGCGGGCTTTGCCTCGCCCGCCATGGCCTTTGCCTTCTTGCGTTCGAGAGCCTGCTGGACCAGCGCTGCCTTGGCCGCGCGATCATCCGTGGCGTCGCCGGTCTCCGCCGCCTGTTCAGCCTCGGCCTGTTTTCGGGCCTGGGCTTCCGCTGCGGCCTTGGCTCGCTCTTTGCGGCGCAGTTCTTTTTCTTCCTGCTCCCGTTCGAGCCTCGCTTTCCGGGCTTCGAACCGTTCACGGGCACGATCAGCCTTCAGTTGTTCGGCTCGTTGGACCCGGATTTCACCCTTCGCATAGCGGTAGTACTGAACCAGTGGTATGGAGCTTGGGCAAACGTAGGAACAGGCGCCGCATTCAATACAGTCGAACAGGTTAAGGTGTTCGGCTTTCTCGAATTCCTCGGACTTCGAATACCAGAACAGTTGCTGGGGCAGAAGCTCCATCGGGCAGACTTCGGCGCATTGGCCGCAACGGATGCACGGTTGTTCCGTTGGCGGATCGGGAAGCTCTGCAGCAGTCGCCGCAATGATGCAATTGGTCGTCTTGGTAACGGGGACCGCCGTTGTGGTCAGCGTATATCCCATCATCGGGCCGCCGAGCACCAGACGATTCAGTTTTTCCTCGTCGACACCGGCCTTTGTCAGCAGGTGTTCGATGGGGGTGCCAATCCACGCTTCGTAGTTTCCCGGCTCCCGCAAGGCATCACCGGTGACCGTCACGATTCGCGAAATCAGTGGCGTATCTTCAAACAGTGCCCGTGCCACGGCCACGGCGGTGCCAACGTTCTGGCACATCACGCCGATGTCGGCGGGAATCCCTTCATTGGGAACCTCCAGGCCGGTCAGAATCCGGATCAGCTGCTTTTCGCCTCCCGACGGGTATTTGGTCGGGATCACTGCAACCTCGATCTGGGTTCCTTCGCAGGCGGCCCTGATGGCTTCGATGGCTTCGGGTTTGTTGTCTTCAATGCCGATGACGCAACGCTCCGGGCGCAGGATCCAGGCCATGACCTTGAGGCCAGCGACGACCTTGGTCGCTTTCTCGCGCATCGTCATGTCGTCGGCCGTGATGTAGGGCTCGCACTCCGCGCCATTCAGGATCAGCGTGTCGACCTTGCGATCCTTGGGTGGCCGCAGTTTGATGTTGGTCGGGAAGCCCGCACCGCCCATGCCGGAAATGCCAGACTCCCGAATCCGCTCAAGAACCGCCTCCCGCTCCAGCCTCCGGTATTCGGTAATCGGCTGACGTTCCCGCCACTGATCCTCACCGTCGGGTCTCAGAACAATGCACCAGTCATTCAGGCCGGATGGATGAGGCACTGGCTGTTCAGTGATGCTCTCAATGATGCCGGAAGTGGGGGCATGGACGGGTACGCCGATGCCACTGCGGATATCCGCCAGTTTCTGGCCCTTGAGCACTCGCTCACCCACCTCGACCAATGGCTCCGCCGGTTCGCCAATGTGTTGCTGAAGCGGCAGGACAAGTAACTCGGGAACGCCTGCGTCCCGGATGGGAGTGCGGGTTGACTGATGTTTGTTTTCGGCCGGGTGGATGCCACCGGCAAAGTCCCAGAGCTGTGTCATCAGGCGCTTACCCCCTGACGGTCGGTCGCAATAATGTCGGGCTCGGGCGGTGACCAGGTCCAGGTGCGGATGTCCGGCTCAACGGTGACCATGTCGATACAGTCTACGGGGCAGGGCTCGACACAGAGGTCGCAGCCGGTGCATTCACTCTCGATCACCGTGTGCATGTGCTTGGCTGCCCCCAGGATGGCGTCCACCGGACATGCCTGAATGCACTTCGTACAGCCGATGCATTCGTCCTCCCGGATAACAGCGACACGCTTGGCCTGCTCCTCTCCATGCTCGGCATCCAGCGGTTCCGGCTCGACGTCGAGCAGGTCGGCCAGGGCCTTGATGGTGGCTTCGCCCCCGGGCGGACACTTGTTAATGGATTCGCCATTGGCGATGGCTTCGGCATAGGGGCGACACCCCGGGAACCCGCACTGGCCACACTGGGTCTGGGGCAGGAGCGCATCAACCTGGTCTACCAGGGGATTGCCTTCAACCCGGAAACGCTCGGAGGCAAAGCCGAGCAACCCCCCGAACACAAGGGCCAGGGCCAGCAGAACGACAACGGCGATGATAATGCCAGTCCACATAACAACCTACGCTCCGTCAGACGGTGACCAGACCGGTAAAGCCCAAAAACGCCAGTGCCATCAACCCCGCCGTTACCATGCCAATCGCCGCTCCCCGGAAGGCAACTGGTACGTCAGCAACCGCGATGCGTTCCCGCATGGCTGCGAACAGTACCAGAACGAGGGAAAAGCCGAGAGCCGCACCAAATCCGTAGAGAACGGATTCGACGAAGTTGTTGTGCTTGTTGAGATTCAGGAGGGCGACCCCGAGAACAGCGCAATTCGTTGTTATCAGGGGCAGAAAAATGCCGAGTACCCGGTAAAGCAGGGGGCTGGTCTTGCGCACCACCATTTCGGTGAACTGAACCACGACCGCGATGACCAGGATAAACGTGATCGTCTTCAGGAAGGCCAGGTCCAGCGGCGCAAGCAGGTAGGTGTAGGCGAGGTAACTGCATACCGATGACAGCGTCAGCACAAATGTGGTGGCCAACGACATGCCCATGGCGGTTTCCAGCTTCCCGGACACGCCCATGAACGGACAGAGGCCCAGGAACTGCACCAGCACAAAGTTGTTCACCAGGATAGTACTGACCAGGATCAGCAAATACTCTGTCATCGGATCTTCCGTACCTCGATTTGCTTACATCACCCGCATGCCGGGAGTGGCACCGGAATCCGGAGAAAGAATGAAGATATCCTTACCGCCCGGGCCGGCCGCCAGGACCATGCCCTCGGACAGACCGAACTTCATTTTTCGGGCTTTCAGGTTGGCCACCATGACGGTCATGCGGCCCTCCAGCTCTTCCGGCTTGTAGGCAGACTTGATACCAGCAAACACATTGCGCTCGCCATGCCCTATGTCAAGAGTCAGGCGGAGAAGCTTGTCTGCCCCCTCAACATGCTCTGCTTTGACAATTTTAGCCACCCGAAGGTCCACTTTCGCGAAATCACCGAATTCTATCTCGTCCGCAACCGGTTCAAGATTGGCAGCCGGTTCGGGCTGACCGGTCGCTGCGGGCAGTTCCTCTTTGGAGGCGTCCAGCATTTTCTCTATCTGGGCCATGTCCACCCGATTCATCAACGGCTTGAACTTGCTGATGCCGTGGTTTTCCAGCAGTTCCTTGCGGTTGTTCCAGTCCAGTCTGGCCTTCAGGAAGTCCTCTGATGCCTCGGCCGTGTCCGGCAGTACCGGTGCCAGGTAGGTCATCAGGATGCGGAACATGTTGATGGCGTTCGTACAGATCGCGTGCAGCTTGGCATCCTGGCCGTCCTGTTTGGCAATGACCCAGGGCTGCTCGTCGTTCACGTACTGGTTGGCAATGTCGGCCAGCTCCATGATTCGACGCATGGCACGGCCAAATTCGCGGGTCTCGAAGAATTCCTCGATCTGCTCTCCGGCCTCAATGAACTCCCGTAGCTTCTCCTGCTCGGTCACTTCACCCAGCTGACCGTCGAACCGTTTGGTAATGAAGCCGGCGCTGCGACTGGCAATATTGACGACCTTACCAACGAGGTCCGAATTCACGCGCGCGGCGAAGTCCTCAAGGTTGAGGTCCATGTCATCCACGCCGCCGGTCAGCTTGGCGGCGAAGTAGTAGCGCAGGTACTCGGGATCCAGGTGATCCAGATAGGTGCGCGCCATGATGAAGGTACCACGGGACTTGGACATCTTCTTGCCGTTGACTGTGACAAAGCCATGGGCCCAGACGGCCGTCGGCGTCCGGAACCCTGCATCGTGCAGCATGGACGGCCAGAACAGGGCGTGGAAGTTGATGATGTCCTTGCCGATGAAGTGATAGACCTCGGCGGACGAATCGGCTCTCCAGAAGTGCTCGAAGTCGATGTTTTCGCGGTTACACAGATTCTTGAAGCTCGCCAGGTAGCCAATTGGGGCATCGAGCCAGACATAGAAGAACTTGCCGGGCGCATCGGGAATCTCGAACCCGAAGTAGGGCGCATCGCGGCTGATATCCCATTCCTGCAATCCGGCATCCAGCCATTCGGCAAGCTTATTGGCAACCTGCGGCTGTAGGGTGCCGCTGCGGGTCCACTTGGCCAGGAAATCGTGGAAATCCGGGAGCTTGAAGAAGTAGTGCTCGGACTCTTTCTCGATCGGAGTGGCGCCGGACACCGCGGAGCGCGGGTTGATCAGCTCCGCCGGCGTGTAGGTGGCGCCGCAGGCTTCGCAGTTGTCGCCGTACTGGTCTTCGGTCTTGCATTTGGGGCAGGTGCCCTTGATAAAGCGATCTGCCAGGAACATCTCTTTCTCCGGATCGAAGAACTGGGTGATGTTCCGGGTGGCAATGTGTCCGTTTTCCTGAAGCTGGCGATAGATGTACTCGGAGAAAAAGCGGTTCTCCTCCGAATGGGTGGAGTAGTAATTATCAAAACGGATATGGAAACCGGCGAAATCCTGCTGGTGCTCCAGACGGATTCGATCGATGAGCTGCTCCGGCGTGATGCCTTCCCGCTCCGCTCTCAGCATGATCGCAGTGCCATGAGCGTCATCAGCGCAAACGTAGTAGCAGTTCTGGCCCCGCATTTTCTGATAGCGCACCCAGATATCGGTCTGAATGTATTCCAGCAGGTGACCCAGGTGGATCGGCCCGTTGGCATAGGGCAGGGCGCTGGTAACCAGAATGTCGCGCTGTTGCTTGCTCGCTTGCGTCATGGTGATGTCCGAACCTTCTGTGAATAAGGATTGGCAATGCAAATAAAAGGGGCCGGTTGAAAACACCCGTGTTGATAGTCGCGGATGGCGACCCCATATGGTCAGAAACGGGCACAGATGATACCTTCCAAGCAGCAATTTTTCACCCGAAACACCCGTTTTCGTGTTCATGAGCTTATTCCGGAGAAGCCGATGACCCAGATTTCCCAGCAGGCCCTGGAGGCCGCTGTCCGAGAATATCGGGATCCTTACCTCGACAAGGACCTGTACCAACTCGGCGCCGTCAAGAATCTCGCCTCGGAAGAGGGTGGAAAAGTCACCCTGATGGTTGAGCTGCCCTATCCATCCAAGGGAATTGCCGGAGCGCTCAAGCAAATCGTTACCAATGCGCTCGAAAACGTTGATGGAGTAGAAAGCGCCGACGTGCACGTCGGCCAGAAGATCCACTCCTACAAAGTGCAGAAAGACATTCCCTCTGTCCCCGGCGTCAAAAACATCATCGCTGTGGCGTCAGGCAAGGGCGGTGTCGGCAAATCCACCACCGCCGTCAACCTCGCACTGGCTCTCCAGGCCGAAGGCGCTCGAGTCGGCATTCTCGACGCCGACATCTACGGCCCCAGCATTGGCATGATGCTCGGCGTGCCGGAGGGCAAGCGTCCGGACACCCGGGAAAACAAATACTTCGTTCCCATGGACGCCCATGGCCTGCAGGCCAATTCCATGGCGTTCGTTGTCACCGAAAAAACGCCCATGGTCTGGCGGGGCCCCATGGTCAGTGGTGCCGTTATGCAGTTGCTCCAGCAGACCCTCTGGAACGAACTTGACTACCTGATCGTCGACATGCCACCGGGAACCGGCGACATCCAGCTCACCCTGGCGCAGAAGGTGCCCGTGACAGGTGCGGTCATCGTCACCACGCCCCAGGACATCGCGCTGCTGGATGGCAAAAAGGGTATCGAAATGTTCCGCAAGGTGGAGATTCCGGTACTCGGCGTGATCGAGAATATGAGCGTTCACATCTGCAGCAACTGCGGCCACGAAGAACCCCTGTTCGGCCACGGCGGCGGTGAGCGGATTGCCGAGGAATACGACACCACCCTCCTCGGGCAGCTGCCCCTGCACATGACCATCCGGGAACAGACCGATGGCGGTACCCCCTCGGTGATCGCCGAACCGGACTCCGAAGTGGCGCGCCGATACCGCGACATCGCTCGCCGGGTTGGTGCCGAATTGTCCACCCGGGAGCGGAATCTGTCGGGTTCGATCTCCAGTGTTTCGGTAACGGAGCACTGAGGGGGCGACAAGAGGCGAATTCCGGTAAAGCTTGATCGCGAGGCCAGGAAACGCTCTCCAAAACTGTTGAGGGCCATGGACGGCCCGAAACAAGCGCACAGGGATGTGCTCGTAGCGTGTTTTGGAGAGCGTTTCCTGGCCTTGCAGCCCCCGATCAAGCAGTCTTGAGAGAAGCCGAGGAAGCTTCGACAGACCTCGAGGGAACAGGTAAACTACGCCTCAATTTTTCCAGCGGAAACGAGAATTCACCGATGAGCATTAAATCCGACAAGTGGATACGCCGGATGTCCGAGCAGCACGGCATGATCGAACCGTTCGAGCATGGACAGGTTCGGGAAACCGGAAAAGGCCGTGTCATCTCCTACGGGACTTCCAGCTACGGTTACGACGTTCGCTGCAGCAACGAGTTCAAGATCTTTACCAACGTCCACAGCGCCACGGTCGACCCGAAGAACTTCGACGACAACAGCTTCGTCAACTACACCGGCGACGTCTGTATCATCCCGCCCAACAGCTTTGCGCTGGCGCGGACCGTCGAGTATTTCCGGATTCCGAGAAACGTGCTCACCATCTGCCTCGGCAAGAGCACCTATGCCCGTTGCGGCATCATCGTGAACGTCACACCGCTGGAACCGGAATGGGAAGGCCAGGTGACACTGGAGTTTTCCAACACCACCAACCTGCCGGCCAAGATCTACGCCAACGAAGGCGTTGCCCAGATGCTGTTTTTCGAGTCCGATGAAGTCTGTGACACCAGCTATAAGGACCGGGGCGGCAAATACCTGGGGCAGACCGGCGTGACCCTGCCCAGGACATGAACGCCAACCAGTTCCTCAAAGCCGTTTCACAATTGCAGGGATGGCGTGAATACGCCTTCCTGCTGGCGCTCGCCGAGCGCTCGTTTCCGAATTACGCCCTCTTTGTCGAGGCCGTCGGCCTGAAAACTGGCGCCAAGATGCGCCAGTTGCTGGACATCGCCTGGGAGCTGCTTCAGAAAGATACGAGTGATGCAGCGATCCCGCAGCTGCTCTCCAAACTGGAGTCGCTATCGCCTCAGGTTGATGACTACGACGCCTATGGCGTGTATCCCGCGTTCGATTTTTGCCAGTTGCTGGAGCAGGCGCTACTCAATCGGCTCAACCCGAATAAGCACCGGGCAACTGAAGCATCCCAGTTGGCCACGACGACGGTCATGAATTTCATTGAAATGTCGGAAGGCGAGTCGCTGCCAGAAGATGAGCTGGTCCGTCTGCTGGATCATCATCCGTTGATGAAAGAAGACAAGATGTTCCAGAGGGACCTGGTGCTGGCGCTGAAGCGACAGCGTACTCCGAAGGAATCTTTTGTTGAGGAATTGCGGACCGGTGCAGCCAACGAGGGCGTCAGTAACCTCGGCATTGCGCTGGACAGTTGACCCCGGGCAATCCGCGCTTCACTCTGTTTTGAACTCCCTGCGTTTCGTTGCTGAATGGATGGTGCCATGAAACTCTCTGCGTTTGGCCGTAAATTCACCGCCGATGCCGGTATAACCTCACTGATGGATGACCTTGGAAATGCCATGGCGTCCGGTGACGACATGATCATGATGGGTGGCGGCAATCCGGGTCATATCCCGGAAATCCAGCATCGTGTTCAGGCCATTCTGGCTGAGATGAGTCAGAACGAGGACGAAGTTCGCCGACTCGTCGGCATCTACGATCCGCCCCAGGGAGAAAAAGGATTCATCAGTGCTCTGGCAGAGTTGTTGAATCGCGAGTACGGATGGGGCCTCAGTCCGGACAATATTGCCCTTACCAATGGCAGCCAGGCTGCCTTCTTCATGTTATTCAACATGTTTGGTGGGGATTATGGCGACGGACAGCGAAAACACATTCTGCTGCCCCTTGCGCCGGAATACATCGGGTATGCCGATGCCGGGATTGAGCCAGAGTTGTTCCGTGCGGTTCAGCCGGATATCTCATTTACCGATGCGCACGAATTCAAGTACCGGGTGGATTTTGACGCGGTGGAGGTCACCGGAGAAACTGGCGCCATCTGTGTGTCGCGTCCGACCAACCCTACCGGCAACGTGATCACCGACGACGAGCTTGCCCGTCTGGAGGCACTTGCCGCACAGCATGACATTCCCCTGATCGTCGATGGCGCCTATGGAACGCCATTCCCGAGCCTTCTGTTCGTGGATGCCGAGCCAACCTGGAATGAACGCATCATTCTGTGCTTGAGCCTGTCGAAGCTTGGGCTTCCCGCTGCCCGAACCGGCATCGTGATTGCCTCGGAGCCGGTGATCAAGGCGTTGTCGGGCATCAACGCGATTCTGAACCTGGCAACGGGTAGCTTCGGGGCCATGTTAGCGGAACCGCTGGTCAGATCCGGTGAAATCCTGTCACTCAGCCGGGATGTTGTATGCCCGTTCTACAAGGCCAAGATGGAGCGTGCCGTCGAAGTCTTCCGTGAGGCCATGGGTGAGGACTCTTGTCGCTGGTATGTGCACAAGCCTGAGGGCGCCATGTTCCTCTGGCTCTGGTTCCCGGACCTTCCGATTTCTAGTCTGGAGCTCTACCAGCGCCTGAAACAGCGGGGTGTGCTGGTGGTGTCTGGCCACTATTTCTTCCCCGGCCTGCCGGAGAACGAATGGAAACATCGTCATGAGTGTCTGCGCGTCACCTATTCCCAGGATGATGAGCGGGTAGCCGCCGGGCTTCGGATTATCGCGGATGAGGTCAAGGCCGTCTGGCAGAGCGCCAAAGGGCAGGGCTAGCCCTCGACCTTTGCGTCGTCCAGATGGAGTTCGTAGCGTTTGCCGTCGGGCTCTATCTGGAGCAGGCGTACGAGGATGAACTCCCGGTCTGGATCGAACCACATCAGCGTTTGTCGCTTTGAGCCCTCCTTACGAACCTTTTCCGCTTTCAGGGTGCCCCTGAGGAGGTCGCTTGAGGCTGTCTCCGGCTCTTTTTCGAGGATGGCGAAGTGGGTCGTATCATACTCATCCCCGTCTATAACCTCATAGGTCATGTCTCGCAGGCCCGCCTTGATGTCCTGACGCAGCTGAAGCTGGTAGCCGAGTGGGTCGAGCGTGCCCTCTTTCAGGGGGAGTTCGAAGGATTTTCCCTTGTACTCGCCACTGGCGGTTCCCGCTGACCAGTCGAAATCGATCGCTTTCTTGCGATCTTTGATAAAGAGCCCGGACAACCGGTAGCGATAGCGCAGAGGGATGACCCGGCCATTTTCCCACTTGAGCACCAGCGATTCGTCAATGTTGGCGATAAACGACTTTACATCGGTTCGATACAGCCAGACCCCATTGCCCTGGTCGGTCAGGCTTCGGGTGCCGGTGCCGCTCAGTTCAATGCCCTTTTCCATGGTGGCCGTGTAGTTGGCCTTGAAGGGGACGAGGTCGGTGGTCTGCTCCGCACTCGCCAGTGGCGAGGCCAGGAGTAAGACGAGGGTTGTGAGGAATCCTGCGAGCCTTCCGATACACGAAAGAGGCTGTTGACGGTCGCTTGTCATGAGTCGGGGTCCTTTTCACCTGACAGGTTTAGCGACAGTGTAGCCGGTGATGTGGTATCCCGGCATGACAATCTGTTCAGTTCTCGGGGAGTCTCATCGGCGCAGCCATGGGTTCGCCGTCGAAGAGCACATAATCGCTGCCCAGGTGAATGCGGCCCTCGCAGAACCAGCGAATAACGATGGGGTACAGAATGTGTTCCTTCTCCTGCACCTTTTCCGCGAGCGATTCGGCGGTGTCATCCGGTGCCACATGAACCTCGGCCTGGGCAATCACCGGGCCACCGTCGAGTTCTTCGGTCACGAAATGTATCGATACCCCATGAATCTGATCGCCAGCGTCGAGAACCCGCTGGTGGGTGTTCAGCCCCGTGTATTTTGGTAGCAGGGAGGGGTGGATATTGAGCATGATGCCTCGAAAGGCCCGTACAAAATCCGTGGTCAGGATCCGCATGAAGCCGGCCAGCACCAGCACGTCCGGGTTGTGGCGACGAATCTCTGCCATCAGTGCGGCGTCGAATTCCTCCCGGCTCTGGAATTTGGTGTGATCGACAACGAACGTCTCGATATTTGCCTGGGCCGCCCGCTCAAGGGCGAAGGCGCCGGGACGGTTGGATCCGACGGCAATAATCTGCCCCGGATAGTCCCGTTCACGACTGGCGTCAATCAGTGCCTGGAGATTGGTTCCGCTTCCGGATGCGAGTACCAGGATACGTGGCAGTGGAGCTTGATCTGCCTTCATACCGACAACAATCCTGGCTGGTATTTGACCACGGGCTCTGCGTCCTGGGCGTCCGCGCTCTCGATCACGCCGATCTGCCACACGGTTTCGCCCAGCGCGTTCAGGGTGTCGATCGCGAGATCCTTCTGGTTCGCCGGAACACAGACGATCATGCCGACACCGCAGTTGAAGGTCCGGTACATCTCTTCAGCGGCAACCCCGCCGGCGTCCTTCAGCCACTGGAATACCGGTGGCAGTGTCCAGCTGTCCGTATCAACGGTGGCGATGCTGCCCTTGGGCAGAACTCTCGGAATGTTCTCTGGTAACCCGCCTCCGGTAATGTGCGACAGGGCGCGGACGTCGACTTCACGGATCAGTTGAAGCAGGTTCTTCACATAAATACGGGTCGGGGCCATCAAGGCATCCGCAAGGCGGGTATCGCCAACGGTCTGATCGATGTCGGCGTTGCTGACTTCGAGAATCTTACGGATCAGGGAATAGCCGTTGGAGTGCGGGCCGGACGATCCCAGAGCAAGAAGGACATCTCCGGGCTGAACCCGGCTGCCGTCAATGATCTCGCTGCGTTCCGCAACACCGACACAGAATCCTGCCAAATCGTAATCTTCCCCTTCATACATGCCCGGCATCTCCGCCGTTTCTCCGCCGACCAGGGCGCATCCTGCCTGGGAGCAGCCTTCGCCGATCCCGGCAACGACCTGCGCTGCCACGTCTACGTTCAGTTTTCCGGTGGCGTAATAATCGAGGAAAAACAGGGGCTCCGCACCGCCTACCACGAGATCGTTCACGCACATGGCGACGAGGTCGATGCCGATTGTGTCGTGCTTGCCCAGCTGCATGGCCAGACGGAGCTTGGTACCTACGCCATCGGTACCGGAAACCAGTACCGGTTCATTGTATCCCGGCGGGATAGCCACCATGGCCCCGAAGCCTCCCAGGCCGCCAAGCACTTCGGGGCGCCGGGTGCGGGCCGCGGTGTCCTTGATACGGTTGACGAGTTCGTTGCCTGCGTCGATGTCAACGCCAGCGTCGCGGTAGGTCAGGGAAGGCTTCTGTTCGCTCATGGTGTATTGGAACCGTTGGCAATAGTGGGACAGGCCGCGGATTTTAACAGCTACTCACGGTATAGGCCATGGTGTATCCTATGCGCCATCCATGCGAACACCAGGGTGATTCATGTCAGTATCGGGACAAAACTTGGCGCGGACAGTACGGACAATCGCAGCGGCAGCACTGGTTCTGCTGAGCAGTATTATAACGGTGTCCCAGGCTCATGCCGTTACCGTCGCCGGCCTCTATTCGGTCGAAGTGCCGGTGGCCGGTTCCGGGCCTGATCAGTTGGCCAAGGGAGCCGCCGATGGGCTCGGGCGTGTCCTGGTTCGCGTCTCGGGAAGCCGGGACGTTCTGAACCTTGATGGCGTACCGTCGTTGTTGGACGATGCCGAATCATTGTTGCTGTCCTATCAGTTTCTGAGGGACGACCAGGGTAATGATCGTCTGCAGATGTCGTTCGGAGCCGTGGGCGTGAATAAGGCCCTGGCGTCGGTAGATGCGCCCGTTTGGGGCGCCAACCGGCCATTGACCCTGGCCTGGGTCGCGGTCGAGGAGCGGGGATCCCGCCGCCTTGTTACCGAAGGCGATCCGGGAGGAAACGAGTCACCGGCTGATTCCTGGCGGGCCGCTTTCAAAGAAGCCGCCGCTGACCGGGGCCTGCCGCTGGCACTGCCACCTGCATCTGCCGCCGGGGACCGGGAACTGTTGTCGGAAATATGGGGGCAGTTCGTCAGTAACGTCCAGTCGTCTGCCTCAAATCTGAGCCACGATGCCATGGCCCTGGTTCGTATTAACCGCAGTGGTGGACAATGGCGCGCAGGTTGGGTCTTTGACGGCGGCGCTGCGAATGGTGGCGAGCAGTCAGTAACGGCCGCTACGCCCGGCGAGTTGGTTAAAGCCGTCATTGATCGCTGGACTGAACAGTACGCCAGCCAGTATGCCGTGTCCGCGAATGAAGTCGGGGAGTCCCCGCAGGTGGATATCGTCATTGATGGGGTTAACAGCGTCGCCGATTATGGCGGTGTGACCGGTGTTCTGGAAGGCCTCACGCCGGTGCAAGAGGTGAGCGCAGCCCGAGTGAAAGGTTCGCAGCTGACATTGAGGGCGACCTTTACCGGAGAGTTGGACCAACTGAAGCAGTACATCGCGCTGGATTCCCGGTTTGTCGCTATGGACCCCGGGTCAGTCGCCCCGAAAGCGCTGGAAAAGACAGGCAGCCAGGCGGCGGCTAAGGATGCCTCGGAAAGTGGCGCCGAGACCTCTGCGAACGAGGTCGCTGGAAGCCCGGACGCTGTGTCACCATCTGGCAACGGTGCGGACGTCAAGGATAAAGGCGTTGCATCCACCACGTTTACCTACCAGCCGTTGGCAAAAGACAAAGCCGATGCGTCCCAGGCCTTCGACTCGCTCTATCAGGTGCTTTATTATCGCTGGCAGCCTGCGCCCAACATCGGAACAGAGCCCGGACAATAAGGCGACAGTGGAGGGAGCCCTGTGAAATCGGAACGCTGGCGCTGGATACCCAATGCCCTGACGTTTTTGCGGATTGTCCTGATCGTTCCCTTCGCTGCGGCCCTGCTGATGGAGAACTATCGATACGCTCTGGCTATCTTTTTCCTGGCGTCCGTGACCGATGCTTTCGACGGTTTTCTGGCAAGGCACTTCAACTGGCGGTCCCGCTTTGGTGCGATTGCCGATCCGCTGGCGGACAAGGCCCTTCTGATTACGTCCTACCTGATGTTGACCCTCACGTCGGTCCTCCCGGTCTGGCTGTTCGCGATAGTGCTGGGCCGCGACCTGCTCATTGTAGGGGGAGCGCTGGCCTACCACTATACGGTTGGACGGTTCGAAATGGAGCCGAGTATCCCGGGGAAGATAAACACGTTTGTTCAGATTCTCGTCGTGCTCGCGATTATTGTTCTTCTGGCGGGCTTTCCGATGCCGACCTGGGTGCGTGATGTCGGAGTTCTGCTGGTCGCCCTGTCTGCGGTGGTGAGCGGCGGTCATTATTTGCTGGTCTGGGGAATGCGGGCCTGGAGGGCGAGACACCAATGATGGCGTCCCAACTGGTTCTCGGCGTAAAACTGCGTGACGATGCCCGATTCGATAACTTTCACGGCGAACGGAATCAGGACGTGGCGGTACGGCTGAGGGCCGTATGCCAGCGCCCTGAAGGCGTTCCGGTTGTTATGGTCTGCGGCGATTCTGATACCGGGAAGAGCCATCTGCTCCAGGCCGCCTGCCATCAGGTGGAAGCGCTGGGCGAGGGTGCGGTCTGTGTCAGTCTGGCCGAACTTGAGCCCTTCGGTCCGGGAGCTCTTTCGGGGCTGGAGGCGCAACGCCTGGTTTGTCTGGACGATCTGGAGCGGATCGCCGGCGATCCGGCCTGGGAGGAGGCCATTTTCCATCTTTATAACCGGATTCAGGATCAGGGTAGCCTGTTGGTGGTCAGTGCCGGTGATGTGCCTTCGGCCTTGGGATTGACGTTGCCTGACCTGATTTCCAGGCTGGGCCACGGACTTTTGTTGCAGCTCGGCGTTTATCGGGACGAGGATCGCCAGAGAATTCTGCAGGCCCGAGCGGAGCAGCGAGGCCTGGTGATGGCGGATGACGTTGCCGGATTCATCATGCGTCGGGCGCCGCGACGGCTTGGGGATCTGCTGGCCCTGTTGGATGTCCTGGACGAAAATTCACTGCAGGCCCAGAGGCGTCTGACCATTCCGTTCGTCAAAACGGTCATGGGATGGTAAGCCGGGTGATGATAAAAACGACCGATCAACAGGATCGCGCAAGGAGAGAGACGAGATGAGACGGGTTGTGTTCAACCAGAAAGGTGGTGTGGGCAAGTCCAGTATCACCTGCAATCTGGCGGCTATCAGCGCTGCCAGAGGAAAGCGGACGCTGGTCGTTGACCTGGATCCGCAGGGCAACTCCACACATTATCTGCTGGGCAGGCCGGCGGCCGAATTGAAGGATACCATCGCCGATCTGTTGGAGCAGACCGTGGCGTTTACCATGTTCAATCGTCGGCCCGACGAATTTGTCCACGCCACGCCCTTCGATAACCTGTTTGTGCTGCCGTCGAGTCCGGAACTGGATTTTCTGGAGCGCAAACTCGAGGCCAAACACAAGATCTACAAGCTCCGGGAAGCTCTGAAAAAACTGAGTGACAGTTTCGACGCGATCTACATTGATACGGCGCCGGCCTTGAATTTTTACACCCGGTCCGCATTGATTGCTGCACAGCGCTGCCTGATTCCGTTTGATTGCGACGATTTCTCCCGTCAGGCGTTGTACAACATCCTGGGTGAAATCCGGGAATTGCAGGAGGATCACAATGAGGATCTGGTCGTGGAGGGCATTATCGCCAACCAGTTCCAGCCCAGGGCCAGTCTCCCCAGAAGGTTGGTTCTGGAACTGACGGAAGAGGGACTGCCGGTTCTCCCCGTTCGTCTGTCCAGCTCCGTCAAGATGAAGGAATCGCATCAGAGCAGGCAGCCTCTCATTCATATGGCTCCGAAGCATCCGCTGACCCGGCAGTACGAAGATCTGTTCCGCGTCTTGCATGGTGAGGCGGTCGAGCTGGAGCCACTGACCGAATAGGTGATTGCATGACCGATGGCAATAGCAAAGTGTCGCGAGTCGCTGACAGCCTGCTGCAGATCGAAGTCGAGCTCAGGCAACTGGACGTGTGGGAAGAAGAAGCACCTCCCCGGGAGGCCTTCCAGAGCGACAAGCCTTTCTGCGTCGATACCATGGAGTTTACGCAGTGGCTTCAGTTCGTGTTCGTGGAAAGAATGAAAATCCTGATTGAGAACGGCCATCCGTTGCCCGAGGTCTCAGGCATGGCCCCCATGGCTGAAGAGCATTTCCGTGGCCGGCCGGAATCCGGCCATGGCCTGATCAGGGAGCTTCAGGTCATGGACAGGTTGTTGTCCGATCGGTAGTTGCGTTCAGTCCAGCCTCATGGAAAGGTCGATGGCCTTGATGTCCTTGGTCAGGGCTCCGATGGAAATAAAGTCCACCCCGGTTTCTGCGATCGGGACCAGAGTCTGGGCGTTGATTCCGCCTGATGCTTCCAGCCTGGCCTGACCGGCTGCGACAGTGACGGCAGTCTTCAGGTCCGCCAGGGTAAACTCATCCAGCATGATAATGTCGGCGCCCGCAGCCAGTGCCTGGTCGAGTTCGTCCAGTGTTTCGGTTTCCACCTCAACCGGACGGCCCGGTGCAATTCTGCGGGCCTCAGCCACTGCGCTGGCGATGGAACCGCAGGCGGCGATATGGTTTTCCTTGATCAGGAAGGCATCCCAGAGACCGATGCGGTGGTTGAAGCAGCCGCCGCAGGTCACAGCGTACTTCTCTGCCATTCGCAGGCCTGGAATTGTTTTGCGGGTATCGAGCAATTGGACCCGGGTGTGCGCCACCCTTGCTGCGTAGGAGGCGCAGGTGGTTGCGACACCGGAGAGCGTTTGCAGCCAGTTGAGGGCCGTGCGTTCTCCGGTTAACAGGCTGCGGGCGGGCCCTGCGAGGGTGAACAGGGTCTGATCGGGCACGACCTGGTCACCGTCGGTTACCTGCCAGTTTACGGAAACCCGTGGATCGACCTGACGGAAGACTTCGTTGACCCACTCAATCCCGGCAATGGTTGCTGCTTCCCGGGTTATCACTCGTCCCGTGGCGTGGGTTTCAGCCGGAATGAGACGTGCAGTGATGTCACCATCACCGATGTCCTCGCGCAGGCTGAGGGCGACGGATTCAATTCGGGATTGGCGTAAACGTTCGTCAGGCAGCATGATAGGTGGTCCGCGGATTCAGAGTAAAAATGACTGGCGGACGATTCTATAGCGATGTCCGGCTTTCGCCAAATGACGGCTTACCGTCAGCTAAACTGTGACTCAGGTCCGATCTACACAAAAGGTGACAAAATCTGACACAAGCTGACGTGCTCAGCTCGTACCATTGTCAGTAAGACGCGCAGAGTGAATGCGCACACTGATTCCGGGAGTAGCTCAATGGCGCAGGATAACAAGGTTGTTCCTTTCTCCGGCGGCAATCCGTCCAGCGGATCCGGCCTTCCGGCCGCACTGGTACGTCTGCGTGACGCATCGGGTCACTCCATGAAGTCCATGCTGGCCGACTTTTTCGATGGCGCAGACGACTCCCTGTTCGAACTCGCCGACCGTGCAGCCAGCAATGTCGATCAGAACGCTTATTTCGATGCCATGCGTGAGCTGAGGATGCATCGGAAAGCCATGATGTTATCGATGCTGCAGTATGTTTCCCGCGCCTTCAACGATATTGGTCGTTTTCGCTCACGATCCTCGGGTCGGTCTCTGGACGACATCGACAGTGAAGGTCTGAGTCTTCTGGACCATGCCGACATGGAGCAGAAGGTCGCGATCGATAACATGGTCAACAAGTTCCGGAATCGTCACCTGGACGCCATCCTCATGCTCAAGGCCCGGGTCAGCCACCTGGTGCCCAATGTCGATCTCAGCGACAGCCAGATGCCGCTGAGCCCTGAGGTGATCTGTGGTGCGATTGCCGAAGCCTGTTCCGACCTGGACATTGATATCCGGGCCAAACTGGTGGTGTTGAAGCTGTTCGATCGGCTGCTCGCGGACCAGTTGGGGCCCTTTTACCAGAATGCCAACAAAGCGTTGGCTGCTGAGGGGGTATTGCCGGAGCTGAAGCGGCCGCCGACACCCAACACAAAGGCCCGTCGTCCAGGTCACACCGATGAATCGGGGACGGGGGGCGACAATCGGCAGGATCAGGGATCGACGTCGGGTGGCGCTACCTTTTCAGAGCTTACCGCTCTCCTGCGCCAGGGGGGCGCGTCCTCCGAGGGTGGGGGCGCCGGAGCCGGTACCCATTTTCTTGACACCCATCGCCTGGTTGACCGGCTGAGCAGTATCCAGTCCCAGCCCGGCAACTGGCAGCCAGGGGAAGTTGTCTCCCTGACGACCCAGCTGCAACCGGTTCTCAGGAACGAGTCGGGGCAGACCCTGCAAGTCGAACAGGTTGACAGCGATGTCATCAACCTGGTGTCCATGCTGTTTGATTTCATTCTGGAGGATCGCCAGCTTCATCCCGTCATGAAGGCGCTCATCGGTCGTCTTCAGATTCCGGTACTCAAGGTCGCCTTGAGTGACCGTAATTTCTTTAACCGCGGTGGACACCCGGTACGCAAGTTGCTCAATGAACTGGCGCTCTCGGCCATCGGCTGGAGCGAAAAGAGGGAAGGGCAGCGGGATCCGCTCAAGGAAAAGATCGAAGCAGTTGTGACACGCGTGCTGAATGATTTCACCGACGACGTCGCACTGTTCGAGGAACTCCTTGAGGACTTCAGCCGGTTCACCGACCTTGACCGGAGGCGGCGGGAGCTTATCGAGCAACGGCTCCGCGATGCTGAGGAGGGGCGTGCCCGGCAGGAGAAAGCGTCGGAAGCGGCAGACGCTGTCATACAGCCTCTGCTTGAAAACCATGATGTGCCCGAGTCCGTGGTGTCTCTGTTGAAGGACGCCTGGAACCGCTACCTGCAGTGGCTGTATCTCCGGGAAGGTGAGGAAGCTGATCGCTGGAATACCGGCGTTGCGCTGACGGAGAGGCTGGTGTGGAGTGTCGATCCCGATCCGGTTGGCCCATCTACCCGAAGCGAGCTTTTGCGAGCCATCCCGTCCATCGTTGATGATTTGCGGGCCGCACTGCAGGAAATTTCCTGGGATCCGTTTGCAACGGATTCCGCGATCCGGGACCTCGAACTGGCCCACGTGGACGTGTTTCAGCGGCTGGTAACGGCCGCACCGCGCGAAGAGCCAGTTGAGCCGCCGGCATCGAAGCAGGAGGTTGAGGCGCCCGTTACTGATGTTCCCGACTCAATTGAGACGGAAGCGAGAACTTCGGTTGAACCAGAGCCGACCCCGGTGGAGGTCCCCGAAAGCGAAGCCGCCGATCGCACTGCGCCGCCGGTTGAGGAGGCAGCAACAGGGAGCGAGGGCGCCGTTGTCGGGATTGCGCCAGAGTGGCTGGAGCGTGCCGACGGCCTTCGCGTTGGTTCCTGGATTGAACTCACCCGGGATGGCAATAAGGTTCGTTGCAAGCTGGCAGCGTTCATCAAAGCGACCGGAAAGTACATCTTCGTCAATCGCAGCGGCGCCAAGGTGGCTGAATACCTCCGCGAGGAACTTGCAACAGCCATGGAGGCGGGCGAGATCGGCATGCTCGATGACGGCCTGATTTTTGACCGTGCGCTTGAATCCATCATCGATAACCTGCGCAGCAGCCGCAAAGACTGAGAGCATGGCAACCGGAAGTGCTTTGTGATTCAATCGTTCACATCGTTCAATGATGTGCAGCTCCGGGATCAACCTTGCCAGAAACAAAAGCACCTCCTGCTTCAGTAACCTCCAATCCGTCGGACCTTGAGGCGCTCCGTAAAACGGGGCGACTGCCCGGAGTGACATGGCGCCCGTCCCCCAACTACGGTGCCAGGCCGGACGGCGCCGGCATCAGTCTTCTGGTCGTGCACAGCATCAGCCTTCCGCCGGGGCGGTTTGGAGGCCCTGAGATTGCGGATTTTTTCTGTAATCAGCTGGACACCTCGGCCCATCCCTATTTTCAGGAAATTGCAGGTCTGCAGGTGTCAGCGCATGCGCTGATTCGACGGGATGGAACCGTTGTCCAGTTTGTCAGCCTGCTTGATCGCGCATGGCATGCCGGTCGTTCCTGTTTCGATGGCAGGGAGGAGTGTAATGACTTTTCCATTGGTATCGAGCTTGAGGGGTGCGACGACATTCCCTACACCGAATCGCAATATCACTGTCTGGCTGAACTGGCAGCGCTGTTGATGGCAGCATGGCCCGATATTCATGTGGATCGCATAACCGGACACAGTGATATCGCTCCCGGCAGGAAAACAGACCCGGGCCCCGCCTTTGACTGGCAACGTTTCCGGGATCTGTTGGCGACGAGACCCCTCGACGGAGTCGATGCCTGATGGCGTTAATTGTCTTTTTGCTTGCTTATCTGATCCGCCGGCGGCTCGATAATGCCAACCATCTTTCTTCCGATGCGCTCTGGCGTCTCTGGTTCAAATGGGGATCCCGGTCCAGGCCGGGAAAGGAAGAGGCGGCAGGTCCTGCCCTGATCCTGTTACTGCTCCCCGTGGTCATTGCCGCAGTGATCGAATTCGAACTATCCACACTTGGTGTCTGGGGGCTGCTGTACCCGCTGCAACTGGTTGTGCTGGTGCTGATGATGGGAACTCCCGGCTGGCGTTCCCTGATGACGGATTACTCGGAAGCCTGGTCCCGGGGTGACATGCAGGCAGCCTGGCATCATGTCCGTGATCAGCTCCCTGCCAGAGAGCGCGGTGACGCCCTGTCTCCGGAAGCCATGCATCTGTCGCTTTCCCGGGCATTGATGCTGGCGGTGTTTAACCGTTTCTTCCTGGTGGCGTTCTGGTTTGTGATCGGCGGTATGGCCGGAGCCATCCTGGCAAGGGGGCTTGTCGCGTTGGAAGAACAGTGGCCGCAGGCGCCGGCGCGGCCGGCATTTGCCCGTATGGCCCGTTGGCTCGCCTGGCTTCCATCCCGGCTTCTGTGTCTGACGTTTGGGCTGGCCGGTGATCTGGCGGGTTGGTTACGGGTGGCCCGGCGGGTGCTGAGTCACCCGGGACTGACCACCGGGGACGCACTGATGGCATCTGCCAACGGGGCTTTGACCGGATATGCACTGGATCCGGACCGGTTCAGGACCCTTCATGCCGACGACTGGCTGGAATTCGGTGGCCGAAGCGCTGAGGCGATCCGGGATCTTCTGAACCGATCGATGCTGGTCTGGCTGTGCGGGTTGGCCCTCATGGTGATCTCAGGTGTGATTTGAACCGGGTTATATTTTTTAAAATATTACAGTTTCACACCAAATAGTGATTAAGTTTTCGGAACTTCGGGCGACAATATAGAAAAGAACAACAATCCAGGTATGGTTCACCATTTCCGTGAGGGTATTCGTGAAAAAACTGATTAAACCCGCGATTGCACTGATGAACCGTCTGCCGATGGTATACAAGTTCGGGCTCATCAGCATTCTCTTCCTGTTGCCCATCGGTGGTCTTTCATGGCTGGTAATCTCGGATCTGAACCGTTCTGTTCAGACCATCGCCCGGGGGGTGGAAGGGCTCGGCCAGCTCGAAAACGTCAATCGCCTTGTGGTGGCCTCCATGCAGTACCGGGACTATAAGGCGCCCGGAATCATCAAGGACGAATCGGAAATCACCGCCAAAGCTGAAGCGGCGGCGCAGACGATCGATACACTGCTCAAACAGCTGTCATCGGTGCCGGACTCCCTCGACCGGTCAGGGACCTGGAAAAACCAGGTGGAAACGGTGGCCAAGGCCTGGAAAAAGCTCCGTGCCGATGACAGTTATCAGGGCAATATGGACCCTCAGTTCAAGTACTATCAGGAGTTCGTCCAGAAGGTGATGGCCCTGCCATCCTCAATGATCGAGATTTCCGGATTGAGCCAGGAGGCGGAGCGCGAGAGCCAGCTTTTGCTTGGGCTGATCGAAGAAGCCTTACCGGAAGCACGCCAGGCACTGGGACGCGCCAGATCTTACGGCATCTTCGCCCTTGTGGAGGGCCAGGTTGGTTATGCGCTGAGCGAAACCCTCAACGGCATCTACGATCAGTTGACCAATCGGAGTTCTCTGCTCGCACCGGCATTGAACGTTGCTCAGGACGCGTCCCCGCGGCTGGTCACTGCTTCCGATGGCGCGATTGATAAAGTGAAGAACAGCCTGCTGGCCGTCCGTGACGTGTTGGATACCAATGTAATAACGCCGATGCGCCTTGAATTGCCCTGGCAGGACTATGACGACCAGATCAACCAGCAGATGGCGCACTTTGACACCCTTACGGGGGCGATCTTCAGTGTGGTCCATGACAACCTGCAATCCCGTCTTCAGGCAGAGTCCAGTCAGCGCAACGCCATCGTCATCGCATTGATCGCGATTCTTCTGGTGGTCGTGTATCTGTACATTGGTTTCTTTGTGTCGGTTCGGACTGCGATCAACCGGTTTACTGCTGCCGCCCGAAGCGTGGCGGCAGGTGACATGACCACGCACGTCCTGATCCGTAATCGGGACGAGCTGGGTGAGCTGACCTCCGAATTCAACAATATGACCGATCGGATTGCCGAGCTCGTCCGGTCGGTCACCAGAACCACGACAGAGGTCGATCAGCAGGCCTCGCGGGTCAACGATACGGCCTCAGCCAACGCCAAGGCCGTCAGTCGCCAGATGGAAGAAAGTGGACACATCGCCGAAGCCATGAATCAGATGGTGGAAGCGGTCCGGGAAGTGACCGAGAGTGCGCATCGGGTGGCGGACAGTGCCGGGGTGGCGGAACGGGATACGGAGACCGGTCGTGGGGTCGTTGCCGGCACGGTGGAAACGATCAACCACCTGGCCCAGGAAATCGCCGATGCGGTTGAGGTGATCAATCGTGTGAGTCGGGACAGCGACAACATCAGCCAGGTTCTGGTGGAGATCAAGGCAATTGCCGAACAGACCAACCTGCTGGCACTGAACGCGGCGATCGAAGCTGCGCGGGCCGGTGAACAGGGGCGCGGTTTCGCCGTCGTGGCTGATGAGGTTCGGTCGCTGTCACAGCGAACCCACAAATCAACGGAAGAAATCGAGGGCATGATTTCGCGGCTGCAAAGTGGTGTCAAGGATGCCGTAAATGCCATGACCAACAGTCGCAGCGTCACCGAGACCACCGTTGCAAAATCCGAAGAGGTCACCGAGGCCCTCGACCGCATTGCCGGCGGGATCTCGACCATCGTGGACATGAGCCATCAGATTGCCCAGGCTGCAGAAGAGCAGTCGGCGGTCTCGAAAAACGTCAATGCGTCGGTGGAACAGATCGGGGAGCTTGGGCAGAGCACGGCGGAGAATGCAGACGAGACCCTCGCAGCATCCCGGGAAATGTCCGATTTGACGGCATCACTCCAGCGGCTGGTGGAAGCGTTCAAAGTGTGATCGCCAGGCTGATCCGTCTCGAGAGATAAAAATCCGGCCCTAGAGGCCGGATTTTTTTTGTTCCCAGAGAATTTCCTGACCACCGTTCTGCCGGGCCAGCTGACGTGCAATCACGAACAGCAGGTCCGAAAGGCGGTTGAGGTAATGCCTCGATGCGGTGTTGATGGAGTCCTCATGACCCAGGGCGACGACCACTCGCTCCGCACGTCGACACACCGCCCGGGCAAGGTGGCACTGGGCGGTGGCTGCGGTTCCGCCGGGCAGTATAAAGTTTTTCAGGGGAGGGAGGCTCTCATTGTGATGGTCCAGGGTCTGCTCCAGCCATTCAATGTGTTCGTCGCCAATGACCTGGCTGCCCGGAATGGCGAATTCACCCCCCAGGTCGAACAGGTGGTGCTGAATGCGCCGAAAAGTCTCGATCAGCTCATCGCCAGAGGGCAGTGTTTCGATCAGGACACCGATATGACTGTTCAGTTCATCGGCTGTCCCCATGGCTTCTACGCGCTGGGCATTCTTGGCGATGCGATTGCCGTCGGCCAGGCCTGTCGAGCCATCATCGCCGGTGCGGGTGTAAATCTTTGAAAGACGGTTGCCCATCAGGAAACTCCTCTCACTCTGAGTGTGGTGACAGTTGTTTTACCTGCTCTGTCAGTAATTGGTTCACCGGGGTGGGTATGCCAAGTTTTTTGCCGAGGCTCACCAGGTAGCCATTAATAAAGTCGATCTCTGTCGGCTTTCCGCGCATCACGTCGGCGCGCATCGACGAGGTGTTGCGGGCGGTTTTGGTCACGACATCCCGGATCCGCTCCTGCAAAGCTTCCGGCGATGGGTGCCGGTCCGTATCCGCCGCCACCAGAATGGCCATTTCCCGGCATAAGTCGCCGATGTGCTGCTGGAAAAAGGCCGACTCCGGAAGATCGCCATTCGGACAGTCCAGAATCGCCGTAAACGGGTTGATGCCGGCATTAACGATCAGCTTGTCCCAGAGCCGTGTCAGGATATTCTCCTCGGCGTGAAGCACGAGGCCGGTCTGGTTCAGCACCTGGATGACGCTCCCGACACGCGCGCTGCCAGAGCCTGTCAGCGGGCCCAGCCAGGTTTCACCCAGTCCGGCGTGTATCACACGTTCCTGCGTTGGACGATTGGCTCCCTCCGTCGTCGACGCTGCCAGAATGGGCCGGCTGGGCCAGGCCTCGGCAACGGATTGCTGGCTGCCCAGGCCGTTCTGGAACAAAACGATGGGGGTTTGGGCCGGTATGGCCGATATACAGCCTTGAAGGGCCGTGAACGTGTCGCCGGCCTTGGTTGTGACCAGCAGCACGCTGATCGCTTCCGGTGTGGTCGGCGGTAGCCGGATTGGACGTTCTTCGCCGCCGATTGATTCGAAGGTGTAGGTCAGAACCTGGCCGGAGAGGCTGGCCTCCGGCCGGGGCAGGTAGCCGATCTGATCGCCGGGCAGCAGGGCGGCCCACAACCGCCCCAGCGACCCCGCACCCAGGACCCCGATCATGATGCTTACATGGCCTCGATTTCAGACCGCTGGTGGCTCAGGCGCTCCAGGCTGCTTTGGGCATCGCGAAGTTTTTCCTCTTCTTTCTCCACGACTTCCGCAGGCGCTTTGGCGGTGAACTTTTCGTTGCCAAGCTTGCCTTCAAGACGGCCGATTTCCTTCTGCAGGCGGTCGAGTTCCTTGTCGAGCCGTTTCAGTTCGGCATCCTTGTCGATCAGGCCGGCCATCGGAACCAGGACTTCCATCTCGCCCACCAGTTGAGTGGCGGACATCGGGGCTTTGTCCCCGTCGAACCATTCCAGACTTTCCAGCTTCGCCAGGGAGATCAGGAACTGACGGTTGTCGTCCATCCGGCGGCGATCTTCGTCCCGGTTCCCTTTGAGCAACACCGGGATTTGTTTGGCGGGAGAAATGTTCATCTCGCCACGGATATTACGCACGGCGACAATGACGCCCTTGAGCCACTCGATATCGGCGGCAACGGCGTCATCCTGCTTGCTCTCGTCGGGCTGGGGGAAGGCCTGCAGCATGATGCTGTCGCCGCTCTTGCCGGCCAGCGGTGCGATACGCTGCCAGATTTCCTCGGTGATGAACGGCATCATCGGATGGGCCAGGCGTAACACCGCCTCCAGAACCCGGACCAGGGTCCGGCGGGTGCCGCGCTTGGCTTCTGCGCTCGCGCTGTCGTCATTGAGGACCGGTTTGGACAGCTCCAGGTACCAGTCGCAGTATTCGTTCCAGATGAACTCGTACAGGGCATATGCCGCGAGGTCGAAGCGGTACTGGTCGAGGTGGCGGATGACGTCACGCTCACACTTCTGAAGCTCGCTGACGATCCAGCGGTCGGCCAGTGACAGGGTGACCGGCTCGTCATTCACGCCGCAGTCTTCACCTTCGGTGTTCATCAGGACGTAACGGGCGGCGTTCCATAGCTTGTTGCAGAAGTTGCGGTAGCCTTCGAGGCGTTTCATGTCCCAGTTGATGTCACGGCCGGTAGTGGCCATGGCCGCCAGGGTAAAGCGCAGGGCGTCGGTACCGTGGGCGGCGATGCCTTCCGGGAATTCTTTCTGGGTGCGCTTGCCGATTTTTTCGGCCAGCTTGGGCTGCATCAGATTGCCGGTACGCTTCTCGAGAAGGTCGTCCAGGCTGATGCCGTCGATCATGTCCAGCGGATCAATAACGTTGCCCTTGGACTTGGACATCTTGTCGCCGTGCTCGTCCCGGATCAGGCCGGTGACGTACACGGTATGGAAGGGCACCTGGGGTGTGCCATCTTCGTTTTTCATGAAGTGCATGGTCATCATGATCATCCGGGCGACCCAGAAGAAAATGATGTCGAAGCCGGTGACCAGCACATCGGTCGGATGGAAGTTTTTCAGACGCTCGGTGATCTCGGGCCAGCCGAGAGTGCCGAAGGTCCAGAGAGCGGAGCTGAACCAGGTGTCCAGCACGTCTTCGTCCTGACTGAGCTGTACGTCTGCTGCCAGGCTGTGCTTCTGTCGAACCTCGTCTTCGCTGCGTCCGACGTAGATGTTGCCCGAAGCGTCGTACCAGGCCGGAATCCGGTGACCCCACCAGAGCTGCCGGGAAATGCACCAGTCCTGAATGTCGCGCATCCAGGCGAAATACATGTTCTCGTATTGCTTGGGAACGAACTGAATCCGACCATCTTCGACCGCTTCGATGGCGGGCTTGGCCAGGGTCTTGGCGTCGGCGAACCACTGATCGGTGAGCATGGGTTCGATGATCAGGCCGGAGCGGTCCCCACGAGGAACACTCAGCACATGGTCTTCAATGTTCTCGACCAGACCTTCGGCTTCCATGTCGGCGACGATCTGCTTGCGGGCCTCTTCACGGGTCAGGCCGGCATAGGCATC
Organism: Marinobacter santoriniensis NKSG1; assembly: GCF_000347775.1. Taxonomy (GTDB): domain Bacteria; phylum Pseudomonadota; class Gammaproteobacteria; order Pseudomonadales; family Oleiphilaceae; genus Marinobacter; species Marinobacter santoriniensis. Next base: position 69,753 of record NZ_APAT01000013.1, read on the forward strand.
AGGCATGGTGCCGTCGATATCAGTGTTTTCGGTGCCATCGGCGTTGAAGACCTCGGCCACGTCCCGGATATTGGCGTCCTGGGTCATGACGTTGATCATGGGCAAGTCATTGCGCTTGCCCACGCCGTAGTCATTGAAGTCGTGGGCGGGGGTGATCTTGACGCAGCCGGAGCCTTTCTCCGGATCAGCGTGGTAATCCGCAATAACAGGAATACGACGGTTCACCAGAGGCAGAAGAACCTGCTTGCCGATCAGGTGCTGGTAGCGCTCGTCGTCCGGATGAACAGCGACAGCGGTGTCGCCCAGCATGGTTTCCGGCCGGGTGGTGGCGACTATGACGTAATCCTTGCCATCCTGCGTTTTCGCGCCGTCAGCCAGCGGATAGCGCAGATGCCAGAAGAAGCCTTTCTCTTCCTTGTTTTCAACCTCAAGGTCTGAAATGGCGGTGTGCAGTTTCGGATCCCAGTTGACCAGGCGTTTGCCGCGGTAGACCAGGCCATCCTCGTACAGCCGGATGAAGACTTCCTGGACGGCCTTGTAGAAGCCGTCGTCCATGGTGAAGCGCTCGTTGTCCCAGTCTACGGAATTGCCCAGACGACGCATCTGGCGGGTGATGGTACCGCCGGAGTGTTCTTTCCAGTCCCAGATGCGTTTGATGAATTCTTCCCGGCCCAGATCATGGCGGGTCTTGCCTTCTTCAGCCGCCAGTTTGCGCTCGACGACCATCTGGGTAGCGATGCCGGCATGGTCGGTGCCGACGGTCCAGAGGGCGTTGCGGCCCTGCATGCGCTTGTAGCGGGTGAGGGTGTCCATGATGGTGTGCTGGAAAGCGTGACCCATGTGCAGGCTGCCGGTCACATTGGGCGGCGGAATGGCGATGCTGTAGGACTGGCCTTCACCGCTGGGGCGGAAGTACCCTTTGGATTCCCAGTTTTCGTACCACTGGCGCTCGATGTTTTCTGGCTGGTAGGTTTTTTCCATGGGGTTCTGCAGTGACCGTTGGTTGATTCACAAGGGAAAAATTAGACGCCCGATTATACATGGTCGGGTTGTTTGCGGCGAACCTCGGTTTTGATCTATCAGGACTGCTTTCTTGGGTGTGGCGCCGGAGGAAAAGTCCCTTTCCAAAACGCGCTACGAGCACGTCCATGTGCGCTTGTTTCGGGCCGTCCTTGGCCCTCAACAGTTTTGGAAAGGGACTTTTCCTCCGACGCTTCAGTCTGTGAGTAGTTCGCTCGTTACCGCTTTCGCTGATCGTGGACTCTGGGTTCGATGCCGAGAGCTCGAAGTTGCTTGAAGTGGGACCGTGCCTGATTCAGCACGTTTGGATCATTGTGGGCCACCAGTGCCAGTCGTTTAAAACGATCGGCATCCGCCGGCAAGGTGGCGGAGAGGATAATAACGGTATCCCAGTCCTCTGCCACTGGCGGGCACAGCAGGATGCCGACAGGGTCGGTGCAGGTGGTGGCTGAGTCCGGAACGATGGAGTGGGGGATGAAGGCGTCCGGGCTGAAATTCCAGAGCAGGTCGTCGAATTCCTGAGCCTGTTGCATGGTGTCGCAGACCACGCAGACACGATCGCCCTGCTGCCAGGCTTTATCCACCAGTTTGATCGCATGGAGGTTGCGTGCGGCGGGGGTGTTCCTGGCGAGGATATGAAACCAGTAGCGCTGGTTCCGATCAACCTGCCCGGGTGAGCCGGCAGCGCTGCTGCCGGCATCCGTCCCGTTGTCTGTTTGATGGTCCTGCATTACTTGCCGGCGTGGGACATCAGGTAGTCGACCAGCAGGGGTACCGGGCGGCCGGTGGCACCTTTGGCTTTACCAGAGAGCCAGGCGGTACCGGCGATGTCCAGGTGGGCCCAGCGGTAGTCCTTGGCAAACCGGGACAGGAAACACGCGGCGGTGATCGTGCCCGCAGGACGGCCGCCGATGTTGGCCATATCGGCGAAGTTGCTGTCAAGCTGGCTCTGGTATTCATCCCAGAGCGGCAGGCGCCACGCGCGGTCACCGGTACGTTCCCCGGCAGCGAGCAGTTCGTTGGCCAGGTCATCGTTGTTGGCAAGCATACCTGTCGCATGATTACCCAGCGCAATGATGCAGGCACCGGTCAGGGTGGCCATGTCGATAACCGCTTCCGGATCGAACTTTTTGACGTAGGTGAGGGCATCGCACAAGACCAGACGGCCTTCCGCATCGGTGTTGAGGATTTCTACGGTCTGTCCCGAGAGCGTGGTAACAATGTCACCCGGGCGTGAGGCACCGCCGTCCGGCATGTTTTCAGCCGCTGCGACAACGGCAACCACATTGATTTTCGGCCGGGTTTCGGCGATGACTTTCATGGTGCCAAAGACGCTGGCGGAACCGCCCATGTCGTACTTCATTTCGTCCATGGCTTCGCCCGGCTTCAGGCTGATTCCGCCGGTATCAAAGGTGATGCCTTTGCCGACGAGCACGTAGGGCTTGTCCTTGGCTTTGCCACCGCGGTATTCCATGACGATCAGCCGGGGCGGCTGGGTGCTGCCTTTGCCCACGGCCAGGATGGTGTTCATCCCCATTTTTTCCATCTGCTTCTCATCAAGGACTTCGGTCTTGATGCAGTCGTATTCCTTTGCCATCTGCTTGGCCTGGTCCGCCAGCCAGATGGGGTGACAGATGTTGGGCGGCGTGTTGCCCAGATCGCGGGTGAAGTTCATTCCGCGACCGGTCGCCAGGCCGAGGTTGAAAGCGTCTTTCAATGCCTTTCCGTTGCCGGAAGCCAGGGCGATGACTTTGTTCAGTTTCCGCGATGCAGGCTTGTCACTCTTGAATTGTGTAAAGGTGTAGAGCTGCTCCTCAAGGGTCCGGCCGATCAGGTTCAGCAGGGCTTCTTCAGAGCTCACCGCCTCTTCGCCTGTAACCGGTGTGTCGGCCAATGCGATCAGGGCGCTCCTGGAAGGGCCGTCCTTCAGGGCGGTGACTGCTGCAATGACCGACTTACGAAAAGCGGCGTATGACCGGTCAGTATCCTTGCCGGTTCCGACTACCATCAGGCGGCTCCAGGGGCGGCCCTCAAGCGGGAATACGCCGGTGCTGGCGCTCTTGCCTGTGATATCCCCAGCCGTTTGCAACCGTTTGATCAGTCCGTCAAGCGCTTCATCCGCATGGGTGGTGGACTCTGGCCAATCGCCTTTTTCAGGCACACCGACAACGAGACAGTCTGCCTTGATGGTTGCAATAGCTTTGCTGCTCAGGCTGAAGTTCATGACAACTCCTGTTGGTTTATTCCGGAAACGTTCCGCAGGAAAGCGGAGTGATTATTATGTCTAGACTAGCATTGGGGCTGGCAGGGAATTAATCAAGCTGGCGGGATCCGGTGGATCCATGGCACGCCTGTAATTCCGTTGCTCTGTCATTCGGACCAAAGGTTACATAGAATACGCGCAGTTTCGGGATTCCTCCATTCGTTTCCGAGAGCGCGGCCAGAGACACCGTTTTGAGTATCATTTTTCGCTATTTGACCCGCCAGGTTATGGTCAGCATGCTCGCCATTTCGGCGATTCTCGTGCTGATTTTCATGAGCGGCCGCTTTCTGCGCTACCTGGCGGACGCGGCCGAGGGCAAAATCTCCGTGGACGTTCTGGCAACGATCATGATGTATCGGTTCCCGGATCTGATCCAGCTGATATTGCCGCTCGGCCTGTTCATCGGCATTTTGCTTGCTTACGGTCGCATGTACCTGGAAAGCGAAATGACGGTGCTTTATGCCTGCGGCGTAAGTGACAAACAGTTGCTTGCCAAATCCCTGCTGGCCAGCCTGCCGATCATGATCATTGTGGGTTCGATGAGTCTGTATCTGGGCCCCTGGGGCATGAAGCAGGTTGAGACCATTATCGAGGATCAGGCCAAGGCCACGGAGTTCGAGATGCTGGCCCCGGGGCGTTTCCAGAATCTCATGTCCGGAGGGCGGGTCACCTACACCGAGGATCTGAGTGACGACAAGCGCCGTTTGGAGGGAGTCTTTATCGCCGAGTACGGTCGGAATGGTGAAGGGCTGAGCATTATTACGGCGGATAGCGGTTCGCAGTTGATCGACAAGGATACCGGGAGTCGTTTTCTCATTCTCAAGAACGGTGCCCGTTTTGACGGCGCCCCTGGAGCACTGGACTACAAGGTGACGGAATTCGGAGCTTATGGTCTCAAGCTGCAGAGTGGTGCCGGACAGGATCTGCATTACAAGGATGCGATCAGCACGGCTGACCTTTGGAAGTCGGACAATCCGCAGTACAGGTCACTGCTGCACTGGCGTCTTTCATTACCTTTGATTGTCCCGATTGTCACTCTGCTGGCGGTTCGCCTCAGTCGGGTGAACCCGCGTCAGGGGCGGTTTTTCCACCTGCTGCCCGCAATGCTTGTTTACATTACCTACCTCGGCCTGTTGATTGTCGCGCGGGATATGCTCGCTGATCGGAAGGTGCCGGAGTGGGTCGGCATGCTGTGGGTTCACGCGCTGTTTCTGGGGCTGTGGTTCTGGCTCCAGTTCGGGCCGGCCTGGCTCCATCGGCGTCGGTTGCTGAAGCAGGGAGCGGCCCATGCGTAAGATTGACCGCTATGTAATGCGTAACGTGGGCGGGGCGATAGTCCTTGTCATGGTGGTGGTGCTGTCCCTGGATTGGATCTTCGGGTTCATTGGGGAGCTCGAGAACGTCGAGAACAACTATCAGGTTCTGGACGTGCTCTGGTATATGGTTCTGAAACTGCCTCGCCGTATTTACGACTACCTGCCGCTGGGTGCTTTCATGGGATGCCTGGTGGGTCTGGGCGCCATGGCCAGTTCTTCGGAATTGACCGTCATCCGCGCTGCGGGTGTGTCTCTGATGCGGATAATCTGGTCGGCAATGAAGCCGGCCTTGGTCGTTGTCCTGATCGGCGTTCTGATTGGCGAATACGTGGCACCGGCCACTGAGCGTCTTGCCGAAAGTGAAAGAGCGGTTGCGCGCGGTGCCAACAAGAATATTGCGTCCTCGAACGGCGTCTGGCACCGGGAAGGGAACGAATTTATCCACCTCAATGCCGTTCAGCCCAACGGCGTTTTGCATGGTATCTCACTGTATCGTTTCAACGACCAGCGAAAACTGCTATCGGCCAGCTTCGCGAAGAGAGCGATCTACCAGGGCGATCACTGGTTGCTGCAGAACATCCGAACGACCTATATCGAGAAAGATCGGACCCGGGTTGAAAAGCATGCGGAACAGACGTGGGACACCGGGTTATCGCCCGGGGTCCTGAGTGTGCTGATTGTCGATCCGACAGATCTCTCGTTGTCGGGATTGTATACCTATGCGCGGTATCTCGGGGAGCAGGACCTCAATGCAGCTCAGTATTGGCTTGCGTTCTGGAAGAAAGCCCTTCAGCCGCTGGGCACCGCCGTCATGGTACTGGTGGCGATTTCCTTTATCTTTGGCCCGCTCCGGTCGGTCACCATGGGTTTCAGGGTATTTACAGGTCTGCTGGTGGGGCTTCTGTTCAAATACATGCAGGACCTGCTCGGTCCTATGAGCGTGGTTTACGGTTTCAACCCCGCGCTCGCCGTTCTCATTCCGATTATCATCAGTGGTATTGCCGGCCTGATTCTGATGCGGAGGGCCGGCTGATCTTCAGCGGCTTCTGGATTCCTTTGGGACTTGTACAACGACACTGTTGGATGCCCGGTCTGTCAGGGATAAGCCGTTGATCGGGAGGAACAGGGCGATGATGGCCGGGATAGTCATAAGCAGGGTGACAGGGCCAATGTAATAGCCGCCCAGCATCGCAATGAAAATGACCGCTGCAGCCGTGCCGTAGCGCAGAAGAGACTGCGTCCAGTTCACCGAAGTACCATCAAGGTTTTCGATCCGGATCCGCCAGACCTGCATGCCAAGCGTCTGGCCAATGCGGGTCCAGAAGTAGGCGAAAAACAGGTAGAGAACGAGAAACAGGATAAAGGTCAGGGCCGGGTCGCCGGACAGTTGATTGGCTTCCGCCATTTTCTCGTACCGCTCCCATCCGGTGAAAGAGCCGGCAATCATGGTGTACACCCAGGTCGCGACCATTAATACCGCGATGCTGATGAGCCCGTCATAAATGATGGCCAGAGCCCGCTTTACAAAGGTGGCGGGTGGGAAAAGGTCTTCCGCGTCGTGGAAGCGTCGGGGCATGGTCTCTCCTGTGAGGTTTCACGTTTTTCCTGTACTCGGCGTGTGCTAGAGTAGCCGATTTGCACACGCATGTAAGTATTCGTATTCAATCGCGGTCCCTAGGGGATTTCCGCCCGGTTTCTGGAAAGGTATCAAAGGTCTATGAAAACCGCAGAGTTGCGACAGGCGTTTCTCGAGTATTTCAGGCAGCAGGGTCACACCATTGTTGAAAGCAGTTCACTGGTGCCTCATGACGATCCGACATTGCTGTTTACCAATGCGGGCATGAATCAGTTCAAGGACGTCTTCCTTGGGCGCGAAGATCGCGACTATACACGAGCGACCACCTCCCAGAAATGTGTGCGTGCCGGCGGCAAGCACAATGACCTTGAGAATGTCGGCTACACCGCGCGCCATCACACCTTCTTCGAGATGCTGGGCAACTTCAGTTTCGGTGACTACTTCAAGCGCGAAGCGATCAATTACGCCTGGACGTTCCTGACCGGCGATCAGTGGCTGAAGCTGCCGAAAGACAAGCTGTGGGTAACGGTCTATGCGGAAGACGACGAAGCCTACGATATCTGGAACAGTGAAATCGGGGTGCCGGCTGAGCGGATTGTGCGGATCGGCGACAATAAGGGAGCCCGTTACGCGTCCGATAACTTCTGGCAGATGGGAGATACCGGTCCCTGCGGTCCCTGTACCGAGATCTTCTATGATCATGGGCCGGATGTCGCCGGCGGCCCTCCCGGTAGCCCGGACGAAGACGGTGATCGCTACATCGAGATCTGGAACGTGGTTTTCATGCAGTACAACCGTACTGCCGACGGCGAAATGCTCAAACTGCCGAAGCCGTCTGTCGATACCGGTATGGGGCTGGAGCGTATTACAGCGGTCCTGCAGGGCGTCCACAGCAACTACGAGATCGACCTGTTTCAGGATTTGCTGAAAGCGGCGTCTGATGTTCTCGGCGGCGTGCCTGCTACGGAAGCGTCGCTTCGTGTGGTGGCCGACCATATTCGCTCGTGTGCCTTCCTCATTGCTGACGGTGTCATGCCTTCCAATGAAGGCCGCGGCTTTGTATTGCGTCGGATCATCCGTCGCGCGGCCCGCCACGGTAACAAGTTGGGTGCATCGGAGCCGTTCTTCTACCGGCTCACCAGCGCCCTGGTGGGTCTGATGGGAGAGGCCTATCCGCAACTGGTCAGCAGTCAGAAGCAGATCGAGAAGGTATTGCTGCAGGAAGAGGAGCAGTTTGCCAAGACTCTGGACAAGGGGCTTCGCCTGCTGGAGCAGGACATTGCCGGGCTGAAAGGTTCCGAAATCCCGGGCGAGACCATCTTTACGCTTTACGATACCTATGGTTTCCCGGTTGACCTGACCAACGACATCGCCCGTGAAAGAGGCCTGACGCTGGATTACGAGGGCTATGAAAAAGCCATGGAAGCCCAGCGCGAGCGCGCCCGGGCCGCCAGCAAATTCGGCATCGATTACAATGCAACCGGACTGAAGATCGAAGGCGAGACCGAGTTCACCGGTTATGATCACGTTGATGGCCACGAGCGAATCCGGACGGTTCTGGTGGGGTCCGAAGAGCGTAATGCCGAGGCAGGTGACGAGGCAGTCGTCGTGCTGGAGCGGACGCCGTTTTACGCCGAGTCCGGTGGCCAGGTCGGTGACACCGGCCTGCTGACCTGGAGTGGTGGTCGTTTTCAGGTTACTGATACGGTGAAGGAAGGCGACAACCATCTGCACCTCGGCACCGTCATTGAGGGCGAGCTTTTCCCTGGGCTGGAGGTCGATGCCCGCATTGATCATGCCCGCCGTGAGCGCACCAAACGCAATCACTCAGCCACCCATCTGCTGCATGCGGCTCTCCGGAAAGTTCTGGGTGAGCATGTCAGTCAGAAAGGATCTCTGGTGGATCCGGACAAACTGCGTTTCGACTTTTCGCATTTTGAGGCCGTGACTCCCGAGCAACTGAAAGAGATCGAGCGCCAGGTCAACGAGCAGGTTCTCGAGAATACCCCGGTGCATACCGAAATCACCGATATGGAAAATGCGAAAGAGAAGGGTGCCATGGCGCTCTTTGGTGAAAAGTATGGTGATTCCGTGCGGGTGTTGAGCATGGGCACCGACAATTACTCGGTAGAGTTGTGTGGTGGAACCCACGTTGCGCGTACGGGTGATATTGGTCTTTTCCGGATTACCTCCGAGAGCGGCATTTCCTCTGGTGTCCGGCGGATCGAGGCGGTGACCGGTTTCGGTGCGCTGGAGTGGGTCGAGGAAACGGAGCGTACCCTTCGCGACACGGCAAGACTTGTCAGGGCGACCCGGGACACGGTGGTCGAGAAGGTTCAGCAGGCAATGGACCGCAATCGCCAGCTCGAAAAGGAAGTCGATGCCCTGAAGGCCAAGCTGGCCAGTTCCGCCGGAACCGATCTGGCGGCGTCGGCCGTTGAAGTCGCTGGTCTCAAGGTTGTGGCCGCCGAGCTTGAGGGTGCTGATCGCAAGGCGCTGATGGAAACGGCCGATCAGCTCAAGAACAAGCTGGGTGAGGGTGTTGTCGTCCTGGCAACGGTAGCTGACGGCAAAGTGACCCTGGTGGCCGGTGTGACCAAGTCGGCTACCAGCCGTATCAAGGCGGGCGATCTTATGAAACACCTCGCGTCACAGGTTGACGGTAAAGGAGGTGGCCGGCCAGACATGGCCCAGGGCGGTGGCAATGATCCGTCCCGATTGGCAGAGGCATTGCAGGCGGTGCCGGGTTGGGTTGAGCAAAATATCGCTTGAGCAACTGTTTTTGAGAGCGGGCAGGGGTTTATAATCCCGCCCGCTTTCTTTTGATTGGCAGGTTGATTCCTGTCGTGAGTCCCCGTTTCGGAGTTTGGGAAGACATGGCTCTGTTGGTTCAGAAATTTGGTGGTACCTCCGTAGGCACTACCGAGCGGATAGAAGCGGTTGCGGACAAGGTGTGCCGTTTCCGCAATGAAGGAAACGATGTCGTGGTGGTGGTCTCGGCGATGAGTGGCGAAACCAATCGGCTGATTGGACTTGCCAGTGAGATTATGGAAGAGCCCACGCCCCGTGAGATGGATGTTCTGGTCTCCACAGGTGAGCAGGTGACCATTGCCCTGTTGTCCATGGCGCTCCAGAAACGCGGTTGCGATGCTCGTTCCTATACGGGATCGCAGGTCCGGATACTGACGGACAGCAGTCATACCAAGGCCCGTATCCAGCATATTGATGAGCACAATATGCGGGGCGATCTCGAAGCCGGTCGGGTGGTTGTGGTTGCAGGCTTCCAGGGAATTGACGAACTTGGCAACATTACCACGCTGGGCCGGGGTGGTTCTGACACCACGGCCGTGGCCCTGGCGGCGGCTCTGAACGCTGACGAATGCCAGATCTACACGGATGTGGACGGCGTTTATACAACGGATCCACGTGTTGTGGACAGTGCCCGCCGGCTCAAGCAGATCACCTTTGAGGAAATGCTTGAAATGGCGAGCCTCGGGTCCAAGGTGCTCCAGATTCGTGCCGTCGAGTTTGCAGGTAAATACAACGTTCCATTACGGGTACTTTCAAGCTTTACTGAAGGTGAAGGCACCCTGATTACTTTTGAGGATGAAGACGCCATGGAACAACCGGTTGTTTCCGGCATTGCTTTTAATCGTGATGAAGCAAAACTGACCATTTCCGGTGTGCCCGACACTCCCGGCAGCGCACTGAGAATCCTGAAACCGGTCAGCGATGCGAACATTGAAGTGGACATGATCGTCCAGAATGTGGGAGAAGATAACAAAACCGCGTTTACATTCACGGTACATCGCAATGATCTGAAGCGTGCCAAGGAAGTTCTCCAGAGGGTGGCGGATGAGCTGACCGCCGGCCAGGTGATCGGCGACAGCAAGATTGCCAAGGTCAGTATTGTCGGTGTGGGCATGCGCTCGCACGCGGGTGTGGCGACAAAAATGTTTGAAGCCCTCTCCAATGAAGGTATTAATATCCAGATGATCTCCACCTCTGAAATCAAGGTCTCGGTGGTGATCGATGAGAAATATCTCGAACTTGCGGTTCGTGCGTTGCACAGCGCATTCGAACTCGACAGGAACGGGGTACAGGAAGAGGCCTGATACAGCGGATTTCAGGTCAATCCGCTGGTCTCTGGAAAAAGATCATTGTCTGAGTCTATCGAAATGCATATCAGTATAAGGGTATGTGCGTCTTTTGATCAGCCAGTGATCTCACTATAAAAATAACAAGTACAAGAAGTATGAAAAAACCATTTGTCGGAACAGGTAGAAGCTCTTAGAGGGAGTAAGGGATATGTTGATTTTGACTCGCCGCGTTGGCGAAACCTTGATGATCGGTGATGAAATCACCGTCACCGTTCTGGGGGTGAAGGGAAACCAGGTACGTATTGGTGTGAACGCGCCCAAGGATGTGGCAGTACACCGTGAAGAAATCTACCAGCGGATTCAGTCCGAAAAAGGAACTGAAGAGCCGGAGCCGGGTAACCGGTAATCAGAAAAAAGCCGTTCAGGAAAAGCCCGAACGGCTTTTTTTATTCCCGGACAAATCGTCCCGGAAAAATCTTGTGTCAACCCTATGAAAACAGAAAAATTATGGTAGTATACGCCCCGTTCTCAAGGAGAGGTGGGTGAGTGGCTGAAACCAGTTCCCTGCTAAGGAACCGTACGAGCAATCGTACCGAGGGTTCGAATCCCTCCCTCTCCGCCATTTCCTTTTCCGGAAATGCAGGGAACCGTTGAGGTAGCACTCGACAGGCAAGTGATTGATGCGCGGCTGTAGCTCAGCTGGATAGAGTACCTGGCTACGAACCAGGCGGTCGGAGGTTCGAATCCTCCCAGCCGCGCCACTTCCCGACACTTGCAACCGATTTCAAGCGGCTGTAGCTCAGCTGGATAGAGTACCTGGCTACGAACCAGGCGGTCGGAGGTTCGAATCCTCCCAGCCGCGCCATATTAAAGTCAAAGCGCCTCAGTTTGTGTACCCCACAGGCTGAGGCGTTTTGCTATGTATTGCTGGGAGGATTTGAGCCGATACGAGGTTCGACCGCAGCGCACACTCGTGCGCGAAGGAACGCCGGAGCATAGCGACGGCGGCCCGCAGGGGAAGGGCCATAGGCCCGCCTAATCCTCCCAGCCGCGCCATATTAAAGTCAAAGCGCCTCAGTTTGTGTACCCCACAGGCTGAGGCGTTTTTTATTATTCGCACAGAAAAGCCCCGATCCGTTGCCGGACCGGGGCTTCATCGCTGCCGAGCTTTGCCTTTTTCTATTACATTTTCATGTCGTGTTTGCCGTGTAACTGACCGCGAACGGCACCTTCAGGGTGCTCCGGGTTGTGTACATTGATGTAAAAGTCGTCGGGATTCGCGAGAATCCGCTGCACAATGCCGGTCTCCCCGGTGGGAAACTTCCCTTTTTCACCTTCAGTCAGGCAATCCGCCGCATCACCATCCTCTGGGCCAGCCAGTACGGCAACGGGTGATCCATTCATGCCCTTCCTGGCTTCGTGGATATGCGCCGCCATCCCTTCCTTGACCGGAACGGTCTGAATATCCTCAACCTCAAGGACATAGCAAAGCGTTTTCGGATCACCATCAATACCGAACACGTAGGCTTTGCCCATTCCGTTCCCGTCGCCTTCGGTGCCTACCATCTGGTCTCCGTCGAGGTTCGCAGTCAGCACATGGTTGGTGTGTCCTGCATAGGACAGCGACGAGAATCCGAAAATACAGAAAGCGACAGCCAGTGATTTTGTGATTGTTCCATTCATTGCCTTTCTCCTGAACCCTATGTTCATTGTCATTTTTTGCGACAGGTCGCCTAGGGTATTCGGCGCAGCGCAGGAGAAAGTTGCACTTTGCATTAAAAAAATTTTGAGAAAGGTCAAAACGTGGACACGGAGTCGGTGGCTTACTACCTTTAGATGGGGATTTCGCCCACGCCCCCTGGTTCTTCCTGTCTTTGCTTCTTCATTCCTGGTACGAGGATTCCGACGTTCATGGAACGCACCAAAACCGATGATTATGCGGAGTTAACCCTGGACCAAACGCTGGAGCGCCTTGGTTCGGATGGCACCTCGGGATTGACCGATGCGGCGGTCCAGGAGCGGCTGGAAACCGTTGGCTTCAACGAAATTGTGGAGAAAGAAGAATCCGTCTGGCATCGGGTTTTCCGTCGGTTCTGGGGGCCCATCCCATGGATGATCGAGATCGCGGCAATACTGTCCGCGATGGTGGGTAAGTGGGAAGACTTCAGCATCATCCTCGTGATGCTTCTGGTAAATGCGTTTCTGGATTTCTTCCAGGAGCACCGCGCCCTGAACGCCCTCAAAGCGCTCAAGAAGGGACTGGCCGGAAAGGTGCCGGTGCTGCGGGATGGTGAATACCGTTCGGTGCCGGTTCGCGAACTGGTGCCAGGGGACATTATACGTCTCAAGATTGGTAGCGTGGTTCCGGCCGATGTCCAGCTCCTGCGAGGGGACTATCTTCTGGTGGACCAGGCCGCACTGACCGGAGAGTCGCTTCCTGTCAGCAAAAAAGCCCAGGAAGTGGCCTACGCCAATACCATCGTCAAGCAGGGCGAGATGGAGGCGGTGGTGGTCAACACCGGCATGCACACCAATTTCTCTAACGTCGTGTCACTCGTGGCCAGGGCTGGTATCAAGGAGCGCAGCCATTTCCAGAAGATGGTGATGCAGATCGGTAATTTCCTGATCCTGATTTCTCTGGCGCTGGTGTTGCTGATCGTTATGGTCTCCCTGTTCAGGCATGAGCCGCTGCTGGAGATCGCCCGCTTTGCGCTGGTTCTGACCGTGGCAGCCATTCCGGTTGCATTGCCTGCGGTATTGTCGGTCACCCTGGCTGTGGGTGCTGTGAATCTGGCCCGACGTAAAGCGATTGTGTCCCATCTCACCGCAATCGAAGAGTTGGCGGGGGTGGACGTATTCTGTTCGGACAAAACCGGGACGCTCACGCAAAATCAGATGCAGGTGAAGGATCCCGTGGCATTCAGCGGCTTTACGGAGCAGGAGCTGTTTGTATTTGCGGCACTGGCTTCCCGACGGGAAAACCAGGACCCCATCGAGTCTCCCATTTTTCAGTGGCTCGAGGAGCACGGCAACGAATCCGACTGGCGCGCCTGGAACCAGGCGTCGTTCACGCCGTTCGACCCCATCAGCAAGCGCACAGAAGCCACCGTTGAAAAGGACGGCGAACAGTTCGTTGTAACCAAGGGTGCTACCCAGGTGTTGCTGGGGATGACGGAACTGGATGACGCGAAGACCCGGGAAATCAATCAACGGGTCGACGAACTCGCTGCCAAGGGCTATCGGACGCTTGCGGTAGGGCGGCGGCAGGGAGAGGCCCCCCTGGAGCTTCTGGGCCTGATTCCGCTCTACGATCCGCCGCGTGATGATTCGAAAGACGTCATTGCTGAAATGGAGAATTACGGGGTTCAGGTCAAGATGGTCACTGGCGACAATCTGGCCATTGCCCGTGAAATTGGTGGACTGCTCGGGCTCCAGCAGCGCACGATTCGCTCGTCCCAGCTCTCTGGTGCCGCCAGCAACGAGTTGCTGGAACTCGCAGAAGTGCTTGCCCGGGTGATCTATCAGAGGCTGAAAGGGGATGTGGCCGCGAAAGAAGCCCGGAGGTTTGCCAGTGAAGTGATGGACGAGGTGGGGAAGCTGTATGACACCCGGGTTCTCGAGCGGGAATTTATCCATACCCATGAGTCCGCCATTATCGAAATGATCGAGGAAGTGGATATCTTTGCGGAGGTGGTGCCGGAAGATAAGTACCGCATTATTGATACGCTCCAGAAAGGCGATCACATCGTGGCCATGACCGGCGATGGCGTTAATGACGCACCGGCCCTGAAAAAGGCCGATTGCGGGTTTGCTGTCTCCAATGCCACAGATGCAGCCCGGGCTGCGGCCGATATCATTCTGACCGCCCCCGGGCTTTCGGTGATCAACGACGCGTTGCGGCAGGCCAGGATCACCTTTGCAAGGATGAAGAGTTACGCCACGTTCCGCATTGCGGAGACGATACGGATCATTCTGTTCATGACCCTGTCCATCATTGTCTTCAATTTCTATCCGATCACGGCGTTGATGATCATCCTGCTGGCGCTGCTCAACGACATTCCCATCCTGGCCATTGCCTATGACAACACGCGCGTCCATCAAAAGCCTGTGCGGTGGAACATGCGTGAACTGCTTACGGTATCCATGGTCCTGGGCGTTTTCGGTGTTCTGGCTTCATTCCTGCTGTTTTTTATCCTGCGGGAGCAGGGATTCTCGGATGATGTCATTCGCAGCATGCTCTTTCTCAAGTTGATAGTCGCCGGACACAGTACGCTTTACGTTACCCGCTCGGAGGGATGGTTCTGGGAGCGCCCCCTGCCGGCACCTTTGCTGTTGGTTGCTACCTTTGGAACTGAAATTCTGGGGACGTTCATCGCGGTCTACGGCATATTCATTGCCCCCATCGGCTGGACCTATGCGCTGGCGATCTGGGGCTATGCCCTGGTGTGGTTTCTGGTCAATGATGCGGTCAAGGTATTCACCTACCGGATGCTGCGGCGAGAGGGTGCGTTGGCGTAGGCCAGCGATAGTCATCGGGCTTGCCTGAGCAAAATTCAAAACAAGGGAATTATCCATGAAGATTTCTTTTCACGGTGCTGATCTTGGTGTGACGGGGTCGTGTCACCTAGTGCAATGTGGCGATACACGGATACTGATTGACTGTGGTATGTACCAGGGCGGACATGATCTCGAGGAGGAAAATCAGGCGCCGCTGGGCTTCGATCCCTCCACCATCGACTATTTGCTGCTGACCCACGCCCATCTGGACCACTGCGGCCGGATTCCGTTGCTGTTCAACCGGGGCTTTCGTGGTGAGATCATCACCACCTCGGCGAGTCGGGAGCTGGCCAAACTGGTGATGCTGGACAGTGCCCACCTGCAGGAAGAGGAAGCTGAATGGCAGGCACGTAAAAATGCCCGTCACGGCAAGAAAGGGAAGAAAATCAAACCGCTTTATACGGTTCTGGATACCCTGAACAGCCTGGATCATTTTGGGCGGACGGCAAACTATGACCAGGCCCTGACACTGGATGGCGGGATCAAGGCCACATTTTATGATGCCGGACACATTCTCGGTTCAGCGTCAGTGTTGCTGGAGCTTGAGGAAGATGGAATCTCGCGGAGAGTCCTTTTCTCAGGGGACCTGGGCTACAAGGATCGTATAATCCTGCGGGATCCGGCGCCGCCTTCGCCGGTGGACGTCGTGGTCATGGAGACTACCTACGGGGACCGGCTACACAAGAGTCTCCAGCCGTCTATTGAGGAGTTGTACCAGGCGATCAACGATACCTTCAAGCGCGGCGGCAACGTCATCATTCCCACGTTCGCCCTGGAGCGCGCCCAGGAGATTCTTTACTACCTCCGGGAGGGTATCCAGAATGGCGCGTTGTCCAGCTCGATGCAGGTTTTCCTGGATTCGCCGATGGCTATTTCCGCCACAGAGATCTTCCGTCGTCACCCGGAATGCTACGACGAGAAGGCCTGTGAGCTTTTTGGTAACGGGGATGATCCGTTTGATTTCCCGGGCCTTCATTTTACCCGTCAGACCGCCGAATCGATGGCTTTGAACCGTATTGGCGGCGGTGCTGTGATACTCGCCGGATCCGGCATGTGTACGGGTGGGCGGGTAAGGCATCACCTGAAACACAATCTCTGGCGGGAAGACAGCAGCGTGATATTCGTAGGGTATGCGGCACAGGGAACACCGGCCAGGCGTATTGTCGATGGTGCGAGCGAGATCCGGATATTCGGCGAAGACATCCAGGTGCGTGCCAGAATCCATACCATCGGTGGGTTCTCTGCCCATGCTGACCGGGATGAGTTGCTGGCGTGGCATCAGAAACTCGGCAACCCCGAGCTGACTTTCCTGGTGCACGGCGAGGAAGACGCGATGAACAGCTTTGCCGGTCAACTGAGTGATACCAAAGTGATCATGCCGGGTCTGCATGACGAGTTTTCCATCTAGGGCGGGGGGCAGGCGATCATGGCGGGATCCGAGACGAAGGCCGGGAATGCTTCCCATCCACTCACAGATGACGAACTGGTGCGGATGGATGCCTACTGGCGCGCAGCCAACTATCTCTCTATCGGCCAGATCTATCTTCTCGATAACCCGCTGCTGGAAGAGCCTCTGAAGCTTTCCCACACCAAGCCCCGTTTGTTGGGACACTGGGGCACCGCGCCGGGTCTGAATCTCATCTATGTTCATCTGAACCGGGTCATCAAGGCCCGGGATCTGAACATGATCTACATAACCGGCCCGGGCCATGGTGCCCCCGGGATCCTTGCGAATACCTACCTGGAGGGCACCTATTCCGAGATCTATCCCAGTGTCAGTGCGGACCGGAAGGGCATGACCAGACTGTTCCGGCAGTTCTCATTTCCGGGTGGCATTCCCAGCCACACCGCGCCGGAAACGCCTGGGTCTATTCACGAGGGCGGAGAACTGGGGTACTCGCTGAGCCATGCCTTCGGCGCCGCGTTCGATAATCCTGATCTGATCGTGGCCTGCGTGGTCGGTGACGGAGAAGCCGAGATCGGGCCGGCGGCGACGGCCTGGCACTCCAACAAATTCCTGAATCCGGCCAGCGACGGAGCGGTGCTCCCCATCCTTCACCTGAACGGCTACAAGATTGCCAACCCGACGGTTCTGGCCCGAATTGGTGACCGGGAGCTGCTCAGCCTGTTTGCCGGCTATGGTTACGAGCCGCTACTGGTGGATGGACAGGATCCGCTGGTCGTTCATCAGGCCATGGCGCAGAAGGTTGACTATGCACTCGACCGCATTCGAACGATTCAGGAAGACGCCCGTTCAGGGCGTGCATCAGCCCGTCCAACCTGGCCCATGATCATTCTTCGGACACCCAAAGGCTGGACCTGTCCGCCGGAAGTCGATGGTCTGAAGCTGGAAGGTTATTGGCGGGCTCATCAGGTGCCCTTTGCCGAGTTGGCGAGCAAGCCGGAGCATCTGAAGCTGCTTGAACAATGGATGAAGAGTTACCGGCCCGGGGAGTTGTTTGATCATAACGGAAGCCTCAAGCCTGAGCTGGCGGAACTGGCACCGAAGGGTTTGCGACGAATGGGAGCCAATCCTCACGCCAATGGCGGGCTCCTGATGAAGAACCTGCAGCTGCCGGATTACGCTGACTATGCGATGACCGTACCGCTGCCCGGGGCGGTGATGGGGGAAGCAACGCGTCGACTGGGGGATTTTTTACGGGATGTGATGATCGCTAACCGTGCCCAGGGGAATTTTCGCGTATTTGGTCCGGATGAAACCGTTTCCAATCGACTGGGCGCCATTCTGGAAGCAACGGATCGGACCTGGGAGGCGGAGCGTTTCGACTACGACGACCACCTGTCGCCCGATGGTCGGGTGATGGAAATACTCTCCGAACACACCTGTCAGGGGTGGTTGGAGGGGTATCTTCTGACCGGTCGCCATGGCTTCTTCTCCTGCTATGAGGCGTTCATCCACATCGTGGACTCCATGTTCAACCAGCACGCCAAGTGGCTGAAAGTGAGCAAAGAGATTCCCTGGCGCCGTCCAATCGCTTCGCTCAACATTCTGCTCACGTCCCATGTGTGGCGACAGGACCATAACGGCTTTTCCCACCAGGATCCGGGGTTTATCGATCATGTGGTCAACAAAAAGGCGAGCATTGTCCGCGTATACCTGCCGCCGGACGCCAATTCGTTGCTCTATATTGCAGACCAGTGCCTGCGCAGTCGGGATAAGGTCAACGTTATCATCGCGGGCAAACAACCGAATCCGCAGTGGCTGGATATGGATGCGGCCATCAATCATTGCCGGGCCGGTATCGGCATCTGGGAATGGGCCAGCAACGACCAGGGAAGTGAGCCCGATGTCGTCATGGCCTGTGCCGGCGATGTACCGACCATAGAAACCCTGGCGGCGGTGGAAATCCTTGATGAGCACCTTCCGGATCTGAAGGTCAGGGTAATCAATGTGGTCGACCTGATGACACTTCAGCCCAGGGAGGAACATCCGGTCGGATTATCGACCCGGGATTTCGACACCCTGTTCACCACAGACCGGCCGATCATATTCGCGTTTCACGGCTACCCCTGGCTGATTCACCGGCTGTGCTATCGGCGTACCAATCATGACAATCTTCATGTGCGCGGTTACAAGGAAGAGGGCACAACCACTACCCCATTCGACATGGCGGTTCTGAATGACCTTGACCGTTTCCATCTGGTGATGGATGTGGTTGACCGGGTTCCGTCGTTGGGCGCCAGCGGAGCCTATCTCAAACAGCGAATGAGGGACCGGCTCACCGAGCACAAGCGCTACATAGAGCGCGTGGGGCAGGACATGCCGGATATCCGGGACTGGAAATGGGCGGGACGTCAGAAAACGTCGTAATGCCGGGGTTGCGCCAAATCAACTTTGTCTGTTCAAAATTTGCACACCTGGAGTCTCGCTGCCTATTCTGAAGGATGCCAGTAACATTCCGCCAAGGAGGCTCCGCGATGAACAAAACCCTTAATGGATCCTACGACAATCATGATCAGGCCAAGAACGCCTGGGACGATCTGATCGCGACCGGAATACCCAGGGATAATATCTACATTGACGAGGATGCCCGCACGGTCAAGGTTATTGTGCCGGCCGAAGCGGAACGGGAGGTCCGGGAAATTTTTGACCGGCACAAGCTCCATTAAACGGAGACTGCGCGGGTGAGACATCCGAATGTCAGAGGAGCAGCGAGATGAGTACGGGAAATGATCCCGGTTCCGGCGGCGATCGTCATGACCGTCTGATAAAGGAAGAGATTCACGATCCCTACCAGGCCAGGGGTAAGCTGTCTGAACCCACGGTCTGTCCGGGATGCGGTGCCATTTTTCACAAGGGCCGGTGGCAATGGAAAGTGGACTACATCGGGGACGCTGACGAAGTGATGTGTCCGGCCTGTGAGCGGATTGAGGACAATATGCCGGCGGGCATACTTACGCTAAGCGGTGCCTTTCTCGATGGTCACAAGGAAGAAATTCTGAGGCTGGTTCAGCACAAGGTAGAAGACGAGAAGGCCGGGCACCCTCTAAAGCGACTGATGGCCATTGAGGACGGACCGGATGGCGAAGTGGTGCTGACGTTCACCGATATGCACCTGCCCAGGGGCACCGGACAGGCGATCGAACGGGC
Organism: Marinobacter santoriniensis NKSG1; assembly: GCF_000347775.1. GTDB lineage: Bacteria > Pseudomonadota > Gammaproteobacteria > Pseudomonadales > Oleiphilaceae > Marinobacter > Marinobacter santoriniensis. Next base: position 89,197 of record NZ_APAT01000013.1, read on the forward strand.
CTACGATGGCAATCTCGATATCCAGTACACCAAGGAATCCAATTTGGTCCGGGTGTACTGGCGCCGTGATTGACTTGCGATCGTCACAGACGGAATCGTGAAACCAGTTTCTGGAGTTCGCTGCCCAGCGCCGCGAGCTCTGAACTGGAGCCGGCTGTCTCGTTCGCCGATGTAGCGGACTGCTCCGTCACATCCCGTATCCGGGTGACATTGTGATTGATTTCCTCGGCGACTGATGTCTGTTGTTCCGAGGCCGTTGCGATCTGGTTGTTGTACTGCTGGATTTCCTCCACGGCGCGAGTGATGCGTGCGATGGTGTCACCGGTGGCTGACGCCCGCGTCAGGGTATCCGATGCCAGGTTCGCACTGGATTCCATCGCCGAAACGGAATTGCCTGCGCTGCTCTGAAGTGACGTCACCAGAGTTTCGATTTCCTGGGCCGATGTCTGGGTTCGCTGGGCAAGGGACCTTACTTCGTCCGCTACCACCGCAAAGCCGCGCCCCTGTTCACCGGCTCGCGCTGCCTCAATGGCGGCATTCAGTGCCAGAAGGTTGGTCTGTTCCGCCACGGATTTGATCACATCCAGCACGGTTCCGATGTTGGAGGTTTCCCGCTGCAGTCCCTGGATGGTTTCCATGCTTTGATTGACTTCCTGGGTCAGCCGGTTCACCCGGTCGACGGTATCTTTGACTTCCCGCTCACCATCGGTGGCCTGGGAAGCTGCTTCCGACGCAACGTTGAAGGCCTGCTCCGCGTTCCGGGCGATGTCGGCAGAGGTTGCCGTCATCTCATTCATTGCAGTAGCCACCTGATCGGTTTCCTGCTTTTGTCGGTCAATGCCGCTGCTGGTCCGGGCGGTGACTCTTGAGAGCTGTTCGGCGGAGGACGCGATGTTGGTCGCACCTGTTTCGATGCTCCGGATCAGCTCCCGCAGCCCCACCACCATGGTTGACAGTGCGGCCATCAGTTTGCCGATTTCGTCGGTTCTCCGGTTGTCGATGCTAACCGACAGGTTGCCGGATGCCACTTCCGATGCAATGGAGACCGCCTGATTAATGGGGGCGGTGATCGCGCGGATGATGAGGTAGGCCATTGCGGCCCCCAGTAACAATGCCAGAGCCGTCGTACCGAAAATCAGGAGCGTTGCTTCACTGCGTTCGGAGGCCATCATTTCGACCTGGTTTTCTCTCAGGCGGTTGGCGGAGCCGATCGCGCCTGTCACCGTATCCACCATCTGATTGGAAAGTTCCTCACCGGACTGGAACAGGCCGACGACCGTCTTGAATTCGTTGATGTAATCGTCGATGGCTTTGGTGACTTTTGCCTTGTCCTCGGCGGAAAGGGCGGCGGATTTGAGGGGTTCCTTGATTCGTTCCGAATCTCCCTCGAAGGCCTTAACGCTGTCCTGATCGTGCTCGACCAGGAATTTCCGTTCGGATCGGCGAAGATCTCCGAACATGGCCGATGCGAAGAACAGCGAACTGTGCGCTTTGAGGGACGACTCGGCAATCCGCGCCTTGGTTTCCAGGCGACCCAGTGCCGCCTCCCGATCCGAGAGGTTGGTTTTTACCTCACCCAGGAGGGTCTGATACTGGTGGACGTTTTTCTCGATACCGTCCAATGTGTCGAGATCTTCGGTGACCGACAGTAAGGGCTCGATCTGGCCGGTTACGGCAAGCACCGCGTCACCCTTTGCCTGCGCTTTCTTGACCGCGTCGGCTTCGCTGGTCAGCAGGAAGTTCTTCTCTTCGACCCTGGCTTCGATCAGCCTCGTGTTCACCTGTCCGAGCATTGCAACGATGTTCGACCGGGTGCTGTAGCTTTCCAGTGCCCGATTACCGACAACGCCAACCACGATGGTCAGCACCAGCAACACCGCAAACCCACCTGCGAGCTTGGAGCGAATGGTCAAATTGTTGAGGAGGTTTGGAAGACTCATGGTGCGCCCTTGATTTCCTTGAACAAAACCGATGCTGACGTGCCAGGGAGTTGAAACAGTTCAACCATATGTCCTGATACGAAAAGCGGCATTCTGTTTATTGTTGATGCCCTTATTAAGGCCTGAATTTGTGAAAAATTCCAGTGGTTTAAGGTAACAGATGATTTCCTGTCGTTCGCAAAGTGACACGGTACGAAAAAATAAAGCAGGAAAATAAAATCAAATTGTGTGGTCTGTCGACCCGGTTGTCTCGAATCCCGAAATCAGGTCGAGGAGCTCCGATGTGATGATCGACTGCCGGACCCGGCGGAAATTCATGGTGACATCCTCCAGCCGCTCGTCCAGCGCCCGCTCTGCCGACTGCATGGCAACAAGCCGACTGGCATGTTCGCTCGCCTGGGATCCCGCACAGGCACGGAACAGCAGCACAAAGAGATATTGATCGAGCAGTCGCTGGAACAGGATCTGCCGGTCCATGGTGTAGGTCGGGAGCGAACGGGAGGGCCAGCGCTCTTCCTCCAGGCGATGAAACCTCTGGAGATTCACCGGAAGCAGTTCAACGCCGATCGGATGATACCCCGACCGTTTCAGTGGATGGTTGTAGAACAGGTAGACGTAGTGAACATTCCCTGTTTCGCGCCATTCATCGATCGTGATCAGGATGCGTTCGACCAGGCCGGTGATCTGGGCGGCGGAACCGGGTACCGGCATCACCTCACCAACGCGCTCTCCCGCGTCCTCGAGATTTTCGGCGACACGAGTGCCGATCGCGAGAATCTGTCGATGGGTACCTTCTGCGGGAATGGCCCCCATCCGTTCCGTGGCATACCGGGCGATGTCTTCGTTGAATCGACCGCACAGGCCGTGATCAGAACCAAAAATGATGGCGCCCAGCCGGTGTGCCGTTCCGGGGCGTGGGGGATTGAACCCGGCTGGATCATAATCTTTGAGCACAATGTGCAACCCCATCTCGATGGTCCGGTAGTAGCCGTCGAGAGCGCCGACGGCCTGATCGTACTGATGGATGTTGGCGGCTGAGAGGGCCTTCATGGTCTTCACAATGCCTCGAAGATCCTCGAGGTTGTCCATTTTATTGTGCAGGTATTCCAGCGTTTCCATGGTATTGGTCCGATCAGGAGGTCAGGGCGGTCAGGCTGGTGGATATATCGTCAAGGATCCGTTGTGACTGTTCTTTGTCCAGGGGCTTGCCGCTATCGATGTGGGCGCAGAGCTCGGGCAGCCTTTCAAGCAACCCGCGGCGGATCAATTCTTCCGCGTCGGCCAGTTCCTCCAGGGGCAGGCTGTCGAAAAGGCCCGCATTCACTGCCGTGAGAATGCCCACCTGCTCGCTGGTCCGAAGGGGGCGATGCTCACTCTGTTTGAGAATTTCCCGAACGCGTCGGCCCCGTTCAATGGTGTCTCTGGTTTCCGGGTCCAGTCGCGTTGAGAATCGGGCGAAGGTTTCCAGTTCCTCGAATTGGGAATAGGCGAGGCGAAGGTCGCTGGCAACGGTCCGGAGCGCCGGATGCTGGGTTTTTCCGCCCACCCTGGAGACGGACTTGCCGATGTTGATGGCGGGCAGCAAACCTTTCTGGAACAGCGTCGGGGAGAGGTAGATCTGCCCATCGGTAATCGAAATGAGATTGGTGGGGATGTAGGCCGAAATGTCCTGGGCCTGGGTCTCGATGATGGGCAGTGCTGTCAGGGAGCCACCACCATACTCGGTGCGCATGTGGGTGCTGCGTTCAAGCAGACGCGAGTGGATGTAGAAAATGTCGCCGGGATAAGCTTCCCTCCCGGGTGGGCGGCGCAGGAGCAGGGACAGTTCCCGGTAGGCGCGGGCGTGGCGGGTCAGATCGTCATAGACAATGAGCACATCGCGCCCCTGTTCCATGAAATATTCGGCCATGGTTGTGGCCGCATAGGGGGTAATGTATCTGAGCCCGGCCGGGTCCTCGTCAGAGGCAACGACGACAATGGTATGGTCAAGTGCATCGTGCTGGCGAAGCGTTTCGATCACCTTCGCAACGGATGTGCCGCGTTGACCAACGGCACAATAAACGCAGATAACGCCCTTGTCCCGCTGATTGATAATGGTATCAATGGCGATGGACGTCTTGCCCGTCTGGCGGTCGCCGAGAATCAGCTCCCGTTGCCCCCGACCTATGGGAATCAGGGCGTCGATCGGTTTCAGTCCGGTTTCCAGCGGGACCGTAACCGGCGCGCGTTCAATGATTTCCGGTGCTGTCCGTTCGATGGGCCGGCGTTCGTGCACCTCCAGCGGTTTGCCACCATCAAGCACTTTTCCTGTTGCGTCTACAATCCGGCCGAGCAGGCCATCGCCTACCGGTGTGTCGGTCTCCCGGCCTGTGGCGGTCACTCGGACGCCGGCGCCCTGCTGTTCGTTTTCACCGAGGAGAATGACACCGACCTCGTCAGGTTCCAGATTGATTGCGACGCCCAATACGCCCCCGGGGAACGCCACCAGCTCTTCCGAGGAAATGCTGGCCAGTCCCTGAACGCGCGCAATACCGCCGCCAACCTGAAGGACCGTGCCCGTTTCCTGACAGATCAACGCTGGCTGCCTATGGACCAGTTCCTGCCGGACCCTCGACATGGTATCTGACAGCATCCGGTTCAGTGCGCCATCATGTTCCATCGGATGCTGCCTCTACCGGTTCGAAAGCCTTCTCTATGCGAGTCGTCAATTCATTCAGGTAGTCGGACAGGTTCCAGGCAATCCGGAGTCCCCCGCCGATCAGTTCGATGCCGCAGATGAGATCCGCGTTGCTCGCATAGTCGACGGCCACAGTGGGGCCGACCTGTTCGTGAATTGCCCGGGTCAGGGCGCTGCGGACAGGAGGACTGAGCTCAAAAGCGCTGGTAACGACGATGGCGTCTTTCGAGTCCCGAAGGGCATCCCTGAGTTCCTGTTGGAGATGATGGATCCGGCGCGCGAGGGCGTGAGCCATTTTTTCTTCCAGCGCTTCGTCCGCAAGGTCCCGCAGCGCATTTCGGGCGATTGACTCGACCACCTCAAGCGTCTGTGTTCGCAATCCATCAATGAAGGCGGACTTCTCTTCGGACACTTCGCGCATCCAGTTAGTCCGGGCCTGAGCCGTTTCCTCACGCGCTTCGTCAAGCAACTGGCTTCGGGTCTGTCTTGCCGATTGACGGGCCTCTTCGAGCAGTTCCTCGCGCTTCGTCTCCAGCTCGGCAATCCTGTCCTGGTAAGTCTTCCGTTCGTTTTCAGCAAGCTGTTCACGCTGTTCTGCGTCATCAACCCGGTCCCGTATGGTTTGTTCCCGCCGGTCCATGGCGCGAATGACCGGTTGGTAGAGAAAACGTTTAAGCAACCAGACCAGTACAAGAAAGTTAACGACCTGTGCGGAGACCGTTATCCAGTCAATGTCCATGAATCACCCTCCCGCCGCAGCGGTCACATGATTCCAGAAGGGGTTGGCGAAGATCAGGATCATGGCCACGACAAAACAATAGATCGCCGTAGACTCGATCATGGCCAGGCCGACGAACAGGGTTCGGGTGATGGTGGCAGATTCGTCAGGCTGCTGGGCAATGGCACTGAGGGCCTGTGCGACCGCCCGTGCCTCTCCGAAGGCGGGGCCAAGGGACCCGATCGCAATCGTCAGGCCTGCGGTAATGACTGACACCATGCCAATGATCGAGATGCTGTCCATAGAGTAACTCCTTCAGCGTTCCTGGGAGGGGGGGGATGTCTTTGTGTTCTTTTTTCCGGGCTCCTGGGCCGAGGTTGCCGAAGCGATGTAGACCATGGCCAGAACGGCGAAAATGTAGGCCTGGATCATGCCGGTCAGAAGCCCCAGCAGCTGCATGACGATGGGAAAAAAATAGGGTGTCAGGCTCAGGAGGATGGCGACGATAACGGTCCCGCTCATGATGTTGCCATACAGGCGAACGGCCAGCGCAACGGTTCGGGAAAGCTCCCCGATAATGTTGAACGGCAGCATCAGAGGCGTCGGCTGAATGTAATGCCGCAGATAACGCCCGGCTCCCCGATTGGCTATGCCAAAAACGGGGACCGCAATAAACACGCAGATTGCCAGGGCTGCCGTGGTCGAAAGTGAGCCTGTAGGTGCCTGGTAGCCCGGGACGATATTGAGAAGATTGGCGGTAGCAATGAACAGGAACAGTGTGCCTACAAAGGGCAGGTAGGGGCCGGGGTTTTGCAGGCTTACCTGGGCGATCTGGTCCCTGATACCCGTTACCACGACTTCCAGCAGGTTTTGCAGACGCGACAGCCCCGGGCCTTCAGAAAGGTTCCGGGTGATCAGCCATGAGCCGACCGCCAGAAGCAGCATGACCAGCCAGGTGAAGACGATGGTTGCGTTAAGGGTAACGCCATTCCATTGCCAGTACACAATGCTGTCCGGAGAAATGGTCATGAGTCGACACCTCCATTCACCTCCTGCGGGCGCTGCAGACGCCTTGAGAGAAACAGTCTGGGCAGGGTGAAGCCGGCCACCGCAACGAGAATCTGATCCCAGCTTCCCATTTGTACGATGACATAGAACCCCGCTAGTGAGATTGCAAATCTCAGTATCAGGCTTGCGAACACCAGAAGTGCCGGGTGCCGCGTGGTGGGAAGCTTTTGCACCGTCAGCCAGAGCCCCCAGAGAAACGCCAGTCCGAGGACAGCGCCGCCGGCCAGATAGATGCCGTAATAGAGGATCAGGCCTGCTGCTTCAGTCACGATGACTCTCCTGTTTGATCCAGTACCAAGCGTTTGCGCAGCCCAGCGCGAGGCCGATGAACAGCAGGGTTAGAGTCCAGGACACCTCGCCGGGCCAGCGCCCATCGGCCCAGACCCCCACCGCGATTCCGATCAGGGTCGGTATGGCAACCGACCAGCCCACCAGACCAAACATGCCCAGACCAAACCAGGCCGGCCCGGGTTTCTGTTCACGGGCCTGTTGCTTGCGCTGAGCCCGGCGACCGATTTTCCGACCCAGGCGATCCGGGTCCTGGTCAGAGCCGTGGTGGCGCGGGAAGTTATCCATGGGGCTCCTCCAGATTCAGGAATCCCCGGAGAGTACTGGCCTCGAGGCGTGCCAGAGCCGATCTGGCCTTGCGTTCATGCTCATCCATAACGGTGAAGCGCTCATCAATCAGGGCCTGGAGTGTGTCGATATGCGTTCCGGCGATACCCTGGAACGCCGAAATCGAAACATCCGGGCCGCATTTCACGAGGATGCCGCGATCAATCGCCGCAAAGCGTTCCTCGCCATCTTCGGTGATGAAGCTCAGAATGCCGGGCACCAGCGCGGCCACAAAGTCGATGTGCCGGGGAAGTAGGCAGAACTCTCCGTTTTCTGCCTCGGCAATGATTTTGGTGACCGGTTGCTCGAGCAGGACTTCGGTCGGCAGGAGCAGTTTCAGGTTCATATGAGACGGTGAGTCAGTGCTCATGATCCGTCTCCCGGGCAGCGGCTTCCTCAATCGCTCCAATCATGTAGAGGGCTTTTTCACTGACGTTCTCGAATTCCCCCTGCAGAATCCGCTCACAACCCTCGATCGTCTTATCCAGCGGCACCAGTCGGCCACCCTTGCCGGTGAATTGCCCGGTGGTGAAAAACGGTTGGGTCAGGAATCGTTCCAGTCGTCTCGCCTTGCTGACAGTGGCCTGATCCTCCCGCGACAGTTCTTCGAGCCCCAGCATGGCAATGATGTCCTTCAGTTCCTCGTATTCTGCCAGGGTACTGCGGACGGCCTGTGCCACCCGGTAGTGGCGGCGACCGACAATGGTAGGGGTGAGCATTTTCGAAGCCGTCGACAGTGGGTCGATGGCAGGATACAGACCCTGGCTGGCCCGCTTCCGGGACAGGACGATGGACGCTGTCAGGTGCGAGAAGATATGTGTGGCAGAGGGGTCGGTGAGGTCATCGGCCGGCACGTAAACGGCCTGGACGGATGTGATACTGGCGCTTTTTGAACTACAGATGCGCTCCTCAAGCTGCGCCAACTCGGTGGCCAGTGTTGGCTGGTACCCGACCCTTGAAGGAATCCGGCCCAGGAGTCCGGAGACCTCCATGCCGGACTGGACGAAGCGAAAGACATTGTCGATCAAAAGCAGGACATCCCGTTTCTGGATGTCGCGAAAATGCTCGGCCACCGTTAATGCGGCGTGACCAACGCGAAATCGGGCACCCGGGGGTTCGTTCATCTGGCCGTAGATCAGTACGGCTTTTTCCAGAACCCCGGATTCCTGCATGGAGCTGTACATTTCCTCGGCCTCGCGCATGCGCTCCCCGATGCCGCAAAACAGGCTGACGCCCTCGTAACGCTCGGCCATGTTATTGATCAGTTCATTGATCAGAACGGTTTTGCCAACGCCCGCGCCGCCAAACATGCCGGATTTTCCGCCGCGTTCAATAGGGGCGAGCAGATCGATGGCCTTGATGCCGGTTTCAAAGATTTCGGTGCTGGTGGTGCGCTCGGAGAGCGGAAGGACAGGACGATGGATGGGCCAGTGCTGCGATGTTTCAATGGGTGCACCCCCATCGACCGGTTTGCCAAAGACATTGATCATGCGGCCCAGTAGTGACGGGCCGACCGGTACCTGCAATCCGGTGCCGGTCTGCTGAACCGGCATGCCTCTGGCCAGGCGGCGGGTGGGGGTGAGGGCAATGCATCGGACGGTGGCTTTGTCGAGGTGTGTCTGCACCTCAAGGACGACACTTCCTCCCTTTCCCGAGTGCAGTTCGGTATGTCTCGGCGGCAAGTTGGTGGTGAAACGCACGTCCACCACATTGCCGCGCACAGCCGCGATCGTTCCTGTTGATGCTGAGGGTTGCGGTTGATTATTCACGCCAGACAATCCGATCGATCAAGCCAAATACTGCGAAATAGGTGCGACATGGTGCCGCACTGCGTCGGCTGTGCGCTCGTTCAGTCATGTCGTGGGTCAGCAATCCTGAACACAGAATCCACCTTATTCGGGCTGACATATCAGGCTCCTCACGGCATTGCAGCGGGTTCATCGGAAAGATTAGCAGGACATCGGGATATTAGCCGGCATGGACACACTGATTCGCCGGGTGTGAATTTAATGTCTTATTACTTTCTAATATTTGGATATAGCATCTATACATCTTACTGTTGGCTGTGTGAGTGCTTATAAAGCCGGTTCCAAAAAAGGAAGTTGAATGACAATGAAAACCACTATCTTCAAGAGAAAGCCGCTTGCTGGAGCGGTTATCTGTTCCGTGCTCGGTTTGTCGCCGATGGCCTTTGCCGCAACGGTTGACAGCGTTAATACTGACAATCTCTCTGTTCCACCAGTCGAAGGCAAAACGCTCGTTTACACGGATGCTGATGGAACGGCGAGCTTCGGCTGGATTGATCCAATCAACGACAGCGGCGACGTGGGGCTGGGGATCTCGGTCTATAACGAAGCCTTCAGTGTTCAGCAGGGGGCTTATGACTTTGACGGTTGCATCATGGCGCAGCCGGATCTTCAACCGAATCCGAATTGCTTGGCACCTGGGGATTCCGGTAAACGTTTCAAGCTGAAGACCACAGAAACCAACGGCCCGATTGATCTGGTCTTCAACATTACCGTCGATGGCACGACCAAGCTATCGGTAAGCTGTCGAACCTGACGGATGCGCTCAACACGGCAGGCGGCGATCTGAAGGGGTTCCGGTTTGAAACCGGCTTCGGGGTGGGTAACGACTTTGTGCCTTCCACCGCCTCGGACGGGCTGACTTTCCCCCGCACCAACGACGATTCCTCGAAACTCTCTGTCGGCTCCCTTGGAAAGTATCCGGGCGGTCTGTTCGGCGGCAGTAAAGTCGAGGGCCTACCGTTTTTCAGCACCAGCATTGCCGAGTTTGTTGAATCGAACGCGACGGATCTCGATTCGGACATGATTGAGACTAACGGCACGATTCCGACGCCCTATTCAGATCTGTTCGGCAACTGGAGAACCCTGCAAAAGGTACCAACCGGCTGGTTCTTCGATCATGACGGCAACCCGGCCAACGACTCCATTCTTCTGGCTTGGAATGATGGAACGGCGAGTGCGCCAGATTGGAAGACCTATGAGAAGGTATTCAACTCAGGGGTTACTTTCGACCTTGACAACGACCCGTCAACACCGGAAACGCCGGCTACTGCGTGGGATCCTAATAATGGTGATTTTGATCCGACTGTTGCCGGCGACGTTATGCCGCTCGTAGAGACGCTGGATGAGGGTGATCCTGAGGGAGCCGTAACTGATGCGATTTCTCTCAGCGGGACAGCAGCTTCCACGCTCTATAATGGTAACTTCAAGGTTCTGATCGAAGGCCAGGCGGTGACCATCGATTCCTTTGCCGATTGGGCCAATACTCCACTTACCGTGGTCGATAGCAGCAATGGTAATGCGCTTTACGCCACCTGGTATCCGGACGAAGGCGAAGACGGCATGTATCAACTGGCGTCGGACTCTTCCTGGGTGAGCCTGTCGGATATGAATGCCGAGATTTCCAGCTCTGGCGGTACGCTGGTGCGCAAGGCCGGGTACGTTCAGGGACCCGTGGAAGACCTGGCGAACGTCAATATCAACACCACGGTCAGTGTGGCGAATACGTCGGCCTGGCCGACCTGTACCAGTGATGGCACGGCGACACACTGTACCTTCACTCTCCGGGTCACCGGTCTGAATGATTCGGTTGCCCAGCCGACCATTCCAGCAACGCCGGTTGCGGCGGCGGCCCCGTCAGAAGGTCGCGGCACAACGTTCGGATGTACCGCTGGTAAGCCGGGCGCTCCGTTTGACCCCGTTCTGCCAGGCATGGCGCTGATGGCCATGGCCGGACTGTGGGCGCGTAAGCGCTTTGCCAAAGCCTGATATGCCCGGTCGTTAAATAGCCAGAGGCAGAAACGAAAAACGGGGCTGAATTTCAGCCCCGTTTTTTTGTGTCCGGGAACAATCTACCACATCAGATCGTCCGGGATTTCGTACCCGGCATACGGATCATCGTCTCCCTGATCATCCTGTTTCCGGTCGTGAAGAACGACCACGGCGCTTTCATCCCGTTCCATGATCTTGCGGGCAACCTTTTCAGGGACCACGTTGTAATCTTCGCCAAGGCGGACAACGGCCAGGCGGCCCCGGGAAAGTTGGTCCACCATGGTATCGTCGACCAGGATTTTCTTGATCTTCTTGCCGTCGACAAACTGGTAGGAAGTTTCAGCCTTGCTGCGGTCCAGGCGGTTGGTCTCGACCAGTTGGCGAATCTGTGCCTGTATGGCTTTTTTCTCGGCCTCTTTCTGACGCTCAAGGTTCAGCTGACGGTCCCGTTCGGCTTTTTCTTCACGGGCCTTTCGTGCCCGGATCTCGGCTTCATTGACCTGGACCGAACCTTTGGGCTGCTGTTTACGCTGTTTTCGTTTCTCGTTGCGGACCGATCGGGCCTTCTTCTCATCGGCCAGGCCGGCCTTCAAAAGCTGATCCTGTAAGGACGCCATTATGTACTCCGTCGAATAGTTGCGAACTCGCCTGTTACGATGGGGTAGTATACGCCGTCATTTTCGCCTTCATAAACCGTACCTCACGATTCCGGACAGTTTGCCTATGCCTTCCTTCGACGACTTCGGTCTTTCCCCGGCCATGATGTCCAGCCTGAGCCGGCTCGGGCTGGTTCAACCCACCGATATCCAGCGTCAGGCACTGCCTCACTGTCTTGCTGGCCGGGATGTCATTGCCATGGCTCGCACCGGCAGTGGCAAGACGGCGGCGTTCGGCATCGGGCTGGTAGAAAACCTGCGCCCCCGGGACTTTTCGGTCCAGGCGCTGGTGTTGTGCCCGACCCGGGAACTGGCCGACCAGGTGGCCAAAGCATTGAGGGAGCTGGCACGGGCGAAGCGGAATATCAAGATCCTGACCTTATGCGGCGGTGTCCCGATCGGGCCTCAGATTGGCTCCCTGAGCCACGGTGCCCATATCGTGGTGGGAACCCCCGGACGTATTGAGGATCATCTGCGCAAAGGCACGCTGGATCTGGGTAAGGCCGGAATGGTCGTGCTGGATGAGGCCGACCGTATGCTGGACATGGGCTTCGAGGCCTCGGTGGAGACGATCCTGGCCGCCACGCCGGATCGTCGGCAGACACTGATGTTCTCTGCGACCTGGCCCGGGGCAATTCGTGCCCTCAGTGGTCGTTACCAGAAAGATCCGGTTGATGTGCGGGTCGAGGGAGCGCAGGCGGCTCCGGATATCCGCGAAGTCTTTTTTGAAATTCCACCCCAGGCCGAAGTTCCGGCGGTCATGGCCTTGCTGTCCCGGTATCAGCCGACTTCGGCCATCGTGTTCTGTGCTACCAAACAGAACTGTGACGATCTTGCAGCGCGTCTGCGTGAGCATGGCTTTTCGGCAGAGGCGTTGCACGGTGATCTCGATCAAAGAGAGCGGGACAGCGTGCTGGTACGCTTCGGTAATCGTAGTTGTTCGATACTGGTGGCAACGGATGTGGCCGCCCGAGGTCTGGACATCAAGTCCCTGCCGCTGGTGATCAATGCCGAGCCGGCAAGGGATCCGGAGGTCCATACCCATCGCATCGGACGAACCGGCAGAGCGGGTGAGGAAGGTGTTGCCGTTACCCTCTGTACTCCTTCAAAAGGGCACAAGATATCCCGTCTGGAGTCGGCCCGGGGGCAGGCGGTCCAATGGGGCGATTCGGATGCTTTGCTTGCGACAGAGATCAGCCCGGTGACGCCTCCCATGGTGACTCTGAACATTGCCGGTGGACGAAAGAACAAAGTTCGTCCCGGAGATATTCTGGGCGCCCTGACCGGTGAGGCGGGTATCCCCGGCAATGCAGTTGGCAAGATTGATCTGTTCGAGTTCGAGAGTTTTGTCGCGATTGAGACGGACTACGCGGCCCCGGCCCTGAAGCGCCTTGAGCGCGGCAAGATCAAGGGCCGAAACCTTCGGGTTCGTTACGCCTGACAGGGTTTCGGAAAACGCGTATGGAAAATAGGGTTCTTGGTTGCCGGGCACCGTTTGAAACGGTACATTACGCAGGATTAATCTGACGTGTTACCTGCGCCGGACTGCGCAGATAGGGAAGTTACACACAACAAAACAGGTAGCTGTTCGATATGAATGAGCTGATGTCACAAGCCGTCGATCTGATGATCGCAGGAATGGGCTTCGTGTTTGCATTCCTGATTATTCTGGTGTTTGCAACCGGCCTGATGTCCCGAATTATCACCCGCTTTTCCTCTCCGGAGCCGGCGACACCGGCCCGATCTCCCCGAGCCAGGCCAAAAGCCCCCGCGTCTGTGGATGCTGATACCGCCGAGGCCATCAAGAAGGCGATTGCACAATACCGGACTCGCCACAAGAAGTGAGCCGGACACCGATTGGAACCTTTTCAGAAGGCTGACGCGATGACTGATACAAAAAAACCGCTGGGTATTACGGACGTAATCCTGCGAGACGCCCACCAGTCCCTGCTTGCGACCCGAATGCGACTGGATGACATGCTGCCCATTGCCGAGAAGCTCGACAAGGTGGGTTACTGGTCGTTGGAATCCTGGGGTGGTGCGACCTTTGATGCCTGTATCCGGTACCTGGGCGAAGATCCGTGGGAGCGTATCCGGGAACTCAAGAAGGCGATGCCCAATACCCCCCAGCAGATGCTTCTTCGGGGGCAGAACCTGTTGGGTTATCGCCATTACGCAGACGATGTGGTCGAGCGGTTTGTAGAGCGCGCTGCCGAGAATGGCGTGGACGTGTTCCGCATCTTTGATGCGATGAACGATCCGCGCAACCTGGAAACTGCCATCCGGGCGGTTCGCAAGACGGGCAAACACGCCCAGGGCACGATTTCCTACACCACCAGTCCGGTACATACCATCGAGATGTGGGTCGAGCTGGCGAAGCAGGTCGAATCCATGGGCGCTGATTCCATTGCGATCAAGGACATGGCCGGTCTGCTCAAGCCTTACGTGGCCTATGATCTGGTCAGCCGGCTCAAGAAAGAACTGAATGTGCCCATTCACATGCAATGTCATGCGACGACGGGCATGTCCACCGCTACCGCCGTCAAGGCGGCGGAAGCGGGGATTGATAACGTCGACACGGCTATTTCGTCGATGAGTATGACCTACGGCCATTCCCCCACAGAGGCAGTGGTGGCTATTCTCGAGGGAACCGATCGGGATACCGGCCTGGACCTTAACCTGCTTGAGGAGATCGCCGGCTACTTCCGGGAAGTTCGCAAGAAATACGCGAAGTTTGAGGGCAGTCTCAAAGGGGTGGATTCCCGCATTCTCCTGGCCCAGGTGCCAGGTGGCATGCTGACCAACATGGAAAGCCAGCTGAGGGAGCAAAACGCGGCGGACAAGTTCGATGACGTTCTGGCTGAAATTCCCAAAGTTCGTGAGGACCTGGGGTACATCCCGCTGGTAACTCCGACCTCCCAGATCGTGGGCACCCAGGCGGTGCTTAACGTGCTGACCGGTGAGCGCTACAAATCCATCTCCAAGGAGACCTCCGCCATTCTCAAAGGGGAATACGGGGCGGCTCCGGCAGCGTTCAACAAGGAACTTCAGGAACGGGTTCTGGATGGCAAGGAAGCGATTACCTGCCGTCCGGCCGACCTGATCGAGCCGGAAATGGACAAATTGACCGACGAGCTGAAAAAGCTGGCGGACGAGAAAGGGCTCAAGCTCGCCGACAACGTCGTTGACGATGTGCTGACCTACGCACTGTTCCCGCAAATCGGCCTGAAGTTCCTGGAAAACCGTGGCAACCCGGATGCGTTCGAGCCGGCGCCCTCAGCGGATAGCGCGGCCAGTGTGCCTGCCAAAAAGGCCGGTGGTCCGGAAACCTATACCGTGGATGTCAACGGCAAGAAATTCGTCGTTGCGGTTACCGAAGGCGGCGAGATCAGCCAGATCCAGCCAGAGGGCGGTGCGGCATCGTCCCCGGCGCCCGCCCAGGCTGCGGCGCCCGCGGCTGGTGAGGGAGAGCCGGTGGTGGCACCGCTTGGTGGCAATATCTTCAAGGTGCTGGTGTCGGCCGGAGACGTGGTCGAGGACGGCGATGTCCTGGTGATTCTCGAAGCCATGAAGATGGAAACGGAAGTCCGCGCACACAGAGCCGGCACTGTCGGCGAAGTCTTCATCAAGGTCGGTGATGCCGTATCCCCTGATGATGAAATGCTGACAATCGGATAAGGGCCAGCATTCCATGGATAAGTTAATAACGTTGTGGACGGGCAGTGGCCTGTTCAACCTCTCAGCCGGCCAGTTCGTGATGATCTGTGTGGGCTTGCTCCTGCTGTTCCTTGCCATCCGCAAGGGCTTTGAGCCGCTGTTGCTGGTGCCCATCGGCTTCGGCGGAATCCTGGCGAACATTCCGGAGGCTGGCCTGGCCCTGTCGGCGGCGGAGAATGCCATTCACATCGGTAAACCCGATGTGCTGGCGGCACTGTCGGCTGTTCTGGATGTGTCCTATCAGGCGGGGCAGGCGGTGACGCCGGATTTGCTGGACGCTTTCAAGCATGCCTATAAAGAGGCCAGCTACGATGTGGTCCAGCAGGCCAGTGTGGTGGCCCAGACCTATGGCTACACCAACGGCATGCTCTACAACTTCTACTCGGTGGCGATTGCCAGCGGTGCGGCGCCCCTGATCATCTTCATGGGCGTTGGTTCCATGACCGATTTTGGTCCCTTGCTGGCGAACCCGAAAACGTTGCTGCTGGGTGCGGCTGCGCAATTCGGTATTTTCGGCACGGTGCTTGGCGCGGCTCTGCTGGACTGGAGTGGCACCATGGATTTCACCATCCTGGAGGCGGCTGCGGTCGGGATCATCGGTGGTGCCGACGGTCCTACCTCGATTTACGTGTCCAGCATACTGGCGCCGCATCTTCTGGGTGCGATTGCGGTAGCGGCCTATTCCTACATGGCGCTGGTGCCGATGATCCAGCCGCCGATCATGAAAGCGCTGACGTCTGAGAAAGAGCGTTCCATCAAGATGTCCCAGCTGCGCCCGGTCAGCAAGAAGGAGCGTATTGCCTTCCCGATCGTCGTTCTGATTGCAACTGCGCTGTTCCTGCCGGATGCGGCACCGCTGCTCGGGATGTTCTGCTTCGGTAACCTGATGCGTGAGTGTGGTGTGGTGGAGCGCCTGAGCGATACTTCCCAGAATGCGCTGATCAACATTGTGACCATCTTCCTTGGGTTGTCGGTGGGCTCCAAACTGAGTGCCGATAAATTCCTGGATCTCCAGACGCTGGGTATCCTGGTGTTGGGTATGGCGGCGTTTTGTGTGGGTACGGCCTGTGGTGTTCTGATGGCGAAGTTGATGAATGCCGTGACCAAGGAGAAGATCAATCCGCTGATTGGTTCGGCGGGTGTCTCGGCGGTGCCGATGGCGGCCCGGGTGTCGAACAAGGTCGGGCTGGATGCCAACCCGCACAACTTCCTGCTGATGCATGCCATGGGGCCAAACGTGGCCGGTGTGATTGGCTCGGCGGTTGCGGCGGGTGTGATGATCAAGCTGTTGGGCTGATCGTCTCGTTGCAGTACCGAAAACCCCGCCTTTGTGCGGGGTTTTCTTTTACAGGACTGGTAACCTGGGGAGTTGAGTGTATGCGGGGACCTTCTTTCAGGAACCGCTACGAGCACATCCCTGTGCGCTTGACTCCGGCCATCCATGGCCTCCGACATTCCTGAAAGAAGGTCCCCGCATACACTCCTGGACTTTCGAGTTGTCGCTTCTGAGATCTTAGTGAAAATTTCTTGAAGTGACTGGAAGCGTCTTTATCAGATGGCTAAGATCCGAGAGCTTTCCCGCCATAACGTGAACGATATCGCCCTCTCTCTCCAGAACACCCTTCACGTGTAACAACCGAGCGGTCAGCAGCGGTTTGCGTTGCCGTCGTGCGGTTTCGAGCCACACCACCACATTAACGTTGCCGGTTTCGTCTTCGAGGGTGACGAAGGTCACGCCGGAGGCGGAGCTGGGGCGTTGACGGCCGGTGACCAGACCGGCGACCTGGACGGGAATCCCGGCCTTCGTGCTCTTCAGTTGTTCGGAGGTCAGGCAAAAGCGCAGGTGCCCCTGTTCCCGGAGCAGGGCCAGTGGATGGCGTTGCAGGGTGAGGCCCTGGCTGGCGTAATCGGCCAGGACGTTCTGGCCTTCGCTGGGGTCGGGGAGCAGGGTACAGTGGTCTGGCTGGTAGTCCGCTGGTATGTCCTCTGCGAACAGGGCAGCCGGTTGTTCGTGATCCAGCAGTTGCCAGTAAGCCTGGTGGCGGTTGGCGGTGAATCCGGGCATGGCATTGGCGCCGGCGAGCAGTTCCATATCCCGCTGGTTCAGGTGGGCCTGGCGTCGCAGTTCGGTTGCGGAGCGGTAGCCGCTGTCAGGCCGGTTCTGGTGAATGCGGTTGGCGCCTTCACGGGACAGTCCCTGGATAATTCTCAGGCCCAGGCGCAGGTGGTGATCCGGGCTTTCGAGGGTGTGGTCCCACTGGCTGTGGTTTACATCGGGAGGCAACACCTGAACCCGATGGCGGCGGGCATCCTGGACCAGCTGGGAGGGCGAATAGAAGCCCATGGGCTGGCTGTTGAGCAGGGCACAGTAAAACGCCGCCGGGTAATGTCGTTTGATCCAGGCGGACACGTAGACCAGCAGGGCAAAGCTGGCGGCGTGGGATTCCGGGAAGCCGTAGCCGCCGAAGCCGCAGATCTGCTGATACAGGCGTTCTGCGAAATCAGCATCGTGGCCCCGTTCGAGCATGCCGGTGATGAGTTTTTCACGAAAAGGTGTCAGGTCGCCATGGGATTTCCAGGCGGCCATGGCGCGGCGGAGCTGATCGGCTTCGCCAGCCGAGAAACCGGCGGCCACCATGGCAAGTTTGATGACCTGCTCCTGGAAAATGGGAACGCCGAGGGTGCGTTCGAGGACCCGGCGGACCGCGTCATTGGGGTAGTCCACGGGTTCCAGGCCATGTTTTCGACGCAGGTACGGGTGAACCATATCCCCCTGGATCGGGCCGGGCCGCACGATGGCGACTTCGATCACCAGATCGTAATAGGTTTCCGGCCTGAGTCTGGGCAGCATGTTGATCTGGGCGCGGGATTCTACCTGGAACACGCCGATGCTGTCGCCTTTCTGAAGCATGGCGTAGGTGGCCGGATCTTCCTGTGGAATGTCCTGGATATTGAAAGGCTCGCCTTTCTGTTCGCCGATCAGGGTCAGTGCCTTACGGATGGCGGAGAGCATGCCGAGGGCCAGTACGTCCACCTTCATCAGGCCCAGGCTTTCCAGGTCGTCCTTGTCCCACTGGATGACGGTACGGTCTTGCATGGCGGCGTTTTCCACCGGGACCAGTTCCGCCAGGGGCCCGGCGCTGATGACAAAACCGCCTACATGCTGGGACAGATGCCGGGGAAAGCCCAGCAAGGTGTTGACCAGGGTAAAGAACTGATCTGCCACTGATGGATTCCGGGTAAGGTGCTTGTCCAGTACCTGCTGGCGCCAGTTGGTAGCCTTGTCCCGCCAGTCGATGCCATCCAGCAGCTGTTCGACCAGTGCCGGATCGAATCCCAGGGCTTTGCCAACATCCCGGATGGCGCTGCGCGGACGGTAGCGGATGACGGTTGCGGCCAGCGCAGCCCGTTCCCGGGTATAGCGCTGATAGATGTACTGGATGACCTCTTCCCGGCGTTCATGTTCGAAATCCACGTCGATATCCGGCGGTTCATCCCGGTCTTTGGAGATGAACCGCTCGAACAGCAGTTCCACGTTAGCGGGGTTTACCTCTGTAATGCCCAGGCAGTAACACACTGCGGAATTGGCGGCTGACCCGCGGCCCTGGCACAGGATGCCCTGGCTCCGGGCGAAGGCGACGATGTCGTGAATGGTGAGGAAGTAGTGTTCGTACTTCATCTCCGAAATCAGTTCCAGCTCCTTGCGGATCAGGGCCTGGACCTGCAGCGGCGTGCCTCCGGGGTAGCGTTGGCGTTCGCCCTCGTGAGTCAGGCGTTTGAGGTAGCCGGCCGGGGTTTCTCCGGAGGGAACCAGATCCGGAGGATACTCGTAACGCAGGCTGCCCGGTTCGAACGAACAGGCTTCGGCAATGCGAAGGGTCTGGTGCAGCCATTCTTCGGGAAACAGCCGTTGCAGAACGGGCAGCGGACGCAGGTAACGTTCACCGTTCTGGAACAGGCAATGGCCGGCCTGTTCCAGGGGCGTGTGATGGCGCAGGGCGGTCAGTACATCCTGCAGGGGCTGGCGCTCCCGGGTATGCATATGCACTTCGCCGCAGGCCGTGATCGGGCAGTGGAGTTGTTCTGCAAGCCATCGGACACGGGCCAGATGGTGTTCTTCGCCGGATTCCAGGGTGCGGGCGGCGGCGATCCAGAGTCGATGCTCAAACAGCCGGTTCAGCCACTCACCACAAGCCTGTGCCCGGTTGGCGTTTGCCTCGGCAACGGTAGGTGGCAGCCAGAGGCAAAGGCAGTCATCCAGTTCGTGGGTTTCCACGTCCCTGAAGAGTAACCGGTATTGACCTTTTTCGGCCCGACGACGGCCAGTGGTAATCAGTTGGCATAACTGGCCATAGCCCCGTCGGGTACGGGCCAGGAGGATGAATCGGGGCGTTGCGGCACCGTCCGGGGCATCCTCCAGAGCGAACCAGCTGCCGGTGATCAGCTTCACCGGGCTGTCCTTCAGCGCGGCCCAGGCCCGGGGAATGCCGGCGACGGAGCAGGCATCGGTGATGGCCAGAGCAGCATAGCCCAGTTCTGCTGCCCTCTGAGCCAGTTCATGAGGGTGGGAGGCACCGGTCAGGAAGGTGAAATTGCTGAAGCAGAAGAGTTCGGCGTAGCCGGGCATGGCGCTATCCAAACCAGCCATGGATGAACCAGCCCTCACGCACATCCCGGAAAACC
This sequence comes from Marinobacter santoriniensis NKSG1, assembly GCF_000347775.1. Lineage (GTDB taxonomy): Bacteria > Pseudomonadota > Gammaproteobacteria > Pseudomonadales > Oleiphilaceae > Marinobacter > Marinobacter santoriniensis. The sequence goes on from NZ_APAT01000013.1 coordinate 109,068, forward strand.
CAGGCCAGCTGCCCGCTCCGTAGCTGGGCAATGTAGTAGTCCCGGTGCACCCGTTCGCCATCCCACCAGCCACCGCTGATGCGTTCCGGGCCCGAAAACCAGGCTATTGGTGGTTCGGTCAGGGGCTGTGGCCCCTGAAGCAGCCAGACAGGGCGGCGGGGCAGATACTCCGGATTGGTCAGGCGGGTTTTGTGTTTGCTTTGCACCTCCGAGGCCGACCAGGCCCTTTCCGGTCGATGGTCTTCCCGGGGGGACAGTCGTTTCAGGGCGTGATCGCCCAATCGGGCCTGTAAACGGCTGATCAGGGTGTGCCAGGCTTCGTTCAGGTCCTGGCTTTCGCCCAGGAGATCCTGTCCTGTGGGGGCTTCGCGCCCGACAAAGCGTTTCACCGACAGCACCAGTGCCACGACAGGGGCTCGAAGTGGTTGTTGTTCGAGCCGCAGCCGGATCAGGTTCAGAAACGCATCAGCCCGGTGTTCCGGGCCGGACGTCCGGATACGCAGGCGGGTACCCTCCTCATGCCGATGCTGCAGGATCAGGTGCAGGCTGTCAGTATCCTGCTGGCGCCAACACAGGTCGTCTTCCAGTTCCGAGAGCATGCGCTGGAGGGGGAACAGCAAGCCCTGGCTATGCTCAATTTCCTGTACAAAGTCTGCCTGCTGGCGAAAAGAGTGGGGCGGCTGCCAGGGGGATTGGGGATCCGGGCGAGAACCCTGGATTCTCTGGATGCGTGCGAGGGTTTCCGGAGACAGGCGGCGTGCCAGTTCCGGTGCAGGCAGGGCAAACACCTCGCCCAGGGTGTTCAGCCCCAGTCGTTGCAGACGGGTGCAGGTTTTGGCATCAAACTCCGCCGCCATCAGGGGCATGGCCTCCAGGGTGCGGAGGATGTGTCCCCGGTCTCCCGTGCATTCGCCCTTGCCGGCCCGGGCAATCAGGCGGGCGGCCAGCGGGGTATGACCGGTAGCCGCCCAGGCCGTGAGCCGATGTTCATCCAGCGCCTGCTCCACGGTTTGCCAGACCGCTGGCAAACCACCGTACAGTTTTTGCAGGCTGCCGATTTCGGCCAACAGACCATCAGGGGGCGTCAGAGTAATATGAGCGGCGTACCGGTACAGCCACCGGGCCTGGTCTTCCAGTATCCGCTCGTCCTGTTCGGGCTGCGCTCGCACGATACCCAGTTCCGGCACCAGTGTGATGGCGGTTTTCAAGCGCATGCCGGTCTGAACCCCCCGATTCCGGGCTTCCGGGCAGGACTGGAGTACACGTTGTCCGGTGCCTTCCACGATGACCAGGGGGCGTTGCTCCTGACGATCGCGGCGAATGTGATCCAACAGCAAGTGTGGAAAGTGCAGGTACAGCCAGAGCATGTTGGTCCTATCGCCGCGATTGGTGCCAGGGACCCTGAACCACCTGAGGGGTGTCCCGGAAAGCCAGGTCAGCCCGGTGCGCCATGGCCAGGCTGCAGCGCTGGCCGGGCCAGCTACCACGCCGCTTGACCACATTGACCTTCAGATCCTGGCGATCACCCGGTGTCAGCTCCAGTCGCAAAGCGGCCGGGGAATTCTGATCTGTATGCCGTCGCTCCCGGAACAACACGCACACGTTGCTGCCAGCTTCTGACGCAAGCTGGAGCCGACGTATGTCGCGAGTGGCCAGTTTGCCCGGCCACGCCAGTACCAGGCCGGTAACGGGGGAACGCAGGCAGTTTTCCAGGGTCCAGAGGAAATCCCCTTCGTCCTCGGCCTGAATCATGACGACCTGATCCAGGTTGATCCCCTCCCGGGCCAGGGCCGGAGCATAGGGGGTATGGGGCGGATTCAGCCAGAACACGGTTTTGCCCGTGCCGGTCAGCCGTTGCATCAGTGGCAGCAGCAGATGTATTTCGCCGATGCCCGGTTGATCGACAAGGCATTCGCTCAGGGCGCCCCGGGGCCAGCCAATGCCGCCAAGCTGATTGTCCAGTACCTGGTAGCCGGTTGGCTCCGAAGGCGTGGCAATTTTGTTGTGCCGGTGTCCCTGCCAGACCCGTGCGTCCTGCATCAGTGTATTCAGCAGCTCGCTCATGGTGGGGCTCTCCAATACTGTTTAAATATACAGTATTCTGAAGTGGGCCGGATTTCAAGCACGGGTTGATAAACCGGAGTGTTGCACCCAACGTAATGGCAGGGAGCAAAAAGGAGGTTCGAATATGACCCAATTGAGACAGCAATCCTGTGAAGCCTGCAGTGCCGATGCGCCCAGAGTCAGTGATGCCGAAAAGGCAGAGCTGCTGAAAGATGTGCCCGGCTGGGAAGTTGAAACCCTGGACGGGGAAGAGCAGCTCCGGCATGCATTCAAATTCCGGAATTTTGCCGAGGCCCAGGCGTTCACCAACAAAGTGGCGGACCTGGCCGAAGCGGAAAACCATCACCCGGCCATCCTGCTGGAATGGGGCAAGGTGACGGTTCGCTGGTGGACCCACAAAATAGGGGGTCTGCACAAGAATGACTTCATCATGGCCGCCCGTACTGACGAGGCCTACAAGGCCATGCAGTGAGGCAGTGTTTATCGAGTTGCCAATATCATTGACCGGAAACAGGATCAGTCATGGTTGAAGACTGGACGGATAACCCACTGACCTTGAAGCTTGGACGGGAAGAGTTGATCATTCGCCGTCGATACGAGGTCCTGAGTATCATTAACGACTTTTTCATTGCTATCTGGTTCCTGATCGGCAGTATTCTGTTCCTGTTTCCGGAATACGAGACGGCGGCCGTCTGGTTGTTTATCATTGGCAGCTTCCAGTTTCTGATTCGCCCTACCATCCGGCTGATCAGTCACATTCACATCAAGCGCATTCCTTCGAGTAACTGGGAGTCATAGCCCGACCATGACGCAGACACGTTCCTTTGTTCTTGTATTCATTGTTCCCCTGGCAGTCTTTGTGATCCTGGGGGCTGTGATTTTCGGAGGGCAGGCGCTTTCCGAAACCCGCGGTGATGCCGAGGTTCAGCAGGCGATTGCTGCTGCCGTGAATGCAGGCAATGCAGACGTCGAAGTTGTGAACCTCCAGCGGGTGGATCATGGTTACGGTGTCTGTGGCACTTACCGTGTGACTGGTAGCGATAAGGGCTTCTCGTCTTTCTACTACGAAACGGTCAATAAAAAGGTTGTTCTGGATACCTCCTCCCAGGCATTCCAGTCCCGTTGCGGATTTTCCACGCTCTGCGACACGTTCTGACATGACTGGCGGCTGAGACCAAATGTCGCATCTGCTGTGACACCGGGGAGCCGGTTGGTAGAGTGCGTGTTCGATACCACAGCTTGCCCGATTCAACCTTTCAAGGAGCACTCCATGTATCCATTTTTCCGCTCATTGCTGGTGGGAGTTTCAGCGCTTCTCCTGTCCACTGGCCTGGCTTTCGCCTCCGATGTGGCTGTCTCGAACCCGAAAGTGAGATTGATGCCGGGCGACATTCCCAGTGCCGGCTATTTCAAGCTGCATAACGGTACCAACGAAACCATCAAGCTCGTGGGCGCTCGCAGTGATGCTTTCGGAATGGTCCACATGCACATGAGCATGAAAAAGGACGGGATGGCTCACATGAAGGCCGTGCCCGAAATCGACGTGGCTGCCGGTGAAGACTTCGAGTTCGCGCCATCCGGCTACCATCTGATGCTGATGAAGCGTTCTGCGCCTCTGAAAGTCGGTGACGATGTGGTCATCACGCTCGAGTTCGAGGGCCGGGACCCGATGCCGGTGTCCTTCAAGGTTGTGTCTCCTGCCGCCATGTAAGGTGGCGGCCCCATCGATTGAATTAACCGGGAGCCTATGTCCAAACTCTTGTTTCCGCTGTTTGTCGTGATGATCCTGGCCGGTTGTACTGGCGAAGACTGGAGGACGCAGGACGTTTCCGATGTTCTGCCGCCCCTGGATTTCAAACTGGTCAACGAGAACGGCAACACCGTTACCGAACAGGACTACGCCGGCAAGGCGACGCTCCTGTTTTTCGGCTATACCCACTGTCCGGATGTCTGCCCGACGACACTCGCTCGTCTGAGAGCCATCCTGCAGCAACTGGACGGTACCCTGCGGGACCGGGTCCAGGTGCTCTTTGTTTCGGTGGATCCGAAAAGAGATACGCCAGAGTCACTTGCCACCTACACAGACGCCTTCGGACCCGAGTTCATCGGGCTGACCGGTTCGAAAGCGCAGATCGACGACATTGCCAATCGCTATCGGGTTTCCTACAGCTACGATGAACCGGACGAGAGTGGCAATTACAATGTGTCGCACTCCAGCGCCGTTCTCGCGTTTGACGATCAGGGCCACCCCACGTTCATGGCCATCCAGAGCGAGCCGAACGAGGCGGTGAAAGCCGATGTCGCCAAACTGGCGAAGATGGTGGGGCAACACTGATGCAGTCGGACAGGCGGTCGTAGAACGACCGCCTGCTGGCTGTTATTCAGGCGTAGGTATTGATCCTGCCGCCAATCTCTCCTTCAGCCATTTGCACGGCAGGGGATTCGGACGTCTCCTCCCCGGTCGCGTTTGCAGTAGGCGGTACCTGCTGCGCAGTCTGTGCAGCGGGCTTGGCCTGGGCCGATGCCATCTGCATCAGTTGCTGAGCCTGTACCGAAGCGGATACATTCATCTCAGACATCCTTCTTGCCATTGGAAATGAACCCCGTCAGTTCAAACACGAAGAACCCCGGGAGCCTCGATGACTGTTGTCGATCGTCCTTAAAGTTTCCTTAAAGCAAGCCTTACGGAATGGTTATCCGGAGTCAGGAGAATATCTATGTCATTTGCGCCCATCCATGACCGCGCCGCTCGCCGTAAAGGCGGCGAAACCGCTATGGCGGCCCTGATGCCTCGCATTGCCGGGCCGGGTGAGTTGGAAGCAAGGGGCGATGATCGTTACCTGTCCGAGATGACCCGCTGTGTTTTCAAGGCCGGATTTGTCTGGCGGGTGATCGAGAACAAATGGTCGGATTTTGAAGCAGCTTTCCAGGGCTTTGTGCCACTGTACTGGCAACAGGTACCTCCGGAGGTGCTGGAAGAGCTGGCAAAGGATGAGCGTATTGTGCGCAACATGCAGAAAATCCGCACGGTTCCGGAGAATGCCCGGATGATTGTGGATGCTGCGCGGGAGCATGGCAGTTTTGGTGCCTTTCTAAGCCAGTGGCCGTCGGACGATCAGGCCGGATTGCTGCTATGGCTGAAGCGACACGGCAGTCGCCTTGGAGGCGCATCGGCCCAGTATTTCCTTCGCCGGGTCGGATGGGACGGTTTTATCCTCTCGCCGGATGTCGTCACGGTTCTTGAGAGGGAAGGGCTGGTGGACGCCTCTCCCGGGTCGAAAAAGAGATTGATCCAGGCTCAGGAAGCGTTCAATCGCTGGCATCGTGAGACGGGCCTTCCGTATAGCCACTTATCACGGATCGTGTCTTTTTCCATCGATAGCTGATCCATTGTCAGGAGAATCCTGCGCCGGTGGTCTTTATCGCGTAAAGTTCGTAAACCTTCACCGTCCAGGAACTTTTCCTGTAGAGTCAGAGGTAGCTTCCTATTCATTAAACGGAGACATGTCACAATGAGCGACCCCACCTACACACCGCCGAAGGTCTGGAAATGGGATGCCGAAAGCGGTGGCCGCTTTGCCAGCATCAACCGCCCGATCGCAGGGCCGACTCATGACAAGGAACTGCCGGTCGGCAAGCATCCGATCCAGCTCTATTCCCTGGCGACACCGAACGGTGTGAAAGCCACGGTGATGCTGGAAGAATTGCTGGAGAAAGGCCACAAAGGCGCGGAATACGATGCCTGGCTGGTTCGGATTACCGAAGGCGACCAGTTTGGCAGCGGGTTTGTGAAGGTGAATCCCAACTCCAAGATACCCGCGATGATGGATCACAGCGTGGATCCGGCGGTCCGGATCTTCGAGTCCGGCTCCATCCTGCTGTATCTGGCTGAAAAATTTGGTGAGTTTCTGCCTCAGGATCTGGTCGGCCGCACCGAGGCCCTGAACTGGCTATTCTGGCAGATGGGTAGCGCACCCTTCCTTGGTGGCGGGTTCGGACATTTCTATGCCTATGCGCCGGAAAAGTACGAGTATCCGATTAACCGCTACACCATGGAGGTCAAGCGTCAGCTGGATGTCCTGGATCGTCAGCTTGCGGAAAACCGATACATTGCCGGCGACGAGTACACTATTGCCGATATGGCCATCTGGCCCTGGTATGGCGCGCTGGTGAAGAACATGGTGTATGAGGCAGCGGAGTTTCTCCAGACCCACACCTACACGAATGTGGTTCGCTGGACTGACGAGGTGGCGCAACGGCCGGCCGTGAAGCGCGGCCGGATGGTGAACAAGACCTGGGGGGATCTGTCGTCCCAGTTGCATGAACGTCACGATGCCAGCGATTTCGAGCTCCGGACCCAGGACAAGCTCGAGAACGAACAGTAGATCCTGCGCCGGTCGTGCACGACAAAAAAGGGCAGCCATCGGCTGCCCTTTCGTGTTTTCCGTAACCGGAACGAGGGTTCAGTCCTCGTCTTCCTCTTCAATAATCAACTCGACTTCTTCCGAATCGAGGATCTGGGCTTCGTAGGTTATGCCCTGGGCCTCGATCACGCTCACGAAGGCGCGCAGATGGCTTTTGGAGCCGTCCAGCAGGTTGGAGTAGGCCAGAATGATGGGGCGTTCATCGGTCTCGTTGATGGCGGCGAGAATGTCCACCATGTCTTTTTCCTCGATCAGCGCGCCGACATAAAGGGCGTCCAGGAAGGAGTTTTCGCCCTTGGCGACGAGCTCATTGTAGAGCGCCTGAAGCTCCTCATTGACGAAAACACCAATCGTGTCATTCACCACGGGATCTTCGACGTCAAACTTGTCCAGCAGGTAATTTACCGTGCTGGTATGGGATTCCTCCGACAGCGCAATCTGCGCGAAGACCTGAGTCTGTTGGCCCCAGTATTGGTCCAGGGTCAGATAGACATCCCGGGCCAGCTTCTCTTCTTCGCGCATGTACTGAAGGTCACTGACCTCAACGGTGGTCAGGTCGGAACTGGTGCTGTCCGTGCTGGTGGATGTTTCTGTGTCGGTAGAGGCGGTACTGGCCCGATGTCCGCCGCCGTAACCGGGGCCGCCGGCAGCCAGTGTTGCTGAGCTGGCGAAGAAAGAACCAATCAGGGCGGCAGTGATGAAGGGTTTTGTGTTCATAAACAACCTCATTGTTCAGCTATCGGAAAAATCCGGATTCATTACTTAAGACGACAAGAGGTGAATGAAGGTTCGCATAAGAATGTAACTTTTTCGCATAAGATCGTAAGTAGTTCTATCTATTTTCGTGAATTTTGATGCTGGTTGGACTTGTCCGCATTTTTCTTTTTCAGCGTCTGTCCGCTTTCATTTCGATTCCTATTATGGTTTTCGCCGGCGTCTTATCTGGCCTGCTGCCTGACCCAGCTCATAATGTGTTGATGGCTAGACGTGATAACGTCACACCGGTTGGACGCACGGCCTGAACATCCGGCTGCTGTGGTCTATTCTTTGAGTCACTCACCGTTTCATCACTCACCACGAGTATTGCCCAGAGGAGTTGTTGATGACAGTACCCGCCCCCCTGGACATCGATCAGGTTTACCACCGTTGTCCGCCCGAGAAGCTGGAGTTTGAAACCACCGAAACCCTCGAAAATCTCGAGTTGCCCTGTGGTCAGGATCGGGTACTTCGGGCCCTTGAGTTCGGCGCCAGCATGCGGGCCGACGGATTCAATCTGTTCGTTCTGGGGCCATCGGGTGCCGGGAAGCACGAGCTGGTCGAGCGCTTTCTGGGCAAACATGCCAGCGAACAGGCAGTGCCGTCCGACTGGTGTCACGTTTACAACTTTGAAAATGCGGATCGGCCCCGGGCTTTGTCCCTGCCGTCAGGTCAGGGTCGGGAGTTCCGCAAGGACATGAATGGTCTGGCCGACGAGTTGCGAACCGCTATTCCGGCTACGTTCGAGAGTGAGGAATACCAGTCCCGGCTCCAGGAACTTCAGGAGGAGATGGCCAAACGACAGCACCAGGGACTGTTCGATATCCAGGAGGAGGCCAACCAGAACAATATCGCCATGATCACCACGCCTGCGGGCTTTACGTTCGCCCCCATGCGTAATGGCGAGGTCATTGATCCGGAGGATTACAAGACGTTTTCCGACGAGGAAAAGGAACTGGTTGAATCCAAGGTTGAGGAGCTTCAGAAAAAACTGCAGCAGACCATTCAGCAGATTCCCCGTTTACGCAAAGAGGTGCGCGAGCGCGTGCATGCCCTGAATGAGGAGATGGTACAGCTGACCCTTGGAGGTCCCATCGGTGAATTGCGCCAGAAATGGTCCCATCTTCCGGAGATCGTTGATCATCTGGATCGGGTCCGGGAAGACGTGGTCGAGCACGCGGAAGTCTTTCAGGACAGTGAAAACGGGCCACCCGCGGGGTTGCTGGTGCGTTACCGGGTGAACCTGCTGGTCGACAACGCCGAGACTGAGGGGGCGCCAGTCATCTATGAGGATCTTCCCAACCATCAGCACCTGACGGGGCAGATCGAGCATCGTGCGCGCCAGGGCACACTCTACACGGATTTCACCCTGATAAAGGGTGGTTCCATGCATCGTGCGAACGGTGGGTACCTGATCCTGGACGCCCGCAGGGTACTGAGCCAGCCCATGGCGTGGGAGAGTCTCAAACGGATTCTCTTCTCCGGTGAAATCCGCATCGAGTCGCTGGAGCGGCTTTATGGCCTTGTCAGTACGGTGAGCCTTCAGCCGGAACCGATTCCGGTATCGGTCAAGGTTGTCCTTTTGGGCGATAGGACGCTGTATTACCTGCTGTCCCATTACGATCCGGATTTCCTGGACCTGTTCAAGGTTGAGGCAGATTTTGAAGACGATCTGGATCGGGACGACACCTGCTACAGCCTCTATGCCCGTATGATCGCGACCATGGCCAGGGACGTAAAAGCGCGTCCGCTTACCCGGGATGCTGTGGCGCGACTGATTGAGCACGCCAGCCGGCTGGCCAGCGACCAGAAAAAACTCACGGCCCACGATCGGGTGCTCAAGGATCTGTTAACGGAGGCGGACCACTGGGCTGGGCAGCAGGATGCCTCGTTCATTGATGCGGCGCATGTGCAACAGGCCATCGATGAGCGGGAATATCGTGCCAGCCGGGTCCGTGACCGGAGCATGGAGCAGATCAGCCGGGGGGTTGTGAAGATCGCGACCCGCGGAGAAGCCATCGGACAGGTCAATGGTCTGTCGGTGCTGCGTCTTGGGGCCTCTATGTTCGGTCAGCCAACGCGCATCACGGCAACGGCCCGACCGGGTAAGGGGCAGGTGGTGGATATCGAGCGGGAAGCCAAGCTGGGCGGCCCGATTCACAGCAAGGCAGTAATGATCCTGTCCCGTTTCCTGGCCAGTCGTTACGCCGGAGACGGCGACCTGTCACTGTCTGCCAGTCTGGCGTTCGAGCAATCCTACGGTGGCGTCGAAGGCGATTCGGCGTCGGTCGCCGAAACCTGTGTTCTGCTATCGGCCATTGCCGGTGTCCCGCTGAAACAGACCTTCGCCGTTACCGGTTCCATGAACCAGCATGGTGAGGTGCAGGCGGTTGGCGGGGTGAACGAGAAGATCGAGGGCTTTTTCAGCGTCTGTCGGGACGCCGGGGAAGTGGACAGCCACGGAGTGTTGCTGCCGGCGAGTAACATCGAACACCTGATGCTGAAGCAGGAGGTCCGCGATGCCATGGCTGAGGGGCATTTTGCCATCTACCCGATCTCGGACATCAGTGAGGCGATTGAGCTGCTCACCGGCATGGAAGCCGGTGTGCCGGACGAGGAGGGCAACTATCCGGAGGGCACGTTCAACGGCAAGGTGCAGGCGCGATTGAAGGCATTCGCGGAAGTCAGTCGGAAACCGGACGATGACAGGAACAATGGCGAGGGAGGTAAAACCAGCAATGACTGATCAGCCCGAATCCAGGCCGGCGACCCCGTCTGTCGGTCGCGTTCTGGTGTTACTGGACGGTTCACGTCTGAGCATGCTGGCGTTGGAGGCAGCGGCGGAGATTGCCGCTGTCAGGGGCGCGGAAGTCCTGGGGGTGTTCGTTGAAGAAGTGGATGTTCTTCGCAGCGCTGGTTACGGTTTCGCACGGGAGGTGGGAGCAAGCTCGGGCGCCACGCGCCCTATGGACAGTGCCGTGATGGAAACGCGCCTTCGCGCACTTGCAGAACAGGCGCGCCGGTCGCTCGAGCAGGCCGTAGGTGGCCGGGGTCTTCGCCAGGCCCTCAAGCTCTGTCGCGGTAGTGTGATTCACGAAGTACTTGGCCTGGCGACTCCCGACGACCTTGTGGTGATGGGGCGTGCCGGCTGGTCGGCGATGCCGGGATCGCGCCTGGGATCGACTGCGCGGGGCCTGATACGCAAAGCGCCCGGTGATGTGTTGCTCTGGACCGAGCTGAAACCCCGGCAGCGCAACCGTGTCGTGGTGTTGCTGAACGACGATCAGCTTGAGAATCACCGAACCCTGTCGGCGGCCCTGGAGCTTGCCCGCCGACACCGGCAGCCATTGACCGTGCTGATTCGAAGCGAGCGCGCCGGTAATCCGGATGCAGTCAGGGCCATCGAGCAGCAGCTGGCAGCCCACGATGCCAGCGCCCGGATCCGTGTGATCCCCCGTGCCAGTGCACTCCAGATTGCTCGTTTGCTTCGGGAGGAGTCCGCAGGTCAGCTGGTTCTCAGTCGCCAATGCAGTGTGTTTGACGAGCATGACATGGATCGCCTGGTGGTCGAACTGAACATGCCCATTACGGTAACATCCTGACCCCCAGACCTTTCCGGAATGTTTTGCTGATGTCTCTGAATGCCCTGTACGCGGATGTCGTCTATATTTTCGCCCTGACAACCCTGGCCGGAGCCTGCATACCCCTTGGGGGAGTGCTGGCCAGCATCGAGCGCATCAGCCCCAATTGGCTGGAGCAGGAGTTTCGCCACTTTCTGATTGCGTTCGGCGGAGGAATCCTCGTGGGCGCTGTTGCCGTCGTTCTGGTGCCGGAAGGGCTAAAGGAGATGGGGCATTCGGTATTGGGGATCTACTTCATTCTTGGAGGCGGTCTGCTGTTTTTCGGCATTGAGCGACTGCTGGGCGTCAAACAGAAGGAGGCGCCCCAGCTCACTGGTGTATTGCTTGATTACATTCCCGAAGCGGCGGCACTGGGTGGGTTGATTGTGGCAAGCCCGAAAATCGCGCCCCTGATGGCCGCGCTGATTGCGCTCCAGAACCTCCCGGAGGGCTTCAATGCTTACCGGGAGCTCAACGATCAGCCGGGATACACGCCCGGCAAGACGCTTCGTTTCATGAGTATGCTGGTCATCTCGGGGCCGGTTGCCGGCCTGCTGGGGTACTTTTTCCTCGCCGGGCATCGGGAGGTCCTTGGTGCCATCATGCTGGTGGCGTCCGGGGGCATCCTGTACCTGATCTTCCAGGATATTGCCCCCCAGTCGCGCCTGAATCATCACTGGAGCCCACCCCTGGGCGCCGTGTTCGGGTTCTGCCTGACCATGTACAGCGATATGCTGGCCAGCTACAGCTGAATGGTGTTCAGGCGATGGCGCGGGCGTCCTCCTTGCGCAGGATTTCGTCGATCTCCTCGGCTGACATGGTTTCCTGTTTGAGTACCCGCTTGGCCAGGGCATCAAGATGGTTCCGGTGCTCGTTGAGGAAATCGACAGTGGCCTTTTCCAGTTCCAGCAGCTGAGACTGGATTTCTCCGTCGATCAGCTCTGCCATTTTTTCACTGAATTCCCTGGGGGCGCCCATTTCCCGGCCCAGGAACACATGCTCCTCGCCCACGCTCAGACCCAGGGGGCCCAGCTTTTCGCTCATACCCCATTGGCCAATCATCTTGCGCAACAGTTTGGTGGCCTCTTTCAGGTCGTTCTGGGCGCCGGTACTGACCTCGCCATACACGATTTTTTCGGCGGATCGACCGCCGAGCATGACTTTGATCCGATCCTTCAGGTAGCTCTCGGTAAACGTATACCGGTCTTCCTTCGGTGTCTGCTCGGTGACCCCCATGGCCATGCCGTGGGGAATGATGGTGATCTTGGTCAGTGGGTCTGCCTTGGGCATGAAATAGGCCATGATGGCGTGGCCGCATTCATGGTAGGCCACGGCTTCTTTTTCCTCGGGCGTCAGCTTGGCATCGCGTTCCTCGCCGAGAATCAGCCTGTCTCTGGCTTCATCAAAGCATCGGGCATCGACTTTGTCCTTGTTTTCCCGAACGGCTGTCAGGGCAGCTTCGTTCACCAGGTTTTTCAGGTCTGCGCCCGAAAAACCAATGGTGCGCGCGGCAATCTGACCCAGATTTACATCGTCTGCCAGAGGTGTATTCCGCACGTGAACCGCGAGGATCGCTTCCCGCGCATCCTTGTGGGGGCGGTCCAGGGTGATGGTCCGGTCGAAGCGTCCGGGGCGGAGCAGGGCACTGTCCAGGACATCCGGTCGGTTGGTCGCAGCGAGAACCAGCACGTTTTCGTGTTCCTCGAAACCGTCCATTTCGGTGAGGATCTGGTTCAGGGTCTGTTCCCGTTCGTCGTGTCCGCCCCCAAGGCCGGTTCCGCGGGAACGGCCTACCGCATCCAGTTCGTCAATAAAAATCAGGGCCGGGGCCTCCTTCCGCGCGGTCTGGAACATGTCTCGCACGCGTGCCGCGCCGACACCCACAAACATCTCGATGAATTCCGAAGCGCTGATGCTGAAGAAGGGCACATCTGCTTCACCCGCAATGGCGCGGGCCAGCAGGGTCTTGCCGGTGCCCGGCGGACCAACCAGCAGCACGCCTTTGGGCATTACCGCACCCAGCCGGCGAAACCGTTCTGGCGTTTTCAGGAAATCGATGATCTCGGTGATTTCCCGTTTGGCCGACTCGATTCCGGCCACGTTATCCAGCGTGGTGTGGGAGGTTTCCTTGCGGGCCCGGCGAGCCTTGGATTTGGCGTAGTCAAACAGTCCGCCTCCACCCTGGCTCATGCGTCGCTGGGCGGCACCCCAGAACCAGAACATCAGGGCCAGGAGCAGAATCCACGGCAGGAATCCACGAATCAGTTCCTGCCACCAGGGCAGGCCCGAAGGCGTGGCCCGAATGGTAACGCTGTTTTTTTCCAGTAGTGGCAACAGCTCCGGATCGTCCATGGGCGGTCGGATGGTATGGAAGGTGGTCGCCGGTTTCTGGTTCGAGGTCTGGTCGCTGCTGAACGCGGCGGTACCGCTATCGGTGAATTTTCCGATGATGTCCTCGGACTTCAATGTGACCTCGGAAACCTGGTTCTGGGCCACCGCAGTCTTGAACTCCGAATAGGCCAGATCCTGCTGGCGAGGCTGGTTGCTGTCCTGCATCCACAGCACCATCAGGAATATGGCCGCACTTAACCAGAGAAACGCAAACTGGTTGGGAATGGCCGGCTGTGGGTTGCTGTCGCCGGGTTTCTGCTGGTCTGGTCCCTGCTGTGATGTCATCTGGGCCTCCGGTCGCCCTCCATGATTTTTGCCACGAAAACGGACTTGCCATAGGTCTCGAAGGACCACTTCATGGTGTCCGAAAGTACTTTCATGACCTCGTCGTATTCACCAAAGAGCTCTGTGCTCATTCGCCCGGAATACACTTCCAGGCCTGACTGCTCCAGTCGGGCAATCAGGTCCCAGATGGGCTGCTTGTAGTCGTCTTTGAGGGGATAACAGCTTAATTGTACAGAAAGATACATGGTGCCTCCCGTGGGGTCGGTGACCCCGGTCAATCGGTTGCATCAAAAGCCCATGGCGGAGGATGTGCTTCGCCGTGGATCCGCGCCACCATAGAGTGTGCCATTCTCATCAATCAGAATACTCTGAATGGCCCCCATCGCGGTCTTCGTGACGACCTTGTGCCCCTTATCCTCCAGCAGCCGGATCGTATCGGGGCTGACACCCTGTTCGACACGGATTTCATCCGGCAACCACTGGTGATGGATGCGTGGGGCGTTCACCGCCGTCTGTATATTCATATTATGGTCGATGACATTCATGATGACTTGCAAGGTGGTGGTAATGATTCGGGAACCACCCGGACTGCCGGTTACCAGCCAGTTTTTGCCATCCTTGCGGACGATTGTCGGAGACATGGAGCTGAGCATTCGTTTGCCAGGCTCCACCTTGTTGGCGTCACCACCGATGAGGCCGTAGGCATTGGGCACCCCCGGTTTGGCGCTGAAGTCATCCATTTCGTTGTTAAGCAGAAAGCCCGCACCGGCCACCGTTATGCCCGAGCCGTAGCTGAAATTGATCGTGTAGGTGTTGGAAACCGCGTTGCCCCATTGGTCGACAACCGAGAAGTGCGTGGTTTCATTGCTCTCATAGGGCGCCGGGTCTCCTGGCCGGATATCACTCGAGGGCCGGGCGTGGTCGGGGTCAATGCCTTCCCGGAGCTCCTTTGCGTAGGCTTTGCTCGTCAGGCCTTTGACCGGAACGTCGACGAAATCGGAATCGCCAAGGTACTTTGAGCGATCAGCGTAGGCCAGTTTCATGGCTTCGGCCATGTGGTGGATCGTTTTTGCCGAGTTATGGCCCCAGGAGCCGATGGGGTAGCCCTCAAGGATATTCAGAATCTGGACGATGTGGGTGCCACCGGAGGAGGGCGGTGACATGGAAAATACATCGTATCCCCGGTAGGTGCCATGAACCGGCTTGCGGATCACCGGTTCGTAGTTTTTCAGGTCGTCCCGGGTAATCAGGCCGCCATGGCGTTGCATTTCCGCTTCGATCAGCTCGGCGGTTTTACCCTGATAAAAGCCTTTGATCCCCTGGTCGGCGATACGTTGCAGGGTGTCCGCCAGGTCTGGCTGCCGGAACCGCTCACCGGGCTGCCAGGGGGAGCCGTCGTCTTTGTAGAAGGTATTTCGCGTGGCTTCCCAGCGTTGCAGGCGTTCCTTTGCCTGTTCAAGGCCTTCCGTAAACCGGGGCGGTACGATAAAGCCTTCCCGTGCGAGTTTGATCGCCGGAGCCAGGGCTTCTTTCAATGAGATGGTTCCGTGGCGCTCCAGTGCCATGGCGAAGCCTGCCACGGTTCCCGGCACACCGGCCGCCAGGTGGGTAAAGCGACTCCGGTTGGTTACGACATTGCCGTCTTCGTCCTGAAACATGGTTTCGGTGGCTCCGGCCGGTGCCTTCTCCCGATAGTCGATGGCTTCAACGTCGCCACCATCCCCGGGAGAAATCAGCATGAATCCGCCACCGCCGATGTTGCCGGACCGGGGTTGGGTCACGGCCAGGGCGAACCCCGCGGTGACGGCAGCATCCACTGCATTGCCGCCGGATTTCAGTACATCGAGGGCTATTTTTGTCGCCAGGGTGTGACTGGTGGCCACCATGCCGTGACGGGCTTCGACGGGGTGGAACCGCTCGCCTTCCAGAATGGCCTGGGCCCAGGCCCCGGAGACAAAACTCATCAACAGAAAAAACACGATCGTCCGCATGCGTCCATTCCTCGTTTTAGGCGTTCAGATAGGCTATGATAGCCGGTCATTTTTACTGGTGCGTACCGATTGCCCGCCCCGGTTTGCCACCGCGGATCCTGTCGCACCTGCTTTCCCGGATTCAAGTTAAGGAAAGGCTTCATGGAGCATACCTATCGTCTTGTGATTTCCTGCCCGGACCGGGTCGGAATTGTCGCCAAGGTAAGTAATTTCCTGTCCACATATAATGGCTGGATCACTGAGGCAAGCCATCATTCGGACACCCAGGCTGGCTGGTTTTTCATGCGGCACGAAATCAAGGCCGAGTCCATTCCGTTCGGGCTCGACCAGTTCCGCGCGGCATTCGAACCGATCGCCCGGGAATTCAATATGGACTGGCGCATCGAGGATTCGGCCCGTCCGAAACGGGTGATCCTGATGTGCAGCAAGGAATCCCACTGTCTGGCGGATCTCCTTCATCGCTGGCACAGCAAGGAGCTCAATGCGGAGATCGTGGCCGTCGTGTCCAACCACGATGACCTTCGTCGGATGGTCGAGTGGCACGAGATTCCCTACCACCACGTGCCGGTCAGCAAAGAAAACAAGGCCGAGGCCTTCGCGCACATCGAGGGACTGTTCGAGCAGTACGAGGTGGATGTCGTCGTGCTGGCCCGTTACATGCAGATCCTGCCTGCGGAACTGTGCGGAAAATACGCCGGTCGTGTGATCAACATCCATCACAGTTTCCTGCCGTCCTTTGCGGGTGCCCGTCCGTACCATCAGGCCTACAGCCGTGGCGTCAAGCTGATCGGTGCCACCTGCCACTACGTGACCCAGGATCTCGATGAAGGGCCGATCATCGAACAGGACGTTATCCGGATCAACCACAGCGACTCCATTGAGGATATGGTTCGTCTGGGCAAGGACGTCGAGAAAAACGTTCTGGCCAGGGGGCTTCGCGCCCACGTTGAGGACCGGGTCATTACCTACGAAAACAAGACCGTGGTGTTTGGTTAAGCCAATGTCTCGGTTGCCCCGTGGCGGGGCTGACTGTGGTATGCTTGGCGGCTTGTTGAAGAATAACGACGGGGGCTGACAAAGCCTTCTGCACGACTTCCAGATAACGCAAAGGAACCTTTCTCGATGGGTGAGTTAGCCAAAGAGATCCTGCCGGTAAACATTGAAGACGAGTTGAAACAGTCCTATCTCGATTACGCCATGAGTGTAATCGTCGGCCGAGCGCTGCCGGATGTACGAGACGGCCTCAAGCCGGTACACCGTCGGGTACTGTTCGCCATGTCCGAGCTGGGCAATGACTGGAACAAGGCGTACAAGAAATCGGCCCGTGTGGTCGGTGACGTTATCGGTAAATACCACCCCCACGGCGACTCCGCGGTCTACGACACCATCGTGCGCATGGCCCAGCCGTTCTCTCTGCGGTACCCGCTGGTGGATGGTCAGGGTAACTTCGGCTCCATTGATGGCGATAACGCCGCAGCCATGCGTTACACCGAGATTCGCATGGAGAAGATTGCCCACTCCCTGCTGGCGGATCTGGACAAGGAGACGGTGGACTACGTCGACAACTACGACGGCACCGAGCGGATACCCGATGTATTGCCCACCCGGGTTCCGAATCTCCTGGTGAATGGCTCCTCCGGTATTGCCGTGGGTATGGCGACCAACATCCCCCCACACAACCTCACCGAAGTCGTCAATGGCTGCCTGGCTCTGATCGATAATGCCGATCTGACCGTGGACGAGCTCATGGAGTACATCCCGGGCCCGGATTTTCCGACCCAGGGCATTATCAACGGCCGTGCCGGTATCGTTGAGGCGTACCGGACAGGGCGTGGCCGGATCTATATCCGGGCCCGTCACGAAATCGAGCAGGACAAGAAAACCGGTCGCGAATCCATCATCATTACCGAGCTGCCGTACCAGCTCAACAAGGCCCGGCTGATCGAGAAAATCGCAGAGCTGGTGAAAGAGAAGCGCGTTGAGGGCATTTCCGAGCTGCGGGATGAATCCAACAAGGAAGGCATTCGTGTTGTGATCGAACTGCGTCGCGGTGAAAACGCCGACGTTGTGATCAACAACCTGTTCGCCCACACCCAGCTGGAGACGGTGTTCGGTATCAACATGGTGGCGCTGATCAATGGCGAGCCCAAGATCCTGAACCTCAAGGAAATGCTGGATGCGTTCCTGCGTCACCGCCGGGAAGTGGTCACCCGCCGGACCATCTACGAGCTGCGCAAGGCCCGCGAGCGCGGCCACATCCTGGAAGGCCTGACCGTTGCGCTGGCCAACATCGACGAAATCATCGAGCTGATCAAGCAATCGCCGACCGCGGCCGAAGCCAAAGAAAAGCTGATGGACAAGGGTTGGGCGCCGGGCGACGTTCTGGCGATGCTCGAACGCGCTGGTGAGGATGCCTGCCGCCCGGATGATCTGCCGGAGATCTATGGGCTCCGTGAGGGGCTCTACCATCTCTCTCCGGAACAGGCCCAGGCCATTCTGGACCTTCGCCTGCACCGCCTGACAGGCCTGGAAACCGAAAAGCTTCAGAACGAATACAAAGACATTCTGGAGAAGATCGCCGATCTGCTGGACATTCTGGGTGATCCGGAGCGTCTGCTTCAGGTTATCCGCGAGGAACTCGAGGCGATCGTCAGCGATTATGGCGATGAGCGTCGCACTGAAATTACCAGCTCGCGTCGGGATCTGACCATCGCTGACCTGATTGACGAAGAAGATCTGGTGGTCACGATTTCCCACGGCGGTTATGCCAAGACCCAGGCCGTTGAAGATTATCAGGCCCAGCGCCGTGGTGGACGTGGCAAGGCGGCGACGTCGATGAAAGACGAAGATTTCATTGAAAAGCTGCTGGTGGCCAATTCCCATGACACCATCCTGTGTTTCTCCAACCGGGGTAAGGTGTACTGGCTGCGTGTGTTCGAGATTCCCCGTGGTAGCCGTGGCTCCCGTGGGCGTCCAATGGTCAACATCCTGCCGCTGGATGAAGGAGAGCGCATCACTACCTTCCTGCCGGTCAGGGACTATCCGGAAGACCAGTTTGTCCTGATGGCGACGTCCAACGGTGTGGTCAAGAAAACGCCGCTGCCGAACTTTTCCCGTCCGCGCAGTAGCGGCCTGATCGCTCTGAATCTTGATGACGGCGATACGCTGGTGGGCGCGGCAATCACCAAGGGTGATGCCGAAGTCATGCTGTTCTCCAGTGCAGGCAAGGCGGTTCGTTTTGCCGAGGATCAGGTCCGTCCCATGAGCCGGACCGCTCGTGGTGTACGTGGTATCCGGATGCCGGAAGGCAAGCACGTGGTGTCGCTGATTATCCCGGAAGAGGGCGGCGTCATCCTCACCGCCAGTGAGCATGGTTACGGCAAGCGCACGGCCATCGACGAGTTCCCGACATACAGTCGCGGTAGTCAGGGTGTTATCGCCATGCAGTGTTCCGAGCGTAACGGTGACCTGGTCACGGCGTTGCAGCTGTTTGACGGCGACGAGATGATGCTGATTTCCGACAAGGGTACGTTGGTCCGTACGCGGACCGATGAAGTATCGGTGCTCAGCCGGAATACCCAGGGCGTGCGCCTGATTCGTCTGGCCCAGGAAGACGAGCGTCTGGTGGGTGTCGAGCGGATCGCAGAATCCGATGATGAAGAGATGGAAGGCGAGGAAAGCGAAGAATGAGCAGGGCGTTCAACTTTTGCGCAGGTCCGGCAACGTTGCCGGAACCTGTGTTGAAACAGGCCCAGGAGGAAATGCTGGACTGGCGCGGTACCGGAATGTCGGTGATGGAGATGAGCCATCGCAGTGACGAGTTCGTGGCGATCGCTGAAACAGCAGAAAAAGATCTCCGTGAATTGGCCGGAATTTCAGATGATTACGCGGTTCTTTTCATGCAGGGTGGAGCTTCCAGCCAGTTTTCCACCATCCCCCTGAACCTGCTCGGCGAGAAAGCGTCCGCGGACTACATCAACACCGGTATCTGGTCCAAAAAGGCGATCGCGGAAGCCAAACGCTATGGCACTGTGAACGTGGCGGCCAGTTCCGAGGATTCCGGCTTTGTAACGATCCCTGACCAGTCTGCGTGGCGAACCAGCGCCGATGCGGCCTATCTCCACTACACGCCGAACGAAACGATCGGTGGTCTGGAGTTCGATTTTGTGCCAGACAGTGGTGACGTGCCGCTGGTTGCGGACATGTCCTCCACCATGCTGTCGCGCCCGGTGGATGTCTCCCGTTTCGGGCTGATCTACGCCGGTGCCCAGAAAAACATCGGTCCCTCGGGCCTGGTCGTCGTCATTATCCGAAAGGACCTGCTTGGCAAAGCGCGAAAGGAAACGCCGACGATGATGAACTATCAGGTCATCGCCGACAACGCTTCCATGTATAACACGCCGGCCACCTATTCGTGGTACCTGGCCGGACTCGTGTTCAAGTGGCTGAAGGAGCAGGGTGGCGTCGAGGCCATGGGCGAGATCAATTATCGTAAGGCGAAAAAGCTCTACGACTTCATCGACGATAACGACTTCTATGCCAATCCCATCGAGCCACGGTTCCGTTCCTGGATGAATGTGCCGTTCACGCTGGCGGACGATGCCCTTAACGGTGAGTTCCTGAAAGGTGCGGATGCGCGGGGGCTGCTCAATCTGAAAGGTCATCGCTCTGTTGGTGGTATGCGTGCCAGCATCTATAACGCCATGCCGGAAGCCGGCGTGGATGCGTTGATTCAGTACATGAGCGAATTCGCCAGGGAGCGCGGCTGACCATGACTGATGAGAAAACCCGGCTCGCCGAGTTGCGGGACCAGATCGACAGCATTGATCAGCAGATCATGGATCTGATCAGTGCCCGTGCCGCCTGCGCCCAGGAAGTGGCCAATGTCAAAATGGCTGCCAACCCCGGACAGGACGTGTTCTTTTATCGTCCCGAGCGCGAGGCGCAGGTGCTTCGCCGTATCAAGGAGCAGAATCCGGGGCCGCTGGCGGACGAAGAGATGGCCCGGCTGTTCCGGGAAATCATGTCGGCCTGTCTCGCTCTGGAAAAACCGATGCATATCGCCTTCCTGGGGCCGATTGGCACCTTTACCCAGGCCGCGGCGCTCAAACATTTTGGCCATTCAGTGGTCAGTGTGCCGCTTCCCGCGATTGATGCGGTTTTCCGCGAAGTCGAGTCTGGCGCAGCACACTATGGGGTGGTGCCTGTCGAGAATTCGACCGAGGGGATGATCAATCACACCCTGGATATGTTCATGTCGTCGCCGTTGAAGATCTGCGGCGAGGTTCAGCTGCGTATCCATCACCACCTGCTGGTGTCGCCGGAAAGCAAGGATCAGGAAATTACCCGGATCTATTCCCACCAGCAGTCCTTTGCGCAGTGCCGCCAGTGGCTTGATACCCACCGGTACGGCATCGAGCGGGTCACTGTTTCCAGTAATGCGGAGGCGGCCCGTCGTGCGGCGGAAGAGCCGGGCACCGCAGCCATTGCCGGTGACATGGCTGCCGAGCTGTACGGTCTCGAAAAGCTGGCAAACTGTATCGAGGATCGTCCGGATAACACCACCCGGTTCCTGATTATTGGTCGCGAGGAAGTCTCTGCAAGCGGCCACGACAAATCGTCCATCCTGGTGTCGATGCGCAACAAACCCGGCGCGCTTTACCAGTTGCTGGAACCCTTCCATCGTCACGGCATCAGCCTGACCCGCATCGAGACGCGTCCGTCGCCCAGTGGTACCTGGGCTTACGTTTTCTACATCGATTTTGAAGGTCACGTCGAGGACGAGCAGGTCCGGAAGGTGCTTTCAGATGTGGATGAGGAAGCGGTGGAGCTGAAAAAACTTGGCTCCTATCCCATTGGTGTCCTTTAAATCCAGGTAAATCGGTTCGGAGGAAGATGGCATGGCCGTGGATTACCAGAGTCTGGCTGTCAGGGGTGTGCAGGCTCTGTCACCGTATCAGCCGGGCAAGCCCATAGAAGAACTGGCCCGGGAGCTGGGCCTCGAGCCCTCTGGCATTATCAAGCTTGCCAGCAATGAAAACCCGTTGGGCCCCAGTGAGAAGGCGCTGTCGGCGGCCCGGAACGCGCTCTCCGAACTGTGTCTGTATCCGGACGGCAACGGCTTCGATCTGAAGCGGGCATTGTCCGAACGGTATGGCGTCAATCCTGACCAGATAACCCTGGGTAACGGCTCGAATGACGTTCTTGAAGTGATTGCGCGCTGTTTCGCCGATTCCGACGCCGAAGTGATCTATTCCCAATACGCATTCGCGGTCTATCCGCTGGTGACCCAGGCCATTGGTGCCCGGGGTGTGTCCGTTCCGGCCCGAGACTGGGGGCACGATCTGGAGGCGATGGCGAATGCGGTGACCGACCGGACCCGTCTGGTATTCGTTGCCAACCCGAATAACCCCACTGGCACGGTGCACACTGCGGACGCCATCGAAGCATTTCTGGAGCGTATCCCGGAGCGGGTCCTGGTTGTGCTTGACGAGGCCTATTGTGAATACCTGACCGGCGATGAGTATCCGGATGGCGTTCGACTGCTCTCCCGGTTTCCGAATCTGATTGTCTGCCGGACGTTTTCCAAGGCCTGGGGGCTTGCGGCCCTGCGGGTTGGATACAGCCTGAGTTCGCCGGAGATTGCCGATATCCTCAATCGTGTCCGGCAGCCATTCAATGTCGATACGGTGGCGCTGTCCGCCGCCACCGCCGTTCTGAGCGATGAGGATTATCTGGTTCGTTCACGGGAAGTGAATGCGGCGGGGCTCATTCAGCTCGCAGACGGTTTTGATCGATTGGGGTTGTCCTATATCCCGTCCGTCGGGAATTTCATCGCCGTGGACGTGGGTGAAAAGGCCGGGGCAGTCTATCAATCCCTGCTGTCCCAGGGTGTGATCGTTCGGCCGATCGGCGGTTATGGGATGCCTGGACATCTTCGTGTCTCCGTGGGACTGCCGGAGGAAAACGCCCGGTTCCTGGAGGCCTTGTCGACGTCTTTGAACGAGTCAGGGCAGGGAGTCTGAAGTGGGTGAGGAGAAGCCGCTTTTCGCCCGTGTTGCCATTATCGGTCTCGGTCTGATCGGCGGTTCCCTGGCCTGTGCGCTCAGGCAGCGTCGACTGACCGGCGAAGTCGTCGGTTTTGACAAGCGGGCCGATGAACTGGCTTTGGCCGCCGAACTCGGAGTGATCGACAGGGCCTCGGGTTCTCTGGCGGAAGCTGTTCAGGGAAGCGACCTGGTGGTTCTCGCCGTGCCGGTCCGTGCGACCCGCTCTGTACTGGAGGCTCTCAAACCTTATCTGGATTCGGATGCTGTGCTGACAGACGTGGGCAGCACGAAATCCAGTTTTGTGTCAGATGTCAGGGCCGTTTTTGGCGAACTTTCTCCCCGGGTCATCCCGGGGCACCCCATCGCAGGCTCTGAAAAAAGCGGGATCCGGGCGGCCAATCCGGAGCTCTTTTCCCGTCACAAGGTGATCCTGACCCCGGCGCCGGATACCAACGCAGACGCGCTTGAACGCCTGAAGAGTCTTTGGGAAGGCTGCGGCGCCACTGTGCTGACCATGTCCGTCGACTACCACGATGAAGTGTTGGCCGCGACCAGTCATTTGCCGCACCTGATTGCCTTCTCCCTGGTGGACACCCTGGCCGGCGAGGATGAGAATATGGATATTTTCCGCTACGCGGCAGGCGGCTTTCGGGATTTCACCCGCATCGCAGCGAGCGATCCGGTCATGTGGCACGATATCTTCCTGTCGAACCGGGATGCCGTTCTCCGGGTTATCGATCACTTTACTCATGATCTTGATCAGCTTCGTACGGCGATTGCCAGCGGTGACGGGGCGACAATGCTGCGGGTCTTCAGTCGCGCCAAGGCGGCGCGGGAACATTTTTCAAAGATGCTTTCAGGGCAGGCGTACGTGACAACTAACAGCGATAAACAGGTAACCTTCCAGCTCACGCCGGGCGGGGCCATCACGGGCGACATTCGTGTCCCCGGCGACAAGTCCATGTCCCATCGATCCATCATGCTGGGTGCCCTGGCGGAAGGGATTACCGAGGTAAAAGGGTTTCTCGAGGGCGAGGACAGCCTGGCCACCCTGCAGGCTTTCCGGGACATGGGCGTGACCATTGAGGGCCCGGATAACGGCTTTGTGCGTATTCACGGGGTGGGTATGCAGGGTCTTCAGCGCCCGCGTGGGCCACTCTACGTCGGAAACTCCGGTACTGCCATGCGTCTGTTTGCCGGTCTCCTGGCGGCCCAGTCGTTTGACTCGGAGCTGACCGGGGATGCCAGCCTGTCGAAGCGACCCATGGGGCGTGTGGCGGATCCGCTGAGGGCCATGGGTGCGGTCATAGAAACGGCTGAAGGCGGACGGCCTCCCCTGAAAATTCGCGGTGGCCGGACACTGACCGGTATCCATTATGAAATGCCTGTTGCCAGCGCGCAGGTCAAGTCCTGCCTGTTGCTGGCCGGCCTTTATGCCGAGGGCGTAACATCGGTGACCGAGCCGGCCCCCACGCGGGATCATACAGAGCGAATGCTCGCCGGCTTTGGCTATCACGTCCATCGGGACGGTGCGACGGCCAGTGTCACCGGTGGAGGAACGTTGACCGCCTGCGCGATCGACGTTCCGGCCGATATCTCATCAGCGGCGTTCTTCCTGGTGGCTGCGAGCATTGCACCAGGCTCCGACCTGGTTCTCCGCCACGTTGGAATGAATCCGACCCGGGTTGGCGTGATCAACATCCTCCAGAAAATGGGCGCGAACATCGAGATTCTGGAAGAGCGGGAAATCGGTGGCGAGCCCGTCGCCGACCTGCGTGTTCGCTCAGCCGAACTCCGGGGCATTGATATTCCGGAAGATCAGGTACCACTCGCCATTGATGAATTTCCGGTTCTCTTCATTGCGGCGGCTTGTGCTGGGGGTCGCACGGTACTGCGCGGAGCCGAGGAGTTGCGGGTCAAGGAGAGTGACCGGATCCAGGTGATGGCGGACGGCCTCGCTGCCGTAGGCGTTGAAACCACGGTGACTCCGGATGGCATTGTTATTGACGGTGGCCAGCCGATCGGAAGCGGTACCGTGAACAGTCATGGCGATCACCGTATCGCGATGGCTTTTGCCGTGGCCTCGCTCCGGGCAACTGGCCCGATCAAGGTTGAGGATTGTGCCAACGTGGCGACGTCCTTCCCCGGTTTCGTCGAGCTGGCAAGGCAAACCGGAATCCAGATCACCGCAGAAGGTAGCGAATGATGTCGGATAACAAAGCTCCGGTGATTACCGTTGATGGCCCGGGCGGTGCCGGGAAAGGGACCATCACGCAGATGCTGGCGCAAAAGCTGGGCTGGTCTCTCCTGGACAGCGGTGCACTTTATCGGTTGACGGCGCTTGCCGCCGAGCGTCAGGGCGTTTCCCTGGAGGATGATGCCGGCCTGGTTGAAGTCGCATCGTCGCTGGATGTGGCCTTCGAGCCGACGCCGGTTGGCGAGCCGGTACGGGTCTTGTTGGCAGGCGAGGATGTCACCGCCGAGATCCGTACGGAAAGCTGTGGCAACAATGCGTCCAGGGTGGCGGTGAAGCAGCCGGTCCGCGATGCCCTGCTGCAAAGGCAGCGGGATTTTCGCAAGAACCCCGGACTTGTTGCCGACGGTCGGGATATGGGGACGGTCGTGTTTCCGGATGCGCCGGTCAAGATCTTCCTTACGGCCAGCGCCGAAGAGCGTGCCCGGCGACGTTTTAATCAGTTGAAGGAGGCGGGTGTCGATGTTAACATTGATGCCCTTTTAGAGGAGATACGGGCTCGTGACGAGCGGGATATGAACCGTTCCGCAGCCCCTCTCAAGCCTGCAGATGATGCGCAAGTCATTGATTCTACGGGTTTGAGCATAGAAGAGGTGTTGGACAGGTGTATGGCCGCTGCAGGTCAGGCCTGACTACACCTTTTTGTCGTTGGAATGCCGGATGCAGTGATTATTGCCAGCCATTGGCTGCTCCCGGCAATCGTTAACAGACCGTGTTGCTGGCGACACGGAGTACACTTGCGTTGATCACATAGGACACATAATGAGCGAGAGCTTTGCGGATCTTTTTGAAGAAAGCCTGAAAGAAATTGACATGCAACCGGGTTCCATCGTCCAGGGAACCGTAGTTGACGTCGACAACGACTGGGTCACCGTTAACGCCGGACTGAAGTCCGAGGGCGTTATCCCCGCCTCCCAGTTCCTCAATGAAAAAGGCGAGTTGGAAGTAGCTGTCGGCGACGTTGTCGATGTGGCTCTCGATGCTGTTGAAGACGGCTTCGGTGAAACCCGTCTGTCCCGCGAGAAGGCCAAGCGTGCCGAAGCGTGGAAGGTTCTGGAGAAGTCCTTCGAAGCCGAAGAAGTTGTCAAGGGCGTGATCAATGGCAAGGTCAAGGGCGGTTTTACTGTCGACCTGTCTGGTATCCGTGCCTTCCTGCCGGGTTCACTGGTAGACGTTCGTCCGGTTCGCGACACTGCGCACCTGGAGAACAAAGAACTGGAATTCAAGGTTATCAAGCTCGACCAGAAGCGGAACAACGTGGTTGTTTCCCGTCGTGCCGTTCTGGAAGCCGAGAACAGCGAGCAGCGTGAAGCCCTGCTCGAGACCCTGACCGAGGGTATGGAAATCAAGGGTATCGTCAAGAACCTGACCGACTACGGCGCGTTCGTAGATCTGGGTGGCGTTGACGGCCTGCTGCACATCACCGACATGGCCTGGAAGCGCATCAAGCATCCGAGCGAAATCGTGAACGTTGGCGACGAGATCAACGTCAAGGTTCTGAAGTTCGACCGTGAGCGCAACCGTGTATCCCTGGGTCTGAAGCAGCTGGGTGAAGATCCCTGGGTCGACATCAAGGGTCGTTATCCGGAAGGTTCCAAGGTTACTGCACGCGTAACCAACCTGACCGACTACGGCTGCTTTGCCGAGCTGGAAGAGGGTGTTGAAGGTCTGGTACACGTGTCCGAAATGGACTGGACCAACAAGAACATCCATCCGTCCAAGGTTGTTCAGGTCGGTGACGAAGTAGAAGTCATGATCCTGGATATCGACGAAGAGCGTCGTCGTATTTCCCTGGGTATCAAGCAGTGCGTGTCCAATCCCTGGGAAGACTTCTCCAGCAAGTTCAACAAGGGCGATCGCATCTCCGGTAAGATCAAGTCTATTACTGACTTCGGTATCTTCATCGGTCTGGAAGGCGGTATCGATGGCCTCGTACACCTGTCTGACATCAGCTGGAACGAGACTGGCGAAGAAGCCGTACGCGAGTACAAGAAGGGTGACGAAGTCGAAACCGTTATCCTGTCTGTTGATCCCGAGCGCGAGCGTATCTCCCTGGGCATCAAGCAGCTGGAAAGCGATCCGTTCGCCGAGTTTGTACAGCTGAACGACAAGGGCTCCATCGTCAAGGGCACCGTTTCTGCAGTTGACGCCAAAGGCGCGACCGTGGCCCTGAACGATGAGGTTGAAGCGGTACTGAAAGCCTCTGAAATCAGCCGTGACCGTGTTGAAGATGCACGCAACGCGCTGAAGGAAGGCGAAGAAGTCGAAGCGAAGATCATCAGCATCGATCGCAAGAACCGCGTCATCAACCTGTCCATCAAGTCAAAGGACGTTGAAGACGACAAGCAGGCGCTGGAAAGCGTTCGTAGCAAGGCGGCTGAATCTTCTGGTGCGACCACCATCGGTGATCTCATCAAGGAGCAGATGCAGCAGCAGAACGCCAACAAGGAATAAATTTCCTGTCAGCGTGAAAAAAACGGGCTCTAAGAGCCCGTTTTTTTTGTGTTTTTTTCTGGTTTGGCTAAACTAGGGCAATGGGTATGCGGTAATAGGCTGCCGAATAATAAGGAAGAGGGAAGCGCCTCATGACGAAGTCCGAACTGGTCGAACTGATTGCATCCAAGCAAACCCAGTTGTCTGTTAAAGATGTTGAGCTGGCGGTTAAAACCATTATTGAGCATATGTCCCAGTCGCTCGCAGATGGTCAGAGAATTGAAATTCGGGGATTTGGCAGTTTTTCCCTTCACCATCGGGCAGCAAGGGTTGGGCGTAACCCGAAAACCGGCGAAGCCGTGAACCTGCCGGCCAAGTATGTGCCGCATTTCAAGCCGGGCAAAGAGCTTCGCGAACAGGTAAACGATAGCCTGAAAAAAGGCTTCTAGAATTCAACAGGGAACACTAACCCCGGGCCAATAAGGTCTTTGGAGTGCTATCACTATGGCAGGATTACAGAAGATCCTCATTATTCTGTTGGTACTGGTCCTGGTATTGCTGGCACTTGTGTTCTCGCTGAATAATCAGATGGCGGTATCACTCAACTTCCTGTTGTTTGAAACCCAGCCCCATGGTGTTGCTGTCTGGATTATTATGGCGTTTGTCATAGGCGCGCTTTTTGGTGTGTTGATGACTGTGCTGGCGACTGTTCGAACGTCAGTATCGCGCCGTACCCTCAAAAAGCGACTCGATCGAGCCGAGCAGGCATTGGAAAAGACCAGGGCCGAGAACGACCGGACGCTTTAATGGATATTGTGTTTCAGTGGCTGCTATTGACGGTAGCGGTTGCAGCGGGCTGGCTTGCGGGTCGGCTTGGCAGCCATAGCCGGCGTTCCCAGACCTCCATAGCTGACGAAGAATCCGTCCGCGATCGCCTCCAGTTCCTGTTTACCAACTACTCGGATCAGGCGGTCGAGAATTTCGTGCAGTCTCTTGCGGTCAACAAGGAGACCGTCAGCCTCCATCTTTCGATCGGTAATCACTTCCGAAATAAAGGCGAGACGGATCGCGCCATTCTGATTCACCAGAACCTGCTGGCTCGTCCGGAATTGCCCGGCCGATACTCGCCCCAGGTCACCATGGAGCTGGCCCTTGATTATATGAATGCCGGCTTGCTGGACCGGGCAGAGGCGTTGCTGCATCAGATTCTTGGCGATCGGGAATATGGTCGCGAGGCAGCCATGCACCTCATCGAGTTGTATCAGCAGGAGCGGGAGTGGGGCAAGGCGGCGGATGTGGCCAGAACCCTGACCCGGGGTGATTCGGATCCCGGATTGTTCAAATCCCTTGCCTATATTACCTGTGAATTGTCCGAACAGGCGCTCAAGCGGGATGATCGCTGGACGGCTCAGAAACTCGCCAAGGAGGCTCTGGAGTACGATCGCTCCTGTGTTCGGGCCACTCTGATTCTAATGAACCTTCATATTCGCCAGGGCGGTTTCAGGGAAGCCGGAAAAGAAAGCCTTAAAGTGTTCGATCAGAACCCCGAGTTCGGGCCTGAAGCCATTGATCGACTGATGAAGCTCGAGCATGAACACGGTGATGTAGGCCGCCTCGGCAAGAGGCTTCGCAAACTGTATGAAAAGTATCCCAGCACCAGTCTGTTACTTGCTCTGGTGGAATCGGTAGAGCGTTCCGCCGGCCGGCCGGCTGCCATCGATCTGCTGCGCCAGGAATTGGAAGTACGCCCGTCGGTCCGTGGGCTATTAAGACTGGTTGAGCTTGCCGGCTATGAAAAAGGCATGACCACTGACGAAGGACGTCTGGTCAGCCGGATCGGACATCTGCTTCTGGCAAACCGTCCTGTTTATCGTTGTGTGAGCTGTGGTTTTTCCGGGCAGCAGCTCCACTGGTTGTGTCCCAGTTGTAAACAGTGGGAAACCATTCGTCCCATCCAGGGCGTAGAGGCCGAATAACCCTTATTCAATCGCAGGATGTTACCCGTGCAATCGTCCATCGACCCCAAAATCATCGTTGCCCTCGACTTTCCATCCCAGGATCCGGCTCTCGCATTGGTGGATCGGCTTGATCCGTCCAAATGTCGGCTGAAAGTTGGCAAGGAGTTGTTCACCCGTTCGGGACCGCAGCTCGTCCAGACTCTTCAGCGCAAGGGCTTTGATGTCTTTCTGGATCTGAAATTTCACGATATCCCCAATACGACGTCGGCCGCCGTTGCGGCTGCTGCGGATCTGGGAGTCTGGATGGTTAACGTCCACGCCTCCGGTGGCGAGAAGATGATGGTTGCCTGCCGTGAGCGGCTGGAAACCTTTGGTGCTGAAAAGCCGCTGCTGATCGCGGTAACCGTGCTGACCAGTATGGGCGCTGAGGACCTTGCAGGCATTGGCATTACGGACTCCCCGGAAATCCAGGTCTCCCGCCTCGCGACCCTGACCAGAAACTGCGGCCTTGATGGCGTTGTCTGTTCCGCCCAGGAAGCGCCAAAGCTGAAAGCGGAGCAGGGCGCTGATTTCAAGCTGGTCACTCCGGGTATCCGCCCGCTGACCGCCGATAAGGGCGACCAACAGCGCATCATGACGCCCACAGATGCCCTCAAAGCCGGTTCCGATTACCTCGTAATCGGCCGTCCGATTACCCAGGCGCCGGATCCTCTGGCTGCCCTGGAGGATATCCATTCTGAGGTGATGGGGCTCTGATTTCGTCGGACTTTTAATCCTGCCCCAGCCATCGAGTTTCGGTGGCGTGGGACAGCTGGCAGGGCTTTCCAAAACACGCTACAAGCACATCCATGTGCGCTTGTTTCGGGCCATCCATGGCCCTCTACAGTTTTGGAAAGCCCTGCCAGCTGTCCCGTTTTGATCTCCCAGTTGCCCTCTGTTTATTGAAAGGCGTAGGTCAAACTGCGCTGCTCGCTCCCCTCGCTGCCTATCGCTCGGCGGTTTGCATAAATTCGGTCAATATACAGTGGTATATCTTTCAGGACCGGATCGGTGGTGTGGGGCCGCCCTCCCAAAAATGTCTGTGGCCAGGGATGGCCACAGTCAAGCGCACATGGACGTGCTCGTAGCGGTTTTTGGGAGGGCGGTCCCACGCCGCCAGCCCCAACACACGAAGGCTAGGGCAGGAGCAGAAATTATCAGCGAGGGGGCGGTCAAAAACGTGGTACCAAGATGCCAAAAAAGAGGCAATAAAAAACCCGCTAACTCAGAGAATTAGCGGGTTTTCAGAATAGTGGCTCCCCGAGCTGGGCTCGAACCAGCGACAAACGGATTAACAGTCCGTTGCTCTACCAACTGAGCTATCGGGGAACGTCGTCGTGTGACGAGGCGCGTATATTAAGTTGGCGATACGGCCCCGTCAACCCCTGGCGGGAACTTTTTAGCCCAGCGCCTTCTGCAGCCGTTCAACGGCTTTCTGCAGGTTCTCCATGCTGGTGGCGAAGCTCAGACGCATGTGTCCTGGCGCGCCGAATGCCGAGCCAGGGACGATGGCGACTCCGGCTTCCGACAGCATCTTTTCGGCGAATTCCACGTCCGTGCTGACACTGTTGTCCGAATCGATGGCGCCCTGGAAGCTGGGGAACACATAGAAGGTGCCGTCACCATGGAGGCATTCCACGCCGGGCAGCTTGTTCAGTGCCTCGACCAGCCAGTCGTGACGTTCCTTGAACGCCTTGACCATCTCGCCCACGCACGCCTGGTCGCCGTCCAGAGCGGCCGTGGCCGCTGCCTGGGAGATCGAGCAGGGGTTGGACGTACTCTGGGACTGGATTTTTTTCATGGCGCCGATGATTTTCGCAGGGCCTGCCGCATAACCGATGCGCCAGCCCGTCATCGAATACGCCTTGGAGACACCGTTGAGTACAAAAGTGCGGTCGTAGAGTTCCGGACAGGCGTTGACGATGTTGCAGAACGGCTTCCCGGTCCACAGGATCGGCTCGTACATGTCGTCCGTTGCGATCATGATGTTCGGGTGCTTCTTCAGGACCTCGCCGATCGCCCGCAGTTCTTCCAGGGAGTAGGCCATGCCGCTCGGGTTGGACGGGCTGTTGATCACGAACAGGCGGGTACGATCGGTGATCGCGTCTTCCAGTTGTTCCGGTGTGATCTTGAAGCGGGTTTCCGCGCTGGTCTCGATAATGACCGGCTTGCCCTCTGCCACGAGCACCATGTCCGGGTAGGATACCCAGTAAGGAGCCGGGATGATCGCTTCGTCACCCGCGTTCAGTGTTGCCAGGGCAAGGTTGAAAAAGCTTTGTTTGCCACCACTGCTTACCAGTATCTGGTTGGCTTCATATTCCAGGCCGTTGTCCCGTTTGAACTTCGCAATAATCGCTTTTTTCAGGGCGGGCGTACCATCCACGGCGGTGTATTTGGTCTGGCCGTTCTGGATGGCCTCAATGGCCGCCTGTTTGATGTGTTCGGGGGTGTCGAAGTCGGGCTCGCCGGCGCCAAGGCCGATGATGTCCTGGCCTGCCGCACGAAGTTCTGCGGCCTTGTTGGTCACGGCGAGAGTGGGAGAGGGCTTGATAGCCTGTACTCGGCTGGAAAGTTGAAGGTCCAAACTTTGAGCTCCTTAAAGCTGCGTCTTATTGGGCTTCGATCGGCCGGGAGGAGTCTCAGTGTCTGGCTGAATTTCGCCCAGCCGTCGATCGCAACGATGGTATCATGAAGCCAGCGTAACGCTAAATTTCTCGAAGGCATTAGTCCGTCCCGGACTGACGCCCGTCAAGACCGGAGGTTGTCCGCCCCTTATGGCCAGTAAAGAATCCGTTGCCGCCAAAGACGGTGTGTTCAGAGTCGATTCGCCCTACAAGCCGGCCGGTGACCAGCCCAAGGCCATCGAGGGGCTGGTGGATGGTATCCATTCCGGGCTCGCCCACCAGACACTGCTCGGGGTGACCGGCTCGGGCAAGACCTTCACGGTGGCCAACGTGATCGAGCAGGTCCAGCGGCCCACGATCATCATGGCCCACAACAAGACGCTGGCAGCGCAGTTGTATGGTGAGTTCCGGGAGTTCTTCCCGGACAATGCCGTGGAATACTTCGTGTCCTACTACGACTATTACCAGCCTGAGGCGTACGTGCCTTCGTCCGATACCTTTATCGAGAAGGATGCGTCGATCAACGAACACATCGAACAGATGCGACTGTCGGCGACCAAGGCGCTGCTGGAGCGGCCCGATGCAATCATCGTCGCCACGGTATCCTCGATTTACGGCCTCGGTGATCCCCAGTCCTACCTGAAGATGATGTTGCACCTGGACCGGGGTGACCAGATCGACCAGCGTTTCATCCTGCGTCGGCTCGCGGAGCTTCAGTACACCCGGAATGACGTGGAATTCCATCGTGCCAACTATCGGGTGCGGGGCGATGTCATCGATGTATTCCCGGCTGAATCCGAAAAGGAGGCGATCCGGATCGAGTTGTTTGATGATGAGGTCGAGAACCTCAGCTACTTTGATCCCCTGACCGGTGAAGTATTACGGCGGGTGCCGAGGGTGACCATCTACCCGAAGTCCCACTATGTGACGCCGCGACAGACGGTGCTCGATGCGGTGGAACACATCAAGGTGGAACTGGACGAACGTTTGCAGCAGTTGCGGGACAACAACCGGCTGGTCGAAGCCCAGCGCCTGGAGGAGCGTACGCGCTACGACATCGAGATGATGCTGGAGCTGGGCTACTGCAACGGCATCGAGAACTATTCCCGCTACTTGTCCGGTCGCCGTCCCGGCGAAGCGCCGCCCACGCTGTTCGATTACCTGCCACCGAATGCGCTGCTGGTAGTGGATGAATCCCACGTGACCATTCCCCAGATCGGGGCCATGTACAAGGGTGACCGGTCCAGGAAAGAGACGCTGGTGGAATATGGTTTCCGGCTGCCTTCAGCGCTGGATAACCGCCCAATGCGCTTTGAGGAGTGGGAGCGCATTGCGCCCCAGATGATCTTTGTGTCGGCGACGCCGGGGCCCTATGAGGCGGAGCATGCCGGACAGGTCGTAGAGCAGGTGGTCCGTCCGACGGGGCTTCTAGATCCGGAGATTGAGGTGCGGCCGGCCTCCACGCAAGTGGATGATCTGCTGTCGGAAATCCGGGCCCGCGTATCTGTGGAGGAGCGGGTGCTGGTGACCACGCTTACCAAACGGATGGCGGAAGATCTGACCGACTTTCTGATGGAGCACGATGTCCGGGTACGGTACCTGCACTCGGACATCGATACGGTGGAGCGTGTGGAAATCATCCGGGATCTGCGACGCGGTGAGTTCGACGTGCTGGTCGGCATTAACCTGCTCCGGGAGGGCCTGGACATGCCGGAGGTCTCCCTTGTGGCCATTCTCGATGCCGACAAGGAAGGATTCCTGCGCAGCGAACGATCCCTGATCCAGACGATTGGCCGTGCCGCCCGGAACGTGCATGGCAAGGCCATTCTGTATGGCGACCGGATCACCGGCTCCATGCAGCGAGCCATTGACGAAACCGAGCGTCGCCGTGCCAAGCAGGAAGCGCATAACGAAGAGCAGGGCATTACCCCTCAGGGACTGAACAAGAAGATTGCCGACATCATGGAAGGCGCCGCAGGTGGCGGCGGCCGTGGGCGTCGTCGTGCCGAGCGGCCGGGCCAGAAGGCGGCTGAGGAAGCTGAACAGTATCGGGCAAAAGCCGGAAATCGATCGCCCGAGGAAGTGCTCAAGGAAGTGGCCCGTCTTGAGGACGAGATGTACAAGGCGGCTTCCGATCTGGATTTCGAGACTGCCGCACGTCTGCGGGACGAGATTTCCGAGCTGAAGGAAGCGGCACTCCGGACCGGCTGATCAGCCGGTCCTTCGGGGGCCTACAATAACCGCTGCCTGCAGGGGCTGGTTTCGACCGTACCGGGACATCCGGGTAAAGATCCTCCGGTCCACCGGCAGGTACTGTTTGTCCGCCACGGTCTCGCCCGCCTCCACATCGATCTCCGGATCGTGCAGATAGACGAACTGGTCGTCCATCGCACAGACGGTCACCCAGTGAGGGATCCGGCTTCGGTTGAGCTGCCAGGTGCTGATCAGTATCACGGGAATGCGTCCCTCGTGGAGCGCGGTTTCCATGCCCTCGAGCGTCAGGGGGTCGTGATGAAGTTCGATACCGGTCTGCCCGATATCCTGCACGAACCCCTCATGCACCAGCTCCAGCACGCGTTTCTTGTCTTCATTCCTGACGGTGTCCTTGAACAGGGCCCCCTCCTGGCTGATCCAGGCGCTGGCGTAGAAGCCCCGGTGCCATGCGGCCAGCGCAAGCCCATGGGGGCCACAGCCCCCGTGGCCTGAAAGCATGAAAATGGTGGTTGCTTCGCGCCATATCTTCAGCTCCTCGCCGGTGTTTAGTGGTTGGTGCTCATCCACCGCGGCCATGGCCATAAGCAGGGCGGAAGGACCACAGGTGAACTCGGTGGTCTGGGGATAGTAGGGCACCGGCGGGAATTCCCGGGATGGTTCGTAGTAAAGGATCCGGCGTTCGAACCGCAGTGCGTTACCGTGGTCCTCGTAGTAGTCGCGGTAGGTCCCGAATTGCCGGTAGCCGAGGCGCTTGTAGAGGTTGATCGCGCTTCCGTTGTCTTCGCGGACTTCGAGTCGCATGACGATCCGGTCTGCGTCCACCGCTTCCTGTTCCGCTTCCTGAACTAGCTTTTCCCCGATACCCCGGCCACGCGCGTCCGGGGAAACGGCAATGGAGTAGATCCGTGCCAGGCGCGTGGCCGCATTCATCAGGACCAGGCAATAACCCACCAGTTGGTCGTCCAGCTCCGCGACAATCAGCCGGTCCCTTGGCATTTCCAGAAAGCGGCGGAAGCTCCTGCGGGAAATCCGGTCTTCATGGAAGCTCCGGTTTTCCAGTGCCAACAGAGCGTCCAGGTCGTCGCTCTCTGCCTGTCGAAGTACAACCTCAGCCATGTTGGTCGGTGCCTTGCTATGGGTTCGTGTGGGCATGCTGGCGGGCTTCCCTCTTGGCGCTATTATGGTAGAGAAATGCGTCGACACAAGGGGCGTACTCATGCGTAAAAGCACGCATTCCCGCCTGGTTGTGTGGATGTGGGCTCGAGCGTATTGTTGCGCAAAATATCGGCACGACCTTCAGGGAGGAATGCCATTTCATGTCCCGTTTGCTTATTGTTGTCGACCGCGCCACGGACTGGGCGCCTTATTATCCCAGCGAGGACGTGCTCACGTTCGAACAGTACCTCCATTTTACCTCCTCCGGAACGGCTCGGGTCCGTGTCATCAACCTGTGTCAGAGTGCCCGTTACCTGAGTCAGGGATACTATTGCTCCCTGCTGGCGGAAGCCCGCGGGCACAACGTTGTGCCTTCGGTGATGACGCTGAATGATCTTAGCCGGAAAGGGCTGTTTTCACTGGAGCTGACCGAGCTGGATCCCAGCGTGATTCAATGGCTTGAGGAATCCGGGGCCAGAGTTCGCCCGGGTCATGATGACAGTGGTGCCACCCACGAAGTCCGGGTGCGGACCTACTTTGGCCAGGTTCAGCATCCTGAGCTCAAGCCGGTCGCCAGGGCGTTGTTCGAACATTTTCCCTGTCCCGTTCTTGAGGTTGTATTCAAGCGCCGGAAGGCCTGGCAGATTGAGTCCATGCGCCCGGCGTCTCCTGCGGATCTTTCAGAGAGCGAGCAGGACGTATTTGCTGCTGCCCTGGATCGATTCAGTACTATCGTCTGGCGGAAGCCCAGAACCCGACGCCGGTATCGATTCGATCTGGCTATGCTGGTCAACCCTGATGAAGCCATGCCGCCGAGTGATGAGGCAGCTCTGAAACGCTTCGAGAAAGCGGGGCGGAAACTGGGAATCAATGTGGAACGGATTACCCGCCGGGATTACATGCGCCTGCCGGAATACGACGGTCTTTTCATTCGTGAGACCACCGCCATTGATCACCACACCTACCGATTTGCACGCAAGGCGGAGGCGGAAGGCCTGGTAGTCATCGACGATCCGGTCTCCATTCTGCGCTGCACCAATAAGGTGTTCCTGGCCGATCTGCTGAAAAACAACAAGGTGCCGACCCCGCGAACCCTGATTATCTCGAAGGATCAGAAAGACGCGGTGGATCGTATCGTCAGCGAGTTGGGCTTCCCCGTGGTGATCAAGATCCCCGATGGCGCCTTTTCCCGGGGAGTCACCAAGGCGAAAGACGAAAAAGAACTCAAGGCCGGGCTGCGCGACCTGTTTCGGCAGTCCGCCCTGGTGCTGGCCCAGGAGTATCTGTACACCGACTATGACTGGCGGATCGGGGTACTTGGCGGACGTGCGATATACGCCTGTAAGTATATGATGGTGAAGGGGCACTGGCAGATATACCAGCACGGTGAGTCCCGGGTGGAAAGTGGCGGATTCGAGACCCTTCCCACTTTTGAGGTGCCTCGCAACGTGATTCAGGCTTCGCTGAACGCGACCCGTTTGATTGGCAACGGTCTTTACGGTGTGGACCTCAAACAGTCCGGCAACCGGGTGGCCGTTATTGAAGTCAACGACAATCCGAGCATCGATTCCGGCGTTGAGGACAAGTTCCTTGGCGGCGAGTTATATACCCTTGTGATGCAGGAATTTCTCTCAAGGATGGAAGCAAAGCGCCGGGCCTGATGAGGCCCGGTTGTTTCAGTCTTCGCCGATCCAGACGCGGACACTGCCGAACCAGGGGTAGCCGGAGAGTGTTTCGCGGACCTGCTCGGATGTTATACCACCTGTCTTATCAGGTGAGTCGAAGAACAACTCCAGGTGCACCTGATTTCTCAGGTAGTGCAGGCGGATGCGACTGTCGACAGGCAACTCCCCGAAATGCCGTGTGAGGGTCTGGAGAACATCCTGCCGCGAGGGTAGTGCTTCCGAGGTCGGCATTTCGTCCTCGTCATTCTCGGCATCGATATGAAAGTTGATGTCGCGGATGTTGTCCAGGGTATCGCGCATTCCAGATACGACCCGCATGCCGATCTGGTGCCCCTCGGACACACTGATCTCCGGCCGAACCACGAGGTGCACGTCCAGAAGAATGTCGTGCCCCATCCGGCGGCTGCGCAGTTCGTGAACGTGACGTACGCCGTCGGTCTCACGGGCAATGGACTTGAGCATCTCGGTATCCTCTACCGAGAGTCCGGTATCGACCAGTTCCTTTACGCTGTCCCAGGTGAATTTCCAGCCGATGTGAATGATGATGAGCGCAATCACGACCGCCGCCAGCAGATCAAGCCAGACCCAGCCCAGCATCGCGCCTGCCGTGGAGGCCAGTACCACCACTGATGAGAAGGCATCGGTACGGCTGTGCCATGCATTGGCAATGATCAGATCGGAGCGGATGGCCTGGCCAACCCGACGGGTGTAGTGGTAGATCCACTCCTTGCCGGCAACGGACAGCCCCGCGGCAACAAGAACCGGCCATTCCGGGACCTGATCAGCACCACCCTCAAAAAGACGTATCAGGTATTCCCAGCCCAGGGCCGCGCCGACAGCAATCAGAATACTGCCCAGCAGCAATGTGCCGAACGTTTCGATTCGCTGGTGTCCATAGGGGTGATCTTCATCCGGTTCCTGACGGGAAACCCGCATGACTCCCAGAACCAGAAGATCGGACGCAACGTCGGTGAACGAATGAACGCCATCGACTACCAATGCCTGGGAATGAAAAAGTACACCTCCGATGACTTTTATCACACCCAGTACTGCATCGAGGATCATTCCTATAATGGTGACCCGGGCAGCAGCTTTCATTTCGCCGTTCAAAGCCTCCTGACTTTGTCGAGCGGGCGAGGCGGGTTGTTCCATTCATGACACTCCGGTGGAATCTGAGGGGGCGAGTATACCCCTAAACAGGGAGGCTTGTGAGGGGGGCGCGTCTGCATTACCGGCTTGGCTAATTGTGCGATTTATGCACATGGTTGCGAATTGATGACAGAGTTCTCAAATTGGCGCATCACTGGGAAAAACCCGAAAGACCTCTATAAGACACTGAAAAATAAGGATAAAATAACTGGTTAAAAAATGATCAATCTGTAGACTGGCGCAGTTATCAAGGGCTGGCAACGCTTGCCCCTCGATTTTCAACAGGGTTATCCACAGATTTCGTGGAAAAGCGTGTGGGAGGTTCGTTCTTCAACCATTTACGTGTCATGGAAGGTAAACACGGGATGCTGTGGAAAACTTCCGGTATACTCCCGCAGCAGATTTTGCTGGAGTTTCAAGATGTACGGTGCTATTCGAAACCTTCTGTTTCGCCTGCCTCCCGAACAGGCTCATAACCTGGCGTTGAGCAGCCTCGATCTTGCGCAGAAGCTGGGCATGCTCAGCCTTTTTGCCCCGAAGATAGATGCATTGCCTGTCAATGTTATGGGGCTGGATTTTCCCAACCCGGTTGGTCTGGCGGCCGGGCTCGACAAGAATGCGGATCACCTCGATGCACTCGGTACGCTGGGATTCGGTTTTATTGAAGTGGGCACGGTCACGCCCCGTCCTCAGCCGGGTAATCCTCAGCCGCGGATGTTTCGGCTGCCGGAGCACCAGGCGATCATTAACCGGATGGGGTTCAATAACGAAGGTCTCGATCACCTGATTGATCGGGTCCAGCGGCGGAAATATAAGGGTATCCTCGGCATAAACGTGGGTAAGAACAAGGACACTCCCGCCGACGAATCCGATTCGGACTACCGTCGTGGGATTGCTGCGGTCTATGCCCATGCAGACTACATCACCGTCAATGTTTCTTCGCCGAATACGCCGGGCCTGCGGGATCTTCAGTTCGGCGATGCTCTCAAGACGCTGTTGAGCGCTATCAAGCAGGAGCAGCTGCGGTGTGAGCAACAGTTTGGTCGTTATGTACCGATTGCTGTGAAAATCGCTCCGGATATGGACGACACGGGTATCCGCTTCGTTGCAAATGCTTTGATCGAGACCGGACTGGATGGCGTTATCGCAACCAACACCACCATCAGTCGAGATGCGGTCGCCGGCCACAGGCATGCAGAGGAAGCCGGAGGCTTGAGTGGTGCTCCGGTTCGCGAGGCGTCGCTGAGGGTGATACAAGGGCTGTATGCCGAGCTCGGAGAGCGCCTGCCAATTATCGGCGTTGGCGGTATTAACGACGGCGAGAGTGCGGCGGAGAAGGTGCGCGCCGGGGCGAAACTGGTACAGATCTACACCGGTTTCATTTACCGGGGTCCGGCACTGATCGGAGAAGCGGTGGAAGCCATCCGGCAGGAGATTTCCGGGAGCTGAAAAAAAGATGGGCCCGCCAAGCGGGCCCTTGCGGGGAATGAACCCCGTTGCGCTTCTTCGCATGGTACGGGGCGGGAGGCCCCGTTTGGGTTGCTCTTGCTACTGCATCAAATTGTGTAAAAAGATCAGATCAGGTTTCGGGGTTTGTCTAGGCAGACGTTACGTCGGCCAGCCTGTGGATACCGGATACGCCGGTCATGCCCTCCCAGTTATCTTGTCGGCCTTCACGCCACCCGTTTAACCATTCCTGGCGGACCTCGGGTTGTTCAATCGGGCAGGTGTCTTTGGATTTACCGGACACGCCAGCGAGATAACCCCGCTTGTATGCACGAGCGTGCATGTCTCTTTTCTGTCTTTTCATGCCGTTCCTCACTGATGGATTAACAGAACAAGCGTGTACACTTCTGCAGTGACCGTGGCAATTGGATTTCCCTCCGGGATAACCCACTATTGCCAGCTCAGGCCAGAGCAGTCAGGATCCTGTTAACGGAGGCTTTTTCGACCTCCGGAACGACGCGTCAGTTACAAGG
Organism: Marinobacter santoriniensis NKSG1; assembly: GCF_000347775.1. Classification (GTDB taxonomy): domain Bacteria; phylum Pseudomonadota; class Gammaproteobacteria; order Pseudomonadales; family Oleiphilaceae; genus Marinobacter; species Marinobacter santoriniensis. The sequence goes on from NZ_APAT01000013.1 coordinate 149,138, forward strand.
TAGAACGAACGTTCGGCGCGTGTACACTAATTATTTCATCTATATGACGCGATTCTTATATTTTGATGAAATAAAAACGACGCGGTCTCTGGATAAGTACCGCGAAAACGGAAACTTACCCAATCGGCTTTTTCAATCAGGAGTTCCCATTGTCCAGACGTGTCTTTTTTGTAACCTGCCCCAAGGGTGTCGAATACCTTTTGGCGGATGAAATCCAGGCGTTCGGCCTGGAGCTGGTTCGACACTCGCCCGCCGGCGTCTGGGCGGAGGGTGACCTTGCAGCGGGCTATCGCACCTGTTTGTGGTCGAGGCTGGCCAACCGGGTCATCCTTCATGTCGCGGAAGTGGACGCGGCCAACGAGAACGCCCTGTACGAGGGCGTGCTCGGGGTCGACTGGTCATCGCATATTCCTGAGCGGGGCAGTTTCCGGGTGACCTTCCTGGGGCAGAACCAGGCGATCCGCAACACGCAGTTTGGCGCCCAACGGGTAAAAGACGGCATCGTCGACAGTTTCCGGGCGGCCGGCGCCCAGCGCCCGTCGGTTGCCCCTAAAAGCCCGGATGTGGCCGTGTCGGCCCGTCTCCATCGGAACCGGCTGTCGCTGGGTATCGACCTGAGTGGTCACAGTCTGCACATGCGGGGGTATCGCACGGAAAAGGGCATTGCGCCGTTGAAGGAAAACCTGGCTGCGGCCCTGTTGTATCGGGCGGGCTGGCCCGAAATCGCAGCGGCCGGTGGTGATTTTGTTGACCCGATGTGTGGTTCGGGAACGCTGTTGATCGAAGCGGCCATGATGGCTCTGGATATTGCGCCGGGTCGCCGACAGGAGGGATTCGGTTTCGAGAAATGGCCGGGTCACCAACCGGAGATCTGGTTGGAGCTGAAGCAGGAGGCAGAGCGCCGGGCCCACGAGGGTAAGCAGGCCCGTGTTCCGACATTTGCCGGATTTGATCAGGATTCCCGGGTTATTGCGACGGCCTGGAAGAACATAGCGCGTGCCGGGCTGGAGGGCATCGTCCATGTTGAAGCCCGTCCGGTCGAATCGTTTACTCGTGAGGAAAAATGGTCACAGCGCGGGTTGGTTCTGACCAATCCCCCGTATGGTGAGCGCCTCAGTGAGCGGAGGGAGCTATCCTCATTGTACGAAGCGCTGGGGAAAGCGGTGAAAAATGCCGTGCCGGGCTGGCGGATGGCGGTATTCACCGGCGCCCCGGAGTTTGGCAAATCGATCGGGCTGCGGAGCTTCAAGCAGTACAAGCTTTTCAACGGAAAGTTGCCTGCGCAATTGCTGCTCTTCGAGGTAGACGAGGCCAACGCCATGACGCCCCGGGATCCGGACAGATCGGGAGAGATCCGTCCGCGAATCGCAAATGAGGAGCGGGCGTCGATGCTTCGTAATCGCCTGAAGAAGAATCTGAAAACGATCGGACAGTGGGCAAGGAAACAGGGGATTGGTTGTTATCGGGTTTACGATGCGGACATGCCTGAATACGCCCTGGCAATCGATCTCTATGAGGGGCGCGTTCATGTTCAGGAATACGCCGCGCCCAAAACGGTGGACGAGAGGGCGGCCCGGGAACGCCTTGCGGAAGCGCTGGCGGTAATTCCGGAGGTCCTGGGCGTTGATCCTGCGGATCTCATCTGCAAGCAACGTCAGCGTCAGGCGGGAACCCAGCAATACGAAAAGCAGTCCGCAACCGGCGAATTCATGACCGTACACGAGTATGGCTGCGCGCTCCGGGTCAATCTGAAAGATTACCTGGATACCGGGCTGTTTCTGGATCACCGACCGGTCCGATACTGGATCCAGACCCATGCAAAGGGGCAGCGATTCCTGAACCTGTTCTGCTACACGGGTGCTGCTTCGGTTCATGCTGCGGCAGGTGGCGCCAGCCGTTCCCTGGGCCTCGATATGTCAAAGACTTATGTGAACTGGGCGCGCGAGAATCTGGCGCTCAATGGGGCGGATTCGAGAAAACATCGGGTCGAGCAGGCAGACTGTCTCGCCTGGCTGGCGGAGAAGCCTTCGCCGGATCAGCGGTTTGATCTGATTTTTATGGATCCTCCCACCTTCTCGAATTCTGCACGGATGCAGGGTGTTCTCGATATTCAGAAGGATCATGCCATGCTGATCCGGCAAGCAATGAGCCGACTGACATCGGACGGCCTGCTGATCTTTTCGAACAATTTCCGTCGGTTCAGGCTGGACGAATCACTGGCGTCGGAGTTTATGGTGGAGGAAGTTTCCAGAAGCACCATTGACCGGGATTTTCAGCGCAACCCGAAAATCCACCGCTGCTGGCACATTCGGCATCTGTCCTGACCACCGGTTTCGTCGGGCGGCTCAAAACTCGTAACGGAGACCGCCCGAGAACTGGAAGCTGTTTACCTTGGTATCCGTGTCTTCAAAGAGTTTGCCGCCCTCGAAAACCAGATAGGTATCGTCCATCACTTCAAAGTCCATGCCCGCAATCCAGCTGACTGCGAAGCTGCTTGCCGGAAACTCCTCGCCAAAATTCCGGTACAGGGCGTTACGGTCCGCGTCCGGATTCTTCAGCTCCGCCTTGCCCTGGATGTAGGAGAAGCCAAACTGGCCGTAGAGATTGGCATAGTCGGTGATCGGATAGTGCATGCCAAGATACCAGCTGGCGTAATAATCGACCGCCAGGGTGAGGTCACTGCCGGGGACCTCTGCATCCTGGTAACCGGCTCCGGCCCGTAACTCGGCGTGGAAAAGGTCGGAAATATGACCACCCACCACCAGGGTGCCAGCCTGTCCCCAGGCCCTTTCCGTTGCCGGACCAATGGAACGGTGCTGCATGGTGGTCGCCAGCAGGCCGATGTAGTGCTTGTCGGCCCTGGGTTTTTCGGTGACCTCCTTTTCCTGCGCGTGGGCGACCGAGCTCGCCAACAGCGCCGTCAGGCAGGCTGGCACCAGGACGGCGCCGAGGGCGGTGTTCACAACCTGTTTCATGGATTTCCGGTTTCCTGAAAGCTGAGCGTTTGGGCCGATTCTGCCTTCTGTAACGTATTGTTACGTCGACCCGCGTCACACTTCCCCGCCTTTCGCAGGGGGCAGGGTGTCAGTGATCGAGAAGACCTTCTTCTTTCGCCAGCAGGAGCAGGGCATAGACGCCGTTTTCCGGCAGTTGCGGTTCCAGGCCTTCCTCGATCATCAACTGGTGACGTCTATCTTCCAGCGCTTCCTGGTCGATCCCGGTGATCAGTTCGCTGATCGGCGCAATTTCAAAGGGAGGGTCCTGTTGAATGGCACCGAAGATCAGGTCAACCAGCACCTCATCCGGATCCAGTCCATCCACGTACACGGTCTGGTCGGGCAAATCCTGGTGGAGTTCCCGGGCAAGCTCAATCACGGGTACCCCCTGTTCCTCCAGGTACCTGAGGTCAACGTCGCCGAGATCGCCATCGTCCGGTAACCAGGCATCCTCCGGTGCAATCACCACGGTCTTCATCCGGCCGTCTTCCAGGGACCAGGCCATGGCAACGGGGAACAGCGCGTCGTCGGTCTGACAGTATTCGATGTCGAGGAATCGGGGTAAAGCCAAGGTCGCACTCCGCTTGAGCTGAGAGGTGAGTATAGGGAATGTCACTATGGCCTGTAGGAGCCATTATCGCTTCATGCCATACTGTGCGCGCCATTATCAATCAATCAGGGACATCATGGAACACGCTGAATTCAACAAAGATTTGATGGAGTTTCTGAATCAGTCGCCGACTCCGTGGCACGCCGTGTCAACGATGAAACGTCGTCTGGATGCGGCCGGATTCGAACAGCTGGACGAGCGGGATGACTGGTCACTGGCGCGCAACAAAGGTTACTACGTCATTCGCAACGGCTCCTCCATTGTCGCCTTCCGTACCGGCATCGGGGACGTTTCCCTGAATGGCATCCGGATGGTCGGAGCGCATACGGACAGCCCCTGCCTGAAAGTAAAGCCCAATCCGGAACTTCGACGCAAAGGATACTTCCAGCTGGGTGTCGAAGTGTACGGCGGTGTGTTGCTCAATCCCTGGTTTGATCGTGATCTTTCCCTGGCGGGTCGCGTTACCCTGCTGGATGAGGCCGGAGAGGTCCGGGATACGCTGGTCGACTTCCAGAAGCCGGTAGCCTTCATCCCGAGCCTTGCCATTCATCTGGACCGGGAGGCCAACAGCAATCGCTCTGTCAATGCGCAGACCGATCTGCCTCCGGTGCTCATGCAGGTGCCCGAGGCGGATACAACGCGGTTTGACGATCTGTTGGGCCAGCAGGTTGCGGCGGAAACGGGGCTGAAAGCGAGAAAGATTCTGGGCTACGAGCTGAGTTTCTACGATGCCCAGAAAGCCGCCTTTGTCGGTCTCAGGGAGGAGTTTCTGGCATCGGCACGAATGGACAATCTGCTCAGTTGCTACATCGGCCTTCAGTCGCTGCTGCACACGTCTGGAGACGAAGCAGCCTTGCTGGTATGCAACGACCACGAAGAAGTCGGTAGCATGTCTGCGGAAGGGGCACAGGGACCGTTCCTGACAGCGGTGCTCGACCGTTGGTGTGGCGCGGGCAAGGCCCGGGCCATTGCCCATTCAATGATGATTTCTGCGGACAATGCCCATGGTGTTCATCCGAATTACAGTGACCGGCATGATGAAAATCATGGTCCGGTTCTGAACCAGGGCCCGGTTATCAAGGTCAACCACAATCAACGCTATGCGACCAACAGCCGTTCGGCTGCCCTGTATCGGCACATCAGCGATGAACTGGGCCTGCCTCACCAGACCTTCGTGGTGCGCAGCGATATGGCCTGTGGTAGCACGATTGGCCCCCTGACGGCGGGAAATCTGGGTGTGACCACCCTGGATATCGGGGTGCCGCAGTTTGGTATGCATTCCATCCGTGAGCTCGTCGGTGCGGAGGACGGCTATACTCTGTTTCGGGTGTTGTCGGAATTCATGCAGCGGAAAACGATTTTCTGAGGCGCAACAAAAAAGGCCGCTGATCAACAATCAGCGGCCTTTCGGAATAAGTGGCTCCCCGAGCTGGGCTCGAACCAGCGACAAACGGATTAACAGTCCGTTGCTCTACCAACTGAGCTATCGGGGAACATCAGTAAAGTGGCGCGCATATTAAGCGCTTTGATTTGTGTCGTCAACCCCCTGAATTGAAAGGTTAAACATTGTACGAAAGCAGACACCTGCAATACCGGCCACCGGTCTGGCTGCGCAACGGTCACGTCCAGTCGGTCTGGCCGTCCCTGTTCCGTTCCGTTGCCATGCGTGCGCCGGAAGAAGAAATACTGCCGACTCCGGATGAAGACGAGCTGCATCTTGACTGGTATCGTCAGGGCAGTGACCGGCTGGCCGTTATTTCCCACGGACTGGAAGGCCACAGCCGTCGCCCGTACGTGCTGGGGCTGGCCCGAGCCCTTCTGGCGGAAGGGTGGGACGTCCTGGCGTGGAACTATCGTTCCTGCGGCGGCACCATGAACCTCAAGCCGAGGTTCTATCACAGCGGCGCCACGGAAGATCTGGCCCATGTGGTTCGTCATGCCCTCGGCGGTGATTACCAGTCGCTTTTTATGTCCGGTTTCAGCATGGGCGGAAACCTCACTCTGCTTTATCTGGGTCAGCAGGGTGAGCATGTGGACAGTCGGATTCGCGGCGCCGTGACCTATTCGGTTCCCTGTGATCTGGCGGGCAGTGCAGAGATGCTTGCGCTGCCCAGTCGTCGCATCTACATGCAGCGGTTCCTCAAAGACCTGCACGAAAAAATGCAGGAGAAGTCCCGACGCTTCCCGGACAGGATCGATGTGTCCGGGTTTGAATCGATCCGAACCTTCCGGGAGTTTGATGACCGATACACGGCGCCGCTGCATGGATTCCGTGATGCGACGGATTATTGGGCCCAGTGTTCTGCGCTGCCGAGACTGAAAGACATCCGGGTGCCGGCGTTGATGGTCAATGCCGCGGACGATCCATTCCTGTCCAGCGCCTGTTATCCGGAGTCGAAAAGAATCCTGGGTGCCCATGTTCGTCTGGAGGCCCCGAAATGGGGTGGGCACGTCGGATTTGTCGAGCACGCCAGAGATGGCTTTTACTGGTCTGAAAGGCGCGCACTCGGGTTCCTCAGTGCCATATCATGAACCGACTGACGTGGTGTTTTCCGTCTCCAGCATTGGTTTGAGTGCCGGCCAGACGTTATCCAGCAGTTTGGGCTGGGCGTCGTCCGATGGGTGGATACCGTCCTGTTGCATCATTCCCTCCTGATCGTAGATTCCGTCCATGAAGAAGGGAACCAGTGCGGTGTTGTAACTGTCGGAGAGAGTCGGAAACAGGTCGGCGAACATCCGGGTGTACCGGGGGCCGTAGTTCGGCGGGATCTGCATCCCCACCAGCAGTACCCGGGCGCCGGCGTCCTGTGAGTCCCTGATCATGGCAGTGAGGTTGGACTTGATCACATCCGGAGGGAAACCCCTCAGGCCATCGTTTCCTCCGAGCTCAATGACCACGATATCCGGATGATGCTTGCTGATAAGATCCGGCAGGCGGCGGGCGCCTCCGTCGGTCGTTTCCCCGCTGATGCTGGCATTGACGACCGACCACTGATTCAGGCCGGTATCGTCCAGTCTTTTTCGCAGCAGCTGCACCCAGGCTGTTTCGGTGGATACGCCGTAACCTGCGCTGATGCTGTCGCCCATGATCAGGATCGTATTGGCCGTTGCGGAGGCCGGCAGGGCGAGCGTTGTGAAAAGCAGCAACAGGATTGATCTGGCGTAGTTGGATAGCGTATGCATAAACAATTCAGTGACCTGTCCTGAATGGATAAACAAGGAACCCCGGGAGGGCCCGTGAACCAGATGACCAATCCGAATGCCGACCATTGTACTCCCATGCTGAGAGTGGCAGGCCTGAGCCATCGGGTCCCCCTTGAAACCGATACGCTGACGATCTTGCAGGGGGTCAACCTGGAAATCAATCGTGGCGAATCCGTGGCCATCGTTGGCCGGTCCGGATCGGGCAAGACCACGTTGCTCGGTCTGTTGGCAGGGCTGGATACCCCCAGTGAGGGCACCGTGGAGCTGGATGGTGCGATGATCAGCCAGCTCAGCGAGGACAAACGGGCCGAACTCAGGGCCAGTCGGGTTGGATTTGTTTTCCAGTCATTCCAGCTCCTGCCGGCCTTGTCCGCGCTGGAGAACGTCATGTTACCGCTTGAGCTGGCGGGCATGGATAATCCCGACAAACGCGCCCGAGAGTTGTTGGAGCGGGTCGGACTGGGCGAGCGTCTGAACCACACACCCCGTCAGCTTTCCGGGGGCGAACAGCAGCGTGTTGCCATTGCGAGGGCCTTTGCCTGCGAGCCCGCAGTGCTTTTTGCCGACGAACCCACGGGAAACCTGGATAACCGCACCGGTCAGGCCGTGTCGGATCTGTTGATGGCGCTCAATCGGGAGCAGGGCACTACGCTGGTGATGGTAACTCACGACGAGCATCTTGCGGCCCGATGCGCCCGGCAGCTGCACATCGAAGCGGGTCAGTTGTCGGAACCGACCGCGGAAGAGAGTGTGTCCTGATGGCTGCATCACAGAAGCTTCACTCGGTCCGTCGGGACTGGCGCGAGCGGGACGTTCGGGTGGTGCTGGCAGCGCTGATGATCGCTGTCGCAACGGTGGCCACGATTGCGTTGTTTGCCAGCCAGCTTCAGAGAACACTGGTCAGCTCGGCCAGCACTTTCCTCGCAGCTGACCGGCAACTGGACGTCGAGAACGGCCGTCCCATTCCGGACAGCTGGCTGGAGGAAGCTCACAGCCGGGGATTGCGGACGGGACAGATGGTGGAGTTCTCCACCATGGTGTTCGGTGGCGATCAGTTCCAGCTGGTATCGGTCAAGGCGGTCAGTGACGAATACCCGCTCCGCGGTGATCTGGAGATCCAGACCCGGGAGGCCGGGCCGCGTGAGACCGTCCGGTCCGGTCCACCGCCGGGAGAAGTCTGGATCAACCCCCGACTTCTCAGGCTGCTTGGCCTGACCCCGGGCGACACGCTGGAAGTGGGCAACGAAAAACTGACGGTATCGGCCCTGCTGGTTCGGGAGCCGGACGGTGGTTTCAGTATGTCCGCCCTGGCTCCCCGGGTGATGATGCACAAGGATGATGTGGCCGCCACCGGTGTTATCCAGACCGGCAGCCGTGTCGAGTATGTCTATCTGTTTGCCGGCGATACGGACGCACTGGAGTCGTTCGGCGCATGGCTGAAGCCCCGGCTTGAACCCAGTCACGAATGGCGCAGCGTTCGGGATGGAGAAACACTGTCACGATCGCTGCAGAGGGCGGAGCGCTTCCTGTTGCTGGGTGGCAGTCTCGCGGTGTTGCTGGCTGCCGTTGCGGTGGCGGTGGCGAGCCGGCAATACGCCATGTCCCAGAGGGACACGGTGGCTCTGCTGAAAACCCTCGGCCTGAGCGGCCCCGGCATTGCCCGTCTTTACCTGAGACGCCTGGCCATCTGGGGGATTGTGGGAATTATCGGCGGCCTGGCGATTGCCTTGCCGCTGTTCTGGGTTCTGGCCGGCATGCTGGGTAACCTGCTGGATCGGCCCGTCGAGCTGTATTTCGACCCGAACGCAGTGTTTCCTGCGCTGGCAACAGCGGTTGTTTCCCTGTTTGCCTTTGCCTATCCGCCGATCCGTCGGCTTCGGGATGTGCCCGCCATGCGGGTGTTGCGAAGCCAACCGACCGGCGAGCGCCGAGAGCTCTGGCGGGATGGCTTGATTGCAGTCGCGGCGATCTTCGGCCTCGTCTGGCTCTATGCGAGGGAACTGGATCTGGTCGTTGCGCTACTTGGTGGTCTGGTGTTGCTGTTGCTCGCGCTGGGACTGGTTGGCGGGGCCCTGATTGCGGGCCTGCGTCGGATTCGCGGCGGCGGCAATGCCTGGCGACTGGCGCTTGTCGGACTGTATCGTCACCGGGGGGCAAGTCTGTCCCAGATGGCCGTTTTCGGTATGACCATCATGCTCGCGACGACATTGCTGCTGGTCCGGACGTCACTCCTGGACGACTGGCAGGCCCAGTTGCCGGAGAAGGCGCCCAACCATTTCCTGATCAACATCGCTCCGGACGCGAAGAACGACGTTGCCGATTTCTGGCGCGAACGTGGGCATCCTCTTGAAAACCTTTATCCGATGGTCCGGGGGCGCCTGACTGAACTCAATGGCGTTCCTGTGAAAGAAGCGGTCGGCAGCGATCGGAACATCGGCGCGCTGAACCGGGAGCTGAACCTCACCTGGATGGCAACGTTGCCCGACGACAACAAGATCGTGAAAGGCCAGTGGTTTGCCCCCGATACCGTATCCGGAGTGTCGGTGGAAGCCAGGCTGGCCGATCGCCTGGGCCTCAAGCTTGGTGATCGTCTGACCTTCACGGTGGGATCCGAGACCGTTACCGAACCGGTGACCAGTTTCCGGACCGTCCAATGGGACAGTATGAAACCGAATTTCTACATGGCGTTTCCGCCGGGCGGCGGCCTGGAGGGGCTGCCCGCAACCTGGATTACCAGTTTCTATCTGCCGCCGGACCAGAAGACCGAACTGAATACCTTCACGCGGCAATTCCCGACCATCTCGGTGCTGGAGATCGATCACATCATTGCCCGAATACAGGACATTATCCGGCAGGTCACGCTGGCCATCGAGACCATTCTCGGGATGATTCTCGCGGCAGCCCTGGTGGTCATGGCCGCGGTCGTCAGTGCGACCCTGAGGGACCGGCAAAGGGAAGGGGCCCTGCTGAGGACCCTCGGCGGGCGCCAGTCTTTGCTGGTTCGAAGCACCATGCTGGAATTCGGCGTGCTCGGAGGGTTTGCCGGGATCGTGGGCGTGCTGGCAGCGGAGGCGGCCGTCTATGCCCTACAGTACCGGATGTTTGAGGGGAGTTTCAGCTGGCACTGGTCTGTGATTGTTCCTGTGCCTCTGGCCAGCGCACTGCTCGTCTCGTTGTTCGGGCGTTGGCAACTCGGACCGGTATTGTCGGTATCGCCCATGTTGCTTCTGAGGCGTCTGGAATAGGCGATCAACGGTATTGGGAAAGGATGTTGTCCAGTTCGCCGGTTTCCCGAAGGCGGGTCAACTCCCGGTTAAACTGCTGCGCAAACTCGCCCCAGTCCTTGCGCAGCATGATCCGGTAACCATAGTGGCTGATACCCTTGTCCGAGATTCGAAAACGGTCTTTGAGCCCTCGATTCCGCAATATCCATTTGCCGACCAGTCGATCTGCGATTGCCGCATCGAAGCGTTCGCCATGAAGGACATAGGTGAACATAAGCCCGTCACTGGCCACGTCAAAGCGCTTTATTCGCCCTGCTTCGAAATGGGGCTCCAGGGAAGGATAGATGTAACCAAGGTGGGTCACGAGGGTACCGGAATACAGGTCCTCGATTCTGGTGAACTTGAAGCTGGATTCCCTCGGAATAAAAAAGACTTCCTCAATCGCGACGACCGGATTGGTGAACTGGAACTGATCCGGCTGATCTGTCCATTCCCGGGCACGGGAAGTGGCATCAATGTAGCCATCCTGGAGCATCTGATCCACGCGTTTGCGGGGAATGCGCTTCGCCTGAAGTGTATAGCCGAGGCGATCCGTGATGGCCTTCATGACATCCCACATGATCCCGGAGGGCGAACCCTGGTCAACGATCAGATACGGCGGATAGCCATTTGGTGAGATATTGAACCGGACAACCTTGCTCTCGTCAGTCTCTGCCAGAACAAGAGCCGGGCACAGGCAAAAGGCAATGAGCAGGATGAGCGATGACAGAGGGAGGCGGAGGCTGGCGTGGTCAATCATGAAAAATCTCTGATGATGCGGCTGCTGTTATGCGTACCCGGCTACCTCCCTGCCAGAACCTGCCAATTGTTACCGCCTGTGCCGATGATTTCAATCATTTCCTGTCAATGTTTTGTACAAAAAACGGGCCGTTCGGCCCGTTCCTGATCATGCCCAGGCTCGCCTGAGTATTTCGCGGGCGTCCTCCAGCGTGACTTCCTTGGGATTGAACATGATGGAGCCGTCGTCGAGGGCCTGCTCGGCAATATGATCAAGCTGCGATTCCAGTACTTTTCCGGTTTCTTTCAGGGTGCGGGGTAGCTGGCAGCGCTTGTACAGTTGATCGCGGAGCTTTCGGATGGCGGAGATGCTGGCTTCGGCGCGCCGGCTCGCGGGAGTCGCCGAGTAGACCTCCGGGCCTTCCAGGTGGAGCAGGAGTTCCCCCAGCGGTTCCCGGATGGATTCGAGGTTGAACTCCAGGACGTAGGGCAGATAGAGGCTCATGCACAGTCCATGGGGCAGGTGACAGATGGCGCCTGTGGCGTGTCCCAGGGAATGCACCAGTCCCACCATGGAATTCGAGAAAGCAATGCCGGCCATGGTCGAGGCCTGGGCCAGTTCGAGGCGGCCATCGGTATCTTTCGGATTATCCATGACGTTCAGCAGGGACTGGCTGACCTTCTTGACCGCTGCCGTGGCGTAGGCATCACTCAGCGGATTTTTAGCCATGCAGGTGAAGGCTTCAGTGGCGTGGGTCATGGCGTCCATGGCCGTCGCCGCCGTGATGTGGGGCGGAAGCGTCAGCGTCATACGCGGGTCGATGATCGCGGCATTGGGCAGCAGGAAGGATGACGTGAACGCCAGCTTAACGCCTTTTTTCTCATCCGTGATCACGGCAACAGCGGTCACTTCCGAGCCGGTACCGGCTGTCGTCGGCACCACGAAGAAGGGTTTCAGGGGGTGTTTGAGAACGCCTGCACCGCTGTATTTTGCGATGTCATCGCCACCCTCCGAGACCAGGATGTTCACCGCCTTGCCGGTATCAATGGAAGAACCGCCTCCGACCGCGATGATCGCATCGCATTTTTCCTGGCGGTAAATGCCGGCAATGTCACGAACCACAGAGGTGGACGAATCGGGCGGAACGTCGTCGTAGATGCTGACAATGTCCAGTCCGCTCTCTTCGCAGGCTGCAATCACCGGATCCAGAAGGCCAGCAGCGCGAACGCCTTTATCGGTAATGATCATGGGCCGTTTGGCCGCAAGTCCGGTCAGCTCGTAGGGGATGTGTTCCAGGGCCGCCTTGCCGGCAATGACCTTGACCGGGCAGAAGAACTCGTAATATTTCTGGCTCATTTATGCTCTCACTGTCTCGACGAAGTTGGTGGCAACTTTCAGGTAGATGCGGGCCGCACTGACCAGCTTTTCAGGCAGATGCAGGCTGGCGGGATATTCTTTCACGGCCCGTTCCGCAATCAGCTTGGGCAGAATGAAGGCCTCCAGGCGGTTCAGTACCCGGGTCATGCGAACCGCATAACTGAGGTCTCCGTCCACCAGCATGCGGTCGTGGGCAAACGCCTCGGCGGTTTTCTCCTGGAACGACAGTACCAGGAAGGCGTGGGCGATGTGCTTGAACTGGATGGACAGGTCGATCGGGCGGGGCGCCGACTCGCCGTGATAGTGGAAGTGTCCGTTGCCGGTATGCTCCACGATCAATCGCGGCCCGTCCGGCATCACCATCATCTCGAAAAGCAATCCCTCCGGCAGGGCCCGGGCGTCATTCTGAACGGTTTCGTCCACCTCACTGACCGCCTGAAGGGCTCGGCCCATGACCTGGAACATGATGTCCACATACAGGCGGCGAGCCTGCAAAACCATCGGCTGGATACGTTTGCGCAACATGGCCGTTGTCCATTGTTTGTTGTCGATATACTGATTTTTAGAGTTATTGCTCTAAAAGTCAATGCAGCCAGTGACTGATTTGTTGCGTCAGTGCGGCAAATCCCGTTTTGAACGAAAAAGGCCGGGACCCTGCGTGGGCCCCGGCCTTGTCGTGATTCCAGCGAGTCGTATCGTTTATTGCGTCATCGCCGCCAGCTTTTTCTGCGCCTCTTCACCGACCTGACCGCCGGCTTTGGCTGCCTGGCTGTAATAGGCTACGGCATCGTCACGACGGGACTGGCGGGCGGCAATGTCCCCCAGTCGCAGGAAGGCGATGGAGGTGGGGACTACGTCGTTGGCTTTGAGCAGATTGCTCCGGGCCTTTTCCAGCTTGTTCAGGTCCAGGGCGTTGAGCCCGTCACGCAGCCGGTATTCGAACATCTCCGGGTACAGGGACACGGCCTTGTCGAAGTCTGCCTCGGCCTTCTTTACCTGATCCTTTGCCTCGTAAATCCTGCCACGCAGCGAGTAGAACATGGCTTCCCGAGGCAATATTCGAATGGCTTCGTTGACCTTTGCCAACGCCTTGTCGTATTGCTTGTCCTTGGCAAGCTCCAGGGCCTTGTCGTGGGCATCATAGGCTGGCTGCAGCTCTTTCAGTTTTGCGATTTTTCGCTGGTAGACATCCTCGCCACGGTATCCACCGGCACCGAGCTTGTTAACCATCTGCTGATTCTCGTGGACCCGTTTGATGGAAGGAGGGTGGGTCGCGAAAAGTCCCTGGATAAAGTTGGAATCCCGGCCTTCGCTAAGCTTCACGAACGTTTCCTGAAGTTCCACTGCGGCTTGCGGATCATAACCGGCGCGCTTCATGTAGGTGATGCCATAGTGATCGGATTCGAGCTCGTCTCCCTGACTGTATTGTGCCAGCGCGAGCTGGGCGCCGAGGGCGGCACCGCCCATGACCAGTCCGGCCCATTCATTGTCTGACAGTGCAATGCCAAGGCCGGCGACGCCGAGGCTGATCAACTGGGCCTGCTGCATCCGTTGAACGCTGTGGCGTGCGGCTGCATGGACAATCTCATGGCCGAGTACTGCCGCGAGCTGGGCCTCGTCGTCCAGTTCGGTGAGTAGGCCCCGGTTCACGGCAATCTTGCCGCCCGGAAGCGCCCAGGCATTGGGTACACTGTTATTCAGGACGACAAAATCATAGGGCAGGTCGGGGCGGTCACTGACCCGGGCCAGCTTTTCACCCACGTCCCGGACATACAGGGTCAGCTCCGGATCCACATAGAATCGCCCGCCCTGGGTCTGTTGCGTGGGAATGTACTGTTCAGCGCCCATCGCCAGTTCCTGGCTTTCCGGGATCAGTGAAAGCTGTTTCTCGCCGGTCACCGGATTGACGGTACAGCCGGCCAGGCCGAGTGCGAGCAGTGTCAGCAGGACAAAAGGTTTGATGGAAATGCGACGCACATTGAACTCCTGTGGAAACGTCCTTGATGATTCGGGAAGTCCGCAAAGCATCATTGCACGGCGGAACCCGGTGAAAAAGCCCGATTTCTGGAGGGCAACCAGCTCATCACGTATTATAGTGGCAGAAGCGTGCCGCTTATCGAATCCTGACCAGGCTTTTCATGGGTAACTTGCTGGAATTGCTCGCACTGCTGTGGTTTTTTGCCTGCTGGATGGGGTACACCCTGTATTCCAGACGCCGGGCGGCCGACCGTTCCTGCCTGTCCAATACCCTTGATCTGTACCGTGAGGACTGGATGCGGGTGATGCTGAGGCGCACCAACCGGATCGCCGATGCCTCCGTGGTGGGCAACCTGGAACGCAATGGCGCGTTTTTCGCCTCCAGCTGCCTGCTTATCCTTGCGGGCATCATTACGGCGCTGGGGTATACCTCACAGGCGATGGAGGTGTTTGCGACGCTGCCGTTCAGCACGGCGCCCAGCCGGGAGATCTGGGAACTGAGGCTGGTCACGCTGCTGGTGGTGTTTGTCTACGCCTTCTTCAAGTTCACCTGGTCGATGCGCATGTACAATTTCGTATCCGTGATGATCGGCAGCGCACCACTGGCGGATGACAGCAAAATCAGTCCGGCAGCCCGTGAAGCCTTTGCTCGCAGTGCAGGCAATATCTGTAACCTGGCGGGCGACGCTTTCAACCTCGGCCTGCGTTCCTACTATTATGCGCTCGCCGTAGTGGCGTGGTTCTTCAGCCCCATAGCCTTCATTGTTGCGTCCACCGTGGTGGTGATCGTCCTTTATCGGCGGGAGTTCTGTTCCGACGCCCTGGGCGCCCTCAGATCCGGTAAGGTGTTCGAAGAGCCCCTGCCGGGCAAGGCGGACCCGGCGTCCAAACCCAACTGATTCACAGGCTTTGTGTGAATGGATAATCAGACGCGAATCAACCGGGTAACCCGGTTTATCAATACGCTCAACCAGGCCCGCGAACTCGGGATCTCGGTGACCGACGCGGACGAGGGCACACTGACCCTGTGCCTTCCCTATGACGATCGCATCATTGGCAATCCGGATACCGGTGTCATCCATGGCGGAGCCATCACGACGCTGATGGATACCACCTCCGGCTGCGTGATCCTGTGCGCGCTGGAGGATTTCGAGCTGTGTCCGACCCTGGACCTGCGGGTCGACTACATGCGGCCAGCCCATCCCCATCAGCCGGTCTATGCCAGGGCTGAAACCTATCGCATCACCCGGAATATTATCTTTACGAGATGCGAGGCCTATCAGGAAGGGGGTGAGACCATCGCCAACTGCGTGGCCACGTTCATGCGGATCGGCAAGGATGCTTCGCCCAAGCAGTTTCGTGACCTGATCACCGGAGGTGAGGAATGACCGAGCCGGAAATCCTTCGCTACACCCGTGAAACCGGTGATTTTTCGCGACTGCTTGCCAGCATTCCCTATGCCGGTTTCATCGGCCTGACCTGCGACCGCTTCGGGGATGACCTGATTTTCAGGCTGCCCCGCAAAGAGACAAACCTGGGGAACCCGATCCTGCCTGCCATCCATGGTGGCGTGATCGGCGGCTTCATGGAAATGTCCGCCAATATCTACCTGATGATGACCCAGGATTCGCTGCGTATGCCCCGAATTGTGGATTTCTCGCTGGACTACCTGCGCGCCGGCCTGAACCGGGAAACCTACGCCGAGTGCCGCCTGACCCGGCAGGGCAACCGTGTCGCCAACGTGATGGTGTCGGCCTGGCAGAAATCCCGGTCCGAACCCATCGCCACCGCCCGGGCTCATTTCCTCCTCGAAGACTGACTTCCCTCTATTATCCGGGGCTTGAAATGCCCCGGGGTGTCCCCATTTTCTCCTCACAGACGAAATCCGTGCATGAAGCGAGTGCGGATACGTGGCCGAAACACGCTGTGAATACGTCCCTGTACGCTCGGCTCCGCCATCCATGGCTCCGCACGGTTTCGGCCACGCATCCGCACCCGCTTCGCAGAACTGTGAGTTACCTAAGGCAGGAGAAACGAACGCCATGACGGTTGAAGCAAAAAAAGAGACGTTGGGTTTTCAGACCGAAGTTAAGCAACTGCTTAACCTGATGATCCACTCCCTGTATTCGAACAAAGAGATCTTCCTTCGTGAGCTGATTTCCAACGCCTCGGACGCCGAGGACAAGCTCCGGTTTGCCGCGTTGAAAGACGACAAGCTGTATGAGGGCGATTCCGAGCTGCAAATCCGCCTGGACTATGACAAGGACGCCGGCACCGTCACCCTCACCGATAACGGCATCGGGATGACCCGCGATGATGTGATCTCCAATCTGGGGACCATCGCCAAGTCCGGCACCGCCGAATTCCTGAAGCAACTGTCCGGTGATGAGAAGAAGGACAGCAAGCTGATTGGCCAGTTCGGTGTTGGTTTCTACTCTGCGTTCATCGTCGCTGATCGTGTCGAGGTGTTCACCCGCCGTGCCGGCGCGCCCGTAGAAGAGGGTGTGCACTGGGAATCTGCCGGCGATGGCGAGTTCACCATCGAACAGACCAATCGTGAGCAGCGAGGCACCCAGATTGTTCTGCATCTGAAATCCGACGCCACGGAATTCGCCGATGGCTGGCGCCTGCGCAGTCTGGTGAAAAAGTACTCCGATCACATCTCCTTCCCGGTGGTGATGAAGTCCGAATCCGAGGAAGAGGACAAGAAAGGCGAGGACGAGACCGTCAACGACGCCACCGCGCTCTGGACCCTGCCGCGTACCGAGATCAAGGACGAGGAGTACAAGGAGTTCTACAAGCACATTGCCCACGATTTCGAGGACCCGCTGACCTGGTCCCACAACAAGGTCGAGGGTAAGCTGGACTACACGAGCCTCCTGTACATCCCGAAACGGGCGCCGTTTGACCTGTACAACCGTGAAGCGCCGCGCGGCCTGAAACTCTACGTTCAGCGCGTGTTTATCATGGACGACGCGGAGCAGTTCCTGCCGCTGTATCTGCGCTTCGCCAAGGGTGTGATTGATTCCAACGACCTGTCCCTGAACGTCTCCCGGGAAATCCTGCAGAACGACAGCACCGTCGAGAGTATCCGCACGGCCATGACCAAGCGGGTTCTGGACATGTTGTCCAAGCTGGCCAAGAAGAATGCCGAGGATTATCAGGCATTCTGGAACGAGTTCGGGACCGTGTTGAAAGAAGGCCCCGCGGAAGACTTCAGTAACCGCGAGAAAATTGCCGGCCTCCTGCGCTTCTCGTCGACTCACACCGGTGAGCCCACCCAGAATGTCTCGCTGGATGAGTACATCGAGCGGATGAAGGATGGCCAGAAGAAGATCTTCTACATTACTGCCGACAACTTCACCGCCGCCAAGAGCAGCCCACACCTGGAAGTGTTCCGGAAGAAGGGCATCGAGGTCCTGATCCTGTCCGACCGTATTGATGAATGGATGATGGGTTACCTCAGCGAGTACGACGGCAAGCAGTTCCAGGATGTGGCCCGTGGCGACCTGGATCTGGGTGAGGTGGAAACCGAAGAAGACAAGAAGCACAAGGAAGAAGCGGCCGAGGAGCACAAGGATCTTGTGGATCGCATCCAGAAGGCCCTCGAAGACCGGGTTCAGGAAGTCCGGGTGACCAACCGCCTCACGGATTCACCGGCCTGTCTGGTGGTTGGCGAGTTCGATATGGGCGCGCAGATGAAAAAGATCATGGAAGCGGCCGGCCAGAAGGTGCCTGACAGCAAACCGATCTTTGAAATCAACGTGGACCATCCGCTGGTTCAGCGCCTCGAAAGCGAGCAGAACGAAGATCGCTTCGGTGAGCTGTCCGCGGTACTCTTCGACCAGGCCACGCTCGCCAGTGGTGAGCAGATCAAGGATCCCGGTGCCTATGTGAGCCGGCTCAACCGCTTGCTGCTGGAACTGGCGAACTGAGTGCCATGCAGCAGATCATCGTTGATCTGAGCATCAGCCCTGATGAGTGGATCAAGCTCTATCAGGGCGTTGCCAGCGATGTTCATACCACGGCCCGGGACGGACGTTCTGTCCGTTTCCCGGCTCGTATCCTGTCCCGTTTTTACCTGCAGGACGGCATCCGGGGTTCGTTCCGGATCCTGTTCGATGACCAAGGCAAGTTCCAGTCGGTGGAACGGCTGCCATAGCGGTTTTCCGGCTTCAAAGCCCGCCGCAAACGCACTACAATGCCGGCCCGTTTATTCTTTAATCACCCGGAGCCGACATGAGAGTCATCCTTGCCCCGATGGAAGGGCTGGTCGATGCCCCCATCCGCGAAACCCTGACTCGGGTTGGCGGCATAGACCGTTGTGTGACGGAATTCATCCGGGTGACTCACGGAACCCTGCCGCCCCGTATCTTCTTCAAATACGCCCCGGAGCTGGAGCGCGATTGCGCAACCCGCGTGGGGACTCCGGTGGCTGTCCAGCTGCTCGGTTCCGATCCGGGCCAGATGGGCCTGCACGGTCTCAAGGCGGTCGAGCTGGGCGCCACGCAGGTGGACATCAATTTCGGGTGTCCCGCCAAAACGGTCAACAAACACAAGGGCGGCTGTGTGCTGATGCGCGAGCCCGAGCTCATGTACGCCATCACAGCCGCGGTTCGCGAGGCGGTGCCTGAGGGAATTCCGGTAACTGCGAAAATGCGCCTGGGGTATGACGATCGCTCCATGGGGGTGGCCTGTGGCCAGGCACTGGAAGCGGCCGGCGCGGAAGAAATCGTGATTCATGCCCGCAGCAAAGTGGACGGATACAAACCTCCCGCCTACTGGGAGGAGATCGCGAAAGTCCGTGAGGCCGTGAACAGCCATGTTATTGCCAATGGTGAAATCTGGACCGTGGCCGATTACTGGCGCTGCCGGGAGGTTTCAGGGTGCGACGACGTCATGATCGGCAGGGGGCTGATCGCACGCCCGGACCTGGCCGCCCGCATCAAGGCGTCACAACGGGGAGAGTCTATCCCCGACATGACCTGGCCGGAGGCGGTTGACCTTGTGCGCGAGTACGCCGAAGCACTCCAGGCACGGCTTGAAGACCGTTTTATTACCGGACGAATCAAACAGTGGATGAATTTTCTGCGTGTGGGCTTTGCCGAAGCCGAATTGCTTTGGCCGGAGGCGCGCAAGATCCGGGACGTGGCGCCCATGCTTGCGTGCCTGGACCAGGACATCCCCGAAGCCCGGCTGAAAACCCACGCGGCCTGATCCCCGCATTGTCCCGCCTTGATTCCAAAGCCCCGTTCAGGGGCTTTTTTGTGCCTGCCCGGCTTTTTCATGACTAGACTGGGACAAGGAAGTGCTGTGGTCGTATGACATGAGGACAAATACCAAAAACAGCAGGGAGGGATCATCCCATGGGTCAAGGTAGGTTAAAAAGCGCTTCAACTGGATTACTGGTGGCGGCAGGTCTGTTTCTGACCACGGCGGCTCAGGCTGCCGACGGCGTCGTCAAGGTCACGCCATTGGGCAGTCACGATGGTGAATTTTGCGTACTCGACCGGGCCATGGTGTTTGAGGACCCGGACGGCACCCGGATTCTCTATGACGCCGGTCGCACGGTCGCGGGACCGGACGATCCACGCCTGGGGGATATCGATGTGGTTCTGCTCTCACATGTGCATGGTGACCACCTCGGCGACAAGCGGATCGAGAAGGTCAATCAGGGTGGGTGTGGTTCACCCGAATTCCCGGTGGCCACCACGCCCCGGTCGAATACCGTCGAGATCGCCCTGAAAAAGCAGGCGACCCTGTTAACCGGTAGTGAGATGCCGGCGTTCCTGGGCGCCAAGCTCAAGGCCGCCGGGGGCGATCCGTCGAAGTCCCAGCTGGTTCGGTTTGGCGCCAGCAAAACGGTCGGGGGCGTTACCATCACAACCGTGCCGGCGGTGCACAGCAATGGGGTCTCTCCAGCCTTCCTGACGGGCGCGCTGTCCGATCACCTCTCGGAAGCGGGTGTCTCCGTATACGTCGGGCCGCCAACGGGCTATGTGCTGACGTTCTCCAACGGTCTGGTTACTTATCTGTCCGGCGATACCGGCATTACGGCGGAGCAGAAGTTGGTGGTTCGTGATCACTACGGGGCCAGGCTGGTAGTAATGAACATTGGTGATACCTACACGACCGGTCCCACCGAGGCAGCTTACGTCATCAACGACCTGATCAAGCCAGCGTCGGTGATTCCCTCGCACGCCAATGAACCTGCGACCGAAGGCGGAAAAGTGAAAGAGGGAACCCGGACGGCAACGTTCCGGGATGCGGTCCAGGTTCCCGTCCATATCCCGTTGAGCGGCCGTACCCTGGCGTTCAACGGAATGGGGCAGTGCGTCGGGGGGTGTGACTGAGCGGGACGCTCAGTCGCGGTTCTCCATGTCTGCGGTGTAGTCGCCGGAGCGGGCCAGGCCATTGAGCCTGGCCCGCTTCTTCAGGGCCGCCTGGGCCTGAGGGGCGTTTTCCGGGTGTCCGGCCCAGGCATGCTGGGCCGGCTCCTGGAGCGCGCGGCCGTAAGAGAAGCTCAATTCCCAGGGCTCAGCGCCCATGTTGTTGATGGCATTTAGATTAAGGGTGGCTTCCTCCGGACTCTGGCCACCGGACAGGAAAAAGATTCCCGGTACGGCGGCCGGCACGCAGCGGCGGAACGTGGTGAGAGTGAACTCTGCCACCTGTTCCGGCGTTGCCTTTCCGGACGCCTTGCCGGGGGTGACCATGCTGGGTTTCAGCACCATGGTCTCAAGTTGCACTCCATGCCGGGCAAGCGCCCGGAAGACTTCTCCCAGAACCGCCTCGCTGACCTCCGCTGCCCGCTCAATAGTATGATCTCCGTCGATCAGGACTTCCGGTTCGACAATGGGTACCACCCCCAGAGACTGGCAGATGGCCGCGTAGCGGGCCAGCACCTCGGCGTTGGACACAATCGCCTGCCGGGAGGGCTGGGTATCGGAAATATGAAACACGTCCCGCCATTTGGCGAACCGGGCACCCAGCTTCTTGTACTCCGCCAGACGGTTCTCCAGCCCATCCAGGCCAAAGGTGATTTCGTCACCCGGCGCATTCACCAGCGGTCCTTTTCCCTTATCGACCTTGATTCCCGGGACGATACCCTGGGCTTCAAGCAGGTGAGGCATGGCCACGTCTTCCAGGCTGAGCTGAGACAGGGTTTCTTCATAAAGAATGACACCACTGATGCTATCGCCCAGGCCGGGCGTCGAGAAGATAATGCTGCGGTATTCGCGACGCTTCGCTTCGGTGGATTCGACGCCGACTGCCTTGAAGCG
Source organism: Marinobacter santoriniensis NKSG1 (assembly GCF_000347775.1). GTDB lineage: Bacteria > Pseudomonadota > Gammaproteobacteria > Pseudomonadales > Oleiphilaceae > Marinobacter > Marinobacter santoriniensis. The sequence goes on from NZ_APAT01000013.1 coordinate 170,587, forward strand.
TTTGGCGATGGTGGGGGTACTTTCATCGGCGGCCAGAATACCTTTTCCCGGCTGCACCAGATCGGCGATGGTTGCTGTGAGTTCTTCCTGAGTGGTCATGGAGCGCTCCTTTTCGACCGGCGGCACCGGTAGCCTGTTGGATGATCCCGGTAATTGTAGTCTCTCTGCGAAGGATCGAAATTTGACCTAGGCTAAGATGTGATCAATTCAGGTGGCATACGCTTGGTTTTACAACAGCGCCAATAAAAGGGAAGGTCGCCATGAAAACGGTTGTGAGTGTTAGCCAGGGCTCCTCAGACGCCGATTACGAGCTGGAAACGGATTTTCTCGGTCAGCCGTTCCGGATTCTTCGGATCGGCACTGACGGCGATCTGTCCCGGGCCGAAGCCGTACTTGAGTCCGTCCGGCCTCAAGCCGATGCTATCGGACTGAGCATGATTCATGATCATTATCAGGTGGGCCGTGAACAGCTGGAACACCCCGAAACGGCGCGGCTTGAAGCCTGTGTGCCGGACGTTCCTGTTACCACGGGAGCAGGGCTGCGGGGAATCCTTCAGGAATGGGCCGTCCGGCATACCCAGACAGAGCTGGGCCACTTTTTCGATAATGCGAGGGTGCTGTTCCTGAACGGCCAGGCGGGCTACCGGATTGCGCGTTCGCTCTCTGAACACACAGAGAACCTCCAGTTTGCCGATCCCTATCTGGATTTCGGAATACCCCGGTTGCTGACCTCGCTGAACCAACTGGAAACCTACACCCGACTCACCGCGCCGGTGATGTTCCAGCCCATGGCTGTGAAAGCCATCAATGCCCTGCATCACAGCCCACTCTACCGGCTCGGGGAGAAGCTGGTGTCGGGATCGTTGCACAGTGCGGTCCAGGACTCCCACGTGATCGTCGGCGCGGTGGGTGACCTGGAAACCTTCACCTCGAAGGAGCTCGATGGCAAGACCGTGATAACCTCACGGGTCACGGATTCTGTGCTCGACTGGATGCGCTCGCGCAAGGTGGCCATGGTGGTGGATTACAGCCCATGGCTGGCCGGTCGACCGATTGGCGTCAACGTGATGGAGGCGATGATCAGTGCCGCGCTGTCGCGTACACCGGAGCAGCTCGGGCCGGACGATTATCTGGACGTGATCCAGAGCCTCGGTATTGAACCCCGTATCCTTTATCCGAACGGTTACCGTCGGGTAAATCGCTTTGCCTTTGTCATTCATCCTCTGTCACAGCAGTACCTGACCAAGACACCGCCGCTGGACTGGATTTCCAGTGTGTCGCCACCGGCAGTCATGAACCTGGTGGAAAAGGCCGTCGCCTATACCCCGCCTTTCATCTACTCCAAGGTTTCCGGGATCCGTTCACCGACCGGAGAAGAAGCCGAAGGATGGCTGATCACCGTGGGTGGTACGCCCAGGGAGATCATGTCCCACGGTCCGGAATTCACCTACAGTCGCTTGCTTGCGGCGGCAAAGCTGGCCAAGAAGCTGGGTGCGCAGATCATGGGGCTTGGCGCCTTTACCAAGGTCGTGGGGGATGCCGGTATCACCGTGGCGAAGCGGGCGCCGCTGCCCATTACCACCGGCAACAGCTATAGCGCTTCTGGCGCGCTGTGGGCGGCCCATGATGCTGTCAAACGCATTGGCCGGGTGAGTATTGGCGAGAGTGGCAAGATGGCCGGCAAGGCCATGGTTGTCGGGGCAACCGGGGCCATTGGCTCTGTGTGTGCCCGGTTGCTGGCGAAAGCCGTTGAGGAAATCTATCTCGCCGCGCCGGAACCCGCCAAGCTGCTGGCCCTGAAAGAGAGTATCGAACAGGAAACCCCGGGCGCGATTGTTCATGTGGCGGGCTCCGCCGACCGGGACGTTGCCGATATGGATATGATCGTGACGGCCACCTCCGGAGCCGGCAAGCGGATCCTGGACATCATGCGCGTCAAGCCCGGATGTGTCATCACCGATGTCGCCCGTCCGCTCGATATTCCGGCGGAAGACGTCGCGAAACGGCCCGACGTCCTGGTCATCGAATCCGGTGAAATCCAGCTTCCGGGTGAACCGAGGATGAAGGACATCGGGCTCCCGGCCGGAATCGCCTACGCCTGCCTGGCAGAAACCATCGTGTTGACCCTGGAAGGGCGGTTCGAGAACTTCACATTGGGCCGCAACATCGAATGGGAGAAAGTCCGGGAAATCTACAAAATGGGCCTGAAACACGGTATGGAACTGGCCTCGATTTCCGGTGTGAACGGGGTGTTCTCCGAGGAGGACTTCGAGCGCGTACGTGTCCTTGCGGCTCAAGCAGAGGAAGAGACGGACTCTCAGGCGGTAGCCGCCAACTGAACCGCCTCCCGCTCCAGCAACGCCCGTTTGCGTTCCAGTCCCCAGCGGTAGCCGCTCAGGCCACCGTCCCTGCGAATGATCCGGTGGCAGGGAATGGCCACTGCAAGGCGGTTAGCTGCGCAGGCCCCGGCCACCGCACGGGCACTGCCGGGGCTTCCCAGCCGCTCGGCCAGATCGGTATAGCTGAGCGTGGTACCCGCAGGAATGGCGCGTAATAGCTGCCAGACTCTCAATTGGAACTCACTGCCCTGCATATCGAGCGGAATGTCCAGGTCGATCCCGGGCTGATCCAGAAAACGGACAACCTGCTCGAGCACCGGTGCCAGCTCGGCACCGGCTTCCCGGATCGTTGTGTCAGGAAAATCGGCCTTCAGCCGTTCCGGCAGGGTGGTTTCGTCATCGCCAGGTTCAATCGCGCATAGACCCCGCGGGCTCATACCAACAATCACCGGGCCGAGGCTGGTTTGGGCAATGCTGTAACGGATCATGGTGACACCCTCCTGGAAAATGCGTCTGTCTATGATGCGCCCTCTGAAGCATTGGGTAAAGCAGCGGGTATCGGCCAATAATTGGCCACTTTTGACAAGTATTTTGTCCGACAAACCGAGGCGCGGGGAGGTATTCTGGAGGCCGGTGATTCCGTCCATCAAAGAGGAGATATCCGATGACGGCACAGCTTACGCGTGAGCGTATGAACAGAACGGACGCCTACAGGACAGCCACACCGGAAGGCATGATCCCCGAAGTCCGTCAGCCGGATTTCGAATTTGCCGATGACATGCCCCGCTACTGGTGGGACAACGACCCGGTAAAGACCCTGTTGCTGGCAGCGCTGTCGTCGAGCTTCCCGCCGGGGGAAAAATTCTTTATCGACTCAGTACGCCATTATCAGGATCGTATTACCGATCCCGAGCTCAAGAAGGCGGTCCGGGCGTTTATCGGGCAGGAGGCTCATCATTCCCGCGAGCACAAACTGATGAACGGCTTCCTGGAAGATCGTGGCATTGGGCTGGCTCGCCTTGAGAAAGAGATCCAGGGGTTCATGGACTGGATGCGAACCCGTTTCACCCCGGAGCGTCAGCTGGCACACACCGTCGCTGTGGAGCACTTTACCGCGCTGATGGCGGAGGAGTTCCTGCTGAAATACGACGCGCTGGAGGAGATGGACCCCAGGATCGCTCCGGTCTGGGCGTGGCATGCCATTGAGGAATCCGAGCACAAGGCAGTGGCATTCGATGTCTACAAAAGCATCGGTGGCAGCGAGTTCATCCGGTTGTCCGAGATGATGGTAGTCAGCGTGGCGTTTCCGCTGTTCACCAGTCTGCACGTGTACCAGCTGATGAAGGAGGACGGTCAGTTGTCCAACCTGAAGTCCTGGGCTGGTGCGGTCAACTACATGTGGGGCAAACCCGGCGTTTTCCGGCGCTTACTGCCTGCATACTTCCGGTATTACAGCCCGAACTTCCATCCCTGGAATCACGATGCCCGGGACCTGGTTGAGAAGGCAAAACGCAAATGGCTGGGCCGTGGAAAAAAGTCCACCGCCCACTGATCATCGCGTTCAGGCGCTGATGCCGAATACCAGACCAACGCCGGCCGTCAGTGCCATGGCCAGGGCACCCCAGAAGGTTACCCGCGAGGCTGCCTTGATCACGGGGGCGCCCCCGGCGTGCGCCGCAATGCCTCCCAGGATGGCCAGGAACACCAGGGAGAACAGGGCAACCATGGTAACGAGCCAGCCCCCGGGTACCAGCCAGGCGGTCACCAGCGGCAGGAGCGCGCCGATGGTAAAGGTTGCCGCGGATGAGACTGCCGCCTGAATCGGGCGGGCCTTCATCGTGTCGGTGATGCCGATTTCGTCCCGGGCGTGGGCGCCCAGTGCGTCATGGGCCATCAACTGCTCGGCCACCTGTAATGCCAGCGCAGGCTCCAGTCCGCGGCCTTCGTAGATGGCTGCCAGTTCGTCCCGCTCCGCCGCGTAATGGTTCTCCAGCGCGTTCTTTTCCAGTTCAAGATCCGCCTGCTCGGTGTCCGCCTGGGAGCTGACGGACACATACTCACCAGCCGCCATGGACATGGCGCCGGCGACCAATCCCGCAAGGCCTGCCAGCAGAATTCCGCTTTGTGCCGTCTCCGCTGACGCAACCCCGATGATCAGACTGGCGGTGGACACAATTCCGTCATTGGCACCCAGGACGGCGGCCCTCAGCCAGCCGGTGCGATGGGATTTATGGTGTTCGGTGTGATTCTGCATTCCGTCGACTCCTGGCAGGCGTTTCCCCGAGACCGGCTCAGAACGGCCCCGGGGCGATGAAAACATCGCAGATAATAGCCGAATCGTCCGGGATTGATAGCCAGAAATGTCAAATGCAGGGAAGGGAAGTCGGGGCCAGCAGCTTACCAGCCCCAGAACAGCAACCACCAGGCGGCGGCGATCACGGTGATGGACCCTGCGCCAAGGATCGTTGCGAACAGCCGGCGGCTTGCCGAGGTGGTGTAGTGGCCAGTGATCTGCCAGAAAAGCTTCAGAGCCCAGACGGAGGCGGCGGCCAGGAGGAAGGCACGGGTCGGGCCAACCCAGAACAGTGGTACCTGTTCGGCACGAAGCATACTGATGGTAACCGCCGACAAGCCCAGGAACACGCCAACCCCTGCAAGCGGAATCAATGCGTGGGACAGGTGGTAGAGCCGGCGGGCATTGAAGCCCGATAGCGTGCGCTGGGCTGCCATCAACAACAGCGAGAGTGCGGTTCCCATTACCAGACCGGTCACGCCGATATAGGCCAGCAGCAGACTGCCATCCAGAAGGTTGAACACATCGTTCTGTTCCGGATAGTTGGTGAAAATCCACCATGGCATATGGGTCTGCAGCGGCCACATCCAGTCATGGCCGATGAGCCAGACGGCGAGGGACTGCTTGAGTTGAACGAACCATGGGCTGGCGGACCAGTGGAAGGCTCCGACAGCAATACCGCATAAGCCGAATGTGATCAGAATAAAATCACCGAGCGTTGCCCGGCGGCTGCTTTCATGGACAATTTCCTCGCCGGGTGCCCTTGCGGTCAGTGCAATCGCATCCCTGTGACCCTCGCAACGACCGCACACATGACAATCGCTGGCTGTCTGAAGATCCTTCAGCGACAACAGCGTGGGACAGTTGACGGATTCGGGCCGTTCACCACGTGCACGGCTTGCCTGCCAGAGTTGCGGATCGGCGCGATAGTGCACCGGTGCCAGTTTGGACAGCAGCCGGAAAACGCCATTCACCGGGCAGAGGTAACGGCACCAGACCCGCACATTCCGCCCATACAGATAGCCGATGATGATGGCCCCCACCGTGGAACCCCCGAGAATGAGGAGGGTGGCCTTCGGATACTGGTAGACACTGACCATCTGCCCATACACCGTGGTGCCGACAAACGCCACGAACGGCCAGCCGCCCCAGCGTACCCATCGAGGAATGGCGCCGCCCCGACCATGCCGGCTCGCCCATTCGCTCAAGGATCCCTCAGGGCAGAACACGCCGCACCAGATCCGACCCATCAAAACCATGCTGATCAAAACGAAGGGCCACCAGATGCCCCAGAACAGGAATTGGGCAAACAGCGTCACGTTATCCCAGATATGGGCGGTGTGGTCTGGTAGCGGGCGCACGGCCGGGACAATGATCAGGACGGCGTAGAAAACCACCACGACCCACTGGATGCGGCGGATGACCCGCTGGTTACGCCGCATCCATTGTCCGAATGCGGCGAGTCTGCCCGGGCGTTGGTTCGCTTCCTGATCGGTACGGTCGGTGGCAATGATGGTCGACATGGATCTCTCAGGCGGTGGCGCTGACACTCTGGCGGCTCTGGTACTTGAACAGGCCAACGATCACCGCCCAGAAACCGACCCAGGCGACGACATCGGTCAGAGCCGGGTATGCCCGATAACCTGTCAGGGCCGAGATCACGCCACCCAGTCGACTGCTGTCACTGAGCAAAGCGGACGTATCCCACAGTGGGTCGACCCCGGCAGGGATCCAGCCCAGCCCGATCATCTTGTCGATGGCCGAGAGGAGCAGGGCGCTGGCGAGCAACAAGAGCATGATCTCGGTCACCCGGAAGAAGTGTTTCCAGGACAGCCAGTAGCGACCGGCCTGCAGGAGATAGTAGGTCAGTCCTGCAAGGGCCAGCGCCAGTGCCACTGCGCCGGTGAAGCTGACCCAGTCCTGCATGCTCTGCTGGGCGTAGCTCATGCCATACAGGAAGATGACCGTTTCAGAACCCTCGCGGGCAATGGCAACGGCCACCAGGATGGAGATGGACCAGAAAGTCTGGTTGTTGATCGCTTTTCGTGTCTGATCCCGGAAATGGCTGTGCAGGTGGCGACCGTGCTCACGCATCCAGAGCACCATGTGAACAATCAGAACCATGGCGGTCAGCATCATCACGAGCATGAAGATTTCCTGCCCGTTGCCACTGAGGAACTGCTGCATTCCCAGAAGCGCGCCTGCAAGGGCCAACGCGGCGACGACACCGCCGGTTACCCCGAACCAGAGGTATCTCAGGGTGCCGTCGGCACCGAACTGCTTGAGCCAGGAATAGAGAATGCCGACAACGAGAAGGGCTTCGATGCTCTCACGCCAGACGACGAAAATGATCTGTTCCATCGGAAACTCCTACTGCACGATGATCTTGCCCTTGGCGTCGGGAAGATGGAATTCGTCAAAGAACTCGTATTCGCCCTTTTTCAGGGGCGGGATGACGACAAAGGATTTGGCGCCCGGGGCCAGCACCTTTTCCTGCCGGAGGCGCTGGCTCTCGAACTCAACCGGACCCTTGCCCGTGTTATGAAGGTTGAGCTTGAAACGCTCACCGGCTTTCACTTCGAGAGTACTGGGGTTCAGTGCCCCGTCTTTCAGTTCAAGATCGTAAGACGGCAAGCCCGCAAAAGCGGGCATGACGACTCCGAGTGACAGCATCAGCAAAGACGCACGGAGAAACTTCGACACGCTTAGTAACCTCCCTTCTTGCCGGTCCCGGCAAAGACAAAATCGTATTCCAGGGTGAACGGTTCGAACCACTCGGCCACGCCGGTATCCCGGTCAACGTGGCGCATGAATGGCTTGCCCATGTAAGTGGGCGGATGGATGGTGTATTCCAGGTGGTACTTGCCCGGGCCGTCGAGTTTGACGTTGGCACCATAGTGAGTGCCGTCGCTCGCCACCATGGGCATGAAGGTGCCGGACATGGTGTCGTCGCTGCCTTGACGAGTGAGTTTGTAATCCACCGTGAGGTAGGGCACCCAGGCACCGGCGGGCAGGCCGTTCGGGTTGTCTTCCAGCGCCATGATGTCGGCCTCGAGGTGGACATCTGCCTGTTTCGCTGGCAAGCCGCCCGCCGGTTCCATCGTGACCGGTTGCAGATAAACCGCACCCACTTCCATTCCATGGGCCTGCTGGGGATGGCCAATGGGGTACTCTGCGGCAGACGCCAGAGGTGCAACAGCAACGCCGGCGAGCAGAAGGGCAGAGGCTTTGAGAGAAGTGTTCCGTCGTGTCATGGGCACTGGTTCCTTTGTTGAAACTGAATGAGTCCTGATCAACTTGGAAGGCAGTGTACACAGACAGACGAGGGTTTAAAAGAGAAAGATTCGCATTTAGATTGATGAAAATGACCCAGATCAATAATGAGTGCTAAATGCGCCCGATTCTCTTTTCGGTTTATTGAGAAGCTGAACTATCGGCCTCCAGGCTGGGTGTCAAAGGTTTGCGCGTACGTCCGCAAGGAACCGGTCCACCTGTTCCTCGGTGGTGGACCAGGAACACATCAGACGGGAACAGCCGCCGATAAAATTATAGAAACGCCATCCGGCGTCGCGCAGGGTGGCCTGAAGGGGGTCTGGCAGGTCCACGAAAACACCGTTGACCTGTCGCGGGTACCGCAGTGTGACTCCGGGCAACCCCTCCAGACCGGCGGCGAGCCGGGCCGCACAGCGGTTGGCGTGGCGGGCATTCTCCAGCCAGACGTTGTCCTTCAGCAACCCGCACCAGGGTGCCGAGATGTAACGCATTTTCGAGGCAAGCTGACCGGCTTGCTTGCAGCGCCATTCGAAATCTTCCGCCAGGTCCCGGTTGAAAAACACGACCGCTTCTCCGAGCGCCAGGCCGTTCTTGGTTCCGGAAAAACACAGTACGTCCACGCCCGCTTTCCAGGTAATCTCGGAAGGGTGAACGTCAAGCGCCGCCACCGCATTGGCGAACCGGGCCCCGTCCATGTGGACGTTCAAACGATGCTTCCCGGCTACCGCCCGGATGGCCTTCAGCTCCTCGGGCGTGTAGACGGTGCCCACCTCCGTCGCCTGGGTCAGGCTCAGGGCCTTGGGCTTGGGGTAGTGGATGTCAGTGCGCTTGGTCACCAGGTGCTCAATGCTTTCGGGCGTCAGTTTGCCATCGGCACCATCGCCGAGGAGCAGTTTGGCGCCATTGGAAGCATATTCCGGCCCACCGCACTCGTCGGTTTCGATGTGTGCCAGCTCGTGGCAGATCACGCTGTGGAAGGACTGGCCGATGGAGGCCAGTGCCAGAGAATTCGCGGCGGTGCCATTGAACACGAAGTAGACATCGCAGTCGGTATCGAACAGCTCGCGCAGACCATCGGCGGCGCGGGCGGTCCAGATATCCTCGCCATAGGCGGGCTCATCCATCCGGTTCGCCTCCGCCATGGCCGCCCAGGCCTGAGGGCAGATTCCGCTGTAGTTATCGCTGGCGAACTGTTCGGATGACGGCACGACATGGCTCCTTATTTAATGCATCAGGGTTAAATATTCTTTATCTCACATCGGGTTGATGTGTGTCATCGGTCCTGTAACGATTTGGGCCGCACCATAGGGGTTGCCACATACTGACAGGAGAGCATGGAATGCCAGACCCGAAAACGAACAGTACTGCCAATGCCCGGCTTGAACCCCACATCCGGGCACTCAAGGCCCAGGGCGTGAATGTGACGCCGGATGCGTCCTCGCACCACCTGCATAACGGCATCGATACGCCGTTGCCGCCGCCGGACCTGCACGGCAACTACACCAACCAACGACCGTTGCCAACCGAGGGCATCCGGGATCTTCGGGCGTTCATCATTGGCAGTGGAATTGCGGGACTGTCCGCTGCGTTCTTCCTGATCCGCGACGGGCACATGCCCGCCGGCAACATTGTGTTCCTGGAGGAACAGTCCATCGAAGGCGGTTCCCTGGATGGTGCCGGTAACCCCGAGGAAGGCTACATCGTGCGGGGTGGCCGGGAAATGGAAATGACCTACCAGAATTTCTGGGACGTGTTCTCGGAGATTCCCGCCCTGGAAATGCCCGAACCGTTCAGCGTGCTGGACGAGTACCGCATCGTCAACGACGCAGACAAGAACTGGTCGAAGGCGCGCCTGCTCGAAAATCAGGGCCAGATCAAGGACTTCTCCAGAATGGGTCTGACCCGCCTGCAACAACTGGAAGTGGTGAAGCTCCTGCTGGCCCGAAAGGAAGAGCTGGACGATGTTACCGTGGAAGAATGGTTCAGCGACGGTTTCCTGGAGAGTAACTTCTACACGTTCTGGCGCACCATGTTTGCCTTCCAGAACTGGCATTCGGTGCTGGAGATGAAACTGTACATGCATCGTTTCCTGCACCTGATGGATGGCCTCAACGACATGACGTCACTGGTTTTCCCGAAATACAACCAGTACGACAGTTTTGTCCGTCCGCTCATGAACTGGCTCAAGGAGCAGGGCGTGCGCATTGAGTACGACACGGTGGTTTCGGACCTGGAGATGCACACGGAAAACGGCCGCCGGACGGTTACCGGCATCCAGTGCCACACCGGCAGCGGCGACAAGACCATCCGGGTTGGTAAGAACGACCTGGTATTTGCCACCACCGGTTCCATGACGGAAGACACCGCCTACGGTGATGACGACACGGCACCGGTGCTTGAGGACCGGGACGAGCCGGGTTCCGGTTCCGGCTGGCAGCTCTGGAAAAACCTGGCAGCCCAGTCCGACGTCTTCGGCCGGCCGGACAAGTTCTGCGGCAACATTCCCCAATCCACCTGGGAATCCGTCACCCTGACGTGTAAACCCTCGCCACTGATGGACAAGCTCAAGGAGCTGTCCGTCAACGATCCGTACTCCGGTTTTACGGCCACCGGCGGGATCGTCACCCTTACCGATTCCGCGTGGCTGATGAGCTTTACGTGTAATCGGCAGCCGCATTTCCCGGACCAGCCGGACGACGTGATCGTGCTCTGGGTCTACGCCCTGTTGATCGACAAGCCCGGCGACTACGTGAAGAAACCCATGCCGGAGTGCACCGGAAAGGAAGTGGTGACGGAACTCTGCTATCACCTGGGACTGATGGACCAGTTGGACGAAGTGTTGAAGGCGACCAGGGCCCGGATTGCCCTGATGCCCTACATCACCGCTCAGTTCATGCCCCGTGCAAAAGGCGACCGGCCAGCGGTCGTCCCGGAGGGATGCACCAATCTCGCCTTGATGGGCCAGTTTGTGGAAACCCACAACGACGTGGTGTTCACCCTGGAAAGTTCCGTGCGGACAGCCCGCATTGGCGTCTACAGCCTGCTCGACATTCCCAAACAGGTGCCGGACATCTACCCCGGGCAGTACGACATTCGTCGCCTGTTGCGGGCCACCCGGACGCTCAACAACGACGAACCTTTCCCTGGAGAAGGGCTGCTTCGGTGGATCCTCGGCGGCACCTACTTCCAGCATATCCTCCCGCTGGGGCCGGATGAGGAAGAGATTGAGGTTGCCAAACCCGGCGTGCTCGAGCAGCAGTTACAGGCCATTCGCGGACTGATCGAGAACAACCACACGGTGGAGGATGCCAGGGGCTGGCTACAGGACGTGGTGGAGAAGATCCGGGGCCGCTTTTAACGTCGGTTCCGATCAGATCCAGGCGAGGGCATCGCGGATAACCGCCGTGGCCTCGCTGTCCACACAGGCGCCGTGGGCAATCAGCAGTCGCTCCGGTTGCCAGTCCAGGACTTTCTGGCGGGCTGCCCGGGCCGGGCCCCGTTTCAGGAAGCTGGCCCGCCACTCCCTGGGGGTGCTGCCGTGCTCGCCGACCAGGTCGTCGAGTTTCATCAAGGCGCCTTTCCAGCCGGCCGCGGTTTCCGGATCATGACGCTGGATCAGGTCGCCCACAATCGCGGTCCGTGAAGGCCGGTGAAAGAACACGACTTCCTCCATGAACAGGGACCCCCGGAAAATTACCTGATCGATCTCCTCCGCCCATGCCGGGTCCGGATCGTCTTCCAGGTCCGCATCGAAGGGAATCTCCGGTTTCCGCTCGGCCAGACCGGGCGGCGCGTACAGACGGGCTTGGGGCCAGCGCTCTGCCCAGCCGGTCAGGAACAGGTGGTGAATCTTGTTGGGCGAGACGATGTAGCGGGGCGTGCCCAGGGCTTCCACGCTCCGGGCCAGATCGTCGGTCAGCGCCACCGGCGACCAGATCCACAATCCGCCGCCGGACAGCTGGACCACGGCCATCCGGGTCGGGTAGGGGAAACCGTAGAAGGGCACCGTTGGCCCATCGGCGACGTAGAGTGAAGGTGCGAATTCGGTCAGCATGGACAAACCTCCCTGTTTGTTAAGCCGCTCAGGCGGTCGCGGTCAGCAGGAACACCGGGTAGCCCCGATCCTCTTTCTCGATCACGCTGACCGACTGGACCTCGACATTGCTGAAGCCGGCCTGTTCCGCCGCCGCGGCAATGGTTCCGTGCTCGAATCCGAAATGGAATACACCGGTATCTTCCGTATGGAAGGTGCCGTCTTCCTTCTCCAGATCGGCGATGGCGATGAAGCCGCCGGGCTTCACATGCTCGTGGAAACGCCGGAACATGGCATTGATATCCCGGACGTGGTGCATGGTCATCGAAGAGATGATGCCATCGAACTGTGTCTGCAGATCTTCTTTCTCCAGATCCATCTCGCGGATGTCCAGCTCACAGCCCAGCTTGTCGCGTTTTTCCTCAAGCTGCCGGTTCATGGCGGGTGAGATATCCACTGCAGTGATTTTGCCAACCAAAGGCGCAAGCCGCTCCAGCAACAGGCCCGTTCCGGAACCGAAATCCAGCAAATGCATGTCCGGTGACAACTCCGCCTTTGCCCGTATCGCGTTGGCGATGTTCGAGACATTGTCGATCCGATCCGGGTTCTGTTCGTATGTATGTGCTTTGTGGGCGAAGTAATCTTTGCTCATTGGAAAAACCCTCTTTGGGACAGCTTTGGAGAGACCCGTTATTTAACGCCAGGATGGCGAGGGTTTCAAAGAATCTTGCCCGATAATGGGGGTGAAGCGCATGATGAATTTGTGAATCCACACAACTGAGAATCAGGGGGCAGCTATGAGCTCGCACCGCACCAACCGTTCCGCAGTTGCAGTATTCTTTTTTTCCTTACTGACTTTGCTGGCATCGCCGGCCGCGTTTGCGCAATCCGATGCCGTTGCCAGGATGGCAGGTATCCTGGCGGATATGCAGCATTTCCCCTCCGACGAGCAAAAGCAGACACTCGCTGCCATCAGCAACGATGACAGCAACAGCGAGGCCACCCGTACCATCGCAACGGCCATCCACAATATTCAGCACAAAGCCCAACCGGATGACGTGGCGGCGCTGAAGAACGTGGAAAACAGCGTGGCCGCAACCGAGGCGGAGAAAAAGCTGGCCTCCATTGTACTGGGGTTCCACCACATGGCTGGAGATGAGGCCAAAAAGACGCTGGGTATGCTCGCCAACAAGTAGGCCGTCAACTAGTCACTGGCCGCGGCCAGCGCCTGTTCCACCGCCTGACGAGCGTGGATGGCCGTTGTGTCGTAAAGCGGAATCGAGGTATCGGACTGGTTGATCAAAAGTCCGATCTCCGTACAGCCCAGGATGACGCCCTGGGCGCCGCGATCGGCCAGTGATGCCACCACAGCCAGATAGCTTTCCCGTGACGCTGCTCGAATATCTCCCTGACACAGCTCCTCGTAGATGATCCGGTGCACGTCGTTACGTTGGGGTTCATCCGGCGTGAGTACCTCGATGCCGGCGTCCTCCAGTCTTTCCCGGTAAAAGTCCTGTTCCATCGTGAACCGGGTGCCCAACAGGCCCACCCGATCAACGCCGTTCTGTTTCAGGACCGCTGCGGTGGCATCGGCAATGTGGAGCAGGGGAATGTTGATGGTTTGCGCGATCTCAGGCGCCACCTTGTGCATGGTGTTGGTGCCAATCACCAGAAAGTCCGCGCCGGCGTTTTGCAGGGACACTGCGGCCTCGGACAGGATGCGGGCGGTGGCTGCCCAGTCCCCCGCGTGCTGAAGCGCCTCGATCTCGGCGAAGTCGACGCTGTAAAGCACCATGCGCGCGGAGTGCAGGCCGCCAAGCTGGGCCTTCACGCCTTCGTTGATCAGGCGGTAGTAGGTTTGTGTGGATTCCCAGCTCATGCCGCCGAGCAGGCCGATGGTTTTCATGTGGGCTCCTCAGTTATCCCCTGGATCAGGTGTGACAGGAGGCAAGGACTACTGGTCCTCTTCATCGGGATTCATGCGCGCCCGTCGCTCGAACTCTTCCTCTTTGGCATCGTCAATGATGGCCATCAGTTCATTGACGTCGGCACTGTGGGTATCGTGTTCGAAACACCCGGTCAGGGTGCTGTCCGGATGCAGGTCGCCGGCTTCGTACAACGCCCAGATTTCCTTGCCATAGTCCGTTGCCAGCAGTTCCGGCGCGAACCGGCCAAAGTAGCGGCGCATGTTATTGACGTCGCGCTCGAACATACGCTCGGCGCTGTTGTTGCCCGCCGCATTAACCGCCTGGGGCAGGTCGATGATGACCGGACCGTCCGGAGCCAGCAGCACATTGAATTCCGACAGATCGCCATGGATGAGTCCGGCACTGAGCATGCGAACCACGTCCCGGATGATTTTGTCGTAGTAGCGACGCGCCTGATCCGGTGTCAGGGTAACGTCGTCCAGACGGGGCGCTGCGTTACCCTCGGCGTCGGTGATCATTTCCATCAGCAGTACCCCGTCGATAAAGCCCCGGGGCTTGGGAACCCGCACGCCGGCATCCGCCAGGCGGTATAGCGCATCCACTTCGGCATTGAGCCAGGCTTCCTCCTGCTCTTTCTGGCCGTAACGGGTTTTCTTCGACATCGCCCGGGCTCGCCGGCTGTTGCGAACCTTTCGGCCCTCCTGATATTCCACAGCCTGCTTGAAGCTGCGTTGTTTGGCCTCTTTGAAAACCTTGGCGCAGCATAACTCGCCGTGGCTCCTGACCACATAAACCTGCGCCTCCTTGCCGCTCATTAACTGAGCGATGACTTCATCAATTAATCCGTCATCGGCAAGGGACTGCAAACGTTTGGGAGTTTTCATAGGCCTGTACGAGGTACCGTTATGCTGCTTTGTGGGAAATGGTCAGGATCGACAATACGATCAGTCTTGAACTCTAGCGGTTGATCATACGCCATGCTGAGTTCAATGCCACAGAGGCGGTAACCGGGATTTAGACATCTGCAGCAAAAACCATTTCCGGGTTTCAACGTAAATACAGGAACAGCCCTCCAAGAGACACTTACATGTTTTCTTTATTCAAGACGGATCCGACGAAAAAACTCAAGAAGGAGCACGCTCTCAAACTGGAGCAGGCCATGAAAGCGCAACGCAATGGTGACATCAGGTCATGCTCCCAACTCACGCTTGAGGCTGACGAGATATACAAGCGCATTCAGGAGATCGAGAAAGCATCGCAAGTGTGACGCTGGGCGCATCGTCAGCAACAGGCTATTCCTTCCCATAGAGCACACGCAGCTCGTCCTTTGCCGCCTCCAGGATATCAAGCTGTTCCTGATCCAGATTCTTGCCGGCACGATTGATATAGAACACCAGCATAGACATGGCCGAGCGGTAGGGGTCCGCCTTTCGGCGCTGGCTGGAATCCGCGGATTTCTTGAGGGATTCCGCAATCTTCCCGGGATCTTTCCAGGTAAAGACACCTTTCTCCAGATCCAGTGCATCACTCTTTTGAGTGACCTTATCGGACCAGTGGGGATGAGAGGATGACTTTGGTCGATTTGCCATGGTGGTTTCCCTTCCTCTGAAGACTGAGTGGGGTGCGGTCTGATCAGGAGAAACCACAAACATGATACACGTCAAATCCGATGGACTGAGCCGGAAGAATGAGTGAGATAGCACGCTATATTGGTTGAGAAGTGATCAAATGGCTTGCGGGCCCGGTCCGGCCCCGCCTATCCCAGGAGGCATAACATGGACGGTTTCAAATACATCCGGTTTTTCAGTGAACTCGATAACAATGATGTGCCGCTGGTCGGCGGCAAGAATGCCTCACTCGGGGAAATGTACCGAACGCTGTCAGGTCAGGGTGTGACGGTACCAAACGGCTTTGCGACCACCGCCGAAGCCTATCGGTACATGTTGGATGAAGCCGGCGCCTGGGAGAAACTGCATGAGGCTCTGGACGATCTGGACCCCAGCAACATGGAAGATCTGGCGAAGAGAGGCAAGCGTGCACGGGAGATTGTCTACGGTGCCGGCTTGCCCAGGGATCTGGCCGATGAAATTCTGGCCGCGTACAGGATGCTGCAGGACGAATACGGGGAGGATCTGAGCCTTGCTGTTCGTAGCTCCGCCACGGCCGAGGATTTGCCCACCGCCAGTTTCGCCGGCCAGCAGGACACTTATTTGAACATCCGGGGCGATGAGAGCCTGCTTGATGCCTGCCGCCGGGACTTTGACAGCCTGTTTACCGATCGCGCGATCCATTACCGGATGAACCAGGGGTTTGACCATTTCAAGGTGTCACTGTCCATTGGTGTGATGAAGATGGTCCGGTCCGACCTTGCCTCAGCCGGTGTCATGTTTACGCTGGATACCGAATCCGGCTTCCGGGATGTGGTGTTTATCACGGCGGCCTATGGCCTTGGGGAGAACATTGTCCAGGGTGCCGTGGAGCCTGACGAATTCTATGTCCACAAGCCGACGTTCGCCCAGGGCCACCGAACCGTGCTGCGCCGCAGCCTGGGCAAAAAGGCCCTGAAAATGGTTTACCTGGAGGGCGAAACCCGCCACACCACGCGCAATACCTCCACGCCCCAGGCAGAGCGGGAGCGCTATTGCCTTGACGACGATGACGTCCTGCAACTGGCCGACTATGCCCTCAGTATCGAGCGGCATTATAAGCGGCCCATGGACATTGAATGGGCAAAAGACGGTCTCGACGGCAGGTTGTATATCGTTCAGGCACGCCCGGAAACCGTTACCTCCCAGCGCCAGGTGAACCTGCTGGAAACCGATTTCCTCGACGGAAAGGGCGAAATCATCGTGACCGGCCATGCCGTGGGTGAGCGGATCGCTTCGGGTCGCAGCCGGGTCATCACCTCCGCCGCCCACCTGGGCGACTTTATACCCGGGGAAGTGCTGGTCGCCGATAACACCACACCCGACTGGGAGCCGGTGATGAAAACCGCGGCAGCGATCATCACCAACCGTGGCGGGCGCACCTGCCATGCGGCCATTATCGCCCGGGAACTGGGCATTCCCGCCGTGGTTGGTACCGGCAACGCAACCTCCGCCATTCCGGATGGCGAGACCGTCACCGTCTCCTGCGCCGAAGGCGATAACGGCCATATCTACCGGGGCGAAGTCCCGTTCCACCGGGAACAAACAGATGTTGGCGATATCGCACGCCCGAACACGGAGATCATGATCAACCTCGGCAACCCCGAGATCGCCTTCAAAACGTCCTTGCTGCCCAACGATGGGGTGGGCCTGGCGCGCATGGAATTCATCATCACCGAATACATCAAGGCGCATCCGCTGGCCCTGCTGCACCCTGAGAAGGTTACCGACGCCAGTGCCAGGGAAACCATTCAACAGCTCACCCTCGGCGCTCCGGACGGGGAAACCTTCTTTGTGCAGCGGCTGGCAGAGGGGATTGGAACCATTGCGGCGGCTTTCTGGCCCAAGCCCGTGGTGGTGCGGCTGTCGGACTTCAAGTCCAACGAATACGCGAGCCTGGTGGGCGGCGCCGCGTTCGAGCCTGACGAGGCCAACCCGATGATTGGCTTCCGGGGCGCGTCACGCTATGCCCACCCCGCCTATGAAGAAGGCTTCCGTCTGGAATGCCGCGCCATGAAACGCGTGCGCGAGGAAATGGGGCTGACCAACGTCATTCTGATGCTACCGTTCGTGCGCCGGGTGGCGGAAGCGGACAGCGTGCTGGCAAAAATGGCGGAATTCGGGCTCAAACGCGGGGAGAATGGCCTGCAGATCTATGCCATGTGCGAAATTCCCAATAACGTCATTCTCATCGACCAGTTCGCCAAGCGGTTCGACGGCTTTTCCATCGGGTCCAATGACCTCACCCAGCTCACCCTCGGCGTGGACCGGGACAGCGACATCGTGGCCTTCGACTACGACGAGCGCGACGACGGCGTGAAGGAAATGATCAGGCTGGCTGTCGAAGGCTGCCGCCGCAACGGGATTCACTCGGGGCTGTGTGGCCAGGCGCCGTCCGATTATCCGGAAATGGCCGAATATCTGGTGGAACTGGGCATCGATTCCATGAGCCTCAATCCCGATACCGTCATCAACACCACGCGCCATGTGCTTGACGTGGAAGCGCGCCTGAAGTCATCCGGGAGTACTTGATGGAGAATGCTTACCCACGGTTGCCCGTGGCCGTTCTGAGCCTCAATCCGGCGGTGGACATCACCTATGAGATTCCCCGGCTGATTGCCGACCAGAAAGTCCATGCCTCCGATTCCCGCTATGATCCCGGCGGTAACGGGATCAATGTTGGTCGCGGTCTGAAACGCCTCGGGGTGCAAGCCTGCACCTTCTGTGTGGTTGCAGGTGAAATCGGTCGCTTCCTCCGGCATCAACTGGATGCGCAACTGGATCAGGTGAGCTACCTGGAGGTGGAAGGCGAAACGCGGATCAATGGGACCATTCTAGAGAGCGTCACGGGCGCGCAGTTTGAGGTGAGTGGTCTCGGCCCCACTGTATCGACCGAAGAATGGCAGCATTTGCTGGACCGGTTCGTGACTCATTGCGACGACGGATTCGGGGTGATTACCGGCTCCCTCCAGCGAAGCTTGCCAACCAACCTGTACGCCGAAGCCGTGCGTCGGGTGAGGGCAGCTGGCGGGCGTGCGGTGGTCGACTCTCACGATGAGCTACTGCGGCATGCCATCGACGCCCAGCCCTTCCTGATCAAACCGAACCGATTCGAGCTGGAAACCCTGATCGGGCGATCTCTGGCGGATGAACAGGACATCGTTCGGGAAGCCCGCCGGTTGCAGGAGCGGGGCGTGACCTGGGTGTGCGTTTCCCTGGGCGCGGATGGTGCCTTGTTGGTGACAGAATCCGGCGTTCTCAAAGGCGAGGCACCGTCGGTCACGGTGGCCTCCACCGTCGGCGCGGGGGATTCCATGGTCGCCGGAATGACCGGCCTGCTGGCCCAGGGCGCCTCGGCCGGAGAGGCGTTACGAGAGGGTATTGCCTGCAGTGCGGCAACGGTGATGCAGCCGGGGACCGAGTTGTTTCATAAGGAGACGGTCGACCGGCTGCGGAATGAGGTCAGGGTGAGGTCGCTTTCACTGTAGGGGCGTTACGAGAAAATCAACGAGCGTCGCTATTCGCCCACCAACAGAACAATCTTGCCCCCGGCGGCCCCTTTATCCAGCAGTTCATGGGCCGCCGACGCTTCTTCAAGAGGCATTTTCCGGCTGATGAAGGGCTTGATCTTGCCTTCGGACAACCATCCGAGGAGCGTTGTCAGGTCCTGTTTGAACCAGTCGGGATGTTTGCGATGCCAGGCGCCGATGGAATAGAAGGTTGCTGAAGACCGCCATGGCAGGATATTCCAAAGGTTCACCCGCAGGAAATCCCTGACCAGATCTCGGGACGAGGTGGCGTTGTAGGAACCATAGGCGACGAGTTTGCCTTCCTTGCCGAGCACTTTCACGGAGCGCTTGAGGTTATCCCCGCCAATACCATCAAAAACCGCGTCCAGGCCCTGGGGGATCGCTGCCCGAATCGTCTCGACAAAATCCTCGTTCCGGTAATCGATTGGATCGCAACCAAAATGGCGGAGCCTTTCATGCTGTGATTCCGAAGCGGTCCCGAACATCCTGAGCTTCATGACGGCGCCCAACTGAACCAGGGCACCGCCCACGGCACCGCCCGCGCCGTGGATCAGCACCGCGTCTCCCTCGTGGACCTGGGCCGAACGCGTGAGCATCTGGTGGGCGGCCACGTAGGTCAGGATTAGCGATACGGCGTCGGCATTATCGACGTTTTCGGGAACCCGGACGAGCTGGTCCGCCGGGAGAACCACATACTCGGCATAGGCGCCTGTGATGGTGAGCGCGGCGACTTTGTCGCCCACCGCCAGGCTAGTGACCCCGGTGCCCGGTTTGTCGACCACGCCCACCATGTCGTAACCGGGGATGAACGGCGGCTGTTCAGAAACGTCCGGGTAGATACCCCGCCGGATCAATGTGTCGGTGAAAGACGCACTGCAAGCCAGAACCCGGATGCGAACCTCACCTTCCTGCGGTTCCGGGAGCTCGTTGATGTTTTCAACCCGGAGGACGTCCGGGCCTCCGAAGGCCGTCAGAATGACCGCTTTGTATGCCATGTTTGGGAACTCCAATCTCAAAACCGGTAGCTGAATTCGATCATATGAAAATCCGCCCCGATTGTATCGGAGCCATTCACGCCGGCATCGGAGTAGTGAAGAAACCGGTAGCCCAGCCCCAGTTTCTGATACAGCGGAACAGTGATGCCCGCCGTAAGGGCAAACTGGAATGGCCCGCCATAATCCTGTGTTCCGAACCGCCACCGGCTGAACAAAGCGCCACCTACGCCCAGATCCAGGACAAAGCGCCCATCCTGACTGCCCAGCGTCATTTCCGGGATCAGTGACACCACGAGCGCGTTCTTCTCGGCGCCTCGCAACAGCCCTGCGCTGGCCATTAGACGACTTCCCACGCCCCAGCCTGAGTCCCCGTAATGATTCCAGGGCAGGCGGAAGTTCACCGACACATCGTATTCCCGGAAATCCTCCGGCGCCTCTTCTCCCAGCAGGGTTCTTTCTGACACCCGGGCGCGGATGCTGAGGCTCTGTAATTCGAGCTCTTCGGAGTAGGTTGGGGCAGGCGCGAGAAGGCACCCGAGAACAATGGGCAGTACACCGAAATGAAATGAGCGGTCCGAGAAAACCATGGCCGGGAGCCTATGTGCGTTGAGCGGGATGCGTTTCAGCCACGCGTGAGGCACTGCTTCCTATGCTGAAATTATAGGCCAGGACTGCCGGGGAAGATGGAGTTAGCGCAAAACCTCAATCCGAACGTCGATCACGCCCAGGGACGTACGGGCAATACTGCTGAACGCGGATTTTGAGAGGTCGATGATGCGCCCGCTCACGAAGGGACCACGGTCATTGACCTTCACGACCACACTTTTGCCGTTGGCGGTGTTGGTGACTTTCACCCTGGAACCGAACGGCAACTTGCGATGGGCCGCGGTATGGAGTTCACTCTTGTAGAGGGCGCCGCTGGCGGTTTTGCGGTTCTGGAATTTATCCGCGTAATAGGAGGCCTGTCCGGTCTGCGTATAACCGCTCCAGCTGCCGCCAGCGCCTGGTTGAACGGTGGAGCAGGCGGTCAGCAAGGTGAAGAGGGCAATGGCGGAAACGGCTTTTTGGATAGTTGTCATTATCGGCGTCTTTTATTGGATTACCGCAGTTGGCTGTCCTTGCTGCCACGGCGATTGATGCCGCCGGACGCCTTCTCCTCCTTTTCGAGTGCGGACTGGCAGGCTATGCATAGCCGAACGCCGGGAATAGCCTCGCGGCGGGCTTCCGGAATCGGGGCTCCACACTCATCGCATTCCGTGGCACTTTCGCCTCCGGATAACTGGCTGCGGGCGCGTTGAATTTCGTCTTCAACGCTTGCGTCGATCTGTTCCTGAACCGCACCATCACGTGACCATCCACCTGCCATGAGCCCCTCCGGAGTCTGGATGACTGAAACCACCAAACGTTATCATTCGAGTGCAGGCGCTCCAAGATAGCCGATAACTCAGCGAGGAAACACCATGCCCTATACCAGCCAATATACACCCGAAACGCTCAGCCGTGACGAGCTGGACCAGACCTCGGGCCCGATGGTGATCGAATTCGGCACCAACTGGTGCGGGTTCTGCAAAGGTGCGCAGGCAGCGATCAAGGTGGCCATGGACAATCACCCCGATATTCCGCATGTGAAAGTCGAGGATGGCAAAGGCCGCCGGTTGGGGCGGACCTTTGGCGTTAAGCTCTGGCCGTCGCTGATTTTCCTGAAGGATGGTGAAGAAATGGCGCGGGTCGTGCGCCCGGACAACCGCGAAGACATCGAGGATGGTCTGACAAAGATTCTGTGAGTCTATCCTCAATTCTTATCTTTCACCCACGTGTCACCTTCCTTGTGGTATTCCTTTTTTACCGCCGGACAGAAAAGGCGGTCAAGGTTTACTGCCACTTGCCACGACTACAGATACATCCAGAACCTTGAATGGCCGAAATTGTTCCCAGGCGAAAGATTCACACCGTTCCTCAAGAACCTTCCACACCGGACGGCGGCAGTCGGCGGCTCCTATCCAGTTTATGAAACGGGCACCCAGGGTCAGCCGTTCGCTGTAGACGTCCATGATGGAAAAGCGGGTACCGGAAGGGGCGGCATCGAACATCAGGGAACAGAATTCCCGCCAGTTCGCCAGACACGTGAGACCGAGGGAGAAAAAAACGTGCCGCGGCGCTTCTTTGTCGATTGCCTCTTTCAGTGAGTTGAGGCCGTCGACCTCTGAAAAATCCGCTCGGAGGAACTCAAAGCGCCTGCTGGCCGGGTATTGCTCAGCGCGGGCCTTCGCTTGCTCAAGCATCCCGCTGGAGCCGTCCACCGCCAGTACCTTACCTTTTTCACCAACTCTGTTCGCCAGCAAGGGGAAATCGACCCCGGTACCACAAAACACATCCGCCACGCTGTCGCCACTGGACAGATTCAGTTGGTCAATGGCGGCTTTGCGAGGCTTGCGATAGAAGAGGTCGCCGATTGTTCCGGCGTCGTAAAAGGGGGCAAATCTGTCGTACCAACGTGGTTTCGCCATGGGGATTCCTCCATGCGTTATTCAGCAAACAGCGGCGAATGTCAGCGAGCCCAGGACGTACCGATTTGCATTGTCAGGATCGCCTAGGTGTCGCCCTTTTTCTGCTTTATGGCTTTCACTTCTTTGACCATTTTCGCGAAGTCCCGCCCCTGGGCTCGCTTCTCAGCCAGGGTTGCGGTTGCAAGAGCATTCTCTCGCAGCAATTTTTTATAATTGGACAGTCGGCGACGATCAAGCTCGCCTTCCTCGATCGCTCGAAGTACCGCGCAACCTGGCTCCGTTTCGTGGTGACAGTCTGCGAACCTGCACTGCGCCGCAAGCGCCTCAATATCCTCGAAAACGGTACCAATCGAGCCATCGATGTCTGCCACTCTCAGCTCTCGCATACCCGGGACATCAACAAGAAGGCCACCGGAGGGCAGGATGTGCAATTCACGGTGCGTCGTCGTATGGCGGCCCTTCTTGTCATCGTCGCGAATGTCTCCCGTAGACGCCAGGGCCTGTCCCGCCAATGTATTCAGGATTGTAGACTTGCCCACACCGGAGGAACCAACGAGCGCGACGGTGGAGGTGCTATCAATCCAGGAGGAAAGCCCTTTGATGGATGCAGGGTCAAGCGCATTGATTGCCTCGACCGGAACGCCTGATTTGGTTTTTCGGGCCCGACGGACATAAGTATCTGCATCGTCAACGAGATCCGCCTTGGTGAGAACAATGACGGGCATTGCTCCGGCCTCGGTGCACAGTGCAAGGTACCGTTCCAGGCGTGATTCTTTAAACTCCTCATTGCAGGACGTCACGATGAAGAGGGTATCGATATTAGCAGCGATGGGCTGAAGTTCGTTGCTCCCGCCCGCACCCAAGCGCTTGAATAAACTCTTCCGCTCCAGGACGTTTTCAATTCTCGAAAGCGACTCATCCAGTACGACCCAGTCACCGACCGTCGGTCGATCAATGGGGGCCTTCCGGAGTAGGGCAGGCGTGAGCTCGACCATCCGCTCGCCCGAACCACAGGCAACCATGATTTTCGAGCGTTGTACTGTCATTACCCGCCCGAGACGCTCCTGCAATAAGCTGGCGTCTTCCAGTTGCTGGGTAAAGAAGGGAACAAGCCCCAGTGTTTGTAGTAAGGCATTCACCCTGTGATCCCATTGTTAGAACGTCAACAGCACGTGCGGTTACGGAACAGAGGTGAAGCCGCAATGCGGTAAACGTCGCTGTGCCTGTATTGGTTTTATGGCAATCACGCCATGCCTTTGAAATTTGGCATTGAAGCCACCCTGTCCAGCCATGCCAGAATGGCCGGGTAGGCCTCCAACTCGAAGCCACCCTCGTGAGCCACGTGTGTGTATGCATAAAGCGAAATGTCTGCGGTGGTAAAGTTATCACCTGCTAAAAATGGTGTTTTCCCAAGTTGTTGCTCCATAACTTGCAGAGCCTTGTGACCGCCAGCTTGCTTTGAAGCATAGTCGTCGGCCTTTTCCTCAGGAAGCCCAAGGTACTTGTTGATGAAGCGGGCTACCGCGATAAACGGCTCATGGCTGTATTGTTCGAAAAATTGCCACTGCAGGATGCGCGCCTGGGCCAGACTCCCTTCTGGATAGAGAGCTGATCCGCTTGCCAGGTAGTTGATAATGGCGTTTGATTCAGCAAGAGTCTCGCCCCCATCGAGCTCGAGCAGCGGTATTTTGCCATTGGGGTTCTTTTGCAGGAACTCGTCAGACTTAGTGTCACCAGCCAGGATATCGACAGCAATCCATTCATGGTCAATATCAAGGAGGCTACAAACCAGCTGAACCTTGTAGCAGTTGCCTGATTTGGTATCACCGTAAATTTTCACGCACTCTCCTTTGCTATCAACTCCGGCCATAAGCGGCGCCCTGATACGGGCGTCCGTTGGAGGCTGCAGGCCGGCACGTACCTAATTGACTTGTTAAGTGGCCGGACACTCACCATCCCAGGTATGGGGTGGCACACTGGCGAGTTCACTGGGAGCCGGGAAGGCTTTCTTGAATGTAAAAGCTTCGGAGGTTGGGCCACTCTCTTGCAGAGTGTTCAGCTTTTGCGCTGCCTCTTCAATTGATGGAATGTGACCGACACGGACCCACCAAAGCACCATGTGAGCCTCGCTCATTTTGTGGAACCACTCTTTTTTGCGGCGCATGATTTCAACATGAGCAGATCGATAAACATAATTGTGTAAGGCCTCGACCGATTCCCAGAGGGAGAGATTCACAATCTTATCGGAGCCAAAATAATCAATTCCGGTAGCATCGCCTTCTTCAGTTTGGAGTCGCCAGACAAAGCCCGCAGTGTCTTCAGCCAACCTGTTAATCCTATCGAGGTTTGCAACAAAATCAGCAAGCTCCGGTGAATCAATAGGAGACTTCAGCGTAGCAATATTGAGTTGTGCAATCTGATACTTACTCACGGCTTCCTCCCTGAAAACACTTAACGCCACGGTTTGTGGCAATTTTGGAGCCGCGAAGCAG
This sequence comes from Marinobacter santoriniensis NKSG1, assembly GCF_000347775.1. GTDB lineage: Bacteria > Pseudomonadota > Gammaproteobacteria > Pseudomonadales > Oleiphilaceae > Marinobacter > Marinobacter santoriniensis. The sequence continues at coordinate 195,623 of NZ_APAT01000013.1, forward strand.
TGAAAAAATTGTCCGGCAACAGCGACTGGTTATGGTTCAGATTCTCAGCTTAAAAAGGAATATCATCATCACATTCGGGTTCTGTGGTGGGGAGTGCTTTTTCAGGTAGCGGCAAACCGTTAGCTATATAAAGATTCAATATGTCTTCGCGATCCATGAAGAGTATTTGGCTCCGCTTAGACGCATCCAACTTTCCACCGAGCCAGTTTCGAGCCTGCTTGGTAATTTCCCCACCCGCGACTATGAATGCGTGATCAACAAGGACTCGCCTGCTGATTTCTGGGTCGAATATTTCATGACCAAGCATCATCAGCACCTGATTGTAGATCTCAGACACATTTGCATTGGTTGCTTTGCTTACCCCTGATGCATCCAACTTCCCCTTTTTGACCTGTATACCGAAGTAGAGAACATGCTGTGTTGGGAGGACATACCGCATCCAGATGTCTTTACCGTATTCCAGGGCCTTATCTTTGTGGCCCGCTGCAGTTATTCGGTGGTAGCCCAATTGACGAAACAGCGGAAGAAGAACCGCTTCAATAAGTTCATCTTCGGAGCATTGACTCAGGTAGGTGATTAGCTGGTCCCGCTTTTCTATTTCTTTTGGAGTGAACGGTCGATGCGGGTTTGCCGCTAGGGAAATCGTCTTTGTTCCTATATGGTGGATATAAAGAAGCTCATCATCGCCATAGAAGGCTTCATAGCCCTCTCGTGATAGCGGCTTGTTTAACTCCTCCAGTGCCTTGGAACGATCGGGATCATTCGGTTCGGCGTCAGATTTGTGCATCAACACCCGAAGCACATGGACAAAACGTTCAGGAAGAGCATGAGCAGCCGGTTGCGGTTCTTGCAGCAATTCCTCCAGCCGCTCAGATGTCCAATGCCAGCGTGTTGAACCATCGTGGACAAAGTCCAGGTCACATTCCTCAAAAAACTGAGTGATGTAGCTGCTCGAACGATATGGGAAAAACTCTTTGTCCCCAATTACCAGTTCCGCAATTGCCCGCAGATTCCTACTCTTGAACTTCATCCCGCCCCTGCATGCTTAAAGACCTAACTTACCGAACTGTAGCGGACATTCGGCTGAGAACATAACGCCAGCCAACATGCGCGGCTACGAAATGAAGGCGAAGCCGCAATGTAGTAGGCGTCGCCGTGATTGGCCTTGTTATGCACAACTTCAAGTTTTACAGATTTTTGTAGGCGTGGTAACTGTCGAGTACTTGATGATACAACATTGATGATTTTCTCCTAGCGGCAGGGTGAAAAGCATTGATGAAGACGACATCCTCATTCAAATGAACTCGCTCGCTAACTTTTTTAAGCTCAGGGAAGATATAACGCTTTACTTGACTATATGTACCGCAAAGCACAACGATATCTGGATTTATCAACTCAACCTGCCTTCTAACAAAAGAAGCATACTCATTCGCATGGGCATCAAACGTCTTTCGGTTAGTTCGGGCTTTTCCAGCAGTCTTCCTTATATTTATATATGCAATGCTCTTAATTGCACTTTTTTCATTTAACTTAGCATCTTTGATCGGCGGCACAACCCCATCATAATTTTGAAGCCCGTAAGCCCAACGTCCCACCCGACGAAGAACTTTCCCTCGCCACCATCCGCTTTTCTTTACTTCAATAGCTCTATTAATCGCAGTAACAACATTCTGCTTTGCTTTATTTGTTTCCTTTAAAACAAACAAAACCCTTTTCCCGCTACTATCCCAGTTATCTTTTGAGATCACTCCATCATGGTTGAAGTGCCAGCCTTCCGGAAATGCCCCTTCCCAGGCATCCATCAACTTATCAAGACAGTCTATTCCGGAAATTTCTTCATTATTCATAAAGACACTCAAAGTTAGTTCTTAGAAAAATCAGTTAGATAAATGAGTAGATCCGTCAGGTAACCATTCGATATTTAAACCACCCTCACCAAAACGTACAACACCTTCCCTTTTTGGTAGTTCATTACATTGGCCTCGATACTCAATAAAATTATCAAGCAATTCGATCAGGTGCACTTTGAACCCTGATTCAGTAGCCTTCTCAAAAATGTCGTCTTCAACCGTCCAACGAGTGCCGCTCAAGCGAGATTCATCATCTTCCGAACAGAAAACCACTTCACCATTTGCTTTCACAATCTCAGGATACTGCTTGGCAAGCATAGCAAGACGAGTAGCTTCAAAGTCTTGATCAAAATTTGGCATATTTTCTCCTTTTACTCGTTATTCTTTCAGCTTGCGCCATCTAGGCGACAAATTGCGTCGTAGAAGCGCATAACATTTGTATAGCGGTCGCGATGACCATATTTCCCGTCCAAAATCAACTTTGGCCACGCTCCCAATCTAACCAAAAGTCCCGCAAATTCAATGCCCTGAATCCCAAGCCTGTCTCAGAGCTTCGATAAAAATGATCACGGTGACCGTTTCTCCTTGATTGGGGGACTTTTCGATCAAGCCGATCACTTTTCCTACCGACCAAACAAAAAGGCCCGAAGCTTTCACTCCGGGCGTTCTCGTTACTCACTGCTCAATCACCTCAGCCGCACTTGCTGTCGCCGCAGGCGAGGCAGGTGGCGCAGCCGTCCATCACGATCACCGCCTTGGTGTTGCACTTGCCACACATGGTGGCGTTGGCGGGGTAGTCGTTGCTGGTTTCGTCGTTGGTCGCCGTGCTCTGGCTGGCTTCAAACTCGGCGCGCTTTTCGGCGAGGATGCGCTTGGTGGTTTCGCTCATTTCCTCGCTTTCCAGCAGGCCGATGGCCTTGAGGTGCTTCTCGATCACGGCGCCGATCTCGGCCACCAGGGACGGCATGAATACGCCGCCTTTCTTGAAGTAGCCGCCGTTCGGGTCGTACACGGAGCGCAGCTCTTCCACCAGGAAGGTCACGTCGCCGCCTTTGCGGAACACCGCAGAGATAACGCGGGTGAGGGCGATAACCCACTGGAAGTGTTCCATCGACTTGGAGTTGATGAACACTTCGTACGGCTGCCGGCTTTCGTGGTCGGTGCCTTCGTTGAGCAGGATGTCGTTGATGGTGATGTACATCGCATGCTCGGCCACCGGCGGCTTGATCTTGTAGGTGGTGCCCAGCAGGAAGTCCGGCCGTTCGATGTATTCATTCATCTCAACGGGCTTGGTTTCCGCCTGCACCGGTGCCTGGTGCTCGTTCGGGGTGTCGGTATCGGCTTTCTTTACGCGGTAGCCGACGATCTGGTTGCTGATTTTGACTGTCATGTTCGTTGTCCTGTGGTCGGTTCCCGGATCAGTACTTGCCGTAGGTGCCTTCTTTGAGCGCATCAAACAGGTTGGCGGCGGTGTGGGTCTCACCGTCGTATTCTACCTGTTCGTTACCGCGCAGGGTCACCTTGCTGCCGTCGTCCAGTGTGAACTCGTAAAGCGTGTTCTCGAGGTCTTTCTCTTTCACCAGTACGCCCTGGAACGCTTCCGGGTTGAAGCGGAAGGTGGTGCAGCCCTTCAGGCCCTTGTCGTAGGCGTACAGGTAGATGCCCTTGAAGTCCGGATAGGCGAAGTCTGTCGGAACGTTGGCCGTTTTGGAAATCGAGGAATCTACCCACTTCTGGGCCGCAGCCTGGATGTCCACGTGCTGCGCCGGGGTGACGTCGTCCGAGGTGGTGAAGTAGGAGGGCAGTTTCTTGTCCTCGTCGTCGGAGAACGGCATGGCGCCCGGGTTCACCAGGTGGCGGTAGGCCAGCAGTTCGAAGGAGAATACGTCTACCTTCTCCTTGGTCTTGCGGCCTTCGCGGATGATGTTGCGCGCGTAGTGGTGCGAGAAGCTCGGCTCGATGCCGTTACTGGCGTTGTTGGCCAGCGACAGGCTGATGGTGCCGGTGGGCGCGATGGAGGTGTGGTGGGTAAAGCGGCCACCTTTCTCGGCCAATTGCTTCACCAGCTCCGGTTCCACGTGGGCGATCTGCTGCATGTAACGGCTGAAACGGGCGTGCAGCAGCTTGCCTTTGAGAACATCCCCGATCTTGTAGCCTTCTTTGGCCAGCTCCGGGCACTTGTTCATCATCTTCGGCGTGATTTCGAACTCTTCGTCCATGATCGGCGCCGGGCCTTTCTCTTCGGCCAGGGCCAGGGACTGGCGCCAGCCCTCTACGGCCATTTCACGCACGACTTCTTCGGTGAACTGTACGGACTCGTCAGAACCGTAGGGCATGCGCAGCATGGCGAGGGTAGAACCCAGGCCCAGGATGCCCATGCCGTGTCGGCGCTTGTGGGTGATCTCGTGGCGCTGCTCGGCCAGCGGCAGGCCGTTGATTTCAACCACGTTGTCCAGCATGCGGGTAAAGATGCCCACCACCTTGCGGTACTTCTCGTAGTTGAAGCTGGCTTTCTCGGTGAACGGGTACTCGACAAACTTGGTCAGGTTCACGGAGCCCAGCAGGCAGCTGCCGTACGGGGGCAGGGGCTGCTCACCGCAGGGGTTGGTGGCGCGGATGTCCTCGCAGAACCAGTTGTTGTTCATCTGGTTGACCTTGTCGATCAGGATGAAGCCCGGCTCGGCGTAGTCGTAGGTGCTGGTCATGATGGTGTCCCAGATGAACTGGGCCTTCACCGTCTTGTAGATGCGGCAGGCGACCTTGCCCTCGTCGTTCACCACGTAGCCGTCCAGAACCGGGAAGTCGCGGTACACGAACTGGGAGGTGTCGGACAGGTCGAGGTTCTCGTCGTCCACTTCCTTCTGGGTGACGGGGAAGGAGAGGTGCCAGTCGTCGCCGTTGCGGACGGCTTCGATGAAGTCTTCGGTGATCAGCAGGGACAGGTTGAACTGGCGCAGGCGGCCGTCTTCACGCTTGGCCTGGATGAACTCGATCACGTCCGGGTGATGCACGTCGAAGGTGGCCATCTGGGCACCACGGCGACCACCGGCGGAAGAAACGGTGAAGCACATGCGGTCGAAGATGTCCATGAAGGACAGCGGGCCGGAGGTGGTGGCGCCGGCGCCGGCCACGTAGGCGCCGCGCGGGCGCAGGGTGGAGAACTCGTAACCGATACCGCAACCGGCCTTGAGGGTCAGGCCGGCTTCGTGGTTTTTCTCCAGGATGTCGTTCATGGAGTCATGGACGGTGCCGGAGACGGTGCAGTTGATGGTGGACGTTGCGGGCTTGTGGGCTTCCGCACCGGCGTTGGAGGTAATCCGCCCGGCCGGGATGGCGCCGTTCTGGAGGGCCCAGATGAAGTCCTTCATGTGCTTGGTGCGCACAGACTTGTTTTCCACTTCGGCCAAGGCTTTCGCAACGCGCTCGTAAGTTGCGTTGATGTCCTTGTCCACGGGTTCGCCGGTCTTGGTCTTGAGCTGATATTTGCTGCTCCAGATGTCCAGCGAAGCTTCCTGCATCGGAATCGTTGTGATCACTGCCTGTGCCTTAGCGTTCATTGCCACCCTCGGTTCTTCCAGTCTGTCTCTTTTTGATGGCGCTGTCTCCAGCGTCATACCCCTTTTAAATCGTTGGAGCCATTCCGTTCCGGTCTGGTTCCTGGCCGGCCATGGTCAAAACGGGCCAGCGACCACAACATGTGGTGGTTGGTCGTCTGGTGCGTTTGCCTGCGTTGAGGCCGGTCTGGTATCGAATCATTGCTGCGGGCCTGGCGTGTAGCCCCTTCGTCTGGCCCCCGGGAGGTCCGGCGGCGGTTTTATTGTATACCCTATATGTGGGCTTATTTTTCGAAAGTATAACAGGATATAGTGGTGTGTGAACAAGAACGCAACTATTGAATACGGCGAGCCTCGAAAGAAAATCAATGGAAGAGGCCTTGCATTGGCGGGAAGCCGCGTCACGCCGTGGTTGGGACAGGATGTCGGACAATTACTATATGTTGTGGTTAAAAATTCGGCAGGCGGGGAAGGGGGCACGAGTAACACGCTGGATAGTTCCCTTGTGCAATTAGTTTTGTGATCCCTGCACGTATCTGAACCGGACCTGTCGCTAGAGTAGTAGGGTGGCGTCGTAGTATCGCAGTGGCCCACAGGAAGTGATAACCACTATAAAAGGAACAAGAAATGAAAGGCCTGAAACCTTCCTTGCTAGCGCTATGTGTTGCGGGTGCGCCACCTGCAGCCATGGCGGAAATCCAGATGCTGGATGAAGCTGCAATGGGGAATATCACCGGCCAGGCTGGTGTCACCATTGAGCTGGAGACCAAGGTGAACATCGATCGGTTTATCTACACCGACGAAGGCTCGTTGGAAGTCAACGATATCTTCGTGGGCGGTGGTAACCGCAACGATTACTTCTCGGAGCTGGGGTTCAACCTCACCGGGCAGGCACCTTCGGATCTGATCGATAACCTCCGGATCAACGTTGATATTGCCGCCGATGGCGATGCAATCATCAACATCCTGCCGATGGCATTCGGTGCGGTGGATTTCACCGTGAAAACCGGTGCCTGGAACCTCGTGAGTTCCACCACGGCCGACAGTACAACCATTCTGGATAACTTCCAGATGGACGCGCTGATCGGTTCCGGCACGATCCGGATTGATACTGCAACCGACAAGCTGAACTTCAAGACCGATTTCGCCATTGACGACATGGATTTTGACGTGCCGTTCCTGGCGATCGGGATTCGGGACTTCCAGCTGACCGGCGCAGACTATGATCTTTCGGCTCCCCAGCCACTGGATCTGTTTGCGAGTGTCGACATGGACATCTACAAGGCGCCGAACAACGCCGGTGTAGACAGTCTTGCGGTGGACCTCCAGAGCTTCAACGCCGATATCCGTATCGGTGGGGTGCTCATCGGGGGAACGTCGATTGGTTCGGTGGCCATGGATAACCTGGCGATCACCAATACGTCGATGCTGATCTACGGTCACTGACCGGCGTTCGGCAAAGCAGTAAAAAAGCGGGGCCAGGCCCCGCTTTTTTTATCGCTGTTTCCCGGTGGATCGATGGTCAGCCCAGCAGCAGGCTGTCGTCGTCCACCTCCAGCCCACGCTGCTTTTCGAACAGGCCGAGCAGGTCTTTCACTTCCAGCCCCTCCCGTTCCTTGCCGGCAATGTCGAACACCACCTGTCCCTGGTGCAGCATCACCGTGCGGTCTCCCACGTCCAGGGCCTGTTTCATGCTGTGGGTCACCATCAGGGCAGTCAGCTTCTGCTCCTCGATGATCTTTTCGGTGAGCTCCAGCACGAACGCGCCCGTCTTGGGATCCAGCGCGGCGGTGTGCTCATCCAGAAGGAGAATGCTCGATGGCGTCAGACTTGCCATCAGCAGGCTGACGGCCTGGCGTTGGCCGCCGGAGAGCAGGCCCATCTTGTCGCCCAGGCGATTCTCCAGCCCGAGTTTCAGGGATGAGAGGCTTTCCCGGAACTGGCCAAGGTACTGCTTCTTGACCGCCGTGCTGAGTCCACGACGCTGGCCCCGCTTGATCGCCAGGGCCAGGTTCTCTTCGATGGACAGGTTTTCACAGGTGCCCGCGAGCGGATCCTGAAAGACCCGGGCCACCCGGGAGGCCCGCTTGTAGGTCGGCAGGCGTGTGACGTCCTGGTTGTCGACGACAATCTGGCCGCTGTCGACCATCACTTCGCCGGCCAGGGCGTTCAGGAAGGTGGATTTGCCGGCGCCGTTACTGCCGATCACGGTTACGAATTCACCCTGGTTAACGGTGAGGCTCATACCTCGCAGCGCCGGGTTTTCCAGCGGCGTGCCCTTGCCGAAGGTGAGTCGGAGATCGTCTGCACTGATCATGTCGAGTCCTCAGGCTTTCTTGCGGGTGAATTTGCTGACCACGGAGTTCCGTACACCCGGCAATACGATGGCCAGTGTGACCAGTACGGCGGTGATCAGGTTCAGGTCCTGTGCCTGGAGGCCAAGAACGTCAGCGTTCAGGGCGAAGGCGATAGCCAGGCGATAGATGATGGCACCGACAACGCAGGCCAGCAGGGCCCGAATGACCGTGTTCGGTGTGATCAGCGCTTCACCGCCAATCAGGGAAGCCAGGCCGATAACGATCACGCCCACGCCCATGGTGACGTCGGCAGCGCCCTGGCTCTGGGCGAAAAGTGCGCCAGCCAGCCCGACCAGGCCATTCGACAGGGCCACGCCGAGCACGATCATGCCGCCGGTCGCGATGCCCTGGGCCCGGGCCATCCGGGGGTTGGCGCCGGTGGCGCGCATGGCCAGCCCGGTCTCCGATTTCATGAATCGCCAGAGCAGGAACAGGGCCACGAGCACGACGATCAGGAACAGCACCACCGGTACCTGGTGGTAGGCGAGCCCCAGGTCGTACCAGGGTGTCAGAACGGTTTGTTCGGAGAGCAGGGCCACGTTCGGGCGCCCCATGACCCGGAGGTTCACGGAGTAGAGGGCGATCATGGTCAGGATGGACGCCAGCAGGTTCAGGATCTTCAGCTTGACGTTCAGCAGGGCAGTAACCGAGCCCGCCGCCATACCCGCCAGAACGGCGGCGCCGGTGGCGATCCAGGGGTTCCAGCCGTGGATGATCAGGACGGCGGAAACAGCAGCACCCAGCGGGAAACTGCCGTCGACGGTCAGGTCGGGAAAATCGAGTACACGAAACGAGATATAGATGCCGAAGGCGACCAGACCGTAGATAAGGCCGGTCTCCAGGGCGCCATAGAAAGCGATTTCACTGAGCATGGGTACGATTCACTGTGAAAGAAAACGGGCGGGCCCTTGTGGGGTCCGCCCGCTCTCGTCAGGCTTTACTTGTCGCTTTTGACGACTTCTTTGGCTTCCTTGATGAGATCATCAGACAGGGTGATGCCCATTTTCTTGGCCGCGGCCGGATTCACATACAGGTCCAGGGTGTCCATGGTCTCAACCGGCATGTCCGCGGGGCTGGCGCCGTTCAGGACGCGGGCGACCATCTTGCCGGTCTGGCGGCCATGGTTGTAGTAGTTGAAGCCCAGGGCGGCAACCGCGCCGCGCTCGACGGTGGCGGTGTCTGCGGCAAACACGGGAATGTCGGCGCGCTCACCCACTGAGATCACGGCCTCGGCGGCGCTGATCACGGTGTTGTCGGTGGTCAGGTAGATGGCGTCTACGTCACCGACCAGGGAGCGGGCGGCGCCCAGCACTTCCGAGGTCTTGGTGGCAGCGGCTTTTACCAGGGTGAGGCCACGGGCCTTGAGGCGTTCGTCCAGCAGGTTCACCAGGGACACGGCGTTGGCCTCGCCCGGGTTGTACACGGTGCCGATGCGCTTGGCGTCGGGCATGACGCGCTGCAGCAGATCGATGTGCTTGTCGATGGGCAGCATGTCGCTGACGCCGGTGATGTTGGCGCCGGGCTTGTCGAGGCTTTTAACCAGCTTTGCGCCTACCGGATCGGTGACCGCCGAGAAGATGACCGGAATGTTCCGGGCAGCGGCTGCAACGGTCTGGGCGGAGGGGGTTGCAATGGCCACAATCACGTCCGGCTCTTCGCCGATGAATTTCCGCGCGATCTGGGCGGCAATTGCCGAGTTACCCTGGGCACTCTCGTGCATGATCTTCAGGTTGTCGCCTTCCTTGAAGCCTTCGTCGGCGAGCTCGTCCTTGACCCCCTGATACACGGCGTCCAGTGCCGGGTGTTCAACGATCTGCGTGATGGCGACGGTCTTGGTGTCCTGGGCCTGAGCCAGGCTAGCCGCTGCCAGCAGGGAAGCGCCCAGAAGGGTGCGCAGTGTTTTGGTGGCCATATACCCATCTCCGAGTGGTTAGAGGTGTGACTTGGATCGGTGTCTGGAATTCGGAAAGTGCGAGAGTTTACCACAGCCTGGCATTGCAAGGGGTAGGGGGTGAAAAGATCGGTCAATAGTTGAGGAATTGAATAATTCCGGTTGAATCACGTTTTGACGACCCTTACCGTGTTGCAATACCCTACGAAAGTCTAATAATAGCCCTTATAAGAACACGCTGACGAAAAACACAACTTATAACAAGGAAGGTCCATGGACACGACTAATAAACTTCCCCTGGATATGGTGTACCACTGGGAGCAGGCGAAGAAGAACTCCCTGTATATGACCCAGCCCATCGGTGATGGCAAGGTGGTCGAATACACCTGGGGCCGAGCGGTTGACGAAGCCCGTCGCATGGCGGCCTACCTCAAATCCCTCAACCTGCCGGAGAAGAGCCGTATCGGCCTGATCTCCAAGAACTGCGCCCAGTGGGTGATGACGGACTGGGCGATCTGGATGGCAGGCCATATTTCCGTCCCGTTGTACCCGACGCTCAATGCCGACACCGTCAACTACATCCTCAATCACGCCGAATGTGAGGTGCTGTTCGTTGGAAAGCTGGACGACTGGGACATGATGAAGCCGGGCGTACCGGAATCGGTCCGTTGCATTTCATTCCCGCTGAGCCCGCCCAACGACTTCGAAACCTGGGACGATATCGTCAGCAAGTACCCGCCGCTGGAGGAAAACACCCACCGCGATGCGGATGAGCTGGCGACGATTGTCTATACCTCCGGCAGCACCGGTCGCCCGAAAGGCGTCATGCTGAGCTTCGGTAACATGGCCTTTGCCGCTGCCGGTGGCATCCAGACACTTGGCGTGGGCCCCGAGGAGCGCATGCTGTCCTATCTGCCGCTGGCCCACGTGTTCGAGCGCACGTTCGTGGAACTGGGTTCGCTTTACTCCGGCTTCCAGCTGTACTTCGCCGATTCCCTGGACACTTTCGTGCAGGATCTGCAGCGGGCCCAGCCGACGCTGTTCCTGTCTGTTCCGCGTCTGTGGGTGAAATTCCAGCACGGTGTCCTTCAAAAGCTTCCGAAGCAGAAGCTCGACCGCCTGCTCAAGGTTCCCTTGCTCAATCGCGTGATCAAGAAGAAGGTGCTCAAGGGATTGGGCCTGGACAAGGTCAAACTGGCGGGCAGTGGCTCTGCACCGCTGTCCCACGATGTTCTGGACTGGTACCGGAACCTGGGGCTCGAGTTGCTTGAGGGCTACGGCATGTCCGAGAACTTTGCCTATTCCCACATGAACAAGCCGGGTCGTTCCCGTACCGGGTACGTCGGTGAGGCGTTGCCGGGCGTGGAAGTGAAAATCAGCGACGAAGGCGAGGTCCTGGTCAAGAGTCCGGCGACCATGATGGGTTATTACAAGGACGAGGAAAAAACCCGGGAAACGTTCACTGAGGATGGTTTCCTGAAAACCGGTGACAAGGGCGAGATCGACGAGATGGGTCGCCTGAAGCTGACCGGCCGCATCAAGGAGATCTTCAAGACCAGCAAGGGCAAGTACATTGCGCCCGCGCCCATTGAAAACCGCCTGATGTCCCACGACGCCATCGAGATGGTGTGCGTGTCCGGTGCCAACCAGACCCAGCCCCACGCATTGGTTATGCTGGGCGAGGAGACGCGTCCGAAGCTGGCCGACGAGAACTTCCGAAAGGAACTGGAGGCGAGCTTCACGAACCTGATCAAGGAAGTGAACAAGACGGTGGATCCGCACGAGCAGCTGGCATTCATTACGGTGGTCAGCGACGAGTGGTCCATTGAGAACAGCTTCCTGACGCCCACCCTGAAGCTCAAGCGTAACGTGGTCGAAGATGCCTACCAGGAAAAGGTCGATAACTGGTACGCGCAGAAGCAGCCCGTGATCTGGCAATAAGCGACTTTCGTGCTACGCCAAAAGGCCCGGTTTCGACCGGGCCTTTTTTGTTTCAGACCGACGTTAGTCGCATAGGGAAACCCTCCTGAAGGGCCTAAACTTCAAGTAGTTGGGAGGAAGTTATGACTCAGTTGGCCTTGTTCCAGAAACGTATTCACGACGAAATTCCGCTGTCCCGGGCGATGGGCGTCCAGTTGCATTCCTGGGATGGCAAAGCGCTGGTGGTGAGCGCCCCTCTGGAACCGAATCAGAATCATCAGGGAACGGGGTTTGGTGGTAGCGTCTATGCCGTGGCCGTCACCGCTGCATGGGGGCTTACAGAGCTTTCCCTGGCGGATCTGGGGCTCCGGGGATCGGTGGTCGTCCAGAATGGCACCATTGACTATGTCGAACCGGTCACCATGGACTTCTACGCGGTCTGCCGGCTACCGGGGGATGAAATCCCCGAAAGGTTCCGCAAGAGCCTGGCGCGTCACGGGAAGGGGCGCCTCGACCTGACGGCAGAGGTGTTCCTTGGGCAACCCTCGGCGGTGCCCTCGGGAGACCCGGTTGCGGTGTTCCAGGGGCGTTTCGTGGTCCGGGATGTGCGTTCCGGCTGAAGCCGGCAGGATCTCCGGGGCCTTGTCAGGTCATGGCCCGGGTGTTGGAGATCGACCGGCTCATCAGGATGATCGGCACGATGCCCGCAAGGACGATGATCAGCGAGGGCAGGGCGCTATGGAAGAGCCGTTCGTCTGACGCAAACTGATAGACATAGGTGGCCAGGGTTTCAAAGTTGAACGGCCGCAGTATCAATGTTGCCGGCAGCTCTTTCATGCAGTCAACGAAGACCACCAGCGCCGCCGTCAGAAGCGTGCCCCGCAGCATGGGCAGATGGACTCTCAGCAGGGTTTTGCCGGGCGTATGCCCCATGGAGCGGGCCGCCATGTCCATGCTTGGCGTGACTTTCTGCAGTGCGCTCTCCACGCTGCCCGCGGACACTGCCAGGAAGCGCACCGTGTAGGCAAATACCAGGGCAAAGGCGGTCCCGCTCAATAACAGACCACTGCTGATGCCGACCGAATCCCGCAACAGGCCATCCAGCCAGTTATCGAATCCTGCCAGCGGTACGATCACGCCCACCGCAAGTACCGCGCCCGGCATCGCATATCCGAGGCTCGACAGCCTGAGCAGCACTTGCATGCCGCGGGTATTATGCAGGCGCCGGCTGTACGCCAGGATCACGCCAATGACCAGCGTCGTGAATGCGGCGCTGCCCGAGAGGAGCAGGCTGTTCAGGGTATTTTCCAGAAAATCCGGGTTCCAGCTTTCCTCGAAATACTCCCACGCATAGAGGCCAAGTGTGCCGGCGGGAATGATGAACCCGAATATGACCGGCAGCGCACACACCGCCAGGCAGATCAGCTGGCGCGGGAAGGACATGGTGAATCGACGTATCGGATCCCGGTTGTCGCGGGCTGCAAACTGTTGCTGACGCCGGCGGGAATACCGTTCCAGCGAGACCAGGATAACCACGAAGACGAGCATGGTGGTGGCGATCTGTGCGGCGCCGCCCAGGTTGCCCAGGTTCATCCAGGTGTCGAACAGGCCGGCGGTGAGGGTCTGTACCGCGAAGAAATCCACGGTGCCGAAATCGTTCAGGGTCTCCATGAGAACCAGGGAAAGGCCCACCGCGACGGCGGGCCGGGCGATCGGCAGGACGACTCTGAAAAAGGTGCTCAGGGCGGAATGGCCAAGGCTTCGGCTGACCGAGAACAGCGATGGGGATTGCTCCAGAAACGCCGCTCGGGCCAACAGATAGACGTAGGGATAGAGAACCAGCCCGAGCATCAGCATGGCCCCCTCAAGGCTGCGGATCTCCGGGAACCAGTAGTCGCTGGCGTTCTGCCAGCCGAACAGCTCTCTCAGTCCCCGTTGTACCGGACCGGCGTAATCAAGCAGGCTGGTATAGACGTAGGCAATAACATAGGCGGGCACGGCGAAGGGCAGAAGCATGGCCCATTCGAAAAAGCGGCGGCCGGGGAATTCGCACATGGTTACCGCCCAGGCGCTGGACAGACCGATCACCAGGGTAAGCGCGCCCACTCCGATCATCAGTTTCAGGGTGGTGACCAGGTAGCGTGGCAGTGTAGTGTCGATCAGGTGGGGCCAGATGTTCTCTTCGGGAAAGAAGGCCAGGAAAATGACCGAGAGCACCGGTAACGCAACGATGGCTGTAATGACGGTTGCGGCGACGATCCAGCGTCGGGATGTGCGCCCGGACAGCAATGGCTGCGTTGGTCCCGGATCGGCGACAGCGGTGGTCTCGGTCATTGTGTGTGAATCCTACTCTCCGTCGTAGTCGACCCGGTCAACAAGTTTGACGGCTTTCTCACGGTTTTCCGCGATGGTCTGGAGCGGCAGGGAATCGGGGTGGATGTCTCCCCATTCTGCCACCAGGCCGGACGGTTTAACCGCGGGATTGGCCGGGTACTCCGTATTGGCTTCGGCGTAAATACGCTGGGCTTCCGGTGAGGAGAGGAATTCCATCAGCTTGACCGCATTTTCCCGGTTCGGCGCGCTCTTGGTCATCGCGATGCCGCTGATGTTGATGTGAGTGCCACGTCCGTCGGCGTTCGGAAATACCAGCCGGACCTTTTCGGCAATCGGACGCTGGTTTTTGTCCTGCAGCATATTGCCGTAGTAGTAGCTGTTGCCGATGGACACATCACAGACGCCCTCGGCGATGGCCTTGATCTGGTCCCGATCGCCGCCCTGGGGCTTCCGGGCGAGGTTATCTTTCAGATCCTGCAGCCATTGTTCGGTCCACTCTTCACCGTGGTGGGCAATCATGGACGAAAACAGGGCAATATTGTAGGGGTGCTTGCCGCTTCGCGTGCAGATCCGGCCCTCCCACTTGTCATCGGCCAGTTGCTCGTAGGTCGTGATTTCGCCTTCTTTTACCCGGTCTTTGGACGTGAAAATCAGGCGCGCGCGGGTGGTGAGTGCAAACCACTTGCCATCAGGGTTGCGGAGGTTCTCCGGAATATTCTGCTCGAGGACCGGGCTGTCCACGCCCTGAACAAGATCACGCTCGACCAGTTCGTTCAGGCGTGAAATGTCCACGGTCATGACCACATCCGCGGGGCTGTTCCGTCCCTCGCGCTCCAGTCGCTCGGCGAGCCCCTTCTTGGCAAAGACCACATTGGTGTCAATGCCGGTTTCCTTCTCGAAGGCCTTCAGAAGCGGTTCAATCAGGTAGGCCTGGCGGTAGGAATAGATGTTGACGTCACCGCTGGCCGACGCGGCCAGTGGAAGAGTCATTGCTGCAGCGGCAACAAGCGTCCGTGTCACTGTCATGTAGATGATTCTCCAGCTTTTGTGTATTCGCTCCACCGGGTGGGTGGTGGATAACTAAAAACAGCAACCATTCTCATTTGTGTTTGCTGTCGAGTCAATATCTGTGAGATCTATTTCCTGGAAAATGGTGGTATGCTTCGGAACACTATAAAAATTAAGTAAATGGACCGGAATCCGGATAACGCCAGTGAACGATCGCAGAGAGTATATCCGCACCGCGATGAGTGCGAAGGTGAAGGTAGTGCACGAGTCCCTCGGAGAGTTCGTTTTTTCGACCCGTGACATTTCCGATGGTGGGGTCTTCATCGTGGTTGAGGGTGAGCCGTTCGAGCCTAAGATCGGTGATCAGGTCACCGTGCAGGTACAGGGGCTTCCCGTTCCTGCGCCCGTCCTGAATATGGTGGTGGTTCGCAAAACCAACGACGGATTCGGGTTACAGTTCGATCCCGAATGAACTGTATTCAGGGATGGATACCATGAAGTCGATAGTACTGTTGTTACTCACGTCTGTGGCCATGACTGGCTGCGCCAGCTATTACACCCACTTTGCCATGTTTCCTGCGGAAAATTCGCAGGGGGCGACCCGTCAGGTGCGGGTGTCCTGGGACACCGCCGAGTATCCCGGCTGGTGGTTCAGCGACAATCAGACCACCTCGGTGAAGGTGGAGACCCAATGCAGTGCCCGTGTCTGGCGTCTTTATGACGATGGGCACGACCAGGCGGTGGATTGTGGCCGCGGCATCCGGGCCTGTGGCGA
This sequence comes from Marinobacter santoriniensis NKSG1, assembly GCF_000347775.1. Taxonomy (GTDB): domain Bacteria; phylum Pseudomonadota; class Gammaproteobacteria; order Pseudomonadales; family Oleiphilaceae; genus Marinobacter; species Marinobacter santoriniensis. The sequence goes on from NZ_APAT01000013.1 coordinate 211,312, forward strand.
TAAGGCACTTGACTGGAAGGTTGTTGCCTTGCCCGGTTTGGACGCCTCTGCGTGCATGGTGATTAACCCGGGCGACGAACAGGCCACGATTGCGGGCATGGGTGACCGGTTCGACCTGCTTGTGGCCTGCGAGCCGACCAGGCCAGTGGTTCAGAAGGCCGATGAGAAAGTGAACATGGATTACCTCCGTGCTTCATCAGTCCCGTATACCGTCTATGCGAGAAAAGCGCCAAGGGGATCGCTTCGGGCTCGTTTGCCGGAATTCGACGATTCCGTGTGCGACGACTGAATGCGAATAAGGTTCACTTTCAGAGTGTGATAACAGTCACGTTGCTACATTCTGTTTCCCGGTGAACATTCTCGTTACGTCATGTTGCTGAACGGTTGCATTGCGATACGAAAATGTAATGGACTCTTCCCGTCATCCCGTCAAAATGTAAAACATCGAAAATTCTTGCAGTACGGGGTGGCTCGTGGGCGTCCAACAGAAAAAAGTAGCAGTGCACGACCTGGAAGTGGGTATGTTCGTGTCCGACCTGGACCGGCCCTGGCACCAGACTCCATTCCCCATCCAGGGTTTTCACATCCGTTCGCAGGACGACATTCGTGCGTTGGTCTCTCACTGCAAGTGGGTCATGATCGATGTTGCTGAAGTCCGTGACCTGAAAACCACAGAATCTTCCGAGCAGTCCTCGGTTTTCGGTCGCGCCGCGAAGCGGAGTCGGCGCGGTCGCGAAGAGCTGAAATTGCCCCCGCTGGCGATTCGGGAACCGGTCGAATACGAAACGGTTTCTACGCTGAAAAAGGAAATGAAGGTTTCCAAACGGCTGCTCGACGATGCCGAAGTCACACTCGATCGCCTGTTCAAGACGCTCCAGTCCGGATCGGTTCCGGATTTGCGCCCGCTGGCGGATATCACCCGAAAGATGGTCAGCAGCGTGATCCGGCAGCCGGATGCGCTGCTCTGGCTGAGTCGGGTACGTTCCTATGACGATTACATTTATCGTCACGGCCTGAATTCTTCTGTATGGGCTCTTGTCTGTGGCCGGGAACTCGGCCTGAACGAAGGACTCCTGAACCACCTTGGCCTGGGATGCCTGATGTCCCAGGTGGGCAAAATGGCGTTGCCCCGGTCGCTGCTCGATAAGGAAGGGCAGTTCAGTGCCGATGAGCATGCGTTGTACAAGAGCTATGTGCAGAAAGGCGTGGCACTGCTGGAGGACAGCGGTCTGTCGCGCGCCGTTCTGAGCGTCGTGCAGGGTCATCGGGAGCGTCATAACGGTTCCGGTTTCCCCCAGGGCATCCGCGGTGACCGGATTCCGCTGTTGGCGAAAGTTGCCGGGATTGCGGAATTCTTCGAGTCCCTGATAGGGCCGCGGGGCGGCGGTGCCGAGCCCATGACCCCGGCAAAAGCGGTAAGCCTTCTCTATGAGATGCGCAACATCGAGTTTCAGGAGGACCTTGTTGAGCACTTCATTCAGGCGATCGGTATCTACCCGACTGGAAGCCTTGTCGAACTGAGTGATGGCCAGCGAGGGATCGTGGTGTCGCATACGCCAGGCCGGAGGTTGTGGCCCAAGGTCATGGTGATGACGGACCAGCAGCAGATGCCGCTGAAATCCGCCCGTATCATCGACCTGGCGAAATTCAACGAAGACCGTGCGGCGGAGGAGGCCCTTGCCGTCCGTGAATGCCTGCCGCACGGAACCGATGGCCTGGACCCTGCCCGGTATGATGTGACCGGCGCCGAATCCCGCTGGGGACTCGGGCGATTGATCAGCGGATAAGCACCCTGAGCGATTTCCGGATCCAGCGGTAGGTGCCCTGGGGCCGGAAATTGATCAGCAGTTCAGATTCCCCTCCGGTATCTCCACTGACGAAAAAATCGACATCGGCGGTTTGCCAACTCCAGGAATGGATGGTGACGTCCGTGGGCCGTGTACTGATGGCCTCGATGTCTGTCAGTGCGGTATCCCCTCCGATTTTCTCGATCTTTACCGACTTTATCCCGGTATCCGATGCCGGGTATTCGGCCACGTGGTTTTCGAGGTAATACTGGTTGCCGAAGGCGGTGGTAATGGCGTCCAGCTCCCGGGACAGATAGGTCCGGGCGTCTTCATTGTCAATCTCATCCAGCGTGCGAATGGATTCGAGTATGCGGTCACGCTTGGCGCGCAGATCCTGTTGGTATTCCACATCAGGATCCCAGTCGGCTTCGTTTTCAGGTCTGACCGGGGCGGCGTCGATTTCCGCCTGGGTGGGCGGCTCGTCGCATAATTCGTCGTCTTCCGGATAAAAGCAGATCTTTGCCAGCAGCTGGTTGGCCGGGGAGGGGGTAGCCCCGAGAGCTGTAAATTCCTGTTCGGTCGCATTGAAATCGATGGTTCCGGTGATATCGGGCAGCGCGGCGTTGAGCTGGTCAATCACTCGTTGCCGGATATCGATGCCTTCTCCTTCCCGAACCCCCTGGGTCCAGTCCAGGGACATGAGAAAGCGAGTCAGGTTCATCAGCGGTACGTTATAGAGCAGTTGCTCCTCGGTAAGCTGATGGGAGCGGAGGTTCTGGTCGTCCACGATAGGCGTTTGCAGCGCGGTCCGGACGTCGGCGAAGAATTCCAGTGGGGAGATGTAGGGCTTGGCGGGCACATCCTGCACCAGCGGGAGATTGCCCACCTTGAATGACAGGGTTTCCCCCGGGTAGTAACGGAAGCGCCCCTCGGCATCGGTGGTTCCGGACTGGCTGGCAGTCTGATAGCTCAGTCCATTGAAGCCGTTATAATTCAGGCGGCCGATGCTGGGGTCGTTGTCGCTGCCACCGCCACCTCCCAGGCAGCCGGACAGAAAAACGGAGCTGAACAGGAGGGCCAGGGGAGAAAGTCGGTGAACGGATTTCATTCTTCGGCGTACATCCCTTGTTGTTCGGCCGGCAGAGACAACTGCGCGACGCTTTGTAATAAGTTGTAACCGCATTATAGGGGGCGGTATCGGCCGATATCGGGATTCCCGTCGCAGTTTGGGCCTTCGGAATGCTGGAAAGCCAGCCCCTTGAATTCCCGGACTTTGCCACAAAGAATAGCAATCTACGTTTTACTGCCAGCGGCCGACAGGGTCGCCGTCAAAAGTTACTCAATGCGGAATCATTTATGACCAATGCACTGGAAATCGAAGGCCTGACCAAACAATACGGGGACGGGTTCCAGGCGCTGAAGGGAATTGATCTCCACGTCAGGCAAGGAGATTTCTTTGCCCTTCTCGGGCCTAATGGCGCCGGAAAATCAACGACGCTGGGCATCGTGTCTTCGCTTGTGAACAAGACGTCCGGCAAGGTCCGGGTGTTCGGACACGATATCGATACCCACCTCGTTCAGGCCAAGCTGAACCTCGGTGTGGTGCCCCAGGAATTCAATTTCAACCAGTTCGAGAAGGTGTTCGACATTGTGACGACCCAGGCCGGGTATTACGGCATTCCGCTGGGGCGTGCGGCACAATCGGCCGAGAAATACCTGAAGCAGCTGGGCCTCTGGGACAAGCGGAACACGCCAGCGAGGATGTTGTCCGGGGGGATGAAGCGTCGCCTGATGATTGCGCGGGCACTGGTGCACGAACCAAAGCTCCTGATCCTGGATGAACCGACGGCCGGTGTGGACATCGAATTGCGCCGGTCCATGTGGGCCTTCCTTGAGCAGATCAATCGTGAGGGCACCACCATCATTCTCACGACCCATTACCTGGAAGAGGCAGAGGCCCTGTGTCGGAACATTGCGATCATTGACCGCGGCCGGATCGTCAAACACACCAGCAAACGGGACCTGCTCCAGCAACTGAGCGTGGAGACCTTCATTCTGGATACCGAGCAGGAGCTTGAGGGCGCGCCGACTCTTGAGGGTGTCAGTTGCCGGATCAACAACGAGGGTGCGCTGGAAGTGGATGTTGAAAAAGGGCAGGGACTGAACGCGGTCTTTGCCCAGCTGGACGCCCTGGGCATCAAGGTGGTCAGTATGCGAACCAAGGCGAACCGCCTGGAAGAGTTGTTCCTTCGCCTGGTGGAGGAAAACGCCTCGGACTCTGCGAAAGATCTGGAGGGCGCGGCATGAGAATCGAAGCGCTGTGGGTGGCGTTCTACACCATCGTCATTCGCGAGATTCGCCGTTTTACCCGGATCTGGCCCCAGACGTTGTTGCCACCGGCCGTCACCATGACGTTGTATTTCATCATCTTCGGTAACCTGATCGGCTCCCGGATCGGCCAGATGGGTGGCTTTACCTACATGCAGTTTATCGTTCCCGGGCTGATCATGATGGCGGTGATCACCAACTCCTATTCCAACGTGGTGTCCTCGTTCTTCTCAATGAAGTTCCAGCGCAGCATTGAGGAACTGCTTGTGTCTCCCGTGCCCAACTGGGTCATCCTGGCAGGCTATGTCACCGGAGGCATGGCGCGGGGTCTGGGCATCGGACTGATTGTCACGCTGGTGTCGCTGGCTTTCACCCATCTGACCATCCATAACCTGCCGATGGTCGTGATTACGGTTTTCCTGACGTCGGCGCTGTTCTCGGTGGGTGGCTTTATCAATGCGATGCTGGCAACCAAGTTTGACGATATCTCTATTGTTCCGACGTTTGTGCTGACGCCGCTGACTTATCTCGGCGGCGTGTTTTACAGCATCGGATTGCTGCCGGATTTCTGGCAGGGCGTGTCCATGGCGAACCCGATCCTGTACATGGTGAACGGGTTCCGTTACGGCATACTCGGTGTATCGGACGTCAATCCGTTCGTATCCCTTGGTATGATACTGGTGTTTATCGTCCTGCTGTCGCTGGTTGCCCTTCAAATGCTCCAGCGCGGCAAGGGTATCCGTCACTGAGTTTCAGGAACCGATATGGCTCTGCACACCGCCCCACTGGGCAAATCCAGTGAATATCCGGATCGATACGATCCGGATATTCTGTTTCCGGTACCCCGGGAGGAAAATCGTCGTCGTATCGGGCTGGACGACGGCCGCTGGCCCTGGTTTGGAGAGGATCTCTGGCAGGCCTGGGAGCTTTCCTGGCTGAAGCCCGGAGGGGTTCCTGTGGTCGCCTGGGCCGAGATTCATGTTCCCGGTGCATCGCCATTCCTGATCGAGTCGAAATCCCTCAAGCTGTATCTGAACTCGCTCAATCAGCACACGTTTTCTTCCTGGCAACAGGCTGGCGAAACCATCATCAATGATCTGTCGAGTGCCTGTGGTGCGGCAGTCAGGGTGCAGCTGCACTCCGTTGATGAGGATGTTGTGACCCGGGGGCGTCCGGCCGGCTATGAGCTGATTGACGATGAGCCGGTTGACGGCGTCGTTTACGAATACGATGTCGCGTCACTGGCCGTTCGGGACGAGGCTGTCGTCACGGAGTCGCTGTGTTCCCATCTGCTGAAGAGTAACTGCCCGGTCACCGGCCAGCCGGACTGGGGGACCCTGCTGATCCGCTACACCGGCAAACCGATTGATCGGGCAGGGCTTCTGCGTTACGTCGTGAGTTTCCGCAACAAGCAGGATTTCCATGAGCACTGTGTCGAAACGGTGTTCACGGATCTGATGGCGCATTGCGCTCCGGATTCGCTGGAGGTCTGTGCCCGATACACGCGGCGGGGCGGCCTGGATATCAATCCGTGGAGAAGTACGGCACCCGAAGGCGATCCGGGCCCTCGGCTGGTTCGGCAGTAGTCCCTAGCCGAGCTTGCCGGTTTCGGATTCCGGAACGTCTTCCCCGGTACGCAGTCGCTCTGCGGCGTCTTCCAATGCCTGCAGGATGACCTGGCGTTCCCGTTCGGTGACCTTGTCAGAATCGAGATACATGGCGAATCCGCTGTGTTCATGCTCAAGGAAGCTGCGGTTCGGGCCCATGTCACGACGGAAGTCGACCACTTCGTAGATGGGAACCGGCTTGCCGAAACCTTTCACGGTGATCTCTCCCTTGTCCCGGCACATGATCCGGTCCTTGATCAGCGAGAAGGTTTCATAGGAAATCAGGATTTCGCCTGGCTGGGCCAGGGACTCTAGGCGACTGGCGAGGTTCACTTCCTTGCCGATGATGGTGTAGTCCATCCGGTTCTCGGCGCCGAAGTTACCCACTGTGGTGTAGCCGGTGCTGATGCCCATACGGATTTCCAGGGGCGTCTTGATGCCCTGGCTTCGCCACTTCTGGCGCATGATCTTCATGTGCTTGCGCATTTCGATGGCCATGGAAACACAGGCAAAGGCATCCTCACGCTGGCCGCGGCTGGTGGGATCGCCGAAGAACACCATGATCGAGTCACCCACGAACTTGTCGATGGTGCCACCGTACTTCAGGGCCACTTCGGACATCTCGTTGAAGTAGTGGTTCAGCAGTTCGGTCAGGGCCTCGGGCTCCATCTCTTCAGACAGTTCCGTAAAGCCCTTGATGTCGGAGAAAAACACCGCGAGCTTTTTGCGCTGGGTTTCCAGGCGTACATCCCGTTCACCGGTAAAAATCGACTGCCATACCTGCGGCGACAGATACTTGGACAGTTTGTGAGACAGTGCAATGGACTGTTCCCGCTGGTTCTGGATCTGGGTTTTGGCGAGCATCAGCGCCCGGGCCTGCTGGTGGGAGTAGTAGGCGGTCATGCAGATATAGAGACCGGTGGAGACGATGGCGCACAGGCTGGTCAGCAGGGGAGACTGGAACGACGCCGCAGGGCCGACGAAGGCCAGCGCCACCAGAACCGAAATCGCCATGAAGCAACTGCCAATCAGCCATTGGCGGATGCCGCCGACAATCAGACAACTGAACATCAGCATCAGCGCGACCGACGCGGAGGGGATCGCCACCAGTCCGGTACAGCCAACAAAGGCACCGCCGATCACGCAATCGACCAGCAGCATTTTTTGCCGGATGCGGGGTGATCGGCTCAGGAAGGTCTTCCGGGTAACGACGTAGACGATGTGCGGCCAGACGACCGCCCCGGCGACCAGCCACAGCAGCCAGTGGGCAAACGCCTGTTGCAACACGCCGACAACAATGATCGCTGCGGTGACGGTATACGCCATGACCCGACCGTTGTAGTCGGGCATCGGCGGAATGGCAACGGAGCCCGTTGCCTGATCCGACGACAGCGCCTTGGTGGCGCTGCTGGCGTTGCGGAGATCCACGTGGGCACTCATCATTTCAGAAGCGAATCCGGCCAATCAGCATGTCCCGGAACATCACCCAGTCTCCCATCAGACTGTACAGAGGAAAGCGGAACGTTGCCGGGCGGTTCTTTTCGAATTTGAAGTGTCCGACCCAGGCAAAGCCATAACCAATGACAGGCAAGGCCAGAAGCCAGAGGAGCTTGCCGGATATCAGTGCGTACAGGGCAACGATCAGAACCAGCAGGCTTCCGGCGAAATGAAGTCGCCGACAGGTAACATCGCTGTGTTCTTCCAGGTAGTAGGGATAGAATTCAGAGAAGTTGCGAAACGTCTGATTGTCACTCATGGTACTGCCACATTGTTTTGATTGTTGGTCAGGCCAGACATACGACTAAAGGTTAACAGTATTACGTATAACCCACAATTAACAAACTTGATCACGATTTGCCTGCATCATCCACCTTCGATCGCTCAGACCAAGAGGCATTATGACGTCAGTAAGCCAATTCCTGCTGAACCGTTCCTCCGAGCCGCGCCTGAAGGCGCCCGCTCCGTCCCCGGACGTTCTTGAAAAGGCCTTTTCGTGCGCGGCCAGGGCGCCGGATCACGCGCTGCTGAGGCCCTGGCGTTATCTGGTGATCGAAGGGAAGGGGCGGGAAGCGCTGGGTGAGTTGTTTGCCTCAACCTGTCCGGACGATGCCGATGATGCCGCCATCGAGAAGCTTCGACGTGCTCCGCTGAGGGCGCCGATGGTGATCGTCGGAATTGCCTCACCATCGGCACACCCGAAAGTACCGGAGGTCGAGCAGATCATGTCTGCCGCTGCAGGGATGAGCTTTCTGGAACTGGCCCTCCAGGATGCCGGCTTCGGAGTTATGTGGCGGACCGGATCGGTTGCCTACAACCCGGTGGTACAAGAGGGGCTTGGACTGGGGGAGGGTGAGTCCATCATCGGCTTTCTCTATACCGGGACCATTGCGGTGGAGAAACCCGCTGTTCCCCGCCCGGCCGTAGCGGATTTTGTGAAGCGTTGGCCCGGCGGCCAGTGAAAACGGCCGGCTTCCTCGTGTAACCGGCCGGAGGAAAGGGTTTGCCGCTTTTTTCCGGCTGTTGATACCGCCGATTTTCTGACTGACGCCAGGAACCCTTCGTTTTTGGGCCTTCCCATTCGATTTCCCCTCCTTTTTCAATTCTGGCATCCCCCTTGCTTCAGTACCGTCAGAACGCAATGCCGGCAACAGTTTGGCCGGTTGTGACAGGTTTTGGAGGCGGTATGGCAATCTCATTCGACAAGGCGCTGGGTATCCACGAGCAGGCCCTTCAGGCGCGGGTAAAGCGGGCAGAAGTACTTGCCAATAACCTGGCCAATGCCGATACACCGGGCTTCAAGGCCCGGGATGTGGACTTCCAGTCGATGATGCAGCAGGCGAAGGACTCCATGTCGGGCCTGGCCCTTGAGCGGACCAACAGTGCCCATATCGGCGGAGGTTCCGGGGATGGGGCTGACGACCTGAAGTACCGCGTGCCGTATCAGCCGTCCGTGGACGGCAACACGGTGGATGCCCAGCAGGAGCAGGCCCGTTACATGCGAAACGCCATGGACTTCCAGGCCAGCTTCCAGTTTCTGAGTAGCAAATTTTCCGGCCTGACCAAGGCGTTGAGAGGCGAATAAGCCGCAGTTTTACGGTTCAAGGAGATCCTTATGTCTTTGGGTAGCATTTTTGATATCGCCGGTTCCGGCATGACGGCCCAGTCACTGCGGTTGAACACAACGGCCTCTAACATCGCCAACGCGGAAACCGCGAGTTCCAGCACCGGTGAAACCTACCGGGCCCGCAAGCCGGTCTTTGCCGCGATCCAGCAGTCGATGTTGAATCCGGATCAGCAGGGCTATATGGCGGGTGATAGTGAGGAGGCCGGGGCGGGCGTCCGGGTCGCCGGCATCGTGGAGAGCGACGCAGAACTCCAGATGCGCTATGAGCCCGATCACCCGGCGGCAAACGAGGACGGTTACGTTTTCTACCCCAACGTCAATGTGGTGGAAGAGATGGCGGACATGATGTCGTCGTCCCGCAGTTTCCAGATGAATGTGGATGTAATGAACACCGCCAAAACCATGATGCAGCGCATTCTGACGCTGGGTCAGCAGTAACGGGCGAGGAGCATAATCATGAGTGCCATCAATGCAAACGGGGTTTCTGATGTGCTTGCCCAATACCAGGCCAAGCAGCAGGGCTCCGCACAAGGCAGCAATGAACTGGGCCAGAATGAGTTCATGGATCTCATGCTGGCGCAGTTGAAAAACCAGAATCCCCTCGAGCCCCAGGATAATGGAGAGTTTATCTCCCAGCTGGCCCAGTTCAGCTCGCTGCAGGAGATGCAGAATCTTTCCGGCACGGTGGATGACGTGGTCGGCCAATTCCGTTCGACCCAGGCGCTTCAGGCCTCGGCCATGGTTGGCAAGAGTGTGCTGGCGCCCTCTGGCGTTGGCATGTTGGGCGCTGATGGCCAGGTCACCGGTGCTATCGAAGTGCCGGCCTCTACCGGTGGCCTGCGGCTGTCGGTCCAGAATGCGAATGGTGAGTTGGTGCGGCAAATCGATCTGGGTAACAGCCCGGCCGGTGTGACCTCCTTTAGTTGGGACGGCAAAGACGGTAACGGCAATGCCTTGCCGCCAGGGCGCTACCAGTTTGTTGCCGAGGGCTCCTACCCGGGCGGCGCGCAACAGCTTAATACGATGGTGAGTGCGAACGTGGACAGCGTTTCGCTGGGCCAGAACGGCTCCATCACCCTGAATCTGGCCGGCATGGGCTCCATTGCCCTGTCGGATGTAAAAGAAATCAACTGATACCGGTGTCAGACCAAGAGGTGATTTATGGCATTTAATACGGGATTGAGTGGCCTTAGGGCAGCATCGGTAGACCTGGATGTGACCGGCAACAACATTGCCAATGCGAGCACCGTGGGCTTCAAGGGAAGTCGGGTTCAGTTTGGCGATCTTTACGCCAGCGGCTTTCTGAGCGGTGGTACCAACCCGATTGGCGATGGCGTCCGGGTACAGGACGTTCAGCAGAAGTTCGGCCAGGGCAACATCAGCTTTACCGACAATGGCCTGGACATGGCCATCAGTGGTGACGGGTTCTTTATCCTCAATAACAACGGGGAAGTGCGGTACTCACGTGCGGGCCAGTTCAGCATCGACAAGGAAGGTTATGTCGTCAATAACCAGAACATGAAGGTTCAGGGGTACACGGCGGATGAGGACGGCAACCTCAGCGGTATTCGGGGCGATCTGCAGATTGAAACTGCTAACCTGGCGCCCCGGCGCACCACGAATCTTCAGACCGACGTGAATCTCGATTCACGGGAGTCGGTCCTGGAACAGCGAGTACGTGACATTGGTCCCGTAAACGTTTCGGCGATCCAGGGGGAGACCTTTTCTTTCCAGTACACCGATGGCTCCGCCGACTATCAGGTAGCGATTCCTGCCGGCGCGGATGCCCGGGAAGCCGCCGGGCTGATTGACGGCGCGGCGGGTGTCAGTGCTTCTGCGTCTACCACCGCGCTTTTGCCGACGACCCTGAACGATACCTATATCCAGAACGCGCAGGCCGCCGGTAACTTCACCTTTTCTCTGAATATCGGTGGTGCGCCGCTGGCATTGGATACCAGCCCGGCGAAGGTAAATTCTCTGGAAACCCTGGCTAACGCCATCAATAATTCCAGCGAGACGACCATCTCCGCATCCGTGGTCGACGAAGGATCAGGTCCTCAACTCAGAGTTATTCAAAGTCGCGGTGAGGACCTGACTTACTCATTTGACAATGGCAGCGGAACTCCGACCACGGCGACCCTTCAGGGTGATGTCAATGTCACCACGGACCGCTCCATCGCGGGTGTGACTCCGATTTCTGGTACTACTAACTTTGCCGATGCCTACACGGCGTCGCCCATTCGCATCACCAACGAATTCAATCCGCTTGACCAGCGGACCTACAATCACGCCACATCGACCACTATCTACGACAGCCTGGGCAACTCCCACGAACTGACCCAGTTCTATGTCAAGGACCCGTCACCGGGCAACGGCGTTGGACAGAGCCAGTGGTCCATCTATATGCAGATCGACGGCGAGCTGGTAGCCGGGACCGATACCCAGCCATACACCGCGCTGTTTGATCAGGATGGACAGCTTGAGTCGATCAATGGCGATCCCAACGGCGAGATCATCGTTACCGACTGGATTCCCAAGGACGCCACGGGCGCGCCGAACGGTGCAGACGGCCCTCCTGCCGATCCCACCAGCGTGGTCAGCCCCATTCCGGAACCGCCGACCAGCTCAGCCTTTGTAGTGGATCTCGGTAATACCACGCAGTATGGCGCGGCGTTCGGGGTGAACGACCAGCAGCAGAACGGCTACACCACTGGCCGTCTGTCCGGGCTCGACGTGTCGGATCAGGGGGTGATCTTCGCCCGTTATACCAACGGCCAGTCCCAGTCTCTGGGACAGGTTGCCCTGGCTGCTTTCAATAACACGGATGGGTTGTCCCCGGTGGGAGATACCACCTGGGTGGAAACGTTCGAATCCGGCCAGCCAATTATTGGCGCAGCCGATACCGGAACGCTGGGTTCCATCAAGGCGAGTTCGGTGGAGGAATCCAACGTCGATCTCTCGGCGGAACTGGTGAACCTGATCATTGCCCAGCGGAACTATCAGGCCAATGCCAAGACCATCGAAACCTCCGATGCGGTCACCCAGACCATCATCAACCTCCGCTAATCAGTAACATAACCAACATGGCATGACTCCTGCAGGAATACTGGAAACAGTCAAAATTCCGGCAGGAGTTTGCCCATGGACAAAGCGTTATATATCGGCATGTCGGGTGCCAAGCAGAACATGCTTTCCCAGCGTGCCCACGCCAACAACCTCGCTAACGTCAATACCACCGGGTTCAAACGGGATTTTGCCCAGGCCCGGAGTATGCCGGTTTTCGGCGAGCACTTTCCCACTCGCGCCTATGCAATGACCGAGCGTCCGGGCACCGATCTTTCGGCTGGTTCGCTGATGCAGACAGGGCGCAAGCTGGACGTTGCCGTGAAGGGTGATGGCTGGCTGTCCATTCAGAATCAGCAGGGGCAGGAGGTGTTCACCCGCACCGGCAGTCTGCAGGTGGATGTGAACGGTCTGCTGCGGTTGCCCAGCGGTGAAATGGTCCTTGGTAACGGTGGGCCTGTCGCTCTTCCTCCCTACGACAAAATCGACATCGGTGATGACGGCACCATTTCCATCGTGCCTGCCGGGGGCGATCCGGGGCAGGTGGTGCAGATCGATCGTCTGAAGCTGGTCAATCCACCCAAAGACGCGTTGGAGAAGGGCGAGGACGGATTTATGCGTCGCAAGCCGGATCAGGCACTGGGCGGCCCTGAGCCTGCAGATGGCGCACTTCGCGTCGCCTCTGGTTTTCTTGAAAGCTCCAACGTGAATGCAGTCGAGGAAATGATCGACAACCTGCAGCTCTCCCGGCAATACGAAATGCAGGTGAAGGTGATGAGAACGGCGCAGAACAATTCCGAGGCGACGGCACGCCTGTTGCAGAACCTCTGACAGTGAACGATTAAACACAGCGGGGGCCCGGTAAGCGGCAAAATATGGCCGCTCCTCAGGGTCCCGGCGAGGAGAAGACGATGCATCCAGCACTTTGGGTCAGTAAAACCGGGTTAAGTGCCCAGGACATCAAAATGTCCACCATTTCGAACAACCTGGCGAACGTCAATACCACGGCGTTCAAGCGGGATCGGGCTCAGTTTCAGGATCTGCTTTACCAGATCAAGCGTCAGCCCGGTGGTCTGAACACACAGAACTCCGAACTGCCCTCCGGCCTTCAGCTCGGTACCGGTGTGCGGGTGGTGGGTACAACCAAACAGTTCTCCCAGGGCAACCTCCAGGTGACTGATCAGCCGCTGGATATGGCGATCAATGGCCGCGGGTTCCTCCAGGTCGAAACGCCGGATGGCCAGATCGCCTATACCCGCGATGGCGAGTTCCAGTTGAACTCGAATGGCGATGTGGTGACTCCGGACGGCTTCCCACTGGTGCCCAATATCAATGTGCCCGACAACGCCACCAACGTCACCATCGGCAAGGACGGAACCGTGTCGGCGGTGGTGGATGACCAGACTGCACCGATCAACCTGGGCCAGATTACCCTCGTGGATTTCGTTAACCCTCAGGGTCTGCAGGCGGTGGGCAACAACCTCTACAAGGCGACGACTGCCAGTGGCGACCCCAACGAGGGCGAAGCCGGACTGGCCGGACTGGGCACCATTGAACAGGGACAGATCGAATCTTCCAACGTTGAAGTGGTTGAAGAGCTGGTCAACATGATCACGACCCAGCGCGCCTACGAAATGAATTCGAAGGTGGTCTCGACCACGGATCAGATGCTCCAGTTCATTACCAATAACATTGGGTAAGACAGGACGAACGGGTAAACCGGTCGTCGGGACGGTATTGCGATGAAAAGCACCATGACCTTTTTCAGAAAAGACTCCCTGGCCACCAGTTGTCTGGTTGCGCTGCTGGTCACGCTACAGGGGTGTGCGGCGGTGAGCCGGGAGCGGGCAAAACCGGATGATCCGGCTTATGCACCGGTGCAGCCCCAGGCAATGATGCAACGGGATCCAAACTCCGGTGCCATCTTCCAGACGTCCCGGAACTACAATTTCTACGGCGATACCACCGCTCTGAATGTCGGGGACGTGCTGACGGTGACCTTGAGGGAGTCCACCCAGGCGAGCAAGGCCTCGGACACCAGCATCAAGAAGGACAACAAGATCACGCTGCCGAATCCGACCATTCTTGGAAAAAGCAATTTCGGCATAAATACCGACCTGAACAATAAGCGGGATTTCCAGGGCCAGGCTTCGGCCGATCAGAGCAACAGCCTCGCTGGCAACATCACGGTTACCGTCACCGAAGTACTCCCCAACGGCATCCTGAAGGTGCGGGGGGAGAAGTGGCTCTCGCTCACCAACGGGAAGGAGTACATCCGGCTGACCGGACTGGTTCGTCCCCAGGATATCCAGCCGAACAACACGGTGGCATCCAACCGGATTGCCGATGCGCGGATTGCTTACGGCGGTACGGGTGACCTCGATCAGTCCAATCGCATGGGCTGGCTGGCCCGATTCTTCAACGGCGAGTGGTGGCCACTATGAGGTATCTGCGTAACCTGACGTTGATTGTGGTACTGGGTTGCCTGGTGGCGGCTCCGGTAATGGCCGATCGTCTCAAGGACCTGGCGCGCATCAAGGGTGTGCGGAATAACCAGCTCGTTGGCTATGGCCTGGTGGTTGGTCTGGATGGAACCGGGGATTCGGCTCCGTTCACCAATCAGACCTTCCGGAACATGATGAACCAGTTCGGCATCACCTTGCCGGATGGCGTGAACCCGAGCGCGGACAACGTTGCTGCGGTCACCATCAGTGCTACCTTGCCGCCTTTTGCCAAGCGCGGTCAGGAAATCGACATTACCGTGAACTCCATCGGTAACGCGAAAAGCCTGCGTGGTGGAACACTCCTGATGACACCCTTGAAGGGCGCGGACGGCCAGATCTATGCAATGGCCCAGGGCAGCCTGGTGGTTGGAGGTTTTGGAGCAGAAGGCAAGGACGGTTCGCGGATCACCGTCAATATTCCCAGCGTCGGGCGTATCCCGAACGGTGCGACCATTGAGCGCGAAATCGCATCACCGTTCAATTCCGGCGATACGATCACTTTCAACCTGATGCAGCCGGATTTCACCACCGCGCGGCGGGTGGTTGAGGCCATCAATGGCAAACTCGGGCCCGATATGGCCTATGCCCATGACGCGACGTCGGTTTCAGTAAGGGCTCCGCGGGATCCATCACAGCGTGTGAGCTTCCTGTCGATCCTGGAAAACATTGAAGTCGACCCGGCAGAAGAGGCCGCGAAAGTGGTGATCAACAGTCGCACCGGCACCATTGTGGTCGGCCAGAACGTTCAGGTCAGCCCGGCGGCGGTGACCCACGGTAGCCTGACAGTCACGATCCAGGAAAACCCGAACGTCAGTCAGCCGAATCCGCTGTCGGGGGGCCAGACAGCCGTGCAGCAGGATACCCAGATTGCAGTGACCCAGGAGCCGGCCCACATGTTCAAGTTTGGTCCTGCAGTGACGCTGAACGAAGTGGTCCAGGCGGTCAATCAGGTTGGCGCTGCCCCCGGGGACGTCATGGCGATCCTGGAGGCTCTCAAGCAGGCCGGTGCACTTCGCGCTGAGCTGATTGTGATCTAGGGGGCGCCATGCAGGACTATCAGCTTCAGCAGGCTCAGGTTTACACGGATTTCAAGGGATTGAATGCCCTGAAAACCGAATCCCATACCGACAAGAAGGCCGCCCTTGTACAGGTCGCCAAGCAGTTCGAAAGTCTTTTCCTTTCGGAAATGCTCAAGTCGATGCGCAAGGCCGGAGAAGCGTTTTCCGAGGGCAATTACCTGAACAGCCAGCAATCCAAGTTCTATCGGGACATGTTCGACAGCCAGTTGAGTTTGACCATGGCGGGCAACCAGGGAACCGGACTGGCGGATGCGCTGGTGTCGCAGTTGAGCCGTCAGATACCGGGCATGAGTGCAGACGGCCAGACCTTGCCGGGCCACAAGACTTCGCTGGCGGACTACGACCGCAGTCTGCCGGTGTTGTCCCGGAAGTTGCCAGAGCAGGTCGCAAAGGTCGACAAGATGGCGGCAGAAGAAGCAACCGCTTCCGATGCGTCCTCGGTAGAGGCAGCAGGCCGTGACTCGCTTCCGGAGACCTTCGATTCACCGGAATCCTTTGTGAAAACCCTGTTGCCGATCGCTCAGAGGGCGGCAGGCGACAGTGGCATTGATCCGCGCCTGATGGTGGCCCAGGCAGCCCTTGAGACCGGATGGGGCCGCCATATGATCAAGGGCGATGGCGATCAGCCGAGTTTTAACCTCTTCGGTATCAAGGCGGATCAGCGCTGGCAGGGTGACTCCGTCAGAATCACCACGACCGAGTATCGCGGCGGCCTGCCGATGAAGGAAAAGGCGGATTTCCGGGCTTACGACGGGTATGAAGACAGTTTCCGGGATTACGTCGATTTCCTGAAATCCAATCCCCGCTACCGGGATGTACTGGCGGTCGCGGATCAGCCCAGGGAATTCGCACACCGCTTGCAGCAGGCCGGTTACGCAACCGATCCGGAATACGGCAACAAGATTCATAACATTATGGGCCGTGATGGCCTGATGACCGCCGCCATGGGTAACAGCGCCCGGACTGACGACGGATTTGAGGAGTAACGGTTATGGCAGGCCTGATCAATATCGGTCTCACCGGGATTCTCGGTCACCAGACCGCGCTGAATACCACCGGTAACAACATTACCAATGCCAATACGCCGGGCTACAGCCGGCAGGAAGTGCTGTTTGAAACCCAGCCGGCACAACGCACCGGTGCAGGCAGTATTGGCAGCGGCGTTAACGTGGCAGATGTCCGGAGGCTGGCAGATGAGTATCTGACCCAGCAGATCCGGGAAGATTCATCGCTGTCGGGCGAGCAGGAGGCTCTCAACTCGGAACTGACTCGGCTCGACAACCTGCTCGGAGGCGATTCTACCGGGCTCAGCAACGCGCTGAACAATTTCTTCGCGGCCCTGCAGAATGCCGCGGAGGACCCGACGTCTTTGCCTCAGCGCCATATGGTGATCAGCGAGGGACAGCAGGTCGTCAACCGGTTCCAGGGGCTCAATGAGGAGCTCATTCAGCAACGCGAATCGGTAAAGACCCAGATGCAGCAGGGTGCCAAGGATGCGAACAGTCTGCTCAAGAGCATTGCGGATCTGAACCTCGCGATTTCGGAGTCGCCGGGCCTTGCCCAAGGCAAGATGCCTAACGATCTGCTGGACCAGCGGGATGAGAAGCTTCGTCAGTTATCGGAACTGGTCAGCGTCAAAGTCACCGAAACCGAAGGCAGTCAGGTCAACGTGTCCCTGTCCAATGGCCTCGCGCTGGTGGTGGGCAGCAATGCGGCCACTTTCGGTACCCGTGAGAATGCGGAGGATCCGACACGCCTTGAGTTTACGCTCAGGGCCGGCGATCGCACCCTCGTCGTGGATGACCAGATCACCGGAGGCAAACTGGGCGGGTTGCGTCGATTCGAGAAAGAAGGTTTGCAGTCGGCGTTTGAAGACCTCGGTCGGGTGGCGTTGGCTCTGTCCTCTGCCATCAATCACCAGCATGAAATCGGTATGGACCTGGAAGGCGACCTCGGGGGGCTGTTCTTCAAGGACATCAACACTATGGCGGCGCAGACCAGCCGGGTCGTTGCCAACGCCAATAACCAGTCTCCCCAGAATACCCAGCTGGCGGTTGAAATTACCGACGCCGGGGCACTGGAGGGCGGAACCTGGACGCTGCAGTTCGGAACCAATGGCAGCTATGAACTGATTGATGATGAGACCGGCGAAATCGTAAACCAGGGCCGGCTGCCGGCGACGCCGCTGGCCGAGATCAACATGCCGGGGTTCAACATCCGGTATGAGGGCGGTGATATCAATGCCGGCGACAAGTTTCTGATCCAGCCCAGCCGTAACGCAGCCGCCAATATGGGGCTTGAGATCCGCCGGGAAGAAGATTTGGCACTGGCAAGCCCGATAAAGGCCCTGACGGGGCAGGTTGTCACTGCTAACCCTCTGGAAGTGGCAGACAACAACAAGGGCACTGGCATCATCAGTCAGGGCACTATGCTCAATGTCCGCAACCCGCTGACAAACAGTCTGCTTCCTGGTTTTACCCAGCAGCAGGATCTGGCCAATGGCCCGCTCGAAGTGCGCTTTGACAACAGTTCCGGATCCATGACGTTCAGTGTATACGACAACAGCGGCACTCAAATCGTGGGACCCACGAACTACGTTGCAGGCCAGTCCAACAAGATCTTCAGTGAAAATCCCGGAGCCGGAGATGCCTACCAGGGGTATCAGTTCGAAATTTCCGGCCAGCCGGAATCCGGCGATACCTTCACAATCGATTTCAACGCCGGCGGGGTTTCCGATAACCGGAATGCCCAGTTCCTGGCGGCACTTGGTACCGCCAATACCATGAACGGTGCCAGCCAGAGCTTTGCCGAGGGCTATGCAGGCCTCGTCGAGGATGTCGGTGTCAAGACCAGGCAGAGTCAGCTGGACCTGGAAGCCGGGAAAACCCTTCTGGAGCAGTCAACGAATCAGCGGGAATCGATGTCGGGCGTCAACCTCGACGAAGAAGCCGGCAAGCTGATTCAGTACCAGGCGGCCTACAACGCCTCTGCCAAGGTAATCTCGGTGGGGCAGGATTTGTTCAACACATTGCTACAAAGTTTCCGCTAATGGCACCGCTCAGGGTGCGAGGTGACGACGTATGAATCGGATCTCATCACAACAGGTGTTTTCCGGCGGCATCAACCGCCTCCAGGATCTGAATACGACGCTGAATAAAACTCAGCAACAGATCTCAACTGGCAAGAAGGTCAATCAGCCTTCGGATGATCCCGTAGCGGCCGCACGAATCCTGAAGCTGGATCAGGAGGTCAAGCGCATTGAAACCTACCAGCGAAATGCGGATCTGGCTGACAACCGTTTGCAACAGGAAGAGAGTGCGCTGAGCAGCTCCGTCGATATTATTCAACGGATTCGAGAGCTGACGGTGCAGGCGGGCAATGGCGCTCTTTCGGTTAATGATCGACAGTCCATTTCTGCCGAACTGCGGGAGCGGGTGGATCAACTGGCGGATATCACCAACACCCAGGACGCGTCCGGAGAGTACATTTTCAGTGGCTTTCAGGGGCACCAGCCGGCGTTTGTGAAAGAGGCGGATGGCACCTGGAGCTATAACGGCGACGAGGGCCAGCGGGTACTTGAGATCGATGATGGTGTTACGGTTCCTATCAGCGATCCGGGGAAAGGGATTTTTGTGGATGTGCCCCGCGCAGCAACCGTCAAGTCTGCGACCTCGGCAGACGGCTACATTTCGGACCTGTCGGTAAATGATGAGCAGGCACTCCGGACTGCGTTCTCAACGCCGGCTCCGGGCAATGTTCCCGATGATCTGACGGTGACCGTTGGCGCTGGTGGCCAGTTGCAGATAACTGGCCAGGTTAACGGCAGTCCGAAGGATCTTACCCCGAGTCCGGCACCGACAGTCGGTCAAGCTTTCGAGGTGGCGGGCGTCGCGATGACCGTCAATGATGCGGTTGCGGGGGACACCTTCACGATTGGGATCAATGACAAACAGTCGGTCTTTGGCTCCATTGAGAACCTTATCTCGGGGCTGGAATCCATTGATAAGACGACCCCGAAAGGGCAGGCGGCCTACGATTCCCTCATAGCTGAATCGCTGGTCAATCTCGATAACGCCCAGGAGAGTGTGACACTCAAGCAAACCGAGCTGGGTGGCCGGATGAATGCGGTGGAATCCACCAAAGGGTTTCTTGAGGATTCGGCCGTTTACTCCAAGGATATCCGGTCCCAGCTTGAAGATGTTGATTATGCCGAGGCCATCAGCAATCTGAGCTTCCAGAGTTTCGTGCTCCAGGCGGCTCAACAGTCGTTTGCACAGGTCTCGCGGCTGTCACTGTTTGACCGACTTTAAAGGTTGATCGATGCGGGCCCCAATGCCCGCATAAGTTATTGCTTTCGCGAACGACGTCAGTATAATCGCCCACACTCTCCGATGGCGGCGTGGTGAAATTGGTAGACACGACGGATTCAAAATCCGTTGGGGTAAAACCCGTGGCGGTTCGAGTCCGCCCGCCGCTACCACCTTCTTTCCTGCAGTTGCAAAACCAGTCCATCCATGAATGTCTCTGACTTTTACTTTGATCTCCCGGACGAACTCATTGCCCGGTACCCGCTCAAAGAACGCAGTGCTTCCCGGCTGCTCGATCTGGACGGACTGACCGGTCAAATCCATCATCGTCATTTCACCGATCTCCCCGACCTTGTTCAGGACGGCGACCTCCTGGTCTTCAACAACACGCGGGTGATCCCGGCTCGTCTGTTCGCCCGAAAGGAGACCGGCGGACAGGTGGAAATCCTGGTGGAACGACTCACCGGCGAGCACGAATTCCTGGCTCACGTGCGTGCGTCCAAGTCACCCAAGGCCGGGCAGGTGCTGATTCTTGAGGATGGCACACGGCTGACCATGGTTGAACGCCAGGACGCGTTGTTCCGGCTGGCAGCACCCGAGGCGGAGCCAGTGCTGGAATTGCTGGAACGCATCGGGCACATGCCTCTGCCCCCGTACGTTGACCGCCCGGATGAATCGTCTGACCGTGAGCGCTACCAGACGGTCTATGCCCGGGAAGCAGGCGCCGTCGCCGCGCCCACGGCCGGGTTACATTTTGACGAGGCACTGATGGACCGGTTGCGCGACCGAGGCGTCGAGATTGCGTTTGTCACCCTGCACGTCGGAGCGGGAACCTTTCAGCCGGTTCGGGTCGATCGGATCGAGGACCACGTGATGCACAGCGAGGTCGCCCATGTGCCCGAGGAAACGGTTGCTGCGGTCGAGCGGGCCCGGAGCCGGGGAGGGCGCGTCATCGCGGTAGGCACTACGTCGGTTCGTTCCCTGGAGTCGGCAAGTCGCGGTGGTCGGGTTTGCGCATTCCGCGGTGAAACCGACATTTTTATTCACCCCGGGTATCGTTTCCAGACAGTGGATGCCCTGATCACCAATTTCCATCTGCCCGAATCCACGCTGATCATGCTGGTCACTGCGTTTGCCGGCTACGATAACGTGATGGGCGCGTACCGGGAGGCGGTCAAAGAGCGTTACCGCTTCTTCAGTTACGGCGATGCGATGTTCATTACCCCCCAGGACCCCAGTCGCGGTATGCTTCTGGGCGCCTCAGACACCTCCGCCGGTGTCGATTCTGATGAGTCCGGAGATCCCCAGTGACCGAAACCTGCTTCATGTCGTTCGAAAAGCTCACCGAGGATGGTCGTGCCCGTCGGGGGCGACTGACCTTCCCGCGTGGGACGGTTGAAACACCGGCCTTCATGCCCGTTGGTACCTATGGAACGGTCAAGGGCATGTTACCGCGGGACATCCATGAAATTGGCGCCGAGATTATTCTGGGTAATACCTTCCACCTGATGCTGCGCCCGGGAACCGAGGTGGTCAAAGCCCATGGTGATCTGCACGATTTTACGCAGTGGCAGGGCCCCATCCTGACCGATTCCGGCGGCTTTCAGGTATTCAGCCTCGGGGAGATGCGCAAGATCACGGAAGAGGGCGTGACTTTCCGTTCACCGGTTGACGGCTCCAAAGTGGAACTTTCACCGGAGATCGCGATCCGTGTACAGCGTGACCTTGGTTCGGATATCGTCATGATCTTTGACGAGTGTACACCGTACCCGGCGACCGAAAAGCAGGCGCGGGAGTCCATGGAGCTGTCCCTGCGTTGGGCTGAACGCAGCAAGAAGGCCCACGAGGGTAATCCGGCGGCGCTGTTCGGCATTGTCCAGGGCGGGATGTACGAAGGGCTGCGTGACCGGTCGCTGGCTGGCCTGACCGAGATCGGCTTCGACGGTTATGCCATCGGGGGCCTGTCTGTCGGCGAGCCCAAGGAAGACATGATACGCATCCTCGATCATTTGCCGCCCAAAATGCCTGAAAACCGGCCGCGGTACCTGATGGGTGTCGGGCGGCCGGAGGATGTCGTGGAAGCCGTGCGGCGGGGCGTGGACATGTTCGATTGCGTGATGCCGACACGCAATGCCCGAAACGGGTATCTGTTCACATCCGAGGGAATCGTAAAAATCCGTAATGCAAGGCATCGTCACGATACATCGCCGCTGGACGCACGATGCGACTGTTATACGTGCAAGAATTTTTCGAGAAGTTACCTGCATCATCTGGATAAATGTGGAGAAATGCTCGGCGCACAGCTCAACACGATTCACAATCTCAGGTTCTATCAGAACCTGATGGCCGGATTGCGTGGGGCCATTGAAGCAGGTACATTGTCCGACTTTATCAGCGAATTCTATGGCCTGCGTGGCGAGTCTGTACCGCCTATGCCGGCCGCCTGAACAAACTTAAAAACCAACGGAGACAGTTAATGAAATCAATGAAGGTACTTATCGCTGCACTGCTGGGACTGGCGCCGACACTGGCCTTTGCCCAGAGCGCGGGTGCTCAGGGGGGCATGGGGGTCATCGGTCAGGTGATTTTCTTCGCCGGCTTCATTCTCATTTTCTACTTCCTGATCTGGCGTCCCCAGTCCAAGCGCGCCAAAGAGCACAAAGCGCTGATGTCCGGCCTCAATAAGGGCGACGAGATCGTTACCTCTGGCGGTGTAGTCGGCAAGATCACCAAGGTCGCCGATGATTTCATCGTTCTGGAAGTGGCCGACAACGTCGAGATCAAGGTTCAGAAAGTTGCAGTAGCCGCCGCCCTGCCCAAGGGTACATTGAAGGATATCTGATTCCGGGCGTTTTACCCGATCCCGGAGCCTGCCCGTCTGATTCTTTCTGGCTGATAACCAAGGCCGGCCTCTGTGCCGGCTATAAGGGAACCCATGCTGAACAAGTATCCGCTTTGGAAAAACCTGGTTATCCTGATCGCACTCGTGATCGGGATCATCTACGCTCTGCCCAATCTCTTCCCCGATGACTACGCCATCCAGATCACCGGTGCCAGAAGCAGCACCGAGGTCAACGCCGGGGTGCTTGATCGTGCCGTTGAGGCCTTGAAGGCGGAAGGGATCGAGGTCAAGGACAGCACACTTCAGGAGCGGGATGCCCTGATCCGTCAAACCAGTTCCGATGCACAGCTCAAGGCGCGACCGACTGTTCAGCGCGCGCTTGGCGATCAGTATCTGGTAGCACTGAATATGGCCCCTTCCACGCCGGATTGGCTGAGGAGCCTCGGTGCCGGTCCGATGAAGCTGGGGCTCGACCTCCGGGGCGGGGTGCATTTCCTGCTCGAGGTCGATATGGATACCGCAGTGAGTCAGCGGCTCGATGCGCTGTCCGGCGAGATCAAGCGCCAGTTGCGGGATGATCGGATCCGGTACCGTGGTGGTGACGTCCAGGGGGACCGGAACATCGTTCTCAGTTTCCGGGATGAGCAGTCGCGGGCCGAAGCGTTCGATCTGATCAAGGGTCAGTACAATCAGTTTCTCCTGGACCAGAAGCGGGACGGTGACGAGTACCAGTTGATCCTGGCGCTCACAGAGAAGGAAGTGAAGTCCATCCGGGATTACGCACTGGAGCAGAACCTGACGACCATCCGTAATCGGGTAAACGAACTGGGTGTCGCCGAGCCGCTGGTTCAGCGCCAGGGCGCCGACCGGATTATCGTAGAGCTGCCTGGTGTCCAGGATACTGCCCAGGCCAAACGGGTACTCGGGGCAACAGCCAATCTTGAGTTCCGGCTTGAAGCGCGCCCGGATGCGCCTGCCGGGGAAACCGAAGAATTCGGTTTCCGGGATAATCCCCAGCGCACGGCCCGTCTCCAGCGGGACGTCATCGTAACCGGTAACAATGTGTCCAACGCGCAGCAGGCGTTCGATCAGAACGGTCAGCCGCAGGTTAATATCACCCTCGATTCCGTGGGTGGTGACCTGATGAATCGGGCAACCCGCAATGCGGTCGGTCGCCGGATGGCGGTGCTCTTTATCGAGTACCGGACCGAGACGGAAACCAAAATGGTTGATGGTGAGCAGAAAACCGTCGACAAGCGTGTTGTGGACAAAGGCATCATCAGTCTCGCAACCATTCAGTCTGCTCTGGGCAGCAGCTTCCGTATTACCGGACTCGACTCCATTCCCGAAGCGTCGGAGCTTGCCCTGTTGCTGCGTGCCGGTGCTCTGGCCGCTCCGATGTATTTCGTCCAGGAACGGACCATTGGGCCTAGCCTGGGACAGCAGAACATTGACGCCGGTGTCGCATCTGCGGGCCTGGGCTTCCTGTTGGTGCTGATCTACATGGCAGCCTACTACCGGGTGTTCGGCTTGATCGCCAATGTCGCGCTCACTCTGAACCTGGTTCTGCTGATCGCCTGTATGTCGATTCTGTCTGCCACGCTGACCCTGCCGGGTATCGCCGGTATTGTTCTGACCGTGGGTATGGCCGTTGACGCCAACGTATTGATATTCGAACGAATACGGGAAGAACTAAAAGCCGGTGCGCCGCCTCAGCTGGCCATTAATTCCGGTTATTCCCGGGCCTTTGTCTCGATCTTTGACGCCAACGTAACGACCCTGCTGGTCGCGGTGATCCTGTTTGCCATGGGCTCCGGTCCGGTCAAGGGCTTCGCCGTGACACTGAGCATCGGTATCCTTACGTCCATGTTCTCCGGACTGATGATCAGCCGTGCAATCGTAAACCTCGTATACGGCGGCCGGAGAATCGAAAAACTCTCAATCGGAGGGAAGCTGGCCAATGTCTGATCAGGATAAGAAGCCATTTGATTTCATGGGGCTGCGGAAAGCGGCCTCCATTCTCTCCATTTCGCTGCTGGTAATCTCTATCGCGTTGCTGGCGGTTCGTGGTCTGAATCTGGGTATGGACTTTACCGGCGGCACCTCGGTGGAGCTGGAGTATGCCCAGGCGCCGTCTCTCGATGAGGTTCGCGCAACCCTGGAGAAGTCCGGATTCGATAATTTCGTGGTGCAGAACTTCGGTTCGGACACCACGGTGTTGATCCGTCTTGCCGAGGCGGGCAATAATCAGCTCGCCGAGCGAGTGACCGACGCCCTGAAGGCGGGTGGCGACAAGCTGGATCTGATCAGCTCGGAGTTTATCGGTTCCCAGGTTGGTGAGCAGCTCAAGGAAGATAGTGGACTTGGTCTGTTGCTCGCGCTTGCGGTGGTTCTGATCTATGTGGGTATGCGCTTCCAGTTCAAGTTCGGTATTGCGTCGGTGTTGCCGCTGGCTCACGACGTCATCATCGTGCTTGGCGTTTTTGCATTGTTCCAGTGGACGTTTGATCTGACGGTACTTGCCGCGCTGCTGGCGATTATCGGTTATTCACTGAACGACACGATTATCGTTGCGGACCGCATCCGTGAGAATTTCCGGAAAATGCGGGTGGGCTCCGCCTGGGACATCATCAACGTTTCGGTTCATCAGACCATTGGCCGTACAATCAACACCTCCGGAACGACCCTGATGGTTCTGTTTGCGCTCTACCTGTTCGGTGGCGAGGCGATCAATAACTTCGCGCTGGCGCTTATCATCGGTATTGTCGTGGGTACCTATTCGTCCATCTATGTCGCCGCCAACCTGTTGATGGTTTTCCGGGTCTCCCGCGAAGACATGCTCCTGCCGGTGAAGGAAGGGGCTGCTGGAGAAGAAGAGGAAGAGCCGCCGGAATGGTTGAACCGCATGTGATGTGACCGGCCAACAAAAAAACCGCCACTCGATGAGTTGGCGGTTTTTTTATGCCTGTTTGCTGTAGGCAATGCCTCAGCGGGGCAGGCGACCACGGAAGGGGTGAAGGGTCTTGAGGACTTCCCGGAACAGCTTCGGATTGGCTACCACCAACTGGCGCGCAGTGCCGGTGGATGGATTGCCGGAGAAGTCGCCTGTGAGTGCACCTGACTCCATGGCCAGAGTGACGCCAAGATCCAGCTCGGCAGGCTCTGGTCGGAAGATTACCGCGGTGTCGAGCTGACCGGAGGCCACTCTGGCAATGTCGAGCACAACGCAGCCGCTGGTGCGGAACAGTGCTGAATCGTGTGCCAGCACGGCGGCCATCTCGCCCCACAGTTGGGACTGCTCGCTCTTTCTGGCCTGGTCAAGAAGGTTGCTGGCAATGGCAGCTTTCTCGATCTGGCGGGTTTCGGAGGTTCTTACCCGGCGGCTGTTCAGCGCTGCACCGTGTCCCCGCGAGGCAGAATATTCTTCACCGGTGATCGGGTTCACCAGGAGCAGGTTTTCGGTCCGGTTGTTTTTCTTCTGAGACAGTGCCAGGGCAAACTCCGGGATGCCTCGCAGAAAGTTCTCCCGTCCAAGGACCGGAAAAATATGCCAGCTCTTGTCGCTGTCGCCGGCACTTGCCTCGTTGAGCGGGGCGATGCTGTGGTCCTTGTACGCCTTCTCAAGTTGCTCTTTGAAGTTGTCATAAATGGACTGCTCAACCCGGTCCAGCTGGCGGCTGCGTTCGCTGCTGTCCTTGTCGCTGGATTCCTGACGCTCGAAATGGGCTTTCAGATAATCGGACCCCTGCCGCGCAATGCGCAGGGCCATTTTGATTGCTGGTTGCATCGGAGTGTTCATTATCCCGGTGTATGGAGGGCCGGTATCATAGCAAAAGATGACTTGATTTGTCTGTTTTTTGACTCCGGAAATCCACGGATGGCGGCAGGTTACGGATTCTCCTGAGGAGCCTGGTCCTGCTCGTTCTGGTATGATGTCGCGCTCGGTTCATCTAGTACTCAGATACGGGCGACTTCATCATGCACAAACCCGCGCTCCCGCTGGAAGGCACGGATACTTTCAATGACCGGATCCGGATCGTTCTGGTTGAGACCACTCATTCCGGGAATATCGGCGCCGTTGCCCGTGCCATGAAGAACATGGGGCTGGGCAGTCTCTGGCTGGTCAATCCGAAGTCCTTTCCGGATGAGGCCTCCTACGCCCGGTCCGCCGGCGCCTCGGATGTGCTCGATCGGGCCCGGGTTGTCGCCAGTCTGGATGAGGCAATCGATGATTGTGTCCTGGTGATGGGCACCAGTGCGCGAGGCAGGAAAGTGCCCTGGCCGGTGATGCCGCCGCCGGAGGCCGCGATTACCGCCTCCGAAGCCACGGCCGGTGGATGTGTTGCGTTGGTGTTCGGGCGCGAAAGTAACGGCCTGAGCAACGAAGAGTTGCAGCGTTGCCACCATCATATCCACATTCCGTCCAACCCCGAGTACAGCTCGCTGAATCTGGCCATGGCAGTCCAGGTGATGTGTTACGAATTGCGAATGCATTATCTCCGCGGCCTTGAAGCGGGCGAGGGGAGCCCATACCTCAAGCCCATGGCTGCACCGGGTGATGCCGGGTGGGATGTGTCGCTGGCAAGCGTCCGTGACGTCGAGGGCTTTTTTGGTCACCTGGAACAGATGCTGGTCGATGTCGAATTCCATCGCAGGGACAATCCGCGTCAGCTGATGACGCGCTTGCGGAGGCTATTCCAGCGCGCCAGACTGGACGAGATGGAGGTCAATATCCTCCGTGGCATCCTGACGGCTGCCCAGAAAGCGGCCGGAAAGCAAGGCGCTCACTCTCAATCCGCCGGGGATGATGCCCCGGCACCGGGACAGGAAAAAGATCATGTTTAACCAGCTGAGGGAAGACATTAACAGTGTTTTTCACCGGGATCCGGCGGCAAGAAATACCTTTGAGGTGCTGACGAATTACCCGGGGCTGCATGCGCTGCTGTCTCACCGTTTTGCGCACTGGCTCTGGGGCCTGGGCCTTAAATGGCTTGCCAGGACTATTTCCACAATTGCGCGTTGGCTGACCGGGATCGAGATTCATCCCGGGGCCACCATTGGCCGGCGGTTCTTTATTGATCACGGGATGGGCGTGGTAATCGGTGAAACCACCGTTATCGGTGATGATGTAACGCTGTATCAGGGCGTGACCCTGGGCGGAACAAGCTGGAACAAGGGCAAACGTCATCCCACCATCGGGAACGGTGTGGTTGTGGGAGCGGGCGCGAAGATTCTGGGCCCCTTTGAGGTCGGAGAGGGTGCCAAGATCGGATCGAACTCTGTCGTAACCAAGGCCGTTCCGGCTGGCGCAACGGTCGTGGGAATTCCCGGTCGTTCGATTGTAAAACGCAAATCCGAAGACGATGTGCGCCGGAAGGAAATGGAAGAACGCATGGGCTTCGATGCCTACGGTGTCACCGAAGAGATGCCGGATCCCGTGGCGCGTTCAATGCGGGCGTTGCTCGACCACATGCATGCGGTGGACGATCGCATCGAGACCATGTGCAAAGCACTGAAAAAAGTGAACAGCGAGTATCAGAATGGCGAGCTTCCGCCGTTGCATGACGAGGACTTTGACTGCGTCCGGGATGAAACGGACACCCGGAGCTGAATACTTGACTGCTTTACTGGGTCAATTCATACTCGTTCCTGTCATCCGAGAACGATCCCGCCCGGGGCTTAGACCATGAAACTGACGACCAAAGGCCGCTATGCTGTCACAGCGATGCTTGATCTGGCGCTCCATGGCGACCAGGGGCCCGTCAGTCTTGCGGACATTTCGGCCCGGCAGGAGATCTCACTGTCCTACCTTGAGCAGCTTTTTTCCCGGCTTCGTCGCCAAAAGCTCGTCACCAGCATTCGGGGACCGGGAGGCGGGTACCGCCTGAGCCGGGATGCCGATCACGTGTTTATCGCGGAAGTGGTAGACGCTGTGAGCGAGTCCCTCGATACGACGCGCTGTGGAAACAAAGGGGACTGCCAGAAAGGCGAGAAGTGTCTGACCCACCATCTCTGGTCCGATCTGAGCGACCAGATCCATCAGTTCCTCAGTGAAATCAGTCTTGGGGACCTGATGAAAAAACACGAGATCCGCGAGGTAGCGGATCGCCAGAACCGCCTTCAATCTGACGCGGAATCTGAAACCATTAATACCGAACGCCTGAGCGACCAGGCGCCGGCCTGATTCAAAAAGCTTCTACTGATCATGAAAAAGCCCGTCTATCTGGACTACGCGGCCACGACGCCCGTTGATCCTGCTGTTGCCGATGAAATGAGCCGCTGTCTTACGATGGATGGCGTGTTCGGGAACCCGGCATCCCGGACCCATGCCTATGGCTGGCAAGCCGAAGCCGCCGTTGAAGCGGCCCGCCGTCAGGTGGCTGACCTGATTCATGCCGACCCTCGCGAAATTGTCTGGACCTCCGGCGCAACAGAATCCGACAATCTGGCGATCAAAGGCGCGGTCGCGGGTCGCGACAATGCCCATATCGTAACATCGGTTATCGAGCACAAGGCCGTGGTCGATACCTGCAAATGGCTGGAAGCTGAAGGCGTTCAGGTTACCTGGCTGTCTCCGGATCCCGACGGACGGGTTCCTGTAGACCGGGTGCTGGATGCGCTGCAGGATAACACCGTGTTGGTCAGCCTGATGATGGTCAATAATGAACTGGGCTGCATTTCCGATGTCGAGAGTATCGGTGCCGCATTGCGTGAGCGCGGTGTGCTTTTCCACATTGATGCGGCCCAGGCGGCGGGCAAGATGCCCATCGACGTGAATGTGACCCCTGTGGATCTGCTCTCGTTATCCGGGCACAAGGTCTATGGCCCCAAAGGGGTGGGGGCGTTGTACGTTCGGCGCTCGCCTGATGTTCGAATCGAAGCCCAGATGCACGGTGGTGGACACGAGCGTGGCATGAGATCGGGAACCTTGCCGACGCACCAGATTGTCGGCATGGGGAAAGCCTTTGCCATTGCCCGTGAGGGACTTGAGGCTGAAATGGATCGGCTCGAGGGGCTGCGTTCGGCTTTTCTGGCGCAGCTGGAAGGTCTGGAAGGCGTGTCGTTCAATGGCAGCGAGTCCCATCGTGTGCCCGGTCTGCTGAACCTGTCTTTTGAGGGTGTTGAGGCGGAGTCGCTGATGCTGGGTTTGCGAGACCTGGCGGTATCCTCCGGTTCCGCCTGTGCGTCGGCGACAGTGGAGCCGTCATACGTGCTCCGGGGTATCGGTCTGGATGACGCCCAGGCGCATCGGGCGTTACGGTTTTCGTTCGGCCGGTTTACCACCGAAGAGGAAATCGCCTTCGCGGGGACGCAAATAGTTGATGTTGTGGGCCGGCTACGCAAGGTGCGGTAGGCAGTCGGTCCCGGACTGCGTATAATCGCAGGCCTGAATTTTTACCCTAACCATAGTGGAGACTTACCATGGCAAATGAGCGCACGCTCTCTATCATCAAGCCCGACGCGGTTGCCAAGAATGTGATTGGCGAAATCTACAGCCGTTTCGAAAAGGCCGATCTCAAGATTGTTGCCGCCAAGATGATGCATCTCACTCAGGAACAGGCCGAGGGCTTCTACGCCGAACACAAAGAGCGTCCGTTCTTTAACGACCTGGTGGCCTTCATGACGTCCGGTCCGGTTGTTGTTCAGGTGCTCGAAGGCGAGGGCGCCATCCTGAAAAACCGTGACCTGATGGGTGCTACCAACCCGAAGGAAGCGGAAGCCGGTACCATTCGCGCTGATTTTGCCTCCTCAATTGATGCGAATGCCGTGCACGGATCCGACTCCGCAGCGTCTGCTGAGCGCGAAATCGCTTATTTCTTCAATGACAACGAGATTTGCCCGCGCGGCTGATCGTGTTGTCCCGGGGCAGCCACTGGCTGCCCCGGATTGGTTATCTGATCGAGGTTACAAATGACCGCTGGTGTCGAAAAGACCAATCTGCTCGGAATGCCCAAGGCCAAGCTTGAGGCATTCTTTGAAACACTGGGCGAGAAACGCTTCAGGGCCCAGCAGGTATTGCAGTGGATCCACCAGCGTGGTGTGGATGACTTCGATCAAATGACCAATATGAGCAAGGTGCTTCGGGAGAAGCTCAAGGACGTTGCCGAAGTGCGTGGCCCGGAGGTGGTCTACGATGAGACTTCGAAAGACGGAACCCGGAAATGGGTCATGCGCATGGACAACGGTAACAGCGTCGAGACGGTGCTGATACCGGATGGCGAGCGCGGTACCTTGTGTGTGTCCTCCCAGATCGGGTGCAGCCTTGACTGTACCTTCTGCTCCACCGGCAAGCGTGGGTTCAACCGCAATCTCACGGCTGCGGAGATTATTGGCCAGGTCTGGGTTGCGCGGAAGGCCTTCATGCCTTTTGATCCCAATGCCGATCGACCGATCACGAATGTGGTCATGATGGGCATGGGTGAGCCCCTGCTGAACTTCGACAATGTGGTCGATGCGATGAACCTGATGATGGAGGATCTCGCTTACGGGATTTCCAAACGTCGGGTGACACTCAGCACCTCGGGTGTTGTACCAGCATTGGACCGTTTGGGTGAAGTTACCGATGTTTCACTGGCCATTTCGCTCCATGCACCGAATGATGAGCTGCGTAACCAGTTGGTGCCGTTGAATAAAAAGTATCCGATTTCGGAATTGCTGGCGGCAACGCGTCGTTATCTCAGTCGGCTGCCGGATAAACGGAAGGCAACGATCGAGTACACGGTCATCGAGGGTGTGAACGACCAGCCCGAACATGCTCGGGAACTGGTTACGGTCCTCAAAGGGCTGCCGTGCAAGATCAATCTCATTCCGTTCAATCCGTTCCCGGAGAGTGACTTCCGGCGCCCCAGCATGAATGCAACCCGGCGGTTTCAGGCAGTACTGAATGAAGCCGGCTTCGTCACGACTGTGCGGACCACACGTGGGGATGATATCGACGCGGCATGCGGTCAACTCGTTGGACGGGTAGAAGACCGTACTCGCCGAAGTCAGCGATACATTGCGGTACAACAGGTCAATCCCTGAGGCTAAAACCACCAGATGCGAGGACTGTGGAATCGTGAGGACTAAACGTGTAATCAGGCGAATCTCCATGGCGTTGATACTGGTGGGTCTCGCCGGTTTAGCGGGATGCGTAACGACCACGAACAGTCCGTTTGCCCGGGAAGCAGACAAACAGGAAGCCATCCATAACTATGTAAAACTGGCGACCGCCTACATTGGGCAGGGAAATTTCGAGCGAGCTCGTCACCACCTCGATCGTGCGCTTCAGATCGATCCTGATAATGCCGCCGCGTTGTCGGCACGGGGGCTGGTCGAGAACGCCAATGGAGAGACTGAACTCGCCGACGAGAGTTTCAGGAAGGCCATTGATTCAGATCCCGGTTATACCCGGGGGCGCGTGTACTACGGCGCATTCCTTTACGCCCAGGGGCGCATGGAGGAGGCCAGAAACCAGTTCCGGGCAGCCTCCCGGGATACCGAGTACAAGGACCGGGGTTCGGTTTTCTACAATCTGGGGCTGACCCAGGAAAAGCTCGGTGAACCCGACAAAGCCGCGACTTCCTATCGGCGCGCGGTGGAACTGTCCCGTGGTGATTCACGCCCGCTGCTGTCCCTGTCCCGTGTACTGGTGGAAGAAGGGAACTATCAGGCGGCCTCCCGGTATTACAGTCGGCTGCTATCGGTGATTGCCCATAATAAAAGCATTAAACATTCGGCGGAAAGCCTCTATACCGGTATCCGGATTGCCCGCCATTTCAACGACCGCGACCAGGAAGCCAGCCTGGCGTTGTTGCTGAAAAATGAATACCCGGAGTCAGTGGAATACCAACAATACAAGGTGCTGATTTCTAATGGCCAGTGATGAAACACCTCAACCAGAAGTCAATGACCCTGTTGGGCAGCAGCTCAAACGGGCGCGTGAAAAGCTTGGCCTGAGTGTTGCCCAGGTTGCGGATGCGCAGCACCTGCGTCCCGCTGTGATACAGGCCATTGAAAGCGGCGATCACTCACGCATCGATAGCGAACTTTTCCTGAAGGGATATGTCCGAGCCTATGCCAATCAGGTTGGCCTTGACCCGGATGCGTTGATCGAATCTCTGGACAGGGAGTTGGAGCCACTCCGAAAGGAGCGGGAGCGGCAATACGAAGCCAACCCGCTGGTGGATATTGAACGCCGGCGACGGCAGAAACGCCGTATCGCCAAGGGCCTGTTGCTGGTTCTGGTACTGGTTCTGGCGGGCTATCTGGTGTTCCATTTTGTGATTGAAGACCAGGTCTCTGAAACCGCTGCGTCCTCTCAGGCGGAATCCGCGGTTCCGGCCCAGGCGGATACGGCGGAATCCGCCCAGGAGCAGCCCGCGATTGAGGAGGAGCCTGCAGGCGTGTCGAATGAGTCGGAACTGGCTGCGCCTGCCGACACAGGCACCCTGGACAATGTTGACACATCGGAGAGCGGGGATTTGACGGCGCCGGTTGCTCCGGATGGAACCGCGGTTGCAGCGCCCACAGGGCAAGAGGCTGTAGCCGTGGCGGGAGCGGAAACAAACGCAGAGGCCCCGTCAACCGCCACTGAGCCTGAGCCGATCGCACTGTCGGATAAGGGCAGGTTGCAGATGACCTTCAAGGCAGATTGTTGGATCCAGGTATCCGATTCCGTTGGCAACCGGTTGGTCGCCTCACTGCAACGTTCCGGCGATACAATTGATGTGGCCGGCGAGGCGCCACTGCGGGTCGTGATTGGTGCCGTGGACGCGGTAGATACCATCAACTTCGAGGGCGAGCCGGTGGATTTGAATGACTTTCGCGTGACAAACAATCGCACGGAATTCACCCTGGCACCCTGAACGAATTCATTCGTATTTTTTTGGTCCTGAAAACATGAAGCACGAATCTCCTATCAAGAGACGTCAATCCCGCCAGATCATGGTGGGGAAGGTTCCGGTGGGCGGTGATGCACCCATTGCCGTGCAGAGCATGACCAACACCGATACCTGTGATGTTGCTGCCACCGTTGCCCAGATCCGGGCATTGGAGGAGGCTGGTGCGGACATCGTTCGAGTGTCTGTGCCGTCGATGGACGCGGCGGAAGCCTTCGGAAAGATTCGTCAGCAGGTAAATGTTCCGCTCGTCTCAGACATTCATTTCGATTACAAGATCGCACTGCGAGTGGCTGAACTCGGCGTCGATTGCCTTCGGATCAACCCCGGGAACATTGGCCGGGACGACCGGGTCAGCGCCGTGATTGAGGCGGCTCGTGATCGTGGCATTCCGATCCGGATCGGGGTTAACGCAGGGTCACTTGAAAAGAGCCTGCAACGGAAATACGGCGAGCCCACCGCAGACGCGCTGGTGGAATCAGCGATGCGGCATATCGACATCCTTGACCGCTATGACTTCCAGAATTACAAGGTCAGCCTGAAGGCCTCGGAAGTGTTCATGACTGTGGATGCCTACCGAAAGATTGCCAGCCAGATCGACCAGCCGTTGCATCTCGGCATCACCGAAGCCGGTGGTTTTCGCTCTGGTACGGTGAAATCCTCCATCGGACTCGGAATGCTTCTGATGGACGGCATTGGCGATACCATCCGGGTATCGCTTGCCGCGGACCCTGTGCAGGAAATCAAGGTCGGTTATGACATCCTGAAGAGTCTGCGGCTTCGTAGCCGTGGGATCAATTTCATCGCATGCCCGAGCTGCTCGCGGCAGAACTTTGATGTCATACAGACCATGAACGACCTCGAGGCACGCCTTGAAGACGTCAATACCTCCATGGATGTGGCGATTATCGGGTGCATCGTGAACGGGCCGGGCGAGGCCAAGGAGGCTGATATCGGCCTGACCGGAGGTAGCCCCAAGAACCTGTTCTATATGGCAGGAAAACCAAACCAGAAGCTGGACAATGCCACGCTCACCGATGATCTGGAACGATTGATCCGTGAGGAGGTTGCCCGCCGTCAGGAGCAGGAAGAGGCGATCATTGCCCGCTCGGATGATTGAACGTTTCCGGAATACACGCTAACAACCAGACAGAATCAGTAAGGTTTTCATTTGGCTAAGATTCAGGCAATTCGCGGGATGAACGATATCCTGCCGGAACAGACGCCGGTGTGGCAGTTTGTTGAAGCAACGGTTCGACAGGTGCTCGGCCAGTATGGTTACCAGGAAATCCGGATGCCGATTGTGGAACAGACCGATCTGTTCAAACGGTCCATCGGTGAGGTAACCGACATTGTCGAAAAAGAAATGTATACCTTCGAGGATCGCAACGGGGACAGCCTGACACTTCGCCCGGAGGGTACCGCGGGGTGCGTGAGGGCAGCGGAAGAGCATGGACTTCTGTTCAACCAGACGCGCCGGCTCTGGTACACCGGGTCAATGTTCCGGCACGAACGTCCCCAGAAAGGACGTTACCGGCAGTTTCATCAGATTGGCGTGGAATGTTTCGGAATGAGTGGTCCGGACATTGATGCCGAACTGTTGATTCTGACAGCGCGCCTCTGGCAGGCACTGGGGTTGTCCGATCATGCCCGGCTGGAAATCAATTCCATTGGTACCTCAGAGTCCCGCAAGGAGTATCGCCTTGCTCTCGTAGACTACCTCCGGCAGTTCCAGGACCAGCTGGATGCAGACAGTCAGCGCCGGCTCGAAACCAATCCGCTGCGCATCCTGGACAGCAAGGATGCCGGCACCCGCAAGATTCTGGAGGGTGCCCCGAAACTGGACGATTATCTCGACGAAGAGTCCCGTGCCCATTTTGACCGGTTGCGGGAACTCCTTGATGCTGCCGGTATTGGCTATACCGTGAACCCGGCGCTGGTTCGGGGGCTGGATTACTACGGCAAGACCGTTTTTGAATGGATGACCGACAGCCTGGGTGCGCAGGGCACAATCTGCGCGGGGGGACGATACGACGGCCTGGTTGAACAGCTGGGCGGTAAGCCGACGTTTGCCGTTGGTTTTGCCATGGGGCTGGAGCGGCTCATTCTGTTGCTTGAGACCCTCGGCCTGATTCCGGAATCGGTCAACGCGAATGCGGATGTGTACCTGACAGCCATGGGCGACAGCGCGGTGGCTCCCGCTCTGGCGCTGGCAGAGAAGCTCCGCGATCAGTTGCCTGGGCGAACCATTGTCACTCATTGTGGCGGTGGCAGCTTCAAGAGCCAGATGAAAAAAGCCGACAAGAGCGGAGCCCGCTACGCCATTATTCTGGGCGAAAACGAATTGGCCAGCGGTACCGCCGCTCTCAAACCTCTGCGTGATGATGAGCCCCAGCAGGAAGTGCCCCAGGAGGATCTGGCGCAGGCGCTGTCAGAAAGGCTTTCACACTGAAACGAACCCGACAAGAGCAATAATTTTTAACAGGAGTCATCATGGCCGAACTGCGCACCGAAGAAGAACAGATTCAGGCGATCAAGGATTGGTGGAAAAGAAACGGCAGTTCCTTGCTGATTGGTATTGCCGCAGCACTGGCAATCGTATTCGGCTGGCAGGCCTGGCAGAACCAGCAGGCCCAACAGCGCGCGGAAGCGGCTAACCAGTTTGCCGAGTTGCTCGGAGCGTTCAGTAATCAGGACGACGAAACCTCGGCCAAAACGGTCGGATACGTTGCCAAGAAGCTTCGGGAAGATTACACAGACAGTGCCTACGCCATCTACGGCAACCTGATTCTGGCTCGCCAGCAATTGATGCGTGAGGATAATGCCGATGGGGCCATTGATTCACTGAGCTGGGCGCTGGAGCATGCCAAGGGCCACCCCGAGCTTACCCTGGTTATCCAGAACCGTCTGGCTCGTACGCAGTTTGCCGCTGGCAAGTATGACGACGCTTTGCAGACCATCAGTAACGTGAAAGATCCGGGAACCTTTGCCTCCATACTCTCCGAGTTGAAAGGGGATATTCTGCTGGCACAGGGTAACCGTGATGGTGCACGCGAGGCCTACCTTACCGCGCGGGAGCAGAGCGAGCAGGGCCGGAATGGTGTGCTGGAACTCAAACTGTCAGACCTCGGTGTCGGGGAGGGCGCTTGATGCCAGGCCTGCGCATTGGCAGATCGACGGTTTGGATGCTGGCGCTGTTCGCTTCGATCATCGGGGTGAGTGGCTGCAGCACGACAGATACCTTTGAACAACCGGCACCGTTGCCCGACGTCGATACCACGGTAGAATTTGATCAGGTCTGGGACATGTCCGTTGGCGACGGCCATGATGGAAGCTTTTTGTATCTGGCGCCGCTGAATGCCGGC
Source organism: Marinobacter santoriniensis NKSG1 (assembly GCF_000347775.1). Classification (GTDB taxonomy): domain Bacteria; phylum Pseudomonadota; class Gammaproteobacteria; order Pseudomonadales; family Oleiphilaceae; genus Marinobacter; species Marinobacter santoriniensis. The sequence goes on from NZ_APAT01000013.1 coordinate 248,198, forward strand.
GATACGATCTACGCAGCTTCCGCGGATGGCGACCTGGTCGCCGTAACACCGGACACAGGCAAGCTGATCTGGGAGCGGGAGCTCAAGGACCGAATCTTTGCCGGCGTTGGTGGCGACGCCGACCAGTTGTATCTCGTCACGCGGGAAGCGGATCTGATTGCTCTTTCAAGGGAAAACGGCGAGGAACTCTGGCGCAAATCCCTGCCGACAGAGGTGCTCTCTGCCCCCCAATCGAACGGCTCCATGGTCGTGGTTCAGACGACCGATGGTCGCGTCCTGGCCTACGATTCCGCCAAGGGTGACAAGCTCTGGCAATATGAGAGCACAGTCCCGGTTCTTTCCATCCGGGGGGCCGCTGCGCCTCTTGTGGGTGGGGATGTTGTTATTGCCTCCTTCGCCAACGGAAAGCTTATGGCGCTTGCCGGGGACTCCGGGCAGCCCATCTGGCAGTATGAAGTCGGCCAGCCCAAAGGGCGGACGGAGCTTGAGCGCCTGGTGGATATCACCGGCCAGCCTGTTGTCCTTGACCGGGCACTGATGGTCGTTGGCTATCAGGGAAAGCTTGCGCTGATTGATATCCAGACCGGACGGGAGATCTGGAGCACGAAAGCGTCCAGCCTTTACGCACCTGCGCTTGGCGACGGCAACATCTATCTGGCGTCGGCCAACGGTGATGTCAGAGCCCTGCGCGGTTCCGATCGCGATGAATTGTGGGTCCAGGACCGCCTCGCCTGGCGGCAGGTTACCCAGCCGGTGGTGTCGGGGGATTATGTCGTGGTCGGCGACTTTGAGGGCTACCTCCACGCCCTGTCTGCGAAAGACGGGAGCCTTCAGGGGCAGATGGAATTCGACGATGAGGGTATCCGCGTACCGGCACAGAGACTGGCGAATGGTAACCTGCTCGTTTTTGGAAACGGCGGACGTCTGGCCGTCTTCGAACTCAGAAAATCAGAGTAACCTACCTTTATGACGCCAGTAATTGCCCTTGTTGGTCGACCCAATGTGGGAAAGTCGACGCTATTCAATCAGATGACCCGATCCCGGGATGCGCTTGTCGCGGATTTTCCGGGCCTGACCCGGGACCGTAAATACGGCGAAGGTAATTACGAGGGCCAGCGGTTCATTGTCATCGACACCGGGGGACTGACTGGCGATGAGGTCGGACTTGACGCCGAGATGGCGCGCCAGTCGATGCAGGCCGTCGAAGAAGCCGATATCGTACTGTTCCTGGTGGACGGGCGTGCCGGGCTGACGGCTGGCGATGAAATGATCGCCGATCATCTCCGCCGAAGCGGCAAGCAGGCACATCTGGTCGTCAACAAGACGGATGGTCAGGATCCGGATGTCGCTGCCGCCGATTTCTACAGCCTGGGTTTTGATTCCACCTACCTGATTGCGGCCTCCCACAACCGGGGCATTCGCTCGATGCTTGAAGAGCTGCTTCCGAATCCGGAAGAAGGTGAGGAAGACAGCGCAGAACGTTATCCCGGTATCCGGATTGGCGTGGTTGGCAGGCCAAATGTGGGCAAGTCCACTCTGGTTAACCGGATGCTCGGGGAAGACCGGGTGGTGGTATACGATATGCCCGGGACCACGCGAGACAGTGTCTATATCCCATACGAAAGGCAGGGAACGCAGTACACGCTCATCGATACCGCCGGGGTGCGTCGAAGAAAGAACGTTCGGGAAACCGTCGAGAAGTTCTCGATTATCAAAACTCTTCAGGCAATCGACGATGCCCATGTCGTCATTCTGGTGATTGACGCACGGGAAGGTCTTGTCGATCAGGACCTCCATCTGATCGGATTTGTGCTCGATGCCGGCCGTTCGCTGGTGATTGCTGTCAATAAGTGGGACGGCATGGATCCCGAAGAGCGCTCCCGGGTCAAGGAGCAGGTCAGAAGGCGCCTGGATTTTCTCGACTACGCTGACAAGCATTACATCTCTGCGCTCCACGGTTCCGGAGTGGGTGTGATGTATGAGTCTGTGGAAGCCTGCTACGAATCCGCCATGGCGAAGTGGCCGACAAACCGCCTCACCGCGATCCTTCAGGATGCCGTTGTTCAGCATCAGCCGCCCATGGTGCATGGCCGCCGGATCAAGCTGCGCTATGCCCATCAGGGTGGCTCCAACCCACCAGTTATTGTGGTTCACGGAAACCAGACCGAGGCGTTGCCCGGTGCCTACAAGCGCTACCTGGAAAACACCTTCCGAAAGATTCTGAAGGTCAACGGCTCTCCCATACGGTTCGAATTCCGGTCCAGTGAAAACCCGTTTGCCGGCAAGGTGGATCGTCTGACACCCCGTCAAAAGGTCAAAAAAGACAATGACCTGAAGAAAGGGCGGCGTATCAGGAAGACACGCCAGAAAAGTCTCAAGCGCTGACGGGCTTTTGTTGCTCCACCTGCCGGGCCTGAACGGCCGTCAAGGCAATGGTGAAAACAATGTCCTCTACCAGAGCACCGCGGGACAGGTCGTTCACGGGCTTTCTCAAACCCTGAAGCATGGGGCCGATGCTCACCACATTGGCGCTGCGCTGAACGGCCTTGTAGGTGGTATTGCCCGTATTCAGATCCGGGAAGATGAACACGGTTGCCCGGCCGGCAACCTTGCTGTCCGGAGCTTTGCTGCGGGCGACGCTTTCGATGGCAGCGGCGTCGTACTGGAGCGGACCATCGATCAGCAGGTCAGGGCGTCTCTGACGCGCGATATGCGTTGCCTTCCGCACTTTTTCCACATCCGAGCCCGTGCCTGATTCACCCGTACTGTAACTGATCATCGCAACCACCGGGTCAATCCCGAATGCTTCAGCCGACTCGGCGCTCTGGATGGCGATGTCCGCAAGCTCCTCGGCATCCGGATCGGGGTTGATGGCGCAGTCGCCATAGACCACGACCTGTTCCGGCAGCAACATGAAAAAGACGGACGAGACCACTTTTGCCTTTTTATGCGTCTTGATTAGCTGCAGTGCAGGACGGACCGTGTTTGCGGTCGTATGAATAGCGCCGGATACCAGGCCATCGGCTTCGTCGAGTGCGACCATCATGGTTCCGAGCACCACGTTGTCTTCCAGCATCGCTTCGGCCATCTGGTGGGTCAACCCCTTGTGTTTGCGAAGGCTCACCATCGGGGCCACATAGCGCTCCCGAACCTCGGCAGGATCAATAATCTCGATATCTTCGGGCAGCGTGAGGCCGAGTGCCCGGGCAACACTCTCTATTTCTTCGGCCTTACCGATCAGGACACAGCGGGCCAGATTCCTCTGGTGACAGATGATGGCCGCCTGAACTGTCCGTGGCTCGCTCCCTTCCGGCAATACGATCCGCTTGTGTGCGGCTCTGGCGCGTTCGGAAAGCTGGTAGCGGAAGGCGGGCGGAGACAGCCGGCTCTGTCGCTCAACGCGGAGGTGTTCGCGGAGCCATTCGGCGTCTATCCGGGGGGCCACGGCGTCCATCGCCTTTTCAATACGTTCCGGGTCGTCCAGTGGGATTGCCGTTGAGAGACTGGCGAGCATATGTGCCGTTTCGTAGGTATTGCAGTCGGAGCCCAGAACCGGCAAGCCGGTGTCCAGGGCTCGACGGCAGAGATCGATGACGGATTGGGCCGGCATCAGGCCACCAGTCAACATGAGGCCGGCCAGAGGGACACCGTTCAGGGCGGCGAGGGCCGTGGTTACGATAATGTCTTCACGGTCGCCGGGAGTGACGACCAGCGTGTCCGGTTTGAGGATACTGGTCATGTTGCGAATGGTTCTGGCGCAAACGGAGACGGTCTTCACGCGGCGGGCGTGCATCTGCCCCTCACTGAGGACGGGTACCTCGAGTTCCCGCACGATGTCAGAAACCCTCGGAGCCAGAAGATCCGGCTGCCAGGGTATTTCGGCCAGCAGCCGGAATCGGTTCTCCCGAAAGACCCGACACTCCTGCCGGTAATCGACGTTGGGCGTGCTTTCCAGCTCGCGATGGAGAATCAGTCCGTCTTTCTGGGGTTCGCCCACCTTATTTAGGATGACACCGATGACGTCCGGGTCTTCCGGCGAGGCGTAAAGACGCGCGGAGAATTCCAGATGTTCATCCAGCTCGGAAGCTCCGCAACTGTCCGGGGTGCTGACCAGTATGACTTCGGAACCCAGATTCCTGGCAACCTCTACGTTGAGGCGGGCGATGTAGGCCTCACTGCGGTCGGGTACCAGACCCTCGATCAGGACGACGTCGAACTGGCTGGCGACCTTCTGGAATTCGCCAACCACATTTTCCATGAGCAGGTCTGACTGGTTGCGATTGAGCAACTGTTGCGCTTTCTTGAGAGGAATCGGATCCGGTGTATTTCTATGGCTGCGATCGCGAATGAAGGTGACCGAGGAGTCCTTTCCCTTGTTGTGTCGGGATTCGGCCTGGTGTACAGCCTGACTGAAGGGTTTGTAAAACCCGACGCTGACCCCCACGCGTTCAAGTGCCCGGAGCAGGCCCAGGCACACCGACGTCAGGCCGGAATCCATGGAGGTGGGAGCAATGAAGAGACTTTTTGCCATAGTCGGACACCGGTTTCCGTTATTTATTCCTGAGAGGCGGCAATTCTCTGTGATTCCCGCGCAATGACCAGTTCCTCATTGGTTGGTACAACCAGAACAGGGAACCGGGAGTCGGCATCATTGATGTAGCCGTCGCTGTTCTGACCGTGCTCCTGATTCAGTTCCGCGTTCAGGCAGAGTCCTGAAAGCCGGAGGTGATCCAGTGTCTGCTTTCGGACTCTCGCACTGTTTTCGCCAATGCCGCCGGTGAACACAAGGCCATCCAGGCGATCCAGAGAGGCCATCATGGCGCCGATATAGCGCGCGAGGCGATAGCAGAAGACCTCTACAGCGACGAGCGAAGGTTCGTGTCCGTGGTCCGCCAGTTCACACAGTGTGCGCATATCGTTGGTCTGGCCGGAGAGTCCCAACAGGCCGCTTTTGTGGTTGAGGACGTGGTGGAGTTGGTCCTGATCAATGCCTTTGGTCTTGAGGAAGTCGAACAGGCCGGGGTCGATGTCGCCGCTCCGGCTGCCCATGACAAGCCCCTCCAGCGGCGTTAACCCCATACTCGTGTCAACGCTGATCCCGTCCCGGATTGCCGCAATGCTGCAGCCGTTGCCCAGATGGGCCGAGATGATGGAGGTAGTGGCCGGTGTTTTCCCGAGGCGTTGGGCCGATTCAGTCAGCATGAACTGATGGCTGGTCCCGTGAAAGCCATAGCGACGCACGCCCCACTGGCGATAATAATCATAGGGCAGGGCATACAGGTAGGCCTTCCGGGGCAAGGTCTGGTGGAATGCGGTATCAAATACGGCAATATGGGGCACCGATGGAAACAGCGCGCGGGTTGCCCTGATGCCGGACAGATTCACCGGATTGTGCAGGGGTGCAAGACTGGCGCAATCTTCAATTGCCTCGATGACGGCCTCGTCTATCAATACCGCATCATGGAAGGTCTCCCCACCATGAACCACCCGATGTCCGACAGCGGAGGGTGTTCCCTGGATAACGTCCAGGTCGACCAACGCGTGAATCATCGCTTCCAGGGCCTCCCGGTGCGAAGCATCCGGTGGTAGTTTGACCGGTTGGTCGTGATGCCGGAGATGGGCCACCGCGTCGCCCTGGTGGAGTCTTTCGGCAAGACCTGAGGCCCGGACCCGAAACGCGCCGTCAAACACCGCGAGCTTGAGAGTGGAGCTTCCGCAATTTACAACGAGAATCGTGTCTTCCATGCCATCATTCCGATTCCTGGATCCGTACCCGGTGATTGGTTTTCAGCCAGCGCTCGAAATCCGCTTCCGGTTGCGGCCGGCTGTAGAAATAGCCCTGTGAAAAATCGCATCCCTCGTGTTTGAGGAAGTGCGTCTGGGCTTCTTCTTCAACACCCTCGGCAATCACGCTCAGCCCAAGGCTGTGGGCCATGTTGATGATTGCGCGAACCAGAGAGGCATCCTCCGGGTTCTTCATCAGATCCTGTACGAAGGACTTGTCAATTTTCAGCGTATCAAAGGGGTAACTCTTGAGATAGCTGAGCGCGGAGTAGCCCGTGCCAAAATCATCCACGGACAGTTTGATGCCGGCGTGGTCAAGCTGACGAAGGATTTCGGCGGTTTCGATGGAGTTATCCAGTATCAGTCGTTCGGTGATTTCCAGCTCCAGGAGCTGTGGCGAGAGGCCGGTCCTTTTGAGCGCGTTCATTACGACATTGGTAAACCCCGGGTCACGGAACTGTCTCGGTGATACGTTCACGGATATTCCGATGTCGCGTCCCGCCATATCTCGCCAGCTGACCGCAGCGCGGCAGGCCTCTTCGATAACCCATTCACCAATCGGTATGATCAGGCCGGTTTCTTCTGCCAGCGGGATGAAGCGGTCCGGCATCACCATGCCCATTGTGGGATTGTTCCACCGCAACAGCGCTTCGACCCCATGAAGATTTCCGGTATCGGTCCGGACGATGGGCTGGTAGTAGAGTTCGAACTCCTGAAGTTCAAGCGCACGCCGCATCCTTGATTCCATCTGAAGCCTCTCATGAGAAACTTCAGTCATCTCCGGCGCAAAGTGAGCAAAAGCGCTTTTACCTTTGTGTTTGGCCTGATACATCGCCGCATCGGCATGTTGCAGCAGAGTTCCGCTATTGTCTGAATCCGTCGGGAATATGGCGATACCGATACTGGTGGTCACGAAGACTTCCTGACCATTGAGAATATAGGGTGTGGAAAACGTTTTCAGGATCCGCTCAGCTACCTGTGACGACGCCTCCGCCCCGGGCAGCCCGGGAAGAATTACCAGAAATTCGTCGCCGCCCAGGCGCGCGACCGTGCTGGTCCCACGCAGGCAGCTGGAGATCCGGCGCGCGGCCTCGATCAGGAGATTGTCGCCGGCGTCGTGGCCGAGGGTATCGTTGATGTGTTTGAAATTATCCAGATCCAGGAACATGACGCCCACGAGCGTGTTCTCGCGGCGGGCCTGGGCAAGCGCAAGTTTGAGGCGATCCAGTGCGAGCATCCGGTTGGGAAGCCCTGTAAGGATGTCGTAGTTGGCCTGGCGCAACAGCTGCTGCTCGTAACGTTTCCGGATACTGATGTCCTCACCAAGAATCAGATAACCGGTGATTTCGCCGGAATTATCCTTGATTGGAGTGACGATCAGTTGCTCCCAGAAACGCTCTCCGCTTTTCCGGACGCTGTTTACTTCCCCCTGCCAGACGCCGACCCGCTGAACCTGAAGCCGGATGGATTGCCAGAGATTTCGGCTTTCACGGCTGTCGACATTCTTTTCATTCAGTTCGGCGGGGTGCTTGCCGATGATCGACTCGCGATCAAAGCCGGTGAGTTGGCTGAACTTCTGGTTGGCAAATTCGATCTGCCACTGCCTGTCGCAAATGAGGACCGATGAAGGACTTTGTTCAATGGCTTTGGAAAACTTCCGGATTTCGGCGGCATCGCGTTCCTGGCGTGCCAGGTCCGCATTGAGTCGCTCGCGCATCTGATTGATGGCGTCGGTTACCTGTCCGAGTTCATCCCGCCGGTTAACCGGCGTGTCAGGACGATCGAGGGACAGGGGCAGGCCGAGGGTTTCCAGGGAGAAATCCCTGGCGTAGTCCGCCATGGCACTAAGGTGTCGGGTAACGAGAAAACGGAATATCCACAAGATAAGGATGGAGACAAAAAACGTCTTGAGAAACTGGGTCGCAAGAATGACGCCGACCTTGTGTTTCATTTCGCGGTACACACGATCCAGGCTGGCGGTGATTGTAAGCTCGCCGAGCTTCACGCTCTCGTCACCCTCGTGATAGAGATTGAAGCTGTGGGTTTTGGTCTGCGAATTCCGGGGGATATCGCCGAGGACCAGTTCTGAATCCGGCTCGATTCTGAGGCGAAGATGGACAATATCCGGAAGGCTCAGGATCCCCTCCATCTGCGTCTGAAGCAGTTTCTGGTCAAGTGCCCACAGGCTTCTCGACAAACTGGAGGAATAGCCGGATTCCACAACCTGCATTCGGCGATCGATCAGGGAAAGGTCTTTGCGGTAATCCGAGTAGATCTGGATCGCAGAAGCGATCAGCGTGAACACCGAGCTGAACAGCAGAATCCAGGCGAGCAACCGGAAGGACAGGGGCGATCCCGTTCGGAAACGTTGAAGACGTGTCGACAGTTTTGCCATGTCGTAACTTCAGCCACCCTGTTCGGAATGTAAAAAACGAAGCAACCGCACCCCGTCGAATATAGCAGTAGTCGTTATCAAATGCTTTGCAAATACAGGAAAAATGGAGAGAAATGTGGGGCCGTTCAGCAAAATACCCGGTTTCGGTGTAAATGTAGCCAGTTGATTTAGGTCAATACGGGTGGTTGATCGCGGGCGTAACCTGAACTCAATCGAACGTGTTGAGTGAAGGAGACGTAAAATGTATATGGATTCCGTCGTAATTGCAGGGATTGTAACGGTTCTGCTGATGCTGGGATTTTTTATCGGGGTCGGCATCTTCGTCATGAGAGACGAGAAACGCCATGGTCATGCAGGGTTGCATCATCATGACAAAAGCGGGGGTAATTCAGGCAAGCACTGACCCGATGTAGGTCAGTTGAAAATTGGCGTCCCCTAGGGGGTTCGAACCCCTGTTGCCGCCGTGAAAGGGCGGAGTCCTAGGCCACTAGACGAAGGGGACGCAACGTTTTCAAAGCCTTGCCTCGTCGAGGTGGCGCGTATATTAAGTAAGGCGTTGACCTCTGTCAACGCTTTTCACGAAAAAAATAGCCGCCACTTCGAAAGGCCGATCGTCAGGCCGTTGTTCCCCGCCGCAAGGCGTCTTCCAGCGCGGTTTGCAGCTCCGGAAATTCAAATCGGAACCCTTCGTCGGAAAGTCTGTAGGGGATTGCCCTCTGTCCGGTAAGCAGAAGTCCTGCCATCTCTCCCAGTGCCAGTTTCAGTGCCATTGCCGGCGCAGGAAAGGGGGTGGGGCGATGCAATACCTTGCCCAGTGTTGCGGTAAATTCCCGATTGGTTACCGGGTCAGGACTGACAACGTTGTAAGCGCCGGAAGCGCTGGCGTGGTCCAGCATCCAGATCAGCGCGTTAACGACATCGGCTCGGTGCACCCACGGCATATATTGTGTTCCGCTGCCAAGACGCCCACCCAGGCCGAAACGGAAGGGCGGAACCATCCGCTGTAAAAAGCCTCCGCCCGGTCCAACGACAAGACCTGTGCGCGACACACAAACGCGTACGCCAAGATCCCGCGCGGCTCCTGCCGCATTCTCCCAGTCCCGGCAGAGCTGATGGGTGAATTCATCCCGGGGCTGCGTGTCTTCGTTGACAGTGTGGTCCCCCTGATCGCCGTAAAAGCCGACAGCAGACCCCGAGACAAGAACCTCCGGTGATTTGGACCAGCTCTGCATGACCTGGACGAGCGTCTCAGTCAACGCTATGCGGCTATCGCGCAGGGCCTGCTTCCTGGCCGCCGTCCACCGCTTCTCTGCAATGCCCTCTCCGGCCAGGTTAATGACGGCACTGAATCCCTGGTGATCTCTCAGTTCGGTCAGGTTGGAAACACATTGAACGCGGCCGCAGACCGCCTTCACGGTTTCCGGCGCCTGGCGACTGAGTATCGTCAGGGTATCGCCCCGTTCGAGCAGTTGCCGACACAGTTCCCGGCCGATGAAACCGGTACCACCGGTGATCAGAATGTTCTTTGACATGACGTCGAGCCTCCTTTGCGGTTGGCATTACCCGACTGATGCTTCGGTTGTCTGCAGTTGCAGCGTCACAACGTCCTTTATCGCTTCTGCCAGCAGCGGATTTTCTCCGATGGCTGGCGCCAGGGAGACACGCACCGCGTATTCCTCTTCGAGAGCGGCAATCATTTCGGGAACGTCCCGTCTGAGGTGCCTTCCGGCCGCCAGAAACAACGGAACCACGGTGAAAGACTCTGCGCCTGCGGCAACGCCCTCAGCGATAACTTGTTGCAATGAAGGCTGTGCCAGTTCCATGTAGGCAATGCGTGCGCCGGGCACGGCCTCAAGTGTGGGTTTGGCCAGTTGCTCGAAGGTGTCACACCAGCGTTGATCGCTGCTTCCATGGGCCAGGAGAACGATGCGAGGGGCTTGCTTCATGGATGCTCCGGTTTAATCGGTGGTTGGCAATTCCCCGTATAACTGCCAGATTGAGCGATTCGGGCCTTTTATGCCTTCACCATAGCAGGGTACGGAGTACGGATGAATGTTCGATTGGAGTGAGATTCTGGATTTCTGGTTTGGCGAACTCGATGATCAGGGGCTGCCTGATCGGCTTCACCGTGATCGTTGGTTCCGGTCTGATCGAAAGTTTGATCAGGAGATTCGGAGGCGTTTTCTTTCCATGGTGCTCTTTGCCTCGGAGAACGGACTGGAACACTGGCGCGCCCGCCCCGGCGGTGCCCTGGCAGAAATAATTATGCTGGATCAGTTTTCCCGGAATATCTTTCGCGGAGCGGCGCTGGCCTTTGACCAGGACCGGCTTGCCAGAAAGCTTTGCCACCAGGCGATGCGGAAGGGGCAGGACATGAGTCTGCCACCGGTCCAGCGAGCGTTTCTTTATATGCCCCTGCAACATTCCGAACGTGCGGAAGATCAGGAGCTTTCGGTTGAGCGCTACAAGCAGTTGGCGGCAACGACGTCCGGCCCGCTGGGTGAATTCATGAAAAGTTTTCTCGAGTCGGCCTCCGTTCACCGCGAGATCATCCAGAAGTTTCGCCGGTTCCCCCATCGAAACCGGGCGCTTGGACGAACCTCGACCCCTGAAGAGTTGGCGTACCTTGAAAGCGGTCGCACGTTTGGTCAGTGATTCCTCGATTTTGTTACCAAAATGTATAAAAAGTGTACAGCGTGACCGGGTTGGCTACGAACACTGGTAGAATGCGGCACAGTTTAACCTCAACTTTTACGATCTTTATGAGTGCTTGCCGTGTCTTCCGGCAGCCAGTGGTGATGATTGATGCAATCCTTGAGCCTCAAGGCGTGTATGGGCCTGGTCCTGCCGCTGTTCCTTTTGGTTTCCACACCTGCCGGTGCGCAGGGTTTCGATAACAATCTCGTTCAACGTCTTGCGGGCGCTGCTCCCGGTATTGATCGTCAGGTGCTCTCCAAGGCTGTCCGGGCGGCCCATTGCGCTGTCGCAAGTGGTGTCAAGGAGCCCGCCCGGTTGGCGGTTATCGATTTTTCTCTGCCTTCAAATCGAAAACGCATGTGGATTTTTGATATCCGGTCGGGGGAGCTCTTGTTGAAGGACCTTGTGGCACACGGAAAGGCCTCGGGCATGACCCGATCCACCTCCTTCTCCAATGTGGAAGGCAGTCACAAGTCCAGCCTGGGTCTGTTCCGGGCCAGCGAGACCTACTATGGCAAACACGGTTATTCCCTGCGTCTGGACGGGCTGGAGCGAGGAGTGAATGATCAGGCCAGGGACCGTGCAATCGTTATACACGGTGCCGGCTATGTCAGTGAACGCTGGGTTCAGAAGTACGGTCGAATTGGCCGCAGTTTCGGGTGTCCGGCGGTGGATAACAAGGTGATTGAGGAAGTGGTGGATGATCTGAAAGGGGGGCAGCTGGTCTTCAAATATTACCCGGATCAGGATTGGTTACAGACCAGTGAGTTTTTGCATTGCGATGATTCCCGGATGGCGTCTTCCTCCACAAGCGACGGTGGCCAGAGCTGAGCTGGCTTTTCAATAACTTGGCTGGTTTCCGGGTGCCAGAATAGCTTTGGGTAAAAAATTGGGAAAAAGAGGTTGACGGAGGGATTCTGATCCGTAGAATACGCCTCCGTTGACGCATCAAGCGTTGGCCACGCGGGAATAGCTCAGTTGGTAGAGCACAACCTTGCCAAGGTTGGGGTCGCGAGTTCGAATCTCGTTTCCCGCTCCAGATTTCGAAAACCCGGCTTGTTTCAAGCCGGGTTTTTTTGTTTCCGGGCCGGCAAGCTGACAGCGCCCCGGTTCCCTCTCGGTTATACTCTTCGGCCGTGCCAGCCAATTACGCCAAGGAGCCGCGCCCGATGAAAATCCACTCGCTATTCGTATACCCAGTCAAATCCCTTGCCGGCGTATCGGTCGAACATTTTGAGATGGACGATTTCGGGCCTCGGGGAGATCGTCGTTGGATGATTGTTGACGATGATGGAGTCTTTGTTACCCAGCGGCGTCATCCTGAACTGGCATTGGTGGGAGCCCACCTGGAAGATCAGCAGGTGGAAATCAGTATCCCCGGAGAGGGTCGCTTCAGGTTGATGCCCACGTCGGCCGCAATTCGGGTCCAGGTCTGGAGAGACTGGCCAGAGGCCCTGGTTGGAGAACAGAGTGCCAATGAGGCGTTGAGTCGTTTCTGTGGAGTCTCGCTCCGGTTGGTGTACATGTCTGACGACAGCTTCCGTCGTGTGGATCCTGCCCGGGTTCCGGACAACCGGCGCGTCAGTTTTGCCGATGGTTTTCCCTTCCTGATCACCAGCCTCGGCTCACTCGAGGAGCTGAACAGTAGGCTGGAGACGCCGGTGGACATACGGCGTTTTCGACCGAACATCGTCATAGAGGGCGCACGTCCCTGGGCAGAGGATGGCTGGCGGGAGCTGATGATCAACGAGCAGCCGTTCCGGCTGGTCAAACCCTGTTCGCGCTGCGTTATGACAACGGTTGATCCGGATACCGGAATAAAGGACCCCTCTGTTCAGCCTTTACGGACATTGACGAGCTATCGTCGCACCGACGATGGCGTCATTTTCGGAATGAACGCGATACACGACCGGCCCGGCAAGCTTCGAGTCGGCGACGCAGTCACTATTGTCAAATCGGAGAATGATTGAACGTGCCTTTGCTGACCCTGGATTCCATATCCCTTGCCTACGGAATGCACCCGCTGCTGGACGACGCCTCGCTGATCATGGAAGCGGGTGAGCGGGTGTGTCTGCTGGGCCGTAACGGTGAGGGCAAGTCCACCTTGCTCAGGATTGTGAGTGGCGAAATCACGCCTGACAGCGGTACCGTGCGGCTGGATGATGGCGCCATTCTGGCCGTGCTCCCCCAGAACCTGCCGTCGGATGACGATCGCCGGGCCTACGACGTTGTATCCGGTGCCTTTCCGGAAACCGGTGAATTGCTCTCGGAATATCACCGACTGTCGCAGCAGGCGGACGAATCGTCCCTGGAGGCCCTGATGAAAGTTCAGGAGCGGCTTGAGGCGTTGGATGGCTGGATGCTCGACCAGAAAGTCACCACCATTCTGGGACAATACGGTATCGATCCGGATCGACGCCTGAACACGCTCTCTGGTGGGTGGCAGCGGCGGGTTCTTCTGGCCCGGGCGCTGGTGGCGGAGCCGGACATCCTGTTGCTGGACGAGCCAACCAACCACCTGGACGTGCCGGCAATTGCCTGGCTCGAGGATGCGCTTTCCCAGTTCCGTGGAGCCATGCTGTTTGTCAGCCATGATCGCGCGTTCATTCGCCGCATGGCGACGCGGATTGTGGAGCTCGACCGGGGTAAACTGGTGAGTTTTGCGGCCACCTACGACCGTTATCTGGACCTCAAGGAAAAGGCCCTGGCGGAAGAAGAGCGCCAGAACGCCCTGTTCGACAAGCGCCTCAAGCAGGAAGAAGCCTGGATAAGACAGGGTATCAAGGCGCGGCGGACCCGCAACATGGGGCGGGTGAGGGCGTTGAAGGCAATGCGGGAAGAGCATCGTCAGCGTCGAGTCCGTGGGGGCACGGCCAGTTTCTCCGTCGAGCAGGCGGACCGGTCCGGCAAGCTGGTAGTAGAAACCGCCAACGCCGGCTTTCATTACCCGGATGGCACGGCGGTCATCCGCGACATGAACCTGACGATCCTCCGGGGTGACAAGATCGGCCTTGTGGGTGAAAACGGTACCGGAAAAACCACTCTCGTTCGGCTGTTGCTGGGAGACCTGGCTACGACAGAGGGAAGTATTCGACGGGGTACCCGTCTTGAAGTGGCCTATTTCGATCAGCTTCGGGGTGAACTCGATCTTGAGCGGAATGCTCTCGATAACCTGTCGGAAGGGCGCGAGTTCATTGATATCAATGGTCAGAGCAAGCACGTCCTGGGTTACCTTCAGGAGTTTTTGTTTACGCCCGAGAGGGCCCGGTCCCCCGTTCGGGTGTTTTCGGGTGGAGAGCGGGCACGTTTGCTGCTCGCCAAGCTGTTCAGTAAACCGGCCAATATTCTGGTACTTGATGAGCCCACCAACGACCTTGACGTCGAAACCCTTGAACTGCTGGAAGAGCAATTGGCCGAATTTCAGGGTACGGTCATTGTGATCAGTCACGACCGGGAGTTCCTGGACAACGTGGTTACCGAGACGGTTTTCCTGGACGGGACGGGCAGGGTCCGGGAATACGTGGGCGGTTATTCCGATTGGCGCCATCAGGGAGGCCGTTTTCCTTCTGAGCTCGGCGGAAACCGACCGGATAAACAGGATAAGCACGAAAAGCCGGCAAGTTCGGTAGGGAATGAGCAGTCTTCTGGAGCATCGGCATCCGTCGAGTCTTCCGGTAAAAAGAAGCCTGCCAAATTGAGTTACAAGCTGAAACTTGAGTTGGACCAACTTCCGGGCAAAATTGAGACACTGGAACAGGAAGTTGCTGATTTGCAGGATACAATTTCAGACGCGAATTTTTATTCAGGCCCACCCGATGATGTCGCGGCCACTCTGCAGAAACTGACGGACACGGAGGCCCGTCTGGAGCAGGCTATCGAGCGGTGGATGGAGCTGGAAGAACAGGCGAATCAATGAACGTTACCTATGATTTTCGATTTGAAGACGGGCGGCAGGTTGAGTTCAGGGTCACTGACCAGCCCGCGAGGGTGACCGGAAAGGTCCCTGCGTGGGTGAAGCTGGAACACTGTCAATGCAGTAATTGTCCGCTCAAGCGCGAGAGTTCGCCGGAATGCCCGGCAGCCCTGGAAATCCTCCCGGTGGTGGAGGCCTTCCAGGCAGAAGATGCCTATCAGAAGGTCGATGTGAGGGTGACTGACGATCGCCGGGATTACCACAAACAAACGGCGCTGGAGGAAGCACTGCGTTCGTTGTTGGGGCTTAAAATGGCGACCAGTGGGTGTCCTGTGCTTGCGGAGCTCAAGTCGATGGCGGTCCATCATCTGCCGTTTGCCAGCAGTGATGAATTTATCATGCGCAGCGTATCGCACTATCTGCTGGAGCAATATTTTGTAAAGCGCAATCATGGCGAGCCGGACTGGGAGCTGAAAGGGCTGGTCGAACGAAACCAGCGGCTGCAACTGGTAAACCAGGCCCTCTGGCAAAGAATTCATTCGGTGTGCAAGGGCGACAGCAACCTGAAAGCGTTGCTCAATTTCTTCTCGATGGCCTCAAGCGTGAGTTTTTCCCTGGAGAGTCAGCTGAGGAAGCTCGAAGCAAAAATGAAGGGGGAATGAGGCGGTCTGGAAAGACCGCCCCGGTGCCTGAGGATCAGTGAATCCTGACGGCGAGTACGTCGCATTCGGTACCGTGAAGAACGCCGTTGGCCGTTGAGCCCAGCAGCAGCTGGAAGCCTTTACGTCCATGGCTGCCGACTATGACCAGATCGGCATTGTGCTCCTTGGCCAGTCGATGGATCTCCGATTCCGGGCGACCGACGGTCACAATCTGTTGATCCTTTGCAACGCCATACTGATCGCCGTATTTACCGAGCTCCTCTCGGGCGGCCTTGTCGAGTTGATCCTGCAGCTCGGTCAGGTCCATTGGAATATCCCCGCCATAAGCGTAACCCACCGGTTCAACAACATGGACGAGAACCAGTTCCGCACCGTGGGCACTACACACTGCCTTTGCCTTCTCAAGAACCTGCGGGGCTTCTTCGGTGAGATCAATGGCAACAAGCATTTTCTGATAGGCGGACATCGCATTACTCCTTAGGGTTCAGCGTATAGGGGAATAGTAGCCTAAATTTTAGAACAACAGTGTAGTGCCAAAGTGACAGGCATCAAGAACGGGAGGGAAACAGGCCGACGCTGACAGATGAAGCGCCGGCCGGAATACGGCGTTAGCCGTTGGCTTTCTGAAGGAGTTCGATGGTCTTGGCAAGATGCTTCAGGATGCCCTTCGAATAGCGGTCAATCACGAAGCTGACGTTGTTTTCGTTGTAATTGACGTAAGAGCCACGGATGAACTGCCATTTGGTGCTGATGTTGTCCAACTGGTCCTTGAGCTCTCCCTGTGCCGGGCCCTTCCGGACCGTCGCGAATAGCGCATCAAAATCGCGCGCCTGTTCATCAAGCGGTTTCTCGGAGGAGGAGCCCTGGAATGTCTGGGCGACGGAGGAATTTGTCCTTGCCGAGTATTTGGCCATCATCTGCGCCATTTTGACGGCCGCCATACGTGCCGCTTCAATCCGGCCGTTGGTATCCGTCTGGGTGCTGTCCTGGGCGACTTTATACAGGTCCGTGGCCTTGTTGCTCATGGCAACAGCCTGGTTGGCCATGTCGGAGACCAGGCGCAGATCGGGATATCCCTCTTTGCGAACAACGTTGATATTTTCCCGCATCAGGGATTTGAACTTGTCGAACTCCTGATTCAGTGACTCGATCTGATCTTTTGATAACACCCCGCCGGTGCTCTCGCTGACGGCGTTCATGGCATCATTTGCGGCGTTGATGCCTGCGACAATTTCGTTCAGGGTGTCGGTGGATCCAGATGCGCTGAAACGGTAGAACGCATCCAGGGCCATATAATTGCTGATCCGGAAACTGTGGAGGTCGGAGAGGAAGGCGCTCGTATTCTCCTGGGCCCTGGCGCTGAGGGATGTGATGGCCAGGACAACAAGGGCCAGGGCAAGGGATCGAAACCGCAAGCGGGCATCATTCATCGGATATTTCTCCGTAATACAGTTTTATTATTGTCGACCAAAGTCGCAATTCGAAGGTAAAGTAACTGCACCAACCAATCAAGCGGTTTTCCGAAGGTTCGGAGTCTAAATTGCAAAGAACTTTGAAATCTATGTGACAAAGTTCACGGTTTTTCTTCAAGACCCACTATATGTCCCTGAAATTCATAACGTCTTGATGGTTTCGGCCCTCAGTTGTTGCTTCGAGCGAGAACTTTTGGGGCGGCCAGACAAGAAACAAATTGACAAACGCTCGGTTTTTTTTCATCGTGTGCCCTCACGATTCAAACGACTGTATGAATTTTGGATCGAATGATCGGGCAGTGACCGAAATCTCGCTGCACGGGCAGCCCCAACGACGGACCAGGTCTGTGGGCTGCCAGCAGTTCCAAACACAGACTGGAGATCAGTTGATGATTTACGAAGGTAAAGCCATCACGGTTAAAGAGATCGAAGGCGGGATCGCTCAGTTGGACTTCGACTTGCAAGGCGAGTCAGTCAACAAGTTCAACCGTCTCACCATTGAAGAGCTGGGTGCCGCAGCCGAAGCACTCAAGTCCCAGAAGAATCTGAAGGGTCTGGTGGTAACCAGCTCCAAGGACAGTTTCATTGTCGGTGCCGATATCACCGAGTTCACCGAGCTGTTTGCGGGTTCCGAGGAAGATCTCGTTGCCAACAACCTCAAGGCCAACGAGGTGTTCAACACCATCGAGGACCTGCCGTTCCCGACCGTTACCGCTATCAATGGTATCGCTCTGGGGGGTGGTTTCGAGATGTGCCTGGCGACCGACTACCGGGTCATGGCTCCGAAGGCCAAGGTAGGTCTGCCGGAAGTGAAGCTGGGTATCTTCCCCGGTTTCGGCGGTACTGTGCGTCTTTCGCGCCTGGTGGGCGTTGATAATGCGGTCGAGTGGATTTCCGGCGGTACCGAGAACCGGGCGGACGCAGCTCTGAAAGTCGGCGCTGTCGATGCCGTGGTTGCGCCTGAAAAACTCGTCGAGTCGGCCGTTGCGATCATCAATCAGTGCAACGAAGGCAAGCTTGATAACCAGGCCCGTCGGGAAGAGAAGAAAGGCAAGATCAAACTCAATGCCATGGAAAGCATGATGGCATTCGAGATTTCCAAGGCGTTCGTGGCCGGCAAGGCTGGCAAGAACTATCCGGCGCCGGTGGAAGCGATCAAGACCATGCAGAAGCACGCCAGCATGACTCGCGACAAGGCAATCGAGGTTGAAGCCAAAGGCTTTGCCAAGATGGCCAAGACCAACGTTGCCGCGTGTCTGGTTGGTCTGTTTCTGAACGACCAGGCCCTGAAAAAGAAAGCCGGCGCCTGGGAGAAAGAAGCGTCTGATGTGAACCTGGCCGCCGTACTCGGCGCGGGTATCATGGGTGGCGGTGTCGCGTTCCAGTCTGCACTGAAGGGCACGCCGATCATCATGAAGGACATCGCTCCGGAAGGCATCCAGCTTGGCCTGAATGAAGCCAAGAAGTTGCTGTCCAAGCGTGTTGCCAAGGGCAAGATGAACGCCGACAAGATGGGCGATGTCCTGAACAACATCACACCGACCCTGAACTATGGCGACTTCAAGAACGTCGACCTGGTGGTTGAAGCGGTTGTTGAGAACCCGAAGGTCAAGGATGCCGTTCTGCGCGAGACCGAAGATGCGGTTCGTGAAGACACCATCCTCACCTCCAACACGTCGACCATCTCCATCAACCTTCTGGCCAAGAACCTGAAGCGTCCGGAGAACTTCTGCGGCATGCACTTCTTCAACCCGGTACACATGATGCCGCTGGTTGAGGTGATCCGTGGCGAGAAGACCAGCGATCGTGCCATTGCGACTACGGTGGCCTACGCCAAGGCCATGGGCAAGACTCCGATCGTCGTCAACGACTGCCCGGGCTTCCTGGTGAACCGCGTTCTGTTCCCGTACTTTGGTGGCTTCGCAGCACTGGTACGTGATGGTGCCGATTTCCAGAAGATCGACAAGGTCATGGAGAAATTCGGCTGGCCGATGGGTCCGGCTTACCTGCTCGACGTGGTTGGCATGGACACCGCCAGGCACGCCAACGAAGTCATGGCTGACGGGTTCCCCGAGCGCATGAAGGCCGATTTCAAGTCCGCCATTGATGTGATGTTCGAGAATGACCGTTACGGCCAGAAGAACGACAAGGGCTTCTACAAGTACGAAGAAGACAAGAAGGGCAAGCCGAAGAAGGTTGTCGACGAAGAGACCTACAAGCTCATCGAGCCTGTGGTTAACGGCAGCAAAGACTTCGACGAAGAAGAGATCATCGCCCGCATGATGATCCCTCTGTGCCTGGAAACCGTTCGCTGCCTCGAAGACAACATTGTTGAAGACCCGGCCGATGCAGACATGGGCCTGATCTACGGTATCGGCTTCCCGCCGTTCCGTGGTGGTGCGCTGCGCTACATCGACGACATGGGCGTCGACAAGTTTGTCGAACTGGCAGATAAGTATGCAGATCTTGGTCCTCTTTACGCGCCGACCGAGAAGCTGCGTGAAATGGCCAAGACTGGCAAGAAGTTCTTTGGCTAACCCTTACGAGATTTCCGAACGGAGAAAGATCTATGAGCCTTAATCCGAGAGACGTTGTCGTCGTCGATTGCGTGCGGACTCCGATGGGTCGTGCCAAAAACGGCTGTTTCCGCAACGTACGTGCCGAGACACTGTCGGCTGCGCTGATTGAAGCACTGTTTGAGCGCAACCCGAAGCTCGATCCGAAAGAAGTTGAAGATGTGATCTGGGGCTGTGTGAACCAGACCAAGGAGCAGGGCTTTAACGTGGCCCGGCAGATTTCCCTGCTGACGCGTATCCCGCACGAGTCTGCAGCGCAGACCGTAAACCGTCTGTGTGGTTCTGCCATGTCCGCTATCCATACCGCTGCCCAGGCTATCCAGACTGGCAACGGAGATATGTTCATGGTGGGTGGTGTTGAGCATATGGGTCACGTGCCCATGACCGAAGGCTTCGACCACAACCCGGCAGCTTCCAAGTACTCCGCCAAAGCGTCCAATATGATGGGCCTGACCGCGGAGATGCTGGCCAAGATGCATGGTATTACCCGTGAGCAGCAGGATGAGTTCGGTGCCCGTTCTCACCGACTGGCCCACGAGGCAACCGTTGAAGGCCGCTTCAAGAACGAAATCGTTCCCATCGAAGGTCATGATGAGAATGGCTTTGTGAAGCTGATCGAGGAAGACGAGACCATTCGCCCGGAAACTACCGCTGAGTCTCTTTCTCAGCTGCGTCCGGCGTTTGATCCGAAGAACGGTACTGTCACTGCAGGCACCTCCTCCCAGCTGACTGACGGCGCTGCTGCCATGGTACTGATGTCCGCGGAGCGGGCAGAGGCCCTTGGCCTGAAGCCGATCGCCAAGATTCGCAGCATGGCCGTTGCCGGTTGTGATCCCGCGATCATGGGCTACGGTCCGGTGCCGGCCACCAAGAAGGCGCTTAAGCGTGCTGGCCTGAAAGTCGAAGACATCGACTTCTGGGAACTGAACGAAGCCTTCGCTGGCCAGTCACTGCCGGTTCTGAAAGACCTGAAACTGCTGGGCGTGATGGAAGAGAAGGTGAACCTGAACGGTGGTGCGATTGCCCTTGGGCACCCGCTGGGCTGTTCAGGTGCCCGGATCTCCACAACCCTGCTGAACGTGATGCAGGCCAAAGGCGGTAAGCTTGGTGTATCCACCATGTGTATCGGTCTGGGTCAGGGCATTGCCACAGTGTGGGAGCGTCTCTGAGACCCGTTTGGGTAGCTTGATGCTCTGAATGCAGGAGGCCCGGCAAATGCCGGGCCTCGCTGTTTCGGGAATGTGAAAAAGGCCGGTTTAGAACAAAGAATGGGTTGTCTTGCCAATCTTGACCCTGTAAAACAGTGAGCCTATACCAAGGGGCGGTGCGTATGTGTTTTCTAGCCGCCTGATTTTACAGCGAGTTTACGGTTTGCTGAATATTTGACCGATTTGTCGCCAAGGAAACAGATCTCCGATATGGGTAAAAGTCTCGTTATTGTCGAGTCGCCAGCGAAAGCCAAGACCATCAACAAGTACCTGGGCTCGGACTACATCGTTAAATCCAGTGTGGGCCATATCCGCGACCTGCCGGTCAGCGGCAGTGGTTCCCAGACTGATCCGAAAGAGCGTGCACGTCAGGCTGCACTGACACGCAAGATGAGTCCGGAGGAAAAAGCCGAGCACAAGAAACGCAAGGCGCGCGAACAGCTGGTCACCCGTATGGGTGTGGACCCGGATCATGACTGGCAGGCCCGATACGAAATTCTCCCCGGCAAAGAGAAGGTCGTCAGCGAACTGAAACGTCTGGCGAAATCGGCAGATCATATCTATCTCGCAACGGATTTGGACCGTGAAGGGGAGGCGATTGCCTGGCACCTTCAGGAAACCATCGGTGGTGAACCGGAAAAATATCGTCGGGTGGTTTTTAACGAAATCACCAAGCGCGCAATCAAAGAGGCATTCAAGGATCCCGGGAACCTGGATTCCAATCGCGTCAATGCCCAGCAGGCCCGCCGATTCCTGGATCGGGTGGTCGGCTATATGGTTTCACCCCTGCTGTGGGCCAAGATTGCCCGTGGTCTGTCCGCCGGGCGGGTTCAATCCGTCGCCGTTCGGCTGATCGTCGAGCGGGAGCGAGAGATCCGGAAGTTCGTTCCGGAAGAATTCTGGCAGTTGCATGCCGATCTCACGCCAGCGCAGGCAAAAGAGCCCGTTCGCTTTGAGGTGACCCGGTACCAGGATCAGCCCTATCGTCCGGTCAACGAGAGTCAGAGCAGTGAACATGTCGATCGTTTGAAGGCGGGCACGTTCAAGGTCGCAAAGCGGGAGGACAAACCGACCCGTTCACGGCCCTCCGCGCCCTTCATCACGTCGACCTTGCAGCAGGCTGCGAGCAACCGGATGGGCTTCAGTGTCAAGAAAACCATGATGCTGGCCCAGCGTCTGTACGAGGCGGGTTTCATTACGTACATGCGTACGGACTCCACCAACCTGAGCCAGGAGGCGGTCGCCGGCTGCCGTGATTTTATCCAGGGCCAGTTCGGTGATCGGTATCTGCCCGAGAAGCCGCGTGTCTACGGAAGCAAGGAGGGAGCTCAGGAAGCTCACGAAGCGATTCGTCCCACCGACGTTAGTCGTCGCCCCTCCGACATCAGTGGCCTCGAAAAGGATGCAGAAAAACTCTACGACCTGATCTGGCGCCAGTTTATTGCCTGCCAGATGGCGGATGCGGAGTTCCTGAGCACATCGATCGTTGTTGCCAATGACCGATATGAGCTAAGAACCCGCGGTCGCATTATCAAATTCGATGGTTTTCTGAAGGCTGCGCCGCAATCCGGAAAGAAGGACGAGGATGTCGCCTTGCCGGATATCCAGGTGAACGACACGCTGGATCTGAAAAAACTGGATCCCAGCCAGCACTTTACCAAACCGGCCCCCCGGTATACCGAAGCTAGCCTGGTAAAAGAGCTGGAAAAGCAGGGAATCGGTCGACCCTCCACTTATGCCTCCATCATTTCTACGATTCAGGATCGGGGCTATGTGCGTCTCCAGAATCGGCGCTTCTATGCGGAAAAGATGGGCGAAATCGTTACGGAGAGGCTGCATGAGTCTTTCCCCAATCTGATGGACTACGATTTTACCGCCCGAATGGAGGATGAGCTCGACGAAATTGCGGATGGTGAAGTCAACTGGAAGAACGTCCTTAACGACTTCTACGGCCGGTTCCGGCAACAACTGGACGAAGCCGGCAGGGAAGACGGTGGAATGCGGGCCAATACGCCTACCGAGACGGATATTCCCTGCCCGAGCTGTGGTCGGAACATGCAGATTCGGGTCGCCAGTACGGGCGTCTTCCTGGGCTGCTCCGGGTATTCGTTGCCCCCCAAGGAGCGTTGCAAGACCACGATCAACCTTGTATCCGGTGACGAAGTGGTCAGCGCGGAAGAGGACGTGGAAGGCGAGGGCGAGACCCGTTTGCTGCGGAAGAAACGTCGCTGTCCGAAATGTGGTACGGCCATGGACAGTTATCTGATCGACGAGACCCGCAAGCTGCATGTGTGCGGTAATAACCCGGACTGTTCCGGGTATGAGGTGGAGAAGGGAACCTTCCGCATCAAAGGGTATGATGGGCCCACTCTTGAATGCGACAAGTGCGGCTCGGAAATGCAGCTGAAGACCGGGCGATTCGGCAAGTATTTCGGATGTACCAATCCCGATTGTAAAAATACCCGTAAGCTGCTGAAGAGCGGAGAGCCGGCCCCGCCCAAAATGGATCCGGTACCGATGCCGGAACTCCAGTGCCAGAAAGTCGACGACACCTATGTTCTGCGCGATGGCGCCTCAGGCCTGTTCCTGGCAGCCAGTAAATTCCCGAAAAACCGGGAAACCCGGCCGCCACTGGTGAAGGAGATCAAACCGCACCGGAAGGAAATTGATCCGAAATACGACTTCCTTATGGATGCGCCTGAAACGGATCCGGAGGGCAATCCAACGGTGATTCGTTACAGCCGGAAGTCCAAGGAACAATATGTAATGTCGGAGAAGGATGGCAAATCCACGGGCTGGTCCGCCTGGTACGTTAACGGAAAGTGGCAGCCCAAAGAGAAATAGGGTGGATAAGAAAAAGGGGCAGAAATGCCCCTTTTTCAATTGATTACCTGAACTTCCTCAAGCGCTGTATCAAGGAAGAAGTGTCCCACCGACGGCCTCCCATTGATTGGACGTCGGCGTAAAACTGGTCCACCAGAGCGGTTACCGGAATACTTGCATTGATCTTTCTTGCCTCCTCAAGGCACATTCCCAGATCCTTTCTCATCCAGTCCACCGCAAATCCGTGGTTGAACTCTCCGTCGATCATGGTGCCCGAGCGGTTTTCCATCTGCCAGGATTGAGCCGCGCCTTTTGAGATGACGTCTACGACCTTGCGCACATCCAGGTTGGCCTGCTCGGCAAAGTGCAACGCCTCGGAAAGGCCCTGAACCAGACCCGCAATGGCGATCTGGTTAACCATTTTGGTTTTCTGGCCACTTCCAGGAGGGCCCAGGAGGGTCACTGCGCGAGCATAGTGATCCATGATCGGACTGGCCTTGCTGAAGTCGCTCTCGGATCCGCCGCACATGACAGTCAGCTGGCCGTTTTCAGCCCCTTGCTGCCCGCCGGAGATCGGCGCATCAATGAAGCCCAGTCCCTTTTTAACCGCAGCAGCGGCAAGATGCTCTGCAATACCTGCGGACGCCGTCGTATGGTCGACCAGGATGGCGCCTTCCGGGGCATTGGCCAGAATGCCTCCTTCGCCCTCATAAACTTCGGTCAGATCCTTGTCTGCACCGACGCAGGTCATCACAAAATCGGCATCCTGCACGGCCTCTGCAATGGTGCTGCAAGCGGTCCCCCGGTGCTTGCTGGCCCATTCGCCGGCTTTTGCCAGCGTCCGGTTCCAGACCCGAACCGAAAGGCCTGCCCTGGCGAGGTGACCAGCCATTGGGTAGCCCATAACGCCGAGCCCAATAAAGCTAACGGTGGTTGTCATAGAGGTCTCCTGAAGTCGAGATGTTTTTTCTTATCGTTTGAAGTTACTAGGGTAACCCGCTCATATCCGGTGGAACCCCTGTTCCCGGAAAAATGGGCGTGTTGTCGCGCCCATCCGCAACTTTCCCGGACTACTCCATCATACCCTGCCTTTTTGTTGAACGCAGTCACACGGTCGCTATCAGTTAGCTTTGTGCATTCTGTATTTGTCTCCCATTTTGTCCGGAGAGGCCCAGTATCTGGTACTTGAGCCCTCAGTCAACGAAGGAATGATTGAGTGGGCCTGTTATGGCCAGAACGCGGACCAGCGATATTTGCCCGCCAACTGTCGTTGAAACAACCCGGGCATGAGGGTTAACCCTCGTCCTGTACTAGACTCGAATTTAGAGTTGCTGGACGAGGGGGCGTGCTCATGGACAAGGGTTTCCAATCAGGCGATAAATCCAGGTTCGTGAATGCTGGAGGAGCAGGTAAGGCGGACGCTTTGCCGAAGGCGCTCAGGGGGCTTGCCGAGCCTTTCGAGTCCGGGGCTGAAATCCCGATAGAGGGACTGCTCGACCGAATTGGCGAGGCTCGAATCGTCATGTTGGGCGAAGCGTCCCACGGAACCTCGGAATTTTACCTGGCCCGGGAACGCATTACCCGGGCACTCATCGAGCAAAAGGGCTTTTCCTTCGTGGCGATTGAAGGGGATTGGCCCGATGCCGCCCGAATTGATCACTATGTGCGGCATGCGGAATATCCTCCTTCCGAGTGGACGGCGTTTTCCCGGTTTCCCACCTGGATGTGGCGGAATGAAGAGGTACAGGGGTTCGTCGATTGGCTGCGAGAGTTCAATCGCACCAGGCCCGCGTCGGAGCGCGTGGCGTTCCATGGCCTGGACCTCTACAGTCTGTACAGTTCCATACGTGCGGTGCTGGACTACCTGGAAGAGGTGGATCCGGATCTGGCGGTTGATGCCAGGCAACGATATGAGTGCCTGGCGCCGTTTGAGGGAGAGCCCGCAACCTACGCCCGTGCCGCGCTGGATCCTGCCTATCAGACGTGCGAAAAACCGGTGCTGGACATGCTCCGCGAGCTCCTGTCACGTCACCGGCGTTATGCCGAACACGATTCTGACCGTTTTCTCGATGCCGTCCAGAATGCGCGTTTGGTTGCCGATGCAGAAGAGTATTACCGGACGCTGTATTACGGCACGCACAGTGCCTGGAATCTCAGGGATACTCATATGTTCCAGACACTGGCAGATCTGCTGGACCACTACGGTAGCGGTAGCAAGGCGATCGTGTGGGCCCATAACAGTCATGTTGGCGACTCCGTGGCTACGGATATGGGGCGGCGCGGGGAATTCAACATCGGCAGGCTCGCCCGGGCCCGTTATGGAGATGCTGTGTATGTCGTGGGGTTTGGTACCGATCACGGTACCGTTGCAGCGGCGTCGAACTGGGATGCGCCAATGGAGATAAAGTCCGTGAGACCGGCGCTCGCAGGTAGCTATGAGCATGCCTGTCATGAGACGGGGTTGCCATGTTTCCTGTTGCCGATGCGGAACGCGGCGGGAGAACTCCGTCAGGCTCTCGAGCCGCAAAAGTTGGAGCGGGCGATTGGGGTGATCTATCGGCCGGAGACGGAACGGCAGAGCCATTATTTCAGGGCTTGTCTGCCCGAGCAGTTCGACGAATTTGTCTGGTTGGATGAGACGTCTGCCATCACCCCGTTGTCGACGGGGGCTGTCCCGGGCATGCCGGACACCTATCCTTTCGGGGTTTGATTCCATGGAAGCAGAAAGGCCGCTGGATCCAGCGGCCTTTCTGTTGTCAACGCGATCTGTCCAGACTTACTTCGTCGGGTAGTCGCGCTTTTCTGAGCCGGTGTAGAGCTGGCGTGGACGGCCAATACGGTAGTTGCCGCTGACCATCTCGTTCCAGTGCGAGAACCAGCCGATTGTCCGGGACATTGCAAAAATAACGGTGAACATGGAGGTTGGAATGCCGATCGCTTTCAGGATGATGCCTGAGTAGAAATCGACGTTCGGGTAAAGCTTGCGCTCCACGAAGTAGTCATCTTCCAGTGCGATCTTTTCCAGTCGCTGCGCGATTTTCAGCAGAGGATCGTTTTCCAGACCCAGCTCTTTGAGAACCTCATGGGCCGTTTCACGCATTACTTTGGCGCGCGGGTCGAAGTTCTTGTAGACGCGGTGGCCGAAGCCCATCAGGCGGAAGGGGTCGTCTTTGTCCTTGGCCTTCTCGATGAACTTTTCGATATTGGCTTCATCACCGATTTCGGCCAGCATGTCCAGTACCGCCTCGTTGGCGCCACCATGAGCCGGGCCCCACAGTGCGGCAATGCCCGAGGCAATGCAGGCGTAGGGGTTGGCGCCGGTAGAGCCGGCCAGACGAACGGTTGACGTCGATGCGTTCTGTTCGTGATCGGCGTGGAGGATGAAGATCTTGTCCATGGCCTTGGCCAGCACCGGATTCGGTTTGTACTCTTCACAGGGTACGCCGAACATCATCTGCAGGAAGTTCTCGGAGTAGGACAGGTCGTTCCTGGGATACATGAACGGCTGACCGAGGCTGTACTTGTAACACCAGGCCGCAATCGTTGGCATTTTTGCAACCAGGCGATGTGCAGTGATCTGGCGCTGCGTTTCGTCGGTCACGTCCATCTGGTCGTGATAGAAAGCTGAAAGCGCACCCACAACGCCGCACATGATGGCCATTGGATGCGCATCACGACGGAAGCCGTGGAAAAAATTGCGCATCTGATCGTGCAGCATGGTGTGATTCTTGATGGTCTCGTGGAATCGCTTGTTTTCCTCGTCCGAGGGCAGTTCCCCGTTCAGCAGGAGGTAGCATACCTCGAGGTAGTCGGAGTGTTCCGCGAGCTGGTCAATAGGGTAGCCCCGGTGCAGGAGCACGCCGTTTGCGCCGTCAATGTAGGTGATGGCTGATTCGCAGGCAGCGGTGGATACGAATCCTGGATCGTAGGTAAATACGCCTTCCTGGACGAGGCCTCGTACGTCAATAACGTCAGGGCCGACGGTGCCGGAGTATACCGGTAGCTCAATGGACTTATCACCCACCGAGAGCGTGGCTTTCCTGTCGGTCATGGTGCTCTCCTATGTATCAGCTTCGACAGCTTTTGGCTGCATGTGTAGATGCGCTAGAAGGCGCGTATTATCGCAAAACTGGCGGCAAAATATAGGGCGTCAGCTTTTTTTGTCAATGGACAGGCGTGGAAAAGCGTGCAAATTCTCGCCACTTGTAAATCAGGGATATCCCAAATAGTGCCCCGGACGGACGAAAACG
Source organism: Marinobacter santoriniensis NKSG1 (assembly GCF_000347775.1). GTDB lineage: Bacteria > Pseudomonadota > Gammaproteobacteria > Pseudomonadales > Oleiphilaceae > Marinobacter > Marinobacter santoriniensis. The sequence goes on from NZ_APAT01000013.1 coordinate 275,978, forward strand.
GGTTTGTCAATCATCCTTATAGATGCCGTCAACCCCCTGATTACGGGCAACAGAAAGGGTGGAGCGTTTGTAATTGTAAGGGCCTCTCCTTATAATCCGTAGCCCGGAATCGGGGATGAAAGTGCCTGTAAGCTTCTGCCTAGCAAGCTACCTGGCTGTCATCCGCCCTCCTGAACCAATCGGTTATCGGTACCGTATCGATATTCCGATCCTAACATACCAACGTCCGCCGTCGGCTCGCCGGCTCAGCGGAACCAAGAGAGAGTGTGAGAGCGCTGTGAATAGCAAACGACCAGTAAATCTCGATCTCGGCAAGTTTCATTTTCCACTGCCAGCCATCACGTCCATATTGCACCGTATCAGCGGCATTATCATTTTTGTCGGCGTTGCGTTTCTGTTGTATGGGCTGCAGCTTTCCCTGTCCGGGGAAGAAGGGTTCAGTCGGGTAAGTGAACTGCTGGACAGCTTCCTTGCCAAGCTGATTATCTGGGGCATCCTGTCTGCTCTGCTGTACCACCTGGTTGCAGGTATCAAGCACCTGTTCATGGATATGGGCATCGGTGAAGAGCTTGAGAGTGGTCGCCTCGCCGCGAAGATCACGATCGTGGTTTCCGTCATTCTTATCGTTCTCGCAGGAGTCTGGGTATGGTAAACAGCGTCACGAACCTGGGTCGCAGTGGTGTCTTCGACTGGATGATCCAGCGGGTAACAGCCTACGTACTCGCCCTCTACACCTTGTTCATGTTCGGATTTCTGCTGACAACCGATGTCAGTTACGCGAGCTGGTCCGGGCTTTTCGACCAGACCTGGTTCCGGATCTTTACACTCCTGGCGTTGCTCTCGATTGGCGGTCATGCCTGGGTCGGCCTCTGGACGATCACCACCGACTACATCAAACCCATGGGAGCGCGTTTCATTGTGCAGGCGCTGTGCGGCCTGACAATGTTTGTGTACCTGGTGTGGGGCATTCAGATTCTTTGGGGGCTTTAATAGATGGCTAACATCAAAACCATGTCTTACGACGCGATTGTTATCGGTGGTGGCGGTGCCGGTATGCGAGCCGCCCTGCAGCTGACCGAATCCGGTATCAATACCGCGTGTATCACGAAAGTATTTCCGACCCGGTCTCACACGGTTTCTGCCCAGGGTGGTATTACCTGCGCGATCGCCAGTGCTGACCCGAATGACGACTGGCGCTGGCACATGTATGACACCGTGAAGGGGTCTGACTACATTGGCGATCAGGATGCCATTGAATACATGTGTTCCGTCGGCCCTCAGGCGGTTTTCGAACTCGAGCACATGGGGCTTCCGTTCTCTCGTACCGAGCAGGGGCGAATCTATCAGCGTCCGTTCGGTGGTCAGTCCAAGGACTATGGCAAAGGTGGCCAGGCTGCCCGGACATGCGCCGCGGCCGACCGGACCGGTCATGCCCTGCTGCACACCCTGTACCAGGCTAACCTGAAAGGCGGTACAACGTTCCTGAACGAATGGTACGCCGTGGATCTGGTCAAGAACGCCAAGGACGAGGTCGTTGGTGTTGTTGCGATCGAAATCGAGAGCGGCGAAGTCTGCTATATCAAATCGAAGGCTACTGTCCTCGCAACCGGCGGTGCTGGTCGGATCTATGCCTCTACCACCAATGCGATGATCAACACCGGCGACGGTATCGGTATGGCATTGCGTGCCGGATTCCCGGTTCAGGATATGGAGATGTGGCAGTTCCATCCGACCGGTATCCATGGTGCCGGTACTCTGGTAACCGAAGGTTGTCGGGGTGAGGGTGGCTACCTGATCAACTCCGAGGGTGAACGCTTCATGGAGCGCTACGCTCCGAACGCCAAGGATCTGGCAGGCCGCGACGTGGTTGCACGGTCCATGGTGATGGAGATTCTGGAAGGTCGCGGCTGTGGTCCGGAAAAGGATCACGTGCTGCTGAAGCTGGATCACCTTGGCGAAGAGACCCTGAACCTGCGTCTGCCGGGTATCTGTGAGCTGTCCCGCACCTTCGCTCATGTCGATCCGGTCAAAGAGCCAATCCCGGTTGTTCCGACCTGTCATTACATGATGGGCGGCATTCCGACGAACGTTGGTGGCCAGGCTCTTACCCAGGATGAAGACGGCAAGGACAAGCCCATTCCGGGTCTGTTTGCCTGTGGCGAGGCAGCCTGCGTATCGGTGCACGGCGCCAACCGTCTTGGCGGTAACTCGCTTCTGGATCTCGTGGTCTTTGGTCGTGCGGCTGGTCTGCACATTGAGGAGCAGCTGCGGGGTGGGTTCGAAGTTGATGGCGCGAGCGAAGAAGACATCAAGCGTGCCATGGCTCGTCTGGACCGGCTGAACAGTGCTTCCGAAGGTGAGGACGTTGCCCAGGTTCGCAAGGACCTCCAGAACTGCATGCAGCTGTACTTCGGTGTATTCCGTGACGGCGAGAGCATGGAGAAAGGTCTCAAGCTGCTGGAGGAAATCGGTGAGCGGGTGAAGAAGACCCGTTTGGCGGACACCAGCGATGCCTTCAATACCGCGCGGATCGAAGCTCTCGAGTTGGACAACCTGTTCGAGGTTGCGTACGCGACTGCGAAATCGGCAACCGAACGTAAAGAAAGTCGTGGTGCTCACGCACGCAACGACTTTACCGAGCGTGATGACGAGAACTGGCTCAAGCACTCCGTTTACTTCCCGCTGGACAAGCGTGTTGGCAAGCGTGACGTGAACTTTGCGCCGAAGACCGTTCCGACGTTCGAACCGAAGATCCGGACTTATTAAGGGGGGATCAAGACAATGTTGGTAAGCCTTTACCGTTACAACCCGGAAACTGACAACGCCCCTTATATGCAGGACGTTGAGATCGAGATTCCCGCAGGCAAGGACCTGATGGTTCTGGATGTCCTTAACCTGGTGAAGGAAAAGGACCCGTCCATGAGCTATCGCCGGTCCTGCAGGGAAGGCGTTTGCGGATCTGACGGCATGAATATGAACGGCAAGAACGGCCTGGCGTGTATTACGCCCGTGTCCGATGTCGTCAAGAACGGTAAGCTGGTGTTGCGCCCGCTTCCCGGTCTGCCGGTCATTCGCGACCTGGTGGTGGACATGAGTCTTTTCTACAAGCAGTACGAAAAGGTTATGCCGTACCTCGTCAATGACAAGCCGGCCCCTGCCATTGAGCGTCTGCAGTCTCCGGAAGACCGGGAGAAGCTGGACGGGCTGTACGAGTGTATTCTCTGTGCCTGCTGTTCCACTTCCTGTCCGTCTTTCTGGTGGAATCCGGACAAGTTTATCGGCCCGGCGGGCCTGTTGCAGGCCTACCGTTTCCTGGCAGACAGCCGGGATACCGCCCAGGCTGAGCGCCTCGCGAACCTCGATGATCCGTTCAGTGTATTCCGCTGTCGGGGCATCATGAACTGTGTCAGTGTCTGCCCGAAGGGCCTGAACCCCACAAGGGCAATCGGCCACATTCGGAATCTTCTGCTGCAACGGGCTACTTAAGCAGCAGACTTCTCAGTAGACGCTATACTGTTCTGACCAGGTTAGCACCCCGAAGGCCCTGCAACACGCAGGGCCTTCAACCAAAGGCTTATAGTCAAAGGTCTTATCCGGGTGCACACTACGCATGCCGTTACGATAACTTATCAGGTTTTCCAGCGGCGTTGCCGAGTATAAAAACCACTGGGGATTGGAAAACATCCATGTCGCGTGTGGTGGTCAAAGTCATGCCGTAATATCCCGTATTGACTGAGAATTACCCCTGACCGACCATACCGGCTCCCCGCACCAGCCCAAGGTGAGCTATTCAAGATGCACGAAAGCATAATGGAGCAGTTGTGGCAGACCTCCCATCTTCAGGGAGGAAACCTTGCCTACGTTGAACAGCTTTTTGAGACCTACCTGACAGACCCCAATGCCGTTCCAGAAGAATGGCGAAGCTACTTCGATAAGCTTCCCAGCGTCGATGGCTATAAAGGCCGGGACGTCGTTCATTCTTCCATTCGTGAACAGTTCGAGCACATTTCCCGCAATCAGCGCTTCCTCGCCAGCAGTGGCGTTCCCGCCAGCGCGACCTCCGATGCGGACAAGAAGCAGATCCGTGTTCTGCAGCTCATAAACGCCTTTCGCTTTCGTGGCCATCAGGAGGCCAAGCTTGATCCGCTGGGTGTCTGGCAACGCACCCCGGTCGAGGATCTGGATCCGAAGTTCCATGAGCTGAGTGACTCCGATCTGGATCTGGAGTTCCAGGTAGGCTCGCTGAATTTCGGCGCGGAATCCATGAAGCTGTCTGATATCGTGGACGGCCTGCGCCGGACTTACTGCGAGAGCATCGGCGCTGAATACATGCATGTGGTTGATACCCGCATCAAGCGTTGGTTCCAGCAGCGTATGGAGCCGGTTCGCTCCCGTCCCGAGTACGAAACCAAGACGCGCAAGCATATTCTCGAGCGTCTGACCGCTGCAGAGGGGCTGGAAAAATATCTGGGTTCCCGCTATCCCGGTGTCAAACGGTTCGGGCTGGAGGGTGCAGAGAGCCTGATTCCGTGTCTGGACGAACTTATTCAGCGGGCAGGCTCATACGGTGCCAAGGAAATCGTTCTGGGTATGGCCCACCGTGGTCGCCTGAACGTCCTCGTAAACACCCTCGGCAAGAATCCGAAGGAGCTCTTTGACGAATTCGAGGGCAAGAAACTCGCGGATTCCGGCTCCGGTGACGTCAAATACCACCAGGGGTTCTCGTCGAACATTATGACGGCCGGTGGCGAGATTCACCTGGCAATGGCTTTCAACCCGTCCCATCTGGAAATTGTCTCTCCCGTGGTGGAGGGGTCGGTACGGGCACGCCAGACCCGTCGTGGCGATATGGACGGCACCCAGGTTGTGCCGATTGTCATGCACGGTGATGCGGCGTTTGCCGGGCAGGGCGTCGTCATGGAAACGTTCCAGATGTCGCAGACTCGTGGTTTCGGTGTTGGTGGAACGATCCATATCGTGATCAACAACCAGGTTGGCTTTACCACCAGCAAACAGGAAGATGCCCGCTCCACCGAGTACTGCACCGATGTCGCCAAAATGGTCCAGGCGCCGATCCTTCACGTGAACGCGGACGATCCCGAAGCAGTCATCTTTGCCACGCAGATGGCGATGGATTATCGCAACGAATTCAAGCGCGATGTCGTGATTGATCTGGTCTGCTACCGTCGCCGCGGCCACAATGAAGCCGACGAGCCGGCTGCCACGCAGCCGATGATGTACGAAAAGATTCGCAAGCTGAAAACGACCCGGGGCCTTTACGCCGAGCAGCTCGTGGCTGCGGGTGTCATTGCCGAGGATGAAGCAAAGCAGATCGAAACCGAGTATCGCGATGCCCTGGACAAGGGCGAGCACGTGGTCAAGTCGCTGGTTAAAGAGCCCAACAAGGAGCTCTACGTGGACTGGACGCCGTACCTTGGCCACGAGTGGACGGCCAAGTGCAAGACCAGTGTCAACCTGAAGACAGTCCAGAAGCTCGGTAAGCAGCTGACATCGGTACCGGAAGGTTTCAGTATCCAGCGTCAGGTTTCCAAGATCATCAATGATCGGGAAAAGATGACGGCTGGCGCACTGGCCCTGAACTGGGGCTACGGCGAAATGATGGCCTATGCCACACTGATCAACGAGGGCCATCCGATCCGGATTACCGGCCAGGATGTCGGTCGGGGTACGTTCTCTCACCGGCACGCGGTCCTGCACAACCAGAAAGACGGATCGACGCATACCTCCCTGCAGCACATCGCGGATGATCAGCCGAGTTTCGAGATTTATGACTCGCTGCTCTCCGAAGAAGCTGTAATGGCATTTGAGTACGGCTATTCAACGACCACACCCGACGCTCTGATCGTCTGGGAGGCGCAGTTTGGTGACTTCGCCAACGGCGCTCAGGTCGTCATCGACCAGTTCCTGACCAGTGGCGAACACAAGTGGGGCCGGCTTTGCGGTCTGACGCTTCTGTTGCCGCATGGCTATGAAGGCCAGGGCCCGGAACACAGTTCCGCCCGACTCGAGCGGTTCCTGCAGCTCTGTGCCGAGCACAATATCCAGGTGTGTGTGCCGACGACTCCGTCCCAGGTATTCCATATGCTTCGGCGGCAGGTAAAGCGGCCGCTCCGTAAGCCTCTGGTTGCCATCACGCCCAAGAGTCTGCTCCGTCACAAGGAAGCGATTTCGGGGCTGGATGATTTGACGTCCGGTACCTTCCAGACTGTGCTGCCAGAGAAGGAGCCTTCCGATCCGAAGAAGGTGACCCGCCTGATTATGTGCAGCGGCAAGGTCTACTATGATCTGCTGGAGAAGAAAAAGGCGGATGAGCGAGACGATACTGCCATTGTGCGTATTGAACAGCTGTATCCGTTCCCCGGAGACGATCTGGACGAACTACTGGGGCAGTACACCAAGCTGAAGAACGTGGTGTGGTGCCAGGAAGAGCCGATGAACCAGGGTGCCTGGTACTGCAGTCAGCACCATATGCGTAATGCGCTGCAGCGCCTGGATCCCAAGCTGTACCTTCAGTATGCCGGTCGTGATGCTTCTGCTGCTCCTGCTTGTGGGCACATGTCAGTGCACATTGAAGAGCAGAAGAAACTGGTCAACGACGCGTTTGAAATCTGACGAGCTACCGAACTAAGGATTTGTAATGTCAACTGAGATTAAAGCACCCGTTTTCCCAGAGTCGGTCGCAGAGGGTACCGTCGCGACCTGGCACAAACAGCCGGGCGAGGCCTGTTCACGTGACGAACTGATTGTCGATATCGAAACCGACAAGGTGGTTCTGGAAGTCGTGGCGCCAGCAGATGGTGTGATCGAGGAAATCGTCAAGGGTGAAGGCGACACCGTCGAAAGTGGCGAAGTGATCGGCAAATTCAAGGAAGGTGCCGCAGGCGAATCCAAGCCCGCCGACAATAAGTCCGGGGAAAAAGAAGAGGCTCCGAAACAGGAAGAGGCTTCGCAAGCCAGCTCCGGCGAAGCCATTCTGAGCCCGGCCGCTCGCAAGCTGGCTGAGGAGAACAACGTTGATCCGAACGCTGTAAAAGGCACTGGCAAGGACGGTCGGGTAACCAAGGAAGACGTTCAGAGCTACGTCGATGGTAAAAAGAGCGCTGCGCCGGCCAAGCCCGCTGCGACCGAGATGCCGGAAGTGAATGTTGCCCAGGGTGAGCGTCCCGAGAAGCGGGTTCCGATGACCCGTTTGCGCGCGAGCATTGCGAAGCGTCTGGTGGAGGCACAGCAGACCGCAGCCATGCTGACAACCTTCAATGAAGTGAACATGAAGCCGATTATGGACCTGCGGAAGCAGTACCAGGAAAGCTTCGTGAAGCGTCATGGTATCAAGCTGGGCTTCATGTCCTTCTTCACCAAGGCGGCGACGGAAGCGCTCAAGCGTTTCCCGGCCGTTAACGCCTCCATCGACGGCAACGATATGGTGTATCACGGCTACCAGGACATTGGTGTGGCTGTCTCCACCGATCGCGGACTCGTGGTTCCAGTGCTTCGGGATTCCGACGCCATGGGCCTGGCCGACATCGAGAAGAAGATTGTCGAATACGGTACCAAGGCCAAAGAAGGCAAGCTCGGTATTGATGAAATGACCGGGGGCACCTTCACGATTACCAACGGTGGGATTTTCGGTTCACTGATCTCCACGCCGATCCTGAATCCGCCGCAGACTGCAATTCTGGGCATGCACAAGATTCAGGAGCGCCCGATGGCGGTCAACGGTCAGGTCGAGATCCTGCCGATGATGTACCTGGCGCTGTCATACGATCACCGTATGATCGACGGTAAGGAAGCGGTGCAGTTCCTGGTTGCGATCAAGGAAATGCTGGAAGACCCGGCACGTATTCTGCTGGACGTGTGAACTGACCCTTAACGAATCAGAAAACGGGATAAATTATGTCTGACAAGTACGACGTCATTGTCATTGGTGCTGGCCCGGGCGGCTACGTGGCAGCCATCAAGGCGGCCCAGCTCGGCCTCAAGACCGCCTGTGTTGAGTCCTGGACGTCCACAGATGGAAAGAGCCAGGTGCTCGGTGGTACCTGCCTGAACGTGGGTTGTATTCCGTCCAAGGCGCTGTTGGAGATTTCTCACAAGTATGAGGAAGCCAACCACGACTACGAGACCATGGGGATCGTCGCCAAGGATGTCCAGATGGACATCGCGAAGATGATGGAGCGCAAGTCCGGAATCGTTCAGCAGTTGACCGGCGGTATTGCCGGGCTGTTCAAGTCCAACGGCGTCACACCCATCCACGGTCACGGCAAGTTGCTGGCAGGTCGCAAGGTCGAAGTGACCGACAAGGATGGCAAGACCAAGACTTACGAAGCGGACAACGTGATCCTCGCGACTGGCTCCAAGCCGATCGAGATTCCTCCCGCTCCGTTTGATGGCGAGCACATCGTCGATTCCGAGGGCGCATTGGAGTTCACCGAAGTGCCCAAGCGTCTGGGTGTCATCGGGGCAGGCGTCATTGGTCTCGAACTCGGCAGCGTCTGGGCGCGCCTGGGTTCAGAAGTGACTGTGCTGGAAGCGCAGGAAACCTTCCTGCCGGCAGTGGACCAGCAGGTTGCCAAGGATGCCCTGAAACAGTTCAAGAAGCAGGGCCTGGACATTGTCATGGGCGCACGTATGACCAACGCGGAAGTGAAGCGCAAGCTGGTCAATGTGAGCTATGAGGATTCCAAGGGCAAACAGGAAGCGAAGTTCGACAAGCTGATTGTCGCGGTCGGTCGCCGGCCGTACACCGACAACCTCCTGGCCGAGGATGCCGGCGTCCAGATGGACGAGCGTGGCTTCATCTTCGTGGATGACAACTGCAAAACCGAGGCCCCGGGCGTTTGGGCCATTGGGGATGTTGTTCGGGGTCCGATGCTCGCGCACAAGGCGTCCGAAGAGGGGGTCATGGTTGCCGAGCGCATTGCCGGTCACAAGCCGCAGGTCAACTATGACTGCATTCCGAACGTGATCTACACCGCGCCGGAAGTGGCCTGGGTCGGCAAAACCGAGGAGCAACTGAAGGCCGAAGGCGAAGAATACAACGTCGGGGTCTTCCCGTTTGCAGCGAATGGTCGCGCGATGGCTGCCAATGCTGCCAGTGGCATGGTCAAGATCATTGCTGACGCCAAGACTGACCGGATCCTCGGTTTCCACGTGGTTGGTCCTGCCGCCTCCGAAATCGTTGCACAGGGCGTGATCGCCATGGAGTTTGGCTCCAGCGCCGAAGATCTGGCCCTGACCTGTTTTGCGCACCCGACTCTGTCCGAGTCTGTGCACGAGGCAGCACTGGCCGTAGCGGGCGGGGCGATTCACGTCGCCAACCGTCGCAAGAAGAAGTAACGCAAGTCAGGAAAACGGGGGCGCCTGGATCGGCGCCCCGCTGCCATCTGAAAGGCACGTTTCCGGCTGCGCACCGGGCGGGTTGAGGTGATCCCCGGCCCGCCGAGCGGAATTCGCAACAGCAGCTCCGTCTTGCGGAGCTTGCGCGGGTTCAATTTCCGTACGTGGTTATCCTCCATCAATAAGCGGGACATTAACTATGAATTTGCATGAATATCAGGGCAAGCAGCTGTTCGCCGAGTACGGCCTGCCCGTATCCAAGGGCATTGCCTGCGATACTCCCAAGGAAGCCGTAGCAGCGGCAGATGAAATCGGCGGTGACGGCTGGGTAGTCAAGGCCCAGGTTCACGCCGGTGGCCGTGGTAAGGCCGGCGGTGTAAAGCTGGTCAAGAGCAAAGACGAGATCCGTGAGTTTGCGGAGAAGTGGCTGGGTCAGAACCTGGTGACCTACCAGACTGACGAGAATGGCCAGCCGGTCAGCAAGATTCTGGTGGAATCCCTGACCGATATCGCTGAAGAGCTTTATCTCGGCGCGGTTGTTGACCGCGGTACCCGTCGCATCGTCTTCATGGCGTCCACCGAAGGTGGCGTTGAGATTGAGAAGGTGGCTGAGGAGACTCCGGAAAAGATCCTGAAGGCCGAAATCGATCCGCTGGTTGGCGCTCAGCCATACCAGGGCCGCGAGCTGGCATTCAAGCTGGGTCTGGAAGGCAAGCAGATTGGTCAGTTCACCAAGATCTTCCTGGGCCTTGCCAAGCTGTTTGAAGATGCCGACCTGGCACTGGTAGAGATCAACCCGCTGGTAATCACTCCGGCCGGCGATCTTCACTGCCTGGACGCCAAGGTAGGGGTTGATGGCAACGCGCTGTACCGCCAGAAGAAAATCCACGAGATGCACGATCCTTCCCAGGAAGATGCCCGCGAAGCGGAAGCAGCCAAGTGGGAGCTCAACTACGTGGCGCTCGAAGGCAACATCGGCTGCATGGTCAACGGTGCTGGCCTGGCCATGGGCACCATGGACATTATCAAGCTGTCCGGCGGCCAGCCTGCCAACTTCCTGGACGTTGGCGGCGGTGCCACCAAAGAGCGCGTTTCCGAAGCGTTCAAGATCATTCTGTCTGACTCCAACGTCAAGGCCGTTCTGGTCAACATCTTCGGTGGTATCGTTCGTTGCGACATGATCGCAGAGGGCATCATCGGTGCGGTGAAGGAAGTGGGTGTGAAAGTTCCTGTGGTTGTTCGCCTTGAAGGCAACAACGCCGAAAAGGGTACCCAGGTACTCGCCGACAGCGGCCTGAACATCATTGCCGCCACCAGTCTGTCAAATGCGGCAGAGCAAGTTGTTAAAGCCGCAGGGGGTAAATAATGAGCATCCTGATTAACAAAGACACCAAGGTTATCTGTCAGGGCTTTACCGGTTCGCAGGGTACCTTCCACTCCGAACAGGCGATTGCCTACGGCACCAAGATGGTTGGTGGTGTAAGCCCCGGTAAGGGCGGCACCGAGCACCTGGGCCTGCCGGTTTTCAATACCGTCCGTGACGCCGTAGAGGCGACCGGTGCCGAAGCGACCGTTATCTATGTTCCGGCTCCGTTCTGTAAGGACGCGATCATCGAGGCGGCCGACGCGGGCATCCAGCTGATCGTCTGCATCACCGAGGGCATCCCGACCATCGATATGCTGTACGCCAAAGAATACGTTGATCGTAAAGGCGTTCGCATGATCGGCCCGAACTGCCCGGGTGTGATCACTCCGGACGAGTGCAAGATCGGCATCATGCCAGGCCATATCCACAAGAAGGGCAAGGTCGGTATCGTATCCCGTTCCGGTACCCTGACCTACGAAGCGGTCAAGCAGACGACTGATTTCGGCTACGGTCAGTCCACGTGTGTTGGTATTGGTGGTGACCCGATTCCGGGCTCGAACTTCATCGATATCCTGAAGCTCCTTCAGGAAGACCCGGAAACCGAGGCGATCGTCATGATCGGTGAGATCGGTGGTACCGCTGAGGAAGAGGCGGCTGCGTTCATCAAGGAGAACGTGACCAAGCCGGTGGTATCCTACATCGCGGGTGTGACTGCGCCTCCTGGCAAACGTATGGGTCACGCCGGTGCGATCATCTCCGGCGGTAAGGGCACTGCGGATGAAAAATTCGCGGCCCTGAACGATGCCGGTGTCAAAACCGTGCGCAGCCTGGCCGATATTGGCAAGGCGCTCAAGGAAGTGACTGGCTGGTAAGCCTTCCTTTCTGACAAAAACCCCCGACACCGGCCGGTGTGCGGGGGTTTTTGTTTTTTGGCCTGTGTCCTTAACGGCGGAGGGCTATCAGACTATAATGCCCGGTCAGCCGATTTTTCTCGGCCTATCGCTAGAAACATAAGGAGTTCGTGCTTTGAGTTCTGTAGATTCCCAGCAAAGGGTTTTGTCGGGCATGCGTCCGACCGGAAAGCTTCACCTTGGTCACTACCATGGTGTGCTGAAAAACTGGGTAAAGCTCCAGCACGAGTTCGAGTGCTTCTTCTTTATAGCCGACTGGCATGCTCTGACGACCCAGTATGACGACCCTTCCGGCATCGAACAGAGCGTCTGGGATATGGTGATCGACTGGCTGGCCGCCGGTGTCAATCCCGGATCCTCCACGATGTTTATCCAGTCCCAGGTACCTGAGCACGCCGAACTCCATTTGCTGCTCTCCATGATTACGCCACTGGGCTGGCTGGAGCGCATTCCAACTTACAAGGACCAGCAGGAAAAACTGCGGGAAAAGGATCTGGCAACCTATGGATTCCTCGGTTATCCACTGCTGCAGACCGCGGATATTCTGATGTACCGGGCCGGTAAGGTGCCTGTTGGCGCGGATCAGGTTTCGCATGTGGAAATCACGCGGGAAATCGCCCGTCGGTTCAATCACATCTATGGTCGCGAACCCGGCTTTGAAGAGCAGGCTGAAGGTGCGATCGTGAAGATGGGCAAGAAAAACGCGAAGCTCTATCGGACACTGAAGAAGCGCTACCAGGAAGAAGGCGACATGGAGGCGCTTGAGACTGCCCGGGCGCTGCTCATGGAGCAGCAGAATATTTCTCTGGGTGACCGCGAACGTCTGTATGGCTATATCGAGGGTGGCGGCAAGGTGATCCTGCCGGAACCGCAGCCGTTGTTGACACCGGAATCCAAAATGCCCGGATTGGACGGACAGAAAATGTCCAAGTCTTACAACAACTACATCGGTTTGCGTGAGGAACCGGATGCGGTTGCCCAGAAAGTTCGGACCATGCAGACGGATCCGCAACGGGTTCGCCGGACCGATCCGGGCGAGCCGGAGAAGTGTCCGGTCTGGGGCCTGCACAAGATCTATTCCGATGCGGATACTCAGGAATGGGTGCAGACCGGCTGCCGGAGCGCTGGCATTGGCTGTCTCGACTGCAAGAAGCCGCTGATCGACGCGATTGTTGAAGAGCAACGGCCTCTGCACGAGCGTGCCCGTGAATATGAAAACAATCCGGATCTGGTGCACTCCATCCTGCAGGAAGGCCGGGAGCACGCCCGGGACGCTGCGCGGGACACTCTTGAGGAAGTGCGCGCTGCGATGGGGCTGAGCTACCGCTGAGCGCGGCAGCTCGCCTGATCTGAAGAAATCATCCGAGGGCAGTGAATGACGGACGAGTCCAATACCACGGCAACGGAGACGCCCCAGGAGGCAGAGGGACAATCGCCGTTGGCTGTGGTTTCAGGCAAGCCGGTGGTCGACCTGCCCAAGGATCTCTATATCCCGCCGGATGCTCTGGCCGTCTTTCTCGAAGCCTTTGAAGGGCCGCTGGATCTTCTGCTGTATCTGATCCGGCGCCAGAACATGAACATTCTGGATATCGACGTCAGCGAAATTACCCGTCAGTACATGGACTACATCGGCGCGGTCGAGGCGATGCGTTTTGAACTGGCTGCCGAGTATCTGGTGATGGCGGCGACACTGGCGGAGATCAAATCCCGAATGCTGTTGCCGCGCCAGGAATCGGAAGACGAGGAGGAAGTGGACCCCCGGGCCGAGCTGATTCGCCGTCTTCAGCAGTATGAGCGATTCAAGCAGGCTGCAGAGGATATCGACGAGATGCCGCGCATGGAGCGGGATACGTTCAGTGCATCCGCGGCGCTGCCCAGATTACCCTCAAGCCAGCCGCACCCGGACGTCGAGATGCGGGAGTTGCTGCTGGCGACGCAGGGGGTCCTGAAACGGGCGGATCTGTTCACCAGTCATCACGTTGAGAGGGAGATTCTCTCAACCCGGGAGCGCATGTCACACATCTTGTCGGTGCTCCAGGATGATCGCTTTGTGACCTTCGAGAGCCTTTTCACCCTGGAAGAGGGCCGCCTGGGTGTCGTGGTCACGTTTCTGGCGACGCTTGAACTGGTCAAGGAACAGCTCATCGAGGTCGTGCAGGGTGACGTGCTCGGACCGATCCATGTCAGAGCGCGTGCTGCACGGTGACGGAGGCTGCTGAGCCTGAATGTACGAGAAACCGGACTCCGATCATGAATGAAGAACATATCCTCAGGATCCAGGCCATCGCAGAGGCAGCCTTGCTGGCGGCAGGCAAACCTCTGTCCCTTGAGCAATTGCGGGAGCTGTTCACCGAAGACGAGCGACCGGCCCGCCAGGTAATGGAGCATGTCCTCGTTCAACTGGAGGCCGCCTGCGAGGGGCGGGGCTTCGAGTTGAAGAAGGTGGCAAGCGGGTATCGGTTGCAGGTCAGGGAAGAGTTTGCGCCCTGGGTTGGACGGCTGTTCGAGGAAAAGCCGCAGCGTTATTCCCGGGCGCTGCTGGAGACGCTGGCTTTGATCGCCTATCGCCAGCCGATCACACGTGGTGAAATCGAGGATATTCGTGGTGTCACGGTAAGCAGCAATATCATTCGCACTCTGCTTGAGCGAGAGTGGGTGCGGGTTGTCGGCCATCGTGACGTACCGGGAAGGCCGGCAATGTATGCGACGACCAAACAGTTTCTGGATTACTTCAATCTGACCGGGCTTGATCAGCTGCCGCCTCTGTCGGAAATTCGCGATCTTGAAGAGATCGGTCGTGAGATTGAAAGGAACATGCAGGGGGAGATCGAGTTTGAGTCCCCCGAAACCTCCAGTCAGGAAACACTTCACTGACGCGTTACCGTTCGCGCAGTTTTTATCAAGGATTCAAAGATGGCGTCAGACCAACCAGGTGCCGGTTCGGCAAATCAGCGAAACAAAGCCGGCCAGGACACACCGGAGCGGATTCAGAAACTGCTTGCCCGGGCAGGCGTCGGTTCCCGCCGGGAAATTGAAGGCTGGATGGAGTCCGGCCGTGTCAGGGTCAACGGCCATGCCGTCAGCCCCGGTGACAAAGCAACCGTCGGCGACCGGTTCGAGCTCGACGGCAAGCGCCTGGATGTCACCGGTGCCGCTGAAACCCTACGGCGGGTGCTGATCTACAACAAGCCCGAAGGTGAGGTGACCAGTCGTAAAGATCCGGAAGGCCGGCCCACCGTTTTTGATCATCTGCCACGTCTGAAGGATCATCGCTGGATTTCTATCGGCCGGCTCGATATCAATACGACCGGGCTGGTGCTCTTCACCACCGATGGTGATTTGGCAAATCGCCTGATGCACCCCTCCAATGAAATCGATCGTGAGTATGCGGTTCGGGTGTTCGGGGAAGTCGATGACGCCATGATCGAGCGGCTCCTGGAAGGGGTTTTGCTGGAGGATGGCATGGCGAAATTCAGCGATATCAGCCCGGCGGGCGGGTCCGGCCTGAACCGGTGGTTTCATGTCACCCTGCTGGAGGGGCGCAACCGGGAAGTGCGTCGTCTTTGGGAGTCCCAGGGCGTGAAAGTGAGCCGGCTCAAGCGTGTTCGCTACGGACCGATCTTTCTTCCAAGCCGGCTGACCATGGGTAAATGGGAGGAGCTGGACCAGAAGGCCGTGGATCTTCTCAGCAAGAGCGTAGGCCTGGACTCCGTGGCTATCCCTGCCAAGACGCCGTCACAGAAGGCTGCTCACGAGCGCCAGCGTAGAAAGGCACCTGCAAGGCCCGGGCAGGCGAAGGGCGCAAAGAAGTGGCAGGTTGATGATGCGCCGTCAGGCAGGGCGAAGCCCAGAGCACCGAAGCGCGGCGGTCACTGACCGCCACCGATTGTGGCTGAAATCCGGGTCTGATTGCGGCCTTCCCGTTTTGCCCGGTACAGAGCCTCGTCAGCCCGGGTCAGCCATTGCTCTGGAGATTCTCCCTGCAAGTGTGTCGACACGCCGCAACTGGCGGTCACGCCGACGCGAATATCGCCACGTTCGAAGATTGTATTGGTGACGGCCTCTCTGAGGCGGTCCGCCACTTCACGCGCTTCGTTACTTGCAGTGTGGGGCAGCAATACCGCGAATTCCTCACCGCCGAACCGGAAAATACTATCGGAAACCCTCAGCGTCCGCTCCATGCTTTCAGCAGTCAATCTCAGAATCTGATCACCGACCAGGTGGCCGTGAACATCATTGACGGACTTGAAGTGGTCGAGGTCCAGCAGAATCAGGGAGTAGGTTTCCTGGTGACGGTCTGACAGGTGGCTGGTCCTGGCCAGCTCCTCGTCCAATGCCCGTTTGTTGGGAATGCCCGTGAGTGAGTCGGTTCGCGCTGTCTGTTCCAGTGCAATGAACTGACAGGCATTCCGGATCGCGCAGATCGCGGCGCCGATCAGCATTTCGATTCCACCCAGCTCTTCCTCGGTAAATCGCTTCCTTCGAAGCAGCGTGAGGGTGCCGAAATGAGCGCCCTCGAGATTCAGTCGGTACTCTGCTCGGTGGGGCCCGCCCAGACCTGTGGAAAACACGAAGTCCTGTTTGGCAATGTGGTTCCGGTATTGCAGCGAATCAAATGGCACCACAGTTGCTGCCTCTTCGGCGAAGACCGTCAGCTGCGTTTCCAGCGAGAGAGTCGTCGACAGCCGACGCGTCAGTCGCGCCAGGATGTCGGGCGACGTGGTCCATTCCTGCCAGGCTTGTTTCAGGGCTGCCAGTTTCTGGGGCTGGTCTGCAGATTTAGAGACAAAGGGCGTGTGTTTCACGTTAAATCGCTCTGTTTACCGAATCGTTATTCAGGTAAAAGCAGATACCGTGCCGGAATTGTTAATAACTTTAAAAACAGATGGATAAGCTTATTAGTTGAAGTCGTTTGGCGGAAAAAATCCGGTTTTATGCAGGTCGTGCCAAAAAACTGGCAGGCGTTTGCCGGGCCAGTTTGTTGGTGAGAGGCAAAATCTCCCGGTCGGGGGATGGGGCAGGCGAAAGCGTGTGATAAACTTCTGCGTTTACGATTGTCTCCATGAAGGAAGTGAGCGTCAGTAGCTATGAGGTTTCAGGCTCCCGAAAGTTTGTCCGAGCAGATTGCCCAACATCTTGGGCAGCGAATTATTACCCGTGACCTCAAACCGGGCGAACGCATTCAGGAACTGAAAGTGGCCGGGGACCTGAATGTCAGCCGTGGGTCGGTCCGTGAAGCGCTGCTCATCATGGAACGTCGCCACCTGGTTGAGATCTTTCCGCGCCGGGGAGCCGTTGTGTCAGCGCTGACCCGTGAAAGCGTCAACAACCTTTACGACATCTACATTGATTTGCTCTGTATGCTCGGGCGCAAAGTCCTCGAGCGCTGGTCCGGGCCGGAGCTCAGTGGCGTGATGGGCCAGGTACGGGAGCTCCAGGCGGTGATCGATGCACTGAACTCCAACGGACCCGATGCAGCAGAGCAGGTCATAGACGCGGGTTTCGGGGTGATGCGCTACGCCTATGGATTGGTGGAAAACCCATTCCTGGAGGAGACCCTCGAGAATTTCCGCCCCGCAATCAGTCGAACCTATTTTGTGGCCCTGGAGCACTTCCGCGACGAGATCGGGGAGACCGCAACCTTTTTCCGACAGTTGGCCGAAGCGGCGGGCAGTGGCGACACGAATCGACTCGAAACGGTGATCAAGGCGTTCGGGGAACATCAGCGTGAACAGGTTCTGAGCATCCTCCGGGAAGAGGAAACCGCCTGATGCGTCTGAAGTCGATCAAACTTTCCGGTTTTAAATCGTTTGTCGATCCCACGACCGTCCCATTCCCTTCCAACATGACCGCCGTGGTCGGACCAAACGGCTGCGGGAAATCCAACATCATTGACGCCGTTCGCTGGGTAATGGGCGAAAGTTCCGCCAAATACCTGCGCGGTGAATCGATGACGGACGTTATTTTCAACGGCTCCAGTGCCCGGAAGCCGGTCGGGCAGGCCTCGATCGAACTGGTTTTTGATAACAGCGATGGAACAGCGCCCGGTGAGTTTGTTCGATTCAATGAAATCTCCGTCCGCCGGCGCGTTTCCAGGGAAGGACAGTCTGAATATTTCCTGAACGGTTCAAAATGCCGTCGGCGTGATATTACGGACCTGTTCCTCGGGACCGGCCTTGGCCCCCGGAGTTACGCGATCATCGAGCAGGGAATGATTTCCCGACTGATCGAGGCAAAGCCTGAAGAGCTGAGAGTCTATATCGAAGAGGCTGCGGGAATTTCGAAGTACAAGGAGCGTCGCCGGGAAACCGAGAACCGAATCCGCCGGACGCAGGAGAATCTTGAGCGTCTCACCGATCTGAGGGACGAGCTGTCCCGGCAGTTGCAACATCTTGAGCGCCAGGCGGCTGCGGCCGAGAAATACAAGGCGCTCAAACAGGAGGAACGGGTCAAGAAGGCCGAGCTGACGGTACTCCGATGGCAGTCCCTCGACAACGACCTGCAGACCTGGCGGGAACGGATTCGTGATACCGAACTGGAGCTCGAAAAGCAGCTGACCGAACGGGTGAGCCTTGAAACCAGTCTGGAATCGCTCCGGGACAGCCATCAGGAACGCACCGAACACTTCAATCGTGCCCAGGCCCGTTATTACGAAGCCGGCGCTGACATTGCCCGGATCGAGCAGAGTCTCGAGCATCAGCGGGAGCGTAGCCGTCAGACGGCTGCGGAGCTGGACCAGGCAATGGCGAATCAGAGAGAGTTGGCCAGGGAGCTTGACCAGGACGAAGACAAACTTGCCGGTATTCAGGAAGAACTGGACATGCTGGAGCCGGAGCAGGAGTCGCTGAGCCTCAGGTCCGAAGAATCCGGTGAAAAGCTCCAGCAGGCTGAAGACGACATGGGCGACTGGCAGCATCGTTGGGAGGAATTCAGTGGGCGCTCCTCCGACGCCCGCCGTCAGGCGGAGTTGGCCCAATCCCGCATCCGGTCACTGGAAGACGCCATCGAACAACTCCGTAACCGTCGTCGGAAACTGAACGATGAAAAAGAGCTGCTGGACGGTCAGGTTGATCGCACAGAGCTCGAGGAGCTGCTCGAACAGCAGGAAACTCTGGAAATGCAGCGCGAGGAAAACGCCGCGCAGATCGCGGAGGTTCAGGAAACCCTGCAGGACGCCAGGCAGGATCAGCGTGAGGCAGAGCAGGCCCTGGCGGAGGAAAGACAGCGTGTCCAGATCTTGCGGGCTTCCCTGGAATCCCAGCAGGCGCTGCTTGACGAGCAGTTGGGCAGCCAGAATGACACACTCCAGTCCTGGCTGTCTGAGTGGGGTCTGGCCGATACGCCTCGGATCGCATCGAACCTGGCCATCGAGGATGGTTGGGAATTCGCGGTTGAGCAGGTGATCGGACGTTTCACGCAGGGGCTCGCCATTGCCGACCTCGCTGTCCTGGGCGATGCCATGGACGATGCACCCAGCGGACTTGCGGTGGTGAATTCGAAGGGCGGCGATCGTCCTGCCACTTCAGGGCTCAAGGCCAAAGTGTCTGGTGTCTCCGCGGTACAAGATATGCTCGACGGTATTGATACTGCTGAAAGCCTGTCAGCTGCACTTGCCTCAAGAGAGCAGTTGGCGCCTGGTCAGAGCGTCATCACTCCGGAGGGTGCCTGGATTGCCCGAGACTGGATACTGATGCCGGAGTCCGATGCCAGCCAGGTTGGTGTTATCGAGCGCCAGAAAAAGGTGACCGAGCTGACGGATCAGCTTGAGACTGCCGAAGAAGCCATGGCGGCTGCCACGGATCGTCTGGAGCACCTTCAGGAACGCTTTGAACGGGCAGAAGCCGCCCGCGATGATGTCCAGGCACGGCAGACGACCACTGAACGGGAGCTCAGTACGCTGACTTCCAGGATCAGCGGCATCCGCGCCAGGGCGGAACAGATCGACTCCCGCCTTCAGAATATCAGTGAAGAACTTGAAGACGTGACGGCCAGTATCGGGGACCAGGATGAACACCTGCAGATGGCCCGCGAGGAATGGCAGCAGGCGCTGGCGTCCACAGAAGATAGCGATGAAGAAAAAGAACGTCTTCTGGAACAACGCGACATGCTGCGGGAACGGCTCGACGGCCTCCGGCAGGAAGCCCGCCACGACCGCGACCATGCCCATCAATTGCAGCTCCAGTTACAGACTCTGACCAGCCAGCGCGATGGTCTCCGGCAGACGATTGACCGGATGCAGATGCAGAAGGAACGGCTCGACGAACGACTGGAAATGCTCCGGGAAGCCCGTGAAAGCGCCGAAGAGCCAATGGAAGATCTGCAAATGCAGCTTGAAGGGCTTCTGGACCGCCGGCTGGCGGAAGAAGAGAAGCTTGGCGCTGCCCGTGATTCACTGGAGGAGATTGATCGCGAGGTTCGGGAAAAGGAACAGGCCCGTAGCCGCATCGATCATGACATCCAGGACGTCCGCTCCCGTCTTGAAAAGCTCAAGATGGAGTCACAGGCGCTCGAGATCCGGTCCGGTAACCATATCGAGCAGCTCAAAGAGCTGGACGTAAAACTTCAGGAAGTCCTTGAACAACTCCCGGAGGGGGCCAACGAGAAGGATTGGGCCGAGGAGCTGGAGAAGATTGGCAATCGGATCCAGCGTCTGGGTGCTATCAACCTGGCGGCCATTGAGGAGTATCAGGTTCAGAGCGAGCGCAAGACGTATCTCGACAGCCAGCACGATGATCTCATCGAAGCCCTGGAAACCCTCGATAATGCGATTCGCCGGATAGATCGGGAGACCCGGCAGCGCTTCAAGGAAACCTTCGATCAGGTGAACAATGGACTGCAGGCGCTCTTTCCAAAGGTGTTCGGGGGTGGCAACGCCTATCTGGAGTTGACCGGGGAAGACCTGCTGGAAACGGGGGTGGCCATCATGGCGCGACCGCCGGGGAAGAAGAACAGCACGATCCATCTCCTGTCAGGCGGCGAGAAGGCACTGACTGCGATCGCTCTGGTCTTTTCAATTTTCCAGCTGAATCCGGCACCATTCTGTATGCTGGACGAGGTAGATGCTCCCCTTGACGATGCCAACGTTGGCCGCTACGCCAACATGGTGAAAGAAATGTCCAAACAGGTACAGTTTATCTACATTACTCACAACAAGATTGCCATGGAGATGGCGGATCAGTTGATGGGGGTTACCATGCACGAGCCGGGTTGTTCGCGACTGGTATCGGTTGACGTGGATGAGGCGGCCGCACTTGCCGAGGCGTAACGGGCGGTCTGGATGAAAAAGGGTCAAGAATGACAAAACTGCCATCTGGCCCGGCGCGCGTTGTATTCATTACAGGCTTTTTTTAGAGTAGCAACATTACAGCATCTGCAGACAGGACAGCAGCGATATGTCACTTAGGGAATGGCTGATAGCCATAGGTACCCTGGTTATCCTCGGCATCGTGATCGACGGGATTCGCCGAATGAGGCGAGCCCGGAAGGAATCCATGGCGATCTCATCGGGTATGGGGGCTGACGACCTTGACGAATCCCCACTGGACGATGAGTACAATCCGGAGCTGCCCAATGGCGGTGCAAGAACCGTCTCACGGGATGTGCTGGAAGAGCGTGGGTACGTGCGTTCCGAGCGACCCAGTCGTTTCAGTAAAACCGAGCCAAAGCCGACCCGGCCGGTCTACCAGGAGCCTGCGCCTGAGGCGGAGTCCGGTCAGGAGCACGAAGCTCAACCTGACCCCGAATTGGCGTCCGATCCGGCGTTGTCTGTTGCGGATGATCCTGTAGAGCCGGAGTCCGGATGGACCGCCCACCGGAATGACCCGGATGTGGACGACGGGATCGTCGGTGAGCCCCGGATTGCCCGTCGCGAACCGGAGCCTGAAAAGAAGCCGGCACCGCTTGAGGAGGAGACGTCACCACCGCTGGTTACCAGCGAGGTAGAGGAGGACACGGCACGCCGCGAAACACCTGCCCGGGCAAGCGGGCAGCCTCTGGCGGGAGCGAACCGTCCCGAGGCTCGCGAGGTTATCGTTATCAATGTGTTGGCCCGTCAGTCTGACGAATTCCGTGGTGAAGCTTTGAAGAAGCTCTTTGAGGCTTGCGGCCTCGAACACGGTGATATGGATATCTACCACCGGCATGAGGAAGCGGACACGACCAGTCCGGTTCAGTTCAGCGTCGCGAATGCGGTGGAACCGGGCACCTTCAAGCCCGTGGATATGCCTGGGCTTTCGACGCCGGGTATCAGCTTTTTCATGAGTTTGCCGGGCCCCACAAAACCCCTGCAGGCGTTTGAATTCATGCTGGAAACGGCGCAGGCGGTTGTCCGGAATCTGGGTGGCGAGTTGAAGGACGAACGTCGTAGCGTCATGACCCCCCAGACGATCGAGCATTGCCGTCAACGAATCCGAGAGTTCGAGCGCAAACAAAGATCCCAGCGGGCCTGATGGTCCCGGGTAAAACAGGCACGATGCCCGGTACTCCACCGGGCATTTTTTTGAAGGTCAAGAGTACCCATCCATGAGCACAGCCACCTCCGAGGTCATCGAGCGCGTTGAGGAGCTTCGGTCTCTGATTGAGGACCATAACTACCGCTATTATGTTCTCGACGATCCAAGAGTTCCGGATGCGGAATTCGACCGCCTGTTCCGGGAACTTCAGGAACTGGAATCGCAGTATCCCGAGCTGGCCAGTGATGATTCGCCGACTCGCCGCGTCGGCAGCCGTGTTGAAACCAGTTTTGCCGAAGTTGTTCACCGTTTGCCGATGCTCTCCCTGGACAATGCGTTCAGCGAGGAAGAGATGCGTGACTTTGATCGTCGGGTGAAGGAGCGGCTCGGTATCGGGGACGATATAGAGTATGTCTGCGAACCCAAACTCGATGGGCTTGCCGTCAGTCTGCATTATGAGAATGGTTCTCTGACGGTCGCTGCTACCCGTGGCGACGGATACAGCGGTGAAGATATTACCGCGAACATTCGCACCATCCCCTCTGTACCTCTGAAGCTCAGGGGCGACGATGTGCCGGCCATGGTCGAGGTCCGGGGCGAAGTGTACATGCCCAAGGCAGGGTTTGAATTTCTGAATCGGAAGCTGGCGGACAAGGGGGAGAAGACCTTTGTCAATCCACGCAATGCCGCAGCGGGCAGTCTTCGACAGAAAAAGTCCACGGTAACGGCAAAAAGGCCACTGGAAATGTGCGCCTACAGCGTGGCAGTCACGGACGAAAGTCAGCTGCCCGAGACGCAGTGGGATTCATTGCAGCAGGTCAAACGCTGGGGCTTTCGCATCAATCCTGAGATGCGAATGGCCCGGGGCGTTGAGGCGTGTCTGGAAGCCTATAGCGACCTGATGAACAAACGCGACAGCCTGCCTTATGAAATCGACGGCATTGTTTTCAAGGTCAATAGACTGGATCTCCAGCAGGCTCTGGGCTTTGTGTCCCGCGCACCTCGCTGGGCAATTGCCCACAAGTTTCCCGCACAGGAGGAACTCACCACCATTGAGGATGTGGAATTCCAGGTCGGAAGAACCGGAGCGGTGACGCCGGTCGCGCGCCTAAAGCCGGTTTTTGTCGGTGGGGTGACCGTCAGCAATGCAACGTTGCACAACATGGATGAAATTCGACGCCTCGATGTTCACATCGGGGATACCGTCTTTATTCGCCGGGCCGGTGATGTCATTCCCCAGGTCGTCAAGGTCGTTCCGGAAAAGCGACCAACCAATGCCGAGGAGGTTCATCTGCCGCGGACCTGCCCGGTCTGTGACTCGGATGTCATACAAATCGAAGGTGAGGCGGTGGCCCGTTGTTCCGGCGGCCTGTATTGCCCGGCCCAACGCAAGGAAGCAATCCGCCATTATGCCTCTCGCAAAGCCCTGGATATCGAGGGCCTTGGCGACAAGTGGATCGATATTCTGGTGGACCGGGGGATGGTCAAGACCGTCGCTGACCTCTATCACCTGACCGTCAAGGATCTGACCGGTCTCGAGCGTATGGGGGAGAAGTCCGCGAGTAATCTGGTTGAGGCAATCGACAAGTCCCGTCATCCGGCGCTATGGCGCTTCCTCTACGCGTTAGGCATTCGCGAAGTGGGCGAAGCCACGGCGAAAGGTCTTGCCCGTCATTTTGGAACGTTGGAGGCCATCTCCGAGGCCGACAGCGAAACGTTGCAGACGGTACCTGACGTAGGGCCGATCGTCGCCGGCCATATCCGAAGCTTCTTCGATCAACGCCATAACCAGGAAACCTTGCAGGCCCTGAAGGACGCGGGCGTCGAATGGCAGGCCGAAACGGTGGAAGCCAAAGACCAGCCATTGGTTGGTGAGACGTGGGTCCTGACGGGGGCGCTGACTACGCTGACACGGGACCAGGCAAAAGAAAAGCTCGAAGCGCTGGGCGCGCGGGTCGCCGGAAGTGTCTCGAAAAAGACTGCTTGCGTTGTTGCCGGAGAGTCTGCCGGTTCGAAACTGGCCAAGGCGGAGCAACTGGGCGTTCCGGTTCTCGACGAAGCCGGTCTGATGGCACTCCTCAAGGAGCATGGCCTCTACGATTAGGCCAGATGGCCTGATTATGGCGCTCCTGCTCATGCTGAGGGGCAGGGCGCAATGATTCTGAGAACTCGCGCAGATCCCTTCCACACCAAATTGGCTACCATGGCGAGCATGTGTAACGGTGTGTAATCGTCCCCCGGGGCCGGTTCATAACTCTTAAAACAACGTATTGAAACGGATTTTTTCATGCGCGCCGATAGTTGTCTCTCCCATACGGTCTCGACGTTTCGTTTGCTGGGCCTGGTGCTTCTGGCACTGGCTGCAGCGGGCTGCAAAACCGAAAAAAATCCCGATCAGCCGACGTTGCTTGGGGAACCTCCCACAACCGCGTACCTTGGGGTCAAGTATTACTACAACTGGGGCGCCTATGGCGGCGAGGATATTCTCGACTACACCCTCACCAATGCACCCTCGTGGCTGGCCCTGGAGGACACCAGTAACAAGGCGAGGCAGGGCATCATCATGGCCGGTGTACCCGGTTTGACCGGTGGAGGGCGTGGTGACGCGGACCTCGGGAATGCCCGTAACATCAATCTGGTGACGACCGATGGCGGCATGTCAGGGGTTCAGCCGTTCGACATTGAAGTGAAATACAATGCCCTGGCCCTCGAAACTGCCACCTTTACCGAGGGCAGTGCGTCTGAGGAGCCTGCCGACACCCGTCTTTCACATTGTGCGGCGCCGGACCTGTCCCAGGCAGGCGCGCACGAATTCAAGATTAATACCTACAATGATGATGGCAGTGTCAGCGGCGAAAAGACCGTAAAATTTCCGACCAAGCCGGTCTACGTCAAGCTGACGCTGGACAAACCATCGGTTACCCGCGTCCAGGTTGCGTTCGAACTGGGTTCCGAATATGACCCCAACAAGTGTGATCCGAGTTACCAGGGGCCGACACCGCACCAGCGCTGTGATTTCAGTGCGGCAAATGCCAGTGACGCCATCGTAGGCAAGGACATCGTGGGTCGTGGAAGTGATTCTCCGTCGCCGGTGGATGTGAACGGGGATCCACTGGATTACCTCTCCTATGAGAAAGATGACGACGGATTCCTTACCCGGGGTGTGGTGACTCTGGAGCCGGGTATCCAGGAGTGTTACATCCGTCTGGAAGTGGTTGATGACAGCTTTGCCGAACTGTCCGAGGCGGCGCGGCTGACCCTCACGGAAGTGCGTTCCGGGCTGGCGGGACTCGGTGAAAACAACGATGGCGTGCGAACCAATCTGGCGATTGATGACAATGAGCCTGTTGTATCGCTGATGACAAAAGCTGGCGGGGCCAGGGACACCATCAATGTCGGGACTTCCAGGGAATATGTGGCAAAACTCACCGGTGTTCATGATGAGAAGATCCATGCACGCCTGACCCATTCCGAGGACTCCACTGCCCGCCTTGGTTCCGAATTTGAGATCGAACAGGTACAAAATGGCGTGTGGGTGTCCGATCCGGAACTGGTTTTCCCGAAAGATGTAAATCAACTGCTCTTCCGGGTGACAGTGCCGCCCAACGGGGGAACCTATAGCAATCCGGATCTGCCGGACCGTTTCGTCGAACTCGCGGTTGATGAACAATATCAGGCCGGCAGGGAAAATTTTGCCAGGCCGGAAAGCGACAGTCTTCTGCGAATAAGCCTCAATGAGCTGACTGCGCCTCTGCCGCTCGGTACAGATACCAGTTTCGTACCCACCGATATCGCCATGGGACACAACGGCCGACTCTTTGTGGCAGGCTATGACACGCAGGATAGCAACCGCGTCAAGGTGCGTATCTACGATCAGAAGGGGAATCCTCTACAGGATGTCGGCGTCACGCCGGCCGTGGATTCCATCACTACTACCGCAATTACCGATGCGCCGCCCGTGATCAGTACCGTTCGTCGCGAGGTGTCGGAAGGCAACGTTAAAGTGAGTCGGTATGAATTTGTTGTCGCGTACGGAGCATCGGGGCCTATCGACGGTACGACGGAGCAGGGTGGAGAGGACGTTATCACCTCTGTTTTCTGGTTCGACGAAGCCTCGAACGGTGGAGAGTATGTGCCGAAGTGGACCGCGAGAACCGGCACCTCAGGAAATGACCGGGTTCGGGGTGCGGGGATCAATGGAGATAGTGGCTACGTGATTCTGTCAGGCGAAACCAACGGGGTCTGGCCTGACGAGCGTTCTGCTGGTGGATACGACAGTTTCCTCCAGCGGATCGACACGGTGGTTGATGGGGGTAACGATGTGCCGAAGGTCGCGTGGACCCGACAGGTCGGCTCGGTTTCCAATGACTCGGTTGCCGGCAGTGCTGTCGCAGGAATTACACCACTGACGTTCGGTTCAGCAATAGGCTCGGTTGGGGGGGCGCCTGTCATTGGCGGAGAAGATGCGTTCTTCTACTCGGCCGGAAGCACCTCGACTGCGCCGGTCGTTCAGCAGGTGGGCACCGATGGGGATGAAGCGGTGACTGACGGGCTGCTTTTGGGAAGCACCCTCTGGCTACTGGGCAATAGCGACGGGCGGTATTTTACCAAGACGGATGCCGCTGACGTAACGACTCTGGGCCGTGAAATCCTCAACAGTCAGGCCGGTTTCCTGCTGTCTTATAATACGTCGGGAGATTTTCAGGACGCACGTACAATTAACGATCCCGGTGACATCGCCAATGAGACGTTCAAATCACTGATCGAGTTTGACGGGGACCTTGTGGCTGGCGGGCGCACCGATAGTGGGGCCCAGGCAATTCTTTCGAGGGTTTCCCTGGCCGATCCTGATGCTGATCCTCCGGAGTTTCAGAATAGCTGGCTTTATCCCTTTAATTTCAATGATTCTGATTTTCCGGCACTTGCGAATTACCGTGACGACGAGATTGTCGCGCTGGCCAGACTGGGCGCCACGTGGAGCGTCGTTTTGTACAGCCCGGAGGGCGTTTTGTTGACGTCGCCGTAGATCTATACGGCTCCTTCCTGCCCCCCGGCGCCGGCCGCGTAGATCCGCAAAAAGTCGGTGCTGGTGACAACGCCTTTGGGCTGGCCCTCACCGTCAATGACCAGTGCCGCATTCAGTTGGTGGGCCAGCATCAGGCGCGCCAGTTGATGGGCGTCGGTTTCGGTTGAAGCGGTCAGAAAGGCCGGCAGCTCAATGTGAGTGAGGCTCTGTTCCAGGGGGCTGTCGGGCTGCGCATGAATCCACGAGAGCAGCCACTTCAGGTCAATCAGGCCCGCGACGTTTTCCCCAGCTGTCACGATCAGGTGATGAACGCCGTTATCATCCATTGTCGTCAGGGCCTCCGATACCGTGGCGGTGGCCGGCACCGAAAACAGAACCTGGGAGCACAGCTCGGATACCGGCAGGTATGGCCGTTGTTCGCGGGCTTCGCCGGCACTGGCGGCACTGTATTCCTGTAGGGCGCGGCGACGCCCCGAATGAGCAGCTTGCTGGTACTCCCCGTCGGTAACCGTACTTTGGCCGGGTACGATAGGATGGGATTCGGTCAGCTCCGTCACGTCACCAACGCGTCGGCTTCTCAAGGCCTCAGGGAGCCGCGTGCCTACCGGCCGGCCGGGTTCACTGACGAAGATGGACATCGGATGCGTACTCCGGATTTTTTCTGACGTTGACTATTTAACGGCTTCGTTTGAAGAAAGTTCAGTGTTTCTTCGATTGTCCTTTGTTTTGGCCCGATTCATCCGGCCCGGATCAAGCAGTTTCTGGAGTGGTCCCGGTATGGCTTCAGGATGGCCGAGTAGCCGATCGGCCAAATATTCCGCCAACAGGGGGGCGTAGCTGATCCCTTTGCTCCCGAGGCCAGTGAAGAGGTAGATGCCATCAAGCTTCCGGCCTTCCATGTCCTTTACCGGCCCTGCCACGGGCTGGTAGTCGTGGGTTGTGCAACGGAATCCGACGCGTCCTTCAAAGGTTCCAGATGGCTCCGGGTGATCGTTGAAAGCGTCCGGCAACATCGTCCGCAACTTATCGAGATTTTCCTGATTGGACTGTTCGGTGGGGTGCGGGGCCGCATTGTGCAGATCAAACGTCGCACCCGTAACCGCAGTGCCACCGGCCATGGGATTCAGATATTTTTCGCCGCAGATGACTGCCCTTGGCGCTTTCAGGAGTCCTTCGGGCAGGTGAGTGACCTGGCCCCGAATGGCTTTGAAACGGAACGACGACTGCAGCGGTATCAATTGCGGAGTCAGATGGCCCGCCGCAATCACCAGTGACTCAACGATGGTATCAGGGCCGCCATCGCTGGCGATGTGCCATTTACCATTGCACGGCGTCAGACGCCGCACCTCGACACCCAGGCGCTGATGGATCCGGGGGTGGTCGATAAGACGCTGGCAAATGGTTTGCGGCGAAAGCCAGCCACTGCGGGGAAACCACAGGCCACCGAACGGGCAGGGCACCCCGGTCAGATCCGTGGCGGTAGACGCATTCACCGGATACAGCAGGGTTTCGGGATAGTGATTGCGGTCCAGGAAGCGGGTTTGACGGTCTGACTCCTGCTCGTTCCAGGCCAGTTGGAGAAGTCCGGTAGGATGCCAGAACCGTCCGCGGAATGGTTCGTAGGCCTGGTAGGCGAAATTGAGGGCTGTCAGGGCGAGTTCGGTCTGGGCGTTGAAGTCGACACCCAGTTTGACGTAGCTTGCGCCCTGAAGATTGCCCGAAGCACCCGCTCCTGCTTTTTGCGCGGCATCGATGAGGACCACCTCAATACCTCGCTGAGCGAGGTTGTTTGCCAGCAGCGAGCCCGCGAGCCCGGCACCGATGATGGCGACCGGCCCAGAGGTTCGTGCCTGGGCGGGTTCGGCTTCCTCTGGAGGAAGGTGCCCAACAATCATGTCGCGTTTGCGCCCGAAGCCCGGTGCTTTTCGCATCGCAAACCCCTGGCCTTGCAGGGCCCTTCGAATCCGTCCAACCGCGGTGAACGTGGCAATGGTTGTGCCCGCCTTGCTGTGCCTTCGGATCAACCGAATCCCTTCATCCAGCCACATGTCCGGGTTGCACGCTGGCGCAAAGCCGTCAAGGAACCAGGCGTCCGCTTGAAACGTCAACGTCGACCAGGCATCGACCACGTCGCCAAAAAACAGCGTGAGTCGGACCCGCCCTCCGTCCAATACCAGACGGTGGGTTCCTCTGAACAGGGGGGGATAGCTGGACAGCAACTCGTCCGCCAGTGGTTTCAGCTCGGGCCAGAGTTCAAGCGCCCTGGCAAGATCCTCCGGCGCAATCGGAAAGCGCTCTGCCGACACGAAATGGAGGATCGCATGATTGTGTGGGCGATTTTCTCGCCAGGCCTGCCAGGTGGCAAGAAAGTTCAGGCCGGTGCCAAAGCCCGTTTCGGCGACGACAAAAACGTCGTTGTCCTCCAGGGCCCGAAAGCGTTCCGGCAGTTCGTTCTGTTGGAGGAACACATAGCGCGTTTCTTCCAGGCCGTTATCACGGCTGAAATAGACATCCCCGAACTGTCGGGACTCGGGTATTCCGTCACGCCATTGCAGGTCGGCGGCTTCAATGGCAGGCGGCTTTAGGTTGTATTCGCGCATGCCTCACTCTTGGTCATCCAGAACCGACGCTTCCTGGATGATCACGGGATCTTTGGGAACATCGGCCATTCCCCGGGAATATCCGGTCTCGACCTTGGCGATGCTGTCCACTACGCCCATGCCCTCGATGACCTTCCCAAAAACGGCATATCCCGGACCGCGAACACCCGCATTCAGAAAATCGTTATTCGCGACATTGATGAAGAACTGGGAAGTGGCCGAGTCGGGATCGTTGGTTCTGGCCATGGCGATGGTGCCACGAAGATTGGGAAGGCTCTGAGTGGCCTCGTTGGCTATGGGGTCGCGAGGTGTTTTCCGCGACAGTGTTGGGGTAAAGCCGCCACCCTGAATCATGAAACCGGGAATGACGCGGTGAAAAACGGTGCCGTCGTAAAATCCGTCCCGCACATATTGCAGAAAATTCTTGACGGTTACCGGTGCCACGTCGGGGCGAAGTTGCAGCACGAATGCACCCTCACTGGTGACCATTCTGACCTTGGGCAGTGCATCGTTCTGGGTCGTGGATTGGGCATGGGTCAGTGGGGAAACGGTAAACGCAGTCAGCGCTACCAGGAAAACAGAAGTCACAATGCCCGGAGTTTTTACCGTAGTTTTCATTTCGTGGTGTTACTCGCTGTTAGCATGTTGAAAGATTTCTGCCGAACAAGGCAGACGCGCAATATCCGGTGACCGATGTTAGCAGATTGATACAGAAATACGGGCAATTCCCTGAAGAATAGAGATTAACAATCTTCTAACCTGAGTCGGTCAAATCGTCATAACTTACCACTCCGGGCCGCGATGTACGGTAGTCACTGAGTTTAAGGAGGAGTGTGGTGAGAATCCGTCAGGGATTTGAAGAGAAATCGCGGCTTGGTCGGCTGCTGGTCAACCGGGGGTATCTCTCGGAGCATCAGGTTGATGAAGGCCTGAGACTGCAGCGTGAAACTGGCCAGCGTCTGGGGGAGATCCTGATCCAGGCGGGATGGCTGACCGAGAAAGAACTGCACCGTGTGCTCAAGCATCAGAGCCGGTACCGTAATGCGGCAGCCTTGTTCACCATGGTTGCATTGCCGTTTCAGCCGGTAGTATCGCTCGCGGCGACGGGCACCGCAGAGGCATCGCCCATCAGTCCGACATCCGGCGAATTGCTTTCCCGGGCCTCACTGTCGCTTCGGTCTCTGTCAGATACCGAATTGGCCGGTGTGGCAGGGCAGGCGGACCCGACGCTTGTTGACCGTGCCAATCTTTTATCGGCAATGGCATCCAATCCGGCCGGAGAAAAAGGCGATCAGGATGGGGTTCCCGTGGACGCCGTCGAGGGCATCAAGCTGGCGGCCAATGTGTTTGTTCCGGTGCTTAATTTCCTGGATTCGGACCTGACCATTTCCGGCGTTCACTATCGCGACAATGAACCGCGATACACCGTTCGTGACGATGGTGCGTTGGTCATGGCGCTTCCAGAGCGTATCGAGGAAATCCGGATGGATAATATCCGGGTCAGCGGAACTTCCGGGCCTTCGATGGGGAACATCAGCATGCAGGATATCCGCTTCGACCCCCGGTCGAGCATGACCGTCTATACCCGTTGAGATAATCCAATGAAAAAACGCCCGGCCTTGGCCGGGCGTTTTTCAGGATTGATCGCAAACCTGCTGGTCAGGCGCTGGCGAGAATGCTGCGGTTGTTCATGCCGGTTTGCTCTCCCTTTGAACCGTAGAGCTTCTGCTGGCCAGAGGTTCCCCGGAACACGTCGGTCAGGCGCGCCAGACGTTTTTGCAGATGCTGGACGACCTTGCCATTGCCTTCATTAAGTTGGCGGCAGGTTTTGAGCCTTTCACTGGCCTGTTGCCAGAGCGCGTAGGTGTCTTTCAGCCCTGCGCCCAGAATGAAGCGTGAGGGTTCTCCCTGGTCTGGGCTGTAACCCATGGCAACCAGCAAATGGATTTTCTGTTTCGCGCGCTCGCGAATATCCATCAGTGCTGCGTTCTTCTGTTCCGTAACGGCCTGGAGCGAACGTATATCCGATTCACCCAGAAGGGCCTTCTCCTGTTCGAGAAGCTCAGACAGCTGGTCCAGCTGACGAACATCCTCGACAAGCAGATTTTTCAGATCATCGATTGCGGCCATAACTTACTCACCCGAAAATGCTTTGATCCATCTCAAGCATTTTCTGGGCCAGCTTTTCCGCGTCGATTTTGTAAGTGCCGTTTTCAAGCGCCGAGCGAATCTGTGCAACGCGATCGTCGTCCACTTCGGGATAATCGCCCAGCTTTTCTTCCAGCTGCTTGAGGTTTTTGGCCTGGTTGCTCAGGCTGACGTTTTCACCACGGGCCTGCTCGGCCTGCGGGCGTGCCTGTGCTGGCGTCGCCTGGGGCTTGTTTTCCGCGTTGGAAGCCTTGTCGGCCGCCGGATTCTGGATGTTGACCTGGCCGCGTCCAATTCCGTTAAAGTCAACTGACATATCGGTACCTGCTACTTTTGTGCGCCCTGCCGGGCGCGGACTCGAGTTTCTGGTTTGGTTAACGGCATGGGAGCCGGAATCTTTAATCCTTGAACGGATTTTTTATTAACATCTGTTTACATTCCGGTTGTCGGCCCCGTTCAGGCCGGCCGGGTTTTGCCGATGCGGCAGCAAATTGCCGCTGATCGCCGGGGCTGCTGGCTACATGGGTACTTCAACCCGACCCGGGGCCACGACATTGGCCTTTATGGTTCTGGATGAGCGGAGGTTTTCCACGAGAACCTGTTCTCCGATGGCAGCGTCGGCAAGCGCTTTGCCCCGGGAAGTGACTGAAAAGGATCCACTTTTGGCGACAATGATAACATGATCGCCCCGGGAAACAGCGTTTGGTGCTTCGAGAAGGTCCGGAGTAACCGGTGAGCCGGCATTGATGGGGCGGCGCACGACCATGCCGGCAACGTCACCGATTTTTCTGGCAAAGCCCCGGTGGCTGTCATTCAGCGTGATTGTGTCGACCTGCACCATGCTTTTTTGCACTCTTTCACCGCGTGCAATGGCCCGGGATGCGACGACAGCCGGCCCTTCAATGCTGACGGAAGGTGTCGTGTACATCCGCCAGGGCCTCGAACCGTTGCAGGTTACCTGAAGGGAAGGACGGGGGCTCTGCCACGGATCCCCGGTAAACGATACCTCGGGCTCTGTACTGCAGGGGGCCAGGGCCAGCCGGTTATCGATGTCCGAAGGCTCAAAGGTGACCTTATAACCTTTAGCCGCCTGTTCTTCCGCGAAGTGCTCAAGGAAGTCCGAGGTGGCTGCCCGGATCTGTGTCGCCGTGGTCGGGGTTTGTTCGGCCCAGACGGGGGCAGACATAAGGAGTATCAAAGCCAAAATGGTGGTGCGCATGGGCGGCAGTTTGTCCTATGCTGTAACCGATGGCGCGAAAATGCGGATTTCCTCTAAAAAATCGCGGTTTTCGGCCGTTAAATAATCTTGAGACAGGCAAGACGTCATGAATCCGTCGTTTCGCCTCGGTAAATGAATCAGACGCAAGATATATGCCGGTATTTTACCGGCCAGCCAGGAGATCGACAGATGGCAGGGGTATTGGACAGTGTCAACCAGCGCACCCAACTGGTGGGGCAGAACCGACTGGAGCTTCTGCTGTTCCGTTTGAGGGGGCGCCAGACCTACGGCATCAACGTTTTCAAGGTCAAAGAAGTGCTCCAGTGCCCGAAGTTATCGTCTATTCCACAGAGTCGGAGTGTCGTTCGTGGGGTGTCCAACATTCGCGGTGAGACCATCCCTATTATTGACCTGAGCATGGCGATAGGTTTGCCGGGAATTCCGGCCGAAAGCCTCCCCACCAGTTTCGTGATCATTACGGAATACAACCGGAAGACCCAGGGTTTCCTGGTGACGGGTGTGGACCGAATCATGAATATGAACTGGGAGGAAATCCTGCCGCCCCCGAAGGGGACAGGCCGTGACGTATACCTGACTGCAGTGACCAAAGTCGATGACAAGCTGATCGAGATCATCGATGTCGAGAAGATCCTTTCCGAATTTTCCCCGCTTGGAGAGGACGTCACCGAGGCTGTGCTTCAAAAGAGCGCCGATCGGGTCCCGGGACATTTGCCGATTCTGGTGGTGGATGACTCGGTTGTGGCGCGCCGACAGATTGAGCGGTGCCTGACGGCCATCGGCATGGAGGTTGTACTTAAAAATGATGGCAAGCAGGCACTGGATTACCTGAAAAGTCTTACCGCCGACGGGTCCAAAGCCATCGATCACCTGGCAATGATTATTTCGGATGTGGAAATGCCGGAAATGGACGGCTACACGTTGGTCACCAGAATCAAGGAAGACCCTGCTTTGGGAGACATGTTTATCATGCTGCATACCTCTCTGAGCGGCGTTTTCAACCAGGCAATGGTAAAGAAAGTCGGTGCAGATGATTTTATGGCGAAGTTCAGCCCGGATGAGTTGGCAGAGCGGGTCATGGAGATCATCGATCAGGCATAATAGCGCCCTGACGCCCACAGATTCACTGACCATAGAGAGCCAATGAAAGCGGAAATAACGCCACAGGAATACGAGGCATTCAAGGCATTCCTGCAGGACGCGTGCGGCATTTTGCTGGGTGACAACAAACAGTACCTCGTGAAAAGCCGTCTTCGCCGGATCCTTGAGGAAAACAATCTGAACTCCCTGGGAGAGCTGTTGGAGCGGCTCAAACGATTCGGGCGAAGTGGTCTCAAGGAAACTGTCATTGATGCAATGACAACGAACGAAACGCTTTGGTTCCGGGACAATCATCCCTTCCGGATTCTGCAGGAGAAGTTGCTGCCGGAAATGGCGGAACGGTCGTCTGCGCAGCCACTGAGAATCTGGTCGGCGGCCTGTTCGACGGGGCAGGAGCCATACTCCATCGCCATGATCGTCGAGGAGTTTCGCCGGTTAAAACCGGGCAAGCTCAGGGATGTGAGGATCACCGCTACCGATATCTCCAAAAGCGTATTGGAGGTTGCTCGCCGTGGAGAGTACGAAATGCTGGCGATTGGCCGGGGTCTCTCTCCCGAACGCCAGCGGCAGTTCTTTACGCCGTCTGCGAATGGTGGCTGGCAGATCAAGCCGCAACTCAAGACCATGGTTGAGTTCAAGGAGCTCAATCTCCTGGAGCGGTACATGCTGGGCAAATTCGACATTGTGATGTGCCGCAATGTGCTGATCTACTTTTCCGCCGAACTCAAACGGGACATCCTCACCCGTATGCACGCCGCCCTTAACCCGGGCGGGTATCTGATTCTCGGGGCATCGGAGTCACTGAACGGTCTGCCCGATCTTTATGAAATGGTTCAGTGTCACCCGGGTATCATCTACAGGAAAAAATAATCTATGCCCCTTAACGTATGGGTTCTGGTGGCGGCCCAGGCGCTGGCCATGTGTACCGCGCCATTCATCATCGTGATGGGGAGCATTCAGGGCAGGGCGCTGGCGTCTGTACCAGAGCTCGCGACCTTGCCGGTAGGGCTTGTTGTCGTCGGAACGGTTCTGTCGGTAAAGCCGGCGACCTGGCTGATGGAAAGACTGGGCCGGAAACCGGTCATGCTGCTTGGCGCCCTGATGGGGATGATTGCCGGCGGTTTGGGGGTTCTGGCGTCCTGGACGGGCCTGTTCCCGGTGTTGTGCCTGGCCGGGATGGTCGGCGGTGCCGGACTGGCCGTGGTGCACCAGTATCGGTTTGCCGCCATGGAATCGGTTGAACCCGGTCTGGCCGCGTCAGCCGCCGCTCGAGTGCTTCTGGGTGGATTGGGCGCAGCCTGGTTAGGGCCGGAAATCGCCACGCTAGGTGCCGGTCCGGATGAGACCTATCCGTTCCTTTCCAGCTGGCTGGGATTGCTGGTCGTTCAGGCCTGCGCACTGATGACGCTGTTTCTCGGCTATCACTCGGGGCGCGAACGGGTTCGCGAACAACACGCCACTGGCGGACGGCCTCTGAGAGAGATACTGGCATCGCCCCTGGTTCTGGCAGCAGTTGGCGCTGCGGCCATCGGTTATGCGGTGATGAGCTTTGTGATGACGGCGACGCCGCTGAGCATGACGGAGATGGCGGGCCACAGCCTCGATGACGCAAAACGTGTCATACAGTTGCATATTGTTGCCATGTATCTTCCGTCGCTCTTCAGCGGGTGGGTAACTCGGGTTATCGGCCTTCCGCGAATGATGATTCTCGGATTACTGGCCTATCTGGTCTGCGTCATTCTGGCGGCCAGTGGTATCAGTTTTCATCACTATCTCTGGGCTCTTGTGCTACTTGGCGTTGGCTGGAACTTTCTCTTTGTGGGTGGAACGGCTTTATTGCCCCAGGGGTATCGCGACAACGAAAGATTCCGGGTGCAGGGCCTGAACGACATGCTTGTGTTTGGCTCACAGGCAACGGCCTCACTGTCGGCCGGGGCGGTGTTTGCCTGGCTCGGGTGGTCCGGTCTGGTCATGGTTGCGGTTCCGTTCCTTGTGATTCAGCTGGCCCTGGTCCTGAGGTGGCTTGCCAGGGATCGGGCCTTAAAAACATTGGAACCGGGAGGCGCAGATGCAGATTGAATTCGACGGGATGGACCCGAAAGATATCTACCATATCCTGACGCAGACGGTGATTCCGCGCCCCGTGGCGTGGGTCCTCAGCGAAAACCCAGACGGGGACTACAACCTCGCGCCATTCTCGTTTTTCACGCCGATCACCAGCAATCCACCCCTGTTGATGTTCTCGGTGGGCAGAAAGCCGACGGACGGATCGTTCAAGGATACCCGGGTGAATATCGAGGCGCGCGGCCACTTCGTGGTCCATATTGCCCACCGGGAGCTCGCCGGTGCCATGACAGAAACTGCACGAACCTTGCCCCATGGCGAGTCCGAGCTCACGAATCTCGATCTGCAACTCGCAGATTTCGAAGGCTCCCCTTTGCCCAGGCTCAGGGACTGTCGCGTAGCCTTCGCCTGTGAGCTTTATGACATCAAGGAGATTGGGCCTGGCCCCCAGTCACTGGTCTTTGGAAAGATTAACGGCGTCTACGTCGCCGATGAGGTGACGACGCAGGATGAAAAAGGCCGGTTGCGGTTTGACGGCTCGGCCATCGATCCGGTGGGACGTCTGGGCGGTAGTGAGTATGTCACCTTTGGGGAGGTGCTGAAGATCCCCCGCCCGTCCTGAGACTCGACAGGGAGCGTCAATCATGGACCAGCTCAATCTTCGTCATCTGTACTATTTCTGGGTGATCAGCCGTGAAGGATCGATAGCGCGAGCCAGCGAGGTATTGGAGCTGGCCCCTCAGACCCTGAGCGGACAGCTCGCCACCTTTGAATCCTCTGTCGGTGGCCGTCTGTTTCTTCGGGAACGGCGCAGATTGATACTTACGGATCTCGGACGGTTGATCCGGGGATACGCAGACGACATCTTCGAGCTGACCGGGGAACTCACCGATACGCTCAGGCTGTCCGAATCGGACCGACCCCTTACGCTCTACGCCGGTGTCTCGGCGTCGATCCACAAACTGTTCGCCTATTACCTTTTGCAGCCCGCGATGACTCTCTCCCGTCCCATGCAGCTGGAGTGCAGAACGGGACGTACCGAGGATCTGATCCTCAATCTGAAGCGCAAAGAGCTGGACGTCGTTCTGGCGGACCGGGTTCCGGACATGGACACCTACGGGCCGTTTACCGTGCACCCACTGGCAGAATCCAGTATCAGCCTGTTTGCCGCTCCGTCAATTGCTCAGGCCGTGCGCGGGGGCTTCCCCGGCTCCCTCAAGGGGCAGGCCCTGCTGGCCAATGCGACGGATGCCCCTTACTTTACCCGCCTGATGAACTGGCTGTCGCTGCAGGGGGTACGTATGAAACTGGTCGCCCGAGTAGAAGACAGCGCGCTGATCAAGGTGTTCGGTCGCCAGGGCTTTGGCGTATTCGCGGCGCCTTCGGTGATTCGGGATGAAGTGTGCCGGCAGTACGAAGTGGAAGAGATCGGGAAGATTGAGGAGGTGAAGGACGAGATGTTTGCCATCACCCGGGGCCGGAAGCTCGCCCACGAAGGTGTTCGGGCCATCTGTACCACACCCGCAGATTTCGGGATGTTTGGTTCGAACATCGAATAATTCGATCTTTCTGGATTACAAAAGCTTATTTTATCGATCCGGGTTTGGCGCCAGAATCGAAGGCAGGTCAGGAAGCACTCGAAGGAGAGTAGCCATGAAGACGATCCATAAATTTCGCCTCGAATCCGGTAAAGAGCCTACCGTCCTGCATCTCAAGGACGGCTACCGAGTGGTACGTTGCGAGTACATTGTTCCCCACAAGGCGGTTTACCTCTGGGTTGAGCAGCCGCTGAATGTGGAGACGCCGACGGTCGTGAGCCAGTTCCGTGTGGCCATGTCCGGGGAACCCGTGCCGGACCATTACGAGTATCTGGATACCGCACTGGACCCGTTCGGTCCGGAAGCGTTTCATGTGTTTGCGGTGCCGGAAGCGGAAAACCTGCGCTTTAATCCGGCGGCCAATCAGGAGAGTAATCGCCAGGCAAACCAGTCGGCCTGGACGAGCTCCGCCATGTCATGAAGCGAGGGGCCCCAGGGGCCCCTTTTCAGGTTGGGCCTGAAGTCAGTGGAAGGTGGCCGGTCTTGACCCAGATAACCGTTTCCTGATCGACGAAGGGGTGATGCTGGCTGAGATGAGGACTACGAATCCAGGTGCCCTCCGGATATCGGCCCTGCTCATCACAGAACTCCCCTGACAGCACAAAGATTTCTTCCCCTCCGAAATGGCGATGAGGCTGGAAAACCTCATTTGCAGGCCACTTCACCAATGCCACATGCTCGTGTTCGAACTCGTGGAGGGGCATAACCTGGAGCCCACCAATGCCCGGAAGCCATTCCGCCTCACGGGTGTTGATTCTGACAGTGGCTGAATCCCGCGGATCAAACTGGTGTAATTTCACCAGCAACGTGCAACCGGGCTCGCTGAAAGGCGCGTGGCCGCTGCCCGGTGGGTTGCGAATGTATGTCCCTGCGGGGTAGTCACCGGTTTCGTCCGAAAAGACACCTTCCAGCACCAGAATCTCTTCTCCAAGCGGATGTTCGTGCCGCTTGAACGAAGCGCCCGGCTCATAACGAACAATGCTGGTCGCATGCCCCCGTTCTGCTTCTTCCCGGGCCAGGGGCTTCCTTTCCACGCCCGCGGCCGGACTGGAGGCCCATTCCATATCGCTCGTTCTGATGACAACGCGTTGAGAGAAATCCATATTGAGCATAAAACACCTCGGGCTACGGGAAGGCGCAAATTTACGTCGGTAATCCGGTCACGGATGACTGTCAGGAATCGGATTTATTTAATCAGCGCCTGGACGTCTCGGAACCGCGGGTGATTACAGTCGCGCATCCATTCGAAAGCCACCATCTCGACGGTGACCAGCTTGGCGCCACTCTCGCTGAGCCGATCAAGGGCCACGTCCCGGTCAAAATCGCTTCGTGATCCGGTCGCATCCGCCACGACCCAGACTTTGTACCCGGCATCCAACAGACTGAGTGCGGTCTGCATCATGCAGACGTGAGCTTCGCATCCCCCAATTACAATATGCTGGCGACCTTCCGGAAGCTGGTCAATGAGTCCGTCCGGACAGGCGTCAAAATGGGTCTTTGAGATTTCCTGCTCGAGCAGTTCTGCGACGCTGGGTACCGTTTCGCCCAGTTTTTCTGGCAGCTGTACGGTTCCCAGTGAGGGCACGCCGAGAAGCCCTGCGATGGTCGCAAGGGTCGTGCAGCGATCGACGACGTGTCCTCCGTCGCTGATCGCTGGCATCAGTTTTTCCTGAACGTCGATCAGGATCAGAACGGATTGCTCGGCTTTCATAAGCATTGGGTTTCTCCCGCTGTGTGCAAATCCATCGAGGTGGGGTCGATCCCATTGTACTCAATCTGTTTAATCGATAATCACGTTTTGGCCCGGGCGCAATTTTTTGCGGGTATTTCGCCAGAGGGTGTTGCCAAGAGCCTGAAAAAGCATTAGAGTTTGCGCCCTCAAATGAGCGACGACATCGCTGATTTGAAACAGCTTATTGGAGAGGTGGCCGAGTGGCTGAAGGCGCACGCCTGGAAAGTGTGTATACGTTAATAGCGTATCGAGGGTTCGAATCCCTCCCTCTCCGCCAATACGAAACCCCAGCATTGCTGGGGTTTTTTATTGTCAGTACTTCACACCAAATGCACGGAATTCCCCGCTGGCGGGTTGCTCTTCCACCTGAATTCCCCGGACGCTGGCCTCCGGTGGCCCGTCCTGACACCATTGGTGCAGTTGCCGGAGCGCGTCGGGTGTGCCTTCGGCAATCACTTCCACCAGCCCGTCGGGCAGGTTGCGGGCGTAACCCGAAACGCCCAGGCGGTTCGCCTCCTTCTCCGTTGATGCCCGGTAATAGACCCCTTGCACCTTTCCGGAGATCACCATTTTCCAGCGTGTCGTATCCATGGCGGTCCTGCGGCTGTTTGTCATGTTAGTCTCAATCTAACGCTCTGACGGGAGAGAGTTCAAGGCAGGGGGCCGAGATGTTCATCAAACGCAACGCCACTGGATTTGCCGATGCGCTGATCCGTGAAGCTGAGGGTCTCAAGTGTCTTCGGGAGGCTCTTGAGCGGGCTGGTGTCACGACAGTGCGCGTGCCAGACGTCTTTCATGTGGACGAGACCACGTTGGAAATGACCGGGATCCGGCCAGCGCCGGCAACGCCGGGCACGTTTTCGATGTTGGGCGAGGGGCTGGCCCTGATGCATCGTCTGGAGCAGCAGAGCTATGGTTGGGGCCAGGACAATTACATCGGCCTTTCGCCACAGCCTAATCGCTGGAGCCATTCCTGGGGGGACTTTTTCGTCCGGGATCGGTTGGCCTATCAGGTCGGCCGTATCCGGGATCACGACGTCCAGGGTGAGTTCGCGGATATCCTGAATCGCTATGGCCAGAAACTGGCCGGATGGCTGGATAGCGCCTGCGAGCACGCCAGCCTGCTTCATGGGGATTTATGGAGCGGGAACGCCTTGTTTGATGAGCAGGTCCCGTGGCTGATAGACCCGGCGGTCTATTGCGGCGACCGGGAAGCCGACCTGGCAATGACGGAAATGTTCGGCGGTTTCGGAGCGGCGTTTTACGAGGGCTATGATCGGACTTATCCCCGCTCGCCGGAGTACGGGCGCAAACGCGATATCTACAACCTCTATCATTACCTCAATCACTACAATCTGTTCGGAAGTGGCTATCTTGGGGGCTGTCAGCGAGGATTTGACGCGATTCTCCGGGTTGTCCGCTAGATCACGCCCGTACTTCGCAGGACAAACACGCCGAGGGTGACGGTCACGCTGGCCGCGAGTGTTGTCAGTGCGACGATGTTGGCCGCCAACCGGTCGTTGCCGCCGAGCGCCTTGACCATCACAAAGCTAGCCGCAGCCGTCGGGCTGGCAAAGAACAGAAACATCAGGCCCAGCTCCTGACCGCGAAAACCGACCAGCCATGCAGCAGCGGTGCTCAGTGCCGGCAGGGTGATCATTTTTAACACACTGGAACCGACCGCGGTTCTCCGATCCTGCCGGAGAGCGCTGAGCGAGACGGTTGCGCCGATACACAACAGGGCCAGTGGCAATGTCAGACTGGCAAAGTAGTCACCACTGGTCATGATCCAGCCCGGAAGCCGGAGATCCCACGCGGCGACAGGGATGGCTGCAACCACCGCCAGAATAAGGGGATTGCGGACAATATCCCGAAGGATTCTTCTCCACGACGCTTTTTTGCCATCCTGGTAGGCGAGCAGAACCGTCACCGACAGAGTGTTATAGGAAAGAATCACGAGTCCCAGAAGAATCCCGCCGGCCGAGAGGCCGTAGTCACCGTAAAGATTTGCCGCCAGTGCAAGCCCCACGATGCCGCAATTGCCTCGGAACGCGCCCTGAACGTACACGCCCCGGTCCGCCGGTTCCACCCGGGCAAGAGCCCAGATCCAGGCGATCCCGAAAGAACCCAGGGTTGCGAACAGGTAGAACAACAGAAGATTCGGATTGAGTGCGGTTTCCAGATCGGCCCGGATAATGCTGAGAAAGACCAGGGTCGGGAGCGTGGCCTTGAACACCAGGGCCGACGCGGTATTCACGAAGGCGGCGTCGATCCATCCGAGTCGTCTCAGCCCCAGGCCGATAAAAACCATGGTGAAGACGGGCAGGGTGGTTTCCAGAGTCTGTAAAAATACCTCAAGCAGGCTCATTACGCCGTCACTCCGGTTTGTACGATGATCATGTAAGCGGCCGTTCCGGTAACAATGGAAAGCAGTGCGTTGCGGCGCCAGAGATGCATTCCGACAACGAGAACGCCCGTCACCAGGGCATCAAGACCGGGCAAGCTGGCTTGCCAGTCTGCGGAGCGAACCAGAAAAACCGTGGCCAGCAAGGCCATGACGGCGGCGGGGAGATAGCGCCCCAGATGTTTGATCAGCGGGTGGTCGGTGTGTCGTTCCAAGAACAGGAACGGAATCACCCGAGTGGCAAAGGTGGCGAGCGCAGACACCAGAATGAAGGACAGCAGGTAGGTCATGAACGTTGCTCCGGCGATACCGGATTGGCTGAGGTTCTGAGGCGGTGATAGTGAGCCAGTAGCACCACGGTCACCAGGGCAATGGCCCCGATCAACTGGTGTGCCGGAGGAAGTACCAGCATGGCCACGCCTGCCGCTGCGGCGCCCGTCCAGATCGGAAAGAGATCCTTGAGAGCATGGTATTGCTCAAGCGTAAGCACGATAAACAGGGCCACCAGCGCGAACTCAATACCACGGCTGTCGAACATCACGTTTTCACCAAGCAGAGCACCGATGGCGCAACCCACCACCCAGTAACTCTGATTGAACGCGGTTATCCGGAAATCCACCCGCTGTTCGTGGTGCCGGTCCGGGCCGCGGGATCGGCTGGTCAGAAGTGAGTAGGTTTCGTCGGTCAGGCCGAAAATCAGGTAGGCCTTTCGCCAACCGGCACCCCGGAAACGACCTAACAAAGAGAGCCCGTAGAAGAGATGCCGGGCATTGAGGACAAACATGGCGACAGCCACTTCCACCAGCCCGGCCCCCACGGCCAGAAGACTGACTGCCAGAATCTGCCCGGCACCGGCGTAGATCAGAACGCCCATGAGAGGTGCGGCCCACCAGGGGTAGTCCAGTTGCGTGGCAAACAGGACGCCGAAGGCGGTTCCGAGTGGCAGATACCCGAAAAGAATGGGAAGTGTAAGCCTGAAAACTGACTGGTTCATTAGCATCCAAACCTTATAAAGCATGGCATGATAGAGAATCCGGTTCGATGAATCCATACGCCCAGGGCCGCGCTCCATATGGGACCTGATTGCAGGATTTCGCACGCCATCGGAATAAAAGGGCTTCTACCCCGGCCCTTTAATCCTTAACATATCCTCCATAAACGGGAGGAACGATGACGAGCGACGGCACCCACCAACCAGAACCGGATCCGCGCCAGGAAAAGTTTGTGGTGGACACAGAGCTGCTGACGGAGGATCAGCTGGCGGGACTGGTGGAAGAGTACTGCACGCGCTACCACGGCCTGAATGATACCGAGAATCCCATGGCGGAACGTGAGCGTGTGCTGTCGGCGGTGCGACGGGGCGACCTGGTTGTCTGGTTTGACCCGGTGGAAAATACCGCTGGCCTGGGTGTGCCTGCCTGAGGTAACGTTCCCTCCCTGTATTTTTTAGTGTTCTGCGAGGTGAGTCTTGATCAGGGTATTGGTTGTCGACGACCACGAGCTGGTCCGCTCCGGTATTACCCGGATGCTGGCAGATAACCCGGATATTGAGGTCATCGGTCAGGCCTCCTCGGGTGAGGACGCCATCGACTTCGTGCGCAAGAAACGACCGGATATCGTCCTCATGGATATCCGTATGCCCGGTATTGGCGGGCTGGAGGCAACCCGGCGTATTTTGCGCATCGACGATTCGATTCGCGTCATCGTCGTGACCGCCTGTGCCGACGATCCGTACCCGACCCGGGTCATGCAGAGTGGGGCAAGTGCCTATATCACCAAAGGCGCCGATATCCAGGAAATGGTTCGTGCCATCCGCATGGCCCATTCCGGCCAACGCTACATCAGCCCGGAAATCGCCCAGAAAATGGCGCTGAAGCAGGTGAGCGGTGACGATGAAAACGGAGAGCTCTCACTGTTCGAGCGCCTCTCCGAACGCGAAATGCAGATTGCCATGATGGTTGTTGACTGCCAGAAGGTTCAGGATATTTCCGACAAACTGTGTCTGAGCC
Source organism: Marinobacter santoriniensis NKSG1 (assembly GCF_000347775.1). GTDB lineage: Bacteria > Pseudomonadota > Gammaproteobacteria > Pseudomonadales > Oleiphilaceae > Marinobacter > Marinobacter santoriniensis. The sequence continues at coordinate 319,982 of NZ_APAT01000013.1, forward strand.
CGAAAACGGTCAACAGCTACCGCTATCGAATCTTTGAAAAGCTTGAAATCTCCAGCGATGTGGAACTCGCGCTGATGGCTGTCCGTCTTGGGTTGCTGGATGCCGACAAAGTCTGATCCCGGCTCTGAAGAAAGCAGGGAGTTCGACAGCAAAAGCTTCCTGAAACAGTTGACCGAACGACCGGGCGTGTACCGGATGTACGACGCTGCCGGTGAGGTTCTGTACGTCGGAAAGGCGCGCAATCTCAAGAATCGCGTCAGCAGCTATTTCCGAAAGTCCGGTCTGGCGCCGAAGACAGAAGCGCTGGTGTCCCGGATTCAGTCCATCGAGGTCACCATCACCGGCAGTGAGACGGAAGCGCTCCTGCTCGAACAGAACCTGATCAAGTCGCTACGCCCGCCTTACAACATCCTGTTGCGGGATGATAAATCCTATCCCTACATCTACCTCTCGTCCCACAGTGATTACCCGTCCCTGACGTTCCGGCGTGGCCGGACCAAGAAGGGTGGTGGCACCTGGTTCGGGCCGTTTCCGAGTTCCGGTGCCGTCAAGGAAAGTCTTAATATTCTGCAAAAGGTTTTCCGGATAAGATCCTGTAGTGAAAGCTATTTCAGGAATCGAACCCGGCCATGTCTGCAATATCAGATCAACCGCTGCACGGCCCCTTGCGTGGGTTATGTCACGCCGGAGGAGTACCAGGAGGATGTCAGGCGTGCCACGATGTTTCTGGAGGGGAAGAATCCGGCCATCATCCACGACCTCATGAACGCCATGGAATCGGCATCCGCCAAACTGGAATTTGAAAAGGCGGCCGCCTACCGTGATCAGATAAACCACCTGCGCCATGTTCAGGAGCAGCAATCGGTGGACAGTGCCGGTGGCGATGCGGACGTGATAGCCATTGCCCAGGATGCCGGGGTTGTCTGTATTGTGGTGATTATTGTCCGGGGCGGGCGGGTCCTGGGAACCAAGGATTACTTTCCGAGGTACTCGATCGAGCAGACCGAGGGCGAACTGCTCAGCGCCTTTCTCGGGCAGTATTATTTCGGTGGCAACACCCGGCGGGAGATTCCTAGGGATATCCTGGTGCCTGTGGAGGTGGAGGGGCAGGCATTGCTGGCCAGTGCCTTGAGTGAGGCGGCTAACCGTGAAACCCGGATTCGTGGTAACGTTCGGGGCGAGCGGCGACGCTGGCTCGAATTGGCCATGACCAATGCGCAGCAAACGCTGTTAACCCATCTGGCGAGCAAGGAGACGGTGTACCGCCGTCTGTTGGCACTGCGGGACCTCCTGGAATTGGCTGAGACGCCCGCGCGCATGGAATGCTTCGATATCAGCCACAGTCACGGGGAGAATACCGTCGCTTCCTGTGTGGTTTTCGATGAGAACGGGCCGCTGAAGAGCGATTACCGGCTCTATAATATCGAAGGAGTGAAAGCCGGAGATGATTATGCGGCAATGCAACAGGTTCTGACCCGTCGGTATCGCCGGATGGTGGCAGGTGAGGGTAAGCGGCCGGATCTGGTATTTATTGACGGTGGTAAAGGACAATTGAACATTGCTAGGGAAGTGTTTGATGAACTTGGAATTTCGGACATCCCGCTGATCGGTGTGGCCAAGGGGGTCACCCGACGCGCCGGGATGGAACAATTGATTGACGCCATGACGGGTGATGTTTTCCGGGTTCCGGCCGATTCGCCCGCGCTGCATCTTATCCAGCATATCCGGGACGAATCGCATCGGTTTGCCATAACCGGTCATCGCGCCCGACGGGATAAAAAGCGCCGTCAATCAACGTTGGAAGGAATTGAAGGGGTCGGCCCCAAACGCCGTCGGGAACTGATTCGGTATTTCGGCGGTATTCAGGAAATCCGCAAGGCCAGTGTGGATGAGATGACAAAGGTTCAGGGCATCAGCAAGGCTCTGGCCGAATCCATCTACGCGGCGTTGCACGACCAATAGGATGCCCATGAATCTGCCAAATCTGCTCACACTCTCTCGAATCGTCATGATTCCGGTATTCGTGATCGTATTCTATCTGCCGGTTGAGTGGAGTTACATGTTGAGTGCGGCGATCTTTGCGCTGGCGGGGTTGACCGATTGGCTGGATGGTTACCTGGCACGAAAACTCAACCAGAGCACGCCGTTTGGCGCCTTCCTGGATCCGGTGGCCGACAAACTGATGGTGGCCGTCGCACTGGCGGTTCTGATCGAAGAATATTCCATTCCGCTGCTGACCATTCCCGCAACGGTGATTATCGGGCGGGAAATCGTCATATCCGCGTTGCGTGAGTGGATGGCCGAAATCGGCAGTCGGGCCAGTGTGGCCGTTTCCTACATCGGGAAGATCAAGACCACGGCCCAGATGGCGGCCATTGTCGGCCTCCTGGCGTTCCCTCCGGGCAACTTCTGGGCTTATGTCGCGGTCGCCTTGCTGTACATCGCGGCGGGTCTGACTTTCTGGTCCATGATCCTCTATCTGAAAGCATCCTGGGCAGACCTGTTTCCCGAGCACAACGGGCCCTTCTGACGCAGTCAATCGTCAGGGGGTGGTCTGACACCCTCCCAGCCAGTTGAGCGTTTCCGTCGACAGTCTCCGGGCGGCCTCACCGAAGGCGGCCACGACGGCTTCCAGTTCCGTGCCACTGGCGGGCACCTTCACACGCTCGTCATGAACACACAGAACCTTCCGCGACTGGTTGTCCAGAACCTCTGAATGCAGACCAATCACTGCCGTCATCCCGGTGTCGGTTTTTTCGGACTGGAAGTCGGACAGTTCCGAGATAAGCGTCAGATCCACGCTCGCGGGACTGGTATCTGTCACAACGTGCTGAAAGCCCTGGCTGCGGCGGAGGCTATCGACCAGGTGGTCCCGGACCAGAACCGGAGCGGTATCGCGCCAGCGGGCGCCCGGATAGGACTGGAATTCGAGCGGAGTCGGCTTGCTCAGAATAAGGGTGCTGTTGATGGGGTCGGACGCCAGAGGCGTGTCCACCCGAATGGAGGGTCGGACTTTCCCGGGCATTTCCGCTATGTCGGGGGCACGGGCAAGATCCATCACTCTGGGGGGCTCCGACGCCGGGAACACCGTGCAGGCTGTCAACAGCGTGGCCAACGACAAGGTGACAAGAACTCTCTTCATGGCTGAACCTCCTTGAAGTTGGGGTTGCCGAGCAACGTGCCGGAGGGATCCGCCTCAAGACGACGGGCAAACCGGTTCAGGTTGCGCAAAGCACTCCGCAGTTCTCTGATGGTGGGTTCCAGTTCTCCGAGCCCCTGCAAACCGGCATTCATCGCGCCCTCGTTGTTTTTGGTCAATCGGTCCAGCCGCTCAAGACTCGGCTGCAGGGTCTCCAGTGACTGGCTCATCGAGTCCAGGACAGGACTGACCTTCTTGACCAGAATGGTATTGGTTCTGTCGGAGGTGGCGGATACCTTGTTGGCGGCCTGTTCAGCTCGAACCGCCGCTGCATTGAACCGGGCCAGCAGCGCCGACAGGTTGTCCCGTTGTTCCAGAAGCGATTCCGTTGCCTCTCTGCCATTGGCCAGGAGGGCCTCCAGATTCTGTGCATTTTCGTCATTCAGCAGGTCGTTGGCCCGCGTCAGGAACCGATCTGCTTTCTCGAGCAGGTCTGCCCCGTTACTGAGCAGATCGCTGAATGGCGAGGGATCCGCCATGATCAGGGGAGGATCGTCCAGGTTGCCCTGGATCAGAGGGCTGGATGGGGTTCCTCCCCGGAATTGAACGTTCATGCTGCCGGTAATGTTGGCCAGGACGAGGCCGACGTGGGTGTCCTGACGAATCGGAATCGATTTGTCGACCCGCACCCGGACACGGACGTGGCGCGGATCCTCAGGGTCCAGACGAAGGTTCAGCACCTCGCCGACAGGCACACCGCTGTAAAGCACCGGATTGCCCTCAGACAGTCCGGAAATGGGGTGATCAAACCCGATTTCGTAATAGGTCCACTCGCGATCCGTGGAAGATTTGCCAAGCCACAGGCCAAACAGGAGCGCTGCGCCCACGGCGATGACGGTAAACAGTCCAATGATCACATGGTGTGCGCGGGGTTCCATCAGTTTCCATCTCCGTGCGGGTTTGCTCGATCATCGTCAGCGGCCCGGCTGGCCGCGCGCCCGCGAGGGCCCTGGAAGTAATCCTGGATCCAGGGGTCGGGGTCGGCCGCGACCCGTTCCAGTGTATCGGCTATAATGACACGTTGCTGTGACAGGACCGCCACCCGATCGCAGGTGGCATACAAGGTGTCCAGATCATGGGTGACCAGAAAGACCGTGAGCCCGAGGGCGTTTCTGAGTGTCACGAGCAGCTGATCGAAAGCCGCAGCTCCGATCGGATCGAGACCGGCGGTTGGCTCGTCGAGAAACAGGATTTCCGGGTCCAGCGCCAGGGCCCGGGCCAGGCTGGCCCGTTTGACCATGCCACCGGAGAGCTCGGAGGGATACTTCCGTGCGGCGCTTGCGGGCAATCCGGTGAGCGCCAGTTTGACCCTTGCGAGTTTTTCGGCATCCGGACGGGAGAGCCCGATGTGTTCCATCAGCGGGATAGCAACGTTCTCCTGAAGGTTCAGGGAGGTGAACAGGGCACCGCCCTGAAACAAAACGCCAAACCGCTGTTCCAGTTTTGAGCGTTCAGGGGGAGGGAGCGTTAACAGGTTTTTGCCAAAAATCCGGATTTGGCCATAGGTGGGCCGATGCAGACCGATAATGCTTCGAAGCAGCACCGATTTACCGGTTCCGGATCCGCCGACAACGCCCAGGATTTCACGCCGTCTCAGGTCAAGGTCCAGGCCCAGATGCACGACGTTATCCCCGAAACGATTGCACAGCTCCCGAACCTGGATGATCGATGTCATGGATTACCACCCCATTTCCATGAAAAATAGGGCGGCGATGGCATCGAGCAGAATGACTGTGAAGATCGATTGCACGACACTTGACGTGGTGTGTTCGCCCACGGATTGCGCGCTTCCGCCTACCTTGAACCCTTCCAGGCAACCGATAACGGCGATGAGGAACGCGAGTACCGGCGCTTTCGACAGGCCGACCAGGAAATGCCGGAGCGCAATATCACGTTCCACAATGGCCAGAAACTGACCAAGACTGATATCCAGAGAGAGCACACACACCAGGGCACCGCCCACCATGCCCGCAATCATGCCGACAAACGTCAGGATGGGGAGGCTGACCATCATGGCCAGCACCCTGGGCAGGACCAGCAGCTCAACAGGGTTGAGACCCAGTGTCCGGATGGCATCGAGCTCTTCATTTACCTTCATGGCACCAATGTGAGCCGTGAACGAACTGGCGGTGCGCCCGGCCAGCAGTATGGCTGCAAGCAGCACGCCGAACTCGCGAAGGAAGGAAAAGGCGACCAGGTTGACGGTGTAGATCGTGGCCCCAAAATCCTCAAGTACCGTGGCGCCCAGAAAAGCGACAACCGCGCCCACCAGAAACGTCAGCAATGCGACAATCGGCAGGGCGTTCAGGCCGGTATCCTGAACCGCTGCCACGAAGGCGGTCACTCGCCAGCGCCCGGGATGAGGAAGCACACTGAACAGGGTTGCGAGGGTCTGTCCCATAAATCCGAGCAGTTGCCACAGAAGCAATCCCAGAGACTCGACCCGTTCACCGATATGGGATAGCCACCGGCTCAGGATGGGAGCCTCGGCTATGTCGGGCTCCTTCCATTGCCCCAGTGAGCGGGCAACGATCCGCAGCAAGGCTGCGGTATCCCGTTCCAGGACAGGGTCGTTTTCCACAAAGCCCTCAAGGCGGTCTGGTCCCAGGAAATCTGCCAGCAGGGAGGCGCCTGCTGTGTCGATTCGGCCCAGGTTGGCAAGATCCAGCGTATCGGGCTTGCGGGAGTGAAGGGGCAGCCGGGAAAGCTGCTGCTCGATGGCCTGATAGGCAGGCAGGGTCCAGTCGCCAGTGATGGCCAGTGCGCCACGGTTAAATGTGACATTGCCCGGCGTGGTGTTTGGCGGTACTGACGTTTCCTGTCGGGCGGAGCCGTGTTGCATTATCAGATCCGGTGTCGAAGAAAAAAACCTGAATATCAAGCTTATAACAGCTTAGAGATTCAATTGACTGTCCGCCAGTACCTCCCGATCTTGTGAATCGTGGCTCGCCAGCACAATGGCTGATCCCGACGCTTTCTGTTCCAGCAGAAGCTGATGCAGTCCCTGCCGGGCCTGGTCATCCAGGCCGGTGAGCGGTTCGTCAAGCAGCAGCACCGGCTGGGATCGCAACAGGGTGCGTACCAGGGCCACCCGCTGCCGTTGGCCTCCAGACAGATCACCGGGCAGGCGCCTCTCATAGCCGGCCAGCCCCACCGAGGCGAGCGAATCGGAGATCCGGGCTTTCTGATCCTTCGTCAGGCGGAGCCCTGGGTGCATGCCCAGTCCGATGTTGGTCTGCACGTCCAGATGTTCAAACAGGTTGTGTTCCTGAAAAACACTGGTGAAGGGGCGGTGCCAGGGCGGCAGTGAATCGATTCGCTGGCCGTCCCAGCTAATGGTACCGGAATCCGCTGCCAGAAAGCCCCCGAGGAGGTTGAGCAACGTGGATTTTCCAGATCCGCTGGCGCCGTTAATGGCGATACAGGCGCCCCGCGCCAGAGAGAAATCGAATCGCCATCCGGGCTGGTCGCCGGTATAGCGGAATTCGAGCTGTCGGACTTCAAGCATGACGCATCTCCGCAAGGCGTTCCAGGGAAAGCTGTTGCGCACCGGATGGTGCTTTTGATCGGCCCAATGCATTGAACCCAATGAATACGAGGCCCAGGCTGGCGATAAGCCAGAGGGCTGTCGCAGCGGCCAGCTCCACTCGATAGCTACCCATCTGCTGGTAAAGCAACACGGGCAGGGTCGGTTCTGCCGGGGAGCCAAACAGGGCGATGACGCCAAAATCCCCCAAGGAAAGGCCGGTTCCGTAAGCCATTGCCAGAGACAGGGGGGCTCGCATTCTTGGCCAGTGGAGCCACCGCCAGCGATACCAGCCGAGCACACCGAGCTGGTCCGCGAGATTCAGGGAGGCGCGATCAAGGCCGTTGAAGGGTTCCTTCAGCAGCTGAAGGGTAAAGGGCAGGGCCATCAGGCCGTTGATCAGGGCGACCAGCGCCAGGCCCTGGGAGATATCGCCCAGGCCTGGGCGCAACAACAGAAAAAGCCCGGTCCCCAGCACGATCGGAGGGACCATCAGGGGAATCGCCGGTGTCAGGTTAGACAGCTTTTTCACGGCCGGAATGCGGACCGTGCCCAGGCCAAGAATCGCCAGTGCCGCCGCGACAGAAAGCGCGCCAGCGGGCAGGGCGATGCTGAAACTCCTTAGAGAGGCCGTCAGCAGCTGTTGCAGGGCGTTACCATCGCCGAAGACCACCTCTGACAGTGATGGAAGCCCGCGGGCCAGGATGGCGATCAGCGGCAGCAGCAGAAAAACGCTGAAGGCCAGCAGCAATAGGCGGTCTGTTATTCGATGAATCACTCCGCAATCGGGTCTCGGGATGGCACCCGCAAATGAGCGTTGGGGCGAGAGGTTGGCAGAGAAGTCACCGCGTGCCATGAACGCCCAGAGTAGGCCACAGATGATCAGCTGAACGACCGCCAGCATGGCCGCCTGCCCGAAATCGAATTCGAATCGGAGTGCCTGATAGATGGCCACCTCAAGGGTGGTTGCGCCGGGCCCGCCACCCAGCGTCATGATGATGGCAAAGCTGGTGAAGCAGAGGGTGAATACCAGCGCACCAGCGCCTGGCAATACGGGCCGAATGGCAGGCCAGTCGACGGCGCGCCAATGCCACCAGCCCCTGAGGCCAAGCTGGCTGGCAACCCGGCGCCGGGGGGCGGGGACCGACTCCAGACTCTGCAGCAGGATCCGGCCCGCCAGCGGGGCGTTGAAGAAGACGTGGGCGAGCACAATGCCATTGATGCCATAGAGGTTCCACTCGTAGGAAAGCCAATGCCCGATCCATTGGGTCACAGTTCCTTCGCGGCCGTAACACGCGACAAGTCCGGACACGGCCACAATGGTGGGCAACACCAGACTCAGTTCCATGACTCTCAGCAATGCCTTCCGGCCAGGGAAGGCGCTCTGGCGCAGCAGTGCCAGCGCCACCAGAATCCCCAGGGCAAGGCTGATGGCCGTTGAAATCACCGCTTGCCGGAGCGTAAAGGCAATCACGTTGCGAAGGTACGGACTGTTCCACAACTCAGAGACATCCGGCTGGCGCGCCTGCCAGATCAGCGCCCCAAGGCCCGCCAGCGTGAGGGCGATGAGCCCCCCAGCCACGAGCAGTCCGGGTAACGTGTGCCAGAACGGCCGGCTCAGGGGCGCGCGGTTGGTGGTGGCCGGGAATGCAGCCATTACTGGATCATGGCGTTGAGCCATTGGTTCAGCCAGGCTTTCCGGTTTTGTGCAACGACCGCCGGATCAATGAACAGGGTTTTTCCGGGGTCGATCAGCCTGTCGAAAACGGCCGGCAGGTCATCGCCGAGGTCGGTCGCCGGATACATCACGTTTTTCAGGGGAATGTGCTGCTGGAAACCGGGCGTCAAAATGAATTTCAGAAAGTCCCTTGCGAGATCCTTATGCTCGGAGGATTTCACGAGCGCGGCCACCTCGACCTGCAGATAGTGGCCTTCATCGAAACGCGCTGCCTGGTAACGGTCCGTCTTGTCCACCGCCATGTGATAGGCCGGGGACGTGGAATAGGAGAGAATCATCGGCGCTTCCCCGTTCATGAACAGTGAGAAGTAACCGTCGCTCCAGCTCTTTGTGGTGGCCAGAATCTTGTGGCTCAGCTTCTGCCACTTTTCGCCGGCCTTGTCCCCGTATACCGCCCGCATCCAGAGCAGCAGGCCCAGTCCCGGTGTGCTGGTACGCGGATCCTCGATGATGATCTTCAGGTCATCGGGGGCGTTGATGAGGGCCTCGAGGCTGGTGGGAGGATTGGGCAATTTCTGAGTATCGTAAACGAACGCGAAGTAGCCATAGTCGTAGGGCACGAACAGCGGATCCGTCCAGTCTATAGGCAAATCCAGGTTGTCCAGACTGATTTCATGCGGGGCGAGCAGGCCTGTCTGTCGGGCCGTTTCCATGGTGCCGGTGTCCAGCCCGAGCACGACATCCGCGTTGGTGGATGCGCCCTCAAGGCGAAGCCTCTGCAGAATATCTCCGCCACTTTCGAGCGCGACATAGTGAAGCGTACAGTCGCACTGCGTCTCGAAAGCCTGCTTGATCGCAGGGCCAGGGCCCCATTCGGCCGCGAAAGAGGGTTGGGTGTATACAGTCAGGGTGGTGTGGTTGTCGGCGACAGCCACAGCTGACGAGGCCAGGCCCGCCAATAGAAGAACGCTGCGAAACAGCATGGTTGAAGTCCTCTGGATCCGGAGGGGGCCACGCTGCGGTTTCGGGCTGATGGCAAACGCTCAATCCCTTCGCCGGTATGAGCCGGATCAGGTTCGGCGGGTATGGTCTCAGCCCCGATTCCGCGTGGGCACCCCGTTGAGTTAGGGGGAGTATATCATTGATCAGAGGATTCACGTTGCCAGGAAACTAGCCTTCGACCATTGGCACCAGACGGGAGTCGTCGATGGCCGCGGTTCGGTGGTGAACGATCGCCTGGTACTCGTCACTCTCTACCATCGCGAAGAACGCCTCGATGGAAGGGTACCGGACCAGCAACACATGGTCCCAGTGTTCGGTTTCCGGGCCAATCAGGGTCGCGGTCGGGGCGCCGGCCCAGACCAGCTCGCCGCCAGCGGATTTGACGCACTTGATGGCCCCTTTGCTGTATTCCGCGTAGGCCTGTTGCCCGGTTCGACCAGAACTGCCATCACCGTAATCCGCCTGCTGGCGAAATTTCAGCAAATTCAGCATCACGATGGGTCTGTTACGTGGGGTGTTTTCGAGAACGGTCTTGATGCTGTCTGAGGTTGGATTCACGCTTTTCATGGTTGTACCTGTTGTTTCTTGTTGGTTGCACTATGTGCAATAGTTACTTTTTCTTTTATTTCATGCACGTGAGACAAAATATCGGGTGCAGGAAATAATGCAACCATGAGGCGATGTACGGAGATAGGGCGCCTGGACGAGCGGTGGGACGAGAAAGGGGGGCAGGGACGGTAACTTTTTTGCAGGCACAAAAAAAAGGCAGCAAATGCTGCCTTTTTCAGTACGTTGGCTGTTATTTACAGGCCAAGTACGTTTTCCGCCTGGGGACCTTTCTGGCCCTGGGTAACGGTGAACTCGACCTGCTGGCCTTCAGCCAGAGTCTTGAAACCGCCGCCCTGAATAGCGCTGTAATGAACGAATACATCGGGGCCGCCTTCACGAGTGATGAAGCCGAAGCCTTTGGATTCGTTGAAGAACTTGACGGTGCCGGTAACAGTAGACATAGATAATAATCCTGAATTCAATCTTGAATGTGCCGTCGGGATCGTTGTGATCGCTGATCGGCGAAATGCGGGAAATAAAAAACGGACGGTATCAAAAACAGGACGTACTACGTGTTACAGCACTGATGCGTCTTATTGATGAACTGCTTTGCTAATCTTTCCAACGGGACTCACTGTAACCCGACTGCAGGATAAAGCCCAGCTATTTCGCATAGGCATTTACACCTGCCCTCCGATATAAGGTTTCGCACGCCCACACGGTTGACCAAAAAATGTCCACAAACCTTGAAAAAACAGTCGCTTGTTAAAAAAGTGTTGACGCCCGAACCGGAATCCGTAGAATACGCTCCCGTTGACGAGGCAACGCCTCTGAACAAAGAGCGGGAATAGCTCAGTTGGTAGAGCACAACCTTGCCAAGGTTGGGGTCGCGAGTTCGAATCTCGTTTCCCGCTCCAATATCCAAGTCTCTCAATGCCTCCTGAGAGCAAAAGGCCGAAATTCCAAAGGCTTTCCCGGCGCGGTGGCAGAGTGGTTATGCAGCGGACTGCAACTCCGTGTACGCCGGTTCGATTCCGACCCGCGCCTCCATTATTTCCCCAGTCAGTTACTTCACCAGGCATTCCGTCAATTGCTTGCGTCTGTCCACGTTTGATTAAATCCTGACCTGTTTTCCTGAGCCTTTAGCGACCCTGGTTGTCGCCTGGCATCTGTAAAGTTTTCGCGGGTAGTCTAGAATGACGCGAAAATTCCCAGATCTCTCAGGTACATAAAATGCCGACGTTTTTGCATACCGCAGACTGGCAGATGGGCAGGGCGTTTACCCGTTTCGACACCGAGGACGGCGCGGCTCTGGTCGAGGCCCGGTTCGAGGCCATTGAAAAACTTGCCGAACTGGCCAGTGAACACCAGTGCGATGCGGTATTGGTCGCGGGTGATGTCTTTGACGCACAAACAGTGTCTGATCGCACCATCCGGCGGGTATTCAACGCCACAAAGGGATTTGCCGGCCCCTGGGTCATGCTGCCCGGCAACCACGATGCCGCCCTGGCAGAGAGCGTATGGACGCGAGCCCAGCGCCTCGGTGCAGTACCTGAGAACGTACACCTGTCGCTGCAGCCCGGCGTTATCAATCTGGATCCGCAGCGCCTCAGCATCCTATGCGCGCCGCTCACTCAAAGGCATACCTACGGTGATCTTACCGAGCCGTTCACCGGCTACGAGTCACCGGAAGGCTTCCTCCGAATCGGCCTGGCCCATGGTAGTGTCCAGGGCCTGTTGCCGGACGAGATTGATTCTACCAACCCCATCGCGCCGAACCGTGCCGAAGCCAGCAGGCTCGATTATCTCGCCCTGGGCGACTGGCACGGCACCAAACAGATTGATGAGCGCACCTGGTACAGCGGCACCCCCGAGCCCGAACGCTTTCGGAATAACGAAGCCGGCAACGCCCTGATCGTTGAAGTGCCCGAGGCAGGGGCAACGCCGACGGTAACCCGAATACCCACCGGTCGGTATCAATGGCACCAGTGGCGGGAAACCCTGGCTGTGCAATCCGATCTTGACCAACTGCTGGAGCGGTTGAACGCCTTGCCCGAATTCGCCGTTGTAGACCTGCGGCTCGAGGGTTCGATAACCCTCGCCGGGGAAGAAACACTGCTGAAAGCGCTCTCCGTGGCTGAAGCCCGATTCCGTAGCCTTCGATGCGAACGCAGCGGGCTTCAGCTTGCGCCGACCGACGAGGATATCGCAGCCCTGAAAGCGGACGGGTACGTGGGCGAAGTCGTCGAGAGCCTGCGCGAGCGCCAACAAGAGGGCGCGCAGGATGACGCCGCCCGGGATGCGCTGGCGATTCTGGCTGGCTTGCTCAGAGAGCGGGAACAGGAGGCCAGCCAATGAAACTGCAGCGCATGCGCATTGAGCAGCTACGCCAGTTCCGCAAACCCTTTGTTCTGGACCACCTGCAACCCGGCCTGAACCTGATTCATGGCCCCAACGAGTCCGGCAAGAGCACCCTGGTACGTGCCATCCGGGCGGCGTTTTTCGAGCGCTATCGCTCAACCGCCGTTGACGACCTTCGGCCCTGGGGCGATTCCGCCGCGGCGCCCACCGTTGAACTGGATTTCGAGCACGAGAACCGGAACTGGCATCTCACCAAGAGCTTCCTGCAGCGCAAACGCTGTGACCTGACCGTCGGCACCGAGACCTACAGCGAAGACGACGCGGAAGAAAAACTGGCCGAATTGCTGGGCTACCAGTACCCGAAACGCGGCGCCAGCAAAGCCGAACACTGGGGTATACCGGGACTGTTGTGGGTCGAGCAGGGCACCGGCCAGGACATCGAACAGGCCATAGAGCACGCCGGCGACCATCTGAAGTCCGCCCTGAATTCCATGGTAGGCGAGGTGGCCAGTTCCGGCGGCGATGACCTGATCGAGACCGTTCGCAGCCAGCGCGACACCCTGCTGACCGGCACCGGCAAGCCCCGGGGAGACTACCTGAAACTGGAGAAAGACCGCGCCCAGTACGAGGCCGAAATCCAAGAGCTGAAGGAGCGGGTGCATAAATACCAGGAACAGGTCGACCGGCTTGGCAAACTCGCCCAGGACTATGATCAGGCCGAGGCCGAGCGCCCCTGGGAAGAGGCCCAGCGACAGCTGGAGCAAGCACGCACCCGGTATCAGCAGGTAGAACGCCTGGAACAACAGCAAGCCCAGGAAAAGGCCACGTTCGCCCAGCTGCAGCAGAACCACCGGTTGCTGCAACAGAACAAGGAACACCTGGAAGGCCTGAGTCGCCAGCTTGAGGGTCGAAAAGGCGAACTGGACCGTGCGGAGCGAGATCTTGCCACCGCACAAGCGCAAACGCCGATGATTGCAGGCCGTTTGCAAGAAGCCAGAACCGCCTACGAGCAAGCCGAAAAGCAACGCAAGCTCGCCGGCTTGCTGCAAACCCGGGAACGGCTGGAGCAGGATGCCCGACGGCTCGAGCAACAGAAACAATTGCTGACCCAGAACCTCGCCAAAGCAAAGGACTACCACCAGCAGCTGGAGCAGGCCAGGCAGCAGGCCAGAGACAACCGGATTGATTCCGGTGCCGTCAAAAAGCTGAAAGCGACCGCGAACCAGCTGAACGAAGAAACCATCCGTTCACGGACCATCGCGACCCGGTTGAATTGGCAGCTGGAAGCCAGCGCGTCGTTAACGCTGAACAACGAGCCACTCACCGGGCAAGGCGAACAGCAGCTTCTGGAAGAATCCACACTGGTTATCCCCGGCGTGGGTACCCTGGGTATAACCCCCGGCGGCGAGGAGCTGGCAAGCACCCGCCGGAAGCTCAAAACCCTTGAGGACAGCTTTGCTGAACAGCTGAAGACCCTCAGCGTGACATCCGTGGAACAGGCCGAAGACCGGCTTTCAGCGTTTGAAAGTGCCGGAAGAGCCCAGAAACACGCGGAAGATTTGCTGAAATCTGTGGCACCGGCCGGCATTGAGCAGCTTGTCTCCGAACAAAGCGAGGCGGAAAGCGGACTGGAGAAAGCCAGAAGCCAATTGCAGGCCACGCCCGAACCGGAACAGAAAGAGAACGTACCCGCCCTGGAGGAGGCAGAAGCCGCTTTTGTTCAGGCGGGCAACGAACTGGATAAGGCCGAATCCGATGAGCGTGAACATCAGTCAACGCTGTCGACTCTGAAACAGGCCCGGGACAATGCCAAAACCGAATGGCAGCGGCTGGCGGATGAAGAACAGAGCCCGGAACGGCAGCAGCAACTTCAGCAGATAAACACCGACCTCGCGAACCTCGAAAAACAACAGGCCGAACTGCAAGCCAGCCTCGAACGCCGCGAACGGGAAATCCGCGAAGCCCGCCCGGATTTTCTCAAGCAGGACATCGAACGCTACCAGAATGCGGTCAATCACCTGCGCCAGGCCCAGGAGAATCGCGGCCGTGAACTCCGCGATATCAAAGTCAGGCTGGAAGCCTGGGGTGCAGAAGGGCTGGAAGAACAGCTCAACGAAAAAGAGGCGGAGCTCGACCAATGCAATCGCCGCTATCAGGAATTGCACCGCCGTGCCCAAGCGCTGGATCTGCTGCTAACCCTGCTCACGGAAAAACGCCAGGCCCTCACACGCCGCCTGCAGGCACCGCTGCAAAAGCACCTCAACCACTACCTGTCGGTGCTGTTCCCCGAAGCCTCCCTGGAAGTGGACGAACAGCTACGGCCTGGCAAATTCAGCCGCGGCACAGAACTGGGGCAAATCACTGAACTGAGTTTTGGTGCGCGGGAACAGATGGGCCTGATCAGCCGCCTGGCCTATGCCGATCTGCTGCGGGAAGCCGGCAGGCCAACGCTGGTCATCCTGGACGACACCCTGGTGCACAGTGACAGCGACCGCCTGGAAGACATGAAGCGCATCCTGTTTGATGCGGCCAGCCGGCATCAGATACTGCTGTTTACCTGCCATCCGGAGAAGTGGCAGGACCTCGGGGTGCCGCCTTTGGATATTCAGGCATCGAAGGAGCAGGGGGCTTAATCCCTGTATCTTGATTGGTGTGGATAGCACCCAAAAGTTTGTTGGCCGCGACTTGTCCGCTTGGTAGCCTGGTTTAAATGGACTTCAGGTTAATTACCCGCATAGGAAGCATTGAATGCGGTATACGCTGGCCTATTACAACAAGAACGCCGATGCGTTTGTGGAATCAACGGATCAAGTCCGCATGGAAGAGCTTTACCTGGAACTCCTTCCGCAAGTTCCTGAGGATAGAAATATTCCGGATGAGGGCTCTGGTTTGACGGAATAGAGCATCATAGGAACCATTTTGTCCTTATTGTTCTTCGAGAGCTGGCAATCGAGCATCGTGGATCCAGGTGCGCACGGTATAACCCTTTCGACGTCAATTAGTGAAACCTGTGCTCGAATTAGTTAAAGACCTTGGAAACTGTATCTTTCTCTTGCAGTATTGAGGTAATAAAAAGTACGACGCAGGCTAATCTTTTGTTGGCGGCCAGAGCTTGAATGGGGTCTGATCACGTAGGGAGAGCCGCTCGATAAAACGCAGTGAGTCATGGATAGGTTGTAGGTAGTGATATGGATCGAGAAGTAGAGCAGGCCTTGCCCATACGAGAAGTCGATGCAACTCCGTACGCCGCTTCACTTATTGAGGGACACAGGGACTTCGGTTATAGCCTTGAGACAGCGTTGGCAGATGTTATCGACAATTCAATTTCTGCAGGCTCGACTTCTGTCGAGCTAATTGCAAATACTACCGCGGACGAACCATCGATTATCATCGCAGATGATGGTTCAGGTATGTCTGAGACCGAGCTTGTCGAAGCTATGCGTCTTGGGTCAAAAAACCCTTCAGACAAAAGATCTTCGGAAGACCTTGGGCGCTTTGGTCTTGGTCTGAAAAGCGCCAGCTTCTCCCAGTGTCGATCACTCACAGTAATATCTGTTAAGGATTCTAGGACTTCCTGTGCGCGCTGGGATCTGGATCGGGTTTCTAGGCGCAATGACTGGTCTCTCGAATTGCTGGATGATCATTCGGCTGTCCCCGGGCTTGAATTGTTGTCTGGTGATGGGACAGTCGTTGTGTGGGAGAAGCTAGATCGTCTGGTTGGAGGGTATGGAGACGATCGTGCAAAGCGCGTTGGACACCTGAATGAGGCGCTACGATTGGCAGAACGCCATTTGAGATTGGTGTTTCATCGATTTCTCGAAGGAAAAAAGCCAAAGATACGCATTTCATTGAATGGTAGAGAGCTTAAACCAATAGACCCAATGGCTTCTACACATCATTCGACTCAAAAACTACCGGAAGAAGTCTTGATGTTGAGCAAGGGCAAGGTGCGAATTCGTTGCTATACCTTGCCACACCATAAAAAGATGACTCGCGAAGAATGGGACGAAACGGGAGGTCCCGAGGGCCATTTGAAGTCCCAAGGTCTGTATATTTATCGGGAGAATCGGCTCATCATATCCGGAGGTTGGCTTGGACTAGCCCGACAGACTGAGCTGACAAAGTTGTGCCGGATTGCTGTTGATATCCCCAATACCATGGATTCTGATTGGAAAATTGATGTCAAAAAGGCATCGGCCCAGTTACCCCCCCAAGTACGCGAGCGTCTGAAAAAAGTAGTTGAACATTTTGTTGGTACTTCAAAGCGCACATATCGACGGCGAGGCCAACAGCTGGTAGACGAGACCAAGCAGCCTATTTGGAACCGGCTTCAGAAAGATGGGCAAGTTTTTTTCCGTCCAAACATCGACCATCCGGTTTTTGAAGCATATGCAACTCAGCTACCAGACCACCTGAGAGAAGGATTCTATCGTTGTATGAGAATTGTTGGATCAGGGTTGCCGATTGAGACTTTGCATGCCGAGTTGGTCGGCAATGCTGAGTCGGTGATTGCAGACCACGCTGACGAATCAGATCTTCGACAATTGGTGACTTCCATGCTGGAGGCATTGGCCGGCTCAGGTATCCCGCCTGACGCTATGCCCGGTGTAATGCAGAGCCATCCAGTTTTACGTGACAACTGGTATTTGGTTAAAAAGTTGATCGAAGATTACCTAGGTCAACCGGATCTTCCTGATACAAGGGTTTAGCATGACGGTCAGTAGTTATATTCAACTAGTTAACGTTGTCGAGTCTGCTTTATTCAATCAACCGCGAAAAACGGAAGAGGAACTACGAGATCTGATTGGTGCTCTCGCTAAGGCTGTTGCTCCGGGCTTAAACTCCGACACGTTGGAGCAAGTCGCTCGTGAGATAGAAACGAAGCAGGGTATTAAAGCAGGTTTGGGAGCCGTTGTTGATGGAGACGAATTTGAGCCTTGGCTAGACGATGCAAAGGTCAAGATCGAACCGTTCTATTGGCAAAGATATCAGAAGCTTCTGCTGCAAAATGGTCTACCCAGAGATGTCGTTACTGCTACGGATAAAGTTACCGATAAAATCCTGGGTCGGTTAGGTAATCCCGAAAAGCAGGTGCCTTGGGATCGTAGGGGCATGGTTGTTGGACATGTTCAAAGTGGAAAAACGGCAAACTACACTGGGTTGATTTGCAAGGCCGCAGATGCGGGATATCGACTGATTATTGTGATTGCGGGAATTCACAACAATCTTAGAAATCAAACCCAGGCGAGAATAGATGAGGGCTTCATTGGCCGCGACACAGGGCGCAGCCAAGAACGAGGAAATGGGGGCGCTAGGCATAAAATTGGTGTGGGGCACTTTGATTTCAGTAGAACGCCGGTAAGCCTAACAAATACGATTAAAGACTTTAACAAAGAGACTGCATCGACGAATACAAGTGAGATCGGCTCCTACCAAGTTCCTGTAGTGTTGGTTATCAAGAAAAATCACCGAACACTGGAAAACCTTTTAGATTGGCTGAGAGACAATAGCGCGAGGGGTGATCGAGAAATGATTGATCAGCCCATGCTACTTATTGATGATGAAGCTGATAATGCATCTATAAATACGGCATACAGTAAAAAGCTAATAACAAAAATCAATGGTCAAATTCGAGATCTTTTGAGCATGTTTCATCGGAGTTGTTACGTGGGATACACTGCCACTCCGTTTGCTAATATATTTATAGATCCCGATGAAGATGACAAGATGTTTAATGAGGATCTTTTCCCGAGAGACTTTATTATCGGTTTGGATGCTCCCACAAATTATTTTGGTCCTTCGAAAATATTTATCGATGGTTTACCTGATGATGGTGAGCCGAAATGGCTGAGATATATAAGCGATAATGAAGACATCTTGCCAATTAAACATAAAATCGATCATGCTCTAGACAGTCTTCCAAGGTCTCTTTTGACAGCTTTGAGAACCTTTTTGCTATCCCGGACAATAAGGAATTTGAGAGGGAACGAGTCGGCACATTGCTCTATGCTAGTGAATGCAAGCCGCTTTACTGCTGTACAAAGCAAGCTAAGAAACCGAATACATGAAGCTTTAGATCGCATCAAAGATTCGGTGAGGATTAATGCCTCTCTTGGTATTTCTGGCTTGTCCGACCCCGAGCTTTCAGAGCTCAAAAAGGTTTGGCAAAGGGAGTACTCAGAAACAGAATTTGAATGGCCAGACGTGCAAGCGGCGCTGTTCGAAGCAATCGCGGCAGCGAAGGTCGTTGAAGTCAATAGTAGAGCCAATGATCTTGATTATTCTTACAGCGGTGAAAGAGGCCAAACAGTCATCGCGGTAGGGGGGTTTTCATTATCCCGGGGGCTAACACTTGAGGGTCTTACTGTAACCTGGTTCCTTCGAAACACCATGATGTATGACACCTTAATGCAGATGGGTCGATGGTTCGGATACAGAGACGGTTATGAAGATTTATGCAGGATATGGATGCCGGAGGAAGCAATAGATTGGTATGCATTTATTGCTGAAGCGGCAGATGAGCTGCACGATGAGCTCAAAATTATGGAACAGGCGAAGGCAACGCCGAGAATGTTTGGTCTAGCGGTCAGGAGCCATCCCGCATCTCTATTGGTTACTGCAAGAAATAAGATGGGCGCTAGCGCCAAGGTAATAACAAAAGTTGGTTTATCAAATCAGTTTATTGAGACGGCTAAAGTTAGTACTCATAAAAAAGACATAGATGCAAATAAGAGAAATGCCAAGATTTTTGTTGATAGTTTGTTGGAACTTGGAAAAGGTTACCAGAAAAACAATTGGGGGTATTTGTTCAGTGATGTTCCTGTTAATGAGATTGATCAATTTTTAGCAGGCTGGCGAAATGCGGACCAAAGTGTAACGACAGATACCCCCCCAGTTCGTGAGTACATCAATGCGCGATCACAAGGTGAGTTAGCTTTTTGGGATGTATTGGTGACGAGCAAACAAAGTGGCGAAGAAGATAACTGTTTAGGTTTGCCAATAATACCGGCAGAACGAACAGTAAGCTTTGGAGAGCCAAAGCTGCACTATATGGCCTTTAGCGGTAAAGGCATGCGCCTTGCGTCAAGAGGAATAGAAAAGGCTGGCCTTAGCAAATCTGAGATCATTGAGGCGGAATCTAGTTACTTGAATAAAAATGGAGCTAAGCCTGGGAAAGGGAAGGTGAACTTTGCCGACAAGATCTACCGAGAGGTCAGGAAAAGGGGGCTTTTCATACTCCATCTTGTTAGCCCAAAAATACGGGAGCAGCAAAAAAACGAACGTCAGCAGGATTTTATACCAAGCGAACCTGTAATCGGATGGGGAATAAGTCTGCCTAGATCTTCTCGAGCAGAGGAGACCGTAGAATATGTAGTAAATGCCGTGAGATATAAAGAACTCTTTGGCGATGAGGATGAGGATGAGGATGAGGATCAGGAGGCTGATGATGACAGCGCAAACTGATCCTTGGAACAAGCTGGCCAATGATGAAGCGCGACGGGTAAATATGGCTGGCCGCTTTGACTTCTTTTGGGTTGTTCTTGAGAAGCGAACACCAGGATTGATGCTAAGACTTCCACAGTTGCCACTATCGCCTCCAAAGCTACCAAAACTAAAAAATCTGACGCTATCTTTTAGAAACGCTGGTTCTTCGCCGGCGTTTGTAATTGCTTTGAATGAGCGTAGTCAGATCGAAATTTTTGAAACGCTATGTAGAGATGTGGTCGCTGCTGGTGAGGCTGCAACTAATGTTGATGACGCCTTGGTTCGATCGGTTCAGCGGACCCAGCGTTGGCACTATTTGTTGAGGGGGGGGAGTAAAAGAGGCCTTTCCGTCGAAGAGCAGCGGGGTTTGGTGGGAGAACTAGCTTTTCTTAGAGAGTTGGCGGTCGGACTAGGTGCTGATTCTGCAATAGAGGCGTGGAAAGGCCCATCAAAATCGTCGAAGGACTTTGAATTTATTGGATGTTGCATCGAAATTAAGGCACGTAGGGTTGCGGCAAAACCATATGTTTCGATCTCATCCGAAGAGCAACTAGCCGATGTAGAAGGCTGCAGACTGTTTCTTAAAGTATTTAATATTTCGTCTGCAATTTCGCCGGACGGGCTGACTTTGCATGATCATGTAAAACTTACTGCTACACATTTTGAAGATTCGATAAGTGTGTTCGACCAGTGGGAAGATGCGATCTTCACAACTGGATACGATCCGGAAAATGATTATTCGGAGAGACGTTGGCATCTCGGAGAGTCCCAAACCTTTGAGGTTGTCGAGGGGTTCCCGCGGGTTGCTGTGCCACTTCCTGTTGGTGTCGGGATGGTAAGGTATTCATTATCTCTTGAGGCTTGCTCGAGTTTCGAAACCAACGTCGACTTAATCAAAGTAATCAAGGATGGTCCTCGTAATGACTGAACTACTCGAATTTCACCATCAACTCATTGCTGATATTCAAGGTGATGCGGATGCAATGGGATTAGTAACGGCAGAAGCCTTTTTTGAGAAAGTAGCTGATTTGCTATCTGAAGCGGGTGAAGTCGATGAGGCAGATCGAGCATATTATGAGGGTAAATATTCAGTTCATCAGATGCAGGTAGATGGCTACGGTGGAGATCCTAGTGATAATTCTGGCGTCTTAACCTTAATCATCTGTGATTTTGGTCTGAGTGAAGAGATTCGGGTGTTGAACAGACCGCATGTGGAGCGATTGCAGAATCGACTTTTCCGGTTTCTTGTATCCAGTATGAAGCCAGACTTCAAAAGCCAGCTGGAAGAGACAAGTCCTGGTTTTGGATTGGCTGACCTTATTTCGACTCGTTGGAACATGATTGAGAAGGTCAAGCTGGTAGTTGCGACGAATGGCAACTTCAGTGCTAGGTCTGATGCGGAGCCTCTTGACCCAATTGATGGCAAGCCAATCACGTTAAGTGTTTGGGATCTTAAGCGGCTCAAACAATTTATGGATCAGGGGCAGGCGCGAGCTAATCTTCAGATCGATTTTGAGCAGGACTTTGGGGGAGGAATACCTCTCTTGAAAGCGTCCGCAGGAGATGGAGCTCTTGAGAGCTACTTAGCTGTCATTCCTGGAAAGCAGCTTGCCGGGATTTATGAGAAATGGGGACCCAGGCTCTTAGAAGCAAATGTCCGGAGTTTTCTGCAGGCCAGGGGAAAGGTAAACCAAGGCATCAGAAATACGATTCGCGATGAACCGCATATGTTTTTTTCATATAACAACGGTTTGAGTGCAACAGCAGATGGAATTGCAATAAAGCAGGTAGAATCTGGTTTGGAGCTAGTGCGTGCAGATAATCTACAAATCGTGAATGGCGGTCAGACCACCGCATCTTTACATGCGGCAAAAAAGTTGTTTGAAGAACAGTTAGATCAAATTCATGTACAAATGAAGTTGACTATTGTACCCCGTAGTCAATCAGAGGAGGTTGTACCTCGAATTTCAGAGTACGCAAATAGCCAGAATAAAGTTAATGCTGCAGATTTCTTTGCGAACCACCCATTCCATATTCGTATAGAAGAGTACTCCAGACGGTTACTGGCACCAGCGGGAGAGGATGGCTACCGTGAGACGAAGTGGTTTTACGAACGTGCCCGTGGTCAGTTCGCAGATGAGAGAGGAAGACGGACGCCAGCCGAGAGGAAAAAATTTGATGCTGAATACCCTCGAGGGCAATTCTTCACCAAAACGGATCTAGCAAAATATGAAAACACCTTCGAATGCCTTCCTCATATTGTAAGTCGAGGAGCGCAGAAGAATTTCGCCGAGTTTGCGAAGAATATTGGAAGGCAATGGGGCAAGGATGGCTCTATATTCGATGAACTCTGGTACAAGCGACTGGTCGCAAAGAACATTGTTTTTAGAACGATGGAGAGATTAGTTTCCGGTGCTGAATGGTATGAGGGAGGGTATAGGGCGAATATCGTGACATATGGTATTGCAAAAGTCGTTTACGATGCCTCGCAAAAAGGGAAAGTTATTGATCTTGACCTAGTGTGGAGGAATCAATCTATCGCTCCCGAACTGAAATCGATGCTTTTGGCAGCCGGAGAGGTTGCCCAACTTGTTATTAATAGCCCACCTGCGGGAGTTCGAAATGCCAGTGAATGGGCTAAGAAAGAGATATGCTGGAAATGGCTCTCTGAAAAAGATGTTGTTTATCCGGGAAAAACTGATCGGGTGACCATTTCCTTAGAATCTGCCAAAAGCAGGGCAAGAGAAGCAAAATCTGAGGCTGCATTGGATCATAGTGTGAACGCGGAGATTGAAGTTCACACGCTGGGTAGTCAGTTTTGGAAAGCTGCACGGGATTGGGCTCGTGAGCGAGCGCTCTTGAGCCCTAAAGAGCTCGGGGTATTGGAAACCTGCTCCGCAATTCCCAGAAAGATGCCGTCTGAGCGTCAATGTGCGGTGGCGCTTGCTGCGCTACATAAATTAAAAGACGAAGGTTTCTCTGGTTAAGAGGTGATATGAGCTAGCTGAGCTCCCAATTGAAAGGGGTTTTAATTCGGAGCTCAGGTATTCTTCATTTTTTTCTGATTCAGCAGAGAGAAAACAACTTTGGCAATATGATTCGCGAGCAGCGGGGGTACCGCATTGCCAACCTGAACGTATTGCTCAGTCCTGTTGCCTTCAAAGAAATAGTTGTCAGGAAAAGTCTGAATTCTGGCCGCCTCTCTTACAGTTAAACTTCTGCACTGACTCGGATCATAATGAATGAAGTAATGACCATCCTTTGAGATGTGGCTGGTTACCGTGCTGGCGACTCGGTTCTCTGCCTGTACCTTGAAGCGGTCGGTAAAGTTTCCGGTAGTCCAGTTCTTGTGTTTGGGTGCCAAATTTTCAGGGTAATCACGAGAGCGTGGTGAGGTGCCATCTTTGGCTGCAGCATAGCAACTTGCATACAGATATCGATGCAGATCTTCGGGCATATGGTTCCTTGCCTCGTGGTTTATAACGCCGTTAATTGCATCATCTTTGTACCAGTCTTTTAACCAGCGAGGCATTTGTGACGCAAGACCGCTGGAGAGCGGTACAAATCGTCCGCCTTGCCCAGGGTCTCTGGAGGCAGATTCATAGGCTCGTTGGGCAAGATCTTGGGCTGCTTGAGAAAACGATAAGGCGCCATATACCTTTGACAGCCCGTTATATAGATTATCACGCCAGGAGTTGAAATCGTTTGGCTTACATCTTGTTAAGCCGCTTCGAAGCCTTGGGAGGTCGGCTAGAACTTGACTTGGGGTGATGTGTGTATCATTTCTCCAATTAGCCAGTAACTCTCCTTGAATATTGCTCTTTCTTAGATTCTTGCGAACACCCAGCAGAATCACCCTGTGACGAGCTTGAGGAATCCCAAAATCTTCCGCACGAATGACAAAATCCTTATTTTGGAAATGTCCCAGTCCCCCCAGGTCTTCGAGAGGAGAGGCCAGCGGGAGTAGTTCGTATTCTATTTCCTCTCGATCGCTTTTAACGGCGCGGGCAGGACACAATAGGTCTTTTCGGATTTTGTCGAAGATTGACTCACCATTCACCTTGGCAGTAAGCAGTCCTTTCACATTCTCCATGACGAAAATGTCGGGCTGCACCAAGTCCAGAACCTTTAGGTATTCCTCGTACAGGAAATGACGATCGTCCTTTTCTGGGATGTAGCCCTTGATCCCTTTGTTTCGGGCACGACCAACTAGGGAGTAGGCTTGGCATGGTGGGCCTCCAATAACAACTTTAGGCCCGTCATGTCCTTCGATGGCGCGCTCAATTTCAGAGAATATCTGTTTGTGATCTTTGCTACCCAGAGCTTTGGGACCACCCAACGTCTCTTGTTTTGCCGCTGCCCATTCCTCCGGGTATTCCTCGGAGAAGAACTCTTCAGCACTGACCTTTTCATTGGTCCTCAGGTATTCGTAATAAGCATCTGGAACCTTTCGGCCGCGAAACTGACGATAGAAGGCCCTGAGTGTTAGCGTCTTGTGCGCACTCTCTTCTTTTTCAACAGAGGCGACGATTTTGAAGGGGAAGGAGCCAGTTTCGGATTGGTAGGCCGAAAACCCTTCTCCGAGGCCTCCCGGGCCCGCAAAAAGGTCGATTATTCTGATAGTGTCAGTCATTGATGCTTCGCCAAAATCTTGTTGGCAGCTAGCATACCAGGTAACACTTATTTTTCCAGGTCTCAATTGCAGTATGACCGATACAGTCGATTCGAAAACACGTTCAAGAATGATGTCTGGCATCAAGGGAAAGAATACCAAGCCAGAGATAGTTATCAGACAGAGGCTGCACGCTCGCGGGTATCGATTCAGGCTACACCGGAAGGATCTACCCGGCTCGCCAGATATAGTATTACCCAAACATCTAGCGGTGATTTTGATCAACGGATGTTTTTGGCATGGCCATCAATGTCGATTGTTCAAATGGCCGAAGACAAGGCCTGAGTTCTGGAGGAACAAAATCGAGGGAAATATTCGCCGGGATCAGCAAAAATTGTCTGAACTGAAGAGGATGGGGTGGCGTGTATGTCTGCTTTGGGAGTGTGAACTCAAAGGTGCAAACGAAGAGCACTTAAATAGAGTGATAGAGACCATATCGAAATGGTTGGAAGGTGGGGAAAGTTCTCTCTTCATTCCTGATGACAGAACTCAACCGATTAGTGATTAGCTAAAGAGTATCTAATGAAGCAGGGAGTGAGGGGCCGCATATGACAGTCGCCCCATACAGCCGCAATGCAAAAACCTTCTTCGCTCAATACCAATCCTTGAGCTTTGAACAGGTCCATAGCGACTGGTTGTCTCAGTTTGACCAAAAGGCAGGCTTGGCTCTGGATGTCGGCGCAGGTAGCGGTCGCGATGCCGGCGCCCTTGCAGCAAGGGGCTGGGACGTTGTCGCAGTAGAACCGGCAGCTCGCTTGCGGGAGTTGGGGCAGGGCGCTACTCGCAGTCAGAGCATTCACTGGGTAGACGATCAATTACCTGATCTCAGTAAGATCCGGAAGCTGAGCTATCGCTTCGATCTTATTCTTGTATCCGCTGTCTGGATGCATATCCCGCCATCCGATCGTGAACGTGCTTTTCGAATCCTGACTGAGCTTTTGGCACCCGGTGGAATGCTGGTGATTACGCTTCGGCATGGGCCTGGTGACGGCGAGCGCGTTTTCTACGATGTCAGCAGGGAAGAGCTGGAGAGTTTCGCCAAGCGCCGGGCACTGATACCGCTGCCGTTGCCGGTCGGGCGCAAGAAGGATGAGCTCCAGAGGGACGAAGTATCCTGGGAGACTCTGGCTTTTCGCTTGGCGGACGATGGCACAGGCGCACTTCCGACAGTCCGCCACATCATAGTTAATGATAATAAGTCCTCGACTTACAAGTTGGGTTTGCTGCGAACCCTTGTCCGGATTGCTGACGGTGCGCCTGGCCTGGCGCTTAAACGTACCGATGACTGGGTGGATATTCCGCTTGGGGCGGTCGGGCTGTTCTGGATTATGCTTTATCACCCTCTGGTTCTGCGGCATCAATTGAGGCAAGCGCCAGGTAGCCGTGGCTATAGCTTCGCAACGGCGGATTTTTTCAAGCTGCAGAGTTTCACGCCTCTGGATTTCAGAGTGGGTATGTCGCTGTCAGCTGATGTTGCTCCGGTGGTTCTTCGCGCGATCAAGGCGGCTTGCCGTAACATTCTCGATAATCCCGCGAACTATACGACTTGGCCAGGCTCTAACCGTACCGTTTTTGAGGGCGGTTCGGCCAGGATGACCATCAAGAAAGCACCCGTGCGTTTGGACAAAGCAACGCTTTCCCGGTTCGGTACCTTCCGTGTTCCTTCATTTCTCTGGGATGCATTCAGTCGCTATGCGTGCTGGATTGAGCCTGCGATTGTTAGTGAATGGATTGAGTTGATGGGTAGCTGGGATCTCCGTTATTCCATGGATGAATATCATCGTGGATTGCAGTGGGTTGAAGGTCGGCGCGACACGTCAGCTGTGCGTCAAATGATCAACCAGCAGCTTGAGACTGGCAGGGTGGAGTGTGTGTGGACAGCCAAAAATCTCAAAGCCACGCGGTTTGACGTTGACCACTGTTTTCCGTGGTCGCGATGGAACAACAACGATCTCTGGAATCTGATGCCATCGACTCACACGGCGAATGCTTCCAAGTCTGAAAAGCTGCCCGGGGACTTGCTGCTCAAAGAGGCGCACCCTCGAGTAGTGAACTGGTGGGAGCAGGCCATCGTGGGCTCGTCTCGTGAGGAACAGTTCTTCTCAGAGGCTGAGGCCTCGCTGCCATTGCTGGGGCAGGAGCGAACCCTTGAAGGTGTGTTTGAGGGGATGCTTCAGCAGCGATTGAGGCTTAAAACTAATCTTCAGCTGGCAGAATGGTTGGGTGTGTAGATTAGATGGGAGATATTGGGCGTGAAGTTAAAACTGAACTGAAACCTTTGGATTAAACCCCAGGAATTCTCCATGCCAGAATCACCGCTTGCCCAACCCCTGACGCTCCCCTGCGGAGCCGTCCTGCCGAACCGACTTGCCAAGGCTGCCATGACCGAAGGGCTGGCAGACGACCGGCTACACGCCACCCACCGCCATGAAACCCTTTATGGTCGCTGGTCCGATGGCGGAGCGGGACTGTTGATTACCGGCAACGTGATGATTGATCACCGGGTGCTGGAGCGGCCGGGTAACGTGGCGATTGATCCGGCGCCGGCTGAAGGCGAGCCGGAGGGTATGGCGCAGTTGCGCGCCTGGGCCAAGGCGGGAACCCGCAATGGCAACCATTTGTGGATGCAGATTTCCCATGCCGGTCGCCAGTCGCCGCGTTACGTGACCACGCGCCCAATGGGGCCTTCGGAAGTCCAGCTATCGCTGATGGGCAACTATGCCCGCCCACGGGCACTCACGGAGCCGGAGATCCTCGACTTTATCCAGCGCTTTGCCAACGTGGCCCGGATCGCCAAGGAGGCGGGCTTTACCGGCGTTCAGGTGCACGGGGCCCATGGGTATCTGTTGTCTTCTTTTCTGTCGCCGGTCACCAACCAGCGCACCGATCGCTGGGGTGGGTCGCTGGAAAATCGCGCCCGTTTCTTGCTTGAGGTGGTGCGGGCGACTCGCGCCGCTGTGGGGCCGGAGTTTCCGGTGGCGGTAAAGCTGAATTCTGATGACTTCCGCAAGGGAGGCTTTACGCTCGATGAGTCTGTGAGCGTGGTGCGCTGGCTCAATGAGGAGGGAATTGATCTGCTGGAGGTGTCCGGCGGCACCTACGAACAGCCGCGGCTGCTTGGGTACAGTGGTGATGCCGACACGGCAACCGACGGGCCGGCCATGCGGGAAAGCACTCGCAAGCGGGAGGCTTATTTTCTGGATTACGCCCAGACGATTCGTGAAGTGTGCGATTGCCCGCTGATGGTCACCGGTGGATTCCGGACGCGCGCGTTCATGGAAGAGGCCGTCGCCAATGGCGAAACCGACGTGGTTGGCCTTGGCCGGCCGCTCTGCACCGATCCCGATACGCCCAGGGATCTGCTTGAAGGGCGCATTGATAAGACGGTTTGCCATGAAGACCACATCAAGCTTGCCCAACGAGGGTTTTTCTCGCCGGCGAGTCCTCTGATGCCGATTAAAGTCATTAACGTGCTGGGCGGCCAGGCGTGGTACTACCAGCAGATTTTCCGGCTGGCAGATGGGGAAGAGGCCGATCCGGACCTGGGTATCCTCAAGGCCGTCGGGGCATACGTGAAGGATGAACTGAGCCGGGCCCGGCGGGTGAAAAAGGCCCGCTCTAGCGCAAGATGATCCTCTGGATCGACCGGGGAAGAAACCGGGTGATGAATTCGGCAGCGTAGGTCTGTGGCGTAACCAGATATCGCGGCTTGGGACGTGCCGCTTCTGCAGCCCTGACAATCTTTTTGGCAACGTCCGACGCACTCGCCGTAAACGGCTTTATTCTGGCGCCAGGCGCGAGTGCTGATGCCAGTGCTTCGTACTTTTCCTGGTGCGCTGTCCCCGCGCGGCCGATCACAGGCTGTAAAGCGGCCAGGGCATGCTCTCTGAACCGGGTCTTCACGGGCCCCGGAAGCACCAGCGAGACACTTTCCAGGCTTTTACTGCCCTGTTCATCAAACCAGAAGCTCTCGTGAGCCGCGTTCATCGCGGATTTGGCGGCACAGTAGGCGCCTTTCATTTGCTGGGGCGCGATGGAGAGCACGGAGCTTACGGCGATGACCCGCAAGGGTACGCCTTGTTGTTCGCAGAGTCTGAGGCAGACGGCAGCCAGCTTGATGGGGCCGAATACGTGGGTGCTGAATTGCTTTTGCCACATGGATTCGGACAGATCGCGAAGCGCGCCGAATTGCCCGTACCCGGAATTGTTGACCAGAATAACTCGCTCGGCTGCTGCAATTTCTGTTTCCATCTTACCGGCAAGGCCTTCGATCTCATCAAAGGACTCAAGGTCCAGGGCCAGCTCGAGATCTGCCGATTCAACGCCACTCGGCTGTCGTGACAGGGCGATCACCCTGTAGCCTTTTTCGGCAAAGAGGGCGCACGTCTCAAGGCCAATTCCGGCACTGGCACCAGTTATCAGGGCCAGCCTGGTCATTGCATCAATCTCCAATCCTGCATTCTCAGCCGAAACTCACCAATCTGTCGCCCGGATACGAAAAGGCTGACTGAAGCCAGGTGCGCAAGATCCAGTGGTTCCACATCGGTCAATGTCTTGCCTCTCCAGGTTGGTATGAATTCACTAAACGGTAGCCGGATGCGGCTCCAGTCTTCCGTATCCGGTGTGAACGAATGTTGGTAAACAATGCTGCCTCGGTCGGTGCTGTTGCGAAGGCCGATCTTGTAGGTTTTGCCATCGCCCTTTGCTAGCAATTCAATGCCTGTCCATCGGGTGGCGTCGACGGGTTCCGGAAAGTCAGCTTTGACAGAGGCAAAACCGCCGCCGTTATCCAGTCTCACTATGCCTTGAAAGAGGCCGACTCCATCCGCCGAGCTGACGAGGTTGCCCTCTGACTGTCCGCCCATCACCTGGTCACCAAGTGGCTGCCAGTAGAGCTCGTTCCGCTGACCGTCGAAAGCGACCAAGGTGCGGCCAGGCGTGCCATCGCTGGTACTGTGAGTTTCGTTCATTAATTTACCGTTCGTACTATCCAGAGGCCGAGACTAACATTCTGACGCAAAGTGTCTCGATACAGTAGGCGGCTGATGGCGTTACATTAATTAAACGATTCTCCTTTACGTTTTCCGGAAATGACGCGTATAACCATAACTACGCCGGTGTTCCGTAAAAACCAACACCACCCCCTGGAGATCGTGGGGTGGCCTCGGGAGAGTGCTTTTTACCATGGTACAAAGCCATATCGAAAAACGTCGGCTGGCTGCATTAAAGCGGCTGGGTATCCTTGATACGCCGCCAGAGGAGCGTTTTGATCGATTGACTCGAATTGCTCGGGCGCATTACGGGGTAAAAACGGCTCTGTTTACGGTTGTCGACCAGGACCGCCAATGGTTCAAGGCCCGTGAGGGCATCGATCTGGAAGAAACCCCCAGATCGGTTGCGTTTTGTGATTTTGCGATTCGGCAGGACCGCCCCCTGATAGTGGAAGACGCAACCCTCGATCCCCGTTTCATGAAAAATCCACTGGTCACGGGTTCGCCGCATATTCGCTTTTACGCGGGAATACCCATCAGAGAACCCAGCGGCTTCAAAATTGGCAGCCTGTGCATCATTGATGAACACCCTCGTGTTCTCCGGGAGGTGGATCTGGATGTCCTCAGGAGTTTGGCCAGTATCATCGAAGATGAACTCGAGCGTTCCTTCCTGTCGGCAGAATCCCGTTTTGTTGAGGTATCCCACCTGAATCGCGCCATTCAGCGGGCTCAGAATGTTTTCCTGACCAACGACAACGAGCGCGCTGCCTTTGAACTGATGCTCAACGATCTTTTGACCATTACCGGGAGCCAGTTCGGATTTATCGGCGAAGTGCACCAGCGTTCCGACGATACCCCCTTTCTGAAGATTCGGGCGATTACCAATATTGCCTGGAACCCCGAGACCCAGGCCCTCTATCAACAGGTCGAACGGCGGGGCATGGTGTTTGAGAGAGTCGACAACCTTCTCGGAGCGCCCATGCTGTCCGGGGAGGTTGTGGTTTCGAATAATCTGCAGGAAGACCCGCGTCGTGGTGGTTTGCCGGCAGGCCATCCCCCGATTACGGCCTACATCGGTATACCGGTCTATTCCGGCGGTGAAATGATCGGCCTGGTCGGGCTGGCCAATCGGACAGAGGGGTACGATCCGGCGTTGGCAGAAGAACTTGCGCCGTTTTTGCAAACCGTTGGCACGCTGATCGAGCAGAGGCGGCTCTATCGGGAAAAGCTGGAACACCAGAAGGATCTCGAACAGGCCGCTAACTACGATCCGCTCACTGGACTGCCGAACCGGCGTCGGTTGACCGAACTTTTTGAGGAAGAGCTGGTGGAGGCGCGGCAGCGTGAAGGCACGGTCTCGGTCTGCTTTATCGATCTGGATGGGTTCAAGGAGGTAAACGACAGTCATGGCCATGCGGTTGGAGACGCTGTGCTCAAGTCGATTGCCGATCGATTGACATCGACAGTTCGAGCCCACGATGTGGTCGGGCGACTTGGCGGCGACGAATTTGTGGCCATTCTTCGGGATGTCGGCGATGAGCGGGTTTATGCCAGGCTACTTGAGGTATTGCGACAGCCGATCAGTTATCGACACTTTGTCCTGCAGCTTTCGGGAAGCATGGGTGTGACGATCTATCCGCAAGATGATGCGGGGTCGGATCTTTTGATCAGGCATGCAGACCAGGCCATGTACGCGGCCAAGGAGGCCGGCAAGAACAGCTACAAGCTATTCGACCTCAACTCGCATCAGGAACGGAAGGAGCGGGTGCGTGTGCTGGAGCAAATCGGGCAGGCGCTCAGCCGTCACCAGCTTGAGCTGTTCTACCAGCCGAAAATGGATCTGGAGGCGGATCAGGTTAAAGGCTTCGAAGCGCTGCTTCGGTGGAATCATCCTGACGAAGGGCTGATCGGCCCCGGCCATTTTCTGGGGCATATCGAATACACCGAATATGCCCGTCAGGTCGGGCTGTTCGTGATTTCTGAGGCGGTCAAACGATTGCTGGAGTTTCAGTCGAACGGGTTGGACTACCATCTGAGTATCAACCTGAGTCCCTCGCATTTCCTGGGCCCCTCGTTTGCTTCGGATCTTGAAGCGGCGTTGGCGCCGCTACCGGTCAACCTGCGCGACAAATTAATACTCGAAGTTCTGGAAACCACCGCCCTGGACGACACCGAAAGGGCAATCGCAACCGTGCAAGCCTGCCAGGCGCTTGGCGTCCAGGTTGCGCTGGATGACTTCGGGACAGGCTATTCGTCCCTGGATTATTTCCGCCGAATTCCGGTGGATGAGATCAAGATCGACCGGTCCTTTGTGACGGACATGCTGGAAGATCCTGACGGCGAAAGTGTGGTGAATGCCATTATTGGTTTGTGCCGGAGCTTTGGGCGGCGGGTGATTGCAGAAGGTATTGAAGACTTGCCTACTGTCCACCGGCTCGTGGCAATGGGGTGTTCCGCAGGGCAGGGCTTCTATTATTCGAAGCCTGTCCCTTGTGACCAGGCGTTGACCTGGGCCGCGTCCTACAACGGCCAAACCACAGGTTCATGATGGCTGTTTGCTCTATATCCATCACTGCCCAAAGCCCTGATCCAGATGTTCGCGTTCTGCCCGACAAAGCCCAAAATCCTGGTCAGCGGTTGGCGCGGTGTGCAGATTGAAAATCCGGATATCCTTACCCCGGATGGTAATGTCACCCTGCTGTTGAAGGCGGGAGAGTATTCTGGAGACGGTTTCTACCGCTAGCCCCAAATGGTTGGCGATGTCCGCTCTGTTCATAGGCAGTCTGAAACTGTCTCCCTGCAAGTGGCTTCTGGTGAACCGTTCGGAGAGGTTCTCAATGAGTGCCAGGATACGTTGCTCCGCCGTGTACTGGGCAAGCCACCGCGATAATGTGTTCTGGGAATTCAGTTGCTCGCTGATCTGTTGAACCACTCTCTGGCAGATATCGCTGTTTGATTGGGCGATCTGTTCCATCGCAGAGATCGATATACGGCACACCGTGGTTTTTTCCAGGGCAACAATGCTGGAGGGCATCTGGTGGTGCTCAATTCCCTCCCATCCCGCTGTTTCGCCGGCCAGATGAAAAGCCGTGATGCGTTCCTCGCCATTCGGGTCCACCTGAACCGTCTTGGCGGAACCGGATTTGATGATGTAGAACGCTGTCATATCGGAGGACTGTCCGATAATCCTCTGCTTTTTGACGTACACCGACTGGTGGATTGCCAAGGGCGGGAGCCGTGGCATGGTCTCGGTCGACCGCAGGGCGGACGGGACGATACATGTTTTCTGGTGAAAACAGTTGTGGCAGGGCAATTCGTTCAGATTGCCGACATCAGCGCTGGCGATCTGTTTCATGGTGCTCCCCGAGAGTTTTTGACGTATTCCCAAGCCTAGGCCAATCCCTTTATTTTCGAAAGATTGATCTGTGCTCCATCTTAATCTGGTTATAACAGAGACGGGATGATCATCGGTATGGAGGGGAGATGCACTGTTTAGTCAGGGTATCCCGTAATATCCCGGATACTCCGGTACAGCGGGCGTAGCCGGTGATACATTTCCAGATACACCTCGGAGTAAAGCCGCTCATAAAGTGACTGGGCGGCGGGATCAGGTTCGAAACGATCACCGACCCGTGTCATGGCCGAGATCGCCGTTTCGAAATCGGGATGCAGGCCCAGTCCGACGGCGGCATCAATCGCGGCGCCCAGCCCCGAGGTTTCATAGGTATGGGGGCGTTCCGCCGGTAACCCGAAGATGTCAGCCGTCAGCTGCATGGCGGCATCGCTCTGGGAACCACCGCCGGCGACTCTCAGCGTCCTGATGGGGACGCCACTGCGCTTTTCGATGCGTTCCTTGCCCTCTCGCAGGGCATAGGCGAGGCCCTCCAGCATGGCCCGGTAGATATGGGCCCGGGTGTGCACGTCGCCGAAACCGATAATGGCTCCCTTGGCCTCCGGGCCTGGCTCGCGAACGCCCGGTGACCAATAGGGCTGAAGCGTCAGGCCCATGGAACCCGGTGGGACCGATTTGACCAGCTCATCAAAGAGGACTTCGGGTTCGATGTTGCGTTGCTCGGCGATCTTACGCTCTCTCAGCCCGAATTCCCGTTTGAACCAGCTCACCATCCAGAACCCCCGGTAAATCATAACTTCCGTGGAATACCGGCCCGGCAGAGCTGACGGATAGGGTGGCATGAGGCGAATGGGCTCGATGTACCGCGCACTGGTCGTGTTGATTGTGGCGGTCGTGCCGTAGCTCATACAGGCGATGTCCGGGCTCAGGCCACCCGAGCCCAGGATTTCACAGGCCTTATCCGATGCGGCGGCAATCACGGGCAGCGGCTTTACAAGCCCAAGGTGGTGGATGGCCTCGCTGGTCAGCGTGCCGATTTCGTCGCCGGGCGGGACCAGTTCGGGGAGCATGTGGTGCTTGACCGGCATCGCCTGCCATTTGAAATCCCTCGGTCCCGCCCAGGCCTGTTTTTTGTAGTCGAAGGGCAGGTAGCCCACCTGGCTGGCCACGGAATCGCGAAACTGGCCGGTCAGGCGGTAGTTCAGGTATCCGGAAAGCAACAGGAACCGATCCGTGCGGGCCCAGAGGTCCGGTTGGTGGGCGGCGATCCAGTTGGCCTGGGTCTTTTCCCGGAACCGTCGAATGGTGTCTTCCAGACGCGTTACTTTGAACAACCATCCCCAGGGTCCGCGAAGCGGGCCGTCTACCGGTGCATGACGCTGATCGAGCCAGATAATGGCAGGGCGAAGCGGCTCCCCGTGTTCGTCCAGATTGATCACCGTTCCACGCTGGGTGGTCACCGTAACACCGACAACCTGTCCAGGGTCAGCCTCGGTGGATTGCCAGAGTTTCTGGCAGGCCACACCGAGGTTGTCCCAGAAGTATCCCGGATGCTGTTCCGCCCAGCCGGGCTGCGCCGAGAAATAGGGTTCGATATCCTGTTTGCCTTTTCCAATCAGATGGCCTTCAGCATCGAATAACAGGGCCCGGACACTCTGGGTGCCATTGTCGATCGCCAGGATCAGGGGTTTACCGGTCATGGCGTGCCTCCTGCCAGGGTGTTGCGCTATACGCCTCCCGGTACAGATGGCGGTAACGATTCACCTCATCGATCCATTGCTGATCCGACCAGCCAAGAACAGGCTGACATTGCTCGCGGAGCTGCGGCAGTAGTCTTTCGCCGCCGTCCGGCAGGATCAGGCCGAAACGGGTGCGCCGCAGCAGGAGATCGTCGAGGTGGACTACCTGTTCGGTTTTGCAGGCGAAGGTGAGTTCTGCCCATCGAAGGTCTGTGCCAGGCACCGGCGTCAGGTCCGGTTCGTCAAGCAGTGCTGGGAGATCCGGGCCGTAACATCCGCGTAGCCGATGCCAGGCCAGATGGGTCAGGGTGGTCGGGCGCGGCAGTTCGGGCACCGGTCGAAAGACCGCCGCGCTGGCCGAACGTAATTCCCTGGGATTGTCGGAACCGATCCCCAGCGAGAGTGCCTCCCGGGCGATCTGGCGGAAGGTGGTCAGCTTACCGCCGGCAATGGTCACCAACCCCTGGTCGGCAGTGATGGTATGTTCGCGGTTTTCCTTGCTCGGGGATTTGCCCGTTCCGTCGGTGACCACCGGGCGCACTCCGGACCAGGTGGAGACGATATCCTGTTGGCTGATTCCCCGGGATGGGAATAACCGGGCGGCAATCTGCAGCAGGTAGTCCACCTCGGTTGCGGAGATGGCCGGCTCTCTCGCCAGGTTCTCGTTGTGATCCAGGTCGGTAGTTCCAAGAACGGTGGTTCCCTGCCAGGGGAAGGCGAAAACCGGTCGACCATCCTCCGGATGCAGTAACGAGACCGCGCAGGTGACCGGTAAACGCTGCCATGGCAGGACCAGATGACTGCCGCGCAACGGGCGGATCGTCAAACCGTCTGGGCATTCACCGTTTTCCTTTGGCAACCCACCCCAGGCACCGGTCGCATTGATCACAAGAGGGCTTTTGACGTCGAACTGCTGGTTGTCCAGAACGTCTTGCAGGCTGACCCCCGTCACGCGGCCATCCCTACGGCGGATATCTACGGCACGGGTGTAATTCCGGCATACGGCTCCGTCTTCCCGGGCTTCCGAAAGAACCCGAAGCACCAACCGCGCATCGTCGGTGACACCGTCGGCAAAGACGCTGGCCCCGAGAAGGCTGCGTGTGTTCAGGGCCGGCACCCAATTCAGGCTTTCGGCCGGATGCAGGAATCGGCGGGTCTGGCGCTTCCCCAGATAGTCGTAAACCCGAAGCAAAAGCTGGAACAGTCGTGGCCCCGGAAATCGGCCTCGGTAATGGGGCATGACAAAGGGCATTGGATCAATCAGTCCGGGCGCTTCCTGCAGCAGGCGCTCGCGCTCCCTCAGCGCTTCGCGGGCAAGCCCTGGCTGGCCGCTACCAAGGTATCTCAGGCCACCATGCACCATTTTCGATGACCGGCTGGACGTGCCCCAGGCAAAATCCTGTTGCTCCACTAACAGTGTTCGAAGGCCGCTGCCGGCGGCTTCGCGGGCAATTCCGGCGCCAGTTATGCCGCCGCCAATAACGACGACATCGAATTCCGGGTTGTCGGCCAGCACCTGGTTGAGAGGGGGACGATGAGGCATGACTTACTCCACCAGCGTGCCGGGGTTCAGCAGCCCGTCGGGATCGAACCGCTGCTGCAATGCCTCAATGGCTGCCATGCCCAGGGGGCCTTTCTCCCGGGGCAGGTACGGTGCGTGGTCTTTGCCGACACCGTGCTGATGGCTGATGGTGCCACCGTTGGCCACAATGAGCTCGGAGGTCGAGTGCTTGAGGGTCTGCCACCGCTTGAGTGTGCCGGCGTAGCTGTCCGCTACCGGAAAAACATACGTGGTGTATATGCTGCAGCCTTCACCGTAGACGTGAGACAGATGGGTGAACACATGAGTGGGTTGATTCGGATCGCCCAACCCTTCGCGAAGATTGGTTTCAATCTTCCCCATCAGTGAATCCACATTCGACCAGTCCGTTGCCGTTTCCAGGGTGTCCACCGCGTATCCTTCCTGCCAGAGCGCTTCTCGAAGGTAGGGCATGGTGAATCGTTTTTCCGCCCACTTGTCGCCCATGCGGGTACCAAGCTGAATGCCACCGAATTGCTTGCACAGGCGTCGGGCCTGCCGCAGTGCCGCCTTGCACTGGGCAACGGAGCCGGTCACCCCAAAGGTCATCATGCATTTGCCGTCAGCCGTTCCCCGAAGGCGTAGATACCGCTCAAGCATGCCAATCAGCGCAGGATGCCCGGCGAGCGCCAGCTGGGTTTGGGTTTCAACGGCGTTGCTCAGCCTCAACATGGACAACTGGATCCGGTTCTGTACCAGCATCCGGCAGGCTTCGCGGGCACTCTGCCAGTCCGGGAAGAAGGCCACATGGAATTGTTCCTGCTCTGGCAGCGGACTTACCCGGACTTTGACCTCGGAGAGTATCCCGAGTCGGCCTTCGGAACCCAGGATCATTTCCCGGACATCTGGCCCTGCGCTCGACGCCGGCACCGTTGGAATGGTCAGGGTGCCTTGCAGCGTCTCAATGGCTCCACCGGCAAATAACTGCTCGATACGCCCATACCGGAGCGACTGCTGACCACTGGATCGGGATGCGACCCAGCCGCCAATCGTCGATAACTCGAAGGACTGGGGAAAGTGGCCCAGCGTGTAGCCACGGGCCCGAAGCTGGGCCTCCACCAATGGACCGGGCGTTCCGGCACCGAACGTGGCCACCTGGCTTTCCTGGTCCAGGTCGACCAGACGGTTCATTCGGGCAAGGCTGAGGGTGAGTACCGGCCCTGAGTTTTCCAGGGGGTTGATGTGACCGGCCACGCTCGTGCCACCGCCATAGGGAATGAGCGTTACCCGATGCTCGCGAGCGTAATCCAGAAGAGCCCGGATCTGCCCGGCATCCTCCGGCAGGGCAACGCCGTCGGGGAAGGGCCCCATTTCGCCACTTCTCATGGCCAGCCAATCGGGCAGGCTTTGACCACGAGCGTGACGCACCCGGATTTCTGCATCGGTAAAGACGATCTCGCGGACCGGGTCTGTCAGTTCCAGCCTGGATTCCGGCACTCGCTGGCACACGGCTTCAAGGGTTGCATCGGGAAGGGGCGTGGCTGAACCAATCCGTGCTTCCAGAAAAGCGATCCCTCCGTCGGGCAGGTCCAGCGTGAATTGATCGTCGCCCCATCCATTCCAGCGCCTCATGCAGATTCTCCAAGCAGGTTTCAGACAAGCGCGTATTCTAGTTCCTGATACAGCCTGGTCGCATTGTCAGGTGACGACAGGGTAAGTGTCATTTACCGCCAGTGGGAGCTCAGGGGCGAAGGGCTTCGGAGAGACGGTTGTTCAGTTCTTTCCAGCGGGAGAGTTTCTTCGCCTCGCCAATCCGGGTTCGTTCCCCGCCCGACTGATTGAGCCAGAGGCCTTCACCATTAAAGCTGTAAACCGGTTCAAGATCAGTTCGTTGGGACGCAGGCTTAATGTCGTTTATCAGGTTGTCCAGTATCAGCGGATCGGCATCAGGCCGGGCATACCAGGCCAGGACCATGTGCGCCTGGTTCAGTTCCAGTGCTTTGACATAGACGATGCGCATCTGGTCGTCCGGAACTCCCATGGATTTGAGTGTCAGATACTTTGCAATGGAAAAGTCTTCGCAATCGCCGCCATTGGTGGTCAGCAATTCAACCGGGGTTGCCCAGTAATCCTCTTCACCCCAGTGCTGTATATCGCTGACGAACCTGACCCGGTTAAAAAACGAGTTGACCAACCGGAGTTGCCGGTTGGTCGGTGCGTTCTGGGCGAGATCGGTGAGGCGTTTCCAGTCCTCCAGGCGCTGGTAGGCGGCCTGGCCGAACTCCTTCTGAACGTAGTCCAGGAGGCGGGAGCTGAGTTCCAGGGCACCGGCCAGGGACACAACCAGCAATAGTGATAACCAGAACGAACGACTTGGATGGCGGCACTTCCGTTGCGCTGCCGTAATCATGATCGCCTCAGTTGTTATTCCGGAGGCGTTCCCGAAGTTGTTCGAGACGCCGGCGGATTTCCTCACGCCTTTCCTGGTCGCTGGTACCGGCCTGAACGGGTGGGGATGATTGATTGGACGGCGGACTCACCGCCGTCGATGTCTCGGGAGGCTCGTCTGGCGCAATGGACAGTCCGGCCTGTTGCTCGGACTCGGGGAAGAACAGATTTTCGAGTTTTCCGGACCGCTCGATGATCACCCGATTCGGAAAGACCGAACGCAGGGTTGCGTTTCCGGGCAACTCGTCACCCACCAGGTACACATCCGTCTGGTTTTTCTCATCCTCAATCAGGGCGCTGCCCGGAAAGTCGCCACTGGCGGCCATGACACCGCGCAGGAAGAGTCGGAGGTTGGTTTCGGGAAGGTTTTCGGTGCTGACCGCCTGGGCCTCGCCTTGGGCTGTGGCGGTCCCGAACAGGGATAAAGAGGCCAGATCCACCTTTGGCTCATTACGTTTGACAGACGCCGGCCGGGCAGCCTGGGTCTGACCGGATTGGGAAACCTGTTGCGTTTCCTGCCAGAAGCGGTATCCCTGCAGTGCCGTCGCGCCAACCATGGCAACAGCTGCGATAATGGCGAGTAACGCGGGAAGCCGCTGGTCAAGTGCAAACATGGACGTTCCTGAACGTTCTGGTGGACCGAAAAAAGTCCACAGGTTATCAGACGGAAATGTTTAAGTCGCAGTATAGTGTATGGAGTTATTCAGCGGGTCTCTCTCCTGTGATAGCCTTCCTGAATTAATTGAATAAAAAGGGTTTCCCGGAGTCGGGGCCCGGAAACGGGAATCCCCCATGGCTGAAACGATCGAAACGGGTGTGACTTTGACCACCGCGAATGAGACACCACAACAGGAAGCACCGTTGGGCAGGCTTCCGTTCACGTTTGCCAAACGCAACGGTGTGATCCTGACCCGCTCGGAGGAAGGCGAGCCGGTCATCCTTGTGCGTCCTGGCGCCCCCCATACCGCACTCGCCGAGGCCAATCGCCTCAGCGGCGGACGCGCCCGCTTCTCGACCATCGATGCCGGCCAGTTTGACCAGGCCCTGAATGCGGCCTATCAGAGCGACTCTGCAGAAGCGATGCAGATGGTCGAAGGCATTGGCGATGACATGGATCTGGCCTCCCTGGCGGATTCGGTTCCGGAGACGGAAGATCTTCTCGAACAGGAAGATGATGCGCCGATTATCCGGCTGATCAACGCCATTCTCACCGAAGCGGTCAAGACCAGTGCGTCGGACGTGCACATTGAAACCTACGAAAAGCAGCTGGTTGTGCGATTCCGGATCGACGGGGTACTTCGGGAAGTCGTGCAGCCCAAGCGCGCGTTGGCTCCGTTGCTGGTATCCCGGATCAAGGTGATGGCCAAGCTGGACATTGCCGAGAAGCGGGTGCCACAGGACGGTCGGATCGCGCTGCGTGTTGCCGGCCGGGAAGTGGATATCCGGGTCTCCACCATGCCATCGTCCAGCGGTGAGCGTGTGGTTCTGCGTCTGCTGGACAAACAGGCAGGCACCATCCGGCTCGAATCCCTCGGCATGGCTGGCCGCGACCTCAAGTTGATGCGAAAGCTGATCAACCGGCCCTATGGAATCCTGTTGGTCACCGGTCCCACCGGCTCGGGTAAATCCACCTCTCTCTATGCGGCCTTGCAGGAAATCAACGACCGGAGCCGGAACATCCTGACCGTCGAGGACCCGATCGAGTACAACCTGCCGGGTATCGGGCAGACCCAGGTAAATCCGAAAGTGGATATGACCTTTGCCCGGGGTTTGCGGGCCATTCTCCGGCAGGACCCGGATGTTGTAATGATCGGCGAGGTCCGGGATCTGGAAACCGCCGAGATTTCGGTTCAGGCCAGTCTCACCGGCCACCTCGTGCTATCCACCCTGCATACCAACACTGCCGTAGGGGCGATTACGCGCTTGATGGATATGGGAATCGAACCGTTCCTGATTTCCTCCAGCCTGGTCGGCATCGTGGCCCAGCGCCTCGTACGGGTGTTGTGTCGGGAGTGTCGCGAACCTTACACGCCGGGTGAGGAACATTGCGAATTCCTGCAGCAGGACCCGCAGAATCCTCCGACCATCTACCGGGCTCGTGGCTGCGAACACTGCAACCAACTCGGGTATCGGGGCCGTATTGGTATCTATGAGGTGGTGGAGATCAACGAGGCGATCAGCACCCTGATTCACAAACGCGCCGGAGAGATGGACCTGGAGAAAGAAGCCCGGCTCCGCGGTCCGAGCATCCACAGTGATGGCGTTAACAAGATCCTTGATGGCATAACCACGGTGGAAGAAGTGCTCCGTGTCACCCACCGGAGCCAGTAAACCATGCCCGCATACGAGTACAAGGCCCTCGATCCCCGGGGCAAGCAAAAGCACGGTGTCGTTGAGGCAGACGCCCCCCGTGCGGTTCGCCAGCAGCTCCGGGAAAAGGGACTGACGCCACTGTCGGTTGAGCCAGCGGCGGATCGTCAACGTCGGTCAACGTCATTGAGTCGGCGTGGTGGATTGGCTGCCTCGGATCTCGCATTGATCACCCGGCAACTGGCCACGCTGATCCAGTCCGGTATTCCGATTGAGCAGGCGTTGAGCGCTACTGCACAGCAATCGGAAAAGCCCCGCATCCGCAGTATGTTGATTGCCATTCGCGCCAAGGTGATGGAAGGTTACAGCCTGGCCGATGGTCTCGGTGAATTCCCCCGGGCGTTCCCCCGGCTTTACCGCTCCACGGTCGCTGCGGGGGAGCATGCCGGCCACCTGGATCTGGTACTCAACCGGCTGGCGGATTACACCGAAGGACGCCAGGAGGCCCGCCAGAAGATCCAGCTCGCGGCAATCTATCCGATCCTGCTCAGCGTCGTTGCGGTGGCCATCGTCGTGTTCCTTCTGACTTACGTTGTCCCGGATATTATCGAGGTGTTCGTCAAACAGGGACAGGAACTGCCGGTGCTGACCCGTGGCCTGCTGGCGGTATCGGAATTTCTGAGCCAGTACGGAGTCTATCTCCTGATCCTGTTGATTGCTGCCGTGGCCGGATTCCGGTACGCGCTGGCAAAACCCGGCTTCCGGAAGCGGTTTCACCGGCGCCTTCTGCACCTGCCTCTGCTCTCGGGCATGGTCCGTGGCATCAATACCGCCCGGTACGCCAGTACGCTGAGCATACTGACCACGAGTGGTGTGCCCCTGGTCGAGGCGATGCGAATTGCCGGCGAAGTGCTTTCCAACGATTACCTGCGGGAACGCCTGAGGGACGCGTCCCGCAAGGTGAGTGAAGGCGGATCTTTGCACCGGTCCCTTGAGCAGACCGGTTACTTTCCGCCGATGATGCTACACATGATTGCCAGTGGTGAGGCCAGTGGCGAACTGGACGACATGCTGGGGCGGACCGCACGGATGCAGGAAAACACCCTGCAGTCGAAAATTGCAGCCCTGGTGGCCCTGTTTGAGCCCATGATGCTGCTGGTCATGGGAGGGGTGGTTCTCATAATTGTCATGGCAATCATGCTGCCCATCCTCAATATGAGTAATCTGGTGGGGTGAATCCACCGATACGTGTCAGAACCGATAAGCAGGAACGGATGCCAATCCAATGACGAGTGAAACGATGAAGAGCAAGACTATGAACAAACTGTCCAGAAGCCAGGGCTTCACCCTTATCGAGATCATGGTAGTCATGGTCATCCTGGGGTTGCTGGTGGCCATCGTCGCACCCAACATCATGGGGCGGAGTGATGAGGCAAAAGTAACCATTGCCAAGACTCAGTTGAAGAACATCCAGAGTGCTCTGGACCTGTATCGGCTGGATAACAGTCAGTATCCCTCTACGCAACAGGGGCTGGAAGCCCTGGTTTCGAAACCCAGCGGAAGCCCCGAGCCGAAGAACTGGAACCCTGAGGGCTACATGAAGAACGTACCCGAGGATCCCTGGGGGAATGAATTCCAGTACGTGAGTCCGGGCACCGAGGGCCCTTACGATCTCTATTCCTACGGTTCCGATGGTCAGGAAGGCGGTGAGGGTGATGCCGCGGACCTCAGCGTGTGGCAGGCCCGGGACTGATTGGTGTCAAAGCAGGGGACTGGTGCGGCCGGCTTTACGCTGATTGAGATTCTGGTTGTACTGATCGTGGTCGGTCTGCTGGCCTCCCTTGCCGTGTTTACCCTCGGCGGCAGTTCCCAGCAGCGCCAGCTGGAAAATCAGGTTCAGGAGTTGTATCTGCTGATGCAGACCGCAGGCGATCAGGCCGTACTGAACAATCAGGAACTCGGCGTTACGGTCAATGAGGACGGCTACCAATTTCTCGCGTTCCAGGACCAGAAAGGTGACTGGAAACCCGAGGATCAGCGCCTGTTCAGTGCGCGTACTTTTCCCGACTGGCTGGTCGTCACCAAATTTATCGAGAACGATGCGCCGAAACTGGCGTCCGGGGAGGATCGAACCCTGCCGGATATCGTCTTTTTCTCCAGCGGCGAAACCACCCCTTTCCAGGTTGAATTCACCGTGGCAGGAAATCCCGATCAGAAACAGATTCTGGAGTCGGACGGCGTCTCCGGTGTCCAGTGGCGAAAACCCGGCGAAGAGGCAGATCGCTGATGGGGCGGGCCAGGGGATTCACGCTGATCGAAGTACTCGTGGCGCTACTGGTTTTCGGCCTGATAGCGGCGGCGTCCGCCGAGGTCGGGAGCCAGTATATTTCCAGTTATGAACGGGTCCGGGACAAGACGCTCGCTGGCTGGATTGCCGATAATCGCATCAATGAGATCCGTTTGCAGGACGCATTGCCCGGTATCTCCGAAAATTCCAGTGACCTCGATTACGGCCGCTACCGGTGGCGGGTGACCACGACGGTCAAGGGTACGGCGGAACCCACCATGCGTCGGGTGGAGGTTTCCGTCGAAAAGTACGTGGGTGACCGGGCCGATCCGGTGCCGGTTCATACGCTGACGGCGTTCGTGGGTGAGCAATGAAACGCGCGGCCGGTTTTACGCTCATGGAAGTCCTGATCGCCGTTGCGATTACGGCGATCATTGGCTTGGGTGTCTGGCAGGTGATCCACGGCGTGGTCACGTCCCGGGATCGTGTCAACGAACTGGCCGAGCAATTCGATGGCCTGGAGAAAACCATGCTTTTCCTCGAGCGGGACATTACCCAGGTGGTAAACCGTCCGGCGAGGGATCTTTATGGCGATTTCCAGCCTGCCTTGACCACCCGGGATGACGGGTTCTCCCTGATGCTGACCCGGCAGGGCTGGCGGAACCCCCTCGGGCTTCGGCGCAGCACCCTGCAACGCGTGGGTTGGGAATACACCGGTGACGAGTTGCGCCGTCGATACTGGCCGAACGTCGATCAGGGTCAGGAGGACAACAGTGAAGATGTGCTCCTGCTGGACCAGGTGACCAGCTTCAAGTTGCGATTCCTTGACGATCAGGGTAACTGGCACGACGACTGGCCACTGAACGAAGATCTCGCAAGCGCAGATCCGGGCGCGCGACCGGACTTTCCATTACCAAAAGGCATTGAGATCACACTCGAACACAAGCGATTCGGCCGACTGGTGAGAACGTTTGCGCTTCCGGATTTTGACGCTGCCGAGGCACAGGGCGAGGTCAATCGTTCCAATGAAGCGGCCACCGGCGCGGGGGAAAACCAACAACCTCCTGCGGAGAACAACGGCGCGCAGCAGGGAGCAGGGCAGTCGTGAGTCGTTGCTTGAGCAGAAACGCCGGTGGAATCCGCGAAGAGAGAGGCGTGGCCCTGATCATGGTGCTGCTGGCCCTCGCGCTGGTGGTGATGCTCGCGGCTGGCATGACCCGACAATTGAACATCCGGGTGTTCAAAGCGGGCCATTACCTGGCGCAGCAGCAGGGCTACAGTATCGCTCTTGGGGCTGAGTCGTTTGCCCGGCGCATCCTCACCCGTGATTTCGAGGACGACAAGGACGATAA
Organism: Marinobacter santoriniensis NKSG1; assembly: GCF_000347775.1. Lineage (GTDB taxonomy): Bacteria > Pseudomonadota > Gammaproteobacteria > Pseudomonadales > Oleiphilaceae > Marinobacter > Marinobacter santoriniensis. Next base: position 364,452 of record NZ_APAT01000013.1, read on the forward strand.
CGCCATGGTGGACAGCCTCGATGAAGTCTGGGCCAGTAATTCCGCCATCCTTCCGCTGGACGAGAATGGCGTCGTGGAAGTCCAGATCGATGATCTCGGTGGCCGTTTCAACCTCAACGATCTGGTCACTGCCAGCGGCCAGGTCGATACGCTGGCAAAAGACCGTTTTGCCCGGTTGCTGCAAGCGCTGGGCATTAACGGGATTTCCGCGGACACCTTGATCGACTGGATCGACGCCAACGATCAGACCATCAGCGCCTATGGCGCCGAGGACGGTCAGTACCTGATGGCCGACCCGGGCTATCGCGCGGCGAACCAGCCTTTCACCAGCGTGACGGAATTGCGGCTTGTGGAAGGAATGACCGAAGAGATTTACCAGGCACTCAAGCCCTACGTAGCAGCCGTACCGGTCAGTGGTGTGGGCATCAATGTGAACACGGCCAGTGGTCCGGTGTTGCAGTCCCTGCATGAGAAACTCTCGGAGTCGGATATCGAATCGGTGCTGAAGAAACGCGAAGAGCAGCCTTTCGAGAATGTGCAGGACTTTCTGGCGTTGCCGGAATTCGCGGGGCTTGGGCTCACGGCTGCAGAGTTGACGGTTCAGACCCGTTTTTTTGAAGTTGTTTCAAGGATTACCTACGATAATCGGGTTGTGACCATGGTCAGTACCGTGTTTCGTAATGGCGAAGGCAAAGTCCGCACGATCAGCCGGGATACCGGGCAGAAAAACCGGATTACCAAAGAGCCTTACACTATTTCAGAAGGATAACCATGTCTTATCGCCTTTTTGTCCGGCCGGTTCCACCGTTTGCGGACGTCGCTGAAAACGCCGAAGCGCAGTTGTTCCAGTGGGCCCTGCAGGATGCCAGTGGCGATATCCAGGCCCGTGGAACCGCCGACACTCGGGATGCCATCGAGCAGACGCTTTCCCAGAATGCGCTTGATAACGTCCTGTTGATCGGCCTGATTCCCGGTGAAGAGGCTCTGTTCTGCGTCGCCGATATTCCTGCCCGGCAAAACCGTTTTATCGCACAGGCGTTACCCTATGCCGTCGAAGAACAGATTGCGCAGGATATCGACACGGTGCACCTCGCTCTTGGTGATCATGGTGACCAGGGGTACCGGGTCGCTGCAATCGATCGTCAGGCGATGGCAAACTGGGTGGCCCTGTTCAGTCACTGGCACAACGCGCGGCTTGAAGCCGTGTATCCCGATGCCTCTCTCTTGCCGTCTACCGAAGGGGGATGGTCAATCTGTCTGGATGGCGATGGCGTCATGCTGATCAGTGAGCGGGGCGAATGGCTGGCGATGCAGGCCACCAACCTTGGCATGTTTGCGGGAACGCTGGCGGTGCCCTCCAGCGAAGACGTGGTCGCGGAGGTTCCGGTTACCCTGTATGGCACCGAGGAGGAGCTGGCATTCCAGCAGGCTCTGGTTTCGGATCTCCGGTCACAGGGACGGTTGGCGGTGAAAACCGAAACGCTCGAAATCCGTCCCCTGGAACTGCTTGCCCACGCCTACTATCACCACCTTTGCCGCCCCATTAATCTTTGCCAGGGGGCCTTTTCCAACAAGGCAGGTCGAACCAGTACCCTCGGTCCCTGGAAGCCCCTGGTGGCGGTAGCAGCCATCTGGTTTGTTGTTCAGGTAGCGCTGGAAGCGGGAATGGGCTTTTATTATCAGAAGCAGGCTGAAAAACTCGATGAGCAGGCGATGGCTGAATACCACAAGGTATTCCCCAACGATACCAAGACCCACGCCGGCAATCTGCGGCGAGTGATCGAAGGGCGGCTCCGGGTCGCCGGTTCCCAGGGACAGGAGCTGGGGTTCATTGCGCTGATGAAATACACTGGAGAACAGTATTCCCGATTGCCGTCTTCCGGCTCGGTGACGTTCAATTCCGTGAATTTCAGCCGTACCCGTGGCGAGTTGGTGGTCGACCTGCGCGCGGACAGCTATGACCGCCTGAGCGCGCTTCGGAATGGGCTGTCTTCGCAAGGTCTGGAGGCCGAGATTGGTTCGGTCGTCAATGAATCCGGCGGTACCCGCGGCCGGCTTACGGTATCGGGAGGCTAGGCATGCTGGAGCGACTCAAGGAACAACCTGTAATCAGCAAACTGATTACCCAGTATGATCAGCTGTCCAGGAGGGATCAGCAGGCGTTGCTGGTCCTGGCCGTAGCGGTGATGCTGGGGTTGCTTTACTTCGCGGTCTGGCGACCGGTTTCGGGGTTTGAAGAGCGAGCGGCAAGTGCCCGGGAAAATGCCGCGGAGCGCCTGTCCTGGATGCAGGCCAATCAGTCGGCAATCCGGAGCCTGGCAGGGGCGTCGGCAAGTCAACAGGCAACCGGCTCGGACAAGCCAGCGGACGGGCGCGCCCTGATGGCGCTGGTAACCAGGTCCGCCCGGGAATCCGGGCTTGCCCTGCAGCGATTCGAGCCAAGCGGTGATGACGCGATCCGGGTCTGGCTGGACGGCGTACCCTATTCGAGCGTCGCGGCCTGGCTGGAACAGCTCAATACCCAACATGGTGTAGTGATCGATCAGGCCGCGATGGATCGTGGTAACAATCCCGGCCTGGTATCCGTTCGTTTGACCCTGGCGATTTAAAGGAGAGAGCCATGAGTGACGGCACCGATAATGACAACAACAGCCCGGAACCAGTGATCGTTCGTCTGGACGAAACCGCTCGTAACGAAGCCCAGTCGATCCTCTACCACGCCTATCGTGGCGAACCCACCTTTCAGTATCTTTTCGACCACAGGAAGCCGGGTTACGATCAACGGGTTCGGGCGACGGTCCGGGAGTTGATAGATCTGTATTTCGAACACAATCATGATGCCGTGGGCGTCATGGTCGACAATTCGCTCGTGGCGGTGGCATTTATCGGCGAGCCAGAGGTTCGTATGAACCTGACCGAACAGCTCAGCTGGCGCATTCGCATGGTCCTGACGACGGGATTTGCGTCGACGCGCCGTTACATGGATTATCACGAGCAGATCAGAAATCTTCTGCCCCAGCCGCAGGCTCACCAGTTGCCTCTGATGGGGGTGAATCCGAAGTACCAGAATCGTGGCTATGGCCGCATGCTACTCAAGGCCATAGAGCGGGTCTGTGCGGATAACCCAAGGGGGAGCGGGATTGTTCTGGATACCGGTAACAGCCGGTACCTGCCTTTCTACGAATCCGAGGGATTCCGCAGCCTCGGACAAGTCCGTTTGGGCGATTTCGAGGATCATGTCCTGTTTCGGGAAACGGCTGCGGTTAACGAGGCCAAGGCCAGCGAGCCCGGCTAAAGTCCATCATTTCAATAGGAGACGCTGTGTCTGACCAGGAATATGACCTGATTGTTATTGGAGCCGGATCCGGTGGTGTCCGCCTGGCCAGAATGTCTGCCCAGCGGGGTGCCCGTGTGGCGGTGGTTGAATCGCGGTATCTCGGTGGAACCTGCGTCAACGTGGGCTGCGTCCCCAAAAAGCTGTTCGTGTATGGCGCCCACGTCCATGAAGACCTGGAAGACGCTGCAGGTTACGGCTGGAACGTCCCGGTCGACGATGTCACATTCGACTGGTCGACGTTGGTGGCCAACAAAAATGCTGAAATCGAACGCCTCAACGGCATCTACGGCCGCCTGCTGGAGAATGCGGGTGTCACCGTCATCCAGGGTACCGCGTCACTCCAGGATGCCAATACCGTCGTGGTTGGCGATTCCGTCTACAGCGCCCGCCATATCACGGTGGCAACCGGAAGTTGGCCCATCATTCCGGAGGTGCCGGGCAAGGAATACATCCTGACCTCCAATGAGATGTTCTATTTGCCTCAACTTCCCAAGCACGCCGTGGTCTGGGGTGGTGGCTACATCGCGGTCGAGTTTGCCGGCATTCTGGCCGGGCTCGGAGTAGAAACAACGCTGATCTATCGGGGAGAGCTGTTCCTCCGGGGATTTGATGACGATATCCGTCGCTTCACCGAACAGGAAATGCGGAAGAAGGGCATTCAGCTCCAGTTCAATACGAACATCGAATCCGTCGAATCGTCGGGCACACAATACAAGGTTCAACTCACCAACGGAGAGGTACTGGAGACCGGACTGGTCATGGCCGCGACCGGTCGCCGGGCCCTGGTAGATGGTCTTGGGCTCACGGAACTGGGCGTGGAACTCAATGAGTCTGGCCAGATTGTGGTGGATGAGCATTTCCAGACAGCAGTTCCCTCCATCAGCGCGCTGGGCGATGTGATCGGCACCCCACAGCTCACACCGGTGGCCCTGGCCCAGGCAATGGTTCTTTCCCGCCGCCTGTTTGGCGACGGGCAGGGCGAGATGGACTACTCGGCCATTCCGACCGCGGTTTTCTGCCAGCCCAATATCGGTACTGTTGGCCTCACGGAGAGCGAGGCGAGAGCCGAAGGCTACGACCTGGCCATCTACAAGTCTGAATTCCGCCCCATGAAACACACCCTCAGTGGGCGGGACGAACGGTGCCTGATGAAGCTGGTCGTCGACAAGCATTCCGATCGGGTTCTGGGCGCCCATATGGTGGGCCCCGATGCCGGAGAGATCACTCAGGGACTGGCGGTCGCCATCAAGGCGGGTGCGACCAAGGCCCAGTTTGACTCAACCCTGGGCATTCATCCGACCTCGGCCGAGGAATTTGTCACGATGAGAGAGCCGGTCGCCTGATCTTTATCGAGAAACTGTCGCTCAAGGACGAGCGCATTCAAACCGGCAACCACCGACTCAGCACTTCCCGTAGCTTTTCTTTCCTCACTGGCTTGGCCAGATAGCCGTTCATACCGTTTTCCAGACAGGTTGCCTCGGTACCTGGCAGGACATCGGCCGTCAGAGCGATGATTGGAGTCCCCAGCTGGCCATTGCTCTGCTCCCATTCACGGATATGCCTCGTTGCTTCGTAGCCGTCCATGACCGGCATTTGGCAATCCATCAGGATCACGTCATAGCCTCTGTGATTGCCTTTGACCATGGCCACGGCCTGCTTGCCGTTTTCGGCCGTGTCCGTCTGGAATCCGAGACGGGACAGCATCGCCGAGGCGACCCGCTGGTTGACGGCGTTGTCCTCGACGACCAGGGCATGATTGCTCCCTTCCACAGGCTCACGGGATCTGACCGGAGGCGATGCCGGAGCGGTTTCTCCCGGCGAGGCCAACTCGAAGGGGAGCTCGAAACGGAATGAGGATCCCTTTCCAAAGTCCGTTTCCACCTGAATGTGCCCGCCCATCAGTTCCACCAGCCTTTGAACCAGTGCGAGCCCCATTCCGGTCCCGCCATAGCCCCGGGTACTGCCAGTCTCCAACTGTTCGAACGAGTTGAAAATATCGTGTAGCCGGTCGTTGGGGATCCCCGTGCCGGAATCACTGACCGAGCAGTTCAGCAGGATACAGTTGTCCTCAAGAGGAAAGCAGCCAGCCTGGATATTAATGAAGCCTTCGCCGGTAAATTTGATGGCGTTGTCGAGCAGGCCGGCGAGGATCTGTCGCAGGCGGGCGGCATCTCCGATAACGACCGGGCGATCGGGCCACTCGCCGAAGAAGGTCAGATTCAGAACCAACGCCTGTTGTTCCGCCGTATGGCGATACGATGCGGAGCAATTGGTGATCAGTTCCCGGAGGTCGAATTCGCGGTTATCCAGCTCAAGGGATCCGCTGTCCATCCTGGCGTAGTCCAGAATATCGCTGATCACTGTGAGCAGGTCTTCGGTGGATTGCCGGGCGGTTTGCAGATAGTCCCGTTGCCGTGGCGTCAACGGTTCTTCCTGGACCAGATCAACCATACCCAATACGCCGTTGAGTGGTGTCCGGAGTTCGTGGCTCATGGTCGCCAGAAACTCGGACTTGGCGTGGCTGGCCATCTCCGCCTTTTCACGGGCCGCCTCGGACGCCGCGAGTACCTGATCCCGGCCAGTTTCAAGGGAATCAAGATGTTGAGAAAGCGTATTGAGTTGTTCTTCCAGGTTGATGATTTCCCGGGAGTTTTTGTGATCCGATATGGGTGATTGCCGGTAATCTCGGTCGATCAGCCGTCCAATTCTGGCAGAGAGCCCATGGATAGGTGCGAGAATGGATCCGAGAAAGTGCCGGATCAACAGAATGGTGAACAGCAGCAGTGCCACACCGACCGCAATGGAGGTCCAGAGAATATCCTGCCGCTTGGCTTCGAGAGAACGCGTGCTGACCGCAACCTCCACGGTTCCCACGCGAAGCGCTCCGGTATCAAATCCATACTCGAGTTCGAACCACTCGTTGGCCTCATTGGAACCGATCTGAAGCGGTTGTTGCAGGATTTCGGATTTGAACGTGAGAAAGTGTCGACCCGCACCGGGGCCGGAAGCACCGGGGGCCGTGACCAGGCCGACTTCCTCTCCCAGTACGTCCGTCACTCTTACCCAATCCGCATCACTGTGTTTCAGCGACTGAGTAAGCAACTTTTCAAGGGCCGACCGGTTTCCGGAGACGACAGGGTATTCGAGGGCCGGAGCGAGACTGTCCGCCAACATCTGACCGGTGTTGGTCAGATTCTGGCGGGCATCCTCCAGCCGTGCCGAGGTGAAGAAGCCCATGAGCACGATGAACATCACGACGGCAGGGAGGGCGCCCAGAACCAATAGCTTGCGGGACAGGGGAGCAGATTGTGTGGAGGCCTTACTCATCCTCGTCCCTCCCGTGTTGCGCCAGGGCATCGTTAATAAGCCGGGTAATCTCGTTGGCGTCTGGCAGCGGAATATTAAGAGAGCGGGCCACCTGACGGTTCAACGATATTCGATAGTCCTGAGGGTATGTTGGAGGCGGCAAACGGCCAGTTTCGAAAAACCGTCCAATAAGCTGCGCGGCAACGTCGGCCATCTCCTGGAAGGGAGCATACCCGGAGGCGAGCGATCCGGCTTTGACATAGGCCTGGCTGGGACCAATAACAATACGGTTGCGCCTGTACGCCGTTAAAAGGATGTGTTTGATTGTGCGGGGGTTGTAAATACTCTCGTCGTGGGATGCCAGCAGAAAATCGCCATAATTGAGAGCTCTTACCAGGGTCGGGATCAGCCGGTCCATCGAGTCAACCACGAAGACACGGGCTTGCAGATCAAACGCCGGCAATTGATCAAGGAGCGGCTCGTAAACGCCCACCGATTCGGGCGAGGCCAGTATCGCAATCCGGCTTGCATGGGGAAGTATGGCTTTTCCTGCCAGTGCCTGGCGCAGAAGGGGAACGTCATAGAATACGGCCGAGATCTGACCGGGATATTCCTCCGTGTATTTCTGAATGAAGGACTTCTGAACCAGGAATGCGAGGACCGACGCGTCACGGTTGGTCTGACGAATATGCGAGAAGGCCTTGGGGCCAATCGCGATAATCGGCTCATTGTCAATCAGCGCCGACTGCTCATCACTGATGCTTCGCAGTTCCGTGTTCGGCCCGAACGCCGTCTGGAACAGGTCAAACACATGCTGATCCAGAGCAGTGTTGCCGGAACCGGCAACATAAACCGTCCGCGACGGGGGTTCCTGCGCAACGGCGGGTTCACCGAGGGTAACCATCACCAAAGCCAACATCAGCGCCAGCCAGGCTGGCCCAGCGGGCCAAAGGTTCCCTTTGTTGCAGAAAATGCCGAATGTTCGCCTCATACCATCCCGGGTCAACGTGTCCTTTCCCTGTTATACGTCAGAATCTCAAACCGGCTTCAACGTAAAACTGATTTGGATCCTTGATGTTGTTATCGGTGCGCAGCACCGGTTCATCGTTCACGTAATGCTGCATCGTCATCGCCAGCTGACCGGTAACCCGAGGCATGTAAAAGGTCTTGGCCAGACGGAAGTCAATTCGCTGAGACAGCGTGTCGTTTATGTTATTCGCCCAGTACATGGCACTGGAGAATTTCAGGTTATAGGGCAATTCCTGAATGGCCGCGACACTGCCGGAGTGCCTTGCGGACAAGCGGCTCATGAGACTGACGGCTTTGTTCTGAACCTTTTGCGACACGTCTGACGGACCGGTATACCATCCATCCTGGTCCAGGTAGCCATAGGTCGTCCGCAGCGTCGTGCCGGGAAACTGGAGCTGTGCTTCAACCTCGAATCCTTGCTGGTCGATGGCGACATTGTTGTCGATGTTCCAGGTATCGAAGGAAATGAACCCACTGATCATATCCCTCATATGATCATCGAACGCGCGGACCTCGAGCTGGAACATGCCTTCGTCGAGCGGAAACTGGCCAAAATAGCTGATTTCTCGGGAGACAATCCGCTCCGCATCCAGCTTCTGGCCAAGTGTCGACGTGGCAGGGTCTTCCAGGAGGTCTGTGGTGTCAGCGCGAATTCCGTCATACACGGAGAATTGAGAGGGTGCGATATCGCGCAACGTATAGCCGTAGTCCGGGGATTGCTCATAGGAATCCGGTGTCCTGACCGCCTCTGAATACACAAAGCGTAGCGCATGATGAGAGTTCAGCACGAAGTTGGCCGCCAACCTCGGTGAAAAATAATCGTCGTGCGTGGTCGTGGTCCGCTCCCAGTTGCCCCCAGCATTGAGTGTCAGCCAGTGGACGGGGGTGTATTCCAGGTTTCCAAAGACACGGCTCTGGTAATCATGCCCGGTGCCACTGAAATAGGTCTCGGAAGTGTAGGTATCTTCGCGGTAGCCAATACCGGAAACCAGTTTCAGGTCCGGGTTGAAAACCCGGGTATCCTGCAGTTCAAATTCAAGTCGGGAGTCCTCGATATCGGCGTTAACCAACGCTGTGAAAGGGTCCGTCGAGGGATCGAAGCAGGTGCCGGGGTTCGCGACCAATGGCGTGCCATTGTCCAGACAGGTGAGCACGCTCGAAGGCTGCAGTATGTGCCAGCGCTGATGCCGTTTAAAACTCTCGTAGCTGATCTGCAGATGGTAAAAATGATCGGAAGAGGGCGTGAAATTGAGCTTGGTTTGCATGTGCAGGTCCCGAACATCGATGTCGGGGTTTTCCTGGGCGTTCAGTTCGCCATCTTCCAGACGGTCTTCCTCATTGATCCCGTCGACCACGCCCGCGCGGAACTCGGCGTTGAATCCGGAGTTGAGGTTTAACCGGGAATCGTAGTTGAGCACGTTCATGTCGTGGCCGTTATGGTACGGATTCTGGTCGTATCGGCCGGTATCGGAATTGTGTTTTATGGCGTAGTCAAACCCATCCGACTGACGCTTTTCAAACGCCACCCGCCAGTCGTAATCGCTGCTGGCGTCGCCGACCGACGCGAAGCTGCGCATATACTGCCGGGAGCCACGAACGGTGCGCAGTTCAACACCGGCAGTGTCCGCAGGATCCCGGGTAATAAAGTTGATCGTTCCCAGAAAGGCATTGATGCCGTACGCCGCCGAGTTGGGTCCCCGTGCCACTTCCACCCGCTCGATCATTTCCAGGGGGACCGGCATGCTCTGCCAGTCCATGTCCGCCAGGGTAGTGCGATAGGCAGTTCGCCCATCCACCAGAACCTGCATGCGCCGCTGTTCGTAGTGAACGGTGCCATGGTAGGTGACCACGGGTTGATCACTACCGACAGCGGTCACTACCATGCCGGGCACAAGGCGGAAGATCTCTGCGAGACTCATGACGCCCAGGTCACGGATCATATCCCCGTCGATGACCGTGGTAGATCCGGGAACCCGAACTTTGGGCTGTCGCAGTCGTGTCGTCGTTAATACTTCCGGTACGTTTTGGTCGAATCCGTAAAATCCGGTGTCCGGCGATAACGTGGTGCTGCCTGCCTCCTGGGACCAGGCATTGGAGGATAGAAGTAGCAGTGAGCCACCAAGAATCCAGAGCGGTCGAATGGAGGTTGAAATCGCGCGATGGAGCGGGTTTTCTGTGAAACCGGAGTTCGTAACGGTCGTGGATATCGTTTTATAATTTGTCTTGCCGAGCACAGTGAAAGCCTGATTTTTGGTTACAGATTTTTTATGTCCCTATCGTAAGGGACCCGTCCATATTTGTCTTTGAAATAATGTAATCTCTTTAGTCATACCAAGACCGCACGGGAGTGATTGCCGAATGAGTTGCTGGGACATACTGGGAATAGAGCCGACACAGGATCGGGAGCGAATCCGTGCAGCCTACGAGCAGCAGCTCAAGTTTGCATCGCAAGAGGAATCCCGGCGACTCGCGGATGCCCTTCGTGAAGCCCTGGGGGAGCCGCTTTCCGAACCAGAAATGCCCGTCGCTTCACCCTCGGTTCAGTCTGAATCTTCCCACGCCGAGCCCCAGCCGCTGGATGCTCAGGATGGTCAGGTTGTCCGTGAGGTGGTCATCCAGGTCAACGCGCTCCTGAATGATAGTAAACGCAGTGAGGATGTCGGTATCTGGAAGGCGATTCTCTGTGAACCGCCGGCTGACAAACCCGCTGTCAGGTCGGCCATTGCAGAGCGTCTCGAAGCCCAGCTGAAACCGACTGCGGAAAATGGCGGTTTGCCGGCGCCGGTTGCGCGCTTTCTCGGGGACTGGTTTGAGTGGCATTCCCTAAAGGCTGTTCCGGAACCGGACGAACCCGGCGTAATGGCAGAACCCGATCGGCCAGATGATGACGAAGAGCAGCCGCCGCAGATGGTCAATTTCTGGCCGGCGGTGGTTGGCTGGATCATTGGTCTAGCGATCCTCGCCGCCATTTTCGGGGGCATGGGCGGCCACTGACCGGTGGGCTGCCTCGATCTTCTCGCGGTATTTCCGGGCAAGGATTGCCCCGACGATAACCTGGATCTGGTTGTAGCACATGATCGGTAATACGATCATGCCGAACCCGGGATGTCCGGAAAACAGCACCTTTGCCATTGGCAATCCCGATGCCAGACTCTTTTTGGACCCGCAAAAGACCACGGCCGTCTCGTCTTCAAGGCTGAATCCAAACCGGCGCACCAGAAAACGCGCCATCAGCATGAACAGCGCCAGAAGCCCCAGGCACAACAGTATCGCAAAGACGATGGCCTGAATCGGCAGGTTTTGCCAGAGGCCGCTTTCCACAGAATGGGAGAATGCCGAATATACGATCAACCAGATAACGGCCTGATCGTATTTCGCCATGAGTTTCTCGTTACGAGCGAGATATCCCCCGAGCCACGGCCTGAGTGCATGGCCTACCGCAAAGGGCAACAGGAGCTGGATGACGATGTCCTTCAGCGCCTGACCAACGGAAAAATCCCCGGTCCCGGACGTGCTCACCACCAACAACAGCAGGAAGGGCGTCAGCATCATTCCAAACACGTTGGAGGCAGCGGCGCTGCAAATGGCGGCCGGAACGTTGCCCCTGGCCATGGCGGTATAGGCAATGGAAGACGAAACAGCAGACGGCAGGACACCCAGGTAGAGAAAGCCCAGCCCCAGGTCGGCGGGCATCCATTGGGGAATGATGCCGGACAGGCCGTTGATGGGCAGCACCGCGAGCGGGAAAAAGACAAACGTCAGGCTGGTGATGAGAATGTGCAGTCGCCAGTGTGTGGCACCTGCCACGATCTGTTCCCGGGAGAGGGCGGCCCCGTGGAAGAAGAAGAGCAGGGCGACCGCCACGGAGCCTGCCAGGGCCAGCCCGTCGGCAGCGTTGCCTGTAACCGGCAAAAATGAAGCGAGGACAATGGCGCCCAGAAGAAGCAGGGTAAAGAGATCGATTCGGAGTCTGTTCATCGGGACCTGGCTCCGGATTTTAAAACGCTGAGGCTCGGGTCTAGCAGCGCCCGCGCGAGACTGGCTGCCCGGGCAGCGTCACCCCGACGGATGGCCGCGAGCAACAGCTCGTGTTCTTCCTGGGAGGGTTCCGGCAGATCGGCGTCTTTTTCAGTGCGTTCGATGGTTTCCCCGATCCCGTGGGAAAAGTAATCGTACAATTCGACCAGGGCAGGGTTGTGGGACGCCTTAACAACGGCATGGTGAAACCGCTGGTCATGAAGGATCCGCTCCTCCAGCTGATCTGCAGACCGGGCCCTCGCATCCAGGGCGTCGGACATTAACTTCAGATCTGCCTCTGTTCGCCTGTCCGCAGCCAGTTTTGCGGCCTCTGATTCCAGCATGATCCGGACTTCCAGCTGATCCGCCAGCTGGGTGCGGGCAATACGTCTCAGGGTTTCACCGGCATCCCGGGTCGCGCGAACGTAGGTTCCGTCACCCTGACGGGTTTCCAGCATGCCGACGTGTACCAATACCCGAACGGCTTCCCGCACTGTATTCCGTCCGACGCCCAGTGAATCAGACAAATCGGACTCCACAGGGAGTTTGTCGCCAACTCGCCAGTCACCACCTTCGATGGCCTGCCGCAGGCTCTGGATCGCGGTTTCAACCAGCGATCCCTTTCGAATTTTTTCCAGCATAAAGGATCATCCGTAAAGCCGATGATCCAATCATCCTATGAATATGCGCATAATTCAATGACCACTCCGCTAACAGGCCGATTCAATGCCCGGGCGACAAGAATTGATAATCCTCTTCCCGGGCGTGACGTGTGGCCAGGCGATAAGAGAAGGTGAAGCCCGGCCAGTTCACGGAGTTTTTGCCATTTTTATCGAGGTACCAGGAACGGCATCCTGCGTTCCAGACAGAGGTTTTGAGGTCCTGCTGGACCTGCTCTGCAAATGCATCCTGGGCTTCGGCCCTGACATCCATTGCCGAACCCGGGTGCTCCTGCAGCTTTTTCAGGCAATCGAGAACATACCGGAACTGGGATTCCAGCATGTACACGATGGAATTGTGCGCGAGGTTGGTATTGGGCCCATACAGCATGAAAAAATTGGGAAATCCACTCACTGCGATCCCTTTGTAGGCTTTGGCACCGTCGCGCCAGGCCTCATTGATGGTTTTTCCTCCTCGGCCGGTAATCTCCATCGGTGAAAGGAATTCGGACGCGCGGAAGCCGGTGGCAAGGATAATGGCGTCCACCGGGTAATGATGGCCGGAACGGGTAGTAATGCCATCCGGCACAAGCCTCTCGATACCGTCAGTGATCAGATCAACGTTCGGGCGGTTAATGGCCGGATACCAGTCGTTGGAAATCAGGATCCGTTTGCAGCCGATCTGGTAGTCCGGAACGATTTTCTTGAGCTTGACCGGGTCGGAGACATGCCTGCGAGCTTCCCGACGCGCTTGCCAGGCAAAGACATCGAGCAGCCTGTTGAAGCGGGTAAACGCCAGTGCGCGACTCTCGTTTTTCCAGTAGATCAGATACCGGTAGAGCCTGTCCCAGGCGGGCACGCGTCGGAATAGCCAGTGTTCCAGTGATGAAAACGGACGGTCCGGTTTGGGGAGGACCCAGGCGGCGCTGCGCTGGAAAAGATACAGGCGGTCGACCTGCCTGGCGATCTCCGGCACAAACTGTATGGCACTGGCGCCGGTTCCGATGACCGCCACACGTTTGCCTTCCAGGTTGTAATCGTGGTTCCAGCGCGCGGAATGGAACAGGGTGCCTTCAAACCTGTCCAGCCCCTCCAGGTCGGGAATTGCTGGCTGGTTTAGCTGGCCGGTGGCGGTGATCAGAATGTCGGCCCGAAGCCTGGTGTCGTTAGACAGGGTGATGTGCCAGACATTGGCCGATGAATCAAATTCCGCCCGCGTCACTTCACTATCAAAGCGAATGTGGCCCTGTAACCCGTATTTTTCGACGCAGTGTTCCATGTAGCCGAGAATTTCACGCTGCAGGCCGAATTTTCTGGACCAGTCGTGCTTGGGTTCGAACGAATAGGAGTAGAAGTGGGACTGAACATCACAGGCGGCACCCGGGTAGGTATTGTCCCGCCAGGTCCCGCCGATCCGGTCGGATTTTTCCAGCAGCGTCAGATTGTGATACCCCGCCTCCTTGAGCTTGATGGCCATCCCCAGGCCACCAAAGCCGGTTCCGATGATAACGATGGACGGGGAGGAAGGGGCTGAACTCGGCATACTCGGGGACGCTCGCGTATTTTTCTGATTGTGTCCTCAGTATAGGGTCCGTCCAGCCACCCGGACTATGACCATAACCGCCAGAAACGATGGTCAGAAAGCCCAGTTTACGCGGGCTCTGGCGCGAAGGTCAGGAGTTCTTCGGCGGGTTGGGTCAGCAGCTGTGTGACCAGTGCCTGCTGGAACTGCCGCCGGATGCTGATGGCGTAAAACTCTTCGAAAACACCGGGCAGGGCGCCATAGTCCTGGAGTACGCCCGTCTTGAGCTCGTCGCGGACAACCACTCGTGGTAACACGGCAAAATGCCCGGTGTCCCGCGTCAGAAGGCGCATCATGGCCATATCATCCACCTCGGCGATGATCGTCGGATAGATGCCATGGTATTCGCAGAGCTGGTCGAATGCCTGTCGGATATGGCTGTCGGGGCCCGGCACAATCAGTGTTCTGCCATTGAGTGACCGTGGAACCTCCGACATTTCCGAATCCCCCGGCGGCCCGATCACGCTCACAGGCTGCCTGGCGAGTCGACGGGAACGCAGCGGGTTCTGCTCGTCGCCCTGGACCGGCTGGTTCGACAGAATCAGGTCCAGTCGATGGGCAGACAGTCGACGGAGGAGGTCGTCGAGGCTGCCACTCTGAAGCTTCAGGTCGAGATCCTTGCGGCCGAGCAGGGGGCGAAGAAACCCTTCCTGGAAATTTCGGGACAGGGTCGCCACTGCGCCGACTTTCAACACATCCCGTTTGGCGAGCATGCCGGAGCGAAACAGTTCGCCCAGTTCTTCGCCCTGCTGGAAAATAGCTTCGGCATAGCTGAAGGCGAGGCGACCGGCCTCGGAGAGTTTGAGGCGGCGGCCCTCCCGGATGAACAGATCGTGACCGAGGCTTTCCTCCAGTTTCCGGATCTGCCCGGACAACGCGGATTGTGAAATGTGCAGGGACTCGGCGGCACGAGTCAGGTGGCCGACCCGGGCGACGGTCCAGAAGTAGTACAAGTGGTGGTAATTCAGACGCATGGCTGGCGGCCTCCGACCCGTCGACGGCACATTGTTCGGTTTAAGTGAATGGTTTGATACTTATAAACCATTTTTAAGAACGTGTCATTCCCGGCAAAGTACCGTTGACGACAAACCGGGAGTGAATCATGGCTCAACCTATCAACTACCTGTCCTTAGCCACTCTCATCGTGTGGCTGGCCGCGCCCTTGGGTGTTTTTGTGCTGGCCCTGCTGTGTCAGTGGTTTCGCAGCCCCCTGAAAACCGAGCACTGCTGGCGCGTCGCCGAAGGCGTGATCCTTTTCGCAATGGCTGGAGCAGCCGTGGTTGGCGGAGCGCGGGTTCTCGATGGCTGGCTGTTTGATGCAGCCCTGGTCGAAACCGGGCGCAATCTGGGGGTATACCCGGCCGGTCTGGCGGTGTGGATGTCCCTGATGGTGGCGTTCATCGGCTGGATCATTCTGCGCTATGCCCGGGATTATCTCCGGGGCGATCCGGCACGGGATGTTTTCCTGCCCTGGTTCCTGGCGACGCTGGCGTGTGTCCAGGTGCTGGTCATCACGGACCATTTGCTGATTTTGGCAGGTGCCTGGATTGGCGTCAGCCTCTCCCTTCACCAATTGCTCACACTGTATCCGGATCGTCCGCAGGCGCGGTTGGCGGCGGCTCAAAAATTCATTGCCAGCCGTCTGGGGGATATCTGTGTCATCGCCGGTGTTCTGCTGATCGCCAATCACTACGGCAGTTTCCATCTTCAGGATCTTGATCCCTCCCGCGTGCAGAATTCGGATGGGGCGGGCGGCCTCGAAACAGCTTCAGTGCTTCTGGCGCTGGCCGCGGCCATCAAATGCGCCCAGGTGCCATTCCATGGCTGGTTGCTCCGGGTCATGGAAGCGCCTACGCCGGTTTCGGCACTGCTCCATGCCGGTATCATCAATCTGGGTGGCTTTCTCTGGCTGCGACTTTTTCCGGTGTTCGACGGGTTCACCGCTGGCCACGCAGTCCTGTTGGTCATCGGCGGCGGTACGGCACTGGTCGCGGTTGTGACAATGATGACCCAGGTATCGGTCAAGCACGCGCTGGCCTGGTCGACCATCTCGCAAATGGGGTTCATGCTGTTCGAGATCGCGCTGGGCGCCTATGCACTGGCCGCACTCCACCTGCTGGCTCATTCGCTTTACAAGGCGCATTCCTTCCTGGCTTCCGGGCGTACGGTCAAGGTCGCCGCCAGAGTGACCGAGCCGGGTGGTCTCCACATCCCGGTCTTCGCCCTGGCAATGACCTGTGGCGTCCTGGCTGGCGGGGCCCTGTGGCTCTGGCCGGGGCTGGTGGAAGGTAAATCAGTACTGGCCGGACTGCTTGTGCTGGCGGTGGTCAATCTCATCCTGGGTATTCCGGACGTTGCCAGCATGAAGAGTCGTATGCTGCTGGCGGGTATTGCGCTTGGACTGCTCCCGCTCTACGCGGCCCTGCACATGATCGTCAGCCCCGCACTTTCGTCCGGGACGGACATGGTATTGCCCGCTGCGGCGACGATCGGTGGCTGGATCATTCTGGCATCGCTGACCGCACTGTCCATTCTGGTGGTGTACTTCGGTCACTCAGGAATCGGGCGTACGCTGCACGCTTCTTTCAGCCAGGGACTCTTCCTTGAGCAACCGTTCGAACACCTGACCCGTCGAGTGGCCAGCAGGGCGCTGAATGCCCCGACATCCGGCCGTCATCATCTGACCGGTTATCCGGTTACCGCAGGAGAACATTCATGAACGCCAAGGTGCCCATGACGCTATCGTTGAACAGTATTTCGTTGATGTCCGAGGTCTGCGAAACCATTGCGCCCACCTGGCCTCTGGACCGCTGGATTGCCGTAAATCCCTGGTGGGGTTTGCGCCACCTGAGGGCCGTGGATGCGGCCGAAAAAGTGGCGCGCGACGCCGGTGTTGATGTTCTCATGCCGTTTCACTTCTACCGGACTGCCTGGGAGGGCGGACGCATCCGTGAGGGTGATCTCAGGGCGGCTCTGGCCGAGCAGGACCACAGTACGACGGTGGGTAGCCTGATCGCGTCTCTGGATCAGGTTGATCCGATCACCTCCCAGGCCATTTCGGCTACGGAACACCTTCCCTCTACCAAGGGTCGATCACCGGCCATCGAGTTGATCCAGGAGCAGATCGGTCGGGCTTGTGCGAGTTACTTTGACCAGAGGCAGGCCCGCTGGAACCGCCAAAGCCAGGATCACGGGCTATACGCCCATTGGCGGGACCTCGTTGCGCGCGATCCGATGATCTGGAGAAATACCGGGATCCCGCGTCCTGAACAGCTTGAAGGGCACCTGCCACAGTCCTGGGAAGAGAGTGCAGTGTGGGCAGCGGAAGGGCTCGATTTTTCGGAGTCCGAATTCCGCGCGCTCGCCCAACGGCACCTTTATGGTCTGATTGGCTGGGCTTCCTGGTGTCGTGGTGTGGACTGGCGCGAGATGCTCGAAGGCCGAGACTCCTCCACCTGCTGTGAGCTGCTGACGATTTTCCTGGTCTGGGAGCGCTGGGCGACCGAAGCTCTGCCGGTGGAAGGAAAAGCCGAATTGCAAAGGGCTCGTAAACGGCACCGCGACCAGGCTGCTGGCCCGGACCCGTATCGCTGGATCTGGCAAAGGGCCTATGAACTGGCCTGGACAAGGAGCCTGGAACAGAAGCTCAAAGCCGCTGCCAACCTGAATACCGGAAGAATGACCCCCGCGGTCCAGGCCGTATTCTGCATCGACGTTCGTTCCGAGGTAATCCGTCGTCATCTGGAAAACGGTCGGCCAGGCATTCAGACGCTGGGATTCGCGGGCTTTTTCGGTATTCCGGTAACGCATAAAAAGCCCGGACCCGGAGACGAGGAACCCAGGCTCCCGGGCCTGTTGGCGCCCCGTTACCGGTTCAACGAGACGATCGGCACGAATGAAGAGAACCTGCAACTCAACCGTCGTCTGGATCAGCGTGAAATGAATCGTGAGACGGTTCGTCGTGCCAAATACAGCAGCCTGTCGACCTTCACGCTCGTGGAAACCACGGGGCTGGCCTGGGCCTGGAAACTGGTGCGCGACAGCCTGAATCGTAATGGATCCCGTTCGAAACCGGATCAGGGCGAGGCTCACGGGCGACTGCACCACGTCCATGGTGGCGATCCGGTCGGGGATCTGGAGCGGGTGGATCTGGCAGAGAATCTGCTCAGAGGCATGTCTCTGACGGACCATTTCGCGAGTCTGCTCCTGTTTGTCGGTCATGGTAGCCATACAGACAATAATCCCAACGAAGCCGGTCTCGCTTGTGGAGCCTGCGGAGGAAAAAGCGGGGGCGTCAATGCCCGCATTGCGGCTGAGCTCATCAATGATCGTGCCGTGAGAGCCGGACTTGTCGCCCGGGGGATACAGATTCCGGATTTCTGCCACGCGGTGGCCGCTGAACACTGCACGGTGACAGATCGGGTCAGGATCCTCGATCGACACACGGTGCCGGATTCGCACCTCATCCGTTTGCAGGAACTGGAGGAGGCCTTCGCCGATGCGGGCAACGCGGCTCGGCGTGAGCGGGCCTGTGCGCTTGGCCTGAATGGCCTTTCCGACGATGATCTCTTGAAAGCCGTGGAGAAGCGCACGGTGAACTGGGCCGAAGTCCGTCCCGAATGGGGGTTGGCGAACAATGCGGCGATCATCTTTGCCAAGCGTTCCCGCAGTCGGGGTACAGACCTTGGCGGGCGCTGCTTCCTGCACGACTACGATCCGGACAAGGATCAGGACGGCAAGATCCTGGCGGGATTGATGACCGCGCCGATGGTTGTTGCCAACTGGATTAATTTGCAGTACTTCGCGTCGGTCGTGTCACCGGAGGTCTACGGTGCCGGCAATAAGCTCCTGCATTCCGTGGTTGGCGGGAATATCGGTGTCATTGAGGGCAATGGCGCCGATTTGCGAATCGGTCTGCCCATTCAGTCGGTGCACGATGGACGCCATTGGCGTCACGAACCGGTGCGCCTGACGGTAGTGATCGATGCGCCCGAAGCCCGGATTCATCAGATACTGAACGATCATGACGATGTTGCCGCCCTGGTTCGCAATCAGTGGCTGTGGTTGTACCGCCTGGGTGACGATGGCGAACTGGTGGCGGTCGCGGAACCGGGGATCAATACCGAAGCAGGGCAGAGCCCCAGGAAAAACCGCCACCAAACGCTTCGAGAAGGAGCGTCTCTCCTCGCTGGATTCTGCCGTCCCTGACGGCAGCGTCCAGCGCGAGAGGGATGGAGGCGGCGGAGGTGTTACCGTGCTTGTTTACGGTGACCACCACCCGGTCCATGCCGAGCTTCAATTTTTTTGCGGTGGCAGAGATGATGCGCAGGTTAGCCTGATGAGGCACCAGCCAGTCAACGTCCGATTTTTCCATATTGTTGGCAGCGAGGGTTTCGTCAACAATTTTGCCGAGGGTGTTCACCGCTACCTTGAACACCTCGTTACCCTTCATTTCAACAAAGGCCTGGCCGGCCTTTACCCTGTCAAAGCCGTCTGCG
Source organism: Marinobacter santoriniensis NKSG1 (assembly GCF_000347775.1). Taxonomy (GTDB): domain Bacteria; phylum Pseudomonadota; class Gammaproteobacteria; order Pseudomonadales; family Oleiphilaceae; genus Marinobacter; species Marinobacter santoriniensis. The sequence goes on from NZ_APAT01000013.1 coordinate 383,880, forward strand.
ATGCCGCAGGGAACGTGCAACAGGTCTTCGTACTGGCCGTCTGCGTGGATGTGTGTGGACAGAATGCCGGTTTCTTCATTGGCCTCGAGCACCACGGCGCCGGCGCCATCGCCGAACAGCACGCAGGTCCCACGGTCTTCCCAGTTGACGATGCGGGAAAACACTTCCGCGCCAATCACCAGAGCCCGTTTGCTGCTGCCGGTCTTGATGAACTTGTCGGCCACGGAGAGGGCATAGACGAAACCACTGCATACGGCCTGGATATCGAAGGCCGGGCAGCCATGAATGTCCAGGCGGGCCTGCAGGATACAGGCGGAACTCGGGAAGATCTTGTCAGGGGTGGAGGTTGCAAACACGATCAGATCGATGTCGTCGGGTTTGAGGCCCGCCGCTTCTATCGCTCGCCGGGACGCCTGCTCCGCAAGGTCAACGGTGGTTTCGCCATCCGCTGCAATGTGTCTCTGCTCGATACCGGTACGTTCCCGAATCCATTCGTCCGTGGTATCGACCATCGACTCCATGTCCTTATTGGTCAGGACTTTTTCCGGAAGATAGGAGCCAGTGCCGATGATTCGGGCGTAGGTCATGCGTTGGATTCCTCAGATGAACGGTATTTCTGTCGGGCTACGGCGAGCCAATACCAACATCCTATAAGCTTTGGCCCGACGGGGGCATTAGCGATTTGTCAAAGACCCCCATGAACTTGACCATCTCTACTATGATGAAGGTGGAGCAGAACGCTCCTTATTGACCAATATACGGAGGCTAATAACGATGGGTATTACCAGCCATGAACTCCACAAGGAATTTCCCCAGTTCAAGGACAGGATTGAAGAACTGAAGGCCAGCGACACCGGGTTCAGTGAAAAGCTGACTCGTTACACCGAGCTGGATCAGGAAATAGAAGGGCTGGAAAAGAGGGAAGGACCCATTGGTGATGACAAAATGCATCGACTGAAGCAATGGAGGGCTCAGTTGAAGGACGAACTCTACACGAGACTGTCGAACGGACAATAGGGCATTCCGGTTGTGGCGCCCGGCATTACCACGGGCGTCACTTTAAAGTGATCTCTCTACCATTTCATTTCCCTTTTTTTACATCCGCGCACCGAATTTCCTACAGGGCTCACGTTCCCCGGTCGTCGTTCGTGATCTAATACCGCGCAAAAAATAATACGTATCTGACACGAATGACTCAGGGAGATCGGCCATGAAGGGCTTTAAAAACCTTACCTTGTATATAAGGTTTGCACTGTTAGTGTCTGTAATATCAGTATTTATTTCCGGCTGCATGCCTGGAACCATTGAAACTGCTGTCGGGACGGGTTTTGTTTACGAGCAGAAGCAGAACTACGCCCATCAACACGATGTTGAAAAGGCGGTAGATACTTATATCAAGGACCACGCGGATTCGCCCTGTGAGAACGGGGAAGACCGGGTTATTGATTCAGCGGTCGAAATCATCAAGAAGTACCGTCTCACTGGCTTTGATGAGGTTCTGGGTCGTCTCGAAACGATCTATTCGGATCAGGGCCAACCCGATGCCGTGAGGGCGGCAGCGCTCTACAACATGGCTATCCTGCATTCACGCCGGGATGAGGGGGCAGACCGGGTGATTGCACGGGAATATTTCAAGCGACTCTATGTGGAATTTCCCAACCATTACCGTTGTATCTTCGAGGACTCCGCCTGGCGGGATCGCATGATCGAAAAGCAGCTTTTACTGCCGGGCGAGACCGTTGAATCCTTCCTTGAAGATGCGCGTAAGGAAGTGGAGGCGCGCCAGTCGCAAGAGCGATAGGGTTGCCGTTGCCCGCACTGTCGATCAGTATGAAAGCGGTGTAGCGATCTGCTACAATTGTATTGTGTGTTGGATGAGAGAGGTAAGGTGACCATGGCCAAAGCACAATCTCCGCTCCGCCTGGAAGCAGGCCTGGTTGAAAAAGCCACGCTGACCGGCCGACAGATGCATCGGTCAACCGCCGAACAGATCGAGTACTGGGCGGAAATCGGGCAGCGTGTGTCGCGTGTTCTCAGCCCCGAGATGCTTACCCGTATCTGTTCGGGGCTTGCCAGGATTCAGATCGAAGCCATCAAAGGCGAGCCGGTTAATCCGGACGCAGTCTTCGCGGCGCTGGACCAGCGCCGGCAGAGCGGGGAACTGGCGCGCCAGGTGACCGGTTCCGGAGTACGTTACCAGGCGTCTGCCTCGTCCCCCGGTTTGCTTGAGGAAATTGACGGGCAGGGCAACGTTCGCATCGGACACTTCCTGGATGGTCAGTTTGTTCCTGAAGAGTCTGAGGCAACTCTTTGACCAAAAAGCAATTATGGGTTGTGGTCGGTGGTAATGGTGCCGGAAAGAGCACGTTTTACCGCCTTTTCCTTGAGCCCCTGGGAATGCCGTTCGTCAACGCCGATGTCATCGCACGGGAGATGTTTCCCGACGATCCGGAGGGCCACAGTTACGAGGCCGCACGCCACGCCGATGCGATCCGGGAAGACATCATCGTCCAGGGCGGTAGTTTCTGTTTCGAGACGGTTTTTTCCCACGTGTCCAAAGTGGACTTTCTGGCAAAGGCCCGGGCCCTTGGCTATCAGATCATTCTGGTGGTCGTACACGTATCGTCCGTCTCGCTCAACCGGGCTCGCATTGGCCAGAGGGTTAAAGAGGGCGGTCATTCGGTACCGGACGACAAGGTGGCAACCCGGATTCCACGAACTCTGGATAATGTCCGAAAAGCGTTACCTTTGTGCGATCAGGTTCGTTTCCTCGACAATTCCAGTGCACAAGACCCCTTTGTGCCCCTCGCTACGCTGGTGGAAGGCGAAACAACGTTCCTTATCGATTCGCCACCGGAGTGGCTTTTGGATATTCTCGATCCGGACTGAATTAACCTCCTCAGGAGCCTCAAATGACGCAGTATTGTGCACTCCATCCGCTGGATCAGGCGACGAGCCTTGAGTCTCTTGGCGACGATCGATATCGGGGCCGGTTCCCGCCGTCCTACTTTAATATGGTCGGTCCGTTCGGCGGTGTTATCGCCTCAACCCTGCTGAACGCTGTGCTGTCCCATCCGAAACGCCATGGTGATCCGGTCAGTATGACCATCAACTTTGCCGGACCGGTTGATGACACCGACTACGAGATCCTCGCCCGGCCCGCCCGCACCAATCGATCTACCCAACACTGGACGGTTGAACTGATCCAGCATGGCCAGCCGGCCATAACCGGAACTGTGTTTCTCGCCATCCGCCGGGACTCCTGGGAGGGCTCGGATATCCAAATGCCAGAGGTGCCGGAGCCTGCAAAGGTGGAGGTGCTGGACACTACCGGGTACCGGCCCTGGATGAACAATTACGAATTCCGGGTGGTTGACGGACACTTCCATCCCGATGGGTCCGCGCCGGCCCAGCGAGATTCCCATTCCACCCTCTGGATGCGGGACGAACCTCCACGCCCGCTCGACTTTCTCTCGCTGATGGCCCTGAGTGACTGCTTCTTCCCACGCATATTCATACGGCAACAACAGCGGGCCCTGGTCGGCACGGTTTCCATGACCACCTACTTCCATGGCGACGCGGAATCGCTCAGACAGCAGGGCAGCCGCCCCTTACTGGGCGTGGCCAGGGCACAGCGCTATTTCCGGGGGTATTTTGACCAGGTTGGTGAGCTCTGGGGGGAGCACGGTGAGCTCCTCGCCAGCACTCACCAGATCGTTTACTTCAAATCCGAAGGCTTCTGATTTTCCGAACAGTCTCCTGGCAGACCGCGAATTTCAGTTTCGCGGCTATCTGCCGTTACGGTAAAAAATCCAGCTTATAAAAAGGTCAAAGCCGTGGTTTCAATGTTTGGTTCTCTGGAGCGGAAACTGGGCGTTTCAGGAAAGCTGTTGATCGCACCTGTTTTCATTCTTCTGCTGTTTGCATTCGTTACCTTCTTCAGTATTCGCGAATTCCATGTCCTCGAAGGCAGCATCGATACGGTTGCCCGTGATCTGGCACCGGATACGGGCGTAGCGACGGACGCAGTGATCACACTGTACCGCATGAGACTCAGGGCCTTTGACTACTATTCCTCGGGCAACGAATCCTTTCTAGCCAGCTTTGATGAGCTCAACAAGGAGTTCGGAAAGGTCATGGATAGGGCACAGAAGGAGATTCAGTCTCCTGAGCGGGAAAAGCTGGTTGATAACATAGAGAAAACTGCACAGCAGTACGTTGAAGCTTTCAAGACCCAACTCGTTCCTGCGAAGCAGCGTGTTCAGTCGATTGTTGCCAATGAACTGGACGAATACGGGCCCAATGCTTCAGAGGCCCTTGAATATGCGCTGGATGGGCTGGCCAATCGGGAGCCGGACAGCAAATTACGGGGAGCGCTGGAGCAGCTCACCCGAGACTCGCTCACCATGAGAATGAAAACCCAGCGTTACCTTGCCAACAACGACGAAGACTCCAGGCAGGCACTGGAATGGGCGTTGGAGGACATCACTGATGGCTTGATGATGCTCGAGGGCCGGGACGTGCCGGAGTACATCAAGTCCAATGTGGACAAGGCCATTGAAGAGCTGAACAAATACAAGGCGTCGGTTGGTGAAATGCTGAAGCAACAGGCGCTGCTGGCCCGGGTGAAAAAAGATACCCTGGATGTGCTCGGGCCCCAAATCGCAGGTATGGCCCGTGATCTTGAAAACAGCATTTTCAAAGCGCTTGGCGTCGGAGCGGACGAAGCGGACGCCGAGATAGACACTGCGCTGAGTCTCTCCCTTATGGCATTCACGGCTTCTGTTGTGCTCGGGCTGATTGTTGCTATCTTTATGAGCCGCTTGATGGCCTCCGGCGTAAAGCGTGCAAGAACGGAGATTCTGGGTTATCTCGACGGTATCAGCAAAAACGAGGGTGATCTTTCCACCCGCCTGAGTCCCGGCCGCCCCGATGAAATCGGCGATTTCATCGGGGCCGTGAATGCCTTCCTGGAAACCCTTGAAGAAACGATCTCCAAAATCGTGAACGCATCCCGCCAGCTCACGACTGAGTCCGAGTCTTTGTCGGGAATTACCGACAGTACCACCGCCAACTCCGAACAGCAGCGTGACCAGATCACCCAGGTGTCGGCCGCTATGCAGGAGATGGTCTCCACGTCTGAGGAAATTGCCTCGAACACCAGCGATACCGATGAATCGGCACGGGAGGCGGCATCGTTGGCAGAGTCCGGACAGCAGACGGTGGCAACCGCCATAAAATCCGTGTCTGGACTGGCCAACCAGGTGGAGGAAGCGTCCGGTCGCATTCATCAGCTTGAACAGGAGTCCGGCGAAATCGGCAGTGTTCTGGAAGTGATTCAGGGCATCGCCGAACAGACCAACCTTCTGGCATTGAATGCCGCCATCGAAGCGGCGCGTGCGGGTGAGGCCGGTCGGGGATTTGCTGTAGTGGCGGACGAGGTCCGTGGACTGGCGAAGCGTGTTCAGGACTCGACCGTGGACATTGAGCGGATTGTGACCAATCTTCAGAGCGGCGCAGCCGGGGCCGTCGTGGACATGAGCAAGGCCAAGCAGATGGCGGGCGAAGCCAGCGAGCAAGCCAGTAAATCCGGGACCGCGCTGACAGACATCCTTTCAGCGGTGAACCGGATTGTTGAAATGACAACCCAGATTGCAAGCGCCACGGAACAACAGCGCGCCACGGCTGCGGAGATGACGCAGAACGTTGAGGCGAGCAGCGGCGCCATCGACAAACTGGCGGAGGATATCACCCAGGTCAATCACTCCAGCCGGTCGCTGGCGAACATGGCGGAAGACCTCAATAACGTGGTTCGACGCTTTCGGGAGAGCTGAGGCACCGCCCATGTCTCATTAACTTATGGTTTCCGCCCGAGGGTTGCGAGGGTAGTATCGCTCCGGCAAGCGCTCGATGTGGGGGAAAAACCGGGTGTCCTTGTAGGGCATCTTCATGTAGCCGGAGACCCCGAGCCCGGTGATCTGTTCCACCGAGGCGAGAATCTCGTTGAGCAGACGGCGAAATTGGTCTTCCTTATCCGGATCCAGCAGCCGGTAATGGCTGTGGATCTTGAGGTGGCGGGGCAGGGCCTCGAAGATGATCATGCCGGTATGGTGAATGGTGTTCAGGGCTTCAAGCGCGTTGATGATGGACTGGGGCAGCACCAGAAACTCTTCCGGGTCCGGTCCATCCTCAAAATAGGAATGCACACGCGTTTCGTCTTCCACTTCCGGGACCGCACTGACCTCGTAATGCAGCCTCATGGCAGGGGTTACCCGAAACGGCTGGTCGGGTTCGTCACGCTCGATGTGCAGGGTATTCCGTGCGTTGAACAGGCAACTCTTGAAAATCCCTTTACGGTAGATGGCCTGGGCCAGGTACACCATGTTGTTGACCGCTTGTACGAACGCCGGTTTCAGGGCCGGATCGTGCAGATTCAGGGAGGTATCAATATAGATGCCGTCCGTCTCCCAGCGGACCGCCAGGCCACCCTCAACCGGGTATCGTCCCAGCCGACTGACAGCGGCGAGGAATGCCTTTTCGGTTTCCCCCATACCCTGCATGAAGTTCTTGTAGTAACGGTCCAGCTGCACGTCATTGACGTCATTGAGGGTCTCCGGAGCACCTTCTTCGCGCAGAAACGATTTACGGGAGCTGTAGACCACGGTATCGATTTCCTGGTCGGTGTCCCGCACCCACACCGGCACCATGGGTGTGGCCGGCTTTTCAGGTAAGTCAATCATGACGGTTCGGGCCATCCTGGGCATCTCACGCAGGTAATAATCACCGGCTCTGAGACGGGTTTCCGGGTCCGGTGACAGCATGCCATCGAGCATCCGTGCGAACTCCATCGGCAGGCCAAGCGACGTAGCCGGAATGGCCTGGTGCCCGAAGCGGCACGATTGGGCCGAGGCGAGGGCGTACAGCGTCCCGGCAGCACCCTGTTCGTCGAAACGGGGCGACGACAGGCCACCATTCAGTTGTTCGTCTCCGATGAAATAGACATCACCGAGCCTGGCATTGGTCTGCTGCAGGTTGTCCGACATCAGTTCCATCACGTTCGCCGTGATGAACTGCTGGTTGGCGTCCAACTGGGCAAAGACCGAGGAGCCCCAGTCGATCAGCGCGATGTTTTCGGTGCGGGCATCAAACACCAGATTGGAAGGCTTGATGTCCCCGTGCACGATGGGGCGCTCAACCGGACCGTTTTCGTCCCGGAGGTTGCGTAAGATATCCGCCAACTGGTCGGCAATCCGGATGATGAGGCGGGGCTTTAGACGCCCTTCCTGCAGAGAGACTTCTTCCAGGTTCAGGCCGGCCGCCCGTTCCATGACCAGAATGGGCTGATTGTGTACCCGCTGATAGGAAACCAGTCTTGGCACCCTGGGATGCCGCACACGTTCGAGGATGAACGCCTCATCCTCAAGGCGATCCTGAAGATGCTGGGGCAGGTTGATGCGGGTGAATTTGAAGACGTGTTCCGGTCCGCTGTCGCCATGGCCGCGTAGGCGGCCAGCGAACACAAAGCCGTAGGCCCCTTTACCGATCAACTCGATATCCCGGTACCCGAGCTGCCGGAGCTGGGTGGCGCAGAGCGCCACCCAGTCCTTGAGTTTTTTGGCATCGTCGTGGCTGAGCAGGTAAACCGACTGCTCTTCAGGTATGTAAAACTGCTGAAGATGATTTTCCTGCGCCATAACAGCCATTAACCCATCTGCAGCAGCATCGACTGCGGCGATTCCAGATAGGCCTTCCAGCGATTGCAGAAGCGCGCGATCGTTCCCCCATCGATGATCCGATGGTCGCCCGCCCAGCTCACCGGCAGGATCGCCCGTTCAACCACCTGGCCATTGGCATCGAACCGCGGCAGCTTCTGGGTTCGTCCCAGCGCTACGATGGCCACCTCAGGTGCGTTGATAATGGGCGATGCATAGGTCCCGCCCAGTGCGCCGATGTTGGAGATGGTGATGGTGCCGCCCTTGAGGTCTTCCTGGCTGACACGGCCGGATCGGGCCGCTTCGGTCAGGCGGGAGACTTCGTTGGCAATGCCGAGCAGGGTCAGTTTTTCAACGCCTTTGACGTTAGGCACCATCAAACCGGCTTCGCCGTCGACGGCCATCCCGATGTTGCACTGCGGCAGGTAATGAATCTCGGTGACGTCGTCGTTCAGACGGCTGTTCAGGACGGGATAGTCCTGAATGGCCAGCGCCATGGCCTTCATGAAGAAGGGCATAAGCGTGAGCCGCGAACCGCTGGCTTCAGCATCTTTCTTGAGTTGCTCACGAAGAGCCAGCAGCTCGGTGACATCGATGTCCTCACTATAGATAAAGTGAGGAATCGTGGTCGCCGATGTGACCATCCTGCGCGCCATCGCAGCTTTCATCCCGCGGATCGGCTCCACCCGAACCTCTGGTTCAGGAGCGGGTTTTGATGGAGTGCCTGCCGCCGGTTCTGGCGCCGATTCCGACACCCGGGTCGATGTCGATGGCTGTTCCAGATGGGCGAGAACATCGGCTTTCAGCACTCGTCCATCTTTCCCGGAGCCGGCGATATCACCGAGGTTCAGGTCATGCTCCCGGACCAGGCGGCGGACCGCCGGGCTGGCAGGCACCCGCTGGCTGCGTTTTGGCGCAACCGCTTGGGCAGCCGCCGGAGCGGCCTCTCGCGCTGGAGCCTGGTCAACGTCGCTCCCGGCTTCAGCGTGCTCCTCGCGGTCTCTCGGAATGAACGCAAACAGGGGCTCATGCACCCGGGCCATGGCCTGTTGCTTGTGATAAAGCCTGGTGACGCGGCCCGCTTTGGGGGCGGTGATTTCGACCATTGCCTTGTCGGTCATGACGTCGACCACCGGCTGGTCTTCCTCAATCTCGTCGCCTTCGGCGACGCGCCATTCCACAACCTCACACTCGACAATGCCTTCTCCGATATCCGGAAGGATAAAGTCTTCGGTGGACTGTTCGGCGGTTGCCGGAGTCGTGGCGGGCTGTGCGTTTTTTGCCGGAGCCCGCTCGGAAGAAGCGTCCTCAGTCGCAGGCGACCCCTTCTCATGGGGCGCGGAGGCCCCAGTGTCGTCCTGGCCTTCCTCTACGAGCTCAAACAAGGGGGAATGAACCTTGGCGATATCGCCTTCCTTGTAGAAAAGACGGGTCACGCGGCCCTTGTAGGGCGCCGGAATTTCGACCAGGGCCTTGTCGGTCATCACCTCGGCAACCGGCTGATCCTCTTCGATCACATCGCCTTCACTGACCAGCCACTTGACCAGTTCGCATTCCACGATACCTTCGCCGATATCGGGCAGAATAAAATTACTCACGATTGCTCTCCTGTCCTGATACCAGTCTAGAATTCGACGCTCGACCTGATGGCCTCGTAGACCTTCAGGTGATTGGGCAGATGCTCTTTTTCCAGCACCAGCGGGAAGGGCGTGTCCATCCCGGTAACCCGAGCAATCGGAGACTCCAGATACAGGAAACACCGCTCCTGTATGGTCGCGGCGATCTCACCCGCAAAACCGCCGGTCAGCGGCGCTTCGTGGGTGACGACCAGGCGCCCGGTCTTGAAGACCGAATTGGCGACGGTTTCATAATCCCAGGGCAGGATCGTTCTCAGATCGATCACTTCGCAGGAAATCCCATCTTTTTCGGCCATCTCGACGGCCTGGTCTATGACTTCCATCTGCGCGCCCCAGCCCAGAACCGTAATGTCCGTGCCTTCCTTCGTAATTTCGGCCTCACCGAGAGGCAGACGGTAGTCCTCATCCGGCACCTCCCCGACAGAAGCGCGATAGAGCCGCTTGGGCTCGAAGAACAGGGTCGGGTTGGGATCATGAATGGCGCCCAGCAGCAGGCCTTTCGCCTGGTGCGGGTTGCGCGGAACCACAATCTTCAGGCCCGGTGTATGGGCGAAGTAGGCTTCCGGTGACTGGGAATGATAAAGGCCACCGGCAATGCCGCCGCCGTATGGCGCGCGAATGGTCAGCCCGCCCACGTTGAACAGGTTGCCGGACCGATAGCGGAATTTGGCCGATTCGTTAACGATCTGGTCAAAGGCCGGGAAGATGTAATCGGCGAACTGAATTTCGGCGACCGGCACCGAGCCCTGTGCGGCGAGACCGTTGGCAAAACCAATGATGCCCTGTTCGACAAGGGGCGTATTGAAGCAGCGAGCTTTACCGTACTTTTGCTGGAGGTTGCTGGTGGCGCGGAAAACCCCACCAAAAACACCCACGTCCTCACCGAAACACAGCACCCGCTCGTCTGCTGCCATGGCGGTGTCCAGGGCACTGTTGATCGCTTGGAGCATATTCATCTGCGTCATATCAGGCCCCTCCCTTGGCGTGTTCAGCACTCTTCGGATAGGCCTCCGGATATTTCCGGATGTGCACCTTCAGTTTCTGGAACTGTTCTGCCAGGGCCGGAGGAACCTCGTCGTAGACGTCAGTCACCAGGCTCTCCAATGGGGGTGGGGGCCGCTTCTGTGCCCGCTTCATGGTTTCGAGCACTTCACGACGCATGGTTTCCTGCAGCTCCTTGTCATCGGCTTCACTCCACCATTTCTTGCTTTCGAGCCACAGGCGCATCCGCAGGATGGGGTCCTTCTCGCGCCAGGCGGCTTCTTCATCCTTGCTTCGATAACCGGATGGGTCGTCCGAGGAGGAGTGCGCTGCCAGACGATAGGTCATGGCCTCGATCAGTACCGGCCGGTTGTGTTCGACCGCAAGTTGTCGAGCGGCTTTGGTGGCTTCGTGAACCGCCAGGATGTCGTTACCATCCACACGGATGACATCCATCTTGTAGCCATAGGCCCGAGGCGCCACGCCATCGGCAGCGAACTGTTCGGTCGCAGGCGTGGAAATGGCATAGCCGTTGTTGCGGCACAGGAAAATGACGGGGACACGCTGAACAGCGGCCATGTTCAATGCGGCGTGGAAATCCCCCTCAGAGGCGGCGCCTTCACCGAAATAGGTAATGGTACAGTGGCCTTCGCCTGCGAGTTTCTGGCCATAGGCATAGCCGGTGGCCTGGGGAATCTGGGTAGCCAGCGGCGACGAGATCGTCATGTAGTTGAGCTTGCTGGAGCCGTAGTGGACGGGCATCTGGCGCCCTTTGCCATAGTCCAGTTCGTTTCCGAACAGCTGATTCATGAATTCGTCGATGGTGAAACCACGGTAGGCGAGGGCGCCTTGTTCGCGATACTGGGCCATGATCATGTCGTTGTCATCCAGTGCGGCGGCGCTGCCGATAACGGCGGCTTCTTCACCGGTACACTGCATGTAAAAACTCAGACGGCCCTGGCGCTGGGCGGCGAGCATGCGCTCATCCAGGATCCGGGTGGTGACCATGGTCCGATAGATTCGTAGGGCCTTTTCCTTGTCGAGGTCGGGCGCCTTGGCACTCTTATAGAGAGAACCGTCTTCTTTCAGAAGCTTGAAGGTCGGGATACGGAATTCCGCACCGTCGGTAAACTTCGGGCTATGTACAACTCTGGGTTTTGTTGTTGTCATAATCCTCTTCCTGGGGTATTGGCCTGAGGAACAAAACACGCCTTTTGGGCATGTCGTTAGTGTCATTGTAGACAAACTGATGGCATCTGGTGTGATAACCATCAGAGATCTTTACCTTAACGTAAACTGCATGACTAGGGTAGACCTTGATGCGGGATTGTCATTCAAAATCAACGGTGCTCGCCTTGGACTGACACAATCGAGGCTGTTCTGCGTATATTGCGTGAGTGAGCATTGGATTTTTTTGTTATCAACAATTCCGAGGGTTTATGACCGCGATCCGCTTCGTTGTTTTAAGTTGCCTGTTGGCAATGTCAGGCTGTGCATCCACCGGCAATGTCCCCGCCTCAGGTACCGCTTTCAAGCTTGATGGCTGCAGCCCTTTTCTCAATTGTGTCTCCAGTGAATCCAGTGTCGGCCTCTATCAAGTCCAGTCGATAGAGCTGCTTCAGCCACTGGATCCGTCATCCTGGGACCGCATCAAGTCCACCGCGCTTGAGCTTCCCGGCGCCTCCCTGGAGGAAGCACGGTATGGCTACGCCAATATCACTTGCTACAGTGATTTTTTCGGTTTTCCGGATTTCCTGGAGATCCTGGTGGCTGACGATGGCCGGCACCTGAATGTGCGATCTCAGTCGATGCTTGGCTTCTACGATCTCGGGGTGAACCGGGCCAGGGTAGAGCGCTTGCGTGAACATCTGGCAGAAAAGGACATTGCTGTGGGGGCGGTACAGTGAATCCGGGGACATACCGGTTTGTTTTCCGGTGTCTGGCTCAAGCGTGGTACCTTCGATCCATCACCGGTTAATTGATAGCAGCGACACGGAAGCTGGCGAGGAGACCAAATGAACGTATTCATCATTGGCGCGGGAATTATGGGCACCACCTTTGCGACCCTGGCAAAGGAGTTTGCGCCCGACCTGGATGTCACGATCCTGGAAAGACTTGATGGACCGGGAGAAGGCAACTCATGGGTATTCAACAACGCCGGCACCGGTCACGAAGCGAATTGCGAACTGAATTACACCCCGGTGGATGAAGAGGTCATTTCCGTTGAAAAGGCACTGAAGATCCATGCCCAATTCAATGTTGCCAAGCAGTTCTGGGCCTATCTGGTCGGGAAGGGCGCCATCCAGGACCCGACGTCCTTTATCAATCAAACCAGGCACTGCACCATCGTATCGGAAGCCTCGATCAACGAGCTGAAACTTCGATTCAAGGAAATGTCCGCACATCACTTTTTCGAAAACATGCGTTATTCGGACGACTTCGATGAGATCAAGAGCTGGATTCCGTACACCATGGAAGGTCGGCCTCGCCATGAGAAAATGGCTGCGACGGTGATCGAAACCGGCACCGATGTAAACTTTGGCGCCTTGACGGAAAAGATGGCGGAGTACGCGGTTCAGACTCTGGGTGTCAAAATCGAGTATGGCACTCATGTGAAACGGGTGCACCGAAGCCCGTCCGGCACCTGGCTTATCGAGGCTGAACAGAGAGGCGCCAGGGTTCAACACAAGGCCGACGTTCTCTTTGTGGGTGCCGGTGGCGGCGCGTTCCCGCTACTGAAAAGGAGCCACCAACCCTTCCGCCGGCGCTATACCGGTTTTCCCGTGGGCGGGCGCTTCCTTCAGGCCCCCATCAGCGAAGAGCAAGCCGATCAATACCGCGCCAAAACCTATGGCAAGGCAAAAGTTGGCGCACCTCCCATGTCCGTGCCGCACCTCGACCTGCGGGTAGCGGATGGCCAGCACTATTTACTGTTCGGTCCGTTCGCGTCTTTCAAACCGGTGCTAGAGAAGGGCCGCGGCTTTTTCGATTACCTCCGGTCCATGCGGCTTCACGATATCCCGGGCCTGCTGAACGTTGCCCGGGAGCATTTTCCACTGGTGAGTTACCTGATTTCCGAAACCTTCAAAGGCGAGAAAAGCATGCTCGAGGAGCTTGAGACATTTGCGCCGGGCCTGAGCAGCCGATTCGACTGGAAGCCCGTGAATGCGGGCCAACGGGTGCAGATCATCAAGGATGGAAATCTACAGATGGGCACGGAAATCGTCGTTTCCAGCGATAAAACCTACGGCACCTTGCTTGGCGCCTCACCGGGTGCATCGGTGTCGCCCGAAGTGATGTTGCGCTGTCTGGAGCAGATGCTTCCGGCGATCTTCTCGAAAGAGGATGCCGGGAAAAAGAGAAAGGAAATTTTCCCGGAGGATGACCTGGAAACGCTGATCCAGAATCCCGACCGGTACCGGGAAATCCGGGATGCGGTCAACGATCAGCTGGGAATACATCCGTCAGCGGCGACATCCTGAGGCATTGATTACGCAAATGCCTTCTGGAGGCGCTCCATGCCTTTCTGGAGCGATTCCTCGTTAGCCGCAAAAGACAGCCGCATGTGTCCCGGTGCATTGAAAGCCGATCCCGGGACCATCGCGATCCCAAGTTCGTCCAGCAGCCATTCGCCGAGCTCCTGGTCGTCTTCAACCTCATCAAGACTCTCAATCACCCGTGAGAAGTCCGGCAAACAGTAGAAGCTGCCCTGGGCTGGCTGGCAATCGATTTTGCCAATACGATCAATGCCTTCCTGAACGAGGCGTGCGCGCTGCGCAAACCGGTTCGTCATCCTGTGGACATCATCCAGCCCGCCATTGAGGGCTGCGGCCGCTGCAACCTGAGAAACCGCGGCTGTGTGCGAGTTTGTCTGGCCCTGTAACTTAAGCATTTCTGCAATCAGCAGCTCCGGGCCGGCGACAATGCCCACGCGCCAGCCAGTCATCGCATAGGCTTTCGACACACCGTTGATCACCACCGTCCGATCTTTCAGGGACGGACAGGCGTTCAGGATATTGGTGAACGGCTCAGAGCCGAAACGCAGGTGCTCGTAGATGTCATCGGTAATAACAAACGCATTGGGATAATTCAGCAACACGTCGCCCAGCGCCGCCAGGGCGTCCCGGCTGTATATCTGGCCGGTGGGATTGTTCGGCGTGTTCAGAAGTACCACCCGGGTACGCTCGCTCATGCAGCGCTCAAGCGTTTCGGGCGTCAGGACAAAGCCATCCTCAAGTCGGGTTGGCGCCTCGACAATTCGAGCGCCTGCAATTTTTGCAATGGCCGGATAACTTCCCCAATGAGGTGAGGGGATCACGACTTCATCTGCAGGACCCAGCAGTGACAGGCAGGCGTTGAAGAGTGCCTGTTTGGCGCCGCAGCTATGCATTACCTCGCTGTCGCGGAAGTGAAGGCCATTCTCCCGTTCAAACTTGTTACGGATAGCGTCCTTCAGTATCGAGAGACCGGCGATGGGGGTGTACCGCGTGTAACCATCGTCGAGCGCCTGTTTGGCTGCGTCGATGATCCACCTGGGCGTGTCGAAATCCGGTTCACCGGCATCCATCCGGACGATGTCGTGTCCCTGATCGGAAAGCGCCTTGGCGCGCCGGCCGATGTGAAATATCGACGACTCCGACAGATCTTCCACACGCCGGGCAAAGTGAACGGGGTGTTGCTCGGTCGAGGACATGATAGAAACCTCGCTGCCTGAATAGCCAGTTGCTACAACAATGTAGACCTGACTTTAACCCTAGTTGTCCGGAGCCTTCGGGGAAATACTATATTCCACGGATGTTAGGCAGAGCCGTGGTGAACTAATCAGCCGGTAAGCTGTTCGTCGTTCTGCTTCTCAATCAACTGGGTTTTGCCAACGGCGACGCTGAGTGCAACGGCCAATGTGACGAAGGCAGCCAGGCCGCCAAAAAGAGTAATCACAGGGAGAACGTTCATGGCTATAAGACCTCAAATGTTGCTGGTGCTGGAGTGTGCTTCGGTTCAATAACCGGTTATGTGCAAGCTAAGTATTAGTGTACGAGGGGAATGGCCACGAGGGTGTAGGCAGAAACCAATATCGGGCATATGCAAATGTCCTTACTCCCCTGAATCATCTTGTCTGTTCGTTATCGCACGGAGGGTGAAAAAGAAGATATAGTCCATAACCACACCTCCATGCATGAAGGAGTCCCTATGCTCAAGCGATCGCCGCGGGAAACGCATTCCAATGTCGCCGCCCTCGAGGATCTTGCGAGTCTCGCAGAGTACTCATTCATGGATACCCTTAATTGCGACCCTGAGGCGAAAACAACCGGGGCCGACCATTCGCCCAGGCAGGTTTTCTCGGGCCACTATGTTCCGGTCAAACCCACACCAATAGAAAATCCGGAATACGTCTCGCACAGCCAAAGCCTGTTTCGCGAACTGGGCTTCGCCGACAGCCTGGCGCAGTCAGACGATTTCGTACGTATGTTCTCCGGCGACCTGTCGCATGTTCCGGAGCCGATGCGCAAAGTGGGTTGGGCGTGCGGCTACGCACTGTCTATTTATGGCAACGAATTCACTCAGCAGTGCCCGTTTCAGACCGGGAATGGATACGGCGATGGTCGGGCTATTTCCGTGCTTGAGGCCGTCATCAACGGTCAGCGCTGGGAAATGCAGCTGAAAGGGGCAGGGCGTACACCCTACTGCCGCGGCGCGGACGGCCGGGCTGTTCTGCGTTCCAGTGTGCGGGAGTTCCTGGCACAGGAGCACATGCACGCGCTTGGTGTGCCAACGTCACGGTCTTTGAGTCTGTACGTGTCGGAAACCGAGAAAGTCAGGCGTCCATGGTATTCGGAGGGCTCACGCTCAATGGATCCGGATGTGCTGATTTCCGAGCCCGTTGCCATCTCCACGCGGGTTGCGCCGTCGTTCATTCGGGTAGGGCAGATCGAGCTCTTCAGTCGTCGTGCCCGCAGGAACGAACACCCAGGGGCAATGGAGGAGCTCGAGAAGATCGTCCTGCACCTGATCGATCGGGAGTATAACGGCGTTATCGACCAGACATTGCCCACTTCTGAAAAAGCCGTGTGGCTGGCACGAGAGTTCCGCAGCCGACTGACCTCGCTTGTGGCGAACTGGATCCGCGTTGGCTACTGCCAGGGTAATTTCAACAGTGACAACTGTGCCGCCGGCGGCTTCACGCTGGACTATGGGCCCTTTGGATTCTGCGACGCGTTCGATCCGCATTACCAGCCCTGGACGGGTGGCGGCCAGCACTTTTCGTTCTTGAACCAGCCCATGGCGGCGGAGCGCAACTTCTACTCGTTTTGTTCAGCGCTGCAGCCACTGTTGACCAAGCACACGGACTGCCTGCGCCAGCTCGACGAAATTCAACGTGATTTTCCCAGAGTGATGCAGGAGCAGATGGAGACGATGTGGGCGGCCAAACTCGGACTCGACGCTTTTCATCCAGATCTGTTCAGAGAACTCGCAACGCTGATGATGCAAACGCCCGTTGATTACACCATCTTCTTCCGGGAACTCTCATCGTTGCCCGACAACATTGAGCCGCTCAAGAAAAGCTTCTACGGCGGGCGGACTTATTTGGCAGACCCGGAAGGACTGGACCAGCGCTGGTCAGCGTGGCTCACTAAATGGCAATCACTCACTGAACATCGCTCTCGTGAGGAGCTATCCAGCCAGATGAAGCACGCCAATCCGAAGTACAGTTTGAAGGAATGGTTCCTTGTGCCTGCCTACCAGCAGGCCGCTTCAGGAAACTACGCCATGCTCCGAGAGCTGCAGCAAGTTATGACTCAGCCATACGCCGAGCAATCGGAAAGCGTCGAGAAGAAATACTACAGGCTGAAGCCGCTGGAGCTGTTCGGCGTTGGGGGAGCGTCCCACTGTTAATTTCAAACGAATGTAAGACTTGCGACTTCGAGAAATCAAAGGCTTAGAAGAGGGTTTTGAATAGCGGGAATTTGAGCTTCAAATTCTTCATGAGATTTTGTGCCTGTTTTTCAAAATTAGGTGAGACTAACTTGAAAAGCATGCTGTAATGGTCTGATTTAGCTATTTAAATTCTAGTATTTTATAGCAGTACCAACGTCTGCTGTAAAGGACGGGGTGCCTATTCAGGAACGAGGCATCTGCCCAAAAAGAGGCAAAGTTTTGAGCTACAATAGCGGTATCTGGATCTGATGGTGATCGTGATGAACGATAAGGCTGAAAAGCGAAGCAGAAAAAAGGATCGTGCAAAGCAAGTCGGTCAGGCTGAAGCACAGGGAACATTCAGAGGCGAGTTCCGGGTCAGCGCTGCCCGACTCAAGGAGATTGGAAATGAAGGATTTCGGCGTATGGAAAATCTTGCCGACGAGGATATTGGAGAATTCGCGGAGTGATCTTATTGCATTGCCAGAGAACCTTGCCTGACACTTCACTCAATCAGTGACCGGCTAGGCTCTCAACATATGCCAAATAGGATGCGCCAACGATTTGGTCTCTCCCACCTCTCACCCAGTCCACACATTCCAGCCTTCCGGCAGAAACGAGTGACATGAGCTTGCTTTTGCCACAGTGCAGAGCGGCCATCACGCGATAACATTCCAGATTCCCAGAGCACTGCCCCCGTAACTCCGCTCCGAGCCAGTTATCTAAAGTACTCTCGTCAATTTCAATACTTAGCGCGTCGGCTGACCAGAACAAATGTCCCTTGATTTCTCGCGACCATACTGCGGCTAGTAGGCGACCAAAACTGGTTAGATTACGGTCTAACCGGACGTCGTTCATCGAAACCAAGGCGGATGCGGCCCCGCTGTCTTTTTTCTGGCCAAGTACTTCAGAGAGCACAGCAAGGTCTCTAATGTCAAAAATTTGCTGTCGCACCACATGGGTACTATTCAGAGGTGTGATGCAGCGACAATCAAGGCAG
>NZ_APAT01000014.1 GCF_000347775.1 Marinobacter santoriniensis NKSG1
ATCATCAATCACGAATGGGCTGACAGAATTGCGCTCGGCCCACATTCACAATAAAGGCGCGTTTTATACAGCGTTGTTTAACCTGTCAGTTGGCTTTGAGCGTCTCCTGAAAGCGATTGTGATTATTGACCACATGCTTTATCACCAGTTGGCCGTCCCAACCAAGAGGCAACTTCAGGCAAGAGGTCATAACATTGTAGATCTTTACGATGAGTCCGAAAGGATCGGAGCCAGCAGAAATTCCCCAATTCCAGGTCGCACTCAACTGGACACGATAGACGGAGAGCTTTTGCAATTGCTGAGCGACTTCGCGCGCGTCACTCGTTATCACAACCTCGATGCTTTGAGCGCACCACAAACCAGCGATGATCCACTGGGGCGACTGAATCAACTTCTCCTTGCTATCCTCGTTAGAGATGTGCCGCAGAGACAGAAAGATAAGATTCTGAACCAGGCGAATATCATAGTTAATCAGATCGATGATATTACCCATACTGTCATGCATGGCCTTGATCAACGACCATTATCAACAGCCGACGCACTTTCGTTACCCGGGCTGCATGATCAATCGGCTCAGTTTGCCGTGCTACGCATCATCAAGCTACTTTCGCCGCTCAGAGATCTTTTGGCAAACGTTAGCCGTGGAGCTTATAACTGTGGTCCTGTGCCACCATTTCCGCAAATGCACGAGTTTTTAGAGTGGCTGTGGGATGACCGTAAGTATGTACTCAGGAAGAAGAGATGGCCGTGAAATGGACTAACAAATAATTGCAGCGGATGAAAATTAGCTGCGCCAATTTTGGCTGCTGAAATGGGCGTTATACTCCAGCCTGAATGTCCGCTTTACGACCTCAGCGTGCTTTGATTCCGAATATCGGACGGAATAGGCCCCTATCTCAAAAGGTCCGCTTTGTGGTGATGACGTCGAAACCATTGGAAAGCCGACCTTTTTGCCTCTCCAAGATGGTAAGTCCATAGTCGTTTTAAAAACGTCCGTGGAGACGGGACAGAACCCATGTTCTGGATAATAACTAAAGTGATAGCTACTCTAATCAGTGCATGCAAAGCCATGCCGGTTTATTGCGCCGTCGACTTCATTTCATCAGCGCGTAAACTCCAACCGCTCGACGGCGACCCCGTGTCTCGACTCAAAGGGGGAGACAGAGCGACCCTGACAAATGGCAAGGCCGGAGATGAATTAGATGAGGCTTTTCTCTTGCAAGCGTGTCGACACCTGGCTGAGCATCGCGCAGAAAACAGTCGTTATTATCGGCCTTCTAGCGAGCGGCTGGTTCTTTTTTCTTCGAGAGGAGACGTCTCCCCATGTCAAACTGGAGATGGAGCCGAAGATGATGCCTGGCTGCGTTCTCCGGGTTATCGTGACTATCGAAAATTTAGGTGGGCATGTGTGGACCCTTGATTCCGCCGTCACTAGGTTGTATCAGCCAAGTTTGGAGCGAAGACCCAGTCCTTCCGATCTAAGTTTGCTGGAAGTTGGCACGCAGATTCTTCAAATGGACCATGCACTTCGCGCCAACGAAAGTACTGCGATAGGTTTTACTATCGAGCCTACTGAAAGATCGACTCACTCTTTCTTCGTGGTCCAAACAGCATTGAACATTGCAGAGGAGAATCAACGATGGTTACGCGTGCAGGAGAGTTCCGTATTGTCCGATGGTTGCTAGTTAGTTTTGGTATGGGGGGAGCCCTTCTGCTGTCCGGGTGTTCTGCGAGGGTTGAAGTTGGCGACCGATGTGAAGGATTGGAGAGAATTGGATACAAGGCTCCGGTATCTTCGCAAGAGCTTGAGGATATTATTGCCCTTGGGTTTCCTAACTGTGCTCGATATCTTAAAAGCACCGATCAGGTTGACCGAGGTTGAGGAGGGAAACTTAGCGCCTTTGCTGCTAGATTTTAGCCGAACAAGTCGGTTGTCAGTTGACCTAAGGAAAACTACGCTGTCCGGCCCTTATGGCCACGCAGGACGAGGGGGCTGACCATTAATTCATTGGAAAGCGGTTCTTTTGCCGCGCGGAGATAAGGTATATACGGCAGCCTGAATCTTGCTCCCAAAGAGAATATTGCTCGATTTAGCGCTTCGAACACCGGCGCAGGGTGCTGCGTCCGGTTGGTTTGATTTGTTAAATTTCTACTCACCGATACTTAATGCTTTGCGATAACATATCGGAATATTCCATTCCAGCCCATCGTCTAAATTTTCTCTAGTCACTAACAAGGTTGGTCTGTCTTCAAATTCTACATAAAAGGTATCTTTATCTGGGTCCCTACCAATTATAAATCCAGCTCGAAATAAAAAATGAGCAACCATCAGTTCATCTGATTCGGTATTAGCTCCATCAATTTTAGGATTACCATGGTTTGATATATATCTAACTTTTATTTTTTCGAGTAGCTGGTCAGTTGTATACAAAGATGGGCCATGAGAAAAACATTCAAACAGCCTTTCAAGTTCTGGGAATTGATGCCGATGTTCTGCTAATAGCTCTTTGTACCTCTGCCTCGAATATTCAGGAAAGCAAGATTTTAGATCATCCCATTTGATGTTCTCGTTTCCGTTTCTGGAAGCATTCGCTGAGGCCTCCCTAAGAAGCTTTGCTGACCACCTCGGTCGTCCATAGCTAAACGACGAAAGTGGAATTAGTGAGTAAACTCTTTTCTTGTACCAAGGATAGTTTTTAGCTAGGAGTAACTGACTTTGTTTAACCGCAGTGTCGTAGAACTCGATATCTTTTGGGAATTTGAAATCCTCTTGATTCTGACAAAAAGAAAAAATTTTCTTCCCAATTATCTTTCCAATCTCATGATCTGACCACTTAAGCTTCCTCATGTATTGCTCACAATGATCCATTGATTCGTCATGGGTGCAAAGAATTGGCCAAACATCCGAACGTATCGAAGCTCTTAATTTCAACCCTTTTACCGTATAGCTTAAATCTATACATGCGCTAAAAAATGTAGTAAGGTATGTAATATATTGTTCCTTATTCTTGAAAGTTGCATCAATGTCATCAATAAAAATCCACACATTGATTTCTGTGCTTTCTGCATATCGTTTAAGTAACTTATCCTCATTTGCGATCGGTATGGCACTTTTTTCTATTGTTATTATTTTTGATTTTAGTCTTTCACTTAAGGCACTAACGATATTACGTCCCTTGTAGTTGTCTATTTCGGAATTTTCTACGAGCATTATTTCATCATCGGTGTTCGCGAAGCCGATTCT
Source organism: Marinobacter santoriniensis NKSG1 (assembly GCF_000347775.1). Lineage (GTDB taxonomy): Bacteria > Pseudomonadota > Gammaproteobacteria > Pseudomonadales > Oleiphilaceae > Marinobacter > Marinobacter santoriniensis. The sequence goes on from NZ_APAT01000014.1 coordinate 3,245, forward strand.
CCGCCCGATTTCTCGATTGATAGCTGTGCATATTCTCTTTTTCCAGCTATTAATTGATATTGCTGCATGCTCTCCTTCAGATAAAAAAGGAGCGCATAGCTCATGCCCCTTAAGATCAATTGTTAATGACTGTGGGTTTTTCTTAAGAATCTTGATTTTTGTGTGCTTTAATAAAGCAGATTTTCCAACACCTTTTCTAGCTTTAACAAAAAGAAATGGTTCATCAGCGTCATAAAAGTCTTCTACGAGTTCAGATTCACAGAAGTATTTTTCAAGAATGTCTTCATTCTCACGCTCCCCACTATCATTTCCATATTTTGAAAACTTCTTGAGAATCTCTGGAGTTGCCATCTTGCCTCCATTAGAATTTAACGCTCAGGTTCACCCGTAGCACTGACTACGTGAGGCGACAGGAGGAACCTATTATTATGCGACTCACTCAAAGAAAAGTGAAACCAAGTGCCGTATTTATCGTATCCTTCACAGCCGCCAACGCTGCGTTAATTGCTCCTTCTACTAGCAGAAGAGACATTCCTTGTAGCGTAAGCATTACAGCTCTGGCGGTATTTTTTTGCATCTCAAAAAGCATACTAGCCTCAGCGTCGCTTATTTGGCCGCTCAGTTTTAGTGCTTCAATCTGTGCGAGTGTCCTTGCGAGCTTTTCTAACTCTGCTTCTGCATAATCTTTAATAATTGGCCATTTTTCGTCGAACACGCCTTTGGCCGCGGCGATCATTCCAGGAAGTATCTGATGCACATCGATGTTAGACATTTTCATCTCCTTATCTGGATTGGCTTTCACCTCGTTTCTTAGCCAACTCAAACGCCATTATTGTGCCAAGATGTTGGTTAAAAAGGGCTTGAATGGGAGCTGTAGCAAACCGGTTTATAGGGATATCGCCTCGGCCAGTTGCATCAGAGGTAGCCCCGTAATTTACTCGGCAGTCCAATGATAAATCCGCGCCTTTATCTTTAACTTTCATCTTCTGATCTTTTGTAAGCGCGCCTGTTATGCATTGTTTATGCATTAGAACTAGATAAGCGAGGTTTTCTTTTGCCAAGTCAATTTGCTCAATGGTAATTTTATTTTTGTAGATGCCACTGGCGCGAACAGCCATTGCATTAAGGTCAGCCCATACTCCTTCATAGAACTTCTGTTGCGCCTTGTATTTCAGGTCCTCGCCTCCAGCGTTCCTTAGGGAAATGAAGTACGTGTCAAGTTTCTTCTGCAATTGCTGCGCTTGAGTATCAATGGTCTCGTCATAGTTAGAAATGAGTTGAATGGATGTGCATGAACTAACGGTGATCACTGACAACACCAATAGACCAAGCAACACGTGACCTCTTCTGTAAAACATCCTCATGCTGTTTTCCTCCGTTGGTAGATGTTTCGTTCAGCAGCAATTAGACAGGCGTCTCCGAGGTTGCAGAAATCTGACCGCATCGTTATGGCGATCTCTGAGAGTCCGAAAAACCTGCATAGTGAGTGAATAAAACAGCAGCGGACCCTGGCCCCGTATCAGGTTCATTCAGACTTGGAAAATTACAGTGCAACTCATGCTCAGTCTGTTTGCTGCCTGATTTTTGGTTTACCGGTCGTAACGTCGACTCTTTCGAGAGAGGGCCCGTCGCACTGGTAAGCCCTCGATTTGCTAGACGCCTGACGGATTGGAAACCTCCGTAGTTGGCTTCACCTATGGCTCCCTGGAACTCAATTCTTGCTTCTTGAAATATCAAGCCGTTGATACTGGATGATTGACTGCCAGATCGTTCTCAACATCTGACCACCATTCAAGATAACGCTTTGCTGCCTGCTTACCGGATTTCACAAGCGACTTCTTTAGTTGTTCACTCAAATCGAAGTCTGTAGTTCCAACTCCTAAGGTGTCGATATAGACAGTTCTCTGCCAGTCATCGCTGTGAAGATGCTGGCTATCCTGGACGGCGAGCACGGTCTTGATCAGCTGCATCGTGTAGTCGAGAAAGTGGTCTATTTCTTGCCTCTTTGGGGTCTGGCCGTCTCGAAAAACTCCAATTTCAGTCGCGGAATCGAGCCGGAAGCCGAGCGTCTCTTTGTTATAGACGTATGGGCTGCTTCTTGGGGAAACCTGGCTTAGTTTTTTGTTCTCCTTTTCATAGTAGCCAGGAATCCTTTTTAAACTCCCATTCTCGAGGTACTTTTGTCGGTCAAAGATCTTTACCGGGTAATTGTTGATCGCACCGCCATCAACAAAAACATCTTCACGGTCGTCTCGCACTGCGCGAAAGAAGAGGGGGATCGACATTGAGCGTCTTACGGCATCGACCACTCGCATTCGTGGTGTATGCTCTGGCGAGTAGACTTCACCGAACTTAGTAGAGAGGTTTGAGGCGTAGACGTAAAGTTCTTTGCCGGTGTGTTCGTGGAGAGCTTTGAAAGTGACATTGGCTGAGCCGGTCTTCTGTTTTAGCAAGTCACCGATCCAGTCCCGGAAATAATCTCCCTTATACCAGCCGTACTCATCTTTGAGTCGTCTCATGTCCCTGAGAGCTAACCAACTATCATCTTTAAAGTCGTTAAAATCCAGTCGGTTCAAAACCTTCAACATTTCTGCGTTGCTGTAGCCAGCTGCGAACAAAACCGCGTTGATTGAACCTGCGGATGTTCCGCCTACACGACTGATGTTCTCGAGAATCGACTCACTCTCAAGAACCTGCATAGCACCAACATAGGCAATGCCCTTTACACCACCACCTTCAAAAACCAGATTTCTGAACGGATACGACATTTTTCACTCCTCCTTTGAGCTTCAAAACGCCGATACAACTAAGTTACTTCTCCTATATCAATTTGCTTAACATCACCGGCTAGCACTAATGGAAGCACAAAATGATCAGAGCGGCCACCCGATCGCTTTGTTTAACAGGTTACGCGTTAGATTTATGACGTCGGACTCGGTGATAAAAAAACCTTGATGTAGTCGACCACATGCGCTTTGGCCAGGTCCCATTTTTTTAGATCCGCTTTCCCCACAAACCACCGCGATGCTCTCTAGCCTCGCCGTTACCCGTGCAGTAAGTGGTTTAACTAGCGGAGAGCAGGTCAGTTGAACTTTTTGTTTTCTTTAGGGGAACTTCCACGCCAACTGGTTTTTCCTTATAGGATTCAGTATATTGCTGACGAGCAAGGAGCACCCAACGGTTATGGATATCCGAACATGAGAAAACTCCATACGCGATACTCATAACTCGCAAAATCGTCAAAGAAGCCTCAAACCACCTGTAGGTTTTGGATCTTTCTCTTAACCGCTGTTACCTGTCTGGAAGCTATAGCTGGCTGGACTGCTCCTCTGAAAACCCACTCATCTGAATCTAAGGGTTCGTGGTCATGACAAAAATCCTGGTGACCGGTCACCGAGGCCTCGTAGGAAGACATCTTGTGCCTCGGCTTAAATCAGCGGGTTACCAGGTTGTCGGGCTCGATATTGCGGACGGCAGTGGTGACATCACCCAGCCAGAGAATATTCGTTCTGTCATCTCCAATGTCTCTGGGGTAGTGCATCTTGCAGCTGTGTCGAGAGTGATATGGGGTGAGCGGAATCCTTCCCTTTGCTGGCAGACAAACGCGATGGCCAGCCATTCGATTCTGGAGGCCGCCTCACACTGCAAACAGAAACCCTGGGTGTTGTTGGCCAGCAGTCGGGAAGTATACGGGGAGCCGGATCGACTACCGGTTTCCGAAGATGCGCCAGTTTGTCCTGTGAACATTTATGGAAGAGCCAAGGCGAAAATGGAGCAATACGCTCGAGAAGCCCGACTTGACGGCTTGAATACGGCGGTCGTTCGCCTTGCTAACGTGTATGGGTGTGTTGAAGATCATGAAGACCGGGTTTTACCCGCTTTTTGTCGAAATGCCGCCGAAGGCCGACCACTGAGAGTGGACGGATTTGACCACCTTTTTGATTTTACTCACGTGGACGACACTGTCAGGGGAATAGTGAAGCTCGTGGCTTTGCTCAATGCGAGTGAACGCGATTTGCCCCCGATCCATCTGCTTCCAGGCATTGGAACGACCCTATTTGAGGCCGCCAAGATTGCCGTTGATGCTGCCGACTCAGATTCCAGCATCGTCGCCGCACCATCTCGAACCTACGATGTAGGCCGCTTTATAGGAGATCCGGCGCGGGCGAAAAAGCTACTGGGCTGGGAGGCCAAAATCTCGCCCTCCGAGGGAATTCGCGCTTTGGTAAAAGCATTCCAAACTAACGCTTCGTTGATTGAAACAGCATGAAAGTTCTCAAAGTAATCCACGGCTACCCCATGCTTTACAACGCTGGGTCTGAGGTCTACTCACAAACGATCTGTCATGCGCTTGCCGAGCGGGGGCATGAGGTTCATGTTTTTACTCGTGAAGAAGACGCGTTCAGGCCCGACGGATCGCTCAGGCAGGACGTAGATCAAGACCAGCAGAGTATTCGAGTCCACCTGGTCAATAATCCCCGCCATCGCGATCGATACCGGCTGTCCGTTATCGACCAACGGTTCGCAGAGGTGCTTGATCAGATCAGGCCAGATGTCGTCCATATCGGGCATTTGAACCATTTGTCGACTTCGTTGGTTTACGAAGCCAAGCGTCGAAATCTCCCTGTGGTTTATACACTGCATGATTACTGGCTCATGTGTCCCCGTGGCCAATTCATGCAGATGCATTCCGGTGACGATAATCTGTGGGCGGCGTGCGATGGCCAGGAGAACCGGAAGTGCGCGACACAATGCTATGCGCGCTATTTTTCAGGGGCAGAGGGCGAGTTCGAACAGGACGTCGCCTATTGGGAAAACTGGGTTGGACGACGCATGACCCATGTTCGAGATGTTGTCGATCAGGTCGACCTGTTCATATCACCGTCCCGCTATCTGAAGTCCAGGTATGAAACGGATTTTGGGCTGCCGAAGCCGAAAAGCATCTATCTCGATTACGGATTTGATCGAAGCCGAATGGCCGACCGCCAGAGGATGCCGGATGAACCATTCACTTTTGGCTATATCGGAACCCATATTCCTGCCAAAGGCATCCATCAGCTGATACAAGCGTTTGGCCAAGTGAAAGGCGACTGCCAACTGCGAATCTGGGGACGAGACAGGGGCCAGGATAGCCGCGCACTTAGAGCCATCGCCAACACGCTGCCTATTGGAAAACAGGCGCGGATTCATTGGATGCCAGAATACAAGAACCAGCAGATCACAAAAGATGTCTTCGACAAAACGGATGCGATTGTGACGCCGTCGATCTGGGTCGAGAACTCTCCATTGGTGATTCATGAAGCCCAGCAAGCCCGAGTGCCAGTGATAACAGCTGACGCCGGTGGAATGGGCGAATATGTCCAGCATGAAGTGAATGGACTGCTGTATGAACACAGAGATGTTTCATCTCTATCACAGCAGATGCAGCGCCTTGTCGATGACCCGGAGTTGGCCCGCCAACTGGGACAGAGGGGTTATCTATTCAGCGACGACGGTGAGATTCCCGACATTCAATCCCACGTGGTGGACCTGGAAGAGCAGTACAAGCGAGTGATGAATTGAGTTTACAAACGGATTTTTGGCGGGCAACGCTGGATACCAATCCCGATTATTGCAACCTGAATTGCGTTATGTGCGAAGACCATTCGCCGTACGGCGATGACAGACCGACACGCAGCGCTCAGGGTCGTATCCGGCCCATCATGGAAAAGGGGTTGCTGGAAAAAGTGGTCCGGGAAGTGGCGGCACTGGGTTTCCGCGAGATTATTCCCTCAACGATGGGGGAGCCGCTCCTTTATCCGCATTTCGAAATGTTTCTGGAGCTTTGCCATGAGTTAGGCCTGAAGCTCAATTTGACCACTAATGGAACGTTTCCCGGCCCCCAGAAACACCAAAGTGTCGAACACTGGGCGAGGCGCATCGTACCGATCGGCAGTGATGTCAAAATCAGCTGGAATGGTGCGACTTCGCAGACGCACCGAGACATCATGCTTGGGGCTGAGTTGGATGAGCATATCAACAAAGCCAAACGATTCATTGCGGTCAGAGATGAGCTAGCCGACCACAACTACTGCTCCATGACCATGCAGCTGACGTTTATGCGCCAGAATCTACACGAAATTCCAGAGATGGTTCGGTTAGCTGCATCCATGGGGTTTGACCGAGTGAAAGGTCATCAACTCTGGGCTCACTTTCCGGAGTTAGAAACGCAAAGCCTGCGGAATGACATCGTTTTTGCTACCCGCTGGAACCGTGTCGTTGAAGAGTGTGAGGCCATTGTTCAAGAACAGACAGTACCGGGTGGCCGCCCCCTCAGACTGGATAACTTCTTCAAGCTCGATTTGGCGAATCTTGATGATATAGCGCCGGATGGTGAGTGCCCGTTTTTAAATAAAGAGATCTGGGTAGACCCAACGGGACGGTTTAATGTTTGTTGTGCTCCAGATCAACAGCGTAAGTCTCTTGGCGAATTTGGAAATTTGATGGATACCTCAGTCGAGGAAGTGATCAAAGGTGAGCGCTATGCGGCTCTGGTAGAAAATTACCGAAATCATGACTTGTGCAAGAGTTGTAACATGAGACGCCCGTCATGAGTGCGTCCATGGATAATTTGAAGGTCAGCCCCTGTGGTACGCACCATCTGAGATCAGACGGTAGGGAAGTGTACCAGCGCCGTTTTGATCAGGTGCTTCCGTTTCACGCACCAGGGCTTGCTCCGGTCAAACTCACCCATACATCATGGCACATTCGTCCTGACGGAACCGATGCTTACAAAGCCAGATTTGATGAGACGTTTGGCTTTTATTGCGGCGTTGCTGCGGTTGTATCAGATGGACTTTGGTTTCACATCGATTCAGAGGGAAATCCGCTCTACGAGAGCCGATATGCCTTTGTCGGTAATTTCCAGAATGATGTCTGCGTGGTCTGCGATGTCGAAGGCTCTTACTACCATATCGATCTTTCAGGAAAGCCTCTCTACTCATCAAAATGGTCTTATTGCGGAGATTTTCGTGAGGGGGCTGCCGTTGTCCAAGGTCGTGATGGCCTCAGTTCCCATATCGACTTTTCCGGAGAATTGATCCATGGCGAGTGGTTCCTTGATCTGGACGTCTTTCATAAAGGCTACGCCAGGGCTCGGAGTAACGAAGGCTGGCATCACATCTCTAAGGCGGGCACGCCGTTATATCCCGCAAGATATGCGAACGTGGAACCGTTCTATAACGGCTGCTCAAGAGTTGAGACCGGCGACGGCGCGTTGAGGGTCATCAATGAGAAAGGCGAAACTTTGCGCACCCTCCGCAGGCCCACGATCGACCATTTTGCCGAGCTGTCTGCGGATATGGTTGGTTACTGGCGAACGATGGCTCTGAAGACGGCTTCGCAGTCTGGGCTGTTTGACCAACTTCCGGCGAATCAGCAACAGCTATCCAAATCTACAGGTATGGCTCCTGAAAGATTAGTCCGGTTTCTCCGCGCGTTAGGAGAGTTGGGTGTTATCCAAGTTGAGCGGGATAAGTACGTGCTGACGGAGAAAGGCCAGTATTTACGCTCCGACCATCCGAAAACCCTTGTTTCAGCACCAGAGGAATACGGTGGGGATTTGCTGAGGCGCTGGGAGAGGCTGCCAGCAATCTTGAAGGGGGCTGATGTCGACCAGGATATATTTGACGAGATAAGCCACGACGAGGAGCGCGTCAAAGCACATCATGAAATGCTGGCCAGCTATGCACTGCACGATTACGCTCCAGTGGTTCCGTTGCTGAACATCAATGCTGGCGACGTCGTGTTCGACGCCGCTGGAGGCACAGGCACCCTCAGTTCGCTGGTAAAGAGGCGTTTCCCTGAAGCAGATGTCTATTGCGGTGACAAAACCGAGATCACTCAGCAGCAATTGTATGATGGGGTCCATTACCTGCCGTTTGACCTGTTCGAGCCCTGGCCAATCTGCGTCGATAAACTGCTCTTGGCGAGAGTACTCCATGATTGGAACGATAAGCAGGTGGCATTGATTCTCCAACACGCCAAGGCAGCGCTGAGACCCGGAGGGGAATTACTGGTCCTCGAAATGTTTCTACCAAAGTTGGGATTTGGTGGGGGGTTATGCGACTTACACCTCTTGGCAGTAACTGGAGGTCAGGAAAGGTCGGAGGATCACTACTCTGATCTTCTCCATAACGCGGGATTCGATGTTGTTGAGACTGTTAACGGTGGAAGCCTGGTATCCGTCCTGCGCTGTAGGCCCAAGCCATGAAAACTCTTCTTATTATCAGGCACGCCGAAAGACCTGCCATTCAAGATGGAACTGTCGGCAACGAACTCGCCCTGACGTCAAATGGTGTTCACGAAACAATTCGATTGGCCCAGTCGCTTCCGCGAAAAATTCTATCCATCGAAAGCAGCCCCATTCTGCGTTGCATACAAACAGCTGAGCTAATTGCAGAGCATCATGAGCTTCCACTAACATCTATCGGGCGTTCCAACCTGCTTGGGGATCCGGGGTTCATTATCGATGATGCAGAACTGGCATGGACGAACTGGGTTGAGAAGGGCGCTGGAGCCGTCAACGAACATCTTTTGAGTGGCACCTCCGTATGGCCTGGGTTTCGAGACCTGGATGAGGCGGTTGCACAGATGCGGCAATCTATTGAGGAGATGCTGACAGAATCAGGTGATGGTGTTCATGTTTGGGTAACGCATGACACCATTGTTGCTACTCTTGCGAGTCGGTTGCAGAGGACGCCGGTTACGCTCAAGGAATGGCCGGATTACCTAGGTGGGCTCACGATTCAACTGAGTGAGGAGAGTGGTCTGGAGATTTCCTACTCGTCGTCCGGGCTGACCATACCTGATATCTGAGGATGGAAGCGCTCAGGTATCTGCTGGTCGAGGTGGAGAGTTGTTGCTTGCCCTTTGACACCCAGCTTGGAAAGGTCAAAAAAAACAGAAACTTAGATAACTTTTGGGCCGACCATGACGCACTCCTTCTTATGTAATCACAGCACTACCATACCTCGAGAATGAGCAGAATGCCAAGTATGAGCGCGCGTCCCGACGTCTGTAACTTCCCACCTTCATCCGTCTCGGTCGCTCCAGTCGTCGACAATCCGATCGATATCAATCAAGTTTGATCCAGCCTCTCCAATTTCCTCATAAACCACATAGAACCCAGCACGACTGTAGTGGCAATCTGAAATCACAAGGATCTGCCCATTTTTACTGGCAGCGACTTCCAGTCGTTTGAACAGAAGCTCTCTTTGTCGCGTCGCAAGCTCCTCGGGATATAGGAAAATCAGGTGAGGGTAGGTCTTTGATGGTTCTGGTAGGTTCTCACGCCAATGGCCAGCTATCTCCAAGAGTTTTTTTCGGCGGCGGTATGCTTCTAGTGAAAGACATTCATGTCTATTTTTTGTCATCGGCAACCCTTTAAGACAACGTTTTTCAAAAATTTAGGGCAATAATGTTTAATTTAATCAAAAATAAATAAAGCTCGAGATAATAAATATTAAAATAAATCATTTAAAAACAGTGCTTTACAGATCACACAATGAAGTATAGATTATTTTCTATTGTTTGTATGGATTGATATAGGATTTTCTTTTTTGTGACTGACAGAATAATTGAAACTTGGTATTTGGTTGATCTGAAAGTTGATGAAGAATGCGTTGGCCAAGTGTTATGGGGGATTGTGGTTAACGACAGAAAAAGCAGGTGGGTCTATGGAAACTTTGTTTGCACCAGCCCGGTGGTTGAGTGTTTGCATAAAGGGCTTTACCGAACAAGAAACAGTGAACACCGCTGCCAAGGAGACGGCCAGAAGGTCGCATTGCCAGTCGAGGCGTTAGTTGAGTTACCCACCGGATACAGCCTCAATGAGTACCTGGCGCAGAAGGCACCAAGAGAGCAAGGATTTGAAGTCCTATGACTACTGGCTTGGCTGTTAGTGTCCCAGCGAACTGAGGTGACTTATGCGAATTGTTTGCATCTCAGATACCCACAGTAGACATGAGGAAATCGAGCATGTCCCTGAAGGGGATGTGTTAGTGCACGCGGGTGACTGCCTGGCGTACGGAAGCCTGTCCAATTTGCAAGACTTCGATGCTTGGCTCGGAACCTTGCCGCACAGACATAAAATTTTCGTTGCTGGAAACCATGACACTTGTTTCGAAGATGAGCCAGGCTTAGCTCGAAAAACCGTAACCAATGCAACTTACCTCGAAGACTCCGGGGTCGAAATCGAGGGTTTCAAATTTTGGGGCAGTCCATGGACCCCGCGCTTTTTCGACTGGGCATTTAACGCAAAGAGGGGCCCCCAGCTTTTTGAGAAGTGGCAGAAAATTCCGCTAGATACAGATGTTCTGATTACACACGGCCCTCCGAAGGGAATCCTTGATACGGTAACCACACGCGATGGCAAGCAACAGGTCGGCTGCAATGATTTACTGAGGCGGCTTTCTGAGCTTAAAAGCTTGAAGGCGCACATCTTTGGTCACATTCATGGTGGCTACGGTACTGAGGTTCAGGGCAGCAGCAGGAAAATTCGATTTGTGAACGCAAGCATCTGCACTGAGCAGTATGAGGCGTCGAATCACCCCATTATTTTTGACATCGAATGAGCTATTTTTTCGTTGAAGGAGCACGTGCCAATCTATCGCCTGATCACTGGAACCCGAGGTCCTTGTCCCGTATGCTCGAACAAAATCCACCAAGGAAGAGGTAAGCATGGCGCGTAAAGTGTTTTACAGTTTTCACTTCAAAAACGATTTCTGGCGTACGCAACAGGTCCGCAACATCAATGCGCTGGAAGGGCAAAAGCTTGCGACGGCTAACGACTGGGAGCAGGTCAAACAGCGAGGCGACAATGCGGTCAAGCAATGGATCGCCAAGCAAATGGAGGGTAAAAGCTGTGTCGTCGTCTTGGTTGGTGAGAGTACGTCAAGCAGACGCTGGGTGAAGCATGAAATCGCCAAAGCGTGGAACGATGGAAAAGGCGTGTTGGGCATCCACATCAATAAGCTAAAAGACAATTCCGGAAACAGCTCCCCCAAAGGCTCGAATCCTTTTGAAAAGGTTGTTCCTACCTCTTTGGGCAGAAATCTCGGGGGTATTGCCCCCATCAAGACTCCTCAAGGCGTAACTAGCCAGGCAACATACGGTTCAATCAAAGACAACATTGTTGACTGGATTGAAGAAGCTATAGAAGTCAGAAGAAAGTACAGGTGATCGGTATCCAATGCCCTTTTCTCAGATTGAGGGGCCCTGTCAGGACGTACCCTTATGAGCTTGTATGAAATCGTCATACTGACATCTGGACAACGTAGGGAAGCAGAGCATCGGCTCTCCCGGAAGCTTGAATCTTCCATTGCTGATTTTGGTCTTTCAATCGGAAAAGACGTTGTCATCCTGAATGAAGAAAACCTCTCTCAGAGAAATCGGAAGGCTCCTTGTGTGGTCGCTTATTTTGGCAGCCCGGAGAAAGAACATATCGAGGAACTCCAGACCCTAATCTCCCAAAAAGTCCCGATTATTCCGATCGTTGATGACGCAGCCTCAATCCAGGAATGCATCCCGGATCTTGTTAAGCAGCTCAATGCCCACTTTCTCGACCACGACGATGAAAACGTCAGTTTGTTATCAGCAGCGCTTTTGGAGTGTGTAGGCCTGCTACGGGATCAGCGTCGAGTGTTTGTCAGCTACCGTCGTACGGAATCAAGGCTAGCCGCACTCCAGCTGCATGACCTACTCACGTCAAAAGGCTTTGATGTTTTTTTAGATACCCACGACATTAGGCCAGGTGAACCCTTTCAGGATGTTCTCTGGCATCGGCTAGTGGACTCCGATGTGATGGTAATGCTGGATACCCCGACTTACTTCGATAGCAAGTGGACAGTTCAGGAGTTGGGCAGGGCACGGGCAAAGGAAATTCACATCCTCAGAGTAGTTTGGCCCAATCATGAATCTCACCGTGCCATGTCGTTATCTGAAGCTGTATACCTTGCTGAGGAGGATCTGGAGACTTCTGATGGGCCCATAAAGGACGAGCGGGTGGAAGAAATCGCTTTCGCTGTTGAGAACCTTCGTAGCAGAAGCATCGCAGCAAGATACCTTTCTATTGCTGGAAAACTGTGGGAGGAAGCAGAAAAAATTGGCGCTGAAGTCCAGGGAGTAGGAGCGCACAGGGCCATTTCACTGCGATTACTCGACCAACGCTTATTAAGAGCCTACCCAGTTGTTGGTCTGCCTAACGCCGAACTTCTGAATGATATTGCTGACAAGTCAGACGCAACTCAAGAACCAGGCACACCCGTACTGATCTACGATCACGTTGGGATTAGAGAGAAATGGCAGCAGCATCTTGCCTGGTTAGACAAAAATATCAGGTCTGTTCGAACTTTAAAGGTGCGCGAAGCCGATTGGCTGCTGGCCGGATGGGAGGAGTAGAGCATGACTGGTTCCGTTTTTTTGTCAGCCAGTATCCCTGATCCGCGTCGTTCTCCAAAATATGCACAGACGGCTGATACAGTAGCTATAACCTCAGCGGTATCGGCTTTGGTTCACGTTCTTTTGGGTCGCCGACGTCTGGTATGGGGTGGCCATCCTGCAATCACTCCAATGATCTGGGCGGTTGCTGAAGATCTAGGAGTGAACTACGGAGACTGGGTAACACTTTACCAATCGAACTTTTTTGCCGAAGAATTTCCCGAGGAAAACAAAAGATTTCAGAATGTCCTCTTCGTAGATTCAGTCGAAAACAGCCGAGGAGAGAGTCTTAGACGTATGCGGGAAGAGATGTTGGCCCATGACAAGTTCCAGACCGGCATTTTCATTGGTGGGATGGAGGGCATCGTGGATGAATTCCACTTGTTCCAGTCTTTGCAACCTCAGGCAAATGCGATTCCAATCTTTTCGACAGGAGGAGCGGTTTTGGACCTGGCAAATGTTCCAGAACACGCTTCTGATAGAGATCTGTGGGAAGAAATGGACTACGTGAAGCTTTTTCACAAACTCCTAGAAATACCCGTTTCGGAGAATAGAGAGCCGCCTAGCAAGTCAGAAGTCAGTCCGGGTCCACAAACAAGGTCACAGGACTAGAGAAATTTCCTAGAACACCATTGAGGGGGCGGGGGCAATTCTAGGGAACATGGCAAGTCAATTTCGGCATCCGCGATAATCTGACATTATGCGCTCACGCGCTCTTTCCGCGATTACAATTACGCCGCTTTTCCTTCGCGACTAATTACCAGAGAAAGAAGAGAAGAAATATGACGGAGTATCAAACTGAATGGCTCAGCTAGAAAATATTGAAGCAATTT
>NZ_APAT01000015.1 GCF_000347775.1 Marinobacter santoriniensis NKSG1
AACTGCCCTCCCGAGGCGGTGTAACGAGACCGCTCACTAAAGAAGACTTCTCCAGCAAAGGGGCGATCTTCCTTCAGGAAAAAGCACAGTTCGACACCCTGGTGAACCTTAAGGAAGGAGATGATCGCGCCCAAGCGATTATCGACGCGATGGAGGTCATCGAAGCCGACTACGAAACCCTCAGAGGCGTGTTGCCGAAAAGCGAGTATCAAGAACTGGATAACGATGTTCTTGGCAATCTTCTTCGTACCTTCAACGACCCGGCGCTTAAGAAAGCGACTGGCGATATCTTTGGCCGCATCTACGAATACTTCCTAACCCAATTTGCTAACCAAAGCGCCCACGATGGTGGTGAGTTCTTCACGCCCGTTTCCTTAGTGCAGATGATCGTGAACTTTATCGAGCCAGATCACGGCTCGGTGATTGACCCTGCTTGTGGCTCTGGGGGCATGTTTGTGCAGAGTGCTCATTTCATCGAGAAGATGCATAAGAACCCCCAGGATGTAGCCACTTTCTACGGAGCGGAGAAAAACCCGACTACCATTCGCCTCGCCAAGATGAACCTGGCTGTCCATGGTCTGGAGGGCAAAATCCAGAAGGCCATTTCCTACTACGAAGATCCCCATGAATTTCTGGGCAAAGCCGACTTCGTGATGGCTAACCCGCCGTTCAACGTTGATGACGTGGATGCGGAGAAAATCAAAAACGATCCGCGCTTACCGTTTGGCTTGCCAGGGGTGAATAAAAAAGGCGCAGTCTCCAACGGTAACTATCTCTGGATTTCGTACTTTTATAGCTATCTGAATGACGTTGGCCGAGCAGGTTTCGTCATGTCCTCGCAGGCTTCCAGTGCCGGAGGGCAGGAGGCCGAAGTGCGCCGTAAGCTGGTCGAGAGTGGTCATGTCGGCGCGATGGTCGCAATCCGCTCAAACTTCTTCTATACCCGCTCAGTACCTTGTGAGCTTTGGTTCTTTAACAAGAACAAAGCAGAGCACATGAAAGATAAGGTGCTGATGCTGGATGCGCGGAATGTCTATACAAAGGTAACGCGCAAAATCTACGATTTCTCGCCCGAGCAACTGGCCAATCTGACCTCTATCGTTTGGCTCTATCGTGGCCAGAAAGAGCGCTTCCTGGATCTGGTTGGGACCTACCTAGCTCGCACACTTGCAGAAGCCAAGTCTAGCAAAGAGCAGGTATGGAGCTTTATCGCTCAACTGGATGAACTGATTGGTAAAATTCCAAATCCAGATGAAGACACAAAATCTGCTTTTGAATCACTCGCCCGAGATCTCAAAGCTTTTGAAGAAAGAATTGACGCCGAGGCAATGACTTGGGACAGAGCAGAGAGGAGCAATTCGAAGCTTATCGCTACCGCTGGAAAATTAGAGCCTTTAGCTGAAACGAGCCGCGATCTGATTAAGCAAATTGATCAGCTCTTCAAGCTCGTTGAGAAACACGCCAAAGATAGCGGAGCAAAAGGTTTTAACAGACCGATTAAAGAACTTGACGAACAACGCAAAGAAACGGTCGAGCAGTTAAAGCTGATTCGTTATTTCTTTAAGCAGGCCCACTGGCTGCAAGACCGCTTCCCCGATGCCGAGCTATGTGACGTGGAAGGCTTGGTCAAACTGGCGGATATCGAGGAGATCAAAGACAATGACTGGAGCCTGACGCCAGGTCGCTATGTCGGCGTCGCACCAGAGGAAGAAGATGAAGACTTCGATTTTGAAGAAACGCTTCGCGATATTCATATCGAGCTTAAAGGACTGGATGAAGAAGCCTCAACGATAAGCGCTCGAATCCAGAAGAATTTTGAGGAATTGGGCATATGAGTTGGGCGGAAAAAAGCCTTGATGAGTTAGGCACTGTATCGAGAGGCCGATCTCGACATAGGCCTCGTGACGCAGCTCACCTTTATGGAGGTGAATACCCCTTTATACAAACAGGTGATGTGAAGCATGCTGGGTTATATTTAACTGAATATGAGCATACTTATAGCGAAGCGGGATTGGCACAAAGCAAACTTTGGCCTGAGGGAACTTTGTGTATCACCATCGCAGCGAATATCGCCGATACCTCAATTTTAAAAATTAGGGCCTGCTTTCCTGACAGCGTAATAGGCTTCATCCCCGAAAAAGAGAAAGCCGATGCGCGTTTTATCAAGTATCTTTTCGATGCAATGTTGAAGAAACGATACATGAATTTCACTCAAGGTGCGGCTCAAGATAATCTAAGCCAAGGCAAATTACTTTCGCTTAAATTTCCAGTCCCGAACTTCCGGACTCAAAAATCTATAGCTGACATCCTTTGCAAGTACGACGAACTCATCGACAACAACAATCGGCGGATAGAGTTGCTCGAGGAGTCCGCTAGACAGTTATTTAAAGAGTGGTTTGTGCGTTTCCGCTTCCCCGGACATGAGCATATTAAAATTATAAATGGCGTGCCGGCAGGGTGGGAGTCTAAAAAGGTGGGCGATCTTTTAATGAAAATAAAACGTCCCGGCAAGGTAAAAAAAGATGAGTATTTAGAGTTTGGCGAGTTTCCTTGTGTAGATCAATCACGGGATTTTATAGGTGGATATACTGATGCTTCCGATATCGTAATTAAAGAGCCTCTACCACTTGTGGTTTTTGGTGATCATACTAGGGTTTTAAAATTTATCGATTTTCCATTTGCATGCGGAGCCGACGGTACTCAGTTGCTGCATCCAAATGATGACAGGCTAAGTATTCAGTATTTTTACTTTGCTTTGGTGACAGTTGATCTGTCAAATTATTTTTACGCGCGTCATTTTAAATTTCTGAAAGATCAAATTCTCTTAATCCCAACTGAACAGTTAATGCAGGCTTTCACCGATATTGCATCAACGAACATGAAGCAGGTTTCTAAATTAAGGGACCAGAATAAACAATTGGCCTTAGCTCGTGACCTCCTTCTTCCTAAACTCATGAATGGGGAGATTGCAGTCTGATGGCACTGCTCAATGAAGATACGCTGGTTCAAGCAACCACAGCCGATTATCTGAAAGACCAGTTAGGCTGGGAAAGTATCTTTGCCTATAACAGTGAGAGTTTTGGCAAGGAAGGCACGCTCGGCAGGGCGTCTGATAGAGAAGTTGTTCTCACCCGTCATCTGGGCGAGGCACTAATGAAGCTTAATCCAGGCTTCCCCAATACTGCCTATCAGGATGCGCTGCGCCAGATCACCGAAGCCCCCGTGACCGAGAACACGCTGCAAATCAATTTTGAACAGTATGAGTTGATTAAAAGCGGCGTTCAGGTTCAGTTCCGCAATGCTAAAGGTGAGCTTGAGAAAAAGCGTCTGAGAGTCATTGATTTTGACGACCCTGAAAACAATCACTTCCTTTGTGTTCGTGAGCTATGGGTGCGTGGTGATATTTACCGCCGCCGCGCCGACATTGTTGGTTTTGTTAATGGCCTTCCCTTGATGTTCATTGAGTGCAAGACCATTCACAAAGACATTCGTCATGCTTATGAGCAAAACCTGTCTGATTACAAAGACACTATTCCCCATCTCTTTCACCACAATGCCTTTGTGATTCTAGGTAACGGTGTGGACGCCAGGATTGGATCGGTTTCCAGCAAGTTTGCGCATTTCAATGACTGGAAACGTTTGGCCGAGGATGATCCAGGTGTTGTGGATATGGAGACTTTGCTCAAAGGTATCTGTAATAAACGCGATTTTCTTGATCTCTTCGAAAACTATACGCTGTTTGATGAGAGCGATGGCAAGCTAATTAAGATCCTTGCCCGTAACCATCAGTTCTTAGGCGTGAACCGTGCCATCGAAGCGGTAAAGAAGCGTGAAGAGCGACAGGGCAAGCTGGGCGTGTTCTGGCATACGCAGGGCTCTGGTAAGTCTTATTCCATCGTATTCTTTGCTCGTAAAATTCACCGCAAGCTTGGCGGTAACTTTACCTTCCTGATTTGTACCGATCGTGAGGATCTGGATGGTCAGATCTATAACACCTTTGCAGGGTGTGGGCTTGTTGATAATGATCAGGATCCATGCCGCGCGGGCTCAGGCCATCACCTAAAAGAATTGCTCCACCAGCATAAAGCCTATGTCTTCACGCTAGTGCAGAAATTCAATAAGGATGTTGATCCCGATGATCCGTATTCGGATCGCGACGATGTTATCGTGATTACCGATGAAGCGCACCGAACCCAATATGGGCGCTTATCATTGAACTTGCGCAACGCGCTGCCCAATGCCAGCTATATCGGCTTCACCGGGACGCCGCTCTTTAAAGATGATGAAATCACTCGACGGGTATTTGGGGAATACGTCTCGACCTATGACTTCCAGAGGGCTGTAGAAGATCACGCAACAGTTCCTCTTTACTACGATGCCAGGGGTGAAAAGCTCGGCCTTGCGACCAATGACCTCAATGAAAAAATCGCAGCCAAGCTCGAAGAGATCGAGATTGAAGATCAGGATGTGTCCGAGCGCTTGGAGCGTGAGCTAAAACGTGACTATCACATCATCACGGCGCAAAGCCGTTTGGAGCAGATAGCCGAAGACTTCGTCGATCACTACAGCGTTGGCGGTCAAAACGGCAAGGCGATGATGGTCTGTATCGACAAAATCACCTGCGTTCGTATGCAGCAGATTATCCTCGAGAAGTGGCAGGAAAAAATCGCTGAGGTTGAAAAAGAGTTGCCGAAACTCTCTGATGAGCAAGCTGTCATGCAGATGGAGCGCAAGCTTGCTTGGATGCGTGAAACCATCATGGCTGTGGTGGTCAGTGAAGAGCAGGGCGAGGTCGATAAATTCCGCAAGTGGGATCTTGATATCACCCCACACCGAAGGCTTATTAAGGAAGGCTTTGAAACGGTCGATGGCAAACGCCTGGACATGGAGAGCGCTTTTAAGAAGGAGGACCATCCTTTTCGTGTGGCCATCGTTTGCGCCATGTGGCTGACAGGCTTTGATGTGCCAACCATGTCGACGCTATATCTTGATAAGCCGCTTAAGGCGCACACCTTGATGCAGGCGATAGCCCGCGCCAACCGTGTAGCCGAAGGCAAAAATAACGGCCTGATCGTAGATTACTGCGGTATCTTGAAGAACTTACGCAAAGCCCTTGCGACCTTTGCTGGCCATTCTGGCGGTGGGGGCGGAGATGACAAGCCGCCGCCAGAGTTTGATCCGGTAAAACCAGAAGAAGAATTGCTTGCGGATCTTGAAGAAACTATAGAGACAATAAGAGCTTTTCTGGCCGGAAAAGAATTTAGATTGGAAGATGTCCTTGAGAAAACGGGCTTTGAGCGCAACAAGGTAATTATTGACGCAAAAGAAGTAATCAACCAAAACGATGAAACCCGCAAGCGATTTGAGATTATCTGCCGTGAGGTGTTCAAAAAGTTCAAGGCCTGTTTGACGATTAAGGCTATAAATAACTACCGCTCCGCCTACGATGCAATCAATATTATCTACAAAAGCTTGAAAGAGGATGTAGAGAAGGCTGATATTTCCGACATCATGCGCAAACTTCACGCTGCAATTGAAGAGAGTATTGAGCCGAAAAGTGGCGGCAAGGGTCAAGGCAAACTTTATGATATCAGCAAGATCGACTTTGATCGGCTGCGAAGAGAATTTGAGCGCTCGCCCGCTAAGAACACAACCGTTCAAAGTCTCAAAGAGGTCATCGAGAAAAAGCTCCTTAAAATGCTCATGCAGAACCCGACTCGGACGGATTTTCAGAAGCACTACGAGGAAATCGTTGATGCATATAACAATGAGAAAGACCGGGTAACTATTGAAGCGACCTTCGAAGCTTTAATTAAACTGGTTGATGATTTGAGCGAGGAGGAACAGCGAGCAGTCAAGGAGGGCCTGTCGGAAGATTCCTTAGCGCTGTTTGATTTGCTATTGAAGCCAGATCTTTCCGGGAAAGAAATTGATCGTATTAAGACAGTGTCCGAAGGCCTGTACAAGACGATAAGAGAAGAGCTGGATCGAGTGCAGAACTTTTCCGCCAAGCAGAGTACGCGAGATGAGATTAAGGTGAAAATCAAAAATTTCTTGTGGGATGAGAAAACTGGCTTGCCTGAGAGCTTTAATCCTGAAGAAGTTGAGGAAAAAACTGAGGCAGTATTTGTGCATTTGTTGATTTCACAGCGCAACGGCGCTTGGATGAGTGCCATCTGAGTTCGCCTCAATGCGGACAAAAGGGTTCGAGCAACCGTGAGCAATTCTGGTCGGGCCCGCGCCTGAACTCAGTCTCGAGGAAGAAATAAGATTACTAAGTGAGTGCCAAGATTGCACCGATCGTGAACAAGAGGAGCGCGACCTCGCTGCACCAAGAATCTCATGTTGCTTTTGAAAAATTACAGGTGAAACAGTCGAACGTACTCGCAAGCTTCTGATATAAAGATAGTTATAGATTTCAATCCTCGTGAGACCGAATCTCAGTCTCGTCTGAAATTAACACCACCTAAGTTGCTCGTCTTGATTGCGGGCCACCACACTATACTGCGCATAATGTATATTATGTTAAATCGAATGTGGGTCCGAATACTTGATACCTATCTCCATTGCAGTCGTGACCCTCTCCTCATTCGGACAACGTAAAGTCCACTTCATCCAATGACTCACTCAGGAAATCAAGAAGTGCCCTGACAGCTGGCAACAAACCTCTTCGCGAGGGAAAAACCGCATGGAAAATTCCACCACGCGGATGCCATCCGGGAATCACATTGATGAGTCGCCCCTCGATTAAATCCCGACCAGCAACAATAAGCGGCATTCGGACAACACCCAGCCCTGCTAACGCGGCCTGACGTAATGTGAATACGTCATCAGTGACCAGACGTGGGTTATGGGCAATCTGGACCGAGATACCGTCTGGGCCGTCAAGGCACCACACATGTTTGCCACCCGGCTGTTCAAAATCGAGGCTTGGAAATGCGATTAAATCCTCCGGTACTTCAACACTTCTCGGACTGGCGAGAAGTTCGGGCGACGCCATCAGACATTGTGGGCTTCGGGAAAGAACCTTCATTGTCAGGTCGCTATCCTCCAAAGGTGGAAAACGGACCCTCAGGGCGATGTCGAAGCCCTCTTTCAAGACATCAACGCGGCGGCTGGTCGCTTCCATCTCCACTTTCACCTTTGGAAACTTTTCCATGAATCGAACCAGAAGCGGCGAGATAAGAAAATAAATCAGGCCAGGCGGGCAACTCAGCCTAACAGTTCCCCGGGGCTCCGATCGTGATCGATCAATGAGCTCCTGTGCCGCATCGGCTTCCACCAGCATCGCGACGCAATGCCGATAATACTCCTTTCCCAGTTCGGTAACGGTGAAGCGTCTTGTTGAGCGGTTGATCAACCTTGTATCCAGCCGATCCTCAAGCAAGGCGACTCGCCGGTTTAGTTTGGATTTGGGAATGCCAAGCGCCCTTCCCGCTGGTGCGAAACCACCGTAGTCCACCACCTGGACGAAGTAGTAAAGATCGTTCAGGTCCTGCATATGAAATCGTCCTATTCATGGAACAGTCAGTACGAATTTCGCTGTCTACCCAGCTAAATCGAGCGGCTTTAGTCTAATCCGTGTTCCTCCATTGAGGGAACTGAAACGGCCTGGATCATATAGAAAAAGGCCTCTTTGGCGCCAATGCAACCTACTAAACAATGCAGCTGGCGAAAACTGATCACGTCAATAGCAAGGAGAACGGGAAATGGGATATACCTATAATCGACTTAACAAGGACGACGTCGCACTGCTGATGGTTGACCACCAGGCGGGGCTGCTGTCGTTAGTACGGGATTTCAGCCCGGACGACTTCAAGAACAATGTACTGGCGCTCGCCGACATTGCCAGGTTTTTTGATATCCCCACTATTCTCACCACTAGCTTCGAGGATGGTCCTAACGGGCCCATGGTTCCGGAGGTGAAGGAATGTTTCCCAGATGCGCCATACTTTGCCCGGCCAGGACAGATTAATTGCTGGGATAACGAGGATTTCGTTAATGCAGTAAAAGCGACCGGTAAAAAGCAGCTCCTGATTGCAGGTGTCGTGACCGATGTCTGCGTCGCGTTCCCAACCCTTTCTGCGCTCGAAGAAGGCTACGAGGTGTTTGTAGTGACGGATGCGTCCGGCACATTCAATCAGACTACCCGCGACGCCGCATGGAGCCGTATGGAGCAGGCCGGAGCTCAGCTGATGAATTGGTTCAGCGTTGGCTGTGAACTGCATCGGGACTGGCGAAACGACATAGAAGGCTTCGGTGGTATTCTGGCCAAACACCTTCCCCACTACGCCAACCTTATGCAGAGTTTTTCCGCACAAAAGGCGTAAGAGCCAAGACTGACAAACTATACTCACAGGGATGTGAATTAAGGATGCCCTCCATGAGCACACTTGAGCGCAAACCAGAACAACCGTGCGACATTTCCACCGGTTGTGACGCTATCCAACTGACTATCAAACCTCGGGACAAAGACCTCGGAGGATTTTCTGTGCGCCGAACACTCCCAACTGCGCGCCTGAAAATGGTTGGTCCCTGGATATTTTTCGACCACATGGGGCCTGCAGAGTTCGAGCCCGGAGACGGCATCAATGTTCGCCCTCACCCGCACATTAACCTGGCCACGGTGACCTATCTCTTTGAAGGCGAAATCCTGCACCGGGACTCGCTCGGTAGTTTCCAGGCCATTCGTCCTGGGGATGTGAATCTCATGGTAGCTGGTAAGGGTATCGTTCATTCCGAACGTGAGCGACCGGAAATCACAGCTGAACATCATAGGCTTCATGGGCTCCAGCTCTGGCTAGCACTACCGGAGGAAGACGAAGAAATGGAGCCCGCCTTTTTTCATTATCGCGCCGATGATATACCTCAGGTTGACGTTAACGGCGTGCCGGTCCGGACTTTTGCAAAGACACTGTACGTGGAAGCGCGGCTCAAAACAGGACAAACCCTGGCGATACCTGACGACGATGAACGCGCCATATATGTCGTGGAGGGAAAAATTCAAGCACGAGGTACACCTCTGCCGGCGCACTCAATGGCGGTGCTTAACCGTGAGGAAGGTGTGACTATTGAAGCGCACGAGGACTCTCTGATTGCGGTGATCGGCGGAGAACCACTTGGCAAACGGTTTATCGAGTGGAATTTCGTTTCAAGTAGAAAAGACCGGATCGACCAGGCAAAAACCGACTGGAAGAATCGGTCGTTTCCTCTGGTTCCGGGTGACACTGATGAGTTTATTCCGATGCCGGGGTAAACACGCCAGCATCATAATGACTCTATGCCACTCCTGATCAATGAAAAATCGATCCCGTAAATACCGGCCGTGCTACTGCCATTCGGGATCGCTTCAAAATACACCTGATTTCTGCCCACTGAAAAAATGCTCACAGTGTTGAAACCAGTTCCGGAGCCATCATCGAGCGTCAGTACATCAGTCCAGGACGCGCCGAAATCCCTGGACACCTCGAGAATGCCAACAGAATCGATTTCATTGAACCGGACCACGTAATCGTCGACCCAGAATGTTCGACCAAGCGTTACCTGGCTGTTTGGGGTCCAGTTAACCCCACCGTCGACACTCAGACTTCCATCTACAAACAGTTGATTGGAATTCAGGGGGTTCAAGGCGATGCCGTCACCAATGGTTCCGCCAGTTGGCGCGAGTCCGTCGATCAACGAGTAGTACGACCACCCACCATCGAAGGATTTTACGAATTCGTTGTTGGTCGCTGTGCTGGCGTAGATAATGTTCGGATTGGATGGGGAAACTTCTATGTGTTGAAACTGGGCCTTTTCGACCACCCCAGTATCTGTCTCTGAAAATAACAGGAACGACGTGCGGTCAAATGGGTTGAGCAAATAAATACCGGCACCCGAAATGGCTGAGCTTACCATGTATATGCCCCACTCTGCGGTAAAGGCCGCCCCATCATTGAATGCCACCAGATTACCGGAGGCATCCCTAACCCCGCCAGTCGACCAGTTCTCACCCGCATCCATAGAGATCACAAAGAAGTCCTCGACTCCCACAATGACGAGATCAGGGTCGCCGGAACCGACCGAAATGAAGGGCACCTTCCCTTTTGCCAATCTTTCCCAGCTCGCTCCCCAGTTTTGAGATCTCCACAGGCCATTCAACTGGTCTCCGATCGTTTTCTCGGCAGTGCTTGCGAATAACAATCCCGGCTCACCGGCAGCCCTGAGTTCGGTGATGACGCCTGCCGGAGGAGTGCCAATCGGATAAGCGGTGCGTGCCAGCTCGAAGTTTGCCTGCAACGCGTAGTCGTGATCTACCGTCAGTTCGAAATCGGGACGCTCTGAGATGACGTGACCGTCTCCGTCTGTCCAGTTGACGAAAACATAATGGGGCGTGGTTTGAGCGGTCAGGGATGCTTTCTGGCCGTCTTTATACTGGCCCCCGCCACTATAGGTTCCAGCGTTTTCAGGTTCAGCATATAAGGCAACAGTATGGGGAGCGGTCTCGAGGGCCTTGTTGGCAGATGCGTTTTCGTCATCCGATCCGCTGTTTCCCTCACCACCACAAGCGGCCACTAAAAACGCGAAACTCAGGGTAATAATGAGCGTTTTGAACGTGTTAAATGCGTGACGGAAGGGAAATGCGTCCATTCGGTAACTCTCCGTTTTACTGACTTTTATCGGATTTTCGCGATCAAAAACGAAGAGAAATCTAATTCAACCTATCGTGAAATGCGACAAACCTTGGCGGAAAACGCCCAAAAAAATGAATGTCAATTCGTATTTTGTGGACGAATTCTTAATCCTTCCTTCAAATACCTCATCGCTGCGACCAGGAGCAGGCTCGGCGAAACAGGCTCCTGCCCTGCACCGCTGAACCTGCCATTTCGTTCAGATGATTCAAACCAGCGGCAAACATACGTCCGTCACCAGTTCATGCTCTGGCGTGTCCGGAATCAGGTTGTGGTAATGAAAGAACAATGGAAAATCCCGCAGTTCCTCCCCGCTTTCTGGTAACCACAGCCGGTAAAGGTAATAAGCCGGCTCGCCGATGCTGTCGTGAGATCCGAGATGGCGAATCACTGCGCAACGTCCGGCCGGAATCACCTTGTTGACGATGCCCTGATCGTTTTCTGGAACCGGTTGTTTGACGGACCCGCAAATATCGAAACGGAACGCTTCTGGCGACGTGGTTGCCGGGTCGTCGTAGGCCAGACCAAAGGTCTCGCTGGTCTTGACCGGTGAAAGGCCGGTACGTTTACGCCAGTCGATGAACCGCTTGGCTGATTCATTGACCAGTGCGGGCGATCCCCGATGCTCAAGCACCGCAACGGCTGTTTCCGGGAAATCAATAATTTCTACATTCATTGGCTCTATCCGCTCTCTTGGAGGTAGTTGATAACGTTCGTGCCACGGCTGCCACGCCGGAGCTTTTCTGAATTGAGAGGGTGTGTGGCCAAAGGTGCTCTTGAACGCCCGGGAAAAGGACTCCGGGTTCCCAAAGCCCGCTTCCAGGGCGATATCGATGATCGGGGTCGCATCCTCAAACGCCAGGCGGTATGACGCCCGGCGCAGTCGCATTAGCTGGATATAACGTGTCACGCTGATACCCGCGTATTGCGAGAACTGCCTGTGAAAGTGGAACTTCGAGAAATTCGCCACTTCGCTCAGTCGATCCAGGGACAGATCCCCGGACAGATGCTTGTCGATGTAGGCGAAAACCCGCTCGAATCGCCGGGCATACGCCGCTGCCTTTGTGTCATTCACTGGTACACCTCCTCAACGGCAGCCACTATGCCCCAGGGATGTTGTGCGATCCTGACTGAAATTGCTCAGTGGGCAGTATGCGTAGATAATCCCTCCACCAAAACCTAAATCAGGGAAAGCTGGATTTTATGGATATTGTTCTGATCGTTTCGGGCGTAATCGCCCTCCTCGTTGTTGTGACTCTCGCCAAAGCGGTTCGGATTGTGCCTCAGGCGGAAGTACAGGTTATTGAAAGGCTGGGTCGTTTCCACCGGGTCCTGAATGGGGGGCTTAACGTCATCGTTCCCTTCGTCGACCAGGTTCGCCAGACTTTCAGCACTCAGGAACAGGTTATCGACATACCTTCACAACAAGTTATCACCTCTGACAATGTTCAGATAACGATTGACGGTGTTGTGTTTCTGCGGATCAACGATGCCAAACTCGCCACTTACGAGATCAATGATCTCAAATACGCCGTCGCCCAGCTGGCCCAGACAACGCTGAGGTCTGAGATCGGCAAGATGGAGCTGGATAATACATTGTCCAGTCGTGAGGAAATGAACGCCGCCCTGCTCCTGGCTCTGGATAACGCATCCGGGGGTTGGGGTGCCAAGGTAACCAGGGTTGAGATCAGTGACATCTCGGTACCCGAAAATGTGCAGCGGGCCATGGAGCTCCAGCTTCAGGCAACCCGCGAGCGCCGCGCAATCGAGCAGAAGGCGGAAGCCGACAAGAACGCTACCATCGCCAAAGCCGAAGGCGACAAGGAGCGGGCCTATCGGGAAGCCGAAGCGCTGGAGCGGACTGCAGAGGCGAGGAAGAAAGAGCAGGTTCTGATGGCCGAGGCGGCAAAGGCCGAGGAAGTGCTGAAAGCCGAGGGGCAGAAGCAGGCCATTGAACTGGTGGCCGCGGGTCTCCGGGACAACCCCGACGCCGGCGAATACCTCCTGGCCCAGGACCGTATCGCAGCCTGGACAGGTATTGCCGCCAGTGATAGCCAGAACAAGATCGTTGTGCCCTACGAAGCCAGCGACCTGCTCGGCTCCCTCGCAATGGCCCGGGAGTTCCTGGGTAAGAAGACGGAAACCGCCACTCGCTGAAACAGGGAGAAGCCTCGTGCAAACGAGGCTGTGAAAAAATGATGGAGTTATCCATGTCGTGGTGGCTTCTGGTCACTCTGGGCATCGCACTGGTAATTGCCGAAGTATTCATCGGCGCGTTCATTGTTCTGTGGTTCGGCTTTGGGGCCGTGATTGCGGGGCTTTTGACCTTATTGATCCCAGACCTCAACGCGGGCATCCAGTTGTTGCTGGCAGCCTTGATCGGGGCCGTCCTGCTGTATTTTTTCCGAGACCGGTGCATCGCTGGAGAAAACGCCTCGCAAGAGGCACTCCATACATTTTCCCGGACGACCGGTGAGCTGCATGTCACCGAAACCGGTGTTCTGACCGTGTTTGCCAACGGAACATTTTGGCAGATTGGTAACCCCGACGATATTGCTCCACAACACCGTACTCCCGGCACCACTCTGGAAATCCGGGAATTCCGGAACAACAAGGCTTATGTAAGCATCTCCGGGTGACTACGCCTGACTCTACCGGAGAACAGTCTTGGTCATTTTAGATAGGATAATGACATTTTAGATCGCAAAACAATCTATATCCCGATGTAACCAATTCCCCTTTTGGCGTGTCTAAGAACCGGAAGGAACCGAAAGGGGGGCCCACCATGAAACGAAAAACAGCCAGTCTGGGATCGTTAGCCGCTTTCCTGGTGTTGTTGGGGTATGGCAGTGGCGTTTGCGCCCAGCAATACATTGCCGAACAGATCCTGGAAGAGAGTCTGAAGCGGCAGCAAGAGGAAAAAGCGAAAAAACCTCAGCCAGTCAAAGAGATACCGGCTAAAGGTGAGAAAGACTCGATGATGCTCGATCCGCGCGTAACGCCGGAGTACTGGGGTATCAAGGCAGCCACAATCATTTGAAATTCGCCGGGCGGTGCCCGGCCCTTTCCCGCATCCTGTTTCCAGCCTGGTTGATCAAAACCAATCTTACTCGTTGCAAAGTCATTGATCTTTTACTAGTTTTGGTTCAAAACCTGCCCCAGTGAGATACACATGCTCTTATCCATTCTGGCCGTCTCTGGCGGTGCTGCCTGTGGCGCTTTGCTTCGGTGGTTCCTGGGTATCCAGCTGAACGCGCTGTTTCCGAATATTCCACCGGGCACATTGGTTGCGAACCTGGTGGGCGGATACCTGATCGGTCTGTCGATTATGGTGTTTTCGCATTTCACCAATCTGGCGCCGGAATGGCGCCTGTTCGTGATTACCGGATTCATGGGCGCCCTGACCACATTTTCGACATTCTCCGCAGAGATAGTCAGCCTGCTGCAATCCGGACGATTCTGGTGGGCATTGGGGGGTATTGCGGTTCATGTGGGTGGTTCGCTGGCCATGACACTCGCAGGAATGGGTACGTTCGTTTTTGTTCGATGGCTACAGGCGGGGTAAACGACCATGGAAAAAGGCTACGAAATTCTCTTCATAACGCCCCAGAATCGTCGACACGAGGGCAAACTGGTCAGCAAGCTGATCGTTGATATGGCGAAGGACCACGGAGTCCAGCGTGTCACCACGCGGATGGACAGCGAGGGACAGGGCCTCTCCGGTCACCTTCACTCGGCCCATTTCTTTGAACTGGCCGACCAGCCCATGGAGATCATGTTTGTCGTGAACCAACACATTGGCGACAAACTGATTGAGGCAGTGCGGTCAGCCGGAATACATGTGTTCTGCGTTCGCAAAGAGGTGGAGTTCGGAGATCTCCCGTAACGGGACTGCCATACTTCATTGATAGAAGAGACCTTCCATAAAATGCAGGATGCCGGGAGGGTAAAACGTGTCTGGAAAAACGCCGGTTGCCTGGTACACAGCCAGTCTCCTTCTCCTTGCCGGATTGGGGAGCGTGATTCTTCGCCAACCCTTTCCGATTGATGAAACCCGATATCTCTCCGTTGCATGGGAAATGTGGCACAACGGGGATTTCATCCTGCCGACGCTGAATGGCGAGCCCTACTCCCATAAACCCCCTCTTCTTTTCTGGCTCATGCACACTGGATGGGCGGTTTTTGGCGTGAATGACTATTCCCCAAGGCTGATTTCACTGCTTGCGGCGTTGGCTGCCCTGCCGTTGGTTTCTGCCATCGCCCGCTTTTTCTGGCCGGAACGCCCGGCAATACGCTCAGTCGCTCCGTTGGTACTTGCCAGCTTTCTGGCGTGGTTGCTGTATTCAACCACCATCATGTTCGACATCGTCCTCGGTTTCTTTGCCCTGGCCGCGGTTGTGTCTGCCCTGAAAGCCTATCCGCATGCCTCTCTCCGCTGGTTCGCACTTTGTGGGGTGATGCTGGGTGGCGGCATGTTGACCAAGGGTCCGGTGATTCTCCTCGATGTACTGCCCATCCTGGTTTTGGTGCCTTTGTGGCGCCCGGATTCCGACGGCTTCCGGATCGGCCGCTGGTATGCCGGCATCCTGGTTGCGGTCATTCTCAGTGCCTTGATCATGTTGGCGTGGGTGTACCCCGCGATACAACGGGGCGGCCCCGATTTTGAAAACGCACTGATCTGGAAGCAGACTGCCGGCCGAATGGTGGAGTCATTCGCCCACGCCCGCCCATGGTACTGGTATCTGATGCTGCTCCCGATCCTGCTTCTTCCCTGGGGCATTATGGTCTGGGAAAAAGCCTGGCGGGGACGGGTCTGGCGCGACGCGGGGGAGCGGTTTTGCGCGCTCTGGTTCGGCGTCACCTTGCTGGCCTTTTCCCTGATCAGCGGCAAACAGATTCATTACCTCATTCCGGTCCTGCCGGCTGTCGCGCTCTGGCTGGCCCGACGGTTCGAGGAGCGCCCGGTCCGGCGGATCAGCCTCATTGTGTTGGGCAGCCTGTCCCTGTTGATCGGAATTGCTCTGATGCTGGCTCCGGAGTGGTGTCAGCTGAGCGGGTCCTATCCGGCCTGTGAAGACACACCGCGCCTGGGCGGGTTGCTTCCGCTGGCATTGGGGCTGGCACTTCTGATGCGCTCGGGCGCGAGCGAGGTTGAACGCCTGTGTCTGATTGCCGTCTTTCCTTTGGCTCTGCTTATCGGCGTTCTCGTTAACTTTATCGGTCTTTCCCAACGCCAGGATGTTCGCCCCATCGCGATGGAGATCCGGGCATTGCAGGACCAGGGAATCACGGTGGTGAATGTCGACAAGTACCACAATCAGTATCAGTTTGCCGGCAGGCTCGAGCATCCGCTCAAAGTCTTGCGGGGCGATGAACTCCGGCGGTGGGCGCCCAACCATCGCGGGGCCGTCCTGATTGTCTACCAGGATCGCAACGAGACGTCTCTGGGCGATGTGGCAAAGGCCGTCTACCCATATCGGGGCGAACAGGCACTGATCGTGTCGGTTGACGATTGGCTAAGATACAAACGTTCAGGCGCCGGGCAGTGAGAACGCCACTTCGAACCCATCGGATCGCCCCGTTGCGGGAGACCGAATGTCCAGGCTCGTGTGCACACCCTGTGCGATCGCGCTGACGATCGCCAGGCCCAGTCCGGATCCGTGGACCTTGGCCGTGCCCCTGCCCCGCACGAACCTCTCGCTCAACCCCCGAAGCGTTTGCTCTTCCACTGGAGGCCCACTATTGGTCACCCGGAACACACCCGGACTTAGCTGAACCCCGACCGATTCGTCCTCACCGCCATATTTGAGCGCATTTTCAATGAGGTTGCGTGCCAGAATGGCAAACACATCGGGGTCCAGTCTGGAAAGCACAGGACCATCTTCGGGCACGTCGACATCGAGTCGATCGGATGACCCTCGAAAATCCTGAAGCACATAATGCAAAACAGGTGTCAGGTCGGCCGCCTCCGGTAATAGCAGTCCCGCTCCCTCGGCCCTGGCCAGCTGCATGAGCTTTTCAGAGAGCCGGGACAGCTTCCGGAGCGACGATTCAATCCGTTTTATTCGTTCATCGGACGGTAAAACATCGGCAATTTCCCGCTTCAATCGCTGGGTCTGGGCCAATGCTTCAGCAATCGGTGTCCGCAGCTCGTGGGCGCTGTTGGCGGTAAAACTGCGTTCAGCTTCCAGGGCGCGCTCCAGTCTCTCCATCAGACTGTTGACCGCCCGGGAAACCGGTTCCATCTCCGCGGGCAATCGTCCCTGACTGTCGACCGGTGTCAGATCGCCCTCACCTCTGGCTTCGATCGCATCGCGGTAGGCCACCATTGGCCTGAGGCTTTGTCGAACGTAGTACCAGACACCGAGAAAGCTCAGGGGAATGGCCAGCGCCAACGGGACCAGGAGAGCCAGCACCGTTTCCAGGAGCGCCTTGCGACGGTGTTCCAGCGGTTCCGCAACTTCGATAAAAAGGGTGTTACTGATGGCTGACGTGCCATAGAAGCGGTAGTGGTCGGTGCTGTGGAATCCGGTCTCGGGGCTGGCCGGAAAGATATCCCCTTTCGCTTCGTGGGATTGCAGAAGCACGTTACCACTGGCGTCGCGGACCGTGTAGGTCAGGTATTCCTTCGCCTCCTGCAGTGGTGCAATGTTCTGCGGATTGATCGAACCGTTTGAGGTGTCCTGGTTGAGGATTTCCATAACAGCCAGGGGCATCAGCCGCTCAGCGGTTTCCTGCAGGGCGCTGTCAAAGACCTCATACATTTCCGAGCGAACGACAAAGCCGGCTATGCCGGTGGCGGCAAGCCACAGACTGGCAAGCAGAATGGTGAGACCAACGCCCAACCTTCGCTGGAGGCTGACCGGTCGCTGAAAGGATTCCTGCATCATGAATAACCCAGGCGGTAGCCCATTCCCCGAACCGTTTCGATGGCGTCGCGTCCGAGCTTCTTTCGGATCCGGCTGATATACACCTCGATGGTGTTGCTTTCGATTTCCGTCCCGTAGGCGTACAGGCGGTCCTCAAGCTGGGTTTTCGTCAGCAGGTGCCCCGGACGCTGGATAAGCCCCTCGAACAGAGCCCATTCACGTGCCGTCAGTTCAACGCTTTTCCCCTCGTGGAAAATGCTGTGAGCCGAAAGATCCACCTGAAGAGGTCCCAGCTCCAGAAACGGATTGGGGTTTCCGTGATATCGACGTGCCACCGCGGAGACCCGCGCAGAGAGTTCCTCAAGGTCGAATGGCTTGACCAGATAATCGTCAGCGCCGGCATTCAGCCCGGCGATCCGGTCAGAGACCTGATCCTTTGCGGTAAGAATAATGACCGGTGAAAGATCGCCCCGCCGTCGAAAACCTTTGAGCAGATCGAGTCCATGCCCGTCCGGCAACATCAGATCCAGTAAAACCAGGTTGTAGTCAGTCACTCGTGCAATGGCTTCGGCTTCAGCCAGACTCTTTGCCCAGTCCATGGCATGGCCATCTTCCGTCAACTGGTCCACGACTGCCTCGCCCAGGACGGGGTTATCCTCCACCAAAAGGATTCGCACGCTCTGCCAACTCCCACAATTTATCCAACATGCCGCCTTCATCAGGCTACGGTCAGCGCGGCATCGTTACACACAAACCTTACCGGAACCTGAACAGGATCATTCAGGTTGATGTCAGGAACGCTCTCTACACTGCAGCATTATAGCTACCGGACCACCGGTGTTCTTGCTCAAGGTCAGGAGGAATTCCATGAAAGCGTTACTGATAGCCGGCGCCGTTTTCGCCGCAACTGTTGTGAGTACCGGCGTACAGGCTGACGACGACTGTTATGAACCCGTCGCCAACTGGCGCCCGAAGTCCCAGCTGCTCCAATACCTGCAGAGCTCGGGATGGCAGGTCATGCGAATCAAGGTCGATGACGGCTGTTATGAAGTCGAAGGGGTCAATCCTGCGGGCCAGCGTGTCGAGGCAACGTTCTCTCCGTCGACTTTCGAAAGTATGGGCCAGGAATACGAAGGCGATGATGACGACGAAGAGAACGAACATGAAAGGCTTGCTCCGTCCGTCGATCCACAGACATCAACCCCGGCCCAGCCTCCTGCGAACAGCCTGATTAATGCGCGCCCGAAGGTATCGGTGCAATGAGGCCTCGAGTGTTTCAAATCCAGAGGGTAGAACGAATGAATCAACTGATGACGAACGACAATGCACAACCACGACATGGATCCGCTATTCGGCGCCTGTTCCTCATGGCATTGCTGCTGGTCCCCGCCCTTGCGGTCAGCATGCCGGCCTCAGCCAGGGAAGTGACCTTTTCTGCGGAGCTCAAACCCTACTATGGCGACGGTGCCTACCTTGCGCTGTACGTCACTGACGACAAGGGGCAGTACCAGGGCACGCTGTGGGTTGCAGGTGGAAAGTCCAAATATTACCGGCACCTCCGCCAATGGGCCCGGGGCAGCAATCTTTCGCGCAGCGAATACGATGGCCTGACCGGGGCTTCGGTCCAGAGCGGAAGAACTTTGAACGTGACCGTTGATCTGGCGGACAAGCTGTTCGATGGCGGATATCAGGTAAGAATCGACAGCGCCGTTGAGGACCTCAGGGATGCGCCCTCCGATGTCGTTGTTCCGCTAACCCGCGATGGGGCCGGCACGCCGGTATCGGGGCGCGGATACGTCAAATCCCTTCGCTACGATTTCAAATAAGCCTCGTTGCCGGAGTTGAGCATGTTGCGCAAACTGCATTCCATACCCGGACTTGTTGTCGGGATCTTTGCCATCGTCCTTGCGATCAGCGGAGCGATCATGGCAATCCATCCTGTGCTGGAGCGCAGCCAGGCGGTTGTGCCCCCGGCCGGAGAACTGTCCGTCGCCCAGCTTGCAGACCGTATTGTGAGCCACTATCCCGGCACCGAACAGATCAAGCGCACCCCTTCGGGGTCCGTCATTGCCTACTACACCAATGATGGATCCACCGGTGCCGCTCTCATCAACCCGACTACCGGCAACGCCATTGCACCATACGAGCCCTCCCGGTTCTTCCGGTGGGTGAAGGACCTGCATCGTTCACTGATGCTTGGTGACGCCGGCCGGGGTACCGTCGGCATTGCAGCCGCTCTGATGTCCATCGTATGCCTGTCCGGCCTCCTGTTCCTGGTCAGGCGCCAGGGCGGCTGGCGTAATCTGGCCAAGCCACTCAAAGGCACACTGGCACAGCGGGTGCACACCCAGATTGGACGAATCACCGTCGTGGTGCTTCTGCTTTCTGCCCTTTCAGGGACCTACATGTCCGCAACCCGGTTCGGGCTGCTTCCCGACGCCTCACTGAAAGAGCCACCTTTCCCGACCGTCAACCACGATGCGCCAAGGGCGCCGGTGGGTGACCTCAAGGCCCTCCGGAGCGTCGACCTTGCCCAGCTCCAGGAGCTGGTCTTCCCCTTCCCTGATGATCCTCAGGATGTCTATTCGCTGAGAACCACCCGGGGTGCCGGTTTCGTTGATCCGGTCACCGGGGACCTGCTTTCGTTCACGCCTTGCCCCATGCCGTCAGGCGTATACGGACTGATCTATCAGCTGCACACCGGTGAGGGCCTGTGGTGGCTCGCCATCATACTCGGCATAGGAGCCCTGGGAGTCCCGGCCCTCTCCATGACCGGCACTGTCATCTGGTGGCGTCGCAGACGTTCCGCACCAAAGTCCGTCGGCTATTCCAGGGAGGATGCGGACACTGTGATTCTGGTTGGCAGCGAAGGCAACACGACCTGGGGATTTGCCGAAGCCCTCACCACGGCGCTGATCGATAGCGGTTCGCGTGTGCATCTGGCGGCCATGAACAGCCTGGCCCGTTCCTACCCCAGGGCCCGGCGAATGATCGTATTGACTGCCACCTACGGGGAAGGCGATGCGCCAGCTTCGGCCTCCGGGTTTCTGGATCGGCTGGAGCGGATGTCGGATGATCTGAATCTTCCCTATGCCGTGCTCGGCTTCGGCGACAGACAATTCCCTGCATTCTGTGGTTTTGCCAAGGACGTCGAGCATGCCCTGGCGCGCAAGGGATGGCCGCGATTGATTGCTGCCGAGTGGATCGACCGGAAGAACAGTCAGGTGTTCAATCGGTGGAGCCGCCGACTGGGCGAGTCGATGGGCATCGAACTGTCTGTGAATCACACGCCGGAGCGACCTGCCACCCAACCGATGACACTTCTGGACCGTGAGAGCTATGGAGAACCGGATTCGCCTATTTTTGTTTTGCGTTTTCGTCCATCCGAGTCCGATATGAAAAACAGCCGGGATACCGAAACCCGGCCCTTCGAAGCGGGTGATCTGATTGGCATACTCCCACCCGGCAGCGAGACGCCGAGATTCTATTCCCTGGCGTCCTCCAGCGAAGACGGCGTTGCCGAGATCTGCGTCCGCAAGCACCAGGGCGGTCTCTGCTCGACACACCTTCAGCAACTAAAGCCGGGCGAGGAGATCCAGGCGTTCATCCAACCCAATCCCGATTTCCGGCCAACCACCGGTGGCTCTCCGGTCGTTCTGATTGGTGCAGGGACCGGTATCGGTCCGTTGGCGGGCTTTATCCGAAAAAACGGGGCTCGAAAACCGATGTACCTGTACTGGGGTGGCCGTAACCCCAACTCCGACTTTCTGTATCGGGATGTCCTGACACGATGCCTTGAGGACAAACGGCTGAGCGAGCTGAACACCGCGTTCTCCCGGGTTGAGCAGGGACATTACGTGCAGGACCGTCTCCGGGCTGACGCCTCCCGGCTCCGGCAGGTGATCAACAATGGCGGCCAGGTCCTCGTGTGTGGGGGCCGGGACATGGCGCAGGGCGTAATGACCGCTCTCGACGAGATTCTCGCGCCCTTGAAACTGGACGTGAGTGCCCTCAGAGCCGAGGGACGGTACCTTGAAGACGTTTATTGATGAATGTGGCGACATCGGCGACTGACACTTTGGTCGAAGTCGCTGAGCCACCTTTCGTTTATCCACGTAGATAGCAGGGTAACGACTCGTAAGCTACGCTTACGAACTGTTTCAGTGACCTACTCATCACCAACATCAGGAGCATGCTATGGAAGTGAAAGCTTATGGCGCCCATGCCTCAGACAAACCACTCGAAAGCATGGACATTCAGCGTCGAGCGCCCGGTCCGGACGATGTGCAAATTGACATTGTTTACTGCGGCGTCTGCCATTCCGATCTCCATCAGGTTCGCTCCGAGTGGGGAGGCACCCACTACCCCTGCGTGCCGGGCCATGAAATCGTGGGCCATGTGAGCGCTGTCGGCGACAAGGTCAGCGCCTTCCGTGTGGGCGATACCGTTGGCGTGGGTTGCATGGTCGACAGCTGCCAGCATTGCCACTCCTGCGACGAAGGCCTTGAGCAGTATTGCGAAAACGGCTTTACCCCCACCTACAATGGCGCCACCGAGGATCATCCCGGACACACCCTGGGTGGGTATTCACAGAAAATCGTCGTGGATCAGAATTTTGTCCTGAAGATTCGCCATCCGGAGGACCAGCTGGCGGCGGTGGCACCGTTGTTGTGCGCCGGCATTACCACCTACTCACCGCTGCGCCACTGGAACGTTGGGCCCGGCAAAAAAGTCGGCATTGTGGGAATCGGTGGTCTGGGTCACATGGGGGTCAAACTGGCTCACGCCATGGGCGCCCACACCGTTGCATTCACGACCTCCGAGAGCAAGCGTGAAGCGGCCCGGGAGCTGGGAGCCGATGAGGTCATCGTTTCCAGGAACGAGGACGAAATGGCAGCCCATGCCGGCACGTTCGACTTCATCCTCAATACCGTCGCAGCGAGCCACAACCTCGATGCATACACCAACCTTCTCAAGCGCGACGGCACCCTGACCATGGTAGGCGTTCCGGAGGATCCGCACCCCTCACCCGCTATCGGAAACCTGATCTTCAAGCGTCGCAATATCGCCGGATCGCTGATCGGTGGCATTGCGGAAACCCAGGAGATGCTGGACTTCTGTGCGGAACACAAGATCGTGGCGGATATCGAGCTGATTCCCGCCAAAGCCATCAACGAAGCGTATGAGCGGATGCTGAAAAGCGACGTGAAATACCGGTTCGTGATCGACAACGCGACCCTGGCCGAATAAGCCCGCGTCGCGCATGGAAAAAAGACCGCCTTCCGGGGCGGTCTTTTTCGTTCAGGGTTTGACCAGCGTCGCTTTGTGCTCCCGAACCAGTTCCTCAAGCGTAGGGGAAGCGCACTCTTGCTTCGCCTGAAAACTGTCGGAGGAATCGATCAGGATGCCGTCATCTCCCAGAAATCGCCGTCCCAGCAGCACCGGGTATGAAAAGGCGCTGCGATCGGTGAGTGAAAATTGCGTGGTGTGGCGGGTGCCGGCAATACAGAAATCCATGTCCACCACATAGCGTCTCTGCGGAGGCGCGCCCTTTCTCTTTATCAGCACGACCCTTCGGACGGGCCGCTCAAACTGTGCGACGACATCCTCCGGATCTACCTGCCCTTCGCTTCGCTGATCCTTGTGATCACCCAAAGGAATCACGAAACGAACCCATTCTTTGCCGTTGCGTTTGAACTCTTCAACCTGTTTGGCGTGAAGCGACGAGGTCTTGGCACCGGTGTCCAGACGGGCCTTCAAACGGAGGTCAGCGTCGCTGAGAACGGTCCACTCAACAAACCCCAGCACCTCAGGGACCTTTCTGTCCGGATCCGGTTTCGCATTGACGCAGGGCGCGATGAACACGGAAAAAACAAGCGCATAAAAGCTAATAAATCGCATCAAAAATCCTGTGCAACATTCTCTAATTCGGGGAAAAAATCTAAAAAATATCCCTCCAGCTCGTCGTGATGCTCCCGGATTTCGAGAATCATTCCGTCGAACCGGTTGGGAAAGCGGATTCGCGCTGCCACCCGGTCAAGAGCCTGGCCTATGTTGTCCAGATTCCGATAGGCGTTGAACCAGTCATGGGTGACCATGCGGGCCGTCACTCGCGCCATGTCAGGCGGCATCAGGTGCTGGCGTGACTGAAGCTCGTCGTAGACCCGTGCGATAAAGGTGTCCGGGTTCTGATCACTGAAGACGTCCCAGTGTTTGAGCAGAAAATGATCATAGAGGATATCCAGCGCCACCCCGGCGAAACGCCGGCGCCTGGCAGAGAACAGGCGCTTCGAGGCGAGAACCGAATCGTGCCGGTCCGTGAAGCTGTCCACCATCCGATGGTGCTCCACGCCCCGGCGAACCTCCTCGGGAAGCCTTTCAAGCTCAACCCCGCGGGTAAAATCCCCGAGGATACTGCCCACGCGAGCCTGCGCGGAATTCGGTGCCAGGAAGACGTGGGCGAGATGGTTCAAAACAGTTCCTGTTTCAGGTGACCTTTATCAGAAGTTTACCTGAACGCCGAGTCCGAGTCCGTCCAGGGTGACGTTGTCCTTGTCGTAGTAACGCATGTATTCCAGGTTACCCGACAGGTTCGGCGCGAACTGCATATTGACGCCAAGGCCATAGGACACATCGGAGCCGTCGTCACTGATGGTTGTGTAGCCCAGATCGGCTTGCGACTCCACCCGGGTGAACCCGAGCACAGCGTAGGGCGTGACCGGCGATTCGTTCGCCAGGTTGACTGTGGCATAGCCACCGTAGAAATTGTCGATGGACACATCCGCACCTGCAACGCGGTCATCATCTACGCCAAAACCTGCGCGCGCCTCGACACCCAGGAACGGAGTCGCCATAACGCCCACTTTTCCGGAGAGGGTTCCAAGATCCGCATCCTCACTGGTGTCGGTGTAGTCGGCATTCATGAACGTATAGTTCAGGCCCGCATAAAGACCACCGATTGAAGATTTATACATGTCCTGGGCCATCACAGGGCTGCTGGCGAGCAATGCACCGCCGGCCATACCTGCAACTGTCAGAGCGAGACTTGTTGTTCGTTTCATCTGAGTTCTCCTTAACCGATCCATTCGGCTTTGCCGTTTATCAAGATGCAATAACCGCACGACGCTTGCCAGAGGAAAGATCCTGATTTACGCCGAATTTACATCACTGTAATTTCCAGGAAATGCCCGTGAACACGTGCCTTTACCTTGCAGAAGCCGGGGGGCGTGGGTATTCTGACGCGGTCTTCAAGTGTCGCTGACAAGAGCATTTCTTGAGAAACCTTTACCCCGTCGTCTTCATTGTCAGCGTCATGTTCGTGCTGCTGAGCATTTTCATGACGCTCCCTGTGCTTTTACTGGTGCAATCCACTGCGCCCAATGCCGTTGCGTTCGCGGAGTCTGCCAGTATCTGTCTGGGGCTGGGTCTGGTCGGGATGTTCGCCACGCGGGGTTACGCCAGCGACCTCAAACCCCGTTACATGTTTGTGCTGACGGTTTCCAGCTGGTTCATCATTGCATTGTTGTCGGCACTTCCCTTCCTGCTCAGCAATAACGGCATTTCCGCAGCCGACGCGTTTTTTGAGGGCGCTTCTGGAATCACCACCACCGGCGCGACGGTGTTCAGTGGCCTCGACACGATGGATCGCGATCTCCTGCTCTGGCGGTCTATCCTCCAGTGGATTGGCGGAATCGGTATCATCGGAATGTTCGTCGCGGTTCTGCCTTTCCTGCGGGTGGGCGGCATGCGCCTGTTCGCCACCGAATCGTCGGAGTGGACGGACAAGGCCTTGCCGAGGATGAAAACCCTCAGCCGCGGCCTGCTGTTTGTCTATCTGTTCTTTTCGATTATCGCGGTGGTCACTTACCGCGTGTCCGGGATGGACCTGTTTGACGCGTTCAACCATGGCCTCACCAGCATCGCCACGGGCGGATTTTCAACCTCGGACATGTCCATGGGGAAATTCGACGACCTGATTCTCATGGAAGCCACGGTATTCATGATGATCGGCAGTATGCCGTTTTTTCTGTTTGTCCGGGAAATGCATGGCCAGCATGGAGTACTGTTCCGGGACCAGCAGGTCCGCATGTTCCTGGCCCTGTTGCTGATTGTGCCCCTGCTGCTGACCTTCCATGAGTGGTGGGTGTCTCCGGATCAGTTCGATCCCTTCCACAACTACACCTCTACCCTGTTCAACGTTACGTCGGTCGTCACGACCACCGGGTATGCTTCAGAGGACTATTCCGCCTGGGGTTCACTGGCCTTTGTGGTGTTCTTTTTCCTGATGTTCGTAGGGGGCTGTTCAGGTTCGACAGCCGGCGGCATGAAAATTTTCCGGTTCCAGCTCTCAATCCTGATCCTCCGCGAGCAATTGATGCGCCTGCTCCACCCGCGTGCGGTACTGACCCGGAACTACAACGGGCGGGCGGTCAGCGACGAGATCATCTCTTCGATGATCGCCTATACCTTTATTTTTCTTCTGTGCCTGGCATTGATCACTCTCGCGCTGGCAGCCATGCAGCTGGATTTCGTGACGGCCCTCTCTGGTGCTCTCACCGCCCTGACCAACGTCGGCCCGGGGCTCGGTGAAATCATCGGCCCGGCCGGGAACTTCGGCCCACTGCCAGACGCTGCCAAATGGATTCTCGCAGTGGGAATGCTGATGGGACGCCTGGAGATCCTCTCCGTGGTGATCGTGCTCTCTCCGGCTTTCTGGCGAGGCTAGCCGGGAGCGTCACTTCAGCCAGAGAATGGCCGGATTCTCCAGCGGCAGGTTCAACCGATCATCCCGGATTCGCACTCTCGGCGTATAGTGCCCCTCGGGTCTGGGCGGTACCAGGCATTCGTAGGTCCAGGCATTGGCGGAGCCTTCCAGAGCCTGAATCATTTTCATCTCATGGACCTCACGTTCACCGAATTCGGACGCTTCGGCGACCAGCTCTACCTTAACCCGCTGCTCGCTGACGCCATCCAGGTAAACATCCACCAGATACAACTGCTGGTCGTCCTTCTCGTGGACATTCAGGCCAGCGAACCGCATTCGGGGCCAATGGGACGCAATCTCACGGGCTTCCTGAACAAGCGTATGCGCCGTTTCTGAGCCCCTCTGTTTCCCCAGCGCACGCATTGGAAGATAGAAATCCTCAACATACTGCCTGACCATCCGAGTGGCGGAAAACGATGCGGTGAGCTGATTCATGCTTGCACGGATTCTCTCAATCCACTCCTTGGGGCGCCCGTCCTGGCCAACGCTGTAGAAGGCGGGAATCACCTGATTCTCAAGCAGATCGAACAGCTCCCGCACATCCTGCTCATCGTGGTCGTTGGTATGGCTGAGCTCTTCGAACGTCGCACCGGGCCGGATCGCCCAACCAACCTCCCGGTTCCAGGCTTCCGCCCACCATCCATCAAACTGGGACAGATTCAGGCCTCCGTTGACCAGGATCTTCATCCCACTGGTTCCGCACGCCTCCCATGGATGGCGGGGCGTATTCAGCCAGACATCGACACCCTGAATCAATTGCGCTGCGACACCGAGGTCGTAATCCTCGATGAACACGACTCGGCCTTCAACCTCCGGACGCCGGGAAAACTGTTTCCACCGCCGAATCAGGGCCTTGCCTGTACGATCCTTCGGGTGAGCCTTGCCCGCGAGAACAATCTGGATCGGCCTGTCGCGATTGGTTAACAGGGACAACAGCCGGCGTTCGTCCCGAAGTAACAGATCCGGACGTTTGTACTCCGTGAACCGTCGGGCGAAACCGAGTGTCAGGGTCTCACTATCGAGCAGCAGGCCGCACGCAGTGGCTGGATTGTTGCCCGGTCCCTGATCGCAGTGTTGACTGGACAACCGCTGCCGAAGGTAATGGACCAGACGTTTTTTCTGGGCCAGTCTCATAGCCCAGATGGACTCATCCGATATCCCATCCATGGGGTTGGTATTGCGCATGGGTTTGCGCCACCGATCCCGGCCACAGGCCGTCGTCCAGAGCTCGTCCGCTTCTGGAGAATCCCAGCTTGGCGTGTGAACACCATTGGTGACGTATTCGACCGGGATGTCTTCACGGGGCCAGCGAGGGAAGAAGGGTTCCAGAATGGTCTGGCTGACCTTCTGGTGAACCTGGCTGACACCATTGATACGACCGCTCAGGTTCACGGCCAACCAGGCCATATTCAGCAGCGGGTGCCCATCGTTATCGACGTCGTCAGCCGTACTGCCCAGGGAGAGCAGCTCATCCACCGACATATCCTGACTGGCCAGCCAGGGTCCGAGATAAAGCTGGATAAGACGCCGGGGGAATCGGTCAAAACCCGCTGTGACCGACGTGTGGGTAGTAAAGAGATTGGTGGCGCGGGTGGCCAGTCGTGCGGTGTCGAAATCCCGCTCATTGTCCTCTGCCCATCCGAAGGCCCGTTCCAGCATCGCAAATGCACAATGCCCTTCGTTGATGTGGCAGATGGAAGGATTCCGCCCCAGCATACGGAGCAGACGCCACCCTCCGATTCCAAGCACCATTTCCTGCTGTAGACGCTTCTCCGGGTCGCCACTGTAGAGTTCACTCGTGATCCCGCGATCCCCCGGTTCGTTCCTGGGATCGTTACTGTCGAGAAGCAGCAGATCACAGTGCCCGACCCGACCGATCCAGGCGCGGAGCCTGACATCCCGGCCCGGCAGGGGCACAACCACCCTTACCCACTCATCGTTTTCATCACGCAAAGCCGACAGCGGCAGCATCGTCGGATCGTTGTACGGGTAGAGTTCAATCTGTTCCCCGTCAGCGCCGATCGCCTGTCGGAAATAGCCCTGCTGGTATAGTAATCCCACGGCGGTCACCGGCACCCCAAGGTCGCTCGCGGCTTTCAGGTAATCGCCGGCAAGCACCCCCAGGCCACCGCTGTATAACGGCAGGGATTCACTCAGGCCATATTCCATGCAAAAGAAGGCAACGCCTCGATCCAGAGCATTGCCGCATTGATCGGAATACCAGGTCCGGGCATGGACAAACGCTTCGTGCTCCTCCATCTGTTCCCGGTAGCGGGCCAGGAATGAGGAATCGCGACTGAGCTCTTCGAGACGATCTCCGGCGACGCTGTTAAGTACCAGCCAGGCGTTGCGGGTTGCGTTCCAGGTGTCCTCATCCAGTGTACGCCACAGCACATCGCTGCCGTGATGCCAGCTCCACCGGAGGTCCAGAGCAAGTGTGAATAGTCCAACGAGTGCTTCCGGAACCTTTCGGGGCCGATAGGCAGCGAGTGTCATGGTTGATCAGAGTCCTTCCAGAGAATGCGCCCGTCCTTTGCTGTCAATGCATCGGCGAATAGTGGCGTTGTGCCTTCGGGTGCTGTTGTAACCATTGCAGGAGATGGGCTATGCAGAGCGCATCGTTCTCCACCATGTCAAAATCCAACCCGATGCCCTGCTCGGATTTACGCACCACATGCGCCTTCAGCCGCCTCAGGGATTCCATCGTTCTGTCTGGATAGTACAGTTCCAGCTCGACGGTCTGATTGAGCTTGACGTCATCGTAGTCCGTAGCCACGAAAACACCGCGGCGAGATGCATCTTGCACAAGTCCCGTGGCAACAGGCATGCCGCGTTTGAAAACCAGAAGAGAGACTCTACCGGGGATGCGCTTGCTGAGTCGGTGCTCCATTTTTCCCTCCCTTGACTCAAAATAACGCCATCAATACATCCTGTTTATACCGAAGCCCACCCGGGTATCGGTTGACTCTGGTCAAATTATGACCACCCCGGAAAGAGATCGTTCATTACGTTCCAGCAATTGTCGAATACTGCACACAAGCTCTGTCGTACACAGGGACAGATCCAGCTGCCAGAGCCAGTTTCCGCTGGTTGTCCCGGGCGTGTTGAAACGCGCAGAGGAGTCAAGCCCGAGAAAATCCTGCATGGGGATCATGGCAAGCCAGGAAACCGAACGGCAGGCTGCCTCAATCATTGGCCAGGGCATATCGTGGCCATCGGACGACAGGTACGAGTTCACGTAGTTACGAGTGGAGTCGTCCAGTGAGCGGTACCAGCCAAGCGTCGTATCGTTGTCATGGGTGCCCGTATACACAATACCCCGCTGTTCATGCCGATGAAGCAGATGGGGGTTGTCGGAATTGCCATCAAAGGCGAACTGAATGACCGCCATGCCGGGTAACTGGAATGCATGACGGAGCTGCTCGACCTCATCGCTGATGATCCCCAGATTCTCGGCAATAAGCGGGAGATCCGGAAAACGCTGAAAACAGGTTTCAAGGAATGCCCTCCCCGGCCCGGGAACCCAGTAGCCAAACCGGGGTTCCGGCGTCGCAGCCGGGATCTCCCAATAGGCTTCCAACCCCCGGAAATGGTCGATACGAATCAGGTCAAACAGATGGCGCTGGCTGTCCAGCCGCTCAAGCCACCATGCAAATCCATCGGCCGCCATGGCATCCCAGTTGTACAGTGGGTTCCCCCAGTGTTGTCCGTCCGGAGAAAAATAATCCGGCGGCACCCCCGCAACCACCGTCGGCGCCCCGGATTCATCCAGTTTGAACAGGTGGCGGTTGGCCCACACGTCGGCGCTGTCGTAGGCGACGAAAATCGGAATGTCACCGAAGAGTCTTACACCACGAGCATTGGCATAGGATTTCAGTGCCTGCCACTGGTGCTGAAAAAGGAACTGCTCAAAGCGTATCTCCCGAACGGTCGCCTGATGGTCTTGTTCGAAGGCTGAC
This sequence comes from Marinobacter santoriniensis NKSG1, assembly GCF_000347775.1. GTDB lineage: Bacteria > Pseudomonadota > Gammaproteobacteria > Pseudomonadales > Oleiphilaceae > Marinobacter > Marinobacter santoriniensis. The sequence goes on from NZ_APAT01000015.1 coordinate 30,263, forward strand.
ATTGCATCCGGCGCCCGATCCCTCAACGGCCGGGGCCAGTCCGGCCAGCTCAAGCCGCCCTGGTGTTCCCGGATGGCACAAAAAAGAGCAAAGTCTTCAAGCCATTGCGACTGCTCCTGGCAAAATCTGTCATAGGATTCACGGTGCAGCAGGCCTTCTCCCCGGAAGAAGCGGCTCGCCGCCAGTCGCAACAGCCGACCGCGCTCCCCGTCGCTCATCTGCTCCAGTTCCAGCTCGGAGAGAAGTTCCAGCGAAACCAGTTCCGAAAGGTCAATAAACCACGGATTTCCCGCGTGCGCCGAAAGAGATTGGTAGGGAGAAAGGTCCGAATGGGTGGGACCTACGGGCAGGGTCTGCCAGATGCTCAGACCGCTCTGTGCGATAAAGTCGATGAACTGGCGAGCGTTCTTTCCCAGGATACCGTACCGGTCCGCGAGCGCGGTGGGATGGAGAAGGACTCCGGCCATACGATGTTCGAACAGCGTTGACGAGTGCGCATCCTGTTCACCCATTATGCCTCACTTTCCTTCTTCATGGCCGGGCCGCATCGCCCCGCCGCGGGCCGGTTCTCCGCCGCCCTGGCTCAACTGCTGGAAGACCGATGACGGCGCGTCGTACTCGATCAGTTCATATAGATTGACGAGGTGCCGCCGGTACAGATGCTCAAAATCCGAGACAATCTGGGCGGGGTTGTAGTCGCCAAACCACCAGAACCAGTCGGATCCCTCACAGAGCGCCAGCTGCTTTTGGGCAGCCAATTTACGATCTGCATTCAGGCGCCCGTTATCCATCGCCCGGTCGTAATGCCCCTTGGCCTCGCACAACAAATCCCATGCACGATTCTTGTCCGGATCGCCAATCCAGGTCGAGAACGTGCCATAAATCCAGCTACCGGCCACCAGATGGGGCAAGGCAACCGGTTCGCACACCGGCTCATCAACCAGATCCCGGTAGGTGGTCAGACGCAAGCGTGGATGGTCTTCGAGAACCGCATAGAGCTCGTCCAGGAAGTGGATACCATTCTCCGGGTAATACTCCCAGGCGTTTTCCCCATCCAGGATGACCGAGATCACCGGTCCGGCTTTGCCCTTTCCCGCCCGGACGATGTTTTCCATGTGATGCACCAGGTCCCCGACCGCGTCTTTTGCGTGCCAGTCCGCATAGGTAAAGCCAATCAGGTCCGACAGCCCATCGTCCCGGAAGAAGACGGTCACCTCAGAGTCGCCGAACCGATACGGCTTATGGATATCGTTCTCACCGACCGGTTCGCCCGCTTCACGGGCCTGGTTCAGGCTGTTGTGGATGACCGAGTCGCCGCTGGCCGTCCATTTGAAGCCATGCTGCTGCAGGTGTGACAGGGTCTCCTGGCTGAGAGCACCCTCCGATGCCCAGCATCCGGACGGTTCGGTCCCGAAAAAGCGTTGAAACACCTGCCGGGCCTGTTCCAGTTGCCAGCTTGCTCTCAGCTCCCCTCCGGGATATTTCTCGTGTTGCGGCAGCGGGATATCCGGCATTGCTTCCCTGGCGGAGCCCAGATCCAGCAACAGCGGGAGAATGGGGTGGGTATAAGGGCTGACGGACAGTTCCACATTCCCCCGGTGGGCGAGATTCCGGTAGCGGGGGCCAATACCCGCCATCACCTCGAAAATAACGTCCAGCAACGCCCGCCGATCATCCATCGAAAATCCGGAACCCTTTTCCTGGAGGCTCTGGACGCAATGATTCTGTTTGCGGACCGTCTCCCCCATCCAGCCGAGGTGGTACCAGACGAGCAGATCCCGTAACAGACCTTTGGACAGGTACCGCTGGATTTCGGGTCTGGATCGATACAGTTCGGCCAGTTCCGCAAGGCGTGCATAGGGCGGAAACCGCTGGATGATGCGATCAGCGTTGGCTCTGAGTGCCTTGTTCATCAGGTCCAGAAACGCCGGCGTTCCAGTCTCCGGCAGTTCTTCGGAGACCAGCGCGGCCAGTAACGGGTCACCCAGTTCACCAACACCGTGTCGCCAACGCTCGATCTGAACCAGGTATTCCTCAATCTGCTCCAACAATACGGGCGCGAAATTCACCACGGCACGGGCATTCGGATGCGCTTCCAGATGGCCTGCCATATCGCTGTAATCTTTAATTGCGTGAAGGTAGACCCAGGGAAAGAGAAATTGCCGTGTCTTCACATCCTGATAGCCGGGCTGGTGCATGTGCCAGCACAACACCACCGGAGTTCTGTTATCAGAGGCCATGGGGATAATCCTGCCCGAGCATCTCGGGTGTCACCAGAACAACGCCCTTGGGCGACACATGGAACCGCTTACGATCCTCAGCCTCGTCGACACCAATATCGGTGCCCTCCGGTATCCGGCAGCCGCGATCGATGACGGCCCGGTTTATCCGGCAATTACGGCCAATATCGACATCCGGAAAAATGACCGAATCCGTGACTTCGCTGAAGGAATGGACCTGGACCTGGGAAAACAACAGGGAATGACGCACCAGCGCGCCCGAGACAATACACCCCCCCGCAACCATGGAGTCCACCGCTGTCCCCCGCCGGTTTTCATCATCAAAGACGAATTTGGCTGGAGGTAGCTGCTCCTGGTAGGTCCAGATTGGCCAATCCGAATCATAGAGATTCAGCTCCGGGCTGACACCGATCAGTTCGAGGTTGGCCTGCCACAGGGCATCGATCGTACCGACATCCCGCCAATACGCGGACTTCCCGGCTACCGGGTCCTTGAAGGGAAACGCCATGACCCGCAGACGGTTGATCACCGACGGTATGATGTCCTTGCCAAAATCGTGGGACGACTCAGACTGGGACTGATGGTCGCGGATCAGTTCGTCGAACAGGACGTGGGTGCTGAAGACATAGATTCCCATGGAGGCAAGCGCCTTGCCCGGCTGATCGGGAATCGGCTTCGGATGCTCGGGTTTTTCCTCGAACTCGCGGATCCGGAGATCCTCGTCGACAGCCATGACACCGAAACCCTTGGCGTCTTCGACGGGGACTTCGATACAGCCCACGGTAATGTCCGCCTCACTCTCAACGTGCGCCGCGAGCATGGTGCCGTAATCCATCTTGTAGATGTGGTCGCCGGCAAGAATGAGAACGTACTCCGGCCGGTGGCTCCGGATGATATCGAGATTCTGCAATACCGCGTCGGCGGTACCCTCGTACCAGGATGTTTCAATTCTCTGCTGCGCAGGAAGCAGTTCGACGAATTCGTCCAGCTCGCCCCGCAGGAAGCCCCACCCCCGCTGGATGTGCCGGATCAGGGAGTGGGATTTGTACTGGGTAACCACGCCAACCTGGCCGATGCCGGAATTGATGCAGTTGGACAACGGAAAATCGATGATGCGGAATTTGCCACCGAAAGGCACGGCTGGTTTCGCCCGCCATTTGGTGAGATCGTGAAGGCGCGAACCGCGACCTCCGGCAAGAACCAACGCCAGAGTCTGGCGGGTAAGACGACTGACAAAACGCTTTGCCGTATGCATGGGTCCATCCCTGCAAAACAGTGAAATTACGCGCACTGTCGTTGGCCGGAATACCCGGCGCCCGACAGTTCAAGGCTGTCGAAATAATATTAGAACAGTAGCATGGAATTATGACCTAGAATTGTTACAGGTCACTTTTTAGCCGCCTGTGATAGCGTTCAATAACGATCACCATTTCGGGAAAAGCACGGACTATGGACAGCCCTACGCTCAGCGATTTCGACCTGTACCTTTTCGGGGAAGGTCGTCACTGGCATATCTACAATGTGCTCGGCGCCCACCCCTGCCGGCAACAGGGCACGGAGGGTGTTCGTTTCGCCGTCTGGGCGCCCAATGCCAAAAGCGTCAGCGTCGTTGGAGATTTCAACGGCTGGGCGCCGGACCAACACCTCATGACGCCCCACGACAGCACCGGCGTCTGGAGCCTCTTTGTGCCCGGTGTCGCCGCAGGCAATTTCTACAAGTTCGCCATCGTGACCCGGTCTGGCCGGGAGATCCTCAAGACAGACCCGTACGGGCAACAGTTCGAGCTGCGGCCGTCCACGGCGGCAATCGTTGTCCAGCGCGGAACCTTCAATTGGGGCGATGGCGAATGGCTGACTCGGCGCAGCCGCTGGTCGTGGTCCGAAGCGCCGGTTTCGGTGTACGAGGTGCACGCGGCCTCCTGGCAGCACCATGGTGCCGGACGCTGGCTGAGCTACCGGGAACTGGCCGCCCAGTTGATTCCCTATGTGCTGGAAATGGGCTTCACCCACATCGAACTGTTGCCGGTTACCGAACACCCGCTCGATGAATCCTGGGGCTACCAGACCACCGGTTACTATGCGCCGACCAGCCGTTTCGGAAACCCGGACGACTTCCGGTATTTCGTCGATCAGTGCCATCAGAATGGCATCGGCGTCATCCTCGACTGGGTGCCCGGGCATTTTCCTGAGGATGAATACGCACTGGCGCGCTTCGACGGCACGGCGCTATACGAGCACGAAGATCCCCGGAGAGGTCAGCACAAGGAATGGGGCACGCTGATCTACAACTACAGTCGACACGAAGTTCGCAACTTCCTGATTGGCAGTGCCCTGTTCTGGCTCGACACCTTCCATCTGGACGGTTTGCGGGTGGACGCGGTCGCTTCCATGCTTTACCTGAACTATTCCCGGGAAGACGGCGAGTGGCTGCCCAACGTGCATGGTGGACATGAGAACCTGGAGGCCATTGACTTCCTCCGGACCCTCAACCAGGTCTGCCAGAGCCGATTTCCAGGCATACTGATGGTGGCGGAGGAATCCACCTCCTGGCCCCAGGTAACACGACCACCGGAAGTAGGTGGGCTCGGATTCAACCTGAAATGGAACATGGGGTGGATGCACGACACACTGGACTACCTCCATCAGGATCCGGTGTATCGGCAATTCCATCACGACAAACTGACCTTTGGCCTGCTGTATGCGTTCTCCGAGAACTTCATGCTGCCCCTCTCCCACGATGAGGTCGTCCATGGCAAGGCCAGCCTTCTTCACAAGATGCCCGGAGACGACTGGCAGCAGCGGGCCAACCTTCGCCTGCTTTTCGCCTTTCAGTACACCTATCCCGGATCGAAGCTGTTGTTCATGGGCGGTGAATTTGGCCAGCGACGGGAATGGAGTGAGTCCCGGGAACTGGACTGGGAGCTTCTTCAGTACCCCGAGCACGCCGGCATCCGGACATTGGTGCGGGATCTCAATGGACTGTACCGGCGCGAACGATCCCTGCACCGGAGGGATTATCAGAGAGACGGATTCGAATGGATCGATTGCCACGACATTCCACAGTCGGTCGTCAGCTTCCTCCGAAGAGACGGAGATGACGTGACGGTGGTTGTCATCAATTTCACACCGGTTCCCCGGTACGGCTATCGAATTGGCCTTCCCCAGGGAGGTCACTGGGTAGAGGTCCTCAACTCGGACTCGGAATACTATGGCGGCAGCAATGTGGGGAATCCCCTCGGTCTGGATGCCTCAGCGGATTCGTGGATGGGGCGCCCCTTCTCCGTGGATCTGACCTTGCCCCCACTGGCCGCCATCGTATTGAGGCCAGCGCCATGACGCGAGTGCTCTTCGTCACCAGTGAGGTCTACCCGGTGATCAAGACCGGCGGTCTTGCCGACGTCTCAGCCAGTCTGCCGGAAGCGCTGTGTCGCCAGTGCCACGATGTCCATATTCTGTTACCGGGCTACCCAGCTGCCATGAAGGCGGCTCGGGCAAGTGGTTCGCGGCGTCAGGCCCGCCTGATGATCGGCCAGTACAGCGTGGCATTGTGGCGAACCCGCCTGCCAGGCACCTCGGTCACCCTCTGGCTTGTGGACTGTCCCGGCGTGTTCGATCGGCCTGGCAATCCCTATCAGAATGAGGAGGGCGAGGACTGGTGGGACAACGCTCATCGTTATCAGTTGTTCTGCCGGGTGGCTGCCATGATGGCCACGGGCCAGGCCGGGCTCCGGTGGACGCCCGACATCGTCCACTGCAACGACTGGCAGTCGGGGCTGGTGCCGGTCTTTCTTGAATCCGCCCCCAACGGCCCACCAGTGGTTTTCACCATTCACAACCTCGCCTATCAGGGCCTGTTTTCCCATGACACCTTTCGAGCCCTGGGCCTGCCCGACAGTCTCTGGCGCTTTGATCGGCTGGAGTTCCACGGCCAGCTGTCCTTTATCAAGGGCGGCCTTGTCTACGCTGACCGAATCACCACCGTCAGTCCCGGTTACGCAGCAGAGATTCAGACCCCGGGTTTCGGCTACGGGCTAGAAGGGCTACTCCAGCACCGGTCTGAGCATCTTTCCGGCATTCTCAATGGCATCGATACAAAACTCTGGAATCCCTCGACCGACCAGTATCTGGACTGCCATTACGATGCAGATACCCTCGTATCAAAACAGGAATGCAAGGCGGCCCTTCAGAAACAGTTGGGACTGGATCCGGGCGACGCGCCACTGTTGGGTTCCATTGGACGTCTGGTCGAGCAGAAAGGGATTGACTGGTTGCTGGACGCCCTGCCCCCGCTGCTCCAGCTGGGCTGCCAGTTCGCCATCCTGGGCTCCGGCGAAATTCGCTACACAGAGCCTTTGCGGGTATTGGCAAAACAGCATCCGGGGCAACTGTCCCTGACCATCGGATACGACGAGCCCCTTGCCCACAAAATCACCGCGGGCAGCGACCTGTTTCTCATGCCATCGCGCTTTGAGCCCTGTGGCCTGAACCAGATGTACAGCCTCAGGTACGGTACCGTTCCGGTGGTGCACGGGGTCGGTGGGCTCGGAGATGCAGTTCTGGATCCAGATCAGGTCGGACCGAACAAGGCCAATGGGTTCAGCTTCAACGAGCCAACCGCCGCCGCGTTCCGGACGTCCGTCGAAAGAGCACTGGAATACCGGCAGCAGCGCAAACGCTGGCACCAACTGCAGCGCAACGGTATGGCCGGTGAATATTCCTGGAAAGAACGGGCACGTGAATACAGCAAACTCTACCAAACCTTGCTCGCAGAACGCTGTCAAACGCGTTGAACAGGCCGTTCACGATTGCCATATAGGAGGCAATGTTCATGGACAAAGCAACCCGGTTCCGTCTGGAAGCCAGACCCCGCATTCCGGACTCACTGGAGCGGCTGCAGGAGCTCGCTAATGATCTGTTCTACAGCTGGGACCACGGTGTCCGGAACCTGTTTGCCCGGATAGACCAGTCCCTTTGGCAGAAAGTGGAGCACAATCCAAAAGTCTTCCTGCGGCGGGTTGCCCAGGAGCGCCTCGACGAAGCCTCCCAGGAACGGGCCTTCCTCGCCGAGTATCGTCGCGTACTCAGCAACTACGACGCCTACTGCGAGTCGGAACCGGTCCCGGAAGTCACGGAATACCTTGATCCGGACAAGTACCGCGTCGCCTATTTCTGTGCCGAGTTCGGGTTGCACGAGAGCTTTCCGATCTATTCAGGCGGTCTCGGAATTCTGGCAGGCGATCACTGCAAGGCGGCCAGCGACCTCGGCTTGCCATTCGTTGCTGTCGGGTTACTGTACCAGCAGGGCTACTTCATTCAGTCCATCGACGCCCAGGGCCATCAGATAGCGCGTTATAAATCCCATACCAGTGATGAATTACCGATCACTCCGGTCATGCAGGACGGCACCCCGCTGAAGGTTTCGGTTCCCTTTCCCGGCCGGATGCTCACCGCCCGGGTCTGGCAGGCAAGGATCGGGCACATACGCCTTTACCTGCTCGATAGCCACACCGAAGAAAACACCGCCGAAGACCAGGAGCTGACTCTCCAGCTCTACGGCGGCGACGAGAACACACGTATCCAGCAGGAAATGTTGCTGGGGATCGGCGGAACCCGGGTTCTGGAGGCCCTCGGCATTGAGCCCACCGCCTGGCACATCAACGAAGGCCACGCGGCATTCCAGATACTCGAACGCTGCCGACAGACCATGGGCAAGCATGATTTGCCCTTCGAAGCGGCCTTCGAAGCGGTGGCTGCATCCACGCTCTTTACCACCCATACACCGGTCCCGGCCGGCCACGACATCTTTCCCAAGGGGCTGGTGGAGCATGCACTGAGTCCCTATCTGGAGCAATCCGGGCTCGACTTCGACCAGATCTTTGCACTGGGAAGCAAGGACGGCGGCGACAGCTTCAATATGACCAGCCTGGGTTTGCGGGGATCCCGGTTCCACAACGGCGTAAGCCGCATCCACGGCGGCGTCGCGTCCGTCATGGAAGGCGACATCTGGCCACAGATTCCGGCAGCGGAAAATCCCATGGGTTACATCACCAACGGGGTCCACGTTCCCACTTTCCTCGCCCCGGAATGGGCCAGCCTGTTCGACATCCAGTCGCCTACCTGGCGCTCGGAACTGAGAAACCCGGAATACTGGAGCTTTGTCGACCAGATCCCCGATTACCATTACTGGAGTGTCCACAAAGCGCTCAAGCAACAGATGGGAGAGTTTGTGGTCGAGCAGCTTCGGCGGCAGCACGAACGCAACGGTACAGGGCACTCGGTAACCGAGCGAATGACCCGGCAACTGGTGTCTCCCGACAAGGACACGCTGATCATCGGATTTGCCCGCCGTTTTGCCACCTACAAGCGGGCAACGCTCATCTTCTCCGACCTTGACCGGCTGGAACGGATGCTGACCGATCCCGAGCGCCCGACCATTCTGATCTTCGCCGGTAAAGCCCATCCCCGGGACAATCCCGGCCAGCACCTGATCAAGGTGATCCACGATCTGTCCATGCGCCCTGCCCTGATGGGCCACGTGCTGTTGCTGGAAGACTATGATCAGGCCATGGCCCGTTACCTGGTGTCAGGGGTGGACGTCTGGCTGAACAACCCGGAATACCCGAAAGAAGCCAGCGGGACCTCCGGCGAAAAAGCCGCGCTCAACGGTGCATTGAACCTCAGTGTGCTCGATGGCTGGTGGGGGGAAGGCTACAACGGCGAGAACGGCTGGGCCATCACGCCCCGGGATACCCGGCTCGATCCGGAATTCCGCAACCTTGAGGAGTCCCGGGATCTGCTCGATCTTCTCGAGTTCGAAATCATCCCGCTCTATTACGACCGGGCCTCCCAGGGCTACTCCAAAGGCTGGGTAAAGCGCTCCAAGGCATCCATGAAAACGATCACGCCCCGTTTCAATGCCCAACGGATGGTGATGGATTACGTGGAACGCTATTACCACCCGGCCTCGATGCAGGGGGCGCGCCTGATGGCGAACCAGGCCCGGGAAGCGAGGGAACTGGCGGAATGGAAGGCGAAAGTACGCGAGGCCTGGTCCGGAGTCTCCATGTCCGTGGTCGGCTGTGTTGACGCCCAGTGCGCCTACGATGAGACCGTCGAACTGAGGGTCGAAGTGGTGCTGAACGGGCTGGCACCGGAAGACGTGCGAATCGAGTGCCTGGTCACACCGGATTGCACCGGCAGCCATGACGCATCAGGACCGGACCGCTTTATTCTCGAAAAGGAAGGTGAGCAGGATGGGCGAACCCTGTTTTCGGCACAGGTTCCGCCGCCCTATCCCGGATTGCAAACCCTGCGCCTGAGAATGTATCCCTACCACCCGGCGCTCACCCATCTCCTTGAGATGGGGTGCATGTTATGGGTTTAGGAATCCGGAAAGCGATCAGTCCTCGTTCGCTTCCAGCGACGTGACGACCGGATTGGCGTACATATCGAGAAGGTAGGGACGAATCGCCGGGTCGCAGGCTTCGAGCCGGCGCTCCATCTCGGCTTCTGCCGCCGCGATATCCGCCGGTGACCAGGTGTCGGCGGTCACCACCGAGTCGGTCACAGTCTCCGGTGTGTCGTGCGCTCCGGGATGCAGACCACGCTGCTGGTAGGCAACAAGATTGGACGCGTGCAGATGGTAATTCGCGTGCATCTCCCGATCGATCAATGCGGACATGGCCCTGGGGTTGTCCGGGGCGCCCTGGATCGGCGCGCCGAAGTGCACGTGCACATGCCCCTTGAACCCGGTGAGGCCCCGGACAATCTGCTCACTGTCCTCGCCTTCGGTTTTGGTGTAGCTCCCGGTCCGGGCCCGGGTTTCAAGCTCCCGAGCCTTGTCAACGTCGCAGGGGTCGTATTCGTAGGAAATCGCCACCGGCACAATGTGCAGCCGGTCCATCGCTTCGTCGAAACCCAGCCCGCTTTTCTTCCGGCTCATGTAGAACATCTTGATGATCGCGGGATCGGTGCGGTCGATACCATCCTTCGCCCGTCCCTCACGCTGCGCAATCCAGATACTGTGATTGGTATCGATGCTGTGGTTGATAAAACCCGACAGCGTCAGGTAGGCGTCCCGCATCTCCCGGGGGCTGGTCATATTGCGCCGGACCACAAAGCTTTTGTTCAGCCGCATCATCTCCGCGAACACCCGGTTCTGCAGGAGGTTGTCACCAATTGCAATGCGGGTGGTGTGAAATCCGTTCTGGAAAAGCAGGTAATTGACCACCATCGGATCGAACACAATGTCCCGGTGGTTGGAGATGAACAGGTAGGCGCCTCTCTTGTCCAGACGCTCCAATCCACTGTGGGTGACGCGGGTCGTCGTGCCTTCTACCAGCTCGCCGACATAGGTCGACAGCTTCGCCTGCAGATCATCAACACGGGTAAACTGGCCAAACTGGCGGATCAGCCAGTGACGGACGAACACCCGGAGCATTGCCGGTGTCCAACGAGCGAGTGTGGGTGATTTGAAGCGGCCGACCATATCCAGAAATTCCCGGTCATTGACCAGACGATGAATCGCCGGAGCCGTTTCTTCGTCCGAATAAGGACGGATGGCGTCAAATTCCTGCATTGAAACCCTGTTATTGTGGCTGTTGCGGGGAGTGCCCCCGGATTATGAATCAAACATCACAGCGTTGGTAAAGCGGCGCTATTGTAGCGTTTATCCTGCAGATTTGTCTCACCCGAAAGGCGGGTTGACCAATCCGCGCCTCTATTCTGATATCATGCGCCACGCGTCCGGGATGCCGCCTCCCGACAAAGATTCTCCCTCTCTTCCTGGAAACGACACTCGGTTAGCCATGTACCCTGATCAGGACTTCGAACAGCTTGCCAAAGAACGCCCCACCCTGGCCAGAACGTCGCCCCATCAGGTTCTGCAGGAGGTTTTCGGCTATGAGTCATTCCGGCCGTTGCAGGGAGAGATTGTCGAGGAAGTCATCAATGGAGGCGATGCCCTTGTCCTGATGCCCACTGGCGGCGGTAAATCGCTCTGCTATCAGGTGCCGGCGCTGGTCCGCCCCGGTACCGCCATTGTCATTTCTCCGCTGATAGCGCTGATGCAGGATCAGGTGGCGGCCCTCCGGGAGTTGGGTGTCCGCGCGGCTTTCCTCAACTCCACCATGGATTTCGAGCAGGCCCGAAGCACGGAATACGCGCTGACAACGGGCGAACTCGATCTGCTGTATTGTGCCCCCGAGCGGCTGATCCAGCCACGGACACTCGATTTACTGCAGGGTGCGCCGATTGCTCTGTTTGCCATCGACGAGGCCCATTGCGTCTCCCAGTGGGGCCACGATTTCCGGTCGGACTACCTCCAGCTCTCCATGCTGGCCGAGGCCTTTCCGAACGTTCCCCGGATTGCCCTGACGGCAACCGCCGATGAACGGACCCGGGCTGAAATTGCCGACCGGCTGTCGCTCAATAACGCGCGGCACTTCGTGAGCGGTTTCGACCGCCCCAACATCCAGTACCGGATCGCACCGAAGACCAACGCCAACAAACAGTTGCTCGATTTCATCAAGAGCGAGCACGACGGCGACTGCGGGATTGTTTACTGCCTGTCACGAAACAAAGTGGAAGCGACCGCGCGGATGCTCAGCCAGAACGGCCTGACAGCACTTCCCTACCACGCCGGACTGGACGCAGCACAGCGGGCCGAACACCAGGAACGTTTCCTTCGTGAGGACGGCGTCATCATCGTCGCGACCATCGCATTCGGAATGGGTATCGACAAACCGGATGTCCGTTTCGTCGCCCACCTGGACCTCCCCAAAAGCCTGGAAGCCTATTATCAGGAGACCGGCCGGGCGGGCCGGGATGGCAATCCCTCCACGGCCTGGATGGTTTACGGACTGCAGGATGTCATCAAGCTCCGTCAGATGCTGGAGGGCTCCCAGGGAAGCGACCATTTCAAGCGGGTCGAACGCCAGAAGCTGGATGCCATGCTGGGCCTGTGCGAAGTCACCGGTTGTCGGAGGCAGGTGTTGCTGGAATATTTCGGTGATTCCCTGGAAGCGCCTTGCGGCAACTGCGACACCTGCCTGAATCCCCCCGAGACCTGGGACGGGACAGTAGCAGTCCAGAAAGCTCTGTCCTGCGTTTTCCGGACCGGACAGCGATATGGCGTGACCTACCTGATCGACGTCCTGCGCGGCGCCGAAAACGAACGGATTCTTCAGGCCGGTCACCACTCCGTTTCCACCTACGGAATCGGGACGGAGCTAACGGCCAACGAATGGAAATCGGTATTCCGGCAACTGGTAGCGAATGGGTATCTCAGGGCGGACCCGGATGGCTTCGGCTCGCTTCAACTGACCGAACGCTGCCGTCCCCTGCTGAAAGGCGAGGACAGCATCCTGCTCCGCAAGGATCCGGTCGCCCGTCGGAGTTCCGGCCGCAAGACCGCAGGCGGCAAGGCAAGGCCGGTGATTGGCGATGATGTCAACCAGGCGGCCTGGGACCATCTGCGTGCCTGCCGAAAGGCCCTGGCGGATCAGCAGGGCGTGCCGCCCTACGTGATCTTCCACGACACCACGTTGTATGAAATGCTCAAACGGCTCCCCCGCACCCGGGAAGAGCTGGGAGAGATAACCGGTGTTGGCGCAGCGAAGCTGGACAAGTACGGCGAGACCTTCCTGCAAGCCCTCGCCGAGGCCGCCAGTCTCTAGGCGGGATTTTGCTCGGTGAAGCCCTTCTTGCGGACCCGATAGTGCGCAATGGACGTGGCCACATGTTCACCGGTCGCGTCTGTCAGCACGCCCTCAAGAGTAAACTTCGCGCGCCCGGTCGTGTCTGCGTCGTGCTGGATGGCGGCCACCTGCTCGGGACTGAGCGAGAACTCCACGGTGACATCGGAATTGGCGGGCTGAAGGAACTGCAGCGTCATTTCCTTGAGAATCGGCGTGTAGGACGGCCCCAGGTCGAACAGCGTGAGCACACCGCCCGGGATTTCTGCCACCAGGAAATACGCGCCTGCGTACAGGCTTCCGAAGTGGTTCTTGTTACCTTTCAGTCGGATACTGGCCCGAACGTAGCCCGGGCGGACTTCCTCAACCCGGAAGCCATTGCGGGGTGCGAACGGGATGGATAGCCCCACCAGCCGATTGACCGCCGCGTAGCCACTGGTTTTCTTCAGCCAGGCCAGCGGATGGGCCAGTGTCGCCCGGGGGTCGGCGGATGCAACCCATTGCCCGGTTGTGCCAACAATGTTGTCTATCAGTGCCATGATGTTACGTCCTGTCTCAATCTATGTGGGCGATGATTGCAATCCGGCAAGTCACCGGCAAGCATCTTTTACAGTTTTTTAGATGCCGTCCGTTTTTTCCCCGGCTGGTTGGTCTACAGTAGAGTCTGTTGATCAACACGCAGAGAAGGAACTCGTTGGTGTCTCGCACCCGCATTCTCGCCCTGATGTTCTGCTGGGGGCTTACTGGATGGCCCGTAGCGGGGTCTGCCGACCCCGGCCCTTACGTGGCACCCGAAACCCACGGCTATATCCTGTGGTATCGGAACTACGACAGTTCGGCCATTCGCGCCCTGGTTACGCTCGCCCTGAAGAAAACCCCGGAATATGGCCCCTTTCGCCTGATTCGTAGCGAGGAACTCAGCCAGGGACGGGCGCTTCGGGAACTCGCCGACGATCATGCACGGCTTGTGGACATCGTCAATGTAGCGACCTCCAGGGAGCGTGAAACCCAGCTGACGGCCATCCCTATCCCAATCGACGGCGGACTGCTGGGGCTTCGGGTATGCGTGGCAACACCGGATAAACTGCCGCTGTTTCAGGGCATACGCACACTCGACGACATCAGGAAGCGAGACATCCGGATTGGTCAGGGAGCGCACTGGCCGGATACCCAGGTCCTGAGGGCAAACGGAATCTCCGTGGTCACCCACTCGCGCTATGAAATCCTGTTCGGAATGCTTCGCAACGACCGTTTCGACTGCTTTGCGCGCGGCGTCAGCGAAGTGCTTTACGACCTGGGGATCGAGCGGGATCCGAACCTGGCGGTCGAGCCCAATCTGCTGCTCGCCTACCCCATGCCGTCCTACCTGTTTGTTGGCCCGAGACAGCACGAAATCGCCCAGCGATTACAGCTCGGCCTGGAGCGCGCCATAGAGGATGGCAGTTTTGGCAACTACCTGGCGACCTACTACGGTACGGCGGTCGAGGCTCTGCGCCTGCGTCAACGCAACGTGATACGGTTGCAGAACCCCGACCTGACCGAAGAATCCCGGCTCATTGGCCGGAAAACGTTCCAGAATCTGGAGCGGCGGCTGGACTTCCTTGCCAGCCACTAGCGAGCTCAGACCCGGAATCTGGAGACGTTCTGCTGCAGGCTGTGACCAATGGTTTCGATGTGTCCGCTGTACACGTCGTTTTCACTGGCCGCTGCCGCGGCTTCCTGGCCCTGATCCGCTATCCGGTTAATGGACGCAATCAGCTCTTCGGTCACGGAGGTCTGCTCCTCCGAGGCGGTGGCGATCTGCGATGTCATCTGGCTGATGGACGTGATCGCCTCGGCTATCCGGTTGAGAGCCTCCATCGCATCCTGGGCTTTCTCCATACTGACGTTCGACACCGCCGTGGATGCCTTCATCACGTCGACAGCATCGTTTGCGCCTTTCTGAAGACGCTCGATCATGTTATTGATCTCCTCGGTGCTGCTCTGGGTCCGCTGGGCCAGGTTTCGGACTTCGTCGGCAACCACCGCAAAGCCACGTCCGGCCTCTCCGGCCCGCGCGGCCTCAATGGCGGCGTTAAGGGCCAGCAGGTTGGTCTGCTCCGCGATTCCCTGGATCACTTCCAGAACCGAAGTGATGGAGGTCACATCCCGTCCCAGCGTGTCGATCACTTCAGCGGCAGCATTCACTTCCTTCGCCAGCTTCTGCACGGCATCCCGTGATGCGGCCACTGTCTCCAGTGAGGACCGGCTGTCTTCGTCGGCCGTATTGGCAGCGTCGGCGGTTTGCTGGGCATTCTGAGCAATCTCGTTGGCCGCAGCCGACATTTCGTTGATGGCCGTCGCCACCATGTCGATCTCCGACTGCTGCTGTTCAACGCTGTTTCGGCTGGCTCCTGCGGTCGTCTTGAGGGACTCGACGTTGCTGGCCAGCTCCTCACTGCCCTGCTGAACATCCCGCACCACGTTGCCGATGTTCTCCACGAACCGGTTGAAACTGCGCGCCAGCTCTCCGAACTCGTCATGGCTGCTGTCATCCAGCCGCTGTGTCAGATCGGCGTCACCGGTACTGATGTCGGCCATTGCCTGGTTCAGCCGGCGCACCGGTGCCATCAGGGCCTTGATACCCAGGTGGAGAATGACCAGCGCAATCAGCAGGCCAACCACTGCCATGATCAACCCGGTGACGCGGGCGCTTTTCACCGGCGCCTGAATCTTGTCCTTGTTCACGAAGGTGCCCAGATACCAGTCGACACCGCGGGCATCGGCAATCGGATGGAAACTGACCTCCCAGTCGGCTTCCTCAGTCTGATAATCGATGGCACTGCCATCCAGCTTCGGATCGCTGCCAATCAACGTACTGATGTTTTTACCGATCAGGTCCTTATCGGGATGGAAAAGCACAGTGCCATCCTTGCTGATCAGGGCCGCATAGCCGGTGTTCGCCAGTGTGACCGTCGACAGCGTCTTTTCGATGGCGGCCAGCGTGATGTCAGCACCCACCACACCTTTGTAACTGCCGCTGGCCACCGGTGCCATCGTGGAAATAATGGTCTCACCGGAACTGGCATCACGATAAGGTGCCGTGAACGATGCCTTACCCAGTTCAACACCCTTTTTGTACCAGGGCCGTTTACGGGGATCGTAATCGGCCGGCAGCGTGGCGTTGTCTTTCTCCGTCTTCATCAGCATGTAGCCATCGGCTCTGCCCACGTACACATCCTTGAAACCACCACTGCGGGTGATGGCCATCAGGATGTTCCGCGCGGCCGGATCGGAATCGACGCCTTCAAGGGCCCTGGCCGTCGCTTCCGTCATTCCCAGTCGGGTGTTGAGCCATTGCGCTATGCTGGACGTACTCTGATTGACAGTGTCGTCCACCAATGCCGTAACGTAGGTGTCGGTGGTGTTCCTGAGCCGGTAGTCTCCCGACAGGGTGAAAGCCCCCATCGCCAGGAGCAACAGAATGCCGAAGGCAATCAGAAGTTTCTGACCAAATGACAGGTTCACTGAAGAATCCTCGTTCATCGCTAGAGACAGGAAAGATATCGGTTGAAAAAAGGAGAGCGTGACGCAAACCTGATATCCGTTAATGAATGTTTCGGCCCGGACTGCGAACTCTTGAGCACCTTCTGTTAAACTTTTTGAGAGACATGCAATCCCGGACTCCGATCAATCCATCACCCGCGACTGGAGCTGCACCGAATGCCCCCTGAAGAACTGCATCTCAATCTCCGCAATCTCACACTGGACGATTATGGCCAGCTCCAGGAGCTGATGGACCGGGTCTACGACGATATCGGCGGGGCCTGGCCCAAGGAGACCATCAAGGCTCTGGTTGAGCAGTTTCCGGACGGGCAGATCTGCATTGAGGACAACGGGCACCTCGTAGCGGTCGCCCTGACGGTGTGCGTGAAGTACGAGCGGTTCAGCAACCCGCATACCTATGATGACCTGATCCTGCGCAACGAAAAGATCTGGCACAACGCCAATGGCGACTCGCTGTACGGTCTGGACGTGTTCATTCATCCCGATTACCGGGGCTACCGGCTCGGTCGCCGCTTGTACGAAGCCCGTAAGGAACTGTGTCGTTCCATGAACCTGCGGGCAATCCTCGCCGGCGGACGCATTCCGAGTTACTACAAGTACAAGGATCAGTACTCGCCAGCCGAATATATTCAGCGTGTGGACCGGAAGGAGATCTACGATCCGATCCTGACCTTCCAGCTGTCCAACGATTTCCAGGTGACCCGGTTGATGCACAAGTATCTGCCGGAAGACGAGAAATCCATGGGTTACGCCACCTTGCTGGAATGGCGGAACATTCTGTACACCCCGCCCTCGCCGGTTCTCAGTGTGCGCAAGACCCAGGTACGCATGGGTGCGGTCCAGTGGCAGATGCGTGAATTCTCGTCCGTCGAAGAGGTGCTCGAGCAGGTGGAGTACTTTGTTGACGCACTGTCCGACTACAAGAGTGACTTCGCTCTGTTCCCGGAATTTTTCAACGCGCCCCTGATGGGCCTGACCGACCAGATGGACCAGACAAGGGCCATCCGCTTCCTGGCGGGCTTTACCGAACAGTTCCGGGACCAGATGTCCGAGATGGCCGTCAGCTACAACATCAACATCATCACAGGGTCCATGCCGCTGCTGGAAAATGATCGCCTGTTCAACGTGTCCTATCTCTGTCATCGGGATGGACGCGTGGATGAGCAGCGCAAGATCCACATCACCCCCCACGAACGCCGGGACTGGGTGATCGAGGGCGGCAACCATTTCGAGGTGTTCGATACCGATGCCGGCCGGGTGGCCATCCTGATCTGTTACGACATCGAGTTTCCGGAGCTGGGCCGGATCGCAGCAGAGCAGGATGTCGATATTATCTGTGTCCCCTTCTGGACCGACACCAAGAACGGTTACCTGCGGGTACGCCACTGCGCGCAGGCCCGGGCCATCGAAAACGAATGCTACGTGGTGATCACCGGCAGTGTGGGTAACCTCCCGAAAGTGGAGAACCTTGACGTCCAGTATGCCCAGTCGTCGGTATTCTCTCCGTCGGATTTCGCGTTTCCTCACGATGCCGTGATGGCGGAAACCACGCCCAACACCGAGATGATCATGTTCTCCGATATGGACCTGGAGAAGCTGAAGCTGGTCCGGAACGAAGGGTCGGTCAACAACCTGAAGGATCGCCGCGTGGACATGTACCATGTCGGCCTGAAACAAACGCGATAAATCAATTGGCCCGCTCGCACTATTGATGAACCGTGTGAGCCCTATACCGTAGATTACTGACTGGATTGCCATTGCCCGGATCAGCGTCTATTGTTTAACCAACATCCAATCCGTCTGTCCATCAGGCGGATTGCAGTGGATACGGAAATCACCAGAGATCAGAATTCATGAATGAAGCACTACCGGACCTTACCGCCCGCTTTCGGATAAAGCGCGGACTGTTTCGCAGGGAGACCGTAGAGGCCTTGCTGTTCGAACTGGACAGTTATGGTTGCGTGCTGAAAACCGACAAGGTTTTCAAGCCGGGTGATAACCTGGTTCTGGATCTTGTGATGGACATGCCGTTCGACAAGATTCGCGCGGACGGCATTCCCGCGCTGGTAACAGAACGTAGAAAGCACTGTAGCAATTTCTTCTATTCCATTGATTTTCACGAATTTGAAGACGGCTCACCGTTGCAGGACAAGCTCGCAAGAATACGGGAAGTACTCTCACGCAAGCTGTCACTCAAATCACGCCGCGTTTCGTCTTCAGGCCCCCTGTCGGGATTCCGGCAAATGGCCTGACCGCTCTGTCCGTTTCAATCATTCCCAAGGAGAAATTTCATGGCGAAGAAAGCCAAACCGAGCGTCGACAAGATCGTCAAGAAGGTTAACAAGGAGTTCGAGAAGACATCCTCCCAGATCGAAGGACTGGTGAACGATGCCCTCAAACAGTTCGACAGCCTGCAGTCCCAGATCGAGGAACCGGTTCGCAAGCTGCTGAAGGAAGTGAACGATCTTCGTGAACGGGAAATGCAGCGATTCAATGAAGAGTTCGAACGTCGCCTGAACGAATTCCACGAACTGCAGAGCAGCATTCTGGAACGCCTCGGTATCGCGGCCAAGGAAGCCGGCACAGACGTCAAGAAACTGACCGACGAAGTCAGCAAGGAAGCCAGCACCGCTGCCAAAAAGGCGGCACCGAAAACCAAACCGAAGACCGCGCCCAAGCGTCCTGCTTCAACGGCCAAAAAGGCGGCCAAACCCGTCGACAAGTCCGACCTTACAAAGGTCAAGGGCATCGGTCCGGCCACCGCCAAGAAAATGAAGGACGCCGGTATCACCTCGATCGAGCAGATCGCCAATCCGTCTGCCGCTGACAAGGAAAAGCTCAAGGCGTTCAAGAGCCTGAAAGGCTACGACCAGCTCTCTGCCGAGGCCAAGAAAGTACTCTGATGCAAACGCCTGACCAGCCTGTATTACGGGACATTGTCCTGGTTGGCGGCGGGCACAGTCACGTCGGGGTTCTGAAGCGGTTCGCCATGAACCCGGTCCCCGGCGTGCGCCTGACCCTTATCTGCCGCGACACCCACACGCCCTACTCCGGAATGCTGCCCGGCTACGTAGCGGGCCATTACAGCTACGACGACGTGCACATCGATCTGAGCCGTCTGGCGGAATACGCCGGGGCCCGGTTTTACCGGGACGAAGCCATCGGCATCGATCGTGATGCCCAGCGTATTCGTTGCCGCAACCGGCCCGACGTTCCCTATGACATCCTGTCGATTAACATCGGATCGTCTCCACGGGTCAGCGATGTGGAGGGTGCCGAGGCACATGCGGTACCGGTCAAGCCGATCAACGGCTTCAACCAGCGTTGGCTGTCCCTGCTGAACCGGATTGAAGGACACGAAGGCCCGCTCACTGTCGCCACGGTCGGCGCCGGCGCCGGCGGGGTCGAACTGACCCTGGCCATGCAGTTTCGACTGAGAAATGAGCTGGAAAAACGCGGCAAGGATCCGGACCAGCTGCATTTTCACCTTTTCGATGCGGCCCAGGAAATCCTGCCCACACACAACGAGCGGGTTCGGGCAATTTTTCAGGAAAAGCTTGCCCAGCGGGGCGTACAGGTACACCTGGGTTCCGCCGTTTCGAAGGTGGAGGCCGGCATTCTGACCGACGAGTCCGGACAACGCTTCGAGGCGGACGAAGTGCTCTGGGTGACCCGGGCCGGTGGCCCGAGTTGGCTTGAGGACACCGGATTGGCCCTTGATGAAGGGCGATTTATCCGGGTCCGGGATACGCTCCAGAGCGAAACAGACGACAATATTTTCGCGGCCGGCGATATTGCCAACGTGGTGAATCATCCCCGGGAAAAGGCGGGCGTCTTCGCGGTCCGGCAGGGGCCGCCGCTGGCAGACAACCTGAAACGACTGGCTACGGGCAAGGCTACCCATAACTTCTACCCGCAGAAGAAATGGCTTGCCCTGATCAGCACCGGTGATCAGTACGCTGTGGCGTCCCGGGGAGACACCGAATTCCATGGCCGCTGGGTCTGGCGCTGGAAGGACTGGATTGATCGTCGGTTCATGCGCAAATTCAGCGATCTCCCGGCGATGGAGGACACCGCCGATCTGCCGGATACCGCAGCGGCACAGAGTTCAGAGGAAGCCGCCCAGGCCATATCCGCCGTTGCCATGCGCTGTGGCGGCTGTGGTGCCAAAGTGGGCAGCACGGTCCTGTCCCGCGCGCTGAGCGAACTCAAGCCCATCGAACGGGATGACATCCTGATCGGCCTCCATGCACCGGATGACGCCGCCGTCCTGACCGTACCGCCCGGCAAGGCCGTGGTGCATACGGTCGACTTCTTCAGGGCGTTTATCGACGATCCCTACGTGTTCGGCAAGGTCGCGGCCAATCACAGTCTCGGCGACGTCTTTGCCATGGGCGCGGAGGCACAGAGTGCGACAGCCGTGGCGACCGTTCCCTACGGCATCGAATCCAAGGTCGAGGACACCGTCTTCCAGATGATGTCCGGCGCCGTCGAGGTTCTGAACGAAGCCGGCTGCGCGCTGGTTGGCGGACACACCGGTGAAGGCAAGGAACTCGCCCTCGGCTTTGCGGTGAACGGGCTGATTGATCCTGAAGAGGTGATGAGCAAGGGCGGTCTCCGCCCCGGTGACGTGTTGATCCTGACCAAACCCATCGGCACCGGCACCCTGTTTGCTGCCCATGCACGGATGGCCGCCAAGGGACGCTGGATCGACGCCGCCCTCGCCTCAATGATGCATTCCAACAAGCTCGCCGCCGAGTGTCTGCGTCGGCATGGCTCCAGGGCCTGCACGGATGTCACCGGATTTGGCCTGTTGGGGCACCTGGTCGAGATGACACGCCCATCCGGCGTGGATGCGGAACTGGAGCTTTCCCGGATCCCGATATTGCCAGGCGCGGAAGAGACCGTGGCCGAGGGCATACTCAGTTCCTTGCAGCCGGCAAACGTCCGGTTGCGCCGGGGCATCCGTGATCAGGAAAAGTGGGTCAACCACCCGAGGTATCCGCTGATTTTCGATCCGCAGACGGCCGGCGGCCTGCTGGCAAGTGTCGCGGCGGAAGAAGCCGAGGCATGCGTGCGGGAACTCAAATCCCTGGGCTATACGCACACTGCCGTCATCGGTCGCGTCACCGCGCAGGATGAGACCGGGCCCATCGAACCGATTACCCTTCGGGATTGACTCGCCGGCCTGAAGAACAGCGCTCGCCCGCCAGGGCCAGCGCCTGCTCGAGGCTCTTTTGCTCCATCTCCGGCGTGAATCGGGGGGCCAGCCGGCTGACCTGTTCGTTCAGTCGATCCAGGAAGCTCGGCTCGCGTTCAGCCCGCCAGAGCAGGTCTGCCAGGGCTGCCTCGTCGCCGACCGGGAAGTAACCTTCGTAGTCGTCACCCAGCAAGCCCCGGTTGCCCGGAATGTCGCTGGCAACAACAGGCACCCCGGCCCGACAGGCTTCGGACACCACATTCGCCCCACCCTCCATGATGGAGCTGATAACCATCACATGGCTGCCGGTGAGCAACGCGGCCGTGTCTGCTTCACCGAGCTCGCCGACCCACTGGAAACGGTCGTTCTCCGCCACTTCGGCCGCCACCGCAGCCTGCCATTGCTCATTGTGCGGCTTTCCGGCACAAACCACCCGAATTCTCGATTCCGGTGGCATCTTCCGCGCGGCCTTCGCAGCCCGCAGCGAATCTTTTTCCTCCCGCAGATGCCCAATCACGCATACCTGGAAGGCGTCGGATGGCGGCTCTGATCGCCGGATCGGCAATGCCGCTGACTGGCGGAGCGTCACCAGGCGACCGCGCAGATGCACGGGGATATCCTGTCCCACACGGTCATGGAGGCCGATCAGGGCAGTCGCCGCCTCCATTGAGGCCAACGTGTCCTCAGGGTATAGGCGCTGGTGTTGATACACATCGGTCCCGGTCAGCACGACAATAAGTGGCAAATCGGGCCAGTCCGCGCGGAAGGCGGCAATGGCCTCCCGGCTTCGCCAGGCGTGCAGAGCTATGAACAGATCACAGGCCTCGCCGCGGTACTCGGTAATGACCCGCACGTCGTGACCCGCCGTTCCGAGAAGTCGCTGCCAGCGCTCGGCCGTCGCTCGATTGCCGGCCCTTGAGCCGCGCAGTGCTGGTGTGATGATCAGGATGTTCATAACAGGGGCTGCTGAGCCAATAAAGATGGTCAATCGTATAGCTGTTCAGAGTTCGGGTAAATCAGGGTATCCTGACGCCCACACAATCCCCCCCACAACAAGGATTCAATATGGCTACCAGCTTTATACGGAAATTGATGGTTTCCAGCCTTCTGTTTTTTAGCGCATCCGTCGCAACCGCGGAAACATTTGTGTTCACCGCCATCCCGGACGAAGACGAAACCAAACTCGTTGAGCGTTTCCAGGGCGTTGCCGACTACCTGTCTGAACAGCTGGACGTGGATGTCCGATACATCCCGGTCAAGTCCTATGCCGCAGCCATTACCGCATTCCGCAACAATCAGGTCCAACTGGCCTGGTTCGGTGGTCTGTCTGGTGTCCAGGCGCGCAAACTGGTACCGGGTTCCGAAGCACTGGCCCAGGGTGTGGAAGACAAGGCTTTCGAGACCTATTTCATCGCCAACACCAGCACGGGCATCGAGCCGGCGGACAACCTCGCCGACCTGGCTGACCAGCTGCGCGGCAAGACCTTCACGTTTGGTTCCAAAGGATCTACCTCTGGCCGACTGATGCCCGAATACCACATTCGCGAAGCCTTCGGTGAAGCGCCTGAAGACGTATTCTCGCGGGTAGGCTTCAGTGGCAACCACACCCGGACGCTTCGCCTCGTCGAAGCCGGCACCTACCAGGTGGGCGCCCTGAACTTCCAGGTCTGGAAAAAGGAATTGGATGACGGAAACATCGACACCGACGCCGTCCGCGTGATCTGGAAAACACCGCCATTCCCCGACTACCAGTGGACCATTCGTGGTGATGTCAACGACCGCTTCGGAGACGGTTTCAAGGAGAAGGTCAAGCAGGCGTTGCTGAACCTGAAGGATCCCAAACTGCTTGAAAGCTTCCCCCGCTCCGGATTCATCCCGGTATCGAACGACGCCTATGAGCCCATCCGCAAAACCGCAGAAGAGATCGGAATCCTCGATTAATGTCCGCATTTGAAGTCTCGGGGCTGACAGCCTCATTCGGAGGAGAGCGTGTTCTGGGACCGCTCTCCCTCCGCGTTGACAAGGGCGACAAGGTCGCCCTTGTTGGCCGTAGCGGCGCCGGGAAATCCACGCTGATCCGACTGCTGTATCAGGAGGTCGGGCGCGATGCCTCGCTGGTCCCCCAGGACCTGGGCCTGGTGAACGCCCTGCCCGTGTTCCACAATGTCTTCATGGGACAACTCGACCGGCATTCCACCTGGTACAACGGCTGGACATTGATTCGTCCGTTTGCCGCCGACCGATCCGTGGTCAGTCACCTGCTCGGCGAGCTTGGTATGGCGGAAAAACTCTGGACACCCACGGCGGCGCTGTCCGGCGGACAACGCCAGCGGGTCGCCATTGCCCGTGCCATCTACCGGCAATCGGATCTCTTACTGGCGGACGAACCGGTTTCCGCCCTGGACGGCCCCAGGGCACACCAGGTCATGGCACTGCTCCGTGACCGGTTTGCCACCAGTGTCGTTGCCATGCACGACGTGGAACTGGCGCTCGCCTACTGCACCCGGATCATCGGCATTCAGGATGGCAGGGTCGCTCTCGACGAACCCAGTGACCGGCTTGCGGCGTCCGACATCATGTCGCTTTACTGACGGCCGGGGCTGAATCCATGTTTTCCTATCCCACGGTTCGTACCAGTTTCATCTTTGTTGCCATTGCCTTGGTAGGTCTGCTGTTTTCGGACATCGCCATCACGTCCTCCAACCCCTGGCAGGATCTGGCAAACTTCTTTCTCGGCGTGGTGACCCCGAACTTCTTCAGCTCCGAAGGGCTGATGACCGCCCTGCTGCGTACCGTGGCCTTCGCCTTCGTCGGGGTGGCCGTCGGCAGTGCCTCGGGTTTCCTGCTGGCACTGGTGTACCGCTTTCTGCCCGTGCGGATTTTCTGCAACTTCATCCGTGCGATCCACGAACTGTTCTGGGCCCTGATCTTTCTCCAGTTCTTCGGGTTTCATCCGCTCACCGGCGTGCTGGCCATCGCCATCCCCTACGCCGGCATCTTCGCCAAGGTCTACTCCGAAATCCTGGACGAGGCCGATCCCGGACCGCGCAATCTGCTTCCATCAGGCACCGGGGTTATCTCGGCATTCCTGTTCGCACGCATTCCCGACTGCTGGCACCAGATCCGCACCTACACCGCCTACCGGCTCGAGTGCGGCCTTCGCTCCAGCGCCATACTGGGCTTTGTGGGCCTGCCGACCCTGGGCTTTTACCTGGAAGCCTCCTTTTCCCAGGGGCTCTATTCCGACGCCGGCGCCATGCTCATCCTGTTCTACGTGCTGATCGCCACCATCCCCATCTGGGTGCGCCCGAAATTGCTGCCCATCTACGTGCTCTCGGCGCCATTCTTCCTGGGGGAAGGTTTGCCGATCGTCTGGGGCAATGTAGCCCGCTTCTTCACCCAGGACATTGTTCCCGCCCCGTTGCGCAATGGCGAAGGCCTGGCCGGACTGGTCCCCTGGCTGAATGACCTGATGGTAAACGCAGCGCTTCCAGGGATCTGGAACACGGTGATCCTCACACAGATTGCCCTGGTTGCCACCGGCATGCTCGCCCTGCTGGCCTTTCCCCTGGTGTCCAACCATTTTGGCGGCCCGGTCCGGCGCACCTTCGGCCACGTTTTCCTCGTGATAGCCCGCTCCACACCGGAATACGTGCTGGCGTACATTCTGCTTCAGTTGTGGGGGCCGTCCATGCTGCCGGCGGTGGTTGCCCTGGCCTTGCACAACGGGGGCATCATCGGGCACCTGATCGGTCGTCAGACCAACGGCATCCGCCTGCGCCCGGACGCCCCCAAAGGTTTCAACCGCTACACTTGGGAGCTGACACCCCGGATCTACCGTTCGTTCCTGGCCTTCCTGTTCTACCGGTGGGAAATCATCATGCGGGAAACCGCGATTCTGGGCATCCTGGGCATTTACACCCTCGGCTTCTACGTCGACAGCGCTATCCAGAACATCCACTTTGACCGGGCGCTGGTGCTGATCCTGATCACCGCACTGCTGAACATCGGCATCGACACCCTTGGCCGTTACATTCGACGCAAGCTCGCCCTGCAAACCATGCCGACCTGCTAGGCCCACCGAGAGCGCCGTCACATTTTCGTCAAGCAGCAACGATCAATATCAAATTCGCCCCACCATCGGCATTCTTTTGACGTTACACACTGTTACACTCGATCTGAAATCCACTGAATATCGGATCGGAAAATCGTATGTCGGACTGGCTGATCGTGATTACCCAGGCGGGCCTGATTGGTCTGCTGATGCTGCTTGCGTTCAGGATGCTGATGCTGACGCGCTCGGAATCGGCAACGGCACAGGTGCCCCAGGTTACGGCTGCGCCCTTTCCCCGCCCATCCGCTCCTTACCAGCGACAGGCCCGGGAGGCGTCGACAAGCCGTCCCACCCAGCTTCGCCAGGCAGAACTGATCACTCAACTGCACATCGTGGCCGGATTACAGGAACGGGATTGTCGGGAACGGGGGCTGCACCTGCCAGAGGCGGCAGAACCGGTACTGCGCTACGCCGCGGCCTGGCTGTATGGCGCTGCCAACGCGCTGTGCGAGCCCGCCGAGCGGCATTCGGAGGCTCTCAAGCAGCTTGTGGTCCAGATTGCCCAGCGGAAAACCGGGGTCAGTGAGCGCGGCGCACTGGCCGCGATTCGTTCATTGACGGAGGATACGGTGCACCTGGCCTGCTATCGCTGCGGACTCGAAGGCGCGGAACACTGGGGGCGCCACCACTTTGTTCCAACACCTTCCAGCCTGTTTGACGCGGTCACCAGCAACGCCTTTATTTGATCGCTTTCGCGTCCAGCGTCCAGTCCGTGCCCAGATCCACCGGCTCGGTACCGGCCTCGGCATCCACGGGCACACCGGTAATACCGGGCCGGGACAGGCTCCCATCGTCGGTGTACACCATGCTGTCAACGTCCACACCGGTCACTTCGTAAACCCGGTCGCCGGACATCACCCTGGAACGGTGGGAAAGCCCGAACACAAACCGGCAGTAGTCCAGCCTCAACTGCAGCACATCCTGCTCGGCCTTGCGGATTTTCCTGAGAAGTACACCCTGAACGCTGTCACCGTAATCCATTACCCTTTCCCTTTGATTGAACCGATTCGAATGTTACACCAACCCGGGGCAACGGGAGCACCACCCCGATCACGCTTCCGGAGGGTCACCGGGCCCAGAAGGTCAGTTTTTCCGGTGCCCGCCCTACCGGATCCTCGCCGCTCTGCAGGTCGATCCGCCACTGCATCCCCGATCCACTGGTGCAGAACGGCGCCGTGAATTGTGCGGTGTAGCGGTTGTCCCCGGCCTGTTTCAGGGGCACCGGGTACTCCCCCATATACATGGATTCGCCCCGCAGCACCGCCAGGAATCGACCTGGGTGGGTTGGCGCGGTCACCGATAACCGGAATTCGGTGCCCTGATTGCCGGTGCCGACGGACGTGATGGCCACCGACCACTGACCAGCGTCGTTTTTCCAGGTGCAAGGCCCCGCCTGGAGATCGCAGGCCGGGGCCGATCCGTCTGCCGAATCCCGGGCATCCGTGGAGAACAGATAATGTGGCCCGAATACCACCGCAGCGATCAGGGCCACCAGTAATCCTGCGATCGCGATGACACGTACCATTGTTCACCCCCGGTCAGCAAAAAACGCATTATGAGGGTTCGCGACGACAAGGCAAAGGTTTCTAAATTGTCGTCACTCATGAGAAAATACCGCGCCTTCCGTCCGATCTTTGGAACGGTTCCTCTTTCAACCTTTGATCACAGGACACGCCCGTGCAGTCGGATATATCCGTAAGGCACCTGAACAAAACCTACGGGGATGGGTTTCAGGCCCTGAAGGACATCAATCTTGAAATACATCCGGGAGAGATCTTTGCCCTCCTGGGCCCGAACGGTGCCGGCAAGACAACACTGATCAGCATCATCTGCGGACTGGTCAACATGACCAGCGGCAAGGTCACCGCCGGCGGCTTCGACATCGTTTCCCAGTACCGGAAGGCCCGCGAAACCATCGGCCTGGTGCCTCAGGAGCTCAATACCGATTCGTTCGAGACCGTCTGGGACGCCGTCTCCTTCAGCCGGGGTCTGTTTGGCAAAGCGCCCAACCCCGGCCACATTGAAAAGGTGCTCAAGGCCCTGTCGCTCTGGGACAAACGCAACAACCGCATCATGTCCCTGTCCGGGGGCATGAAACGCCGCGTGATGATCGCCAAGGCCCTGTCCCACGAACCCCAGATCCTGTTCCTCGACGAACCCACCGCCGGCGTGGACGTCGAGCTGCGCCGGGATATGTGGAACCTGGTCCGGCAGCTTCGGGAAAGCGGCGTCACCATCATCCTCACCACCCACTACATCGAGGAAGCCGAGGAAATGGCGGATCGCATTGGCGTGATTCGCCAGGGCGAGATCATCCTGGTAGAAGAGAAAAGCCGCCTGATGTCGAAACTCGGCAAGAAGGAACTGCGCCTCCAGCTCCAGCACCAGCTGGATCGGGTGCCCGGAGAACTGACCCTGGAGCCGGTGGAACTGTCCGAAGACGGCTGGGAGCTGATCTTTAACTTCGATTCCCAGCACGAACAGGCCGGCGTGGCACGATTGCTGAGAACCCTGGGCGAACTTGGCATCGAATACCGCGATCTCCAGACCCGCGAGAGTTCGCTTGAAGAGATCTTTGTCGGATTACTCAATGACTGAGCACAGAAACGGGAGAACGTCATGAACCTGCACGGCATCCGGGCGATCTACAAGTTCGAAATGGCCAGGATGAAACGCACGGTCATGCAGAGCGTGCTGTCACCGGTGATTTCAACCTGCCTCTATTTCGTGGTGTTCGGTTCCGCCATCGGTTCACGGATGGGCGACATCAACAACATCAGCTACGGCGCCTATATCATTCCGGGGCTGGTGATGCTCTCGCTGCTGATGCAGAGCATCTCCAACGCCTCCTTCGGCATCTACATGCCCAAGTTTTCCGGCACGATCTACGAAGTGCTCTCGGCCCCCGTGTCCTATGTGGAGGTGGTGCTCGGGTATGTCGGTGCGGCCGCGAGCAAATCGGTAATCCTCGGCCTGATCATCCTGGCCACGGCCCGGCTGTTTGTGGACTACCACGTGCTCCATCCCTTCTGGATGGTGTCCTTCCTGGTCCTCACCGCGGTGACCTTCAGCCTGTTCGGGTTCATCATCGGCATCTGGGCAGACGGCTTCGAGAAACTCCAGATCGTTCCGATGATGATCGTCACGCCTCTGGTGTTCCTCGGCGGTACCTTCTACTCCATCGACATGCTCCCGGAGATCTGGCAGACCATCAGCCTGTTCAATCCCGTGGTCTACCTGATCAGTGGATTCCGGTGGGCGTTCTACGGCGTTGCGGACGTACATGTGGGCGTGAGCGTTGGCATGACCCTGGTCTTCCTGACGCTCTGCATGACCACCATCTGGTGGATCTTCCGGACCGGTTACCGGCTGCGCCCGTGAAGATACCCCTTCGCCACCCGGCCATCGGCATCCCGGCGCTCCTCGCGCTGGCGCTGGCCGGCTGCGGAACCAATGCGGCACCGCCCCAGACCGGGCTGGACGAAGTGGACGCCTGTTTTGAGACGAGCGAGGGGCTTATACCGGTCACCCTGGAGCTGGCCACCGAGCATGCCCAGCGGCAGATGGGACTGATGTTGCGGCAAACCCTGCCTGCCAACCGGGGCATGCTGTTTGATTACCCGGAATCGCGGGAAGCGTCCCAGGGGTTCTGGATGTACCGCACCCTTATCCCCCTGGATATCGCTTTCCTGGACAAAGAACGGACCATTCACACCATCCGGACCATGACGCCCTGCCCCGAGTCCCAGGGTCAGCACTGCCCGGTTTACCCGGCCGACCACCAATACTGGTCCGCTGTCGAAATGAATGCGGGCTTCTTTTCAAAGAAGAACATTCAACCCGGCGATCGCCTGAGGATCGGCCGGGCCGCCTGTCAGGACTGACCGATCAGCGGTCTTTCCACTCCGGCTTGCGCTTCTCCAGGAACGCACAGATGCCTTCCTGGGCGTCTTCGGCCTTCATGTTCTCAGCCATGACCACCGCGGTATAGGCGTAAGCTTCGGCCAGCGGCATTTCCAGCTGGCGATAGAACGCTTCCTTGCCGATACGGAGGGTATGGCCCGATTTGTCCGCGATGGTCCGCGCCATCCGATAGACCGTTTCATCCAGAATCTGCTCGTCCACCACCCGGTTGACCAGACCAATCTCTTCCGCCCGGCTCGCGCTGATCAGCTCACCAGTCAGCAACATCTCCATGGCCTGCTTCCGGTGAACGTTCCGCGACAGGGCCACCATCGGCGTTGAGCAGAAAAGCCCGATGTTCACCCCCGGCGTTGCGAAACGGGCCGTGTCAGCGGCCACCGCCAGATCACAGGAAGCCACCAGCTGGCACCCGGCCGCCGTCGCAACGCCCGCTACCCGTGCAATCACCGGCTTGGGCAGGTTTACGATCTTCTGCATCACCTCGCTGCAACGGTCGAACAGCGCCTGCTGGAACTCGTGACTGTCGAAACGTTCGCGGATTTCCCGGAGGTCGTGTCCGGCGCAGAACACATTACCACGGGCGGCAATCACCACCACGCGGGTCTCGTCGTCCCGGGCCACCTCGTCCAATACCTCGCCCAGCGCCTCCAGCATGGCCATGGAAAGGCTGTTGCGCCGTTCGGGCTTGTCGAGCATCAACGTGGTGACGCCGTTTTCGGTATAGGTGTGAATAAGCGGTTCGGCAGCGTCTGTCATGGAAAATGCCCTGTCTTGTTGTCAGTGAAACGTGTGCGCCTGTCCAAAGAGGCCAGAAACAGTATTGACCAGAGTGCGGAGCCTGTCGAAGCGACTTTTGTCGGTATCGTCACCTTACACGGGGGTGGTTGGAATTCCGCACCCGCGCCCTCACACCTATTGGTAGTTCCCTCAAACCCTGGAGGTGAATACCATGTCCAAATCAATGATTCTCAAAGCAATCGTCGCGATCGCCATCATTGCCGGAGGCATCCTCGTCATTATGGACGACGACCCGAACGTCCCATCCGGCAACATTAACAGCATTTCGCCGGCACCCACTCAGGAATAGTCAATGACCAGCTCCGAAGTCACCCTGTCCACCTCCGAAGGCCGAATCTATGTAAAAACCTGGAACAGCAATAAAGGTGCAGAGTCCGAAAAGGCCCCCATCGTGCTGTTCCACGATTCCCTCGGCAGTGTCCGGTTGTGGCGGTCCTTCCCGGAGCACCTGGCAGAGGCTACGGGCCGAACCGTCATCGCCTACGACCGCCTCGGCTTCGGCCAGTCCGACGCCCACCCCGGCACGCTCAATAAACGGTTCATTCTGGAAGAAGCCGAAGCCACCTTTGACGCCGTCCGACAAGCGCTGAATATCCACCAGTTCATCGCCTTCGGCCACAGCGTCGGGGGCGCCATGGCCGCCGCCTGCGCGGCCCACTACCCCGACGACTGCCTGGCCCTGATCACCGAATCCGCCCAGGCGTTTGTCGAAGACCGGACCGTCGCCGGGATCGAAGACGCGAAAGTCGCCTTCGCCGAAGAAGGCCAAGTGGACCGACTCGCCCGTTACCACGGCGATAAGGCCGGGTGGGTACTCAGTGCCTGGATCGACACCTGGCTGTCGGAGGATTTTCAGGACTGGCGGCTCGACGAAACGCTGAAGCAGGTTCACTGCCCCGTTCTGGCCATTCATGGGGATGACGATGAGTTTGGGTCGCCGATCCACGCCGAGCGTTATACGGAGCTGCCGGAAGGGCCGGCGACGCTGAAGCTTCTGAAGGGATGTGGGCATGTTCCGCATCGGGAGCAGGAGGAAGACGTGCTGGAGGTGGTTAGGGAGTTTTTGGGGTAATTACTGGAGCATACGAACTTCCCCGTTCCCCAGGTATCTGAAGAGCTGCCCCTCATCATCTCTGAAAACGTCTCCGGTATTGATGACAGGCGGCTTCGAGGAAATCACCTTCAGCTCCCCGGTATTTTGATTCAGCAAATAGACAACACCGGCCGAGGTTTCAAAGAGCGAGAAGTTGGGAGCCTCGGACATCGTGGTGTTGTCGCAGCCGGTGAGAACAAGCGCTGTGAGAAGAATCCAAAATCTCATGTAAGAGTCACCCAAGAATCAACGCCGCGGCGAAGCGGAGACAAAGGCATCCGAGTGCCGCGCCTGGTTAGCGGTTCCCATGTAGGTACGCATTAAGCTGCTGCGCCTCTCGCAAGCCATAGACAACGAGAGCCCGCCTATCATGCCTTGGTAGCCGGGGCTCTGTCATCGCCGTCGTTGTCGAATCCGTGAGCGAAGACGGCGCTTGGCAGAGTCAACGCGACCGTCAGGCCGTCTGCACCCGGAAACTTGCCGGCAGGCAGTTGAAATCGACCAACGTTTCTTCCAGCGCCTGGCGTAACGGCGTATGGGGTTCAGCGCCAAGGAATCTGACCAGTCTGGTGTTGTCCAGGGTTAGCGGTCTTTGCCAGAGGTAGCGCATTTCACACAGTTCCCGACTGGTGGCATGAAAAGGAGCGATCAGCCGCAATGGCCACCAGGCAAACGGTCGCACGGGTGCGTTAGCCTCGCCACTGACCTGGCGCAGGGTATCGACCAGAACCTGGCCGTTGAGCGTGTGGCCGGCGAAATGGAAGTCAGCATAAGGGGGCAGGTCGGCCCGCTTGAGCATTAACTGGGCAAACGCTTCTGCCAGGTCAGGCAGATACGCCCACGTATGGTCAATCTGCAATGCGCCGGGGTAGAGGATACGGCGCAGTTGCTGGCCCGGGCGGACCATCACGCTGAACCAGGCAAGGCCGGTACCTGGCCCGAAGAAATCGCCGGCACGTAAGACGATCACGCGCACGCCCGAATCTGCGGCGGCTCGCAGCTTCTGTTCCATTTCCACGCGAATGGCGCCTTTACGGGTGGTTGGGTGCTGAGGGCTTTGTTCGGTCACACCATAGCCGATATCCGATGCGTAGTTATAGACATTGGCGGGAAAGACCAGAGCGGCGCCGCTGGCGCGCGCCGCTTCAATAACGTTCTCAAGCATGGGTAAGGCCTCTTCGCGCCAGTTGCGATAACCCGGTGGATTGACCGAGTGCACGATCAGATCGCAACCGCGCCCAGCCGCTTGAGTGTCCGCGGCGTTCATCACGTCGCCGCCCCGCCAGTCGATGCCCTCGACATCGACCAACTGCGCCGCAGCGGACTCCGGGTGGCGGTGCAGAGCCCGGAGGGACCAGCCGCGTTCGGCCAGATTGCGAGTGATGGCCTTACCGAGGCTGCCGGTGGCACCGAGCATCAGAACAGTGGGTTGCAGGGTGGTTGTCATGGTTGATCTCTCTTCGGTAGTTGGACAAGACAACCACTATGCTTCTTAATAAAATGAATATAAATTGGCGATAAATGCATGGAGGATATTCATAAATGAATATCAGAAGCAGGAGACGGCCGAGGGACATAGTGGCCGACTGGGGTCACTACCGGTCGATGCTGGCGGTCGTGCGTGAAGGCAGTCTGTCGGCGGCAGCCCGGCAGTTGGGGGTAACCCAGCCTACGCTGGGACGGCACATTGACGCGCTCGAAGCGCACTTGGGCCGGGAATTGTTCCGGCGCGACCGCAGTGGTTTGGCACCCACCGAGGCCGCACTGGCGTTATTGCCCCATGCCGAAGCGATGGATGCAGCGGCTGAAGCACTGCTGCGAGAAGCTTCCGGCGAGATAGCCGACCCCAGTGGCACCGTTCGCATAACGGCCAGCGAAGTGGTGGGGTGTGAAATTCTGCCCCGAGCGCTGCTGCCGTTGCGCGAACGCTATCCGGATATAGCGCTGGAGCTGGTCACCTCGGACCGACTGTCCAACCTACTGATACGGGAAGCCGACATCGCTGTGCGGATGACACCGCCCCGGCAGAGTGCCCTGGTGGCCCGCCACCTGGGCCAGGTTGAAGGGGGGCTGTATGCCCACCGTAATTACCTGAAACGCCGGGGTGTACCGACGGCACAGGAAGACCTTTCCGCTCACGCGCTCATTGGTTTTGATCGCGAGGACACCGCGTTGCGCTTTATGCGGGCACGGGGCGTGACGCTTGAACGCAGTGATTTTGACCTGCGTACCGATAACAACGCAGCCCAATTGGCGGCCATCCGGGCCGGCCTGGGTATTGGCCCCATGTTCAAGCGTCTGGCTGAACGCGACTCGGAACTTGAGGCGGTGTTGCCCGAGTCACTGAGCTTTGAATTGCCGATGTGGCTGGCCATGCATGAATCACTGCGTTCAGTGCGCCGGGTCAGGTTGGTCTTCGATCATCTGGCGGATGCGCTCAGTGACTGGGTGGTGGACTGACTGCGCCCCTGGGCAGGATTTGGCGGTTTATGGGCCGAGGTTGTGTAAACGGGCCCGTGAAAATATAACGCCCGCCTCACGCGCCGGTTTGGAGCCGCGAAGCGGCGGAAAAGCGGTCGCTGTGCAGCCGATTGTTAAATCCTCATATGTACGTTATCCTGCACAGGAACAAGATCCTGTACAGGAGCAGCCTTATGGATGCCATTAGCTACACATCCGCTAGAACCAATCTGGCAAAAACCATGGAACAGGTCTGTGAAGACCATGCACCCGTGATCATCACCCGAAGCAAATCGCAGTCCGTGGTCATGATCTCTCTTGAGGACTATGAGGCATTGCAAGAGACCGCATACCTCCTGCGCGCACCCAAAAACGCTCGTCGTTTGCTAGAGTCCGTTGCAGAGCTGGAGCAAGGCAATGGTCAGGAAAAGGAACTTCTTGAATGAAACTCATCTTCTCCGAGAACGCGTGGGAAGACTATCTGTACTGGCAGAAAACCGACAAAAAAATCCTGAATCGCATCAACAAGCTTATCAAGGAGACCAAACGAGAACCGTTCGAGGGTGTCGGCAAACCGGAACCCCTCAAACACAGCCTCGCTGGTTACTGGTCCCGCCGAATTAACGAAGAACACCGCATCGTTTACAAGGTCACGGATGACGCTTTGCTCATCGCCCAGCTCCGGTACCACTATTGATTTAACACCTAAGCATTTAATGGTCGTGCGCAGCATGACCTTTAAATGTCTGTTGGACTAAGCCGCCGGCACCGAAGCTGTCGGGCGACGCATAAGGGTAAAGTAATCGGGAGGCAGGGCTCGGAACGGTGAGGCTGGCTGCCGAAGGACCTCAGCACCAGTGAACAGTAGCCGGGTTATATCCATCATTGGCCGATTCCTTATTGTGATTTAGCTCAGACTACCCCGCAGATGCTGCTTTTTCCAGTCCCGGGCCGCACACCGGCCCAGCTCACAAGGAACCGTAAGCGATCACCCGCCAGATCAGTACAGCGCGAAGGCTAGCCGGTTGGCACCGCCACGATTCTGAAGCGCGGGATCTGACGAACCATGTGAACCAGGCCATCATTGCAGCGCAGGCAAGGCCAACAACGAGGCGGTTCCTGGTTCACTCGGTTTGATTCTGGTTGGGGTGGCTGTAACAGGCACTGTCGGATGACGGCCAGCTTTTGTCGTCGCGTTCGGTTGCTCAGGTAACCAAAGTGGCGAATGCGCATGAACCCTTTTGGCAGAATATGCATCAGAAACCGCCTGACGAACTCCTGTCCTTCCAGCCATTGGGTCTTTAGCCGCCCATGATCCCGGTAATCCTTGTATCGGAACGAGATCCGGTCACCTTCCATCGACAACAACCGCCCGTTACTGATGGCGATCCGGTGAGTGTAGCGAGCGAGATAGTCGACAACCGTATCGGCCTGGTTCAGGCAGTGTCGGGTATAGACAACCCACTCCTGTTGCATCAGGCCGTCGAGCAGGCCATCAACCTCACCGCTGTTGGTCACCCGATACAGTTCACCGGCGTTCGCCGACACTCTCAGCAACGACACCATTCGCCCCCGAAAGCGCCGCGATAATGCCCGTTGGCGGTTGCTCCATCGCTGGCTCGCGCGGCCTTGGCACTGGGGGCAATGTCGGTCCCGGCAGCCGTAATAACAGACCGAGCGGGCCTTGCAGTGATCACACTGCACCTCCATGCCGCCCATGCGGGCCGTCCGGCACCCGGTTAACCGGGCACATACCTTGAGGCGATGGCCATCCAGTGGCTCCTCAGGAAGGAACCGATCCAGAATCGTCTGGACGGTCAGTAAACTGGCCATCATCCACCTCCCAGACCGGCCATCAGGTCGACCGGTCCACGGTTGTGAGGTGTCACTCCGGGCAGCCAGTGCAAATACCGCTGTGTGCTGCGCAGATCGCTATGCCCCAGCAGTCGTTACAACTCATGCAGGGCAACGCCCTGTTCTAACTGGTGGGTGGCGTAGGCATGGCGCAGGGCATGAATGCCTCCGCCTTTGTGAATGCCACTGGCGCTCTTGGCCTGGTGGTAAACCTTCTGGGGTGTGGTGATATGAAGGTGCCGATCCGGCAGCAAATCACTGGGAAATAACCACGGCATGGGCCGACGAACCCGCCAATACTGACGAAGCAGACGGAGCAGTTCCGGTGCCATGGGCACCATCCGGTCCTTGGCTCCCTTACCCTGATCAACCCGAAGCAGGGAACGTTCACCATCAACATCCTTCACCTGCAACGCCACCGCTTCACTGACCCGCAGGCCACAGCCATAGATGATAGACAACAACGCCTGATGCTTGGGGTAGGAAACTGCAGACAGTAGGCGAGCGACTTCCTGGCGGGTCAGCAGTTCCGGAATGCGCTGAGGCCGCTTGGGTAAGACCAGCGTCACATCGAAGTGCGCCCAGTGCAGCACTTGCAGGTACAAAAACCGGATGCCGTGAAGGTAGAGGCGACAACTGGCGGGTGACAGGGCGCGCTCCTGGACCAGGTAGTTGAAATAGACCTGCAGGTCATCGACTTGCAGTTGATCCGGCGAGCGCCGGTAGTATCGAGCCAGCTCGGTTACCACATAGAGATAACTTTGCTGGGTTCGGGGGGAAAAGCCATGCTGGCACATGGCCTGGATCATGGTCTGACGTAACGGTGTCATGACGGATTCTCCTCTTCTGAAAAGCCCACCTGGGCTCATCAAAAGTATCCGTCAGTTCACCTGATCTCGCGGGAAATCCCGGGCCCATTCGCTACCGCGAAGCGGTTTAGTTCAACAACAACTTAGCCGAGTCGGACTGCTGTTGCCGTGTAATCGCGTGGCTTCTCGTTTTTACGCCAGGTGTGCATGCATCTTGATTTGGTTCTGACAATTTGAGCGACACACACCAATGGCCCGGCCCGCCACTGTGTATTCAATGCGAGAGAAAAATCGGATTATAAGGATTTGATTTTAATGGTGCCCGGAGCCGGAATCGAACCGGCACGGCCTTGCGGCCGAGAGATTTTAAGTCTCTTGTGTCTACCAATTTCACCATCCGGGCATTTCGGAGGGAGATTTGAGGGGCGGAATTGTATAAGGCCGTGTCTGGTAACGCAATTCTCAATCCGCCAACCGCCCCTCATTCAGCTTGCGTGCGGCTTGATCGCCCTGCCCTGGTAGATATAACCGGCGATCTTCGGCGCGCCCGGCACATAGAGGTTGTTGAGTTCCTGGATATCGAAACCCGCCTCCCCGATCAGGTCGCCGATGTGACGGTTGAGATGGCAGCCACCGGCGAGTTTCTTCCAGGCCGGGGTTATGCGGTCCTGCCATTTGCGCACGCTGTGATCGACGGACTGGCCGTGCTCGAGGAACAGCAGCTCTCCGCCCGGCTTCAGCACGCGTTTCATCTGTTCCAGGGCGGCCTGGCTGTCGGGGATGGTGCACAGCGTGAAGGTCAGCAGGACGGTATCGACGGATTCGTCGTCCAGGGGGATTTTCTCACCCGGCAGGTCGAGCCATTCCACGGTGACGCCGGATCGGCTGAGGTTTGGCTGCGCTTTCCTGCGCATGCCTTCGGACGGCTCAAGGCCGTACACCAGTTCCACCTGTGACTGGTCGTAGAACTCGAGGTTGATGGCGGAGCCCATACCGACTTCAAGGACGATGCCCCTCGCCTGCGGCACGACCTGGCTCCGTAACTTCATGACCTGGCCCATTGAGCAGGCCTTGTCTATGATGTGCGGAAGTATCCGGTCTTCGTAAAAACTCATTGAAATCACCATAATTGTTTTAAGTCAACGGTGCGACATTCTGACCTGTTGGCGTTTATGAATTTTATGTAGCATGTTCACCATCTGCCGGTAATAACAACAGAACAATATGAGCTAAGGCAGCGGCTGAGCGAGTGCTCCAGCAGCGCTTGTTCTTTTGTGATGTATGGTTTTGCCGGAGGTTCCCATGGAACTTGATCCTCTTATCCTATCGCGAATCCAGTTCGCGTTTGTGGTGTCATTTCACGCCATATTTCCGGTGTTTACCATCGGCCTCGCATCCTATATCGCCGTACTTGAAGGTTTGGCCTTCAAAACCCGCAATCCGGTCTGGGAAAAACTCTCGGGCTTCTGGACGAAGGTGTTCGCGGTGGTTTTCGGAATGGGCGTGGTGTCGGGTATCGTGATGTCCTTCCAGTTCGGCACGAACTGGAGTAATTTCGCCCAGGCCTCCGCCAACTTCCTCGGCCCGATTCTCAGTTACGAGGTGGTCACGGCGTTCTTCCTGGAGGCGGGCTTCCTCGGGGTCATGCTCTTCGGCCGCCACAAGGTCCCGGCGGGCGTCCACCTGTTCGCTGCCATCATGGTCGCGGTAGGCACCTTTATCTCGGCATTCTGGATTCTCGCGGCCAACAGCTGGATGCAGACTCCGGCCGGCGTTGAGCTGAAAGACGGCATGTTCCATGTGACTTCCTGGAGCGCCGCCATCTTCAATGATTCGTTCCCGTACCGCTTCACCCACATGGTGCTCGCCTCCTTCCTGACCGGCGGTTTCGTGGTCTCTGGTGTAAGCGCCTGGTACCTCCTGAAAGGTCGTGAGGTCGAGGCCAACCGCAAGGCGCTGTCCATGTGCCTGTGGCTGCTGCTGTTCATTGCCCCGGCCCAGGTGCTGGTGGGCGATTTCCACGGTCTGAACACCCTGGAACACCAGCCGGAGAAAGTGGCGGCCATGGAAGGTAACTGGGAAACCTCGTCCCACGTGCCCATGCTGCTGTTCGCCATTCCCGATCAGGAAAGCCAGAGCAACCTGGTGGAAGTGGGTATTCCGGGGCTGGCGAGCCTGATCCTGACCCACTCCTGGGACGGTGTTGTGCCGGGCCTCAAGGACATTCCCGTAGACGAGCAACCGCCGGTTGGCATCGTGTTCTGGTCGTTCCGGATCATGGTGGCCATGGGCGTGCTGATGGTGTTGTTCGCGGTGGCGGGCCTGTTCCTGCGTAAGGGGGGCCGCCTCTACAAGACCAACTGGTTCCTCCAGGGGCTTCGGTTCATGAGTATCGCGCCGTTCCTGGCGGTCCTGACCGGCTGGTTCGTGACTGAAACCGGCCGGGCGCCGTGGCTGGTCTACGGCATCATGAGCCAGGCGGACTCGGTCACACCGTCGCTGACCGGCGGTATGGCACTGTTCACCCTGATCGGCTATATCGTGGTGTACGCCTGTGTGTTCTCAGCCGGTGTCTACTATCTCATGCGGGTGCTGTACGTCGGGCTTGAAGATGAGCAGGACGATGAGGAGAACGAGTCCGATCGTCCCTCGCGTCCGTTCTCCGCGGCCCATGTGCCGTTTGAAATCGGCGAAAACGATCACGGCAAACCCGCCAATCAGGGAGGGCAGTAAAATGGAACAGTTCGATCTGGCCCTGATCTGGGCGTTTATCATCGGCTTTGGCATCATCATGTACGTGTTGATGGACGGCTTCGACCTGGGGGTGGGCATCCTGTTCCCGTTCGCGCCCAGTGAGACCGACCGGGATACCATGATGAACTCTGTGGCACCGGTCTGGGACGGAAACGAGACCTGGCTGGTGCTGGGCGGTGCCGGCCTGCTGGCCGCCTTCCCCATGGTCTACAGCATCTTCCTGCCGGCGCTGTACATCGGTGTCTTCCTGCTGCTGGCAGGTCTGATCTTCCGCGGCGTGGCGTTCGAGTTCCGGTTCAAGGCGCGGACGTCGCGCTACCTGTGGAACTGGGCCTTTGCCGGCGGTTCCACGGTAGCGGCCTTTGCTCAGGGCGCGGTGGTTGGCACCTACATCCAGGGCTTCGAGACCGCCAATGGCGTGTACGTCGGCGGTGCCCTGGACTGGCTGACCCCGTTCACGGTCCTCACCGGCCTCGGCATGCTCGCTGGTTACGCCCTTCTCGGGTCCACCTGGCTGATCATGAAAACCGAGGGTCGCCTGCAGGAATGGGCGTATCGCATCACGCTGCCGCTGTTGGCTGCGGTGTTGATCATCTTTGGCATCATCAGCGTGTGGACCCCGTTCGTGGATGACATGGTCCGGGATCGCTGGTTCTCCAACCTCAGCGTGATCTGGGTGCTGCCGGTGCTGACCCTGCTGTGCGCCTTCCAGATCTTCCGGTCGGTGCGCAATCGGTTCGAGGGCATGCCGTTCGTGGCCACCATGGGCCTGTTCGTCACCACCTACCTGG
This sequence comes from Marinobacter santoriniensis NKSG1, assembly GCF_000347775.1. Taxonomy (GTDB): domain Bacteria; phylum Pseudomonadota; class Gammaproteobacteria; order Pseudomonadales; family Oleiphilaceae; genus Marinobacter; species Marinobacter santoriniensis. The sequence goes on from NZ_APAT01000015.1 coordinate 70,540, forward strand.
GTCTGGTGGTCAGCCGCTGGCCCTACGTGGTTCCGCCCAACTACACCCTCTGGGACGCCGCTTCAGCCTATAACTCACAGCTGTTCCTGCTACTGGGCCTGCTGTTCGTCATCCCGATCGTCCTGACCTACACCGCCTGGTCCTACTGGGTGTTCCGTGGCAAGGTCCGTCCGGGTGAGGGTTACCACTAAGTGACGGCTCCGGAACAGCGTACAACCCGGCGCTGGCTCACGGAGCTTGCTGACGGCAACCGCCGGTGGATACAGGGTACCGTACTCTTCGGTACCCTGGCCGGCGTCGCCACCATCGGCCAGATGGTACTTCTGGCCCTTATTGTCTACCGGGGCCTGATCGAAAAGACCCCGGTCTCCCATCTGACCTATCTCTTTCTTGCGCTGATCGGCGCCATGGCGGTGCGCGCCCTTTTCCAGGGGCTTCAGACCCGCATGGCCACCCACGCAAGCGCCCAGGTACGGCGAGCCGTTCGTCGACAGATTCATCAGCACTGGCAGGCGGCCGGGCCAATTGTTACAGGCCAGGAATCCGCCGGGGCGCTGGCCCGGGAATGGATCGACCACGTGGAATCGTTGCACGGCTACTTTGCCCGGTTCCTGCCCCAGATGAGCCTGTCCGTCATCATTCCATTGATGATCCTTGCGCTGGTGTTCTGGCTGGACTGGCTTGCTGCGATTTTCCTGCTTTTGTCTGCGCCGCTGATTCCCCTCTTCATGGCGCTGGTCGGCATGGGCGCCGAGAAGCTGAATCAACAGCATTTCGAAACCATCAGCCGGCTTTCCGGGCAGTTCCTGGACAAGGTACGGGGGCTGACCACACTGCAACTGTTCGGCCAGACCGAACCGGCGGCGGAGATCATCGAGCATCGCTCCGACCGGTATCGCAAGGTCACCATGAAAACCCTGAAAGTCGCGTTTCTGTCGTCGGCGGTGCTGGAGTTCTTCTCCTCCGTAGCCATCGCTGTCATCGCGATCTACATCGGCTTCGGGCTGCTCGGCTACATCGAGTTCGGTCCGGCGGACGAGCTGACCCTGTTCAACGGGTTGCTCATTCTCCTGCTGGCTCCGGAGTTCTTTCAGCCGCTGCGCACCCTCTCCCAGCACTATCACGACCGCGCGGCAGCGCTGGGAGCCAGCGCCGAAATCCTGGCCCGTTTTCAGCAATTCGAGCAGGAGGCCGGGACACCGCCCCGAGCTGTCGAGGCGAAAACGGACACCACCGGGACCATAGAGCTCCAGGATGTCACCTTCCGCTACGCGGACGCGTCTGCCGACCTCCTCCGTGGGCTGTCGTTAACGATTCCCCGGGGCCAGGCGATTGCACTCACCGGCCCTTCCGGTGGCGGCAAGTCGACGTTGCTGCATCTGTTGGCCGGGTTCCTGACACCGTCGTCCGGGAGCATTCAGGTGTTCGGCCGGGAACCGGGGAGTTTCAGCTTCGGGTGGCTGGGCCAGCGCGGCTTCCTGGTACAGGGAACCTGGGCGGACAATCTCCGGCTTACCTCACCCGACGCCTCCGATGTGGCCATCGAAACGGCCCTCAAACGGGTTGGCCTGGGGGATCTGGTGAACGGCCGGCCCGAGGGCATCGACAGTCCCATTTCGGAGGACGGTCGTGGCCTGTCCGGTGGGCAGGCCCGCCGGCTGAGCCTGGCGCGTATTTTCGTGGCGGATTACGACCTGATCCTGCTGGACGAACCCACCGCAGGGTTGGATGCGGACAGCGAAATTTTTGTGCTGGAGTCGCTCCACAAACTGAGCGAAGCCGGCAAGACGCTGATTTTCTCCACCCACCACCATGCGTTGCTGTCGCTGGCCGACCGGATTCTGGCGGTAAACCAGGGGGAGGTCTCCGATGCGTGACCTGACTCCGTGGCTTCGCCTGATCCTGAAACGCCGTGGCCGCCTGTTTATCGGGGCTCTGCTGATTCTCGCCACCCTGATCTCCGGCATTGCCCTGCTGGCCGTGTCCGGCTGGTTTATTACCGAGACCGCCTTGGTGGGATTGCTGCTCGCCGCCGGCGTGAAAGCGACCATCGATCTCTACGTGCCCGGCGGTGCTATCCGCTTTTTTGCGGTGTCCCGGACCGTGGCCCGTTATATGGAACGGGTGTACAACCACGACACCGTCCTGCGGTTGCTGACCGAAATCCGGACCACCCTGTTCCGGAAGCTGACCGGCGCAAGCCGAACCGGACGATCCCGACTGTCGGGCGCCCAGTGGCTGTCCCGCCTCACCAGCGACGTGGACGCCCTCGACACGCTCTACCTCAGGCTGATCGCCCCCGCCGCGCTGGCGCTTGTGGTCACCGGTCTGGTGGCCTTGCTGGCCTGGGTCCTGTTTGATGGTACCGTCGCCATCGCGATCCTGCTGTTTGGACTACTGGCGTTCCTGATCGCGACTGCAGGCGTGTTCTTCCGTACCCGGGACCTGGCGTTCCGGCAGAGCGACCAGCAGGAGGCGCTTCGCACCGCGGTGGTGGAGCATCTGGAAGGCTTTGCGGAACTCAGGGCGGCAGGACGGCTCGGCCGGCATGGATCCTGGCTGTTGCGGCAGGCCCATCAGATGAACGTTGAGCAGACCCGGTCCGAAACGCGGGTGGGCTGGCATCAGGCCGCCAGTCACCTGGTTCTGAATCTTTCCGCCGTCTTCGCCCTTTGGGCCGGCTTCCACCTCCATGAATCCGCGCACCTGACCGGGCCCGTGCTGGTCCTGCTTCCAATCGCCCTGCTCGGGCTGGTTGAGGTTTACACGATGCTGCCCGATGCGTTCGGGAAACTCGGTGGCACCCTGGCGGCGGCGGCCCGGCTGAATCGCGATACTACGCCAGCGAACGAATCCGGAACCGATGAGGCACCGCTTCCCTCAAACGGTATAGCCATCGAGGCAAGCGGCATCACCGTTCGGCACGACGACCTGCCACCGCTTCTGACTCATTTCGATCTGACGGTGGCAGAAGGTCAGCGGCTGGGCATCGTCGGCCCCTCGGGCAGTGGAAAATCGTCTCTGGCGGATACTCTGGCGGGGTTGCTGCCACCGACTCAGGGGCGGCTGGCCAGCATTCCCTGCGCCTATCTGACCCAGCAGACGGTGCTGTTCGAAGACACACTCCGGGCCAACCTTATCCTGGGCAATCCCGCAGCTTCGGATGCCGAACTCTGGCAGGTGCTGGAACTGGTAAGCCTGGGGGACAGATTCGCCAAAGAGGCCAGGCAACTTGATACCTGGCTGGGCAGTACCGGCAGCCGTCTGTCCGGCGGGGAGGCCCGCCGTGTCGCGCTGGCAAGGGTGTTACTGACGCCCCGGTCACTGGTGATACTGGACGAACCATTCACGGGCGTCGACAGCGACACCCGCGAACAGATCATCAAGCGCATGGACCGTTGGCTGGCTGGCAAAACCGTCCTGAGCCTGGCTCATGGGCCTGATGCACTGCCCACCACGGACCGGGTAATGCACCTCCGTTACTAGCCTGCCTTGACCACTTCAAAGGTCAGGCCGGCCTTTTTCTGGAGCCGGGTGAGCAGGTTTCCGTCCAGCAGCGACGCCGGCGTCCAGAAACCACCGGGACGCTCCTGGTCAATGTCGAACGCCAGGCACATGCCGGCTTCGCCCAGCATCTTGCTGGTGGAACCGTAGCCCGGGTCCCGGTCACCGGTCACTTTCGACATCAGCGTCTTGCCGGACTCGGTTCGCCCGGAAAAGCGCAGATCGAAGAAACCGGCTTTTTGCTCTTCGGGGCTCGGACCTTCGCCGGGCTTGGGAACCAGTTTCTCGACAATCCAGCGGGTCGGTTTGATAGCAGACGCCGTAAAGAAGGCGCCCAGCGCCCCGGTCATGGCGTAGGCAGCCGCCCTGCCCTTGAAACCACGGCCGGTCATCATGGCTTCGTCGTAGGTGAATTCCTTGCCGTAACGGGCGCCCTGCAATGCGTTCGACCGGTGAACAATGCGGGTATTGATCGCACCCATCACAAACGGCGCCAGCCAGACCCCGAAGGTCTCATCGAATTCCGCGGTTTTCAGGCTTGGCTGACGGGTTTCGGACCGGTGGTCCGCCGGACAGATCGAGAAGGGATTAGCCAGCTCCTTACGCAGTTGGGGGTCCGCGCCGGCTTCCTTCGCAATATTGATCATGGACGCCACGGTGCCGCCGGAAAGACCGCCCTTGGCCGCTTTTACGCGCATGCGGACGTCCTTGCAGGGTTCGCCGAAGGTCTGCTCAGCCTGTTGCTGGAGGAACCAGACACCCAGATCCGACGGAATGGAATCAAAACCACAGCAGTGGACGATGCGGGCACCGGAGGAACGTGCCTCTTCTTCGTAGCGCTCGATCATTTTGCGGATCCACTGAACCTCGCCGGTGAGGTCGCAGTAATCGGTGCCGTTACGGACACAGGCGCGGATCAGGGGTTCGCCATACAACGCGTAGGGCCCCACGGTGGAGATCACCACCCGGGTCTGCTGGCACATGGCCTGCAGTGACGCGTCATCGGAGGAGTCCGCCAGGACAACAGGAAGATTATCGGCTTCGCTGCCGAGTTCGCCCTTGAGTCTGGCCAGCTTCTGGCTGGAGCGTCCGGCAATGGCCCAGCGAACCGACGCGTCGGTGCCATAGGTCTCCAGGAGGTACCGGGTCAGAATGCTGCCCACAAAGCTGGTCGCGCCAAAAACAACCAGATCAAACGGGGAGTCCGAGTTATTTGTCATTCACAGGTCCTTGTCTTGCGTAATCTCACGTTGGTTCAAATCAGGATAATGCAGGGCCCTGACGCATCAGCCGTATAAGAATAGCCACTCCGAGCCCCCAGAAACCGTTAAGGATAAGCCCCCCGACCCATATCTGGGGCGTGGCCTCAAGCCCTTTGAGCGGAAACACCACCAGCATGGCAATCACCGTCGGCCCCACCGCGCCGGCGACGACATGTCCGAGCCAGAAACGCGAGCCCACGGAACGCCGCAGGATCAGCCACAGACCGATCCCCCAAAGGCCTCCGAAAAAGCTCAGGGAAATGACCTGCGGAACCCCGAACGGCGGAACCGGGGTCAGGTTGAAGGGTGCATTGGGAGCCAGCCCCGCCAGGTAAAAGACGGTAAACAGGCCCTGATGGAAGATCAGTGTGGCCAGAAATCCGGCAATAAATGCCTTGAGCCATTCCATAGTCAGTCTCACTTGTCCCGTGGGATGATTCTCCGAATCCTTTGTCAAAGCTGCAAATCAAGGTAGCAGCTTTGTGCTCTGCTTCCAGTTTCCGGGTCTGGTTGACCTCTGCGTCGTCTCGGCCAATCGTTTGCCGGCCCGCTTGCTGCACACTCATCCACTACAACAACCATTCGCGGTGGAGGTGCCCGTTGCTGACGTTTCTGCTCGCAATCAGCGTTCTGTTATCGCTTTTCAGTGCCTTTCTTTACTGGCAGACACTGGAGCAAAAGAAGATCATTCGCCAGATCCTCGCCCGGGAAGACATGGACGAGGTCGGCGACGACCCCGAGCTTGTGCTTACGGTGAAGGTCCGGGATCCGATTTCCGTCGCCAAAAAAGAGTCCCGATCGGCCCGCTTCCTCGCCGACCACCTGCCCGTTATGGTCAGCAAGATGGTCTATCAGGAGGTCATGAAGGAGCTGGAACGGGAATTGGCGGAGCGGCAAATCGATGTCGATATGCAGATTGAATATCGTTGAGATGGTAATAGACAGCCATGGCCACTGAACTCGCCCTGTTTCTCCTGCTACTGGTCCCCGCAACGCTGCTGGGGCTGGGTATGAATGAGCTGCAACAATCCCGGCGACAGGTTCGCCGCGTGCTCTCTCAACAGATTCGCGAACTCAGCCAGATCCAGAAACGCCGTATGGATCTTCTCGAGGTGCGCAATCGGGCCAAAGTGCTTGAGGGCACGGTCACCGGCGGCGCCAGCACCATCGAGAAGGTCCACAAAGCCATCTCCGGCACAACCTTCGGCCTGATTGACCTGTTCTCGAGGGATGAAGGTTTCCGGAAAAGCGCCCGTCGGGTGCAGGAAACCCACGACCGAAAGACCACAGAGATCTACGGGGCGGTCAAGACCACCAATCGCGCCCTCCACATACTGGCGGACACGCTGATCATCAGTAAGGCGGAAAAGCGCATCGCGTCCCGACGCCGACGGCCCACCAAACGGCCATAAAAAAAGGCACCCTGTGGGTGCCTTTTTTCTTGAACATCCGAAAGTTACAGAACTTTCTTCAGCTCTTCTTCAAGTTGCGGTACCGCTTCGAACAGATCCGCAACCAGGCCGTAATCGGCTACCTGGAAGATCGGCGCTTCCTCGTCCTTGTTGATCGCAACGATCACCTTGGAGTCGGACATACCGGCCAGGTGCTGGATGGCGCCGGAGATGCCAACCGCAACGTACAGCTGCGGAGCAACAATCTTACCGGTCTGGCCAACCTGCATGTCGTTCGGTACGAAACCGGCGTCAACCGCTGCACGGGACGCACCAACGGCGGCGCCCAGCAGGTCTGCAACGTTTTCCAGCATCTTGAAGTTATCGCCGTTCTGCATGCCACGACCACCGGAGATAACGATACCGGCAGACGCCAGGTCCGGACGATCGGATTCGGCTTTCTGCTCGCCCACGAAGGAGGACAGGCCGGCATCCTTCACCACGTCGCACTGCTCAACGGAGGCAGAGCCACCTTCAGCAGCAACGGGATCAAAGGCGGTCGGACGAACGGTGACAACCTTGATGCTGTCGCTGGACTTCACAGTCGCGATGGCGTTACCGGCGTAGATCGGACGAACGAAGGTGTCTTCAGACTCGACACGAATGATGTCGGACACCTGGGCAACGTCCAGCAGTGCTGCAACGCGCGGCATGAAGTCCTTACCGGTAGTGCCGGCAGCTGCCAGCACGTGGCTGTAGCCTTTGCCCAGTTCAGCAACCAGCTCGCCCAGGTTTTCGCCCAGGAAGTGACCGTAGGCAGCGTTATCGGCCACCAGGACCTTGTTAACGCCCTCTGCTTTCGCAGCAGCCTCTGCAACGGCACCACAGTTCTCGCCGGCAACCAGTACGTCGATGTCACCGCCAATGGCCTTGGCAGCCGCTACAACATTCAGGGTAGCCTGCTTCAGGCTGCTGTTGTCGTGTTCAGCAATTACCAGGATGCTCATTTAGATCACCTTCGCTTCGTTCTTCAGTTTATCAACCAGCTCAGCTACGTCAGCCACCTTGATACCCGCCTGGCGTGCTGCCGGGGCTTCAACTTTCAGGGTGGACAGACGCGGTGCTACTTCAACACCCAGGTCAGCCGGGGCCATGGAGTCCAGAGGCTTCTTCTTGGCCTTCATGATGTTCGGAAGTGACGCGTAGCGAGGCTCGTTCAGGCGCAGGTCAGTCGTCACAACGGCCGGGAGGTTCAGGGAAACGGTCATCAGACCACCGTCTACCTCGCGGGTTACGTTAACCTTGTCGCCTTCAACAACCACTTCGGATGCGAAAGTGCCCTGACCCATTCCGGTCAGCGCAGCCAGCATCTGGCCGGTCTGGTTGTTGTCGGAATCGATGGACTGCTTACCGAGAATAACCAGCTTGGGCTCTTCTTTCTCGACCACAGCCTTGAGCAGCTTGGCCGCCTCAAGAGACTGGACTTCTTCGTCGGTCTCGACGTGGATTCCGCGATCGGCACCCAGGGCCAGAGCGGTACGAATCTGCTCTTGTGCAGCCTTCGGGCCGATGGACACCACCACGATTTCACTGGCAACACCCTTTTCTTTCAGGCGAACCGCTTCTTCAACAGCGATTTCACAGAACGGGTTCATTGCCATCTTCACGTTGGCGAGGTCAACACCGGTGTTGTCCGGCTTGACGCGCACCTTCACGTTGTAGTCGATAACTCGTTTTACAGCGACCAGAACCTTCATAGATTCCTCGTTCTTCTACGATGGGTTTAATGACTCGCAATCCTCGCGGAGAGCCTGCCGAAAATAAGTGCGGACTAATACTGCAGGCAAAGGTCAAAAGGGTCAATAGCCTCAATCGACGCACCGGGACCGCTTTTAAAGCCAGTTGACCGGTATTGACCCGGACCGGCAATGAGACGATACTAAAAATCGACTCAAAACACACGATATTTCGGTGTACACGTACAATGCCAAAGCTTGGCCGAATTTTCAAACAAACGTTTGTTTGATTCTCCAATTCCGGTATGCTTTTGGCGATATAAGCCGCTTTATTCGGCTCCGGGTTGTCGTCTATAGGCATTTTTACCGGTATGATGACGCCCCTGAACTGGCCTGCGGGCAATAATATCCAATAGAAGCTGTTTGAGGAGACCAACGTGGAACGCGAATCGATGGAATTTGATGTTCTGATCGTCGGCGGCGGCCCTGCGGGCCTGTCGGCAGCCTGCCGCGTCATGCAACTGGCGCAGGAAGCCGGCGAAGAACTGACCGTATGCGTGGTGGAAAAAGGTTCTGAAATCGGTGCGCACATCCTCGCCGGTACCGTATTCGAGCCGACGGCCCTGAACGAACTCTTCCCGGACTGGAAAGAGAAAGGTGCCCCGCTCAACACGCCCGTCACTCGGGACGACATTTTCCTGCTGAAGAACCAGGAAAAGGCCACCAAGGTTCCGAATGCCTTTGTGCCCAAGAACATGCACAACCATGGCAACTACATCATCAGCTTGGGCAACCTCTGCCGCTGGCTGGCCGAACAGGCCGAGCAGCTGGGCGTTGAGGTTTATCCGGGGTTCGCCGCGTCCGAGACCATCGTCGAGGACGGCCAGGTGAAAGGCATTATCACCGGCGACATGGGTGTTGCCCGTGACGGCTCTGAAAAAGACGGCTACATGCCGGGCATGGAGCTTCGCGCCAAGTACACCCTGTTCACCGAAGGCTGCCGCGGTCACCTGGGCAAACGCCTGATCAACGACTTCAAGCTCGACGAAGGCAAGGATCCGCAGCATTACGGCATCGGCATCAAGGAACTGTGGGACATCGATCCGGCGAAACACGAGCCGGGCCTGGTCATTCACACCACTGGATGGCCGCTGAACGAATCCGGTTCCACCGGCGGCTCCTTCCTGTACCACCTGGAAAATGGCCAGGTGTATGTCGGCCTGATCACCGACCTGTCCTACAGCAACCCGCACCTGAGCCCGTTCGAGGAATTCCAGCGGCTCAAACTGCATCCGGAAATCAAGAAGTACCTCGAAGGCGGCAAGCGAGTGTCCTACGGGGCCCGTGCGATTGCCAAGGGTGGCTACAATGCCCTGCCCAAAATGAGCTTCCCCGGCGGCCTCCTGCTGGGCTGTGACGCCGGCACCCTGAACAGCTCCAAGATCAAGGGCTCGCACACCGCCATGAAATCCGGCCTGCTGGGCGCCGAAGCCGTCTTCGAAGCACTCAAGGACGGCAAGACTGGTGAAGAACTCACCGGCTTCCAGAAGAAATTCGAGGAAAGTTGGCTGTACAAGGAGCTTTACGCGGAGCGTAACTTCGGCCCGGCCATGCACAAGTTCGGTAACATCGTGGGCGGCGCTATCGCCTACTTCGAGCAGAATATCCTGCACGGCAGCCTGCCGATCACGTTCCACGATACCACGCCGGATTACGCGACTCTGAAGCCGGCCTCCGAGGCGAAGAAGATCAATTATCCGAAGCCGGATAACAACCTGACCTTCGACCGCCTGTCCTCGGTGTTCATTTCCAACACGAACCACGAGGAAGATCAGCCGGTTCACCTGAAGCTGACCAATCCGGACATTCCGATTCAGGAAAACCTGCCGAAGTACGACGAACCGGCACAGCGTTACTGTCCGGCCGGCGTTTACGAGGTTGTGGAGGCAGAGGACGGCAGTGGCAAGAAGTTCCAGATCAACGCCCAGAACTGTGTCCACTGCAAGACCTGTGACATCAAGGACCCGGCCCAGAATATCAACTGGGTGACGCCGGAAGGCGGCGGTGGTCCGAACTACCCGAACATGTAAGGTTCGGTAGTTCCCACAAAAAATGCGGCCTTTCGGGGCCGCTTTTTTTATGCCACAAGATCAAAAGCCAGACATAAAAAAACGGCTCCACAGGAGCCGCCTTTCAAAACCAGCTTTCAGAAAAGCTTAGTGCACGTGACCGTGCTCCTGCTCTTCGTCAGTGGCTTCGCGGGTCTCGACCACTTCAACGTCGAAGTGAAGGGTCTGGCCAGCCAGCGGGTGGTTGGCATCGATGGTCACGGTCTCGTCACCAACTTCCACGACGCGAACGATCTGGGGGCCGCCCGGAGTCTGCGCCTGGAACTGCATACCCGGCTCGATGGTGTCGACGCCTTCAAAGGCGGAACGCGGAACCGGCTGGATCAGCTCTTCATTAACTTCGCCGTAGCCTTCTGCAGGCTCAACGGATACCTTCACCTGATCACCAGACGCCTTCTCGGTCAGTGCAGTTTCGAGACCGCCGATGATGTTCTGCGCGCCTTCCAGATAAGTCAGCGGCTCACGACCTTCTACGCGCGAGGAATCAAGCTGCTCGCCCTGGTCGTTGGTGAGGGTGTAGTGAATGGTGACAACACGAGGTTGGGCCATTTTATCTCCTTGCGTGTCGCAATGACTGTATTTATGAATGTAGGTAATCGAAAGTGATCATGAACAGCCAGACTGCACAGAGGGACTAACGACCACCGGGCCTCGTTAGAGAGCCAGGCTCGATAACAAGTGAGAAAACACAGTTTAACAACTGAGTGGTTGCGTTTTCTACCGTATTTGATGGGGGCAGGCCGGGGTTTTTCAACCGCCCTGCCCGACTTTCCAGAATTTTCCGCCACTTACCACGCCGTAGACCGTCTCGCCCTCAACCGTCCGCTCGGTCAGATGAGCGGCGAGATCGTAGAACGCCGATGTCAGCAGACGTGCCTCGACGCCGTGGCGAACGAGCACCACCGGCCTCGGTTCGCCGGTTCCGGGATACTCGCTCACGTCCAGCGGGTGCTCCTCGCCGATATCCAGCGTTTCACCCACGTTGGTGGTCACAGAAACAATCTGATCCTCCCCGGAGCCCCTGACCGTCAGCGTATGAGCCAGCAGGGGCGCATCTTCGACCTTGATCCGCCACTTTTCGACAGGGGTGACCAGGTAGAACTCGCCATCGTCCTCCCTGCGGAGGATGGTCGAGAACAAACGGACAATGGCTTCCCGGGTGAGCGGCTCCCCCTTGAAGATCCACTGCCCGTTCCGGCGGATCACCATATCCATATCCCCCGACAATTCAGGATGCCACTGATCCAGCGGTGGCTGGCCGGGGTTCTTGCTGACAGAGTCCTCGACCTCCTTGGCAAAGGTTTCCGGATTCTTGTCCATGATTCGCACCTCCTTCGTTCAGAGACCACGCATCCATTCGGCCCGGATCGGAACGGCACCGGGGCTGGATATCGCCAGGTTAACCTGTTCAAGCATAGACACCTTGTCCCGCCCCAGAATTCCCTTCAGGACCAGGTAATTGGACGCATGGTCGCTCCGGAACACGGTTTTCTCCAGTTCCAGATGATCGAGAAACAGACGGATTTCCTCGAACAGCCCCTGCTGGGAGAGCGGCCTGAAATCATCGCCGAAGCCCTCGCGGAACCGCTTTTCCCCTTGCGGGAAACTCACCACCAGCGTGGACAGGTAGTCGGGCTGGGTTTCGTTGCAGAGCTTCGCGGTGTTGATGGCATGCTGCCGGGACAGGGTTTCGCCACCCAGGCCGTTCAATACCATGACGGAACTGGTGAGGCCGGCTTCGCGAATCTTCAGCAAGGCCGATCGGGTGGATTCCGCAGTCTCCCCCTTGTTCACGCGCCGCAACACCTCGTCGTCACCGGATTCCATGCCGACGTACATGAACGCCAGCCCGGCTTCGCGGAGTTCCGCCAGCTCTTCTACCGACTTCTTCACCAGATTGCGGGGCAGACAGTAGCTCGACACCCGGTGGAGATCGGGAAAGGCCTCCCGAAGCTGGCCCAGGATTTCCAGCAACCGACGGGTCGGCAGAACCATGGCATCGCCATCGGCCAGAAACACCCGCCGGACGCCGCCCAGGCTCTCCGCCGCCCGCTCAATATCCGCCTGAATCTCCTCGGGCTTGCGGGCGCGGAATTTTTTCTGGGGCTGGGTGTACATCTCGCAGAAGGTGCACCGGTTCCAGGAACAGCCATTGGTGACCGGCAGGATCAGTGATTTTGCTTCACTGGGGGGCCGGAAAACCGGCTCCACATAGTCAATGGGAAAGCTGTACATGTGATGTTCCGTGTCTGAATGGGTTGCCTGACATTAGACCATCAAGGCAAAAACTGGGTTTTCAAGTCTGCACAGCCAGGGCCAATCACAGGCATTTCCAGTGCCACGGCCTGGGCAGTCATGAACGGAATACCCCGGCGGTGGGCGTCCACGAGCAGAGTTGAAAGGCTGCCGACCAACGGCATGTGGGAGACAATCAGCAGCGGAGAAGCGGGATTCTCGAGGAGCGCGTCCAGACAGAGGCCGGGGTCATCGTCCGGCGTGATAAAGGGTTTTTCTTCTATCTCGGCGTTCAGGATTTCCGCCATAATGCCCGCTGTTTGACGGGCTCGCACGTAGGGGCTGCTCCAGATCAGCGCGGGCCTCCAGGGCGATTCGCCGATCTGGTGCGCGACCCGTCCGACCGCCATGCGGCCCGCTTCGGTGAGCTCCCGCTCCTGGTCCAGGGTATGCCACCCCGCCTCACCGTGACGCATGACGATCAGTTGCACGGGAGCCTCCGAAATTGCGGTTATTGGCTGATGGTGCGCGGCAGGATGAACTCCACGTCGGAGTTCTGGACCGCCATCATCAGGCTGTTGATCACGGCCTTGATAGAAGCCGTTCCATAGAGAATCTCATAGAGCCCCCGCACGAGGGGCATGTAGATACCGATGGCCTCGGATTTTTCCTTCACCAGCTTCAGCGTATAGATGCCCTCGGCAACCTGGCCCAGTTCCCTGACGGCGTCGTCCAGCTGCTGACCCTTGCCAACGGCGTAGCCGACCCGGTAATTACGGCTTTTCGAGGACGTACACGTGACCACCAGGTCGCCGACGCCGGCAAGCCCCATGAAGGTCATCGGGTTGGCACCGAGGCTCACCGCGAAGCGGCTCATTTCTGCCAGCCCCCGGGTGATCAGCATCGCCTTGGCGTTCTCACCCATATCCAGCGCCGAGGCCAGCCCGGCAACAATGGCGTAGATGTTCTTCAGGGCGCCCCCGAGCTCGACACCATACACGTCGACATTGGCGTAAACCCGGAAATACTCACAGCCGAGTAGGTCCTGGACGGCGCGTCGCACCTCCGGATCCTTCGCGGCTATCACAGTGGCCGTCAGATCCCGGTTGGCAATCTCTGCCGCAAGGTTAGGTCCACTGAGAACGCCAATCCGGCACCGGGGAATCTCTTCCTGCAGGATTTCGCTCATCAGCTTGAAGCCGTGCTCTTCAATGCCTTTGGTGAGACTGACCACAATCTGCCCGGCGCGGAAATCCGAGTTATGTTCCCGGATCACAGCCCGGAATGCCTTGCTCGGAATAGCGACGAAAACGATTTCGGCCTTGCCGACGGCCTCTGCCAGGTCCGTGGTCGGCTGTATGTCGCCACTCATTTCTATGCCGGGCATATACCGGCTGTTGATGCCGGTTTTCCGCACTTCCTCGGCCTGCGCCGGATCCCTCATCCAGAAATGGACGCGATGTCCGTTCTCAGCGAGGACCTTGGTCATCGCTGTACCGAAGCTGCCTCCGCCCAGAACTGCCACATCGTGTACCGAGCCATTGTTTCCCGTGTGCCGGGATGACGTGTTTTCAGGCATAGTCGTTCCGTTCTGTTGTCCGATCAGCCGTGATCTTCACATTCCAGGGCACGTACCAGATTCTTGAACTCTTCCCGGTTCTTGCTGTTGAGGCCCATCAACACTTTGTGGGCATCCAGAACCTTGTCCCGAACCTGCTGCTCGCTGGCCTTGAGTACGGGAATCTCTTCCAGTTCTTCGATTCGGGAAGCGGGTTCGCGAACAATAATGAAAATCTTGTCGAAACCCATGGAGGTGATAATGCGGGTGATATCAGGATTGGTGGAAATCAGTGTGGGCAGGAAGTGACTCTGTTTCTGCGCGGCCATGGCGATTTTGGCCAACAGCCCCAGCGTGGTGCTGTCGATGACCTCGGTTTCGGTCAGATCGACCACCACCGTCTTGAACTCTGGATCCTGGGTGATGGACTCAACCAGATTGTCCAGCGTCGAACAGAGGTTCAGCCGGATTTCCCCGATAAACTTCAGGACATAAATGCCCTGCTTCTCAGCTTGCAGGATCTTGTAACCAGCCATGTTTCACACTGCCACTATTGCGAGGACGTGCTGTCTGAGCTGCGGATGGAATCCGTCACCGATACGATTGCTATATCGTCCGGAAGTTCGGTCATTCCGTCCAGACTCAGCGCCTCATTAAGGGATGCGATAGTGTGACGGCCTCCCGAGACGAGTTCAAGTAGCGTCTTCTCCTTTTCATCGAGGGATTTGGCATCAATTACCTCCAGAATGCCGTCCGAAAACAGCAAAATGTGGAAAGGTTTGTCCAACGCCACTTCGTACACATCCCAGGAAGGCGTCTCGAAAAGCCCGACCGGAAGGCCGCTGCCCTCCAGGAATTCCGTGGTTCCGCCTTCAAAAGACAGGATCGGCATGGGGAAATGTGCGCCTACGGCGTACTTCAGTACCCGCTCGGTTTCGCACACAATGCCCACGAACACCGTCACGTGTTTTCCGAGCCCCGTGTCGAGCAATTCTGAGTTTATACGTTCCAGGAAACGCTCCGGATAGAGGATGTCGTCGCTGGAACCGCGCCGCAGATTGCGCTGCAACCGATTGGTCAGGTTTTTCAGCAGGACGGTCACAAACGCCGAGCTGGCCCCGTGCCCGGAAACATCGGCGATGTAGACCAGCAGTTTGTCCTCGGCAATCCGGAAATAGTCGAGAAAATCCCCACTGAGGTACAACGATGGTTTGATCAGGTGGTCGACCTGCATGCTACCCATGATCTGGTTGTGATCCGGCAGCATGCGCAACTGCACCTTGCGCCCCGCGCTCTGGTCCGCCCGCAGCTCGGCAATGCCGTTGCGGAGGTCCCGATTGGCCTCCTCGAGCTCCTGACGGTACAACTGGTTCAGACGGCTGACCCGGACCCTGTCCAGCAGCTTGCCGATGACATCGTCCAGGATGCCACGGTCGTCGTTACAGGGTTTGAGGACAAAGTCCGAGGCTCCCGCCCGCATGGCGTTGACCACATCGACGCTGGATTCGGTGTCGGAGCAGGCCACGATGGGCGTGTAGGTTTCGGCTTCCTCAAGACGGTTCGCAAGATCCCGGATGGATTCAGGACTGAGATCGGCAAAGATCACGTCCGGCCTGTTGGCCTCGATTGCCTTGCTTGCGGAGGCAATATCGGAATACCCGGTCACATAAAAACCTCTGGTCTCGAGATACCTCGCGAGATCGGTTCGGGCTTTCTGGTCAGCGTCGATAATCAGTATGCGCTCGGTGCGCGATGCCATGGCTGTTGCCCTAAACTACCATCGATAAACGATAAATTGGCTGGATAACGCCTATTCTGGCATGACCCTGTGATATAACAAGGCCAGAATTGCGAATTTGGGAGATTCCTGGACATGAGACGCGCTGTAAATGACCTGCTTGGAGCGTATGACAAGCTGATCATGGATCCGGTTCACGGCGGCATACCGCTTTACCGGCACGAAATCCAGGTCATCGATCATCCCTTGTTCCAGCGGCTCCGGAACATCTGCCAGAACGACATCCTGAGCCTGGTGTTTCCCGGGGCGACGCATTCCCGCTTTCTTCACAGCGTCGGCGTGATGCACGTGGGCACCCGGATGTTCCGTTCCATGATCGACGCCTACCTTCGGGAGCGGCAGCTGAGCGAACAGACGGATCTCAGCCTCAGCCAGCTCGACGCCATTGATTACCTGGCAAAGACCATCCGTCTTGGCTGTCTGATGCATGACAGTGGACACTCCAGCTTCTCTCACCAGTTCACCCAGGCGGCCCGCATACGCGAGCTGATGTCTCATCCCGACCGGTTCCGGAACCTCTGGAAAGGCGTGGATTTTCATCAATACCATTCACGGGAACCCGAAGAGCTGGAACACGAGCATTATTCGGTACGGGTGGCGCACGAAGTCCTGTCCGCCGTGGACCTCGATTCAGCGGGACTGGACCGCCGCGATGTCATCGGGATCATGGAGACCACGGACGTCCGGCCGAGCGAAACCTTCTGCCGCCACGCTGAAACCTTCTGGCACTTCATTGCCGGCGAGGAGGCCTCATCGGGCACACTCGTGTCAGACGACATTCCCCGGCAGGTCATGAACCTGCTCTCGTCCATCGTGTCCGGCGAAATCGACGCCGATCGCGCCGATTACATGCTGCGGGATGGCTTCCACTCGTCGGTCACCATCGGTGGTCTGAACCTGGATCACCTGCTGACCAACTTCCGTTTTGGCTGGGACACGTCCGAACCCTGGCTCGGCCTGGCCATCACCCAGAAGGGCCTGGGTGCGCTGGAAGACTTTGTCTACAGTCGGCACCAGATGTACCGGAAGGTGTATGCACACAAGACCGCACTGGGGTTTGACTGGCTGCTCCGGGAGGCCATCAACGAGGTTCTTGCCGACCAGGACAATTTTGACTGGGTCGACACCTGCCTGAGCGACATGCGTTTCTTTGCGGAGTTGACGGACAGTTTCTTCTGGGAAGCTTTCAGGAAGGTCGCCCGCAGAAACCCCGCCAGCTTTTCGTTCTGCATCGTGAACCGGGTGAAGCTCAATCACCTGGACACCCGCGAAGACCTGTCCGTCAAGGGTATTGATCGCCACAGCGAATGGCTGGCCAGGGAGCTGGAAATCGACCCCGAGGACGTCGTGACCTGTTCAATGCGCGCTCGTTTCTCGAACATTCAGGACAACTTCAACGGCATCAAGGTCCTGGTGAAAGACCCGATCAGCCGTGCACGTTCGCTCCGGATGATTTCCGAGGTCAGCGCTTTCTTCAGCAAATTCAGCGACGGGACCATTACTCATTTCTACACACGCCCGGATATTACCCGCGCTCCCGTGGAGGACCTCACGGAGTAGCGGGCTGCGCATCAGTCCACCATGGCAGAGACCAGATCGGAGGCGCTCAGGTAAGCGCCCTCCACCCGACCGCCACTGAGCCAGTCACCGGCCAGGCCGATTCCATGGTCCGCAAACCAGAGCGATCCCGGCCGGTCATTGTGTTCCGACCGGGCGTACAACCACCGGTGCGCCAGCCAGTCATCGGGTTCGGCTGCAATATCCGCCAGCTCCGAGAAGGCCTCCTTGAGCTTCCGGAAGACCTCTTCTGCGGGGGTATCCAGATGCTCCCGGGTCCAGTCCGGATCGGCATGCAACATCCACCACTGGCCATGAGAGGGCCGGCCGGGTTTGCTGGTATTGTTACCTATCCAGAAAAATACCGGGTGTTCACAGCGAAGTCCGTCAAACCCCGGATCCAGCGGCTCCCGGTAGTGCAGCGCCACGGCCCAGCACGGCAGGAGCGAGCCTGCCATTCGCTCAATACGCCCCGCCAGGTCCGCAAGCCCGCTCTCGAGCAGGATATCGCTGGCCTGGGCCGGGGGCACTGTCAGGATGACCCGGTCAAAGGGCCCCAGCCGATCGCCATCCACCGTCACAAGGTCCCAGGTGCTGTCTTTACGGGCCAGATTCCGGATGCGGGTGCCCGCCTGCAGTTTCACGTGGGCGGAAAGGGCCCGACTGACCGCGGTCATTCTCGGTACTCCCACAAAACGCTCATCCTGTGGGAAGGTCTCCCGGGATCCGTCTTTGCGCTGGAAGACGAACCGGGCCGGCCAGTGGCCATAGGTACCTGGCCCTGCGTACTCGTCCAGGAACCGTCTGAACCCTGCATCCCGGGCCGTGAAGTACTGCGCACCGAAGTCGACCGCGCCATCGGTTACGCGCTTGGAGGACAGCCTGCCGCCCGGTCCACGGCTCTTTTCGAAAACACTGACATCGTGGCCCCGTTTGCTGAGCTGGATCGCTGCCGTCAGGCCAGCCATGCCTGAACCGATGACCGCTATCCGGCGTAAAGTTGGCGTAGAGTGATTAGCGGAAATCATGGTTGTTGGTGCATCCAATCCGGGTGGTGACAACGTAAAACCAGAAGTGCGATGCCGGTCAGACGAACACCAGCATCCTTCCGGTTTCACTGATGAAGTTAATTAAAGGGCAAAAAGGGTATGACCCGAGTGCAACACTGGTTTATCAACATTCTGAGGTGGTTCGACTCCGACGCGGGTTCGGATCATATTGACACAACGTCCCGTTCTTTCAATTTGATCCGCGTCATTCCATTTGTCGCTCTCCATCTCGCGTGCCTGGCTGCGTTCTTCACGGGCGTCAGCGGGTTCGCAATCGGCTTCGCGGTGGTCTTTTTCCTGGTCAGGATGTTTGCCATCACCGGCTTCTACCACCGTTACTTTGCCCACAAGACCTTCAAAACCAGCCGCCCTGCGCAATTCCTGTTCGGGCTGCTTGGAGCCAGTGCGGCGCAGAGGGGGCCACTCTGGTGGGCCGCCCACCACCGGCATCACCATCAGCATTCAGACCGGGAGGAGGACCTGCACTCCCCGCATCACGGCGGCTTCTGGTGGTCCCACGTGGGCTGGTTCACCTGTGATGCCGGCTTTGTGACCGATGAGCGCCGCATCCGTGACTGGATGAAGTTCCCCGAACTCCGTTTTATCAACCGATTCGATTCGATGGTGCCTGCCGCCTGCGCCGTGGCCATCTACTGCCTTGGCGAGGCGCTTGCGGCCTATGCACCGTCACTCGGCACCAACGGCCTTCAGCTGCTCGTGTGGGGCTTCTTCATCTCCACCGTGGTGCTGTTCCATGCCACAGTCTCCATCAACTCCCTTTCCCATGTCTGGGGACGGCGCCGCTTTGAAACCCAGGACGACAGCCGGAACAATTTCTGGCTGGCGTTGATTACCCTGGGCGAAGGCTGGCACAACAACCACCACCGCTGGCCCCAGTCCGTGCGCCAGGGCTTTCGGTGGTACGAAATTGACGTTACCTGGTACGGACTGTGGTTACTGTCCCGCCTGGGCATTATCTGGGATCTGAACCCCATCCCCGAGCATATTCGCGAAGAGACCCGTCAACTCGACGCCATGAGGAGGAAAACATCATGAGTACCGCCTCGGCCATCGAAGTCGGTTCACGAAATTCTGCGGTTCCGGCAACCATCGAGCATTTCCAGGCACTGTTCAACGAGCTGGACAAAGGCAATCTGAATAAATTGCAGGAAGTGTACGGCGAAGACATTGTCTTCCAGGACCCTTTCGGGCAGGTCAGCGGACTTGACGCGCTGACTCGGTACTTCGCAGGCGCCTACAGCAACGTCATTGCCTGCCGGTTCGAGTTTGGTCAGGCGGTGGTCCAGGGCGCCGCAGTCGCCCTGCCCTGGGTGATGGTGTTGCGTCACAAGCGCATACGTGGAGGCCGGGAGATCCGTGTGGATGGCATCAGCCACCTGCGGATCGCCGATGGCCGGGTTGTGTTTCACAGGGATTACTTCGATGCCGGGCAGCTCCTCTATGAGAACCTGCCGGCGCTGGGGCGGATTATCCGCTGGATCAGGAAGAACGCCGGATGAGTCCAAGACTGGAGAACACAACCAACATCTGGATTACCGGTGCCAGTTCCGGGATCGGTGAAGCCCTCACCTACGCCCTCGCCCGGGGTGGCCATCGCATTGTGGTCACCGGTCGTCGGCAGGAAGCGCTTGAGGCCATGCAGCAGCGTGCGCCGGAACTGATCACGCCCGCACCGGCGGACACGACCTCACGAGAGTCGCTCCAGGCTATCGCGGAACAGCTTGAATCCCACGGCCCGCTCAACATGGCCGTGCTGAATGCCGGCACCTGCGAGTACCTGGACGTTGATCAGTACGACAGCGACGTGATCGAGGCCAATCTTGTGACCAATGTTCTGGGTACTGCGCGGAGCCTGGACATTGCACTTCCGGCACTTCGCCGGGCCCGGGCCCAGGGGCAGCCGGCGACCATTGTGATTGTCAGTTCGTCCGCCTGGTGGTTTCCCTTCGGTCGTGCCGAAGGCTATGGCGCGTCCAAGGCGGCTCTCAGCTACCTCGCCCACTCCCTGAGGGCCGACCTGTCTGCAGAGGGGATCGACGTGGTTGTGGTCTCTCCGGGTTTTGTGAAAACGCCGCTGACGGACCGAAACGACTTCCCCATGCCCTTTATGGTGACCGCCGAGGATGCCGCAGAGAGGATTCTCAGCGGCCTTGCCAAGGGACACAGTGACATCGCCTTCCCGAAGCGATTTACCTGGCTCTTGCGGGCCCTGGGCGCACTGCCGCAGGCGTTGATAGACCGCATGGCCGCCAGCATGGCGCGTAAAAGCACAGACACACAGGAAAAACAGGAATGAACAACGAACGTCAGCGTATTGCTGTCATTGGCGCCGGCGTTTCCGGCCTGACCGCGGCATGGATTCTCGCGGAAAAGCACGACGTCCATATTTTTGAAGCCGGCGATTACGCGGGCGGGCATACCAATACAGAACGGGTCACCGCCGGTGGGCGTGAGTGGCCGGTCAACACCGGCTTTATCGTATTCAACGACTGGACCTACCCGAACTTCATCAAACTGATGGACCGGCTGGGGGTGGCGTCGGAAGTCAGCGACATGAGCTTCAGCGTCGATTGCTCCACCACGGGCCTGCAATACAACGGGACCAGCCTGAACACCCTGTTCGCCCAGCGCCGGAATCTCATCAACCTGCCCTTCCTCAGGATGATCCGGGAAATCCTTCGTTTTAACCGGGAAACGCGCCGGGACCTGGAAGCCGGTGACATCCCGGATTCAGAGACCCTAGGAGAATATTTGAACCGCAACGGCTATTCGCGGTACTTCCGGAACTATTACATCGTGCCCATGGGCGCTGCGATCTGGTCGGCACCCGAGATTGTGCTGGAGCAGTTTCCGATCCGATTCTTCCTGCAGTTCTTCAACAATCACGGCATGCTGTCCGTCGATGATCGACCGACCTGGCGTGTGATCTCGGGCGGCTCGGCGGAGTACGTCAAAAAGATGATGGAGCGTCTTGGCGAGCAAACCCACCTGAACAGTCCGGTCGAATCGGTTCGCCGCCATGAGTCCGGTGTATCGGTCACCGTGAAAGGCGAAACCCTGGAATTCGATCAGGTGATCCTCGCCTGCCACAGCGATCAGGCCCTCGCCATGCTGGCGGATCCCACGGATGCCGAGAGAGAGGTTCTCGGTGATATCGCCTACCAGAACAACGACGTCGTTCTGCATACCGACGACCGGGTGCTCCCGGACAACCGCAGGGCGTGGGCTGCCTGGAACTATTTCATCCCGGAACACCGCAGTGAGCCGGTCTCGGTTACCTATAACATGAACGTCCTGCAGAATTTCCACGACGCGCCCGAAACCTTCTGTGTGACCCTGAACCGCAGCTCCGACATCGCACCGGAGAAAATCATCAAGCGGTTCGAGTACGCCCATCCCGTCTTCACGCTGGAGGCGGTCGCTGCGCAGAATCGCTATGAGGACATCGGCAACCGTAACCGCACCCACTACTGCGGTGCCTACTGGTTCAACGGATTTCACGAAGACGGGGTCCGCAGTGCGGTTCGCGTCATTCAGGACTTCGGGATGGAGCTGTAGTCATGGGAAGCCAATGGCTTGAAGGCAGCATACGCCATCGGAGGAAACGCCCTGTTTCCCACGAATTCGAATACGACACCGGGATGCTGGCTCTGGACGTGGATGACTGGGACCGAATCACCCGCCTGAGCCCCCTGTTTTCCCGGGAGCGCCTGAACTGGCTGTCGATCCGGCGTGCCGATTACTTTCGTCCCGAAGTGGCCTGCCTGTCCGATGCGGTGCGCACCTATGTTCGGGACGCGACGGGCTGGTTCCCGGACGGTGCCGTCGAGTTGATTACCCACCCGCGCTACTTCGGCTACGTGTTCAATCCGGTAAGTTTCTACTTCTGCTACGAGGCCGGAGAGGATCCGTCACAGGGGGCCGTGCCCCGTGTGATCCTCGCGCAGATCACCAACACACCCTGGCATGAACGCCACGTCTATTGCCTGGAAACCGGAGGCGACTCCACAGGTTCGGCGGGCTGGCATACCGAACGTTTCGGATTCCAGAAACGGTTCCACGTATCGCCGTTCAACGGCATGGCCCAGGACTACCGGTGGACCTTCAGCTTCCGGGGCCCCGAGCTCCGGATACACATGAACGTTCTGCAGGGCGAATCGAAACATTTCGATGCCACGCTTGTGGTCCGCCGTGTACCCCTCACTCGTAAAACACTGCATCAGAGCCTGCGCCGTTTTCCGGTCGAAGCGATCAAGGTTGCGGCAGGCATTTACTGGAATGCCCTGCGGCTAAAACTGAAGGGCGCAGAGTTCCATACCCATCCGGACAAACTGTCCGGAGACGATCCCGATTATCGTCGCGGATCCGAGGACGCCGGCCTGGATGTGACCAGCGGCACTGACACACTTACTTCCGGTGGAAAGGTAACGTCATGGAGAACCTGAATACGTCTGTTCAACGCCAATCAGCATCAGAGCGAGGGCAGTCACCGCTGGTCAGCCGGGTCGCCCGCCATCTGGTCCTGCAGCAGCTCCGGCAACTCGAGCACGGGATCCTGACCATCCGCGAACCAGGAAACCAGACATTGACGCTCGGCGACGGAGATACCCGTTATCCCGCCGCCGAACTGACCATCCACAACCACAGCACCTGGCGAGACCTGCTCACCGGCGGTGGCATTGGCGCCGCCGAAGCGTTCGTCGCCGGCGACTGGACCACGCCCGATCTGGTTGCCCTGCTCCGCTTTTTTACCCGTAACGTGGACAGGATGAACGAGTTTGAAGACCGCTTCAGCTGGATCACCAAACCCGCGCTCAAGGGGCTGCACTGGCTGAACCGGAATACCCGGGAGGGTTCCCGGAAGAACATCAGTGCCCACTACGACCTGGGCAACGATCTTTTCGAAGCGTTTCTCGACCCCACCATGATGTATTCGTCGGCCATCTATCCACGGGAAGACGCGACGCTGGAAGAGGCGGCCGTCCACAAGCTCGACACCATCTGTCGCAAACTGGACCTGAAACCGGAAGATCGAGTGGTCGAAATCGGCACTGGCTGGGGCGGTTTCGCCATCCACGCCGCGAAACACTATGGCTGCCACGTGACGACGACCACCATTTCGAAAGAGCAACTGGAAATGGCCCGGCACCGGGTCAAGGTGGAAGGTCTGGAAGACCGGATAACCCTCCTCTTCGATGACTACCGTGACCTGGAGGGTCAGTTCGATAAACTGGTCTCCATTGAAATGATCGAAGCGGTCGGTCCGCAGTTCCTCGACAGCTACTTCGAACAGATCAACGCACTGCTCAAACCGGACGGTCTTGCGCTGGTGCAGGCCATCAACATGCCCGAACAACGCTACGTACGGGCCCTGAAAAACGTGGACTTCATCCAGCGCTATATCTTCCCGGGAAGCTTCATACCCTCCTTCGGTGCAATGCTGGAGTCTGTTCGCAACCGGTCCAATCTCGTACTGACCCATGCCGAAGACATTGGTTTTCACTACGCACGAACCCTTCGTGACTGGTGTGACCGGTTCATGGCACTGGAGGAGAATCTCGAACAGATGGGATACGACCGGGCCTTCCGCCGCCTGTGGGCATTTTACTTTGCCTATTGCGAGGCCGGCTTCAGTGAACGAGCCATCGGCGTCTCCCAGTTGCTCTTTGCCAAGCCCGGTAACAAACGGGCCAACCTGCTCAGCGTATGATCGCGTCGGATGGAGTTCGAAATACCCTCAATTTCCTGCTGTTTCAGGCGGGTTGGCTGGTTTGCGTGCTCTATCCGACCCTGATGGCCTTTGGCGTGGCCGTCGCACTGATTTGCCTTCACCTGGTCCTGGTCAGCCGGGAACGCTTCAGCGAGTTGCAGTTTATCGGGCTCGGGACGGTTGCAGGCGCAGCACTCGATACCTTATGGCTCCAGACCGGAGTGCTGCACACCGACACGGGCGATCTTGTTGTGGCGCCCCCCTGGCTGGTCGCCCTCTGGGCGCTGTTCATGACCACCCTCTGTCACTCGCTCAAATGGATTGGCCAGAAACCGTGGCTGCCGTTCGTGCTCGCGCCGATCGCCGGCCCGTTTGCCTACTGGTCCGCCGGCCAACTGGGCGCCGTAACGTTCACGGACCTGCCGCTGTCACTGGCGGCGCTGGCTCTCGGCTGGGGTCTGCTGTTTCCCCTGCTGCTCAAGATCCGCGGATTCCTGTACCCGGAGCTCTCCCATGCTTAGGTCACGAGAGCTCCTGGCCCTGGCCGTCATGATCACACTGCCACTCCCGGGACTGGCTGAGACTTTCGAATTCACCGGCAAGGCCACCTCAGAGGATGGTCGCGGGCTGTATTCGGAAAAACACCAGCTGGAGGGCGAATGCCGGGAGGGTCTGTTCCATCCGAAAACCGATCGAGTCCGGTATCTCCAGGATGGCAACGAGTTCGCCCGGAAAACCCTGTCCTATGACCAATCGCCCCTTCTGCCATCGGTTGATTTCCGTCAGCCCCGCTTCGAGGAATCCCTGGCCATCAGCTACCCCCGGGCTGGTCGAACCCGGATTCAATGGCAGGCACCCTCCGGGGAACAAAAGACCTGGACAATCGATACGCCGGAAGACCTGGTGGTCGATGCCGGCTTTGACAATCTGGTGCGGGAGAACTGGGCGCGGCTGAAGGCGGGCAATGACGTGAGATTCCGCTTCCTCGCGCCCACCCGTGGCGATCATTATGGCTTTGTGCTGGAGCCGGACGACCACCCGGACATCAATGCCGACCTGGAGGTCACCATACACCCTACCGGTATGCTGCTGGGATTCCTGGTGGACCCCATCGGCCTTGGCTATGACCGTAACGGCGCACTGACCGATTACGTGGGCCTCACCAATATTCGAAAAAACAGCGATGAGAATTACCGCGCGCACATCCGTTACAACGTGACCCGTTGGCCGGAATGTGAACTGACTCGCTGAACGCGTCGCCCCTGCCAAGGCGGAAACCCGGCATCAATATGTTAAACTCCGCGGGAATTTACGCCGGAGACCTCACCCCTATGATGTTTGTCTCGTTCAACGTCAACAGCATCCGTACCCGCCTGCACCAGCTCGAGGCCGTGATCCGGGAATTCGATCCGGATGTCATCGGTTTGCAGGAAACCAAGGTTCAGGACAAGGATTTTCCGGTAGACGACATCGAACAGATGGGCTATCAGGTGCATTTCCACGGCCAGAAGACCCACTACGGCGTTGCCCTGCTGTCCAAACAGGAACCGAAAGCCATTCAGAAAGGCTATCCCTGGGATGGTGAGGATTCTCAGCGTCGCCTGATCAGCGGCCGGTTTGAAGTAAACGGTGAGATGCTGACCGTCATCAACGGTTATTTTCCCCAGGGCGAGAGCCGCGACCACCCGGTGAAGTTTCCCGCCAAGGAAAAATTCTATGCCGACCTTATGCGCTACCTTGACGACCTGAAGGCGGAAGGCGGACACGTGCTGGTTATGGGTGACATGAACATCTCTCCGACTGACAAGGACATCGGAATCGGTGCAGACAACGCCAAACGCTGGCTCCGGACCGGCAAGTGCAGTTTTCTTCCGGAAGAACGGGAGTGGCTCAGCCAGGTCGAGAGTCGGGGCTTTACCGATGTGTTCCGGCATCTGCACCCGGACGACGACAACACGTTCAGCTGGTTCGACTACCGCAGTCGTGGTTTCGAGCGGGATCCGCGCCGGGGGCTTCGCATCGACCTGCTCATGGCCAGTGACAGCCTTCTGCCCAAGGCACAGGAAGCTGGCGTTTCCTATGACATCCGCGCCATGGAACGGCCCTCGGACCACTGTCCGGTCTGGGCCCGTTTCGATCTCTGAACCGCGCACGGGCGCGACATGAAAAAAATCAAAACCCGCGATCGCATCCTGAACACCAGCCTGTCGCTGTTCAATTGTGTGGGTGAACCAAACGTCACTACCCTGTTGATCTCCGACGAGCTGGACATCAGCCCGGGCAATCTCTATTACCACTTCAAGAGTAAGGGTGACATCGTCGAGGAACTGTTCGACCAGTTCGAGGCAGAGATGCTGGACCTTCTGGCCGTTCCCGAGGACGCCGACATCAGCCTTGATCAGCAGTCCTTCTTTCTGCACCTGATGTTCGAGACGGTGGCACGGTACCGGTTCCTTTACCAGGATCTGGTCAATGTCCTGTCCCGTTACGATCAGCTGCAGACCCGATTCCGGCGCCTGCTGAAAAAGAAGACGAACGCCTTCCTGGTTATCTGCCAGAGTTTCCGACGCCAGAACATGATGACTATTGAAGAGGAAGAACTTCAGTCTTTGTGTGAGCAGTTGACGCTAACTGCCTGTTACTGGAACAGTTTTGACAGCCTGTCCCATCTGAATGACCGGGAGTCGGTCGATCCCGGCCGTGGTGTGTACCAGATGCTTCACCTGGTAATGCCCTACCTGGCCGGTCAGCAACAAGCCGAGTTGAGGCTGATCAGCCAGGATTACCTCTGATTTATTCTTCTTCGTCGTCACCCGGACGTTGGCGAATCCGGTTCAACTCGCCTTCAAGAACCTCGATTCGCTGCTGGAGCGCTTCAATCTCCTCCCGCCTGGGGATGCCGAGCCGTCTGAGCGCACCGGAGACCCGCTGATCAAACATGGTCTCGAGACGGTCCCAGGTACCCGTGGCCCGCTCGCGAACGCCTTCCACACGGTCTTCCACGGATTTGATCTGCTTCTCGACCACGCCCCGGGTTTTGTTTTCCAGTTGCTCCCCTTCCTGGACCAACCGGTCGAAAAAGCGACCCGTGTCTTCCTCGGCCTTGGTGTAGGCACCAAGCCCTGCAAGCCAGATCTGCCGTGCGGAATCCTTGATCTTGTCGGCCAACTGCGGATCCGTTTCAGGCTTTGTAGGTTTTTCGTCTGACATTGCACAACCTCGGGGTGGAATTTTCTGAAAAGAGCCCTATTGTATTACACCCCGCAGGCGATTGCAGTGGGCCGGGAACCCGCGCGGGCAAAGGCTGCAGTATAAAGACGAACCCGATATGAAAAAATGTTTTCAAACGATAGCCAGTCTCACTTGAACTGCTCAAATTATGGTCAATACTTCAGCATACCGGTGTCTTCAATGATGCCGGTTTGTCTGGAAGTCTTTCATGGATACTACTCGCACGCCTCTGCCCGGCACCTCCTGCCGGGCTTTTTTATGTTATTATTTCCCTTTATTATAAGCTTATTCCATTTAACGGATTGAATTTCCCGGAGTCTATCGATGATCGACATTGCATGGAGCCAATTTACGCCCTGGTCGGCGCTGATTGGCGGTATTCTGATTGGTCTCGCAGCAGCGAGCTTCCTTCTCCTTAATGGCCGGATTGCCGGCATCAGCGGCATCCTCGGGGGCCTGCTTACACCACTCAGGGGCGACATCGCCTGGCGAGTAGCGTTCATTCTCGGACTGATCGGGGCACCCGCGGTCTGGTTTCTGTTCGCGGATCTGCCGGCCATCAACATCGAGGCCAACGTACCCTCGCTGATCATCGCCGGACTGCTGGTCGGTGTGGGCACCCGGTATGGCTCTGGCTGCACCAGCGGTCACGGAGTCTGTGGCCTTTCACGTCTGTCCGTCCGCTCACTGGTGGCCACGCTGTGCTTTATGGGCAGCGGCTTCGTCACCGTCTTCGTGATGCGTCACGTCATTGGAGGTTGATTAGCATGAAGTATTCGATTGCCTCGCTCGTCTCGGGTCTGATTTTCGGCCTTGGCCTGATCGTTTCGGGCATGGCCAACCCCGAGAAAGTACTGGGATTCCTGGACATCGCCGGTCTGTGGGACCCCTCACTGGCCTTTGTCATGGGCGGCGCCATTATCGTGGGAGTCGGCGCCTTTGCCGTTGCCCGCCGTCGCACGCTGTCGTTCCTGGGGTTCAACATCAAGATTCCGGGCCACACCCATATCGATAAACGCCTCGTGTTCGGTGGGCTGTTGTTCGGTATCGGCTGGGGTATCGCCGGCTTCTGCCCGGGGCCGGGCCTGGTTGCCCTCGGTGCGGGCGAGACAAAAGCGGCGATCTTCGCGGTCTCGATGGTTGCCGGCATGGCCGTGTTCGAATTAATTGAGCGCAGCCGGGCAAAATCCTGAAGCATTTCTGTTACTTTATGGCCACAAACTACCGGAGGTAGAGCATGGATATCCGAAAAATCGACGACACCATCTCCGTTTCGCCGCAAATCTCTGTGGAAGACGTTGCAGAGGCGGCCAGGCTGGGCTTCAAAACGCTCGTGGCCAACCGCCCTGACCACGAAGAGCCAGGCCAGCCTGCCATGGCCGACATTGCCGCGGCGGCAAAAGAGCATGGCCTGGAATGGGTTTATATGCCGGTGGCATCCGGCAATATCACCGATGCTGACGTGGATGCCTTCGCACCAATGATCCGGGATGCCGAAAAGCCCGTACTGGCTTTCTGCCGCTCCGGAACCCGCTGCACGGTCCTCTGGGCGTTGAGCTCTGCCCGCTCGGGTCAGTCCCGCGAGATCGTCGACAAAGCACGTAATGCCGGCTACGACATCGCGGGGCTGGCGCCACGAATGGCGCAGCAGGCTCAGAAAAGCGGCTGAGATGTCTTCGGCAACCACGATCCAGGATTCGTTGAATGAACTACAAAGGCCCTGAGAACTTTCGCCACAACCACCCTGACCGACTGGGCGTCCTGGTCACCAATCTGGGCACACCGGACGCACCAACGACGTCGGCACTGAGACGGTATCTGGCTGAGTTTCTCTGGGACCCCAGGGTCGTGGAGGTTCCCCGCCCGCTGTGGTGGCTGATCCTGCACGGCATCATTTTGCGGATCCGTCCCCGGCGGAGCGCCAAGGCCTATGCCGGGGTCTGGCAACCGGAAGGGTCGCCGCTGCTGACCCATACCGCAAAGCAGGCCGATGGCATCCGGGAAGCCCTGAAAGTCCGGTACGGACAGGATGTCGTCGTGGGCTTTGCCATGCGTTACGGCAATCCTTCTATCGAAAAGGTCATGGACGACATGCAGGAACAGGGAGTCCGTCGCCTGCTGGTGTTGCCGCTTTACCCACAGTATTCCGCCTCAACGTCGGCATCGACCTTCGATGCGATTGCCAAAGTGCTTACCCGGCGGCGCTGGCTTCCGGATCTGCGGTTCGTATCGCACTACCCTGACTACCCGCCGTATATCGAGGCAATGGCACGTCACATCGAAGCCCATTGGGCCAATCATGGACGCAAGGAAAAGCTGATCCTGTCCTATCACGGCGTCCCTCTCCGCTATCTGCTCAAGGGCGACCCGTATCATTGTGAATGCCACAAGACATCCCGGTTGCTTGCGGAACGACTCGGGCTCTCAAAAGAGGATTACCTGACGACCTTCCAGTCGCGATTCGGGCGGGAGGAATGGCTGAAGCCCTATACGGATGAAACACTGAAGTCCCTTCCAGGTAATGGAGTGCAGTCCGTGGATGTCTTCTGTCCCGGGTTCTCCGCGGATTGCCTTGAAACCCTGGAAGAGATCAGGGAAGAAAATCGGGGGTACTTTATGGCCGCCGGTGGCGAGGGATTCAGCTATATCCCGGCGCTTAATGCAACACGGGGGCACATTGACGCTCTGGTGAAGCTGATTGAGGAGAATCTCCAGGGATGGCACGCGCCTGACAATACGCCGGAAGCACTGGCGGCACGACAGGATCGGGCGGACGAGCGCAAGAACTCCACCTACCCGGACCGGGATCTCTGACCCCCGGCGTTTTCTCAGGCCTTTTCCGGGGGCACGGCCTCAGGGGCCGACTTACCCCCGGACTCACCGCGACACTCATCTTCCGCGCCATCCAGAGACGGCATGGCCTGGCAGAAGGTGCACTCCTCTACATCCACCGCGGCGCCCCCGGTTTCGACATAACGAACCCGATGACTGGCACGGCTCCGATTGGCCGACACGGCATAACGGCGATTTCCGCGTTCGTCGACTGGGGAATCTGACTGGTTACTCACGATGACCTCCCGGCAATTCGTTTGCACACAGAATCTTTATGCGCCCGAGTGCGCGGGAATTCAATATGGGAAGGACAAATACAGGAAAGGAAGAGAAAAATGGCGGTGGGCCAGGGATTCGAACCCCGGGACGGCTACTAACCGTCGGCGGTTTTCAAGACCGCTGCATTCAGCCACTCTGCCAGCCCACCGTTTAAACCATTGCCGTCGTTGCGACAGCGGTGTGCATGATACCCGAATTGCATGTGCTGTCAACGCCTTGCATAATTCTGACCCGAATTTAAAACATTAACTGTTTGTAATGGAATCCAGAGAGGACTTTCCTGTCGTAAATGATTGAAAGTTGTGAAACTGACACTATGATGACCTCAAGATCCAGTCGTTATTAAACGGAGATGACAATGGAAAACAGACGATTCGGCGTTCAGAACCAGCAGGGTGCGTATTCAGCGCCCCAGGCGGAGCGTGCGAGTACAGGTATCAGCACGGACGCGATGAAGGTTCTGCGGAACACCTACATGCTACTCGGCATGACCCTGGCTTTCTCGGCCCTCACCGCGTTCCTTAACATGAACGGAACCCATCCGGGCTTCCTGATTACCCTTGTCGGGTACTTCGGTCTCCTGTTCGCAACTTACAAGCTGAAAAACAGCCCCTGGGGTATCGTTACTACCTTCGCCCTGACCGGGTTCATGGGGTACACGCTGGGTCCGATCATCGGTGCCTTCGTAGCTGCCGGTGCTTCCCAGATCGTGGCACAGGCCCTCACCCTGACCGCCATCGCGTTCGTCGGCCTGTCGGCGACAGCGCTGATTACCAAGAAGGACTTCAGCTTCCTGTCCAGCTTCCTTACGGCAGGGGCCTTTGTCCTGATCGGCGCGATGCTGCTGGCCTTCTTCATGCAGAGCTCTGCCCTGCACCTGGCGGTGTCCGCAGGCTTCACCATCTTCGCATCGGTGATGATCCTGTTCGAGACCAGCCAGATCATCAAGGGTGGCGAGCGCAACTACGTGATCGCAACCATTGGCCTGTATGTCTCCATCTACAACCTGTTCATCAGCCTGCTGCAACTGCTGGCCGCCTTCAGCGGCGAAGACTGATTCGACAGGCAGGAACACAGGTAAATCAAAAGCCCCGGCCTTGCCGGGGCTTTTTCATTCGGTAAACTGGAGGCCATTCCAGACCGGTTATGACCATGCAGCACTCTGAACCCTTCTCCTTCACGATTGTTATTACCGGGGCCCCTTACAGCTCCCAGGCCCCTCAAACGGCTATAGGCTTTGCCAGAGCGGCACTGGCGAGCGGCCACCGGATTGACCGGATTTTCCTGTACGGTGACGGTGTCCACCTGGCTTCCGCGCTTTCTTCGCCACCATCGGACGAGCCCCACTGGCCCCGGGAATGGTCACAGTTGCTCGAGGCCCATGACATACCCGGTATCGCCTGCATCGCCTCTGCCCTGCGCAGGGGCCTGGTGGATGAGGCTGAGAAAAAGCGTTACGAGCTGTCGGCCCACAATGTCCGCGCGCCGTTTGTTATCGCCGGCCTGGGGGAATGGGTCGAGGCTGGCCTGCGCTCCTCGAGGGTGATCTATTTCCATGGGGGATCCGGGGCATGAGTACGCTGGTCGTTATTGATTCCGCACCCTACGGAGACTGGACCGGACGGGAGGCGCTGGACATGGCTTTTTCGCTGGCGGCGTTCGACCAGCCGGTGACCCTGCTTTTCCTTGGCGCCGGGGTGAACTGGTTGCGCAAGGGCCAGGCGCCCGAGGGCATTTCGCAGAAGTCTGTCGAGAAGAATCTGTCCGCTGCGCCCATCTTCGGGGTCGAGGGGTTGCTCGCCGATGGCCGCGATTGTGAGGCCTACGGCCTGGCGGAAGCGGACCTGATTGCTGGCGTTACGCGGGTGGACGTCGGGTCCGACCTGCTCCACCAATACACACACACTGTATTTGCAGGGTGAGTCCAAACAAGATGGCATCGATTCATACGCTTCATATCCTGAACAAGAGTCCGGACCATCCGCGTTTTCAACGGTGCCTGACAGCCCTGGGGCCCGAAGATGCGCTGATGCTGATCGAAAACGGCGTGCTCGCAACGACAACCGCCGGGCGGCTGGCAACGGTATCTGGCCAAATCTACGCTCTCAGCCCGGATCTCGAGGCCCGCGGCCTTCAGGTAGACGACAGCACCTTCGTGCCCGTCGATTACGAGGGCATGGTAAGACTGACCACCGAGGCAGGACAGGTAATCAGCTGGTGACCTATGACCGACCAGACACTCCCTGAACGCAACAATGAAGGCTTCCTTGAAGACGCTTACACCTGGACGCCGGACGTTGCCATTGCACTTGCCCGTGAGGACGGCCTGGAACTTTCCGACAATCATTGGGAAATCATCGAGTTCCTTCGAGATTTTTATACGGAACATGAGGTTTCACCGCCCTCGAACCGGTTGTTCGTAAAAGCGGTAAAAGAGTCGATGGGAGAAGAAAAAGGCAACAGCATCTACCTGATGCAGCTGTTTCCGGGCACACCGGCGAAAACCGCCTGTCGTATTGCCGGTCTGCCACGACCGACCAACTGCCTTTAACCGGGTTTCAGAAAACCAGGTAGTTCAGGCAGACAAACTGGATCAGCCCGCCGACGGCACCGAAGATACCTCCCACCAGCATCAGCTGAAGCTCTTCCTCGTGAAAGGCCGGCCGGAGTATGCCCTGGAACTCATCGGGACCCAGGGCTTTCATCTGGCCCGCCAGCACCTGCGCAACGACGGGCGCCCGCCCCCGGTTAAACGCCGGATCAGAGAACACTTCGCCAGAGGCGACCACGGCTTTCTGATAGAGCGCCTTTTTCAGCTCGGTATAACCGGTGACTCCGACGGACACCTGGGTCACCGTTTTAAGAACCGGTGAGTTATCGAGCAAGGGGCGCAGGTGTTTCTGGATGATCGCGCGGGTCCGGTCACCCTGGGCCCCGTTGACCATCGCGTCCGCGACCTTTTCGACCGTAATCAGTTCTTCCGCAACCAGTCGGGCCCAGACATCGCTGATTTCGGACTGGCGTCGCAGGAACAGACCCTGAACTTTCCAGAACAGAAAGCGGCGGGGCTCCACCGGGGCAAAGATCAGGTTGATCGCCAGCCAGTTGGTAATGAATCCCACGGCAAAACCGGCAACGGGCAACAGCCAGGGCTCCGGGTAGCGTGTCCAGAAGGGCACGATCAATGCACCCAGCACAGCGCCAATGACTGCGCCCAGATTGATCACTGACCGAAGCTCAACCGACCCGGCCTGCTGGAATATCCGGTTCATAAGGTCCGGATGCCGTTGGAGTTCGCGACTCAGGAGCGCTTTCAGATCCACGAGGTCGCTCAGGTCATCACCGAAATCCTCCACCAGCTCCTCGATCCGGGAGGGCAGCTCCGCCCTCGCCCACTGGTAGATACGGTTTTTCAGGAAGATCGGCAGATTGTCCCAAAGCACCGGGTGATTCTCATACATGATCTCGTCGATGTACTCATCCACGCGCGGAATCAGCTGGGAAACAACCTGCTCGACAATCTGGTGGGGTTCGAGTTTTTCATACACGGCATTGAGATCACCGAACTTCTGCAAGGTCCGGTCGATGCAGATGTGGGCCATTTTTTCCGCTTTGCGGGGGATAACGCCCTGCCAGCCAATCGCACCAATCCCGACGAAACGAACCGGATAGAACGACATCTGGATGGCAAGCCAGTTGGTCACCCAGCCGGTAACCGCGGCCATGGCGGGCACGGACAGAAGCGCTAGATCAATCAAGAGTTACCCCGGTCAAAACGGTGCGGTCAATGCCGCGGATCCTTCAGCCTTTATTAGTCAGGCGACAGTGTAATCGCCTGTCGTGTCAATTTATGTGACCCATAATGAAGCAGCGGCGTTTTATCGACATTGGCCGTGAAGCCAGCGGGAGGGCGGAATTGCGGCAGCAGGAAGGGGCAAGAAACAAACCGGCACAGCCTTCCAGGAAGTGCGCGCAGTGCCGGTTTGACGGCGATCAGTACCGATAACAGGAAACGATCACTGGTAGTAAGCGTTCTCGGTGTAGGAGTGGTCCGTGACATCCCGGACCGCCGAGATTTCGGGTACCCGTTCCTTCAGAGTGGATTCCACGCCCTGCTTGAGCGTGAGACTGACGGCGGAACAACCCTGGCACCCACCGCCAAACCTCAGGACAGCCACAGACTCATCCACAATCTCGACGAGAGACACCTCACCGCCGTGGGCGGCAAGATTGGGATTGATCTCGGATGCGAGGATGTAGTTGACGCGATCCGGCAGCGGTGCGTCGTCGTCGATCTTGGGTACCTTGGCGTTCGGCGCCTTGATCGTCAGCTGTCCGCCCATCTGATCCTTGGAGTAATCCACATAGGCTTCTTCAAGGAACGGAACAGAGTTGTGATCCAGGTAAAGGGTGAACTTCTCTAGGTCGAGCTGCTCATCCGTCGGGACCACTTCATTCGGCGGGCAGTACGCCAGGCAGGTTTCCGCATTCCGTGTACCGGGCTGGGTCACGAAGATCCGGACGCCCATGCCTTCCACATCCTGCTTTTCAATGAGTTGTGCGAGATAGTCCCTCGCAGAATCGGTCACAGTCACCAAAGCCATGTTTCCTACCCGTCTGGAAATTTGATCTCTATTTTAAGAGAGTTCACCGAAACATGAAAGACCAAGTAAAATAGTCGGGCATTTGAGTGGTAATGACTTCCACGTACATCATGAACAGGCGTAGCGTGATTCCCGACACACCAATATGACCACTGGGACTAAGACGGACTGTTGCATTTTTGCTATGATCCCGCGCCACTTACTGAATTTAGACGATATTCACGTTTTCCGGATGATTCCCCTATGAGCGATCGCACAACCCGACTGGCGCAGCTGCAAAAGGCCCTCAAAGAACGCATTGTGATTCTTGATGGTGGCATGGGCACCATGATCCAGAACCAGAAGCTGGATGAATCGGCGTTCCGGGGAGATCGCTTCAAGGATTACGAGAAGGAGGTGCAGGGTAACAACGATCTGCTCAACCTGACCCAGCCCGCCCTTCTCCGCAATATTCACGCTGAGTACCTGGATGCCGGCGCGGACATCATCGAGACCAACACCTTCAACTCCACCCGTCTGTCCCAGGCAGACTACGGTCTCGAAGAACTGGCCCACGAGCTGAACGTTGCCTCGGCGCGTCTTGCCCGGGACATTGCCGACGAATTTACCGCCCGCAATCCGGACAAGCCACGGTTCGTCGCGGGCGCGGTCGGGCCTACGTCCCGCACCGCCTCCATTTCACCGGACGTCAATAATCCGGGATACCGGAATGTCGATTTCCAGACGCTGGTCGACAACTATTACGAGGCCGTCTCCGGTCTTGTCGAGGGCGGCGCCGATCTCATTCTCATCGAAACGATTTTCGACACGCTGAACGCCAAGGCGGCGATCTACGCCACCCAGCAATATTTCGAGGATAACGGTGTCGAACTGCCGATCATGATCTCCGGCACCATTACCGACGCCTCCGGCCGGACGCTCTCCGGCCAGACCACTGAGGCGTTCTGGAATTCGGTCGCCCACGCCAAACCGATCTCCGTGGGGCTCAACTGTGCCCTCGGTGCCGACGCCCTGCGGCCTTATATCGAGGAACTGTCCACGAAGGCGGAAACCTACGTATCCGCACATCCGAACGCGGGTTTGCCCAACGAGTTCGGGGAATACGACCAGACGCCCGAGGAAATGGCCGAGATCATTGAAGGATTCGCCCGGGACGGTTTCCTGAACATCATCGGCGGCTGTTGTGGCTCCCGCCCGGATCACATCGAAGCTGTCGCAAAAGCGGTCGCAAAGTATCCACCCCGGCAGATTCCAGAACGCCCGAAGGCTCTGCGCCTGGCTGGTCTTGAACCTTTCACCGGCGACGAGAACACCCTGTTCATCAACGTCGGCGAACGGACTAACGTGACCGGTTCGAAACGTTTCCTGCGCCTGATCAAGGAAGAGCAGTACGAAGAGGCACTGAGCGTTGCCCGGGACCAGGTGGAAAACGGTGCCCAGATCATCGATATCAACATGGATGAGGGCATGCTGGATTCGAAGGAGGTCATGGTGACCTTCCTGAACCTGGTGGCCTCAGAACCGGATATTTCCCGCGTTCCCATCATGATCGACTCCTCCAAGTGGGAGGTTATTGAAGCCGGGCTGCGCTGCATCCAGGGCAAAGCCGTAGTGAATTCCATCAGTCTCAAGGAAGGCGAAGAGGAATTCATCAAGCGAGCCAGGGATTGCATGCGGTATGGCGCCGCAGTGGTGGTCATGGCCTTCGACGAAGATGGCCAGGCCGACACGTTCGAGCGCAAGACCCAGATCTGCAAACGCTCCTATGATGTGCTCACCGGCATCGGTTTCAATCCGGCCGATATCATCTTCGACCCCAATATTTTCGCGATTGCGACCGGTATCGAGGAGCATAACAACTACGCGGTGGACTTCATCGAAGCCACCCGCTGGATCCGGAAGAACCTGCCCGCTGCCTCCATCTCGGGCGGGGTCAGCAACGTGTCTTTCTCCTTCCGCGGCAACGATGCCGTCCGTGAGGCCATTCATTCGGTTTTCCTGTACCACGCGATCAAGGCCGGCATGAATATGGGCATCGTCAATCCCGGCCAGCTGGTGATTTACGATGAAATCGAACCGGACCTTAAAGAGCTGGTTGAGGACGTCGTCCTGAACCGTCGGGATGATGCCACCGACCGCCTGCTCGAGGCCGCCGAGAAGTTCAAGGGCAAGGGCGGAAAAACCCAGGAGGAAGATCTTGCCTGGCGGGAATGGCCCGTGGAAAAGCGCCTGGAACACGCCCTGGTCAAAGGTATAACTTCGTTCATTATTGAAGACACAGAAGCCTGCCGTCAGCGGGCAGAGCATCCGATCGAAGTGATCGAAGGTCCCCTGATGGCCGGCATGAACGTGGTCGGTGACCTCTTCGGCGACGGCAAGATGTTCCTGCCCCAGGTCGTCAAAAGTGCGCGGGTCATGAAGCAGGCCGTCGCTTACCTGATTCCGTACATCGAAGCTGAAAAGACCGAAGACCAGCAGGCCAAGGGCAAGATCCTGATGGCGACGGTGAAAGGCGATGTCCATGACATCGGCAAGAACATCGTTGGCGTGGTATTGCAGTGCAACAACTACGAAGTCATTGATCTCGGGGTCATGGTGCCGTGCGACAAGATCCTGGAGACCGCCCGGAAAGAAAACGTCGACATCATCGGCCTGAGCGGCCTGATCACTCCATCGCTGGATGAGATGGTCCACGTTGCCCGTGAAATGCAGCGACTGGACTTCCAGATCCCCCTGATGATCGGTGGCGCAACTACCTCCAAGGCCCACACGGCGGTGAAGATCGAACCGCAGTACAAGAACGATATCGCGTTGTACGTCTCCGATGCGTCCCGTTGCGTGAACGTTGCGTCCCAGCTACTCAGCAAGACGGCCAAGCCGTCCTTTGTCGAGGCCGCCCGCACCGAATACGACGAGATTCGCGAACGTCGCAAGAACCGTGGCGACCGGACCAAACTGGTATCGCTCAAAGAAGCGAGGGATCGGGC
Source organism: Marinobacter santoriniensis NKSG1 (assembly GCF_000347775.1). Lineage (GTDB taxonomy): Bacteria > Pseudomonadota > Gammaproteobacteria > Pseudomonadales > Oleiphilaceae > Marinobacter > Marinobacter santoriniensis. The sequence goes on from NZ_APAT01000015.1 coordinate 108,423, forward strand.
ACCAAAGGTGGATTTTGACACCTACCAGCCCCCCGCGCCCACGTTTACCGGAATCCGGGTGTTCGATGACTATGACCTGAATGAACTGGTGGATTACATCGACTGGACGCCGTTCTTCATCTCCTGGGACATCTCCGGCAAATACCCGGCGATCTTTGACGACCCCAAACGGGGCGAAGCCGCGCGAAACCTGTTTGACGACGCCCAGAAAATCCTTCGCCGCATGATTGACGAGAAACGCGTGACTGCCCGCGGCGTGATCGGCTTCTGGCCGGCCAGTCGTCGGGGCGACGACATTGTCGTCTATACCGATGAGTCCCGGAAGACTGAGCTGACTACCCTGCACCACCTGCGCCAACAGGACGAAAAAGCACCGGGTAAGCCGATGATGGCACTGTCAGACTTTGTTGCGCCGGAAGACACCGGCAAAGCGGACTACGTCGGCGGTTTTGCCGTTACCACCGGTATCGGGGCTGAAGAATTCTCGCTCGAATTCAAGGACAAGCACGACGACTACAACGCAATTATGGTCAAGGCCCTGGCCGACCGGCTGGCCGAGGCCTTTGCAGAACGGATGCACGAGCGGGTTCGCAAGGAATTCTGGGGTTATGCCAATGACGAAACCCTTGGCAATGATGACCTGATCAAGGAGCGCTACCGTGGCATCCGGCCCGCTCCCGGGTATCCCGCCTGCCCTGACCACACAGAGAAGGCCACACTCTTTGAATTGCTCAAGGCCACTGATGAAACGGGCATCGAACTGACGGAACACTTTGCCATGTTCCCGACCGCTGCGGTGTCCGGCTGGTATTTCGCCCACCCGGAATCGAAATATTTTGCCGTGGGCAAAATTGGCGTCGATCAGGTTGAGGACTATGCTGAGCGTAAAGGCATGTCCCGGGCCGAAGCAGAACGCTGGCTGATGCCCAGTCTCGCGTACGATCCGGCGGAATAGAAATGGAGTAGACGACCATGAGCGATCCGGCGAACCGTAACAGCGGCGAAAAAGCGCCCAATACCCGATCGCCGGGCGTTCTGAAGGTTTTGCAAAGCGTCCTTGCGGGAGCCCTGGGGGTTCAGTCCTCCAGGCGCCGCGAGGAAGATTTCTCGAGCCACAGCCCCTGGCCCTACATAATTGGCGGGGTGATCTTCACAGCGGGATTTGTTCTGGTTCTGGTTCTGATTGTCCAGGCGGTACTGGCCGGACACTAGCCTGAATCCCGATTACTGGCCGGACACCCAGACGACCGCAAACGCGACGGCCAACACGATCAGCAATACGGCCGCGACCGCATCCGCCTGACTGTCATTGTGTGCACTTTTTTTCATCGTTCTTTCTCCCCTGCCCGGGTTTTCAAAACGCCGGAGGCCCGAATTTCCGGCCTCACTCTCAGTAAAGCAGGAAATTGACATCCGTCCAGCGCGGGACGCCTCTCCTTATCACCTCAGTCGATAAACATATTTTGAAATAATCATTTTGGAAATAAAAAGCCGGTGATATCCTGCGTTCCTGATATAAGCAACCCGATCATGTACCGCCCTCCAGGCGTTACGCGCGGGCAGGAAAGCAAAAGGCAGGACGTTCCACCTATGTACGTATACGACGAACACGACCGTCAGCTGGCTCGCGAACGAGTGGCGCAATTTCGCGACCAGACTCGCCGGGCCCTTAACGGGGAGCTCGAGGAAGACGAGTTCCTCCCGCTGCGCTTGCAGAACGGCCTGTACGTCCAGCGTCTGGCCCCCATGCTTCGAATCTGTGTCCCGTATGGGATGTTGCGCTCTGAGCAACTGCGTCGTCTGGCCCGGATCACACGGGACTACGACAAGGGCTACGCCCATTTCACGACCCGGACCAACATTCAGTTGAACTGGCCCCGCCTTGAGGACGTGCCCGATATTCTGGCGGAACTCGCCGATGTGGAAATGCACGCCAACCAGACCAGCGGCAACTGCATTCGCAACACCACCACGGATCCGTTTTCCGGGGTACAGGACGATGAGGTCGCGGATCCGCGTCCCTACTGCGAGATCATCCGGCAGTGGTCCACCTTCCACCCCGAATTCGCATTCCTGCCCCGGAAATTCAAGGTCGCGGTAAACGCGTCGGAAAAGACCGATCGGGCGGCCATCCAGGTGCATGATATCGGCCTTCAGATGGTCCGGAATGATGCCGGAGACCTGGGTTTCAGGGTTCACGTTGGCGGCGGACTGGGCCGCACCCCGATGGTTGGGCCGGTCATTCGGGAATTCCTCCCCGAACTGGACCTCCTGACGTACCTCGAGGCCATCCTGCGTGTGTATAACCGCTATGGCCGTCGGGACAACAAGTTCAAGGCCAGAATCAAGATCCTGGTCAAGGCACTGACACCGGAAGGGTTTGCCGAAAAGGTTGAAGCCGAATGGGCCCACATCAAGGACTCCCCAACCCGACTGACGCCGGAGGCTGTCGCCCATTTCCAGCAATACTTTACCGAGCCGTCCTATCAGTCCCTGGAGAATGCATCTGACCAGCTTGCAGAGCAGCGGTTCACCAATCGCGAGTTCGACCAGTGGGTGACCCACAACGTCGATCAGCATAAAAAGCCGGGTTATGCCATCGTCACACTGTCACTCAAGAAAACCGGTGTACCACCGGGCGACGTCAGCGATCGCCAGCTCGAACAGATCGCGGATCTGGCAGACGAATACAGCTTCGGTGAAGCCCGGGCGACCCACGAACAAAACGTGGTGCTGGCCGACGTCCGTCAGGACCGATTGTTCGAGTTATGGGAAAAACTCCGTCCGCTGGGCTTTGCCACGGCTAACCTGAACACCCTGACCGATGTTATTTGCTGTCCCGGAGGCGATTACTGCGCCCTGGCGAACGCCAAATCGATTCCTGTTGCCGAAGCGATCCAGCGTCGCTTCGACGATCTCGATTATCTGTACGATCTGGGCAAGATCGATCTCAATATCTCCGGCTGCATGAATGCCTGTGGCCACCACCATGTCGGGAACATCGGCGTGCTGGGTGTCGACAAGAAAGGTGAAGAGTTCTATCAGATCAGCCTGGGAGGCGATTCCCACCACAATGCGAGAATCGGAAAAATCCTGGGGCCCTCATTCGCCCGCGAGGATATGCCGGACGTGATCGCGCGGCTTATCGACGTCTACGTCGAAAAGCGCACCGAGGAGGAAACCTTCCTGGACACCTATCAGCGAATTGGAATGAATCCATTCAAGGAGCGGGTTTATGCCTAACGTAATTTCAGCCGATGGCACCATCCGGCAGGACAACTGGACCGTCGTCGCCCGACCGGAAGATGGCGAATCCCTGGCCCTCCCGAACGGGCCCTGCCTGATTCCGGTGGATCTCTGGCTCGCGGGCCACGAACATTTTGCCGGCCGAGACGATATCGGCGTTTGGTTCGACAGCCACCAGGAGCCGGAACACCTCGGGGAGCGGGCGAATGAACTGCCCGTGGTCGCCGTGAACTTTCCGAAGTTCAGTGATGGTCGCGGCTACAGCATTGCGAGACTGCTCCGGGAGCGCTATGCCTACCGTAATGAACTGCGGGCCATCGGCGACGTTCTGCTGGACCAACTCCAGTTCATGAAACGCTGCGGGTTCGATGCCTATGCGCTCCGGCCCGACAAGGACGCTGCCAAAGGCCAGGACTGCCTGAACTTCTTCAGCCAGTCCTACCAGGCGGCTACGGATACGGATCTTCCGCTCTTCCGCAGACGGGCCTCCTGAGCGCCGTCCACACAATAGACTCAAAAAAAAAGAGAGGCCCATGTGGCCTCTCTTTTTTCTGCCCTGAAACCTGGCCTGTGATTATTTGGCGTGGTCCAGAACGATTTTCCCTGCAGACGCGCCTTTGAGAAACGCCTTCAGCGCGTCATCAAGCTCCGCACGCCCGATGTCCCTTGCGGACGCTTCTGCCTTCGGGCAAGCCCACTCGCCGGAGAATTTCTTCCACACTGACTGTTTCTCGGAAAGCGGAATTTCCACCGAATCCACACCCAGCAGGTTAACGCCTCGCAGAATGAACGGCAGCACCGTCGTGGGCAGTTGAGGACCGGCAACCAGCCCGCAGATCGACACAGACCCACCGGGCTGGATCTGCTTCAGCAATTCTGCCAACGGAGCACCCCCGACGGTATCGACGGCATTGGCAAACACCGGTTTGAGAAGCGGCTTCTTCTGCTCTTCCAGAATCTCCCGGCCCTGGACATCCTTGGCGCCCAGGTCCTTGAGCGCCGCGGCGTGATCAGCTTTGCCGCTGATGGCCACCACTTCAAAGCCGAGGCTGGACAGCAGCTCCACCGCCACACTGCCCACAGCGCCACTGGCACCGCTGACGGCCACTTGCCCCTGCTCCGGACGAGCCCCCATCTGCAGCAGTTTCTGGACACACAACCCGGCTGTAAGACCGGCGGTACCGTAGATCATCGCCGTGCGGGTATTCCAGCCATCCGGCATGGGGACGCACCAGGAGGCTGGTACGCGGATATATTCTCCAAAGCCGCCATCGGTATTCATGCCGAGGTCATAGCCGGTCACAATCACCTGACTGCCCACGGCAGGCTCACCGGTTGCCGACTCGACAACCTCACCAGCCGCATCAATCCCCGGCGTGTGAGGATAGGAGCGGGTTACACCCTTGTTTCCGGACGCAGACAATGCATCCTTGTAGTTCAGGGATGAATGGTGCACCCGGATCAGAACCTCGCCTTCTGGAAGATCCGATACCTTCAGTGTCTGCTCCTGCCCGACGTACTCTCCATCCTTCTCTTCCACGCGCCAGGCCTGGAATTCGGTATTGGTTGTCATCATTGTGCCCCGTATTAATCAGTTACTGGATTTTCTGATTACGAAAGGCGCTCAACACGCGCCAAACGGTGTTTTCCAGAGCGACACTGGTCGCCAGCCCCAGTTTTTCCGGGAGGCTCCGTTTACGCTGGAATGTTACCGACACTACGTCGGCCCGGTCACAGGCTTCAATCAGATATTCGTCGGAGGTCTTGATCTCGTCGATCAGATTGACGGCGAGCGCACGACGGCCGAACCAGATATCACCGTTCGCGACTTCGTCCATATCAACGCTCGGACGGCGCTCACTGACATACTCCTTGAACAGACCGTGAGTGTCCTCCAGATCTTCGAGAAATTTCTGCCGGCCTTTCTCGGTGTTTTCGCCAAACACGGTCAGAGTACGCTTGTGTTCCCCGGCGGTGAGCACCTCAAAATCGACATGGTTCTTTTTCAGGAATCGATGGAAGTTCGGAAGCTGGGCCACCACCCCGATGGAGCCAAGAATCGCGAAGGGTGAGGCGACAATCCGATCAGCGACACACGCCATCATGTAGCCGCCGCTTGCGGCCACCTTGTCCACACAGGCGGTCAGGCGAACGCCCTTGCTCCGTATGCGGTCCAGTTGCGCCGCAGCCAGACCATAGGAATGAACCAGCCCGCCGCCACTTTCCAGGCGAATGACCACCTCGTCCTGGTCCGGGTCGGCAACGCTCAGTACGGCGGAAATCGACCGCCGGAGCTGATCGGTATCGCTCGCCTTGATATCCCCGTCAAAATCGAGCACGTACACCCTTGCCGTGGTTGGCTCGGCTTCCGGCTGATCCTTCTGCCTGGCTTTTTCGGCCTTTTTCTCCGCCTTTTTCTGTTTCTTTTGCGATTTCAGGAATGCCTTACGTTCCTGCTCGCTCATCAACCGGGCCTGAATGGATTCTTTGAGCTTGCGGTATTTCTCGTTCAGTTTACGGATCCTGAGTTCGCCCTCCCCCTCGTGATCGTCCTTATCCTTCTGGGCTGAGGAGACAATGATGCTGATAATCACGATGGCCGCCACCACAAAGGTGACAACCTTGGCCAGGAAAAGCCCATACTCAGTCAGGAATTCCAAAATTGTTTCTCCAGGTGTTGATGCGAAGTCGAGAGTGTAACCTACCGAATTCGCACTGATAAGCAGAGCAAAAAAATTTAAACAAGCGTTCGATCGAGCTTGACAGCTACGGGCACTAACCATAAAGTCGGATAGCGAAGTCGGCTCTGCCCAGGCGTTCGTACAGGCTCGTTACCAAGCCAGGGAACTCAAGCCGTCGCCATGACAAGACAACCATCGAAAAGGGTAAACCAATGTCTGTAGCTCAGGTATTTGAAAAACTCGAACAGAATTTCAACGCAGACGCGGCTCAAGGCCTGGACCTGGTGTTCCAGTTCGACATCGAAGACGATAGCACCTATCACCTGGTGATCAACGACGGTTCCTGCAAGCTGCACGAGGGTGCCAACGACGATCCGTCCGTCACTCTGATCATGAATTCCGATACCCTTCAGGGCATCGTTTCCGGTGAGACCGATGGCATGCAGGCCTTTATGGCCGGTCAGCTCCGCGCGGAAGGCGACATGATGCTCGCAACCAAGTTGGGCGAGCTGTTCAACATGGGCTGAGCCCGAAAACGGCTTCCCGAAAAAAACCTGCGTTCGCGCAGGTTTTTTTGTGTCCATAACTGGGCCTATTGGCCGCCCCACTGCTCGACCGCTTGCCTCGCCTGGGGATTTACCGGTACGGCAACAAGCCCCGACGAGGAGAGCCTGACGTCGAAGATCGCGCCGTCACGCATCGGCATGAACGTGGCGTTACCGTATACCCCTTCAATAAAGGGAAGATTGAACTGTCGGTCCAGTGCCCAGAGATCCGGCCATCGTCCTCCACTCAATCCGATGACGGTTCGGGGATCGGTTCGCTCCTGCTCCAACGACGTATAACGTCCGCTCAGTCGTTCCAGGCGATACCCGGGCGCAATACCGAGCCAGCGTATCGGGCCGGAGAAGCGAAGGATACGCGCATCCATCTGCCACTGGTCTCCATGGACAGCCTCGGTGATCGGCGCCTGATTCTTCCGCTCGACGGTCACCCGCCATAATTGATCGCCCTGCCGCGTCGTGGAAATCGACGCGACGGTCTGCATCCCCTCAAGCGATTGATAACCGGTAAGACTTACCGCAATTGAAAGTGTGTAGATGCCCAGAATGAGGGCGCCGAAGACGGCCATACCCTTGAGCCAGCCAAGCAGCCAGCGTGGACGCAGAAAAAAGATCAGACTCGCAATCACCAGAACCGCACCGATGACGATCAGTACGATGGCGGCGAGATCATAGGACATAACGTTACAACCCGACGTCGTCCAGCGAGGACTCCGCCAGTTTCAGCAGATCCGGATTCCGATCCTCGCGGTTGCCGATGCTCTCGATGTAATACTCAAGTGACGTCAGCGCATCCGCCAAAGCCTCAAGTACCTGATTCGAGGGCGCCTCCCGGGCATCCAGCAGGCGATCCTGGATGGACGCTGCCACCCGCGCCAGTACGTCTGCCGCACCCGGATCATCAACCATCTGCAGCCCACCCCAGATGCTGTGGAGCGTGACCGGAAGGTTGGCCAGATGGAGTTTGTCATAATCGGATTCGATAAACGCGGTAATGGCCCGCTTTGCGAGCGTCAAGGCACTGCGGGCTTCGTCCGCTACCACAAACAACGCTTCGCGGAGATACACGGATTCCTCGCGGCGACGCTGGCTGCCCGCCAGCGCATCTGTCTCGGAGGTTATACCCCGAGTGACGATCTGCATGACCGCGTCTTCGACGCCCAGCACGGAATCGGCCAGGCGGTACAGTTCCTCATCATCCGGGAGACGGTTGTCCTTTTCCCAATCCCGCAGTTTGCCGGCCTCCTCACGGGAAATGGACGCCAGTTTCTGGAGATCTAGCATGACGAGGATACTGGCCAGGCGTTCGAGCGCGTCGGCAATCGACGACAATTCCGCAAGGTCGGGCTCAATGCCCCGCTCGATGATGTCGAGCTTGTCCTTCAGCTGGTTCAGCTCATCCTGTAAGGCGTCCGACAAAGATTTTAGAACATCGCTGCCCGGACCATAGAGTCGGCGGGCATGCGCTTCAAGCATCGAGTCGGGAAACTCGGCCGGCGTCAACTTGAACGCGGAAAGTACGTTGGTAACCTCCGGGTTACCGGAACCGCTCCGGTACAGCAGGTAGACGAGGTCCCGGATCAGGGAATCCGGAGCGTCCTTGGCTGTGGCAACCTTTCCGACATACACCACTTCGCGGGCGTACCGTTCGATACGCATCAGCATCCGCTTGCGGGCCTTGTTGAACACCATCGCCCGATCCAGCATGGTATCCGCCACCGTCGCCAGCAGGCACCACATCTGCCCCATAGGAGCGCCCTGGCACAGCCGCGCGAGCCCCCGGGCCGACCGCCCGAGCAGGCGTTTGTTCACGACATCGTTACGCTCCTTGAGAACCCCCAGCAAAGCGACCTGGAAGGTCAGGCGCATCCGCCGGGCCAGAATCTCGTAATCCTCATCACTTCCCTCGAATTCCGGCAGGCGAATGCCAGAACAGAAATCCGGCCGTTCCTTGACATCAATCTCGAAGAAGCAGGATTCGGGGTAGGGTTTTTCGCGACGGGCCTCGCGGAGATCATTGATCACCGGCAACAGGAGTTCCGGATGATCCTCCCGTTCCCGATGGTAGTACTCGACGTAACGGCGCAGGATAAACAGCGCGCTGTTGAGGGTCGTCAGCAGAACGTTCTTGTCATCGTTGGCGCCGACCGGAACGTCGTTGGCCATGGCGACAGCTTCCTGGCAAAGCAGGATGCCGCCACGAAGCTCGACCAGAATGAAGATGCCCCGCAACTGGTTCAGGTAATCAACACAGTTCTGGAGATCTTCACCACTCTCGCGATTTTCCTGAAAGCGCTCAAGGCTGGATTCTGCCTGTTTGATGGTCTGTTCAATTTCACCCTTGACCAGATCAAACGACTGCGATTTCGTCGCCAGAGACGATTGCACCATAAACGCTTCCTGTTTAATTCGCGGAGACTACCGCATTCCTAGCCTGAGACTTGACCGGGCGCATCGGCACCGGACTTTTTGTTATCGGCTGGCACCCTCGCCTGCCCGTATAAAGTTCACAAAAAAAGCGCGAACTTATCATTACTTATAACACAAAACTCAAGTTGCTCAAGAAAGGCAGAATGTAACATTTGGTACAGGCTGACGCAGTTCTCATTCCGGGCCCTGCAGTTTGCGCCAGAGGCTTTGTCCGCTCTGTTTGTCGAGCATGGACAGGAACTCGTCGTGGGCTGTGGCCTCTTCCTCGGACGCGGCCACGACGGAGAGCCGGGGCCGGTCGGCGGACAAGCGGCGAATGCCGCCGGCAGCGCCACCGTCGGAAGAACCGGAATCGAGAGACAGCGCGGTCTGACCGCCGGTCATCAACAGATAGACATCCGCCAGAATCTCGGCGTCCAGCAATGCGCCGTGAAGCTCACGATTGCTGTTATCCACACCGTAGCGTTTGCAAAGCGCGTCCAGACTGTTCTTCTGCCCGGGATGCTTGGCCCGGGCGATGGCGAGGGAATCCACCACACCGCAGTGATCTGCGGTCTTCCGAACCGGCTTGAGACGGGCGAACTCCGCGTCCATGAAGCCGATATCGAACGCGGCGTTATGAATCACCAGCTCCGCGCCCTTGATGAACTCGAAAAACTCATCGGCGATGTCGGCAAAAACGGGTTTGTCGGCCAGGAACTCGTTGGTAATGCCGTGCACCGTGATGGCTTCGGCTTCAACTTCCCGCTCGGGATTGATATAAACGTGATAATTACGCCCGGTCAGCTCCCGCTCAACCACTTCGACACAGCCAATTTCAATAATCCGGTGACCATCGTTGGGATCGATGCCCGTGGTTTCCGTATCCAGTACAATCTGTCTCATGCTTTTCCTTCCGGAGAGTAGTCAGTCAGGCTTCGGAAAGCTCTTCGACGCCGCGATTGGCCAGCTCGTCCGCGAGTTCGTTATCGGGAATGCCCGCGTGTCCCTTCACCCAGTGCCATTTCACGGTATGCCGGGCGGTTTCAGAATCCAGCTCCCGCCAGAGATCATCGTTCTTGACGGGCTTCTTTGCGGCTGTTTTCCAGCCATTGCGTTTCCAGCCCGACAACCACTCCGTGATGCCTTTGCGAACGTACTGGGAATCTGTATAAAGGTCGACCGTGCAGGACCGTTTGAGCGCTTCCAGCCCACGTATCGCGGCCATCAACTCCATTCGGTTATTGGTGGTCTGCAATTCACCACCATACAGGGTCTTGACCGCATCACCGTAACGTAACACGACGCCCCATCCTCCCGGGCCCGGGTTGCCCTTGCAGGCACCGTCGGTATACAGAATCACCTTTCCAGACATTCCTACTCCTGTTCTTGCGGGATGCCGATCGACACCCCCTCCTGTTGATAGCCGCGGGAAGCACCAACGGTTCCCGTTCCGGGCAGCGAAATCACCGAGCTCTTGCGCCATACCGGCTTGCGTGGCAAGCGCCCATAGACCCGCTTTTTCGCAAGGATACAGTAATAGGCACCGACTGGCAGGAACCGATTGCCGGAAAGCCGCGCATCCATCTGCCGGAAGGGCCGACGCCCACTTCGCTGGATCGGCAATCGAAGGAAACGGGTGACCGAGCCCTGAACGGCAAAGCCCAGAAGGTGTAGCCAGTCCTCCATCCGGCCCCGTAACAGAAATCGACCGCCCCAGGGTCCCAGGTGCTGACGGGACACCAGTTTGCGGATGCCCCAGAGACTGACGGGATTGAAACCAATCAACAGCATGGTGCCCTCGCCCCTGAGCACCCGGGCCGCTTCGCGCAGTACCTGGTGCGGATACGGGGAAAAGTCCGCGGCGTGGTGAAGAATGACCAGATCCATCGAGTCTGATGGAAACGGCAGCTCGTCAGCGTCACACACGACCACACCTTCGGGTGTTTGAGGTGACCAGCGGGGTGTGGTCACGATTTTCTGCACGAAGTCGGTACCGGTCGCCAGAGGCAAACGGTGGCTCACGGCCAAGTGCAGTTGCCGGGCTCCTGTAGAACCGCCGAGTTCGTAGTCACAGAATCGCCGCTGATCCGCCAGCAACGCTCTCCCCAGCGGTGTCTGGAACCACCTTTCGAAGTTCTCCTGACGTTCCCGGTAGTCAACAGTGCCCGACTGGATCAAAGCGTGCCCTCTTGCAGCGACGGACGGTCCCTTGGGGTTGGTACGGTTGGGAGCCATCGTTTAATGCTCTATGATAGCAGGCAGATATTGCTAACACATGTGGGGTTTTATGCTGACGATCACCGCGATTCCGGCTTTCAGTGACAACTATATCTGGTGTCTTGCAGACACCGGCAACGGCCGGGCCCTTGTGGTCGATCCGGGCCAGTCAGCACCGGTCGAGTCACACCTGGCCCAGAACAGCCTGGTACTGGATACCATTCTGGTGACGCACCACCACCCGGATCATGTGGGCGGTATTGCGGACCTTCTGAAGGCCCATCCGGACTGCCGTGTCGTCGGGCCGGCCGAGTCTCCGTTCAAGAACAGCACCAGCCAGGTGCACCCCGGGGATGAAGTCGTCTGGGAAGGCCTCACGTTCCAGGTGCTCGGGGTTCCGGGTCACACACTCGACCACATCGCCTACTTTACGGATAACAACGTCGCTGGGCGACCGGTCCTCTTCTGTGGCGACACCCTGTTTGTCTGTGGTTGCGGCCGCCTGTTTGAAGGGTCGCCCGGACAGATGCGTCAGTCCCTCCAGACGCTGCGCTCACTGCCGGAAAAGACCGCGGTTTATTGTGCCCACGAGTATACGCTGGCAAACCTGAAATTTGCCCGGAGCTGGCTGCCAGACGACGCCGCCCTCGCGGATTTCGAGAAGGAGTGCCTCCAGGCTCGCGACGAGGGCCGGCCCACGGTTCCTTCAGTCCTCGGCAACGAGAAGCGTCTGAACCCCTTTCTCCGCTGGGACGACCCGGCTGTTGTCGACGTCGCGCGCAGCTACTGTGCCAAGCATGGTCTGGCCGCCGACTCGGACAACGCGATATTCGCTGCGATCCGTCACGGCAAGGATCATTTCTAATCCCGTAACATTCCCTTTCGTCACCGTAACGAGCCGTTTCTTGACCCCCCGAACGGGGCTCTCATAGAATCGTTGCAACTTTGTGACGCTAACCCTTTCAAACGGCCGGATTTTCGATCCGGCCATGATGCACTGCTCCGGACATTCATTATGTTGGTCAACCGAGTCTCCATCCTCCTGATTGCCAGTACATTGACTGCCGGTTGCAGCAATCTGCTCACAGCTTCCCGGGATCCGCTCGACTCCGAGCAGGTAACGGTCGCAACCGGAGACGAGGACCTCAAGGAGGCCGTGCAAAGCGACGATGGCGAAGAGAACAGCGCCGACAGCCCGCTCGACGACGCCATCTCACCCGAACTCCAGGCCGCTGCCCGGGAGGCCCGGGAAAAGCTCGACCAGCCAGAAGTCCAGAAGCCAACCAAAAGTCAACAGACCCACGACCTCTGGAGCCATCTTCGTAAAGGGTTCGCGCTGAATCACGATGTCGATAACAAGCGGGTTGAAGACCAGCTACGGTGGTATTCCAGTCACCCGGGCTACATCAATCGGGTGGTCGACCGCGGCAGTCGTTACCTCTACTACATCCTGTCAGAGACTGACAAACGAGGTTTGCCCGCAGAATTCGCCCTTCTGCCGGTTGTGGAAAGCGCATTCGATCCGTTCGCCTATTCCCATGGCCGGGCCGCCGGCCTCTGGCAGTTCATTCCCTCCACCGGCAAATACTTCGGGCTGACCCAGAGCTGGTGGCACGATGATCGCCGCGACATCATTTCTGCGACCGATGCTGCGCTGACCTATCTGGAGCGCCTGTCAGAACGGTTCGACGGCAATTACACCCTGGCACTTGCCGCCTACAATAGCGGCGGCGGCACCGTATCAAGTGCGATCCGCCGGAATAAGAATGCCAACCGGCCAACCGATTTCTGGTCGCTGTCACTGCCCCGGGAGACCCGCCATTACGTGCCCAAACTGATCGCCCTCGCCAAAATCTTTGACGATCCGGCGGCCTATGGCATCACCCTTCCACCGGTGAAGGACGAGCCTTATTTCGAGGTGGTCAAAACCGGATCTCAACTGGACCTGGCGCAGGCAGCCAAGCTCGCCAACGTGGATATCGAGGAAATATATCTCCTTAACCCGTCCTATAACCGCTGGGCAACCAACCCGGACGGGCCGCATCGTCTCCTTGTGCCCCGGGAAAATGCCGACACCTTCCGCCAGGCACTGGCCAACTTCCCGATCAGCAAGAGAGTTTCGTGGAAGAACTATAATGTGCAGTCCGGCGACAGCCTGATCACCATTGCCCATAAATTCAACACCACACCGAGCGTGATTCAGCAGGTCAACAAGCTGAATTCAGACCTGATCCGTATTGGCCAGCGGCTGCTGATCCCCTCCGCCACCAAGGGTTCGGATGCCTATGCGCTCAGTGCGGCCCAGCGGCTGGAGCGGAAACAGGACCGCAAGCGTTCGGGCAACAAGGTACGCTACACCGTCCGCCCGGGGGATACCTTCTGGGGCATCGCCCGGGAACACCGGGTGTCGGTGCGCGAAGTGGCAGCATGGAATGGTATGGCACCGGGTGATCCGCTGATACCGGGCAAGAAACTGGTCATCTGGTCAAAAACGGCCCAGCCATCCACCATGGTGGCGTCCAACTCGGCACGCGGAAAATCGATGGTGCGGAAGGTCGGATATCGGGTGCGTAAGGGCGACTCCCTGTCTGCGATCGCCAGTCGCTTTTCGGTAAACGTGCGCGACATCGCAAGCTGGAACGACCTTAACACCTCCCGTTATCTCCAACCCGGGCAAAGTCTGGTACTCTACGTGGACATTCGTAACAGTCCGTAAACAACCTATGACAAGAACACGGAAAGCCTTATTTTTCACGGCCCTGCTGGGCGCACTGGCCCTGCCCACCACGTCATCCCAGGCAGCCACGGGCACCGATACCGTTACGCCGCAGCACGGTATCGCCATGCACGGCGAACCGAAGTATCCCAAGGGCTTTTCGCACTTCGACTACGTCAATCCCGATGCCCCCAAAGGCGGAACGCTGAAACTGTCCGTCTACGCCAACGGTTATGATTCGTTCAACCCGTTCGACATCAAGGGGATCGCAGCTGCCGGTATCACCACCTATCTGTACGATACCCTTCTGGAATCCTCGGCCGACGAGCCCTTCTCCGAGTACGGCCTGATTGCCGAATCCGTTGAAACGCCGGAAGACCGCAGCTATGTGGTGTTCAATCTGCGAAAGGAGGCCCGGTTCCAGGATGGTCAGCCCATCACCGCCGAGGACGTAAAATTCACATTCGAGACTCTGGTGAACAAAGGCCACCCGTTCTACCGGAACTACTATGCGGATGTCGCCGATGTTGTTGTTGAGGGCCCGAGGCGGATCCGTTTCGATTTCAAGGAATCCACCAACCGGGAACTCCCCCTGATCCTCGGTCAGATGCCGATCCTTCCGGCGCACTACTGGAAAGACCGCGAATTCGGCAAGAACGGGCTGACACCGCCGGTCGGGAGCGGGCCCTACCGCATCTCCGACTTCGAAGCGGGCCGCTCGATCACGTATGAACGCGTCAAGGATTACTGGGCCAAAGACCTGGGTGTCCGCAAGGGGCGCTTCAACTTCGACCATATCCGTTACGACTACTACTCGGACGACAACGTAGCGCTTGAGGCCTTCAAGGCGGGCAACTTCGATTTCCGGCTGGAATCCTCGGCCAAAAACTGGGCGACCGCCTACACCGGCCCGAAGTTCGACAACGGCTCGATCGTCAAGGAATCCATCGAACACCACCGCCCTGCCGGAATGCAGGGTTTCGCGTTCAATACCCGCCGTTCGGTGTTCAGTGATCCCATGGTTCGTCGCGCCCTCGCCTATGCCTTTGACTTCGAGTGGGCCAACGAAAACCTGTTTTACGACCAGTACACCCGCACAGACAGCTATTTCGAGAACAGTGAACTGGCATCGAGTGGCCTGCCCACGGGGCGGGAACTGGAAATCCTGGAGCCCTTCCGCAAGCAGCTGCCGGACGAAGTTTTCACACAGGAATACACGCCGCCCTCTACGGACGGTCCGCAGGGTCTGAGGCAGAATCTCCGAAAGGCCCTGGAACTGCTGCGCTCTGCCGGTTATGCCATCAAGGATGGCAAGATGGTCAACAAGGAAACCGGAGAACCGCTGGCGTTCGAAATGCTGCTGTTCCAGAAGAGTTTCGAGCGGGTAGTGCTTCCATTCAAGAAGAACCTGGCGCGGCTCGGTATTGATATGAGCCTGCGGGTCGTGGACAGCAACCAGTATGTCCAGCGGGTCCGCAATTTCGACTTCGACATGATTGTCCAGACCATCCCCGAATCCGACTCCCCCGGCAACGAGCAGCGGGAGTACTGGTATTCTTTCAACGCGAACGTGACCGGCTCACGCAACTACATGGGCGTGAACAATCCGGTGGTCGACAAACTGGTGGATATGATTATCCAGGCACCCAGCCGGCAAGAACTGGTCTACCGGGTCCGGGCCCTGGATCGGGTTCTGTTGCATGGGTACTACGTGATTCCGCAATGGCACCTGACCAGCGACCGGGTCGCTTACTGGAACAAACTCGAGCGCCCGAAGGTTACGCCCAAGAACGGCTTTGACCTCAACAACTGGTGGATAAAGCCCTGATTAACCGGCCCGCTGGATCCAGGCAGTCATAGAAGGAATCCTCTCCGACATGGGCATCTACATCCTCAGACGGCTGGCACTGATCATCCCGACGCTGATCGGGATCATGCTGCTCAACTTCGTGATTGTGCAAGCCGCGCCCGGCGGCCCCGTGGAACAGCTGATCGCCGAGATGGAAGGCCATGGTGGCAACGCCCTGGCCCGTGCTGCCGGTGGCGGTTCCGGCGGCGAAGTGGCCACCGCCAGTGGGGATACCCGCGGGTCCCGGGGCATTCCGGATGAGTTATTGCAGGAAATTCGGGTGATGTACGGGTTCGACAAGCCGGCTCCGGAGCGATTCCTGCAGATGCTGAAGAACTACGCCACGTTCGATTTTGGCGACTCCTTCTTCCGCGAGAAAAGCGTCATCGACCTGATCCTCGACAAAATGCCGGTCTCCATTTCCCTCGGGCTCTGGTCAACGCTGATCATTTACCTGGTCTCCATCCCGCTGGGTGTCCGCAAAGCGGTCTACGACGGTTCGCGTTTCGATGTGTGGACCAGCTCCGTCATTGTGGTCGGTTACGCCATACCGGGCTTCCTGTTCGCGTTCCTGCTCATCGTACTCTTCGCGGGGGGCACCTACTTCGACTGGTTTCCGCTGCGGGGGCTAACGTCGGACAACTTCGATCAACTGAGCTGGTACCAGAAGATCGCGGACTATTTCTGGCACATCGCCCTGCCGGTCACCGCCAACGTCATCGGTGGTTTTGCCACCCTGACGCTGCTGACCAAGAATTCCTTCCTGGACGAGATCAGCAAGCAATACGTCGTGACGGCCAGAGCCAAGGGGCTCGACGACAAGCGGGTGTTGTATGGTCATGTCTTCCGCAATGCCATGCTGATCGTGATCGCCAGCATGCCGGGCGTACTGGTCACCCTGTTTTTCACCGGGTCGCTGCTGATCGAAGTGATCTTCTCCCTGGATGGCCTGGGGCTGCTCGGGTTCGAGGCGGCGCTGAACCGGGACTATCCGGTAATCTTTGGAACCCTCTACATATTTACGCTCATGGGCCTGATTCTTAAACTGGTGAGCGACATAACCTACGTGCTGGTGGATCCGCGTATCGATTTTGAAAGCCGGGAGGGCGCCTGACCATGGCGACGCTCAGCCCGATCCAGCAACGCCGGCTTCGAAATTTCAGGAACAACCGGCGCGGTTACTGGTCACTCTGGATCTTTCTCGTGCTGTTTGGCCTGTCCCTCTGTGCCGAGTTGATTGCCAACGACAAGCCCCTGGTCCTGTCATACAAGGACCAGCTTTATTTCCCGGTATTCCAGACCGTGTCGGAGGAAACCTTCGGCGGCTTCCTGCCCACCGAGGCGGATTACCGGGATCCATTCATTGACAATGAGATCAAGGCCCATGGCTGGATGGTCTGGCCGCCGATCCGTTTCAGCTACGACACGATCAACTACGACCTGGATGTCCCCTCGCCTGCACCGCCCAGCGCCGTCAACTGGCTGGGTACCGATGACCAGGGTCGGGATGTGGCTGCGCGTGTCATTTACGGCTTCCGACTGTCTGTGATTTTCGGGCTTACACTCACCTTCGCCAGCTGTATTGTTGGCGTCGCCGCAGGAGCCCTGCAGGGGTATTACGGTGGCAAGGTGGACTTGCTCGGCCAGAGGTTCATCGAGGTGTGGTCGGGGCTGCCGGTGCTTTACCTGCTGATTATCCTCTCCAGCATCGTGGAACCGAACTTCTGGTGGTTGCTGGGCATCATGTTGCTGTTCAGCTGGATGGGGCTTGTCGATGTGGTTCGGGCCGAGTTTCTCCGGGCCCGCAACTTTGAATACGTCAAAGCCGCCAGGGCGCTCGGGCTGGACAACGGCAAAATCATGTTCCGTCATATTCTGCCCAATGCCATGGTGGCAACCCTCACCTTCCTGCCCTTCATACTCACCGGCGCCATTACCGGCCTGACGTCGCTCGACTTCCTGGGCTTCGGGCTGCCACCCGGATCGCCCTCACTCGGGGAATTGATCGCCCAGGGCAAGGCCAATCTTCAGGCGCCCTGGTTGGGCATCTCCGCGTTTGTGTCCCTCTCACTCATGCTCACCCTTCTCGTGTTCACCGGTGAAGCCGTGAGAGACGCCTTCGATCCAAGGAAGAGCTGATATGAGCAACCTGTTGGATATCGACGAGCTCTCCATCGCCTTCGATGAGGCAGAACCGGTGGTCCGGTCTCTGTCGTTCCACGTTTCTCCGGGAGAAACCGTCGCCCTGGTTGGCGAAAGTGGTTCAGGCAAATCCATCTCTGCCCTGTCCATCCTGAGACTGCTCGACGAGCGCCACGCCAGTTACCCCTCGGGCCAGATCCGGTTTCGCGGTGAGAACCTGTTGAAGGCGCCGCCCAAACGACTCAGGCAGATTCGTGGAAGGGAAATCAGCATGATTTTCCAGGAGCCGATGACATCGCTGAACCCGCTCCATTCCGTTGAAAAGCAGATTGGTGAAGCCCTTGCACTGCACAAGGGCCTGCGGGGAAACCAGGCTCGCAAGCGCACCATTGAACTGCTTGACCTGGTCGGCATTCCGAATCCCGAATCGCGCCTGGCCAGCTACCCTCACCAGTTATCCGGCGGCCAGAAGCAACGGGTAATGATCGCCATGGCCCTGGCCAACGAGCCAGACCTGCTGATTGCGGACGAACCGACCACGGCGTTGGATGTCACGGTGCAGAAGCAGGTGCTGGAGCTGCTGACCGGTCTTCAGAAAAAGCTTGGAATGGCGATTCTGCTCATCACGCACGACCTCAGCATCGTCCGGCGCTATGCCGACCATGTGGTGGTCATGGAGCATGGTTCGGTCGTTGAACAGGCGGATACCCAGCGTCTGTTCGAGCAGCCCGAGCATCCCTATACGCGGAAGCTTCTGGATGCCGAACCACCGGAGGCACCGCCGGCATACGAACCCCATCAGGATCACCTCCTGAACGTGCACGAACTGAACGTGCGTTTTACACTCAAAAAGTCCCTTCTTGGCAAGGTCCTCAAGGAATTCCACGCGGTCCAGGACGCGACCTTCCAGCTCCACAAGGGCCAGACTCTGGGTATCGTTGGGGAAAGTGGCAGCGGTAAGACCACCATCGGCCACGCCCTCCTGAAACTCACAGCCAGCACGGGCCAGTTCCAGCTGGATGGCCACGAACTGTCGGGGCTCAATCAAAAGGCGTTCCGGCCGTTCCGCCGACGTATCCAGATCGTGTTTCAGGATCCTTTCGGCAGCCTCAGCCCCAGAATGTCCATCGCGGACATCGTGCGCGAGGGATTGGAAATCCATGATTCCGCGAATGCCGATCAGCATGACGAGAAAGTGATCCGGGCCCTGGCCGATGTCGGGCTGGACCCGGAAGCCAGGCATCGGTACCCGCACGAATTTTCGGGGGGGCAGCGCCAGCGGATCGCCATTGCCCGCGCGCTGGTTCTCCAACCCGATCTCATTATCCTCGACGAACCGACGTCGGCCCTGGATCGAACCGTGCAGAAGCAGGTAATCGAACTGCTTCGGGATATCCAGACCCGTTATGGACTAAGCTATATTTTTATCAGCCACGACCTGGCGGTCGTGCGGGCACTGAGTCACAAACTTCTGGTGTTGCAACACGGCAAGGTGGTCGAATACGGAGATGCCGTCGACATCTTCACGGCACCCAAACAGCGCTATACCCGGGAGTTGTTGAACGCTGCGTTCTTCTATCAGGCCCCACGCGAAGCAACTACGACCAATTGAGCGTTACCCTTGGCAGACCAGTTGAGGATAATGCTCGAAAATCAGGAACACAGGGAGAATCACCCATGGGAATGCTGAGTGGCAAGAAAGCGCTGATTGTGGGCGTTGCCAGTAAACACTCGATTGCCTACGGCATCGCCGAATCTTTCGCCCGTGAAGGCGCGGAAATGGCCTTCACCTATCAGAATGAAAAGCTCCAGTCCCGGGTAGAAAAATTCGCCGACCAATGGGGCAGCAAGCTGACCTTCCCCTGCGACGTGGCCAGCGACGAAGAAATCGAAAACGTCTTTACCGAGCTGAACAAGCACTGGGACAACATCGATATCATCATCCACGCCGTTGGTTTCGCACCGGCCAATGAGCTGAACGGCAACTATGTCGATGTCACGACCCGTGACGGTTTCCGCATTGCCCATGACATCAGCTCATACAGTTTTGTCGCCCTGGCCAAGGGCGCCCGGAAGATGATGCACGAGAATTCGTCTCTGCTGACCCTGAGTTACCTGGGCGCGGAACGGGTTCTTCAGAACTACAACGTGATGGGTCTTGCCAAGGCGTCCCTTGAAGCGAACGTTCGGTATATGGCCGCGAGCCTCGGCAAGGAAGGCATCCGGGTAAACGGAATCTCAGCAGGCCCGATCAAGACGCTCGCAGCCTCGGGCATTGCAAGCTTCCGTCGTATGCTGGCAGAGAACGCCAGACGGGCACCGCTTCGGCGGAACGTGACCACCGAAGAGGTGGGTAATGCAGCGGCGTTCCTGTCGTCGGACCTAGCCAGTGGTATTACCGGGGAGATCATGTACGTTGATGCCGGCTTCAATATTACCGGCATGGGTGAACTGGAAGAGTAATCCGGCCCCGTTTCCCAGAAGCCGGTGTCATTGACGCCGGCTTTTTTATTGCTCCGCCATCGCCTTCGCGACGGCATCCACCCACTCGACATAAGCGGTTTCGTCCGACTCCAGGATGTGCATGCCAACCAGAAATGCGCCATCGTTCGGGCGGCACCAAATCACCTCCACCGTCAACCTGAACGGCTCTCCAACACTCGACAGGGTCACCGTGACGGGCAGCAGCGCACCAATGGATACCGGCTCCGAAACGGACAGACAGAGCCCGCTGGCGGAGATATCCCGGATGTTGCAGGTCAGCTGACGGCCGTCGCCATCCTCGTCGCCCTCTTCCGGCATTACAGCCTCCAGCTCAAGAACTGCTCTGGCCCGGGCTGTCAGCCGATAATCCGACCGGTTATCGTGATCGTCGGGAACGTCCTGGTTCCGGCCGAACTGGTAGTCAAAATCTGTCATTATTGTTATTCCTTCAGTTTTTACCCACTCGTATTCGTCCGACCACACGGGTCAGGGTGTCGTCGAACTCGGCATTGCTGCCGAGGATCCGAACCCGGTCTTCCAGGATGCCCTTTACCAGGTCGGATTCCAGGAATTCCTGGCGATTGAGGCCCAGTCGATCGACAAATACCAGCTTTCGGGATGCATTGATTCGCACCGCCAGCTTGAGGCGCTGCGGGTCCTGGTCCGGATGTGTCCGGACGGTGATCCACCCGCCGAGCTTGATACTCGAAACCTGTTTTTCTGCCAATAGCGTCCGTTCACGAAGCACTCTTTGGCGCTCTGCTTCCTCATCGGCAAGACGCTTCTGCTCAGTCTCCTGCCGCTGACGCTCAAGTTCCGCTTCACGCTCGGCCTCGCGAGCCCGGCGCTGCTCGGCTTCGGCCTCCCGCTGCACCCTCAGCGTTTCGGCCCGCGCCCGGGCTTCCTGAGCGGCCCGTTCGCGCTGCTTACGCTGCTTCTCGCAGACGTTTGCCAGCACTGACACCGTGTCCTTGAGAACCTGCCCGAACGCCGTCAGTTCAGGCAGAGGACGGAGGAAATCGTTATCCATTTCCTCCTTGAATTGCATCCAGTCCTGAACCCCGAGTTTGACGCCTGCGCCATTGGTCCAGAGAACCTCCCCGGACTCCTCAAGGAACGCGAAAAAATAACGCCGTTCCTGTTTCTGGCCCTCACCACTCACAAACCAGCGATCCGCAAGCTGGCTCAGCTCTTCCGGGCTCGGCTTCGTGATGCTGAGCCAACCGGATTGCCAGGTCAGCGGCGCCGGCGTGGCCAGGGGATCGACAAGATCCACCGACTCACCCCTCAGACGTGCGACCAGCACTGACTCGATGCCATCGAGAGCACCGGATGGCAAGGATTCCGACATTATCCGCTGCCAGACCTCGGCAACCCGATCACCAAGCTGTTCCCCGACCTGATAAAGACGATTCCGGTCCTTGTCCGAGAGCGCCGGATCGCCGGCCCATACCAGCCACTCCAGTAATTTGCTGCCGTGACGTAGCTCTTCGCTGTCGACACCCGAAGACCAGGCCGCCTGTTTGAGCAGCCGATACCACTCGCCCCGCAGGAAGCGGGCAACCGGATCCGGCAGACGACGATTCTGCAGCGCCCGCCCAAGCAGTGCTCTTGCGACCTGATCCGCACAGCGCTGCCTCGACGCGCCCTGCTCGGTCTCCAATAACCGCTGGGACAGCTTTCCAACCTGGGCTTCCCGTTTGCGGGCGTCCGCTGTCCAGTCCTCGCAAAAGCGCTTCAGCGCATCGGTCCCTCCATCCTCGAAGGTGCCGGAAACGGCCACAATCAGTGACTGAAGCTGATCCAGCAACGCTTTTCCGGATCGGCCGCCGGTGTTGCTCCAACCACGCCACTCCTGAAGGCCATCGAGCCACTTGACCAGATCCGGGTCAAAGGCACGAGCCCCCTCCAGGTTCATTCGCCAGGCGAGGTAAAACCGCAGACGGGCAATCCTGCGGCTGAGTTCCGGATGGAGCCCGCTTGTCTTGAGGAAGAGATCCATGATCCGGTCTGCGATGTAGGCCGCGTTCACTTGCCGGACCGACCAGTCAAGATTCACCGAACGAATCACATGGGTCACCCGTTCGTCCCGCTGCTCTACCCAGCAGGACGACATCAATGGACGCCAGTCGCTGACGTCCTCCTCCGAGAGTTTACCGGGAGGGTAAGGCAGGTCCGGAACGCGGATGCCTGCCAGGACCGCATCAATGCTGCTGGAGAGCCCTGCCCCCAACGTTGCGGTACCCGATTTCTTGCGTGGTTCTGACATCCAATCCCCGTAGCCCGGAAGCGTTGAAAAGGCCCTGTAAATAACGCAGTATAACCAACTCGTCGGGGTTTATCGCAACCGACTCCGACGGTTTGTGCCGTTAATCAGTATTCCTCGAAATAACCGGTTTCCGGACTCAATTCTCGAAGGGATATATCGACCAGAACCGGGGAAACAGAACAACATGTCGGGTAAGAAACTAGAAGATCTGAATGTGGCCAGCACGGAGACGCTCATTACACCGGAAGCGCTGAAATCGGAAATGCCACTTTCAGACCAGGCAGCCGAGACAGTTGCCAGCAGTCGTCAGGCAATTTACGACATCATGGACGGTAAAGACCACCGTCTGTTCGTTGTGGTTGGCCCTTGCTCCATCCACGATGTCGACGCAGCACGGGATTACGCCAAACGCCTGAAGGCACTGGCCGATGAGGTCAGCGACACCCTGCTGATCGTGATGCGGGTGTATTTTGAAAAACCCCGCACCACCGTGGGCTGGAAGGGCCTGATCAACGATCCTCACCTGAACGATACCTTCGACATCGAGCAGGGCCTGCACATCGGCCGTCGACTGCTGCTGGACATCAATGAAATGGGGCTTCCGGCTGCCACCGAGGCACTGGATCCGATCTCCCCGCAGTACCTCCAGGACACGATCGCCTGGTCCGCCATCGGTGCCCGTACCACCGAATCACAGACCCACCGGGAAATGAGCAGTGGCCTGTCCATGGCCATCGGGTTCAAAAATGGGACCGACGGCAGTCTTGACGTTGCCGTTAACGCCATGAAATCCGTGTCGCATCCGCACAGTTTTCTGGGCATTGACCAGAAAGGCCAGGTAGCGATTATCCGCACCAAGGGCAACAACTACGGCCACGCGGTATTGCGCGGCGGTGGCGGGAAGCCGAATTACGATTCCGTCAGTGTTGCCCTGTGCGAACAGGCACTGGAAAAGGCGGGGCTGAGAAAGTCCATCATGGTCGACTGCAGTCACGCCAATTCAAACAAGGATCCGGGAATCCAGCCGTTGGTCATGCAGGATATCACCCATCAGATTCTTGAGGGCAATCAGTCGATACAGGGTCTGATGGTAGAGAGCAACATCAACTGGGGCAACCAGTCGATTCCGGAAAAGCTCGAAGACCTGAAATACGGTGTTTCGATTACCGACGCCTGCATTGACTGGCCGACCACGGAGAAAGCCATTCGGGAAATGCGGGACAAACTCAAGGACGTGCTGCCAAAGCGGACCGCCTGAGTTGGCCTGATCAAGCAAAAAAAGGGAAACCGGCAGGTTCCCCTTTTTCGTGATGTTCAGGTGGCCGGTTGTGGCGCACCGCCGGGCAGGCCACCGACCCAGTCGAGTTTTGCACGCAGATTCACCACCTCACCAATGACAATCAGTGTTGGCGGCCGGATATGCTCTGCATCCACCCGGGCAACAATGGTGTCCAGCGTGGCGGTAACCACATGCTGCTCCGGCGTTGTGCCTTTTGAAATCAGAGCGACGGGCATGTCCGGAGACATCCCGTGCCTGACCAACTGTCTGGCGATGACCGGGAGGCCAACCAGCCCCATATAGAACACCAGCGTCTGGTTGTTCTGGACGAAATCGGTCCATGGCAGATCGCAGGTGTCATTTTTCAGATGACCGGTAATAAACCGGACCGACTGCGCATAGTCACGGTGCGTCAGAGGAATGCCGGCGTAAGCGGCACACCCGGAGGCAGCGGTGATGCCCGGTACCACCTGGAACCTCACGCCCGCCGCCGCGAGGGTTTCGATTTCTTCACCGCCCCGGCCGAAAATAAAAGGATCCCCGCCCTTCAGACGCACAACCTTTTTGCCCTGTCGGGCCAGGTCCACCAGCCTCTGGTTGATCTGCTCCTGCGGCAACGTATGGTTGGAACGCTGTTTACCCACGTGGACCTTTTCGGCGGTATCCGGGATAAGCGCCAGAATCGCGGGTGAGACCAGCCGGTCATAGAGCACCACTTCCGCGGACGTGATCAGACGCCATGCCTTGAGCGTCAGTAACTCCGGATCGCCCGGGCCGGCACCGACAAGCGCCACCTCACCCTCCGAGTTATTCGGATTCCGGGTAACCGGATTGGTCCTGTTGCGAACCGGTCCTGGCCGGGCTGCAACGCCCGGCCCGGAAACTGACGCGGGACGCTCCGTCATTGGATCGTTTCAAGCCCGCCCATATAGGGCTTCAGTGCTTCGGGAACCACGATGCTGCCGTCGGCCTGCTGATAGTTTTCCATGACAGCAATGAGCGCCCTTCCGACCGCTAGCCCGGAGCCATTAAGGGTGTGAACCGGTTCCGGCTTCCCGGTTTCCGGATTCCGCCACCGGGCCTGCATGCGACGCGCCTGAAAATCACGGGTATTGGAGCAGGAGGAGATTTCCCGGTATTTGTTCTGGCCCGGCAACCAGACTTCCAGATCGTAGGTTTTTGCCGCAGAGAAACCCATGTCACCACCGCAGAGAGTGACCACCCGGTATGGAAGCTCCAGTCGCTGCAATACCTTCTCCGCGTGACCGGTGAGTGTCTCGAGTGCGGCATCGGAATCTTCCGGGCGCACCACGTGCACCAGTTCGACCTTGTCGAACTGGTGCTGCCGGATCATACCGCGGGTATCGCGCCCGTAGGAACCGGCCTCGCTGCGGAAACACGGCGTGTGGCAGACCATTCTCAGTGGCAGTTCTTCAGCACTGAGTATGCTGTCGGACACCAGGTTGGTGGCGGGCACCTCGGCCGTGGGAATCAGGTACAGCGGATGCTCCCCTTCGGTCTTGAACAGATCTTCCTCGAATTTGGGCAACTGCCCCGTGCCATAGAGAGTTTCTGCATTCACCAGGTAGGGAACGTAAGCCTCCAGGTAACCATGCTCCTCGGTATGCAGATCGAGCATGAACTGGGCCAGTGCCCGATGCAGCCTGGCGATACCACCGCGCATCACCGCAAACCGGGAATGGGCCAGTCGGGTAGCCGTTTCAAAATCCAGGCCGTTCAGCGCCTCACCCAGCGAGACATGATCCCTGGGCTCGAAATCGAAGGCACGGGGCTCGCCCCAAGTCCGGATCTCGACGTTGTCGTCCTCGCTTTCGCCGGCGGGTACGTCTTCATCCGGCAGGTTCGGAATACCGGACAGAAACCCGTTCAGCTCCTCTTGCAGGTCACGGAGGGATTCTTCGGCTTCCGACCGCTGCGCCTTCAGGCTTTCGACTTCCTCCAGGAGGGGCTGGATGTCTTCGCCGGCAGCTTTGGCCTTACCGATGGATTTGGACCGTTTGTTCTGCTCGCTCTGTAACGTTTCGGTGCGCACCTGAAGCGCACGCCGGCGCTCTTCCAGTTGCTCGAAGGCGGCAACGTCGAATTCGAAATTCTTGATGGCCAGCCGGCGGGCAATCTCTTCGGTCTGGTTACGGACGCGTTTGGGATCGAGCATGGTAGTCCTGGTTTTTCCGGTTTTCGAAGTGGGTTGAATGACTCGCCATTATACCCGCACAAACGGCGCTGGCCACCGTCGACCCTCATGAATACCGTTTGTTAGGACTCTGGGCATTCAGGGCTTCCAGGCGCTGGCGTTTTTCGGCGAGTTTGATTTCCAGACCACGCTGAACCGGCTGGTAATAGCGGCGTTCGTGGATGGCTTCCGGCAGATAGGATTCGCCCGCCGCGAAGGCGTCCGGCTCGTCATGGGCATAGCGGTAGGATGCGCCATGCCCCATGGATGCCAGCAGTTTGGTCGGTGCGTTTCTCAGGTGAACCGGAACCTCGAGGTCCGGATCCTGCCGGATATCTGCCATGCACTGGTTGAACGCCTTGTAGACCGCATTGCTTTTCGGCGCCATCGCCAGGTAGGTCACCGCCTGGGCCAGTGCCAGTTCGCCCTCGGGCGAACCCAGCCGCTCCTGACAATCCCAGGCGTCCATGGCAATTCTGAGGGCCCTGGGATCGGCGTTACCAATGTCTTCACTGGCAATCCGAACCAGTCGCCGGGCGACGTAAAGCGGGTCGCAGCCACCGTCCAGCATCCGGCACAGCCAATACAGGGAGCCATCAGGATCGGATCCGCGCACCGATTTGTGGAGCGCAGAAATCTGGTCATAAAACACGTCTCCGCCCTTGTCAAAGCGGCGCAGGCTGGTTTGCATCACCTGTTCAAGCACAGCTTCCGTTACCGTATCCCGGCCTTCGGCATCGGGTTCGGCAAGATCGGCGGCCACTTCCAGGATGTTCAACGCGCGGCGGGCATCGCCGCCGGAGGCCGCGGCCATAAGCTCAAGAACCCGGTCCGGCACGGAGAGTCGTCCCGCAAATCCCTGACCGGACTCAAGGGCGCGCTGCAGCAGGCCACGAACCTCGGCCGCCTCCAGGTTTTTCAGCACGTAGACACGGGTCCGGGACAGCAAGGCGCTGTTGAGCTCAAAAGACGGGTTTTCCGTGGTGGCCCCGACGAAGATAAACGTCCCATCTTCGATGTGTGGGAGGAAGGCATCCTGCTGGCTTTTGTTAAAGCGGTGGACCTCATCGACGAACAGCAGGGTGTCCCGGCCTTCCGACTGTTTGCGATTTCGCGCCCGCTCCACCACGGCACGAATGTCCTTGACGCCACTGAGCACGGCCGACACGGTTTCAAATGCCAGGTCACCGACATTCGCCAGCAGGCGGGCAAAGGTCGTCTTTCCCACACCCGGGGGGCCCCAAAGAATCATCGAATGGAGCTGCCCCTGTTCGACCGCTCGGCGGAGGGGCTTCCCCGGCCCCACCAGGTGGGTCTGCCCGACGTAATCATCCAGGGTTTCGGGGCGCATCCTGGCTGCCAGGGGCTGGAAGCCTGTCTCCTGGCTGAAGAGATTCTCCTGCATCAGCTCCCTTCCCGGATGACATCCACGCCATCCGGATAATCCAACGTGAAAGCTCCGGCATCAATGGTGTCATTCAAACGGATATGGTCGAAGCTCAGGATGCTCAGTTGCGAGAGCGAGTCGCGCATCCGCATTTCCTGCAGTTCTCCCTTGAAGAAGCTCAGGCGCAGCGATGTAAACAGTGAATCCGGGCTACGGGGTTCCAGGGTGAACTCCCGGGTATGCTCCCCGAGCCTGCGTTCGCTTACCTGGTAGGTTTCGTCCAGGTTATCCACCTGCCCACTCAGCAACAGTGCCGGTGTGGACTGGACCCGTCCGTCGAGTTTCTGGATGGTCACCTGCTCAAGGTCGGGGTCGTAGACCTGGACCGTCTTGCCGTCGCTGACGATGTATTGGGAGAGTGGTTTGCTGGTTTCCCAATAAAACAGACCGGGTCTTTTGGCCTTCAGCTTGCCGTTCGTTTCCTGGACCTGGTTGCCCTTTTCATTCACAACCACCTGAATGAAATCCGCCTGGTAGGACTCATAGCCTCCCAGAATGTCAGCCAACTCGCTGGCCGCCTTCGGTCCATTTACCTCGACCGCAGTGGAGTCACCGTCGGCAAAAGCGGGAACACTAAGCATCAGGCCCGCTATCAGGACCAATACACACTTCATCGGGGAACACGTCATTCAGTTCCGCTCCTAGTCTCTTGGCGGTGGTGGTGCCAGCACTTCCCGGGCCCCGTTATGGCCCGCCGCACTCACCACACCGGACGCTTCCATGGCTTCCACCAGGTTCGCAGCTCGGTTGTAGCCAATCTTGAATTTACGCTGGACCGATGAGATCGACACCCGCCGGCCCTCGGTCACAAAGGCGACTGCCTCGTCGTAAAGGGAATCCCCTTCGCTGTCGCCCCCACCCTCGCTGAGGCTGGGAACCCCGGGCAGCTTTTCGCCCTCCGCACCGGTCAGCACGTCATCGACGTATTCGGGCTCGCCCCGTTCCTTCCACGCGCTGACCACGCGATGCACCTCATCGTCATCCACAAATGCACCGTGCACCCGAACGGGCAGACCGGAGCCCGGCGGCAGATACAACATGTCCCCATGCCCCAGCAACTGCTCCGCACCGCCCTGATCCAGCACTGTCCGGGAGTCAATTTTCGAGGACACCTGGAAGGAAATCCGGGTCGGTATATTGGCCTTGATCAAACCGGTAATGACATCCACGGACGGGCGCTGGGTCGCCAGTATCAGGTGAATACCTGCGGCCCGTGCTTTCTGGGCAATCCGGGCGATCAGCTCTTCGACCTTCTTACCGACGATCATCATCATGTCGGCAAACTCGTCGATCACCACAACAATAAAGGGCAAGGTTTCCAGTTCGGGGTGGTGCTGTGCTTCGTTATCGAGATACTCATCCGGCTGCCACAGGGGATCCAGGATCGGCTCTCCTGCGGCCCGGGCATCTTTGACCTTCCGGTTGAAGCCGGCAAGGTTACGAACGCCGAGCTTCGCCATCAGCTTGTAGCGTCGCTCCATCTCGGCCACACACCAACGGAGCGCGTTAGCGGCCTCCTTCATGTCGGTAACGACCGGCGCCAGCAGATGGGGTATGCCATCGTAGATGCTCAGCTCGAGCATCTTGGGATCGACCATGATGAAGCGCACTTCTTCTGGCGATGCCTTGAGCAGCATACTCAACAGCATCGCATTCACCCCGACGGACTTACCGGAGCCTGTCGTACCGGCTACCAGCAGGTGTGGCATCTTTGACAGGTTGGCCACCATAGGGTTACCGCCGATGTCGTTGCCCAGCGCCAGGGTCAGCGGCGAAGAACTCTCCGTGAAGACCCGCGCGCCGAGCACCTCGGACAGACGTACCATCTCCCGTTCTTCATTCGGTATCTCGATGCCCACCACGGACTTGCCGGGAATCACCTCGACCACGCGAACGCTGAGCACTGCCAGGGACCGGGCCAGATCCTTGGCAAGGTTGGAGATCTTGCTGACCTTCACACCGGGCGCCGGCTTGATTTCAAACCGGGTAATCACCGGCCCCGGATTGACTTCAACCACCTCCACGGAGACGCCAAAGTCGCCCAGTTTTTCCTCAAGCAGCCGGGACATGTGCTCGAGGGACTCCTCGGAATAGCCACGCTCCTTATGCTCCTCTGGCGGATCCAGTAACGAAATCGGGGGAATCGGGCTTTCAATGTCCGCGAGCAGGGAACCCTGCTTTTCGCCTTTGCCAGCGTCCCGTTTCGTTGGCTCATCCTTCTTGAAAGGCGAGATCTTGAAGGACCGCGCGGGCACTTCATCCGGAGCTTTTTGCGGCTTGGGCGTCGGTTTGGCAGCCGGCTTCCGATCGACCATGGTGTCGTCGATGCCGTCGCTGGCCGTAAAGTGCTCCAGCCGCTCCGGTTCGGACGCCGGCCGCGCCGACATACCCTCCACAGCGGGCTCGAGTCGGGCAGTATCCGGCCTCTCGGGTGCATTTTTCCGCCGTTTCAACCCGGGAATTCTGCGCCACCACCGATCGGTTTTGTTACGGGCCTTCTTTGCGGCCTTGGCCTCAACCCGATCGTTCACAATGGGCGGCGGCTCCTTCCTCGCTTTCTTTTCAGTCCGGTCTTCCGGTTCAGCGGCATTGCCGGTCTTGTCGACCTTTGCCGGAGACCAGAGGCCTTTGAGGAATTCGCCCACGCGCAGCGTCAGTCCGCCGACCTGATCCATCAGCCAGAACCAGGACAACCCTGTGGTCACGGTCAGCGCGAACAGGAAGATCGCGATCAAAAGGAGCGTCGTTGCCGGGAGATTGAAGAAACGCACCATGGCGTCGGAAACGGCCGCGCCCAGCACACCGCCGGATGAAACCGTCAGGCCGAAAACGGAATACAGCGATAGCAGGCTGGTGGCAGACAGCAGAATCAGGAGAAATCCGCCAAACCGCACCAGAAACAGCGGCCAGTGCAGATCCAGGGAATCGTTGCGGCGCCGGATCAACATGACCGCATATCCGGCCACCATCATCGGGAACAGGTAAGCGACTGAACCGAAGAAATCCATCAGCAGGCTCGCAAGCCAGGCGCCTGTCCGGCCCGCATAGTTGCGGACCGTGGTATCGTGACCAATACTCGCCCAGCCCGGATCGCCCGGCGTGAAGGTCACGAGCGCCATCGCCAGATAGATGGTCAGGGCGATCAGCGCAATCACCGCGCCCTCACGGGCACCCTGCCCCACAAGGCGGCGAAAACGTTGCTGTTTCTCGGTGAGATCCCGGGGTGTCTTCTTCGCGTTCGCAGTTTCGGCCATGAATGCTCTAACGTGTCCGTTGCTTTAAGCGCGAAGGGCGGCAAAGCCCCGGTCGAGATCCGTCTTCAGGTCTTCGACCGCTTCAATGCCTACCGATAACCGGATCAGGTTTTCGGTGATGCCTGCGCGCTCCTTGTCCTCGGGCGATAAACGACCATGCGTCGTCGTAGCCGGATGGGTCACCGTGGTCTTCACGTCGCCCAGATTGGCAGTGATCGATATCATGCGAGTGCCGTCAATGAAACGCCACGCTTCTTCCCGACCGCCTTTCAGGCAGAACGAGAGCACACCGCCAAACCCGCTTTGCTGGGCCCTGGCCAGCTCGTGCTGCGGGTGACTTTCCAGACCTGCATAATACACGGTTTCCACCGCATCCTTCTGATCCAGCCACAGCGCCAACTCTAACGCATTGTCACAATGGGCACGCATACGAATCGGTAACGTTTCCAACCCCTTCTGGAATACCCAGGCATTGAAAGGACTCATGGTCGGACCTGCCGATCGAAGGAAGGCATACACTTCCTCCAACAGCTTGTGCGGACCGACCACCGCGCCACCTACGCAGCGGCCCTGCCCATCAAGGTACTTGGTTGCCGAATGAACGACAATGTCAGCGCCCAGCTCCAGCGGGCGTTGAAGAACGGGCGTGCAAAAACAGTTGTCCACGACCAGGAAGGCATCGCTGGCTTTGGCCAGACGGGATAGCGCGCCCAGGTCCGCCACTTCGCAGAGCGGGTTGGACGGTGTCTCCAGGAACAACATACGGGTTTCGGGGCGAATGGCGGCTGACCACTCATCCAGATCCGTCAGGCCCACAAACGTGGTCTCGACCCCGAACCGCGCCATGTATTTCTGGAACAGGACGTTGGTTGTGCCGAAAACACCGCGGGAACAGACCACGTGGTCGCCGCTCTTAAGCAGTGCGATACAGGTGCTCAGGATCGCGGCCATCCCAGACGCCGTCGCGACGGCGCGTTCACCGCCTTCCATCGCCGCAATCCGGCCCTCAAACGCCTGTACCGTCGGGTTGGTGAACCGGGAATAGATGTTCCCCGGCTCATCCCCGCCGAACCTCGCTGCCGCCTGCGCTGCACTTCCATAGACGAAACTGGATGTCGGGAAGATCGCATCACTGTGTTCAAGCTGGTCCGTCCGGATCTGCCCTGCCCTGACGGCCAGCGTGTCCACGGACATACCTTCCAGATCCGATTCGGGAATCTGGACGGTTTCTTCTCTGCGATAGGTCATGGGTTTCTCCTGACGGACAGCTTGGGCAAACAGTCAGTCTTCATCATTATGCAGATCTATGATTCCATTATCCGACGACGACATCCCGGGCTGGGTTCGCTTTTCATCCTTGCGGAGGTCTTCCAGCTTGTTCAGATACGCCTGATCCACATCGCCGGTGACGTAGTTTCCGGTGAACACCGAACACTCCCACCCCTCGATGGATTCATTGACGTCGTTAACGCATGCGATGAGATCGTCGAGGTCCTGATACAGCAGCCAGTCTGCGCCGATCAGGTCCCGGATTTCCTCGACGGTCCGGTCGTGGGCAATGAGCTCGTGCACCGATGGCATGTCGATACCATAAACGTTCGGGTAGCGCACAGGCGGTGCTGCCGAGGCGAAATAGACGTTCCGCGCCCCTGCGTCCCGGGCCATCTGCACAATTTCCTTACAGGTGGTGCCACGCACGATGGAATCGTCCACCAGCATGACATTCTTACCCCGGAACTCGAGGTCGATCGGGTTCAGTTTCTGGCGCACGGACTTCTTGCGCATCTTCTGGCCGGGCATGATAAACGTACGGCCAATGTACCGGTTCTTTATGAAGCCTTCCCGGAATTTAACCCCGAGCCGATGAGCCATCTGCATCGCTGAAGTCCGGCTGGTGTCCGGAATCGGGATAACCACGTCGATATCGTGCTCCGGACGTTCCCGCAACACCTTGTCCGCCAGCGTCTCACCCATGCGCAGACGCGCCTTGTAAACAGACACCTTGTCGATGATCGAATCCGGACGGGCAAAGTAGACGTGCTCGAAGATACACGGGTACAGATGGGCTTCGTCCGCACACTGCTGGGTGTACAACGTGCCGTCGGTCTCGATGTACACGGCCTCACCCGGGGCGATATCGCGCACGAGCCTGAAACCGGCAGCACTGAGTGCAACACTCTCGGAGGCAATCATATACTCTTCGCTGCCATCCTCGTTTTTGCGCACCCCGAAACAGGCCGGACGGATGCCGTTGGGATCACGGAAACCGACGATCCCATAGCCGGTAATCATCGCGATCGCGGCATAGGCGCCCCGACAGCGCTTATGAACGGCCTTGACGGCATAGAAGATTTCATCCTTGGTGGGCACCAGTTTGCCAAGCTTCTGTAGCTCGTGGGCAAACACATTGAGCAGTACCTCGGAATCCGAATTGGTGTTGATATGACGCAGATCCGTCCGGAACAGGTCGCGGGCCAGGTCATCCGCGTTGGTCAGATTGCCGTTGTGGGCAAGCGTGATTCCGTAAGGGCTGTTCACGTAGAACGGCTGGGCTTCTGCCGAGCTTGAGGTGCCCGCGGTTGGATAGCGGATGTGGCCGATCCCGACATTCCCCACCAGCCGGCGCATGTGCCGGGTATGAAACACATCGCGAACCAGTCCGTTGTCCTTGCGCAGATAGAAACGATCATCCTGAAAGGTAACAATGCCCGCTGCGTCCTGGCCTCGGTGCTGAAGTACAGTCAGTGCATCATAGAGCGACTGATTGACGTTGGATGTACTGACGATGCCGACAATGCCACACATGGATAGGATGTTCTCCGAGTGTTGATACTTGAAATGTTAGCCAGACGCGGAAGCGGCTTCCACGCTCCCGTCGGCCGAACCGGAATCCGACGTTCCGGACTGCCCCGCAGGCTTCTTAGCGGGCCCCAGGAAACGCGCAAATTCATCACCGAACGTGCGCCGGGACCAGTCTTCAACGACTGCGAGATGATTGATCATGATGGACTCCCGCCACCAGGTATCCTGGGACAACGGGGTGTATCGGGTAAAGGCAATGGCAACAATAACCACCACCACCCCACGCAACAGGCCAAACCCCATTCCGAGCACACGGTCGGTCGCAGACAGTCCTGTCGCCCGAACGAGATGCCCGATCATGTTGTTGATGATGGCCCCGACAATGAGCGTGCCGAAAAACAGGATGGCAAACGCCGCCACAAGGCGGACCAACGGTGTTTCCACCGTACTTTCCAGTAGCGATTGCATCTGGGGGTGAAACGTCCGGGCGAGAATAAAGGCGGCAACCCAGGTCACCAGAGACAACGCCTCCTTGACGAACCCCCGCTTGAGACTGATCAGCGTGGAGACCGCAATGAGGACGATGATGACCCAGTCAATCCAGATCAGCGCTTCCATGAAACTTCCGGTGGCGTAACGAAAGCGCGAATTCTATCAGGAATCCGGGCGGCGCCAAACCGCCTGTTTCCAAGAAACGCCAACAAGGCGTTATTTGTCACCCTCGGTGACCAGACTCTTCAGACCAAAGGCCTGATCCAGCTTCTGCTTGGCCGCCTCAGCCTCGGACTTGCTGGCAAAGGGACCGCTGAAGACCCGCACGAGCGTCACGTCACCCCGCTCCACTTCCTGAAGGTGAGAATTATACCCTTTTTCCCGCACATTATCGCGCAGACGGCGGGCATTATCCGGATTTCCGAAACTGCCCAGCTGAACCACCCACGCTCCCTTGAGGGAGCCGCTGTATTCGACACTGTCAGGCGCCTGGGCGGTGGCGTCGGCTGGCGACTCGGCGGAAGCAGACGGGGCTGCTGAACTTTCGGCTGACGGCTCATTGGCGTCGGCGGCAGGTGCAGACGCATCCTGCTTCTCTACGAGACGGTAGTCAGGCGCCGACGATTCGTTACCTGACCCCTCGTTACCCGACGACTCGGACCCGGTAGCCGTCGCCGACCCGGTGGTATTGCCTTCTTCGTACACCGGTGCGGGCGGGATATCCTCTGCAGGGGTGTCCACTTCCGGGAACGGAGGCTCTTCCGGAATCTGAATCGACGTGGTGGTGCGCTCGGAATGAGGCTCATCAAAAATCATCGGCACGAAAATAACGGCCAAAGACACCAGTACCAGTGCACCGATGATCCTCTGTTTCAATCCGTCCACGCTGTCACTCCCGTTGTCACCTGTCCAGCCTACAAAGCGTTACTGCCGATGGTAAACGGCCCATTCCCAGAACTCAAAGCGGAACCGGCGCTATGGACAAAGTTTAAGATGCACCCTTTTTCAGGGCCGTCCGAGCCTGCCCCACGGTATAGAACGATCCGGTCGCTACAATCAGATCCGATTCGGCAGCGGCCTGTTCCGCCTGCGCCAGGGCATCCTCCACTGACTGGCAACGATGTACGGGTGCCAGACCGACCGCTTCCAGGCGTTGAGCGAGCGCTTCGACGCCGAGACCGCGGGGTACATCCAGCGGGGCGATATACCACTCATCGACGTCGGACTCCAGGGCCCGGACAACACCCTCAACGTCCTTATCGCCGAGGGCGGCAAACACGGCAAAGATCTTGCCACCGGGCTCCCTGAGCCGATCCAGCTGACTCGCCAGCCAGCTGGCGGCGTGGGGATTATGGCCCACGTCCACAATCACGCGGGGGCTGCTGCTGATGGTTTCAAAACGCCCAGGAAGGGATAATCCAGCCAGTGTGTGTTCCACCACGGAGACCGGCAGCGCCGGCTCGAGGGTCCGAACCGCAACAACTGCAGCGGCCATGCTTTTCACCGGCAACGGCCCTGCCGGCATCCGGATGGTCTCGCCCTGAAAGACCAGCTCCACCTCACCGACTCCACTCGACGGGCTATGTCGGATGGTGTAGTCCTCACCCAGCCTGGTGAGAGTGACTCGCTGGGCGTGCACCTGCTGCAGCACCGATCTCGGCGGAGTATCGTCTGCGAAGACCGCACGGATCCCGGGACGGAGAATGCCGGCTTTCTCGAACCCGATCACTTCCCGGTCGTCTCCCAGGAAAGCAACGTGATCGATGTCTATGGACGTAATGATTGCAAAATCGGCATCGAGCACATTGACGGCGTCCAACCGACCCCCAAGCCCCACCTCCAGGACCCAGTCTTCAACGCCCGCCTCGGCGAATGCCACGAACGAGGCCAGCGTCCCGAATTCGAAATAGGTAAGAGAGACGTTTCTCCGGGCCTGTTCGACCGCATTGAATGCCCGAATAAGCGCATCATCGGCGATATCGACACCCGCAATCCGGACCCGTTCGTTGTATCGATGCAGATGCGGAGATGTGTAGGCTCCGGTTCGCCGGCCGGCCTGCATCAGGAGTGCCTCAAGGGCGGCGACGGTACTTCCCTTGCCGTTGGTCCCGGCAACCGTAATGATCCGGGCATTGGGTTTACGGGGAAACAGCCTGCGAAATACCAGCAGAACGCGGTCAAGGCCCAGTTCGATTTCGGCGGGGTGAATGGACTCTAGGTAGGCAAGCCATTGTTCAAGGGTGGCAGTCTCCCCCGGCGGAACCGGGGGAGTCCGGACAGAATTACTGCTCGGGGGCATCGTCTTCCGGCTTTTCCGTTATTTCGAATTCAATGGGCTCTTCCGTTCCAGGCTTGTCCTGGCCCGTAAACTTGGCAAGCACGTGGGCGATCCGCTCCCGCATCTGGTGTCGGTGGACGATCATATCCACTGCACCGTGCTCAAGCAGGAATTCGCTGCGCTGGAAGCCTTCCGGAAGTTTCTCACGGACCGTCTGTTCAATCACGCGGGGACCGGCAAACCCGATCAGCGCATTGGGTTCGGCAATGTTGAGATCGCCGAGCATGGCCAGGCTCGCCGAGACACCGCCGAACACTGGGTCGGTCATCACGGAGATATAGGGAATGCCTTCCTGCTTCATTCGCTCAAGCACCGCAGCTGTCTTGGACATCTGCATCAGAGACAGGATGGCTTCCTGCATACGCGCACCGCCACTGGCGGAAAAACAGACGAGGGGGATACGATCTCTCAGCGCTACATTGGCCGCCTGCACGAATTTCTCCCCGACAACCTGGCCCATGGACCCACCGAGGAAATTGAATTCAAACGAGCACGCCACGAGGGGCACATTGAGCGTCGTACCCTTCATGGCAATCAGAGCGTCTTTCTCGCCCGTGGATTTCTGGGCCTGGGAAAGACGGTCCTTGTAGCGTTTGGTGTCCTTGAATTTCAGCCGATCCCAGGGCTCAAGATCGGCCGCAATTTCTTCCCGGCCGTCTTCGTCCAGGAAAATGTCCAGACGGCGACGGGCACTCAACCTCATGTGATGATTGCATTTCGGGCAAACATCCAGGTTTTTCTCAAGTTCCGGCTTATAGAGAAATGCGCCGCATTTGGGGCATTTTTTCCAGAGACCCTCGGGAACACCGGTTCTCTGCTTGGATTCCGAGCGAATCTTGCTCGGCATGATCTTGTCCAGCCAGTTACTCATGATTCAATCCTGTCCGTTGAGGCCTGCCTGCCCGGAATTTACTGCTCAGGAAGCCAGGCTATCCAGTGCTTCGCGCATTGGGTGGAGCAGATCGGTCAAAGCTCGCTTGAGTTCGGCCGTATCTGCCTGATTTCTGGCTATTGTATCGACCAAAACACTACCAACAATTACACCATCGGATACCCGACCGACCGCAGCCGCCGTCTCCGCATCCCGGATGCCGAATCCGACACCCACCGGAAGGGCCGTCATTTCGTGGATATGGGCCACTTTTGATGCCACTTCGTCCACATTAATTCTGGCAGCACCGGTCACGCCCTTGAATGAAACATAGTATACATAACCGGAAGAGTGCTCGCTGATTGCCCGAATCCGGTCATCGGTGGTGGTCGGTGCCAGCAGGAAGATGGCGTCGAGTTTGCGCTGGGTAAACAGCGGCGCCACGTCGTCGGCTTCCTCAGGCGGAAGATCCACCGTCAGGATGCCGTCAACGCCGGCATCCACGGCGGCGTCTGCAAACGCTTCATAACCCATGGCTTCCATGGGATTCAGGTAGCCCATTAACACGACCGGGGTTTTTGCATCGGTTTCCCGGAAGGTCTTGACCATGGCAAGCACCTGGCGGAGCGAGGTCCCATGTTTCAGAGCGCGCTCACACGCCAGTTGAATCACCGGGCCATCTGCCATCGGGTCGGAGAATGGCACGCCCAACTCGATGATGTCGGCGCCTGCTTCTACCAGCGTGTGCATCAGGTCTACCGTGACATCCGGATGCGGATCACCTGCGGTAATGTAAGGAATCAGCGCCTTGCGCCCCTGTCCCTTGAGGGTTTTCAGTACCCCTTCAATTCGGCTCATGCCCGCTCCCTTATCAAATCTCGATGCCATCAAGGTTGGCAATGGTATGAATATCTTTATCGCCGCGTCCGGAAATGTTGATCACCAACATCTGATCCTTATCCATCTCCGCTGCGAGCTTCACGCCGTAGGCGACCGCATGGGCGGTTTCCAGTGCCGGCATGATACCCTCAACCCGGGTCAGTTTCCGGAATCCATCAAGGGCTTCATCGTCGGTGACCGACACATAGTGTGCACGCCCGATATCCTTGAGCCAGGAGTGCTCGGGGCCCACGCCCGGATAATCCAGCCCGGCACTCACTGAATGAGTGCCTGCAATCTGGCCATTTTCATCTTCCATCAGGTACGTGCGGTTGCCGTGCAGGACACCCGGGCGACCCGCGCACAGGGGAGCCGCGTGCTGCCCGGTCGCAATGCCAAGACCACCCGCTTCGACGCCGTACAGTTCAACGTTTTCGTCCGCCAGGAACGGATGGAACATTCCAATGGCATTGGAACCGCCACCCACACAGGCCACCAGCGCATCCGGAAGCTTGCCCGTCTTTTCCAGTGCCTGGCTACGCAATTCGCGACCAATTACGGACTGGAAGTCCCGCACCAGCATGGGGTAAGGATGAGGACCGGCTACCGTTCCAATGATATAGAAGGTGTCGTCGACGTTGGTCACCCAGTCACGCATGGCCTCGTTCATGGCGTCCTTGAGCGTACGGGTGCCGCTTTGAACCGCATGCACCTCAGCACCCAGCAGTTTCATCCGGAAGACGTTGAGCGACTGTCGCTGGACGTCTTCGGCTCCCATGAAGACATGGCATTCCAGACCGAGCCTGGCGCAGACCGTTGCCGTTGCGACACCATGCTGGCCAGCCCCGGTTTCCGCGATGATCCGCTTTTTGCCAAGAAACGCCGCCAGCAGAGCCTGGCCGATGGTGTTGTTCACCTTGTGCGCGCCCGTATGATTCAGGTCTTCCCGTTTCAGCCAGATCTGCGCTCCACCGGTTTCCCGGGTCAGCCGCTCAGCAAAATACAGCGGGCTTGGGCGACCGACATAGTCGGCCAGATCCTTGTCAAACTTTGCCTGAAACTCGGGATCCTGTTTGAGCTGAAGGTATTCCTTCTCCAGCGTCATCAGCGAATCCATCAGGGTTTCGGATACAAACCGTCCGCCAAAGGCACCGAAGTGACCCCGTGCATCAGGAAGTGCGCTCAGCATTTCTTCAGTCAGTTTTACAGACACGGTGAACCTCTTTGATGAAATCGGAAATTTTCTGGATATCCTTGATGCCCTTGCTACGCTCGACTCCGCCACTGACGTCCACGGCCCATGGCTTCACCCGTGTTACGGCGTCGGCTACGTTAGCAGATGACAATCCGCCGGCCAATATCAGGGGCATGGAGCGACGGGCCGGGATCAGATCCCAGTTAAACGATTGGCCTGTTCCTCCGAACTTGTCCGGAGCCCAGGCGTCAACCAGCAGACCGCTTGCGCCCTGATAATCGGAAAAGGCCTGTTCGATCTGGCCCTCTTCACGCACCCGCACCGCCTTTATCCATCGACGTCCGAAGCTGCGGCAAAATTCCGGTGATTCGTCGCCATGGAACTGAAGCAAGTCCAGAGGCACTCTATTCAGAACCTCGTTTACGAAATCCGGTTGCGGGTTCACGAACAGCCCCACCGCCGATACGAACGCAGGAACCTCCCTGGCCAACGCCACCGCATGATCCACGGTCACCGACCTGGGGCTGGGCTCGAAAAACACAAATCCGACGGCGTCTGCGCCGCAACCTACTGCAGCACTGACGTCTTCCGAACGAGTCAATCCGCAGATTTTGACACGGGTGCTCATGAGCCGCCTTTCGCCTGTTTCGGGTGGATGTGAGTGGGCTCGATCGGCCGGTTTTCATCGTTTTCAAACCATGGCGACACGAATGCCGGGCCACACTCCGCACTGGGTACCCCATACTGTGAAGGATAACCCACATCGACCAGGTAAAGCCCGTCCGGCGGCGCGGTAACGCCAGCGAGCCGGCGATCCCGTGAGGCCAGAACCTCGTCAATCCATTCCGGAGCCTGAAGGCCCTGCCCAACCGCCATCAGTGCCCCGGCTATATTACGCACCATGTGATGAAGGAACGCATTGGCCTGCACATCAATTACGATGAATGAGCCTCTTCGGGTTACCGAAATTTGCTCAAGGAAACGGACAGGCGTCCGGGATTGGCACCCGGCGGCGCGGAACGACGTAAAATCATGCTCACCGACCAGAACCTGGGCCGCACGATGCATGACCTCGGTGTCCAGCGGTCGGAACGTCCAACTGACCTGGCCGCGAAGGATCCCCGGACGGACCGGATGGTTATAGATTATGTATCGGTAGCGACGATAGATAGCCGAAAACCGGGCGTGGAAATCATCGACTCCCTGCCCCGCCCAATGCACTGCGATGTCATCAGGCAAAGCGGTATTGATTCCCATGACCCAGGAGCGCAGGTTCCTGATCGAGCCGGTATCAAAATGGGCAATCTGATAACTCGCGTGAACGCCCGCGTCGGTACGCCCGGCACACACAAGTTCTACGGGTTGGTCGGCCACCCTGGAGACAGCCCTGGCAAGCTCACCTTCAACGGAGCGCACACCGGACTTCTGCATCTGCCACCCATGAAACGCCCGGCCGTCGTATTCAAAAGCCAACGCCACGCGGCCATTGCCGATTGGCGTATCTGTTGTCAGTTGTTGCAGTTGCTGGAACAAAAGGAATTTCCGAAAAACCCGTGCTACAAAAACAAAGCGCCGGCTTTACCCGGTAAACCCGGAGCCGGCGCTCGTCACCAATAGTGGCGATTATAACGGATCAGGACAGATTTTTAAGGAGATCCTGAGCTTCCGCCTTCTGCTCATCGTTTCCTTCCAGGGCCACCTCTTCGAGAATGTCCCTGGCACCATCACTGTCACCCATCTCGATATAGGCGCGGGCGAGATCCAGCTTGGTTGCCGCTTCGTCGGTTCCGGCCAGGAAATCGAAATCGTCGTCGTCGCCGAGATCGCTTTCGTCCAGATCAAGCGACTGCGACCGGCTCTCTGGCGCTTCCGGCTCCTCGCTGACTTCCTCACTGGCTACCGGGACCTCTTCCTCAGACAGATCGTCAGCAGACGGAGATTCCTGCTCAGCCAGGTTTTCGAGAGAACCCAGATCGCCCAGCTCCTCGGTGTCGGCCACTTCCTGTTCGGCACTGGGCTCTTCGCCCTCACCGAGAACATCGCCCTCGCTCAGGGTATCCTCGAGATCAAGCTCCTCATCAAGTTCCGGAGTCTCTTCCTCACCGTGGTTCGTGCTATCGGCGGAATCCGAGAATTCCTCCATCAGCGCCAGATCTTCATCGGAGACGTCCAGTTCAAGGTCATCGAGTGAGGACTCTTCCATTTCCTCGCCACCGAGCTCCTCCTCATCATCGGCGACTTTGTCGAGTTCGGCATCAAGCTCGTCAAGGAAGGACTCGTCCAGGCCATCGAACTCCTGCTCGGCACTGGTTTCGTCACCGCCAAGATCATCCGCAGATACCGTTTCCTCGGAGTCAGCGGCAGTGTCGGCTTCGCCGAGATCGCTGGACGCCTCTTCAGCCGTCTCCTCGAGCTCGCCAAGGTCGAAGTCGAGACTCAGATCTTCTTCTTTCTCGCCGGCGGTTTCCGGCTGCTCTCCCTGATCCTCAAGATCAATTTCCAGGGAGGAATAGTCTGTTTCATCGGCGTCACCGGCCGCTTCGACGTCGCCAGACTCCTCGGACGCCTCTTCCCGCTCCGGCATGTCGAATTCGATCATGTCATCGCGCTCGTCGGTGGCCGCTTCTTCCGATGAAGATTCAGCCTGCTCGACTTCGCTCAGGTCAAAATCGGCAATATCCGAATCAAAGTCGCCGAATTCGTTCTCGACTTCTTCCTGTTTGCCGGAATCATACTGATCGGCAAGCAGCTCATCGGAAAGATCCACTTCTTCGTCGGTGCCAGTTTCAGAACCGGATGTTTCGGTGGCCTCTTCACCGGATCCAAAGGAATCCGAGCGCAACTGGGATTCCAGGTCATCGATGCTGGGCATCGCCTCGGCCTCTTCCAGACGCTCCCGCAGGACGTTGGCTTCGGCAAGGGCCTGCTCATCATCGAGCGCTTCAACTTCGCCATACTGTTTTTCGAAGGAGTCCCGGTCCTGGCTGTCCGCATACACACCCAGAAGCTTCAGACGCAGATCGGTGCGGCTGGGCTCGCGTGAGATCGCGGTCTCCAGGGTTTGCGCTGCCTGGTCATGACGACCATAGGCAATATAGGCATCGGCCTCGGAGATCGCATCCCCTTCTCCGGCTTTTTCCGTTTCTTCTTCGTCCAGGCTCAGATCGAATGAATCAGAACCTTCTTCATTCTCGCTGTTCAGCTGCTCGTAAAACGCTTTCTCCCGGTTCGCATTCCTGCGGGCCAACAGCAGCAGCAACAGCAGCAGAACGATCAGACCACCACCAAGACCGATCTGATACATGGGATTGTTCAGGATCCGGTCGATGATGTTCCCGGGGAAGCCCTTTTCCTGTGCAGCTGGTTGAGCCGCTGCCTGCGGGCTTTCCTGCTGGGCAGGCTCCTCGGCGCTCGGAGCCGCTACCTGGGGCTGAGCGGAATCAGGCGATTCACTGGCGGCCGGTTGAGCCGGCTCCTGTGCTGTCGCCTCTGCTGAGCCGGATTCTGCCTGGTTTTCGGTCATCGAGGTCTGGGGCTGTTCTACCTGGCCGGTTTCAGGCGCGGCTTCGGCAGCAGCCCCCGAATCTGCCATGGCTGACTCGCCCTGAGCTGAACCGGGTTCGCCGGCCGCAGCGGCCTCTGGCTGATCTGCGTTCTCAGGCATAGCCCCCTGATCAGGCGCGGTCTCGGCAACGTCGCTGCCGGTATCCGCCTCGGGGGAACCCGATGTGGCAGGGGCAGGTTGTGCCTGATCCTGCTCTCCAGTCATTTGCTGGAGGTCCGCCAACTGGCTGTTCTTCAGTTCGAGCAAGCGCTGGAGGGTCTGAACCTGATCCTGCAGATCTTCGACGCGGCTGTTGAGGTCGGCATTTTCACGCCGCGCACTCTCCAGTTCTTCCATAGCCACGGCGTTTCCGGCATCGACACCGCCCGGCAGTTTACTGTCCCCGCCGGCGGAACCGCCATCGGCCGTATCCTTGGCGCCCTTATTATCAGCAACAAGGAGCTTGAGCTCGTCGCCGCCGGAAGACGCCGCGGCAGTGTCCTGGGTCGGCGCCTTGGTCGCTGTCGCATCCACGGTACGCTTCGGAGACTTGAACTCTTCATTCTGCTGACTGACCAGACGCGTGGCTTCCGCCCGGCTGCGCTGCTGAATCTGTTCAAGTGACGGAATACGGAGCACTTCTCCCCGCTTGAGGCGGTTGATATTCCCACCCATGAACGCATCGGGGTTCTGGTCCTGCAGGGCGAGCATCACCTGCTGCATCGAGACACTGTTGTTCGGCCGAACCTGGGCAGCAATGGTCCACAGGGTGTCGGAGGGGCCGGTCGGCCCGAAGGTGTCCGCGGCATAACGACCTGAATCGGCCATTGCACGTTCTGTCTGCGCCTGGCGACGTACAGACTCGGGACTTCTTGCAGGCTCGGTCCGGCTGGTGCTTGCGGCGGGCGTGGTGGGAGCAGCGACCTGCTCCTTGACGCCGGACTGCTCAGCGTAGACGGGGGGATCGACGAGAACCGCGTATTCCCTCATCAGGCGACCGTTCGGCCAGGTCAGCTCAAGCAGGAAGTTCAGGTAGGGCTCGCGAAGCGGCTCTCTGGACGACACGTTCACGACCAGATTGCCGTCCGTACCCGTCACCACCTCGAAACGGAGCTTACTCAGAAACTGGCTGCGATCCAGGCCCACTCTCTCGTAGGCGGATTCAGGGGCCAGATTGACGAAGACATCGCCGGGACTGACACCCTCGCTCTGCGGCAGAACAATCTCCGCATCCAACGGCTCGTTCAGATAGGACTGAAGTTCAATCTCTCCAAGGCCAAGGGCCTGTGCGACGCCCGAACCGAGCCCT
This sequence comes from Marinobacter santoriniensis NKSG1, assembly GCF_000347775.1. GTDB lineage: Bacteria > Pseudomonadota > Gammaproteobacteria > Pseudomonadales > Oleiphilaceae > Marinobacter > Marinobacter santoriniensis. The sequence continues at coordinate 152,606 of NZ_APAT01000015.1, forward strand.
CCCGCCAGAGCCAGTGCAACCGCAAGCTTGCGTACCTTCATGCTTTTTCCTTTCCAGTCTCCGTTATTCGTTGCTGCTTTCATTCAAACAGAATCGGATGAGGTTGGATGACTTCCGTCTGGATATTGTTCGTTATTATGTCGTTATTTTAATAGTCAATTTCGCAAGTATTGTTGATAAAACTTCTTTTATCAATCAATCAGCCGCAATCCTTGCACCATTTTTTTATCTATCGCACGGAACTGCCTACCGTCCTTGAAAATAACAGGGGCGGAGGCCGAAATCAGCCTCCGCCCCTCAACCGGTTTCCTGAAACCGGACACAGTTGGCATTAATGACCACTGTGTAACATTTCTTAACGCTCCTGAAGGATCCGGAGCATCCGCCTGAGCGGCTCTGCGGCTCCCCACAGCAGCTGATCACCAACGGTGAACGCGGAAATGTATTCCGGCCCCATCGACAGCTTCCGGATCCGGCCAATCGGAATACTGAGCGTTCCGGTCACTTTCGCCGGGGTCAGCTCTTCCATGGTGGCATCCTTCTCGTTCGGGATGACCTTGACCCAGTCATTGGCGCCGGCAAGCGTGCTCTCGATCTCGGAGACCGACAGATCCTTTTTCAGCTTGATGGTCAATGCCTGGCTGTGGGAACGCATGGCACCGATTCGGACACAGAGACCATCGATCGGGATCGGGTTATCGCTCCGGCCCAGAATTTTGTTGGTCTCAACGCCGGCCTTCCACTCTTCCTTGCTCATCCCGTTGTCGAGCTGCTTGTCGATAAACGGAATCAGGCTCCCGGCAAGCGGAACACCAAAGTTATCGGTGGGGAATTCACCGGAACGCATGGTGTCGGTCACCTTGCGGTCGATATCGAGGATCGCAGAGGAAGGGTCCTCCAGCTCGGATTTCACCGTACCGTTGAGTGCCCCCATCTGGTTCAGCAACTCACGCATGTGCTTGGCACCCGACCCGGACGCCGCCTGATAGGTCATCGGTGATACCCACTCGATCAGGTCCTGCTCAAGCAGACCACCTAAAGCCAGCATCATCAGGCTTACGGTGCAGTTACCGCCGATGTAATCCTTCACGCCCTTATCGAGCGCGGCATCGATCACGCTGCGGTTCACCGGGTCCAGAACAATCACCGAATGATCGACCATCCGCAGGGTCGAGGCAGCATCGATCCAGTAACCTTGCCAGCCTGCATCACGCAGCTTCTGGTATACCTCGGTGGTGTAGTCGCCACCCTGACAGGTTACGATGACATCCATGGTTTTCAGGGTGTCGATATCAAACGCATCCTGGAGCGGAGGCACACCCTCTTTACCGACATCCGGAGCCGGCTTCCCGGTCTGGGAAGTGGAAAAAAATACCGGATCGATGTCGGCGAAATCGTTTTCTTCACGCATGCGCTGCATGAGGACAGAGCCCACCATGCCACGCCAGCCTACAAGTCCAACTCGCTTCATGTGCGACCTTTGAACCTCGTTTTTTATGCCCGCCCTTTACCGTTATCGCTGGCAGGGACAGGATGGATGATCCCGCGGCAACTGCATCCTGTTGCCGTCGGGTCTCAAATATAACGGATCGGGCCACGCCGCTTACAGTGCGGCGAGGACGGCCTCCCCCATCGCCCGGGTAGAAACCTTCTCCGCGCCCTCGGACATGATGTCCGCTGTGCGCAGGCCCTGATCCAGCACCTTGCTGACCGCCGCTTCGATGGCTTCGGCGGCTTTTTCTTCGCCAAGACTGTACCGCAACACCATCGCAGCACTGAGAATGGTGGCCAGCGGGTTGGCAATGCCCTTCCCGGCAATATCCGGCGCTGAACCGTGGCAGGGCTCGTACATACCCTGCTTCTGAGCGTTCAGCGACGCCGACGGCAACATGCCGATCGAGCCGGTGAGCATAGCCGCTTCGTCGGAAAGAATATCACCAAACATGTTGCCAGTCACAATTACGTCAAACTGCTTGGGCGCACGAACCAGTTGCATAGCGGCGTTGTCCACGTACATGTGGGACAGCTCGACATCCGGGTATTCACGCTTCAGGTCTTCCATGATTTCCCGCCACATTACCGTGACTTCCAGCACGTTGGCCTTGTCGACAGAGCAGAGCTTCTTGCCCCGTTGCTGAGCCGCTTCAAAGGCCACCCGACCGATGCGACGAATTTCCGATTCGGTGTAGGCATAGGTGTTGTAGCCCTGCCGCTCGCCGCTTTCGAGTTCGCGTACGCCGCGCGGCTGACCGAAATAAATGCCGCCGGTCAACTCCCGCACAATCATGATATCCAGCCCGGATACCACCTCCGGCTTCAGGGAAGACGCCGACGCCAGTTGCGGATAGAGAATCGCCGGCCGGAGATTGGCAAAGAGCTGAAGATTGGAACGCAGGCCCAGCAGACCTTTCTCAGGCCGTTTGGCCATGGGCAGACTGTCCCACTGGGGGCCACCCACGGCGCCCAACAGGATGGCGTCGGCCTCTTTCGCTTTCTCCAGCGTCGACTCCGGTAATGGCGTGTCGTCTTCTTCGATGGCGGCGCCACCGACCAGCGCGGTTTCAAAACTCAGACCAAGGCTGAACTGATCGTTCACCTTGTTCAGGACCTTCTCGGCCTCGGCAACAATCTCCGGGCCGATTCCGTCGCCGGGGAGCATGAGGATTTTTCTGGACATGGAACGTTTCCTTAAGCTTTGAGTGTTTGATCAGTTGCCGGCGTTGAACAGCCAGGGTGCCGTCTGTTTGCGCTTTGCTTCGTACTCGCGGATCAGGTCGGCGTCTTCAAGGGTGACCCCGATGTCATCCAGACCGTTCAGCAAACAGTGGCGGCGGAAGTCGTCTACATCGAAGCCGAAGGACTCGCCGGACGGCGTGATTACCGTTTTCGCCTCCAGATCCACGGTCAACTGATAGCCTTCGTTCTCTTCTGTTTCCCGGAAAAGCTGATCGACCACTTCCTCAGGTAAAACAATCGGTAACAAGCCATTCTTAAAGCAGTTATTGTAGAAAATATCCGCAAAGCTCGGCGCGATAATGACCCGAAACCCAAAATCGTCCAGTGCCCAGGGCGCGTGTTCCCGGCTGGAACCGCAGCCGAAGTTGCTGCGGGCCAACAGCACACTGGCGTTTTTATAGCGATCCTGATTCAGAATGAAGTCCGGGTTCAGCGGACGCTGAGAGCAATCCTGGTCCGGCTTGCCTTCATCCAGGTAACGCAGTTCATCAAACAGGTTCGGGCCGAAGCCGGTCCGCTTGATGGACTTCAGAAATTGCTTGGGAATGATCATGTCCGTGTCCACATTGGAACGGTCCATGGGGGCAACAATACCCTGGTGTTGCGTAAATGCGCGCATGGTCTCTCTCCTGTGGCTCAGTGCATCAATTCACGGACATCAACGAAATGGCCGGTCACTGCGGCGGCCGCTGCCATGGCAGGACTCACCAGGTGGGTACGCCCACCAAAGCCCTGACGGCCCTCGAAGTTACGGTTGGAGGTGGAGGCACAATGCTCACCCTGGCCCAGCTTGTCTGCATTCATCGCCAGGCACATGGAACAACCGGGATCGCGCCATTCCAGCCCCGCTTCGATAAAGATCTTGTCGAGGCCTTCCTGCTCAGCCTGGACCTTCACCAGACCTGAACCGGGCACCACCATGGCCTGCTTGAGGCTCGGGGATACCTTGCGCCCTTTGACCACCGCCGCGGCTTCCCGCAGGTCTTCGATGCGGCTGTTGGTGCAGGATCCAATAAACACGCGATCGAGCTGGATATCGGTGATTTTCTGATTCGGCTCCAGCCCCATGTACTTCAATGCACGGACAATCCCCTCGCGCTTGATCGGGTCCTCTTCCCGGGCGGGATCGGGAACGGCACCATCCACACCGGTGACCATTTCCGGGGAGGTGCCCCAGCTGACCTGCGGCATGATCGCCGCCCCGTCCAACTCGACGACTTTGTCGAACTCTGCGTCGTCATCACTGTGCAGGGTGTTCCAGTACGCGACCGCCTTGTCCCACTGATCACCTTTTGGTGAAAACGGGCGTCCACGGACATAATCGATGGTGGTCTCATCGACACCCACCATGCCCACGCGGGCGCCGGCTTCGATGGACATGTTGCAGATGGTCATCCTGCCTTCCATGCTCAGGCCGCGAATGGCTTCGCCACCGAATTCGATTGCATACCCGGTTCCACCAGCGGTGCCGATCTTGCCGATGATGGCCAGCACGACGTCTTTGCCGGTCACGCCGGGGCCGAGCTTGCCGTTCACCTTCACCAGCATGTTTTTCATCTTTTTCTGGACCAGGCACTGGGTCGCCAGTACGTGCTCCACTTCAGAGGTGCCAATGCCGTGAGCCAGGCACCCGAACGCTCCGTGCGTTGAGGTATGGCTATCGCCACACACGATGCTCATACCCGGCAGAGTGGCGCCCTGCTCTGGTCCGATCACGTGCACGATACCCTGGCGCTGATCCTTGATCTTGAATTCGAGGATCCCGAACTCGTCGCAGTTCTTGTCCAGGGTTTCAACCTGGGTGCGCGAAACGGGATCAACGATGCCGTCGATGCCTTTATCCCGGTCTGTGGTCGGGACGTTATGATCCGGTGTCGCAATGTTGGCGTCGATCCGCCAGGGTTTCCGTCCTGCCAGGCGGAGGCCTTCGAAAGCCTGGGGCGAAGTCACTTCGTGCAGCAGCTGGCGATCGATATAGATCAACGCGGAACCGTCGTCCCGCTGCTTGACCAGATGGTCGTCCCACAATTTGTCGTATAAGGTCTTGCCCGCCATGGTTCTCTCTCACTCTCTGGGGGTTTCTGGTGTTTGGCCATTGATGGCTATCTTACGCCCTCCCTCCGGATAACCTCAATTCATGTTTTTTATTCTTTGCATTCCCTTTCGGAATATTTAAGATTTGGTGCAAGGACCGGGTGGATACGGATTCCCAAAACACGCTCCTCTCGGCACATCCCTGTGGCGCTTGAGCTCCGCCATCCATGGCTCCGCACAGTTTTGGCAATCCGTATCCACCCGGCCCCCTGACCCTAAGTGCCTCCAAATTCAGAGCAAACGCTATGGACTCAAACTCACTGCGAGCCTTTCTCACAATCGTCGACCAGGGCTCTTTCTCCGAGGCCGCGGAGGTTTTGCACCTGACGCAACCTGCGATCAGCAAACGCCTGGCCGCTCTGGAAACTCAGCTCGGCACCAAGCTAATTGACCGGAGCCACCGGGAGATCCGCCTGACGGATGCCGGAAGCCGGCTGCTGCCCCATGCCCGGAAGATTCTGGATGAGATTCACAATGCGGCGGTGGCGCTGTCACCGGATTCATCGGTGGTAGAGGGAGAACTGGAGATTATTGCCAGCCACCACATTGGCCTGCATCACCTGCCCAATTGGTTGCGACGATTCACGAAGGCCTATCCGGACGTCACTCTGAATCTGCAGTTCATGGAGTCGGATGCGGCGTTCCATCAGATGCTGAAGCGGAATGCGGAGCTGGCCTTTGTCACACTCAGTGACAGTATGCAAAGCCAGTTCGTGGTATACGAACAATGGACTGACCCGATGGCTTTCGTTGCCGGAGACGATCACGAACTGACGAGCCAGCGAAACCTGTCTCTGGCGGACCTGGCTCCCTTTCCGGCCCTGCTGCCGGACACGGCCACAGCCACCTTTCGGACGGTCAGTCGATTGTTTCTCGAGTCCAATCTGCCGCTGAAGCAGCAGATTCCGACTAATTATCTTGAAACCCTCAAGATGATGACGAGTGTCGGGCTCGGGTGGAGTGTTTTGCCGGTCAGCATGCTCGACGAGAGCGTTCGCGTGCTGGATGTCGGTTATTCCGTCAATCGGGTGCTTGGCGCCGTCGGTCTCAAGGGCCGCCAGCTCAGCCAGGCGGCGAAGGCCTTGCTGGAGGTCGTTCGGTTGGAAGAGACGGTGACGGGGAAGCGGGACAGGCGGGACGCTCCATAGCGAAAACTGTAACAAACGATAACAGCTGACCAGGAGCATTCATGGGCTTTGATGATTACCTCAAGATTCTCGCCAAACACGACGGATCGGATCTGTACCTGAGCACCGGCGCCCCGCCCTGTGCCAAGTTTCATGGCGCACTCAAGCCCATCGATCGGACGCCACTGGCTCCCGGCGTGATCAAGGACATTGCCTACAGCATCATGGACGAGGAACAGACAACCGAGTTCGAGCAGGAACTCGAGATGAACCTGGCCTACAGCATTCGCAATATCGGTCGATTCCGGATCAACATCTTCCGTCAGCGTAACGAGATATCCATCGTCGCGCGGAACATCGTGACAGAAATACCGAATGCGGATGCCCTGGGGCTGCCCTCAATTCTCAAGGATGTCGTGATGTCCAAGCGCGGTCTGGTGCTGTTTGTCGGCGCAACCGGATCGGGCAAATCGACATCCCTGGCAGCGCTGATCGATCACCGGAACAGCAATTCCGCCGGCCATATCATCACCATTGAAGATCCTGTGGAATACATCCACCGCCACAAGAAGAGCATTGTTAACCAGCGCGAGGTGGGCGTCGATACCCGCAGCTTCCAGAAGGCCCTGAAAAACACACTCCGTCAGGCGCCGGACGTCATCCTGATCGGTGAGATCCGGGATCGCGAGACCATGGAACACGCCCTGGCGTTCGCGGAAACCGGTCACCTGTGCATTTCCACGCTGCACGCGAACAACGCCAACCAGGCGCTTGACCGGATCATCAACTTCTTCCCGGAAGAGCGTCGGCCACAGCTGCTCATGGACCTGTCGATGAACCTCCGGGCGTTTGTCTCCCAACGGCTGGTGCCCACCATCGACAAGAAACGTTGCGCGGCCATCGAAATCCTGCTGGGAACACCGACGATCAGCGAGCTCATCCTGCGAGGCGACATTGACGGCATCAAGGAGATCATGGAGAAGTCGGCCAACCTGGACATGCAGACTTTCGACCTGGCGCTGTTCAATCTCTGGAAAGAAGGCAAGATTTCGGAGGAAGAGGCCCTGAAAAACGCCGATTCGGCGAACAACCTTCGCCTGAAAATCAAACTCCACGGACAGGGAGGCCAGGACAAGAACGCGTCGTCAGCCGCAGCGGCGCCCAGTGGCAGCGGTTTGTCGCTTCAGCTTGAAGAAGACGAGGAGGATCCTGAGGAGTAAGCCGGTTTTGCCACCTGAGCCCCAGGTGGCGGCCTCAGGCCACGCCAGGTGATGACAATGGCCAGCGCCATGGCCACTGCGCCGCCAAGGAAGGCCGCGCTGGTACTCACACCGTCCACCAGGAACCCTGAAAGCCAGGCGCCAACGGCGCCCCCCGCGCCGAATGTGAGGCCGCTATAAAGAGCCTGCCCCTGGCCGTGGTGATGTTGGCCAAAAAAGCTCTGTATGTACTGGACCGAAATAGCGTGCAGCGCGCCATACGAGGCCGCATGCAGGAGCTGGGCAAACACTAGGACCACCACAAAGTCGGTCATCTCCGCGATCAGAAGCCACCGGATCATGGTCAGGAACAACGCGCCAATCGCAATCTGGCGAACCGTGAATCGCCGGGTGAACCGGTGCATCACCAGAAACAGGCCGATTTCGGCAACCACCCCGAGCGACCACAGAAGCCCGGTGGACAGTTTTCCATAGCCATGCTGTTCGAGGTGGATACTGAAAAACGTGTAGTAAGGCCCGTGGGACACCTGTAGCAGGAAATTCATCAGGAAAAACGTCACCACCGAAGGGTGCGTAACAATCTTCCGAAGACTGCCTCTGGGAGCCGATTGGCGAACTTCCCCCCGCTCCGAGGGAATCAGAAATGCGGACACTGCAATCCCGGCAAACACCGGTAAAAGCAGCCAGGGCAAGGTTCCGACCGGAACCCACTCGAGAATCCCCCCGACGCCTGCCACCGATGCGATAAAGCCGACCGATCCCCAGAGCCGAACCTTGCCATAACGGTCCCTCTGACTGCCCAGCGTTCTCAGGGTAATGACTTCATACAGCGGCAGGATGGCGTTCCAGAAAAAGGTAAACGCCAGCATGACCAGCAGTAGTCCGTAAAACCCGGGTTCGAGAAACACACCGGCAAAGAACAGCGATCCGGTGATTGCACCGAACCGGACGAGCTTTACACGCTGGCCACTGCGGTCACCGAGCCACCCCCAAACACTGGGTGCAACGATTTTGGTGAGCTGGATTGTCGCCATCAAGGTGGCAATCTGAAGGTAGGAAAAGCCCCGATCCTGAAGATACAGAGACCAGTACGGCAGCAGCCCGCCGAGGAGCGCGAAAAACCAGAAGTAGAGATTCGAAAGCCGCCAGTAGATACCAGGACTCCTTCAATACGCTAAACCGAGAGTCCGTGGCGCCGTACGGGTGAGCGGTTCAAAAAACGCCCGTAAATACGTCCCTGTAGGGCTTGGTCGCGCCGTCCCTGGCGCTCCACATTTTTGAACCGCTCACCCGCACGCCACCACTCGTGCAGAATTCCGGCTTACAGCCCTTAGAGCTGACCGATGATTGGTGTGGAAACCTGGACATCACCATTCTGCCCCCGATGGCGCAGGTAGTGATCCATCAGGACAATCGCCATCATCGCTTCGGCAATCGGTGTCGCGCGAATGCCCACGCACGGATCGTGACGACCGGTGGTGATCACCTCGACAGGGTTGCCATCCACGTCAATGCTGCGGCCGGGCAGTCGGAGGCTGGACGTGGGCTTCAGGGCCATGCTCGCGACTATCGGCTGGCCTGAGGAAATGCCACCGAGCACGCCGCCGGCGTTGTTCGACAGGAAGCCTTCGGGCGTCATTTCATCGCGGTGCTCCGTGCCCTTCTGTTCCACGGAATCAAATCCGGCACCAATCTCGACACCCTTGACCGCGTTGATACTCATCAGCGCGTGGGCCAGGTCCGCGTCCAGTCGGTCAAAGATCGGTTCACCCAGTCCGGGAGGGACATTCTCAGCCACCACATTGATCCGCGCACCAATGGAGTCCCCCTCTTTACGGAGTGCATCCATGTAGGCTTCCATTTCCGGCACTTTATCCGCGTCCGGGCAGAAAAACGGATTCTGGTGAACCTGCTCCCAGTCCAGCTTCTCCGCGCGGATCGGTCCCAGTTGGGAGAGATAGCCCCGGATCCGGATGCCCAAACGCTGCTCCAGGAATTTGCGCGCAACCGCACCGGCAGCAACACGCATGGCCGTTTCGCGGGCGGAGGAACGGCCACCACCGCGGTAGTCCCTTACACCGTATTTGTGCATGTAGGTGTAATCGGCGTGTGCCGGACGAAACTGGGATGCGATTTTCGAATAGTCCTTGGAGCGCTGGTCGGTGTTCTCGATCAACAGCCCGATCGGCGTTCCGGTGGTTTTTCCTTCGAAAACACCGGACAGGATCCGGACCTCGTCCGCCTCACGGCGTTGCGTGGTATGGCGCGAGGTTCCCGGCTTACGACGGTCCAGATCCCGCTGCATGTCGGCTTCCGACAGTTCCAGCCCTGGCGGGCACCCGTCGATGATGCAGCCCAGCGCGGCGCCGTGGCTTTCACCGAAGGTGGTCACCGTAAACAGTTTTCCAAACGTATTTCCCGACATGATTCAGTATCTTATCCAGTTCTTATGAGAATTCGCTTCAGGATTGACCCTGGGCTTGCCTGAGGTCTTCCGCGCGCAGCAGGAAGACACCGTCACCGCCGTTTTCAAACTCCAGCCAGGTGAATGGCAGCTCCGGACAGGCTTCGTCCAGCGCCACCCAGCTGTTCCCGACTTCCACGATCAGCAGGCCGTTTTCGGTGAGATGATCCGCCGCCCCGGCGAGGATGCGGTGAGCGATATCAAGGCCATCCTGCCCGGCTGCAAGTCCGAGTTCCGGCTCGTGCCGGTACTCTTCCGGCATTGACGCCAGATCCTGCGCATCCACGTAGGGAGGATTACTCAGTATGACATCGTACTTGCCCGTGACACTGGCGAACACGTCTGACTTTACCGTTCTTACGCGATCACCGACCCCGTGAAGCTCGATGTTGGACTCTGCCACCGCAAGTGCATCCTCGGATATATCCGACAGATCCACCTCCGCCTCCTCAAAGACCATCGCGGCACCGATACCGATACAACCGCTTCCTGTGCAGAGATCCAGGACCCGTGCGACCGGCGTGTCGCCCAGCCAGGGTTGAAGACCATTTTCGAGCAACTCACCAATCGGGGATCTCGGGACCAGCACCCGCTCATCCACATTGAACGGCATGCCCATAAACCAGGCTTCGCCGAGGAGGTACGCCAACGGCACGCGTTCATTCACCCGCCGATTAATACGATCAACAATCAATGTTCGCTCTTCGCGGGTCAGCCGCGCATCCAGAAACAGCGTGTTATTTTCAAGCGGCAGATGGAGGCTACGCATGACGAGTTGGACGGCTTCATCCCAGACGTTGTCGGTTCCATGGCCGAAGAACAGCGAAGACGCCGCAAAACGGGAAGAAGCAAACCGGAGGTAATCGCGGACTGTCTGGAGGTCGTCAATCGGGGTGGTCACTTGAAAAGGTTCCTGTTCTGGCGCATATCAGCGCGGGATTATACGCTGTTTCCACCCCCGGCTGCAGCCCACCGCCACGGAGGTTTTCAGACAGCCAGAGGGCCAGAACTGTTGCGATTGAGTTCGTACCGGTCAAGAGCCGCCGCCATGCGCTCCCGCCCAAGCTGGATCAGCTCCGGCGCTTTGTGGTAATCGTAGCTGCGACAGGCATTTTTGGGCACATTCACGAGCAGATCCGGCGGATAGCCGGCAATCTTGTACTGCACCAGGGCACTTTGCATTGTTTCGATCGTCAGGTTCATGACATCGAACTTGCCAATCCCCAACTTGTCCCAGTCGATGGTTTCATGCTCGTCTGCATGCCCCTTGTCTCCTCCGGGGTTTGCCGAGTGCTTTTTATCCTCTTTCTTCCGGACTTCCCGGCTGAGTTTTGTTTCCGGACTGTCTTCGTGCTGGGCCCTGCGGGAGGCAAGCGATTTTACGGTGTCCCAGTCAAACCAGCGTGAGGCTTTCTCACGGATGGTATGGACCCATTCTTCCATATCGGCGTTTTCGTCTTCCTCTACGAAGGCCGCATCCGGAACCCGCCGCCGCTGGTCATCTTCGCCACTGAGGTTGACCGCCACAATCATGTCCGCGTGGGCAGAAATGGTTGGAATGATGGGAAGCGGGTTGAGCAATGCCCCGTCCACCAGCACCCGACCATTCAGAACCAGCGGGGTAACCACGCTGGGTATGGCGACCGATGCCCGGATTGCCTGATCGAGCGGCCCTTCCTGAAACCAGACCTCCTTGTGCGCCAGAAGGTCGGTAGCGACCGAGGTGTAAGCCAGCGGAAGATCCTCGATTCGGGTATCGCCCAGCATGTCGCGAACCACGGCAAAGATTTTCTCACCCCGGATCGCGCCCACAGAATTGAATGTCACATCCAGCAATTTGAGGACATCGAACTGCCCCAGACCGGTCACCCAGTCTTTGTAGGCCTGCATTTTTCCGGCTGCAAACATGCCGCCAATCAGGGCTCCCATCGAGCAGCCGGAGATAGCCACGATTTCATAGCCGCGTTCCACCAGGATTTCGATGGCACCGATATGGGCATAGCCACGGGCGCCGCCGCTACCGAGGGTCAGTGCCACGGTTCTCCGCCTCGATGGCTGCTTACCCTGGTCCTGCGAGGAAGCGACGGCAGACACGTCCGATGTCTGCATGACTTTGGAAAGATTGCTGTCCTGATCGGAAGCAGAAACCTTTTCGTTCTGGCGCTCTTGCTCTTCCTTGTCCCTGGCCATTGTTCACCTCGTAATGACGGAGATTTCGACCCGATTCCCCTGACGTTCCGGATCGTCAATCGGGATCGTCGGGCCGACCACAAGCAGCCGCTGCTGATCCCGTCCGACACCGATCCGCGCCAGTACGTCCGATAACGTCTCGGTGGCCGCCCGGGCACGCTCAATGGACTGATCCAGTGTTTCATCGTCCTCCAGCGTCGAATACCCCACCAGTACGACGATTGCGCCCTCGTTTCCAGCCTGTTCGCGGACCTGTTGCCGGTCCGTGGACTTCCAGTCAAATTGGTAGGTTACGCCGCCCTGCCAAGGCACGATCAGAGGCCCGGATACCCGGTCTGACCCGGCGTCAAAGCCCGGCACCACCGCGCCATTCCCGACTTTCAGATGCTCCACCCAGACATACTTGCGGAGGTTTCCCCGGGTTACGGTGTAAACCAGAGTCAGCCATCGGGTCCCGTCCGGCTCAAGCGTCCCGGCGGCGAGATAGCTTTGTTCGGAATCCCGCCCGTTCAACGTTGCCTGATCAAAAATACGATTGGCCCAGACCACACTACGACCGCAGGACACACCCGAACATTCGAACAGGATTTTCGCGCCCTGTTGCTGAAGCAGAGAAAGGTAATGGTCCCTTGCCTGCTCCCGATTCACATCCCGGGGCAACTGGTACATCCTCCCCTCTCCGGTGACGGGCAGCCGAACCATGGTCTCCGCGCGGATCTCGTTATTGACTTCCCGGATCGGACTGAGCAAAACCAGATGTCCGCTGGAGCGCAGGTCCACCTGGACCTCCGGGGTTGACTGACGAAAAGCCTCGGGAAATGCCGACAACTCCGCCGCCAGGCTGTTCAGCGGAAACAGGAGCAGCGCCCCGACCGCCAGGATCAATCTCCCGGGCAACGAACACCATTTATTCATCGGAAAGAAAGGCTCCCACGGCGTCTTCGACTGCGTGGGTCTCACCATCAAGATGGCAATGGTGCCCCCCCGGCACATCGACCGTGTTCAAATGGCGGATTCGTGAGGCACGATCGTCGAGCCCCTTGTGGTAAGACAGCAGACCCTGCTCCGCACGCACGAACAGGGTTGGCGTTTCAATGGCTTCAAGGGTGGCCAAAACCTGTTCCTCGCTCATCATCAGCGGCGAAGGATGTCGCAGCCGCGGATCGGTGCGCCACACATAGCCACCATCCACCCGCTCCATGTTACGGGGCACCAGTGTCAACGCCGCCTCGTGGCTTAACGGACTGACCCCACCCTCCCGGGCACGGGCCGCGGTGGCAAGGTCCGGATAAACGACGGATTTCCCGGAACCGTTGAGCCGCTTCTTGATGGATCGCCGCAACTGGGGAACCGTCTCCGAAACCGGCCGGCTGATCGCGCCGATACTGTCGATCATCACCAGGCGACGGACGTTTTCAGGGAAGGCAGCCGCATAAAGGCCGCAGACAATGCCTCCCAGCGAATGACCCACCAGATCAACCGGCGCCGTCCCCTGTTCACTGAAATAACGATCGATGACTTCGGCCAGATCCGCAACATAGTCCATTAACAGATAGGACTGTCCGGCTGGTCGATGCCCGGATTTGCCATGACCGGCCATGTCGATGGCATGCACATCCGACAGACCCGCGAGCGTCGGGCCCAGCTTCTCGAATGTCAGACTGTTGTCGAGCCAGCCGTGGAGAAGCAGCGTGGGAGGTGTCCTGGAAGCACAGCCGGGGCACGACCAGGAGAGACCGGCAAGATCGATGTTCTTGAGAGACCAGGTTCTTTCCGAGCACTGAATCACCCCGGACCGGGCCCGGTCACACACGGACGCATCATTCATGACAACGGCGGCCTCACATGGTGTGAGTCGGACGGTCGGAACTCAGCGAGCCGGCCAGGTAGGATTCGATCTTGGTGCGTGCGGTTTCGTCGTCGCCGTTAAACTGGACGCCGATGCCGGCCGCCCGGTTGCCCTGAGCGCCTTTGGGGGTAATCCAGATGACCTTGCCCGCAACCGGAATCTTCTCGGGTTCATCCATGAGGTTCAGCAACAGGAACACTTCGTCGCCCAGCTGATACTGTTTCTGGGTGGGAATAAACAAACCACCCTGGCGGATGTAGGGCATATACGCCGCGTAGAGAACCGCCTTGTCTTTGATCGTCAGGGTAAGAATACCACTGCGCGCGCCAAATCCTGGGCCCATAACTGACACCTTTCACCGTGTTATCAGATCACTTGTCAAAAAGGGAGTAAAAAAATCCCTGACATTCCGGAATCATAGCAGTTAACGCGCCGGAACGCGTAGCCTTCCGGGGCCGGACGCCTAACCTGCGCGTTTTCCGGGCATCATGGAGCGCCAGGCCAACAGGATTCTGGTCGCCTCCAGCTCCGGATTGGCGTTGTAGACCCCGGCTGCACGACTTTCGCGAATCTTGTCCAGAAGGTCGTGGGCCCTCCAGGCCGGGTTATGTCGGGCCAGGAATGACAGCATATCCGCAGCTTCTGAGTCGGAGGGCTGTCCGCCCGCCGCGACCCGGGCCAGGTCCGCCGCCCATCCCTCGAGGAGGAACAAGGCGTCATCCAGACCCAGCGCCTTGAAGGCTTTGGCGGCCTCGGAAACTGTCCCGCGCCCTTTCATATACTGTCGAAAGGCCTCGAACGCGGCATCCCGCAGATCCAGAAAATCTCCGGAGACATACTCGACCGCCAGCCTTGGTGCATTACCCGCCAGCATCAATGCCTTGGAAAGGACGTCCCGGGAATACGCCTGGTCCGGGTCCTTCTGGGCCAGCGTGCGGGCCAGCCAGTCCTCGGCCTGCGCCTTAGGCGGCACGGGAATATTTAGCGTCTGGCACCGGGAGCGGATGGTCGGCAACAGAGGCCGCCCACTTTCTTGCAGAAGCAGAAGCGTAACGTCCGGAAGGGGCTCCTCCAGCGTTTTCAACAACGCGTTGGCGGCATTGATATTGAGCTGGTCAGCCCGATCAATAATCGCCACCTTATGATGCGCAACCTGAGGCGAGGCAACGGCAAACGCGGACAGTGCGCGAACCTGGTCCACCTTGACCATCCGGGATTTTTCCGGTGCATAGACCCGGACATCCGGGTGGCTGTCGGCCGCCAACAGTTCACACTGCTTGCAGCGCCCACAGGCCATCGGCCGACCGGCATCGCCTCCGGTTGGCGAATCACAGAGAAGCAACTCCGCCACCGCCTCCGCCCATGCGCGTTTCCCGACGCCACGCTCTCCGTTGACGATCAGCGCGTGTGGCAGCCGGTTCTCCGCGAAGCGGGCCTGAACCCGGTCCCAGGCCTGCTGAAGCCAGGGCATGTCTCTGGAAATATCAGTCACGATGTACGTTGGCTTCCTTGTTCCGGCCGGCGTAGCTGCCGTTTCATTACCGCGTTTAAACGGCGCAACCGCCGCAGTTCGTGAAGGTCCTCATCGGACGCCGGGTTATAGTAATGGTTGTTCACCATGCGGGCAAAATGTCTGGCGGTGCCGGCAATCGATGGCTGTACTCTGGCCAGCCGCTCAGCCAGGGTATCCGGAGTTTCACCCTGGCGCACCGGCACCCCCGCCCGCTCGCAGGTCTGGTGCCACGCACGGATGACTCTCTGGTAGGCATCACGCCGCTCACCACGCCTCAGCTGCAGGGCAGAAAACAGCCCGGCTACAAGCAGTGCCCCACCGACGATGCCGGCCGTCAGGTAACCCAGTTGCCGCAGGCCCAGCCCGCCGGAGAGGCGCGACATGAGATCCATCTGGCTCTGTCCCTGATACCCGACGACCCAACGTTGCCACTCGTAGTTAATGCGATCGAGCTGTAATGTCGCCCATTGCACAACGGCCAGATCCCGGTATTTCTGGGCGGACAGAACTTCACCCTCAAGGAACGAGCCCTCATCGGCAACGGCATCGCGGAGACCGGACTCGACCCGGGCGGGCGAAATGGCCGCTGTAGGGTCAACCCGTATCCAGCCGCGCTGTGGCAGCCATGCTTCAACCCAGGCGTGGGCATCGTATTGTCTCACGATCAGGTAATCGCCACCGGCCCCCGGCTCCCCGCCCTGGTAGCCCACCACGATTCTTGACGGAATGCCCGCAGCCCGGAGCACAAAGGTCGTCGCACCGGCGTAATGGGCGCAAAAGCCGCGCTTTTCCTCGAACAGAAGCGCATCAATGCCATTGTCCGGCATTTTTGGCGGTCGCAACGTATAGAAATACGGCTGGGTTCGGAAGCGCTGCAGTAAATGGCCAATAACCTGAGTGTCCGAATAGTCCCGCGCGAGTTTACGACCCAGCTCACGGGCCCTCGGATTCCCCCCGTCGGGAAGCTGCAGATATCGACGGCGCTGCTCCCTGCTCAATACGGGCCCGCTTCCCGTTCGACGTTCCGAGAGACTGAGGCGATACCGGACCGGACTGTCCGCGGGCCTGCGGAACCGGAACAGATCCTCCTCTTCCTCGTACACGTTATCAGAGGCCGGTGATGAGTCCTTCAATGCAAACGCCCATCGCTGGTCCGTCGGCTCCATGAGGACATCGTACTCGTTTGCCGCCAGAGGCCCCACGCCACCGTCAACCGCCACTCGCCCCGGAGCCTGGAAGGGTTCCTCCCGACTCTGTCGCCAGGTCTCCCCGTCCAGTCGATCAAGTACAAGCCCTCGCCAGTAGCGGTCGGGATATGGGAGAATCGGTCCTCCGAACGTTACCCGGAAAGCGCGTTCGCTGCTCTGCGCCAATCCGGAAATATCCCCCGGCTTCATGGTGTCGGTAATACCGGTACGGGCTTCTCCGGAAACCAGCGGTACACTCCACAAGGGTGACATGCGGGGAAAGAAAATGAACAACAACACCACAACCGGCAGGGTTTTCAGAAGCAGCCCGCCCAACCGTCGCCACCCCGAGGGAAAGCCCCCGGGAAGGTCCGGTGCATTCAGCGACTGAAGCCCGATGAGCAACAGCGCCACCCCGGCAATGTTGGTGATAGCCCAGAGTATTTCCTGTCGGAAAAGGAAGTTGACGGCCGCGAGGTAGGCAAGGATGAAAAACAGTACGTAAAAGTCCCTCGGAGCCCGGGTTTCCAACCATTTGAGCGCAACGGCAAGGACAAAGAAGGACGCCGCCGTGTCGACGGTAAAACGGGCCTTGACCGTGGCAATGTAGACCCCGATCAGCAGAAGCATTGTGAGCGTCCGGGTCCATCGTCCGGGGAGGCGGACCCGACCGGTCTGGGCGAACCACCGCCATGCGGCCAATATTCCACAGGCGCTGATAAGCCACAGCGGCAACCGGTCCCACTGCGGCAGCAGAAGAACGGCGAATCCGGCAATCAACCATAGTAACGCGCCGGTCGGCACATCCCCCCGGATCTTATCTGCCGCCAATCCACTGCGGCTCATGCGGCACCCCCCGTCTGAACGCCAGGGGCTGTTTGCGTATCTGACGATTCCCGGTCACGGGTACCGTGCGGCCAGAGAATGGCATCCCTGGGCGGATTCTGCCCCCATACAGCCAGTGCCCGGAGACAACGTTGGGTGTGCGCGGCTCCGGTGTCCGGCTCTATGACCTGACCCGGGAGTCTGAGACCAAACGGCGCCTGCTGTTTTGAGCGGTCCTGAACCAGCGAAGCCAGGTAACTGAGCCGCAGCTCGGTATCAACGCCGGGATAATGATTGAAATCCAGCCAGTGCGGCTGACCCTGGTCGCCCTGCCAGTCCGCCACCACCATCTGCCCACTGCGGGCAAAACGTTTCCATAACACTCTCTGGCTGAGATCCCCCTCACGCCAGGGGCGCAGGTCGGCATGGTCCTGCCCCGGAGCAGACTGTGCCGCGTTCTCATCATCGCCCTCTCCCATCAGGAGCTGGGCTTCGGGCGCCTTGAGGGGCGCCGGAAAGACAATCGCGGCGGTCGCCGGACGAAGCCAGGACCAGGCCTTGAGCAGGCCGAAGGGAAAGCGGGTTTCGATACGGACGCGTTCCGGCCTCAGGTACCCGCGTGAAGTCGATGGCACGAAGAGCGCCACATCCACGGACTGATCCGGCAGCACATGCATCGGGGGCAGCATTTCGCCATCGCACGACAAGCGGATCGCTACCGCTCCACGCTTGCTGGCCGTTGCTCGGAAATGAAGCGGCACTGACTGACCGGCAAAATCCTCCCCCGTACGAAGAAGGGTCAGTTTCAATCCCGACAGGTTGTTGTGGGTTTGGTGCATGGCGCCAACAAAAACCGCCCCCAGCAGGAACGTCATCAGGTAAATCAGGCTGTTCTGATAATTGATGCCCGTCACCAGCATGATCAACAGCAGGATACCGAAGACCACGCCCGCGCCGGTGGGAAGAATGAAGATCGTTTTCTGAGTGAACAAACGACTGTCGGATCGCGGCAGTCGGCGGTTCACCCAGGCTCGCCACCGATGCCGAAATGTTTTGATCATGTTTTGCGTCCTGACCTGCCACAGCAACTTCTGGCGCCGACTATAACAAGGCGCCTGCTGCTTTCTACAAACATACCGGAAATTGAAAGAGATTGATCACAATCCCGACCGGATCTGGTTGAAAAACATCCCCGGACACCAAATACTGACCGATGGAACCCATAACGAGGCCCTGCTATGAAAGGCAAAACCGCCCTGGCCGTCGCCATCGCCGGTCTGTCCGCCAGCCTCACGGCCCAGGCGGGCGTTGAGACAATGACATCGGACGAGATGGTCGACACCTACGTGAAAGACTCTGCGGTTATCGTGGTGCCCCGGAAAAAGCAGAAAAGCGAAGCGGACAGGAAGAAGATCATCCGCTCACTGACTATCTCGCCGGGCGAACCCGTGGTGACAGAGGCCGAAGAGGAAGCCTATCGGGAAGCGCTCCAGCGCTATATGGAAGAAGGCAAAACCGATGCGCTGGACAATGCCCAGGAAGAATTCCTGCGACGGGCCCTCCTCCTGCCAACCGGAGAAATCGCGCAGGCCCAGCCGCCGGCGGATTTCACGCCGAACATTCCACCACTGATCTTTGGCCAACAGGCGCAGATTCCCGAGGAGCCCTTCACCCAGACCTTCCTCAACGATCAGCTGGGCATTGGCTTTGACGGGCAGAACGTGAATTTCTCGATTGGCAATCCGCCGGGTATCGACCAGATCCGGATTCCCCAGGCGATCAACGAAGGGCCGATCAGCCTCACCCCTCGCCCGGGTGGTGGTTTTGATCTTTCAATTGCGGTACCGGATCAGTAGAAATCGGCGTTTTATAACGAGGAAAAGGGAGCCAATGGCTCCCTTTTTTAGTGTCCGGATTATCTCACACACAAAAAAACGCCCCGCAGAGCGGGGCGTTTCACCAGTGCTGGTTATACAGTCAGATTAGTGACCGTAAACAGCCAGCTTGGTGTTGGTGATGGCCAGGTTGTCCATGGCCACGGAACCGATGGAAGTACCACCGATCTCGATGCCACCGATGGACATATCCATAACCACATTGTTGACGTCTACACGGAGTACGTCGGTCGCAGTGGATGCGCCCAGGCCGTTACCCTTGTATACGTCGAGGTCGACGTTTGCGAAGCCCATCTGGATCTGCTCAGCCGCTGTATCACCGGCAGTGCCGCTTCCGTCAAGGTCGGTATCAGCCAGATCTACAACACCATCACCGTTGTAGTCGTAGTTGGCTCCGGCGCCCGTGATTTTCATGTTACGGATGCCAACACCCAGGAAGTCCACATCGAAGCTCATGTCCTGAACATCGAACGCTGCAACAATGTTCAGATGATCAGTAGCAGTATCAACGTGGAAGTTCAGGGCTGCCAGGTTACCGAAGCCACTCATGTTGGAGATCAGAGTGGTGCTGTCAGTGCCAGTGGAACCGGCCAGCAGTTCCATGGACCCAACGGTCATACCCCAGTCGATCGGGTTACCGTCGAGGGTGCCCACGTGGATGTTGGCGTCGCCATCATCCTGAACGTCGATGTCGATTACCAGCTGGTCCAACAGATCGTTGTAGCCAGCAGCCGCACCACCAGCAGTTACGCCGGCACCGCCAAGGACGATGTCGTTTACTGCGAAGGAGCCTTCGTCAGTGTACTTGAACTGACCGATGCTGACTTTGGTTTCCAGTTCGATGGTCACACCGGCCTGACCGGTGATGTCGCCCATCGCGGTGTCGTTCATTGCCTTCAGCTCGGCGTGAGCAGCGAAGGGTGCAGCAGCTACCGCAGTAGCAAGAGCAATCTTTTTCAGGCCTTTCATTATTATCTCCTTATAAACTCATTTTCTTGTTATCTGAGTTTTAATTTGGGTGTGGAGTTCGCGACTCCACGATTCCATTTAAGATTGTTTTACAGTCCTAGTCCGTGACTACCTTCACACTTCTTTACCCAGCGTTAACAACCTGAAACAAATCGCGACTACTTCGCATTTTTTGCTCGTTGGGCGGCGGCGTCCGACTTGCTGTCGTAAAAAATCTGGAAAGGCTTCTCCGAGGTAACCGCCTCTCCATAAAGCACTTTTCCGTTTTTTACTTCGTAAGGAATCACTTTATTCCCGGAAATACCCAAACGATGCTCATGTTCAATGACCAGTGCCTGCTCATCTGAATCCTCGCTGACTTTACCTGTGTACAAAATTACCGCCGCAGTAATTTCGTTACGGCGGGCTATGGATTTCAAAGCAGCACGGTACATCAGAATCCGTACCTGAGCTGGGGCATCGCCTGCCTGATCATCGATGGAGATATGTTTTACCGTTTTACCATCCTTCATCAACATCCATGCGCCAGGCATATTCGGCTTGGAGTCAAGTAGGTTTTTTTCATACTGAGCCGTAGCTTGCTCCGTGAGGTAAACAATCTGCTTTCGGCCAAGAAGGGCCCATTTGGAAAGCTCCTTTTTCACCTGCTGCTCAGTAACCTTCGGAGCTCCGTCTGCCTCTTTGGATGAATCCTGCGCAAATACATGCCCGGTAGTGAGCAACAACGAAAGACCGAGCGCGGAAATAAGGGATCGATGAGCTTTTTGCATAGTTATTGTTCCTGTTCTTTCCAGTCAAAATACACGCGACGATAAACGACTGAGGTAGAATATGGCCGAGCGGAAGGGCCAACGAGGTCTCTCGCCGGCCGGCTTTTCATTAGACCAACCTGCCAATCCGTCAGACAACGCCAGTTTTGTGTTCCATTTATCATTCTTCCAAAATAGTCGGAGGTTCCTTGCGCCCAGTTGTTCTGCGTCATCTGACCAAAGCGGAATTCGATACCCTGCTCACCTGGGCATCCCGGGAACCGGATTTCGTTTACATCGGAAGCTCAGGCGAAGGCGCTGATCGGGGGTGGCTGAGCGGTTTCAGTTGCCAGGCAATTGCTCGCCAAACCCTTGGCAATCAAACCGTAAAAAGTGACTCCGTAAAGGCTCTGACGGAGCAAATGGAAAGCCAGCGAGAGAACTTTGCGGTCAATACCACGAAACCGCCTGGCTACCTGACCGGTGGCTGGATCGGCTACATCAGCTACGAATTCGGATATCTTCGGGAAGCGAGACTGTCCGCCCTCTGCCCCGCGTCACCGGTCCCTCTCGTCTCCGTCGGCCTCTACCTCTGGACGGCCAGTCATAACCGGCAAACGGGCGAGTACTTTCTCTGGTCACACGAGGATTGCCCTGACAAAACCCTCGATCAGTTACGGTGCGTCCTCGACAAACCTGGCGAATCAGCCACACCGGCATGGCGAATGACCGCGCCCTTTCAGGCCAGGCAAATCCCGGATGACTTTCGAAAAGGCGTCAGTCTGGTGAAGGACTATATTGAAGCGGGCGACTGCTATCAGGCCAACCTGTCCCAGGAGTTCACCGGAACCTATTCGGGCGACCCCTGGGCCGCCTTTCAGGCACTTTCCCAAGCCAACCCGACGCCCTACAGCGCCTTCATTCGCGCGGGCAATTTCTCTGTCGTGTCTCTCTCGCCGGAGCGTTTCCTCGAAATCGACCGGAACATCGTTAAAACCAGTCCCATTAAAGGTACCCGTCCCAGGGGCGATACTCCCGAGACCGACGCCGCTCTGGCACGGGAACTCCAGGCCTCCGAGAAAGACCGGGCGGAGAACCTGATGATCGTGGATCTGTTGCGGAACGACCTCGGCCTCAACGCCCGCACCGGATCGGTCCGGGTGGACGAGTTGTTCGCGCTGGAGTCCTACCGGAACGTCCATCACCTGGTCAGTCATATCCAGGCAGAGCTGGCGGACGGCGTCTCCCCCCTGAAGGCGTTATTCGACGCCTTTCCCGGAGGGTCGATCACAGGCGCCCCGAAGGTCCGGGCCATGGAGATTATCCGGGAACTGGAGCCTCACTGGCGCGGCCCGTACTGCGGCTCGGTGTTTTACTACGGGCTGGATGGCCGCCTGGACAGCAGTATCGCCATCCGGACCCTGCTTTGCGATGAAACAGCGGGGACTATCCGGTGCTGGGGCGGTGGCGGAATTGTGGCGGATTCGGACCCGGAGGCGGAGTTCCAGGAAACCCTGGCAAAGGTCGGGCCGTTGATGCGGTTTCTGGAAAAGCTGGAAATCGGCTAGCGAGACCGGGAAAGGGGCCGGATCAAAGCGTTTATCCGGCCCCGAACCGATCAGCTTTCGTGGACGGCACTGGCCTTCAGGAATTCCTGACGGAGTTCTTCAAACGTCTGCACTGACGGGAACTGCGGAAATTCTTCAATGACGTTCTGAGGGGCATGGAACAGAATGCCACGTTCCGCCTGCCCCAGCATGGTGGTGTCGTTGTAGGAATCGCCGGTTGCGATGACCCGATAGTTCAGCAGCTGGAACGCCCTCACCGACTGGCGCTTGGGATCGCGCTGACGCAGCAGGTAATTGGTGATCTGGCCATTCTCGGCCACTTCCAGCTTGTGGCACAGGAGCGTCGGATAGCCCAGTTTTTTCATGAGCGGCATCGCGAACTCGTAGAAGGTATCCGACAGGATGACCACCTGGAACCGCTCACGCAGCCAATCCAGGAACTCCCTTGCGCCCGGCAGCGGGTCCAGCTCACCAATGACTTCCTGGATCTGGGGAAGTCCGTACCCGTGTTCGTCCAAGAGGCGCAGACGCTGCTTCATCAATACGTCGTAATCGGGGATATCACGGGTAGTGGCCTTGAGTTCCTCAATTCCGGTTTTTTCCGCGAATGCGATCCAGATTTCCGGAATCAGTACTCCCTCAAGGTCAAGACATGCCAGTTCCACAATCGTCTCCTGATGACATCGGTCGGTTGGCGAGCTGCGCTCGGCGTTAGTCAGCGCGTATGATAAGGAAATCCGGGGCCGAATGCATCGTGATTATCGCAACACACCCCGCGCTAGAGGCATAAACATATAGATTGTCATTACTTCAGGCTATGAGGGATTTAATGTTAGCCTGCCTCCTACATTGTTTAACAGCACGGGTACTGCATGAACGACATCGAGACGCTACGCCAGGAACTTGAGGGTGCCAGTCCGCGGGCGATCCTGAAAGCCGCCCTGCAACACCACGATAATATCGTGATCTCGTTCAGCGGCGCCGAAGACGTCGTTCTGATCGAAATGGCGCACAAACTGACCGATAACCTCAAGGTGTTTACCCTGGATACCGGACGACTCCATCCGGAAACCTATGAGTTCGTCGACAGGGTCCGGGATCATTACGGTATCGACATCGAGATCCTGTTCCCCGATGCCCAGGAAGTGCAGTCGCTCGTGAGCTCCAAGGGTCTGTTCAGCTTCTACAAGGACGGTCACTCCGAATGTTGCGGCATCCGGAAGGTCAACCCGTTGAAGAAGAAGCTGGCAACCGTGGATGCGTGGATCACCGGCCAGCGGAAGGACCAGAGCCCCGGTACCCGGAACGATGTGCCGGTGGTTCAGGAAGACACCACGTTTTCCGGTGACGGCAAGACCCTGATCAAGTTCAATCCGCTGGCGAACTGGACATCAAAAGAAGTCTGGGATTACATCCGGATGTCCGAGGCCCCCTACAACAAGCTGCACGAACAGGGTTACGTCAGTATTGGCTGCCAGCCCTGCACTCGCCCGGTTCTCCCGGGACAGCACGAGCGGGAAGGCCGCTGGTGGTGGGAAGAGGCCACTCATAAGGAATGTGGCCTGCATGCGGGAAACCTGATCGCCCGGGGCTGAGCGCCCCGGACCCTCGCCCACCCGCTTCAGTAGGTGGGCAGTTCCACATCCTTGAACAGCTCCTCGATTTCCGTCCGACTCCCCTGATGGGCAACTGCCGCATCCACCTTCTCCTTGGTGAGATGGGGTGCAAACCTCTGCATGAAGTCATACATGTAGCCGCGGAGGAAGGTGCCTTTGCGGAAACCAATCCGGGTTACGCTGGGACGGAACAGTTTGCGGGCATCGAGAGCCACCAGATCGGTATCGGTTTTCGGATCGAACGCCATACTGGCAATGATTCCCACGCCCAGGCCCAACCGCACATAGGTCTTGATGACGTCCGCGTCGGCGGCTGTGAACACCACTTTCGGCGTGAGCCCCTGACTGCGGAACGCCTCGTCGAGTTTTGATCGCCCGGTGAAGCCGAACACATAGGTAACCAACGGGAATTCTGCGAGCTCGGGCAGCGTCAGCTCATCGAGTTTCGCCAGCGGGTGATCCTTAGGCACGATCACACTGCGGTTCCAGCGGTAGCACGGCATCATGATCAGGTCGTTGAACAGCTCCATGGCCTCGGTTGCAATGGCGAAGTCCACCGCACCATTGGCCGCCATCTCGGAAATCTGCATCGGCGTGCCCTGATGCATATGCAGCGACACGTCGGGGTATTCCTCGATGAAGCCACGAATGATGGGCGGCAGTGCATAGCGGGCCTGGGTATGGGTAGTTGCGATACTCAGGTCGCCCTTGCGCTGGTTGCTGAACTCCTGGGCAATCTTCTTGATGCCCTCCACCCTGCGCAGTATCTCACCCGCCTCACGAATGATGATTTCGCCTCCAGGTGTGATACGGGTAAGATGCTTGCCGCTGCGGGCGAACACCTCCAGGCCGAGTTCGTCCTCCAGGAGCCGGATCTGCTTGGAGATACCCGGCTGGGACGTAAAAAGGCTTTGGGCGGTTGCGGACACGTTGAGATCGTGGTGGGCAACTTCCCAGATATAGCGCAACTGTTGTAGTTTCATTGAGGGCAATACTCCCGCATAAAAACTTTATTTTTCATTCTTTTTCACTATATACAATACCTTTCCAAAAGTTTAGACCAAAATTGCATTTTCGCATCCTCCGACAATAACCTACGTCACTGAAGCGCTTGACTTGTCCGCTGCAAAGCCGACAATCCGGTAACCGACATTTCCCGGCATTCAGAGATCCAATGCTGCTGACCACGAAGTTTCTCAGGCCCACCTCCGATCCCCGGGCAGTCACTCGCGATCGACTGCGGGACAGGCTTGACCGGGACGGGCCGAAACGCCTGAACCTGGTGATTGCGCCGGCCGGCTTCGGCAAGACCACACTTGTCAGTCAGTGGTGCGCCAGTACCGGAGCGCCTACCGCCTGGCTGTCGCTGGACGAGCACGACGATGAACCCAGGCGATTCTGGCAATACGTGGTCGGTGCCCTGGAATATGCCGGGCTGCCCGGCATGTCAGAATGCCACCGGATCCTGTCGCAACAGGGCGGCGAAGATCTTACAGCCCTGATCACGGCGGTTATCAACGAACTCTCCCGCGATGAGGGAGAGTGGACCCTCGTGCTCGACGATTACCACTTTATCCAGGATCCGGCCATTCACCGCCTGCTGGGCTGGTTTGTGGACTATCTGCCGCCCGGAAAGATGCTGGTCATTGCTTCCCGCTCAGAACCGCCCTTACCGCTGTCGCGCTGGCGGGTACGTCGATGGGTCGAAGACATTCATCCAGGCTTGCTGGCCTTTTCCGATGACGAATGCCTGCAGTTCTTCCGAAACACCATGGGTCTCGACATCAGCGAGGAACACGCCAGGACCATCTGCCGAAAAACCGAGGGCTGGGTGGCGGCCATGCAACTGTCTGCCCTGTCCAGCGGCCAGGCCACCGGTCGCAGCGCCGTGCCGCGCACCATCGGTAAGCTCGATATCAACGAACGCCAGATCAGCGATTATGTGCTGGCCGAGGTACTGGATCAGCAACCGGAAAGTCTGGCCAGCTTCCTCCTGGACACCGCCTGCTGCCCGCGCCTCAGCGCATCCCTTTGCGACAGTATCCGTGATCGGGAAGACAGTCAGGACATGCTGGAGGAGTTGCTTCGGCAGAACCTGTTCCTGATCCCGCTGGATGCGCGGAATGAATGGTTTCGCTACCACGATCTGTTCCGGGATGCACTGGTGCAGCGCATGCAGTTGAACGATCCGGAACGTGCGGAACGGCTTTGGCGACAAACCATGGAATGGCTTCTGACCCACGGCCATGTCCAGGAAGCCATCGCCCAGATCGTCCGTCACGGCGACTGGCCCTGGCTCGCAAGGGTGCTCGCGGAGCATGGCAACAACCTGATTCACGGCGGCTTTCACCTTCCGGTCCTGGAATGGCTGGAGGCGTTGCCCGCCCATCTCGTCGACGACAGCCCGCAGCTGCAGATGCTTCGGATCTGGGGGCTGTTTTTTGCCAATCGGGTCGACAGCCTTGAGCCACTGTTGACCTCGCTGGAAGATCTGCTGGACCGCCGCGTGGCAGACTCCCATCCCGATGCCGAGGGTGCCCTGGGGCTGAACAGCGAGATCTCCCTGATCCGCTCCTATCTGGCCCGGACCCGCAGCGATGACAAGAGCGCCAGTGACCTGACGCGGAAGGTGCTGGAAGACATCGACCACACCCGGATCCCGCTCAAATCCGTGACCTATTACGGGCTCGGTCTGGATTATTACGGCCGGGGTGAGCTGCCGGAGGCCGCCGAAGCGCTCCGTTCGGCCGTTCACTACGGGCAGGTCGAGCGCAAACCCAGCACCGTGCTGTCCAGTGGCGGCCTGCTCGCCTGGATCCAGTACAACCGGGGTGACATCGATACCGCGTTGAGGACGTGCACCGAGGTTCGCAACTGGGTGGACCAGCATTACGCGGACCCCACCCAGCCCCGGCTCATTTCCTGCTGGCAGAACAGCGCCCTCACGGAAATCTACCGGGAACGCAATGAGACCGCGATGGCTCACAGCCACCTTGCACCACTCCTGGAGCATGTGAATCAGGGCACCGAACCAGGACAGCATGTCATTATCCAGCACGTCCGGGGTCATCTGGCGTTTAGCGAGGGACGCTTCGAGGAGGCCATCGAAGCCCTGGAAGATGCCCACCACACCGGACGGCAGCGCCGGGACCACATCCTGTTCGAGCCGCCGGTCAGTGCTGCCCTCCTGGCACGGTGCTTCCTTGCATCCGGAGCCATCGATCGCGCGGCGGCCAGCCTGGAAAACATTCAGGTAGAGGCCATCACCAACCCGCTCCATAAAGAGCAGTACTACATCGGTAAAGCCCGGGTCCTGAATGCCCAGGGCCACCCCAGGCAGGCACTGGAATGCCTGATGCCGTTGCGTAACAACGTCGAGCGGGACGCACATCATCTTCATCTGGTGGAGGTGCTGCTCATCTCGGCAGAATCCCTGGAGCTGATGGATCGCCGGAATGACTCACGCACCCTTCTCGAACTGGCGGTGGAGAAGGCCTCGGAGGCCGGACTGATCCGACTGTTCGCTGAAGAAAGCCCGCTGCTTCGAGAAAGGCTGATGGACCTGCCCATGTTACGGACGCCGGGCAGCTGGAACCGGACCGTGCTTCACATGCTCCGGGAGCAGGAAGCTACGGCCACCGACAAGCAGCCGCTGGAGCAACCAGACAGCTCCAGCCCCGTGCAGGAGGCGCCCACAACGCCGGTCTGCAGCCTTCAGGAGCCCCTTAGCCAAAGGGAACTGGAAGTACTTGCGCTGATCAACGAGGGCTTTGCCAACAAGGACATCGCTCGCAAGATGGAAGTGGCACCGGCAACGGTAAAGGCGCATATCCGCAATCTCTACGGGAAGCTGGCGGTCGGGCGTCGGACAGAGGCTCTGGCACGGGCCCGAGAGCTGGGCCTGCTCAATAACTGAAAGGATCGCAGAAGCCTTTTTTGTGATGGGCGTCACATTTTGCAGGAAGTTTTAAGCCCCACTACGCCCTTTGGACGATCCATCTACGCCCTCTACTCCCCTATTATTCTCCCAACGGTGAGGGAATCCCTCACCCCGGATTCTGAAACTTCAGGCCTTCAGATTCTCTTGTTCCGCGTTGTTTC
Organism: Marinobacter santoriniensis NKSG1; assembly: GCF_000347775.1. Lineage (GTDB taxonomy): Bacteria > Pseudomonadota > Gammaproteobacteria > Pseudomonadales > Oleiphilaceae > Marinobacter > Marinobacter santoriniensis. Next base: position 180,709 of record NZ_APAT01000015.1, read on the forward strand.
GACGCCCGGGTTCGATTTGGACCCCTTTGATAAGAGCCAACCAACGGTTGGCTCTTTTTTTATGGTCGGATAAAGGCGTTCCAACCGGATTATCGTTCGATGATGCGGCGAAACGGCGGAAGGGCATCAAGCAGCAACTGGCCGTAACGCCGTGCCACGATGCGGCGATCAAGAATGGTCACCCGCCCGGTGTCCTGCTCCGTACGCAGCAACCGACCGACCGCCTGAACCAGCTTGATGGACGCGTCCGGCACGGTGATCTCCATGAACGGATTGCCACCGCGCTGGGTCACCCATTCGGCCAGGCTGGCCTCGATCGGATCGTCCGGCACGGAGAATGGCAACCGGGTGATCACCACGTGATGCAGGTATTTTCCGGGCAGATCGATCCCCTCGGCGAAGCTTGCGACTCCGAACAGGACGCTGGGGCGCCCCTCGTCGACCCGGCTACAGTGCTGCTTTAGGACTTCGCCCTTGGCCATATCGTCCTGCGTGAGAATGAGGTCCGGATAGTCCGGTGCCAGTGCGTCTCGTACCTGCTGCATCTGACGACGGGAGGTGAACAACACCAGTGTCGCTTTCTCCCCCGCCCAGAGTTCCGGCAGCTTCCGGACCAGGGCGTCACCGAAGCCATCATCGGTCGGCAGAACCGGGATGGCGGGCACTTCAACCGTTGCCATTTCCCCATATCGGAAGGAGCTTGGAACCACGAGGAACCGACTGGCCTCCGGCAGACCGGCCCGCGATTTGAGCCGGTCAAACCGACCGAGCGCGGTCAGCGTGGCGCTGGTCAGTACGGCTCCGTAGGCCCGTGACCAAAGGCGCGCGTAAAGCAGATTGTCGGCGAGCACCGGCGAACTGTAGAGCGTAATGTCCTCGGCATGATCCCAACGCTGCCGGACCGACCACCGTGCGGGGGGCGGACTTTTCGGATTGGCAACGGCACTCTCCTCAGCCTCGCTTTCCGGCTTGTCCGATGGCCTGTTACCAACCTGATCGCACCAGGCGGCCCAGAGCCTCAGCTGCTCCTCAGAGCGGCCGTGGAAGCCACCGATTACGGGATACCAGGCTTCCGCCGTATCCCGGTCAACCTCATGCTCCTTGCGCTCATCAAAGGCGCCCTGGAGTTCGTCTGCCAACGAACCAAGCTGCCGGACCAGGCCCGCGGTTGCCACCCGGGCCTCTGCCGCCAATTCGGCAAGCTGTTCGGGGAGTTCGCCCTCGGGATAGCGCCACTGGGCGGTCCTGCGCTCTTCATTGAACTCCCAGCCGGTATTCTGTTCCGCGTGCTCGTAGACCCGGGCCAGCGCCTGGTCCACATCTCGTGCCGCCGTACTGATCTTGTCGAGGGTCTTGGTCGCCTGGGTGCCCGGGCTCAGGAACGGCTGCATCTTCACCAGTGCCTGGGAAAGCTGTTTCAGCCATTGCCGGGTCGAGTTCAGCGGTACCGACGCTGCAAAATGGTTCAGTGCCTTGTCCGGCAGGTGATGGGCTTCGTCGAAAATGAACAGTGCGTTTTCTGGCTCAGGCAGGATAGCACCGCCCCCCAGTGCCAGATCCGCCAGAACGAGATCGTGGTTGGCCACAACCACGTCCGCATCGTCCAGGTCCTTACGGGCATCGAAAAAAGCGCAGCTGTCGAAATAGCTGCAATGGCGATTGGTACACTGACGGTGATCGGTGGTGACCTGGCGCCATACCTCGTCGGGAATCTGTTCCGGCCAATGATCCCGGTCGCCGTCCCATTCGCGGGAGCCATAACTGGCCAGCATGTTCTCGAAAAATGTCCGGGAGCCAGGCTCGTCACCATCGGCATTATCGAGCAGGAACAATGGCATGGTATCACTGTCACCGTTACCTTCGTCGTGCAGCCGGGCCTCCAGACGGGACATGCAGAGATAGCGCCCTCGCCCCTTTGCCAGCGTCCAGGAAAAATCCAGGTTGCTGTGTTTTTTCAGATCCGGCAGGTCCTTGAGAACAATCTGATCCTGAAGGGCAACGGTCGCGGTGGAGATCACCAGCGTTTTCCCCAACGCTTGCGCCACCGGAATCGCGGCAATCAGGTACGCCAGCGTTTTACCGGTACCGGTCCCCGCTTCCACAACACAGGTTGCCGGCGGTGACGTCCTCTGACCGTCGTTGTCCGTGATCTCGCCCATGTACCGCGCAATTTCCGCGATCATCAGCCGCTGACCGTAGCGGGCCTTGATGCCCTTGCCGGCGAGAACGTCCCGATAGCCTTGCTGGATTTCCTGCTTGATTGGGTCTGTGAGCGCCATCAGCGGGGGCTCACCCAATCTCGCAGGACGCCGACCCGGAACGGCTGCCCCTGTTTGCGCAGCACCACGCCGTCCTCGGTAATCCGATCCACCGTGATTCCGTCGAAGCTGTCGCCGGGTTTGAGGTACTGCCCATTGATCATCACTCGACGAGCCTGGGGGTCAGATGCATAAATGTGGCTGTTAAACGTCAAATCGGGAACACTCTTCTGAAACGAAAGGGGGAGTTCGATAAGGTGGGGTACCCTGTCGGAATTCGGGCTCTCTGACAAGGCCTCCTGGGTCTTTTCACGGCTGACCGATGGCACGATGATCGTGGGTTTTTCAGCTTCTGTCACGGTCGTTGGCTCGGATTCAACGGGCTCGGCCGTCACCGGAGCCGGCGGATCGACCTTTTCCTCTACCACAGCAGCACTCGGTGAGGGAGCGTCGACACTTTCCCGCGGCGCCGAATGGGTAACGGACGCCTGCGGCGGCTGCGCATCCGCGGGCGTTGATACCTCCCGAGGCCAGAAAACCACCGCCAGAACGCCTGCATTCACCAGAAGGGCCAGGGCAATCCAGACCCCGGCAGCAATGCCCTTCTTTCGTCCGGACCGATGAATCAGCTGAACCTGATGCCCCAGATCCGGCACTTTGCCCTGTCGACGTTCGGTCTCGGATTTCCGCAGTGCATCGAGAATGTAGGACATGCGTTACCCCCTGGCCCCGGATTTCCGGGCCATCAATCTGGGCACCGAGGCATTCAGGTCATTGTTCATCTGAATCACCGTCATTCCTCCGGCGATTCCGTCTACGGCGAGCCCTTTGACCCCCTGGTACCAGCGCACCTGCTCTTCCGGGGCCAACCGCTTGATGCGTGCGCTCTCCTGGTCCGACCCGGCGAACCGGTCGGCGAGCTCCATCATCCGGGCACCAATCCAAAGTTCCTCACCAGCGCCCGTCCCATAAAAGCCATCGTCCGTCATGTAATCGGGCAGACGCCACAGCACCTGGTAATTCCCGAACCAGTAGGGTTCCAGACTGGAAAAGGACACCTCTTCCATACGCCCTCCCGGCCATGTCAACCGGGCCTGGTTGCCCTCAAGGCCACTGATAACCACATAGCCACTCTGGCCCCCGTCCCCTCTCAACGAGAGGATGGCCGGACGATCGAGAAATTCAAGGCTGCGTCGGGTTCCCTGACGGTCCAGGCACGCCAGGCCGACCTCCCGGGCAAAATCACACCCCTTGGTTTCATCCGTCGGGGCATATTCCCGACCCCAGACATTCAGCAGGGCGGCAAACGCGGCCTCAGATGTCAGGCTCTGGCTAGACATATCAAAGGTTGCAGGTGAAGGCGCCACCGGGTCGGGCTCACGATTAACGGTACCGGCCACCTCGGAAGGCTCCTCGGCCCTGTCTTGGACCATGCCGGGTACTTCCGGCGGGTTGTATACCAACCAGGCAGTGCCAACGACCGCCACCAGAATCGACGCCGCAAGCAACAGATAACGCGACATGGGCACGGAGGATGTCGGTTGCCCAGCGGAGCCAATACCACCCTTCACTTCCCGCGCCGCCTGGCGGATATGGGCCTTTCGGATTTCGTGTTCGCCTTCGGCATAGGCGCCGAGCAGGGCCCGATCACTGATGAGGTTGATCAACCGGGGAATGCCATGACTGTCCCTGTACAAACGTCCGATCGCCCCGGGCGTAAAAATATCGCCCCGAAGACCGGCAACACCGAGACGATAGCGCAGGTAAGCCGGCAGCTCCTCCTTGCCGATCGCATCGAGATGATACCGGGCCGTTACCCGCTGATTCAGTTGCCTCAGCTCCGGCAGAGCGAGGACCTGTTGCAGTTCCGGCTGGCCCAGCAAAACAATCTGCAGGAGCTTTTTCTCGGCGGTCTCAAGGTTGGTCAGCAACCGCAACTGCTCGAGAACCTCGGCGGACAGGTTCTGGGCTTCGTCGATCATCAGAACCTTGTGTCGGCCAGCAGCGTGGGCTGTCAGGAGGTCCTGGTTGATCAGATCCACCAACTGCTTGATGCTTGCACCGGGATCGTGGGAAATCTCCAGCTCATCGCAGATCGCCGAAAGCAGTTCCCGCACTGACAAACGGGGATTCAGGATCAGTGCGATATCCACGTTGTCCGGCGCATTCTCGATAAAACAACGGCTGACCGTGGTCTTGCCCGTGCCCACCTCTCCGGTGATCACGATAAAGCCGCCACCGCCCTGGCCCTTGACTCCATACATGAGATGAGCGAGCGCTTCCTTGTGACGGTCGCTCAGATAAAGATATCGAGGGTCTGGTGCGATTGAGAACGGGGGTTCCCGGAAACCGAAAAAATCGTAATACATCAACCTTCTCTCACGATGCTCCGGACTCCGGATTACCTACAAGTCTGAGTTCGGCGGTACGCCGGTTCTGCTGCTTCAGGCGGCGAACACAACGTTCCAGCGTTTTGGAAATCCTGGCGTGGGAGCGAATCATGGAAATCTTTGGCCAGGTCGCACGTTCGCCGGCGAGAATCATCTCACGGACATACGCCGGTTCCGGGTTGGCCAGCATACGGCGATAGTCCCGGACCGAATAGGTCGGAGCGATGGTCACATCCCCCGAATACCGCTGCGCCATAATCGTGTACAGCTGACCGGATACCTGACGGAGAAGTTCCGGACGCACCCGCTTTCGCAGGTAATCAAACAGCCCCTGGCCGTGGAATTGAATTTCCGATTTCAACAGATGCATGGGCAGTCGGGCCAGCGACAATTTCTCATCCCGGCCACGGTGGCCCAGAAATGGCACCACATGGGGATTGGTCTGACTGGCGATCGTGAAATTCACATCGTACAGGTGCATCAGGCGTTCAATAGGCAGGTCACTCACCACCGAACCATCCACAAACTTCAGTCTGGGCATGTAAGGCAATGCATTTCCATGGATGTCTTTTTTCATCAGCGTTACCGGCGGGAAGATGCCCGGCACCGCCGCGCTGGCCAGGGCAGCACTCCAGACCAGCAGGTACGGCGAGGTATAGCCGCACAGGAGCCGTGCCTTCTGGTGGGCCTGGACCGGAGACACCGAGATATTGATGGACCGACCGGTACGCTGATAGGCCTCCTCGAAGGTGTATTCACCAATGTTGGCCCTCAGGCATTTCCGGAGCTGCGCCTGGTCCATCAGCCCATCGCCCCGCATAGCGCTGAGCAAACCGCGCCATTTCCAGGCCTTGAGGTCGTGATTTTCCGGAACCAGCATCTCTGGGATCTCGGCATCGGTGTGCACACCCAGGATCGCAGCGATGATCGCGCCGATACTGGAACCTGCGATAACCTGTGGTAGCAGGCCCTTTTCCCAGAGCGCCTTGATCACCCCGAAATGGAACATTCCCAGCGTGGCGCCCCCGCTGAGCAACAGTGTCGGCCGACCGTAACTGGTCAGCGTATCCCGGAAGAACTGCAGTTTATCGGCCACCGGGAATCCGGGCACCGGATGATCACACAGAAAATCGAGGGCCTCACAGACCTGAGTGATGTACTCTTCGATCAGGTGCTTGGTGCCAACCCGGGAGCGGGTATAGAGCGCCGGATTGCCCATGTTGCCAAGGTCGTGGTGCAGCCCTTCCCGGAGCGCCCGCTTGAGGCGTTCGAAATCATTCTGCTGCCGGTACTGCTTGAGGTTGCTGAGCCGGTCGTAAACAAGTTCGTAGTGGTAGAGGTCCGATGCAAACCCCTCTTTCCACTCGACATTGCCCTCACGGTAATCGAGTTCCAGCGCGGCCGCCTTCCAGACTTCGTAATTGGGCGCCTCCGCCAGCATACGACGGTACTTGGCAATTCCAGGATCCTTGATCACCGCGGCCTCCCTGTTCAGCGTTCGCCTGCCAGTCAGAAATCCTCAAGCATGAGATCTTCGCTGTTACCACTGGCGAAGGGGTCTTCGACAACCTTACCATCATTGATCAGGTATTGCCGACGCTGCAGGAAGGCGTTACGCACGAAGATGTAGTCGTCACCGGACATGAACGCTTCGGCCGGAATCAGGTCGGCCCGCTTGTCCACGATCTGGAGCCCCCGGGCGTAGTAGGTTTCAGGACTTTCGATGGCATCCCAGGCAGACGGGAACACAAAGGCGTCACTGGCCAGTCCGGTAAAGTGACGAGGCGTGGACGGGCCAAGGAGCGGCAACATCAGATAGGGGCCAGAACCAGCCCCCCAGTAGCCAAGCGTCTGGCCGAAATCTTCCGGTTGCTCCGGAAGGTCAAACGCGGTCGCAACGTCAAAAATTCCGCCCAGCCCAAACACCGTGTTGTAGGTGAACCGCCCCGCGGCCACCACCGCCGATTCCCCCTTCAACTGGAGCAAGCTGTTGATGAAATTGCGCACTTCCTGGAGGTTGTTGAAGAAGTTGGTCACGCCCTGGTCAACCACGGTCGGAGTGACATCCCGATAGAACTGGGCAACAGGTTTGAGCGCCCAGCGATCCACAAACCTGTTGAAACTGAATACCTTACGGTTCCAGGATTCGTAGGGATCGTCCGGGGCCACTGGCGTGGAACCACTCGGTGCCGGCTCCTGCATGGCCTGGGCGTATGCCTGGCTGGTAGGCACGACGGCCACGACAACCAACAGTAGCCAGAGTAAGCGCCGGGGAAAAAATTGTTTCATCATGCACTCTTGAGTTGTGAATCAGGTTTCAGTTCGTCGAAAATACCGGCGCTTTGGCTTTTTTAATTATTTTTCCGGAGGAGAGTCCGATGTCAGTACCGGGTAATCTGGTCAGCACCATAACCATGCCACTTCGATGGGGCGATATGGATGCATACGGTCATGCCAACAATACAGTCTATTTCCGATTCTTCGAGGAGGCTCGCATTAACTGGCTTGCGTCCCTGAACGTCGGTGGTCCCGAAGAACCCACTGGTCCCGTTATTATAAAGACCAGCGCGACCTTTCTGAAGGAGCTGACGCACCCGGCTTCGGTTATCGTCCAGACGTACGCCGACAGAGCCGGCAATACCAGTCTTGATACCTACCATCTGGTGACCGACGCCGAGTCGGGCGAGGTCTATGGAGAAGGATACGCAAAGATCGTGTGGTTTGACAGGGAAGCCCGCACCTCCACCGCACTGCCAGAGACACTGAAAGCCCTGGCAGCACGCTGAAAGGCCTGATTACCGGCGGCGAACCACAACGCTGCCGATGGAATAACCGGCACCAAACGAGCAGATCACGCCCAGGTCGCCGGTTTCCAGATCATCGTTGTGTTTATGAAACGCGATGATCGAGCCCGCCGAACTGGTGTTCGCATATTCGTCCAGGATCACGGGCGCTTCGTCCAGGCCAGGATCACGACCGAGTACCTTCCTGGCAATCAGCTGATTCATGTTCAGGTTGGCCTGGTGCAACCACATCCGGCGCAGGTCACCCGGCGTCAGCCCCAGTGATCCAAGATGATTCTGGATGGTCTGGGCCACCATCGGGGACACTTCCTTGAACACCTTCCGGCCTTCCTGGACAAACAGCTTGTCCGGCTTGCCGATACCGGATTCATCCGCACGGTTCAGGAATCCGAAGTTGTTACGGATGTTGTTCGAAAACTTGGTTTTCAGGCTGGTGCCGAGAATTTCGAAGCCCTGCCCGGCCCTGGTGTCCGCCTCACGTTCCACCAGAATCGCCGTGCACGCATCCCCGAAGATGAAATGGCTGTCCCGGTCGCGGAAGTTCAGGTGCCCGGAACAGATTTCCGGACTGACCACCAGAACCGAGCGTGCGGCCCCGTTTTCAACCGAATTGACGGCCGCCTGCAAGCCGAAGGTCGCGGAACTGCACGCCACGTTCATGTCATAGGCAAAACCTTCGATTCCCAACGCCTGCTGAACCTCGATGGCCATGGCAGGATAGGCCCGCTGCATGTTGGAGCAGGCAACGATCACCGCATCCACGTCAGCTGCGGTTTTACCGGCCCGGGAGAGTGCCTCTTCGCTGGCACTCACGGCCATGTCGCACTGGACGGAACGTTCGTCGTTGCTCCGTTCAGGGATGTACGGTGTCATTCGCCGCGGATCAAGGATGCCCTCTTTATCGATGACATGGCGCCGTTTGATTCCCGAGGCCTTTTCAATGAATGCGGACGACGAATGCTGAAGTGCCGTCACCTCGCCTTGCTCAATAGAGTCGGCATGCTCGGCGTTGTAGAGATCCACAAACTGGTTAAAAGCCTCGACCAGTTCGTCATTATCGATGGTTGCAGGCGGTGTGTAGAGACCGGTCCCGCTAATGACGGCTTTAATCACGCTAACCCCACGTCATGATTGTGAAAACTTGATGACAAAACGTCCCGATGCTCGAAATACTAACACAGTCCGTGGCATTTTCCCGTTCACCTTTGTTACCGCTGCACAACAAGGGGGCACCCTTCCAGCAGCCATCAAACCCGCGTCTTTTCCCACTGTCGATCCAGACGCTTGACCGAAACGGTCATCGCCGTGCCCAACTGTTGGGCAAAGAACGACACCCGAAACTCCTCAAGCATCCAGCGGTACAGGATCAGCTCAGGGTCGCGCACGCCCTGGCGTTGCTGTTCATCGCGTTTTGCCGCATAGCGGGCCCAAAGCGGCTCGATGGTGTGCAGGAATTCCCGTTCCCGCCCCATTTCACGGGACATTTTCTCGAGCCGGACCAGACAGGCTTCGAAATAAACGCCAAACCTCTCCAACCAAGACTCCGGCGTGGATACAAGAAAGCCGGGATACACCAGGTTCGCCAGCTGGAATTTCAGGTCCGCCATGCTGTTGGCCAGCGCCAGGTTGATCTTTCCTTTCAGCTGCTTCGCCACCTTCTGGTAACCGCACATTGCCTGGTACAGCTGTTCGTCCGCCGCTTCCAGAGCCGGGATAAAATCCCCACGATGGGCCTCATACACCTGGTCGAACGCCGCGCGTGTCCGGGGAAGCTCGCCCGCCAGAAAATGCCGGATCACCGCCGCCAGCACCAGATCGTCCAGCAACACTCTGGCCTGCCCCACCGGCGCAAACATCAACGCGGACTGCTTGAATTTCGGCAGTTTTCGTTCCAGGTCACTGAGTGTGCTGCCAAAGCGATTGATAATCAGCCGTGCGATGCCGCGGCGCGTCGTTTCCTCGGCCGTCAGCGCGTCGAGACAACGGATCAGGCGAACACGCCCGCCCATATCCTCAATCGCAGGCCAGACGGTTACCTGCATTCCACCCTTCTCGGTCTGAACCTGCCTCGGGAGGTCCCCGAACGTCCAGTCCTCGTAGCTTTCCGCCGCCTGGCCTGAACGGGCCTCGGAGTCCACCGATGCCAGTGCTTCCTCGGCCTTTCCTTCGAGCTGGTCCTGAAGAACATCGGTCTCGCGGCTTTCCGCCAACACCTTTCCCTTATTCCCCATAACCCGAAGATTCATGCGCAGATGCCGGGGAAGTTCCGCCTCCGACCAGGCTGCCGGATCGATCTGCACGCCGGTCATCCGTCTCAGCTCGTTACCGAGCTGCTGGGTCAGAGGTTCATTCGAGGGCTGCATGTTCGCCAGCGCCGCATCGACAAAGTCCGGAACCGGCACAAAGTTGCGACGCAGGGCCTTGGGAAGCCCCTTCACCAGCGCAATACACTTCTCGCGCAGCAGGCCCGGCACCAGCCACTCCAGCCGGCGGGATGGAATCTGCTTGAGCGCCATGATCGGCACCTGCATCGTGACCCCATCACGCTCACTGGTGGGCTCAAATTCGTAACTCAGGGGATATTTCACCCCGTCCCACTCCAGGTAGTCCGGATAAAGGGCATCCGCCTGTTCGTCGATCGGCCGTTGCAGGACATCGGACTCGGTCAGCTCGAGATTTCTGAGCTCATCCGCGGACAGCCCCTTCCACCAGCTTTCGAAATGACGACCGCTTACGATGTCTTCAGGCAATCGTTCGTCATAGAACGCGAACAGCACCTCGTCGTCGACCAGCAAATCCCGGCGCCGGGTTTTCTTCTCAAGGTTTTCGACGGTGTCGAGCATGGCCCGGTTGCGTGCAATGAACGGAGCCTTCGACCGGAAATCACCTTCGACCAGAGCCCGCCGGATAAACAGATTCCGACATTCGGCCGGATCCACCTTCGTATAGGCAACGCGGCGTTTGGGAACGACATCCAGGCCATAGAGCGTAACCTTCTCGTAGCCCATGACCTGGGCCCGCTTCTGCTCCCAGTGGGGCTCGAAGTAGTGATGCTTGACCACATGGCCCGCCAGGGGTTCGATCCACTCGGGCTGTATCGCCGCCACCATTCGTGCAAAGACCCGGCTGGTCTCGACAATCTCCGCAGCCACAATCCACTTGGGCGCAGTCTTGGCCACCTTTGAGCCGGGGAAGACCAGCACCTTGCGGTTGCGGGTTGCCAGATATTCTTTTTTCTCGACCTTTACCGCTACCTGGCCCAGGAGTCCGGCCAGGATCGCCTTGTGAATCGGATCGTAACTCGCGGGCTCACGGTTGAACGCCAGCTTCTGCTCCCGGCAGATCAGGGTCAGTTGGCGATGGATGTCCCGCCATTCCCGCATGCGCATATAGCTCAGGAAGTTCTTCTGGCAGAGCTTCTTGAGCTGGTTCTGAGAGAGGTCCTGACGCTGTTCCTCGTACCAGTTCCAGATGTTCAGCAGAGTCGCGAAGTCTGATTCCTTGTCATTGAACGCGGCATGAGCCTGGTCTGCCGCCTGCTGTTTGTCCTGGGGACGCTCCCGGGGATCCTGGATACTGAGCCCCGCAATCACGATCAGGGTCTCGGACAGACTCCCGAGCTCGCCGGAGGTCACCAGCATGCGGGCAAGCCGCGGGTCCAGCGGCAATCGCGACATGGTCCGACCAAGCCGGGTCAGGCGACGCCGGTCGTCAACCGCGCTGAGTTCCTCCAGCAATTTGTACCCGTCGTTGACCTGGCGGCGATCGGGAGCCTCCAGAAACGGGAAGTGACGGATTTCACCGAGACCGAGGGTGGCCATCTGGAGAATGACCGACGCCAGGTTGGTACGCAGGATTTCCGGATCCGTGAATTCCGGTCGGTTCAGGAAGTCCGTCTCATCATACAGCCGGAAGCAGATACCCGGAGCCACCCGGCCACAACGCCCGGCACGCTGATTGGCGCTGGCCTGGGAGATCGGTTCGATGGGCAACCGCTGGATTTTCGACCGGACGCTGTAGCGGCTGATCCTGGCAACACCGGTATCGATCACATATCGAATACCGGGCACCGTGAGCGAGGTTTCCGCCACGTTGGTGGAGAGCACAATGCGCCGCCCTCGGTGCGACTGGAAAACACGGTTCTGCTCCTTATTGCTCAAGCGCGAATACAGCGGCAACACTTCGGTGTGTTTGAGATCCACATGCCGGAGCACCTTGCTGAGATTCCGAATTTCCCGCTCACCGGGCAGGAAAACCAGCACATCCCCGGGAGGCTGCTTTTCCTGCCTCTCGTGATCCTCAATCTCCGCCAGACCACTGACCACGCCGTCCGTCCAACCCTGGTCCCGATCATCCTCATCGCCCGTCAGGGGCCGATACCGGACGTCGACCGGATACGTGCGCCCGCTTACCTCAATCACCGGCGCCCCACCAAAGAACTCGCTGAAGCGCTCAACCTCAATGGTTGCAGACGTGATGATCACTTTCAGATCAGGACGCTTGGGTAAGAGCTGTTTCAGATAGCCAAGCAGAAAATCAATGTTCAGGCTTCGCTCGTGGGCTTCGTCGATGATCAGTGTGTCGTAGCGATCGAGAAACCGATCGTGCTGAACCTCGGCCAACAGGATCCCGTCGGTCATCACCTTGACCCGGGACCGCTCGGACGTCTTGTCGGTAAACCGGATCTGGTAACCGATCTGCTCGCCGGTCTGTTCACCGATTTCCTCGGCAATCCTTGCAGCGACGCTGCGCGCCGCAATTCGGCGAGGCTGGGTGTGGCCAATCAGCCCCCGGATACCACGGCCACTGTTCATACAGATCTTGGGAATCTGCGTCGTCTTTCCGGACCCTGTCTCGCCGGCAATGATCACCACCTGATGCTGTTCGATCGCCGCCCGAATGTCATCGACCCGCTCGGAGACCGGCAGGCCCTCAGGGAAACTGGCCGGCTTATGCAGGGCCTGGCGACGCTGAACCTTGTCGAGCCCCTGCTCCAGCCAGTTCGCCATTTTTTCCAGATCTTTCTGGCCGGGCCGGCCCTTGGTGCGGGACACGGCACGGACGATGCGAGCGGCCTCCTGCTGATTGCAGGCATCCAGCTGCTCCATCATGGCCTTGACCGCGCCCTGGGCGTTCGGATTCGGGGAGGAAGGTGTCGGACTATCCGATGTGGATCTTGTCATTGGACTGAAAAACCGCTCTCAGTTCGGGGCATGATCAATTCGAGCAGCACAGTCTAGCGGGAAACTTTCGGGCTTAAAATGAAAAACCCCGCAGGAGCGGGGCTTTCAATGCGTTACTTCGCGGCTTCGTCGCGCAGTTGGCGGCGGAGAATCTTGCCCACGTTGGTCTTGGGCAACTCATCCCGGAATTCGAAGAGGCGGGGCACCTTGTACGCCGTCAGGCGCTCGCGACAGAATTCCTTCAGCTCGGTTTCGGTGACGCCATCTGCCGTGGGCACCAGGAATACCTTCACCGCTTCCCCACTCTTGGCATCCGGCACACCTACGGCCGCACACTCAACCACCTTCGGATGGCTGCTCACCACGTCTTCCACTTCGTTCGGGAACACATTGAAGCCGGAAACGATGATCATGTCCTTCTTGCGATCAACGATCCGGATGTAGCCATCCTCCTGGATCAGGGCGATGTCCCCGGTCTTGAGGAACCCATCATCGGTAAAGGACTTGCGGGTATCTTCCGGACGCTGCCAGTAGCCGCGCATCACCTGAGGGCCTTTGACACAGAGTTCGCCCGGCTCGCCCAGTGGCGTTTCATTGCCTTCCTCGTCGATGGTTTTTACCACCGTAGACGGAATCGGCAGGCCAATCGTACCGAGCTGGATCGCGCTGTGGGGATTGAAGGTGACCACCGGAGAGGTTTCAGTCATACCGTAGCCTTCCGAGATCGCACACCCGGTTACCCGCTCCCACATCTTCGCGGTATCGCTGGTCAACGCCATACCACCGGAAGACGTCAGCTTCAGCGCACTGAAGTCGAGTCCCTGGAATTCCTCGTTGTTACACAGCGCCACGAAGAGGGTATTCAGGCCCAGGAAGGCGGTAAACTTGTGGTTCTTCAGTTCTTTCACGAAGGCCGGAATGTCCCGCGGGTTCGGGATGAGGATGTTGTGCGCACCGGCCTCCAGCATGATCCCGCAGTTCAGCGTGAACGAATAGATGTGGTACAGCGGCAGTGGGGCGATAACCACCTCTTTGCCTTCCTGCACGGTGTCTTCCATCATCGGCCGGACCTGGAGCAGGTTTGCCACCAGGTTACCGTGGGTCAGCATGGCCCCCTTCGCAACACCGGTTGTCCCACCGGTGTACTGAAGCACGGCAATGTCATCCGTCTTGCATTCGACCGGCGAGAACTTTTCGCGCGCACCGGCACTGAGTACCGCCGGAAGCTTGTGGGCGCCGGGAATGTTGAACGGCGGCACCATCTTCTTGACGTGCTTGACCACCGCATTCATGAGAGTCCGCTTGATGGGCGAATTCATGTCGGCGATCTCGGTGACGATGACGTGCTCGATGCCCGTCTGCGGAATGACCTTCTCGGCGGTTCCCGCCATGTTGGCCAACACAACCAGGGCCTTGGCACCGGAATCGTTGAATTGATGTTCCATTTCCCGCTCGGTATACAGCGGGTTGGTGTTCACCACAATCAGCCCGGCCCGCATCGCGCCGAACACAACCACCGGATACTGGGGCAGGTTTGGCATCTGGACCGCAATACGGTCACCGGGTTTGAGGTCGGTTTTATTCTGAAGCCAGGAGGCGAAATTCCGGGTCTGGGTATCAAGATCCCGGTAGGTGAGCGTTGCGCCAACAGCAGAGAACGCTGGCCGGTCTGCGTATTTCTTCACAGCCTGCTCGAACACGTCCACCATGCTCTTGTATTTATCCAGGTCTATCTCCCGCGGAACACCGGCGGGATACTTGTCCTGATAGAACTGCTCAAAATCCATCACCATCTCCTGTTTGGCGCTTCTGATTGTAATGGTCTACCCATGTCTTTTTGGTCAAAAAATCAACTCGACAAAAGTAGCAGCCCGAAAAAACTGGGAGAGAATAGCAGTTTTGTTAACGTTGAGGTAGGTTTCAGCGCAGACACTGAACAATGCCTTTCCGGCCAACAGCGTGCGGAGCACATCATGAACGATATGGAAAACGTGACCTACGATGAGTTAAACGAGGGTGACACGGCCACTTTCACACGGACCCTGACCGAGAACGATCTGATTCTTTTTGCCGCCGTTTCAGGCGACGTGAACCCGGTGCACCTGGACCAGGAGTTCGCAGAGAATTCCATGTTCAAGGAACGTATTGCCCACGGCATGTGGAGTGGATCGCTGGTCTCCGCCGCCCTTGCGACGGTCATGCCAGGGCCGGGAACCATCTATCTTGAACAGAGCCTTGCCTTCAAACGCCCGGTCAAATTGGACGACACCATCACGGTGAACCTCAAGGTCCTGAAAAAAGAACCGAAGAACCGGGTAACGATCGAGTGCGATGTACGCAACCAGAAAGGTCAGCAGGTGGTATCGGGCGAGGCGAAAGTGATCGCTCCGAAAGACAAGGTGTCCCTCACCAAACCCGATCTCCCCACCATCACGATTGAGGACTGACCCAGCCTGAGAGCGGGGCCGGAAAGGCCCTCCTCTCATCCCGGCAGAAAATCCACCGGGAACCGGACGGTTCTCGGCTCAACGTCGTCTGCTCCGAAATTGAACATGCGGACCCGCAGTGCGATCCGGTTTTCCAGGGTGGGATTATCCAGCTCGGAGCTGACAACTTCGCAGGACGACACGCTGCCATCGGGCTGGATGACCAGTTCCAGCAGTACCTTACCCTGCAATGTCGGATCCTGACGGAGCTCCCGCCGGTACAGCGAGTAAAGCGCGGTTTTCTGGCTGTCGAAGACCTTCCTGATATTGCTCATGGCCCGTTGGCCCGGCCCCTTGTCGGCCTTGGGCTCGACCCTTGCCACGGTCTTATGAACCGGTTCTGGCTTCGCTTGAACTGCTTTCACCTCGTGGCCTGCGACCGCAACCTCCGTGGTTGGTGCCTCGGTTTTCTCCACGCCCTCGCTGCCGGCAAGGACCCTGGAGACTGCCGGTTTATCGGAGGTCTCGGCCGGTGTCGTTTTGCCGGCGTTGGCCCTGAGCACGGGCGCCGGCTCGGCTTCCGGCTCGCGGAGCGCTGCCAATCGGTCTTTCATCGCCAGCAAGCCGGAACGGGAAGCCGTTTCCCGGGCCTGTTGCACGGTCTGCTCGGGCGGCGCCGGAGCACGCTCAGCCGGTACCTCCGGTTTCGGTGGCGGCGCCTTGGCGGGCTCGGGCTTTGGGGTTTCCGCTTTCGGGGCCGGCTCAGGTTCTGGCTCGGGCTCCGGTGGCTCGACGACCGGTTCCGGCTCAACCGGCTTCGGCTTCGCCTTCGGTTCCGGCTTGGGCTGTTCCAGCAGATGCGCCAGAGCGGGCGGGACCTTCTCCACCTCGTTCCGGTCGGGCTCCGGCAAATCAATCAGCGGAATCAACAACGCCGGCGGCACAAACAGGAGCGCTACCAGCGACAGGATGATCAGAAACCGGGTGCGCTCACCCCGCTCCTTTGACCAGGGCAGTTCCGAGACCGGCGCCCAGGGCATCGACACAGCCTCACCCACGACGCACCTCCGGCTCTACCGCCAGCCGCACCTGCCGGAAACGTTCGTTGACGCAGGTCTGCATGATCTTGCGCAGCAGCCGGTAGTCAGTATCCCGACCGGCCATGATCGTCACCGGCAACCCCTGGTCCGGAACGGATTCGAGACGGGCCCGGCGCCATGACAACTCCTCGGACAACCCGGCGATGGTCGTGTCGTCAGCACCGATGCTGTCGAGACGCGCCACTTCCCTTCCCTGCACCAGGATCGACTGGCCGCTCACCTGAACGGTGAGATTTTCCACCGCCTGTTGCTCCGCAGTGGAAACCGGAAGTGGAACATCGGTCGTGTTCTGCAGGACTTTGACATCGGACGAGTTCACCATCAGAAAAAACACGAGGATGGTAAAAATATCCATCAGTGATACCAGGTTCAGACCACCGGTTTTGTGCATCCGGCTGTAGTGACGCTTCAGGCGCCGGGAACGGTGAGAACTCTTCATGCGCCCTCCCCATCCGTTGCGGCATCAACCGGTGCCAGCTTGCGGCTCTCCGGCGCGTCCATCAGGGAAATGTCCGGAAACAGCTCGCCCTGCACCACGTTCGCCGCCACAACCGCCGGATAGGACCGAACGGTATCCATCGTCGTAACCAGCGTCTGGTAATCGATGTCCGGCCCAACCTCCAGGATCACATCGGTCTTTTCGGGAATCCGGGCCTTGATGTCGCGGAGCAGGGTTCGAAGGCTCGCAAAGTCCTGCTCTCCTTCCTTCAGCGGCAAGGCGCGTATCAATCCCCGCTCGGAGTCGGCAACCTCAATCCCGGACGGGATCAGCGTCACCACCAGATTCAGGCTTTCCGCATCCGGGGTCTCGCCACTGGCCATACCCGGGAAGTTCAGATCAATGGTCCGGACCTGCGTAAACACCATGCCCAGTAGCAATACCGGGACCAGTACGATCATCAGATTCATGAACGCGGTGATGTCGAGCTCCGGTGAGCCGGTCATTCGGCGATGTCGACGTCTCATGGCTACCTCCTGTTCCGGTCTGTTGCGCGCGGAACCCTGTTCTTCACGCTGCAGCCCGGGTAGTGGCCACCGGCTCGGACACCAGGTTCAGGAGTTTCACACCGGCCATTTCAAAGCTGTCCACGATTTCATTGGTGCGGGTCTGCAACAGCGCATGGAACATCAGCAACGGAATCGCCGACATCAGCCCGAAGGCCGTGGTGTTCATCGCCACCGAAATACTGCCGGACAACAGGCTGGCCTTCTGGGACGGATCGGCGGCAGCGACGGCCGTAAACGCGGAGATCAAACCAATGATCGTGCCCAACAGCCCCAGGAGGGTGGCAATGTTCGCCAGCGTCGCCAGGTATTGGGTGCGCTTCTCCAATCGGGGCAATACCTCCATCAACCCTTCTTCCATGGCATACTCGATGTCTTCCCGCCGACTGTTATTCAGCAAACGACCGAGTCCGGCGCCCATAATGCCGGCGATGGCACTGTTCGACTGGCTCGCTGCCTTCATTGCCTGCCGATACTCCCGCTTCTGCAACAGGGGCAGGATCCTCTTCTCGAAAGCAATGCGATTCTTTCGTCTCACCGCCCCCAGGTAAATAAACCGTTCCAGCGTGATGGCAAGGCCGATCGCAAGGACCACCGCAATGGGGTACATGAAGGGGCCACCTTCCTGAAAAAAACGAACGATTGTGTCCAGCATGTCTTGTCTCCGTCTTCTACTGCACAGTTAAGGCTGAATGCCTTGCGGATTGAGTGTCATCGGGTCCAGGGTTTCCCGGAAGCGCCTGTGATTGCCCAGCGCCAGTGGGTCCACCGGCTGTTCCAGGGTGGGTGCGTGATCGTCCAGCTCGGCCCGGGGCCGGCGTGGCAGGCTCGGTGGCTGCCACGGCAGGATAAACAGGATCCGGGGATCGTCTTCGCCGAGGGTCGCGGAAATCCCCTGTATCCCGAGCCGCATACCGGCCTCATGCGCCTTATTGTTCTGCAGGTCATCCGCCTGGGCATGCGGCACGGTGAAGATCGCGGCGACCAGTAGCGGGAGGATCCGTAACAACCGTCCCATCATTCCTCCAACCTCCGTTTCAAGTCGGCGATCCAGCCAGCCACATCGGCATCTTCCTCCGTACTCAGAGCCTCATAAGCCCGGTACTGCGACAGAGCGGTTTTCAGGTCGAGCAGATATAGCTCAGAAATAACCGCCAGGTTGTAGTGCAGCTCCGGCACCCCGGGAGACTCGGCAATACCCTGTTTCAGGAAGTCAGCGGCAGCCTCGTAGTCGTGGCGATCCGCAAGTGCAAGCGCCAGGTTGTTGATCGTTGTAGCGTCTGCCGGGTTCAGCCGCACGGCCTGCGTCCAGTCTTCGATAGCCTGATCAGCCTCGCCGCTATCCCATGCCGCCTTTCCCTGCTCGGCAAGTTCCGCAGCCTTGACCGGGTCGGGCTCCGGCTTTGGGTGGGCCTCCGGCGTAACAGAAGGCCCGGCGCACCCGGTGAGCCATAGCAGAACCAGTAATCCGGAGAGCCATGAGGGCCTGAACCTATGCACCATCGTTTGCCTCACTGTTCCAACTCATCCAGCGAACGGCCCGGTCATACCGGCCGGGATTCATCTGGCCCAGGACCTCCAGGCTCCGTCCAATCCATGGATCGAACCCATGCTCCACAATCCGCCCATGATTTCTGGCATGCAGCGCGATCGCTTTTTCCTCAAACGGATAGGCCTGTTCCTCAAGCAGCATCTGGTACTGCATGGCCTCCATTTCATTGAGATCCGGCGGCACAGACGACGCCATCAGATCGGCAGCGAGCTGACGGTAGAGTTCAGCTCGCCGATAAAGGACTTCCGATTCGACCGCTTCGCCGCCGAACTGCTGGGCCTGGACGAAATATTTCCGGGCCGCTTCAAGAGCTTCCTGTTTCCGGTCCAGGGCCTCGGCGAGTGGCTGAGTCAACGCAATGCTGCCGAAGGTGTCGGCCTCCCGAATGCCCAGCGCCATTGCGCTGTGGGCACTCAGCCGCAATGTCTCCTCGGAATGCCAGTCGCTGGACAGCTCCGCCTTAACCATGGCCTTTTGCCACTGTTCCGGATGGCTTGCGGATTCCGCCAGACGTTGCCGCATGGTCTGGAGCCGGATGTGACTATCCGCGTCTTTTGCCGTGGGTCGGGTGTCCAGGTATCGAACATAAAGGGCGTTACGCTGTTTGACGTCGCCGGCGTCATGAAACAGGTCCGCCGCCCGAAGCCTCAAGCGCCAGGGATTCTCCCGGGTTTCCGCCATGGCGAGCAGTTCTTCCGCTGCACGAACGGGCTGATCCGACTCGGTGTAGGCATACACCAGCTTTTCACCGATCCCCGACGTCAGATCGTGGTCCGGATAATCCCGTCGGAAACGCCGAAGCTCATTGATAGCGGTCTGCCATTCCGAGGCTTTCAGGAGAGTGTTGGCTGCATCGAACCGACCCCGGATGGCCATTTCGGAACCGGGCGCAAGGGTTTCAATACGCTGGAAATGGGCAACCGCCAGAGAGACCTCGCCAGCGGAAGCCGCTGCCTGGCCCTGCTGGTATATGGCCCCTGCCAGTTGCCCCACGACGGCCTTACGGTCGTTTGCGGTCGTTCCGGGCACATTGCCTTCGTCGATCAGACCCAGCGTCTGACGCCACGCTCTCTCAGCCTCGGCGTATTGCTGACGTGCCTGGCGCACCTTCGCCGTGACCAGCCAGGCGGAATAACGCGCTTTCAGGTCGGCGTCGGGCCGCGTAGTGACGGCGTGGGCGTAGTCGACGGAGCGGTCATAATCGCCATTGGCATACCAGCGCGTAGCGAGATCCGCCTGCGCAGCCGCCGTTCGGCTATCGGACGGGAACGTGCTCGCGAAACGGTCAACCTCTGCCGAAAGTTCGCTCAGCGGCTCCGCCGGAGATGGCGCACTGTTATCGGAAGGCACCCGCTTCCGATACAGCGTGATAGCAGCCCAGGCGGAGTCGGCCGCTTTCGGGTAACCGGGCGATTGATAAGCTGCCGTCTGGAAGCTGTTGATTGCCGCCTCATCTTCACCAGCCTGCAATCGCGCGTCCCCTGCAAGGCGCCAGATCGGCCCGGCATCGGATTGCCTTCGTGCCAGTGACTCATAGTAGTCCGCCGCCCTTGCAAACCCCGACGCAGCTTCCCCTTTGGCCGTCAGCCGTTCCGAGGCGGAGTGGTAATGAAAGTCGGCGAGCGTGCGGGCGTATTGCTGCCAGAGCAGTTCCTGGTCCCCATCAAGCTCCGTGTAGGCGCCGTCCGGAAGATAGGCCGCCACGTAATCCGCTTTCGCATCACGCGCGGCGTCGGGCCTGCCCGCCTGCTGCCAGACCTGAACGACCTGGTTCAGAAAATCCGGGCTGTCCCGATGGTCCGGATAACGTTGTACAAAACGCCGGTTTACCCGGACACTCGCCGAGGGCTCACCGGTCACGGCGTAGAGATCGGCCAACCGATCATAGACGAGGGGCACCCAGGGACGAGGCGCACCGTTGCCCAACCACCCTTCCAGGCTTGCCACGCCCTGCTTCCTTGACGCCATCACGGCAAGGATTCGAAGGGTATCGTCGATGGTGTCCACGGAGGACTGCGCTACCGACCCAAGGCTCGCTTCGGTGGGCAGGAACCCGTCGAGGACTTCCAGGAAGGTGGCAGCGGCCCGATCCCAGGCCCCGGCGCCCTGTTTGAACTGACTCCAGCCCAACATGTATCGGGCCTTGCTCTTGAGCGCCTCACCACCCTCGCCCTTGATCAACGTTTCATAGCTGGTTTCGGCCCGGGCGTACTTGCCGGCGGAGAACTCCGCTTCGGCGATCCGGAATCGGGATTCCGGTACCAGTGGTGAATCCGGATAAAGGCCGACCAGCTGTCGGAGACGTTTTGTCGATTCATCGGTGTGCCCGGTCAGGGCATGGGCCTTGGCCATCTGGTAGAGCAACTCGTCGAGCCGCCCGGAAAAGGAACCCCGATCCAGAATCGATTCATAGCTTGCGATCGCTTCCCGGTAGATCTCCGGTTCCTGGTCAGCGCTGTAGCCTACGTCTTCTCCAGAACGAATTCGGATATTGGACAGGCGGTTCAGCGCGTCCACCCGCACTTCCGGCTCATCGGAGGTTTCGAAAAGCCGCTGGTAACGCCGGCCCACTTCCGCGGGCGAAATTGCCGGCAAGGGGCGACTCTCAAACTTGAGGAACACGGGACGCATGTCGGCAATGGTCTTACCGTCCCGATCCAGCTCGACCTTGAACGACTCCTGGGCCAACAGACTGCCCGGTAACAGCAGGCTGACCGCGCAAAGCCCCGCAAGAACCCTCATTGTGACGTCTCCTGAAGGTTCTCAAGTGCCAGATACTCATACAGGTGCGCGATCTGCTGTTCGGTCTTGTCATAGGCATAGACCATTCTCTGGTCCTGATCGTCCACGTAAGCCAGCGCCAGCTCATTCAGTCGATTTTCGGCGGTAGCCCGCAGAGCCGACGCTCTTTTTCGGTAACCGGCAATCTCGGAAAGCAGGGTTTTGAGCCGGTCACCGACCCCCATATCCCCGGATCCGACATCCGAAACTGCAGCCAGGGCGGTGTTCGCATCGCCGAGGATCCGTTCCATTTTCGCCAAACGGCGCTGTTGTGCTGGTCCGGTGGCTTTTTCAAGCAGTTTTTCCACCTGGTCTTCGAGTGCGTTGCCCTCCGTGCGCAGTTCCCGGAGCGTACCCTCGTCTACCGAACCACCGGTCGCCCTGTGATCAAGCTCGGAAAGCAACACCTCCAGATTGCTCTGCTCCTGCGACAGCCGGTCATCCAGCCGTTCAAGTCTTGCCACCCGGGCTACGGCTATCTGTGCTGACGGAGTGTCCAGAAAGTCCATGAGGTAAGCCTGTCGGGGCTGCTGCATGGTCCGGCTGTCCGCCAGAAACCACTCCAGATCGGATGTCTGAGCGCCCTTGACCAACGCACCGTAGGCACCCTTTTCCCTGATTTGCTGCTTGAGTTTTCGCAGGGTTACGCGCTCACTTTCATACGCGGCATTCGCTGCGAGGTAGGCCTCGCCAGCCTGTCCGAGATAACCCGCGAGGTCATAGCCCCGCCCCATTCCAATCCAGGCATCCGCCACGCCGGGATAGGCCAGGGGAAATTTTTTTGCCCGGTGCCAGCTTTGCATGGCGGCGCGGTGATTGCCCCGTTCAGCCAATGCCAGCCCGTGGAAATACAACGCCAGCGGCGTTACCGGACTGTCCAGCGCCACCTTTTCCAGGAATCCAATGGCCTTGTCATACTCGCCGTTCTGATAGGCCAGGTAGCCCGCCCTTGCCAGAAGCCGGTTCCGGAGATCTTCCTGTCGATCGGATTCCTGATCCGCTTCGGTCATGGCGAGCGCCACCCTCAAAGCGACCAATGCCCGAGCCGGATTGGTGTCCTGCCTGGCATAATCACTGGCGAGATTTCCGTAACCGACCGCCGCCCAGTAGCCGGCGTCCATTCCTGAAAGGATCTTGCCCGCCCTCTCAGGGGCGCCAGCCTGTCTCTGAAAATCGGCAAGGTGATACAGCGCTTCCTGCTTATCCTCACCGAACCCGTAGCGCGCAGCGAGGCCGAACCACCGTGCGGCTTCCTGCGAATCGGCTTGTTCCAGGGCTGCCCGACCAAGGAGCATCGAGGCTTTTCCCCGATAGGTATCCGTCTCTGCAATCCGGCGCAGCTCTTCCAGGCCCTGGTGCCGATGACCACTGTCCAGCCAGACCCGGGCCCGAAGTAAAGGCGCGTCTTTACCTTTCATCGCTCCGATCGTCCGGACCGCGTCAGGAGCATCGCCAGTGGCAAGCGCATAACGGACAACGCCCGGCCGGAGATCCTCAGGAACGGCAATAGTCCCGGCCAGCACCGGACCTGCCATGCAGCCGGAGGCAGCCAGGAAAGCCGTCAGAGAGATCCGCAATGAACGTCCCACAAACATCCGGCATCACTTCCATTCAGTAAAGGAGACGTAAGGCTCGAAATCCGGTGCGCGAGCGCCGAGCTTGAGTTCGACACCGAGGGCACCAGGCCTTTTTGTGAAGGGGTGGGACGCCTCGCGCCGGACAAAATCCTTGTCGGCAGAACGGGCGGTAATCACGGCCCGGATACTATGGGCGCCGCTTTCGATATTCCCGATATAGAGTTGCTGGACGCCACCGGCCTCAAGGGCCGAGCGCTCGCGCGGCGTGTAGAGATGTGAGGCCACCGGACGATCGTTCACAAACAACTCGACCGAATCCAGATCCAGCGCTTTCCGGGTTTCAAGTGTCAGGAAAACTGTCAGTCGGGTATTCACCGGATAGAGCAAGGACTCCTGCAACCCTTCAACCTTCGCCGAGTGGTCGTTGACCTCGGCTGCCAGCTGATCAATCCGGTCATCCAGCGTTGCGGCGCCAGCACCCGGGATACACACCCAGGACAATAGAATGACCAACGCCGATGCCAGCAACTTCGGTGATTTCAGGCATCCTTTCAATGGTTGCGAGCCGTGCATACGCTTCCTGCCCTCTCCAAGACTGGAAAACTTCCGTAACAAACGTGCGAAAAGCGTAACACTTGGTAACCGCGAAGAACGGTATACAGGTCACCAAATGGGAAACAGAAAGTGTCGGTTTATTTGACAGTGCCTCGGAGCGAGGATCGGGAAAGGGATGGCAGGAATACTCAAAACATTAACAGGTTATTGTTTTATATATTCTTTTATCGCATGGCCCTGATTTTGCTCTGCATGGATCGGCGGGAGGGCAAACCGGTCCGCCCGCCAAAATATGCCGAGCTTTGCCGATGCGACACGTCGCATCGGCTTTTTTATTTGCTCAGGTGCCGCATGGCCGATTCGAGGCCATCAATCGTCAGCGGGTACATGTGATCACCCACCAACTGGCGAGTCATCCCCAGTGATCCACCGGTTCCCCAATAGCTTTCGGGCAGTGGATTCAGCCAGACCACTTTCCGGAAATGATCCGAAATCCTCTGGAACCAGGTCGCACCGGCTTCTTCATTCCAGTGTTCGATCGAACCACCCGGATGTGAAATCTCATAGGGTGCCATGGTGGCATCTCCGACAAAGATCACTTTGTAGTCCGGCGTGTACTTGTGGAGGATGTCCCAGGTGCTCGTGGTTTCATTCATCCGGCGAATGTTATTGGTCCACACGCTCTCATAGACGAAATTGTGGAAATAGAAATATTCCATGTGCTTGAACTCGAGCCGTGCCGCGGAAAAGAGTTCTTCACACACCCGGACATGCGGATCCATGGATCCACCCACATCAAAGAAAATAAGCACCTTCACCGCATTATGGCGTTCCGGAACCATCTTCAGATCCAGGTAGCCGGCATTCCGGGCCGTGGAGCGGATGGTGTCATCCATGTCCAGCTGGTCCGCAGCGCCCTGGCGGGCAAACTTGCGCAACCGCCTCAGAGCCACCTTGATGTTGCGAATACCCAGCGTGATGCTGTCGTCCAGATCCTTGAACTCACGTTTTTCCCAGACCTTGACCGCACGCCCCTGGCGCCCATTCTTCTGCCCGATGCGAAACCCTTCCGGGTTGTAGCCGTTGGCGCCGAACGGAGACGTGCCGCCGGTACCGATCCACTTGTTGCCACCGGCGTGTCGCTCCTGCTGTTCTTCCATGCGCTTCTTGAAGGTTTCGATCAGCTCTTCAAGGCCACCCAGGGAATCGATCTTGGCTTTCTCTTCCTCGGTCAGGTGCTTCTCGAATTCCGCCCGCAACCAGTCATCCGGAATCAGGGATTCCAGCAGGTCATCCAGGTTCTGGATGCCCTCGAAATAGGCCTGGAACGCGCGATCAAACTTGTCGAAGTGCCGCTCGTCTTTTACCAGGCACAGCCTCGCCAGGTAATAGAACTCTTCCATATCGGCAAACGCCAGGCGTTTCTCGAGTGCCTCTAGCAGGTCGAGAAATTCGCGGAGGCTGGCAGGCACCCTGGCCCGCCGCACTTCGAGAAAAAAATCAATCAACATAACGCGGAACTCTTGCCGGAAATCAGTTGCGACGCCGTGCCATGAACGCCAGCTTCTGCAACAGGTGGACGTCCTGCTCGTTCTTGACCAGCGCTCCATACAGCGGTGGCAACGCGGTACCCGTATCCTTCTCCTGCAGCGCCTTCGCGGTCAGCTCATCCGCCATCAAGAGCTTCAGCCAGTCAATCAGTTCAGACGTGGACGGTTTCTTCTTCAGGCCGGGCACCTTGCGCACGTCGAAGAACACCTCCAGAGCGTCCCGGACGATGGCCTGCTGAATGCCAGGGAAATGCACATCCACGATGTCCTGCATCGTTTCGTGATCCGGGAAGCTGATGTAATGGAAGAAACACCGGCGCAGGAACGCGTCGGGCAGCTCCTTTTCGTTGTTACTGGTGATCACCACGATCGGCCGATGCTTGGCCTTCACGAACTGCTGGGTCTCGTAGACAAAGAATTCCATGCGATCCAGTTCCAGCAGGAGGTCGTTCGGGAATTCGATGTCAGCCTTGTCGATCTCGTCAATGAGCAGGACCACCTGTTCATCGGCTTCGAAAGCTTCCCAGAGTTTCCCCTTGACGATGTAGTTCCGGATGTCCTTGACCTTCTCGTCACCCAACTGGGAATCCCGGAGACGTGAGACGGCATCATAGTCGTAGAGGCCTTGCTGAGCCTTGGTCGTGGATTTGATGTGCCAGGGGATCAGCCTCATGCCGAGTGCAGCCGCCATTTCCTCCGCCAGCAGCGTTTTACCGGTGCCAGGTTCACCCTTGATAAGCAGAGGACGCTGGAGCGAAATCGCGGCGTTGACCGCCATTTGAAGGTCGTCAGTGGCTACGTATTTTTCAGTACCGGTGAACTTCATGCTTCGATTTCCTGTTGGTTACTGTTTCTTCGGATCCTGATCCGCAGGGGATCCCTTGTCATTTTTGTCGCTCGGCAGCCCGGACTCATCCTCTTCATAGTCCGGCAGATCGTCAAATTCCGACAGATCGAAATCCTCAAGGCCGAACTCTTCATCATCGTCCTGGGCATCGTCAGCCGACGCCTCCGCCGGTTCCGGTTCCGGTTCCGGTTTCGCCTCAGGCTCCACGACAGTCTCTGCCACGGGAATCTCTTCCTCATCGCTGGCGTCAGTAGCCTCGTCCGTGATTTCCGGAATGGTCTCCTCCGGTTCAGGCTCGGCGTCGACCTCGGGCTCCAGTTCCGGTATCACCTCTTCTTCCGGCTCTGACTCGTCCAGATCCTCAAGGGTTTCGCGTTCGGACGCCGCCGACGCCATCGTCTGCTCCTGGTTTTTCTTTCTGCGGATGGCCCACCAGGCCAGCAGGCCCAGGATCAGCATTCCACCGCCGCCTGCACTGCCCCAGATCAGCCATTTGTTGTCGCTCTCTTCAGGCTGCTGGTCCTGCGCCTGATCCGGCTCCGGTGCCTCCTCTTGGGTGTCCGGAACCGGAGTTACCGGCTCCGCTTGCGGTTCTTCAGTCGCGTTAGCTGGCTCCGGCGCGGACTCCGGTTCGGCCTGCTCGACGGCGCTGGTATCGATGGGACTGGCGATTGCAGGAGCCACCGGCTCTTCTGCGGCCGGACTTTGCTCGGGTGCCGGAGCTGGCTCTGCAGGTTCAGCGACCGGAGGTGGCTCCGGGGCCACGAACGTCGTGTCCGCGGTTACCTTGCGACTAAAGGTTTTGCCATCGGCAACCACCTCAATGCGATAGGTACCCGACGCTGGCAACTGAGCAATGGTATCGCCATATACGCCATCTTCCGGAGGCGTCTCTCCGGAGAGAATTTTTTCGCCACTTCGGCCGTCTTCCGAGGTGATCGAAAGGCTGACCTTCACCACACCCAGGAAATCCGGATTGACGATTTTTTCCGATTTCTCGAAAAATGCCACAGACAGATTGATCGGCTCGTCCGCGCTGAAGGTCGATGGGATATCACTGACCACCATTTTCAGGTCACTGACCACCGTCACCCGACTGCCCTCACCCAGCTCTCCCTGGATTTTCCAGTCTCCGGGGAGCGGTTTGTCGATGGTGATCAGGTCGTAGGCCTTTTCATTGGCCCAACGGACGTTGTCTCCGTGCGTCCCGACACTTACGGACTGACCATCCGGGCGGACCAGTGTGAGCTCACTGGTGGCCCCAGTGGCGCCCTGCCCGCGGAAAATCAACGCTGTGAATTCCTTGACGCCCTGATCGACGGTGAAACCATTACCTTCAATGGGAATCTGTTCCTGGGGAACCGCAGAATTGAGGGCATCGAGGAAGGCCAGGTTCAGCGCTTCGGCATTATCGGCGACATGGAAGCTGCCACCAGACTCGTCCGCCAGCTTTTTCAGGAATGCTGCATCCGCCTGGGACGACAGTGCCACCGGATGGAACGTCGCGCCCTCGGCAACCAGCCTGGGCAACAGGGTTTGAAGAATCCGCTTTTCTTCCGCGGAATTCACCTCGGGATCGTCGGAAATATCCACCTTGCCATCGGTGAGCAGGATGAAATGGGTGTTCTTGAGGGTTCCGCCGGAATAATAGTCATCGCTGGCCACTTCGATGGCTTTGCCCAGGTTGGTTCGCAGGGCCACGGAATTAATCTGTTTGGACCGGTCGATCGCCAGTTGCCGCCACTTGTCTGTCACATCGTCAAACGGAACCAGCATGTTTACATACTGGCCGAAGGTCCACAGACCGGCCATTGAATTACCAGGCAGCATTCCGGCAAGAAGCCGGACCGCAGGCTGCCGGAGGTTGTCGGGATCGGTATCCTTCATTGAACCCGAAATGTCGACGATCATCCGCACGTCGGACTGATCAGGCAGGGTCAGGGTACCGCCCTTTGCCGCAGCGAAAGATGGCAGGGCAACCAGGGCCAAAAGCAGCAAAAGAACCGTCTGTCTCATCAGCGTGTCACCAACCGGTAACGGACCAGATCCAGAATCCACACCAGCAGCATCACCAGTCCGGCAATCCCGAAGTTGAACACGGCCCGTCCGGCGGATTCCATGTTACCGAGGATGGCCTCGTAGCCGCCGAAGATCCACGCCGGAATCCACCAGTCCGCCAGGTCCGGTGACTGTACGGGAGTCAGAAACAGCACCACCAGCGCCGCCAGCAGCAGTGTTCTGAGCCCATACAGGGGAACGAGCCGGAAAAGTTGTTTCATCATGTAGAAAAACACGACAAAGGCGATGGCGTAGGCCGCCCAGAAAATACCGTAAGCCAGTTGCGTATCTGCGTCGATCATTACAAAACCCAGTGAATGATGTGTTCTTCCCAGTCTTCCTCGGGGACCTGATTTTCAGAGACGACCTTGTGCCTGACGGAAACACCTGCCTGATGCACGGAGTCCGGATCACCACTGACCAGCGGATGCCACTCCGGAAGCGGCCGCCCTTCCGCCAGGGTCCTGTACGCACAGGTGTGCGGCAGCCAATGGTAGTCGTTCACCGTATCCGGTGTCAGCACTGTGCATCCCGGCACCCGCTTCAACCGGTCGGAATAAACTGTGCACTGGCAACGTTCGGTATCGAGGTACTGACAGGCCAGGTCGGTGTGGTAAACCTCCCCGGTGTCCTCATCCTCGAGCTTGTTCAGGCAACACTTGCCACAGCCATCGCAAAGCGACTCCCACTCCCCAGGCGTCATCTGGTCAAGCCGTTTGCGCTGCCAGAACGGGATCTGGGCAATCATTTCCGGGACGACTCCAGGCGCTGTTTCAGCTCCTCCATATAGTCATCCTGCTCATCCGACAATTGCAGGAAGAAATCCTTCTCCTCAATGGCTTCGAGCACCTGTTTTCCGGTGGTCCGGGCCAGTTTCTTCTCCGGTATCAGCAACAGGTCCATGGCATGGACCGGTTGTCCGAAGATGCCTCTCAGCCCCTCAGGCAGGTCGTCCCACTTCTGGCCCCTGCGAACGAAGATGTAGGTGTCAGCCTTCCGGCTGCTCCTGAAAACCGACACGAATTCCCGTTGTTTCATTGCTTGAGTATGTCCTCGATTTCGGTCTGAATCGGCGCCAGCACGTCCGATCTCCAGCCACGGAAGAACTCGTCCCGTGCCAGGTCACCGCCCTGCATGAGTTTTTCAAGGCGCTTTCTGGGAGCGAGCAGTTCCATCGGAATATCAGTCTGCTCCGAGACGTTCCTGATCACCCGTTTGAGCTTTTTGAATCTGCCCTGATCATCCCGGCTCAGTGGCGGTGCAATCAGATCCAGATCCGGATTATCGGCGGCCCTGGCGTCCCGGACAAGATTCAGTAATGTCTCACCGTAACGGCGGACCGCACCACCGGGAATTCCCTGGATATTATCCAGTTCCCGAAGGCTTGACGGCAGTCGCTCGGCAATCAGGATCAGAAGGGCATCGGCCAGAACCCGGTTGCGGGGCATGTCGCGACGCTGGCATTCGAGCTCCCGCCAGCGGACCAGAGAGCGCAAAACATTCTGCTGACCCGGCGACAAGGTCCAGCCGCCCCTGAGCTTGAGATAATGGCGTTCCGGGTCTTCCTGTTGTGACAGTTCCGAGGCATAGCGGGCGGATTCCTCATGGAATGCCTCTACCAGCCCCCGGGGTTCCAGGTTCGACAGCACCCAGCGGTTCATGGGCTCCAGAAACCGGATGTCGTCAAGCGCGTAACGCTGCTGGACCTCTGAGAGTGGACGAGCCAGCCAGTCGGAACGGGTCGCGGACTTGTCGAGGGTCTCGCCAAACAGGGTTTCCACCAGGCGTGCGTAACCGAGGGAGAAGCCGGCACCCGCCATCGCCGCGCCTATCTGCAAATCCACCACACCCCGGGGATCCACACCGAGCCAGTGCCGGAACAGCTCCAGGTCTTCGCTCATTGCATACAGGAGCTTGGGCAGATCCGGGCTTGCCAGAACACGGCGGAACTCCGCGGAAACCTCGGCCACTGCCGGCTCCACCAGCCGGAACTCCTCTCCGATACCGAGCTGGACCAGACCGGGAATGGGGTAGAAGGTGCTCACCCGTTCGAATTCGGTATCCAGGGCCAGAGGCTGTCCGGTCGAGACTGACCCAAGCCAGCGGTCCAGCGCTTCCGGGGACTCAATCCATGAAATAACTGCCGGGGCCGGAGGCGCCGCAACGGCCGGGGAATCAACTGCCATAAGAACGTCCGGATTGCCTATTCGGAAAGGGGTTTGCGACCGCGAAATGCGTGGGTCAGAGTAAAGCCGTCGACATAGCCCAGTTCCCCGCCGACGGGAATGCCATGGGCCAGCCGGGTAATCAGGATGTCGGTGCCGTCGAGGCGATCGGAGATATAATGCGCGGTCGCCTCGCCTTCCACCGTCGGATTGGTGGCCAGGATGAGTTCAGTAACGCCTTCTTCGCGAACCCGTCTGAGCAGCCGTTCGATGCCGATCTCTTCCGGCCCGACGCCATCAATCGGCGAAAGGTGCCCCATCAGCACGAAGTAGCTGCCCCGGTAATCGCCGGCCTGTTCGATGGCAAGGAGATCCGACGGGCTTTCGACCACGCACAGTGTGCCGTTGGTGCGCTCCGGGTTCTCACAGATGCCACAGAGCTCCGTGTCCGAGAAATTCTGGCACGACTCACAGCGCCTTACCCCGTCCATGGCATTTCGCAGGGCATCGGATAGCCGGGAACCGCCCGAGCGACCGCGTTCCAGCAAATGAAACGCCATTCGCTGTGCCGTTTTCTGCCCAACGCCGGGCAGGCATCTCAACGATTCAACCAGTTCGTCTACCAGGGGACTGAAAGCCATCCACTAACCTCGGGATTACAGCGTCAAATCAGCCATCAAAATGGCATCTTGAAATCGGACGGTACGCCCAGGCCGGACATCATGCCGGACATCTTCTCTTTCTGATTGGCCTCCACACGACGAACCGCATCGTTTACCGCCGCGGCCAGGAGGTCTTCCAGGATTTCCTTTTCCTCGGACATCAGGGAGTCATCAATGTCCACCTTGCGGACATCGTGCCGGCCATTCATGGTTACCTTCACCAGGCCCGCGCCGGATTCACCCGTGACTTCCGCCTTGGCGATCTCTTCCTGGGCCTTCTGCATTTCTTCCTGCATCTTTTGGGCTTTTTTCATCATGTCGCCCATGTTATTGAACATGTCTTATCTCCTGCTCAGCTCTATGGGCCGGATACTGTCTTCGACCACCCGTGCCTCAAAACGTTCTACGATGGATTTCACCACCGGATCCTGGCGAATGGCCTCTTCCGCCGCCTGTTGCCGGGCCTGTCTCTGCCGCTCTTCGTAGGCCGCTGGCGTATGAGGACCAGGATCACCGGGCCTTATATCCAGTTGAATGGCGTCGCCAAAGCGCTTTCTCAAGGCAGCGAGGATTTTTTCCTCATGCCTCGGGTTCAGCAGGCGAGCGTGCCCCTCGTCAATCGTCAATACGATGGTGTCGTCGTGGCGGGCCATGGCGCCGTGACTGGCCAGGTTGCCAGGCATACCCACGATGCCGAGATCCCGGAAATCCCGTTCCCAGACGAACTCACCGTCGGCCCGATTATCGGCCACGGTTTCGTCCTGCCGGAGCGCGACTTCCGGTTCAGGTTCCGGCACCGCTGCATCCGGCGTTTCACCGAGTTGTGGCGGCTCTGGCTCTGGCTCTGGCTCTGGCTCTGGCTCTGGCTCTGGCTCTGGGTATCCAGCGTCTGCGCCGGCGTCCAGGCTCGCAAGCCACTCGTCGTTGTTTGCACCCTCATCGACCGGCGCACTTTCCGCGGTCATTGCAGGTGGCGGTTCCGGGATTGCCTCCGATGCCGCAACCGGTTCGGGAGCGTCCGGCGTGGGCTCTGGTTCGGGAGCAACCCGAGCCTCGGGTACGGCCTGGGCCTCAGATTCAGTCTGCGGTGCCGGCGCAGGCTCAGGCTCATCCCGGGAGTCGCCGCGGGAACCTTCGCTGCCCGAACTCACCGCCGGCGGGGCGCGCCGATCGGAGCCGGGCCGGAACGCGAGCATCCTCAGCAGCGTCATTTCGAAGCCCATCCGGGCGTCGGGCGTGATATCCAGATCCTTCCGGCCAATCAGGGCCGCCTGGTAGAAAAGCTGGGCGTCTTCGGCACTCAGCCGGCGGGCCAGGGCCTGAACCTGTGCGGCGTCGCCCAGGGCATTATCGGCACTGCCCGGGACCACCTGCTCCATGGTGACCCGATGAAAGAGCGACAGCAGATCCGCCAGAATCACACTGTAGTCCGGCGCATAATCCGAGATGCGGGCAATTTCCGACAGCAGGCCGGGGCCATCCCGTTCGACCAGGGCATTCACAATTTTTTCGATGTCCCGCTGGTCGATGGTGCCGAGCATGTTGCTGACATCCGCCGCCGCCAGCTTCTGGTTACCGAATGCGATGGCCTGGTCGGTCAGACTGAGGGCATCCCGCATACTGCCATCCGCCGCCCGGGCCAGAAGCCACAGTGCCGGCTCCTCAAACGGAATCTCCTCGGCTCCAAGCACATGAGAAAGATGGCCGGCAATGTGTTCCGGCGTCATGCGCTTGAGATTGAACTGCAGACACCGGGACAGAACCGTCACCGGCAGTTTCTGGGGATCGGTCGTCGCCAGCAGGAATTTGACGTGATCGGGCGGCTCCTCAAGGGTTTTGAGGAAAGCATTGAACGATTGATTGGTGAGCATGTGCACCTCGTCAATGAGGTACACCTTGTAACGACCACGGGTGGGCGCGTACTGAACGTTGTCAGTCAGCTCCCGCATATCATCGACGCCCGTGCGGGACGCCGCATCGATCTCGATCAGGTCAACGAAACGACCTTCCTGGATTTCCTGACAGCTGGAACACTCGCCACAGGGATGCGGGGTGATGCCGGTTTCACAGTTGAGGCAACGGGCAAGCAGCCGGCCGATGGTGGTTTTACCAACCCCACGGGTACCGGTGAACAGATAGGCGTGGTGCAATCGCTGGTTTTCGAGGGCGTGGATCAGTGCCTGAAGCACGTGTTCCTGACCCACCATGTCTTCGAACGTGCGGGGACGCCATTTACGGGCAAGTACCTGGTAGCTCATGTTCCATCAACTGCTGTAAAAATGGGCTTAACCTTAGCATGGACCCGCTTTGATAAGAAGCAAAGATGAATGCCGAACGCCGGACATCGCGCTCGAAACGGAGAGTATCTCAGGGACTGGGAACAGCGGGGAAAACTGGGGGTGACCCCATCAGCAAATCTCCGGCACACATATCCACCGCTGCGGCTGCTCCCTTCCGGGCCTGACCGGGTTCACGGTTTCATGTTGCGGAGGCACCAATGGGGCCACCATAACGGCGTTTCGGGGTTTCCCTCGAAAGCGGCGCGCATATTAGCAAAAGGGTTCCGGGACTACAACGGAAAATCGAGCCCGGCCCGGAAATCTACAGCGGCAGCGGCACTTCATCCTGCCGGAACCAGCAAGCCAGGCTGTAGCGCGTTCGATTGGCAGGCAAGACCTCATGGGGAATCTCTTCGCTCATGAACAGCGCCATCCGCCCCGCTTCGGGCAGGACCAGACCGCACACTTCGCTGTCGCTGTCCCGGTTGAACACCTGCAACGCACCGCCATCGTCCGGAGACCAGTCCTCATTCAGGTAGAGCACCAGGCTGACCACCCGGGACGCGCGCCCCTGGAAACTGTCCAGGTGTCGCTTGTAGAAATCACCGGGGTGGTACGTGGCGTAGTGCGCCTCAAACCGCTTCAGCCCCAGAAACAAACGCTGGTTCAGCCCTTGCTGGATGGCCTTCAGAAAGTCGAACAGCTGTGCCTGGGGCGGGGTAATGCCCTGAAGCCAGGCAATCCGGTCACGACGTACCGAGCGATCCCGGACCAGATCGGTACCACGGCCAATACCGGCACGCTTCATTGCATCGGTCCGATCGAGGATGGCGACCTCCTCCCTTAAAGCCGTAATCAGGGGATCGCCAAGACGCTCCCGGACATCGAGCGACATCCAGCCGGATTCGCTCAGACCGGACGCCAGCTGATCAAGCCAGCCCTCTGAAACCGGAGCAGGCACGGCATTGCCGTAATCGGAAGGTTCGACGTCACTGCCGGCAACCGCATCCATAAACTGCCCGGTCGCGTTCAGAACGGGGGGCTGTATCGGCGTAACTTTGGGCTGGTCCATGGCGCGTCTCCTCGAAAAATCGGCGCTATTTTAGGCACAATTCTCGCCGGACGGTCAGTTTTAATTTACTCTGGTCATAAGCAGATACACTTAACCGAGCCGTAAGCCGATCTTCCATGTCAGAGAGCAGTCATCGTCCTTCCCGGGCTCTGTCACCGGGACAATGGTCGTTCACCCGCTGGGCCACCATCGGCCATCTTGAAGCACTGGTTATTCAACACCCCCTGTTTCGGGCGACCCTGTTCCTGCAGGGCGCACACCTGACGCATTTTGCCCCCAGTGGCGAATCGGAATGGCTCTGGCTCAGCGACACAGCCCGCTTTGAACCGGGCAGGGCCATCCGTGGTGGCATACCTGTGTGCTGGCCCTGGTTTGGCGATCCCCAGAGAAATCCCCCGGAAGTGCGCAAGCGCATTCACTCGGACAAAGCCCACGGGTTCGCAAGAACGGCCCTGTGGAAACTTGAGGACGTGCGCGAAAATGCCCACGAGATCGAGATCAGCCTTTCCCTGGACGCCAATGAAGACTTTGCCGAAGAATGGCGCGGCAGAGCACTGGCGCTGCTGACGTTTCACTTCTCGGTTCGCGGCTGCCAACTGGCGCTCACCACCACCAACCTGTCAGAGGAGCCGCTGGCATTCAGCCAGGCCCTACATACCTACCTGCCCACCCCGGACATTACCCGTACCCGGGTTCTGGGGCTTGGGTACAGCCAGTACATCGATACGCTGGACAACTGGGAGTACAAACCCCAGGAGGGGCCGGTGTACTTCGATGGAGAAACCGACCGGATCTATGAGAGTGGCGAACCGCTGAAGATCGTCACCCCCGGCGGCAGCCGCCGACTGACGCCCGTTGGCAGCGACTCAACGGTGGTCTGGAACCCCGGCCCCGAAAAGGCCCGGGCTCTCTCGGATTTCCCCGATTCGGCCTGGAAGACCATGCTCTGTGTCGAAACCGCCAATGCAGCGGGCGACTACCGGGTGCTGAATAACGGACAAAGCCACACCCTGGGTGTACTCATCGGACGCAAATAATCGTGGAGAAGGAATGAGCCTGGCCACCTACGTTAAGTCGAAACTGATCCCTGCGGACATCGACAAACATATCAACCGCATCCGCAAACCGATCGGCTCGCTGGGCTACGATCCCTGGGGCTACAACAACGAGGCCATCAAATACGGCTTCGCCCTCACCCGGCAAATCTATGAAAAGTACTTCCGGGTGGAAGCCCACGGCGTCGAACAGGTGCCCGCCGAGGGGCCGGTCCTGATCATTGCCAACCACAGCGGACAGCTCCCGATCGACGGTCTCCTGATTGGCTACGCCCTTGCCTCCCGGCCCGAACAGCCACGCATTCCGAGGGCCATGATCGAGCGCTTCTTTCCGACGGTTCCCTGGCTCGGCAACCTGCTCAATGAAATGGGCGCGGTACTCGGGGATCCGGTCAACTGCGCAAAGATGCTCGCCAACAACGAAGCGGTCATCGTGTTTCCTGAGGGGATCCGGGGTTCCGGCAAGCTTTACAAAGACCGCTATCAACTGAAACGCTTCGGCAACGGTTTCATGCACCTCGCGATGAAATACAACGCCCCGATCGTGCCGGTCGGCGTGGTGGGATGCGAAGAAACCATCCCGGCCATCGCCAACATCAAGCCCCTGGCCAAAGCGCTGGGCATACCCTATGCCCCGGTTGCCCTGCCCGCGGTGTTGCCCGCCAAGGTGCACCTGAACTTCGGAGCCCCCATGTATTTTGACAACACGGAGATTCCCGAAGAACTGGTGACCGAACGGGTCGAGACGGTGAAAGCCGAAATCAGCCGCCTGATCGACAAAGGACTGAGCGAGAGGAAAAAGCTGTTCTGATGACAACTCCAAAACGCCCACATATTCTGGTTACCGGTGCTGCCGGGGCGCTTGCCCAACAGGTCATTGATCAGCTCCGGGATACCTGCGATCTCGTCGCCGTCGATTTCCGCGAACAGGTCTACCTCGGCGATGACATCCCGAGCTACTGCATCGACTTCAACAAGCGCGTGTTCGAGGACCTGTTCAGGCGTTACCAGTTCGATGGTGTGATCCACCTGGGCCGGATCCAGTCGAGCCAGCTCACCCGGATGCGCCGCTATAACGCCAACGTACTGGGCACCCAGAAATTGCTCGACCTCAGCCACAAGTACGGCATCAAACGGGTGGTGGTGCTTTCCACTTACCACGTCTACGGAGCCGTGGCCTACAATCCCGCCCTGATTGATGAATCCGCTCCGCTCAAGGCAGCCGGGCTCAGCGCGGATCTGGTGGATTCGGTGGAACTGGAAAATCTCGCCAATATCTACCTCTGGCGCTATCCGGATCTCAACATCACCATTCTTCGCCCCTGCAATATCGTCGGACCGGGCGTCCGGAACACCATGAGTACGCTATTGGCGAGCGAGCGGGCTCCGGTACTGGCGGGCTTTTCGCCAATGATGCAGTTCATCCACATCGACGACATGGCCGATGCCATCGTGCTCGCCTACAAGAAACCTGTCCGGGGCGTCTTTAACGTTGCACCCCAGGACTGGGTGGCGTACCAGCACGCACTTCGCCTGTGCGGATGCAAACGCATTCCGATACCGTCGATACCTCCGGTTGTACCCAGCCTGATTCTCCGGACGCTCAATATGCGGCGCTTCCCATCGTATCTGATGGCGTTTTTCAAGTATCCTGTAGTGATCGACGGCAGAGCCTTCGCCCGGGAGTTCGACTTCAAGCCCAGGCGACCGCTGCAGGAAATCTTCCGTTTCTACCGGAACAACAAGAGCCCGGTGTAACCGCCTGACACGAGGTCAGGAAACAGCCGGGCAAGGCGCAGGAAGCGAACATGCTCAGTGATTTCAGCCTGATCAGCTACGGTGCGGCAACGCTGGCCTTCGGCCTGCTTGCCCTGCTGGTTGCCGTTCGTTATCTGAGGCGAGACGTCGACCAGGCACTGTTCCTTGCCGGGCTCGTGTCCACCCTGTGGGCCGGCGCACTGGTGACCCAGAGCCTCTGGGGCACACCGGGCTTCACTATCCGGTACCTGCTGGAGCTGCTCCGGGACGGGACCTGGATCACGCTGCTGTTTGCACTGCTGCGGGACGCCTCCCGGCAAGGCAGTACCCACACCCAACTGCGCAAACTTCTCGGAATCTCGACGTTTTCACTCGTTGTGTTGCTGGTGGGCTTTGCAATTCTCGAGTTCGTCCTTGGTTGGCAAATCCTCACCGGCAAAACCAAGATCCTCGGGCAGATTGCACTTACCCTGCTTGGACTCTCCCTGGTTGAGCAGATCTGGCGAAACTCGCCGAGTATCGGTCGCTCCAGCATCAAATACCTGTGCATCGGCATTGCCACGATCTTTGCCTTTGACTTTTTCATGTACGCCGATGCCCTGCTCTTCGGGCAGGTTGACGCCGCTTTCTGGAACGCCCGAGGCCTCGTCAACGCGCTTCTTGTGCCTTTGTTTGCGGTCAACGTGGTCAACACCCGCAAACAGCCCGTGGATTTTCAGCTCTCCCGGTCTGCGGTATTCCACGCGGGCACTCTGGTGTTTGCCGGCGGGTATCTCCTGTTCCTGGCCATCGGTGGCTACTACGTGCGCATACTCGGCGGTGACTGGGGCGATGCCCTTCAGGTGCTGTTCCTGACCATCGCCCTGGCCTTCCTGGCCACACTGGTCCTTTCGCGGCGGTTGCGCGCCAAACTCATGGTTCTGATCAGCCAGAACTTCTTCGACTACAAATACGACTATCGGGAAGAATGGTTGAAGATGACCCGGGAACTGGCCAACGTCAGCGACGACCCGCCCCTTCCGGTACGGGTCATCCGGATCCTGTCAGGGCTTGTGGAGAGCAACGCCGGGGCCATCTGGATCAAGGACGAACAGGGCGCTTACTCGCTGAAGTCCTCCGTAAACCTGTCCATGCCCAAGTTCACCAGCATCGATGGCGATTGCGAGCTGGTCCGCCTGTTCGAGGAGCGGGAGTGGATTGTGGACCTGCACGAATACCGGGCCGACCCGTTGAGCTACAACCTGCTGGAAATCCCGGATTCGATCGCAATGATCCCCGAGGCCTGGCTGGTCATCCCTCTTTACCTCGGCAATGATCTCTACGGCATCGCAATGATCGGCAACCCCTACGCCAAAGTGGAGCTGAACTGGGAAAACTTTGACCTGATCAAAGTCGTCGCCCGCCAGTCGTGCAACCTACTCGCCCAGGCCGATGCGCAGCACCGGCTATCCCGTGCGATGCAATTCGAGGCCGTCAGCAAAGCATCCGCGTTCATGGTGCACGACCTGAAAACCCTGATCGCCCAGCTGTCCTTGCTGGTCAAGAATGCGCCAAAGCACCGGAACAATCCCGCTTTCATCGACGATATGATCAACACCACGGAACATGCGGTTCGCAAGATGTCCAATCTGGTCGACCATATTCGGAAACCCACGGACCGTGGCGAATCCAGCTATCGGAGCATCAATCTGAGCGATCTTGCCCGCAGCCTTGTCACCCAATACAGCCACCAGTCGCCGGCCCCGTCGCTGGTGGGAGACCCACCCCCCGCCATGATACGGGCTGATTACGAGGAATTACGCAGCGTGCTCGGCCATCTGATCCAGAATGCCCAGGATGCGACACCGCCAACGGGCGAGATCACTCTGAACGTCAAACGCGCCCGTGGCAGCGTGGTCCTTTTTATTCAGGACACCGGCAGCGGGATGAGCGAAGACTTTATCAACACTTCGCTGTTCAAACCGTTTGAGAGCACCAAAGGACTGACCGGCATGGGCATCGGTGCCTACCAGGCCCGGGAATACGTGCAACAACTGGGCGGGAATATCGACGTGACCAGCGAACCTGGAGTGGGCTCGTGCTTCACCGTGCGCATTCCCCTTGAAGCCACCGATATCGAAAGCACTTTTGCGCCGACGGACTCTGCGGAATGGTCAATGACCGGTACGGAAAGCCCGGCCAAAGACGTCAATTAGTTGGCGGTTTTCACGATTAATCCAACTGGTCATTGCAAACTGCCAATGTTCAGTTAAGAATCAAGTGTAAGGAATCATTGAAACAGGCTGTTTCGATGCGATAACAAAGTACATAACAAGGGATTTGTTGCAGTTGTGACCAGACGACTCCTGATAGTAGAAGATGACCCGGGCCTCCAGAGTCAGATGCGCTGGTGCTTCAGTGAGGAACTGGAGGTGACCGTCGCCTCCGATCGAGAATCCGCCCTGGCAGCACTCAGGCGCACCGAGCCGGAGGTTGTCACCCTTGATCTCGGCCTGCCACCGGATCCCGGCGGCGCCACGGAAGGGTTTGCCTTGCTTGAGGACATTCTCAAACTCGCGCCGATGACCAAGGTCATTGTTGTTACCGGCCGTGAGGACAAGGAAAACGCTGTCCGCGCCATCGGCATGGGCGCCTCCGATTTCTATCAGAAACCCCTCGATGCGGACATCCTCACCTTCGTTGTGAATCGGGCATTTCGCCTGGCCGAACTCGAACGGGAAAACCGGGACCTCGCCGGCCAACGGAATGGCACCACTATAAAAGGCATTGTGGCTGCCAGCCCCCAGATGCTCGGCATCTGTCGCACGCTCGAAAAAGTGGCCCCCACCGACGTCACCACCCTGATCACCGGGGAAACAGGCACCGGCAAGGAATTGCTGGCTCGGGCGCTGCACGATCTCAGCCCCCGTGCGGACAAACCCTTTGCCGCCATCAACTGTGCCGCCATTCCCGAGAACCTGCTTGAAAGTGAGCTGTTTGGCTTCGAGAAAGGCTCATTCACCGGGGCAACCCAGAGCAAGAAGGGTAAAATCGAGAGCGCCAATGGCGGCACCCTGTTCCTGGACGAGATTGGTGATATGCCGATGGCGTTGCAGGCAAAACTGTTGCGTTTTCTCCAGGAGCGGATGGTCGATCGCGTGGGTTCAGTCAAGCCCATCCCGGTCGATGTGCGAGTGGTTTGTGCGACTCACCGGGATGTCCGTCAGCTGATCGACAGCGGGGATTTCCGGGAAGATCTTTACTACCGGATCAGTGAAATCACCCTCGACGTGCCTTCGTTGCGCGAACGGGACGGCGACGCCCTCTTGATCGCCCAACACCTCCTGAAGACACTCGGCAAGCAGATGGACCGCACCAACCTCGCGTTTACCGAGGAGGCGATCAACGCCATCAACAGTTACAGCTGGCCGGGCAATGTCCGTGAAATGATCAACAAGGTCAAACGGGCCACTATCATGGCAGACGGAAAGCGTGTGACGGCCGAGGATCTTGAGCTGAGCTCCGGAGAAGCCCTTAACGGCGGACACATCAATCTCCGTCAGGTGCGGGAACAGGCCGAACGCCAGGCAATTCTTCAGGCGTTACAGAGTTCCGGATTCAACATGGCCCAGGCCGCCCGCCTGCTCGGGGTCACCCGCCCCACACTGTATAACCTCACTGACAAATACAAGATCAGCACCACAGCTGAACCATCAGAAGTATGAGTACCGCCCTGCCACGGACGGGAAGCTCGGGGAGTAAATCTATGAGAACAGGGAACACCAGCGCAGCAGTCTCCAGAATCCTACTCGCTCTGACACTGACGCTTCCGCTTCTGGCCGGCTGTAACAATCAGCCGGACGACTCCGAAGCGATGTCGCACATCAATCGGGCCGACACCTACGCCGAACAGGGCCAGTACCGCTCCGCGCTGCTTGAGGTCAAAAACGCCATTCAGATGCAACCGGACAACGTCGACTACATTGTCCATCTTGCTCGGCTTTACCTGGACATCGGTGCCAACAAGCAGGCCTCGGAACTGCTGGAACCCTGGCTTAAGGATTATCCCGATACCGTTGCCCTGCCCCTGGCCCGGGCTTACGTGAATCAGGGTAAACACCTCTCTGCAACCGAAACCCTGGCCCTCCACAAACCGGCATCCCCGGAAGAGCAACTGGAAGCCGACCTGATCCGGGCTGAAGCCCTCCGTCGGTCAGGACAACTCGCCGAGGCGCAGGCACTTTACCAGAACCTCGCCACCTCCCACCCGAGTAACGTCGCTGCCATCAGCGGCCTGCTAAACACCCAGATCAACCTGAACCAGAACACCACTGCCGTCCAGACTGCGGACGACTGGCTGAACAAACAGGGCCCCAATGTCGAGGTTCTTTACTGGAAAGGCATAGCCCAGTACCGGCAGAACAACCTGGATGCGGCTGCTGACACCCTGACCAATGCCGTCGGCGAGGTTCCGAGCTCCGACGTCTTCCTGCCGGTACGCCGCAATGTTCTTTCTGCGCTCTCGCGAGTGCTTACTGAACAGGGGCGTATTACCGAGGCCCAGGTGTATAACAAGATTCTTGCAGAGAACATGAACACCGAAGCCCGTGCCCAGGCGGAAGCCGCAATCGCCGCCATCAAGGATGGCAAGATCGACGAAGCCAAAGGGATTCTCCGGGACATGCTCAAGCTGAACCCCGACAATCAATCTGCCGCCCTGATTCTCGGCACTCTGGAAGCCGGCTCTGGCGAACTGGATGAAGGGGCCCAGCTTCTGACGGAAAATCTGGATCCGGAGACCACGCCGACGCAATTTATTCGCGCAGCCACCATGGCCCAGATCGACAAAGGCCAGCGGGAAGAAGCGCTCAAAACCCTGAGCCGCGCCATCGAAGCCCGTCCGGATGATAACGAGCTGCTGGCCATGCACGGCATTCTCGCACTCAGCCTCCCCGAACACGCCAAAGAAGGCATCACCAGTTTGAGTAAGGTTCTGGCCAACGAGCCCGACCGGGTCCGGCTGCGTCTTGCCCTTGCCCGCCACTACATCGGTGCTGATCAGCCGGAACTGGCACTCGCGCAACTGCGGATGGCCTTCACCTCGAACCCGGCAGACTGGGCAACCACCGGCACCTACCTGAACCTTCTGATTCAGCAGGGAGAGAAAAAAGAAGCCGCGGAGATCCGGGACTCACTGCTCAATGGGTATGCCGACGAACCCCAGGCAATCCTGCTGGCCAGCATGGCGGATGCTCGGCTGGGCAATGTGGACAACGCCGTCTCACGGCTGGAAAAACTGGTGGATCAGAAGCCCGATCTGCAGGCACCCACGATCGCGCTGGCCACACTCTATGCCCAGACTGACAAGACATCGCAGGCTGTTGACCTTTTGATAAAAGCGGCCCTGATTACCCCCAATGCCATCCAGCCGTTGCAACAGGCCGGCCAACTGTATGCGCGGGACCATGACATGAACCAGGTGAAAACCTGGCTTGGAAGCGTCGCCGAGACCCATCCCCCGCTGAAGACCAATGCCGATATCCTGCAGGCGTTGATCAATATCAGGCAGGGCAATCTCACCGACGCCCGCAAGCTGCTCGACCAGCATTCGGATCCGGACAGCGCGCCACTCAAACGCGCGACCGGACGACTGCTGCTGGCCGAAGCCCGCGCTGCCGCCAACGCCAAAAACTGGGAAGAGGCACGTGGTAAAGCCGCGGAGGCCATTGCCCTCGAGCCGGAGAACCTTGGTTATGCACTGCTCCCCGTCGGGCTTCTTCAGATGCAGGAAAAATACGACGACGCACTCAAGGCTCTGGATGGCGTGGAAACCACCTTCGGAAACCAACCCGCTGTAGCTCTTTCCAGGGCTACCCTGCTTCAGGCAAGAGACGGCAAGGATGAAGCCTACAAATACCTGCTTGACCAATGGAAGACCACGAAAAACACCCGGCTAATGCCCTCCTTACTGGGCCTTGCACGGGCGACATCACCATCCTCGCTGGATACGTTGACGGACGAATGGCTCAGTGCGACGCCCGAAAGCCCTGCCGCCCATATGGCCCGGGCCGAGTGGCTCATGAACCAGCAACAGAACGTGGCCGCCAAAGCCCAGTATGAAGAGGTTCTCAAGCGCCAACCGAACAATGCCAAGGCACTGAATAACCTTGCCTGGATGCTTCGGGAAGACGATCTGGACAAGGCCAGGGAATACGCAAGCCGTGCCAGCCAGCTGGAGCCCAGGAATCCAGCCATTCTGGACACCTATGGCTGGATACTGCATTTGCAGGGTGATCACGAAAACGCCCGGAAATACATCGAGCAGGCCCTGGCACTGGCGCCCGGCAACGCAGAGATCGAGGCGCACCTGAATACGGTCAAACAGGCCATGTAAAGCAAGCTGACAACCCGCCTACATTCACGATAGTTAAACGGCCGATGAATCCCGATTCATCGGCCGTTTTCGTTGAGCCTGTCGATGTTTTTTACACTCATCGTTAAGCGTCCACTAAAAACGCTTTTTATTCAACATCTTATAACTTGGCACAGAACTCGCATTGTTTTAGG
Source organism: Marinobacter santoriniensis NKSG1 (assembly GCF_000347775.1). Classification (GTDB taxonomy): domain Bacteria; phylum Pseudomonadota; class Gammaproteobacteria; order Pseudomonadales; family Oleiphilaceae; genus Marinobacter; species Marinobacter santoriniensis. The sequence goes on from NZ_APAT01000015.1 coordinate 224,332, forward strand.
TGAGGATCGGGGCGATTCCCGGTCGGATGCCAAACCACTCGCGAGGGTGGGACGGAAAGCCAAGGATCTCTGGACTCCAAAAGAACAAGAGACAGCCTGGTTGCAAAGCGAACTACAGGGAATTAGAGCTAAACAACCGGAGATAAACCCATGAAACTCAAACTTCTTACTGCTGCAGTTGCTCTGTCCGCATGGACGGTATCTGCACAAGCTGTGGTCGTCAGCAATGATGGCGATGACGGCATCGGCACAGGCCTTCAAAACGTACTGGACACCGTCACTGTTGCTCCAAGCCCAACCCCAGGCGCGTCTTCAGTGGACGTGAATGCAGATCAACTGGCTGACGGAACAGACAGTTACTGGAACATCACCGCTACAGGCGGAAGCGTTAGCACATTTGTTATGGAAATTGCCGGCAATGCCGGATCCAACACATTCGGTGTTTACGATCGGCATAACCCGAACAACTATGTTCAGCTTTTCTCCGGAAGCGATAGCAATACAATCAGCAGCCAGGTCACGTTATCAATGTTGCTGGATGGCTCAATTCGGGTAAACGGTGTTGATTCAGGCGTCGATTTTAGCAGCCGAGACTTCGGCTACTATCTGGGGTCTGAAAATAATCCCGGAAACAGTCCATTGTTCTACTCCGATAGCAACCTGAACGGCGGAAGCGATCAGATGGTAGCCTATCAAGGCACAAATACTGACACCATCCAAATCGCTGGGTTTGCTGAGGGCTTGTGGACTCCTAATGAGTTTGTTTTGGCGTTTGAGGACATTCTTTATGCCAATTCCGACAAGGACTTCAATGACCTCGTGGTAATGGTTGAGTCAGTAGTACCAGTCCCCGAGCCGGGCACTCTGGCCCTGCTGGGCCTCGGCCTTGCCGGCCTCGGTGCAGCACGCCGTCGTCAGAAAGCCTGATTCAGGCGATTGAAAAAGCCAGCTTCGGCTGGCTTTTTTTATGTCTAGATGCGCTATGTAATGTCATAATAATAAACAGTATCCTGAGCAAAGGATGTTCTATCAGGCGTGCTGACGATGTTAAGGAAGACTCTCGATCATTTGCCCTTCTCCCGGCCTTACCTCATGGTCACCGGGATCGGGTTACTATTGTTTTATCCCACCTGGCTTCGGCTTATTGAACGCTGGCTCGCCTTCGATCAGGTACTGGCGCATGGGCTATTTACCGCACTGATTTTTATTGGCCTGTTGCTCATCCATCCGCCACGGAATCCGGTTGACCACCCCCCTTCCACGTCCGGACAAACAAACTGGCTCGGCGGTGCGGTTTTTATCCTCGTCGTCCTGGCCTGGGGAGTCCTTGAACTGGTCCGTATTGATACGCTGGCGTTCCTGATGCTACCGGTCGGGCTGGGTTCTCTCGCCTGGATTTTACTCGGGACCCGACCTGCATGGCGTTTTGTTCCCTACCTCTTTCTACTGTCCCTCTCGCTACCCGTCTGGGCGGATTTCGTGCCCTATCTGGTCAAACTCGCCAGCCTGGTCGTCAATCAAACCGTACATCTGTTCGGCATGACGGTACTGGTGGAGGGCAACAGCATCAGCCTCCCCTATGGCCGCCTTGTCATTGCCGACGGATGTTCCGGCATCCGGTACTTTGCGATTGCCATTCTTCTGGGCACGATGGTTTCCATTCTGAACGATGCAAAGCTCAAAGACTGGACCCTGACCCTGGCCACAGCGGCCCTTCTGGGGCTGCTGGCAAATTGGGTTCGAATTATCATCCTGGTGATCGTAGCCTATGAATCCCGAATGCAGAACGACCTTCTGACAGACCATGAGACCATGGGCTGGCTCGTTTTCGCAGGATTTGTCCTTCCCGCGCTCTACTTCTCGCCGGTCCGCCGTCGTTCGCACTCGGCCGGGGGCAACGCAACGATCAGCATCCAGCGCCGGGGTATCGGCTTTGCCCTCATTGCGATTCTGATCGGGCCCGTGGCAGTTGCAATGGCTAACTCCATCAGCCACCCCCTTCCGGAATGGACGCTGAAGGACCCCGGATTCACCGTAGCACCGTCAGAGAGCCTGCCCATCAATATGGAATACCCAGACCGGTTCCGCCACGACGTCTGGCAAGGTTCCGGAACGTGGATTTCGGTGGCGCAGTCGATCAAACAGCATGACGACGAAAAGCTGGTGCCCTATTTCCATCCTCCCATCCAGAGCGGCAACTGGCAGATGGAAAAGTCCCTGGGTAATGGGATCCGCATCTATCGAAACCTGTATTCCAGAAAACAGGTGGTTGTCTGGCAATGGTTTCAGCTGGGCCGCTACGAGACAGACTCCTATCGAAAAGCCAAACTGCTACAGATCCCCGCCATGCTCAAAGGCTATCGTCGTTTTGCCGTCATCACCGTTCAACGGCCATGTAAACAATTAAACTGCGCAAAGGAATTGAAAGGCATGAGTTCGATCAAGCCAGCACTCAAGAGAGATAAATCCCTAAAAAGTGTGGAAATGGCTGATCGGAAAAACCGGTCTTGAGGGAAAACTAGGTAAATCCCTATATAGAATATAAGGAACGGAACATGAAATCCCATTTGCCGGAAACTTTGTATAAGCAAAGCCCTAAGTGGGCACAAAACATACTAGTAACCATGATGGGTTTTTTAGAACATTCACGACGATATCATGGTTGCTTTGGAAAACAACTGGAACAACTAAGAGCAAACAAAAAAAATTGCTTCAAAGAACAAGAAAGCCATACAGAAGCAGCTTTACAACGGATAATAAACGAAGCCCTTCTCTACGTACCTTACTATAGGTCATTAGGCATCAATGAGAAGAGCATCAACGAATTTCCTATATTGGATCGATCGACTGTTGCCGATCAAACCAATTTATTTTTGTCAGAAAAATACAATAAAAAAGAATTGCTTACATTATTTACCGGCGGCAGCACCGGATCACCGCTGAAAGTTTATATTTCGAGATGCATTAGGCAGCGCACATATGCCTTCTGGGCGAATTTTTATGATGAAATGAACTTCAAAATTGGTGATAAAAAAGCCTCATTCGTTGGTCGTTTAGTTCAAGATCCTCAAGATGACACACCTCCTTTCTGGCGATATAATCTTTTAGATAAGCAGCTCATATTTTCCTCCTATCACCTAACACCCAAAAACATAGATTATTACGTCAAAAAGCTCAATTCATTCAAGCCTACGATTATTGAAGGTTACCCAAACTCAATTATCAGAATTGCAGAATACATAAAAAGTAAAAATATTGAACTTTCATTTACTCCGAATGGTTTAAGTACTAGCTCTGAAAATTTTACAAATGCTCAAAGGCAACTGCTAGAGGAGGCATTTAAAACAAGGGTTTTTGACCAATACGGTTCGGCGGAATCCGTGGTTTTTGCAAGCGATTGTAAATATGGAGAAAAGCATATTGCGCCAGAATATGGACTAATAGAGATTCTTGGAAGTGATGGCTCGATAACTAGAGAAGGTGAAGGCGAGTTCCTTGCCACAACTTTAATTAATGATGCTATGCCACTAATACGATATCGAATAGGCGATATCGGAAAGATACAGAAGAAAACTTGCAAGTGTGGAAAAGAATCTTATGTTATTGAAAAACTTTTTGGGAAATCGGGTGCTGTTGTAGTCTCAGGCGAGAAAAAAGTTCCAACTGCAGCGTTAGCCATAGCATTTGAGTATGTAGAAAATATTAAAAAGTCCCAGATTGTACAGAACCAACCAAACAAGATAGAAGTATATTTATCAGTCAACTCCAAATTCAACAAAGAAAACGAAGAATTTGTTCTTTGGGAGCTCAGAAAAATGCTTGGCGACTCCATTGATATTGTATTTTTCTATAAAGATGACATTCCACCTCTTCCTAACGGGAAGTATCAGATGGTGATTCAAAATTACTATAAATAACATTCAATTTCTGTATATTTCGAATTAGAAATAAAAATATGGATAGCCTGATTTCAAGGCCAATTGTGGAAACTGCATGTCAACGAGCTTAAATGTTGTAAAAAGCGCATCGTTACTGCTAGGCATCCAGGTCATCCAACGAGGCCTTGGTTTAATCAGCACACTGATTCTCGCTCGTCTTTTGGCACCTGCGGATTTTGGGGTGATCGCGCTGATCACTATTGGGCTTCAGTTCTCCGAACTGCTCGTTGAGACAGGCAATCAGCAATATATTATTCAGAAAGAAGCCGTTGGCCCCGAAGACCTGAATACAGCCTGGACCCTGGATATTCTAAGTAAAGGGTTCATCGCAGTGATGATCATCGTTTCCGCCCCCGCCCTTTCGGGCTTCTTTGAAACCCCCGAGCTGTTGCTCGCGCTACCGGTGGCAGCGCTTGCATTACCCATCCGAGCTCTAAAAACGCCCGGCATCATGATGTTGGCCCGTGACATCAATTATCGTTCTGTATTTCGCCTGTCCATTGTTCAGAAATGCGTGTCCTTTATTGTCGTGATTTCGTTTGCTTTTATACGAGGGGACTACTGGGCAATCGTAATTGGAAATCTAGCTGGAGCGATTGTGTTTGCGGTGGGCTCCTATCGCATTCATTCCTTCCGCCCCAATTGGTCGCTAAGACATTTGCGTACCCAGTGGCAATTCAGCCAATGGCTTCTTTTACGGGGCATTGTTGGTTTTACACGCTCGCAGGTTGACACGCTCATGGTTTCGAAAGTGTTCGGAACGGCACAACTTGGCGGATACAACCTCGTTAGAGAAGTCAGCCTACTACCGGCGCTATCGGCTTTTATACCAATGTGTGAGCCACTTTTAGCCGCAGTATCGCAGGTCCGATCAAGCCGAGAAGTATTGGCTTATAGGGTAAGGCTCGCATCGGCACTTCTGATCTCTCTACTGATTCCTTTTACAGTGTATATCATGTCCTACCCGAATCTGATCGTCGAGGTACTACTGGGACCGCAATGGCGTGACTACGCTGACCTTCTCCAACCGTTCGGGCTGTTTTTCTTCACGTTCACGCTTTTTGCGCTACTCAGTGATACCGTCATCGCGCTTGGTCGGGTCAAAGCGCTTTTCGTGTTTGATGTCGTCTCGACGATTATCATTGCGGCTTTACTCTACCATTTTGGCACCACCGGGCTGGGCTCAATGGCATGGACCAGAGGTTGGTTAGCCGTGGGTACAACTGCGGCTCTCCTGCTGCTAATCAACTATTGGAGCCCTTTAAACCTCCCACGGCTTTTTTACCTATGCATACCATCGTTGCTTGGAACCGCTGTTTCCCTGTATCTGATTCAGGCCGTTCCTATTGATGACCTGCCAGCCGTGGCCCGATTTCTTTTGTCAGGGTCCCTTTTTGTGTTGTTTGCCATAGCAACTTCCGTTGGCCTGGGACTCATTTTACTGCGGAATACTGAAGAGTGGACTCAGATTGAAGGCCTGGTTCGCAACATACTCTCAAAACGCCTGAGATAACCCAGAATCTGGAGGTCCCTCCTTAGGCGCAATCGTAAAATTGCTTTAAATTGGAACGCCGTTACTTTATGTTAAAAAAGAGTCGTTCTAAGCTTACGATAACGGACTGTCGTGCAGTAGAGACCTACATGGATCCTATCGAACTATCAATCGTTGAGCCTAAGGGTATCAGTCGTCGCCAAGAGCCTTTCGAATTGGGCGTCCCTCTTGGCAAAGGCGTGCTAACAGACTCAACTTTAGACAATCTCTCTCTCGCATCACATTGCAGGGAAATTCCTTTTCAACACGCCCCAATCGCCTATTGGCCCGATGGCAGCATCCGCTGGCTGAAACTGACGTTCATTACCGATATTGCCGCGAATGAATCTCTGAAACTGCGTCTACGTCAGCAGGAAAGCGGAACTATTCAGAAAGCTAAAGGGCTTAAGTTAGAAGATTCTGGTGATGGTTGGCTCATTGAGACGGCAACAGGCTGCTTTCAAATTTCAAAAAAGGAGTTGGCCTGGCACTATAGTCCATCCTGCGAGAGCAACGATGGTTCTCCAATACAACATCTCATTCGCCTGACAAACAGTCAGTCTCTCGAATGTACGCCAGAGACTGAAACAGGCTGGAGGATTACCGAACAGGGCCCCCTCAAAGCAACTCTGTCGACAGAGGGGTTCTGGATGTGCCAGGGCTTAAAGCTCGCCAGATTTTACTGTGATCTGACTTTTTATCATGACAGTCCTTTGGCCGACTTAAAGGTCGGCATTCATAATCCGAGGCGGGCACGCCACCCAGGTGGCCTTTGGGACCTCGGCGATGAAGGATCTATAACGTTCGGCTCTCTCTGGCTGGAAATCCTGGACACGGAAGCCGAAAAAAGTCAGCTAATAGTGGAGCCGGGCCGCGAGCCAATAAAGCCAGGGTCTGAGGAGTGCGCCTTGCTCTATCAGGATTCCAGCGGTGGCAAAAACTGGGACAGCCTTAACCACGTTGACGCATCCGGAGCAGTCTCCACTCAGTTTTGCGGCTATCGGGTCACCCTCAACGATCGCACCGAAGCCCACGGCAAGCGAGCCTGCCCCCTTGCGATGCTAAACAGCGAAAATCGCAGCGTCCAAGCTGCGATGCCAGACTTCTGGCAGAACTTCCCTAGCGCCTTAGCTGTTCAGAACACACGAATTAAGCTGAGCCTATTCCCTGAAGAAGGTTTTCATCGGCACGAACTCCAGGGTGGCGAGCGTAAAACGCAGACATTGAAGCTTCGTTATGACGACGACGTCGAAACATTCACCGGGACATTCTCACCCATTCGTCCCGTTTTATCGGCAGCACATTACGAGCAATCATCTGCGTTTCATTGGTTTAAAGCCCGCTCACCCCGGGATGGACTGGACGACCTGATTAAGGAAGGGCTCGACGGGAACAGCAATTTTTTCGCAAAACGAGAAATCATCGATGAATACGGTTGGCGCAACTTCGGGGATATTTTTGCGGATCACGAGACCCTTTATCAGCCGGAGTCTGAGCCTCCGCTCATATCTCATTACAACAATCAATACGACCCGATCTATGGTTTCGCGAGGCAGTACGCAAAAAGTGGAGATCCTCGTTGGTTCGAACTTATGGACGACCTTGCCCTGCATGTGACAGATATCGATATCTATCACACAAATGACGATCGCGCTGAATACAATCAGGGTCTTTTCTGGCACACCGATCACTACTTACCGACTCACAGCGCAACTCATCGAACCTTCTCAAAGCATAACGATACCAGCTCAACTCCCGGCCAAACCGGCGGCGGGCCTGCTGCCGAGCATTGTTACACGACGGGTCTGTTGTACCACTTCCTGATGACAGGAAACCGCGACTCAGGGACAGCAGTACTGGAGCTCGCACAATGGATGGTCAACATGCATGAAGGGACCGGCGGATTACTCGAACAAGTTCTCGCGATCAAAAAACAGGAACTGCCAAAACTGACATCGTTGCTCAGACATCAACGCCCGAGTCCGCATCGTTATCCTTTCACGCGGGGCACCGGGAACTACCTCAATGCTTTGTTAGATGCACACATTCTCGAACCTTCGAAGGACTGGCTGTTGCAGGCAGAGAAAGTCCTTGCAGCGACTTTCCACCCAGCCGATTGCATCGGCCAACGCAACCTACTGGACGTAGAGACCGGTTGGCACTACCTGATTCTGCTGACCAGCCTCGGACGGTATATCCTTATCAAGGGCGAATCAGGAGCCTACGATGAGACCTATAAATACGCCCTTGCATCCTTCAGACACTATACCCGTTGGATGCTCGATAATGAGCAGCCCTTTTTGACCAACCCTGAACAGCTGGAGTTCGCGAACCATACCTGGGTCGCCCAGGACATTCGCAAAGCGATGTTAATGTATCAAGCTTGTGTGCTCGACCCAGCTTACGAAAGAGACTATCGCTTGAGGGCCCATGAGTGGTTCCATTATGTGGTCGGCACCCTTTCGAACGGTCGCGAAAAGCATTTCAGCCGTATTCTGATCATCCTGCTTCAAAATTACGGACCGCACCAAGTCCATAATATCCAACTGACCGCACAAGCTTTGGAAACCGGAGGCCTAGAATCCCGGATGAACCGAACACCAGAGCTTTCCTTCCCCGCACTGGCGATTAGAATTGCCTCCCGCCTGATCAAAGGCATACTGGCTTTTCGCCCCAGTCGAGAGCGAGCCTGGTTGAATACGAGGCTAGAACGCTAATGGCGATCCGACAACGACTCAAGAAGGGAATCAAAACAGTATTCCTTCTTCTCATGTTGCCAATCTTCATCCTATACCGAGGCGTCTCCTTGGCAGGGGATCCGGACTCGACCTTCCAATCCTTTTCCCAGGCCCTAAGCCTCATTCCGGGGAAATTGGGCGTCTATATGCGTGCCGCCTTCTACCGTCTCGCCTGCCCGGCCACTTCGGACAATATTTCCATTGGATTCCTCACTGTTCTCTCTCACCGTGACACTACCATCGAATCGGGCGTTTACATTGGACCACAATGCAACATTGGTAAATGCTTCGTTGGAGCCAAGTCTCTGATCGGAAGCGGCGTTCACATTTTGAGCGGAAACCAGCAGCACAATTTTGACGATCCAGAAAGACCTATACAGGAACAAGGGGGTCATTTTGAAAAAATATCCATCGGTCCTGACTGCTGGCTGGGTAACAATTCTATTTTAATGGCTAATTTGCCGGAAAAATCTCTGGTAGCCGCCGGAACCGTAGTTACGCGTCAATTCTCTGCGGGAGATATTCTAGTTGGCAATCCAGCGAGAGTATTGCGAAACAGACTAAGCCCAAATAAATCAAACCTCAGCAGAGAAAAATCGCAGCTTTGAAACCTACCTACTCAGATCATTCCATATGAATCCTACGTTTTCGATTATAATTCCGTGCCTTAACGAAGAAGCATTTATAGAGGATTGCCTCGAATCGATTAATTCTCAGAATCTTCAAAGATGTCGTTTTGAAATAATAGTTGTTGATAATGGCTCTACTGACCAATCTGTCGAGAAAGCCCAAAAATTAGCTGATAAAATCATACTCGCACCTGGGGTTTTCGTCGGTGCAGTCAGAAATGTTGGTGCATACCACGCTAGAGGCGAAGTACTGGTGTTTATAGATGCAGATTGCACCCTGGATTATGATTGGTTAACGCGGGCTGAAAAACTACTTTTGGAAAACCCTGATTCGGTTCTCGGAGGAGGTGCAGCCTTACCGGAGGACGCAGCCTGGATTGAGCGTTTTTGGTTACTTGAAGGCCCCAAGGGAAATCAGCTACCTAAAGAGCTTATTGGTTGTTCTATCGTAGTGCCCTCCGCAATTTTCTCAGAAATAACTGGTTTTGATGAAAAATTTTCCTCTGGTGAGGACACTGACTTTTCAAAACGAGCGAAGAAGTTAAAATATAGTGTAATGATCACTCGCGACCTAAACGTAAAACATCTTGGAAATGCAAAAAACATAAAGTCTTTTATCAAAAGACAGGCATGGCACGCGAAGAGTTATCACAAATCCTTTAAAAGCAATATCAAGGATCCAATCTTTTTATTGATAATTACATTTGTAACCTTAGCAATTTCCGGAATACTTATATTTACTCTTTTAAACGCCATTTGTGGAACTCTAATTGTTTTTTTAGCCTTCCTTCTGCCAACTATACTGACAATAAAAAGATACATTAGAGCGAATCGATCTCCCAAAACACCATCTGAAGTCGCTATTTCATATTTTTTGGATTTATTATATGTAATAGGGCGAGTAGTAGGCCTAATATATTTCAAGAAATGAAAAACATTAGACCGCTAGTTCAGCGCCATACAACGAAAACCAAACTGACGATTAAGTCTTTGTCACTCCACCGATATTGAAATATCCGAGGGTGGATTTGGCGCATTGGATGAGGGTACAGCGCTACTACTCATTTCAGGAATAGTGTCCCGTACCACTAGGTTATCAATTGCATACCAGTCCTCAAAACGATCTTCGTTTGGATAAGGCTGAAAATAGTCATTACCGCCTATTGCAATGAAGTTCCAGCCCACCATTTGATTAGTGGTGCTTTCCTGAACCCATGGAATATTTTCAAGATTCAGAATCCGCTGATCATTAACCCATTGACGAAGCACTCCATCAGCAACTCCCGGCGCAGAGTTCATCTGCACAAAAAATGCTACTTTCGTCCAGTGAGCACCTTCACCAAAAACCTGATTATGACCAATCACAGATTTAACATCAGCAAGAAACCCTCCGTTAACCTGGTCAACCAGCTTGGGATCTCCACCGCCCACTGCTTGCCCCTTGGTATGGCTTCCATAATTAAGGGACTTGTCCTGAGGGTAGGCGCCGTTGAAAGTATAGTTTTCACCCCACGGCCCGCCCCTGAAAGAGTGAACACTTCTTACGCCGTATTCATCCCGCTTGTAATCCCACAAATATAAAGGCCCCAGAGAACCTTGAAATCCGCTGAACTCATCCCCTTGGCCATCCCACGATCCAATTCGAAAAAACTTAGATGTGAAATTTGTAGCATGATCTCTGCCATAAAAATTTGGAGAAAACCGGATATAGAATTCTACATAAATTTGCTTATATTGCTGCCCTAGAAACTTTATTAACTGACTATCGGACGCCCAGTTTTTCCAACTTAGCGAATATGACTCCCTCCACATCACAGCGGATTTCCCTTTGCCGCCATAAGCTTTGTCTGAATTTTTGTCGAGAATTTCAAGCGAGGCGTGATTATCTGGGAACCCTGTTTCTGGTGACCATTCAGTCCCTTGATAAAGAGAGTCCCAGTCTTTCGGAAGTATATATCCTTCTCTGGCTTTCTGAGATTTATCAGTCGTGTGCATCGTACTAGTAAAATCTGGTTGAGCATCGAAGGTTTCTTCAAAGATTACACCTGCAGACGCTCGCGAGGCCACCCCAAGACTCAAAACGACGACGCTCATCATTAGTGAAAAACGAAAACGGCCCATAATTAGCCCTCAAGTAATAAAAAATCTACGTCAAAAACCGCTACATCTAAGATCTTTGACGCCAATACAAATTTCTTTGGCACGAATCATGGAAAATTCACTGTCAAAGGTTCACTGAATGCGCTTGCCGCGCCATTCTGATCAACCGCCCTGACCTGGAAAGTCCACTGACCGCCAGACAAATCCTCTTCAAGCCTAACCGTTTGCTTCGACCCCGGAACAGTCACGGTATTGATTATAGGTTCGGAGTTTGGGATCAACCTCACCGCATCCGCGATGACATATCCGTCTGGCTGACTGGGAAGTTCCACCTGAGCAGATGGATCCGTGGGGGTAAACTGAGCAACTTCGACCCACTGCCCACCGGAGATCGTCTGATCAATGGGAGAGCTCGCAACCGAAGTATCCCCCGCATTTCCCGTAAACTGAACTCGGTAAGTTACCCTTTTTGATCGATTGAAATCTGAAGTCCACCTTACCTCAACCCCGTAAGGAGTACTGGGAGTAAGTTCAAAAAAGCTCCAACGCGCGAAGACAGTTCCATCACCTGGAGGAATTGGATGGTACCCATCTCCCAAATATCCTGGCGTATGGGACGAAACGCCCACATTCGCACCAACCATCTCAAAGTATCCGGAACTATCGTCAATCGTTAAAGCCTCGGACGAGTACGCTGGAAAATACCGAATCTCGTAATGGTCTATTTCTGAGGGATCAAGCACACTACCATCCGCACGACGCGTTGGCGCACTCCAACTAATCAACGGCCCAGCCCCCGGCAGACTGTTTACGTCATTAGGATCCGACGCAGCGTAATATTCATCGATGTTTGTATAGCCGTCCCCATCTAAATCCAATGAGGCATCATCAACATTCGGGTTCAGGCCGTATGTAACTTCGTATCCGTCGTCCATTCCGTCACCATCGGTATCCCTGGACGTCGGATCGGTTTGCAGGTCTTGCTCTTCAAGGTTTGTAATACCATCACCGTCAAGGTCACCCAATGCATCGGACGGATCGTTTACGTTCAAACCGTATTTGGTTTCAAACGCATCAGTCATACCATCCTGATCAGAATCTGCGGATAGACTTCTTGTATCAACTGGGACAAACCTCACTGCATCAGCCACCACATACCCATTCGCTGCGTCTGAAAGTTCTACACGACCCTGCAACGAAGACATTAGGTAAGTTCCAAGTTTAACCCAATCTCCCCCATTTAATCTCTGGTCCACAGTAACGACATCAACCGCAGATTTTCCGGAATCATCAATGTAGTAAACTGAATATTTGGCATTGCTCGCGCGGTTTGTATACGCGCTCCAACGAACAAAAACGTCATATGGCTTGATTGTTTCGAGATTCCATACAGCCGAACTATCACCGGCACCGGCCGCTATTACTCTGTAGTTCTTGCCGTAAAATCCAGGCGTGGCGGTAGAGTCAACCCACGGACCTTTGGAAAAAAAGGAAGGATCTTCATTGTCCACAATGATTTCTGGCTCAACTTGGCCCGCGGAGGTCGGGGGCAATTTTTCCAATCCCTCACCTATATTCTGGGTCGCGCATCCTGTGACAAACGTAGCAAAACCCGTAACTGACAACACCAATAAACTCTTTCGCATGGCGGACTCCCTTTTGCTGGTGATGCCGAGTAAGCGTTACTCTTTAAATCTTGGCATAGATTCACCACATAGCCAGCGAGGCCATAGAAGGATTTGTTCTTAAGAGTACTCATTGAGTTTGTGATGTTTGAACCTGACAGCTTCGGCTTTCGGTGCTCTCTAATCTACTCCAGCTTTCCTTTGACGAAACAAACACGCTTTCCAGGCAAGACCTGATTTTTTCCACACCACTTTTTGCCAAGTGGTCCTCATCAAAATACAACATCCTATCGTCCTGACGTACAGAACAAATACCATCCGGGCAAAGGATCTCATTGAAACTGATGACAGCCAGCCCTTTCCCAACAAGGTCTGAAATCGAGGGTAAACTTTGCATTGGAGGGAGCGCATCATCAAAAGCGACCTCAGAAGTCTTGCTCAACATCTCATCCCTAGCGAGAACCTTCGCGACGTCAAATCCAGGCTCAGGCAGACTATCGACAACAACCACCCGTAATCCCTTCTCAATAAGCAGCCGGACCGTTTCCCGTAAAGCACGATCGAACCCGTCCTCCCCATCAGCGTTAGCGTCTGCATTGGCAAGGACCGAATGGCGGTAAAAATGCCACCTTGCCGACATGAAAACAGTATGGATCGATGGATGTGAATTTATGTAATCCCACACTGCGTGTTGTGACTGGACGCAGGCTTCTTTATCAATATTTGATTTAATGGGAACCCCAAAAAAAATAGGAGGACATCCCCCTTTTGTAATCTGATGAACAGCTAGGGATCTCTCATTAGCGAGCGCCCCGATTCCCCAAATCAACGTCTGAGCGTGAGAATCCCCCCAGACCAACCACTCTTCCGGCTGCTTTCCACTTCCCAAGCGACAACTGTAATACTGATCTTTCCGATAATCGGTTTGACAGTCTCCGAAATCCGGCCATTTGTTGAACTCGACGAACTGCATTGCTTTTCCTGGCACCCTTTGGCCGAAACCATCGTTAACCATCACCAGTCCTGCGCACGCCGCAAGGGGAAAGGTAGCCAGCACGGCGAAAACGTACGGTTTAAATTCTCCGGTCAGAATCGGGTGACCTTTTAATCCCGACTCAACAAACCGCCACGACAGGTAAGATAGACTAAAGGTCAGAAACCAACAGAACCCTAACTGTGCAAGCGAAAGCTCGTCACCTAGATAAAATCGGGCGTAAACAAGAATTGGCCAGTGCCACAAATACAATGAGTACGACATCCGACCTATTAGGACAAGAAATCGATTTCCGAGCAGTCTAGCGACCAAACCCTGGGGTTCGAATACTGAGTTTCCGACGATCAACGCAGCCCCGGCGATCGGTATAATCGCCGCACTCCCCGGAAATACAGTATTTTCATTGAAGAAGACTACTGAATATCCCAATAGAAGAAAGCCAATCAGGCTAAAGAGCACACCCATCCTGAAGCGAAGTTGGTGACGGGCGTAGACCATACCTAAAATCCCGCCCAAAACTAATTCCCAAGCTCTGGAGGGAAACATGAAAAAGGTAAATTGTGGGTTCTGAGGAGTGAATACAACACAAAAGACGAGGCTGAGCACAAACAGTAAGATAAGTAACGGAATTATTCTTCCTGTTAGCTTAAAGGAAGCCCAGAGAAACACCGGGAATAAAAAATAAAACTGCCACTCCACGGCAAGCGACCAAGTATGCAAAAGAAGTTGTTGTTCTGCACTGGTATCGAAATAACCCAGGTTATTGTAGAAAAAAATATTAGATAAAAATGTCAAAGAGGACAGCGCAGACGCGGCAAGTCCCTCAAACTCTTTGGGCAAGAGGATAAATGGTGCTATCACCAAACAGCCTGCAACCATGAACAAATAAGCAGGAAAAAGGCGACGAATTCTGCCACCGATAAAAGACAGATAAGAGTAGCTTCCATCCTTCAAGCTTTTAAATATAATCTGAGTAATTAAAAAACCAGAAAGTAAAAAAAAGACATCAACACCAACGAAGCCACCTGGCAACCAATCCCTTTCTGAGTGAAATAGAATAACCAATAATACCGATATTGCCCTTAAGCCATCCAACTGGGGTATATAATTCAATCGATGAGCCATTTATATTCACCCGACTTAAATATTATAAGTAATACTTAATACCGACACTATTCTTTAAAATGATCGCCGATCTTTTATCGAGAAACTGGCCGAAGTACTAAACAGCAAAAAATCCTTAAAGACTAACAAACGCAAATTGTATGAAAAAAATCATAAACCATACTTCATATTTATATAGTCAATCTTTTCGTATAATTGGGCTTTTCTTTCAACCAGAACATCATTTTCACTAAGACAGGGGGTGGCCGTATCAATCAGTTTCTCTAAGAAACGGGCGATTGAACGTTTCTTAAAATCTTGGTATGGCATCTTTAAATATCTATATATTAGGTTTTTCGGGGGGTTCCATATCTTCGGATTAAGGTTATGAATAGCATACTCAATACCCATGGACTCATACCAATCTTCCCACTTAAACGCTAAATGCTCAAAAATATTTATCGGAATCCATGGAGTCCTCATTGTATCTGCTAATATCGCACCATGCATGGCTTCGGTGACGACCAGTCTGGAACTTGAAACTATTTCTATAAATTTTTCTGGGGGAAGATCTGGAGTCACATACCGAAACCCAATACTTTCAACGGCATCTTTCAAAGGTAAACCAGCGGCCCAATGTGTTCGAATATGTGGAATAAAAATATTTCCACTGGTTCTTTGAGAAGAATCAATTACAGGAAAATAATCAGATAAAAGGATAGCACCGTCAGCGATCCCGTATTTAGGATCAACCCCAAGCTGGAAAGCTGACTTAGGCCCCCTAACACAAACCAGATCCCAGGAAGCATCTAGTCTATTTTTTACTTCACCGTATCCCACTCCGGAGGAAAAAATGATTTTCTTAGAAAAGTTCTGAATCTTATTAATATTTTTATCGTTAATTAAGGTTCCAACACCAACAATGCATACCTTTTCACTATCGATAAGTTTTCTTGAGAACAAATTACCCATCAAAAAAGGGTTTATGTCATCGCCAAAATTAGAAGAGGCGAAATCGGTACGAAAATCTCGATAGTAGAAAATTGCCATATCAGTCACGACCTCAATCTTTAAATTCAATTATAGTAATCTAAAACAAGAAAAAACAAAACGTAACCAATCACGACTACAAAAATTATCTTTTTTTATTCGAAGCCCAACGTCCCTCGCCTTTTCGTATTGTCCACTCCAATAATAATTTCGAAATAGCTGCAACTCTAGGTCTGATACTTTGTCCTTTATAGGGCCTCTAAAACGAAGGGGAACAAGATCGTAATGTAATATATCTGAAAAAACAAGAATTTCACCCTCGATGTTTTTAATATATTCACGTGAAAAATTATTGTCATGTTTGTTGATGGTTACAGTAGCTTCAGTTGACATGACTGAATTAGCGACCGCAAAAAGCCGAGCCGTTAAATGAAAATCTTCCGACGCCCAACGTGATACCTTGCTATGGATACCGCCCACAGACCTGTAAAGATCGCGGTCAAAAACTATACATGACGGAAAGCAAGCTTGATATTTTAGAAATGCTTTTAAAATATTATCCGCACACTTAACTATTGTTTCCGTTGAGTCTATATACTGCTCAGATACTTCCTCCATCCATCCACTTGGTGCCATTCCAAATTTCGTGCTTTCTGGCCTTTCGGAGGTTACAAAGTTGGAAAAAAAAAGGTTTGTAGAAGGATATTTTTGCAAAGCTTTAGCGAAATTTTCTATATGATCTGGAGCCCAGTAATCGTCGCTGTCACACAATGCAATCCAGCTACCTACTGATTCCTCAATAGCAACTTTCCTTGCTGCAGCGGGACCACTGTTAGGAATACGAACCACCTTGACTTTATCTCCATAAGGCCTCAAGGATTCGTCTAAACTATCAGTAGAACCATCATCACAAATGACAATTTCGTCCACTGAAACAGTTTGAGCAAGAATGTGATCCAGCGTTTTTGAAATCCATTCGGCCCTGTTGAATAAGGGGATCGCAACAGAAATTGAATCCTTCAAAATTTGCGCACCTCTGTCCAGTTAAGCCAGCTTATCTATTGCTTTTGAGGCAAGACTATCCCAGCTGAATCGACGCTCTACTAATGATCTTCCAGCCACTCCCATTTTTTTGAGAGCAGGAATATCGCTAAACAGTTGAATAATTGTTCGTGCCAAAGGTTCCGGCGCCGTACAATCAACGATGACTCCTGTTTCACCTGGAATCATCGTTTCCCTCGTCCCTCCGGAATCACCTGCAAGGACAGGACAACCACAACTTTCTGCCTCCAAAAGAACCATTCCGAAACCTTCATCATCATTGTTAATCCGGCGATTAGGCAGCGCAAAAAGATCACACTGCTGATAACACTCAAGCATTTCAGTGTCATTTAGTTCACCAGAAAACTCTACGATATCCTCAACATCCAGAGATTCCGCCAAGGCCCGTAAAAACTTTTCTTCTTCGCCGCCCCCAACAACACAGTAATAGATTTCAGGTATCTTCTCCCTAATAGCGGGTAAAGCTCTGATCATCATATCCTGACCTTTTCGCTTTTGTAGCCTTCCCACTGTCAACACCACTCTTTTATTCCTCCAACGGGTTCGGGGCGTGGAGCCCATCGGAAAAAAGCCATTAATATCGACACCAGGTGTCATCACCAAAAGCTGGTCATCTATACCCCATCGGGCACGTAATATTTCTGCAGTATTCTCACTATTCGCGATCAACTTCTCAGCATGGCGCATAACAAGCTTCGTGAGGAATGTAATTTCACGACTTGTCCGTGCGACCTCAACGTCTTCTCCGTGGACGTAACAAGTGTAAGGAATTCCTCGTCTAAATTTATTAAGCAGAGCGGGTAGGCCCTCGGGTATGATTCGTCCGCAATGAACCTGTTCGATCAACTGGCTTTGGCACAACTTGTCCAAATATCTAAAAATTCTCAAATAGAATGTGAGACCTTCAAGTGACGTTATTCCCCACTCTTTCGAGCTTAGTTGGGTGCGATTAATATTATGGGGAAATTTGTCATCAGATTCGCTTGCTTCCGGATGCCGGTCAGTGCAAACCTCGACACTTCCAGGAGGAAACCGCCTATAGATTTCCCAGAACCACCTACCACTCCCTCCATGCACTGGGGGGAACACCTCCGAGATCAACAAAACCTTTCTCATTGCTCCCTACCCTCCTTAAGTTTTCTTTCCGCCATTTTCCGTCTTAGATTTGTGAGGAATACACCGCCATAAAATTGATCTCAACTCAGTCCTTAGGGGATGCTTTGAAATAAAAACCGAAAATATCCAAATTAAAGGCATAACCAACGCTATGGTTCCAACTGGCTTCCACACTTCTACGGTTGAGAACGGTACAATCAAAGAAATTACCCAAGTCGTAACACCGCAACACACTGAAATAATCATGCTCGGTATAAGCTCGATAAAAAAACGGCCGAATCTCAAACCTACAGCGCGTTTTAGCAGACAACTTGTCAACACGATTTCAATTAAACCCAAAATTATAAAAGAAAATGCGACGGCGTTTAGTCCATATGGAAAGCTTTGAAAAATCAAAATAAAAGCGACCAGAAGCAATATACCCTCCTTAATCATCATAAGACGCTCCCGATCTATAGCGACCAACAGATTATTGGAGAGGTTGTGAGTAGTACGGAGAATAAGCCAAATCCCCATAAATGACGCCACAGGCGCGGCAGCATCCCATTGGGGGCCAAAAAAGATTCGAATAGTCGGTAAACTGGCTATGGAAGCCACCATCATAACCGGCCAGACCATACCAGTCAGCATACTCACTGCCCGAGTGTAGGCAGCAAGAATATCCCCTTGGTCTCGTCTCACCTCAGACAAATATGGCAACACCACCGGCGATACGCCCATAAATAACGTTACTGCAAGAAAATCAACGAAACCCAATCCTCTTGAAAAAAGACCAACCTGTGCGGCAGTACCCATCTTTCCGATTATTAGGTCAGGTAGGATTTTGACACCCCGTTTGAGTAAATTGGACGCTGAATTGTATGCCCCAAATATCGCTATCTGTTTGATTCCCGATAGAGTGGGTCTCCAGTACCGCTCACTACCAGCCGCTAAGCAAACGACCATAAATTCGGCTACCGTTTTCAATACCACAGCCCAAGCCAAAGCATACGAACCATAGTCCAGGCGTATTAGAATAACTGTCGCAGCAAGAGATGTAAGAGCACCGACAAAATTGACAAATAAAACGAGTTTGAAATCGAATCGTCGATTTACTAATGCAATTGGAATGCTGATGAAGGGGCTTAGGAAGAAATTTATGGAAAGAATATAAAACAAGGTCTCAACTTTCTGAATTCCATAAAATAGAGCTACGGCTTTCGCAGATATAGCTATCGCGCAACCAAGTCCCCACGAGATTAAGATAGTCAGTCCAAGGGCCTGCCTAATTTTTTTTTCAGTAAGCTCTCTTTCACGGATCAAATAATCAGCCGCACCCAACAGCTTGAATTCGTTCAGAATCATAACTATCGCACTGGCAATAGCGAAGATGCCGATCTCGTCGGGAGTCAGTAACCTTGCAACGACCATTGTCGTCGCAAGGCTGATGAGTCTTGCGCCATACTGCGAAATGGAAGAATGCAACAGTGCCTTTCTTACGCTAGACATCAAAGTCCCCGATCAGAGATGGTCGACATTACACTCCGATACACCTCCAAGTACTTAGTGGTCATCGCGGATGCAGAGAAGCGTTCCAGAAACCTCTGATAGCCTTGCCGACCAAGCTCTGAGGCGCATTCGCGGTCCGATAGAATGTTCTCTATAGCGATGGCAAATGAAGTGGCGTCTCCTGTTGGTGTTACAAATCCGGTTACACCGTCAGTGACAATTTCGGGCGTTCCTCCGGCGGCGGTCGCTACCACCGGTAGCCCCAAGCTCATTGCCTCCAGAAGAGTCATCGAGGTCCCCTCTGTATCGGAACTAAGTAAGAATACGTCCATAAATCCCAAGTACTCGGCAGGGGTTTCGGAAAAACCCGTGAAGACGGTCTCTCGATCGATACCTAGGCGGTTAACGGCGTCCTTAAGACTACTCAGTTCCGGCCCGTCGCCAACGATTACCAGCCGAGCAAGTGGATATGACTCTAGTACTCGGGCGAATGCTTCAAGCATCATCTTTTGATTCTTGACTGGGTCCAACCGAGCAACGGTGCCGAGTATCATGCTATTTGAGGGGAATCCTAACTCCTTCCTCTTAATGGCGACGTTTTCAGCATCAATCTGTAGAGGTTGGATACCGTTGTAAATGATTTGGATACGTTTCTCGGACAGAAACTCGTACCGGGCGAGAGCGCTTCGTGTTGCGGCGGAGATAGCGATAATTGACTTTGTAAGGTAGGCGAGTACTCGATTGGCCAGAATGGCCTTATATCTATATCGATCAGGGTGGAAACGCCCATGCTCGGTAAAAATCGGCTTAGCTTTCGTTAAGACCGTGGCAAGAGTCCCATAAACCCATGGGGAGTATTGATGGCAGTGTACCACGTCAATTCGCTCCGAAATTATCAATTTCCGGAGGGAATTCAGTAGGCTCCAATCAAAGCCTGGCGATCTTTTTAGTACTTTTATCGGAATCCCTTGCTTTGCGATCTGGCGCCCGATGGTTCCGACTTCTCCATCTATACACGCAACCAAGTGCTGTACATCAACGGTCTCATCAGAGGTCGTCAACGCCCTTATGACAGCTTCCGTGCCTCCGAATCCCATATTGAACGTCACGTGGAGTACACGAATACTCTTTTTCTTATTGTCCAAAGAATCCATTCACTTTTTTCCTATAAAACCAGAGGACTAGAATCGGAAACATCAAAAGTATCGGGAGAATCCATTTCAATACATAAGTCAGGCGCTCGAAGATATACCTCTTCGCCATAAACCCATAAGTATCGTCAAACTTTTTGTAGCGGCCGGAATAGATTTTTATAAGATCCTCGACCTCCCCAGCGGAATAACCGGCTGACAAATACGCTTGCCTGACAACTTCCGGTTTCTCTCTAACGACAGCCAAGGAATGCCCAAGCACCACGCCGAAATCCGGATCCAACAGCAACCATTCGTTATTCCGTGCCTGATATTCCACAATCACATGGCCGTCGAAGGAAATAATATTATTCGGTATGCCAAACCGACCGAGTACGCTTGATAGCACTGTAGCGGCATCACCACAGATACCAATACCCCGCTCTATGGTTCGTCTGTAGTCCGTATAGTGATAGCGTTCAAATTGGGGTAAGCCGGAAAATTCCCCGACACCCCAAAGAAAAATGTTTTCCCATGGTGGCACGAGTTGCCGATATGCGACTGGATCGACCTCAGGCCAGTCCACATGAACAAGACTTTTGTTGACTAACAGCGTTGCTCTATTTGCTAACTTGGTCGGTTTGGTAACGCTTTTCAGGTTCGAAATAGCCTTCAGACTAGTCTTGGAATCCCAGACTTCATTCGGGACAAACCGGAGCTTTTCGAGCTCCTTTACGCCTAGCTCCGGCATTCGAAGTGACTGAGTGAGGCCATAAATATTCAAGGCCATCAACGCGAAGCCGATCAAGAATAGTAGCCGGGCGGCAGTACTCCACATCCTTGAGGAAACGACCATGTTATTGATTCTCTAGGTTTGCCATTGTCGGCACCATAAGCCAAACACAAGAAGACTCCATAGCTCCTGAGTGAAACGCCAATCACCCCGAAGATGCATTTGCCAAAGCTGGGAAACAGCGGCCATATCAAAAAACTGAGATAATTCGCTGCTGCCGTTTTCAAAGAATGTCTTCGCAAGCGGCCTCAATTCACCGCCCAACCAGTTAGCGAGGGGAACCGAAAAGCCCATTTTCTTACGATACAGAATGTCATCGGGCAGCAGGCGACGGAATGTGTCCTTCAACACGAATTTTTTTTCGCTTCCTTTGAGTTTTAGCTGTGAGGGAATGCTTGCCGCATATTCGACTACCCGATAATCAAGCAGTGGTGCCCTGGTTTCCAATGAGTTTGCCATGCTCATTCGATCCACCTTTACCAGAATGTCTCCTGCCAGATACGTCTTTAGGTCTGTGTAGAGGATGCGCGAAAGGTGATCCTCCGCCGGGGCATTTCTGTAGTATTGCCGAGTCACCTCCCCGGGATCGTATTCACGAATATGCAGATTCAGCTCTGCCCCGACTATGCGGTCCCAGATCTCCGGCCTGAAGAAGCTGTTCGTTAAATAGAAGCCTTGTTCTGGGCTAACCGCCAACGTATTGAGTAACGTCCGAGCTCTTCGCGCTGGCTGGTAAGGAATGAGGCTCGCGAGGCTTGCCAGAGAGGGAAATACAGTCCTCCTCAGGGCCCCGGGGAACAGCCCGCGAATCCGGTTTTCGAGGTCATCAGTGCGGTACTTACTGTATCCGGCAAAATTCTCATCACCTCCATCACCCGCCAATGCAACCGTGACCTGTTGACGAGCCAGTTGAGAAACAAAGAATGTTGGAACGAAGGAAGGGTCAGCAAATGGCTCATCAAAAAACCGAGTGATCGATTCCAGATTCCCGGCGACGTTATCTTTTACGGTGAATTCGTGGTGATCCGTTGCAAAAATTTGAGCTACCTGTTTTGCGTAGCAAACCTCATCAAATCTTTTCGAGTCGAATCCGATTGAACACGTTGTAACTGGATGCGATGCATGACCAGCCATCAAACCCACGATGGCACTCGAATCCACGCCACCACTCAGAAACGCTCCAAGAGGAACATCACTGATCATCCGCAGTTTTACCGCGTCATCAATCAGCTCGTACAAACCTTCTTCTATAACCTCAAGACTAGCATGGCTTTTTTCATCAAAATGGACATCCCAATATTGGCCCAGTTCTGTTTTGCATCCGTCAGTTCTCAGCCAGTGGCCGGGAAAAAGTTTATGTATATTTTTATAGATTGTTTTGGGATCAGGAATGTATTGATAAAAGAAAAAGTCCTTAACCGCCTCTGGACTAACCTCAGTTTTGATAAAAGGGAGCTGAAGCAATGCTTTGATTTCAGATGCAAACGCAAAGGTTTTGGAGGTGTGGTGGTAATAGAGCGGCTTTTTACCCAAGCGATCCCGAGCCAGGAATAACTCTCGACTCTCTAAGTCCCAAATAGCGAATGCAAACATGCCATTCAGGTCATCCAGGCAACGCTCGCGTTTACGTTCATAAAGCTCTAAAAGCACTTCTGTATCTGTTTCGGTATGGAATATCACCCCGTTTTCACGAAGGTTTTCCCTGAGTTCGCGATAATTATATATTTCACCATTAAACGCGATGATAAACCTGCCAGAGGCCGACATCATCGGTTGATTTCCAGCATCACTCAAATCCAGGATACTTAACCTTCGATGGACTAACCCGATCGAGTTATCCATATAGGTTCCCCCAGCGTCAGGCCCCCGATGCCGGATGGCATCTCCCATATTCACAAGCCATGATGCATGTGAGTCCCGATTTGGTGTTGTTTCAAGCCGAAAAAAACCCGCTAAACCACACACGGCTATCCTACCCTCCGGCTTTTGCTCGATTGCCACCGCTTACCGCCCAGAAGCTCACGGAAAAAGGTGTCATATTCTTCAGCCATCCTTCTGGCAGAGTACAGCGATTCAACTTGCCTGCGTGCGTTTTGAGCCAACACTTCCCCAATAGCTGGATTTTCAAGAATCTCCATACAGGCTGAAGCCAGCGACACCGTGTCTCCCCAATCGACCAAACGGCCAGTCACCTGGTCTTCAATCAATTTATCGACACCTGGAATGTTGTATGCGACACAGGGAACACCGACTGCCATGGCTTCCATAAGACAACGAGGTATACCTTCCAAAGAGGAAGTCATTACGAACAAATCAAAACTGGATAAAAGCGCCAGGCGGTCGGCACGGTAACCAAGGAACTCGATCGCTTCGCCCCCGCGTAGAGTCCGAGCAAGACCTTCAAGCTCAGCACGCTGAGGACCATCACCAACGAGGATCAGTCTGAGAGTGGAGTCTGTATTATAAATCTTATCGAATGCATCGAGCAGATCCGGCAATCCTTTACGAGGTATCATCTGACCGATATACCCAATCCTCTTGTTCTGGCGTCGATCCCCGACCTCATTTTGACTGAGCATATGCGGTTGGATCTCCAGGAGATCTACTCCGTTTCGAATCATTCTTAAACGGTCCGACGGTACCTTGAAGCGCTGCATATCATTCATGAGTTCTGAGGAAAGAGGTGCGACACCGTCAAAAAACCTGAGGGCAAAGATTCCGAGGCGAATGAAAGTTCCGAGTTTCCACCCCACTTTTCCGGAAAATCCATGAGGGGTGCTGACGCACTTAATTCCCGTCCGGCGAGCTGCAATAAGCCCAAGAATATCTGACTTGTAGCCATGGGTATGTATAACTTCAATCCGTCTGTGACGAATCACCTCTTCCAGTTTCCGGATCACGTTCCAATCGAATCGTCCTTGCATCTTCAGCCGGTGAACGCGGCCTGCGCGCGCAGGATATTGATCTGCGACAGAAAGATCTTGTTCTGCTCCTTCTTCAGTAACCGCCAGGTCACAAAGCATCCTTTCAGGATCAACATTGTTCGCGAGTGCCAGAACCCATCTCTCGGCCCCATAAAAACCGGCCGGAGTGATGAATTGCAAAATCCGTATTCGTGACATTACTTTGATCCTTGTCCTCGTGATCCAACGCTTACCTTTGGCGGCCCACAAACACCTCCCGTAGTCGACCTGTCCGATACCGAACTTGGGCTGAGATAATAGACCTTGACTCCAATGGCCAAAAAAAGAAGCATCCAATAGAGAACCTCCGCCCTAAACTGGTTTATAAAGGTGCTTGTTACCAAGTAGCCGATAAGAGCACATTCAAGGGCAAGGAGATGAAAATATCTTTGATATTGGCGCTCAGCCAAGACAAACTTTTTGGCCTTTTTCGAACCTCGGTACAGACTAAGCAACATGAGCAGAAATACGATCAGGCCATGCCACCCCACTTCGGACAACGCCTGAAACCAGATTGAGTGCACTGTTTTATACTCTACTCCTTCACGCTCTTCCCGCGTCAAATAAAGAGGTGAAAGCATATTGTACCCATAAACCCCCATTCCCAAGGGATGGTCTTCAAGCATGTCAAAGGTGGTCACCCAAAATAAAACTCGGTGTGAACCACTTCCGGGCTCGGACGGATTTTCCAAGGTAGACATCCGCTGCCAGAAAAGATCATCTGTCACATATACAGCGCCACTTATTCCTACAAAAATTATGAAGATGGCTAAGCCTCTTTGGCCTTTCTGACGATACTTAGAGAACATCATGTAAAAGAGAAACAGACCACAACTGGCTACAACTCCCAGAAATGCACCACGGCTGTTAAAAAGCACCAGCCCGTTAGCGACGAAAGCACCAAATAAAAAGCAGATGAGTCGCGTCTTTTTGTTACCCATCCAAGCATAGTAGAGCAATAAAACACCGGCGGGGACCAAGGCTGCCGCTACCCCATTCACATCGGAACCATCCGGCAGCGCCAGCCCGTCCAGCCGATCACCGGAGTTTCGACCAATCGATGTAGCCAAGTAGCCCACATAGGTGCACCCAATTAAATATGCCCAGGAAGACGCCTTTAGCGCAGCTTCGCTGTCGATCAGTTTGTATGCCACAAAAATAATGATAGCGAGCTTTAGATAGATGAATGAAAATTTGTCATGCAGTGCTGGTGCAATGGCCCACAGTTTTGCGACATAGAAAAAAAGCACCAACAAAGCAAGATATTTAAAGAATGCCTGCGAACTCCAGGAACTCTTGGTACTTAGGTCCTTATAGTTAACACCCAGAACTACCAGCATCAGAACAGATGCAATAAACGAATAAGATAAGCCAGGGATTTGAGCGGACCACCACCGATCATCAGGATTCAAAAAGTAAACCAGCTGGTATAGGACAAATGCCGCTGAGCCGCTATAGAAAAGTGCCGCAATAATCCCACCCGCAAATACCAATAAAAATAACAGCGCAATCTTAGACATTACCGCTGCCCCTCGCCCGGTCGGGCACTCGACCAGGTCACCTGGGTTTGCCCCTGCAATGCTTTCACAATGCCCCGAACGGCATACCAGTTAACCGCAACGAAGTAGTACGGCAGGGCCAGCCACGCGGGCAGTTCATTTTTTCGCGACGAGAAGCTCCCGACCAGCGCTAGCAGCAGTAGCAGGCCACCACCCAGGGCAATGAGCACAAACAAGGGTCGTCCTGCCATCGCCAGCAGCACGCTGCACCCGTATCCGATGAGCAGGAACAGGGGAATGAGCCAGCGAAGCAATTTGTGGGAGAGCACTTCGAACGAAAATACGCCAGTCCGCCAGGGTAGCAATACCTCCTTTACCCGCATCAGGCCCCGGATGCTTCGATTGACGATGCGTTCCTTGCGCGCAAGCTCCCGGTCGAAATCTCCTGCGGTCTCCTCGAAACATCGTGCTTCGCTATCAAAAACACCCCGGTATCCCCTGGCGATGATCTGGAGCGGGTTGACGAAATCGTTGATGTCCCTTTGCTGAAGCGGCTCCCAGAGACCCGACCGGATCGCGTAAATGGCACCATCACCACCAACCACCGAATGCAGTCGGGATTCCATGGATTTGATCGCCAGCTCATAGCGCCAATACAGGTTTTCGTTCCGGGCACTGGCCCCTTCGCTCCCATCCGTGTAGAGCGCAGCGCCCACCACGTAACCCACACTCTCATCGGCAAAATGACGGACCAGTTTCCGGATTGCATCGGGGGCGTACATGGCATTGGCGTCGCTGAATACGACAATGTCGCTTTTGACCTGCTCCATCGCCAGATTCAGCCCCATGGTTTTGCCGAGTCGGCCTTCCTGACGGATCAGCGTGATTCGTTTGTTCTGATAGCCCTGGACGATGTCATCGGTGCCGTCGTCTGAACCGTCGGAGACCACCAGGATAGTCAAACGGTCGGCGGGGTAATCCATGGCAAGCGCGTTATCCAGCTTGGCCCGTATGACACCCGCCTCGTTGTAGCAGGAAATAATCAGAGTAACGCCCGGCTGGATATCGTCCATCCGATGCGTCCTGGCAGGTTTGCCTCGTGTAAGGCCCCACAGGAGTGCCGGATAACCGAAGTAGACATAAACAGGCACCAACAGGCACAAAAGCGTTAATGCAATTAATAGACTGATCATAATGTTATGTATTTTCTGAGCTTGGGCCCGAGCCAGTTGGCAACGCCCAGTGGCATTCGCTGCCAGAGTGTTTCCACAATCCGACGGATGCGGCTGGTGGCACTGACGGTCCCGGACGAATTCCGCGACTCCGTCGCCGGACGTCCAGCGGGCTCCAATCGCTGCCAGGTCAGCTCGGTGGGTAATGCCCCCCACTGTTTCTTGAACCGGAAGGTGCCTTCTTCCGGTGTTGAGCGCCCGAAATCGAACTGTCGATAGCCGGTATCCGCCAGATGGCTCAGGAAGGTCCAGTACAACAGCATGTTCGGAGCCAGATGGTTGAACTCCGCGCGGGTCGATGCCCAGGGTATGCAGGCCCGGGTTCCAGTGGTCAGAACAATGCCCGCGCCCACAACGGTTGTTCCTTCGTGAACCAGGCTGATCAACAGGTTATCTCCATACGCCTGCGCCAGTGTACTGAACCAGGCCAGGCTGTGGACCGGTGAGCCCAGGCGGTGCATGTTGTCGGCGAACACCTCGTAAAACGCTTCGATAGCGGCCGGATCCTGGCGGATCTCGGCTGTCAGTCCGTTCTTCTCCGCTTTCCGGATCTGGCTGCGCAACTTGGGCTTGAATTGTTTGAACAGCGCTTCCGACGATTCCGGCAGGTCCAGCAACATTCGCACTTTGGCCGGCAGGGGCTCCGCCGCCTTCGACATGTCGACCGGTTCTCCGGACACCCGGATCTCAACACCGTTACTGCGATTGGTCGAAGCCAGTTTCCTGGCCGCTTCAATGAGCGAGTAGCGGATATCCTCGTTATCGGCCAGCGGCCCACCGAGGTCACAGAATGGGAGTGAAACCAGGCTGGAGGCTCCCAGCGGAGGTTTCACCTCCACCAGTGGCAGGACCCCGCACAGTTGGTCACCACGGTGGGCGCTGACGACCCAGGCGGTGTGTCCGTATCCGGCTTCTGCTGCCCTCAGCCAGCCACTCCTGTGATAGGGCGTTGCATCAGGGTGTCGATCAACATAACCCTGGTAATCCTCCACGGGAAACACGGCGAACCGCGAAGCCCGGACAGCGAGATCAGCGTTCATAACCGGTACTCGCCTCCCCTAGCCAGCGATTCCGGGCCCGTCGCGCCACATCTTCCAGCTTCAGCTTGAACCGGTCCCGCTGGAGCGCAATCTGTACCAGGTTTCGGTGAAGGGTGCCCAGGTTGGCCTTGTAACGTTCGTCTCCACCCATGAAATCGTAGTAGTGGAAACCGTGGTGCCGGTAATCCTCTATGCACAGGCTGTGGCCCAGCAAGCCGGGCTTGAAACGATTGTCAGAATCGACCGCCATCCCGCCAAGGTAAAAGTAGACAACCTGTTTGTAGAGGAGATTGTAAAACGATGCGATCTCTTCATCGCCCACCATAACGGACACCAGGTCGACGCCGCCATCCGGCCACTGGGCCCGGATCATCTCCCGATGAAAGCGCACAAAATCCGGATTGGCAAAGCCACTCTGGTCCGGGCCATTGCCCCAGCGCTGCAAATGTCGTGGCCCGATGCGATCAAATACGGCAATGGCCTCTTCGACCGTATCCGGCCGCACGAGCCGAACTTCACCGCGTTGCTCGTATAGCCGGTGGGAACGATTGATCTGGTATCGGGTATTGCGGGA
Source organism: Marinobacter santoriniensis NKSG1 (assembly GCF_000347775.1). GTDB lineage: Bacteria > Pseudomonadota > Gammaproteobacteria > Pseudomonadales > Oleiphilaceae > Marinobacter > Marinobacter santoriniensis. Next base: position 252,878 of record NZ_APAT01000015.1, read on the forward strand.
CAGACGATCAAGGTAATGCTCCCCGGAATGGCGGAGGGCATCGAGGTCCACACCATAACAAGGTGCTTCCCAGCGGACGTGCTTGTGAAGGCCGGTGATCGAGGCGTATTTATCCGCCTCTTCGGCATCAACCGCCCCGATAATGAACTCGTCCCACTCCGGCATCTCGTTGGTGAGGTAGTTCAGACAGGCCCTTGCCACCTCGTTTTCTTTGCCATTCTCCGCAAGGAATCCGTTGTATTCGATCCAGATCTGATCGAGCAGCCTGTGCCCGGTCTGATGCAGTCTCAGGCACCGGGACTTGAGGACTCCGTGCCGGCGCTCGTCCGTCTCGACCACCAGACCAAGACCAACCAGGCGATCCGCCTCCCATACCCTTAACGCCAACGCGCGGGGTTGGTAAACGCTCAGCCAGTGTCCAAGCCACTGCCAAGAGAGGAACACCGGTGGCGTTGATCGGCTCTCAAGTTCCAGCCATTCGTCCCTTAACGCAGGCGTGTCCCCGGCGGGGCTACTTGTGACTGTCAGCGGTCCTGCTGTCATGGTGTCGTCCCTATCCAGGTCCGTCTCAGTGTGCCGGGTGAGGATGCCTGACCAGGAACGGCCCGATCGCCAGATAGTCCAGCGCCCCCTGCAGGAAAGCCCGGACCGCATCTTCAGGGCTGTTCACAATCGGCTCTTCATGCATGTTGAAGCTGGTGTTGATCAGGCTGGGAATGCCGCTGAGCTTTTCGTATTCCGTCAGAATGTCGTAGTACCCGGGATTGACCTCACGGCGAATCAGCTGGGGCCTGGCAGTCCCATCCACGTGCACCGCAGCCGGACAGCTCTCGCGCATGAAATCGGTGCAGTCGAAAGTGATAGTCATGAACTCCGCCGCGTGTTCCGCCCCACGGATGTTGTGATAGCACTTTTCCCTCGCTTCGTAGAGGGTCACCGGCGCAAAGGGCATGAATTCGGTGCGGCCAAGGCGTTTGTTCAGCCATTGGTTCACCTCGGGCTCCCGGGCGTGGTACATGATGGAACGGTTGCCCAGAGCGCGTGGGCCATATTCCATGCGCCCGTCAAACCGGGCAACCACTTCGCCGCCGTGAATCAGTTTTGCCACCTCGGCCGCGAGGTGCTCCGGCCGCTCGTATGTCAGGCCTTCGGCGTCCAGCGCCTTTCGGATTTGGGCCTCGGAGTATTCGGGCCCCATGTAAGCACTGGAAATGGACGGTTTCACACCGCCCGGCCAGCTGTGGTAGAGCGCGGCACCCGTACCACAGCCTCCGTCCCCCATGTTCGGGTAGACAAAGATATGGTTGACGCCTTCGATCTCGAAAATACGCTGGTTGAGCTTCACGTTGGCAGTAACGCCCCCGGACAGAACGATGGTATCGATGCCGGTCTTTTCCACCCAATAACGGATGTAATTGGTGGCTACTTTCTCGAGTACGTACTGGTAGGCGGCGGCGACGTCGATCTTGGGGAATTTCGAGGCCAGATACCGGGAGAAATACACGTTGTTGGCTTCGTAGATCCTGAAGTCCCCGGGCGTCTGCTCGATCCGGGACAACAGGATGTCGCCCAGGATCGAAGGGTCTCCGTAAGAAGCCAGGCCTACGATTTTGCCCTCATGACGACTGGGCTTGAAGCCGAGGCTGGAGGTTACATGTTCGTAGAGTGTGCCGAGCGAGTTTGGGAACGACAATCCATGAAGCCGGTGAATCTTGCCATCCCGTGCTTCACTGACCGATCCGGCCAGCCCCGAACCATATCCGTCCAGGGTGACGCACAGTGCCCGCTCAAACCCGCTGCAAAGGAAGCTGTTAGCGGCGTGCGAGAGGTGATGGTCCATTCGCTTTACCGGACCGGTCCAACCAGCTTCCGCCAGTCCGGCCGTCAGATCTTTCTCCCAATGCTGGAACGACTCCGTTGCCGCTTCGCCCCACTGGCGGGAAGCCTTGAGCGCCGCGTTGTTCGAGGCCAGTTTCTGAGCCCCCGCCATGCTGTAATAGGAGCTATGGAGGAAACCCTTCTCCATGATGGCATTCGGGTGCTCCAGACCATGGATGGGCTGATTCCGATCCGGAACACGGGTGAGCGCTTCCTTGATCTGGGGGCCAAGATCCGCCGGCTGGAAGGCTTTGATAAAGGCTTTCTCATCCTCCAGATTCTTCGAAAAGAGCTTCTGTTCGTTTTGCCAGGTCAGGAACGGATAGCAGACCTGATCGATGTCATCCATGCTCAGCCCGGTATCGGCCAGTGCTGCTTCCAGCGCCAGCCGGGGAAACCCTGACTGCTGTTTGGTCCGGGAAAAGCGTTCCTCCCCTGCTGCAAACAGTATGTTGCCATCTTCCACGATGGCGACGGTTGAATCCTTGTCCAGCGGGGAAATCCCGAGCACTTTCATGCCATGTTCTCCATTACCTGTCGAATCCGTGTGGGCGTTGATGCCTGCCCACCAAGCTCGTTGAAAAAGAAATCGAAGAAGGTGCGGAAGCTGTCCAGGAATCGGGTCAGCTCCTGCTCATTGTTGACGTAGGTGGTATTGCCAGGCACCACCGAAGGGCTGTGGAAGCTCCAGGTGAACGTGCGAAGCCCCTGCCGAAACAGGGCGCGGGTCAGTTTGATGTGTTCGTCCGGCGTAAAACCTTCCGGTGACAGCATCAGGCGATCCACCGCTCCCAATCGGGACAGAATGCCTGGCACCCGAAAACGGCGGAATGTCTGGGCAAGTTCATACAGCGGCAGCGCCGCCCGGCCAGCCCAGCCAACAAAGGCGCCGGTGCAGGGAAGTTCCAGGATGGGCTGCGATTCACCACCAAACCAGAAGGGATCGGAGGTGTACCGACGATAATCCGGCCCTCCATCCGAGCGTGCATCCAGCGGCGGGCAAACCGAGAGATCCACATCGAACTCCAGCTCCTGGAGAATGCCCGTGGTGTTCGGCCCGAATCCGTATCGCCCCGCTTTGTAACCCACCGGTGGCGCACCGAAGTTTTCCGTAATCGTGTCCCGCAGGACCCGGAGTTTTTCCCGCTCAAGTGCTTCCGGGAGGTTACCCGGATACATGTTCGACCGGCTCAACGCCTCCTCCTGAGGCGGGTTCACCCAGGGATGGAGGTGGGCGCCGATCTCGCATTGATCCCGCTCGACATACTGCTTCAGCAGGCCATAGCCCATGGGCTGGCTGGCGACGGGATAATCAATGACGTAGCACGGGCGGATTCCGTATTCATTGAAGATGCCCTGGACCCGGTCGATGTGCGCCATTGCCGTCACCTGATTGGCGTCAGCGTCCGGCTCGGCGTTCCAGTCAAACTCCTCCTCGGTATCAATGACCACGATCAGCTGTGGCGGCATATCCGGCGGGAGGCGAATATCTTTCCGTTGATCGAACATGATTCCTTTCGTTCCTTGCTTCATTTCGCCTCAGGGCCAGCCCCCATCATCGAGAAGCCATGGGTCAGGACCAGCTTCAGAACGAACTGCTGCTCATTTGGGGTTGCCAGGCGGCTATCCAGATAGGACTGGTTGAATTCCACCCCGAATGTGGTCAATTCCGCCAACTGTCGGCTCCAGCGGGTATTGAAACGGTGGATCTGCTGGTCGAAGGTTCCGGCGTTTTCACCGGCATCCGCCTGCCAGATGTATGCAAATTCGAGGCGCTGCAGATTAGTCAGTTGAAACCCCACGTTGAGGTTGGCGCTGTATTCGTGGGTTTTGACGTCGGTTATTTGTGATCTGAGAACGGCCGCTTCCAGCCCGAAGCCTGCGTTGCAGATATCGCACAGATTATTGTTGCTATGGCTAAGAGCCACCGAGTCGCTGACCACCAGGTCCCTCACCCGCACTGAATCTGGCAGGAAGTCAAAAACAGGAGGCAGATTCAGTGAGATGTCCGTGACGCTGTCGGAAAGACGGCGATTGTAGCTGACGGCTGTGCGGAACCCGTCTCCGATCCAGGATCGTTCCAGAAAGCCTGTGACCGCATCGCTGGTGGAACTGGAACCGTCCGGGTAATCCGTATTCGCCTGACTTGCTCCGGCACCAACGCGGAACTGGCCGGTTTCGAGGGCACGGTCATAAATCAGCTGCGCGGAATCAATGGTGATGTCGAGGGCGTCCTCATTGGACCAGGAACGGCTTGCAACCAGCGAACCCGTGGAGCGTTCACTCAGACGCCTCGCCAGCTCAGCCGACGCTGTCACAGACTCATCGCTGCTCAGTGCCCCACTACCGAAGCTCTGGCCCGCCTGAACGGACATCCGAACGGACGTCAGCTCACCCGGGTACAGGCGCAGGCCCGCACCAGCCGTGAGCGTCTGGCGAGTGTCATAACTTGAGGGATTGACGACAAATCCGGTGTTATTCCGAACAGACTGAATGGTATGGCCAAGGTTGAAATCAACCGGATTCGCCGGATCGAAATAATTGTATCGTGCCAGCCCATTAATCGAACTGTTGTCAGTCTGGTCGCCGGTAGGAAGATCCCGCGAGGTTTCCAGGCTGCCCCCGTAGCGCAGCGCCAGATGGCTGGCGCCACTCTGCAGGGTGCCCCCGACGTTGCCGGACACACCCAGACTCGGTTCTGTCGTGGAATCCCATCCGTCACCGGCGTCGACGCGGGTGTGTGTGATGGCGGTAAAGGCGGAGCCGGTGGCCGTCAGCGAGGTAATGCTTTCCTCAAGCGTCTGGGCCCTGGTGGTCATCGTCGCCATCAACAATACACAGCCGGAGGCCAATCCGAGATAGCTCGCGCTTCCGTATCTACCTGCCATCGGTCACTCCTGAAAAACCAGCCCGGAGAATTTACCCGAATCCAGCGCGTCGACAGACTCGTTGATCTCTTCGCCGCTCACTTCGCCGAACGGTATGGAAAACACCACCTGATCGCAGAAGCGCTCCAGAATCCGGGCTTCCGTATTGGTTCGGAATGGCGGTGCATTTACTATGATGCAGCGATCCGGGTAACGGCCCTTCAGTTCCTTCATCAGCTCACGCATGCGGACTGAGGAAAAGAGCTCTACTGCCGAGGAGGCCTGGGTACCTGCAGGAATCACGCTGAGACGTTCGACACCGCTTGGATAGAGAATGTCTTTCACGTCGCAGGCGGAATCGGAAACATAGTCGGTAACACCGGCTTTCAGGGTAGTGGAAACCAGCGGTTGAAGTTCCTGATGATACGGATCGCAATCCACCAGAAGTGCCGCGGTATGGGAATCCATGGCAAAGGCTGCGGCAAGATTAAACGCCGTCAGGAGCGATCCGCCCTGATTCCCGAGACTGCTGAAGAGCAACGCGAAGCCTTCTTCACCGGCCCGGTTCCGTAGCTGGATACGGAGCTCGCGATACGCGTCCATGACTTCCTTGTCCGCCATGCCCGGATAGATAATCTTGCGTTCCCGAAGCTGCTCCCGGGTCCAGGGCCTGGGGTTGGCGATCAACCCTAGTGAGACCGAAGCGTCATAGACGGTCGGCGGATGCTCTTCCGGCTGTGTGTCAATCCGCACCCAGTTCGGTTTGTGGCTATCGGAACCGGCGTAGGGACGCTCCTTTCTGAAATTCTCCTCGGGCTTCGCTTCCCCACGCTTCAGCGCCAGTTGGCGCTGCTCTTCCTGACTCTTCAGCAGCGCGTTGTAGAGCTTGTTGTCATCCATTGTCATTCACCACCGCCGAGGATCGTCCCGATCTTGTTGATGAGCTGTTCCGGCGTTACGCCCATGACGCTGAACAGGAGCACCGACAGGTAACCGATCATGAAAATCGCCAGAATCGCCAGAATCAGAATCGTATCCTTCCGCAACAGGCGATCCTTCCAGGTGCTGCGGTAGTGCGGAATGCTGGTCAGCACCGGGATGGTCTCTGGCAGAGCCAGGTGTAACGCTCTCGGCGAACGGATCCGTTGGTCAAACATAACCAGAGCAGTCAGCAGCCCCAGAACCATCGCACTTCCGAGGAAGGGACCGGCCAGGCCAACCTGATACAGCTGGAGTCCGTCCCAGTGGGTCGGGAAGGATGCCGGTTCCTGTATCTTGTAACTGACCCCTTCTCCCTGAACATCGAGTGTCATGGACAGGCGCGCTTTCTCGCGGCGCTGGAGCATGTCCTCGTAGACACCCTTGGTCACGTCGTAATCGCGGGTCAGCTCAGCCAGTTCCGCCTGGTTGGCCGCGACTCTCTCGGCCCGCTGGAAGGCTTCGTCCAACAGTTTCTGCAGAGACTTCAGTCGGTTCTTTTTCACCGCCAGGCTGGTGGTGGCATCGGACAACTGCATTTTCAGGTTTTCATAAACCGGATTCTCCATCACCTGGGTGACGGCGCCCTCCCGTTCATGGTCACCCTGTTTAGAGACCTGCTTCTCCAGATCCGCAATCTGGTCTTTTACGCTGACCACATCCGGATGCTTGTCCTGATACTTCAGGAGCAGAGAGTCCAGTTCCTGACGCAAACTCGCCAGGCGGCGTTCTGCAGAGGATTTTCCGGGATCCGTTGTGATTTTGCGGACCGGCTCTTCCTGGGCGAGTTGCTTTTTGGTGAGCGCGACTTCCGATTCAGTCTGCTGAATCTCGAGCTTCAGGTTCTCGATTTCAGCCCGAAGGTTTTCGATGCGTTGGCGAACGTTGCTTTCGGTGCCGTCCTGGTTGTTGGACTTGAATTCCTTGAGCTTCTGCTCGGCATCTTCAAGTTGACGCTGATAAGACTTGACCTGGGAGTCAATGAACTCGAAAGCGCCCTGGCTTTCGGAGCGCTTTTTACGCACCGTGCGCTCCACGAACCGGTTGAGCACCGCACTCATAACCTGAAAGGACTGATTCGGGTCACCACTGGTATAACTAAGCTCCAGAAAATTCCGGTTGGAAACGCGTAGATCCACCTGCTTTCGGAGGTTTCCCACAGCCAGGGTCCGGTTCTGATCAGAATCTGCGCTGGAGATCAGCCCGGTGTCCATTGCCACCTGCTCAAGGAAAGAGCGGCTCTGGATCATTTCCCGCGCTTCATTGATTCGGTCGATCTGAGTAACTTCCGCCTGGCCCCGAAGCAATGGCTGAAGAATGTTGGACTGGTCCGCATACAGCACCGCCTGGGAGGTATAGCTCTTGGGCGTGACGTATCCAAGGGCCAACACACCGGCGGTAACCACCATGAACAACACCGTCGCGGCCACCCGGCGACGATACAGTTCCAGCTTCACCGCCCTGAGCGTGTCCAGGATGAACTGGATGTCCATCAGAGCTCACCCCGGAAGAGCTGTTTTCGCGGAACGCTGATGACGTCACCGGGCTGCAGGGCATAATTGGTGCTCATGTCACCGTCGGTAATCATGGCTTCCAGGTCCAGCCGGTAACTCTTGTATTCGCCGTCCACCTTGCGATGCATGACCGCACGGTCATCGGCGGCGAAGTCCGTAACACCACCGGCCATCAGCACCAGGTCCAGCACCGTCATGCCGGGCTGGAACGACACCGACTGGGGGGTCGCTACCTGGCCGGTGATTCTCACCCGGTTGCGGAACTCTTTGCTGCTTGGATTGGTGACCATCACGGTGACTTCCGGCGTGCGGATGTACTCTCCAAGCGCCACACTGATTTCCGATGCCAGTGCTTCCGGTTCTTTGCCATCGGCTTTGACATCGCCCATCAGGGGCATGGAAATGTATCCGTCCGGCCGGACGACGATGGACTGGCTCAGTTCCGGATTGCGCCAGACGTGGATCGATATCGTGTCACCGATGCCGATCAGGTAGGGCTCCGGCTGGATTTCCGAGACTTTCGGCATGTCCGCCGACGACGGCATCCCGGAACAGGCCCCGAGCAATCCGGCCAGAAAAACCAATATCAACGTTCGCAAGAAAGTGACCATTCCCATGTACGCCCTCCGAATCCCTGCTGTTCTTGTGTTGTTTGTTATCTAACGCCCTTCCCGAGAAGCACCACCTCAACTGTCTGGATCATAATCAGAAAATCCATAAGGAGGCTGTGGTTCTTGGAGTAATACAGGTCGTATTCCAGTTTTCCCTTGGCATCTTCGACAGAGGCACCATAAGGGTATTTAAGCTGAGCCCAGCCCATCAGGCCAGGCTTTACATAATGACGGGTGTCATAAAACGGTATTTTTTCCTTGAGTTCCGAGACAAACTCCGGCCGTTCCGGACGCGGGCCGACAATGCTCATCTCCCCTTTGATCACGTTGTAGATCTGGGGTAGCTCATCCAGGCGGGTATTGCGGATGAATGCGCCAACACGGGTAACCCGGTTGTCGTTTGCCGAAGCCCAGCGCGCTTTTCCGTCCTTCTCGGCATCCTGGCGCATACTCCGGAATTTGTAGATCCGGAACTCCTTGCCAAGCATGCCAACCCGCTTCTGGCTGTAGAGGATGGGGCGCCCCGTCTCAAGGAAAACGGCAAGGGCGGTGAGAATAATAAAGGGGAACATGACCACCAGCAGTGCCAGACTCAGTGCCAGGTCGACAAATCGCTTGGCAAAATTCCGGCTCTTTGACGCCTTGAATCCCTCGGAGAAAACGATCCAGGAAGGGTGCACCATGTCGAGCTTCGCCTTTTTCAGCTCCCGCTCGTAGAAATCGACACCATTGGTAACAGCGATGCCTCGCAGCTTGCACTCCATGAGGTCCGGAACCGGGAGCCAACCGCCCTCGGTACGACGGCGTTCCTGTTGCGCAACCACGATCTCCGAGACCTTGTTCTCCTTGCAGAACTGGTAGAAATCGTAAGGGGCAGGAAGCAACAGATCTCCGGAGACGGAACTGTGCGCATTCTCCGGTATGCAGCCAATAATCCGGATGCCAAGCTTGCGCATATTGCGCTGATACTCGTCCAGAAGTGACGCGGCGAAATCACCGGCACCAAAAACCACAACCCGCCGCACTAACTGCTCGGAATCAACCACTCGCAGGAAAATCAGGCGCATCAGTATGATCACCATGGATGCAAGCAGTACCGCCCAGAACAGATTTGCGCTGCCCGGATCGGCCTGGGGCAATACACCATAGACCAGGGTCAGGCCAATACCACCCACAAAGCAGTAGGCGATCAGGGTCCGGAACAGCAGAAGCGAGAGTGTCTCCTTGGCCATGGCCAGGTAACCGCCCATCGCAAGGGTGCCGCAACTGAGGGTTATCGCAAACAGAAAGGCCGCGACCATGTCGGTGTGCATGGGCGCGTGATCAATGCCGACCATCGCCAGAAAAACGGTCAGCAGTGAGAAGATGCCGAACAGTACCCCGAATTCCAGACCAGCAAGCACCAGATACGGGATATGAAGGTAATGTTTTCTAAAACGTATGTACGACACGCTGAACATCCTTGTCGTCTGTTTGACAATCAGCGACAGAACAACTTCCAATTAAACCGGCCATTCAACCCTTTGCGCCGATTCTCTTTTACTACGGAAACCATTCTGCGCCTGCGATTCCGCAAACTCAACCGATTTGTATCGTTTTGTAACTGTCTTTTACATTGTTTTAGGTTTCAGAAACATTATATATGAATCAGGTAATTGTATTTAGAGCTGTCGTGGGCGAGAATCTGCCTAAGGCTTGAAATGGGAAGGAGTACCCATGCCAGATCTTACCCGGCCGCAGGAACCGGCAACCAACACAAACCATGGCACCGCAGATTCCAGACCGCTGCATGCCATGAGTATTGATGTGGAAGATTACTTCCACGTTGCAGCGTTGTCCCGGGTAATCCGACCTGATCAATGGGATACCCTGCCCTCCCGGGTCGAGCAGAATACCCGTCGGCTACTTGCCCTGTTTGAATCCCGTAATGTGAAATCGACGTTCTTCGTGCTTGGTTGGGTCGCTGAGCGGTTTCCGTCCCTCATACGGGAGATCGCGGACGCCGGCCACGAGATCGCCTCCCACGGCTACAGCCATCAACTGATTTATCGTCAGTCCCCGGATGTCTTCCGGTCCGAGACGGTTCGTTCCAAAAAGCTTCTGGAAGACATTATCGGGCAGCCCGTCACCGGCTATCGGGCCGCGAGCTACTCCATCACCAAAGAGTCGCTCTGGGCACTCGATATTCTCGCGGAGAGCGGGTTCACCTGGGACTCGAGTATTTTCCCGATTCATCATGACAATTACGGTATTCCGGACTCACCCCGGGAGCCCTATACCATTCGTACCGGAACCGGCCAGGAACTCCGGGAATTCCCGCTGACCACCGCACGCGTTATGGGCCTGAGCATTCCGGCCGCCGGTGGCGGTTACTTCCGGCAATTTCCGTATCCCCTGTTCCGATACCTGTTCAGCAATGCCTCCGGCTTTGGCGAACGTCCCCAGATGTTCTACCTGCACCCATGGGAAGTGGACCCGGACCAACCACGGTTCAATAACGCAAGCTGGTTCTCGCGGTTCCGCCACTACACCAACCTGGACAAGTGCGAAGACCGCCTGGCACGACTGCTTGACGATTTCCGTTTCGGCACGGTAAGCGAAAGTTACGATGCCTACCGGCCGGATACCCTGAGAATCAACACCGATCTGGCCAAACTGGCCTGAACGGCCGACAGGAAGTGAGCATGTACCTGGACTTTTTTGGACTGCACAGACACCCCTTCCGGATTACCCCGGAAGACGATTTCATTTACATGAGTCAGCAGCACTCCAGGGCCTATGTCTACATGTCGTCTGCCATCTGGAGTTCGGAAGGCTTCGTGGTTATCAGTGGCGAAATAGGCTCCGGCAAAACGACACTGCTCAAGAAAACCATCCGGAGCCTGGAAGGCGACCTGAAGCTCCTGAACATCTCATACACCAACCTGGAATCCCGGGATCTGTTTGGCCTGATCCTTCGAAAGGCCGGATTGAAAGTCGAAGATGACAGCAAGGTGGCGATGCTGTTCCAGATTACTGAATATCTGGAGCGCATGGCCGCTGCGGGGACACCGGTGGTGCTGACCATCGACGAGGCGCAGAACCTCACCCGGGAAAACCTGGAAGATATCCGCATGCTCACCGGCATGGAGAGCATGGGCGGGCCCTCGATGCGGGTTATTCTCCTGGGACAGCCGGAGTTGAAAGGCGCGGTAACAGCCATTCCCCAACTCAGCCAGCGGGTAAAGCTGTTTTTCCACCTGGAAGGTCTGACTCTGTCCGAAACCGCCGAATACATCGATTATCGCCTCCTTGTATCCGGACATGGGGGCAATAAACTCTTCGACGACGACACCGTTCGGGAAATCCACAAGCTCAGCAAAGGCATCCCGCGCCTGATCAATAAACTGTGTGACGGCATGATGATGTGCGCTTACGCCGAGGATCGCCCCTTTATCGATCCCCACGACCTCAAGAGCATCCGCAAGGACCTGCTGGGAGAAGACGTGGCCAGCGAACCGCGCCGACCGGCCCCCAGGAAGGCAGCCGAACGCACCTCAAACCGTCCCTCTTCACCGGCATCGGATTTCGCCGGCGCAACCAGTGCCCTGAATCGCATTGCGGACGCGCTGGAACGCCTGGATGCCCGTATGGCAAAAGTGTTTCCGGAAGAAAACGACGCCCAACAGGACAACGTAACGCCCATGGGTAACGTCAAGCCTCTGTCGCCAAACCGGAAGTAGTCTGCAACGAAGGCGCCCGCGCAATCTGTTGCAGGCTACGGACCTGGTCGATCGAGCCGAAGGCGATGGCCCGTGCGTATGCCTCTCCACCCGCCAGTGTGGTCGCCATGGGGATTTTCATGCGCACCGCCATCCGCCTGAGTTCGGCAGAGGCGGCGATGGTCGCCCGGCCATCGCTGGTGTTCAGGACAAGATCCACCTCCCGGTTGCGAATCGCATCCAGAACATGGGGGCGTCCTTCTTCGATCTTGTTGAGGCAATCGCAGGCTATGCCCTGTGCCACCAGGAATTCGGCGGTTCCTGCCGTCGCAGTAAGCTGAAAACCCACGTCCAGAAAACGACGCGCCACGGCCACCGCGCCCGGCTTGTCCTCATCACGGACCGACAGGAATACCCGCCCTGTACACGGTAGCGATTCCCCCGCCCCCAATTCCGCCTTGGCAAAGGCCTCATCAAAGCTGTCGCCAAGACCCATAACCTCGCCGGTGGACTTCATCTCCGGCCCGAGGATCGGATCCACCGCCGGGAACTTGTTGAACGGGAACACTGATTCCTTCACCGCGTAGTAGGTCGGTACGATCTCCTGGGTGAAGTTCAGTTCCTTCAGCGTCTTGCCCGACATCACCCGGGCCGCAACCGCCGCCAGGGAGACACCAATGGCCTTGGACACGAACGGCACGGTCCGCGAGGCCCGCGGGTTCACCTCGATCACGTAGATCTCACCGTCCTGCCAGGCCAGCTGGACGTTCATCAGGCCCACCACGTCCAGCTCGATGGCCATCTTCTTGACCGCATCGCGCATCTCGTCCTGCACCTGCTGGGACAGCGTGTACGGGGGCAGTGAACAGGCGGAGTCACCGGAGTGTACGCCAGCCTGCTCAATGTGCTGCATGATGCCGCCAATGACCACGTCGGTGCCGTCGGAGATGGCGTCGATGTCCACCTCGATGGCGGCGTTCAGGAAGTGGTCCAGCAGCACCGGGCTGTCGTTGGACACCAGCACGGCGTTGCGCATGTAGCGCACCAGTTCGGTCTCGTCGTAGACGATTTCCATGGCCCGGCCGCCCAGCACGTAGGACGGACGCACCACCAGCGGGTAGCCGATTTCCCGGGCCGCCAGGATGCCTTCCTCGTGGCTGCGCACGGTGGCGTTTTCCGGCTGCTTCAGGCCCAGGCGGGTGATCATCTGCTGGAACCGTTCCCGGTCCTCGGCCCGATCGATGGCGTCCGGGCTGGTGCCGATGATGGGCACGCCGGCCGCTTCCAGGCCCCGGGCCAGTTTCAGCGGGGTCTGGCCGCCGTACTGGACGATCACGCCCTTGGGCTTCTCGACGTGGATGATTTCCAGCACGTCTTCCAGGGTGATCGGCTCGAAGTACAACCGGTCGGAGGTGTCGTAGTCGGTGGACACGGTCTCCGGGTTGCAGTTGATCATGATGGTTTCGTAGCCGTCTTCGCGCATGGCCAGGGCCGCGTGCACACAGCAGTAGTCGAACTCGATACCCTGACCGATCCGGTTGGGGCCGCCGCCGATGACCACGATCTTGTCCCGGTCGGAGGCGTCGGCCTCGCACTCTTCCTCATAGGTGGAGTACATGTACGCGGTGTCGGAGGCGAATTCCGCCGCGCAGGTGTCCACCCGCTTGTACACCGGACGGATGTCCAGGTCGTGGCGCAGCTTGCGCAGGCTCACTTCGGAGATGCCCAGCAGCTTGGCCAGTCGTGCATCGGAGAAGCCCTTGCGCTTGAGGCGGAACAGGGTGGCCTGGTCGATGTCGGCCTTGCCGGCGCTCTTGAGGGCCTCTTCCTCTTTGATCAGGTCCTCGATCTGCACCAGGTACCAGGGGTCCACCCTGGTGTGGGCGAACACGTCTTCCACGCTCAGGCCGGCACGGAAGGCGTCGCCGATGTACCAGATGCGGTCGGCGCCGGGGACGTTCAGTTCCTGGGTCAGGGTTTCCCGGGCGTTTTCGGAATCCAGCTCTTCGAGTTTCTCGTCGAAGCCTTCGGAGCCCACTTCCAGGCCGCGCAGGGCTTTCTGCAGGGATTCCTGGAAGGTGCGGCCGATGGCCATGACCTCACCCACGGATTTCATCTGGGTGGTCAGGCGGGCGTCGGCCTGGGGGAATTTCTCGAAGGTGAACCGGGGGATCTTGGTGACCACGTAGTCGATGGACGGTTCGAACGAGGCCGGGGTGACGCCGCCGGTGATTTCGTTCTGCAGTTCGTCCAGGGTGTAGCCAATGGCGAGTTTGGCCGCCACCTTGGCGATCGGGAAGCCGGTGGCCTTGGAGGCCAGGGCCGAGGAGCGGGACACCCGCGGGTTCATTTCGATGACGACCATGCGTCCGGTGTCCGGGTTGATGCCGAACTGGACGTTGGAGCCGCCGGTTTCCACACCGATCTCACGCAGCACCGCCAGCGAGGCGTTACGCATGATCTGGTATTCCTTGTCGGTGAGGGTCTGGGCCGGGGCCACGGTGATGGAGTCACCGGTGTGCACGCCCATGGCGTCGAAGTTCTCGATGGCGCAGACGATGATGCAGTTGTCGTTCCGGTCGCGGACAACTTCCATCTCGTACTCTTTCCAGCCGATCAGGGACTCGTCGATCAGCAGTTCGTTGGTGGGCGAGAGGTCCAGGCCGCGGGTGCAGATTTCCTCGAACTCGTCCCGGTTGTAGGCAATACCGCCGCCGGAGCCGCCCATGGTGAAGGACGGGCGGATGATGCACGGGAAGCCGATGTCATCGGCCACTTTCCAGGCTTCGTCCATGGAGTGGGCGATGGTGGCCCGGGGGCATTCCAGGCCGATCTTCTTCATGGCCTTGTCGAAGCGGTCCCGGTCTTCGGCCTTGTCGATGGTGTCGGCGTTGGCGCCGATCATTTCCACGCCGTGTTTCTCGAGGATGCCGTGGCGCTCCAGGTCCAGCGCGCAGTTCAGCGCGGTCTGGCCGCCCATGGTGGGCAGCAGCGCGTCCGGCTGCTCCTTCTCGATGATCTTCTCCACCGTCTTCCAGGTGATCGGCTCGATGTAGGTGGCATCCGCCATCACCGGGTCGGTCATGATGGTCGCCGGGTTGGAGTTCACCAGGATCACCCGGTAGCCCTCTTCCCTCAGCGCCTTGCAGGCCTGGGCCCCGGAGTAATCAAACTCGCACGCCTGCCCGATCACGATCGGGCCCGCGCCCAGGATCAGGATGCTCTTGATGTCGGTACGTTTTGGCACACTTCCCTTCCCTAGCGCAAAGCGGCGGTCAGATCATGAACAGCGCCACGAAGTCGTGGACCGGGGTATTCTCCAGCGTTTGCTGATCCTTGCATAGCTCAAAAATACGTTCGCATTGTTGCGCCGGGAACCGCGTAGACAGGTTATTCCGGAACTTGTCTTCCAGCAGGGGAATTCCCTCCTTGCGGCGCCGGCGGTGGCCGATGGGATATTCCACTGCCACTTTGTCTGTCTGGGTGCCATCCGAGAAAAACACTTGCACCGCGTTGGCGATGGAGCGTTTGTCCGCTTCCAGGTATTCCCGGGTGTAGCGCTCGTCTTCGACGATTTCCATCTTCTCGCGCAGCTTATCGATGACCGGATGTGCCTCGTGGAAGCCGTCTTCGTAGTGCTCCGCGGTCAGACTGCCAAATATCAATGGCACCGCGGTCATGTACTGCAGGCAGTGATCCCGGTCTGCGGGGTTGGCCAGTTTGCCTACTTTCGAAATAATGCGGATAGCGGACTCATGGGTAGTGATCACGATCCGGTCGATCTCATCCAGCCGGTCCCGGACCTCGGGATGCAGCCGGACGGCGGCTTCCGCGGCCGTTTGGGCATGAAACTCTGCCGGGAAGGAGATCTTGAACAGGATGTTCTCCATCACGTAGCAGCCAAATGGCTGCGGCAATGAGAACTGCCGCTGGTCTTCGGGCTTGAGCTTCTGGTCCTTGTTGGTCTTGCTGAACAGCACGTCGTAGAACCCCCACTGGGGTGCACTGAGTACGCCGGGAACACCCATTTCGCCGCGCATCGCAATATCCGCCAGACGCACACCCCGGGAACTGGCATCCCCTGCCGCCCAGGATTTCCGGGAGCCGGCGTTGGGTGCGTGGCGGTAGGTTCTCAGTGCCTGACCATCCACCCAGGCATGGGAGAGCGCCGACAGGAGCTGCTCACGGTTCGCGCCCATCAGCCTGGCAGCGACCGCCGTCGAGGCCACTTTCACCAGAACCACGTGATCCAGGCCAACCCGGTTGAAGGAATTCTCCAGCGCCAGCACACCCTGGATTTCGTGGGCCATGATCATCGATTCCAGAACGTCTCTCACAACGAGAGGTGCCTTGCCCTGCGCAACGCGTTTCTGCGACAGATAATCCGCCACCGCGAGAATCGCCCCGAGATTGTCCGAGGGATGGCCCCACTCCGCCGCGAGCCAGGTGTCGTTGTAGTCCAGCCACCGGACGATACAGCCAATATCCCAGGCCGCCTTGACCGGATCGAGACGGAACGCAGTTCCCGGAACACGGGCACCGTGCGGAACCACCGTCCCCTCCACCATGGGTCCCAGATGTTTGGTGCACTCCGGAAACCGCAGCGCGAGCAACCCGCAACCCAGGGTATCCATCAGGCAGTTACGGGCCGTATCCCAGGCTTCGTCGCTGATCCCATCGTATGACAGAACATAGTCGGCAATGGTCTGTAGCACTGAATCGTAATCGGGGCGCTCGTTCGTATCGAAAGTTTTCGACATGCGGACACTCCTTCTTGAAGCCGGTCGTTTCTCTAAAGCCTAGCTCAATTGTCGGCAGCGCGAAGCCGCGCCAGGTGTTTCCATAACGCAAAAAGCCGGAGAAATCTCCGGCTTTTTGACTCAGCACTCGGCAACTCAGAAGCAGTCGCCAGGCACCCTCACCCATCCTTCCATCAGGATGCGCGCACTGCGGCTCATGATCGCTTTCGTGGCGGTCCACTGGCCATTCACCTCTTTGGCCTCGGCACCGACTCTCAAGGTTCCCGAGGGATGACCAAAGGTTACGTGAGTCCGGTCACCGCCACCGGCGGCCAGGTTGACCAGCGATCCCGGCACGGCAGAAGCCGTGGCAATGGCCACCGCCGCCGTTCCCATCATGGCGTGGTGCAACTTGCCCATGGACAGCGCCCGAACCAGAACGTCGATGTCCGAAGCCGTGATCTGCTTGCCGCTGGAGGCCACATAATCCACGGGCTTGGCTACGAAGGCGACCTTCGGTGTGTGCTGTCGATTGGCAGCTTCGGCGATGTCGTTGATCAGCCCCATCTTTACCGCACCGTGGGCCCGGATGGTTTCGAACATTTCCAGCGCTTTCGGATCGCTGTTGATGTCGTCCTGTAGCTCCGTGCCCTTGTATCCGATATCTTCGGCATTGATGAAGATGGTCGGGATGCCGGCGTTGATCATGGTGGCCTTCAGGGTGCCCACTCCGGGCACTTCCAGGTCATCCACGACATTGCCGGTGGGGAACATGGCGCCGTCACCGTCCGCCGGATCCATGAATTCTATCTGGACTTCCGCCGCCGGGAAGGTGACACCGTCCAGTTCGAAATCGCCGGTCTCCTGAACCTCACCATTGGTAATGGGCACATGGGCCACGATGGTTTTCCGGATATTGGCCTGCCAGATTCGAACTGTGCAGGTACCGTTTTCCGGAATCCGGTCTCTGGCCACAAAACCGCCGTTGATGGCAAAGGCACCAACGGCCGCCGTCAGGTTGCCGCAGTTACCGCTCCAGTCCACGAAGGGCTTGTCGATGGACACCTGCCCGAACAGGTAGTCCACGTCATGATCCGGTTGGGTGGGTTCCGCCAGAATTACGGTCTTGCTCGTGCTGGAGGTCGCCCCGCCCATACCATCCGTCTGCTTCTGGTAAGGATCGGGGCTGCCGATCACGCGCAGCAACAGGTTATCCCGGGCCTGGCCCGGCACCTGGGCGGCTTCCGGCAGATCCTGCAGCCGGAAGAACACACCCTTGCTGGTGCCGCCACGCATATAGGTGGCGGGAACGCGGATTTGAGGTGCGTGGGTCATGCCGTGCCCTCCGCCTCCAGGAAGTCCTGGGCAAAGCGCTGCAACACTCCACCAGCCTTATAGATAGACACTTCCTCGGCGGTATCCAGGCGACAGATCACGGGCACATGCTCGGTGCTGCCGTTCCTGCGATGGATGACCAGCGTCAGCTCCGCTCGTGGTGCCGGGGTACCTTCCACGTCGTAGGTTTCAGTGCCGTCCAGGGCCAGAGTCTTGCGCGTAGTTCCTTCTTCGAACTGCAGGGGCATCACGCCCATGCCGACCAGGTTGGTCCGGTGAATCCGCTCGAAACCTTCGGCCACAATGGCTTCGACCCCCGCCAGAGCAACGCCCTTGGCGGCCCAGTCACGGGAAGAACCCTGACCATAGTCAGCACCGGCAACGATGATCAGCGGTTGCTTGCGCTCCATATAGGTCTCGATGGCTTCCCACATACGGGTAACCTTGCCTTCCGGCTCGATCCGGGCCAGGGAGCCCTGCTTCACGTTGCCGCTCTCGTCCGTCACCATTTCATTGAACAGTTTCGGGTTTGCGAAAGTTGCACGCTGGGCGGTCAGGTGGTCGCCACGATGGGTTGCGTAGGAGTTGAAGTCTTCTTCCGGCAGGCCCATTTTCGCAAGGTACTCACCGGCCGCACTGCTGGCCAGGATCGCGTTCGACGGCGACAGGTGGTCGGTGGTGATGTTGTCCGGCAGGACCGCCAGCGGCCGCATGCCTTTCAGGGATTTCTCGCCGGCCAGTGCACCTTCCCAGTATGGCGGACGACGGATGTAGGTACTCTGGGGCCGCCATTGGTACAAGGGATCGCTCTGCGCCTGGGCTTCCCTGGTGATGTCGAACATCGGAATGTAGGTGCTACGGAACTGCTCCGGCTTCACCGACTGTTTCACGATGGCATCGATTTCCTCGTCGCTCGGCCAGATGTCCTTCAGGGTGATGGGGTTGCCATCCTGATCATAGCCGAGGGCATCCTTCTCAATATCGAAACGGATGGTCCCGGCAATGGCGTAGGCGACCACCAACGGCGGCGAGGCCAGGAATGCCTGCTTGGCGTAAGGGTGAATCCGGCCGTCGAAGTTCCGGTTACCGGAGAGCACCGCGGTGGAATACAGGTCCCGATCGATAATTTCCTGCTGGATTTTCGGATCCAGGGCACCGCTCATGCCGTTACAGGTGGTACAGGCAAACGCCACCACGCCGAAACCGAGGTTTTCCAGCTCGGGCAACAGGTTGGCTTCTTCCAGGTACATCTTGACGGTTTTGGAGCCCGGTGCCAGGGAGGTCTTCACCCAGGGCTTGCGGGTCAGGCCCAGTTTGTTGGCGTTGCGCGCAATCAGGCCGGCCGCCACCATGTTACGGGGGTTACTGGTGTTGGTGCAGCTGGTGATGGCAGCGATGATGCACGCGCCGTCCGGCATTTTACCCTCTTCCAGCTCCCAGTCGCCGGCAATGCCACGCTTGGCCAGCTCGGAGGTAGGAAGATGGGCATGCGGGTTGGATGGCCCCGCGAGGGTGCGGGTGACCCTGGACAGATCGAACTTCAGAACCCGTTCATACTCGGCATTCTTCAGGCTGTCGGCCCACAGACCGGTTTCCTTTGCGTATTTCTCTACGAGGGCAATCTGGTCGTCTTCCCGGCCGGTCAGCTTCAGGTAATCGATGGTCTGACCGTCGATGTAGAACATCGCGGCAGTGGCGCCGTATTCCGGCGTCATGTTGGAGATAGTGGCCCGATCACCCACGGTGAGGCTGTCGGCACCTTCACCGTAGAATTCCAGGTAGGCACCAACCACCCGCTCCTTGCGCAGGAATTCTGTCAGGGCCAGCACCATATCGGTACTGGTAATGCCCGGCTGAAGCTTGCCGGTGAGTTCGACACCCACGATATCCGGCAGACGCATCATGGAAGCACGGCCAAGCATCACGCTCTCGGCTTCGAGACCGCCGACACCGACGGAGATAACGCCCAGGGCGTCCACCATCGGCGTATGGCTGTCGGTGCCCACGCAGGTATCCGGGAAGGCAACGCCCTCTCGGGTCTGAACGACCGGAGACATCTTTTCCAGGTTGATCTGGTGCATGATGCCGTTGCCCGGGGGGATCACATCCACGTTCTTGAACGCGGTCTTGGTCCAGTTGATGAAGTGGAAACGGTCATCGTTCCGACGATCTTCAATGGCACGGTTTTTCGCGAACGCGTCCTTTTCGAAACCGGCATGCTCAACGGCCAGGGAGTGGTCGACGATCAACTGGGTGGGAACTACCGGGTTGACCTTGGCAGGATCCCCGCCCTTCTCGGCGATCGCGTCACGCAGACCGGCCAGATCGACCAGCGCGGTCTGGCCCAGGATGTCATGGCAGACCACTCGTGCCGGATACCATGGGAAGTCCAGATCGCGCTTACGCTCGATCAGCTGTTTCAGGGAGTCCGTCAGCATCTCCGGATCACAACGGCGAACCAGTTGTTCTGCCAGGATTTTGGAGGTGTACGGCAGTTTGTCGTAGGCGCCGGCGTGGATGTCCTCCACGGCCTGACGGGTATCAAAATAGTCCAGGTCGGTGCCCGGCAGAGGTTTACGGTATTCGGTGTTCATGGACGCTCCTCAATCGGTACCCACTTGGCGTCCGCCGGGCCGGTGTAGTCGGCACTGGGGCGGATGATGCGGTTGTTCGCGCGCTGCTCCTTCACGTGGGCGGTCCAGCCGGATACCCGGGACATGACGAAGATCGGGGTAAACAGTTCGGTCGGGATGCCCATGAAGTGATAGGCTGACGCGTGGAAGAAGTCGGCATTACAGAACAGCTTCTTCTCTCGCCACATGACTCCCTCGCAACGAACGGATACCGGATAGAGCACCGTATCTCCGACTTCATCTGCAAGCTTTTTGGACCACTGTTTGATGATGGCGTTGCGCGGATCGGACTCTTTGTAGATCGCGTGGCCGAAGCCCATGATCTTTTCCTTGCGCTCCAGCATGCCCATCAGGCCTTCTTCGGCCTCGTCCGGGGTGCTGAACCGCTGGATCAGTTCCATGGCTGCTTCGTTGGCACCGCCATGCAGCGGCCCACGCAATGTACCGATGGCACCGGTGACACAGCTGTGGATGTCCGAGAGCGTAGAGGCACAAACACGGGCTGTGAAGGTGGAGGCGTTGAATTCGTGCTCCGCATAGAGAATCAGGGAGACGTTCATCACCTTCTCATGCAATTCGCTGGGCTTCTTGCCGTGGAGCAGTTCCAGGAAGTGGCCACCGATGGAATCCACGTCGCTGTCGGTCTCAATGCGAACGCCGTCGTGGGCGAAGCGGTACCAATACGTGATGATGGACGGGAACACCGCCAGCATGCGGTCGATCTTGTCGTCCTGCTCGCTGAAGTCCTGTTCGGTCTCCAGGTTGCCCAGCATGGAGCAGCCGGTGCGCATCACATCCATCGGGTGCGCGTCTTTGGGGATCTGCTCAAGCACCGTTTTCAGGGCGGCGGGCAGGCCACGGAGGCTCTGGAGCTTTTTCTTGTAGCCGTCCAGCTCCTGGCGGTTGGGCAGCTTGCCACGCAGCAGCAGGTAGGCAATCTCCTCAAACTGGGCCTTTTCCGCGAGATCGGCGATGTCGTAACCGCGGTAGGTCAGGCCCGCACCGCTTTTTCCAACGGTGCACAGAGCCGTTTCACCAGCCACCTGGCCACGCAGGCCAGCTCCACCAAGTTTCTTTGCTTCAGCCATGTTTCTCTCTCCAATCAGTCTTGTTCAGTCTTTGTTCTGAGCGAAAAGCTGGTCCAGCTTTTGTTCGAATTCGTGGTAGTTGAGGAAATCGTACAGTTCCATGCGGGTCTGCATCAGATCAACTACGTCTTTCTGGTCGCCCTTCTCCAGAATGTTCTGATAGACGGTGACGGCTGCCTTGTTCATGGCCCGGAAAGCACTCAGCGGATAAAGGACCATATCGGCACCGGCCTCCGCCAGTTCCTTGCGGTTGTAAAGGGGTGTGGCACCGAACTCGGTGATATTGGCCAGAATGGGCACATCCAGCGCTTCGGAGAAGGCTTTGTAGTGCTCCAGTTCGGTCACTGCTTCGGCGAAGATGCCATCGGCGCCTGCTTCGATGCAGGCTTTGGCGCGATCAATCGCCGCTTCCAGTCCCTCTTTCTGGAAAGCGTCGGTACGGGCCATGATGAAAAAGTCGTCGTCCTGCCGGGCATCGGCCGCCGCCTTGATCCGATCCACCATCTCTTCCTTGGAGACGATTTCCTTGTTCGGACGGTGGCCGCAACGCTTCTGGGCAACCTGGTCTTCAATGTGGACAGCCGCCGCACCTGCGCGTTCCATTTCACGGATGGTCCGGGCGATATTGAACGCCCCACCCCATCCGGTATCGATATCCACCAGCAACGGCAACCCGGAAGCAGCCGTGATCCGGCGCACGTCTTCAACCACGTCGTTCATGGTGGTCATTCCGAGGTCCGGCAGCCCGTAGGAAGCATTGGCAACGCCGCCCCCGGAGAGGTAGATGGCCTGGTGACCCACTTTTTCGGCCATCATTGCCGCATAGGCATTGATCGTACCGACAATCTGTAGCGGCTGGTTCTCTTTCAGGGCCTTACGGAAGCGAGCGCCCGGGGAAAGTGTGTTGGCCATAGGATAATCCTCTCTTATCAGATCGTTAGAACGCCTTCTTCAATCTTTTTCTCGATGTTCTGGCGTGCAGCATTGATGTGTCTTTTCATCAGGAATTCGGCGAGTTCACCATCGCGATGGGCGATGGCTTCGACGATACGGCGGTGTTCACCAAGCGCCAGATGGGGGCGCCCGGCCGAGGTGCTTAACCGGTAACGGTACATCCGCACCATGTAGTAGAGGTCACCCAACAACATCTGGGCAAGCTTGGCGTTACGGCTGCCAGTGGCAATGCGGTGATGGAAATCATAGTCGCCTTCGGCCTGGTAGTACGCCTGGCCCTGAGCTTCTTCGATCATTGCCTCATGGCTGTCCAGGGTAGCCTGAAGCTCGGAGATTTCCTCGTCGGTCATCCGTTCGGCCGCCTGGCGGGCGGCCAGGCCCTCCATGACCTCGCGGATACGATATAACTCCAGCAACTCTGACGCACTGACAGAGACCACCTTAACGCCGGCATGGGGACGACGGACGAGAAGCCCACGGGATTCAAGGCGCCCAAGCGCCTCTCGCAGGGGACCGCGAGTGAGGTTAAAACGCGAACAGAGCTCCAGCTCGCCGATTTTTTCACCCGGACCGAGCTCGCCTGTCACGATAGCCGTTTGTAAACAATCAAACGCTTCGTCGGCGCGTGTTTGGGATTGCAGAGTTGCTTCAGCCATACCTTGTCTACAATAAATGCGTTTTATGGCTAAAATTTACGCCCTGCCCTCTATATTGTCAACAATATCGGACTTCGCCTCGCAAGATTGTCAACACAAGAATCAGGAATTGTAGAGCTTCCGGTCTGCCATTCCCGGAGGGGAATACTGATACAGCCAGGTTTCGGTCAACGGTTCATCATCAAGACTCAGATACAACCGCAGTTCGATGGGTTCGTCCGACTCATCCGGCACCAGGTCGAACATTGCCCGGTATCCCTGAATCGACGCCAGCGGCCTGGCGGAGGTAATCTCCACCCTGCCCCGGCTGGCCGTAATCACCGGGACAACGCGGGCATCCTTTGCCAGAAGTGCGAGTGGCCCTCCCGAAAAATCCACCGCAAACCGCCAGGAAAAGTACGTCCTTTTCTGCCCAACAACGCCTCCCAGCCCGGTTCGGGTCGCGTCCACTCTGGCGAGCTCCCCGGGTTCGTTCGGAACATTGGCCCCCCAGTGCAGTCGATAGGTCAAAAGGTATTCCTGATTCGCTTCAAGCGGTTGCTCCGGATGCCAGAAGGCAACGATATTGTCGAAGGTCTCATCGACCGTCGGAATCTCAACGAGATCGATACTGCCCTTACCCCAGCCCGATGAAGGCTCTACCCAAACGCTCGGCCTCCGATCGTAAAAGACGCCATCGTCCTGGTAGTGGTCAAAATCACGATCTCTCTGTAATAGCCCGAACCCCTTCGGACTCACATCCTGAAAACTGCTGAAACGCAGTTTCTCCGGGTTCACCAGGGGACGCCAAAGCCATTCTCCGGCGCCGGTGTGTATAGACAGACCATCGGAATCGTGGATTTCCGGGCGCCAGTCGTAATCCATGCGCCGGCTGTTCTCACCCACCTGGTACATGCTGGTCAGCGGCGCAATACCAACACGCTGGATTGTCCGCCGGGGATAAAGGGCAACATCCACATCCATTACCAGATTCCGTCCCGGATCGATGACAAAGGCATAGGCGCCAGTGACGCTGGGGGAATCGAGCAACGCCCATACGCGCAGAAATGTCTGACCCTCCGCAGGACGTTCCAGCCAAAAGGCGGTAAACCTCGGGAACTCTTCCGGGGCGCCGGTACCGGTGTCGATGGCCAATCCTCGCGCTGACATGCCGTATTGCTTCTCGGAACCTACGGCGCGGAAATAGCTGGCTCCCAGGAACGATGCGAGGTCGAGTGAAAAATTGGTGTGATAGTGCACCCGGAAGCCGGCAAACCCGAGGTCATCAGGCAGGTCGCCCAGCGGCTGATCTCCAGAATAGGTGAAATAGTCCGGATCATAGGCAAGTTCCGTCGCCTTCTCGCCTACTACTTCAAAAATCTGAACCGGTGCCTGGAAATACAGCCCAAGGTGAAAGAGCTGGATCTGAAAGTCAGAAGGCTGGTTACTCCACAGCGCCTTCTCTTTACGGAACCGGATCGCCTGGTAATCATCCCAGCTCAGGTTTTTCAGCGCGTCCGGAATATCGCCCTCATGGTCCTGGTATGGCATACCGGCTTTGTGTCGGGCCAAACCCTTGAGCCAGGCATAACTGAACGCTCCGGTTTCCTTGAGCAATGTATCCGTCGGGTTTTCTGTGCGGCCGAACGCGACAATCGGAACGCTGTAACTTCCCAGTGAGATCAACAGCATTTTCAAAAGCGTTCTTCGGTCCATCCAATGCCTCCGATTAGTAACGGTTGTCCGGGAATGAGGTTACGAGTCCGATGCGTGCGCGAGGCGCTTGATACATTGCCCCCAGTAACTGTCCGGACTGGCACGCCAGGCCCGGTAATGGAGTTGCGCAAGCGCGTTCCGATCCTGCATCAGCTGACTCAGGTCCAGGGAAGAAAGCGCGTCCGGGCCTTCTGACAGGCACCGGCGCACCGATGCATCGAGCGTTTTTCGCCGAACGGCTGCTCTATGGTCACGTGCCAGATATCCATGCAACCGATTCGCGTCGGGACTCAGGATGGCTCGTTCCACTGGCCGCAAAGCGGTATCGGTATTGGTCTCAGACCGGAACTCCGTGGAGTCCCGGAGCACCTCAATGGTTGCCCGTTCTTCTGGAATCAGCAGCAGCTTCCGGCGCTTCATCCACTGGCCCAGAGACACCCGGCTTAGCAGAACCGACGTGGGAACGGCGAGTATCAGCGGAATCGCAACGGGCAACGACCAGAAAAAGAACAACTGGTCCAGAGACCAGGCGAATGCCGACTAACCCGCACCGATGAGCATCCCCCACATCTGACTGCGAATGGCCTCAGACCAGGTTGTTTCCTCTGTCCGGTTCTGTCCCGCCCATTTCAGGGAAACGTTCAGGAGTGCGGCAACGACAAACCGACTGTGAGCGAGCATTCTCAGTGGCGCCAGAAGAACCGACACTGCAATCTCGAGCAGCACGCTCATCGTCAACCTCAGGAATCCACCGAATCCTCTCGATAAACGGTGCACAAGGGCATCCGCCAGGGCCAGAAATTTTGGCAGAAACAAGAGGGCCGCCGTGCTGAGTGCCAGCGCCAGGGCCCACTCGGGACGCCATTCCGGCCACAGGGGAAACAGCCCCTGATGCCCCTCGGGGAAGTAGTCGATCGGAGATAACGTCATCCGGGCTGCTTCAACGGTGGTACACGCGAGGAACAGAAGCCAGAGCGGGGACGCCACATACGCCATGATGCCGTTGAGAAACGCCAGACGGTGAGCGAACCGGATACCGGGCGCGGTCATCAGCAGCCAGAAATGCTGCAGATTACCCTTGGCCCAACGATTGTCGCGCATGAGTTCGTCCGTCAGGGTGGGAGGCGACTCCTCGAAGCTCTCTGACAGCCCCGGTTCGAGCCAGACCTCGTATCCGGCCCGCCCCATGTAGGCTGCCTCCACGAAATCGTGACTCATGATGGGCCCACCGAAGATTCCCGGCCCTCTCAGTTTTCTGAGCCCGCAGAAACGCATGAAGGGCCGGACCCTGAGGATGGCATTGTGTCCCCAGAATGCGGCATCCCCCATCTGTACCGCGGCCAGACCTGTTGAAAACAACGGTGAATAAAAGCGGTTGGCAAACTGCTGAATTCTGGCAAACAGCGACTGGCCGTTGATGATATTCGGATTGGTCTGCAAAATTCCGACCTGGGGTTCCAACTCCATAAGCTGGACCATTCTGGTCACGGTGTTTCCACTGATCAGGCTATCTGCGTCCAGAACCACCATGTATTCGTAGCGTTTCCCCCAGCGCCTGAGAAAATCGGCAATATTGCCGCTCTTGTAGTTAAGATTGACCGACCGGCGCCGGTAGAAAAAGCGGCCTTCCGCTCCCAATTCGGTCGCCAAACGCTGCCAGGCCGCCTGTTCTTCAAGCCAGATGTCCGGGTTCCGGCTGTCTGACAGGATGAAAAAATCGAAATTCTCGATCTGCCCCCGCCGTTCAAGATCACGATAGACAGCCTTGAGACCACTCAGGGTCCAGTGAACCGGTTCGTGATAAACGGGCATAACAACCGCTGTTCGCGCCAGCCTGGTATTGGCAATGGATTCGACGCTGTGCCGGCGCATCAATGAATGGCGGTCACCACCGGTCAGTCTCACGACAAACCCGAATACCGCAATCCAGAATCCGACGGCGATCCAGGTATACAGCAGGGCAAACAGGCCAAGGATCGCCAGCTCCAGCCAGGTTCCGCCATGATAGGGAAGCACGCCCAGCAGGTAGTAGCAGGCCGCGAGCGTCTGGGCGGCCAGTGCCAGGATCAGAAACGCACGCCGGATCCCGGCAATGTGACGCCAGCGGTGTGACGCGCCAACGGCGGCCGTGTGAGCGGACTCAGTCATTTCCACGATACCCGATGCTGGCCCGGCAAATCGGTGGGTAGGGAGCCGGAGGGTGGAACGAAGGCAGATCGAAATACCGGGGGATCAGGTCCACTGCAATCGATAGCAGACGCTCCTGATCGCCCTCCTCGCCGGTTTCTGCAACTGCGTCGTCGATCAACTGCAGGAGACTCCGGTAGGTATTCGCCGTCATTTCAACGCCGGCTTCGCGCAGGTACGTGAAGATCCGGTTGAACACTTCCTGGAAAACAATCTCGGCCATTCTGTCCAATCCTCCCTGGATGGCGTCACTGACGGCTGCTGTTTCGTAGATCGTTCTTTGGCCCCAGTTGGTATGTCCAGGTTTCGCTGACTGGCTTGCCGTCCAGGTTCAGCGAGGCCCTGAGCTCCAATGGCTTACCCTCCGCGGGCTTGGCCAGCAATGACAGTCGCCAGCCATGGCGGGCATCAACATATTCGGCAAAGTGCTCCAGAATCTCCGCATCGCCGGACGCAGTGACCTCGCTGACCACCGCGGCATCGGGCTTCATATGTGCCAGGGGGCCGCCCTCAAAATCCACCACAAACCGATAGGCGCCTTCCGCATCGCCACCGCCGGGCTGCGCCCCGTCACCAACAAAGGTCCTGACTGCCCGCGCCAGGGGGCTGCCCGGGACATCCGGCCTTCCAAATGCCACCGAATAACTCAGGTCCCGGGTTTCTCCGGCCGACACCTCCTGCCGGGGCTTCCAGAACGCAACAATGTTGTCGTTGATCTCGGACTCGGACGGAATCTCTACCAGAACCACCTCACCGCTGCCCCAATCTTCACCGGGCTTTACCCAGGCGCTCGGCCGGAGATCGTACCTGGCCTCGGTATCCTCGAAACGGGCAAACTCCGGATCGCGCTGGAGAAGCCCGAATCCTCCGAGGCCCTTGACCTGATGAAATCCCATCTGGAGTTCGGAAGGATTGAGCAGTGGCCGCCAGAGCCACTCCCCGGTTTCCTTGTCGTGAATGAGCAAGCCATCCGAGTCGTGTACCTCCGGGCGCCACTGTCCCCGAGGCCGGATGCTATTTTCACCATAGAAGAACATGGAGGTCAGCGGGGCCAGGCCAAGCTGTGTAATCCGGGAACGGAAAAAAAGCCGTGCCCGGACATCAAGGGTCAGCGCCTTGCCGGGGTGAACTTCAAATCGGTAGGCTCCGGTCAGGCTGGGCCCGTCCAGAAGCCCGTAAACCACCATGACGTCACTGCCGCCCTTCGGGCGCTCCAGCCAGAATTCCCGGAAAATCGGAAACTCTTCCCCGGATGAAAGACCCGTATCCACCGCGATGCCCCGCGCCGACAGACCAAAGCGTTGCCCGGTCCCGACACCCCGGAAGTAGCTGGCCCCTCCAAACACCAGAAACTGGTTCCGGACGTTCGATTTCGACAGCGGATAGGTCAGCTTGAAGCCTGCATAACCCAGATCCGCAGGCACACGCTTCGCCAATTCGGGACTCGGATAATCGAAAAGTGATTTGTCGAAGTTCAGGGCGTGTACGCCCTCCCGATCGACCTGGTGAAGCGTGACCGGATACCGATAGAAGCTGCCGGTCGGCAGCATCATCACATGAAAGCGGGTGTCTCCCCCGCGCCACAGGCTGGCCTCCGGGCGAAAGCGAATGGACTGGTAGTCGTCATAGCTGAGTTTTCTGAGAAACTCCGGCGCGGGCCTGGGCGCACGATATTCGGACTTGGCCAGGGTTTCAGCCCGATCAACCACATCCCCAAAACCGAACGCACTAACCGGACCGGACAGTACCAATAGCGCAAACGTTGAGAAAAAAATCCTGAAATTCCCAAGTGTCATTCTGAAAACTCCCTGTTCTCCATACCTTGACTCTATCACTAGAGTCACAGAGCGCCACAAGTGACATCTTGGTAAGAGCCGCCAAAGTGTTCAGATCCCCAGGCTCAGAGACACAGAAACATCAGGATGATCCGGTATGACCAGGTCCGGTCGGTCAGAGTCAATCAGACGCCCCATGGTCACATTAGCGATGAACCCGCGTGAACGCAGGTTCAGGGAAATTTCACCGGCACTGACTCCGGCAAACCGCCTCTGTTGCTGGACGCCAACCGGCGACCAGCCGCGCATGACGGACAAGGAGAGGGTCGAACGGAAACGATCGGTGAACGGTACGTCATAGACCGGGCTCGCCGCATTCAGCCGAACCCAGCCGCCTTCGGATCCGTAGACGGTCTGACCGTTGAACCCGGACACAAGACCGGGACCGCCTACCTGAATCTGTTCAGAATCCGGCAGATTGTCCGGTGCTACCTGGTAGCGCCCACGAACCGCGAGTTCCCAACGCTGCCACTCCCGATGCACGGACGCCGAGAACGCCACCTTCTGATACCGGGCCCGGCTGGAGGTCTGGCTGTCGCTGCTCTCGACTCGTTCGTATTCAAGTCCCCCCAACGCGGCCAGCTGGGCAGACGCCGAGAACCCACCCCGCAACGTTCCTTCACCGGAGCACTGAAAGCCCAGACTGCTCTGCTGGCGGGAGGTATCGCTTTGCCACTCTGAATCCTCGTACTCGCTTGTCTCGCTGCCGGAATGGCGAATAATCTGTCGCAGCTCGATGCCCCCGATCGAGCCAAGAGAACGGGACGCAGAAAAACGGAATCCGTTGTAATTACCGCTGGTATCAAGCTGACGGTCGGTTGCTTGCAGAACTCCCCGGTATTGACGGTCTTCCATAGCCAATTGAACGTGGTTGCCGATCAGCGGCATCGCGTAATTGAGCGACAGAGACTTCTGGCCATAGCCGTTTTTGCGGGAGGCAGAATCGCGAAGATGAAGATCCAGGGTATGCCGTGACCAAATGATCCCGCTGCCGACCACATTCAGGTCGTCGGCTGTCTGATCATTGCTCTGGAGGGAATCACCGGTGACGGACAGTCGGGGCGAGAGGTACTCATTGACCGAATCAAGCACACTGGATGCTTCGGAAATCCATTTTTCCGCTGCAATATGAGGCAGGCCCGCCAAAGCCTCCCCGGGCGCAATCATGCACGCAATCAGTGCAAACGTCTTGAGCCTGTGCACACCACTGCCTCGCCACCGAATTGAAAATAACGAAGCTGTTATATAAGAAGGCCGCCAATGGGTACAGGGCTGGTTGCCAAAGGTTACAATTTTAATCCGGAATTCAGCGCCCTATACCCGATCTCTGAGGCGACACATTAAGTATCAATGCACTAACCTGTCGAAAACATTAATCATTTTCCAATTAGCAGCCCTGCCCCTGCATTTCTGAAGGTCAATTGAGGTAAACTCGGCACACTTTGTGTTTGTACCAGTTCAGATACACGCGCAAACGGATAGCCAAAGACCTGCGCCAAAATTTAAGGACGACTGGAATGATCAAGAAATGTCTGTTTCCCGTAGCCGGCTACGGCACCCGGTTCCTTCCGGCTACCAAGGCCATGCCGAAAGAAATTCTGCCGGTGGTTAACAAGCCGCTTGTTCAGTACGGGGTGGAGGAAGCCGCCGCTGCTGGCATCCACGAGTTCGGTTTTGTCACCGGTCGGGGCAAACGCGCGATCGAGGACCACTTTGACATCAGTTACGAGCTGGAGCACCAGATTGCTGGCTCCGGAAAAGAAGATCTGCTGACTTCGATCCGTGACCTGATCAACAATAACACCTTCGCCTTCACCCGCCAGAACGAAATGAAGGGGCTGGGCCATGCCATTCTCACCGGCCGGAACCTGGTGGGCGACAATCCTTTTGCGGTGGTGCTTGCCGACGACTTCTGCCTCGGTCCGGAAGATGGTGACGGCGTGCTGGCCCAGATGGTCAAGCTGTACAACCAGTTCCGGTGTTCAATCGTTGCCATTGAGGAAGTGCCCGAAGACGAAACCCACAAGTATGGTGTGATCGCCGGCGATTCCATGAAGGATGGCTTGTTCCGGATCACCGACATGGTCGAGAAGCCGGCGCCGGAAGATGCGCCCAGCAACCTGGCGATCATTGGCCGCTACATCCTGACGCCCGACATCTTCGATATCCTGGAGCGCACCCCGGCGGGCAAGAATGGCGAGGTTCAGATCACCGACGCGCTTCTGGAACAGGCAAAGAACGGCTGCGTTCTGGCTTACCAGTTCAAGGGACGTCGGTTTGACTGTGGCAGCATCGACGGGTTCGTGGAAGCCACCAACTACGTCTATGAGAACATCTACAAGAAAGGCCGGTGAACCCGCGGGTTACTCACCCGGCCAGTAACTGCAGAACCATGCGCCGGTTGTCAGGGGATGTCTTCCTGAACCGGCGCAGCAGTTCCCTCTCTGAATCGCTCAACTGCACGCGATCAAGTTGCTGCTCCAATTCTTTCAGTGCGTCGGACAGGTCGTCGGCCTGACTGAACGCCAGGCCCGGCAATTCCAGCTGGCCACCGCCATCGGGTAACTCCAGATCCACCAGATTCTCGAGCGGGGTTTCTGTTTTCAGGCAGAGATCCAACAGCTCCGTCACGCCCGGGTAGCTTCGATGGCGCACTTCATCGGCTTCCCAGCTGCGCACCCGCTGTTCATCCACGCCACACATCTGCGCAACATCTTCACAGGAAAGGCGCCCCGCCTCTCGTAGCTGCCTGAGGCGACGGTGAAACGATTGCAGGTACCGCATAGTTTGTCCTCTCGTTCCTTACCCGGGCGGATCACTTACTTCCGAAGACTGTCAAAGTTAACCGTTGCTGAAATGTATCGTACAAGCAACGACGCACACAACGACGATATAACGTGAACCAGCCCACATCCTGAACACATTTTGTTACATTGTCCGACCATGACTTTGCCGGTCGACGTGATTAAGCGTTATGTTTTGTGAAGGACACTCAATCAGAAGACACAACAATAACAAGGATCGGTAGCATGACCGGTAAAGTGCTTGTGGTCCTTGCGGCGGTCGCCTCGTCCGTCGCGGCGACTTCAATTTTTCTCGCGTCGGATAATGAGGGCGCTTTTGACTGGACAACCCCTGAATCCGGAGGCACGTCAGCGACCGTCATCCACCAGGCAAGCAATCAGAGTGCGGCTCATCCCTCCTCCGCCGTTAAACAGCAGCCAGCCCCGTCACCTCTTGGCTTCGCGCTCGCAAACGCGGCTGAGCAGTACGAACAGACGGTCAAATATCCGCCGTGGTCGGTTCCGCTGACGCCGGCACAGGCCGATGCCTATCAGGGAAACCGCTACGAGCCGGTATCCCTGCCTCTGGGCGACAACGGTAGCTTTACCGTTATCCTGGACCAATACCGCTTTACAAGAGGCGACCCCATACTGGTTGCGGCGTCGATTGAAGGGCCCCAGGTGATATCGGATAAGGTGACAGCCACCCTTGAGGCCCAGCCCGACCGGAAGGAGGTTGCAACCGCTGCGCTGGATCGAACGGGCAGCGGCTATTTCGAGGGCACCGTCGATTCGGACCACTCGCCCGGAGAGTACCACCTGATCGTCGAAGCCCACATCGATGGCAAGCCTGTGCGTCACGCCAGCACACTGACCATCGAGCCGGACCTGGGCGACTTCAAGGGGCTTGGCACACCCTATGTCAGCAACAATAATCTGGTGATACCGCTGAGCTTTGCCCCGGATCACACGGGTTACTACGCGCTGTCTGCGCAGCTCTATAACGGTGACAACCCGATCGCCCAACTCCAGGAAGAACAACAGATGGGCACCGGGACTCATACGTTCAAACTTCGGGCGCACGGTACCGTCCTGGCCAACCAGTCGTTGTCCGGACAGCTCCAGTTGCGCCACATCCAACTCCGCCACCTCCCTGACAAACCCGGTGACCGAACCCATTACGCGTTCGGGCCGGACAAGGGGTATCGATTTTCGCCACCGGACCTGGATCAACTGACCGACACGCCGGCGGCGAATCCCGAATCAGAACAACGCGCGGTTCTGCTCAAACAGCTGGCCGACAAGTTCTGATCCACCGGGGACCTGCCCGGTACCGGCTGACGCCGGGGCTGTACCAGCGCCTGTCGCGGCATGCGACGGGACGCTGGATAAAACGTCTTTTGACAACAATAACTCAGTAAAGACGGAGCAATTATGAAAACAAGGAAAAATGGAAGTGCCTGTAAAGCTGCGCTGGCGGTCGCTGTAGCCGGATCCCTGTTTGCGGGTTCGGCTCAGGCCCAGCTGGGCGGCCACAATGTCATCCTCGTCCACGGTTTCATGATGGACGACCTCTCCAACCCACCACAAAGCTTCGAAGAAGTGCAGCAAGCCGGGGCGGATAACTGGCGAGCATTCTGGTTGAGCCGTGCCGAGGCACGTATCGACTGGGCCAGCGATGGCCGCGTTGAGGGCAAGATCGCTCAACAGGCCTATCAGCAGATCCGGCAGATCAGTCAGCAGGGGTTGTGCAACAACTATTGCATCCTGGTGACCCACTCCACGGGCGATCTGGTCACCCGCTATGTCCTGGAAAATCAGGCGCGCTGGCTTCAGGCCGAAGGGCTGCCTCCGCTGAAAATCCTGACCAGCATCGACCTTGCGGGCGCAGGCGGCGGGACTGAGCTGGCTGACCTGGCCATGAGCATCGCCTACAACGACAGCTGGTACAACTGGCCGGTCAAGCAAGCGGTCAAGGCATTCACCGGCATTGATCCTCAGCCCGGAAAATTGGGCGTGGTAAACGACCTTCAGACCAACGTTGCCCGTAACCTGGCGGTCAGCCCCAACAGCATCCCGCGGCTCCGCTTTGTCGGTGGCGGCTCATCCTATGGCGGCATTACCAAACCGTTCATTGCCGGAACCGATGACGGCGTGGTACCAACCCACTCCGCTTGCGGTGCCACCACTTCGGAAGGCATCGACTCTTGCTCCAACAGCATTACCCTGGGCGGCAAGGTGACTAGCACGAATGGTCCGGACGGCCTCTACTACAACAACTACCCAGTGTTGATGAGTGAAGGTTTGTCGCATGGTGGTCAGATCACCACCGAGACAGGCAATACTGCCGTGCCGGTGATCAACAACGTCAGCGTCAATGGACTGCAAGTGGATTTCGCCAGTCGCACCTACTACCAGCGCGCCTGGTGGCAACTGTGGGGCAAAGGCGACAAGTATGTTGAGGTTCCGGGTTCCGACCAGACGTACATGTCCAGCCTGATCTACACCACGCTGAACAACTGATACCGGGAGAACACCTTACAGGGAGTTTTCAGGCTCAGGGACGAGCCTTCCGGATGCGACCATCTTCTACTTCCCTTTTTAGTTCGCAAACTATACATTGACCGGCTTTCCGTCCCGAATACCGGTTGCGAACCTCCATGCAAAACGCCCAGAAATCCGACCTCCTTCTCGTCGTTGTCACGCTGCTGGCCGCCGTCAGTTGGATATTTTCGAAAGAAGCGGTCCTGCTCATGCCGCCCCTGATGTTCATGGCCTTTCGCTTCCTGGCGGCTGGCCTGGTTCTGGCCATCGCAGCTCACCGGTCCCTGAGACGCCTGAGCTTCGACCAGGTGCGCCGAAGCATTGGCGTGGGCCTAGTATTCGGCATTGCCATGAGTTTCTGGATCATGGGACTTATCAACATCAAGAGCATGGGCGAAGGTGCATTCCTGACCAGCCTGGGCGTGGTGATTGTGCCCATTATCGCCCGACTGGTGTTTGGCGAAGAGCAGCCTGCCAGTACCTGGCTGGCCATTCCCATCGCCATCGGCGGCCTTGCCCTGCTCTCCCTGAAAAACGGCTTCCAACCGGAACCCGGCCAGATTTTCTTTGTCGTCGCAGCGTGTATTTTCGCGCTGTATTTCACCCTCAACACGCGAGCGGCGAACCAGCGAACCGTCGTCAACCGCCGGGGCGAAACCATCGAAAAGCACAAGGTTCCGGCCCTGCCCCTGACATCATTGGCGCTGATGACCGTAGGCCTCGTAACGCTGGTCGAATCGGCATTTCTGGAACCCTGGGCCCCCACGCTGACCAATGCACCGGACATCCTCATCTGGTGGGTGGTTGCCAGTGCCCTGATTGGTACCGCCGGCCGCTTCTTCGTCCAGACCTACGCCCAGAGCTTGTCAGCGCACAGCCATGGTGTGGTTATTATGGTGCTGGAACCGGTGTGGGTGGCCGTGTTCGCGGCGCTCTGGTTCGGTGAAGCCATGGCCCCGCTGCAACTGGCAGGCTGCGGCCTGATTCTGGCCGCGCTGATCGTGAACCGCTGGAACGCCTTGAGCAAAGCCCTGAAGGAAGCGATGCGGAAAAGGAAATCTGCCAAAAACTGTTGACCACCCCATCAAAATCCGTATACTGCGTCCCCGTTGCAGGATAGGACCATAGCTCAGTTGGTTAGAGCGCTACCTTGACATGGTAGAGGTCCCCAGTTCGAATCTGGGTGGTCCTACCAATCCTGCCGCCCCTCCCGTTCAAATCCTTTGCGTGTTCTCCCGAGATTCGTATCCTTGTTGTATCACTACAACTGGGAGAAATACCTGTGCCTGCCTCAAACGTTCGGACCGAAATCGACGGCCCTGTCTGTACCATCATCCTGGATCGCCCTGAAAAGAAAAATGCCGTTGACCGAGCCACAGCCAATGCCCTCCGGGAAGCGTTTGAGCAATTCGAGTCGGATGAGAATTTACGGGTTGCCGTTCTCTGGGGCGATCATGGGACATTCTGTTCCGGTGCCGATCTGACCGCGATGGCTGATCCGGATGCCCGCAATGAGATCGACCCCAGGGGCGATGGCCCGGGGCCCATGGCCCGACGCCAGTGGGACCTACCACAGGCGCAGGCTCTGAAAGAGGAAGGCCTGGAGGGATACCCGGTTGTTTTCGAAGAGGCGATCGCGGGTGCCGGGCGCTTCGCCAGCGGTGCCGGACGTCACGGGCGGTTCGAGGACTGATCCACGACGATCAGCTCGTCCAGGTCGAAGCCGGCCGCTTCCGCCCGGGATCTGAACCGCTCCATCGCCTGATCGCTGACCGTCGGCGTTCTTGAGAGGAACCACAGGTAGTCATGGTCGAAGCCGCTCACGTAAGCATACGAGTAGTCGGACTTGTCCAGGCCAAACACCACATAGGATGAGTAGAACGGGCCAAAAAAGGACACCTTGAGGTGCGCCACACCGGGATCACCGGTAAAGACGGCTCGGCCTTCGGCCTCTTTCCATTCTCCGGCGTCCGCATCATAGCCCCGGTTGATCACCCGGATACTGCCATCGGCGTTCATGGAATAGTTGGCGGTGACCTGGCTGAGACCTTCCTCGAAGGAATGATCCAGTCGGGCGATTTCATACCAGGTGCCCAGGTACCGTTCCTGCTCGAAACCCGTCACCGGCTGCACGCCGGTCGGGATTCCGGTGCAGCCCGTCACCGAAAATAGCAGCAGTAGAAGAAGTAAAAATCTGCGCATCATGCGGTCTCCATGCCTTAAGACTTACAGTGCTCTCTTACGCTCGATAAAAGTCAGGAGTTTGCTCTGAGCCTACTCGGTTTCCTTTATACTGGGCCCGTGTAGCAGCCAAGCCGATATTTCCGATGAGAACCACCACCGAGATTACCATTGATCAGCCGCAAACGGCTGTTGATGCCCTGAGCGTCGCCTCGGGCCTTCCCAAGCAGCGGATCAAGGACGCCATGACCAAAGGTGCCTGCTGGTGGACCCGCAAAGGCAAGCAAGTCCGCCTGCGCCGGGCAAAGCAGGCACTCACGCCCGGTACTCGCGTGCAACTTTTCTATGACAGTGCCGTGTTGTCCAGGAAACCCGAACCTCCGGAATGCCTGGAGGACCGGGGGCGCTATTCGGTGTGGTTCAAGCCCCACGGTCTGCTGTCGCAGGGCTCGCAGTGGGGCGACCATTGCAGCCTGTTGCGCCTGGCCGAACTTCAGCTCGGAAAGCCCTGCTACCTGATCCACCGCCTGGACGCCGATGCAGCCGGTTTGATGCTTGTTGCCCATGATTCGAAGGCCGCAGGCGCCCTTTCCCAATGCTTTTCGGGCAGGACAATGACCAAGGTCTACCTGGCGACGGCGACCGGCGAGCTCCAGGCAGATAATCAACAGATTGATTCGCCGGTGGATGGAAAGCCCGCCCTCAGTCGCGTGACGACCCTGGAAGCGCCGCCGCCCTCTGCCGGAATGACCCAGGTTCGGGTGGCGATTGAAACCGGCCGCAAACACCAGATCCGCCGCCATCTCGCATCGCTGGGACACCCGATTGTCGGCGACAGGCTCTACAGCGCTGCCGCTGCGGTGCCCCTGCAGTTGCTGGCCTGGCAATTGGCGTTCACCTGCCCGCTCAGCCAGCAACAGGTCAAATTTGAACTTCCGAAACGCCTGATTACGCTGCTCACCAGCGATTCCGACTGACCAGAAACAGAAAAGGCCGACTCCATGGTCGGCCTTTACGTCGAGTTCCGGAGGAACGCGTCGGTTGGTCAGACTTTATAGAAATCCCGATACCAATCCACAAATCTGGCAATGCCGTCCTCCACGGAAGTCTGGGGTTTGTACCCCACGTCCTGAATCAGGTCATCGACATTGGCGTAAGTGGCCGGGACATCGCCGGGCTGCATGGGCAGCAGGTTCTTCTGGGCTTTTTTACCGGTTCGCTCTTCGATGATCTCGATAAAGCGTGACAGCTCGACCGGGTTGTTGCTCCCGATGTTGTAGAGGCGATAAGGCGCCTTGCTTGTTCCCGGATCCGGCGCCTGTCCGCTCCAGTCGGGATTGGGCTCGGCAATATGGTCCAGAGTACGGACCACGCCTTCAACAATGTCGTCGATGTAGGTGAAGTCCCGCTTGTGATGACCGTGGTTGAACACGTCGATCGGTTCACCCGCAAGAATCTTGCGGGTGAACAGGAACATCGCCATATCCGGCCTGCCCCAGGGACCGTACACCGTGAAAAACCGCAGCCCCGTGGTAGGCAGGTTGTACAGGTGACTGTAGGTGTGCGCCATCAGCTCATTGGCCTTCTTTGAGGCCGCATACAGACTCAGTGGATGGTCCACGTTGTCGTGTACGGAGAATGGCATGGATTCGTTGGCACCATAGACCGAACTGCTTGAGGCGTAGACCAGGTGCTCAACGTCGTTGTGCCGACATCCCTCCAGGATGTTCATGAACCCGACCAGGTTGGCATCCACGTAGGCGTTGGGATTTTCCAGTGAATACCGGACACCAGCCTGGGCGGCAAGATGCACGACCCTTTCCGGCTTGTGATCCCGGAACAGGGTTTCCATGACTTTCCGGTCGGAGATGTCCTCGCGGATTTCCGTGAAACCAGGCTGGCTGGTCAACCCGGCGAGCCTGGCCTCCTTGAGGCTGACGTCGTAGTAGTCATTCAGGTTGTCCACGCCAATGACTTCGTCACCCCGTTCGAGGAGACGGTTCGCCAAGTGGTAGCCTATAAAACCGGCTGTTCCGGTAACCAGGATCTTCAACTTGCTCTCTCCCTAGAACGATACGCCAGCGCTGATGAACGGGCCATCGGTTTTCACGTCGAAACGTTCGTCACTGTCTTCATAGTCGATAGCCATCTGGCGATAACCAGCCCGGAACTGAACCACTGACACCGCGTATTGCGCGTATACATTGAAGTCCCGGAGAGAGTTGCCGCTGTACCCGATGAAGTTACCCTCCCCTCCAACGGAGACGCCCGTCAGAGGGAGGTCAAAGCGAGCCGCGACATACCCCATCGGGATAACGCCATCCACGGAGGTCTTGCTGACAGGCGCGGTGCCGGTCACATCCCGAACCGTCAGATCACCCGACAGATCCCGGGCTGTCAAACCTAGATCAAGGTTCACCCAGTTATCCAGGACCTCGTAATACAGCGTCAAATCCAGTTGCTCAAGGTCCAGATCCGAGCGTACGTCGGTGCCCGATGGAATACCATCGAATCCCGAGACGCCAAGGCGGCCGAGACCACTCTGCTGGACCAGGGTGTAGTTCAGCCGAACGTTTGGCAGAACGGGGACCGGGTGCTCAAGGTAAAGCGTGGCATTGGTGGTCGAATCGCTGTCGAGGTTCAGATCGTTGTCGACATCGACCGCATCGCCCTTGTTCACCGATTTCCCAGACAGGCTGGAATCCCAGTAGCTTACCGAGGCACCCAGGCCGACCACATCGGCGTGAGCCAACGGAGCCGTCAGAACCAGAGCACCGCCCATTGCCATCATCGTTTTACGCATAGAACACCCGTTACGTTATCTGTTTTGTAGGTGGGCTTTTCAGTCAAACTGAATGC
The DNA here is from genome assembly GCF_000347775.1 of Marinobacter santoriniensis NKSG1. Taxonomy (GTDB): domain Bacteria; phylum Pseudomonadota; class Gammaproteobacteria; order Pseudomonadales; family Oleiphilaceae; genus Marinobacter; species Marinobacter santoriniensis. The sequence goes on from NZ_APAT01000015.1 coordinate 291,916, forward strand.
CGAGCCTGCGACCGACTTCCTCGTAGGTTTCGATCACCTCTCCCAGTCCCTGGCGAAAACGATCCTTGTCCATCTTCTTCCGGGTTTCCTTGTCCCAGATACGACAGCCATCCGGACTGAATTCATCACCCAGAACAATCTGGCCGTCGCTGCGGCCGAATTCCAGCTTGTAATCCACCAGCAGCATGCCGGCATCGTCGAACAGCTTCTTGAGGACATCATTCACCTGATAGGTGAGTTCCTTCATGCGCGCAAGTTCCTCAGCGCTGGCCCAGCCAAAACTCACAGCGAGGGAATCGTTCACCATGGGATCGTGCAGTTCGTCGTTCTTCAGGAACAGCTCGAACGTCGGCGGGTTGAGTTCCTTGCCCTCTTCGACTCCCAGTCTACGGCAGAGACTGCCCGCGGAGATGTTGCGAACCACGCACTCCACCGGAATCATGTCGAGTTTCTTGACCAGAGATTCGGTACCGGAAAGCAGACCCTCAAAGTGAGTGGGCACACCGGCGGCCTCCAGTTTTTCCATGATGAACGCGTTGAATTTGTTGTTCACCATGCCCTTGCGGTTCAGTTGCTCTTTCTTCTGGCCATCAAACGCCGACGTATCGTCCCGGAACACCATAACAAACCGGTTCGGATCGTCGGTGCGATAGACGGATTTGGCTTTGCCTGCGTAGAGTTCTTCGCGCTTTTCCATTGATGTCTCCGAAACGGGGGCGCCCACACGCCCTCCGATCAATATAGGGAATCGAACAGTTTGCTCAGCAGATCCGCTGCCGAATGCTCACCGGTGTAGTCCGGGCGTTTGGTCGCGGTGATCATGACGCCATCATCCTGCCTGCGGAGCTGCACCGTGTGCGTGTGTACGGGCTTTTCCTTGTCGGTAAACCAGGAGAACCAGCCGGGATCCTTCTCGTCCGCGGTGCGGAAATCAACGTAGAACCAGCCCTCGCTGCGATTCAGATCGACGATGGCCATGTCCGACGCTTCCAGTGCGCGCTTGACCTCTGCCCAGGATCGGCCGTAGTCCAGGCTCATGCGGATGGCCCTTGGATCGTCATTCTCAGTGACCAGTTTGACCAGGGGCTCACTCGACATTCCCGAGGCAGCACGGGAGAAGGATTTGCTTTCCTCACGCCCCTTCAGGAAATCACCCAGATCCGACAGGAGCTTTTTCTCGAACGCCAGATCTTCTGCCGACGGCTGAACCGTGTCCGGCCAGGGCTGCAGGCCTTCGGGACGATCGTCCATCTGCAGGCGCCGGATCTGAATCTCGGTGGTCTTTCGACGGACACCCGGAGCCATCTTCAACTGGATCACCGTCATCGGCTCCTGCCGGGAAGGCGATTCCGAGAGGCCCGCGATCTCCCGGGCTCGTTTGCTGAAGTTGGCCAGCTCGCTCTGCATCAGCCCCAGTTTCGGACTGTCCTCAGCGACACCGAGGCCGCGCTCATTCATGTAGGCGACCGCCTGAGGCCACAGACGGCCCGGCACTTCATTGACCAACAGCCAAGTCTGGCCGTCCAGTTCTTCGATGACGTAGTTTTCGTCCAGAATCTCGGAGGTCATATCCGGAGGATTGGGAATAGCCGAGGGATACAGCTTTCCGGATTCGGCGGTATTGATATCGCGTATCGGCATCACCTGATGCAGACGGGAGCCGTCAGCACCCTCCGGCAACTGAAGCGGCGTACCTTCCGGGGCATCCACATACCGCTCGGAGCGGTCTTCCAGCAGGCTGCATCCGGAGACTGCTGTCAAAAACAGCAGTCCCGATGCCAGGGCGATCGATTTATACAGACGGACAGGACGGGTTCCAGAAAGAACCTGCATTCGGCTACTCCGGTTCAGAAACGGGATCGACAACCTCAGAGAACACCCGAGGCTTTCAGGGCTTCTTCCACCTCGGCGTGGAATTTTTCACTCAGCGGCGTCAAGGGAAGGCGAATACCCTCGCTGATCAGCCCCATACGATGCAACGCCCATTTCACCGGGATCGGATTGGCTTCGAGGAACAGCTTGCGGTTCAGCGGCATCAGCAGCTCGTTGAGGCGATCAGTCTCTTCCCGGTTACCGGCAACTGCCGCTTCGCACAGCTGGGCCATCGATTTGGGCGCCACGTTGGCGGTCACTGAAACGTTACCCTTGGCGCCGGCGAGCATCAGTTCCGCTGCCGTGGCATCGTCCCCGGAGTACACAGCAAGGCGACCATTGAGTGCCTCGATCAGTTCCGCTCCGCGGGGAATGTTGCCGGTGGCATCTTTGATACCAACAATGTTCGGAATGTCGGCGAGCCGAAGAACGGTCTCGTTCAGCATGTCGCAGGCAGTCCGACCGGGGACGTTGTACAGCATCTGGTTCATGCCGGGCACGGCCTCGGCAATGGCCTTGAAGTGCTGGTACAGACCTTCCTGGGTCGGCTTGTTGTAGTATGGCACCACCAACAGACAGGCATCCGCCCCGAGTTTATGGGCTTCGGTGGTGAGTTCGATCGCTTCGCGGGTGCTGTTACCGCCCGTTCCGGCGATGACAGGAATACGACCGTCCACGCGTTTGATGATACGGCCGATGGTCTCGCAGTGCTCTTCCGGGTCCAGGGTTGCGGACTCACCGGTAGTGCCCACGGCAACGATGCCGTGCGTGCCGTTTTCAATATGAAAGTCTACCAGCCGATCCAGTTCTTCCCAGTGGATATCGCCATTGGGGTGCATGGGCGTGACCAGTGCGACAAGGCTACCCGTAATCATAAACACTCCGTCCGAATAAAACCGATATGGTAATGTTGGGCTCGAACTGACACAAGGGAATTAAAGGAGATGTCATGTCATCCGTCGAATTGAACAAACCCGTTCCGGACTTTGAAGCTGCAGCCACCGGAGATCAACAGGTTCGCCTGGCCGATCTGCGTGGCAAGAATGTTGTCATCTACTTCTATCCGAAGGACAACACGCCCGGCTGCACCACCGAAGGTCAGGAATTCCGGGACAGAATGAAAGACTTCGTCGAACTGGACACGGAAATTTTCGGCGTATCCCGGGATGGGCTCAAGGCCCACGAAAATTTTCGAGCCAAGCACGAATTCCCGTTTCACCTGATTTCCGACAAGGACGAGGATCTCTGCAAGCTGTTTGACGTCATCAAACTGAAAAAGCTTTACGGCAAGGAGCATCTGGGAATCGAGCGCAGCACTTTCCTGATCGACAAGGAAGGCGTGCTGCGCAAGGAATGGCGAGGGGTCAAGGTCAAAGGCCACGCCAATGAGGTTCTGGAAGCGGTCAAGGCCCTCTGATATTGCCTCAGGAAACTTCCTGTGCTGGTGGAGGCGGCGTTTCCTTCACCGGCCAGGCTGAGAAAACCGCCTTGAGCAGCGTTGCCAGCGGGATGGCAAAAAAGACACCCCAGAGTCCCCAGATCCCGCCGAAGAACAGCACTGCGATGATGATTGCCACAGGATGCAGGTTATTCACCTCGGAAAATAGAAGGGGCACGAGTACATTGCCGTCCAGGCCCTGGATGATTCCGTACACCACCATCACCCAGATGAAGTGGGTTCCCCAGCCGAAGGCAAACAGACCAATCATGGCCACCGGAATGGTCACCACCGCAGCCCCGATATAGGGAATCACCACACTCAGCCCCACCAGCAGCGAGAGCAACGCAGCATAGGGCATCCCCAGAAATTTGAAGGCAATGTAGGTCGCACCGCCGACAATCAGGATCTCAACCGCCTTACCCCGCACATAGTTGGCACACTGCAGATTGACCTCATGCCAGATTTTAAGCATCAACGGGCGTTGGGGCGGCAGCAGTTTGGCAATGGAGCCGAGCAGCAGGGTCTTATCCTTCAGAAAGAAGAACACCATGATGGGCACCAGGACAACATAGATCAGCAACGCCACCAGGTCCGGAATGCTGGACAGGGAAAACGACACCAGCCACTGGGTCATGTTGCCCACTTCGGTCGATACCTGTCGGTAGACGCTATCAACCGCTTCCGCGGAAATCAGCTGTGGATACTGATCCGGCAACAGCTCCAGATAGGACTGGGTTTCGCGGATGATTCGCGGGGCCTCGCCGGCCAGATTGGTGACCTGGGTCCAGACAAGCGGGAGAAGGCCGAACAAAAAGCCCACCAGCACACCAAGGAACACGAGGAACACGCCGATAATGGAGACGGTTTCCGGCACACCCAGCCGGTTCAGCTTGGTGACCAGCCCCTGAAGGATAAACGCAACGATCAACGACGCAATCGCCGGGGCCAGCATGGCGCCGAAAAGAATGACGAAGACGGTACCGGTGACCAGAATCAGAGAAAGAATGACGGCTTCGTCATCTGAAAAGTATTTGTGTGCGAGACCGCGTAGAATTCTTACCATTGACGTCTCCAGTGGATTAGCCGCCGCACTGTATCACAAACCGATACTCGCCATCGGCTTCGGTGCTGCTGACAAGGGTGTGACTGGATAACGCCAGAAATGCGGGGATATCCCGCGCCGAACCGGCATCGGTGGCAATGACTTCCAACCGGTCTCCCGGGGCCATGCCGTTGAGTTCAAGTTTGGTTTTCAGCAAAGGCATCGGGCAACGCAGTCCCGATGCATCCAGGGTTCGTTCAGCCATGAGCAGGGGGTACCATCGCAATTGGCAAATTTGACAAACGGGCATTATGCCGTGACAACGTTTGCTTTGCACCTCGGCTCAGAGACTCCCACCCACAGAACTTTTAGTGGTAAAACAGGGTCCAAGCGTCAACGGCAATCAGAGGCAGATCGTATTACATGAGACACATCGTTGGCCGAAGGCCTTTTGGCAGGTCATTCTTCAAAGGCACCGCCCTGGTCCTCGGACTGTTTATGGCAGGCACCCCGGCGCTGGCCCAGGAAACGGACCTGCCGAGCATTGGAGGTGCCGGTGGCGGCCTGCTATCCGGTCAACAGGAAGCGGACATCGGCCGACAGGTTCTGGTATCGATCCGCCGCTCTGCCCCACGTATCAATGACCCCCTGGTGTTCGATTATCTCAACGCCATCCTGTACCGCCTCGTTCCCTCGGCGCCGCTGCAGAACCGCGATCTGACGCTCGCGCTGATCGACAGCCCCGAGATAAACGCCTTTGCCGTACCCGGTGGCATCGTCGGCGTGAACGGCGGGCTGTTCCTGAACGCGGTGACCGAGCAACAGTTCGCCTCCGTGCTTGCACACGAGCTGGCGCACCTGAGCCAGCGCCACTTCGCACGGAGGATGGAACAACAGGAAACCAGCGCGCCACTGACAATTGCGGGCATGATCGCCGGGATAGTGCTGTCTGCCGTGACCCAGTCCGATGTCGGCCTGGCCGCCATCGCCGGCACCCAGGCCCTGTCAGCACAGAATATGCTTGCCTATAGCCGGGCTAACGAGAAAGAGGCGGACCGGATCGGCATGGACATTCTGGCATCAGCCGGTATGGATCCCCGCGGCATGCCCCAGATGTTCGAAATCATGATGAAGCAGAATCGCCTCCAGGGAAATCAGGTGCCGGAATACCTCTCCACTCACCCACTGACGCAGAATCGTGTGGCTGACACCCGTAACCGGGCTGAGCAGTACCCCGACCTGGATGTAAAAGAGGGGCAGGAATACCACCTGATGCGAAGCCGTATGCAGGTGCACTATGCCTCTTCCCCCGAAGTTGCGGTGGAAACGTTCAAGGCCTACCTGGATCATCCCGAAGCCCGGAAATATCACGCCATCCGATACGGCCTGGCTGTCGCCTACCAGGCCAACAATCAGCCGGAAAAGGCCGAAACCATCTTGCGGGATCTCCTCGACAAGAATCCGGGACGCATCACCTTTCAGGTGTCGCTTGCGCAGGTCCTGAACGATGAAGGAAAACACGACCAGGCAAAAGCGCTGCTCAAAGAGGCCCTATTCCGGAATCCGGGAAACTACCCAATCTCCGTTACCCTGGCCAACACCAACCTTGCAGAAGACAACGGCGCCGCTGCCGCCGACTTGCTGAAGGACCTCAGCAGGCGGTTCCCCCAACAGGAGCAGATCTGGCTGCGGCTCGCAGAAGCAGAGGGAATGGCCAGGAACATTGTGGGCGTCCACCGGGCGAGAGCCGAATACGATGCACTGATGGGTGATCTTGAGAGCGCTCAAAGACAACTGCGCCAAGCGCAGGAGAAGCTTCCGGCGGGCTCACCCCAGCGTCAGGCAGTGACTGAAAGACTGGCGGAAATCTCTCGCCAGCTGCACTCCGATACTGAGAGCTGACGAGAGCCTGCTGAACGCCGGTATCAGGCGTTTCCTGCCGCCTTGAGATTCATATTGGCAGTGAAGTCCAGCATTCGCTGAAGAGGTTTCAGGGCCCTTTCACGGAGGGCCGGGTCGACCTGAACCTCGTCCCTGCCCGTTTCGATGGCCTGAAGCAGATTTTCAAGGCCATTCATCGCCATCCACGGGCAATGTGCACAGCTTCGACAGGTCGCACCATTGCCGGCAGTGGGTGCCTCGATCAACGTCTTGTTGGGGGCCAGCTGCTGCATCTTGTAGAAGATGCCGTTATCCGTGGCCACGATCAATTCCTGATTGGGCAAGGTCTGGACCGCGTGAATCAGCTGGGAGGTGGAGCCCACCACATCAGCCATCTCAACAACTGCATCCGGAGATTCAGGGTGCACCAGAATGGCCGCGTCCGGGTACAGGGCCTTGAGATCCTCCAGACCACGGTATTTGAATTCCTCGTGGACGATACAGGAGCCGTCCCAGAGCAACATATCCGCGCCGGTCGTTTTCTGGACATAGTGACCCAGATGCTTGTCCGGCGCCCAGAGGATTTTCTCTCCCCGGGCATCCAGGTCCTCTACGATGGCCTGGGCACAGCTTGAGGTAACGACCCAGTCCGCCCGCGCCTTGACCGCCGCAGAGGTATTGGCATACACCACAACAGTCCGGTCCGGGTGCTCGTCGCAAAAAGCCGCGAACTCATCGGCCGGACAGCCGACATCGAGAGAACAGGTCGCCTCAAGCGTGGGCATGAGGACGCGCTTCTCAGGGTTGAGGATTTTAGCCGTTTCTCCCATAAAGCGGACACCGGCCACCACAACCGTCGAGGCGGGATGCTGATTGCCAAAGCGGGCCATCTCGAGAGAGTCGGCGACGCAGCCACCCGTCTCTTCCGCCAGTCGCTGGATTTCCGGATCCGTGTAGTAGTGAGCGACGAGCACGGCATCCCTGGCCTCAAGTGCTTCTTTGATCCGGGATTCAAGTTCAGCCTTCTCACCGGCACTCAGAGCCTTGGGCTCCGCCTCATGGGCGAGATGCTCCTGAACAAGGATACGGTCTTCAGCTCGTGTCATTCCTGTATCTCTGCGTTGGGTTAGTCCCCGAAGTATATCACTTCAGTCAACGTTTTCATGGATTTGCAATCGCAACGTCACAACACGGTGTTACGAGAAAACGTCCATCACAGTGCATAGGTTTGGGGCGGACAGGCAAAAAAAAAGAGCCCGAAGGCTCTTTTTTTCCAGGACGAAAAACGTCCTGTCAGTTTGGTGGGTCGTGAAGGATTCGAACCTTCGACCAATTGGTTAAAAGCCAACTGCTCTACCAACTGAGCTAACGACCCATGACTGGTTTTCAGGTGCGCTTTGGCCTGACGGCGTTAACGCTTCCTGATGGCTACCGTCTTCGCTCAACAAGGCAGTAGCCGGAATCTGGTGGGTCGTGAAGGATTCGAACCTTCGACCAATTGGTTAAAAGCCAACTGCTCTACCAACTGAGCTAACGACCCAAGCGAGGCGCATATAGTACTGATATTTTTTCCGTGATCAACCCCTTTTCTGGGGATTCATCGGATTTTTTTCTCCCGCCGTTTTAACCGCTTGCAGAGGACAGGAACTTCCGGGCGAGATCGGCAGCACTACTCTTGGGATAATTATCAAGGACGCTTTGCATGCGACGCTTGGCGGCTTCGGAATCTCCCATCCGGTCCAGCGTCACGCCCAGCTTATAGACGGCATCAGGCGCCTTGCGGTGATCCGGATATCGGGTTGCGACAATGGTGAACGCCTGTTTGGCCTGCTCGAGCTGAGGCTTCACCAGATACACCTCGCCCAACCAGTAATAGGCGTTAACCGTCAGGTCACCCTCGGGGTACTTGTCGATAAATTCGTACAACCGGTTGATCGCCTGATCGTACTTCTTCTGATTCCGGATGAGGTCCAGAATCTCGTTGTAGGCTTTCTGTTCCTCATCGCCTGGCTGCCGATACTGACGGGTCTCAATCGCCCCGCCACCGCCTTCGGTTTCACCGGACGCTCCAGTGGCCGCCGGCTGCGATGCGCTTTCCGTCTTTTTGGAAAGGTCCAGAATGCGCTGATCCAGATCGATGTAACGATCCCGACCCTGCTTCTGGAGGCGTTCGATCAAATGCTGCTGCTCCTCGACTTTGCCTTGCAACCGGCGAACGTCATCCTGCAGCTGCTGAATCATATAGAACAGCTCGGCCGAGGCCTGGTTGTTCGACGCCTTTCGCTGGGCTTCAGAGGCGTTGGTCTGGAACGCCGGGGTCGAGGACTGCGCCAGAGCCGGTGCCGCTTGCCAAAAGGCAAGCGACATCAGCAGAGGCGCCATGAGTCGGTTTCTCATGGGCACACCTGATGTTGGGTCAGAAGGTCTTATTTGAATACCAGTTCAACCCGACGGTTCTGGGCCCAGGCACTTTCATTGGAACCCATCACCGCCGGCTTTTCCTCACCATAGCTTACGGTTTCAATCTGGCCACGTGAAGCGCCGTTCACAATCAGGAAGCGCTTGACGGCATTGGCACGACGCTCGCCCAGGGCCAGGTTGTACTCCTTGGTGCCACGCTCATCAGCATGACCTTCCAGGCGCACGTCCTGCTGCGGGTGCGACGCCAGGTACTTGGCATGGGCAACCAGCACTTCACGGGCCTCGGGCTTGATCTCGGAGGTATCAAAATCGAAGTAGAAGGTGGTGATTTCACGCAGGGCCGCCTGCTTGGCCTGCTCTTCCGCGGCCTGCTTCTCTTCATCGGTAAGGCCGGAAGAAGAAACACCGCCCTCGTCACCACCACCGTAGACGGTGGAGCCACCTTCCTGGTCGATGGCGGAGACGTCGGATCCGGTGCCGGCTCCACCCTCGTCCATGGTTTCGCCCGTGGTGCTACAACCGGCAAACAGTCCTACGGACAGAAGCAGTGCGAACGCCTTGGTTTGTGTCGAAAGATTCATGATCATTTCCTTACGTTGGTTTGGGATAAAACGGTCATGCCTGAGGCCCATCAGTTCACAATGGGACCCCAGGCCGGTTCACGAACATCGCCCTCGGAGGCCGGCAGACTGTATGCCGCGCCGCCATCGGCAGAGATAACAGTCAACACACTGTTGTCTCCCTGCTTGGTCGCATAGATCAGCATCCGACCGTTGGGCGAAATGCTTGGTGACTCATCAGACGATGTACGGGTCAGAATGGTTTCCTCCCCGGTTTTCAGGTTTGTGCGTGCAATATGAAACGCGCTGTTTCGCTGGTGCACGTAATACACGAATCGCCCCTCATTATCCGGCCTCGGACGAGCGTTGTAACGGCTGCCGAAGGTAATCCGACGGGGTTCGGCGTTGAGGCTGTCCATGTGATAGATCTGGGGTCCGCCGGAACGGTCAGACGTAAAGAAAATGCCCTGACCGGTATGGTCGTACACTGCCTCGGTATCAATCGCCCAGTGGTCAGTCAATTTGGTCAGCTTCCCGCTTGCCAGATCCATCCGGTAAATTTCGGCGTTACCATCCTTGGAAAGGGTCATCAGCAAAGAGCGCCCGTCATCGGACCAGGCGGGGGCCGAATTGAGGCCCGGGAAATCCGCCACTTTGGTACGCTTTCCGGTTGCCAGCTCATGAACAAAAATCACTGGCTTGCCGGTCTCGAACGAGACATAGGCGAGTTTCTTGCCATCCGGGGACCAGGCCGGCGACAGGATCGGCTCCTGGCTCTCCAGGCGGATACGGGCACGCTTGCCGTCCACATCACTGACCTGTAGCCGGTAACGGGGCTTGCCCTTGAAGGTATCACGGGTGATATAGGCGAGCCGGGTCGAAAACGCCCCTTTCACGCCCGTGATCGCCTCATACACCTTGTCACTGATGTGATGGCCCAGTGTCCTCAGGCTGTTGACCGACGCACTCGCGGTTTCACCCAGGATTCGCTCCTGTCGATTCACATCGAACAATTCATAACGGGCGGATACGCGATCGGCACTGCGCTTCAGCTCGCCCACCAGAACATACCGCTGACCCAGCATGCGCCAGTCCCGGAAATACACATCCTCCCTTCTGGACGGGAGGCTCAACATTTTTTCCGGCGGCAGCGGGCGGAACTCGCCACTCATGGTGAGATCGTCCTGCACGATACGACTGACCTTGTCCCCGGCGGGCATGGTGCCGCTCTCGGAGAATGGCACTACTGCAATGGGGACGGCCGAATCGGCGCCCTCTGTGATTCGGATCAGCAATTCCGCATGGGCACTGTTCACCAATGCCGTCATGGCGATCACGACCGCCAGAAAGGCGTGTCGCGACGTGGTCCGGGTCCGCTGTCTCATGATAGTTCCTGCTTCCTCATTTCAACCTGCGGGGGTTGAATTCGATTGTGAACTGCCTGAAATACCGTTCAAACGTGTCACGGTCATCCGGAATGGGATACCGGTTCAAGGACCGAACGGCACTCAGCGCGGAGTTATCAAACGCGGTGTTGCCGCTACTGCTCACCAGTTTAACGCTCGCAAGCTCACCGGTGGGCAACAAGGTAATCTGAAGCCTGGCGGTCATTTCCTCGGTGGCGGACGAAGGTGGATACCAGGCCTGACTGAGGCGTTCCCGGATCAACGCCTGATACTTCTCACTCTCCGACAACATCTGGGCTTCGCGCGCCTTGGCCGCAGCTGCCTGTTGCTGTTTCAGCGCTTCCGCCTCTTTCGCCTTCCGCGCCTCGTCAGCCAGGGCCTCCAATTGCTGCTCTCTCAGGCGACGCTCCGCTTCCAGCCGTTTCTGCTCGGCTGCTTTCCGGGCCTCTTCCTCCCGCTTCTTGCGTTCCGCCTCTTCTTTCTTGCGCTGCGCCTCCAGGCGCCGCTTCTCTTCTTCCGCCTTACGCCTGGCCTCTTCCTGGCGCTTCCGCTCTTCTTCTGCCTTGGCCTGCGCCCGGGCTTTCGCCTCTGCTTCTGCCTTTTGGCGGGCCGCCTCTTTGGCCTTCGCCGCCTTTTCGCGGGCCAGCGCTTCCTGTTTCTTTCGCTCGGCCTCCGCCTGCTGGCGAGCCTTCTCCTCACGCGCCTTCTGCTCGGCTATCTTCCGTGCTTCTTCCTGCTTACGCGCCTGCTCTGCCTGCTTACGCTTTTCGTCCTCCAGGCGCTTCTGCTTTTCACGTTCTGCCTGATCCTGCGGTTCCACCACTGGACTGGGCTCGGGCTGAGGCGCAATCAGCCGGGCCGAAATACTCCGGGGCGGCGGCTCCGGCGGTGAATCCATCCAGGACCAGCCGACAATCGCGATCACGATGATCACCAGGTGCAGCGCCACCGACATCACAACGGGTGACTTCCAGGGCGGCGTACCGGTACTGCTTACTCTTGGCTCCCGATTCGTCACAACAGCCTCACCCGCGTCACGCTCATTTCTTGTCCGAAGGCGTTTCGGTGATCAGGCCAATGCTGGCAGCACCGGCGTTCTGAAGCTCCGCCATCAACCGCACGACCGTCCCGTATTCAACGTGCTCATCACCGCGAACCAGAATCTCGCTGCTGCTTCTTTGAGAGAGAATCTTGGACACCTGCTGGCGCAGTTCCGGCAACCCCATCGGGTCGCTGCTTTTGTCTCCCACGTCGAGATAATAGGCTCCGTTGGAATCGACCGATACGACGATGGATTCCACATCCTTGTCAGGCTGGATCGGATGCGAAGCGGTCTCTGGCAGATCCACTTTAACGCCCTGAGTCAGCATGGGCGCCGTGACCATAAAAATCACCAACAGCACCAACATGACGTCGATGTACGGAACGACATTGATTTCTGACATTGGCTTACGCCGCTGCTGCGGCATCATTCCCATGCCTTTCATGACGGCAGACTCCCTTGGTGATCAACCGGCATCACGCAGTGCCCTGCTCGCTGCTGTGCACCCGACGATGCAGAATGCTGGAAAACTCTTCCGCAAAGGTTTCATAGTTTTTCAGCAGCGCATCGGACTTGGCGGCAAACCGGTTATAGGCAATCACCGCCGGGATCGCAGCAAACAGACCCATAGCGGTTGCAATCAGTGCCTCGGAAATACCCGGCGCCACGGTGGCGAGCGTCGCCTGCTGCACCTGGGCCAGCCCCATGAAGGAATTCATGATGCCCCAGACGGTCCCGAACAGACCGACATAAGGACTGGTGGACCCCACCGTTGCCAGGAACGGCAGGTGCATTTCCAGCCGTTCCTGCTCGCGGGAAAACGCCACTCTCATGGCTCGCTGGGTGCCGTCCATCACCGCATCCGCATCCCGACTCTGCTGCCGCAGCCGCGAGAACTCCTTGAAACCTGCCCGGAATACCGATTCCAGGCCGGAAAACGGCGTCGGATCCGCATTGACCTCCCGGTAGAGTTGCCCCAGATCCATACCAGACCAGAAACGCTCCTCAAACGCCAACTGGGCCTGGCGCGCTTTCTTGAAGACCTTCAGGCGCTGGAAAATCAAGGCCCAGGAAATCACCGAGGCCGATAGCAGCAACAGCATCACCAGCTGAACCAGTGCACCGGCGTTTGTAACGAGACTCCAGACTGTTACTTCTGAATCCACCTTTTACTCCTGGATACTTTTATTGATTGGGTCCGGATCCGGGACATTCCGTCTCAACAGATCCTGCATATTGTCGGGTAACCGTCTCGGGCGTCCCGAATCAAGCGCAACACACGCAACACGAACCTCGGCTTCACAAAGAGGTTTGCGCTCACCCTTACGCCAGACACGTTGCCTGAAATCCATCCACACCCGCCCGAACGCTACGGGCTCGGCCGTCACCGTCAGCTGATCGTCCAGTTTTGCGGGGGCCGCGTAGTGAATCGTCAGTTTCTGCACCACGTAGCTGATGTTGTCCGCCAGCCCGGCCCTCAGTCCAACACCGCAGCTTCGAACCCATTCTGTCCTTGCCCGCTCCATATAGTGCAGGTAACGGGCATGGAAAACGATCCCTCCGGCGTCGGTATCCTCGATATAGACCCGGACGGGCAGTTCGAAACGGTTCGTACCGGTTACCTCAGTCAAAAAGATCTCCCTCGGTTTCCGATTTTGGCGGGACCACGCCAAAGTGCTGATACGCATTGGAGGTCACCATACGTCCGCGAGGTGTCCGGATCATGAAACCCTGCTGTATGAGGAACGGTTCCAGAACATCCTCGATGGTGCCCCGCTCTTCGCTGATGGCCGCCGCCAGGCTCTCAACGCCGACCGGGCCGCCATCAAATTTTTCAATCATCGCGAGCAACAACCGTCGATCCATATGATCGAACCCCAGGTTGTCGACCTTGAGCATGTTCAACGCCTGATCGGCAATTTCCGCGCTGATGTGGCCATTGGACCGGACCTCGGCGAAATCCCGGACCCGCCGAAGCAGGCGATTGGCAATCCGCGGCGTACCGCGGGAACGACGGGCAATCTCGAACGCACCTTCCTGATCCACGGCCACGGAGGACAGCCGTGCGGAGCGGACGATGATATCGGTCAGATCCCGTGTGTTGTAAAACTCCAGACGCTGGACAATCCCGAAACGATCCCGCAGTGGAGATGTCAGCAGACCCGCTCGGGTCGTGGCGCCGACCAGAGTGAACGGCGGCAGGTCCAGTTTGATCGAGCGTGCCGCAGGGCCTTCACCGATCATGATATCCAGCTGATAGTCTTCCATCGCCGGATAGAGGACTTCTTCGACAGCGGCACTCAGGCGATGGATCTCATCAATGAAAAGGACGTCGCCCTCTTCCAGATTGGTCAGCATCGCAGCCAGGTCTCCGGCCTTTTCCAACACCGGGCCGGAAGTGGTCTTGATCGCCACCCCCATTTCGTTGGCGATGATATTGGCAAGTGTCGTCTTGCCGAGACCGGGAGGACCGAAAATGAGCACATGATCCAGCGCTTCCTGCCGACCCCGCGCCGCAGAGATAAAAAATCTCCATCTGCTCCCGGACGGACGGTTGGCCGACATACTCAGTCAGCAGCGTCGGCCTGATCGCCCGGTCCTGGACTTCTTCGTACTCTCCGGCCTTGCCTGAAATCAGTCGGTCGGACTCAATCATCTCATCACCCGAATTGTGGGATTCAACTTCCTGTCTGCACGACGGGCCTTCTCGCGTGTTGGGCCAATTGTACAAACGGACTATTCACTGTCACGTTACGCTATCTACAGGTTGCCATCGCCGACACACACCACGCCCCTCTCAGGGAGTGGGGATCATGCTCCGGAGAGCCAGACGGATCAGGGTCTGGCTGTTCATTCCCTCTTCCGCAACCTTACTGACCGCCTTTGCAGCCTCCTGAGGTTTGTACCCCAGCGCAATCAGGGCTTCTTCGGCCTCGTCCCTGGGATCGGGCCCAACTGCGGCCTGTGCCGCGGCAGCGTCGCCGGGCACAGTGATCGCTGCCGTCGAGGGCGTGAACTGACCTTCAAGTTGCCCGATCCGGTCGGCCATTTCAATCAGTAGCCGCTCGGCGGTCTTCTTGCCCACGCCCGGAAGTTTTACCAACGCATTGACGTCCCTGGCCTCCACACAGCGAATGAACTGCTGGGCATCCAGGCCGGACAGGATACCCACGGCGAGTTTTGGCCCAACGCCATTGACCTTGATTAACAACCGGAAAAGATCCCGATCAAGGCGCGAGGCAAAGCCATAGAGGCTCTGGGCATCTTCCCGCACGGCAAAATGGGTATGCAGGGTAACTTCCTGGCCAGTTTCCGGCAGGTGGAAAAAAGCGGTGTAGGGGATGTCGATTTCGTAACCCAGTCCGCCACACTCCACCAGGGCGTGGCCCGGGCTCTTTTCAATCAGACTGCCTCTAATTCGACCAATCAACGGATTCTCCTGTTGGCTCCGGCGAGCCGGTCATTGTTGTCGGACCCGGCCACTGCGGACCTTCCCACCGGAGGCCGCAACCTTGAGTACACTCTGGCTCATGTGCGCGTGACACAGGGCAATGGCGAGTGCGTCGGCCGCATCGGCCTGGGGTTTACGGGACAACGACAGCAGGGCCTGAACCATGTGCTGGACCTGGGATTTGTCGGCACTGCCCTTTCCCACCACCGCCTGCTTGACCTGGCGCGCGGAGTATTCGTGAACGGCAAGGCCACTGTTGGCGGCACTGACAATCGCCGCGCCGCGGGCCTGACCGAGCTTGAGAGCCGAATCCGGATTGCGCGCCATGAAAACCTGTTCAATGGCGAATTCCTCCGGTCGGTACTCTCCGATCAGGGTGGCAAGGCTGTGGAAGATGGACTGAAGTCGCTGGGCCATGGGCTTGTCGCCCACGCGGATGCAGCCACTGTCGATGTATTCGATGTGTCGGCCTTCGGCGCGAATGATCCCGTAACCGGTTATCCGGGATCCGGGATCCACTCCGAGAATGATCGCCACGTCAGCGGGCCCCGGTCATCAGAGGGATTCCATGATCTCAGCGGAAATGTCCGCGTTGTGGTAGACATTCTGGACGTCGTCCAGATCCTCCAGCATGTCGATCAGCTTGAGGATGGTCTCGGCCCCGTCACGATCGAGTTCAACCCGGGTGGCAGGCACCATGGTGACCTCGGAATTGTCCGGTGTCAGACCTGTCCCGACCAGGGACTCTTTCACATCCAGGTATTCTTCCGGCGTGGTGACGATTTCATAGGAACCGTCGCTTTGCTCCTGCAGATCCTCTGCCCCGGCCTCCAGTGCCGCTTCCATCAACCGGTCGCCATCGACCTCCGGGCTGTAGCTGATGATCCCCTGTTTGGTAAACAGGTAGGCCACCGACCCGTCGGTCCCGAGATTGCCACCGAACTTGTTGAATGCGTGACGGACCTCAGCCACCGTCCGGTTCTTGTTGTCTGTCATCACTTCCACGAAGATAGCCACACCGCCCGGGCCATATCCCTCGTAGGTGAGCTCCTCGTAGTTGCTGTCATCGCCACCACCGGCGCCGCGCTCAATGGCCCGCTCAATGGTGTCCTTTTTCATGTTGGCCGTCAGAGCCTTGTCGACAACCGCCCGCAACCGGGGATTGTCGTTGGGATCACCACCGCCCAGGCGGGCGGCAACGGTCAGCTCCCGGATGATTTTGGTGAAGATCTTGCCGCGCTTGGCGTCCTGTGCCGCCTTGCGATGCTTGATGTTGGCCCATTTACTATGACCAGCCATACCAATCCTCCGTCCATCGTCCGGAGAGCGGGCCAAAGGCCCGCCCCCGACTTGTCAGAATTTACTCGCTACCCTCGGCCTTGTTGCCCTCAACCGGCTTTGCAGAACGACGCAGACGAATGTGCAGTTCACGCAACTGCTTCTCGTCTACCTCTCCCGGCGCCTGGGTCATCAGACAGGTGGCACTCTGGGTTTTCGGGAAGGCGATGACATCCCGAATGGAGGAGGCACCAGTCATCAGCATGACCAGGCGGTCCAGACCAAAGGCCAGGCCGCCGTGCGGAGGACAACCGAACTTCAGGGCATCCAGCAGGAAGCCGAACTTGGCCCGGGCCTCTTCCTCGCCAATACCCAGAATGCGGAACACCGCCTGCTGCATGTTCTCATCATGGATACGGATCGACCCACCGCCCAGCTCGGTACCATTGAGTACCATGTCATAGGCGCGGGACAGTGCGTTGGCGGGATCTGCAGCCAGCTCTTCCGGCGTGCATGAGGGAGCCGTGAACGGGTGATGGATAGCGGTCAGGCCACCATCCGGTGTTTCTTCGAACATCGGGAAATCCACAACCCACAGCGGCGCCCACTCCGACGTCAGCATGTTCAGGTCGTGCCCCAGTTTCACACGAAGTGCGCCAAGGGCTTCGTTCACCACAGTGGTCTTGTCGGCACCAAAGAAAACGATGTCGCCGTCTTCCGCGCCCACGCGCTCCATGATGGCCTGTGCCACGTCGTCGCCGAGGAACTTGATGATCGGAGACTGGAGCCCCTCGACCCCTTTGGCCAATTCATTGACCTTGATGTAGGCCAGACCTTTTGCGCCATAGATGCCTACGAACTTCGTATAGTCATCGATCTGCTTCCGGGTCAGCTCGCCACCTTTCGGTACCCGCAGAGCGGCAACACGACCTTTCGGGTCTTTCGCCGGGCCGGCGAAAACCTTGAAGTCCACATCGGCAACCAGGTCGTTAACATCCACCAGTTCCAGGGGGATACGGAGGTCCGGCTTGTCACTGCCGAAACGCTGCATGGCCTCGGAATGCGGCATACGCGGGAATTCCGGCAGCTCCACATCGAGCACATCCTTGAACAGGGATCGCACCATGTTCTCGTTCAGTGACATCAGGATCTCTTCGTCGACGAAGGAGGCCTCGATATCCACCTGGGTGAATTCCGGCTGGCGATCCGCGCGCAGATCCTCGTCCCGGAAACACTTGGCAATCTGGTAATACCGGTCGACGCCGGACACCATCAGCAGCTGCTTGAACAATTGCGGTGATTGCGGCAGCGCAAAGAACGATCCTTCATGGGTTCGGCTCGGCACCAGGTAATCCCGGGCGCCTTCCGGCGTGGCACGCGTCAGGATCGGCGTCTCCACATCCATGAAGCCGTTGCTGTCCAGGAAGTTGCGGATATAGCTGGTCACCCGCGAACGGAACCGCAGGCGGTTGATCATTTCAGGACGTCGCAGGTCCACAAACCGGTAACGGAGTCGAACGTCCTCGCCGACATCAACATGCTCGTCCAGCGGGAACGGCGGCGTAGCGGCCGCGTTCAGGATCTCCAGCTGCTTGCCAAGCAGTTCGACCTGACCCGTGGGCATGTTGTTGTTCTCGGTTCCGGCGGGACGACGACGGACCCTGCCGGTAACCTTGATCACGAATTCGCTGCGAACCTTTTCCGCCAGCGAAAAACTCTCGGGGGTGTCGGGATCCACCACCACCTGTGACATACCGTCCCGATCCCGCAGATCCAGGAAAATAACCCCACCATGGTCACGACGACGGTGGACCCACCCGCAAAGCGTGACTTCCTGATCGATGTGGGATTCGTTGATCCCACCGCAATAATGACTGCGCATACCGGTTCCCGTAGTTTCTGAAATGTGCAATAAGATGCGTGTTCGAAAAGCCGCCCATTATAAACACAATGGCCTTGAAAATCAGGCGTGTTTCCTCGCATTTCCCGCGTTCGGGTGACTCTGTCCTGGCGGGGGGCTAGAATGCGGGCTTTCAGCAGTATACGGAGCCGGACTTTGTCAACCAGAGCAGAACAGAAACTGCGAACACGACGTGCGCTGATGGACGCCGCCCTGGCCCAACTCAGTGCCGATCGAGGGTTCGGCAGCCTTAGCCTGAGGGAAGTCGCCCGGGAGGCAGGCATTGCCCCCACGTCGTTCTACCGACATTTTGCAGAACTGGATGAGCTGGGTCTGGCCCTGGTCGATGAGGGGGGCGTGGCTCTGCGCCAACTGATGCGCCAGGCGAGAAAACGCATTGCCCGGGATGGCAGCGCTATCTCGACCTCCGTGGATACGTTCATGGAATACCTGGGCAACAACGCGAACCTTTTCCGCCTGATGCTCAGGGAACGGACCGGGGTGTCGAAACCGTTCCGGACGGCGGTCAAGGCAGAGATCGATCACTTTGTCACTGAACTCGCCGACGACCTGCGCCGATTCGCCGACGAACAGAACAAGCCCCTCTCGGACGCGAGGGTCGTGGCCGAAGCCATGGTCACCCTGGTGTTCAACCAGGGCGCCGAAGCACTCGACGCCACTGCCCGGGAACGGGAGGAGCTCAAAGCCAAGCTCAAGACCGAACTCAGAATGATTCTGGTGGGCTCACAGGCCCTTGCTGCTCGGGCGTAACCCGAGCGGGAAAACCAGACGTTCAGTCGAACCGGATGCGACCGCCGGTGACATAGTTTTCCGGCGCGCCTCGCCTGGCAATCAACCCGGATTCCTTATCCGCCAGCAACGCCTCAATCGCTCTGGCTTTACCGAGCATATCCCAGGCCTGCTCCGGTTGCCGGGGGTAAAGAAATTCAATTCCGACCCGGAAAGCCTTCTCCAGGGCGGTGACGTAACACACCCGTGCCAGCACAGCGTTCAGCGAGTCAATCTCTGTGCCGCCCTCCGGTTCGTCCAGCGGCTCCACGCAAACCCGGATTCGATCGTCCACACCAACAGCAGAATCCGCCATAACCAGCGCGGCACCGTCCCGGTCGAAGTCCAGGACTTCACCCCGACAGAAGGCATCTTCGCCGTCTTCCGTCCGAATGGTTGCCCCAAGCATTCCCAGGGAAAAATACCGATAACGCACCAGACCATGATCGGATTCCGGAAATACCGTTCCCTCAGGCACTTTGGATAGGTTCTCGGAAAAGGCCTCTACCCTCACTTTTGAGTTCATACGATCACTCTTCTTGTTAGCGTGTTTTTGTGACGTACGTCACACTCGAGAGTTATCGTACTGAATTCGTTGAGGGTTCAATTTGCTGAACTGACGTTCATGTTTTTTTGGCCCACAAGGATAAATCCGTCCGGAAGGACGGATTTAGGCGAGCGTTTTCAGGATCGGAGACATCCGGGCCCGAAACCGGTCGAGCTCGTCAGGAGTGTAAGGCGTCGGCGCCCGGGTACCCCAGACAGGCCCGGGCCACGCAGGGTCAGAGCAGTAGCGAACGATATGATGGATATGGAGTTGAGGCACCATGTTGCCGAGAGCGGCGACGTTCATTTTGTCACCGGAGAATGCATCCATCATCCCGCGGCTGAGCCGTGAAGACTCCATCATCAATCGAAGCTGCTGCTCCTCGGACAACTCATAGATCTCGCGAATGTCCGGGCTTGCGGGCACCAGAAGAACCCAGGGCCAGGTCGATTCATTCATCAACCGGACCTCACACAGACGGCTGTGGCCGAGGAGTATCGTATCCGCGGCCAGCCGTTCATGAATGACGAACCCTTCTCCCATCATTCAGACCGCGGAATGAAACTGGTTGCGACCGCGGCCAATGGCATAGTAGATCAGCCCATGGCGTTCGAGCATCTCGGGTTCGTAGAGGTTGCGGCCATCGAAAACCACCGGCTCTTTCAGGGCCGCTGACACAGCCGCAAAATCCGGAGAACGGAATTCTTTCCACTCCGTGCAGATCACCAGGACATCGGCGCCTTTCAGTGCCTGCTCCTTGGTTCCGCAAAGGGTCAGGCCGGCCTGGTCACCATAGATTCGCTGGGTTTCCTCCATGGCTTCCGGATCAAAGGCCTGGACCGAGGCGCCGGCCTTCCAGAGATCTTCCATCAGGGTGCGGGAAGACGCTTCGCGCATATCGTCGGTGTTGGGCTTGAACGCCAGCCCCCAAAGTGCCACAACCTTGCCCTCAAGCTTGCCCTCGAAATAGTGGCTCACCTTGTCGAACAGCACGTGCTTCTGGGCGTAGTTGACGGCTTCGACCGCGTTCAGCAGCCGGGCCTCGTAATCACAGTCCCGGGCCGTGCGGGCAAGGGCCTGGACGTCTTTGGGGAAGCAGGAGCCACCGTAACCGCATCCCGGGTAGATGAAGTGGTAGCCAATACGCGGATCGGAGCCGATGCCGCGACGGACCGCCTCGATATCCGCGCCCAGCCGCTCTGCCAGGTTGGCAATTTCGTTCATGAAACTGATCTTGGTGGCCAACAGGGAGTTGGCAGCGTACTTGGTCAGCTCCGCCGAGCGGATGTCCATGAAGATCATCCGGTCGTGGTTGCGGTTAAACGGATAATAGACTTCCCTCAGAACCTCCGTTGCCTTTTCGCTGTCAGTGCCGACAACGATCCGGTCCGGCTTCATGAAGTCGTTGATGGCGGCGCCTTCTTTCAGAAACTCGGGGTTGGAAACGACGTCGAAGTCGAGTTCCAGATTCCGGTGATCAAGTTGTGCCTGCACGGCAGCCTTGACCTTGTCACCGGTACCGACAGGCACCGTGGACTTGTCGACGATGACCTTGTATTCCTCCATGTACTGGCCAATGGACTTGGCAACCGCCAGCACATACTGGAGATCGGCAGAGCCGTCTTCATCCGGAGGCGTCCCAACCGCGATGAACTGCAGCGCACCGTGCCTGACCGCTTCTTCGGTATCGGTCGTGAATGCGAGACGGCCGGCCTCGACCGTGTGCTTGACGATATCCTCAAGCCCCGGCTCATAGATCGGGATGTGTCCGTTCTTGAGCTTTTCAATCTTGTTCTGGTCCACGTCCATACAGAGCACGTCGTGACCAACATCCGCCAGGCATGCCCCGGTGACCAGTCCAACATACCCAGTACCAAAAATCGTGATTTTCATGGATTGCTATCCCGTTATCCGTTAAATGGTCAATGATTGAAATTCAGTCAGAGCCGGCGGCCTTTTTCTTCTGCCAAACGGCTTCCCAGTCCAGTGCGGTGCGAACAATCGTCTCGAGGTCGTCGTAATCCGGCACCCAGCCAAGTACCTCGCGAATGCGGGTATTGTCCGCCATCAACGCCTCGGGATCCCCTGCCCGCCGGCCCGTTTCTGCAACCGGAAAATCCTTGCCCGAGAGCCGCTTGACGACATCAATCACCTCACGGACGGTAAAGCCCCGGCCATAGCCGCAGTTGAGCACTTTCGAGTCGCCGCCGGCGGCCATGTAGTCGAGCGCCATCACGTGTGCCTTCGCCAGGTCCTCCACGTGGATGTAGTCACGAACGCAGGTGCCATCCCGGGTGTCGTAGTCGGTACCGAATACACTCATCCCCTCTCTCTGCCCGGTGACGCATTCACAGGCCACCTTGATGAGGTGAGTGGCATCCGGCGTGGCCTGGCCCAGCAAGCCGTCTGGATTGGCGCCAGCAACGTTGAAATAGCGGAGGATCACGTGTTTCAGAGAGGAGGCGGCGGACAGATCCATGATCATCCGCTCACTCATCATCTTGGACGCGCCGTACGGGTTGATCGGCGCCAGTGGAAGGTCTTCGGTCAGCACCTGCTGATCCGGCATCCCGTATACTGCCGCAGTGGACGAAAACACCATGTAGGGAACCCGGTGCTTTTCCACTGCTTTCAGAAGGTTCAGGGTATTCCGGGTGTTGTTGCTGTAATACTTCAGAGGATTGGATACCGATTCCGGCACCACAATATGGGCCGCGAAATGCAGGACGGCGTCGAAGTCGTGGGCCGAGAACAGCGCATCAATGGCGCCCTCATCCGCCAGGTCCCCCACGACCAGCTCTCCGGCCGTGACCGCCCAACGGTAACCTGTCGAGAGGTTATCAAACACCACAATATCGTGGCCCGCCCGATCCAGTTGACGAACCACATGACTGCCGATATAGCCGGCTCCACCTGTAACAAGGACTTTCATGGTACCGATTACTCCTTCCCTGAAGATGACTGGCGTCTGCGCCGGATATCTTCGCGACGTCGACTGAAAAAATCGCTGATCATGTTACCGCAGCGTTCGCCAAGTACACCGCCCGTGGCCACCACCGACCAGTTGAGGTGAGGTTCCTCGAGCGTGCGACGGGCCGACTCGACGGCTCCCGCCTTTGGCTCAACGGCACCATAGACCAACCGGCTGATCCGGCCATGGACAATGGCGCCTACGCACATCGTACAAGGCTCCAGCGTTACGTAAAGCGTCGCCCCGGCAAGGCGGTAATTTCCCACCCGAGCCGCAGCATCCCGCAATGCCCGTATCTCGGCGTGAGCGGTCGGATCGCAGCTACTGATCGGAGCATTGTAGCCTGCTCCTATTTCACGGCCGTCAAGAACAACAACGGCACCCACCGGCACCTCGTCCTGGCGCCGCGCATGGCCGGCGAGCTCGAGCGCCCGCGCCATCCATTGTTCGTCTTCACTGAGAGTGTCTGCCATGTCCCGGATCAGCGACGAATCATTCCCACTCGATGGTTGCCGGTGGCTTGGATGAAATGTCGTAAGTCACACGAGACACGCCGGTGATCTCATTGATGATCCGGTTGGACACTTTCTCAAGCAGGTCATACGGCAAATGTGCCCAACGCGCCGTCATGAAATCCACGGTTTCGACGGCGCGGAGAGCCACCACGTATTCATACCGGCGCTGGTCGCCCACCACCCCTACCGATTTCACCGGCAGGAACACGGCAAACGCCTGGCTGGTCTTGTGGTAAAGATCCGCCCGATGCAGCTCCTCCAGGAAGATGGCATCCGCCCGGCGCAGGATATCCGCATATTCCTTACGGACTTCGCCCAGGATGCGGACCCCCAGTCCGGGACCCGGGAATGGGTGACGATACACCATGTCGTAGGGGAGCCCGAGCTCCAGGCCAATGCGACGAACCTCGTCCTTGAACAGCTCCCGGAGCGGTTCCACGAGCTTCATCTTCATGGTTTCCGGCAGGCCACCAACGTTGTGGTGAGACTTGATCACATGGGCCTTGCCGGTCTTGGATGCTGCCGACTCGATGACATCGGGATAGATGGTTCCCTGAGCCAGCCAGTTGACGTCCTTGATGTTCGCCGCTTCGTCGTCGAAAACATCGATGAACGTATTCCCGATGATTTTCCGCTTCTGCTCCGGATCATCCACGCCCTTGAGCTTGGACAGGAACAGGTCCTCGGCATCCACACGGATAACCTTCACACCCATGTTGCTGGCGAACATGTCCATAACCTGGTCGCCTTCGTGCAGACGAAGAAGGCCGTTATCCACGAACACACAGGTCAGCTGATCACCGATCGCCTTGTGAAGCAGCGCGGCGGTCACGGATGAGTCCACGCCCCCGGACAGACCCAACAGGACCTTGTCGTTACCGACCTGCTCCCGAATCTGTCTGACTGCATCATCGACGATCTTCGCCGGGGTCCAGAGCGCCTCGCACCCGCAGATGTCCAGCACAAAGTGCTCGAGAATACGCTTACCCTGCAGGGTGTGAGTCACTTCCGGATGGAACTGAACACCGTAAAGGTTTCGACTCAGATCCTGCATTGCCGCAATCGGCGCGCTCTCTGTGGAGGCCAGCAGCTCAAAACCTTCGGGCAGACCTACCACTTTATCGCCATGGCTCATCCAGACGTCCAGGAGGGACTCGCCTGTGGCGGTCAGGTGATCCGTTATGTCCTGAAGCAGAGGCCCCTTGGCACGGACCTTGACCTGCGCGTAGCCAAACTCACGCTTGTCGGAACTGGCCACCCGGCCGCCGAGCTGCTCGGCCATGGTCTGCATGCCGTAGCATATTCCCAGAACCGGGATACCGCGTTCGAACAGCCCTTCCGGCGCCCGCGGGCCGCCCAACTGCGTGACTGACTCCGGGCCACCGGCAAGCACAATGCCCTTGGGGCGAAATGCCTCCAGCTCTTCATCGGTAATGTCGAACGCCTTGATCTCACAATAGACGCCGATCTCCCGGACACGCCGGGCAATGAGCTGGGTGTACTGGGAACCGAAATCAAGAATCAGGATGCGGTGGTCATGAATGTTCTGGGCCATGAAATCCTCGGATCAGGAAGAAACAACGCGGCTCGATGGGAGCCGCGTTCAGTCAGGTACGTTGATTAACCGATGCGATAGTTGGGGGCTTCCTTGGTGATCGTCACATCGTGGACGTGACTCTCACGCATACCCGCGTTGGTAATGCGGACAAATTCGGGCTTGGTGCGCATTTCTTCCATGGTGGCGCTACCGGTGTAACCCATGGATGCCCGGAGACCGCCCATCAACTGGTGAACGATGTTGCGCATCGGGCCCTTGCAGGCAACACGGCCTTCGATACCTTCCGGCACCAGCTTTTCGATGCCTTTGCTGGCATCCTGGAAGTAGCGGTCACTGGACCCCTGCCCCATGGCACCCAGGGAGCCCATACCGCGGTAGGCTTTGTAGCTCCGGCCCTGGTACAGCTCAACTTCGCCCGGTGCTTCGTCTGTGCCCGCGAGCAGGCTGCCAATCATGACACTGTGGGCGCCAGCGGCAATCGCCTTGGCAATATCACCGGAGAACCGCACGCCACCGTCGGCGATCAGCGGAACACCGCGATCCTTGAGCGCAGCCGCAACATTGGATACTGCCGAAATCTGGGGCACGCCGATGCCCGCAACAATACGGGTAGTACAGATGGACCCGGGACCAATGCCGACCTTCACGGCGTCCGCGCCGGCATCCGCCAGGGCAATGGCCGCATCCGAGGTCGCGATATTGCCGCCAATCACCTGAACTTCCGGGAAATTCTGCTTCACCCAGCGAACCCGGTCGACAACGCCTTTGGAATGGCCATGGGCGGTATCAACAACGATCACATCCACGCCAGCTTCAGCCAGCGCCGAGATACGGGCTTCGGTGTCACCACCGGTGCTGACCGCTGCACCGACCCGGAGCCGACCCTGCTCATCCTTACAGGCCAGTGGGTAGTCCTTCGCTTTCTGAATATCCTTCACCGTGATCAGGCCGCGAAGCTCAAAGTTGTCATTGACCACCAGAACCTTCTCGATACGGTTCCGGTGCAGCAGTTCCTTGACGTCCTCGAGGCTGGCACCCTCTTTCACGGTGACCAGCTTCTCCTTTGGCGTCATGATATCCCGGACCAGAGTATCCATCCGGCTTTCGAAACGGATATCCCGGCCAGTCACAATCCCGACCAGATCGTTGCCATCCACTACCGGCAATCCGGAAATGTTGTTGGCGAAGGTGATATCGACCAACTCACGCACGGTAGTGTCCGGCGATACGGTGATCGGGTCCTTGACCACACCGCTTTCGAATTTCTTCACCTTGCGAACTGCGGCCGCCTGCTGTTCCACTGTCATGTTCTTGTGCATGATCCCGATACCGCCCTCCTGGGCCATGGCAATGGCCAGCTCGGCTTCGGTGACGGTATCCATGGCAGAAGATACCAGCGGAATGTTCAGGGTGATATTGCGGGTCAACTGGGTTTGCAGATTGACCTGATGGGGAAGAACTTCCGAATATCCGGGAACAAGCAGAACATCATCAAATGTGAGGGCTTCTTCAGCAATTCGCAGCATTGGGATCCGCCTTTTGAACGTGCTAAGTTTGGAAATCCTGTACGGCGCCCTGAGCGGCGCCGCAAAGCAAAATCCTTAATCGATCTATTATAAAGTGGTGGTCGGTGACAGTAAACCGCGCCATTTTTAAGCTTCGGTTGCATCTTGCTGAATTTTCGATATTTTTACTCTCTCTTTTTCGGCTATTGCGTATAACCAACGACGGAGCTCGGCTTTGACGCCTTCCTTTCCCGGTTCCCCGCCCTCAGGACAGGGGGAAAACAGCACTCTTCAGGCCGCGCGCGCACTGAGTGTCAGCGAACTCAACCACCAGGTCCGGCACCTGCTGGAATCCAGCTTCATGCAGGTCTGGGTGGAGGGCGAATTGTCCAGCCTGTCCCGTCCGTCTTCCGGTCACTGGTATTTCTCACTCAAGGACAAGAAGTGCCAGGTTCGTTGTGCAATGTTCCGTGGCGCCAATCAGCGCATCAGATCCATACCCAAGGAAGGTGACCAGGTCCGCATCCGGGGCAAGGTGACGCTCTACGAAAATCGTGGCGATTTCCAGATCATTGTCGAGCATATCGAACCCGCTGGCCTGGGGGCGCTGCAGCAGGCCTTCGAGGCGCTCAAACGGAAGCTCCATGGAGAGGGGCTGTTCGACCCCGCCAGAAAGAAGCCGATTCCGTCGATGCCACGACACATCGGGGTTGTCACCTCACCGACCGGGGCGGCCATTCATGACATCCTCACGGTGTTGGCTCGGCGGTGCCCCGCCATTCCGGTCACACTTTACCCCACGGCGGTCCAGGGTCAGGCAGCAACCCAGGATATTGTCCGGGCCATCGGGAACGCCCAGTCCCATGGGGTTGCCGACGTACTCATCATTGGTCGCGGGGGCGGATCACTGGAAGATCTCTGGTGTTTCAACGAGGAAGCGGTGGCCCGTGCGATTGCCGCTTGCACCCTGCCGACGGTCAGCGCTGTCGGGCACGAAGTGGATGTCACCATCGCCGACTTCGTCGCCGACTTGCGGGCACCCACACCGTCCGCGGCCGCAGAAAAGATTTCCCCGGACCTCGGGCACTGGCTGCGCCAGCTTGCAGAACAGGAGCTACGCCTGGGCAATGCCGCAAGGGCGGCCCTCAAACGCTTTTCGGTGCAACTGGAACACCTGCGGACGCGGCTTCGGGATCCGAGACGGGATCTCCAGGAAAAGGCCCAGCGCATGGACGAGCTGGAAATCCGGCTCGGCAAGGCCATGACACAGCGGCTGGAGCGACTGGAGGTGCGCAGCAGTCACCTCGCTCAGCGTCTGAATATGCAGTCCCCCCGCAAGCTGCTCGCGGCCAACAGCGAAAAGGTCACAACCATCGAACGCGGATTGAGCACCGCCATCCAGGCAATTCTGGCAAATCGACGCAATGCGATGGAGCACCTGGCCCAGACCCTCAACGTTGTCAGTCCTCTGGCCACTCTGGGGCGGGGTTACGCCATCGTTCGGGCACCCGACGGCAGCATTGTACGGGAAGCCTCCGGACTGTCGCCCGGGGACCGCATTTCTGCCCGGGTGGCCCACGGCGACATCGATGCCGAAGTGATCTCTGTCAACGACGACGGAAAAATGCCCGAAAGGCACTGAGAACTAAGCCAATGGTCTACTAGTCCACACGCTGAAACGGCCTAAAGTGTTTGCATTACACAGCAAAATAACAACAGGCACAGTGAGGTGGCATCGATGGATTACAACTCCGAGTTCCGGCGTTCGATTGACCAGCGTGACGAATTCTGGAGCGAGCAGGCCCGCCAGATTGACTGGATCAAAGCGCCGGAGACCGTCTGGCAGGCAAAGGATAACGGCCACGGTGACTGGTTCCCGGATGGCGTCCTCAATACCTGCGACGTAGCACTGGATGCGAACATCCGGGCCGGCCGGGGCGACCAGAAGGCGCTTATCTACGACTCCCCCGTCACCAACAGCCAGCATTCCTACACCTACAACGAGTTAACGGAAGAAGTTGCCCGGTTTGCCGGCGCCCTCAAGGCCCGAGGCATCGGCAAGGGCGACCGGGTCATCATCTACATGCCGATGATTCCCCAGGCGGCCATTGCCATGCTCGCCTGCGCTCGGATCGGAGCCATTCACTCTGTGGTGTTCGGTGGTTTTGCCGCCCACGAACTGGCAGTGCGCATAGAGGATGCCCAACCGAAAGCGCTGATTACCGCCTCCTGCGGGATCGAAGTGACTCGCGTCATCGAGTACAAACCCCTGGTCGACAAGGCCATCGAGCAATCAAGCCACAAGCCGGACACCTGCGTCGTTTTCCAGCGTCCCCAGGCCCGGGCTGACATGCAAACTGGTCGGGACCTGGACTGGAATGACATCATGGCGAGCGCCGAGCCCGCCGATCCGGTTCCGGTAAAAGCCACAGATCCCCTCTATATTCTTTACACTTCCGGCACTACCGGAAAACCGAAAGGCGTGGTTCGGGACAACGGCGGTCATGCGGTTGCCCTGAAATACAGCATGAAACTGGTCTATGACGCCAATCCCGGTGACGTCTACTGGGCGGCCTCCGATGTGGGCTGGGTCGTCGGCCACAGCTATATCGTCTATGGACCTCTCTTCGCCGGCTGCACAACCATTCTTTACGAGGGCAAACCGGTGAAAACGCCCGATGCCGGAGCCTTCTGGCGCGTCGTACAGGACCACGGCGTCAACCTTCTGTTCACCGCGCCAACGGCCTTCCGGGCAGTCCGCAAAGAAGATCCCGAAGCGGATCAGCTCGAAAAATACGATGTCCGGTCGCTCAAGCGCATCTTCCTGGCCGGTGAGCGTCTGGATCCGCCCACCTATGAGTGGCTCCGTGAACACACTGGCCTGCCGATTCTCGACCACTGGTGGCAGACAGAGACCGGCTGGGCCATCTGTTGCAATCCGGTGGGCATCGAAATGATGGAAACCAAACCGGGTTCGGCCACCGTGCCGTCGCCGGGGTACAACGTCCAGATCGTCGAAATGGACGGCAGCCAGGTGCCTGCCGGTTCCCAGGGCCAGATTGCCGTCAAGCTTCCGCTGCCTCCGGGCTGCATGCAGACGGTCTGGGGTGACGACGATCGGTTCCGCCGGACCTATCTGGACCCGATCCCCGGCTACTACAGCTCCGGTGATGGCGGCTATATCGACGACGACGGTTACGTCTTTGTGATGGGCCGGACCGACGACGTCATTAACGTTGCAGGCCACCGTCTGTCCACCGGCGAGATGGAAGAAGTCGTCGCCTCCCACCCGGCCATCGCCGAGTGTTGCGTGGTCGGCGCCCACGACGAGATGCGGGGGCAGATTCCAATCGGACTGGTACTGATCAAGGATGGCGCCACCATCGATCATGACGAGCTGGAAGAGGAACTCGTCGAGATGGTCCGCGACAAGATCGGCGCGATCGCCTGCTTCCGTCGAGCCATGGTGGTCGAGCGATTGCCCAAGACCCGGTCAGGCAAGATTCTCCGGCGAGTCATCCGGCAGATCGCCGACGGCGAGGAGTACACGGTACCCAGCACGATCGATGACCCCTCTATCCTGGAGGAAATCAGCGAACAGTTCCGCCGCTAGAACGTACCTCACAGAGCTGAAACGGGGCCTCCTTCGCGAGGCTCCGTTTTCTTTGTTGCTGTGCGGCGGAAACACCCGACAAAGCCTGAATTTTCAACCAATTGAAGCCATCAAAAAAAGCGTTGACGGCTCCCGAAGTCGGTCTATACTGAAATTGCTGTGAAAATACAGCGGTATTTGGTGAATGTGCGTTACAACGTCCTGCCGAAGTGCTCTTCGTTGCCCCTTCCTCAGTACTCTCTGGATTTCTCAGCAGGATTCCGTCATGGAATATGAAGGTCCCGTGAGGGCAAATTTTTGAAAGACAGGAAAGATCAATGTCCGATACCAAAACCGGCCACGTGAAGTGGTTCAACGAGTCCAAGGGCTTTGGCTTCATCGCTCAGGATGGTGGCAGTGACGTTTTCGTTCACTACAGTGCAATCAACGCTTCCGGGTTCCGTACCCTGACCGAAGGTCAGCAGGTGCAGTTCACCGTGACGCAGGGCCCGAAAGGTCCCCAGGCGGAAAACGTAACACCGGTGTAAACCGGTTGCGTTGACCGTCCCTTGCCCCTCACGGGCAGAGGAAACGTAAAAGCCGGCGCACTGCCGGCTTTTTTGTGCCTGAGCGATTGGTCAGGCGTCCGTTGTCTCGAGTTCGGGCCTCGCGTCCGGCACCCTTTCGCCCACAGCCTGGGCCACCGCGGAAAACAGCGCCTGCAGGGTTGCCGAGGTGGTATCTTCCGCCAGCGCCGCTGCGCTGCAATGTTGACCATCTACCGTCAGCCGAATGCAGGCCAGTGCATTGGCATTGGTACCTTCGCCGAGCGCAAACTCGTCGTAGGCCTCAACGGCAATGGCAACGCCAAACCGGCTTTCCAGGGCTGCCGATACCGCTTCGACGGCGCCCAGCCCCCGACCGTCCAGCCGAACCGGCGCCACGGGGTCACCGATGGTCACGTCAGCCCGAACCCCGTTGTCGTCCCGGTGCAAATCGTAGGATCGCAGGGTCCAGTCCGGCAGGATCCGCAGATAACGTTCTTCGAACAGGCGGTGGATGGTATGGGAGTCGATTTCACCACCGTCCGTTTCTGCCTCACGCTGAACGACCTTGCTGAATTCGATCTGCAGCCAACGAGGAAGGCTGATGTTGTAATCGCGCTCCAACACGTAGGCAACGCCGCCCTTGCCGGACTGACTGTTAATCCGGACCACCTCTTCGTAGCGACGCCCCACATCGAATGGATCAATCGGCAGGTAGGCGACGTTCCATACATCCCCTTCCCGGCGACGGGACAGGCACTTCCGGATCGCATCCTGGTGACTTCCGGAGAAGGCCGTGAATACCAGTTCACCGGCATAGGGGTGGCGGGGATGAGTAGAGATTTCGGTGCAGGCTTCAACCACTTCGGTGATTTCCGCCATCCCTGACAGATCCAGCGTTGGATCGATTCCCTGGGAATAAAGATTCATGGCCATGGTCACCAGATCCATGTTCCCGGTCCGCTCGCCATTGCCCATCAAGGTTCCCTCAACCCGATCGGCACCGGCCATAACCGCCAGTTCAGCGGCCGCTACCGCGCAGCCCCGATCATTGTGGGTATGCACGCTGATGCGGATGTGTTCGCGACGCTGGATCCTGTCGCAAATCCATTCGATCTGATCAGCAAAGACATTCGGCGTAGCCATTTCAACGGTCGCCGGAAGATTGATGATAACCGGCTGCCCCTGGTCCGGGCGCCACACTTCGGTCACTGCATCGATCACTTCAGCCGCGAAATCCAGCTCTGTACCGGTAAAGCTCTCCGGCGAATACTGGAACGTCCACTCGGTATCCGGATACCGGGTCGCGATGTCCCGAACCACGCGGGCACCGTTGATGGCGATGTCTCGAATGCCCTCGCGATCCATGCCAAAGACCTGTTCGCGCTGTACCGTCGAGGTGGAGTTGTAGACATGGACAATCGCGCGCTTCGCTCCCTGCAGAGCTTCGTAAGTGCGCTCAATGAGCTCCGGCCGGGCCTGGGTCAGAACCTGAATCTGCACGTCATCCGGGATACGGTTCTCTTCAATCAACTTCCGGCAGAAGTCGAAGTCAGGCTGGCTGGCCGCCGGAAAGCCGATTTCGATTTCCTTGAACCCCAGCTTGACCAGCAAATCAAACAACCGCTGTTTCTGAGCGACCGACATCGGCTTCACCAGTGCCTGGTTACCGTCCCGAAGATCGACAGCACACCAATCCGGTGCCCGCTCGATAACTCGGTCCGGCCAACGACGGTCGGTTTTCCGTATGGGTTCGAATGCCACGTATTTGCGATGATCAAAAGCCATGGAACGAAATCCTTGAAAGTGACGGCAGAATGTCTCGATTCAGAGACCATGCTAACGCGGATGGCGGGATATTTGATTGCTATTTAATGGCATCTGACGTTATTTTTAGCATTAAATATCTGTTTATAACTGATAAGGGCTATTTTATGCTTCCTGCGTCCAGGGAACTCGTAAAGATCGACCGAACCGACCGCCGGATTCTCGAAGAGCTTCAACAAGACGGATCACTGACCAACCAGGAACTTGCCGAGAAAGTCGGCCTGTCGCCGTCACCCTGCCTGAGACGGGTCCGGGCCCTGGAAGAGTCCGGTGTCATTGTGCGGCGGGCCACGGTGCTGGATCACAAGAAGCTGGGGCTTTCCCTGACGGCCATTATTCTGATCGGCATGGACCGGCACACGCCGGAGCGGTTTGCAGCATTTGAGGAAAAGGTGGCGGGCTACCCGGAAGTGCAGGAATGCTATCTCATTACCGGTCAGGATGCCGACTACATGCTGAAAGTCGTGGTGCCGGACATGGACCATTACCACCACTTTCTGCTCAACCACATCACCCGGATCCAGGGCGTCAGTGGTGTGCATTCCAGCTTTGTTCTGCGCCGTGTCATCGACAGTACGGCGCTGCCACTGGGCTATCTGTCCTGAGTCAGCGGATCAGCTCGCGGACATAGGCGCCGGCCATGCACTTGAGTTCTTCCACCAGCTGCCGGCCCTGTTCCTCGGGGAGCGTGACCGCCAGCCGAAGGATGTTGCCCGCCGACCTGGGCAAAAGCAGGCTCGCGGTCCAGCGGCGGGCCGCCGGGATCTGCGGGCACTCAACCCGCAACCGGGCATCCAGTTCTTCGGCGTTGCTGTAGAGCTCGCGCAGGTCCAGGTCGCGGAGTTCCGGCATGGCCTCCACACCACTCCAGATCGCCGAGTACGCAGGCTCGGTCCGGTAGAATTCGTAGAACTGATCGATCAGCACATCCACCGCGTCCGTCAACGCCAGCTCGGGCAGTCGCTGCCTCAACGCTTTTTCCATCTTCTCGACATGCAGTTCTGCGATGGCATGGACTACAGCGGCCTTGTTGGGGAAGTAACGATACAACGACGCCAGGGACATTCCGGATCTGCGGGCAATGGCGGACATACTGGCTGCGTCAACGCCGATCTCGTCAAAGATCCCGGCGGCGTTTCTGAGAATGGTATCGACCCGTTCGCGGCTCCGTGCCTGCACCGGCCGGCGGCGCGGGGCAACATCGACAGTTTCATCGGTCATCATCTGTACCTTGTCAGGCTTGCTCCGTACAATAATGACCACTTTACGACAAATCGGGACAAGGGCGGCGGTCACCCGCCTGTCCATTAGTCTAACAACCCCTGATCCACATCAAACGGAAGAGACAATGCGAGCAAGCCGTTACCTGATAGCTACCCAGAAAGAGACCCCTGCAGACGCCGAGATCATCAGCCATCAGCTGATGCTTCGTGCCGGCATGATCCGCAAGCTGGCGGCGGGGCTCTACACCTGGCTACCAATGGGGTTGCGTACCCTGCGGAAGGTTGAACGTATTGTTCGTGAAGAAATGGACAAGAGCGGCGCTCAGGAGGTCCTGATGCCCGCGGTACAGCCCGCGGAACTCTGGCAGGAATCCGGGCGCTGGACCCAGTATGGGGGTGAACTGCTGCGGATGAACGATCGCCACGGTCGTGAGTTCTGTTTTGGCCCGACCCATGAAGAGGTCATCACTGACCTGATCCGCAACGAAGTGAAAAGCTACAAGGAGCTTCCCGCGAACTTCTATCAGATCCAGACCAAATTCCGGGATGAACGCCGCCCCCGCTTCGGTGTGATGCGCGCCCGTGAGTTCATCATGAAGGACGCCTACTCCTTCCATCTGGATGCGGAATCACTGAATGAGACCTACCAGGTGATGCATCGGACCTATTGCAGCATCTTCGACCGCCTGGGGCTGGACTACCGTCCGGTACAGGCCGACTCCGGCGCCATTGGCGGTAGCGCATCGCACGAATTCCACGTTCTCGCCTCCTCGGGTGAGGACGATATCGTATTCAGTACCGAGAGCGACTATGCCGCCAACATTGAAAAAGCGGAAGCGGTTGCTCCGGCTGGCGAACGCCCCAGTCCGGCCGAGCAGATGAAAGAGGTCGCGACCCCGGGCCAACGCACCATCGACGCTATTGCGGCCTTCCTTGATATCGATGCCACAAGAACGGTCAAAACACTGCTGGTCAAGGCGGAAGAGGACGAAAACGGCAAGTCTGGCCTGGTGGCGCTGATTCTTCGGGGCGATCACACCCTGAACGAAATCAAGGCCGAAAACCTGCCCGGCGTCGCCGAGCCCCTCACCATGGCCACCGACGAGGAAATCAAGCGCGTGATCGGCTGCGAGCCCGGCTCCATCGGCCCGGTAAACCTGCCGGTTCCTTGCATTGTGGATCGCAGTGCCGCACATCTGGCCGATTTTGTCTGCGGTGCAAATCGCGACGATTACCACCTGACCGGCGTAAACTGGGATCGCGATGCGGCGCTGGGACGCGTTGAAGACCTGCGTAATGTGGTCGAGGGAGATCCGAGCCCGGATGGCAAGGGAACGCTCGAGATTCGCCGCGGTATTGAGGTCGGCCATATCTTCAAGCTGGGCAACAAATACAGCAAGGCAATGAATGCCACCGTACTCGACGAAAATGGCAAGAGCGTCGTCATGGAAATGGGTTGCTACGGTGTCGGTGTGTCCCGCATCGTTGCCGCGTCCATTGAGCAGAACCACGACGATAAAGGCATCATCTGGCCGGACGCCATCGCACCGTTCGAAGTGGCCATCGTCACCCTCAATGCGCACAAGTCGCCGACCGTCGCGGAGGCAGGTGAAAAACTTTACGAGCAGCTTCGCCAGGCCGGTTTCGACGTGCTGATCGATGATCGTAACGAACGCCCCGGGGTGAAGTTTGCAGACATGGAACTGATCGGGATCCCTCACCGATTTGTCGTGTCAGATCGCGGGCTCGCCGCGGGAACACTGGAATACAAGGGGCGCCGTGACGAGGACAAGCAGGACATTCCGGTTGCTGAAGCCCTGCCCTTCCTGATCAACGCGTCACCGCGCAAAGGCCTCTGATCAACCGCTGACTGAAGGGAGCCCGTCGCCACCCACAACGCCGGGCTCCATTTCAAGCACAATACCGAATCGTTCCTTCACCGAGGCCCGGATCCTCGCCGCCAGCGCCAGGATGTCTCCACCACTTCCTCCGGAATGATTGATCAATACCAGTGCCTGGTGGTTATGGACGCCGACACGCTCGTTCCGGTAGCCTTTCCAGCCACATTGATCAATAAGCCACGCAGCCGCCACTTTCACGCCCCTGCGCTGGGGATAGGCCGGCATGTCCGGATAGGTAGCCTTCAGAGCTTCATACGCAGCATCCGTGATCACCGGGTTCTTGAAAAAACTGCCAGCATTCGGCAATTGACAGGGATCCGGCAGTTTTCGGCGCCGAATCGCCATCACAGCCTCTGCCACCGCCAGTGGATCCAGGTTCTTCTGAGGCAGGTTGGCAAGGTATTCCTCGAGATCCCGATAGCCCAGCTGGAGCGGACGAGCACGAGACAGACGCAGTCGGATTGCCGTGATCAGATAGCGGCCGGGCTCATGTTTGAACAGGCTGTCACGGTAGTCAAACCGACAGTCTCCGGTATCCAGGCAACACCACTGCCGGGATTTACGGTCATAAGCAGTGACGGATTCCAAAGTATTGCACAGCTCGACACCGTAGGCGCCGATATTCTGGACCGGCGCTGCACCGGCTGTTCCGGGAATGAGCGCGAGGTTCTCAATACCGCGATAGCCCGAGCTTGCGGCATAGAGCACGGATTCATGCCAGTTCTCGCCGGCCGCCAGCACCAGCGTCGCTTCGTCGCCATCCACCCGCTCCCAATGCCTGCCACGATTGGCCATGTGAATGACCAGGCCGGGGAATTCGCCAGCGAACAGCAGGTTACTGCCGCCTCCGAGGACCAGCACCTCCAGATCGCGATCCATTGCCCAATCCAGGGCAACTGGCACCTGCTCTTCATGTTCCAGATCGAGGAAATAGCGGGCGTTTGCGTCAACGTCCAGGGTGTTGAAGGCCTGAAGA
Organism: Marinobacter santoriniensis NKSG1; assembly: GCF_000347775.1. Taxonomy (GTDB): domain Bacteria; phylum Pseudomonadota; class Gammaproteobacteria; order Pseudomonadales; family Oleiphilaceae; genus Marinobacter; species Marinobacter santoriniensis. Next base: position 328,159 of record NZ_APAT01000015.1, read on the forward strand.
TCGACGCACTCGCGTATCGATAACGGGTGGTTCAACCGATCCGCTCCCGGATGTCGTTCAGCAAACCCTCTCCGGCGTCCTGAATCAGATCCAGCACCTGCTCGAATCCTTCCTCTCCCCCGTAATAGGGATCGGGGACTTCCTTGTGGGAACTGGTCCCGAAGCTCAGAAACAGCGCCGGCTCGGTTCCGCCGTTCTGATGCCAGAGATCTTTTACATCGGCCAGGTTCTGCCGGTCCATGACCAGTATGTAGTCGTGGCAATCAAGATCCTGCTCGGTGATCTGACGCGCCCGAAGGTCACTGATATCGATGCCCCGTTGACGAGCTGCTGCCAGTGCCCGGGCATCGGGTGACTTGCCGACATGCCAGTTGCCTGTGCCACAGGAATCTATGTGAATACGGTCTGCCAGGCCTGCCTGCCCAACCAGGTGCCGGAACACGCCCTCCGCACTCGGAGACCGACAGATATTTCCCAGACACACGAACAGAACCTTCACCGGCTCACTCATTTATTCCTCCCGAGTCGAAGCCAGCCACGCGCGAACCCGATCAAGATCGGTCTCGGTATCCACACCGGCCGGCGGTTTTACTGACGCAATGTCGACATGAATCCGGGCACCGTGGTAGAGCGCCCGCAACTGTTCCAGCGACTCCGCGCGTTCTGTGGGCGCCACCGGCCAGGCCACAAAGTCTCGAAGCACACTTGCCCGATAGCCATAGATCCCGATGTGACGGAAATAACCAATACCCTCCGGGAGAGAAACGTCGCCCCTTTCGGGCCGGATTCCGGCGGGCCACTGGTCACGGGCCCAGGGAATCGGCGCACGGCTGAAATAGTGCGCCATACCCTGTTCGTCAAAAACCACTTTGACCACGTTCGGATTGAAAACGGAGTCGATGTCATGGAGTCGTTCACACAGGGTCGCAATTGCCGCTTCGGGATAGCGGTCCAGATTCTCGGCCACCTGGTTGATCAGGACCGGGGGAATCAGGGGCTCGTCACCCTGCACATTGATGATCCGGTGGTCATTGTCCAGATCGAGTTCGCGCACCACCTCCTCCAGGCGATCGGTGCCGCTGGCATGATCCGGTGAGGTCATAACCACCTCTGCACCAAACGCGGTGCAGGCATCGCGGATACGCTCGTCGTCTGTGGCCACCACCACGCGGGCTGCCTCGCTCTCCCGGGCGCGTTCGCAGACATGCTGAATCATAGGCTTGCCGGCAATATCGGCAAGCGGCTTGCCAGGTAGCCGACTGGACGCATAACGGGCCGGAATGACGACGGTAAAAGACATGGCGGTTCGCTTCCCTACTCTGTATCAGTGCTTATCGAGACGCTCATCGGACGTCAGCGTCCTCGCTTCGTTGGCCAGCATCACTGGAATGCCTTCCCGAATCGGGAATGCCATCCCGTCCTGATAACAGATCAGCTCGGTCTTTTCCCGGTTCAGTTTGAGGTCGCCCTTGCAGACGGGGCACGCCAGCAGTGCTATCAGTTTTTTATCCATGATCCACTCTCATAGGGTTTGAATCCATCAGTTGTTCGGCACACTCCCGAAGTCGCTCGAGGAAGCCCTGGAGAAACGCCTCCGGCAGTTCGGCTTCCACCGACAAATACCATGCCTGTTCAGACGCAAATTGCCGACATTTTACGGCGTCTTTCGCCGTCATAACCAGCCACTCATCCGGGCCGGCCGAAAGATCACCCGGCTTGAAGTCGTGATGGTCCGGGAACGGTGCTTCGCGGACGGTTGCACCGAGTGCCCGGAGTGTTTCAAAAAACCGATTCGGGTTGCCGATGCCGGCTACAGCTCGAACCTTTTTTCCGCACAGAGCATCCGGAGACCGTTGTTCAGAAGTAGCGAGATTGATCAGGGAAGACGGTACAAGACGCATCGCAAACAACTCCGGGTGGTCGACTCCCGCAAAACTGTCGAGCCGGTTTTCTCCATCCGTCTGCCCGTCACCATTGACCAGGACAAAATCAACGCCGGTCAGTCGCGAAACCGGTTCACGCAACGGACCCACCGGTATCAACGCACCGTTACCGATGCCTCTCGCCCCGTCAAAAACAGCCAGTTCGATATCCCGTGGCAACGCGTAATGCTGCAATCCGTCGTCACAGATCAGAACATCACCAAGGGATTGGGACAGCGCGAACTCGGCGCCCCGCAGTCTTTGTGGATCCACCACGACGGGAACACCGGTGGCCTGTGCCAGCATCACCGGCTCGTCTCCGGCCAGAGAGGGGGAGGTATCGCCATCCACCACCAGGGGGTAATGATCGGATTTGCCTCCGTAACCGCGACTCAGAATAACCGGCTGCCAGCCAGCCACACGCATCTCACGCACGAGTCGCGCCGTGAGCGGCGATTTGCCGGTTCCGCCTGCGGTGATGTTGCCAACCACCACAACCGGAACCGGAAGAGAGGCATTGCGTCGATCCCAGGCCTTGCGTCGACGTGATTCGGCGACGGCCCGGTAAAGCCAAGCCAGCGGTGCCAGCCACCGCAGAGGACGGCCCTCACCGTACCAGAGCCGGTCCACCAGGGAACTCATGCGTGCTCGCTGAACTGCATCTGATGCAACTGGGCGTAGGCACCACCCTGGGCCAACAGATCCTCGTGCCGGCCAGACTCGACAATCTGGCCCTGATCCATCACCAGTATCCGGTCGGCCTTTTCAATCGTTGACAGTCTGTGGGCGATCACCAGGGTTGTACGCCCCTGCATCACGGTTTCCAGTGCTTCCTGGATATGACGCTCAGACTCGGTGTCCAGCGCCGAGGTCGCCTCGTCCAGAATCAGGATCGGTGCATCCTTGAGCAGCGCCCGGGCAATTGCCAGCCGCTGTCTCTGACCGCCGGACAGCATCACACCGTTGTCACCGATCATGGTATCCAGCCCCTGCGGCATACGGTCGATGAATTCCAGCGCATGGGCCTGTTCAGCGGCCGCACGAATCTCCTCCCGACTGCAGTCCCGGAGCACACCATAGGCAATGTTTGCCGCGATGGTATCGTTGAACAGTACGACGCTCTGAGTCACCAGCGCAATCTGGGCCCTGAGCGATTTCAGGGAATACTCACGGAGCGAATGCCCATCAATCCGGATGTCGCCACCGGTATGGTCATAAAAGCGAGGCAGGAGGCTTACCAGGGTGGACTTGCCACTGCCCGAACGACCGACCAGCGCCACACTCTGGCCCGCCGGAATGGAAATCGAGATGCCATCCAGCACGTTATCGAGCTGATCCCGGTAACGGAACGACACATCGTCGAAGTCGATATCGCCCGACACCCGATCCGGCGCATAGGTTCCCGGATCTTCTTCCGGCTTCTCGTCAATGGTTTCAAAAACGTCGTATGCCGCAGCCACACCTTTCTGGATCTTGGCGTGTATGTTGGTTACCTGTCGGATCGGTTTGGCCATGGTGGTCGCAGCCGTCAGAAACGCGACCAGCTGCCCCGTCGTCATCTCCCCACGGATCTCCGGAGCCAGCATCATCCAGACGAGACCCGCGATGGCAATGGCCACGAGCACCTGGATCACAGGAACGCTGGTGGCCTGGGTGGCCGCCATTTTCAGGCTCTGGGTCAGGTTCCGGTCGTTCACCTCGCGGAACCGCTCCCGTTCATAGGGCTCGCCGCCGAAGGTGCGGACCACCCGATAGCCACTGATGGATTCGGACGCAACGTGAGTGATGTCCCCCATGGATCCCTGAATGCGACGACTGATACGACGGAAACGCTTGCTGGCGTAACTGACGACCGCACCAATGATCGGGCCGACGGTGAGGAACAGCAGCGTCAGCTTCCAGTTGGTGTACAACATGAAGCCCAGAAGCCCCAGAACCGTCAGGCCCTCCCTCAAGGCTGTGGTCACCGCATTGGTGGTAGCTTCGGCGACCTGCTCCACGTTGAAGGTCAGCTTCGACACCAGCCGGCCCGAGGCGTTGTCGTCGAAATACCGGGAAGGCAGGGCCATGAGGCGGTTGAACAGATCAGCCCGCAAGGCGTTGATGACATGACGACCAACGTAATTGATGAAGTAGGTGCTCATGTAGGTGCCGAGTCCCCGGGCACCGAAAACACCGACAATCAGCAGGGTGAGCTGCAGTCGATTCTGATCGGTGGGATTCTCGATGGCGGCAATGACGTACTCCATCGCCGCCGCCATGCCCGTGGAGGCACCGGCATAGATCATGTTGCCAATGACGGCGAGAAGGAATGCGAGCCAGAAGGGCTTCGCATAGGACAACAGACGTTTATAGGTTTCCCAGCTGCCCCGGTCTTTGGGAACCGGCGCAGGTGTTTCCAGGTCACTCACCCGAATCCGCCTCCCGCTCCGTGGTGATGCTCAGTTTGGCAAAACCAAGGCGGCCAGCGACATCCATCGCACGGACCACGTATTCGTGGGGCGTGCGCGCATCGGCAGTGATGATGAACGGCAGGGTATGATCGCCTTTGGCCAGCTCGCGAACGCCCCGCTCGAGCGTCTCGCGGCGATTGTTTACGAGAACCCGGTCGTTGAGGGTGTATTGGCCCTGGGCGTTGATAACCACATCGATCTGTTGGGTTTCCGCCGGTTTCGCCGGTTCGCCGCTTGCCTCGGGCAGTTCCACCTCAAGGTGGCTTTCCCGGGTAAACGTCGTCGAAACCATAAAGAAAATCAGCAGCAGGAAAACCACGTCAATCAGTGGCGTCAGGTCGACCCCGACCTCCTGACTTCTCTGGCGCTTGAACTTCACGGCGTTCAGGCTCCTTCCACGTCGATTTCGCGGTCTCCGTGGACAACCTCAACGAGCTTGACCGCTTCCTGTTCCATATTGACCACCAATTCATCCACTCGACGAATGAAGTAGCGATGGCAGATCAGGGCCGGAATCGCAACACTGAGACCCGCAGCCGTGGTAATCAGCGCCTCGGAGATACCACCGGCCAGATTTCCCGCATTGCCGACACCCGCCAGCTGGATTTCGGCGAACACCTTGATCATACCGATAACGGTGCCCAGAAGACCGAGCAGCGGCGAAATCGTTGCGACCGTTCCGAGGGGATTCAGGAACCGCTCAAGATCGTGGATGACCTGGCTGGCCTCGTGTTCGATGCTTTCCTTCATGATATCGCGGCCGTGCTTGGCATTCAGCAGACCGCCAGCCAGAATGCGCCCCAGCGGTGAAGAAGCCTGGAGAGCCTTGAGCTTCCGGCCATTGAGATCCTTTTTCTTGATCCAGCGCCAGAGCTCATTGATGGTCTGGGGCGGAGCAACCCGTGACGCCCGCAGGGTCCAGAAACGTTCCAGAATGATGGCGAGGGCCAGTACGGAACAGGCAACGATGGGCACCATCATAATGCCGCCAGCTTTCAACAACTCGAACACGCTTGGTCTCCCTGATTAGTTACAAGCCGCGCTACTTTAGCATAGCTGCCGTTTCAGGCCACACCCGTTATGTCACGGTATTTTACATTGGTCACGGGCGAGACCGGCACCGCCTATCCAGAAGGGAGACTCATCGACGGCCTCGCCGATAATCAGCCCCCGGGGACCGCCGGTCATCGTAATGGCGCCCGAGCAGGCCGTGTTCAGCGCAACGGCCCCAACCTCCCGATAACGCCGCACCACCGAGGGATGGGGGTGGCCAAAATGATGGTGATAGCCGGCGCTGTAGATCACATAATCGGGAGCCAACGCCCGAACCCACCGGGCCGACGAGGAACTCCTGCTCCCGTGATGCGGAGCCAGCACGATCCGAACCGAGGGATCCGAAGCCCGCTTTCCGCTCCTGGCGTCGAGAAACCGAGCCTCCGTACCGGTGGTGATGTCCCCGGGAAGAATCCATTCGATATCCGCTTCCCGGTCCCGGATCGTCAGAACGCAGGAGGCGTCGTTGCCGGAGCGGGCAAGCGGATCCCGCCAGAACGAGAGTTCCAGGCCGGAAAACCTGAACTGGCGGGAGGCGCAGTCATCAACAACCGGCACATCCATACCGGCCAGCCTCCGGGCAATGGGGGTCGGCTCTCCAGTGACAAGGTGATTCACAGGCAGGCGGCTGAAGAGCGCCTTCAGCCCCCCGGCATGATCCCGATCATTGTGACTGACCACCAGGGTATCGATCCGTTCGATCCCGAGCGCCTTCAGGTTGGGCACGATGGTCGATTCCACCGCCGAGAAAACCCCGGGGACCGCCGGCCCGGTATCATAGAGCAAAGCCCGGTTTCCCCGCGTGAGCAGAACCGACAGCCCCTGCCCCACATCAAACACCTGGATCCGTGTGCTTGTCGGTATTGCACCGGCGCCTGCGGATCGAGTGTCGGCGCCTGCAAGCAGCCAGAGCGTCACAGCAAGGATGGTCGCAGGCCGACTCCAGGGTAACGGAAGCCGGATGGCAACCAGCCCGAGCACAGCAACGAACACAAGAGTTCCGGTAGCGGCGGATGTCGCTGGCCACGACTGCTTTGAAAGCCAGACCAGTACCCACCAGAGCGCATCCAGAACGCCATCCATCAAAGGCAGCGCCATGGAGGAAAGATCCGGAAGCGCAGCAACGACAAGACCACCCAGGACGATGACGGGCATCACGACAAAGGAAACCCAGGGAATCGCAAACACGTTGGCCAACAGACCGGCCACTGGCTGACTCTGGCCAAACTGAGCCAACACCGGCGCCAACCCTACGAACACGCCAGCCTGCGCAAGAAGGAGGCCCCGAAGCCAGCCAGGCCGCCCCAACCGATTCGAGAAAATCAGCACCAGAATAGCGACGGCCGAGAAAGACAGCCAGAAGCCCTGATCGAGCGGCGCAAACGGGTCCAGCAGGAGCACCAGAACGAGTGCGATGACCAACGTCCGCCAGGGCGATCCATAGCTTCCGCTCATGGCCGCCATCATCGCCAAAACAGCCATCACCAACGCGCGGCGGGTGGGAACGGTAAATCCAGCCGCCAACGCATACACCAGACAACACAGGCCGACCACCAGCAAGACACAGCGACGGGCCCCGGATGCCGAAAGTCGACTCGCCGGGACCGACAAAAGCAACTGACGAACCGCTATGCCCACAGCGAATGCAATCAGACCGAGGTGCAACCCCGAGATGGCAACCAGATGGACGGTGCCGGTCGCCTTCAGTACCTCCCATTGAGAATCCGTGACCGATCCACGGTTGCCAATCATCAGCGACGCAATCAACGGGTAATGTCGTGCCCCACCGAACTGGCTCTCCACCCATCGAGCCAGCGCCTGATGCCATCGGGTATATCGGCAGTGCCAACCACACACCAGCGAAGACGCCGGCGACGCGGACTGCACGGTACCGGTGGCCCGGAAACCCTGCCGGAACAGCCAGTCTTCATAGCGGAACCCGGCCGGGTTCAGGGTGCCATGGGGGCGTTTGAGCGTCACCGTGAGCGTCAGCCGATGTGCCTCGAGGACGGAGGGATCCCCGTGATACCAGGTCAGGCGGAGCTTGTCGGGAAGATTGGGGTGAGCCCGCCCCGGCCATCCGGTGACGCAAAAACTGAACCGGAGGCTTCGAAAGCTCCCCCGGGATGGCAGATCACAGACGTAACCGCTCACCACCACGGGAACACCTTCAAGCCGTGCCGGAAGACGTTGTGACAGCCGCTCGGACGAATGCCAGCATCCCCATGCCAGCCCGCCAACCAGACAGACCACAAGCCATAAAAAACGATGAAGCCAGCGTGAGGAGACAATGCGGACACTGCAAAATGCTGTCATAAAGATGATCAGCAACATCCACGATGCTGGCAAGATCGACAAGCGATACAGTAAGATATCGCCGCACGCGAACGCGAATGCGCCGGGGCCACCGACAAAGAACCCGGGCCTCGGGAAATTCGGTCCCGTGCCCCTGACATGTTCGGACAATCCGTGTCCTCCATTTTTCATTCATCTCCGACGACATCCTTGTCGCCGGGGTTACCACAATCAACAGGCAGAACTTCCGATGCCAAAGAAGTTCATGAAACGCTATCTGCCAACGCCCGAGAAAGTGCAGTCGATGCAATCACTGCACTTTCTGGGCGATATACTTCATGAACCGAACCTCTGGCATATCAACCGACATAGCGTTGCGCGGGCGTTCCTGGTCGGCGTCTGGTTCTGCTTTATTCCAATGCCATTCCAGATGGTTGCCGCCGCGATATTCGCGATCTGGTTCAACGCCAACCTGCCTCTGTCGGTGGTGCTGGTCTGGATCAGCAATCCGTTAACCATGCCCCCACTGTTTTATTTCAATTACAAGGTCGGCGCGTGGGTGTTAAGTCGCCCGGTGTTAACGTTTGACTTCCACCTGTCCTGGGCCTGGATCAGCGAACGCATCGTGGACATCGGGATTCCGCTCTATCTCGGCTCAATCATCTGCGCCACGGTCTTCGCCTGTGTGTCCTACCTGGTCATCCAGTTCCTGTGGCGCCGAAAAATCCGCTCCGACTGGCGAGCAAGACGGGGCACCCGGATCCAGGGTAAACGCAGGAGCAATCAGCTCTCCTGAACCAGTCGCCCCTGCTCCAGCCGCAGGACACGCCCGAGGCTCCGGGCCATGCGCATGTCGTGGGTCACCATCACGAAGGCGATCCCGAACTGATCCCTGAGCGACTCGATCAAAGCCTGAACGCCCTCCCCGGTCTGTTCATCCAGATTACCGGTGGGCTCGTCCATCAGCACGCACGCCGGTTCGTTGACGAGGGCACGGGCAATCGCCACCCGCTGACGCTCGCCTCCGGACAACTCTCCGGGCTTGTGGGCAAGCCTGGCGCCAAGTCCCACTTTTTCCAGGATTGCTGTCGCCTTTTCCCTGGCAACCTTTACCGGGACGCCACCCAGTGCGCAGGGCATCATCACGTTCTCAAGTGCCGTAAACTCCGGCAGGAGGTGATGAAACTGATAGACGAACCCGAGATGGCGATTCCGGAAGCGGGCACGCCCACCTTCGGACAGCGTCTGGATGTTTTCACCACAGATGTGGATGGTTCCCGAGGAAGGCTTGTCCAGGCCTCCCAGCAGGTTCAATAACGTCGTCTTGCCAGCACCACTGCTGCCCACAATGGCGACGGTCTCCCCCGTGGCCACGGTCAGCGAGATGCCCGAAAAAATCGTCAGCTTCTCGGGACCTTCATTGTAGGTCCTTGTGACCTCACGGCAGTCGATAACTGGCCTATTGTCTTTCATGGATGCGCTCGCCTCATTCATACCTCAGAGCCTCCGCCGGATCGATACGGGAAGCGCGCCAGGCCGGATAGATGGTTGCCAGCAGACTCATTGCCAGGCCGGCACCACTGATGATCAGCACATCTTCCCACTGCAGCTGAGACGGCAGGTAACTGATGAAATAGACGTCAGCACTGAGGAAGTGGTGGCCGGTGACCGATTCCAGCCAGGCAATGGCATCACTGACGTTAAGTGCACCCAGGATCCCCAGCGCTGTGCCGATGAGCGTGCCGACGACGCCTATCACCGCGCCCTGAACAATGAAGATCCGCAGAATTCTGCCAGGTGTCGCGCCCATGGTCCGTAGAATGGCGATGTCTGCCGTCTTGTCAGTCACCACCATGACGAGAGTGGAGACAATATTGAACGCCGCCACCGCGACAATGAACATCAGGAGCAGGCCAATCATGGTCTTCTCCATGCGGATGGCCTGGAACAGATTGCCGTGGGTACGCGTCCAGTCCGAGATGTAATAGCGCCCGTCAAGCATTCTCGCGGCCTCCCGCGCCACTTTCGGGGCAGCAAAGAGATCGTCCACCAGCAAACGGATGCCCTGGGCCTTACCACCGGTCCGCATCAGTTTCGCGGCGTCATCCATGTGAACCAGCGTGTAATTGCCATCCAGCTCGGCACCGACGCTGAAGATGCCTTTTACGGTGAACCGTTTGAGCCGGGGCAGCACACCCGCGGGCGTCAGGGAGGCTTCCGGAAGCACAACGGTGACCCGGTCCCCTATCTTCAGGCCCAGACTGGATGCAGCGATCCGGCCGATGATAATGCCGAATTCTCCGGACTTCAGGTCATCAATGGACCCCTCGACCATATGATCCTCAATGATCGAGACTTTCTTTTCCTGCTCCGGAAGAATGCCGTTGAGCATAATGCCCCGGACATCGCCCCCTCTGGTCAGCATGCCCTGGGCGTGAATGAAGGGCGCAGCCTCCAGTACCCTGGGGTGTTGCTTTACAATCTTTTCCACAGACCGCCAGTCATCCAGTGGACCGTCGCCCTGAATCACCGCATGGGGCACCATGCCCAGGATGCGTTGCTTGAGCTCCCGATCAAAGCCATTCATGACAGACAGCACGATGATCAGAACCGCAACGCCGAGCATCAGCCCGATCATCGAGGTCAGCGATATGAAGGAAATAAAGTGGTTCCGGCGCTTGGCCGCGGTATACCGCAAGCCTATATAGAACGATAAAGGTCTGAACATGGAGGAACGCCTGTCGCTACCATCAGCTCTTGAAGGTGTGTTGATCCCGCACCGGTGCCTGCCGGGCAGGAAACTGCTAAACTCTTATTTACCAATAATAATTCTGATATCCGGAGCCGAGATGGAGACACACGACACCGCCGGAGAATCCCGGGATGGAACGCCCGAACGCCGGGATTTTTTCCGTATTGAAGACCGGATCGGCCTGGAAATCCGCAAGCTCGCTCCCGATGCGGCCATCGACGAACAGATGTTCGATACTGACCACCTGGCCATGCTGAAAACGGAACTCCGACGGCACGACCAGGATTTCAGGAATCAACTGGCCATTCTGGCAGAGCGGGACCGGACGCTGACCGCCGCACTCAAGTCTCTCAATGGCAAGCTCGACACGCTGGCGCGCATTATGGCCTTTGAGCAAAATCCCTTGCAACCGGAAGACTGGCAGGAGGTGACGCTCAGTGAGGGCGGGCTGTCGTTTACCAGTGCCAGTGGCGCCCTGAAAAAGGGCGACCGCCTTGCGGTTCGCATGACACTTCCCCCCGATCTGGCGCAGGCTGAGGCGGTGACGGAAATCCTCGAGATCCATCCCGAATCCGCTGACAGCACAAGGGTTCACACGGAATTCGTCCAACTCAGTGATGGTGACCGGCAGCAAATCGCCCGTCATGTGATGCGTTGGCAAATTCGACAGCGACAAAAAGGATAAACTGGGGAAAACCGGGTGACTTTTGTTAGCCTTTTTCGGATATTACGTTTTATCCATATCGATACGCGGTACCCTGAGCGGACCCAAGCATGACTGGAGATCCATCAATGAAGAAAAACAGAACCCTGTTCGGTGTAATGGCCGTGATGGCCACCCTGTCGTTTGCACCGGCCAGCGGTGCCCTGGCCGAGGAAATCAAGATTCCGGTTGGCAGCCAGGCTGCCCGGGACCAGGGACATTTTCCCGCTTCCGGCCTTTCCCAGGCGTCCGTTCGGGCCAAGTGGGGCGAACCCGACGACGTTCGCGGACCGGTCGGCGAGCCCCCCATCACACAGTGGATCTACCCCGATTTCATCGTCTATTTCGAGGGCAATCGCGTGATCCATACAGTGCTCAAACCCGAACACTAGAAGAACCGGTCAGTCCGGACCGGCGTATTTTCACCTACCTCCTCCTGACGTTGTCCGGGAGCTTGGGTAGAATGGCGGCTTTTGCGAGTGAAGGTGTTTCAGAGAGTGACTTCCAGACGCGTCCTGCCCGCCGAGTGGGCCCCACAAAGTGCCGTAATGCTGACCTGGCCGCACCCGGGTACGGACTGGGCATCACACCTTGAGGCGGTCGAGCCGGTCTTCGAAGCCATCGCCCGGGCGGTGCTGCACTTCGAACACCTGGTGATCAGTTGCGAACACGTTTTCCGGCTTCAGGAGCTTCAGCAATCTCTCAACCGCTATGCCGAGGAGTCCGGCCTTCCCGGTCGGGTGCTTGCAGTTCCGGCACCAGCTAACGATACCTGGGCACGGGACCATGGTCCGATCACGGTTGAAACCGAGGATGGGCCGACACTTCTGGATTTCCGGTTTAACGCCTGGGGCGGGAAGTTTCCGTGGGAGAAAGACGATGCCCTGAACCGGCACCTGTCGAACGCAGGCGTCTTCGGATCAACGCCACTCAGCGAGGTCGACTTCGTCCTCGAAGGTGGTTCCATCGAATCCGATGGACAGGGGACGCTGCTTACCACCAGCGAATGCCTCCTGACACCCACTCGAAATCCGACCCATGACCGCGCCGATATCGAGCAGTTACTGTCCGAATTGCTGGGGGTCCGCCGAATCCTGTGGCTTAACCACGGCTACCTGGCGGGCGACGATACAGACAGCCACATCGACACCCTGGCCCGTTTCTGCGCAACGGACCATATCTGCTATGTCACCTGCCCCGACGTCGCCGACGAGCACTACAGTGCATTGGCCGCCATGGAGGAAGAGTTGCAGGAGTTTCGCCAGGCTAACGGCGAGCCCTATAAGCTCACGGCCCTGCCGTGGCCAGATGCCATTTACTCGGATGATGGTGAGCGCCTGCCCGCCACCTACGCGAACTTCCTGATTATCAATGGCGCCGTTCTCGCGCCCGTCTACGGCGTCCCACAGGATGAGGAGGCCATCAACGTGCTACAGGAACTGTTCCCGGATCGTGACATTGTGCCGATCGATTGCCGTCCCCTGATCGAACAGCACGGCAGCCTGCACTGCGTCACCATGCAGATTCCGGCAGGGGTGGTGAACCCATGAGTAACAACAGCATTCTTTCCGTTGCTGCCATCCAGCAGGCCTGCAACGCGGACAAGGCCGAAAGCCTCGCCACTACCGAGCGGCTGGTCCGGTCAGCGGCCACCGATGGGGCGGACCTGGTCATCCTGCAGGAGCTGCATGCCACGCTGTATTTTTGCCAGACGGAAGACACATCCGTCTTCGAACTGGCAGAGCCGATTCCCGGCCCTACCACTGACCGGTTGTCCGCTCTGGCGAAAGAACTGGGCATTGTTCTGGTGGGCTCTGTCTTCGAACGACGCATGAACGGCGTTTACCACAACACGGCGGTGGTTTTCGAGAAAGACGGTTCGATTGCCGGCATCTACCGGAAAATGCACATTCCGGATGATCCCGGGTTTTACGAAAAGTTCTATTTCACACCCGGCGATGCCGTTTTCAATGACGGTCGGAGCGGCTTCACGCCGATTCAGACATCGGTCGGCCGCCTGGGGGTTCTGGTCTGCTGGGATCAATGGTATCCGGAGGCCGCCCGCCTGATGGCCCTTGCTGGCGCCGAGATCCTGATATATCCCACCGCCATCGGCTGGGATGTCACTGACGACCCGGATGAACAGGCACGTCAGCTGGAAGCGTGGGTCACCGTTCAGCGCGGTCATGCCGTCGCCAACAACCTGCCGGTGGTCGCACCCAACCGGGTCGGTATCGAGCCGGATCCTTCAGGCCAGACCGATGGCATCCGTTTCTGGGGAAACAGTTTCATCTGCGGTCCTCAGGGCGAATTCCTGGCCCGGGCCGATGACGCTGCTGAAGAGATCCTGATGGTCCGACTTGAACGTTCGCGCACCGAGGCGGTTCGCCGGATCTGGCCCTATCTCCGGGACCGCCGCATCGACGCCTATGGTGATATCGTCAAGCGGGTCAGGGACTGAAATCGGGATGAAGGCACTGGTAGATCAGGTCGTCCGGGAACTCAATGGCATCCTGCTTGGCAAGGAACGCCAGGTTCGCCTGGCACTATGCGGGCTGCTTGCCCGGGGCCACCTGCTGATCGAGGATATCCCGGGCATGGGGAAAACCACGCTGTCCCACGCCCTGGCCCGGATCATGGGCCTCAGTTATCAACGCATCCAGTTCACCAACGACCTGCTGCCCGCCGATGTGCTTGGGTACTCGATGTATGACAAACAGGCCGGCAGGCTGGTTTTCCATCCGGGCCCCATTTTTGCTCAGGTGGTGCTGGCCGATGAGATCAATCGGGCATCACCACGCACACAGAGTGCGTTGCTCGAGGCCATGGAGGAACGCCAAGTCTCGATTGAGGGCGAAACCCGCCCTCTCCCGGAACCCTTCTTCGTGATCGCCACCCAGAACCCAATCGAGCAGGGTGGCACCTTCCCGTTGCCGGAATCCCAGCTCGACCGGTTCCTGATGCGCCTCAGGCTCGGCTATCCGGACCCAAGAGCCGAACGTGAGCTGCTCGAGGGAGAAGACCGCCGGGCACTCACCGACCGTCTTGAGCCAATACTGTCCGGAGACAAGCTGCAAATGCTGCAACAGGGTGTCAACCGGGTGACGGCAAGCCCGGCCCTGCTGGACTATATCCAACGCCTGCTTGAGCAAAGCCGGAACATGCCGGGACTGCTTTACGGCCTGTCCCCCAGGGCCGGACTGGGACTGCTCCGGGCGGCCAAGGCCTGGGCACTCATGGAAGGCCGTCATCACGTTCTGCCCGACGATATTCAGGCGGTCTTTCCCGCAGTTGCGGAACACCGCCTGGAACAGGGCGAATCCGGGAAAAGCGAGGAGCGTATCCGGCAGCTGCTGGCCAACGTTTCGGTACTTGATTAAAACGCCCTGAGGACATAGCAAGGTTCTATAACCGGCATTGTCCGAAATGAATGGTCGCCAGGTTATTTCATGTTAGCCTTTTGCCATTCCGGAAAGGGACCTCTTGCCACCTCAGGCAAACCCAATTTTCAAACATCAGTGAGAGACACTCATGAGCGATAGCAAACACTCCAGACTGATCATTCTCGGTTCTGGTCCGGCGGGCTACACAGCCGCTGTCTATGCCGCACGGGCTAACCTCAATCCCACGCTGATCACCGGCATTGAGGTCGGCGGGCAACTGACCACCACAACCGATGTCGATAACTGGCCCGGTGACAACGATGGCGTCCAGGGCCCGGAATTGATGCAGCGGATGCAAAAACATGCCGAGCGTTTCGAAACCAGCATCGTCTACGACACCATCAATGAGGTCGATCTCCGGAATCGCCCGTTTCGCCTGAAAGGTGACAGTGGCGAATACACTTGCGACGCGCTGATCATCGCAACGGGTGCCTCCGCCATGTACCTCGGGCTGGAATCCGAGGAAAAGTTCAAAGGCCAGGGCGTTTCCGCCTGCGCCACCTGTGACGGTTTTTTCTATCGCAAACAGAAAGTCGCGGTGATCGGCGGCGGTAACACCGCGGTTGAGGAAGCCCTGTACCTGTCGAACATTGCCGATGAAGTGACACTGGTGCATCGACGTGACAGCCTGCGGGCGGAAAAGATTCTCCAGGACAAGCTGTTCGAGAAGGCCGAGAATGGCAACGTCAATATCGTCTGGGACCACACGCTTGATGAAGTGCTCGGCGATGGCACCGGCGTTACCGGCATGCGCATCAGGAGCACCAAAGACGACAGCACCCGCGACGTGGAACTGGCAGGCGTGTTCATTGCCATCGGCCACAAGCCGAACACCTCGCTGTTCGAAGGCCAACTGGACATGGACAACGGATACATCCGGATTCGCTCCGGTCTGGACGGGATGGCGACGCAAACCAGTGTTCCGGGCGTCTTCGCTGCCGGCGACGTGGCTGATCACGTCTACCGCCAGGCCGTCACCTCCGCCGGCTTCGGCTGTATGGCGGCGCTGGATGCGGAAAAATTCCTGGACCAACCCGTCTGACAACCGGTAGTCACTGGAGAAGGATGACCTCCCTACCCTGGCTCGATCCCGACTACGTGTGGTTCCCGCCCGCCGAGGATGCCCTTGACGATCCGGACGGACTCCTGGCACTCGGCGGCGACCTGTCTCCGGAACGGCTGATTCTCGCGTACCGAAGCGGTATCTTCCCGTGGTACAGCGACGATCAACCCATACTCTGGTGGTCACCGGACCCAAGATGCGTGCTGTTCCCCGAAGAAATCCATGTATCGAGGAGCCTTCGGCGAACCCTTAACCAGCACCGGTTCCATGTCACGGCCGACCGCGTCTTCAACCGCATCATCCGTCTATGCGGCGCGACCCGGGCCGAGGGCACCTGGATCACCGACGACATGGTGACGGCCTATACCGAGCTTCATCAACAGGGGATCGCCCACTCCATCGAAATCTGGAACCGGAAAGGTGAGCTGGCGGGCGGTATGTACGGTGTCGCCATTGGCCGCTGCTTTTTCGGTGAGTCCATGTTCTCGCTGGAAACCAACGCCTCCAAGGTCCTGATGGTGTACCTGGCAAACCAGCTTCGCCTTTGGGGCTATCAGCTGATGGACTGTCAGGTCGAAAGCCCTCACCTTCTGACGATGGGCGCGAGGAGCATTCCAAGACGTGAGTTTTTATCTATACTCAGGTCATGTGTTGATCAGGAGCCCGAGATGCCGGGATGGCAATTCAGCTGGGAATGGAGCGGGCCGGAGGTCTGAATGAGCAATCTCAGAACGCTGGTTTTCTTCGCCACTCCGCCTCACGATTGCAGCTACCTGCCCGATCGGGAGGCCACCACAATGTTTGTGGACCCGCGGGCAAACGTCGACAAGAAGCTGTACAGTCAATTGACAGCACTGGGTTTCCGCCGGAGCGGATCCCATTATTACCGGCCTCATTGTGAACATTGCAACGCCTGCATACCGGTTCGGCTCAAGGTCAATGATTTCGAACCGGATCGGGGACAGCGGCGGGTGCTTCGCAAGAACGACGACATCGAATGCAGAGTGGTCCCGGCCAGCTACAGCGATGCCTATTACGCTCTTTACGCTCATTACATCGAGGAGCGTCACAGTGATGGCGATATGTATCCGCCTTCCCGGGAGCAATTTGTCTCGTTTCTTGTGGAAGGGGCAACCGACTCGTGGTTTATCGAGATGCGCCTGGATGGCCAGCTGGTCGGACTGGCGGCGATGGACGCACTTGATGATGGCCTGTCGGCCATCTATACCATCTTTGCTCCGGAACTCGAACACAGAAGCCTGGGAACCTTTGCGATCCTGTGGCAGATCGAGGAGGCGAAACGTCGGGAACTACCTCACCTGTACCTCGGTTACTGGATCCGGGAATGTCGAAAAATGAACTATAAAACCCGTTTTCAACCGATAGAGTCTCTCATAGACGGGCATTGGCGGGTTATGCAGAAGCCCTGACTTTGCCAAATGGCGACAAATCAGGCAGAATTGCGCAATTTAAAATCACCAGAACCATAGTAAACACGAGGTTTCTACTGAATGGCGAAATCAGATGTCATTGAAATGGAAGGTGTCATTGTCGACACACTTCCAAATACCATGTTCCGCGTTGAGCTGAGCAACGGCCACGTTGTTACCGCTCACATTTCCGGCAAGATGCGCAAAAACTACATCCGCATCCTGACCGGCGACAAGGTCAAGGTTGAGCTCACGCCGTACGACCTGAGCAAAGGCCGGATCGTTTACCGCGCCCGTTGATTTTCGCCAGTGACATCTGAAAAACCCCGCCGAGGCGGGGTTTTTTAGTGCGTTTCCGGGCGAACTGGCCGCCGGACCGTCAGACGGCCTCGGCGGGTTCGTCTTCGTATTCGAACTCCAGGTCGTCGCCCTTCAGGTGGACGTACACGTCGCCGCCATGTTCCGAGAGCCGTCCGAACAGAATCTGCTCGGCAAGCGGCCGCTTGATCCGGTCCTGGATCAGACGCGACATCGGGCGGGCGCCCATGGTGGCGTCGTAGCCCTTCTCGGCCAACCAGGCTTTCGCATCGTCATCGACATGAAGCACAACGTGCTTCTCGTCCAGCTGGGCCTGGAGCTCCGTCAGGAACTTGTCCACCACATGGGTGATGGTGTCCTTCTGGAGATCGGCGAACTGGATGATGCCATCAAGCCGGTTGCGGAACTCCGGAGTGAAGGTTTTGGTAATGATCTCCATGCCATCGGTGCTGTGATCCTGCTCGCTGAAACCGATGGACCGACGAGCCATGCTCTCTGCGCCCGCGTTGGTGGTCATCACGAGGATCACGTGGCGGAAATCGGCCTTCCGGCCATTGTTGTCCGTCAGCGTCCCGTGATCCATCACCTGCAGCAACAGGTTGAAGACCTCCGGATGCGCCTTCTCGATCTCATCCAGCAACAACACGCAGTGCGGGTGCTTGTTCACAGCTTCGGTGAGCAGCCCACCCTGATCGTATCCCACATAGCCCGGGGGCGCGCCAATCAGCCGTGACACGGTGTGCCGTTCCATGTACTCGGACATGTCGAACCGGACCAGCTCGATCCCCAGAACCTTCGCCAGCTGCCGGGTCACCTCGGTCTTGCCGACGCCGGTCGGACCGGCAAACAGGAACGCACCTTCCGGCTTTTCGGGAGCCTTCAGGCCGGCACGGGCCAGCTTGATGGCCGTCGAGAGTGACTCGATCGCCGGATCCTGGCCAAACACCACCATCTTGAGATCCCGCTCGACGTTGCGCAGCAGTTCCTTGTCGCTGGTCGAGACGTTCTTCGGCGGAATCCTGGCAATATTGGCAACCACGTCTTCGATTTCAGACACGTCCACGGTTTGCCGACGCTGGTTTTCCGGCAGCATGCGCTGACGCGCACCCGCCTCATCGATCACATCAATGGCCTTGTCCGGCAGATGGCGATCGGTGATGTAGCGATCCGCCAGTTCCGCGGCCACACGCAGCGCCTTGTCGGTGTATTTCAGATCGTGATGTTTCTCGAAGTTGGGTTTGAGCCCCTTAAGAATCTGATAGGTATCCTCGACACTGGGCTCGTTGACATCAATCTTCTGGAAACGACGCGCCAGAGCACTGTCCTTCTCGAAAATACCCCGGAATTCCTGGAAGGTCGTCGAACCAATACAGCGAATCTCACCCGAGCTCAACATGGGTTTGAGCAGATTCGACGCATCCATGACACCGCCTGACGCAGAACCTGCGCCAATGATGGTGTGAATCTCATCAATGAACAGAATGGCGTGGTTCTGCTTCTTCAGTTCACTCAGAAGGCCCTTCAGCCGTTTCTCGAAATCACCCCGGTACTTGGTGCCCGCCAGCAGCGCGCCCATATCCAGCGAGTACACGACAGCGTCGGAGATAATGTCAGGCACCTGGCCATCCACGATGCGTTTGGCCAGCCCTTCTGCGATGGCGGTTTTGCCGACACCGGCCTCACCCACCAGCAACGGGTTGTTCTTGCGGCGACGGGCCAGAATCTGAACGACCCGCTCGACCTCGTGCTCGCGCCCGATCAGCGGGTCGATACGCCCCTGCCGGGCCTGCTCATTCAGGTTGGTCGCATAGCTTTCAAGCGGCTTGGACTGACTACCTTCCTCTCCGACCTCCTCATGGGAAGCCTGGTCGTGCCCTTCATCTTCTTCTGCGCCCTGGACGCGGGAGATTCCGTGGGACACGAAATTCACCACATCGATCCGTGCAATGCTCTGCTTCTTCAGAACATAGACGGCCTGGCTTTCCTGCTCACTGAAGATGGCCACCAGAACATTGGCGCCTGTGACCTCTTTCTTGCCGGAAGACTGGACGTGGAATACCGCCCGCTGCAAAACCCGCTGGAAGCCCAGAGTGGGCTGGGTTTCACGCTCACTGTCATTGCTTGGAATCAGAGGCGTGGTGGAATCCACGAACTCTACCAGTTCCTCTTCGAGGCGCTTCAGATCCGCACCACAGGCTTTGAGGACGCCCACCGCCGATTCATTGTCCAACAGAGCCAGCAACAAATGCTCGACCGTCATGAATTCATGACGCTTGTCACGGGCATTTTTGAAGGCCGTATTCAGCGTAATTTCAAGATCTTTGCTCAGCATGGGCCACCCCAACGTCTTTCAGTCCGCACGTTCAATCTCGCAAAGGAGCGGATGTTCGCATTCCGAGGAATACTGGTTCACCTGTGCTGCCTTTGTTTCCGCGATGTCTCGGGTATATACCCCACATACGGCTTTTCCTTGCGTATGGACGAGCAGCATCACCTGCGTCGCCTTTTCTTCGTTCATTGCGAAGAATTTCATCAGTACATCCACCACGAAATCCATGGGGGTGTAATCATCATTCAGAAGCACCACCCGGTACCTTGCCGGGCGTTTCAGAGCTGGTTTCTCAGGCGCCACACTGACGTCATCCTGACGACCAGGCTGGTTGTCCTCCCCCTGATTCAATATTAGTAGAGAATTGTCGATAGTCCGCATGTTTCTTTACCGGTTTACTCGGTGTCCCCGTTTAATGTGGTTGTCCGCCGCACCGTTTTCAAGCCAGAGGTACGACATAGCGTGAGAGAATTATCAATACCGGCATGATACCGTTTCCAGACCGCGTTAAACCACACATTACGTCGATAGAAACTATTGACTCAAAGCGTCGATTGGTCGACAGTTAATGTGCATTGTTAAATATTGTAAAGATGTACAATGCCTGTGTAACACGACGACCTGGCGGAGCTCCGGGTTGCAGACTTACCCGAATAATAAGAACTGACAGCAAAGGAACAGGGGAGTTCATCATGCCAAGAGGCAAAGTTAAGTGGTTCAACAATGCCAAAGGTTACGGATTCATCATCGAGGATGGCTGCAGTGACGACCTGTTTGCCCACTTTTCTTCGGTTCAGATGGACGGCTACAAGACTCTTAAAGCCGGCCAGACCGTGACTTTTGAAAAAAAGCCCAGCGATAAGG
Source organism: Marinobacter santoriniensis NKSG1 (assembly GCF_000347775.1). Lineage (GTDB taxonomy): Bacteria > Pseudomonadota > Gammaproteobacteria > Pseudomonadales > Oleiphilaceae > Marinobacter > Marinobacter santoriniensis. The sequence continues at coordinate 348,784 of NZ_APAT01000015.1, forward strand.
GAATTCACGCGGTCAACATCGTCCCTGACGAGATGCCCTCACGGTCCGCCGAAGGCCGAGCCGGCACCGGCGAGAAGAAGTCCGATTCCAGGGATCGGGGCGGCGACGACCTGTCCCAGCGAGCGGTCAACGCCTGACGAGCTCATTTGCGTTATCCGTCGCCGGGCGCTCAAACCCGGCGCGAGACGTCTGGCGAAACGCCTGAATCAAGCCCGCCGGCGGAATCGGGCAACAGACCAACTGACGGGGCCGCAAATCAGCGGACTCGACGGTGTTTCATTACCATCGACAACGCTTGCCAATTCCGGAAAATCCCGTACCCTTTGCGCTCAAACCCGCCAGCGACACAGGATTCCGGATTCCCCGTATGTCCGAACTCGTGCTGTTCAACAAGCCCTTCCATGTTCTAAGCCAGTTCACCGATCAGACCGATGGCGGTCATCGTGGTGCCAGAAAAACCCTGGCAGACTGGATCCGGGTACCCGGCATTTACCCAGCTGGCCGGCTGGATTATGACTCCGAAGGTCTGCTCCTGCTCACGGGCGACGGGGCCTTGCAACATCGCATTGCCTCTCCCACGAACAAGATGCCAAAGACCTACTGGGTGCAGGTTGACGGTGACATCACCGACACCGCGCTGGAAACATTGGCGGCGGGCGTCACGCTGAAGGACGGCCTGACCCGGCCTGCCAATGCACGCCGACTGGCCGAGCCCGATGTCTGGCCCCGAACGCCACCGGTCCGGCACCGGGAATCCGTACCCACAAGCTGGATCGAACTGACCATTACCGAGGGCCGGAACCGACAGGTTCGCAGGATGACCGCTGCCGTCGGGTTCCCCACACTCCGTTTGATCCGCTATCGTATTGGGGACTGGACCCTTGACGGACTCTCGCCAGGCCAGTATCGCACGGTCACCGTTCACTTACCGGCCGGCAAACCGCCGGCAAAACGTCGCAGAAAGCCCGCTTCAAGGAGGCCATCCCGCCCATGACCTGGACACCACACGCCACCGTCGCTGTCATTGTCGAAGACACGGAAGGCCGCTTTCTCATGGTTGAGGAGGTCAGTGCAGGCCGTATCGTCTTCAACCAGCCAGCCGGCCATATCGAGGAAGACGAGCCCATTCTGGATGCGGTTCGCCGAGAGGCGCTGGAGGAGACCGGATGGGACATAGAACCCCGATACTTCCTTGGCATGTACACCTACAAGGCTCCGGCCAACGGTGTCACCTACCACCGCTTCTGCTATGTCGCCGATGCGGTGAACCACAGGTCTGACGAGCTTGACGATGGCATCCTTGCCGCCCATTGGCTGACGCTGGATGACATCCGGGCACTCGGCGATCAGTTGCGCAGCCCGCTGGTTCTGCAGTGCATAGAAGATTACCGAAATGGCCGCCGTTACCCGCTGGACGTGGTGGTCGAAGCGCAGACGTAACGGGCCAGAAATGCTAGACTCGCGGCTTTTATTCAACATGGGGCTGAAATGAGCAACAAGCCTGAAGTCATCTCGCCGGAATCCACCCGGGTGATCGTTGGCATGTCCGGTGGTGTCGACTCTTCCGTGGCTGCCTGGCTTCTGAAGGATCAGGGCTACCAGGTTGAAGGCCTGTTCATGAAGAACTGGGACGAGGACGACGGCACCGAGTACTGTACGGCCATGACCGACCTTGCCGACGCTCAGGCCGTGGCAGATGCCATTGGCATCAAGCTCCACACCGCCAGTTTCGCGGCGGAATACTGGGACCGGGTGTTCGAACACTTCTTGTCCGAATACAGCGCCGGACGAACCCCCAACCCGGACATTCTGTGCAATAAAGAAGTAAAATTCCGGGCGTTTCTCGATTACGCCATCACCCTTGGCGCCGATTTCATCGCCACCGGACACTATGCCCGCCAGCGCCCGCTGGCCGACGGTTCCGGCAGGGCCCAGTTGCTCAAAGGCCGCGATCCCAACAAGGACCAGAGCTATTTTCTGCATGCCGTATCCGGTGAACGGATTGCCAGAACCCTGTTTCCGGTCGGCGAACTGGAAAAGCCGGAGGTCCGGCGCATCGCTGAACAACAGGGCTTTGTCACTCACGACAAGAAAGACTCCACCGGCATCTGCTTTATCGGCGAACGCAAGTTCCGCGACTTCCTGAAGCAGTATCTGCCCGCGCAACCGGGCGACATCGAAACGCCCGAGGGTCAGGTGATCGGTCGGCACCAGGGCCTGATGTACCACACCATCGGGCAGCGTCAGGGCCTGGGCATTGGCGGCCTGAGCGAATTCGGTGATGAACCGTGGTATGTCGCAGAGAAAGATCTTCATCGGAACGTCCTGATTGCCGTCCAGGGCAAACAGCATCCGCTGCTGTTTGCCCGCGGACTGATCTCCGCCGCGATCGACTGGGTTGCCGGAGAGGCGCCCGCCCGTCATTTCCGGTGCAAGGCCAAAACCCGTTATCGCCAACCCGATCAGGACTGCGAGGTGACACTCCTGGCCGACGGGGGCGTCAAGGTGATTTTCGACGACCCACAAAGGGCCGTGACACCGGGCCAGTCGGTGGTTTTCTACGACGGCGAAGTCTGCCTTGGCGGGGGCGTCATCGAGGAGACCTGGAGAGACGACCAAGCAGTGCCCGAGCGGGCTGACACATCGGCACGCCATGGAATGAGCGCATGAGTCGATCCCTTCACGATCAGACCCTGGCCCTGGCCGGCCTGTTCCAGGCCGCTGCGCTGGTGCAACAGATTGCCCATCGGGGTCAGTGCAGCGAAGCCAGTCTTGAAACCTCGATCCGTTCGCTGTTCGCAACCAATCCGGATAGCACGCTCGACGTATTCGGTGGCGAACTGACGGACATACGGGAGGGCCTCGAGACGCTGGCGGCCATCATGGGCCAGCAGAGCAAGCCGGAAGATGTGGAAATTCTCCGGTACACGCTTAACCTCGTCCACCTGGAGGCCAAGCTCCGGCGCCATCGGGACATGCTGGACGTCATCGGCAGCCGTATCGATCAGGCCCGTCATACCGCCAGTCATTTCGGTTATACCCACCCCAACCTCATCAGTAACCTGGCGTCCGTCTATACCGATACCATCAGTACCTTCCGCCAAAGGATTCAGGTAACCGGCAATCCGACCGTGCTCCAACGGGAAGAGAACGCTGCCAAAGTGCGTGCACTCCTGCTTGCGGGGATTCGTTCCGCCGTCCTGTGGCATCAGAGTGGGGGCCGTCGCTGGCAACTGCTGTTCGTACGCCGAAAAATCATACAGCACGCCCGGGAACTGGCCGAGCAGTCACGCCAGTTGCCTTAATCCTGCCCGGTTTAACGCTGATTCCCGTCCCGGCCTGGTGTATCATGGGCGGCCTAATTTCCGTTTGTTTCGATTCTTTGATCACTTGAGAGGTTTTCGATGGAACTCACCGCCCTGACGGCTATTTCCCCCGTCGACGGACGCTATGGCAGCAAAGTCAGTGTATTCCGCAGCATTTTCAGTGAATACGGCCTTATCCGTAACCGCGTGACCGTCGAAATCCGGTGGCTCCAGAAACTGGCCGCCCACCCCGGGATTGCCGAAGTGCCGTCTTTTTCCGAAGAAGCCAATCAATTCCTCGACACGATGGTCAGTGAGTTCAGCCTGAGCGATGCCGAACGCATCAAGGAAATCGAACGGACCACGAATCACGACGTCAAGGCAGTGGAGTACTTCATCAAGGAGAAGATTGCCGGCATGCCCGAGCTGCACGCCGTCACCGAGTTTGTCCACTTTGCGTGCACGTCCGAAGATATCAACAACCTCTCCCACGCACTCATGCTTCGGGAAGGACTGGATCACGGCCTGCTGCCGGCCATGGAGCGCGTCATCGACAAACTGGCCGAACTGGCCCGGGAGCATGCCGATCAGCCCATGCTGTCCCGCACCCATGGGCAGACCGCCTCTCCGACCACAGTCGGCAAGGAATTCGCCAATGTCGTCTTCCGTCTGCGTCGCCAGCTCGAGCAGATTCGCCAGATCGAACTGCTGGGCAAGATCAACGGTGCAGTGGGCAACTACAATGCTCATCTCTCTGCGTATCCAAATGTGGACTGGGCTGAGAATGCCCGGTCGTTCATCGAAAGCCTGGGCCTGAACTGGAACCCGTATACCACCCAGATCGAGCCGCATGACTACATCGCCGAGCTCTACGACACCATCGCCCGTTTCAACACCATCCTGATCGATCTGGACCGGGACGTGTGGGGCTACATTTCCCTCGGCTATTTCAAGCAGAAGACCGTCGAAGGCGAAGTCGGCTCGTCGACCATGCCGCACAAGGTCAACCCCATCGATTTCGAAAACTCCGAGGGCAATCTGGGCATTGCCAATGCACTGTTCGATCACCTGGCCGCCAAATTGCCCATTTCCCGTTGGCAGCGCGACCTGACCGACTCCACCGTCCTCCGCAATCTGGGCGTAGGCTTCGCGCACAGCCTGATCGCCTATGAGGCGACCCTGAAAGGACTGAGCAAGCTGGAACTCAATCCGGCCCGCCTGAACGAGGATCTGGACCATGCCTGGGAAGTCCTGGCAGAACCGATCCAGACCGTGATGCGCCGCTACAACATCGAAAAGCCCTATGAAAAACTCAAAGCGTTGACCCGTGGCAAGGCAATGACGCCGGAAGTCATCAAGAATTTTGTCGAGACACTCGACATCCCGGACGCAGCCAAGGCGGAACTGATGGCCCTCACACCGGGCAGCTACATCGGTAATGCCGCCGGGCAGGCGCGCAACATCTGAAGACAGGAGCACACCATGGACATGCTGGGCGGACTGACACCCTCCGAGTTTCTGCGGGACTACTGGCAGAAAAAGCCTTTGGTCATCCGTCAGGCCTTTCCCGGCTTCAAGTGCCCCGTCAGCGCCGATGAGCTCGCCGGACTGGCCTGCGAAGAGGGCGTCGAGTCCCGGATTGTAATCGAGAACGATAACGGCAAACCATGGCAGCTTCACAATGGGCCATTCACCGCCGACCGTTTCGAGGCCCTGCCCGAACAGGACTGGACGCTCCTGATCCAGGGGCTGGATCACTGGGTTCCGGAGATTGCCGATCTGCTTGAGCATTTCCGGTTCATTCCGAACTGGCGCCTCGACGACATCATGGCGAGCTATGCCCCCCGGGGCGGCAGCGTTGGCCCCCATTACGACCAGTACGACGTCTTTCTGCTCCAGGCCGAAGGCCATCGCGAGTGGACCTTTGGTGGTCATTGCGACCATACCTCCGCACGGATTGAGGGAACGCCCCTGCGTATTCTCAGCGGCTGGGACGGCGAGGAAACGGTCACCCTGGCTCCCGGAGACATGCTGTATCTCCCCCCCGGCATCGGACACCACGGCATAGCGCAGGACGACTGCATTACCCTGTCGGTGGGCTTTCGGGCACCGACCGTCGACGACCTGTTGACCGGTTTCACGGATTTTCTGTGCAGCAAGTCCGATGCGGATGATCACCTGAACGACCCGGACCTGCAGGTTCAGGCCAATCCGGGCACGATTGCCCCGGACGTGATTGATCGGCTCGACCGGGTCCTTCGCGCAAAACTGGAAGACCGGAGGCAGCTGGCGCTCTGGTTCGGGCAATATGCAACGGCACCCAAGAGCCTGGACATTGTCGTATCGGCAGAAGAACCTGCGGCCGAAGAAGATCTCGCTGAAGCCATCCGGGCCGGCGAATCACTCCGGTGGAACGAGGGGTCACGCTTTGCCTACCATGAGCTGGGGGAAGAAACCGCACTTTTCGTGGACGGCGAACAATATCTTCTCCGGGGAGATGCGCGCCCGATTGCCCCCCTCCTTTGTGCCGGCGCACGAATCGACATGGGCGCGTTGAGACCTCTGACAGAGGATCCCGCCCTGCTCGGACTTCTCACCAGGCTCTACAATCAGGGATCCGTCTATTTCGAATAGGAGTGCTATGACCATCCGGTTCCGAAAGTACAGCTGGCAGCTGGCGCCCGGTCAGCTCCGGGACATTCGTCAGAAGGTTTTTATCGACGAACAGAACGTACCCCCGGAGCTGGAGTGGGACGACACCGACGAGATCGCGGATCATTACCTGGCAGTGCTACCGGACAACACGCCGATCGGCGTCGCGCGCCTTTTCCCGGCCCTGGATGAAACCGGCCATATCGGCCGCATGGCCATCCTGCCGGAACACCGGGGCAAAGGGTTTGGCGAGGCGCTGCTTCGGCACCTGATGGCGGAGGCCGCACCCCAGTTTGGCGAATTGCGTCTTTCAGCCCAGGAACACGCCGTCCCCTTCTATCGCCGGTCGGGCTTTCACGTCTGTTCGGATGTCTACGATGACGCAGGCATTCCCCACTACGACATGCGCTGCCTGGGCCCCAGGCTGGCCATGGAGGCGCTGCCCGATAACGCATATCCCGCCATCCTTGGGGTAGACCAGACCAGCTGGCTGTTCGATACCGAAGGGCGCATGCTCGCCCTGATGGATGCACTCGCAGGCCAGGCCAGGCAACGGTTATGGCTTTACGATCGGCTCCTGGAACACGATCTTTACGACCGAAGCCGCTTCCGGGAACTGATCTCTGCGCTGGCACGCGGTCACAGACTCAGCGAAGTGCGGCTGTTGATTCACGATGACAAACCCCTGGTCAAGCGTCGCCACAAACTGGTGGAACTGATGCGTCGACTGCCGAGCCGTATCGAGCTGCGCCTGACCAACGATGACTATCCGCTGGAAGACCAGCCGTTCATGCTGGTCGATCGCGAAGGCGTGCTGTATCGGCACGATTTCTACAAGCCGGAAGGGTTTGGCAAATTTGCCGACGGCGGCAGGGTCAAACTGCTTTCTGAAAGCTTCCAGAGGATGTGGGACGCCGGCCGGAGCTCACTGGAACTGCGGGAATTACCGCTCTGAGGAACGGACCTGAGGCAGGTCCGATGCTTCAAAACGGGCCCCGAAATCCGCAAACTCCGCATCCACCTCTTCCGCAACTTCCGCGATCAGTTTCCGCAACCACTGGTGATCGGTGTTGTGCTGGAGTAACGGGCTCCAGGCCATTTTCAGCTCGAAGGGCGGAATTTCAAACGGTGGCACCTTGACCACCAGGTTGGGGTTATCTTTCTGCAGCCATGCCGCCCGTGACGGCAGCGTTGCAATCAGGTCGTGCTGCTCGGCGAGCAGCATCGCCACCTGATAATGACGGGTAAACACGGAAATCTGCCGCTTCCGCCCCATCCTGGACAGCGCCTCGTCGACCCAGCCCAGTCTCTGGACATCCTTCGGATTGACCCCGACGCCAACCCCAAAGCCGGTTTTACTGACCCAGATATGGCTGGCGTCCAGGTAGGTATCCAGTGTGAAAGGCTCTTTGAGAATCGGATTCCGGACGTTCATCAGGCAGGCAAAGTATTCGGCCCAGAGGGTTTTCTGATGGAACGACTGGGGAATCTTGTCAAACCGGTTGATGGCCATATCCAGCCGGCCCTGCTCCACATCCAGGAAACTCACGTCACTGGGGGTGAGTACATCCAGCGTGACATTCGGAGCTTCCTGACGAATCCGGCGAAGCACCCGGGGCATCAGGCAGGATTCGGCATAATCACTGGCCATGATCCGGAAAACCCGATGGCTCTCCATGGCTGAAAAGGGCGTTTTCTCCTGAACCGTCTGTTCGATATCCGACAGAATCCCCCGTACCATCGGCTGTAACTCCCGGGCACGTTCGGTGGCGGTCATCCCCTCACTGGTTCTGACCAGCAGGGGATCGGCGAACAGATCCCGAAGCCGCCGAAGGCCATTACTCATGGCAGGCTGGGTAATCCCGAGATGGTTGGCCGCCTTGGTGACATTGCGCTCCCGGAGCAGAACATCCAGGTAAACCAGAAGATTGAGATCGACTCGGGAAAGATCCACAGCTGCCTCCCTGAAGATAGTGGCAATCAGACTGCCAAAACGTTACATTCACCAAACCAATATACGCCATTTTAAAGATTCACGAAATGAATGAAGCGAACTTTCACATTTCAAAACGGATTCGAATGGCTATTTCTGCTAGTCTGATTGTTGAATAATATCGGCAAGTTGTGGCCGGTTCTTCACGCCAGTCACCGACAGTTCCCGAAGCCGGAGTCCACGCTGACATCATGAATACCATAACAGTCGTTCTTTTACTGGCGGGCATTGTGACCGTCTCGATAGCGATCATCGTTCTGAGCCAGATGCGTGAAAAGGCCCGAATAGAGCGTGCCAGGAAAATCACGGCCCAGGAAGACGCCTACAATCGGGCCAACCGTCTGCTCACCGAAATCCCGGGCCAGTACCTCACCCCGGACCTCAAGCTGCTCATTCTCAAGCGCATGGAGGAAGCCTGCAACGAGCTGGCATCGCTGAAATCCAACCTCCCGGTCCAGCAATGGCGCAATGGCGTACTCCAGACCAAGAAAGCCGTTATGGAGAACAAGGATTCCCGCCCCCCGGTCAAGATTGACTCTCCGGACAAGTCCAATTACGTCAAAGAACTCCTCCAGAACCTCTTCAAGATGATTGAAGGGATGCACAAAAGCGGCAACATCAATACGTCTACCGCCAAGAAAAATCTCAAATACGTGCTGTTCCTCGTCCACAAGACCCATGCGGACCTCCACGTTTTCCAGGCCCGCGATTTTGTGCGCCAGAACCAGATCCGCAAGGCGATCCACGCTTATCATCTCGCCAGCACGGAAATGGGCAAGTCCAAGGACAACCCTCTCGCCATGAAAGCCGTCAAGAGCTTCCGCACGCGGATCAAGGAGCTTGAGGCAATGAGTGCAGATGGTGTGGACAGCAGCGCAGAGTCCCACTCCAAGCTGGATCGGGAATGGGACAACTTCCTTCACGACACCGAGTGGAAGAAGAAAGCGGACTACGACGATTGAGCGTCCGGCGGTGCAGGCACTGCCTTCAGACAGCAACAGGGAAGTCAGAAAGCAGTGAGTAACTGGTTCCGGAAAAGACTCTCTTACCGACTGACCCGGGACACCGTTCTGGTCGCCATGGCGGTCGGCCTGGTGCTGAACCTGATCCAGATCACCCTCGACTACTTCAGTGCCCGCGAATCGATGGAGTCCGAAGTTCACGCGTTGATGGAAATCAGCCAGAGCCCCGCGTCCCAGATCGCCTACAACATAGACGTACGACTCGCAGAAGAGCTGCTTGACGGGCTTTTGCGCCACCCGGCCACGATCGACGCCCGCATTATAGACAGCGAAGGCCTGACCATGGCGGCCGCCAGCCAGAGCAGCCTGTCATCGCCCTATCGCTGGCTGAGCGATCTGCTGTTTGGTGAGAGCCTGACCTTTTCGTCCGAACTCCACGTGAAACAGCTTCAGGATCTGCCCCTCGGGCGCCTCGTTGTCACCATTGATACCTACCATTACGGGCTCCAGTTCCTGGAACGAAGCCTTTACACCCTGGTCAGCGGGCTGCTGAAAAGTCTGGCTCTGTCGGCTGCCCTGCTTGCGATCTTCTACGTAGTTCTGACCCGCCCGATGCTGAACGTTATCGGAGCTCTCAGCCGTGTGACGGCCAATTCCCCCGAGAAAATCCGGCCTCCGGTACCAGCGGGACACGGGGAGGATGAGATCGGGACCATGGTGGGCATCATCAATCAACACCTGGAGGCGATTGACTCCAGCCTCGTTCAACTGCGCTCTGCCGAAAGCGCCATGAAGAATTATTCCAGCCAGCTGGAGCAGGAAGTTGCGGATCGAACCCGAGAAATTTCCGAGAAGAACTCCGCACTGCAACGGGGCAACAACGCCCTTGTCCGGGCCAAGGAGGACGCGGTTCGCCGGGCCAAAGGTCGTGCCAACTTCCTGGCCAGCATGAGCCACGAAATCCGCACACCGCTCAATGGCCTGCTGGGCATGCTCGGTCTGGCCGTCGAGGGCGAGCTCGACCCGGTACAACGCAATCGCATAGAGATCGCGCTCAATGCCGGCGAAAGCCTGATGAACCTGCTCAACGACATACTCGACATATCCAAGGTCGAAGCGGGCAAGCTGGACCTCGAGAACATTCCCTTCAGCCTGCGTCATCTCATCGAGGAGTGCGCCACCCTCCATGCACAGCAGGCCCGGCGAAAGGGGATCGATCTGGTCACCGAGGTCGATCCGGATTTGCCGGAACAGTTCCTGGGAGACCCGACGCGAACGCGACAGATCCTCAACAACCTGATCAGCAACGCAATAAAATTTACCGATAAGGGTCTCGTGCGGGTCAAGGCAAGCTATTCCGCGGGCAGTTTCCGGCTTGAAGTGATCGATACCGGTATCGGGATGTCGAAACAGGGGCTTCACCGGATCTTCTCAGCGTTTTCCCAGGCCGATTCCGACACCACCCGGCGCTACGGCGGAACCGGTCTGGGCCTGACGTTGTGCCGTCAGCTCGTGGAACGGATGCACGGTCAGATACTGGTGGATTCAAGCGAAGGGACCGGCACGCACTTTACGGTGACGCTGCCCTTCCCGATCCACGAAACCGAAGAAGCCAGCATCCTCTCCGACAACGCGATGGAGGCTTTACGGGACATCGGAGTCGCCCTGGCCATTCCGACCAGCTACCCCCACCGACCCGCACTTGAAAGCCAACTGCGCGCCTGGCATATCCCGGTGCGGGGCGCGAGCCGCCACCCGGAAGGGATCCTCCTGATTGCCATTGATGGCGATGATGCTGAATCGCTCGCCTATGCGGACAACTGGTCCGGAACCGGTGTGGTCATTGCCGGCACCCAGATCAACCAGGTGTCCCGACATACCCGATACCCGTTATTGTCGCTGCCCATGCGCCGTGACGAGCTCTTCCAACGGCTCTGCCAGGCAGCCGGGATCGAGATTGGGGAATCCCCCGGACACCAGGCGGACACTCCGCCACTTCAGCCCGTCCGGCCCCTGTCCATCCTGCTGGTGGAAGACAACGAGGTAAACCAGATGGTCGCCACCAGTCTGCTGAAAAAGCTGGGCCACCGGGTTGATCAGGCCGAGAACGGCGAACGCGCCCTGGACGCCCTGGAAAGCCACCGCTACGACCTGGTTCTAATGGACTGTCAGATGCCGGTCATGGACGGTTACGAGACCACACGCCGGATTCGTCAGAACCCGGCCTATGACGGGCTTCCCATCATTGCCGTTACCGCCAACGTCATGCAGGGCGACAGGGAAAGCTGCATTGCCGCTGGCATGAACGATTACATCACCAAGCCCTATAACCGGGAACAGCTCAGAGCGATGATCGAGCGTTGGGCGCCGAACCCGCCTCCAGCATCTCCAGAACAGCCCTGAGCTCATCCCTGAGCGCACCCAGACGCTCGGGTGGCAGATTCAGGTCGCACAGCAACCTGGCCGGAACATCCCTGGCCTGATCCTCAAGGGCCAGGCCTGCATCCGTCAGCGATATGATGACGCTGCGTTCGTCGCCGGGGTCCCGGGAACGGGACAATAACCCACGCTCAGATAATCGCTTCAGAAGCGGCGTCAGAGTACCTGAGTCGAGTCGTAAACGGCGCCCGAGATCGGACACGTGCGTGACCTGACCTTGCCTGGCGTGCTCCCAAAGGACCAGCATCACCAGATACTGGGGGTAGGTAATTCCAAGCTGGTCCAGAATTGGCCGATACCGGGCAGTCACCGCTCGATTCGCCGCATACAGAGCAAAGCAGATCTGGTTGTCCAGGTTCAGTATCCCGGAAGAGTCTGGCTCATTCATAGCAGCGCTTCGATATCCTTCCGGATTGCCTCTGGCTTGGTCGTCGGCGGATAACGACGGACGACGTTGCCATCCGGGCCAACCAGGAATTTCGTAAAGTTCCATTTTACCTGTTCAGACCCCATTAAGCCCTTGGCCTCGTGTTTCAGGAACTGATACAGGGGGTGAGCGTTATCGCCATTGACCTCGATCTTGGCAAACATCGGGAAGTCGACGCCGTAGTTGAGGCTGCAAAACTGGCTGATGGCCGACTCATCTTCGGGATCCTGATTCATGAACTGGTTGCAGGGAAATCCCAGCACCTCCAGCCCCCGGTCCCGAAGCGATTCATACAGCGATTGCAAACCCTCGAACTGCGGCGTAAAGCCACATTTGCTGGCCGTGTTCACTATCAGGAGCACCTTGCCCCGGAACTCGGACAGACTCCGTTCATTGCCCTGGATATCCCGGGCGGAAAAGTCATAAATACTCGGCTTCGTCATTCGATAGGCTCCTGTCTCGCATTTATCTTGTGCACAATATAATTTTGCACATAACGAATGAAAAAGACAGCGCTCAACAGGCCACTCGGTCACATCTCGGACAATCGGCGTGAATTTACTGCGCTAAGGTATCCATTTACCGCCATAATTCATCACAATTCCCCTGTTGAAGCACCACCCTGCTCCGCTAGAATAACGACAGCCCTTACCACAAAGGCATTCATCCGTCAGAGACCGAAGGAAATCCAGTCCCATGCAGAACTACTACAAGTCCGCCAAGCTCGATAACGTCTGCTATGAAATTCGGGGGGTGGTTCTGCGTGAGGCGCGTCGTCTGGAGGAAGAAGGCCATCGGGTCCTGAAACTCAACATCGGCAACCCGGCGGCGTTCGAACTGGATGTTCCGGAAGAGATTCAGCAGGACGTCATCTACAACATGCACCAGGCCCAGGGCTACGTGGAGTCCAAAGGGCTTTTCTCGGCCCGAAAGGCAGTGATGCACTATTGCCAGCAACGCGGCATCGACAAGGTCGATATCGATGACATCTACCTCGGTAACGGCGTCAGTGAACTCATCGTCATGTCCATGCAGGCCCTGTTGAATACTGGCGATGAAGTTCTCATCCCGGCCCCGGATTACCCCCTGTGGACCGCGGCGGTTACCCTTTCCAGTGGCAAGCCGGTGCATTACCGCTGCGATGAGGAGCAGGACTGGTTTCCGGACATTGACGATATCCGCAAGAAAATCACCCGCCGGACAAAAGCGATTGTCCTGATCAACCCCAACAATCCGACGGGGGCGGTGTATTCGACCGAATTGCTGGAACAGGTCATTGAGCTGGCGCGTCAGCACAACCTCATCGTCCTGTCCGACGAAATCTACGACAAGATCCTGTACGACGGCACCGAGCACGTATCCACCGCCTCACTGGCCGATGACGTCCTGTTCCTGACCTACAACGGGCTGTCGAAGAATTACCGCGCTGCGGGTTACCGGTCGGGCTGGATGATCATCAGCGGCGCCAAGCATCGGGCTACGGACTTTATCGAAGGCATTGAAATGCTGTCCAACATGCGGCTGTGCGCCAATGTCCCGGCCCAACTGGCCATCCAGACGGCCCTGGGCGGCTATCAGTCAATCAACGACCTGGTCGCCCCTGAAGGACGTCTGTTCGAACAAAGGGAAACGGCCTGGCGGATGCTGAACGATATTCCCGGAGTGAGTTGCGTCAAACCCAAAGGCGCCCTCTACCTGTTTCCGAAACTGGACCCGAAACATTTCCCCATCGTGAATGACGAAAAGCTGGTCCTCGACCTGCTCCTGCAGGAAAAAATCCTGCTCGTCCAGGGATCCGCCTTCAACATTGATGACAAACAGCATCTACGGGTGGTTTTCCTGCCCCGGGCCGACACCCTGCGCGACGCAATGGGCCGGTTGGGGAATTTCCTGGAAAAATACCAGCAGTAACCGGGAGCATCATGGCAGACATTCACATAGAAGAATTCTACCGGGACGCTGCAATCGCACTGGCCCAGCTCTACAGCGTTTTCCCCCGCCGGATCAATCTGTTTGTGGAGGACATCGCGGGCCCCGACGAACCGGACGAATTCGGACTGCACAGCAAGCGCCATATGGCCTGCTTCGGTGCCTTGCTATGGCTGGAGGAAGAGGGCCTGATTCGCTATGTCGACACGATCCGTCAGGAAGCGCTCGACCAGGCCGTCCTGACCCGCCAGGCCTTTATCCGCCTGAGTGCCCCGGCACCAACGGCCCTGGTTGATGCCGCCGGTGTCGGGCGTGGTGAGGATCAGGCATTGCCCCAATCTGTCCGCCGCGATCTGTCCACCTATATCCACCTGATCCGGGAATCCCTCAGATCGGGGCACTCCGCCCGGATCAGCCAGATTGTCCAGGCAACCTTCTTTGCCGACGCCTGATTCATTAAATCGCTGTAATGCTGTTGAACGCCTGAACCCGGGCCGCATATAGCGGTCAGATGGGTGAATTATTTCTTTGACTGGAAGATCAGGGAATTAACATGCGAATACTGCTGTTTCTGGCGACCAACCTCGCGGTCATTCTGGTTGCGAGCTTTACTTTGCGATTGCTGGGTGTGGACAGTTACCTGGCGCAAAATGGGATCGACTACGGCTCTCTGCTGGCGTTTGCAGCTGTCTTCGGCTTTGCCGGTGCCTTCATATCGCTTCTCATTTCCAAACCGATGGCGAAATGGAGCACGCGTGCGCAGGTGATTGAATCCCCCCGGACGCCGGCAGAGCGCTGGCTGATGGAGACGGTCGCGGACCTTTCCGGCAAGGCCGGCATCAAGATGCCCGAGGTGGCCATTTTTCCCGCCTCGCAGTCCAATGCCTTCGCCACCGGCTGGAACCGGAACGACGCTCTGGTGGCGGTGAGTCAGGGGCTGCTGGAGCGATTCAACAAGGATGAGATTCGTGCGGTGCTGGGTCACGAGCTCGGCCACGTGGCGAACGGCGACATGGTGACACTCACCCTGATTCAGGGCGTGGTGAACACCTTCGTGATTTTCGCATCGCGGGTGATCGGATCTTTTGTCGACCGGGTCGTCTTCCGCAATGAGCAGGGGCACGGCCTCGTCTTTCTTGTGGTAAGCATAGCGGCGGAACTGGTCCTCGGAATTCTCGCCAGCACCATCGTATTCTGGTTCTCGCGTCGCCGGGAGTACCGGGCGGATATTGCCGGCGCCCAGTTGGCGGGTCGCGCTTCCATGATCCACGCGCTCCAGCGCCTCAAGCAGGAAAGCGAGGTACCGGATCAAATGCCGGATAGCCTGCAGGCATTCGGTATCAACCGGGGGGCTCGTGGCGGACTCGGGGCCCTGTTTATGACCCACCCTCCCCTGGAAGAACGGATCGCAGCCCTTCAGAACGCCAAACTGTAAGTCAGCCAGGGGGCAGGGATGCCCCGGGGCACCGGCCCCTGGCCGCGAAAGACAGATCGAACGATCAGATTTTGAGCTTGAAGCCGATCGCCCTGAACTTATCCTGCAGCGACCGGCTGGATCCCTTCAACTGAACCTTGAGGCTGGAGCACTCCCGACGAACCGGGTAATCACGGCGAAGGCGATCAAAAGCCTCGGCTCGCTCTTCCAGGCTCCCCTTCATCGCCAACCGCAGTCGGGCGTCGTCCTGGCGAGGGTCGTAGCAGGATCTCAGGGCAATACGAATGGCCTGTCCTTCCTCCACAGACCCTGTGAACGACACCTTGTTCAGGGGCGGCTCCGGCAGAAACTGCCCGGCCTTTTTGCGGACAGGCAACCCGAGAAACTGACTGAGCGCCCGGTAAACCATTTCGGTGCCCTGCACCTTGCCTTCAAGGCTGTAGCCTGCGATATGCGGTGTTGCCTGCCAGACAAGGTCAACCAGATCCGGTTCTATCCGGGGCTCCCTCTCCCAGACATCCAGAGCCACCAGCGGAGCATCGCCGGCCGACAGTCGCTGCTTCAGTGCGGCACCATCGACAACCTCGCCCCGGCCCGAATTGATCAGCAACTGGTCCGAGGTGAGCGCCGCCAGCGCCGATGCGCCAATCATGTGGTAGGTTGCGTGCTCTGATGAACGCGTCAGCGGTGTGTGCAGCGTCACAACATCGCACTCCAGGGCCTCGGCCAGACTCACAAACTCGCCAGACTGGCCCGCTTCCTGCGCCTCCCGGGGCGGGTCGCACAGACGAACCTCGAAACCCAGCCGGCCCAGCATCGATGCCAGCTGGCCGCCCACATTGCCAACGCCGACGATACCGACGCTCAGATCGCACCAGTCCGCGAGACCTTTCCGTTCGGCATAGAGCGAGAGTGTGGACAAAACGTACTCCGCCACGCTGTTGGCATTGCAGCCCGGCGCCGCCGAGAAATAAATGCCCTGCTCCCTGAGCCAGTCGACGTCGACATGATCGGTACCAATGGTTGCGGTGCCCACGAACCGGACACGACTGCCTTCCAGTAGTTCCCGGCCGACCCGGGTGACCGAGCGGACCAGAAGAATATCGGCATCCCGGACGTCCTCTGCATTCATGCTCCGGCCGGGGACTCGACGTATGTCGCCGATATCACCAAAAAAGGAGTCCAGCAGGGGAATGTTCTCGTCGGCTACAATCAGCATCGCTCGTCTTTCCCGCCCCGACTCAGTTTCTTCGCGATCTCTGGGGACCGCGTCCGCCCTGGGGCCGGCCTCCCGAACCTCTGCGCCCGCCTCGCTTCCTCGTAATCGGCGGTTTCTCCAGCGGCGACGTCAGATCCTCACTCGGCACCTCGGTCTTCAGTTTTTGCTGGATGTACTTTTCGATCGCGGGCAGCGCGAAGGAGTCGTCCTCATCGGCCAGACTCACGGAAACACCGGTACTCCCCGCACGGCCGGTTCGGCCGATCCGGTGCACATAGTCTTCAGCATTTTCCGGCAGGTTGTAGTTAAAGACATGGGTCACGCCGTTGACATGGATTCCGCGCCCGGCCACATCGGTGGCCACCAGAACCTGAATACCGCCTTTCTTGAACTGGTCCAGGGTCCGGAGGCGTTTGTTCTGGGCAATCTCACCCGACATCAAGGACACCTTGACCCCCTGATTTTTGAGGTCCTCCTCCAGATCACGACACTGATCGCGTCGGTTGGCGAACACGATGGCCTTGTCGACTTCCGGACGCTTCAGGTAATTGACCAGGACGCGGAGTTTGTCGTCCTCTCCGACAAGGTAGACGCTCTGCTCGACCCTCTCGGCGGTTTTCTGCTCCGGCTCGATTTCCACGAACTCGGCATCCCGCGTCCACATGGAGGCGAGATTGAGAACGTCCTGGTTAAAGGTTGCGCTGAACAGGAGCGTCTGGCGGTCGTCCTTGGGCGTGCATTTGCGAATGATCCGCTTCACGTCGGGAATGAAGCCCATGTCGAGCATTCGATCTGCTTCGTCCAGTATCAGAATGTCGATCTGATCGAGGAAGACGTCCTGCGAGCCGAGAAAATCGATCAGGCGACCGGGCGTGGCCACCAGAATATCGACAACGTCATTCTGAAGCTGATCCCGCTGCTTGTCATAGTTCATCCCTCCAACCACGGTGACGACATTGTGACCGGTGTGCTTGCACAACTGTTCAGCATCCTTGGCAATCTGCAACGCCAGCTCGCGGGTAGGCGCCAGTGCCAGAACCCGGGGCTCCGAGGCAAAACGCTGCTCCTTGGGAATCGGGGTCTCCAGCAGTGCCTGGATGGCGGTGATCAGAAACGCAGCCGTTTTACCGGTACCGGTCTGGGCCTGGCCAATCAGATCTTCGCAGGCCAGGGTCCAGGGCAACGTTTCGGCCTGGATCGGCGTACAGTATTCAAAGCCGATCGCCTTGATGGCCTCCTGCAAGCGGTTGTCCAGGTTAAGGTCGCTGAACTTGAGGTCACCGGTATGTTTTGGGTCAGATGTCATACAGCTTCTGTATTCCTTGATCTGTCGGAAATCGAATGGGATGGAACCAGACGTCGAACGTCCCGCCGCCAGGATTCATCAAAATCCTGTGCGGTTCCGTAAAATGACTGCAGTGTGTCGAAAAACCGTTGTCCGCGCTCCGGAAGGCCCCTTTCCCGATACCGGATGGCCTGTTCCAGCACATTGTTCCGGAATCGTCGTTCATCTCTGGCGCCATCCCCGGAAAGATTATCCACACTGATGTGGAATCGAATGCCTGCAGCCAGGGAAAACAGCCACTCCTGGGCCTGGGGTTTGACCTCTACCAGCTCAAAGGCCTCCTGCTGTTCCGGTGTTCTGCCATCGGGGCAGTACCAGTATCCGTAGTCATGGAGGGTACGACGGTGGGCCCCAGCGATACACCAATGGCTGATTTCATGCAACGCGCTGGCATAATATCCATGCGCAAACACGACCTGCGCCAGGCCTTCCGGTTGATCCGCAGGCAGGTATTCGGGTTCTGAGCCGCCCCTGACCAGAATCGTCCGGTAATCTTCCCGGAACAGGTCATTGAACAGCATGATAAGATCGTTCGGACTGTGGTTCATTGGGAGGCTATTGTGCGACTTTACCCGGCCTAATACCAGACCAGTGGGAACTTTGCCACCGGAACGATGTCATTCGCGGGCGACATGAGGTTCGCCCAAAAACGATCAACAGGAATTTGCAATCCAGATGACTGCCAAAACACTGGCCGACCGTAACCTGTCAACACAAGCCGCGATCCTGGCGACCCTGGGCCTCATACTGTTCCTGCTGGCTCCCAACGCCTCCGCTCTCGGCAACTCCGGCTCCGGCTTCTTCAGCACCAACAACGACTTCCTGCCGGTGGAAAAGGCCCTGCCCTTCAATTACACCACGGATAGCGGTTCCCTCGTTCTCAACTGGGACGTGGCCCCGGGATATTACCTTTACAAGGGGCGTATTTCGGTGGAGGCATCAACCGACGGTGTTTCGACCGGCCCTCTCAGCTTTTCCCGGGACGGCGAAATCACCGAGGACGATTACTTTGGCAAAGTCACGGTGTTCTATGAGCCGGTAACCGCACGAATGCCCGTTACCCTTCCGGAGGGAACCACGGAAGCAACATTCAGGGTTACCTTCCAGGGGTGTGCGAAAGCGGGCCTTTGTTACCCGCCCCAGACCCGTGACGTCCTCTACTATCCCGGCGACAGCGCCTCTGCCCCGGCGCCGTCAGAGGCGACCGGCGACCCGTCGCCGCCCGCCGGCTCCTCGACACCGCTGGACACAGAGTCCGCCACCGGCCTCGCGGGCTTCCTCGCCGGCAGTTCCGCACCGGTCATTGTCGGTCTGTTTTTTCTCCTGGGCCTTGGGCTGACCTTCACCCCCTGCGTCCTGCCGATGGTGCCAATCATCTCGACTCTGGTTTCGGGTCATAACACCCGTACCGTCGGGCATGCGCTTCTCCTGTCAATGACCTACGTGCTCGGCATGGCGCTGACCTACGCCGCAGCCGGCGTGATCACTGGCCTGCTCGGAGCAAGCTTTAACCTGCAGGCGCAGCTGCAATCGCCCTGGATTCTGGGAACGTTCGCCGCCGTCTTCGTCCTGTTCGCGTTGTCGATGTTCGACCTGTTTGATATCCAGCTCCCCCGATTCCTGAGGGACTCCCTCAACAACGCCAGCCACCGGCTCAGCGCATCCCGGGTGGCGGGCATTTTCGGAATAGGTGCGCTGTCGGCGCTGATTGTGTCTCCCTGTGTATCGGCGCCACTGGCAGGCAGTCTGCTCTACATCTCTACCACGCAGGATGCCGTCATCGGCGGGCTGGCTCTCTTTGCCCTGGGACTTGGTATGGGCGTACCACTGATCCTCGTTTCGGTCGGCGGCCGCCGGATGCTTCCGGCCAATGGTCGCTGGATGACCACCGTAAAGCATTTTTACGGTGTCCTGATGCTGGCGGTCGCGATCTGGCTACTGGAGCGGATGGTCCCCGCGTGGCTGACGCTGCTGCTATGGGGCCTGCTTGTCGGCATTACCGGTGTCCAACTTGGCGCCTTTGATGCTGCGAAGGCGGGCTGGGAACGCACTCGCAAAGGTCTCGGGCTGGTATTGTTTGCCTATGGGCTCGCTCTCCTTGCCGGGGCCCTCAGCGGCGCATCCGATCCGTTGAGGCCGCTGGCCCCGTTTACGGGATTATCGATGGCGAGCGCGGGCAACCTTCCCTCGGACGGCGCCGACTTCCAGCGGGTCGCCTCACCGGAACGGCTGCGGGAGCTGCTTGATCGGGCCAACGGTCAGGCTCAGCCAGTCGTCCTGGACTTCTATGCCGACTGGTGTATTTCATGCAAGGTGATGGAACGGACGGTGTTCCGCGACGGGCGTGTCGGAGAAGCCTTGCGGCCCTATACCCTGCTGCAGATTGACGTCACGGATAACACGCCTGAGCAACAGGCGCTGCTCAACGAGCTGGGCATCTTCGGCCCGCCGGCCATCCTTTTTTACAACGACCGCGGACAGGAGCTGAAAAAGCAGCGGGTTCTCGGCGAGATGGACCGTGACCAATTTCTTGATCATCTCAAATCCGTGGCGCGGGCGCTGTAGGCCTAATCGCCACGCCGTATCAGATACACAAACTCGTCGTCCTGCTCGCTCCGGGACAGCAGCTCGTGGCCAAGAAACTGGCAGAAACGGGGAATGTCCCGGGTGGTCGATGGGTCCGTGGCCACGATCCGCAACACACCGCCCGGCTCGACATCGTTGATCCGGTTATGGAGCATCATGACTGGCTCGGGACAGAACAACCCCCGGGCATCAAGCTCAGCGTCATAGTGATCTGTGGTCAACGTCTGTTCTCCCGTCTGAGTAGGCTGATTTTTCGACAATCGGTGCTAAAGTCGTGTTTAGGGTGGTTGTCAAAAAGGAGGATCACCATGATACGGGTTCTGATCGAACGCCACATTGCCGAATCACTGGAATCCAACTACGAGCTTCAGGCACGTATTATTCTACAGCATGCGGTCTCTGCGCCGGGCTTCATATCAGGTGAAACCCTGCTGGATGCCCACGACCCGGACCACCGGATCACGCTGGCCAACTGGCGCTCCGAAGCCGACTGGGACCGCTGGTACCACTCGGAAGAGCGCAAGCAGCTGATGGCCGAACTGGTTCCCATGATGGATCGCGACGAGAGCATCACCGTGCTGGAACAGTATGTTGCCTAACCGGTTCGCTCAATAAAACAGGTGATTTCCTCGCGGTCATGGTACAGGTGGCGCGCCTGCAACCGGTATCCGATACCAGCCGCCCTGAGTCCCTCGTCCAGGATATCCCGGCAGATCAGCCATTCTTCGTACCGCTTCTTCATTGGCAGCTTGAGGTTGAAAACGGTATAGCGACAGAGTCCCGAGCCAACCCAGTCCACGACCAGATGAGCGGTTTTCCGCGGCTGATCCACGATGTCGCAGACCATCCAGTCAATCCCGCGGTGTGGACGCCAGCTGTAGCCGTCCGCCCGGACATGCTCGACCTGGCCGGTGGCCATCAGGTCCGCATTCATTGGGCCGTTATCCACCGCATACACAGACATGCCCTGACGTACCAGTTGCCAGGTCCAACCCCCCGGCGCTGCGCCGAGATCGGCTGCCTTCTTGCCACCGCCCAGGTAGTCGAGCTCCCGTTCCGGCGGCAGGAATACTTTCCACGCCTCTTCCAGCTTCAGTGCAGACCGGCTCGGTGCCGAGGCCGGCAGCCGGAGCCGGACGATACCGCCCGCATAGCGGGCACGGTTTGCCGTGAGACTGAAGCAAATGATGGCGTTGTCGAAATCCGGCAGAACAATTTCCAGACGAGCGGATGCCTCGGAATCGGACTCGCCTATCAGACCTGCACCCCGAAGACCCCGAGACAGAGGCGCCACCCACTTGCGCGCAAAGTTACCGAGATCCCGGTCGGTATTGTTCTCGAGTAATCGCACTTCGACCCTGGCGCAACGGGGCTTGAACGAGGCGTGCGTTTTCAGGGCGTCGATGACGGCACCGACGCGATCCTCGCCGGGCAAACCAAGAGTCTCGAGCACGATCAGCCAATCCCGGACGAAGACAAGGGTGTCGATACTGACCCGCTCCAGCATCGTCTCCGCCTGCTCGGGCCCGGTCAGGTAAAACCGGACCAGCCCGCGATCCCTCTCGGGCTGAAAATACCCATAAAGTCCTGCCGACATGGCCGAATCGACCAGCTCCTGCCCGGCCTCTGCCTCAAACCCCGGGCGGCAAAATGCAAGAATCTGTTCCATGGTGCTCCTGATCGGCTGCGACACCAAGCCGCAAATTTGAATCTGTTTAACAGTGTAAGCTGTGTAGCTTGGCTACACTCTGACTCTGTTTTTCTCTGTGGATGCCCGTATGGCACTTATCACGCGGTTGCTGTCTTTCGTTCTGCTGTTGAGCCTTGCGGGCCCGTCGCTTGCTGACAGCATGGCACGCCAGGACCGATGCCCCACGCTGGATGCCTCCAACCCATCCGCACGGGTCCGGTTGATGCAGTATGTGTGCTACCACATTGCCGATCCCGGACAGCAGGCCTATGAGGCAACAGCCCCTGACCAACTGCCGGATACGATGAAATGGACCCGGGCGAATGGTCACGACCTGGTCTTCAGTCATACCGAGTCGACCTATTGGCTCCGCCTGCATCTGACCAACCAATCCAGCGGACCATTCCGCTGGTACCTCAAACTGAATTACCCGCTGCTGGATGAGGTCACCTTCTGGCAATCCAGCCCCGCCCGGAATTCCAGACCCATCGTTACCGGTGACCGCCTGCCCTTCTCGTCACGCGGCATAGATTATCGATATTTCCTGCTCCCCGTCACCCTGGACAAGGGAGAAACCACGGACATCACCGTTCGGGTTCACAGCAGCGGTGCGCTGAATATACCGCTGACCCTGGAAACCCCTCAGGAAGTGATCGAAAGCAGTAATCACCTGACCCTGACCCATGGACTCTTTTACGGCGCTGTCGCGATCTTTGCCGCATTCAACCTGTTGCTGTTTTTCAGCTCAGGCACCTTCTACTATTTCTACAACGCGTTTTACATGGCAAGCATGGGCCTGTTCCTGTTCGCAATGGGGGGCTTTGCGAACCAGTATTTCTGGCCGGATAACCCGGACTTCGCGAACACCGCCATCCCACTGCTGCTCGGACTTTGCGCCCTGGCCATGACACTCTTCGGGCGATCCTTCCTGGAAGTCATCCGGGGGTCTGCGGCCGATCGGACCCTGAAGTTTCAGGCCTGGGCCTGTGTTGTTGCGGTGGCGGTCACCCTCTTTCTGCCCTATCACCAGACCATCCTCTCGAATACGGTACTGGCGCTCGCGGTGATCGCCAGCCTGTTCGTTTGTGCGGCGGTCCGGTGGCGGCAGGGATACCAGCCGGCCATCTGGTACCTGCTGGCCTGGATGGTCATGCTGCTGGGCGGCCTGATCTATGCGCTCGCGGCGTTTGGCTATCTCACGGATTTCCTGGCCAGCGAGTCCCTGATGCAGATCACGATCGGTGGGCAGGTGATTCTTCTCAACTACGCCATGGTGCAGCGATGGCGCCTCCTTAACCAGAAGCTTCTGGACGTGGAGCACAACGCCCGTACAGAACTGGAGGTCCAGGTACACGAGCGGACGGCCCAGTTGAGAAAGGCCATGCGCGAGCTGGAAAAAGCAAACCGGACTCTGTCCAACCTGTCGCTCAATGATGCACTTACCGGCCTGTACAACCGACGCCACCTGGACAACTGTCTGCCCGAACTCTGTGCAGAAGCGCGTCGCACCGGCAACCCCCTCTCACTGGCGCTGATCGATGCGGATCGATTCAAATCGGTCAACGATACCTGGGGCCACAGTTTTGGTGATGAGTGTCTGCGTCGAATCGCCGATGTTCTCACCCGGCACACCAAACGGCCCCGCGATGTTGCGATCCGGTTTGGCGGCGAGGAGTTTGCCCTGTTACTGCCGGGAACCGACCGCGAGGGTGCAGAAAAGGTGTGCTCGGAAATCCTGCACGACATGAGGCATGTCCCCATTGAGGGTCCGGACGGAACACCGGTCAACCTGACCCTCAGTGCGGGTATTGCCGAGCTGCGGACGGATGAAGACCGTGACGCCCTCTTCCGGAGAGCCGACGACGCTCTCTACGAAGCAAAATCCTCAGGTCGCAATCGAGTGGTCATCTCGGAGGCCCCGGTCACAGATCTGGCACCCGGGCCTGCCGGATAAAGAGCCGCGTCTGCCGCGCGGCCTCCCGAATCAGATCATCCTGGCTTTGCCCGGAACGGGCGAGCGGTTTGAAATCGTGGTTTCCACCGTCGAGCCACGTGATGGAACATCCGCCCAATTCCGGCTGACGCGCCTCCAGCTCGCCGGGTTTTCCAAATGGATCGCGAGTCCCCTGCAGGATCAGCATCGGACAGTGAATCCGGGGGAAGTGGTCGACTCGCCATCTGTCAGGCTTGCCGGGCGGATGGAATGGGTAGCCGTAGCACACCACGCCATCAACGGGCGCACTGATACTGGCCAGAATGCTGGCCATACGCCCTCCCATGGATTTCCCACCGATCCATATCGGGACCGACTCCCCGACCTCTTCACGGACCTGTGCCAGCGTCCCGGAAAAACAGTCGAGCAGGACAGGCTGGCGATCCGGAGGCCGTTTACGCCCGTCTTCCCTCCTTTTCTGCATATAGGGGAATTCGAACCTGACAACCGCCACGCCTTCTTCATCGAGTGCTGCAGCCAGTAGCTCCATGAAGTCCGAATCCGCAGGAGCACCTGCTCCATGGGCGAGAACAAGGACTACGTCGGGACCGGATACATAGCAATTGGTCTTAATCAACTCCACTTCGACCACCTTTAGGTTCATCGGGGCTATCATGACAGGGAAGACATAAACATTACGGGTATTTTCGAAAAACCGCGAGGCAGAAAGCCCCCTGAATCCGCTCCAGACCACTGATTTCGGGGAATTTGACGGATGTCAGGCTTTGATCTGAGTCATTGCAAAGATGCAATGGTTTATCCATACTTGCCTCCGCATAATTCCCCATCCTAAACCCATTGGTAAGGCTATGAGCACAGTAAATGCAAACCTGACGTACAACTACAAGGTGGTGAGGCAATTCGCCATCATGACTGTAGTCTGGGGCATTGTTGGCATGAGTATGGGCGTGCTGATCGCATCCCAACTTGTGTGGCCCGCAATGAATCTGGACTTTGCCTGGAGTCACTTCGGAAGACTCCGTCCGTTGCATACCAACGCAGTAATCTACGGGTTCGGCGGATCGGCTCTGTTCGCCACGTCCTATTATGTGGTACAGAGAACCTGCCAGGCTCGTCTGATCTCTGACGGTCTTGCCTCGTTTACCTTCTGGGGATGGCAGGCCATCCTGGTATCGGCAGCCATTACCCTTCCAATGGGTTTCACGACCAGTAAAGAATACGCAGAGCTTGAGTGGCCGATCGATATCGCCATCACAATCGTCTGGGTAGCCTATGCCCTGGTCTTCTTTGGCACGATCATGAAGCGTGCGACCAAGCACATTTATGTGGCCAACTGGTTCTACGGCGCTTTCATTATTACCGTTGCCGTCCTGCACGTCGGCAATAACCTGGAACTGCCCGCCAGCGCTTTCAAGTCCTACTCTGCGTATGCCGGCGTCACCGACGCCATGATGCAGTGGTGGTGGGGACATAATGCGGTTGGCTTCTTCCTGACCGCCGGCTTCCTGGGCATGATGTACTACTTTGTTCCCAAGCAGGCCAACCGTCCGGTCTACTCCTACCGTCTGTCGATTGTTCACTTCTGGGCGCTGATTGCCACCTATGTCTGGGCCGGCGGCCACCACCTGCACTACTCTGCGCTGCCAGACTGGGCTCAGACCGCAGGCATGATCATGTCCCTGATCCTGCTGGCACCTTCCTGGGGCGGCATGATCAACGGCATGATGACCCTGTCCGGCGCGTGGCACAAACTGCGCACCGATCCGATCCTTCGCTTCCTGGTGGTTTCCCTGTCGTTCTACGGCATGTCGACATTCGAAGGCCCCATGATGGCGATCAAGACCGTCAATGCCCTGTCACATAACACCGACTGGACTATCGGCCACGTTCATTCCGGCGCCCTCGGCTGGGTTGCCATGATTTCCATCGGCGCCATGTATCACCTGATTCCACGCCTCTGGGGTATGGTCGAGATGTACAGCATCCGCCTGATCAACGTCCACTTCTGGCTGGCCACTGTCGGGACCGTGCTTTACATCGTTGCGATGTGGGTCAACGGCATCATGCAGGGCCTCATGTGGCGTGCAGTCAACGAAGACGGCACCCTGACCTACAGCTTCGTGGAATCCGTCGAAGCCTCCCACGCCGGTTATCTGGTACGCATGATCGGTGGTGCGATCTTCCTGAGCGGCATGCTGCTCATGGCCTACAACGTGTACATGACCGTTCGCCAGAAGCAGGCGGTGGCCCAGGATAACGCAGCAGCCCAGGCTGCCTGAGGGAGAAGGACCAGATGAAACACGAACTGATTGAAAAGCACCTTGGTTTGATGATCCTCCTGATCGTACTGACGATCAGCGGCGGGTTCCTGGTGGAAGTGGTTCCCCTCTTCTTCCTGAAAGAAACCAATACACCCGTGGAGGGCCTCAAGCCCTACACCGCGCTCCAGCTTGAAGGACGGGACATCTATATCCGCGAAGGCTGCAGCGTGTGTCACACACAGCAGATCCGCCCGTTCCGCTCCGAAACCGAGCGTTACGGCCACTACTCCGTTGCCGGCGAGTTCGTCTACGACCGGCCGTTCCTCTGGGGCTCAAAACGTACAGGGCCTGACCTGGCACGTGTCGGTGGTCGTTACTCCGATGCCTGGCAGCGCCAGCACCTTTACGATCCCCGGAGTGTCGTGCCGGAATCCATCATGCCGGCGTTCCCGTGGCTGTTCGAAGACAAGGTGGATTACACCAAGACGGCCGACAAGATGAAGACCCTGCAGACACTCGGTGTGCCCTACACGGATGAGCAGATTGCCAATGCTGAGAGCGAGGTCAAGGGCAAATTCGAGATCGAAGCCCTGGTCGCCTATCTGCAGCATCTTGGCACTGTCATTTCTGAAAAGCGGTGATTCCAATGGATATCAATGAGTTACGCGGCTATCACACACTGCTGATCATGGCAGTCTTTATCGGCATCATCTGGTGGGCCTACAGTTCCCACCGGAAAAAGGCGAACGATGAGGCTGCCCAGTTGCCGTTCAGCGACGACGAAGTAGACAAGCGTACTCTCGAACAGGAAAAAACGGAGAAAAAGCAATGAGTACCTTTTGGAGCGTCTGGATCAGCGTGATCGTGCTCGGTACTGTTTTCGGCTGCATGTGGCTTCTCTTTGCAACTCGCAAGAGCCAGACCACCGACGTTGAAACGGATCGTACTACCGGTCATTCCTATGACGGCATTGAAGAGTATGACAACCCGCTGCCCAAGTGGTGGTTCTACCTCTTCCTGGCTACCTGTATTTTCAGTCTGGGCTACCTGGCTCTCTACCCGGGTCTGGGCAGCTTCAAGGGCCTGCTCGGCTGGACGTCCCACAACCAGTGGGAAGCGGAAGTCGCAGCGGCCGAAGAGAAGTACGGTGAAATCTACGCCCAGTACGGCAGTACGCCAGTCCCTGAACTGGCGAAGAACGAGGATGCCCTGAAAATTGGTCAGCGCCTGTTTGCCAATAACTGTGCGGTATGCCACGGCAGCGCGGCTCGCGGTCAGGTGGGCTTCCCCAATCTGACTGACGATGACTGGCTCTACGGTGGCGCGCCGGACAATATCCTGCACACCCTGAAGAACGGTCGGATGGGGAACATGCCTGCCAAGGGCCTGATGCCTTCGATGACCGACCAGCAGGTCGACCAGGTGGTGAACTACGTCCTCAGTTTCAGCGGTCGTGAAAAAGACGCAGAAGCCGCCAAGGCGGGTGAAGCGGTGTTCGCACAGGCCTGTGCCGGCTGTCACGGTGCCGATGCCAAGGGTAACCAGGGGATCGGTTCGCCGAACCTGACGGACAACACCTGGCTGTATGGTTCCACCTACGACTGGATCAAGGAAACGGTCATGAATGGTCGTCAGAACCAGATGCCTGCCCAGCAGGGTCGTCTGACCGATGATCAGATCCAGATTCTGGCTGCGTACGTGTACAGCCTGTCCAACTGAAAAAAGCCGGCCAGATGCTTTCTGGCCGGGTCTTTTCAACCCTGTGCCCGTCCTCTTCGGACACAGGCTTGAACAGATCCGCAGACCCTCCGAGGCCCGCTCCCCGCTTTACCATTTCATCGGGAGGTAACGATGAGCAGTGAGATTCCGGTCAAACAGGTTGACCCTTCCTCCGATCCCTCCAATAAAAACAAAAAATCAGAGACCGTAGAGCTTTATGCCAGTCGCAAAAAGATCTACGTGAAGGAAGTGAAGGGTTTCTTCCAGAGAATTCGTAACGTCAGCCTCATGGCTCTCATGGGAATGTACTTTCTGTTCGTATGGATCACCATCGACGGACAGCCGTTGATCCATTTCGACCTGCCGGCCCGTGAGTTCCACCTCTACGGTGCGACGTTTTATCCCAAGGATTTCATCTTGCTTTCGGGCATGCTGATCATCTGTGCCTTCGGACTTTTCTTCATCACCACCCTGTTTGGCCGGGTCTGGTGCGGCTATACCTGTCCGCAAACGGTCTGGACCTTCATCTTCATGTGGGTGGAGGAGCGCATTGAAGGCAGCCGGAACAAGCGAATGAAGCTGGACCGGGCCCCGACCTCCTCGGAAAAATTACTCAAGAAATCGGCGAAACACGCGATCTGGCTCCTGATAGCACTGGCAACGGGACTCACGTTCGTCGGCTATTTCTATCCGATCCGTGAGCTGATCGTCGATCTTTTCACCCTGCAGGCAAACGGATGGGCGTATTTCTGGGTGGCGTTTTTCATGGTAGCGACCTATTTGAATGCGGGCTGGATGCGCGAGCAGGTCTGCCTGTACATGTGTCCGTATGCGCGTTTCCAGTCGGTCATGTTCGACCCCAACACCCGGGTCGTATCTTACGACCCCAATCGTGGTGAGCCGAGGGGTAGCCGGAAGAAAGGCGTGGCACCCTCGGAGGTCGGCCTGGGCGATTGCATTGATTGCGGGCAGTGTGTCCAGGTCTGTCCGACCGGCATCGACATCCGGGACGGCCTGCAGTATGAATGCATTGGCTGTGCCCTGTGTATTGATGCCTGCGACGAGGTCATGGATAAAATGAATTATCCGAAAGGCCTGATCCGGTATACTACCGAGAACGAACTGGAAGGTAAGACATCGAAGCTACTTCGCCCGAGGACCTTTGGTTACGGTGCGGTTCTGCTGACCATGATCGGTGCCATCATTTTCACCCTGGCTACCCGTGTCCCCGGACAGATGGACGCACTCAGGGATCGTGGGTCACTCTACAGTTTCAATGGCGAGGGCCGGATCGAGAATTCCTACACCCTCAAGATAGCCAACATGACGGAAGTGCCCCAGACCTTTACCATTTCCGTGAGTGGCCTCGAAGGCATCCGTATTCTGACAACCACTCAGGTAAACGTGAAGAGCGGCGAGAACCGGTCTTTGCCGACGGTGGTTGACGTTCCGCCGGACGCAATCTCGGAGACCAACAGCAAAATCCGGTTCTTTGCCAAATCACAGACCGATTCTTCGCTGAATCTTGAAACTGAAAGCCGATTTGTCGGTCCCAAGAAGCGCTGAGTTCGGACACGTGACCCAAATTTACTCTCGAGAGACAGTTCAGTATGAGCGTTAACGCCCCGGTCGCCCCATGGTATCGCCAGCCCTGGTTCTGGTTTATCGCGTTTTTTCCCCTGATTACCATTGTCTGGGGCGTCGTGATGATCATCATCGCTGCCAATGTGGAAGACACCATGGTGACAGACGACTATTCCAAGAAAGGTCTGGCCATCAACATGGAGTTGAAGAAGGATGAGAAGGCCTACACCATGGGAATGGTCGGGGCACTGACCTTTGAAGGGCGGGATCTTGTCCTCAGGCTCAAATCCGATCAGGGCCCTGCCGATTACCAGTACCTGATACTGTCCCTGTACCACCCGACGCTCGCCGGGCGTGACCGGACGATCCAGTTCAATTCGAACGGCAACGGGCTATACTCGGGCAAGCTGCTGAAAGACATCAAGGGGCGCTGGTACTACATGCTGCGTGATCCCGCCGATGACTGGCAGATAAAAGGAGAGCTTCAGCTGCCCTCGGAGGGTTCGACACTCACACTGCAGGCTGACAAGCCCATTCAGGGGTGAGTATCACTCCCTGCTTCCATTGCGGGGAGCCCGCAGACGGTTCCCCGCCCATTACTCTGGAGCTTGATGGCGAGCTCCGGTATTTTTGCTGCCGCGGCTGCAAGGCCGTTTGCGAAACCATTCGCCAGGAAGGCCTCGATGGCTTCTACCGTTTCCGCACCGAACCGGCGGCGACACCCCGGGAACTCAGCGACGCAGAACTCAATCGACTCCGGGAACTGGACCATCCTCTGGTCCAGAAATCGTTCGTGTCCCCGGTCAAAGCCGGCCAGGAGGCCCAGTTACTGATTGGCGGCATCACCTGCGCTGCCTGCATCTGGCTCCTTGAGAACCATCTGAAAAAGCAGCCTGGCGTACTGGATTTCAATGTTAACCACACCACCCAGCGGGCGACCCTGGTTTGGTCTCCGGAGGAAACCCGGCTGAGCGATCTCCTGATCGCCATTCATCAACTCGGCTATACGGCCCGCCCCTACCAGGCCGATGAACTGGAAAAGCAACTCAAGGCGGAACACCGCTCCATGTTGATTCGCCTGGCGATTGCCGGCATCGGGTCGTTCCAGAGCATGATGTTGGCGTTCCCGCTGTATTTCAACATGATCAATGGGCTTTCGCCGGAGTTCGTCACCTTTTTCCGATGGTTCAGCCTCCTGGTTGCAACACCCGTGGTTTTTTACAGCGCCCGGCCCTTTTTCCAGAACGCACGGCGGGATATCCGGAGCCGTCACCTCACCATGGACGTTCCGGTCGCCATCGCCATTGGCCTGGCTTACGCCGCCAGCGCCTGGGTCACCATCGTGGGTGGAGAGGAGGTCTACTTTGAATCCGTCTGCATGTTTACCTTCTTCCTTTTGCTTGGCCGTTACGTCGAAGTCATGGCCCGTTACCGGGCCGGCCTGACCGGCAACGCACTGGCGGGTTTCCAGCCAGCGGTGGCAATCCGAGTCGCCGGAGACGATGCCGATCTGGTGCCCACCCACGACATTCAAGCCGGCGACATTGTCCGGGTCCGCCCCGGGGAGACGCTGCCCGTGGACGGCATAATCGTGACCGGGCAGTCGACGCTCAACGAAGCCGCTCTGACCGGCGAGTATCTGCCCGAATCCAGAGGCCCCGGAGATACCGTCCATGCCGGCAGCGTCAATGGCGAGAATGCCCTCGACATCCGGGTCGAGAAGGCCGGAGCGCAGACCCGCCTGTCCGGAATTCTCCGGATTTTGGATCGCATCCAGGCGGAGAAACCGCCGGTGGCCCATATGGCGGACCGGATTGCCGGCAAGTTCGTCGCCCGGGTCCTGATCCTCGCTCCCGTAGTGTGGATCGGATGGTTGCTGGCCGGTGCCCACAATGCCTTCGACATTACACTCTCCGTTCTGGTGGTCACCTGCCCCTGTGCCCTGTCACTGGCGACCCCCACCGCGATTACTTCCGCCACCATGAAGCTGCGTCGCGACGGATTCCTGCCGACCCGTGGCCACACCATAGAATCCCTGAACGATATCGATACGGTGGTTTTCGACAAGACCGGTACCCTCACCCGCGGGGAGCTGTCCCTGGTCAAGACACAAACGCTCGCGGAACTCAGCGACAAAGACTGCCTGGCACTGGCCTCGGGGCTGGAAGGCCACTCCGGACACCCGATTGCGCGGGTGTTTCATGGTCTTCCGTCGACCACAATGGCAACCGTCGAGAATCATCTGGGGGGCGGATTGACCGGTCAACGTAACGGAAAGACCTTCGCTATCGGGCATTTCGACTTTGTCCTGGCACACACCAGTGCGCCACCGCCGGATCATGAGCCGGGCCAGGGGCTGGAAGTCTGGCTGGTTTCCGATGATGCATGGCTGGCCAGATTCCAGCTCGACGACCAGCCCAGAGAGGATGCGAAGGCAGCGATTCAGGCACTCCAGGGAGCAGGCATCCGGACGATGTTGCTCAGCGGCGATCGGTCCAGCCACGTTCAGCATATTGCCGGCCTTCTGGGAATTGACGAAGCCATAGGCCAGGCGTCACCGGAAAAGAAGCTGTCCGTGCTCGAGGGTCTCAGGGATCAGGGCCACCGGGTCATGATGGTCGGCGACGGCCTGAACGACCTCCCGTCAATGGCCGGCGCGGGTGTATCCGTGGCCATGGGAACTGCAGCGGACCTGACCCAGCTCAAAGCCGACGCTGTGCTACTCAACAGCCAGTTGATGGTACTGCTGGACGCCCTGAAAGTAAGCAAGCGGACACGCCGGGTAATCCGCCAGAACCTCGCCTGGGCACTGGTCTACAATCTCGGAGCACTGCCCCTTGCCATAGCCGGACAGGTGCCTCCATGGCTCGCGGCCATTGGCATGTCCGCAAGCTCACTGATTGTGGTACTGAACGCGATCCGGCTGGGATCGGGTAAATCGGCCGGGGCACCGGTCACTACGGATGTTGGTGCCGAGGCACTCTCCTGATAATGTAGAAACAGAACCGAAAGCAGGACTGAATTGTGGAAAGCGTTCTCTACCTTGTACCGCTGATGCTGATTCTCGTTGCCGTTGGAATCGGCCTTTTTTCATGGGCGGTGAAAAGCGGCCAGTATGACGATCTGGAAGGCCCGGCTCATCGGATCCTCTACGATGACGACAAGGAAATGATCCCGAAAGACGCCCAGACGCCCGACATGAAACAGAATCCGGAGGAATCTGCCAACTCCGGTGAGGACAGCGACGGCAAAAAATCCGATTCCTGATGGCGGCCGATCTCTACCTCAGCTACTCCAGCGCCTTCATGATCGGGCTCTTGGGAAGCACCCACTGTCTCGGCATGTGCGGTGGCATCAGCGCCTCGTTGTCCATGACCCTACCCGTTGGTCGGGGATTCCGGATCCGGCAGTCGGCGATGCTGCTCAGCTTCAACCTCGGCCGCATCGCCAGTTACACCCTGATCGCCGTATTGATTGCCAGCCTGAGTACCGGCGCTGCGGAACAGTGGGCGTCAGCCGGCACGATCCTGAGAACCATCGCAGGCCTTCTGCTGATTTTCATGGGGTTGTCCATGGGACAGTGGTGGCAGGGGATTCGACACATTGAACGGGTCGGAGCGCCGGTCTGGGCAAGACTCGCACCGCTGACGCGGAAACTGATGCCGGTCCATCACCCGCTCCAGGCCCTGGCGCTCGGGGCATTGTGGGGCTGGCTTCCCTGCGGGCTGGTCTACAGCACCCTGGGATGGGCTGCCCTCCAACCGACCGTAACGTCGGCCGGTCTGACCATGTTCTGCTTCGGCCTGGGGACCCTGCCCTCTATGCTGGCGACCGGATTCGCGGCCAACCGCCTCAGGGACTTCCAGGCGAGCCAGCTCGTTCGCAAAACGACGGCTGTATTGCTGATTGCGTTCGGTTTCTGGACCCTGCCTCTGTTCTAGATATTCAGCACATCAAGGCGACCAAAGTTCTGATCCGCCTGCGGCTCGGCAGTATTGACAGACTGGCGCTTGCCGCCAAGACGCCGGCCTTCCCTGAAATCGTAGAGATCCGGGTCCGCCAGGTGGGAAGGCTCCACATTGCACATGGCCCGGAACATCGTTTCCAGACGACCGGGGTGTTGCTTGTCCCAGGTCTGGAACATCTCCTTGATCACCTGTCGTTGAAGGTTTTCCTGAGATCCGCACAGATTGCAGGGAATGATCGGAAATTTCCTCAACGAGGCATAACGCGCAATGTCCTTCTCACGGCTGTATGCCAGCGGACGTATGACCGTGTTACGACCATCGTCACTGTGCAGGACCGGGGGCATGGATTTGAGTTTGCCGCCGTAGAACATATTCAGGAACAGCGTTTCGAGCAGGTCATCACGGTGATGCCCCAGCGCGATCTTGGTAACCCCGTGCTCCTCGGCGAAATTGTAAAGAATTCCACGACGTAGGCGGGAACAAAGGCCACACGTGGTCTTCCCTTCCGGGACCTTTTCCTTGACAATGCTGTAGGTGTCCTTCTCGATGATGTGATATTCGATCCCGAGAGAACTGAGGTATTCCGGCAGTACGTCTTCCGGGAAACCCGGTTGTTTCTGGTCGAGATTAACGGCAATCAGTTCGAACGACACCGGGGCGCTCTTCTGCAGATTCAGCAGAATGTCGAGCATGGCATAGGAATCCTTGCCACCGGACAGGCAACACATAACCTTGTCGCCCGCCTCAATCATCGAGAAATCAGCGATGGCCTGACCGACTTCACGGCGCAGACGCTTCTGTAGCTTGTTGATTTCCACCTTCTGTCGACGTTCCCGCTCGGATGCGGTAACAGGCTCAGGAGATTGGGCGATCATCGTTTCGGACATAACAACCACGTTCGTAAAATCAGTGAACCCGCGATTATACGCGTCACAGGGATTCAGGGACAGGTCAGCAACATGGATAAGTTACAGGACGAAACCGCTGCCATCGGCCGGCGGGAACGCAATCGCATCCGCAATCGCAAAGCCATTCTCACATCCGCCAGGGACACGTTCCGGGAACTCGGCTACGACCGGGCCACGATCCGGGATATTGTCCAGCGCAGCGGTCTTGCCACAGGCACTTTCTACAATTATTTCACGAGCAAGCAGGACATCTTCGCCACACTCCTGACCGATTTCCTGACTCGCCTGAATGACGGCCTGGTCCGGAATCGCCGGTCCGCCCACACGACGGAGGATTTTGTCCACCGTGCCTACCTCGGCCTTTACCAGGCGACGGCCCGGGATCCGCTGGTCTATGAACTGGCTCGCCAGAATGACCGGGCACTGAGAAACCTGTTCGGCTCTAATCTTCTTGAACTGGCCATGTCGTCCCTGGAAGAGGATGTACGGGATGCGATGGAGCGTGGTCTTCTGCCTTCCGTGGACTACGAGTATCTGTGCGCCAGTTTTTTCGGGGTGGCCTACGAGATGAGCCTGTCGGTGGCTCGCAGGGCCCACAATGCTCCCGAATCAGCGGAACAGGAAGCCGAGCGGGCCGCACGATTTTCCACGGTCCTTTTCCTTGGCGGACTGCCGGAACTGGCAAAACTTTCCTGAGAGCG
This sequence comes from Marinobacter santoriniensis NKSG1, assembly GCF_000347775.1. Classification (GTDB taxonomy): domain Bacteria; phylum Pseudomonadota; class Gammaproteobacteria; order Pseudomonadales; family Oleiphilaceae; genus Marinobacter; species Marinobacter santoriniensis. The sequence continues at coordinate 383,861 of NZ_APAT01000015.1, forward strand.
AACTCTCCCCTACCATAGCCTCATGACCGAGATGCCTTTAAAAGAGACGATCAGGTCGGCCGAGGCAGAAACCGCCCTCAACCGGCAGATCGAACACCTGCTGGTCGCCGTTGAGCATGAATTGCGAAGCTCACCAGACGGCATGGACGAGCTGAACCTGATCAAAACGCTGCAGCGACCGCCCTGGCAGCTGCTGGGACAGGTAAATTTTCACGAGCCGGAAATGCTGTATCCGGTGCATTTTGTGCTGTTTCACGTCCTGTACCGCCTGCGGGATCGACTGACCGAATTCGGCGAACGCCTCGACATTTCGCCCCTGCGCATAAAGCTGTCCCGGGAATCCGTGATCGGTGGAACGGGTGTGCCCGGCCAACAGGACGAGCTTAGAAACTTCTATCTGGACCTGAACCATTATCTGCTGTCCGAGGACTCGATCCGCCAAATGATGGACGATTTCTGGTCGGGTCGACCAGCAGCCCGCCCCGCCCCCGAGGACATCCAGAAGGCCGCCCGAGTGCTGGGATTTGACCTCATTCCTTCCGAGTTCGCCGAGGTAAAGCGACGGTTCCGCCGGGCGGTCATGCAGGCCCACCCGGATCGCGGGGGTACCACCGAAACAGTCCAGAACCTGAACCAGGCGTTCTCAGTCCTGAAACACCATTTCCAGCCTTCAACCTGATCACTCCTCAAACCGGACGCGCAAACATGCTGAAACACAGCCTTCTCATGTCCCTGTTGGCCGCCGCCAGCCTCAATGCCAGAGCAGACCTTGTCGTGCTGCAGTATCATCACGTCAACGACAGCACCCCGCCATCCACCAGCACCTCCGTTTCACTGTTCCGGGCACAGATGAAGATGGTTGAGACGATGGGGCTTCCCGTCGTGCCGCTGAAAGAAGGCACCAGGAAAGCGCTTGAGGGGAATGACCGCAAAGAGGTGGCCATCACCTTTGACGACGCCTACGACTCCGTTTACCTGACCGCGGCCCCGCTGCTGGACGATCACGGTTTTCCCTATACCGTTTTCGTCAACACCGATGCTGTCGGGCGGACCGGTTATATGACCTGGGAGCAGCTCCGCACGTTATCCCGTCGCCCCGGAGTGACAATCGCCAATCACAGCGCCGACCATGGGCACCTGGTGCAACGGCCGGACGAGGATGTCGCAGACTGGAACCGGCGCGTCGATCAAAGCCTCGATCGGGCAAGCGAGGCCCTTCAGAACCGCCTCGCAAGTGATCCGACGCTATTTGCCTACCCCTACGGGGAATTCGACGTCCGGCTCCAGAAAAAGCTGACGGAACGGCAGTGGTACGGGTATGGCCAACAATCCGGACCGATTGGTCCCGGGTCCGATCCGACCCGAATGCCCCGGTTTCCGATGGCCAATGCCTACGGACAATTGGGAAGCCTCAAAAGTAAATTGAACAGTCTGGCCTTTCCGACAGAGGCGAATGCGTTGCCGGATAGTGTGATCCGCTCGAACCCACCCGCACTGGATCTGACACTCAGCGATGCCTGGTCACCCGAACGGTTGACCTGCTTTGCCTCCGGAATGGGGCGTATCGAGGTAAATATTGAAGGGCAAAGCCGGGTGGATGTGGAGGCGCCACGCCCCTTCGATAGCCGACGGTTTCGCTACAACTGTACGTATCCCGCCGGTAATGGCCATTTCTTCTGGCTGTCTCAACCGTGGCTTGATCTGAGCCGGCCGGAGGACTGAGTCCCGGTCAGTCTTCCGATGCCATCTCAAGGCCCAGTTCGCCGGTCTTCACATGAGGAATCGCCTTGGGCCCGTACCGGGTCTCCGTTACCGTCTGATTGTCCAGATCCTGGTTACGGGTAAAGATGACCATCCATCGTTCGCCAATTGCCGGGAAAACCGGCAACCAGGACTCCAGATAGGCCTGGGAATGCCAGTTTTCAGGCACGAACCTGGCTGCGATATCCGTCACCACCCGCAATGGCTGGAAATCCGCATCCAGAAAAACCAGTGACGGCACAAACACTCCGTCGCTGGCGTAGGATCTCAAATGGAGCACAAAGTCCGGATGTTGTCGGGGCCAGGGCAATTCGATGACCGCATAGGGGCTTTCGCCCGTTGTAAATTTATGGGTCGACGACTCCGCATCCAGGTCCACTTCGAACTCCCGTCCGGAGATCCAGGGCTGGCGATCACCGGTTTTGAGGGACTGGCAGCAGGCTTTGGCAAAGGTTGTAAAGAAGGTTCCGGCTTCGTCAGCGCCAAGTATGGCCAGAGCGTTGGGGTCGTAACCCTTCACTGGCTGTTCGGGCAGCCCGCCCTCCCCGGGCTCGTGCGTTGTCGCAGGCGTTAGCGTAATCGGGGGCGGAATCCGGCCCTTCTGCTGATCGGTCCGAGTGTCAGGCGTGTAATAGCTGACACGGATGTTCCCCTCGGCGTCTTTCCATGTGAAATACGGCTTGGGCTCACCCTTGCGAATGTAACCTTTTTTCGCCAGTTCGTTCGCATCGGGGTAGTTCTCCAGCGTGTATTCATCTTCTTCCTGGAGACCGGCAGGCACGTCTGGCGACCCGCTGCCCTCATCGGCAGCGGGATTGCTCTGGCGGGTGCTGGCGGCGACTTTTGGAGCTTTATCGCCATCGCCTTCGGGAATGGGTGAATAGCGGACCTGGCCCTGTTCATCGACCCAGGTGAAGTAGCCTTCCTTTTCACTGACCGGGGACCCGCCGACCTGACAGCCGGTTGAGAGGAGCGTCACCAGAGTCAGGAAACACAGGCGTTGGTCAAGGCGCCATTGGGACATTGCTTACCACCAGGTCGTCGAGACAGGAGTCATCAGAATTTGGTGCGGAAGCTCAAGCCGGCCGAGACCACCCGCAACGATGTCTTTATATCCAGCCCCGCATAGGGATTGTAGATGATGTTGGTAATATTATCGCAGTTCACGTTACAACTGCCGTTTGCCGGTATTGTCTCGATCGACTGGAGATAGCTGAGATTCATGTCGATCTGCGTGTCCTTGTCCCAGCGATACCCCATCCCGATGCTGTAGAGATTGGCCCCGCCGAACGGTGCCATGATCTGCCGCTGGTCATCGGGGATCACCGAATCCCGGATCTCTACACCGGCCCGCAAGTCCAGGCGGGAAGATGCATGAAACTCCGCACCAAAGGCCCAGTTCCATTGGCTCTTGAAGCCCAGTGGCAACCTGAGGGTGTTGGGTGTGGCATTGTCCGGCGACAGGATCCGTGCCGCATTGAGGAACTCCAGGTTTCGATCGAACCTGAACAGGAACGCATCCCACTGGGCATAGTCCGTCCAGCCAATGTCCGCGTTAAGGGTGAGCTTGGGATGCACATCCACGCTAATCCCCGTCTGGAAGTGCTGCGGATAAACCAGATCCATGCTGACATTACCCGCCTCCCTCGGCGCGCCGGAGGGCAGGCTCAGGATCGCCGATGTGATCGCCCCCAGAACCGAACTGTTCACGCTCTGCCAGAAACCGGACCAGTCATCGGTATACTGGATCTCGAACGTGCCCTTCATGTTCATGTCGGCTTCCGAGGAGTAGTTTGCTCCCCAGGTGAACCAGTCGGTCGGCTCCCACATCACGCCCAGGTGATAGGTGGGAGAAAGGCTGTCCTCCACCTTGATATTGAGCGCACCGATATCGTCCCAGGGACCGACATTACCCCCACAGAGTGCAAGCCACGGCTGCAGAGGTTCGTCCCCACTCTCGCAGTTGAACGCGTCCTGCAGGATCTCCGCCACGCCCAGCAGCATGTTCGGAGCGCGCATGTACTGATCCGCCGCAATGCCCTGATGCGACAGATGGATACCCGCCCCGACCGACCAGGCATCATTGATTTTATAGCCAACGGTCGGCGACAGGTAAGTGATCCGCTGCAACGCCGCTGCCTGGGGCTGATAACGGCCGGGATCGTCCTTTTCTCGGTAAAAACCAGCTGCCATGGGCAGATAGAAGGCGTTGGCAAAGGTCAGCTTGGACCCCGGTGGATTGATACTGATACCCGCCGATGGGGCGACGGCGGGCCCCGGCGGCATTCTCAATATGCCGTAGCCGGGCACGAACAGGGCCACGTTGTTGGTATGGCTGTGGCTGTTCGCGACGGGATCTTTCTGTTTGCCCGTTTTCGGATCGATCTCCAGGCCATCGATGCCGAAGATCTCGTAACCGTCCGGCGCATAGAAATCCGCGTCACTGTCGAGATAAACGCTCAACAGGTTCACTTCCAGCTGGCGACCATCCAGCTTGGTCAGGCCCGCCGGATTGTAGTGGACGGCCATGATGCCCGGGGGGTCTGCGGTTACCGCGTTACCCAGCGCCAGGGCCTTGGGATGGATCGTCAGGTTCTGGGTAAACTGGGCGTGCGCCCCGCACGAAAGCGTCGATGCGATCAGGGCTGCGAGTATGTGCCGGTTGCGCTTGTTGTGTCCCATGAAAGTCTTCCCTTGCCGAAATTCGCCGACCTCTGCAATCACTCTTTCAGGCCAGAGAAGTTAATGGGCAGGGAGACCCCCACAGAAAAGTCCGGCGCGTCTTCCGTCAGACCAATACCAAGACTCGTGTTCACAATGGTGGTCTCACTGACACGGGTACCCAGGGACATGCTCAGAAAGCCGGTCATCTGATCCTGTGCCACGGCCTGCTCTCCATTGGAGAAGGTCAGGATGGTCTGATCGCTGTAGCTCAGCTGGGCGGAGATACTCAGGGAGACATCGTAGGAGAGTGAATACGCAAAACCGGCAGATCCGGAAAGACCGAATCCGGGCTCCACTTCGACCAGCAGTCGAGCACCACGAACCTGATTCAGGTCCTTGGCTGGCAGATTATAGGTCGCGCTGACCGAACCGAATACGACCACGGGATCCAGTACCTTGGACAGGCTGGCGCCGCCGCCCAGCGAATAATAACCGCTGCCGGTGGAGAGCTGTTCCTTGATATCGATTTCGTAGGGGCTGACACCGGTCTTGGTGGTCAGCGTGCCGAAAAAGGTCGTGGACATCTTGCCCGGTACGTAGGCAAACGGCTGCCAACGGCCGGTGAAGGAAACATCCCCGACGTCGTAAACGCTCAGTTCATCTTCGGTGTCGTATTTGACGACCAGCGGAATCCGGGTACCAATGGTGACGTTATCCAGCAAGCCGTAATCGTAGGAAAACGAGTTGGTGAAATTGTGCGTCGCCGAGGGCACCACGTCGAGGTTCCGGACAGAGCCATTGGTGATGGCGAGGTCCAGCCGCTGGTCTCCGGTATAGGAATAGTCAAAGGAGTAGTTCAGCGCATGGGTTCCCTTCTTCTGGAGGGAATAGTTTTTTTCTGCCGCCTGAAACACCTCTTCGAGCTGCTTGGAGGAATCTTCGTCCCCTTCCTGTTTGGCAAGCGCTTCCCGCGCTTTGTCCACGTTCCCATCCTGTGCCAGAACCATGCCTGGAAACAGAGCTGCCGTGGAAACAAGGATAAAACCTCGCACGAACCAACGATTCATCCTGACTCCCTAATCTTGTATTTGTAGTGTTCCTGTTCCGGGAGACCTGCCCCCGAATGCACTAGTTGCGACGGTAGTACAGTTGTTTGCGGGTATTCTCTACACTGCCGTCCGGGTTGTTCTTCTGTCGCTCCAGCAAATTCTGGATACGCCTTTCGGTGGCCTCGTGGAATTCCGGAATACGGTCCAGTGCCAACAGGGTCATTGTCTGGTCGTCCACAAAACGCAGGTCTTCCTCTTTGAGCTCGAGGTTATCGAGCGGTTTGTCACTGCCCGGAAAAACGATGAAGAGTACGTTGCCGTCCCATTTGTTTTCGAATTGCGGGAGCGTAAACGAGATGTTGCCCACGGAGGGATCCGCGATGAATGCCCGTCCATCCCGGATCGTCCGGAGCACCACGAAGTGTTTGAAGCCGGCATGGTGAATCGGAACGATGGCGGGGTGATCCAGGTCTTTGAGATCGTCGATCGTTGCCCGGAAGCCACCGGACGGATACCCCAACGCTGTGACCAGACGTTTCATGTCAAGCATTGAGAAGGCCCGGCGCTGGACGATTCGGTCGCTTTCGCCGTAATGCAGCAGCCCCTCCATCACCTGACGCTCTGACAGGGTTCGTCCGAGGTAGTAGTTCAATATGATGGTCAGCGCGGCACTGCCACAACTGTAGTCATAGGCCTGGTGGACAATGTTCCGGTACTTCTGCTCCACCAGGGGCTCCACCCGGATATCATTCCTGAGCTTGACCGGACTGGAATCCACGTCCTGTTCGATCACAATCTCGTTTTTATCGAACGGCTCCACCTTGGTCGCTTCCTGCACCATGGCGAATGTTAGGATAGATCCGGCGAGCACCAGCAGCATGTCAGACGAAGTCCCTGTTTCTTTTGACCACGATAGGCATCGGGTTACATGTTGTTACGGTAAGATACCGAAATCCCGGTACCCTTAAAGATAACTGTGCCTCAAATCTGCCCCTGCAGAAGAGGCCGCCGGCGGGCGTTTTGAGAACTGGTTCATGCCGTTATGAGGGGGACCCCGGACACACCATGAGGCTGCCCGAAGCATATCAGGAAGCTTACCTCGGTTTCACCGTCAGCTGACGAAGATCAGCCCGACCAGTGCGTAACTGACCACGGTAACCACCACGATCCCCATCAGGTTCAGGGCAAAGCCTGCGTGAATCATGTCGCCTATGGCCATATCACCACTGGAAAAGACGATGGCGTTGGGCGGCGTCGCCACTGGCATCATGAAGGCGCAGCTGGCCGCAATGGCTGCCGGTACCGTCAGCAATACCGGCGGGAGACCCTGGGCCTGGGCCAGTGCACCCAGCAACGGCAGGAAGGCAGCAGCCGTGGCCGTATTACTGGTCACCTCGGTGAGAAAGATGATCACGGTAATGACCAGGGCCATAAGAGCCAATGTCGGGAGAATGCCGGCGGTTCCCAAAGCACCGGCAATCCAGGCCGCCGGCCCCGAACTGCTGATTACGCCAGCCATCGCGAGGCCGCCCCCGAACAGAAGGAGGACCCCCCAGGGCAATCCCTTGGCGGTATCCCAGTCCATCAGGAACTGCCCTTCCCGCACGTTGACCGGAATCAGGAACATCAGGATCGCTGCGGAAACCGCAATCCCCGTATCATTCAGCCAGGGCATCAGTGAATCCGACAGCAGGGGCCGGAGAATCCAGGCAGTAGCCGTAATGAGAAACACGACGGCCACCCACCTTTCGCCCCTGCCCATTGGCCCCAGAGACGTCAGCTCTTTCAGGATGAGCTCGCGACTGTCGCCACCGTCGGAAATCCCGTAATCCTTGCGGGTAAGCCACCACCAGGCCAGAAAAAGCATAATGGCGGACACCGGCACGCCCACCAGCATCCACTGGGCAAAGCCGATGGACAATCCCACGGTTTCGTTCAGGTAAGCTGCCAGCAGGGCGTTCGGTGGCGTACCAATCAGGGTCGCAATTCCTCCGATACTGGCGGAATAGGCAATCGCCAGGAGCAGCGAGGTCGCATACCGACGAACTCCGTCGGAACGGGTCGAACTGGCGGACTCCAGCATAGCAATGACGGATGCCCCAATCGGTAACATCATGATCGCCGTTGCGGTATTGCTCACCCACATGCTCAGGAAGGCGGTCGCAAGCATGAACCCGGCAATCTGCCGGCGTGGATTGCCACCTACCGCCTTCAGCGTCAGCAAGGCAATACGGCGATGGAGATTCCAGCGCTGCATCGCGAGACCCAGCGTAAAGCCACCGAGGAACAGAAAGATAATCGGATGGGCAAAAGGCTGGGTCGCGTCGGCAACAGACCCCAGGCCCAGCGCGGGCACCAGCACGATGGGCAACATGGCCGTCGCCGGAATCGGAATGGCTTCCGTACTCCACCAGGTCGCCATCATCAGCATCAGTCCCAGCGCCGCCCAGGCATCGTCGTCCAGAGTGCCGGGCGCCGGCAGCACCAGCACCATGACCAGGAATCCAACGCCGAGGACCAATCCGACCAGCCGACTGATCGCCAGGCCTTGTGAGGCCGTGTGCCCAGTATCGGTGTCAGCCATTAACCGTCTCCCCTGAAAAAGCGCGGAATACCCTCACGTTGCGGAGCTCACGTTCGCCAGCTGACGATCATGAAGGTTTCGCATCAACAGAACAGCAAGCACAGCGCCCAGTAGCGCCCATCCCATGTCCGACTGCGTATCCCAGATATAACCCTGTGTTCCCAGGAAAGAATCCGCGGCCTCCTCACTGACGAGCGCCACCCACCACTCAATGAGTTCATAGAACGCACTGAGCGCCAGACAGAAGCACACCACAAAGAAGGCCGTCCAGCGAGGACGGGCAAACACGCCCAACCGGATCACGACCTCCCGGGCGATCATCGCGGGGATAAACCCCTGGGCGAAATGCCCCAACTTGTCATAGTTGTTGCGCTGCCAACCAAACCAGTCTCCGAGGTGATCGAACAGGGGCACCTCGGCATAGGTATAGTGGCCACCAATCATCAGAATGACGGAGTGGACAAGCACCAGCCAGTAGACCAGCGGTGTCAGCGGGAAACGCCGGTAGCTCCAGGCAACGACGACGAATCCGACGGCGGCCGGGAGAACTTCGAGGACCCACGTCATCCGGTCTTTCGGTGCAATACCCGACCAGATGAACGCCGTCAGGAAAAGAACTGTCCAGACTGCAATCGATGTCCGTTTCTGACTCATGAGTTACCGCACCCTTATGCTTGTACCATCCTCAAGCTGCCGGTCGGGATGGCGAACCACCTGATCGCCCGCCGACAGCCCCTCCAGAATCTGTGTATCCAGGCCGTTGCTGCGTCCGGTTCGGACCGGGGTCCGAACGACCGTATCCCCCCGGGCGAGAAAGACATGGGACTCGCCCGCGTAATCAAAAATCGCCGATGACGGTACCGTCAGCACGTCATCGCCAGACCAGAGTATAAAGCTGGCGTCCACTCGGTAACCGTCACCCAGAGACTGCCAGTCCTCGAACGGGCTGAGGATATCGGCCACCACCTGTACCCGCTGCTCTTCGACCCCCAATGCCGAAATGTCCTCGAAGCCCACCGGTTCAACCCGGCGCACGGCGCCCCTAAGGGTGACGCCGCCCCAACCGTCGAAACGCACCGGCATGCCCGGCTTGAGCTTGACCGCATCGAAACTCAGAACATCCACGACCACCTCCAGTGCGGCGGGGTCTCCCACCTCAAGGATCGGATCGCCGGCCTGAATCACCCCTTCACTTTCTCTTGCCACGGAGAGGACCGCTCCGTTGACCGGCGAATTCACCGTGACCCGGTCGCCACTGTCGTTTCCGTTCATCCTGGCTGCAGAAACATCAAGCCGGGTTCTCGCCGCTGCCAGTTCGTGGGCCATCACTTCTTCTTCAAACCTCGCTGACCGCAGCATGGCTTCGGCATGATCGGCGCTGGCCCGGGCCTGATCCAGCTGTTCACCGGAAACAAAACCGGTGGAGCCCCTGTCCGTCAGTGACTGCAGGCGAGCAAACTCCTGACGCGCCATCCGCGCTTCAGCCTCTGCCGCCGATACCTGCTGGCGTGCGGACTTCAGGGCCGAGGCGGCCGACTCTACCTTGGCTTGCGCCTCGGCACGGCTTCTTGCATCCAGGACCGCGGTCGGCATCGGATCGATCTCGGCGACGACATCACCCATCTTGATGGCATCGCCCACCTCCAGGGTCACGCGTCGGAGATAACCGGACACGGGAGTGGAAATGACATACCGATCCCTCACCCGGGTCTTGCCTTCCTCGGTCACCGTCACCTCCAACGGTCCTCTCTGGGCGACTGCAAGATCCACCCAGACCGGATCAGGCCGAAAGGTCAGAAACAACGCCCCTGCCGCCAACACGCCACAGACAATCCAAAACAGCCACTTACCCACTGCGTGCCTGACCTTATCCATCACTCGCCCTATACATCCCGATACTCCGCATTCTTCTCGTCTCTATTCCCGGGTTTTCAGCACCGCAATCAGATCCAGATTCCGTAACCGCCACCAGGCCACCAGCCCCGATACCAGGGCGGACACAATGACCACAGTCGCAGACACCCCCAGGGTCTGTCCGGTGATCGTCAGAGGAACCCGGTACAGTTCGGTTTCGAGCGCTCCAACGATAAGCCGGGCAAGACCCTGTCCAATCAGCCATCCCAGAGGAATGCCAACCGCCACGATGATCGCCATCTCTCCAAGAAGGATATGGGAAACCTCGTTGTGGGTATAACCCAGCACCCGCAAACTCGCCAACTCGCGTCCTTTTTCCGCCAGTGAAATCCGGATCGTGTTGTACATGACACCAAACGCGATCACCCCACCGAGAAGGCTGTTGAAGAACGTAAACGTGAGGAAGGTTTTTGCGAGCGTGTCATAAAAGCTGTCCAGCATCGCCTGACGAATACTGATCCCAAGCACACCAGGGGCCTCCCGGAGTTCCCGGTAGACACGGGCCCTGGCATCCGGATCCAGGTTGAGCAGGGCCTGATTGATGACCGGTCCATCCCCGGACGCACGGTTGAGGACATCCAGCCGAGCATAGGCACCGACTCCCACCAGCTCCGATGTAATTCCGGCCACCGGCATGGACATGGACTTTCGCTTGCCCTCAAGAAACTGCACCCGAACGTCATCTCCAACGTTCACGCCGAGGCGTCGGGCCAGAAAGTCGGTCAGCAACAGACCTTCGGTGGGCAACGGCACCGCCCGCATCTTCTGGTCCACCACAAATTGCAGACGGGCATCCTCGGGCATGCCAGTGACCGACCCTCGCCATTGGCGATGTTCATGGATCAGCCGGGCGGAAACAACACGACGTCCTTCCGCGTAGCGGACACCCGGCTGCTGCTGGAGGGTGTAGAGTGCGGACGCATTGCGCGGCTCTATAAACGACGCCGTGACATCCTGCTGCTGCACTCTCGCGAATTGCTGATGAACCATCAACGAGACCGAGTCGAACTGGAAGTTACCCACCAGAACGATGCCCGTGGCCATGGCCACCCCCATCACCGACAGCACCGTACGACCGGGCCGCCGGATAAGCTGCCGGACAATCATTCGTGAAGGCTGGCTGAACCGGAGTGGTGTCAGAATACGCTCGACCCATCCGGTCCTGTATCGCGTGGGCCCTTCCGGCCGCATGGCCTCGGCTGGCGGCAATGACGCTGCCTTGTGGATTGCCTGCCACCCACCGAGCCAGGCGACGCCAAGCGTGCCCGCCGTGAGCACGAGCAACCACCGAGGATCCATGCGAAACAGCAGACCTGGAAACCGGTAATAATCCATGTACATTTCGCCCATTGCCCGGCCTGTCCAGACGCCGAGCAGCAGCCCCAGGAACAGGCCAATCACCGCAATGGTGAGTACCAGTTTGCTGTAATGCCAGCCAATCTGCCCGTTGGAATAACCGAAAGCCTTCAGAATCGCGATGATATCCCGCTGGGTATTGATCAATCGGTTGATAACCACGTTCAGAAGAAACATCGCCACTGTCATAAAGATCGCCGGAAACACCGTGGCCATGGTTTTCAGCTGACTCAGCTCATCATCCAGGAAACGGTGTGAAAACTGATCGGAACGGGCAAAAGCGCCGGTCACACCATAGCGGTCGAGCAAACGATCAATGGCTTCAATCACGGAATTTTCAGAGGCTCCACGGTCGACCGTCAGAACCAGGCTGTTGAAGGCGCCTTTCATGTCCATGGCCGCCTCCAGGGATTCCCGGCTCATCCATAACACGCCGTAGCGCTCATAGTCAGGCAACATACCGCCGGGCGGGATGGTGTAGATGAATTCCGGTGATTCCACAACGGCAGTGACCGTGAGAACCTGCCGACGACCGTGGATAATGGCCCCAAACCGGTCTCCAGGCCGGAGATCGTGCGCATTGGCAAAACTGCCGATGATGGCCACTTCCTGGCTACGGCCGGGCCTTGGCAGATGGCCCTGGCGCACGTACAACTGATTGACAGCCGGCTGCCCCCGCGGCGGAAGTGAGACCAGGCGAGCGGAGACCGGCTCCGGGAAATCGGGCATTTCAAGCTTGGCTGCGCCCTCGACCCGTGCGCTGATCCGCTCGATACCGGGAATCGCAGCCACCTTCTCCACCATGGATCGGGGCGCCCGTTTCAGGTTGGCAAAGACATCGGCGAACCGGTATTGCTGGTAGTAATCCGCCCGTGTGACCATCAGAGAGGAATAGTTGGCGAGAGACATGACGCACACGCCCACCCCGCCAGCAATCACCAGCGCAATGGCCAGCACCTGCCCCCGCATCTGCCAGAGTTCCCGACGGATTTTGGTATTCAGCGAGGCGGTTGACCGGATCATGACATCACCACGCCAGCGTCCCCGGATCCTGGCGCTGATCATTGCGGGTCTCACCACTGATACGCCCGTCTGACACGGTGATCACGCGGTCAGCCATCGCCGCGATCGCTGCGTTGTGCGTAATGATTACGGTGGTGGTACCGGTTTCCCTATTGGCCTTGTCCAGCGCCTCCAGCACCAGTACGCCGGTCGCCGAATCGAGTGCGCCAGTGGGCTCGTCGCAAAGCAAAACCCGGGGCCGCTTGGCGATGGCACGAGCGATGGCAACCCGCTGCTGTTCGCCGCCGGACAGCTGAGCGGGAAAGTGATCCATGCGGGGCTCGAGACCAACCATGGACAATGCCGCTTCGGGGGTCATCGGATCCGATGCAATCTCGGTAACGGCTGCGACATTTTCCCGGGCGGTCAGGCTGGGAATCAGATTATAGAACTGAAAAACGAAACCCACGTGCTCGCGGCGGAAAGCCGTCAGCTCCGCTTCGCTGGCATGGCTCAGATCGGTATCGAGATAGAAAACATCCCCGGAGGTCGGGACGTCCAGACCCCCCAGTATGTTCAGCAGGGTCGATTTGCCAGAGCCGGAGGCACCCAGCATGACCACCAACTCCCCCGGGAAAAGATCCAGATCCACCCCCCGAAGGGCGTGAACCTCAACGTCTCCCTGGTGGTAAACCTTGGTCAGCCCCCGGGTCCGGAAAACCGCGCTGGCATCCATACCCGATTGTTCCGGATTTACCGTCAATCTTCCGCACAATCCACGCAGACGGTTGTGTAAGGCAGAACCTGGAGTCGGCGCGGATCGATTTCGGCACCACAGGACTCACACTGGTCACCCAGACCTGCGTCCATGCGCGCCAGCGCGTGTTCGATCTGCGCGAGTTCCGAGCGGGTTTCGGATTCCAGCGAATCCACCACCTCGTCGTTCTGGGTTTGTGTTGCCTGCTCCTCAAAATCCTTGTCCAGAGCCCCGGCCTCGCGATGCTGATGGGCCTCGTAGCGGGAAAGACGAGCTTTGAGGTCTGCCCTCAGGGTTTCCAGTTCCGATTTACGACTGCTCATGTCGATCACAACTCCTTTCGAATGCCCGTGGAAAATGATGATTACCCTAAAGCATAAGGTGATTTGTGGATTGATGCTTGTCAAAATCGCTCACAGCCTCTTTGGGCACAATCATAGGCGGGGTTCTGTGTCTTGCCCGCCAGACGCCACAAAACCCCGGTCAAAAACCATGCCAGAGCCGAAAGGAACCGTTATGGGGCAGTCGCTCCCGCTGTCGAAAATCATGCATTCCGGCCTGCTGCTGCAGTGCCGACCGGAGACCACGGTTGCCGAGGCCGCGGCTCGCATGAGCGAACACAATGTGAGCTCGATTCTGGTTTCCGATGGCGGCAACATCGTCGGCATCTGGACAGAGCACGATGCGCTGGCGGTAGATTTTTCCGAACCCGGGCGGCTTGAGCAGCCCGTGAGCAACGTGATGAGTTCGCCGGTCCTGACCCTGCCCTACGATATGGATATCGGTGAAGCTGCCATGGCCTTCCGGGAAAGCGGGAAACGGCATTTTCTTGTCGTGGACCAGAACGAACACCCGATCGGCATTGTGTCCCAGACGGACATGGCTCTGAACCAGGGGCTCGAGCCCTACCTTCGCCTACGGGAAGTCCGTGCCGCCATCCCACACCCACCCATTGTGGTAAGAGGAGAGATGCCGCTCTCTGATGTCGCCCGGCTCATGCACCGGCACCATGCCGACGCGGTGGTGGTCGATTGTGGCCCGGAAGGACTGGGAATTCTGACCGAGCGGGACATTGTGCGACTCATCGGTCGTCACACCAGCAACACCCACGCAAATCTGCTCGCGACGCGCCCACTGCTGACCGTGAACGAGAACGATCCGCTCATCCAGGCACGGGACATTCTTCTCGAGCACCGGATCCGCCACCTGGCCGTGGTGAACGACGATGATGAAGTCACCGGATTGATCGGCTACAACGACATGCTGTCCGGCGCGGAGCAACTGTACCTTAATGATCTTCGCCAGGCTCTGGAACAGCGCGATGAGGCACTGGCCCGATCCCGACGCACGCTGCAGCTGGCCGAGCGGGTCATCGAGTCTTCCTTCGAAGGCATCATGATTACCGACAGCAACGTAAAGATCGAGTTCGTCAATCCGGCCTTCACCTATCTCACCGGTTACCCCCCGGAAGAAGCCATCGGCAAGGGGCCTGACCTCCTGTCCTCGGGTCGGCATGACAGCGAATTCTATCAACGCATGTGGCAATCACTGAAAACCCAGGGCTACTGGCGAGGGGAGATCTGGAACCGTCGGAAAACCGGGGAACTGTACCTGGAACTGCTGACCATCACGGCCATCACCGACGATGAGGGAAACACCACCCACTACGCGGGCCTGTTTACCGACATTACCCAGAACCGGAAAAACGAGGAACAGATCCGCCAGTTGGCCTACTACGACGCACTGACCGGCGTTCCAAACCGGCGCCTGCTGGAAGACCGCCTGGAACACGCGATCCGACACGCCCATCGCAAGAGCTGCCGCCTCGCCGTCCTGTTTCTGGACCTGGATCACTTCAAGACCGTAAACGACACCCATGGCCATGCCACCGGCGATGAACTGCTGGTGCAATTTACCCAGCGGGTCGGCGAATGCCTTCGGGAAGACGATACCCTCGCCCGCCTTGGGGGCGACGAATTCATTGTTCTTCTACCGGAGATCGAAGAACCGGAAGATGTGCGTATCGTGGCCGAACGATTGATCGAGCTGAACGGGCGTCCCTACCAGATCGATGGAGAGCCTGTGCAGGTCGGCTCAAGCATCGGTGTCAGCATCTACCCGGAGGACGGCTGCACCGCGGAAGAACTCCTCCAGGGGGCGGATGCCGCGATGTATCGATCCAAGCGGGATGGACGCAACCTTTACCGGTTGTTTACTCCAGACACGCCCCAATCCGCCTGAACCAGGCTAAGGGAGATGGCAACCAGAGCCCGGGCAATACAACGCCGGGCTCTGGCCTCGGGGATCAGTCGCCCCGATCGGCAATGTAATCCGTAATCGCCGCGTAGAACTCCATCTCGTCAAAAGTGTCAGGACCAACACCCACCACATCCAGGTGGTCCTGATTGATCACATAGCTGGAGGACGTCATCTGAGTGCTGTTCGGATGGTTGATGTCGCTGACATAACCCAGTTCCGGACGTTCCCAGACATAGTCGAGGCATCCCCAGCACTCGTAGTACTGCATACGGTAGCCTTGCTGCTGGCTGTTGATGCCGACAAGGCCATCGTCGTCGCGCTCGTAAGGGTTACCATCGCCCTGACCGGCAGCACCGTCGTTATTGCAGTCGTCAACGCAGTAGCCGTCACCATCAATGTTGTAGATGAATTCGGATGCAAGCCACAGCGCAGGGTTCAGCGAGCTGCCGCTCTGAGCCGTCATCAGGGATACGGAGTTGGCCACGTAGTTGGTGCTGGACGGATACTTCTGGTTGAACGCCTTCATGCCAGTGATGACACCGTCGTTCGGATCGTAATCGTTGTAGACCAGCTGCTTGGCACCGGCGATCGCATCGTTACCACTGCCATAGACAACACTGCCGTAGTAGTTGGCCAGGGTCTCGGTGATTGAGTTGGCGTAATGATCGAGAATGTACTTCGCCACCGGGGAACCGCGGTGCGGCGAAGACACACTGACGTGGGTCTGGACCACACGGTAGCCTTTGCGTTCTCTCAGCAGTCGTGCCGCCTTGCGCGCATCAATCCCGCCCTGGGAGTGGGAAATGATATTCACATGGCTGGCGCCGGATGTGGCCATGTAACTCTCGATATTGTTCGCCAGCTGATAGCCGCGAACTTCCGAGCTCTGGAACGGAGTGACGGAAGACACGTAGCTGCGCTGGCCATCGTTGATATCGCCGTTGCAGTTAACTTCGAGAAACTTGTCGCAGGGATCCAGGACAAAGGTTCCGTAGTCGTCACCCCAGTAGTCGTAACCGAGGATATCGTCGAAGCCGGCCATGCCGTGAGCGAACACCACCGGATACTTCGTTCGGTTGGCATCGCGAGCCATGGCGGGCATCGCGGAGGCAAGTCCGGCCAACAGCAATACAGCCGCGCTTACCCGGATCAGGGTACTTTCGTTTTTCATTTTTGAAGCCTCTTGTTTTTGTTGTGAGCAAATCCGCGGTACTGCGTGTCCGGATCGAGGCCGATCCGGACAACCGGGGTGCCTGATAAGCAGGCCCCTCTGTTCTACCGAATATTCCGCTTTCTGTGTGTGCAGGGGGTCACAGACGAGGCAATAACCGGACAGTTACTCATTTTTTGCAGTGGCGCACGGCCGAAAGTTCAGGAGCCTGATAGCTTTGTCCCGGATCCAATAACAACAACGTCAGGTGACCCGAATGAAACCCAGATCTCTCACGATTGCCGTCCTTGTCCCGCTGTTGGCCGGGGTTGCCGTCTATCAATGGGCAAACGTACCGGACCCGGCACCCGCTTCCATGCCTGAGGCCGAGCCATCCGCCGCCATCCCAATGGATCAAAGCGTTACGACCGCACCTGGAACGAAGGCACAGGCCAGCCCGGACACCGAGGAAAGTGAGCTCGACAAATTCCGGGATCGACTGTTGAACCGCTATGCCGGTCGACTGGACCAGCCAAAGTCGCAGGTGCGTTTGCTGGAAGAATTGATGC
Source organism: Marinobacter santoriniensis NKSG1 (assembly GCF_000347775.1). Lineage (GTDB taxonomy): Bacteria > Pseudomonadota > Gammaproteobacteria > Pseudomonadales > Oleiphilaceae > Marinobacter > Marinobacter santoriniensis. Next base: position 400,926 of record NZ_APAT01000015.1, read on the forward strand.
GTTATCTTTCGGAAATGGATCCGGAACACTGGAAGGAGAGTCTTGCCGCGCTGCTAAAAAGCTGGTTTCCGGATCAGGGGGATCAGTTGCTGCAAAGAGCACAGGCCATGATCGCCTACCAGGATTTTATGGAACAGGAACGTTACACCCTGAGCAGCATGGGGCCGGATGAGCGTCGGGACTTCGTCTGGGCCCGGCGCCGGGCACTGTTTGGCGATGACGCCGATATTATCTGGCAGGAGGAGCTGCGCAATCACGCGTTGAGCCAATCACTGACCGGAATCGACAAACGCGCCGGCTCTCCCACCCAGAAGGCGGCGGACTACACGCGCGCCATTCGCGAAACCTACGGTGAACAGGCAAACGCCATGCTCGAGAACCGGCGACAGGAACTAACCGACCGTTTCATCACCCTCAGTTCAGTGCAGGACTCTCTCCAGGAACTCGATCCGGATCAACGCTACGGTACGTTGCGGGAAATCCGCCAGACGATGGGTATGGAAGAAGCCGCCCTGGACCGCTGGAGTGAACTCGATCGAACCCGGGACGAGCGCTGGAAGGTCGGACAGGCCTATCAGGCGCAGCGCCAGGCCATTCAGGAGAAGTACCAACCCGGAGCAGAACGGGACCAGGCACTGGATAAGCTGAGCCGGGACTATTTCGGGGACGACATGGGTGCCGTCATTCGTGACGAAGAGGCAGCCGGTTACTTCCGGTTCCAACAGCCTCGCGTTTACGGTCAGAATTAGGGGCTGATTGATTCTGGCAATTAAAATTTGACGCCTATCAAATACCTACAAACTGTTACCCAAAGTTCCACCTTAGTCCCATTGTTGTGGCAATAATCCCCGGAGACACTTGAGAGTCCAAAAAACAACCAATCAGAAATCTGCAGCCGCCTTTCAGGCGGCATTGCATCCGGAGGCCAACATCCATGAGTCCAAGGAAAGCACTGCTGTGCGCGTGTCTGTTATTGCTGGGTAGCGTAGCAGCCACCGCCGAACCCCTGAAAATCGGTCTGAACTACCCGCAGACCGGCCGCTACAAGGATCAGGGACTGCAACAGCGCCTGGGCGCCTTTCTCGCAGTCGATGAAATCAACAAGGCCGGCGGCGTCATGGGACGGCCTTTGGAACTGGTGATCAGGAACACCCGCGGAGAACCGGCCGAAGGCGCCGAAAACACTGCAGAGCTGATCGACAAGGAAGGCGTAAAAATGGTTTTTGGCGGTGTCTCCAGCTCCGTCGCCATTGCCTCGGGAAAAGCCGCCCGGGACCGGGACACGCTCTATTTCGGAACACTGACCTACTCCAACGCCACCACGGGCGAAGAAGGCCAGAAGTACATGTTCCGTGAGCCCTACAACGCCTGGATGACGGCAAAAGTCCTGAGTCAGTACCTCAAAACCAATCACGCCAACGAAAAGTATTTCTACATCACGGCGGACTACACCTGGGGCTGGTCCGTTGAAAAGTCCGTTCGGAAATTCTCTGGCACCGAAGACACTGATGCGAACCCGGGCGTCAAGACGCCATTCCCGAGAGCGCTGATCAGCGATTTCAGGGATGCGCTCGAGAAAGCCGAAGCCAGCGACGCCAAGGTGCTGATGCTGGTGCTCTTCGGTGACGACATGGTCCGTGCGCTGAACGTTGCCTACGAGATGGGCCTGACCAAGAAAATGCAGGTGGTGGTTCCCAACCTGACGCTGGGCATGGCGCGGCAGGTTGGCCCGAAGATGATGTCCGGCATTGTCGGCGCGGCACCCTGGGTGTGGAACCTGCCCTACGAAAAGGGCTACCAGCGCGGCAAGGACTTCGTCGAAGCCTTCTCCAAGCGCTATGAAATGCGTCCATCCTCGTCCGCCGCCTCGGCCTACAGCATCATCTATCAGTACAAGGATGCCGTTGAACGTGCCGGCACCACAAAAACCAGCGCCATCATCCGCGAGCTTGAGGGCCACCACTACACCTTCCTCAAGGACGAACAATACTGGCGCGCGTTCGACCACCAGAACGTGCAAACGGTGTACGTGGTCCGCATCAAGGATCGGAACACGGTCGTTTCGGATGAATACAGTTCCGACTACTTTGACATCATCGATTCGATGGCCGGCGACGATGCCGCACAGACCCGGGAAGAGTGGAACCAGCGTCGTCAGGACGCCGGCAAGCCGACCCATCTCTGACCGGCCCGGCTGATCAATAGGGCCTGCAAGCCAGGCCCTATTGGCTGCCAACAGCCAGCTTCACCCCAGGCAAGCTGCATCCCTCCCCCAAAACCACTACACTCCCGGGATGTCCTGACCCGACAAAACCGCCTCACCCTGCCCGCCACGGAGACATTGTATGGCACAGCACCGCAGACAGGACCGGATCCTGGAAATGATTCGGGAACACGGATTCGTGACCACCGAACAGCTGGTCGAGACCTTCCATGTGACTCCCCAGACTATTCGTCGGGACCTGAACGAGCTGGCGCGCCAGAACCTGCTGAGACGCCACCACGGAGGCGCTGGCATTGATTCCAGTACCGCGAACACCGAGTACCAGACCCGCAAGATCATGGATCTGGAAGCCAAGGAGCGCATCGCCGAAGCCCTGGTAGAGATGATCCCCGACAATGCCTCCATGTTTATCAATATCGGGACCACCACCGAGACCATTGCCCGGGCCCTGCTGAAGAAGAACAACCTCCAGGTCGTAACCAACAACCTGCATGTCGCCTCCATTCTCTCTGCCAAGGAGGATTTCCATATCATCATCGCCGGCGGGGAAGTCAGGAACCGCGACGGAGGCATTGTGGGCGAGGCCACGCGGGATTTTATCAATCAGTTCAAAATGGACTTCGGGATCATCGGCATCAGCGGCATTCATTCGGACGGCTCCCTGCTGGATTTCGATTATCGGGAAGTCCGGGTCGCTCAGGCCATCATTGCCAACTCCGATCAGGTCCTTCTTGCCGCAGACCATACCAAATTCGGCCGGAAAGCCATGGTCCGCCTCGGCACGATCACCCAGGCCAACCACGTTTTTACCGACGCCCCGCCTCCCAAACCCCTTCGGGCCATGCTGGCCGACAACGACATCCAACTGCACGTCGTCTGAACGATCTCCGCTCGTCCAAAAGGACGACTCATGCTCAAATATGTTCGTTTATGTTCTTTATTTTCCTTTTCGAAAACCGTAACCTTGTCAATATACGCTGTTCGAACGTTCTGGATCGACGAACGGCCAGTGTGCAAAGCCAACGTTTTTTCGCAGGAGCGCATTCCGATGAGCAGGGATCAACAGGAGTTCGACGTCGTAGTGGTCGGTGGCGGGGTAAACGGTGTGGGTATCGCCATGGATGCAGCCGGACGCGGTCTAAAGGTGCTCCTGTGCGAGATGGACGATCTGGCCTCCGCCACCTCTTCATCCAGTAGCAAACTCATCCACGGCGGTCTGCGCTACCTGGAACACTATGAGTTCCGGCTTGTACGCGAGGCGCTGGCTGAGCGCGAGTCGCTGCTCAGGAATGCACCCCACATCATGTGGCCCATGCGCTTCCGCCTCCCCTATCGCCCCCACCTGAGACCGGCCTGGATGATCCGTACCGGTTTGTTCCTTTACGACCACCTGGCGAAGCGCGAGCTGCTTCCCGGCTCTCGATCTATTCGGTTTGACAGCTCCGATCCACTCAAACCGGAGATCAGGAAAGGCTTCGAGTATTCCGACGGCTGGGTTGATGATGCCCGGCTTGTTGTGCTCACCGCACAGAAAGCCCGGGAACTGGGCGCTACCATTCGTACGCGCACCAAATGCGTCCGGGCGGAACGGGGTTCGAGCCACTGGAACGTCACTCTCCGGGACATGCGCAACGGAGCCGAACATCACATCACCGCCCGGACCGTGGTGAATGCCACAGGTCCCTGGGTCAGCCGACTGTTTGGCGAAGCGCTGTCAATGCGGGCGCCCAAAATGATCCGCATGGTCAAAGGCAGCCATATCGTGGTACCGCGACTCAACAAGGGCCAGGAAGCCTATATCCTTCAGAATGCGGATGAGCGCATTGTCTTCGTGATCCCCTACGAGGATCACTTCTCTCTGGTGGGCACCACAGACGTGGACTATCAGGGCGATCCGTCCAAGGCTGCCATCTCAGCCGAAGAGACCACGTATCTGTTGAATATCGTGAACGATCACTTCCAACACCAGCTCACGCCGAGTGATGTAGTCTGGTCCTATTCCGGCGTCCGCCCCCTGATGGACGACGAGGAAGGCGATGCCCAGAAGGCCTCCAGGGACTACAGCTTTGAGGTCAACCGAGATAAAGGACTGGCCCCGCTGATTTCGGTTTTCGGCGGCAAAATAACCACCTACCGGAAACTGGCGGAAGCGGCCACCGACAAGCTGTGCCAGCTCTTTCCGGGCTGCGGTGAACCCTGGACCAGGAACGCCGTCCTGCCCGGTGGGGACTTTGACAGCCAGGAAGCGCTGGCGGCAAGGCTGAAAGCCGACTTTCCCTGGCTTTCGGATTCCCTCAACCGTCGGCTGGTACGCACTTACGGTACCGCCTGCCATCAATTCCTGTCGGGCCGCCAATCCATGGATGAACTGGGGCAACACTTCGGCGGCACACTCTATCGTGCCGAGGTGGATTACCTGATCGAACAGGAGTGGGCCATCACCAGTGACGATATACTCTGGCGCCGGACGAAACAGGGACTCTACGCCTCCGAGGCCGATGTGGCCGCCCTGAAGCAGTATCTGGCCGAAGCCATCCCCTCACAGGTGCCACTGCAAACCGCCAACGACCCTCAGGTTTCCGGCGTCGGCCTCTGATCGAAGGAATCGTTCAGGACTTCCGAAACCCGGTTCTGGAGCGCCGGAACAACCTCCTGCTCGAACCAGGGATTGCGCCGCAACCACAGATTGTTTCGGGGGCTCGGATGGGGCATGGGCACAAGCCGGGGCCAGTACTCCCGCCAGGCCCGGACATTCTCGGTCAACGTGGCCCGGGACTTTCCGATATGCCAGGCATGGGCGTACTGGCCTATCACAAGGGTCAGCTCGATGTTCGTCAGGCGACTGAGAAGCGCGTCCCGCCAGGTTGCCGCACACTCGGGTCGCGGGGGCAGATCACCGGACTTGCCGGTGCCCGGATAGCAAAACCCCATGGGCAGGATAGCCATTCGGGATTCGTCATAGAACGTATCCCGGGTCACCCCCATCCACTGCCTTAAGCGATCGCCGCTGGGATCGTTGAAGGGCAAGCCGGTCTCGTGAACACGACGTCCGGGCGCCTGTCCGACCACAAGTATTCGGGACGCTTCACTGAGCTGGACGACGGGACGTGGTTCACATGGCAACACATCCGCGCACAGGGTGCAGGCCCGCACCTGTCGAACCAGTTCGTCAAACGACAGTGTCTGGAGAGGATTGGTCATGGGATCTGGTGGTTACGGCAATTGCATCCATCGACATTTATCGCAACCATAGGTCGATCCGTTCAAGACCACAAGGCCAGGCCATGAATGCCAAAACAGATCCGGTTTCCGACACCGACCCCGATGCATTCAGCAAGATCGTCCGAAGCCGCCGTTCGGTGAGGCGATTTACCGGGGAACCCATCCCCCCGGAGGTGCTTCAGGATTGCCTGGAACTGGCCACTCTGGCACCGAACTCCAGCAATCTTCAGCCGTGGTCTTTCCATGTCGTACAAACCCCCGACCTGAAGGCCCAACTGGCAGAGGCTTGCCTCGGTCAGAACGCAGCCCGCACGGCGCCGGTTCTGATTGCCATCGTTGCGAGACCTCAATCGTGGAAGCAGCACGCACAGCGTGTGCTGGATGAGTGGCCGGAGGAACGCATTCCGGACATTGTGAAACGCTATTACCGCAAGGTCGCGCCCCTGCATTACCGTCAGGGACCATTCGGGGTTTTCGGGCTTGCCAAGAAAGCTGTCGGACTCGTGGCCGGCCTGAAGCGCCCCGTGCCGAGAGGTCCCTACTCACCGGCAGAGATGAAAATCTGGGCCACCAAGTCGACCGCGTTGGCCGCCGAGAATCTGATGCTGGCGCTCAGGGCCTATGGCTTTGATTCCTGTCCGATGGAGGGTTTTGATGAATGCCGGGTGAAGAAACTGCTCGAACTCCAGCGCAGCGAGTTGGTGGTCATGGTGCTCGCCGCGGGCCGACGGGGTGAGAAAGGCGTCTATAATCGCCAGCACCGCTTTACCGGCGAAGATATCATTCGATACCGGTAACCATCGTGCATGGGACCTCCTGGCCGAGTCAGAGCTCGGGGTTGGTCAGTGCTTCTGCCGCGCCACGCAGACCGGTGTATGGGTCTGTCACCACATAAACCGGCGTGGATTCCAGCAACGGACGCATCCGGCCCTTGTCTTCAAAGCCTGAACGAAACGGACTTGCCAGGAAAAAATCGAGGAACCTCGGCACCATGCCGCCACAGAGGTAAACCCCGCCCAGACTCCCCAGCGTCAGCACTGCGTTACCGGCGGTTCGCCCCAGTAGTTCACAGAAATGGTTCAGGGTATCCCGCGCCAGCGCATCCTGACGATCCGCCGCCACGGTGATTTTTTCGGGAGAATCCAGCGGTGCCGGAACGCCCAGCACCTCGGCGCGGGCCCGATAGAGATTGAGCAGGCCCTCGCCGCACAACAGGCGCTCCACTGACACCCTGCCAAAGCTTGCCTTCAGCACCCGCAGAACATCGAACTCAAGCTTGTTGGTTGGCGCAAAATCCACATGACCACCTTCGGTCATCAGTGGTACCCAGCCGCCCCGGGTGGGCACCAGACCCGAAACGCCCAGCCCTGTGCCCGGCCCTATCACCAGAATGGGCCTCCGCGGGTCGCCCGGGCCACCGCAGACAGCCACGAGGTGTTTCTGGCCCACGTGGAGCACACCGAGTGCCATGGCGGTGAAATCATTAACAACCTTGAACGTCCGCCAGCCAAACCGCACCCGCATTTCCTCAATGTCGAATTGCCAGTCGCTGTTGGTCAATTTTACTCGGGTACCTTTCACTGGCGAGGCAACCGCGAGACAGACACGGCTCACCCCATCCACACCCTGGCTTTGAAGGTAATCCTCGATCGCGTGATCGAGATTCGCGAAATCGGCACAGGACAACGCCCTTATCGCGCGGGGCTCTGCATCGCCCTCCTTGACCAGCGCAAACCGGGCGTTGGTGCCGCCAATGTCTCCTATCAGTGAGCCGTTATAGGTCATGCATCGTGATTCCAGAAAAAGCTGGCCCCTTCCTCCGGCGTGCTGGCCGCACGTCGAAGCCAACCGAACAACTCCCGACCGTATCCGTGATGACTGGCCTGCAGGTCTGCGCCAGCCGGTTCCCTTGCGGCAAACGCCGCCTCGTCCACATCAACGGACAGGGATCCGGCCTCAGCATCCAGGAGGATCATATCACCGTCCCTAACCCGCGCCAGCGGCCCGCCATCCAGGGCCTCCGGGTAGACATGAATCGCGGCAGGCACTTTGCCGGAAGCGCCAGACATGCGCCCATCGGTCACGAGCCCCACTTTGAATCCCCGATCCTGGAGAACGCCGAGATACGGTGTCAGCTTGTGCAACTCCGGCATGCCGTTGGCCCTCGGCCCCTGGAAACGGACTACCACGACACAGTCCCGATCCAGGTCACCGACGTCGAAAGCCGCTTTCAATTCGTTCTGATCATTGAACACCACCGCCGGGGCGCGCACGGTCCGATGTTCGGGGGCAACGGCAGAGACCTTGATAATCCCACGCCCCAGGTTCCCGTCGAGAACCCTCAGCCCCCCGTTGGGGGCAAAAGGCTCCGTAGCACTGCTCAGTACTTCCGGGCGTCGACTCTCCGAGACAGCGGGCTTCCAGGTGAGCGCTCCATCGGCCAGTTCGGGCATTCGGGCATACTGCTCCAGGCCATGGCCAATCACCGTCTCCACATCGTTATGGAGATACCCGCCATTCAACAGTTCCCGAATCAGGTAGGGCGTGCCGCCGGCCTCGTGAAACGCATTCACATCCTCCTGGCCATTCGGATAGATACGCGTCATCGACGGGACCACCGACGACAGTTCCGCGTAGTCGTTCCAGTCAATGATGATGCCTGCGGCCCTGGCAATCGCAATCCAGTGGATCGTATGGTTGGTTGAACCGCCGGTCACCAGCAGCGCCACCAAGGCATTGACGATGGCCTTCTCATCCACCATATCGCCCAGCCCCAACGTGCCTCCATGAGGTTTTGACAGCCGGATGACCTGTTCCGTCGCAGCCTTTGTAAGTGCATCCCGCAATTCCGTGCCCGGATGCACGAATGCTGCACCGGGCAGATGCAACCCCATTACCTCCACCAACAGTTGATTGCTGTTGGCCGTGCCATAGAAGGTGCAGGTGCCCGGGCTGTGGTAAGACTGGCTTTCGGCCTCGAGCAGTTCCTCCTTGCCGATTTTCCCCTCCGCATAGAGTTGGCGGATTCGCTGCTTTTCCTTGTTGGGCAAACCGGATGGCATCGGTCCTGCGGGCACCAGGATCGTCGGAAGGTAACCAAAACTGAGCGCACCGATCAGCAGGCCCGGCACAATCTTGTCACAGATACCCAGAAGCAGAGTGGCATCGAACATATTGTGGCTCATCGCCACGGCAGTGCTCATGGCGATGGTATCCCGGGAAAACAGACTCAGTTCCATGCCTGGCTGGCCCTGCGTCACCCCGTCACACATGGCCGGAGTGCCCCCTGCGAATTGCGCAACGGACCCCATCCCGTGGGCCGCTTCCCGGATGACATCGGGAAACGTCTGATAGGGCTGATGGGCTGAAAGCATATCGTTGTACGCCGAGACGATGGCCACGTTCGCTTTGTTCATGAATTTGAGCGTGTCTTTGTCCGACTGGGGACAGGCGGCAATACCATGGGCCAGGTTTCCGCAGGACAGCGAACTTCGATGGGGAGAGAGCGCCTTGAGCGCGTCCATCCGGCCCAGATAGTCTTCCCTGGTGCCACGGCTGCGTTCTATGATTCGCTGAGTGACCTTTTCAATGGTGGGATGCATGATGAACTCCGTTGCTTTGTCCGATGAGCCGTCGCCAATGCCGTAAGTTTACTTTCTTTTTTAAAGCCCCACAGAAAGTATCATTCATCGATTCACATTTTGTTGATATATTTACTACATAATCGGAACACGTGGCTCTCATCGCCAATGACGCAGCCTGAAAATAATCGCCTCGTGTTCAGGGTACCCACGATCAATGTACCACTGGTCGATCCAGGCTTCACAAACAACCTTAAGGAACGCACCATGCTCAGGCGCACCAAAATCGTCGCCACCCTAGGCCCCGCCACCGACTCCCCCGAGGCACTCGCTGCCATCATCCGGGCCGGGGTCGACGTTACACGACTCAATTTTTCCCACGGCAGTGCCGAAGAACACATCGAGCGGGCCCAGCGCGTTCGCCAGGCAGCCGCCGCAGAGGGTCGCTTCGTCGCCCTGCTCGCCGATCTGCAGGGGCCAAAGCTCCGGATCGCCCGCTTCGCTGACAACAAGGTCACCCTTGAAGTCGGCCAGACCTTCGTACTTGATGCCAGCATGAACAAGGAAGAAGGCACCCGCGAACGCGTGGGCATCGACTATGAGCAGTTGATTAACGACGTAGCGCCCGGTGACGTCCTGGTACTGGACGATGGCCGGATCGAGATGGAAGTGCAGTCGGTAGACGCCCACAGCATTACCTCACGAGTTCTGATCGGCGGCCCGCTCTCAAACAACAAGGGGCTGAACAAACGCGGCGGCGGACTCTCCGCCGACGCTCTGACGGAGAAGGACAAGCAGGACATTGTGACTGCGGCAAGACTGGGCGCCGATTATGTCGCCGTTTCCTTCGTCCGCACTGCAGAGGACATGCATACAGCCCGACGGCTTCTGCGGGACGCCGGTTCAGAGGCGGGACTGGTTGCCAAGATCGAACGGGCGGAACTGGCCCATGACGAGGCCGCTCTCGACGCGGTTATCGAGGCGTCCGATGCGGTCATGGTGGCGCGGGGCGATCTTGCGGTGGAAATCGGCGATGCCGAACTCGTAGGGGTTCAGAAGCACATTATCGCCCGCGCCCGATCCCTGAACCGTGCCGTCATCACCGCCACCCAGATGATGGAATCCATGATCACCAATCCGATGCCAACCCGGGCGGAAGTGTCGGATGTGGCGAACGCCGTGATGGACTATACCGACGCCGTCATGCTCTCGGCCGAAACCGCCGTCGGCGATTATCCGACGGAGGCGGTGGAAGCCATGGTTCGAATCTGTCTCGGCGCCGAGAAGCACCCCTCCATGCATCAGTCCAAGCACCGGATCCACGAAAGCATGGAACGCGTAGACGAGGCCATTGCCCTGTCGGCGATGTACGCAGCCAATCACCTGGAAGGCGTCAACGCCATCATCTGCATGACGGAAACCGGGGCAACCCCGCGACTGATGTCGCGGATCAAGTCGAGCCTGCCCATCTTCGCTTTTTCCCGCCACCATTCTACCCAGCACAGGGTGGTTCTCTATCGGGGCGTGCAGACGGTTCCGTTTGATTCGGCCAAAGTGCCCCATGAGCAAACCAACGCCAGGGCGGTCGCGGAACTGGTGAACCGGAACATCGTCAAGGAAGGCGACCTGGTGGTTATGACCAAGGGCGACTATGCCAATGCCCAGGGAGGCACCAACAGTATGAAGATTGTCCGGGTGGGACCAGACATTCGCTAGTCCCTGCAAATGACCGGGCCGCTCAACCCCGACACGCCGATTGAGCGGCCTGGCACCGGATCAGAGATCCGCCAGACTTCCCCTCGCAATGTCCTCAATCTGCGCCCAGTCCTTTTGCGCCACCACATCCTCCGGCGTCAGCCACGAGCCACCCACGGCTTTGACATTGCCGAGAGCCAGGTAATCCTTTGCCGTTGCACGGCGAATCCCGCCAGTGGGACAAAACACCACCTCCGGAAAAGGCCCACCGAACGACTTCAATGCTGCCACTCCCCCGGAAACCTCGGCCGGAAAAAACTTGAAAGCACGGTAGCCGTGCTGATAGCCCATCATCAATTCGGAGACCGTGGCAATGCCGGGCAACAGGGGCACGGCGGACGTGACCCCGAACTCCAGCAGTGATTCGGTTACGCCCGGCGTTATCACGAACTGGGCGCCGGCGGACTCAACCTGGCGATACTGCTCAACACTGGTGACGGTACCGGCCCCCACCCAGGCTTCGGGAATGGCCGAGCGAACGGTTTCAATAGCGCGCAACCCATGCTCGGTCCTGAGCGTGATCTCCAGCACGGAGATTCCGCCGGCCACCAGGGCCCGGCAAAGTGGAATTGCGTCTTCGGGATCCCGGATTGCGATAACCGGTATCAGAGGCGACGCCCCAAGGACAGACTGAATGCGATCTCGGTGGTAATCAGACAACTGACTCATGATGGACTCCAGTATATCTTCAGGCCCGGCCTGAGAAAGCCTCGAACAGGCATTTCCATAACGCGTTCCGGATTTGCCATCGCTTCCTCAAGAGTCGCGAGCTTGTCCTCGCCCCGCAGGTGCAGGGCCACGAAACGGGCGGAAACCAGAAAACGGTAGGTCAATGTAATCCGTCGCTGAGCCTGGGATGGAGGGGTAGCAACCACCACTCTTTCGTTGTTGTCAGGATCCATCGCCGTGGGGAGCTCCGGGGCATCGGGAAACAACGACGCGGTGTGGCCGTCGTTGCCCATACCAAGAACAACGACATCCGGAGGTTCGATCAGCCCGGCGAGGCACCGCCGGGCCCCAGCCAGACCCTCCTCCGGCGTTGCCCCGGGCTGCTTGAGCGACAGAAAGTGCGCCTCGCCGGCACGGTCACGCAACAAATGCGCCTTCACCAGCGCGGTGTTACTGGCCGGATCGTCCTCCGACACCCAGCGTTCATCGGCAAGAACGACGTCCACCCGATTCCATTCCAGAATCTTCCCGCTGAGCGCATGGAAAAATGGCAGGGGCGTCGAGCCCCCGGATACCACGAGGCTTGCCCTGGGGGCACTGGAAAGCCGTTCGGCGAGAAACCCCGCGACAGCATCCGCGAGCTGCTCGCCCACCTCACCAGGGGTCCGACCGACATGGCATTCAATGCCGTCCGGCAGCGACAGCTCAGACATCTTCATACAAGCTCCTGCCATCCCGGGTGATCATCGCAATGGAAGCCACCGGCCCCCAGGTACCGGCAGCATAGCGCTTGGGTGGTTCACCGCTGTCCCGCCAGTTCCGAATGACCTGATCCACCCATCGCCAGGCGTACTCCACCTCGTCACGACGGACAAACAGGTACTGGTTGCCTTTCATGATCTCCCACAGCAAACGCTCATAGGCATCGGGGATACGATCGGTTTCGAAGGTCTCCGAGAAGGTCAGCTCCAACGGGCCCTGTCGCAGTCGCATGCCTTTATCCAGGCCATGATCCTTGGTCAGGATTCTCAGGGACATACCTTCATCGGGTTGCAGGCGGATAATCAGCTTGTTATTGGCCAGGTGCTTCTGATCCGGGTCAAAGATATAGTGCGGCGCAGGTTTAAAATGAATAATGATCTGGGACAGCTTCTCAGGCAGGCGCTTGCCGGTGCGAATGTAGAAAGGCACCCCGGACCAGCGCCAGTTTTCAATCTCGGCCTTCAGGGCGACAAAGGTCTCGGTCTCGCTGCCCTTGTTGGCGCCCTCCTCTTCGAGATATCCGGGCACCGGTTTTCCATCACTGGTGCCGGCGGTGTACTGACCCCGAACCACGTAACTGTCCATCATGTCCGGACGGATCGTTTTCAACGCCTTCAGGACCTTCACCTTCTCGTCGCGGAGACTGTCGGCAGACAGATCGGCTGGCGGATCCATGGCAATCAGGCAAAGCAGTTGCAGGAGGTGGTTCTGCACCATATCGCGGATCTGGCCAGCCTTGTCGAAATAGCCCCATCGACCTTCGATGCCGACACTCTCCGCCACCGTGATTTCCACGTGAGAGATGTGATTCTGATCCCACTGGGACGCAAACAGGTTGTTGGCGAACCGCAAGGCAATCAGATTCTGGACCGTCTCCTTGCCGAGATAATGGTCGATCCGGAAAAGCTGGTTCTCGTTATAGACTTCACCCAGTTCGTCATTGATCACCTTCGAAGATTCAAGGTCATGGCCAATGGGCTTTTCCACCACCACCCGGGTATTCTCGTTGCAGCAACTAGCTGCCTTCAGGTTTCTCGCGATGACCCCGTACATGGCCGGCGGCGTCGCCATATAGACAATCAGTTCGTTGTCCGGCGCATCGCGCCAGGTCTGCAAGACGTCATAACCGGCGGGATCCGTAAAATCGAGGAGCCGGTATTCCACCCGTTCCAGAAAACCGCGGGCAACCCCGGCATCGAACTCGGCGGGCTTCACGTACCGCTTGAGGTTGTCGAAAAGCTGATCCCGAAACCCCGTGGTCTCCATGTCCCGGCGTGCCAGAGCAAGCACCCGACTTTCCGGAGCAAGCAACCCCGCACATTCGAGCTGGTATAATGCCGGAAACAGCTTCCGCTGGGCCAGATCACCGACGGCGCCAAACAGCATGAGATCGCAGCGCGTATCGCTCGTTTTGACCATCGACTCACTCTCCCCGCCTTTGCCTCGCCAGGCCGACATACCAACCGGAGGCCATGTGTAGTAATATTAAACAAATACTGTCATTCCAGATCGGTGATTCCAAGGTTTTTCACTGGCAATGACACATTTACTACCCGACCATGCGGCTGAAGACAGCACAGTCGGCTTTTTGTTTATCACCATGACAACCGAAGCAGGGAGTATCCTTCCATGGCGGCGACCCCCGCGCACCGTGACGACAATCTTCTGGAAGACATCCAGGCTCGGCTGGACAGCCTCAACAAATCCGAACGCAAGGTCGCAGAAGCCATCCTGCGGGATCCCAGCGCGGCGACTCGTTACAGCATTGCCGCCCTGGCCCGGGCGGCCGATGTCAGCGAACCGACCGTCAACCGCTTCTGCCGTGGCTTCTCCGCCACCGGTTTTCCCGACTTCAAAATCCGGCTTGCCCAGAGCATTGCCACCGGAACGCCCTACGTCGGCCAGAACGTCGAACCGGATGATACGGTCGCGGAGTTCGCAGACAAAATCATGCTGAGCACGATCGCCAGCCTCGACAAGGCCCGGCAATCCCTCGATCCGAAGGCCCTGGCAAGCGTTATCGACTACCTGATACAGGCCAAGCAGATCAACTTCTTCGGCATGGGAGGCTCGGCCTCCGTCGCCCTTGATGCCCAGCACAAGTTTTTCCGGTTCAATATTCCGGTCATGTCCTATGACGACGCCTTGATGCAACGTATGGTGGCCGCCGGCGCCCAGGTGGGTGACGTTATCGTTCTCATCTCTTACACCGGACGCACCAAGGAAACGGTCGACATTGCCAGGCTTGCCCGGAGTAATGGCGCAACCGTCATCGGCATTACCAACCCGGACTCGCCTCTCTCCGAGTGCTGCACCGAGGTGCTGGGTGTCACGGCCCCCGAAGACACCGAGGTGTACATGCCGATGTCCTCGCGGATCATCCATCTCACTGTCATCGACATTCTCGCGACCGGCGTTACGCTCAAGCGCGGCAAGGACTTTCTCGGCCACCTCAAAAAAATCAAGGAGAGCCTGAAGGCAACCCGTTTCCCACAGAACTGACCCGGCCTGCCTTTCAAATTAGCAGAGATTTGCCGAGTCTGACGACTCAAAAACACAAAGGGCGCCGAAATGGCGCCCTTTGTGTTTTGCGAACGGAAGGAGCCCCTTATGGGCGCTCGACCTCCGCTCGCTTACGCAGCATCTGCTGGTAAGCCGTGTAATCCCGCTGCCCCTCCAGGGAGGACAGGAAGCTGTACAGACGCTTGTATTCTTCGCTGTCCTTATCCACCTTGCCCTGATTGACCGCATCCAGCGCGATCACGCTCGCCTGGTCCGCATCAACAACCTTGCCAAAGCTAGGCTGATTCTCGGACGGACGGGGCAATGAGAACGCCGTTTGCAGCACCGGCGCAGGAAGGCCCGATGCATTTCGGCCCTGGTCCGTGTAATCGACCCACTCACCAGCGCCGATCTCATCCGCGCTCTTACCCTGCTTGAGATCAGCGATAATCGAATCCGCGCGCTGCGCCAGGGCCTCGAGGGTCTTCTGTTCGACCAGAGTAGAACGTACCTGATCTTTTACTGCATCCAGTGCCAACTGTTTTGCCTCACGGTGTGCCCGGACACGCGCGACGACAGACAGGTTGTCACCCACATCAATCAGTTCCGTGTTGTAGCCAGCGTTGAGCACGTCATCGGAAAACAGCTGGCGAACCAGTCCGGCATGATCGAAGGGCGCGGGACCACCGTCTCGGGTAATGCCGGAAATCTCACGAACCTCAAGCCCGAGCTCTTTTGCCGGCCCGGCCAGATCGTCTGCAGCATACGCGGAGTCAGCCAGCTTCGAGCGGACTTCGGCAAACTTGTCCTCGGCCTTCTTGCGCGCAAGCTCGGCGCGAAGCTTGTCTTTCATCTCGTCAAACGACGGCACCTTGGAGCGACGAATATCTTCGAGTTTGATCAGGTGAACACCAAAGCGGGTTTTAACCGGCTCGGACACCTCCCCTTCCTTCAACCCGAACAGAGCTTTTTCGAAGTCGGGATCATAGACGCCACGACCGGCATATCCCAGCTCACCCCCCTTGTCGGCGGTCGCCGTATCGATAGAGTATTCCTTCGCCAGGTCAGCAAAGGATTCCCCGTTTGAGAGCCGATCCTGAATCTTTGCAATAGTGGCGGATGCGTCCGGACCATCATTGATCAGAATGTGCGCGGCACGGCGCTCCTCACGGGCCAGCCCGTCTTTCTTTTGATCGTAATAGGCCTTCACCTCATCATCGCTCACATCTATGCTGTCGGCCAGAGCCCCGACAGACAAGGCAATGTAGGCGGCATCAACCTGTTCCGGCTGCCGGAACTGGCTGGTATGGCTGTCGTAATAGTCCTGAATATCCCCATCGCTCACGGCTACCTGGTCAGCGACCGCCTTCGCGGGAATCGTGAGTGCCCGAAAATCCCGGGTCTGGTTCTGGATCTGCAGCAATTGACTGGCGTTGGATTCGGTTGCCAGACCACTTTGCACAATGCCGTTACGGATCTGGTTCACCACATATTGCTTGCGGAGGAGATTACGGAATTCCGCGATGCCCATCCCCATATTCCGGACTGTCGCGGCAAATCGCTCACTGCTGTACTTGCCATCCACCTGGAACTGGGGCATCTGGCGGATGAGGGCATCGATATCGGAGTCGGACAGTTCCAGTCCCTGACTCGCTGCATCCTGGGTCAGCGTCTCTTCCCGGATAAGGTTCTCGAGAACGTCCTTCCGGAGCTGATCTTCATTCAGCAGGGAGGGATCGGGCG
This sequence comes from Marinobacter santoriniensis NKSG1, assembly GCF_000347775.1. Classification (GTDB taxonomy): domain Bacteria; phylum Pseudomonadota; class Gammaproteobacteria; order Pseudomonadales; family Oleiphilaceae; genus Marinobacter; species Marinobacter santoriniensis. The sequence continues at coordinate 417,384 of NZ_APAT01000015.1, forward strand.
TTTCCATCTGGGAAAGGCGGCGCTGCTTTTCAATCTGTACCGTGCGGAGAAACTCGCGTTCGGTAATATCCTGGCCGTTAACCGTGGCAACCTCCGGCTCACCGGAAAACCCGCCGATAATGGCGTCCATTCCCCAGATGGAAAGGGAAACGATTAGAACCACGATGATGATCTTGGCAATGGTACCCTGGGCATTATCCCGAATATCTTGAAGCATGTTTCTCCCGAATCCCCGTCAAGGTCGTGCGTTGTTTTCGGTTTGGTATTGACTTGGAATGTGCTGAACGTAAAAAGGCGCACCCTGTTCGGAATGCGCCTTCAATCCTTCTTGGCGGCCTACCAGAGCAAACCGCCGGAGAAAGAACCGTTACTTAACGGCGTCTTTCAGGGCCTTGCCGGCTTTGAAACCAGGCACTTTGGAGGCCGGAATCTTGATCTCGGCACCAGTCTGCGGGTTACGACCGGTGCGGGCAGCACGCTCTTTAACAGAGAAGGTACCGAAGCCGATCAGGGTAACCTGATCACCTTTCTTGAGGGCACCGGTGATTGAGTTGGTCATGGCATCCAGAGCACGGCCAGCGGCGGCTTTGGAGATATCTGCGGACTCTGCAATTGCATCGATAAGTTCGGACTTGTTCACACTAAACCCCTTCGATTTCAGGTTGAAGATGTTATAGGTTGGTTTATTTTTTCGCGGACGTTCTCGACTATCGCATAAGCGGTCCGAGAATTCCATTCTTCAGTTTTGTTATTCCTTTCGGCTGTTCACCGGTGTTCGGAATAGGCACATACTGCGCGGGAGCCCTTGGTATTGGCTGCTTCACGGCGAAACAGTTATACCAATGGGCTCTCTGGCATGTCAACAACTCATCATGGCTTTAATGCGTATTTATGCGCTCCGCCGCTTCACCTTCATCATCTCGCGGTTTTCCGGAACCGGTTTTCCCGGCTGGAGATTCCGCGTGAGCTTCGGGCGGGTATGCCAGCGCAATGTCCAGCACTTCGTCAATCCAGGTGACCGGCCGGATGTCCAGAGACTCTTTGATATTCTCTGGTATCTCCTTGAGATCACGGACGTTTTCTTCCGGGATCAGAACTGTCTTGATACCGCCCCGATGGGCCGCCAGCAGTTTTTCCTTGAGCCCGCCAATGGCCAACACACGCCCTCTCAGGGTGATCTCCCCGGTCATCGCAACGTCGGCGCGAACGGGTATCCGCGTCAGGGCTGACACCAAGGCAGTACACATGCCAATACCGGCACTGGGACCGTCTTTCGGCGTCGCACCCTCCGGAACGTGAACGTGCAGGTCATGTTTTTCGTGGAAATCGTTTGCAATCCCAAGGCCGGGCGCCCGGCTCCGGACCACGGTCAACGCGGTCTGGATAGACTCCTGCATGACATCGCCGAGCGAACCCGTTTTGACCACGCGGCCCTTGCCCGGGGTCAGTGCGCATTCGATGGTCAGCAACTCACCGCCCACCTGGGTCCACGCCAGGCCAGTGACCTGACCAATCTGGTCGCTCTCTTCAGCGAGCCCGTACTTGAACTTCTTGACGCCGGAGTAATCCTCAAGCATCTCCGGTGACAGGGTCACCGCAGCCTTCTCGCCGGCTTCAACGTGCTCACGGACAACCTTCCGGCAGATCTTGGCGATCTCCCGCTCAAGCCCGCGCACACCCGCTTCACGAGTGTAGTAGCGGATCAGGTCCCGCAGGGTCTCTTCCGGAATCTTCAGTTCGTCCTTGCGCAAACCGTTGGCCTTGATCTGCTTGGGCAACAGGTAACGCAGCGCAATATTGACCTTCTCGTCCTCGGTATACCCCGGGATTCGAATGATCTCCATACGGTCCAGCAATGCCGGCGGAATATCCATGGAGTTCGACGTACAGACGAACATGACATCCGAGAGATCGTAATCCACTTCCAGGTAATGGTCGTTGAAGGTGTGATTCTGCTCCGGATCAAGCACTTCCAGCAGTGCCGAGGCCGGATCTCCCCGATGATCCATACCCATCTTGTCGATCTCGTCGAACAGGAACAGCGGGTTCTTTACACCCACCTTGGACAGCTTCTGCAGAAGCTTGCCGGGCAAGGCTCCGATATAGGTTTTGCGGTGCCCGCGGATCTCGGCCTCATCGCGAACGCCGCCGAGGGCCATACGGGTGTATTTCCGATTGGTCGCCCTGGCAATGGACTGCCCCAGGGAAGTCTTACCCACCCCTGGAGGCCCCACGAGACACAGGACCGGCCCTTTCACCTTCTTGACCCGGCTCTGGACCGCCAGATACTCCAGAATGCGCTTCTTGACCTCGTCGAGCCCGTAATGGTCCCGATCCAGGATTTCCCGGGCTTTTTCAATGTCGTGCCGCACGCGGCTGCGCTTTTTCCAGGGAATAGCCAGCATCCAGTCGATGTAGCCGCGAACAACCGTCGCTTCGGCTGACATCGGCGACATCATCTTGAGCTTGTTCAGTTCCGCTTCGGTTTTCTTGCGGGCTTCTTCCGGCAGGCCGGCTTCTTCGAGCTTGTTCTCAAGCTCCTCGAAATCGTTATTGCCCTCACCGAGCTGGCCCATTTCCTTCTGGATGGCCTTCATCTGCTCATTGAGGTAATACTCGCGCTGGCTGCGCTCCATCTGCTTCTTGACCCGGCCACGAATGCGCTTCTCAACCTCGATCAGATCGATCTCGCCATCCAGCTTGCCGAGCAAGAGATCAACACGCTTGCGCACGTCCAGCGCTTCCAGCAACTCCTGCTTCTCGGGAATCCGCATCTCGAGGTGGGCCGCCATGGTATCAGCCAGGCGCTCAAGCTCCTCGATGCCCGTCAGTGCATTCGACACTTCTGACGGCACTTTCTTCGAAAGTTTCACGAACTTCTCGAACTCGTCCATCAATGTCTTGACGAGCACGTCTTCTTCCCGCTCAGGCAATCCTTCTTCATCAAGCATTATGGCTCCACCGGTGAGGTAGTCGCCTTCCTTGATATCCCGGATCGAAGCCCGGGCATTGCCTTCGACCAGCACCTTGACCGTACCATCCGGGAGCCGAAGCATCTGCAAGACAGTGGCCAGCGTGCCCATTTCGAACACATCTTTGGCACCAGGCTCATCAGTGGAGGCATCTTTCTGTGCCACCAGCAGGATTTCCTTACTGCCCTCCATGGCCGCTTCCAGCGCCTGGATGGATTTTTCACGGCCGACAAACAACGGAACCACCATGTGCGGGAACACCACGACGTCCCTCAGCGGGAGCAACGGGTATTCTTGCACGGTATCTTCGGGTATCAGGGTCATAGGAATTCCTCTGACGGTATTTCTTTCAGCATATCACCCTTCATTGGGGCGCCAATGGAAATTGCAATCTTTTTACGAAACGAAACGGGCGGGTACATATACGGTGGGAAGGCGATACGAAAAGGGGGCGCAACCGCCCCCTTTTCCATGCCTCACGGCTGACTTCAGTGAACAGATCCGTCGATCAGTCCTCGGGTACAGCCTTGGCGTGATCCGAACTGGCGTAAATCTTGAACGGCTCGGAATCGCCATTGATCACGCTTTCGTCGATCACCACCTTGCTGACGTCGTGCTCAGACGGAATCTGATACATGGTGTCCAGCAGGGTCGCTTCCATAATGGACCGGAGACCGCGGGCGCCGGTTTTCCGCTCCATCGCCTTGCGCGCCACGGCACGCAGAGCGTCTTCCCGGAAATCAAGCTCGACCCCTTCCATATCGAACAGCTTCTGATACTGCTTGGTCAGCGCGTTCTTGGGCTGGGTCAGAATCTGCACGAGCGCGTCTTCATCAAGTTCGGTCAGGGTTGCCACGACCGGCAGCCGGCCGACGAATTCCGGAATCAGGCCGAACTTCACCAGATCCTCGGTTTCGACATCCTTGATGATGTCTCCGGTCGCCTTGCTGTCATCCTGACTCTTGACCGTGGCCGAGAAGCCAATGGAACTGCGATCCGACCGCTCCTGAATCACCTTTTCCAGGCCGGCAAACGCACCGCCACAGATGAACAGCATGTTGGTGGTGTCCACTTGCAGGAATTCCTGCTGTGGATGCTTTCTACCACCCTGCGGCGGCACAGAGGCGACTGTCCCTTCGATCAGTTTCAGTAACGCCTGCTGCACACCCTCGCCCGAGACGTCCCGAGTGATGGAAGGGTTGTCCGACTTTCTGGAAATCTTGTCGATTTCATCAATATAGACAATGCCCCGCTGCGCCTTGTCGACGTCGTAATCGCATTTCTGAAGCAGTTTCTGGATGATGTTCTCAACGTCCTCACCCACGTAACCCGCCTCGGTCAGCGTCGTGGCATCAGCAATGGTGAACGGGACGTTCAACATGCGCGCCAGCGTTTCAGCCAGCAGCGTCTTACCGCTTCCCGTCGGGCCGATCAGGAGAATGTTACTCTTGCCCAGTTCGACATCGCTCTTGCCTTCACCGTAGCGCAACCGCTTGTAGTGGTTGTATACAGCGACAGACAGCACCACCTTGGCTCGGTCCTGGCCAATGACGTACTCATCCAGAGTCTCCCGGATTTCCGCCGGTGAAGGAAGACGATCACTGCTTTCTTCCTCAGCGTTTTCCTGGATCTCCTCGCGGATGATGTCATTGCACAGGTCTACGCACTCGTCGCAGATGAACACCGAGGGCCCTGCGATGAGTTTCCGGACTTCATGCTGGCTCTTTCCACAAAACGAGCAGTACAGCAACTTGCCGTTATCGTCGCCTCTGCCGTTTCTTTCATCTGCCATTGAATTACCTCTGCTCTTTTACAGCCGGCGTTACTGGCTGATACGCCGGCCAAGGATGATGCGATGACTTTCAGTATTATGTATTCGGTGCGCGCTTATCAAGTACCGAATCAATCAACCCGTACTCTTTGGCCTGGTCCGGATCCATGAAATAGTCACGGTCGGTATCCCTGGCGATGGTCTCCAGGTCCTGCCCGGTATGGTGAGCCAGCAGGGAGTTCAGGGTGTGGCGAATTTTCAGAATCTCACGGGTGTGGATCTCGATATCGGTCGCCTGCCCCTGATATCCGCCGAGCGGCTGGTGGATCATCACCCGGCTGTGCGGCAGACAGGCCCGTTTGCCCTCTGCACCACCTGCGAGAAGGAATGCGCCCATGCTGGCTGCCTGACCAATACAGAGCGTCGCCACATCCGGCTTGATAAACTGCATGGTGTCATAGATGGACATACCCGCAGTTACGGAGCCACCCGGGCTGTTGATATAAAGGTGAATGTCCTTGTCAGGGTTCTCGGATTCCAGGAAAAGCATCTGAGCCACAATCAGGTTCGCCATATGGTCTTCGACCGGACCAACCATAAAGATCACCCGTTCCTTGAGAAGACGGGAATAGATGTCGAAAGAGCGCTCGCCCCGAGCGGTCTGTTCGATGACGATTGGCACCAGGCCAGAATTGGTAACCATTGCGGGACCATCGATTGGTTTCTGCGTCATGTGCGCCTGAACTCCTTGTGGACAATGGGTTGTGGCGTTCGGCCACGAATTTTCAACATGTTGGCATCCAATACTGTGCCACCAGTCGGCCCAGATGAAAACAGCCGGACATGCCGGCTGTTTTCGGATTCGGCCAACGTGACCGGCTGTACCGGCCAGTCACCGTCGCTTAACGCTGCGGCTGGCCCGCAGCAACGGCCTCTTCGTACTTCATCTTCTTCTCTTTGACCTTGGCCTGGGCCAGTACGTGGTCGACGACCGCGTCTTCCAGTACAGAAGACTCTATCTGGGACTTCTGGTCCGGGTTGTTGTTGAAGTGCGCAACAACTTCCTCTGGCTGTTCATACGTTGAAGCAATTTCCTGGATCTTTTCTTCAACCTTCGCAGGATCCGCCTTCAGATCATTCTGCTTGACCACTTCCTGGAACAGCAGGCCGGTCTTGACGCGACGAGTAGCCTGCTCCTCAAAGATTTCCTTGGGCAGCTGCTGGAAATCTACCTGGCCACCAAAACGCTGAACCGCGTCCTGACGCAGGCGATCAATTTCCTGATCAACCAGCGCGGCCGGCACGTCGAGCTCGGTCGTTTCCAGAAGGCCGTCAACGACATCGTTCTTGACCTTGTTGGACACCGCCTGCTTGAGCTCGCGCTCCATGTTCTTCTTCACTTCCTCACGGAAAGTGGCTTCATCTTCGGCTTCGATACCGAAGTTCTTGAAGAACTCGGTGTTCAGCTCGGGCAACTGAGGCTCTTCCACCTTGTGGATCTTGATCTCGAACTTGGCCGGCTTACCCGCGAGGTCTTCATTGTGGTAGTCCTCCGGGAAAGTCACTTCGATTTCCATGTCTTCGCCGGCCTTGCCACCAACGATGGCCTTCTCGAATCCCGGAATCATCTGCCCGGAGCCCAGCGTCAGACGCTGCCCCTCGGCAGAGCCGCCTTCGAACTCCTCGCCATCAATGTAACCCTTGAAGTCGATGGTCACGATGTCCTTGTTCTTGGACTTGCGCTTGACTTCTTTCATCGTAGCCTGCTGACGACGCAGGTTGTCGATCATGGTATCGATGTCTTTATCGGTCACATCGGAAGCGGGCTTTTCGATGGCAATCTTGCTGAGATCCCCGAGCTCGATTTCCGGCAGTACTTCGAAAGTCGCCACGAACTCGAGATCCTTGCCCTCTTCCATGGTCTTCGGCTCGAACTGCGGCCAGCCCGCAGGGTTGATGTCCTGCTCCTGCAGTGCCTTGATGTAGTTGTCGCGCATAACCTCGCCAACCACTTCCTGACGGATGCTGTCACCGAAACGACGCTTGACCACGCTCATGGGCACCTTGCCAGGACGGAAACCATTCAAACGCACAGTGCGCGCTGTTTCCTGCAGGCGTTTCTGGACCGCCTGGTCGATTTCCTGGGCGGGCACACCAATCGTCATGCGACGCTCGATGTTGGAGGTCGTTTCAACAGACACTTGCATGGAAGATCCTCAAATTACAGGTTCGGTATGTGAATGAATTTTATCAATAAATCCTGCCCCTACTGCGAAACTGCAGAGTGGGCGAAAATTAAAAGGCCGTAGTTTACCACGGTTTGCACCGCCGAGAGAATCATCTGTACGACCCTATTAAAGGCCACAGGAGAACTCCGGAATACCGGCGTATAGAGATTGGGGATGAATTGACAAAATGAAAGGGTGGTGCGAGAGGAGAGACTCGAACTCTCACGGGTTGCCCCACTGGAACCTAAATCCAGCGCGTCTACCAGTTCCGCCACTCTCGCATGCACTGCGCTGACCAGAAGACATCAAAAAACGCGTTCGAGGTCCAGTCACTGCGGAAATTCAAGGCTTGGGGAAAAGTGGGGTGGACGAAGGGGTTCGAACCCTCGACCGCAGGAGTCACAATCCTGAGCTCTACCAACTGAGCTACGTCCACCACATCAAGACGTACCTTTCGGTACCTTCAACTTTTCAACTTTGCTGCCTGTGGCGCCCGGCGCGAACCAGGCCTGAGGCTTAATGGCGCGCCCGGCAGGACTCGAACCTGCGACCATCCGCTTAGAAGGCGGATGCTCTATCCAGCTGAGCTACGGGCGCCTGACCGTTCGCCCACCTGAACATTCAGAAATTGGTCGGGGTAGAGAGATTCGAACTCCCGACATCCTGCTCCCAAAGCAGGCGCGCTACCAGACTGCGCTATACCCCGTCTGCCTGAACAACAAGTGCCTCAGCAAAGTTGGCGCGCATATTACCGGCGCCGGAGGACGCCGTCAACACGCATTTGGAAAATCCTGTCGGCACTCGCCTTTCCAGATGACTCGAAACCCCGGGAGAAGTTCCCTCTGCACAAAATCGTCGAATTGGAGTTCGGACGGAAGCATGAGACAATTCCCCGCCTTCATTTACCGATGCCCAACCGACAAGACGGAATTATGAGCGCGAAACTTATTAACGGAAAAGAGATTGCTGCACAGGTCCGACAGCAGGTCGCAGCCGGCGTGGAAGCGAGAAAACAGAAAGGCCTGCGTGCGCCGGGCCTGGCCGTGGTTCTGGTCGGCAACGACCCGGCTTCCCGCGTTTACGTTGGCAACAAGATCAAGGCCTGCGAAGAGACCGGCATCCTCTCCCTCTCCTACGATCTGCCGGAGGACACCTCCCAGGACGCCCTTGAAGCCCTGGTGGACGAGCTCAATGAAAACCCTGCCGTAGATGGAATACTTGTCCAGCTGCCCCTGCCTTCACACCTCGATGCGGACCCGATTCTCGTCAAGATTCGCCCGGACAAGGATGTGGATGGCTTTCATCCATACAACATCGGCCGACTGATGCAGCGCAAGCCCACGCTACGCCCCTGTACCCCGGCCGGCGTCATTACCCTGCTCGACTCCATAAACACCCCCTACAAGGGCCAGCATGCCGTCATCGTGGGCGCCTCCAACATTGTCGGCCGCCCCATGAGCATGGAACTCCTCCTGAGAGGCGCCACAACCACGGTTTGCCATCGTTTTACCGATAACCTGGGAAAATACGTTGGTGAAGCCGATATCCTGATCGCCGCAGCCGGTAAGCCGGGACTGGTCAAAGGCGAGTGGATCAAGCCGGGATCCACGGTCATCGACGTGGGCATGAACCGGACCGACGACGGAAAACTGAGAGGCGACGTCGAATTTGAGGTCGCTGCCGAGCGGGCTGCGTACATCACTCCCGTGCCCGGTGGCGTTGGACCAATGACGATCGCAACACTCCTTCAGAACACTCTGTACGCCGCGGACGTCCTGCACGAGGACTGATACTCCTGAGCGGTGCAACCCTGAGCTCAACCCCGGGGTCGTACAGACACAAAAAACCCGCGGTAAACCGCGGGTTTTTTTATGCACCGAAGCCTTACTGGCCGTATTTGGCCTTGGCCTTCTGACGGTAGGCGTGCAGAAGCGGTTCGGTATAGCCGTTCGGCTGCTCACAGCCCTTGAGGACCAGCGCCATGGCGGCTTCGAACGCGACGCTATCATCGAAGTTCGGTGCCATGTTGCGATAGGCAGGATCGCCAGCATTCTGCTGATCAACCACCGCAGCCATACGCTTCATGGTTTCTTCGATCTGCGCTTCCGTGCAGATGCCATGGTGCAGCCAGTTGGCCAGCAACTGGGAAGAAATCCGCAGGGTTGCGCGATCTTCCATCAGGCCCACGTTATTGATGTCGGGCACCTTGGAGCAACCCACACCCTGATCGATCCAGCGCACTACGTAACCCAGAATACCCTGGGCATTGTTATCCAGCTCCTGCTGGATCTCGTCGGCCCCCAGGGAGGACGGATCGTCCATCACAGGCACGGTCAGGATATCGTCGAGGTTGGCGCGAGCGCGGCTTTCCAGCTGCTTTTGCACGTCGGCAACACTGACCTGGTGGTAATGGGTTGCGTGCAGGGTCGCCGCCGTCGGAGACGGAACCCAGGCCGTATTTGCACCGGCCTTCGGGTGACCGATCTTGGCTTCCAGCATGCCGGCCATCAGGTCAGGCATGGCCCACATGCCCTTACCGATCTGGGCAACGCCCCGGAAACCGGTTTCCAGTCCGATGTCGACGTTCCACTGCTCGTATGCATTGATCCAGGTCGCCTGCTTCATCTGGCCTTTGCGAATGAAGGGACCCAGCTCCATGGAGGTGTGAATTTCGTCTCCGGTACGGTCCAGGAAGCCGGTATTGATAAATACCGCACGCTCTTTCGCAGCCTCGATGCACGCCTTCAGGTTAACGGTCGTACGACGCTCCTCGTCCATGATACCCACTTTCAGGGTGAAGCGCGGAAGCCCAAGCGCATCCTCAACACGACCAAAGAATTCGTTGGTGAACGCCACTTCCTCAGGGCCGTGCATCTTGGGCTTCACGATGTACATGGAACCCTTGGTGCTGTTCTGGAACTGGCCGTTACCCTTGAGGTCGTGAATGGCGATCAGGGACGTGATCAGACCATCCATCAGGCCTTCCGGAATCTCGTTGCCATCCTTCAGCAGGACTGCCGGGTTGGTCATCAGGTGACCAACGTTACGGATGAACATCAGGCTGCGACCCTTCAGCACTACTTCACTGCCATCGGCACCGGTGTAAGTGCGATCCGCGTTCATCTTGCGAGTCATCTGCTGGCCGCCCTTTTCAAAGGTCTCCTGCAGGTCACCCTTCATCAGACCCAGCCAGTTGCGGTAGGCCAGCGCCTTGTCGTCCGCGTCAACCGCGGCTACGGAGTCCTCACAATCCATGATGGTGGTCAGCGCTGACTCCATCAGGACGTCTTTCACGTGGGCACCGTCGTCCTTGCCGATCGGATGACTGGCATCGATCTGGATTTCGAAATGCATGCCGTTCTTGACCAGGAGCACGCCCGTGGGGGCATCGGCAGCGCCGGTAAAGCCGACAAAGCCTGCCTCATCTTTCAGGCCAGTGGTCTCACCGTTCTGCAGCTTGACGACCAGTTTGCCACCCTCGACCGAGTACTTGGCGGCGTCTTTGTGACTGCCCGATGCCAGCGGAGCAGAGCTGTCCAGCAGGTTGCGGGCCCACTCAATTACCTTGGCGCCACGAACCGGATTGTAGCCCGGGCCTTTCTGGGCACCATCCTCTTCGGAAATGGCATCGGTGCCGTAGAGCGCATCGTACAGGCTACCCCAACGGGCGTTGGCCGCGTTCAGTGCGAAGCGCGCATTCATGATCGGAACAACCAGCTGCGGCCCCGCCATGGTGGCCACTTCAGGATCCACATTGGAGGTGGAGATCTTGAACTCCGCCGGCTCTTCCACGAGGTAGCCAATGTCTTTCAGAAAGGCCTTGTATTCGGCCATGTCCAGCTTCTGACCCTTGTGGTCACGGTTCCAGCTGTCCATCTTTTCCTGGATCGCATCGCGCTTGGCCAGCAGCTCGCGGTTACGTGGCGCAAGCTCGTTCACGATCTTGTCAAATTCGGCCCAGAATTTATCGGCATCGATTCCGGTGCCCGGGATCGCTTCGTTGTTCACGAAGTCATACAGATTCTTTGCGACCTGAATGCCGCCGACTTGTACGCGTTCTGTCATCGTTGTCTGCCTCAGTGGGTTACGTTTCCCGACTCCCCCTTCGCTTCGAGGGGGCATTCTAATTTGAGCGCCGCATTGTAAGGGAAAATCCTTACAAGATCATTCCTGCGCGCGCAAAACTGGTCTGACCAACTGGCCGCACCCGCAAATTCAGGCCCTTCGCCAGGTCGTTCCCTCGCGACTGTCGTCCAGAACAATGCCCTTGTCCGCAAGTTCATCACGGATGCGGTCGGCCTCGGCAAAGTTCCTGGCCTTGCGGGCGTCGGCCCGGGCCTGGATCATTCCCTCGATCTCCTCTGCAGTGAGGTCGCTGCCGGTATCCGCCTGGAAAAACGCTTCCGGATCCTGCTGCAGCAGCCCCACAACGGAACCGAGACGAACCAGCACGGCGGCACTTCGCTGAGCCGCCTGCTCCTCGCCATCCCGCCTGAGCTGATTGATCTCGTTGGCGACCGCATGCAATACCGAGATGGCACCGGCTGTATTGAAGTCGTCATCCATGACTTCGGCAAACCGACGATCATGCTCGGTCTCCGGAACTTCCCCGCTATTGGCCGGCACAATGCCACGCAGCGCATGATATAACTTGGTCAGCGTCCGACCCGCCTCGGCGAGGTTTTCCTCGGAATAATCCACCTGACTCCGATAATGGCTGGAGACAAGGAAATACCGCACCACTTCGGCCGGATAGGTCTCAAGGATCTCCCGGATCGTGAAGAAGTTACCCAGCGATTTGGACATTTTCTCCTTGTTCACCCGGATGGCGCCGGCATGCATCCAGGTATGCACAAAGGGATGGCCGGTGGCACATTCGGACTGGGCGATTTCGTTCTCATGATGGGGAAACAGCAGGTCGGGACCACCGCCGTGTATATCGAAGGTGTCCCCCAGACAGCGGGTCGACATGGCCGAGCACTCGATGTGCCAACCCGGACGGCCGTCGCCCCATGGTGAGGGCCAGCTCACCTCACCGGGCCCGGCCGCCTTCCACAAGGCAAAGTCTGCCGGACTGCGCTTGGCCTCCTGGACATCCACACGGGCTCCGGCAATCAGATCGTCCAGTTTTTTCTTGCTGAGCTTGCCGTATTCCGGGAAAGACTCGACTGAAAAGTAGACGTCACCATTGTCGGCCGCGTAGGCATGCCCACCAGAGATCAGTCGCTGGATCATTGCGATGATATCGTCGATGTAGGCCGTCGCCCGGGGCTCTTCGTCGGGCGACAGTACGCCGAGCCGGGCCTCGTCTTCATGCATGGCCTGGATCATACGTTCCGTGAGACTGGTGTATACCTCGCCGTTCTCATCCGCCCGGCGCAGGATCTTGTCGTCGATGTCGGTGATATTCCGGACATACTCCACATCGTAACCCCGGTGCCTGAGGTACCGGGTGACCACGTCAAAGGCAACCAGAACCCGGGCATGCCCGAGATGGCAGTAGTCGTATACGGTCATGCCGCAGACATACATCCGCACTTTGCCCGGCTCGATGGGGCGAAACTCTTCCTTTTTCTGAGTGAGCGTGTTGTAGATTCGGATCACTTGCCCCCCTTACCCCAGGAATCCCGCAATGTGACCGTGCGATTAAACACCGGGCGTCCGGCGGCGGCCGTCTGCTCCTGATCGCAGAAGAAGTAGCCTTCCCGCTCGAACTGATACGGCAGATCGGTGCGAGGATCCACCAGGCCTTTCTCGGCCCGCACGCCCTTCAGCACGACCAGGGAATCCGGATTGAGATGATCGACGAAGTCACCGTCCTTGTCGCTGTCCGGCGACTCATGATTGAACAGGCGGTCATAGACATTGATGTCCGCTTCGACGCTGTCGTGAGCCGATACCCAGTGAACCACGCCGTTCGGCTTGTAGCCTTCGGGATTGACCCCAAGGGTGTTCGGATCGTACTCGCATTTCAGCTCGACGATCTCGCCGCTGGCATCCCGCACGATTTCGCGACAGGTCATGACATAACCACCACGCAGTCGTACTGCCTGGTCCGGGGCAAGGCGCTTCCACTTGCGCGGTGGCTCCTCGGCAAAATCTTCCCGATCGATGTACAGCACCTGACTCCAGGTCACTTCCCGCTCACCCATATCCGGGTTCTGCGGATGTACCGGCAAGGTCAGGGTTTCGGTCTTGTCCGCCGGGTAATTGGTCAGGGTAACTTTCAGCGGGCGCATCACACACATGGCGCGCGGCGCGCGGGTATTGAGGTCTTCCCGGATGGCGTGCTCGAGCATGCCGACATCCACCGTACCGCCGGCCTTGTTGACACCGATCATGTCGCAGAAATTGCGAATGGATTCCGGCGTATAACCCCGACGGCGCATGCCGGAAATGGTTGGCATACGCGGATCGTTCCAGCCATCCACATAACCCTCGTCGACCAGGCGCTTGAGCTTTCGCTTGGAGGTAATCGTGTAGTTCAGGTTGAGCCGGGCAAATTCGATCTGGCGCGGGTGACACGGTACGGAAATGTTGTCCAGTACCCAGTCGTACAACGGCCGGTGATCCTCAAACTCCAGGGTACACAGGGAATGGGTAATCCCTTCGAGAGCGTCCGAGATCGGGTGGGTGTAGTCGTACATCGGGTAGATGCACCACTTGCTGCCGGTCTGGTGGTGATCGGCGTAACGGATACGGTACAGGATCGGATCGCGCAGATTGATGTTCGGCGATGCCATATCGATCTTCGCCCTCAGCACCAGCTCTCCGTTGTCGTATTTGCCATCCCGCATATCCCGGAAGAGCTGGAGGTTTTCATCGACAGGACGATCCCGGTAAGGACTGTTGCGCCCCGGCTCCTTGAGCGTGCCACGGTACTCGGCCATCTCATCGGCCGTCAGCGCGCAAACGTAAGCCTTGCCGTTGCGGATCAGCTCCTCCGCAAACTCGTAGAGGGCATCGAAGTAATCCGAGGCGAACCGGGCCTCGCCGGCCCACTCGTACCCGAGCCACTGCACATCCTGCTTGATGGCATCGATGTATTCCTGGTTTTCCTTCTCCGGATTGGTGTCATCAAACCGCAGATTACATTCACCACCAAAGGTTTCGGCGATGCCAAAATTCAGACAGATCGACTTGGCGTGACCAATATGCAGATAGCCATTCGGCTCTGGCGGGAAACGGGTCACGACGATGCCGGAGTGCTCTCCCTTGGCAATCGCATCTTCAATCAGGCTCTGGATAAAGTTGTGGGCTTTCTTCGATTCGGCGCTCATACAATCTCTGTTGGACAGGGGTTGAATCTGAAACCGCCTATTATACTCACAAATCCTTGCCGGACTCATGCATAGCGGAAAACTCTTGAGTACAATAGCGGCCTGAATGCTCCCTAACCCGAAACAGGAAACCCTGATGATTCTGTTGCAAACCAATTTCGGCGATATCAAGCTCGAACTGGACCACGAAAAGGCACCGGAAACGGCGAAAAATTTCGAACAGTATGTCCGCGACGGCTTTTACGACGGCCTGATTTTCCACCGCGTGATCAGCAACTTCATGATTCAGGGCGGCGGCTTCGAACCGGGCATGACCCCACGGAAGACCCGTGAGCCGATCCAGAACGAAGCCGACAATGGCCTGAGCAACATGACCGGCACCATTGCCATGGCGCGCACCATGGACCCCCACTCCGCCACCGCGCAGTTCTTCATCAACGTTCAGGACAATGGTTTCCTCGACCATACTGCCAAGAACGCCGAAGGCTGGGGTTACTGCGTGTTCGGCAAGGTCGTTGAGGGCATGGATACTGTCAACCGGATCCGGGCGGTGCGCACCACCATGCGGGCCGGCCACCAGGACGTCCCGGCTGACGACGTTGTGATCGAGAAGGCCGAGGTGGTGGAGGACGCGTGACCACGCTGTTTATCTCGGATCTGCACCTGGAAGAATCCCGTCCGGACATCACAGATGCGTTTCTCGCCTTCCTGCGCAGCACCGCGCAGGGAGCCGCGGAACTCTACATCCTGGGCGATTTTTTTGAAGCCTGGATTGGCGATGACGAAAGGACGCCGCTTCAGGAACAGGTAGCCGCGGCACTCAAGGACCTCAACGAGAGCGGAACCGACATCTTTTTGATGCATGGGAACCGGGACTTCCTGATCGGCGAGGACTTCTGCACCCGCGCCGGCGCTACGCTGCTTGAAGATCCGACCGTCATCGACCTTCACGGCACCCCCACCCTGCTCATGCATGGCGACAGCCTCTGTACGGCGGATTTGGAGTACCAGAAATTCCGGACCAACATGCGCAATCCCCAGTGGCAGCAGATGATCCTGGCACGCCCCCTGGAAGACCGCCAGCAGATGGCCCGGCAACTCCGCGAAATCTCCATGGCCAAAAACCAGGGCAAGGCCGAAACCATTATGGATGTCACGCCGGAAGAGGTGGTCCGGGAACTGGAGCATCACGGTGTCCAGCGGATGATTCACGGACATACCCATCGACCAGCGGTGCATTCGCTTCACGCCAATGGCGCGGACGCAAAGCGGATGGTGCTCGGCGACTGGGACCAGAACGTCTGGTGGATCGAGGCAGAACCCGGTCAGGAGCCGGCGCTGAAAAAAGCACCGCTAGGATGATCCCGAGGCAGGCGGCTCCCGGTAGGTTTCCAGTCGCCTGAGCCAGCCCGGCAGCCATCGCTCGCGCTCGATGGCCCTGGGCGCGTTCTCCGCACGCCGCGTCAGCACCCGGCCGGCTGCCTGCCGGAAGGCATCCAGCGCCGTCACGTCGGGCATCGAACGCATTTCAAGCAGCACCTGAAGCAAGCCCCAGCCCTCGCCATGATACCGTTCGGACTCGGCGAGCCCCTCGCCCTTGAAATTGACATAATCCATCAAGGCGTAGGCACCGCCCGGTGTGGCACTCAGCTCAACCAGCGTCTTCCGGAGGCGGGGTAGCTCTGACGATGGCGCCGCCTGCAGGACGCGTCCCAGGGCGAGTCGGGTACGCTGGAAGATGAACGCAGCCTGCAAGCCACGGGTCTGGCTGAGAAAATCCCGCAATTGCTCGGTGCGAGGCCCCGGATCCACCTGCAGGAAGGTTGCTCGATCGGGCCAGGGCGCGTCGAACGGATCAAGGCTCTCCAACCACTCTGGAATCGGCGCATCGTGCTCCTCCATGAACTCAATCAGCGGAGGAAAGCTCTCCACGAATTTGCCGTCGACACCCTTGGGATACCAGATGAAGTGCCCGATACCCAGGGACGGAAAGGCTTCTCCCTCATTCCAATGCACCAGGCATTCTCTCCGGCTCGCGCACTCATTCCGGAAAATCTGCGCACCAACCCAATGCAGCTGCGCCGGCGTCAGTGTCAGCCGGATATCCTCGGTCTCCCGGCTCTCGGGGCCAGAATCGCAGGCGGCCAGAACGAGAAAGGACAAGGCGGCCAGCAGCCGAACGACGCGATTCAGAATCAATCAATCCCCCTCACCGGTGCAAGGATGAGCGCCGCAAACAGGCTCATTCCGGCATGGCATGTTCAGCCAGTTGGTCCTTGATCTCCTGCGGGATTGGCACCGACTTCTCGCTGTTGTAATCAAAGTGAATGAGCACGGCAATACCGCGCGCAATCTGCTTGCCATTCTGCCAGGCTTCCTGAACCACATGGACGGAACTGTTTCCGATCTTGCCAACACCCGTGCGGATTTCAACGGGCATATGCCAGTAGCTCTGGGCCAGCAGATCAATCTCCATCCGGGCCAGGATCAACGGCCAGGTCTCGACCTCAAGATCGGGATGGAAGATTCGGAAAATAGGCGTTCTGCCCTGTTCGAACCACACCGGCAACGAGGTATTGCTGATATGGCCAAGGGCGTCGGTGTCACTGAAACGGGGATCAAGTTCAATCGAAAACATAGCATTTTTCCTGAGACAAAACGCGCCAGACTATACACGCAAACCCGCCCTGAATTCACTCATGGCGAAGCGCATCTATCGGGTTCAGCCTGGCGGCCTTTCTTGCAGGGAAGAATCCGAACACCACGCCGATGGCTACCGAGAACGAAAAACCCACCACCATGATCAGGGGTGATAACACGAACGGCATGTCCAGCTTCCAGGTAAGCAGCCAGGTCCCCCCAACCCCCAGCAACAGGCCAATGATCCCGCCCAGTGTCGACAGCACAATGGACTCCACGAGAAACTGGTTCAGCACATCCCGGGCGCGTGCCCCGATTGCCAGCCGTATACCGATTTCCCGTGTACGCTCGGTCACCGAAACCAGCATGATGTTCATGATACCGATCCCGCCAACAAGAAGACTGACAGCGGCAATCGCCCCCAGAAGAACCGTGAGTGTATTGGTGGTGCTTTCCAGCGCCTCGGCAATTTCCTGAGTGTCCCGTACGTAGAAATCGTCCACACCGCCACTATCGACTCGCCTGCGCTGCCGTAGCAGGGACTCGATCTGGGACTGGACCCTCTTGGTCGTGCCATCCACCAGGGCAGACACATAAATGACACTGACATCCAGTTTGCCAACCAGCCGCCGCTGGACGGACTTGATTGGCATCAGAATTGTCTTGTCCCGGTCCTGGCCCATGGATTCCCCCTTTTCGGAGAGAACGCCAATGACCCGGCATGCGGTTCGACCGACGCGGATGGTCGCTCCCAGAGGCTCCTGGCCCAGGAACATTTCATCCACCAGAGTCTTGCCGATAATGCACACGGAAGCGCCCGACGATAATTCACCGGGCTCGAACACGCGGCCGTAATCCAGGGGATGGTTACGGACTGACAGATACTCATTTCTGGTTCCAATAACCGGGATCGTGTCATTGGCATTGCCCACCACCACCCTGGCGGTGGTGGCCAGAGCCGGAGCGACTTCGATGCCATCCACTTCCCGGCGAATCGCCTCCACATCGGACAGGTCGAAGTTCTCGGCACTGGTTCGCACCGCTCCCGGCCCTCGCATGGAGGTCCCCGGCATCACGAAAAGCAGATTGGAGCCGATGCTGGCGATTCGCTCGGTAACGCTGCGGGTGGCCGACTGGCCCAGGTGCACCATGGCAACCACACTGGCCACACCAATGATGATGCCAAGAGTGGTGAGAAACGATCGGAGTTTATTTCTGGCAATAGCCTGGGCCGAGAGCGACAGAACGTCCAGCACCCTCATGCCAGAACCTCCGAAGGCGTTCCGTCCCGGACCAGTTTACCGTCGGTGAACAGAAGCACTCGATCGGCGTAGCGGGCGATGTCCGGTTCGTGGGTGACCATAATAATGGTGACGTCACGTTCCCGCCGGATATCTGTCAACTGAGTCATGACTTCCCGAGCCATTACTGTATCCAGATTACCCGTCGGTTCGTCCGCCAGCAGCACCGGCGGTTCCGTCACCAACGCGCGGGCGATGGCGACCCGTTGCTGCTGTCCGCCAGACAACTCGGCAGATGTTGCCGATTGTCGATCCGCCAATCCTACGGCCGACAGGGCACTCACTGCCCGGCGATGTCTGAGTGCGGGACGAACCCCTTCATAGACCAGGGGCAACTCGACATTGGACAAGGCACTCGTCCGTGGCAGCAGGTTGTAACTCTGGAAGACAAATCCCATGAAATGGCGACGCACGAGCGCGCGTTCATCACGGCCCAGTGTGCCAACGTCTACCCCGCTGAAGGCGTACTTTCCGGCAGAGGGGCTATCCAGACAGCCAATAATGTTCATGCAGGTCGATTTTCCGGAACCGGAGGGACCCATGATCGCCACGAATTCGCCCGCGCGAATCGCCAGGCTGACACCGTCCAGAGCCCGCACCTCGGTCGCGCCGCTGCCATAGATCTTGTAGACATCGTCCAGTTCCACAATGGTCGCAGGCACATCCAACGCGGGAGCCACGCCGTGTTCACCGTTCATCGCTCTGACGCCTGCTTTACACCGACAATGACCTCGTCGCCCGCGGACAGGTCGTCGCCGGTCAGCTCCGTGTAGAGTCCATCCGTGGCACCGGTACTGACCACCTTGCGCTCAGGCTTTCCATCCTCCAGAACCCACACGGTATTCGAGGGGCCTGACCGACCGTTGCCGGCACCTCCGGCCGGATGCCGGAAGAGTCCACCGGTATCGCCCGACTGCGACGGAGGCGTAAAGCGGAACGCCGCGTTGGGCAACCGCAGGACATTTTCGCGTCGCCCGGTTTCAATAGTCGCCGTTGCGGTCATACCCGGCTTCAACAGTCCGTCACTGTTATCCACCGACAGCACCGTCGTATAGGTCACCACGTTATTCTCAATATTCGGATACAGGTACACCTTCAGGACCCTGGCCTGGAACTGCCGTCCTGACCAGGCGTCGACGGTAAAGGTCGCCGACTGCCCCGCTTCGACAAGCCCGACATCCGCTTCATCCATCGACACGTGCAGTTCCATCTGGCTCAGGTCTTCCGCCAACAGAAACAACACCGGCGTCTGAAAGCTGGCCGCCACGGTACTGCCCGGTTCAATGCTGCGCTGAAGAACAACGCCGTCGATGGGAGACCGGATCACGGCTTTTTCCAGTCGTGTACGGGCCTGCAACACGGAGGCCTGCGCCTGCCTGACCGAGGCACGGGCATAGGCAACCTTTGCTTCTGAGCGTTGCCGCACTGCCGCAGCAGCATCCACGTCAGCCTGGGCGGCGTTGCCACGGTCCCATAATTCATTGGTCCGTCGCTCACCCGCCAGGGCTTCCTTGAGTGTCGCTTCTGCTTCGGCAAGCGAAGCCCTCGCCAACGCCAGTTGTGCCTCCGCCTGATCGAGCGCCACATTCAATTCATCGGTATCAAACAACGCCAGTGTCTGGCCCTTACTGACCTGATCGTTGTCCGACACCAGCACCTGGGTTATCCGGCCGGAAATCTCCGCACCCACGGAAACCTCGCTCTTGGGTTCCAGACTGCCGGTGGCGGTCGCCGTCAGAACCATGTCTCCCTGATCAATGGCGCGGGTCTGCCAGACGGGCACCGCTTCCGCCGGCCACAACAGGAAGAGCAACACCGCCACAATCGCCGGGATCGCCAGCACCGCTATCAGTTTTCCTGTCCTGTTGCGGCTATGCTCGGACCGGAGGATCCGGTTTACGTCCGACGCCATTTCCTGCTGTGTTGATTGCGGCGAGTCTTTCATATTCCAGGTTCCAGCATTAGATAAGCCTTTTGAGTGCCAGACGCGAATTGCGTACAACAGTCTGTTGACGGAGCATAAGCCCGCTCTCTAAAGTCTAGGTCAGAATAAGCATCTCGCTGCCAAGCTGGAGACCCCTTTCTGATGCCATCCATGAAACCAGCGAAAGTCGGATTTAGAACCCGGTTATTCCAGCTGATCTTCGAATCCGACACGCCAGCCGCCAAGGCATTTGATATTGGTCTGGTGATCCTGATCTTTGTGAGCGTCGGCATCGTGATGCTGAACAGCATTGCCGAATACCATCAAAAATACGGCACCTACTTTTTTGACATCGAGTGGTTTATCACCGTCATTTTTACCATTGAGTTGGCTCTGAGGATCTATTGCCTCGACAAGCCCCTGCTTTACCTGAGGAGCTTCTATGGCGTCATCGATGTGTTATCGGTATTGCCGACCTGGCTGGTTTTGCTGTTCCCCGGCGCGCATACGCTGATTGTCGTGCGCCTGTTGCGAGCGCTGCGACTGTTCCGTGTGCTGGATATGATGACCATCGAGGGGGAAAAGCGCCTGTTGCTCGACGCCCTGCTCCGGAGCCGCCACCAGATCATGCTGTTCCTGTTCACGGTACTGATGCTGGTGACCATCTTCTCCTCCATCCTGTACCTGATTGAACCCGCCGAAGCCGGGTTCTCAAGTATTCCGACCGCCATGTATTGGGGGATCGTCACGATGACCACGGTGGGCTACGGTGACATCACCCCGATCACACCCCTCGGGCAATTTATCTCTGTCGCCATCATGCTGACTGGTTACTCCATCATCGCCCTGCCAGTCGGGGTCTTTTCCGCCGAGGTCATCCGGGCCCTGCGTGCAGAGCGGTATTCAGACGAAGCCTGCCCAGGCTGTGGCCGCCATCACCATGAACGGGATGCCCGTTACTGCAAGTTCTGTGGCACCTGGCTGGATGAAGAAACGACCGACCCACGCGCCAGAGAGTAGCGCAGATCATGGGTCTTAACGCAGCACTTCCCGACTGCGATCCGGAATGAACAACAACGCCACGAAAGCAATGACTGCCATCACTACGAGATAGAGGGCGGGCGCGGTTGAAACACCCGTGACATCAATCAGCCAGGTTGAAATCATGGGGGTTGTGCCTCCGATGACCCCCAACCCGAGGTTATAGGCCACCGAGTAACCTGAGAGCCGGTCCCTGGCCGGAAAGAGCTCAACAAACATTGCGGGGGCGGAGCCCAACGGAACCGCGATAAAGGTAATCAGCAGCAACTGCACAACGACCGCTGCGAGGATGCTGTCACTGACAAGCCAGAGATACAGCGGCCAACCTGTAATCGCCAGACACAGCATCGCACCGGCTATGAAATGGGTCCGACGAATCAGGTGGTCCCCGAGCCAGCCGGAGACAGGAATCAGCACCAACAATATCGCAGTGGCCAGGGTATTGATTTGCAAGGCCAGATGCAGAGGCATGCCCGTTTCAGAATGCAGCCATTCCGGGAGGTAGACGATCGGCAGATAGAACAGAACGCCGTAGGCCGATGCAAAGATGACCGCCAGCAGCGTTTCCCGACGGTTCGTGGTAAAGGCTTCCAGGAGTGGGGACGTATTACATCGCTCATCGTGGTGCCGCTGAAAGTGCTCCGAGCGAGGCAGATGGCGGCGCAGCATGATTGAGATCAGCCCGATGACACCCCCAAACAGGAAAGGCAGACGCCAGCCCCAGTCGTGGACCGATCCGCTGTCCATCCAGCTGGTCACCAAAGCCGCCATGGCGGCACCCAGCAGCATTCCGAAGATACTGCCGGTATTTGCCCAGCTACCGGCCATGCCGCGCCTTTTGTCAGGCGCCGTTTCAACCAGGTAGGTCACGGAACTGCTGAATTCCCCCCCAACCGACAGCCCCTGAACCATCCGGATAATCACCAGAAGCACCGGCGCCAGCAAGCCGGCCTGATGGTAGGTCGGAAGGCAACCGAGCAGGAACGTGGGTAACACCATCATGGTGACGGAGATCAGCATGGTCCTGCTTCGGCCGATGGTGTCTCCCAGCCAGCCAAAAACACCGGACCCCAGAGGACGCATGATGAAACCGGCCGCGAACACACCGTAGGTCGCAATCAGGGAAGCCACCGAGTCCTCACCGGGAAAGAACAACGCTGCCAGGATACCGGCCATGTAACCGTAGACAGCGAAATCGTACCACTCCACGACATTGCCAATAAAACCGGCCAGGATCATGGTCTTCCGCTTGCCAATGGTCATTCACGCCTCCCCTGAAGAGATTACTGATCGATTGTTACCACGCTCATTAGAACCATCTTGCGGCATAGAGGCCATTCAGCACATTGATCTGTATAAAGTCACCATAAAAAAACCCGCGGCGACAGACCGCGGGTTTTCAGAGGGTATAAACAGGAAACCTGATTACTGCTCCACAAATGCCCTTTCGATGACATAGTGTCCCATATCTCCGCCACGGGCCTCCCGGAAACCCATCTTGTCCAGAATGGCGCACGTGTCCTTCAACATGCTCGGGCTGCCACAGATCATGAAGCGGTCCTCATCCGGGTTGAAATCCGGAAGCCCAAGATCACGGGTGATCTTGCCCGATTCCATGGCGTCGGTCAGGCGACCCTCGTTGCGGAACGGTTCCCGGGTAACGGTCGGGTAGTACAACAGCTTGCCCTTCACCATCTCACCAAAGAATTCGTTCTCAGGCAGTTCCTCGATCTCCTGCTGGTAAGCCAGTTCAGAGATGTATCGCACACCATGGGTCAGGATCACCCTGTCGAACGCCTCGTAAACTTCCGGGTCCTTGATGATGCTCATGAACGGTGCCAGTCCTGTGCCGGTGCTGATCAGCCAGAGGTTCCTGCCCGGAAGGAGGTTGTCCAGAACCAGCGTGCCCGTCGGCTTTTTGCTCAACAAAATCTCGTCACCCGGCTTAATCTGCTGCAGGCGGGATGTCAGCGGACCATCGGGCACCTTGATCGAGAAGAACTCCAGCTCTTCTTCATAGTTGGCACTGGCAATGCTGTAAGCGCGCATCAGCGGCTTGCCATCGGTCTCAAGCCCGATCATCACAAAGTGGCCGTTCTTGAACCGGAAGCCGGGATCCCGGCTGGTCTTGAAACTGAACAGGGTGTCGTTCCAGTGGTGGACACTGGTGACGGTTTCTTTCATCAGGTTGCTCATGTAAACCCCTTACCTGCTCTGATACGAAAAGATTAAGCCTAAAATTGAATTGCCTAAATTCTACCCCACCACTAACCTATCGATGAAATGGGATATTCTCATAACCTTATTCGGGCCAATCGATTTATAGCGATTCATTATGAAATTCAGTTTCCGCCAACTCGAAGTATTCCTCGCCGCTGCCCATTTTCAGAACATCACCCGGGCCGCCGAATCCCTTGCCATGTCCCAGTCGGCCGCCAGTAGCGCCCTCAAGGAGCTGGAGAACCAGTTCGATATCCAGCTTTTCGACCGGGTCGGCAAGCGCCTGCAACTCAACGAGCTGGGGAGACTGTACCGGCCGAAAGTCGAATCCGTTCTGGCTCAGGCGAGCGAACTGGAACAGGCCTTCAGCAAACATACCGAGATCGGGGCCCTCAAGGTCGGCGCGACATTAACCATAGGAAACTATCTGGCCGTTGGCGTCATGGCCCAATACATGAATACCCCTACTCACCCCCGGGTGTCTCTGGAAGTGGCCAATACCAGTACCATCGCCCGGCGGGTAAAGGATTTTGAGCTGGACATCGGGTTGATCGAGGGCGAACTCCAGTCTCCGGAGCTGGAGGTCATTCCCTGGCGGGACGATAAGCTGATCGTGTTCTGCGCACCGGATCACCCTCTCGCCCAAAAGGGCACGCTGACCGACGATGACCTCCGCGACGCCACCTGGATCATGCGGGAACCCGGTTCCGGCACCCGCCAGAGCTTCGAGCGCGGCATGCACGGTTTGCTTCCCGACCTTAACGTGCTCCTGGAACTGGAGCATACCGAAGCCATCAAGCGAGCCGTCGAGGCCAACCTCGGCATCGGCTGCCTGTCACAGGTCGTCCTGGTGGATGCCTTCAAACGCGGGAGCCTGGTCCCCCTCTCGGTGCCGTCACACCGTCACTTCGACCGGCACTTCTACTTCATCCTGCACAAACAGAAATACCGGAGTGCCGGCATTGATGCGTGGATCGAGTTGTGTCGGGCACTGTAAGGCCCGCCGCGGCTACCCCGCGGGGATAACCGGCCCGCTGTGGAAACGGAACTCGGTGTCGGGTGTCTCGATCAGTTCCTTTTCGAGCGCCAGAAACACGTCAACACGCTCGTCTACCGGCCCGCCATTGGCCTGCACCGCCAGTTTTAGATAATCCTGATAGTGCCGGGCCTCGGACTTGAGCAGGCTGTTGTAGAAATCCGCCAGTTTCTCGTCCAGATGTGGAGCCAGTGCGGCAAATCGCTCACAGGACCGGGCTTCGATGATCGCGCCGACGATCAACACGTCCACCAGTCTGCCCGGATCCTCGCTGCGAACCGCCTGCCGCAGCCCCGCTGCGTATCGGGCCGGAGAAAGATGGGTATACGCAATGTCCCGCTTTCCCATGATTGCCAATACCTGCTCGAAATGCCGAAGTTCCTCGCGCGCAAGGCGGGACATCCTGTTCAGCAGATCCACGTTATCGACATACCGGTACATCAGGCTCAACGCCGTCGAGGCGGCCTTTTTCTCGCAGTGGGCATGATCGATCAACAGGACATCCTGGCTGGCCAGGGCATTGTCGATCCACTCCGGCGGCGTACGGCAGGGAAGGAAATCGTGAATCTCTTTCAGGGCGTCATTCATGGCAATACACGGGCTGAATTGTGAAAAGGCGGGAGTATAGCGTAGCTAACAGATTTCTCCGACCACTGTCCAACTTAACTTTATAAGGGCTTTCCTATAGAATGCAGCGCCAGTTTAGGGAGTCTCTGAATAAACCCTGATTACCCCGCCCCACGCTTTCAGGCGTTATTCAGAGGCTCCCGTGGCCTTTTCGCCATAAAACTCCCGCCAGGCATGATGCCATCCAGCGGGACATTCCAACTGATGAGGGTCCATATCGTGTTAGAAGCCTATCGTGAACACGTTGCCGAACGTGAAGCCCTGGGTATTCCGCCCAAGCCCCTGAACGCCGAGCAGACTGCAGCCCTGGTTGAGCTGCTGAAGAACCCGCCGGCGGGTGAAGAGGAAACCCTGGTTTACCTTCTCGAGAACCGCATTCCGCCGGGCGTGGACGAAGCCGCCTACGTCAAGGCTGCGTTCCTGACTGCCATCGTCAAGGGCGAGGCCAGCTCTCCCCTGCTCGACAAGCAAAAAGCGGCTGAACTCCTGGGCATGATGCAGGGCGGTTATAACATCGCGACTCTGGTTGAGCTGCTGGACGATTCCGACCTGGCCGAGCTGGCCGGTGAGCAGCTCAAGAAAACCCTGCTGATGTTCGATGCCTTCAACGACGTCAAGGAAAAGATGGACGCGGGCAATGCCGTGGCCAAATCCGTGGTGGAATCCTGGGCCAACGCCGAGTGGTTCACCAACAAGAAGAAGGTACCGGAGAGCACCAAGATGGTGGTGTTCAAGGTCACTGGCGAAACCAACACCGACGACCTGTCTCCGGCCCCGGATGCCTGGTCCCGTCCGGACATCCCGCTGCACGCCCGCGCCGCTTACAAGATGGAGCGCGATGGCCTGAAACCGGAAGAGCCGGGTGTGACCGGCCCCATGAGCCAGATCGACGAAATCAAGTCCAAGGGCCTGCCCGTTGCCTTCGTGGGTGACGTAGTCGGTACCGGTTCTTCCCGGAAATCCGCCACCAACTCCGTACTGTGGTTCTTTGGCGAAGACATCCCCGGCGTACCGAACAAGCGCGCCGGCGGTGTCTGTATCGGTAACAAGGTTGCCCCGATCTTCTTCAACACCATGGAAGATGCCGGCGCCCTGGTCTTCGAGGCACCGGTCGACGACATGAACATGGGCGACGTCATCGAGATCCGCCCGTACGAAGGCAAGATCCTGAACGAAGCCGGCGAAACCATCTCCGAGTTCAAGTTCAAATCCGACGTCATCCTGGACGAAGTTCAGGCCGGCGGCCGTATTCCGCTGATCATCGGCCGTGGCCTGACTGCCAAGGCGCGTGCCGCTCTGGGCATGGGCCCCACTGACCTGTTCCGCCTGCCGAAAGATCCGGAAGCCGGTACCAAGGGCTTTACTCTGGCCCAGAAGATGGTCGGCAAGGCCTGTGGCCTGGAAGAAGGCAAAGGCGTTCGCCCGAACACCTACTGCGAGCCGCACATGACCACCGTGGGCTCCCAGGACACCACTGGTCCGATGACCCGTGACGAACTCAAAGATCTGGCGTGTCTGGGCTTCCAGGCGGACCTGGTGATGCAGTCCTTCTGTCATACCGCGGCTTATCCGAAGCCGGTTGACGTTGAAATGCAGCACACCATGCCGGACTTCATCCAGACTCGTGGCGGTGTTGCCCTGCGCCCGGGCGACGGCATCATCCACTCCTGGCTGAACCGCATGCTGCTGCCGGACACCGTCGGTACCGGTGGTGATTCTCACACCCGCTTCCCGATGGGCATCTCCTTCCCGGCTGGCTCCGGCCTCGTGGCCTTCGCCGCCGCTACCGGTGTTATGCCGCTGGACATGCCGGAATCGGTTCTGGTCCGCTTCAAGGGCGAGATGCAGCCGGGCATCACCCTGCGTGATCTGGTACACGCCATCCCGCTCTACGGCATCAAGCAAGGCATGCTGACCGTTGAGAAGAAAGGCAAGATCAACGAGTTCTCCGGTCGCATTCTGGAGATCGAGGGTCTGGAGCACCTGACTGTTGAGCAGGCATTCGAGCTGTCTGATGCTTCTGCCGAGCGCTCGGCTGCCGGTTGTACCATCAACCTGTCTGAAGAGTCCGTGGCCGAGTACCTGCGCTCCAACATCACCATGCTGCGCTGGATGATTGCCGAAGGTTATGGCGATCCGCGTACCCTGGAGCGTCGTGCCAAGCAGATGGAAGAGTGGCTGGCCGATCCGAAGCTGATGCGTGCGGACAAAGACGCCGAGTACGCACACGTGATCGAGATTGATCTGGCTGAGATCAAAGAGCCGATCGTCTGCTGCCCGAACGATCCGGATGATGCCCGTACACTGTCAGAAGTGGCCGGCGACAAAGTGGACGAAGTATTCATCGGTTCCTGCATGACCAATATCGGTCACTTCCGTGCCGCAGGTAAACTGCTGGCGCAGAACAAGGAACCCCTGAAGACCCGTCTGTGGATGTCCCCTCCCACCAAGATGGACCAGGCTCAGCTGATGGAAGAAGGTTACTTCAACATCTACGGCACCGCCGGTGTGCGCACCGAGATGCCGGGCTGCTCCCTGTGCATGGGCAACCAGGCTCGCGTAGCTGCCAAGAGCACCGTGCTGTCCACCTCCACCCGTAACTTCCCGAACCGCCTGGGCGATGGTGCCAACGTGTACCTGACCTCTGCGGAACTCGCTGCGGTTGGTGCGGTTCTGGGCAAACTCCCCTCCGCCGAGGAGTA
This sequence comes from Marinobacter santoriniensis NKSG1, assembly GCF_000347775.1. Classification (GTDB taxonomy): domain Bacteria; phylum Pseudomonadota; class Gammaproteobacteria; order Pseudomonadales; family Oleiphilaceae; genus Marinobacter; species Marinobacter santoriniensis. The sequence continues at coordinate 445,126 of NZ_APAT01000015.1, forward strand.
CATGGAGTACGCCAAGGACCTGAACAGCATGTCGAAAGAGATCTACAAGTATCTCAACTTCGACCAGATGGAGAACTACACCAAGAAGGCATCCGAGGCCTCTGTCGCCTGAGATAGCCCTCTTCGGTAAGCTCTGAAAACGCCAGCCCCCGGGCTGGCGTTTTTTTGTGCCCTTGTCAGAGTTGGTGGCGGATATCCAGACCCCAGAAACAACAAACCCCCGCCAGAATGACGGGGGTTTGTTGTATCACGGGATGCTGCCCCGCTGGAGGGCAACCCCAGGCCACTTAGGGCGCAAGACGCGCCCGGTGGCTATTTACCGATGGATATGCTGATACTCACCGGCATCCGCTGTTGCCTTGGACACAACAAAGATTGCAATCCAGGAAACAATGAATCCGGGAATGATCTCGTAGACACCTGGGCCTCCCATGAACTCTCCGTTCCAGCCCAGTGAAATCCATACGATGACGGTAACCGCACCGGCAACCATCCCAGCGATCGCCCCGGCACCATTGGTACGCGGCCACATCAGAGACAGGATAATCAGCGGACCGAAGGCGGCACCGAAACCGGCCCACGCGTTACTGACCAGCCCGAGAACCTGTGAGGTGGGATCTGATGCAATAACGGCCGCAACAAGCCCGACCAGAACAACCGAAATACGGCCGATCGTCACACATTCACGATCTGACGCTTCTTTGCGCAGGAACAGACGATAGAAGTCCTCGGTCAGAGAGGATGAGGACACCAGCAGCTGGCTGGAGATCGTACTCATCACCGCCGCCAGCAGTGCCGCATACAGGAAGCCGGTGATCAGCGGATGGAACAGCAGATCAGACAGAATAATGAAAATGGTCTCGGGGTCGGCCACGTCGAGTCCGTTACGTGCAGCATAGGCACGGCCGAAGATACCCAGCGAGATTGCACCAATCAGTGAAATCCCCATCCAGGACATACCGATGTTACGGGCGATGGGTACATCTTTCAGCGAACGGATTGCCATGAAGCGCACAATGATATGCGGCTGGCCAAAATACCCGAGCCCCCAGGTCACGGCCGATAGCCAACCGACAAACGTGAGCCCATCGGTCCAGGACAGCAACGTTGGATCAATCTGGTTGAGAGTCTGTGACGCCTGCGCATAACCGCCGCCACCTTCGCCGAACAACACCACCAGCGGGATGATCACCAGCGCCAGCATCATGATGCAGCCCTGGACAAAATCCGTCATGCTCACGGCCAGGAAACCACCAACAACCGTGTAGGCCAGAACAACGCCAAGCGTTATGACAACACCCACCGAGTAGTCGCTAAGCCCGCCAAAATTGAAAATCCCGGAAAAGGCACTCTCGAACAGCTTACCGCCGGCAACCAGGCCAGAGGCTGTGTAAACGGCAAAGAAAATAACGATAACAACGGCAGAGACGGTTCTCAGAGCCACGGCCCGCGTTGGGAACCGGTTCGCCAGGAAAGACGGAATGGTGATCGCATTGCCGTAATGAACCGTTTGTTCCCGAAGCCGCGGAGCGACAAGGACCCAGTTGAAGAAGGCGCCGACAAACAACCCGATACCAATCCAGGCAGAAGCGAGACCAGACACATAAAGCGCCCCTGGAAGACCCAGCAGCAACCAGCCACTCATATCCGACGCGCCGGCCGAAAGTGCCGCTACTTTCGGACTCAGGGCTCGTCCACCCAACATGTAATCTTCAGAAGACGAAGTCGATCGCCGCATTGCGAAAATGCCAATGGCAATCATGAGCAAAAAGTAGGCAATAAGACTAATCCAAACACCAATAGCCATAAGGCTCCTCCGGTTTAATGAGTCGGATTACATCCGCTCTTGAAGTGCAGATCCGGTTCCCAGCCAGTGTCCTGCACTATTTTTCTTGTTTACCCGAATTCCATCCTGATTGGAGCAAAGCGCCGTTCGCTCTTAACTGACTATAGTTGACTAGCCAATGATTGCGACACGAACTTTGAGCAAGAGCTCTCTACGGGCCCCCAACTGATATAAATTAGTATTAATACGGAGTTCAGACTTACAGAATCCTACGATTCTTTTGCAGAATCCTACGACACCACTCGCTGAACACGACATTCAGTCAACACAGGCACCCGATTGCAGCCTGGAGGGTGTCGTGCCGTTGTGTTTGCGCAACGCATTGGTCAGCGCACTCTGGGAGGAAAAACCGGTTCGGTAACTGATTTCAGCTATGGATAGTGCGGTAGACGTGAGCAGTTGCGTTGCCTTGTCAAGCCGGGTTTTCAGCAAAAACTGATGGGGGGTTATCCCGGTACCCTCCCGAAATACCTCATGGAAGCGGCTGACACTCAGACAGGCCTCGCGTGCCATATCTTCAACCGTGATTTTTCGATGCAGGTTCCGGAGAATATAACGTCGCACAAGGTCAGGATTCACGCTGTAGCGGGCCGGGAGTCGGGCTCTCCGATCCGCCATACGATCAGCCATGCAGTGCAGGATGCTGGCAGCCAGATGCCGCCTCATAGCGTCATTCTCCGGAGACCGACCGAATTCTCCAGCCGCAAACTGGACCAGCCCCTGGAGGCGACTATCCATATCCAGGGTCCTCGTTTTTTCAAACAAGGGCGCAAGACGGTCATAATCGGCATGGGCCGGGCTGTTGAGCGCAGGAATGTAAGGGTCAAGATTGATGACCATGACGTGGTTCTGGTTGTCGCCACAGTAATCGTGAGGCGCCTCTGTGGGCACCAGGCACGCCTTCCAGGTATCCAGGTGGGAACCGTTGCCATCGACACTGAGCTCCGCTTCGCCCTGGACGCCTACCACAATCTGGTGGTGTTCATGACGGTGTTGGTGCGATGCAATGGGCAATTTCTGTAAGCGTGCATCCAGCATGGAGACAGTGGTTCTTAACTGAGAATGTCACTCAATTAAAGCAGATATGCCTGAAAAGTGCACGGAACCGGGCGTTAGCTACCCTAATTATCCCAAAAAGGCTTCAACGCTCACGCGCCACAATAGCCCGGACAATCTGCGAAACATCCGCGGTAACCTCAGAGAGATTCCTTGAAGCGTCAACAATGTGAAAACGGTGCGGCGCTTCAAGCGCCCGTTCGAGATAGGTGTTTCGGATGCGTTCAAAAAACGCCGTGACTTCCTGCTCGAACCGATCGAGATCGCCACGATGCCGGGCCCGCGCCATCCCGATCTCGACCGGAGCGTCCAGCAGCACAACATGATCGGGGCGAATATCTCCCTGCACCAGCGTTTCGAGCTGGGCAATCCGATCGCGGGACACGCCGCGACCGCCACCCTGATAGGCGAACGTCGCATCGGTAAAACGGTCACAAAGCACCCATTGGCCACGTTCCAGGGCAGGCAGAATCTGTCCGTAGAGGTGCTGTGCCCGCGCGGCAAACATCAGCAACAGTTCCGTCAACTCGTGAACCGGCTCGTCCCGGGGTGCCAGCAGAAGCTCGCGAATGGCTTCGGCCATCGGGGTCCCACCCGGCTCGCGGGTCACAATGACATCCACGCCCAAATCCCGAAGGATCTCGGCGGCATTTGCCAGCTGAGTGGATTTGCCAACCCCCTCGGTACCCTCAAACGTAATGAACCGACCTCGGGTCACGGGTTCTGCTCCTGAGCCTCTGTGCTGCTATTGGATTCTGATGGCGACGACCGGTAGTCGTCACGCCGATTCAACTGGAACTGACGAACCGCCTTCTGGTGCTCCGCGAGAGTCTCCGAAAATTTGTGCGTCCCATCGCCCCTGGCGACGAAATACAGCGCTTTACCACCGCCGGGATGCAGCGCTGCGTGGATCGCTTCCCGCCCCGGCAGCGCGATGGGCGTTGGAGGCAGTCCGTTGATTCGGTATGTGTTATAGGGGGTATAGGTCCGGAGGTCTTTTGAGCTGATTCGCCCCTTGTAGCGTTCCCCCATCCCGTAGATCACGGTCGGATCCGTCTGCAGACGCATACCCTTCTCGAGACGTCGGACAAACACGCCGGCAACATCATTGCGTTCTTCCGGTACACCGGTTTCACGCTCGACAATGGAAGCCATAATCAGTGCTTCATAGGGGGTTTTGTAGGGCAGCCCCTTCTCACGATTCGACCATTCCTCGGACAACACCGTCTTCATACGATCGAAGGCTCGCTGAAGAAGATCCAGATCCGATTCGTGGCTGGTAAACAGGTAGGTATCCGGGAAAAACCGGCCCTCCGGGTGCTCCCCCTCAGCGCCAACCGCCTTCATGATCTGCGCATCGGTCCAGTCGGCGGTTTTCTGCTTGAGGCGATGGGTACTGGCCAGCGCAGCCCTCATGTCCTGAAACGTCCAGCCTTCGATAAACTGGACACTCCACTGTTTGATCTTGCCATCCACCATGGCTGAGACCATATCAAGGGCCGACATACCGGAAGTGAACTCGTATTGGCCGGCCTTGATTCGGGCACGCTCGGGAAACAGACGACCGTATAGCCGCAGCCACAGGCTGTCTCCGACCAGCCCCTGATCCTCGAGATCCCGGGCTACCCGGGAGAAGGGCGAGCCGGCAGGCACATCGAACAGAACGGGCTCGTCCAGGGATACAGGCTGCTTGAGGGTTTTCAGGCCCTGGGACGCCCAGAGTGCGGTGCCTGCAACCACAAGCACGCCAACGCAAACAACGACGATGAAAAACTTCTTGAACAAACGACTTATTCCAGTGTTTGGAGCGGATCGCAGATTGTCGCAAGTCCGCCATCGACAGGCAAATCCTGCTCTGCCAGCCGACGGACCGGCACCACACCGAGCACGCTGTTGAGAAGATAAAAGCCACGGCAGCCGTTGCCCAGGACGTGCTCTGGCAAAATCGGAGATTCCGTTACCTGCTCTCCACGGGCCCGTAGTTGCTCAAGCACCCATTGCCGCATCACACCCGCCACCGCCAGATCGGCCAGAGGGGGCGTGAACCAACCGTCGTCCGAGGCCAACAGGAGATTGGTGCGTGAGCCCTCGACCAGCTCACCGCGGGCATTGGACTGGATGACTTCGAACAGCTCGCCCTGGATTTCCCGAGCCGCCATGACCTGCTCGAGACGGTTCAGCGATTTGATGCCGGCCAGCAAAGGGTTCACCGTCAGCGGGACCCGTGAAAAATCCGCCTCGACACCGGACAATTCGGGCGCAGATGGGGCCGGGCTCGCCTGGATGTGCAGATGGGGCTCCATGCCCGGTTGCGGACGATAGCCACGACCACCCGCGCCCCGCGTCAGAACCAGCTTGAGCACCCACGGCGCGGCCGCAGAGGCATCACCAAAGCGGTTCACTGCCTGGGAATAGGCCTCCTGAAGCTGCCTGCGAGTGATGGGGATCCCCAACCGTGCGGCATCACGGACCATGCGCTCCAGATGGCGCGCGGCCAGCGCCCCCTGCTGCCCCCGCATCAGGATGGTCTCGAACAGCCCGTCACCATAGGCGGCGCCACGGTCGCCCGCCGGAAGGCTGTCCTCACCCGCCCAGAAAATCCGAACCACGAGTGTCTCAGCTCTCGTAACGACTGAAAATCAGGGTGCCGTTGGTACCGCCAAAGCCGAAGGAGTTTGATAACGCGACCCGGAGATCGGCGTTGCGACTCTGATTGGCGACGAAGTCCAGGTCGCAGCCTTCATCCGGGTTGTCCAGGTTAATGGTCGGCGGCAACACGCCGTCCCGAACGGCCAACACGGAGAAGATCGCCTCCACGGCACCTGCAGCACCCAGCAAGTGTCCGGTCATTGATTTGGTGCTGCTGATCGCCAGTTTTGAGGCATGGCCACCGAACACCTGCTTCACGGCACTGACCTCGGCAACATCACCAACCTGGGTCGAGGTTCCATGAGCATTAATGTAATCAATTGCGGACGGCTCCAGTCCGGCGTCCCGGATGGCATTCGCCATTGACCGGGCCGCACCTTCGCCATCCTCAGGGGGTGCGGTAATGTGATGGGCATCGTCACTCATGCCGAACCCGATCACCTCACCGTAAATGGTGGCTCCACGCTTCCTGGCGTGCTCGAGATCCTCGAGAACCAGTACACCGGCGCCATCGCTCAGCACGAAACCATCCCGATCCCGATCCCACGGGCGGCTCGCCTTTTCCGGCTCGTCGTTTCTTGTCGACAGCGCGCGTGCCGCGGAAAAGGCCGCGACACCGGTCCGGGTAGTCGCCATTTCAGAACCCCCGGCCAGCATCACGTCTGCATCACCGTACGCGATGGTTCGGGCGGCATAACCGATGTTGTGCGTTCCGGTGGTGCAGGCTGTGACAATCGAAATATTCGGCCCACGGTAGCCAAACCGGATGGCCGTATTGCCCGCGACCATGTTGATCACCGAGGCGGGAACAAAGAACGGCGAGACCTTGCGGGGACCCGACTTCACCATCTGGATGACGTTCTTCTCGATGAATTCCAGCCCACCGATCCCGGAACCGATCGCAACGCCGACCCGATCCCGATCCAGCTGTTCAAACTGGTCCAGCCCGCTGTCTTCAACCGCCTGCTGTGCAGCAATCAACCCGTAGTGAATAAAGGCGTCCAGTTTTCGGGCGTCTTTGGGAGAAAGGTAGGTATTCAGGTCGAGATCCTTCACTGATCCGCCGATCCGGGTGTTGTACTCGGACGCGTCGAAGCGATCGATCATGCCAATTCCGCTGCGTCCGGCCTTGATCGCCGCCCAGGAAGCCTGCACGTCGTTACCCACCGGTGAGAGCATGCCCATGCCTGTGATGACAACCCGTCGCTTAGTCATATCCCCTTACACCTGATCCTTGTCTGTATTGATAGCTTGCCGATTGAACCTGATATTCAGCCAATAAAAAAGCCGTCCCTCGATCTTTCACAAGGACGGCTTTTTGCCTGGCTTACTTAATCGCAGAGTATCAGGTGTGCGCGACGATGTAGTCGATCGCGTCCTGAACAGTGCCCAGCTTTTCGGCTTCTTCGTCAGGAATCTCGGTTTCGAATTCCTCTTCCAGGGCCATAACCAGCTCAACAGTGTCCAGTGAGTCAGCGCCAAGATCCTCTACAAAAGAAGATGTGTTCTGAACTTCGGACTCTTTAACGCCCAACTGTTCACAAACGATCTTCTTCACGCGCTCTTCAACTGTACTCATAATGTCCTCACTTTGTGTGTCAACCAAGCAACTCAAGTGCTGCCAGTTTAGATTAAACCCTACCTGCAAACAAGCAGGGACTCATTCAAACATGTTGCGCAACAAGGCGTTGCGCACGAGCCCCGAATCGGGCTCACCCCATGTACATTCCGCCGTTTACGTGAATGGTTTCTCCAGTCACGTATCCAGCCGCATCCGACGCCAGGAAGGCGACCACCGCCGCAACTTCCTCGGGCTTGCCCAGACGACCCGTGGGTATGATTTCCAGCATAGCCTCACGTTGCTTGTCGTCCAGTTTTTTGGTCATATCCGTGTCAATGAATCCCGGCGCAACGCAGTTGGCCGTAATTCCGCGGTTGGACATTTCCTTGGCCAGGCTCCGGGTAAAACCCTCAACCCCCGCCTTCGCGGCGCAGTAATTGCCCTGACCGGGATTGCCCATGCCCGCAACCACGGAGCTGACATTGATCACCCGGCCCCATCTGGCCTTGGCCATGCCTCGCAATACCGCCTTACTGGTGCGGTAAACGCTGGAGAGATTGGTTTCAATGACCGATGACCAGTCATCTTCTTTCAGCCGCATGAGCAGGTTATCGCGGGTAATACCGGCATTATTCACCAGAATCAGCGGAGCGCCGGATTTCTCCGTCAGCTCTTTGAGACCCGTCTCGATACTGTCCGGATCTGCCACATTCATGACGATGCCATAGCCTTTCAGCCCGGCGTCGGCCAGTGTCCGGGAAATGGTCTCCGCACCCTCGCTACTGGTCGCCGTCCCCACAACCTCGGCGCCCTGCTCTGCAAGGGCCAACGCGATGGCCTTTCCGATTCCACGGGTAGCACCGGTAACCAGCGCCACCTTACCTTCCAATGACATGAAAGACTCCTTTCGTCGCTTCAGGACCGGCCAATGGCTTCGATCGCCTTCGCCAATCCATCCGGTTGTTCAATTCCGTAGACGGTCAGACTACGCTCGATTCGTTTGATCAGCCCCGCCAGGACCTTGCCGGTGCCGCATTCGACAGCGACTTCCACGCCTTCAGACACGAGGGTGCGGACGGAATCCGTCCAGAGTACCGGTGAATACAGCTGCTTGAGCAGATTCGCCTTGAGGGTATCCGCCGAAGTCTCGACCGAGGCATGAACATTCTGAACCACCGGGATGACGGCATCGTTAAACCGCACCTCGTTCAGCGCCTCAGCCAACTCTTCGGCGGCACCTTTCATCAATGCGCAATGGGACGGCACACTGACCGGCAGCGGCATTGCCTTGCGCGCACCCGCTTCCTTACAGGCTTCGATTGCCCGATCCACAGCAGCCGCGGCACCGGCAATCACCACCTGGCCCGGGGCGTTGAAATTCACCGCGGAGACGACCTCGCCCTGGGCCGCAGCCTCACAGGCGGCAATCACATCGGAATCGTCCAGGCCCAGAATCGCAGCCATCTTGCCTTCGCCGGCAGGCACTGCATCCTGCATGAGCTCGCCGCGCAGACGAACCAGCTTGACCGCCTCGATAAAATCGAGGCTTTCAGCCGCGACCAGTGCGCTGTACTCACCCAGGCTATGGCCGGCGACGAAATCGGGTGCCCGACCGCCTTCGACCATCCACTGCCGCCACAACGCAACACTGGCGGTCAGCAGAGCAGGCTGGGTTACTGTGGTCTGATTGAGTTCATCGGCTGGACCGTTCTGACACAGGTGCCAGAGGTCATAACCCAGCACATTCGACGCTTCAGCGAACGTTTTGTTGATGATGGGCCAGGTCTCGGCGGCGTCTTTGAGCATTCCCACCGACTGGGCCCCTTGTCCGGGGAAAATAAATGCTGATTTCATAGGGCGAATCTTATCGTCATTGAAGGGTTGCGGGAGATTAGCCAATAGTACAACTCTGGCCGATTATCCGCGAATAACCGGCCGAGGGACGACAGACTTTAGTCTCAGGCTCAGAGCATGAGGTCGTCGAGGCGCTCGTTAATTCGCCGCGGCACTTCCAGCTCGACTTCGGTGACGGCCTGACGAATGGCCGCAAGCATCGCCCGTTCGTTGGCGTTGCCATGGCTCTTTATGACGACACCCTGCAGACCCAGAAGGCTGGCACCGTTATGGCGTGAGGGGTCCATGAGCTGGAGAAGGCGGCCGATAATCGGACGCGCAAGCATTCCGACAAAACGACCATACAGATTCCTGGTAAACGCCTGCTCCATTAACTCAATGAGCAGGCCGGCGACACCCTCCCCGGTTTTCAGGGCGATGTTACCGACAAAACCATCGCACACGACGACATCCGCCACATCCCGAAACAGATCACTGCCTTCGACGTAACCGATGTAATTGATGGTCTCACACTGGGCCAGCATATGAGAGGCCAGTCGGACCTGCTCGTTGCCCTTGATCTCTTCCTCGCCCACGTTGAGCAACGCCACTCTCGGCTCCGTCTGATCACAAATGGCCGAGGCCATCAGCGACCCCATCAGCGCATACTGGTAGAGATTCTCGGCGGTTGAATCAACATTGGCCCCGAGATCCAGCACGTGGCAACGGCCTCGAAGTGACGGAATCAGCTTGGAAATGGCGGGCCGCTCGATACCGGGATACATCCGGATGATACTTCGCCCGAAAGCCATCAGGGCGCCGGTATTACCAGCACTGACACAACCCTGGGCCTCGCCGTCACGCACCAGACCCAGCGCAACAGCCATGGAGGAATTTTTCTTGTGCCGCAGGGCATGGGAAGGACGCTCGTTCATCCGAACCACATCCGCGGCTTCTACGACGCGAAGCCGGTCATGCCCTTCAGACAACAAAGCCTCGAGCTCACTCCGGATTCCCACCAGAATGATACTCAAGGCCTCGTTTTCACGCACCGCCCGCAGTGCCGCAGACACTACAATCGCAGGTCCGCGGTCACCGCTCATAGCGTCAATGGCAATGGTGACTGATTTCACCGTATCTCCATCCGACACTGGGCGGCGCCTGTCTGCGACGAAATTACTCGTCGCGTGCCTCAACTACCTGCTTGCCGCGGTAGAAGCCGTCCGGAGACACGTGATGGCGACGATGAACTTCACCGGTTGTGGAATCGGTAGACAGAGCTGCGGTGCTCAGCGCATCGTGAGAGCGACGCATACCGCGCTTGGAACGGGTCTTTCGGTTTTGCTGTACAGCCATGGTTTTGCTCCTGACCTGTTAACGTAATGAAAACGTGTGTTCGTCCTGGCACGCTGACTTCGAATGAAACGTCACGTACCGCTTAATGTTTTGTCTTCTTGAGATCCGCCAGAACGCTGAACGGGTTCTCTTTTGCCGGTGATTCATGCTCAACCGGACCGCCATCGGGCTCGTACGCCTCCAGGTCTTCCCGAGCCGGACACTCGTCCAGCCCATGCAATGGAAAAGGCGGCAATACCAGCAACAGCTCGTCCTCAACCATACTCCAGAGATCCGCATTGAAATCTTCCGTCAGGAAGGGTTCGAGATCCCGAGGCAACTGCTGCGCCTGTTCGTCCGTCGTGACCAGTCCGAGCACAAAATCCGAGGTTAACCTGACCGCCATCGGGCTCATGCAACGCTGGCATTCCAGATCCACCGTTGCGTCCAGCTTGCCGGAGACAATTCGACGGCGCTCGCTATCCTGGCTGAATGACAGCCTGACCTGGCAGCCGGCACCGTCCTCGAAACCAAGGACCGCTTCCCGGAAACGGGAAAGCCCGCTGAGTGGAACGAATCCCTCCAGCGTGGTTTTATGCTCCGCCAGCCGATAGGGATCGACAGACTTGGGCAACTCGGCGTTCGACGCTTTTGACATAGGCGCGCAATTTTAGGGCTGCGCCCCCGCTCTGTCAAAGACTTCGTTGGCATTTATAGTCGCGTTACCATAAAGGTAAGTGTATTCAACCATAAAAGGACCGTGGCAATGGCAACCCCCCTGGTACTGGCATCGTCTTCCCCTTACCGACGGAAACTACTGGAACAACTCGGCATTTCCTTCGAGACAGCCAGCCCGGACATCGACGAGACACCACAGGCCAACGAGACTGCGATGCAGCTTGCCCGTCGCCTGGCGGAAAGCAAGGCGGCAGCGCTGGTGGAAACGTATCCCGATGCCTGGATCATTGGATCCGACCAGGTCGCTTCACTGGAGGATGGCACACTGCTACACAAGCCCGGCGATCACGAGACGGCAATACGCCAGCTACGCCAGAGCAGCGGGCAATCGGTGATTTTCCTGACCGGGCTCTGCCTGCTGGACGCAGCAAGCGGAACCCGGCAAATCACCTGCGAACCGTTCACCGCCCATTTCCGGGAATTGACGGCGGAGGAGGTCGAACGGTACCTGAAGCGGGAACAGCCCTATGACTGTGCCGGCAGCTTCAAGATGGAGGGACTTGGCATCACACTTTTTGACCGGCTGGAGGGGCGCGACCCCAACAGCCTTATCGGCCTGCCCCTCATCGCACTGAATGAGATGCTCCGCAACTGGGGAAGAAACCCACTGATGGAGACGTAGCCCGCCGACATCAGTGGAGCTGGAGCCTCGACTCCAGCAACTGCCCGGCAAAACTTTCACCGAAAGCCACGCCAAGCTGCCCGACCAGATCCTCCAGGGCAGACTTCCGGTGACTGTAGTCGACCAGCTTCTCGGCACCGATCACTTCCCGGGCCACATAGGAGGCACTGCCCAGCCCGTCGATCAGCCCGAGATCCTTCGCCTGGTCACCACTCCACACCAGGCCGGTAAACAGCCGGGGATCGTCAGCCAACCGGTCACCTCTCCCAGCCTTCACCGCCGAAATGAACTGCTTGTGAGTGTTTTCAAGGACCGACTTCCAGAAGTCGACCTCCTCCGGCTTCTCGGGCGAGAAAGAGTCTAGAAACGCCTTGTTCTTGCCCGCGGTGTAAAGCCGTCGCTCTATGCCTAGCTTATCCATCAAACCAGTAAACCCGAAGCCTCCGGCAATGACGCCGATCGAACCGACCAGGCTGGCCCGATTGGCATAGATCTCATCAGCAGCGGATGCGATGTAATAAGCACCGGAAGCACCAATGTCGGAGATAACGGCATACAGTTTCTTCTCCGGGTATTGCTCACGCAGTCGCCGAATCTCGTCATACACATAGCCGGACTGAACCGGACTGCCACCGGGACTGTTAATCCTGAGCAGCACCGCCTTGGCACCCTCGTCCTCGAAGGCCGTTCTCAGCGAATCAATCAGGTTGTCCGCACTGGCAATTTCTTCCGCTCCGATTGGACCGCTCACATCGATCACGGCAGTATGCTCGCCCGCTGAGGCCTCAAGACCACTCATCAATGGCGTGCGGATCATGAACAAAATCGCGAACAGATATCCGAATGTCAGCAGCTTGAAAAAAATGCCCCATCGGCGGCTCCGGCGCTGTTCCGCCTGCAGCGACATGACAAGTTTTTCGATCAGCTTCCAGTCCCGCCCACTTTCGGGTGGCATCGCCGGACCCCGACCTGCACGACGGGAAGCCTTTCCCTCGCGCTCCACGGGTTCATCGCCCCACTCGGGCGGCTTGCCTTCATCCCAATCGCTCATGATAACTCCCTGCTACAGGCCCAACACATCACGAAGTTCCGCGACCGACTCCACAACCGCATGGGGCTGGTAGTCGCCCAGCACATCCCGCTTGTGAACACCCCATTCGACACCGATGGAGGGCATGCCGATCCGCCGCGCCATATCCAGATCATAACGAGTGTCGCCAATCATCACCGCCTCCGACGGGTCAACCCGGTAAAAATCCAGAATTTCCCGCAACATCAGGGGATCGGGCTTGGAACGGGTTTCATCCGCACAACGGGTGATATCAAAGTGAACGCCCAGCCCGCTGCTTTCCAGCGCACCCTCCAGACCCCGACGACTCTTGCCGGTCGCGACCGAACACCGGCGACCTGACTGCCGGAGGTCTCCCAGAACCTCGGCCATGCCGGAAAACACATTCTGCGGCGTGGTCACCTTGCTGAAAAAGTAGCCGGCGTACCCTTCGCGAATTGATTTCATCTCCTCCCGGGAAATGCCGGGATAGAGCTTCTCGAGCGCCTCGACCATGCCCAGGCCGATAATGTCCCGGTAGGCTTCCCGCTCAAGGGCTGGATACCCAAGATCCGTTGCCGCCTGATGGAGGCTGTCTGCAATGTGCTCGACGGAATCCACAAGCGTGCCATCCCAGTCGAAAATCACCACTTTCACATTCATACTGTCTGTCCTGCTTTACGCGACTCCAGGGTCCGGAGCACAAAATCAAACGCTTCGTCGTACGCCGCCTCGAGTCTGACCGAACGCTCTGTACCGGGCAACCGGAACTCCAGCGATCTGGCATGCAGCATAAGGCGCTGCCCACCCAGCGCACGGAAAGCCTTCATACTGGCATCGTCCATATACTTGTCATCCCCTGCAATTGGATGACCGGCCCAGGCCGCATGGACCCGTATCTGGTGGGTCCGACCGGTCACCGGAGAGGCCTCCACCAACGAATACCCCTGGTACCGGCTCAGACAACAAAAGGTGGTCAACGATGCCTTACCGGCGGCATCCACCCGGACTCGCCGCTCCCCATTGGGCATCTCATACCGCAACAGGGGCTGCTCGACCCTCCCGATCGCATCCGGCCAGTCACCGGACACCAACGCGTGGTAACACTTGCGGATTCGCTTGTGCCGCAACTCGTCCTGGAGAAAGCGCAGCGCAGACCGTTTCTTGGCCACCATCACCAGACCGGAGGTATCCCGATCGAGACGGTGCACCAACTCCAGAAACCGGCTATCAGGGCGCGATGCCCGAAGGACTTCGATCAAGCCGAAACTCAGGCCACTGCCACCATGGACGGCAATACCGGAGGGCTTGTTCACCACCAGCACCTGCTCGTCTTCGAAGACGACCGCCGCCTCCACCACCCCCTGAACGCGACTGCCCGGCTTGGGCGACTCCGGCTTTTCCTTGCGAACCACCGGCGGGACGCGAACCTGATCACCGGTATGGAGACGGGTATCCGGCCGTACCCTCCCCTTGTTCACCCGCACTTCGCCCTTGCGAATGATCCGGTAAACAATACTCTTGGGCACACCTCTCAGGCGCGCCATGAGAAAGTTGTCGATCCGCTGGTCGTGGTTATCTTCGTCGACGGTTACCCACTGAACGCCCTGCTTTACCGAACCTGCAGGCACGGAAGGCGGCGGAACGTCCCGCCGCTGCTTTGCCGAACGATCTGATCGGGACCGGTTTGACGATTGTCGCCTCTCGGCGGACTTGCGTGACATGAGATACCTTGTCGGCAGCGATGATTGGAGGATTGAACAGCCATCCCAATACTGTTATATTCCGGCGTGCTCTGTCGTTTGTCTACGGCCTGGCCGGTTCAAGCCAGAAGCCGGAGCGGCAGAAGTATACCGACACTATCAGAGAGTTTGAACGCCGGCATCCCGACAACTTTTGGGGTTTCGGCACCGAAAGAGCTCCCGATAATCCCCTGAAACGGACCGAAAGAGTACCGTTTGAGGCCTCGGGAGAGAGAAACCGTACGGAAAACCGACGGGCGACATCGCGAAGAATCAATGCCACGCAAGGCCGGGCCGTCCAGCTGACTAATACGACGTGAGACCCAGGCACCTGTGTGAACCAGATATTGGACAACATGCGTCAACAGATACCTACCCTAATCGACACTTCACTGCCCGCAGGCAGGCGAACCGTCGGCGGTGGTACCGATCCAACGGAATCGCACCCCATAAGGGTCTGATTCGGTCTGGCCGCCGGCTGCTTTCGATGTAACAGGCCGCGGCACGCACGTTTTGCTTCGCTGATGCGAACACCCCGGTTTTCTGTCAAAACCCAATGACAGGAATCCTTTCTTTCCATGAAAAGAATGCTAATCAATGCAACTCATCCCGAAGAGTTGCGCGTCGCCCTGGTAGACGGCCAGCGCCTGTTTGACCTGGACATCGAATCCAGCTCCCGCGAACAGAAAAAGGCCAACATCTACAAGGGCCGTATCACCCGCGTTGAACCCAGCCTGGAAGCCGCCTTTGTCGATTTTGGTGCCGAGAGGCACGGTTTCCTTCCGCTGAAAGAAATCTCCAAGGAATACTTCAAGAAGTCTCCCGGCCAGATCGAAGGCAAGATCAACATCAAGGATGTGGTTGCCGAAGGCCAGGAAGTCATCGTGCAGGTGGACAAGGAAGAACGGGGAAACAAGGGCGCAGCCCTCACCACGTTCATTTCCCTTGCCGGCCGCTACCTGGTGCTGATGCCAAACAACGCCCGTGCCGGTGGCATTTCACGCCGCATTGAGGGCGAGGAACGGGCTCAGCTCAAGGAAGCCATGAGCAACGTTCAGGTACCCAAGTCGATGGGCATCATTGTCCGCACTGCAGGAATCGGTCGCACCACCGAAGAACTCCAGTGGGACCTGGACTACCTCGTACAGTTCTGGGAAGCCATCACCCAGGCAGCCAGCGAGCGCAAGGCTCCGTTCCTGATTCACCAGGAAAGCAACGTCATCATCCGCGCGGTCCGGGACTACCTCCGGCAGGACATCGGTGAAGTACTGATCGACGCCGAGAACGTCTACGAAGACGTACTCAGCTTCGTCCGGGCCGTCATGCCGACATTCGAGAACAAGATCAAGCTGTACAAGGACGAAATCCCGCTGTTCAGCCGCTACCAGATTGAAGGCCAGATCGAGACCGCCTTCGAACGGGAAGTCAAACTCCCGTCCGGCGGTTCCATCGTCATCGACCCCACCGAAGCGCTGGTATCGATCGATATCAACTCCTCCCGCGCCACCAAGGGGCATGACATCGAAGAGACCGCGCTGCAGACCAACCTGGAGGCCGCCGAGGAAATTGCCCGTCAGCTTCGCCTCCGGGATATGGGGGGCCTGATCGTCATCGACTTTATCGACATGACGCCGGCCAAGCACCAGCGCGAAGTCGAGCAGAAAATGCGTGAAGCGCTGGAACTGGATCGAGCAAGAGTTCAGGTCGGCAAGATCTCCCGGTTCGGGCTTCTGGAAATGTCGCGCCAGCGTCTGCGGCCTTCCCTCGGCGAAACCCGGAGCGAAGTCTGCCCTCGCTGTGAAGGCCAGGGCACCATTCGGGGCATCGAGTCGCTGGCCCTGAGCATCATGCGACTGATCTATGAAGAATCGTCCAAGGAAAAAACCGGCGAAGTTCGAGCCGTTGTCCCCGTGTCTGTTGCGACGTTCCTGCTGAACGAGAAGCGCAAGCAACTCGCCGACATCGAAGCCCGACAGAACGTCTCTGTGGTCGTGGTTCCGGTTCCGCACATGGAAACGCCGCATTTTGAGATTATCCGGATGCGTCTGGATGAAGCGACGCCGGAGCACATCTCCAGCCATCAGGTGGCCCAGGAATACACGGTACGCGAAGAGGAAATTTTCGAAGCGCCAAGCGCCGATAAACCCGTCCGCGAGCAGGCCGCAGTGAAAGCCATTCGGCCCAGCGCTCCGGCACCTGCACCGGCTGCCAAAGCCGAGGACGCTGGTAACGGCGCTCAGGAAGAAGGTCTTTTCCGTCGCCTCGGACGCAAAATCGCCTGCTTCTTCAATGGCGAGGAAGATCAGACTGAACAGCAAACCCAGAACAGGCGCCCTACCCGGGAAGATCGCCGCAACCAGGGTCGGCAGGACCGCCGCAAATCCCGCGTAGCCCGGGAAGATCAGAACTCCGGCGACAAGCGCAGTGGTGCTGATCGTCGCCAGGGCGGCCAGCAGCAGTCGCGCAACGATGACAATCGCGGCCGGAACCGGGGTCGCAACCGGAACGATGACCAGAACCGCAGTGCACAGGGCCGCCAGGGTTCCGCTGACAAGTCGCAGGACAAGAGCAGCGACAACAGCCGGAAGGACAACAAAGGTCGCAGCCAGGGCCGCAACAAGCCATCACGGGACCAGAAGGATACCAGGGACCAGCAACAGGCGAAGGGCCAGGACCAGAAAGATCAGAAGGACCAGAAGGATCACAAAGGTCCGAAAGATCAGGGTGGCAAAGTAAACGGCTCCGAAGACAAGCGCCGCAAGCCCCGTCGCCAGAGAAATCGCGATGGTTCGCCGGCCGACGCGCCTTCGAGCACGCCAGCGGAACGGAAGTCCGCCCGGAGCGAAAAGCACCAGAAGGACACTCAGCCTGAGACAGCATCGGATAAAGGAACAGAAAAGGAAAAGGCGCCCGTAGCCGATTCGAAGGCACCGGAACCCAAGAAGGCCGCGTCCTCATCCAAACCTGATTCCGGAAAACCGGAGCAGAAAGCCCCGGAAACGGCGGCACCCGGCAAGGAATCACAAGCTGGTGAGAGCAAGGCTCGCACGGAGAATAAAGCGACCGGAACGAACAAGGAGCAGCCTGCCGGGTCGGAAAAGGCCCAAGCGGCCTCCGATGAAAAAGCGGGCCCTGAAACCGCCAAACAGGCCAAGGCACCGGAGAAAAGTGAATCAGCCCGGTCCGAAGCCCCGAAGTCCGAGAAGCCGAAGGATGCCAAGGCCGACCAGCCGATGAAGGCGGAGGAAAGCCCGAAGCCCGCGGAAAAACCGAACGCAAAGGCATCCGAAAGCAGCGAAAAGCCCGTCAGCAAGCCGACGGACGAACCTGCCAAGGCGAAATCCGTTGAATCTGAGGCCGGTGAACCCAAGCCGAAAGCGAAGACTGGTTCGCCCGACGCTGACACGGCAGCCAAGGTAACAGAAGCTGAGAAAAAACCGGCTTCCAAACCCGAGGAATCCAGCCAATCGTCTGTACAGGCAAACGCAGAGAAGGCCAACGAGAAGCCGGCGAAGGAAGAGTCCGCCGCGGCGCCTCAGCAGCCCTCGACTGCGCCAGCCACCCAGGAGCAGAAGGCCCCGGAACCCAAGTCGTCCGAGGCCCCCAGGATCATCCAGGGTGAAAGTGGCAAGCCCGAGCTGGACCTGCCGGTCACGCCCGGACGAGCCTACAATGATCCGAGAGAGGTACGCCGTCGGCAACGTGCCGCGGAAGAAGCCAAAAAGGCTGGGAGTAATTAATTAATGCTGTCCAATACCGAGATCGAAGCGCTGGAAGACATTCTGTTTGCGGAGCCCTGGGGGGATGATGCCCTGGATTTCTTTGGCCTGCACGGGGTTGTTTGCGCCAGCGTCGTCGGGCCGGTCGCTCTGGATACGCAAGCCATCTTCCGGCTGGCCACAGGCACCGACCAGGTGCCTGACCAGGGTATTCCGGAGGTGTTCGGGCGCTGCGTCACCAAACTGGCGGAAGAGCTGGCCCACTCTCTGGATATGGGACAGGCACTGGAACTCCCCGAGCCGGAAGACGGCGATCCGATGAACGCACTGGAAAACTGGTGTGCCGGCTTTGTCGACACCTTCCTTGAACACGAGGAGGATTGGGTCGAAGCAGCCAGCGAGGAGGAGACAGCAGACCTGCTGGTACCGATGCTGACCCTCTCCGGCCTGTTCGATGACGAGGACTTCCAGAAAGTCCGCAACAGCGAGAAGCTGTCACGTCAGATGGCGGACGCCATTCCGGACTCGGTGACCGACCTCTACCTCCTGTTTCACGCTCCGGACTGATCAAGTTCGGGCTCCACAGAAACAGGTGTTCTGAAATGATGCCAGACCGGCTCCAGCCGGTCTGGCATTTTCATGATATGACCCAACTCACACCAGGGTGCACCGGGAAAGTGGAAATCACTTCCCTGAGAGGCCCACAGCCCTTTCTGGAAACACAGGTCGGCGAGAAAACCGAGATCACCGCTGGACTGGCCGGACGTTACCACCTCGATGCCGCGACCACCCGCCTCCATAAAATCCCGCGTGAGGTCCCGCAGCTTGGTTGCTGTCAGCTTGTACTTTCGCGGATGCGCCAAAACAGCAATACCACCGGCCGCGACAATCCACTCCACCACCTCTTCCAGATCAGGCCAGTAGGAACGTACATCGCCTGGCTTGCCCGCACCAAGATATCGCTTGAACGCCTGTGCGGGATTGCGCACCACTCCGGCCTCAACCAGAACCTCGGCAAAATGCGGGCGACCGGGCACCTCTCCCCCCGCCTTCGCTGTGGCCCGGTCAAGCAAGCCGGAAACCCTGAGCCGACTGAGGCGCTCCTCAATCATTGCCGCCCGGGCCCAACGGTTCTCGGTCTGCTGATGAACACATGACTGGAACGCCCGTTCATCGGCATCAAAATCCAGGCCGACAATGTGAATCGTGCGTCCCTTCCAGAGACAGGACAGCTCGATCCCATTGATCAGAACCACAGACCTTTCGGCTGCGGCCGCCCTGGCCTCTTCAAGACCGCCCACAGTATCGTGATCCGTCAGCGCCAGGTGACTGACACCGCGCTCGCCAGCCCGGGCAACCAGCTCGCCTGGCGAGAGAGCGCCATCCGAGGCGGTACTATGGCAATGCAGATCAATGCACAAAGACGGGGGTTGCGGTATAGTCACGATAAATTCCGGATCGGTTGATAGGCGCAGTGCGCTAGCTCACTGCAGTCTATCAGCCTCGCCTCAATCTGTATTGTCCGGGAGCCTCTGCTGGCTCCCGAGCACTGATCGGAGAATACGATGTATTACGCTATCATCAGCGAAGATGTTGAAAACAGCCTGCCGTTTCGCAAAACGGCCCGAGCTGCACACCTTGAGCGACTTGAGGCCCTCAAGGCCGAAGGGCGATTGCTGATTGCCGGCCCTCATCCTGCGATTGACTCTCCGGATCCCGGCGAAGCCGGCTTTACGGGTAGCCTGGTGGTCGCCGAATTCGATTCCCTGGAGTCGGCTCAGGCATGGGCGGATCAGGATCCCTACGTCGAGGCAGGGGTTTACCAGAAAGTCACCGTAAAACCGTTCAAGCTGGTTTTGCCGTGACCTCTGTTGAATGAGCGTATTGTAATGGTGGCCAGCTTGATTGGCCGGTCATCTGTGACAAAATTGCGGCCTTAAAATCTGATCATCTTTTAATCGTCAAACGCAGGGAACGTAATCCGTGACGCCTTTTCGACTGCTCATTGGTCTGTTACTCATCATTACCAGCATTCAAGCCGCGCAAGCCCGGACTGTCTGGGTAGACGACAAGCTCTATCTCCCGGTGCGATCCGGAGCGGGAACCCAATACCGGATCATCGAGAACGCATTGCCCAGTGGCACCGCACTCGAAGTCCTCCAGGAAGGCGACGGGTACACCAAGGTCCGCACGCCGAAAGGCACTGAGGGCTGGGTTTCAAGCCAATACCTGAGCAATACGCCCATTGCAGCGGATCGCCTCAAGCAGGCCAACCGGCAGCTTGAACAGACCCGAAAAGAGCTTTCCCAGGCCAAGGAACAGCTGTCCAAAGTAACGGATGAGAGGGACAAGCTCGAAAGTGCCGAATCCAACCTGTCCGATCGGTCTCAGGAACTCCAGAAGGAACTCACGCGGATCAAGAAAGTGGCCGCGGATTCCATTAATCTGGACCGTCGGAACCGCGAGTTGAGCCAGGAAAACCAGAAACTTCGCAACGATCTGGAAGTGCTCACCGCTGAAAAGGAACGGCTTGAAGCCAGTAAAGAATCTGACTTCATGCTTCTGGGAGCCGGACTGGTTTTCGGTGGCGTACTCCTGGCCCTGATCATTCCGATGCTCAAACCGACAAGGAAAACCGACAACTGGGCATAAACGATGAAGGACTATTCGGAAAAGCGTGACTTCCACCGCATGCAGGTGAACAGCTCTATCGAGATCACGGACAGCTCCGGGAACACCATTACCGGAACCTGTCGTGACCTGAGCGCCACCGGGATGCAACTCTTCGTGCAACAACAGGTTGCCATCGGGGAGGAACTGAACACCGTTCTCAAGCCATCGAGCGATCAGTTCCCACCACTGGAGGCGATCTGCGAGGTGGTTCGCTGCGAACCGGAGGGAGACGGATTCCTTCTGGGCACGAATATCATCGAAGTGACCCGATAACAAAAAAGGCGGCCAGTTGGCCGCCTTTTTTGTTGGAGCGCGTCAGACCAGACGGTTACACCAACGGCTTTTCAGACACCACGATGCCGTTGTTGTCCGCGTAGACGTACTGTCCCGGGTAGAAGGTAACGCCATGGAAGGTTACCGGCACATTCAGATCGCCGATACCCCGCTTTTCGGTCTTCCGGGGAATCGTACCCAGAGCCTGAACGCCCAGCTCGGTCTGGCCAATCTCGTCCACATCGCGGATGCAACCGTAGATGATCAGGCCTGCCCAGCCGTTGCTGGCCGCCTTCTCAGCCAGCATATCACCGAGAAGCGCGTTACGGCGTGAAGCCCCACCGTCGACCACCATGACCCGCCCGTTTCCGGGCTGACCCACCTGTTCCTTCACCACAGAGTTGTCTTCAAAGCACTTGACGGTCACGATTTCACCGCCAAACGCCTTGATACCGCCATAGTTGTTGAAGCCGGGCTCAACCACCTGCACTTCCGGAAATTCGTCGCACAGGTCCGGGGTTACGATATCAGTCACTGCGTTACTCTCCATTTTCCTCAAGTGAATTCAGTCGATCTTCTCGTCAGCCAGGAAGAACCAGGTATCGAGGACCGAATCCGGGTTCAGGGACACAGAATCGATCCCGTGGTCCATCAGCCACTTCGCCAGATCCGGATGGTCAGACGGCCCCTGGCCACAGATACCGATGTACTTGTCAGCCTTCCGACACGCCTGAATGGCATTGGAAAGCAGGGCCTTGACCGCGTCATTCCGCTCATCAAAAAGGTGGGCAATGATACCGGAATCCCGATCCAGACCCAGGGTCAGCTGGGTCAGGTCATTGGAGCCGATGGAGAAGCCGTCGAAATGCTCAAGGAACTGGTCCGCCAGCAACGCATTGGCCGGAAGCTCACACATCATGATGACCCGAAGTCCGTTGTCGCCCCGCTTCAGGCCGTTTTCCGCCAGCAGATTCACCACCTGCTCGGCCTCGCCCACGGTCCGGACGAACGGCACCATCACCTCCACGTTGGTGAGGCCCATGTCGTTACGCACCTTCTTGAGGGCACGGCATTCGAGCTCGAAACAGTCGCGGAAGGTGTCGGAAATGTAGCGGGATGCGCCGCGGAAGCCCAGCATCGGGTTTTCCTCATCCGGCTCGTACAGGGTACCGCCAATCAGGTTGGCGTACTCGTTGGACTTGAAGTCCGACAGACGGACGATGACCTTCTTCGGCGCAAACGCTGCGGCCAGCGTGGAGATACCCTCCACCAGCTTGTCCACGTAGAAGTCGACCGGCGATGAGTAACCGGCAATCCGTTTTTCGACGGTTTGCTTGATGTCCCGTGGCAGCCCGTCGAAATTGAGCAGTGCCTTCGGGTGAACGCCAATCATCCGGTTGATGATGAATTCCAGACGGGCCAGGCCAACGCCCTCGTTCGGCAACGCCTGGAAATCAAACGCCCGGTCCGGGTTACCCACGTTCATCATGATCTTGAACGGGATGTTCGGCATTGAATCCACGGTGTTTTCACGCAGTTCGAAGTCCAGTGCGCCCTCGTAGATCATGCCGGTATCGCCCTCGGCGCAGGACACAGTGACCTGCTGGCCATCCTTCAGGATTTCGGTCGCATCACCGCAACCGACAACCGCCGGAATACCCAGTTCACGGGCAATAATGGCTGCGTGGCAGGTCCGGCCACCACGATCGGTCACAATCGCGGAAGCCCGCTTCATGACCGGCTCCCAATCCGGATCGGTCATGTCCGTCACCAGAACGTCACCGGGCTGCACCCGATCCATTTCGTTGATGCTGGTAATGATCTTGACCGGGCCGCTGCCGATCTTATGCCCGATACTCCGGCCTTCAACCAGAACCTTACCGGTCTCTTTCAGCAGGTAACGTTCCATAACGTTGGCGGAGGCACGGCTCTTCACCGTCTCCGGACGGGCCTGAACGATATAGATCCGGCCGTCATCACCGTCTTTCGCCCACTCGATATCCATCGGCCGGCCATAGTGTTTCTCGATGATCATCGCCTGCTTGGCCAGTTCTTCCACTTCCGCATCGGTAATGGAGAAACGGTCACGATCTTCGTGGGCAACCTTCACGGTCTCGACGAACTCGCCTTCATCCGGATTGGAATGATAGACCATCTTGATCGCCTTGCTGCCCAGATTGCGGCGTAGAACGGACGGGCGGCCCGCGGCCAGAGTCGGCTTGTGGACGTAGAATTCGTCCGGGTTGACCGCACCCTGGACAACGGTTTCACCGAGCCCGTAGGAAGCGGTAATGAACACCACGTCGCGGAATCCGGATTCTGTGTCCAGCGTGAACATTACGCCACTGGCGGCAGTTTCACTGCGCACCATCTTCTGGATACCGGCAGACAGTGCCACCAGCTTGTGATCAAATCCGTGATGCACCCGGTAGGAGATGGCGCGATCATTGAACAGTGAGGCAAATACCTCCTTGACCGAACGCCGCACCTGCTGCAGCCCGACCACATTCAGGAAAGTCTCCTGCTGGCCGGCAAACGAGGCATCCGGCAGATCCTCGGCGGTTGCGGATGACCGAACGGCCACGGCCATATGCTCGTTACCGTTCTGCAGCTTGGCGTAAGCCTCTTTGAGAGACTGGTCCAGAACCTCCGGGAAATCGGTGTCGATAATCCACTGACGAATCTGTGAGCCGACCCGGGCCAGCTCGTTCACGTCGTTTACATCAAGCTTGTCCAGCGCCTCGTCGATCTTGTCCTTGAGCCCGTCGGTGGCCAGAAACTCGCGATAGGCATGAGCCGTCGTGGCAAAACCACCAGGCACGGTAACACCGGCATTGGCGAGATTACTGATCATTTCGCCCAGAGAGGCATTCTTTCCGCCGACCCGGTCGACATCCGACATTCCGAGGTGGTCAAACCAGATGATGTAATCTTCCAAAGCACGTCTCCCTTGAGTCTGTGAAGCAAAGAGCATAACCGGTCCAGCGATATTCAGCGGCAAATGCGGGCAATATCCACTGCGGAGTCTCGAACTTGGCGTGTATGATACTTTAACCTGCGGAAATTACCTAGGGACCTTGCGGCCTCACCGGAAAATTTGAACTGGGATACAACAGCATGAAACGCACTGCCTTCTTTATATCCGACGGCACGGGCCTGACCGCGGAAGCGCTCGGTCACTCCCTTCTGGCCCAATTCGAGAAGATTGATTTCGAACGGGTCACGGTGCCCTACATCGACGATGAAGAGAAAGCCCGGGAGATGGTAACCCGCATCAACAAGGCCGCCGAAATCGACGGCGATCGCCCATTGGTCTTCGATACCATCGTGGACAGCCAGATCCGGGATATTATTTCCCGCGCCGACGGCTTCATGGTGGACATCTTCGGAACCTTCCTGAATCCGCTGGAGCAGGAACTGCAATCGTCATCGTCCTACAGTGTCGGCAAGAGTCATGCGATCAATCATTCCGGCAGCTATGAGCGCCGGATCAACGCCGTGAACTTCGCACTGGATAACGACGACGGGGCCAGGACCCGGTATTACGACGAGGCGGACCTGATTCTGATCGGGGCATCGCGCAGCGGCAAAACACCCACCTGCCTTTACCTTGCGTTGCAGTACGGTATCAAGGCCGCCAACTACCCCATTACCGAGGAAGACCTCGCCGATCAGCGGATGCCGGGCACGCTCAGACCCCATCGGGAAAAGCTGTTTGGCCTGACCATCGATCCGGAGCGTCTCGCAACCATCCGCAATGAGCGGCGGCCGAATTCCCGTTATTCATCGATTCAGCAGTGTATGCACGAAGTGGAAGAAATCGAACTGATGTACCGACGGGAACGGATTCCGTATCTGAACACCACTGCCTATTCGGTCGAGGAAATATCCACCCGTATCATGGTGACCACGGGCCTCAAACGCCACCGGTAAGGTACGCGTATTGAGCGGGACACGGGGTCAGAGGTCGATTGCCTCTGGCCCCGCTTTTCATCCGGCCTAGAGCTCCTGAATATCAAGCTCCAATGCTTCCACTCTGGCGCGGTTGTCGGTACTGGTCACTACTGCCGTGCTGGCCTGCCCGGGCTTGAGCCAGGTGTTGGCCACCCGCTTCAGATCGTCAAGCGTCACCGACAAAACACGCTCGCGGAACCTCGCGCGCTGCTCCGGTGTGCGACCGAACAATTTGTTGTGAAACGCATGCCGTGCTGCCCCAGCCGGAGAACGGGGCCGATCCAGTTGGCCGATAACGCCCAGGATGGACTCCTCCAGCTCCTGGTACTCGTGCTCGGTTTCCTGCAGCCAGTCGAGCGCCTTGTCGAAGTCCTCCAGCGTCTCGGCAAGTCGGGGGTCCCGATAGGAGAAGAACCGGAACACGCCGTTCACACTGTCCTGGCCGGCTCCACCGCCATAGGCACCGCCCTTTTCCCGGATCGCGCGATGCAGATAGCCGTTGCGCAGGAAACCACCCAACACCGTCAATGCCGCCGCATCCGGATGATCCACCGGCACGGTCCGGTAGGCCCGGGCGCAGAAGTTCACCTGAGTCGAGGTCAGCCAGGCTTCGCGGGTCGTGTAGTCCACCGGATCCATCTTCCAGGTTTCTTCACTTCCCTTCTGCTCGCCCTGCCAGCAGGATTTGAGATCGTCAACCATCGGGGCCAGCTCGGCCTCCTCACCAATAACCAGGAACTGCCGCTGCTGATTCCGGATCCTGTCGTGAAGTGCCGCCAGCTTATTGCAGAACGCTTCCAGCTCCGCGGGATCGTTCAGAGCGTCATCCAGCGTTTTGGTGCCCCGGATGCCAGCCAGGCCACCCAGCCGGTAAGCGAGCCATGCTCCAGCGCTCAGGCCCTGCGAAGCTGCCCCCATGGCCAGCGCATGACCACTGCCGGTGACCGCCTGGACGCGGCGCGCACGAATCTGGGCGATGATCTCCCGTATACGGCCGTGCTCGTCAAAACGCGCGCTGGTGTGGACATCATGAAGCAATCGGGTCAGTTGATTGCGGTTCCTTGCGAGCGCCTTGCCGCTGAAGATGATGTATCCGGACACAGCCTGGGTGTCGTCGATTCGACCCTTGGCGCTGAATGCGGCACTGATACCACCGGATTCCGCCGAAATTCGGTCCTGCATCTGGAGATAATCCAGATCGCCACACCCCACTTCCGATATCAGCGTCGTGTAGTAAGGCAGAATCAGCAGTTCTTCCTCGGAGAGTGCAGGAACCGGCAGTACAACCTGCTCGTACACCAACCCGTTCGTGCCCCGGGCGTAGACAGTAGCGGCAATGTCACCGTCGTACCGGCTCTCGGGTTCGGGCAGTTGCAGCGGCACGTCGGAAAGATCGACTTTGGGCAGGATGGAATCGTCATCCTTGCGCATCTGGCGTTCTTCAAGCGCCCGGGCCCGCGCCACAATCTGCCGGCTTTCTTCCTCCGACAGCGCCGCCTTGCGCTTCGCCAGCGCCTCCCGAATCGCCTGCTGACGACGGGATTCCAGTTTCTCGTCCGGGCGCAGGGTCAGGGTGACCCGATGCGGATTGTCCAGTAGTTTGCGGCGGACCAGATCCGGCACATATCCCGGGTCCTTGATTTTCTCACGCAGGGTCGCCAGCACCGGCTCCAGATCCAGCAATTCCACCGGATCGCCTCCGTGAACCATCGGCGCGATGGCGCTCATGATCAGCTGAAGGCCGTACGGGAACTGGTCCCCGGCGATTTCACGCTGATGCAACTCCAGCTGATGCAGAATCGCTTCCAGCCGCTCCTCGCTGACACCTTCGTCGGCCACCCGTTGCAGAGTGCTTTCAATGAGGGTTTCCAGCTCCTGTACCTTTTCCGGTTCGCTGCCCTCGATGCCGCAGACAAACGTCATCTCGCGGTTGGAATCTTCCAGTCCACACATTGGCGAAGGTGCGTGCCCGATATCTGTGGTTTCCAGCGCCCGCATCAGGGGTGAGGCACTGTTCTCGAGCAATACCGCCGACAGGAGCTGCCCTTCCATGTTTTCCAGAAGGTCAAAACTGTGGCCCAGCAACCAGCCCATCACGATGTGGGTCTTGCTCTCCGTTCCTTCGCCTTCATTGACGGCATAGCCCTGCTCGACCCGCACCGGAGAGAAAATCCGCTTTTCGTCCCGGACAGGCAGCTCGATGTCCAGCCGGTCGAACCGTTTCAGCGCCAGTTCTTCAAAACGTTCGTGATGTTCGTGGGCCGGAATATTGCCGTAGGTACAGAAAATGGCATTGCTGGGATGGTAGTGATGCCGATAGAAACGCACCAGATCGTCATAGGACAGATCAACAATATGGTCCGGCTCACCACCGCTGTTGTAATGGTAGGTGGTGGTCGGGAACAGGTTGCTGCTCAGGTTCTGCCAGAGCTGCGACGTCGGCGAACTCATGGCGCCTTTCATCTCGTTGTAGACAACACCGCGATAGACCAGATCGGTCGTCGGGTCCTCCGGTTTCTCGAATTCCAGCCGGTGTCCTTCCTGGGCAAAATCCAGCGGATCGAGTGATGAGAAAAAGACCGAATCAAGATAGACGGACAACAGGTTGTCGAAATCCTTCCGGTTCATGCTCGCAAACGGGTACGCCGTCCAGTCACTGCTGGTAAAGGCGTTCATGAAGGTGTTGAGCGAGCGGCGGATCATCATGAAGAACGGGTCCCGCACCGGGAACTTCTCACTGCCGCACAGAGCGGTGTGCTCGAGGATATGCGCCACACCGGTGGAGTCCATCGGGAAGGTACGCAGAGCCACGAAAAACACGTTTTCGTCATTATCTGCCGCAAGATGCAGGTGCCGCGCCCCTGTCTTTTTATGGCGATACTCCTCAACCTCAAGGTTCAGGGTGCCGATCCGGTGACTGCGGAGCTTCTCAAAGGCCGGATGCGTTGCGTTCTCGATCACTGCAGCCATTCAATCTATCCTGTCATTAAACAAATGGAGACTTGTAGGGTAACACGTAGTATCGATTATCATGCACAGTCCAGAAGCGATAAGGCAGTTCCCCGATCCATGACGCAATCCACCTCACAGACCCGCCACATCGAAGCACCGGAGGTGGCCGCCTACTGGTCCGAACGCCGCCGCTACCTTGAGCAGATCCGCAAAGTACCGGAGGTCCGTCAACGGTTCTGGCGGGAAGCCGGCATCTACCTCCTGAGACGGCTTCTGTGGTCCTTCGGGTTTTTCCCGGTCTTCATTGCCTTCTGGCTTCCCTTTGTCATGGCGAGCTTCAACCCGGTCGCCATGGCCGCCGACCTGATCCCCCTGCTGGAAAACTTCGTGAACGCCAATCCCGAAGTCCAGGCCACCACTATCAGTACGCTGGCTATTGCCTGGGCGTCCATTGGCTTCTTCTTCCTGGTGTTCGATTTCGTCCTGACACCGTTCCGGTCACCCTATGAATATGAAGCCGATGTGTACATGAGATCCTGGGAACAGCTCAATCATGACAAGCTTCCGGACAAAGTGTGATTTGGCCTGCATTCTCATAAACTTCAGTCACTTTCTGTTACATAAGGTTGCAAGCACTGGTTAAGATGAGGAGGTAACACACGATTCGGGAATAAAGGATCAAGGGGTTCCTCCATGGTCGATTTCAGACCACTTCTGTTCATCAATGCCCTGGCGCTGATGCTTCTTGTGACCGCCGGCTTCGCGTCGATGCGGGATGAACAGGCAGCCTCCGGCCTGCCCGCCCCCTCTGATCAGATCGCACGGCAACAGCCTGACCCCGAGCCAGAACACAAAGTTGATCCCAGTCGTTCCGTCTCCCGGACGCAGACCGTCGCCCCGGAGCAGTCGGATCAAGTGGCAGAACAACCGATCCGGCCAGCCCCGGAACCGGCGCCCGCACCGGCGCCGGAAAAACCCATCGCTGAGCCGTTCAGCATCCCGGACCCAGATGCCGACAACCAGGCCCTTGCCGTCGCGGAATCCGCCGACGCGCTGCTTCCCGATGCTGCAGAAAGCCCGGCACCAGCCGACCCCGAACCAACGACAGGCCTGCTGGTATTGCGATCCAACGTCTATGGCGATCAGGTCACCATCAACGGCAAGGATTATGGGGCGACGCGCCTGGAACTTGAGCTGAAACCGGGTACCTACGACGTTGCCATTGCCAAGCCTGGCTATCGCCCGTGGGAGCAAACCGTGAAGCTCTCCGCCGGTGACCAGACCACGCTGGTCGGTGAGCTGGAGAAATACACCCGGGTCAATTACCAGGACGGCACCTGGGTAGGTGGTGTCAAAACCGGTGAGGGCCAATACCAGGGGAACGACGGGCTGCATTACGAAGGGCACTTTGTCGACGGCAAGTTCGAGGGTAAAGGCAAAGCCGAATACCCGGACGGCACCCGCTACGACGGCGACTGGGTCAAGGGCCAGTGGCAGGGCGAAGGCGTGTGGCACGGTGCGGACGGCTCCGAATACACCGGTGAGTTCGTGGCCGGCCAATTCGACGGAAAAGGCACGCTGACCCGGGCCAATGGCGACATTCTGACAGGGCACTGGCAAGGGGGCGAACTGAACGGACAGGGATCGCTCACCACAGCAGACGGCATGCTGTACGTCGGTGGCTTCCGTAATAACCGCTTCCACGGCCAGGGTACGCTCACCTACCCCAACGGTCGCCATTATGAGGGCGAGTTCTCCGACGGCGCTTACAATGGCACGGGCACCGAGATTTTCGCGGATGGCAAGAAGTACGAAGGGCAATTCATCGAGGGCAAGTTCCATGGCAAGGGAACGCTGAGCAATCCCAATGGCAGCTCCATCGAAGCGACCTTCAAAAATGGCGAACCCTATGGACAGGTTCGGCTGACCACGGCGGCGGGAGAGATCTTCACCGCACGCACCACGGAACCCGGCGTGTGTTACCGGGATAAAAGCTATCGGGCGACCCAATGCCCGAAACTGGAGGGCTGGTGACCCCAGGCCCGGTAACCCACGCGTTTGCAGTAACAGGTTGAGGTAGTGACATGGCCATCAAAAATGCGCTTTTGGTCGACGATTCCAAGGTTGCCCGGTTTGCACTGAGCAAACTGCTCGAAGGGCGCGATATGGAGGTCAACATGGCGGGATCGGCAGAGGAAGCACTGGACTTCCTCAACAGCCACGATCGCCCGGACGTGATCTTCATGGACCACCTCATGCCCGGCATGAACGGCGTGGAAGCGACCAAGGCCATCAAGGGCAACCCGGACACTGCGGCTATCCCCATCATCATGTGCACGTCGAAGAAATCGTCGTCATTCATGGAAGAGGCCAGAAATTTCGGGGTCTACAACATCCTGACCAAACCGCCGCATACCGAAGGCCTCAGCCTCGTACTGGACCAGCTTGCCAGCGACGTCGAGGAAGGCAATCTTCCTACGGGCGTCATGACCGACCTTGCCTCAGAACCGGATACCGACTCCGCCGATCTTGCCACGGACGCGTCTGTGGAGCTGTCCCCGAAAAGTGAGACCGACACCATGAGCGGACATAACGGGCAGAATGTGGTTCCCCTGACCAGCGATCTGATCGAGCAGATCGCCCGTTCTGCGGTCAAGACCCACATCAACAATCGCCTGCACGAATTGCTGAGTGACCTGTTCGACGAGCAGTACGATCACCTCAAGAGAGCCCTGGACGAAACCCGGAGCAAACAGGAGGCGGCTGTCGAAACCAGGCTGGCCGAACTCGGGGAACTCGTGGATCAGCGTACCCGGCATCTCAGGGACGAGGTCGCGGCGGAAGTGAACCTGAATGTCGCCCGCGAGTTCGCGGAGCTCACCAAGGAATTCAAACGCAATTCCGGATTTACCCCGGAGCACATGGCCGAACTCAAGGACCACATCACCAGCGTTCAGACCATCGATACCGAGTTCTGGCAAACCCTTCAGTCCGAGGCGATCCAGCAGGCGCACGAAATCTCCCGGGAAACCGCTGAAGACATCGCGCAACGGACCATTGATCAGTTCGTTGCCCAGCAGCGGGCGGCCAATTCAAAAGCCTACACCGTAGGCCTTGCCATCAGTCTGGGCGTGTTCAGCGTCGGAATTGCCTGGCTAGCCGGCCTGTTCGGCTAAATTGCTGCCGGATCCGACGCCAGTCTTCTTCGGTATCGACATCGTCGTTTACCCCCGGCACGTCACAGCGCCCCGCCCGCCATTCCGATAACAGGCGCCCGGCACCGCGGTCGCCGTGCAGCCCGAAAACCCGGCCCCACAATGAACGGGGGATAAACGCGGGGACACCGGGTTTCCCGCCGTAATCGGCCGCCCATGGCTGGCCCGGATTGCGCCGGACCCGCTCGGCGAACGCCCGCAACGCCGCCGGATCCAGCAAGGGCTGATCCACCACCAGCACATAGACACCCACCGGGCGCGGCCCGAAGCTTCGCAGACCGGCTTTGAGGGAAGCCGACATCCCCTCCTGCCATTGCCGGCAGACAATCCACCGCGAAGGCTGTGCCCCGGATCGAAACCATAGCCGGGGATACCCCGCCCCCACGACAACCCGAACCTCAGGCGTCAGCAGGCGGGCCTGCGCGACCGCCCCCTCCAGCAATGTGCCGTCTCCCCCTGGCAAATCGAGCAGCGCTTTGGGACGCCCCAGTCGCCTTGAGGCGCCGGCCGCGAGCACCAGGGCCGGAATCGCGGCAATACAGGGTTCTCTAGTGATGATAGTCAGCCACCCAGATGCGTTGAAAAACGAGACAGGAGGGATGCTCACTGCCCAATACCCGGATTTTTGCTAGAATCCGCCCATCAATCAATCACCCCCTGCCGGATTTCCAATGGACCACCTGTTTGTTGACAACCTGACCGTCATCGATTTTGCCTATCTGGACGGCCAACGCGGCCTTGTCGGCGAAAGCTGGATTACCGACGTCGTGCTCGGCGGAGAACTCGATGAGCAAGGCATGGTGTTCGACTTCAGCAACGTCAAGCGCACGATCAAACGCGTCATCGACGAGCGGGTAGACCACCGCCTGGTGGTGCCGAGGGAGTATGAGGGTTTCGTCCCCTCGGAAGATCATCCGGATACCTTCTACTGGACCCTGAAAGATGGCCGTCGGATCGTTCACCGTTCACCAGAAGAAGCGGTGGTCTGGCTGCCGACACGGCAGGTTGTCCCCTCCGCGGTTGCAGCCCTGCTTGAGCAGGAATTGATGGCGGTCCTTCCCTCCAACGTCACCTCCGTGTCCATCAATCTGCGGGAGGAGGTGATCGAGGGAGCTTACTATCATTACGTCCACGGCCTGAAAAAGCACCTGGGAAACTGTCAGAGGATTGCCCATGGTCATCGCTCTCCCATTCGGATCGAACGCAATGGTCACAGGGACTATGACCAGGAGCGACAGTGGGCAAAGCTCTGGCAGGACATCTACGTGGGTTCGGAAGAAGATGTGGTGCAACGGAAAGTAGCGGCGGATGGAACCCACTACGTTACCTTCGAATACGAAGCGAATCAGGGAGAATTCGCTCTGACGCTGCCGGAAGACAGGGTTTATATGCTCGACACCGATACCACGGTGGAGTTTATTGCCGCCCACATTGCCAACACGCTCAAACAGACCTTCCCCAACGATACGATCCGCGTGAAGGCCTACGAGGGTGTGGGCAAAGGCGCCATAGCCGAACGCTAGGCGTTCGGCTATGGCGAGGTTGGGCGAACGATTCGCTCAACCTCTTTTTTTCAGGCACAAAAAAAACCGCCCGGAGGCGGTTTTTTTGATGGCGTTCCGGCGGACTAACCGAAAAGCCTTATTGGCGTCCCCTAGGGGGTTCGAACCCCTGTTGCCGCCGTGAAAGGGCGGAGTCCTAGGCCACTAGACGAAGGGGACTAGAAATTGGTGGAGCCAAGCGGGATCGAACCGCTGACCTCAACACTGCCAGTGTTGCGCTCTCCCAGCTGAGCTATGGCCCCTCAACGGCTGCGTATATTAAGGATCCGCCGGGGGGGCGTCAACACTTAAAACAGACTTTTTTGCAGTTTTCTGAACATCCCTGTCCAGATCGATCAATTCCTCGCCAAAGCGGTCATTCCGCGTTCAGAGCCGCGTATTCCTTCTCCACTTTTTTGGTTTCTTTCTTGGAGAAACCGCCCAGAACCTGGAGGGCATGACGCAAACGGGAACGGGTCATATCCGGTCCGAGCAATGCCATGGAATCCATCACCGACCAGGAGTTCGGCGTTCCGGCAATGGCCACGAAGATGGCGAACATGAAATCGCCCATCTTCAGGTCCATCGCCTTGGCAAGCGCCTTGATGTCGGCAAAGATGTTTTCCTTGCTCCAGTGACGCTGGGCTTCGAGCCGCCACAGAGTGAACTGCAGCACTCGTTTGATCTGCGCTTCTTCCAGCTTGTTGTGGGCGAAATCATCCGGCGTCAGGTTGAGCATGCCGGAGAACATGAACTGGGCCATGGGCGCCACATCGGCAAACACCTCCGCCCTGCCCTTGATATGCGGCACCAGAGCAGCCAATGCATCCTCGTTGAACCACCACTGCCGCATACGCTCCATAAACTGCGCGTCGCTCAGTTCCTCCCGCAGCCACTGGCCGTTCAGCCAGCGCAATTTTTCGACATCGAACACCGGGCCACCCAGCGACACGCGCTGGATGTCGAAGTTCTCGATCATCTCATCCAGGGTGAACTTTTCCCGCTCGTCCGGCATGGACCAACCCATGCGCCCCAGGTAATTGGTCACCGCCTCTGGCAGGAAACCCATCCGCTCGTAGAAATTGATGCTGGTCGGGTTCTTCCGCTTGGACAGCTTGCTCTTGTCGGGGTTACGCAGCAGTGGCAGGTGACAGAGCACCGGCATGTCCCAGTCGAAGTACTGGTACAGGAGCTTGTGCTTGGGCGCCGAATTGATCCACTCCTCACCCCGCAGCACGTGGGTTATGCCCATCAGATGGTCATCCACGACATTGGCCAGATGGTAAGTGGGCATACCATCCGATTTCAGGAGAATCTGACAATCAACCTGCCCCCAGTCGATTTCAATGGTGCCACGCAGCATGTCATCAATTTCACAGACACCCTCGTCGGGGACCTTCATCCGGATCACGTAGGACTCGCCAGCATCAAGACGGCGCTTCACCTCTTCCTCGGACAGCTCCAGGTCGCCCTTGATACCGGGGTTAAGGCCGTTTGCCTTGCGTTCTTCGCGGATCGCATCCAGCTCTTCCGGGGTCCGGAAGCAATAGAACGCGTGACCCGCTGTGACCAGGTCTTCCGCATACTGACGGTACATATCCTTGCGTTCCGATTGCCGATACGGGCCATGGGGACCACCGACATCCGGACCTTCGTCCCAGTTGAGACCCAGCCAGCGCAGGGCCTGGAGAATGTCCCGCTCCGACTCGGCCGTACTCCGCACCTGATCGGTGTCTTCAATCCGGAGAATGAACTGACCGCCGTGCTGGCGCGCAAAACAGAGGTTGAACAGGGCCACGTAGGCGGTACCGACGTGAGGATCTCCGGTCGGGGATGGCGCAATTCGGGTGCGTACTGTCATGAAACCTTCCTGAAAACTGAGTGACCGTGGATGAAAGCCGGCATTATAACGATCTGGCCATGTTTTCGCATGACGATATCCGCTGGCGGCCTCAAGCTTGATGTTATATTATAACATTTCAAATTGACCGCTAAGGAATGTCCATGCACTTTTTTTCCGGGCTTCGATTCGCCTGTACTCTGCTGATCAGTACCCTTGCCGTCGCTGGCCCGACAACGGCCAACGCAGAGACCGTCGTCGTCACCTCCATCAAACCACTGGCGCTTCTGGTACAGGCTGTGGCGACCGATGACACCCGGATCGTCACACTCGTTCCCCCGGGAGCCAGCCCCCACAGCTACAGTATGCGCCCTTCCCAGCGCCGTGAACTGGCCAGGGCCGACATCATCTTCTGGGTGGGCCCCGACATGGAAACCTTCCTCACACGCCTGCTCACAGGCCAGGACTTCAGCAACCGAACCGTTGCCCTCGGCCGGGAGCCCGACGCCATGGCCGGGCATGAAACAAAGCACGAAGACGAACACCACGAAACTGCCGGACACGACCATCAACACGGTGATGGCCAGGACCCCCATATCTGGGTCGATCCCGCTCTGGCAGTCGATATGGCGAGAAAAATCGTGGTGGCGCTCTCCCAATTACCCGATCAGGATGTTGCGCAACTCGACCGGAACCTGACCCGTTTTGAAAACGCCGTCAAACAGAGAGAAGCGGCGATTTCGGAGCAATTGGAACCGACACACGACATCAGACTCTTTGCCTACCATTCCGCGCTGACGCGGTTCGCCGACCATTACGGCCTGCACATAGAGGATGTGCTCACACTCAATCCGGAGCTGTCGCCGGGCGCCCGGCATGTGGCAGAGATCCGGAACAAACTCGGCCAGGCCAAACACCCCTGCGTGCTCACCGAACCTCAGTTCAATCGGCAATGGTGGCAGACAGCGACAGAGGGAATGGATGTAATCATCAGCACCTGGGATCCCCTGGCCACAGACATCAAACCGTCGGCTTCAGGCTACCTAGAATTCCAGCAATCCATTGCCGATGCCATACTACGCTGCCTACCAGAGCAGGCTGAGCATTAAAGGAATGGACACCATGGCCAGCAATGTCTGGCCACTGATGATTCCGGCCATCAGCGGCGCGTCCCCGCCGAGTTGGCGGGCCAGGATGTAGGCCGATGTGGCCGTGGGCAGAGAGGCAAGAAGAACGGCCACCTGCACCAGCAATCCACTGAGCCCCATTAGGGTCGCCAAACCAAGGGTGATCAGCGGAAAAACCAGCAGCTTCAATACCGACGACACAAGGAAAGGACCGGAAGCCCCACGCAGGGCCGCAAGCTTCAGCCCTGCGCCAACGGTCATCAGGCCCATCGGCAAGGCCAGATTACTGAGCGGTTCCAGGATGCCAGCCAGCAGCGGATGAAAGCCGATCTTGAAATAGCTCCAGATGACGCCCACGACCGATCCCACGATCAGCGGGTTGGTCGCAATGGCCCGCAATACCTGGCTCAGACGGATGGCGTCCTGCCCCGCAACCAGACTGAACATCAGAATGCAGAGCAGATTCAGCAGCGGCACCATCACGGCCACGGAGATGGCGGTCAACGACAGCCCCTCGTCCCCGAGCAACATTCCGCCCGCCGCCAGGCCCACGTAAGAATTGAACCGGATCGCACCCTGAAAAACGGATGAAAAAACCGGCCCACTCCAGCTCCAGATCTTCTGGGCGAGCATCAGCGCGACGGTCATCGCCAGCAGCATCATCGAAATCAGAAACGCAATATCGCCGTACGCCGATGGCGCCAGGCGCGCCTGGCCGAGCTTGAACACCAGCATCGCCGGGAACAGGACATAGTAGGTAAACCGTTCCGCCTGGGGCCAGAAATCGGCGCCAGGGAAATCCAGCCGACGCAAGACGTGGCCCAACATGATAAGGACAAACACAGGCACCAGGGCCTGAACCATTACCGGCATAACAAAAAGCTCCAGCGGCAGTTGGCATCACCGGATCCGATCCGAAGAACGTTCAGGAAAGTCGTGCAGGATAACAGACGCCAATCATCCCGTCCCGAGCGCCTGCCTGTCAGCTCCCACCAAAGCAGCACTTGCACTGTCGGGGAAAACCGTCAACACTTTGGACAGGTATCCCCGTGGCAGATCGAGAGTTCCATTGAACGACACTCATAACGCCGACGTTTCCAGAAACGGCTCCGGTCCGGAGCCGTCTTCCAGGCCAACAGCCTTGCCAACTGACGCACGCATTTACCGATTAACCCAGATTTACCGGGCGCTCAGCGAAATCAATCAGGCAATCATTCGCATGAGTGACGAGCGGGAACTCTTTCCGCTGGTCTGCCGGATCGCGGTGCAATATGGCGGCGCCAACATGGCCTGGATTGGCGTGGCCGATGCGGAATCGGAACAGATCCTTCCGGTGCAGCACTTTGGCATGGGTACGGATTATCTCGACACCCTCCGCATATGCACCCGGGAAGACAGTCCGGAGGGACGTGGCCCATCGGCCACCGCCTACCGGGAAAACCATCCGGTGGTGGTCAATCACTTTGCCGACAACCCGATCACCCAACCCTGGCACGAGCGGGCCCGGCGTTTTGGCTGGGGCAGCAGCGGATGTTTTCCCATCCAGCGTAACGGCATCCCCTATGCCGTTCTATCGGTCTACCACCAGGCAGATGACTTCTTCGACAGCGAGACCATCGGCCTGCTTGAAGAGATGGCCCAGGACATCAGCTTCGCACTCGATAACTTTGATCGGGAGAGAGAGCGCCGCGACACGCTCGAGGCTCTTCGCGCCAAGGAACAGCACTTTCGCGCCTATTTCGAGAGATCCATGCTCGGTATGGCCGCAACGCGGCCGGACCGAAGCTGGCTGGAAGCCAACCAGGCCCTTTGCGACATGCTCGGGTATTCCGTTGAGGAGCTCTGCACCAGAACCTGGGAAGAACTCACCCATCCAGAGGATCTGGCGCCTAACAATAAGCTCTTCACTCAGCTGGTAAACGGCCAAATCAACGAATTCGTCATTGAAAAGCGGTTTATCCGAAAATCGGGTGAACCGATTGATGCGCACCTGGCTGTTCGCGCCGTTCGAAATGAAGACGGCAGTCTAGCCTATGCGGTGTCACTCATCGAGGACATCACACCCCGGAAGCAGGCGGAACGGCGGGAGGCCATGCGGCGGCGCATTCTCGAAAGAGTCGCCAGAGGCGGAAGCCTGGAAGACATCATGCTTCAGGTCGCCTACGAAGCCGAAGCGATTTATCCCGGATCCAGATGTTCCATCCTGCTTGCCGACGACCGGGGCGAGCAGCTGCTGAGCGGCGCCGCGCCAAACCTGCCCGACTTCTTCAATGAGGCCGTTAACGGCATCCCCGTTGAAGAAGGAGTGGGTTCCTGCGGAA
This sequence comes from Marinobacter santoriniensis NKSG1, assembly GCF_000347775.1. Lineage (GTDB taxonomy): Bacteria > Pseudomonadota > Gammaproteobacteria > Pseudomonadales > Oleiphilaceae > Marinobacter > Marinobacter santoriniensis. Next base: position 483,171 of record NZ_APAT01000015.1, read on the forward strand.
CGGCGGCATACACCCGCGAACGAGTGATTGTTGGGGACATTGCCTCCCATCCCTACTGGAAGGACTACAAAGAGCTCGCGGCTGCGGCCGGCGTCGCATCCTGCTGGTCAGAACCGGTTCTTTCCGCCTCAGGCGAAGTCCTGGGTACCTTCGGAATCTATCGACAGGTACCAGGGCTGCCGGATGACCAGGAAATTGCCCTGATTGAAAGCGCCGCCAATCTGATTGGCATCGCCATAGAGCGACAACGCGCCGAGAAGGAACTGCATCTTGCCTCCTCCATCTACAGCCACAGCGCCGAAGCGGTGCTGGTGACCGACGCCGACAATAAAATCATTGCCCTGAACCCGGCCTTCACCAGAATCACCGGGTACACATTACACGATGTTCTCGGCAAAGATCCCTCACTGCTTCGTTCTGACCGACACGACGAAGACTTCTACCGCACCATCTGGCGCGACATTCTTCAACACGGCGGATGGCAAGGGGAAATCTGGAACCGACGAAAAAGTGGGGAGAGCTTCCCCGCCTGGCTGACCATCAACGTCGTCCGCAATGAAAAGGATGAAATCCAGCGGTATGTCGCGCTGAGCTCCGACATCAGTAACAAGATTCGCTCCGATGAGCTGATCTGGCGCCAGGCCAATTACGACTTCCTGACCGACCTGCCGAACCGACACATGTTTCAGGACCGGCTGGAACAGGAGCTGAGAAAAGCACGTCGGCACAAGTCCATGCTGGCGCTGCTGTTCGTGGATCTCGACCGGTTCAAGGATGTAAACGACACCCTGGGACACACATCCGGTGACCAGCTCCTCATTAACGCCGCCGAGCGGATTTCCGGATGCCTCAGGGATTCCGACACCGTTGCACGGATGGGAGGCGACGAGTTTACGGTGATCCTGCCGGATCTTGGATCCTCCGCGGACGCTGAACGGGTTGGCGCGCACATCATCACCGCGCTGGCAGAGCCCTATGTGATCAACGGCCAGACACTCTACCTGTCCGCCAGTATCGGGATCACCTTTTATCCCGAGGATTCAACAGAAGCGGGCCAGCTTCTGCGCAATGCGGACCAGGCCATGTATGCGGCCAAGCACGCCGGAAGGAACTGCATACGCTACTTCACGAAGTCATTGCACGATTCCGCGCAGAACCGCCTCATGCTGATCAACGACATGCGGAGCGCTGTGGGTAAACAGCAGTTCGAACTGCACTTCCAGCCCATCGTGGATCTTGTTACCGGTCGGGTCGTGAAGGCAGAAGCCCTGATCCGCTGGCACCATCCAGAACGCGGTCTGATCAGCCCGGCGGACTTCATTCCCCTGGCCGAAGAGACCGGACTGATCGTCGACATCGGTGACTGGGTATTCCGCGAAGCCGCAACCTGGACAAAGCGATGGAATGACCGGTTCGACACCGGCCTCCAGATCTCCGTCAATACCTCTCCGATCCAGTTCCAGAACGATGCCTTCAACGTGCCGGCCTGGCGGGCCTACCTGCAAACCGCCGGGCTGAACGAGAAGTACCTGAGTATCGAAATTACCGAGGGACTGCTGATGAATGCCAGCGAGGCGGTCACCGACAAACTGCTCGGCTTCCGGGATGCCGGTGTCCAGGTGGCCATTGATGACTTTGGTGTGGGTTACTCGGCCCTGTCCTACCTCAAACGGTTTGATATCGACTATCTGAAAATCGATCAGTCCTTCATTCGCAACCTGGGGACGGCAGAGAACGATCTGGTGCTCTCGGAGGCTATTGTCGTCATGGCGCACAAACTGGGCCTGAAAGTCATTGCCGAAGGGGTAGAAACCGAAACCCACCGCCGCCTTCTTCTGGATATCGGGTGTGACTATGGCCAGGGCTACCTGTTCTCTCGCCCCCTCCCCCCCGACGCGTTCGAAGCCTTTCTTCGCGAACAGGGCACTACCGGGCGGCCAGGAAGCTCGCAAGCCAACGGGTAAAACCGCCGGGGAGTAACCGGTTGGTCAGCGACAGCATGCGCGCCCGCTTCCCTGGAATGATCATGAACCGGCGCCGTTCGATACCGCGACGAATCCGTGCAACCGCATAGTCCACCGGGAGGGTGCCGGCCATCTTCTTCATGGTCGCGGTCTGTTTCGGTCGGTTCTTGCGCTCTTCCTCGATCATGGGCGTTTCCACCTCCGGGGGACACACCACCGACACCGCCACACCGCGGGGTGCCAGCTCGATCCGTAACACCTCCGCCAGGCCCACCACGCCGTACTTGGACGCACAGTACGCGGAATACCCGTAACACCCCACCAGCCCGGCCATGGATGCAATCAGCACCAGCTGGGATCCTGCCCGGAGATGAGGCAGCGCAGCCGCTGCGACATGGCGGGAACCCAGAAGATTGATGTTAATAATCCGGGCGTAAGCCTCATCGTCAGTGGCCTCAAACGGAGCAGCCAGACAAATACCCGCACAATTGACGACCAGATCCGGGGCAGCTTCTGCCACAGCCTCGGCAAACGCATCACGGACCGAGGCAGGATCGCTGACATCCATTCGAAAGGCTCTCACAGCGCCGCCTCCGGGAATGGCCGAGAGCGCCTCAAGCGCCTGCTCTGCCGGCTGGATATCGAACAGGGTAACCGGGCAACCGGAACGCACATACTCCCGCGCGAGTTGGAGACCGATGCCGCTGGCGCCACCGGTGATGAAGATGTGTTTGGGGGAATGACTCATTTGAGAGAGGTACTCCATTGTGGTTTTTGTTCTTTCCAGGGTAGCCAGCCATGCCTGAATAGCCTATGCCTCCAATGACGGAGCGTGATGTGGCCAAACGGTCAATCGGGCGTCACAGACCGAGCCAGGCCGCGCCCCTCACTCCACTGGAGTCGCCGTGGGTGGCTTTTGCGATGGGTGTGTCACACTCGCCACCAAACACATAGCTGGGCAGTCTGGCGGGCAGTTCCCGATAGAGCTGCTCAGCGTTGCTCAAGCCTCCGCCTAATACAAGGATGTCCGGGTCCACTGTGTTGATCACGGCAGCAAGGCCGCGGGCCAGGTGTTCCAGGTATTGATCCAGTGTTTCGGCGGCTTTCGGATCACCGTTTCCGGCGTCTTCAACAATAGTGTGGGCGGGCTTTTGCTGCCCGGTGCGCAGTTTGTGGGTCAGGGAAAGTCCGGTTCCGGAAAGAAAGGTTTCGTTACAGCCGTGGCGGCCACAGAAGCAGGGGCGCTGCTGCAGTTCGGCTTCCGGTGTCCACGGAAGCGGGTTGTGGCCCCATTCGCCAGCGACTCCATTGGGGCCGGTCAGCAATTGGCCATTCACACTTATGCCGGCTCCGCAGCCGGTACCGAGTATGGCGGCAAATACGGTACGACAGTTTTGCCCCGCTCCGTCGGTGCCTTCAGACAGGGCCAGGCAGTTGGCATCGTTGGTGAGGCTCACCGGTCGCCGCAGGCGTTCACGCAGGTGTTGCTGCATAGGTTGGCCATTCAGCCAGGTCGAGTTGGCATTTTTAATCAAGCCGGTGTTTCGGGAAACGGTGCCCGGTATGCCCACGCCCACGGGTATCCCGGTAGTGCCCGCATGGGCTTCGGCCTGCTCGACCAGTTTATGGACCGTGTCCAGGGTTGCCTGATAGTCGCCAACGCTCGTTGGCAATCGTTGGCGGAAATGCTCACGGCTCTGCCGGTCCATGAGGATGACTTCCGTTTTGGTGCCACCCAGGTCAATCCCTATCAGCCAATTGGTTTGCATGCCGCTCTCTTTGTTCAACGGTTTTCGAGAAAATACGGTGTTATTAGTGGAAAGGGAACCCGGTGGTTTTATGTGCCTCTCGCCAAGCCCCTACAGAAAACATCCCACCAACCCTGTTAAACTACCGCGCTCAGATCATCGTACTGACCCGTATTTTCAGCAGATAGGTTATTGAAATGCCCGCAACGCCCACATTGGACGCCGCCTCCAAAGCCAACGGCCCGTCACGCCGCTTTTCCGTGGCCCCGATGATGGACTGGACCACCCCGCATTTCCGATACCTCGCCCGCCTCCTCAGCCGGCGCACCCTGCTCTATACGGAAATGGTGACCACCGGTGCCCTGATTCACGGGGATACCGAACGGTTCCTGCGTCACGATCCGTCCGAGTATCCGCTGGCGCTGCAACTTGGCGGCAGTGATCCTGCGGAACTTGCCCACTGTGCGCGGTTGGCCGAGCAGTTCGGTTTCGATGAAGTGAACCTGAATGTGGGCTGTCCCAGCGACCGGGTTCAGAACAACATGATCGGTGCCTGTCTGATGGGCCACCCGGAGAAAGTCGCCGAAGGTGTGGCTGCGATGATCGCGGCGACCGATTTGCCGGTCACGGTCAAGCATCGGATCGGCATTGATGGCCGGGAGTCCTGGGAGGAGCTTTGCGAGTTTATCGAAAAGGTCTCGGCGGCCGGCTGCAAGACGTTCATTGTGCACGCCCGCATCGCCATCCTTGAGGGATTGAGCCCCAAGGAGAACCGGGACATTCCTCCGCTCAAATACGACTGGGTCTATCGTCTCAAGCAGGAGTTCCCCCACCTGGAGATCATCATCAACGGCGGCATAAAGACGTTTGATGAGTGCCACGAGCATCTTCGGCACACCGATGGCGTGATGCTGGGGCGTGAGGCGTACCACAATCCCTGGCTGCTCGCTGGCGTTGATACGGAATTCTTCGGAGAGCCGGCCCCCATTGCCAGCCGCCAGGAGGCATTACGAGCCATGTTCCCGTTCATTCAGTCAGAACTGGATCGGGGCGTGTACCTCACCCATATTTCCCGACACCTCATGGGGTTGTTCCACGGCATGCCGGGCGGCCGCCAGTTCCGTCGCCACATCAGTGAGAATGCCCACAAACCGGGCAGCGGCCTGGAAGTCATCGAGGCTGCTCTGGCGAAGGTTCGCGAACCCGAGCCGGCCACGATGGCCGAAGTCTGAACACACCCTAACCATTTGTTGTCTTGTTCCTGTCAGAACAGCCCGTTATTGTAGGGAAAAGACCGGCATTCGGGATCGGAATGCCAGAGAACAGCGACCATCAGGACGACAGGACGAATGACGAACAAGCTCGACCAACTCAAGACCATGACCACGGTGGTGGCGGACACCGGTGACCTCGAAGCCATTGCCCGCTGGCGCCCGGAAGATGCGACCACCAATCCCTCCCTGTTGCTGAAGGCGGCGGCTTCCGAAGCCTACCGCCCCATGCTGGACAAGGCTGTGGCCGAGGCCCTTCGCCAGGGCGGATCCAGCTCAGAACAGCTGACGGTGGCCACCGACATGCTGGCCGTGCTTGCCGGCCGTGAAATCCTGCAACGAATTCCCGGCCTTGTCTCCACTGAGGTGGATGCGCGGCTGTCATTCGACACCCAGGGAACCCTGGACCGGGCGAGACGACTGATCGAGTTTTACGACCAAAAGGGTGTCGACACCAATCGGGTACTGATCAAAGTGGCCGCCACCTGGGAAGGCATTCGCGCGGCGGAGCAGCTTCAGAAGGAAGGCATCCGGTGCAATCTCACCCTTCTGTTTTCGTTCATCCAGGCAGCCGCATGCGCGCAGGCCGGGGCATTTCTCATCTCGCCGTTCGTCGGGCGTATTCTCGACTGGCACCTGGCCAGCAGTGGTCGTGACCACTTCCCGGCGGCTGAAGATCCGGGGGTGCAGTCGGTTACCCGCATTTACCAGTACTACAAGGCCAACGGTTTCGACACGGTGGTCATGGGGGCCAGTTTCCGCAATACCGGCGAAATCGAGATGCTGGCAGGCTGTGACAAGCTGACCATCAGCCCGGCCCTACTTCAGGAACTCCAGGACGACTCCGGCGAACTGACTCGCCGACTGGCACCGGATAATGCCACTACGCAGGATCGCTTTGGCAACATTGACGAGAAGCTGTTCCGCTGGGAATCCAATGAGGATGCCATGGCTACCGAAAAACTGGCAGATGGTATTCGCCGATTCACGGCAGATCAGATCACCCTGGAGAACCAGGTGCGTCAATTGGCCAGCGCGGCATAATTCGCACTTTGTCAGGGGTAATCGCCTGTCATGATTGAACATCTGAAACGACTGTTTTCTGCGCCCGAGCCACAACGGGCGAAGCCGGACCATCAGCAGCTGGCCGTTGCCGCCACGGCACTGATGGTTCAGCTCTCACGGATCGACCGGGATCAGGATGAGCGGGAATTGCAAACCATCGTCGATTGCGCCGTGGCCTCCCTCCACGTAACCCGGGAAGAGGCTCAGTCGATCCTTCAGGAGGCACTGGATCACGCGGACGACGCCACATCCCTGTACGAATTCACGGGGATGATCAACGACCAGTTCGACCAGGATGCCAAGCAGGTTCTGTTGGAAAACATCTGGCGTGTGGCCTTCGCGGACGGTCGCATCGACAAATACGAGGAACACCTGATTCGTCGTATGGCAGAGCTGCTGCATCTTAACCATCGGGAATACATGCAGGCACGGCACAGGGCAGAAGCAGCCGGCTGATAAAAGGAGAGAACATGCTTGCCATTCTTCACCCCAATACGGCCCTCGACAGCGAGGCCTACCGGCAAACGATGCACTACCTGGAAAATCTTCCGGGCGTCTCGTTGAGAGTCCATGAAATACAGGGCGCCACCCAGCGGCTGACGGAAATCTACCTCCTGGGCGACACCAAGTCACTGGAGAAGGAAGAGATCGAGGCCCTGCCGGCGGTTGAACGGGCCATTCGCATTTCCGAGGATTACCGCATCCTGGGTCGTCACCGGGATGATCGGCGGCAGAATGGCTTCAGCTATAACGGGGTGGATTTCAATCAGCAGAATCTCAACGTGTTTGCCGGCCTGTGCGCAGTCGACGTTCCCGAGCACGTTGAAATGATGATGCAGGCGCTGGAAGAGCACGGCGAAGTCTGCACGCGGATGGGTGCCTACAAGCCGCGCACCAATCCCTACTCGTTCCAGGGCCATGGCAAGGGATGTCTGCCCTGGGTCTTCGAGAAAGCCGGCAAACACGGCATCAAGGTGATTGCCATGGAAATCACCCATGAGAGCCATATCGAGGAGATCGATACCTGCCTCGAAAAGCTTGGCCGCCCGACCGGAGTGATGCTACAGGTTGGCACCCGGAATACCCAGAATTTCGAACTGCTCAAGTCGATTGGTCGACAGAGCACCTACCCGGTTCTGCTGAAACGCGGGTTCGGCATCACGCTGAACGAATCACTGAACGCCGCGGAATACCTGGCCAGTGAGGGCAACGCCAACGTCATCTTCTGCCTGCGCGGGATGAAAACAGAAGCCGGCCAGCCGCACCGCAATATGGTGGATTTTGCCCATGTGCCGGCGGTCAAGCGCCTGACCCGCATGCCGGTGTGCGTGGACCCCTCCCATTCCGTTGGTAGCCGGGAACAGTCGCCCGACGGGATTCTGGACGTCATGCATGCTACGGCCCAGGGGGTAGTGGCAGGTGCCAACATGGTGCTGGTGGACTTCCACCCGAAACCGGAAAAAGCCCTGGTGGACGGCCCCCAGGCCCTGCTGATGGAAGAGCTGCCCGCTTTCCTGGAAGATGTGCGCCTGTGCCATGACACCTGGAAGAAACGGCAACAGATCCACCAACGCCTGAAGGACGCCGCATCAGAATGATCGTCTACGGACACCGGGGAGCCAAAGGCGAAGCCCCCGAGAACACATTGCCCGGTTTTGAGCACGCCTACCGGCATGGCATCCGGCATTTTGAGCTGGATCTCGTGCTGTCGAAAGACGGAATTCCGGTGATGGTGCACGATCTCACCGTGGACCGCACAACCGGCCTCAAGGGTGGCGTCTGTAACTACACGGCCTCGGAGCTCCATGAGATGGATGCCCGGCGCAATACCAGCTCATGGCCTCGCAAGGTGGGTATTCCCAGGCTTGAGCAGCTCCTGGACCGGTTCGGTGACCTGGAACACCTGCAACTGGAGGTCAAGAAGGACTCCAGACAACGTCTGAACGTGCTTTGCAACCGCCTGACCGAGATTATCCAGAGGCGAAACCTCTACCAGATGGTCGCCATTACATCGGCAGACACCTGGTTTCTCAAGGAGATTCGCCGACGGGACAAGAAAATCGCCATTGGTCTGGTGGCCGAACGCAAGTTTCCCCGCCCGCTGAGCATTGCCACCCGCCTGGGGTGCACTTATTTCTGCGCAAACTGGAAGATTCTCAACAAAACGATGGTGGAGATCGCCCACCGCCGGGGCATGCATGTCTCCACCTGGACGGTGAACCGGATCCACGACATGCTGCAGATGGAGGAGCTGGGCGTGGATAGCATCATCACGGACTATCCCACCAGCAGCCGCATGTTCTTTGACAATCGTGCCCGGGCCCTATTGAGCCTGCCCAGCCGCGGCAACATTCCTGAAACCAGCGAGCTCCCGCATCCGGAAGCCGGTGTCAGATCGGATCCGATCTGACACCGCTGATTCCATCAGAAGATACGGTTCAGGCCGTTTAGTGCCGCCACACGATAGGCTTCGGCCATGGTGGGGTAGTTGAAGGTGGTATTGATGAAATAATTCAGGGAATTGGCCTCGCCCGGCTGGTTCATGATGGCCTGGCCGATATGCACGATCTCGGCGGCCTGGTCACCGAAGCAGTGAATTCCCAGGATTTCCCGGCTTTCCCGGTGGAACAGGATTTTCAGCATGCCGACGGCCTCGCCGGTAATCTGGGCCCGAGCCAGGTCCTTGAAGAAGGCCTGTCCAACTTCGTAAGGCACTTTCGCCTCGGTCAACTCCCGCTCTGTCTTGCCCACCGAACTGATCTCGGGAATCGTGTAGATGCCGGTGGGCACGTCGGACACAAACCGGAAATACTCATCCTTCACGATATCAGAGGAGGCAGAACGACCCTGATCATAGGCCGCGCTTGCGAGGCTCGGCCAACCGATCACATCGCCCACGGCATAGATATTTTCCACATCGGTACGGTAGTGGTCGTCTACCGCCAGCTGCCCTCGTCCGTTTGGCACCAGCCCCACGTTTTCCAGTCCGAGGGTGTCGGTGTTCCCGCTCCGGCCATTGCACCAGAGGAAGGCGTCCGCCCGGATTTTCTTGCCGGATTGCAGGGAGAGTACAACGCCATGATCGTCGCCCACGACCGACTCATACTGCTCGTTATGACGCACCAGCACGCCGTTGTTACGAAGGTGATAGCTCAGGGCATCGGAAATTTCATCATCCAGGAAAGTCAGCAGGCGACTGCCCGGGTTGATCAGGTCCACCTTCACGCCCAGTCCTGCAAAGATCGAGGCATATTCGGATCCGATGACGCCGGCACCATAGATCACCAGCGTCCTGGGCGTGTGGGAAAGGCTCAGAATCGTATCGGAGTTGTAGATCCGATGGTGCCGGAAATCCACATCGGGTGGCAGATAGGGCCGTGAACCGGTGGCGATGATCGCCTGTTTGAAATGCAGGGTCTCAACCGACTTGTTGCCGCGAATCTCGATCCGGTTGCGGTCGAGGAAGGAGGCGCGACCGTTGAGCAGATCGACACGGTTCCGGGCGTAGAACTGGGTGCGGAGTTTGACCTGCTTGCCAATCACCTTCTGCGCATTCTGCAGAACCCGGGGAAACGAGAACCAGCGGGGCTCTCCAATGTCCCGGAACATCTGGTTGGTGTTAAAGGTGATGATCTGCTTGACCGAGTGGCGCAATGCCTTGGACGGAATGGTTCCCCAGTGGGTGCAGTTTCCGCCAACCGTTGGCTTGTCTTCGATGATCGCGACACGTTTCCCGTGTTTGGTCGCATTCATCGCCGCGCCTTCGCCGGACGGACCGGCGCCGATAACGACGACGTCGTAATGATGCTCTGCCATGCGCGCAGCAACTCCTTATCTACGTCGTGTATGTGTGTTTCGAGTCGGGTCTTACCGAATCAGCGACCGTCGGGACGGGTCGCGTCGTAGGCCAGATCCTCTGCATCCACACCTGCCTGATCGCGGCGCTCGTTCTCTTCCTTGCACTTCTGGGTATTGCCGCCACAAATATCACAGGATGTACCCAGCCCCAGTGCACCGATGCCGCCACAGGTACCACTGATCGGCTTGCGCCCGAAGATGACGCCGACGGACATGGCGGCCACCAGCAGAATTACGATGAACAGAACCAGAAGAAAGGTACCCATGTTGCCCTCCCCTTATTGAATCACGTAGGACGAAAATGCGGGCGTCTGATGCGTTTCGAAGCCCTTGTCCGTCCTTACGATGAAGTAGGCCGGAATGTTCTCCCGGGTCGCCAGCTCGGAGGCCCGTTCCCAACCCATCACATTAAACCCGGTTGCCAGCGCATCTGCAGTCATACAATCGTCGGTAATGACGCTGACCGAAGCCAGATGATGCGTAATCGGACGTCCGGTTTCAGGGTTTATTGTATGCGAAAACCGCTTCCCGTCAGATTCGTAATAGTTACGATAGTCTCCGGAGGTTGCCATTGCCTGGTCCGTCAGCGCAACCACACGGTTCACCTGCCGGCCCTCGGTGACCGGCTGCTCAATGGCCAGCCGCCAGGTTTCCCCACCGGGTTTCTTTCCCCGTACCCGGACTTCGCCACCGATTTCTACAAGGTACGAATCAATGCCGTGCGCATCCAGATATCGCGCCACGGTATCCACGCCATAGCCCTTGGCGATGGCGGACAGGTCAAGATAGAGGCGGGAGTCCGCCCGGATCGCGCGAGGCTTTTCCCGGAGGTGGAGCTTCTCATAGCCGACTTCAGACAACCTCTGGGCCAGTTCCTCATCGGAAGGCACTTTCTCCGGCCGCGACTCGGGGCCGAAGCCCCACAGGTTCACCACCGGACCAATGGTGATATCAAAGGCACCGTTGGTCTTTTTCGAGATTTCCTGGGCCTTCGACAGGACGGTATACAGGGATTCGGACACCGGCACCCAGTCGGTCTGGTCCTTCAATTCGTTGAAACGGGACAGTTCGGAATCCGGTTTCCAGGTGGACATGGTCATGTCCACGTTTTTCATCGCCTTTTCAATACCGTCAGCCAGCTTTGACAGACGTTCCTGATCGTCTTCCATGACCAGGCTGATGTGATACGTGGTGCCGAAAATGCCGCCGGACACTTCCCAGATTTCTTTATCAGGCTTAAACGAACAACCCGCCAGGGCGGCGAGTGCCAGCGCGAGGAACGCGCCGGCCAAAGCCCCCCTGACGGGTCGGATCATGCGGGATGTCATGTGAGTGATTTAACCCCCGAAATCGTCCAGCATGATGTTTTCGTCTTCTACACCAAGATCCTTGAGCATCTTGATGACAGAGGCGTTCATGATGGGGGGCCCACACATGTAATACTCACAGTCTTCCGGAGCCGGGTGGTCCTTCAGATAGTTTTCGTACAACACGTTATGGATAAACCCGGTCGGCCCTTTCCAGTCATCGTTGGGAAGCGGATCCGACAGCGCCACATGCCACTCGAAGTTGTCATTTTCCTCCGCCAGCTGGTCGAAGTCCTCTACGTAAAACATCTCACGGACGCTACGCGCACCGTACCAGAAGCTGATCTTCCGCTTGGACTCCAGTCGCTTGAGCTGGTCGAAGATGTGGGAACGCATCGGTGCCATACCGGCACCACCGCCGATGAAAACCATCTCGGCATCGGTCTTCTTGGCGAAGAACTCCCCGAACGGTCCCATCACGGTCACCTTGTCGCCCGGCTTCAGGTTGAACACATAGCTGGACATGATGCCCGGCGGATAGTCCGTGCCCGGAGGCGGCGTTGCGATACGGATGTTGAACTTGAGCAGACCTTTTTCTTCCGGATAGTTCGCCATGGAATAGGCCCGGATGGTCTCTTCCTTGTTCACAGCCTTGAAGCGCCAGATGTCGTGCTTGTCCCAGTCTTCGTGGAACTCTTCCTCGATGTTGAAATCCTTGAAGTCGATTTCGTACGGAGGGCACTCGAGCTGCACGTAACCACCGGCACGGAAGTCCACTTCTTCGCCTTCCGGCAGCTTCAGGACCAGTTCCTTGATGAAGGTCGCGACGTTGTGGTTGGAGATAACCTCGCATTCCCACTTCTTGACGCCGAAGAACTCCTCGGGCACCTCAATCTTCATGTCCTGCTTTACCGGAACCTGACAGGACAGGCGCCAGCCTTCCTTCTCTTCCCGGTTGGTAAAGTGGGTCTTTTCCGTCGGCAGCATGGCGCCGCCGCCGTCAAACACCTTGCATTTGCACTGAGCACAGGTACCGCCGCCGCCACAGGCAGAAGACAGATAGATACCGCTGTTCGCCAGGGTGCCCAGCAACTTGCCGCCGGCACTGGCTTTGAGCGTATGCTCGGGGTCGTCGTTAATTTCGATGGTCACGTCACCGGTGCTGACCAGCCTGGAACGGGCCGCGAGGATAATCGCGACCAGCGCCAGAACGATCACGGTGAACATGACCACGCCGAGAATGATTTGTGTACTCATGATCTCGCCTTTTCGTTAAACCGAATCACCGGATGCGTTACAGGGATATGCCGGAGAACGACATGAAGCCCAGAGACATCAGCCCCACCGTAATGAACGTGATACCCAGACCGCGAAGCCCCGGAGGCACATCGCTGTACTTGAGCTTTTCACGAATACCGGCCAGCGCCACGATCGCCAGGGCCCAGCCCAGTCCGGCACCAAAGCCGAACACCACACTCTCACCGAAGTCATAGTCACGCTCGACCATGAACAGGGCCGCACCGAGAATGGCGCAGTTAACGGTGATAAGCGGGAGGAACACACCCAGAGCGGCATACAGCGCCGGGATGTACTTATCCAGCACCATCTCCATGATCTGAACGATCGCGGCAATAACGCCGATGTAAGTGATCAGGCCGAGGAAGCTCAGATCCGTGTTCGGCAGCCCGGCCCAGGCCAGTGCACCTTCACGCAATACATCGTTGTAGATCAGGTTGTTGATCGGAACGGTAACGGTCAGAACCACGATGACCGCGATGCCGAGACCAATGGCCGCTTCAATCTTCTTGGAGATGGCGATGAACGTACACATCCCCAGGAAGAACGACAGCGCCATGTTTTCGATGAAGACAGCCTTAACCAGAAGGCTCAGATAATGTTCCATCAGAAGGCCTCCTTGACTTTATGGCGAGACAGTTTGTAGTCCGCTTCTTCAACCTGGTCCGGCTTCCAGGTACGCAATGCCCAGATCGTCAAACCGATAATGAAGAACGCGCTCGGCGGCAGCAGCAGCAGACCATTGGTGACGTACCAGCCGCCTTCGTTGACCGGAGTCAGAATGGTAAAGCCGAACAGCGAGCCGGAACCGAACAGTTCGCGCCAGAAGCCGACGAACAGAAGCAGGACCGAGTAGCCAAGGCCGTTACCAACACCGTCGAGGAAGCTCAGCCACGGACCATTCTGCATGGCAAAGCCTTCTGCGCGCCCCATCACGATACAGTTGGTGATGATCAGCCCCACGAACACCGACAGCTGTTTACTGATTTCGTAGGCGAAGGCCTTGAGCAGCTGATCTACCACGATAACCAGGGATGCGATGATGGTCATCTGGACGATGATCCGGATGCTGCCCGGGATCTGGGCACGTATCAGCGACACCGCCATGCTGGAGAACGCCGTCACCGCGGTGACGGAAATACACATTACGATGGTCACACTCAGGCTGGAGGTAACCGCTAGCGCAGAGCAAATACCCAGAATCTGGAGTGCGATCGGGTTATTGCTGAAAATCGGTTCGAACAGAACCTGTTTGGCTGATGCACCTGCCATGATCAGACCTCCCCATTCCGCAAATGTTTCAGGTATTCCGCGAAGCCACGCTCACCCAGCCAGTAATTCACCAGGTTCTGGACACCGCGACTGGTCAGAGTCGCACCCGACAGAGCATCGACCTTGTGCTCCTTGTTCTTGGTGTTCTCGCTGACACCGCCCTTGACCAGACGGATTTCAGGCTGGGTCATGTCGTTGCCATAAACGACCTTGCCCTGCCACTGCGCTTTCCAGCGCGGGTTATCGACCTCGCCACCAAGACCCGGGGTTTCGCCCTGCTGGTAAAAACCGAGGCCCTCGATGGTGTTTGCGTCACCCTTAAGTGAAACGAAACCATACAGTGTGGACCACAGTCCATACCCGTGGATGGGTAGAACCACCTTCTTCAACGCACCAGAGTCGTCACGCAGAACGTAGACCTTGGCAACATCCGGACGGCGACCAATGCCGGCCATGTCCTGATCCTGCGGAATGTCCTTGGACAACTTGGGGTTGGAAGCCGCCTTGTACATGTCGTATTTCATCGGATCCTGGACGCCGACATAGTCCGGCTGCACATACTCGCCGGTGTCCAGCTTCACCAGTTTGACCTCGAACCGGGAGAACAGGTCCTCGATCTGCTGCGCGCTGGCGCCGCTCGGCAACATGTCCGCAGCCGCCAGGATGTTGGTCTTGATGTTCAGGTTCTGGTTCTTCACCTGCATCGGCTTGAGTAACACCGCCGCGGTGGACACGATCACCGAGAAAAATACACTCAGAACCAGCGCCACAATGACCGTTCTGGAGACAGTTTCTTTACCTTTAGCCACGAGCAAGCCTCCGTTTGATGTTGGCCTGGACCACAAAATGGTCGATCAGCGGTGCAAACAGGTTGCCGAACAGGATGGCCAGCATGATGCCTTCCGGGAAGGCCGGGTTGACCACACGGATCAGCACGGTCATGACACCGACCAGAATACCGAAGCACCAGCGCCCGGTATTGGTCATGGACGCAGACACCGGATCCGTTGCCATGAACATCATGCCGAAGGCAAACCCGCCCATAACCAGATGCCAGTACGGCGGAACCGCGAACATCGGGTTGGTGTCGGAACCGACCAGGTTGAACACGAGAGACATGCCGATCATGCCGATCAGGACACCCCCGACAATCCGGTACGAGGCAATTTTCATGACCAGCAGGATCAGACCGCCGATCAGGACAGCCAGCGTGGAGGTTTCACCGATGGATCCCTGGATGTTGCCAATAAACGCGTTCATCCAGCCAATGTGTTGCTGCAGGGCCTCAACACCACCGGACGCCGCCCAACTCAATGAAGTCGCACCACTGAAGCCATCGACTGCCGTCCAGACGGTATCGCCGGACATCTGCGCCGGATAGGCGAAGTACAGGAACGCCCGACCGGTCAGCGCCGGGTTCAGGAAGTTCTTGCCGGTTCCGCCAAACACTTCCTTGCCGATTACCACACCGAAGGTAATGCCCAGGGCAACCTGCCAGAGAGGTACGGTGGGCGGACAGATCAGTGCGAACAGGATGGAGGTCACGAAGAACCCTTCGTTGACCTCGTGGCGACGGACGGTTGCAAACAACACTTCCCAGAAGCCGCCGACCACGAAAGTCACGAAATACACGGGAATGAAGTAAGCAGCGCCGTAGACCAGATTGTCCCAGATGCCCGCACCGGCACCGGTGACTGCCAGAGACTGGATGAATGCGGCGCGCAGACCGCCACCCGCCACCATGGCATCAGGATTTGCGGCCAGGAAACTGTTGGCCTGGAAACCGATGTTCCACATGCCAAAGAACATGGCGGGGAAGGTACACAACCACACCGTGATCATGATGCGTTTCAGGTCAACGCCGTCACGCACATGAGCCGTCGTGGAGGTTACCTTGCCCGGAGTATAGAAAATGGTGTCGACCGCCTCGTAGAGCGCGTACCAGCGCTCGTACTTGCCGCCTTTTTCAAAATGATGCTCGATGCCATCGAGAAACTGTCTGATTGCCATCGTTTTAGCCCTCGATCTCGATTCGGGTCAGGTTCTCTCTGAGAATCGGACCGTATTCATATTTGCCGGGGCACACGAAGGTGCACAGCGCCAGGTCTTCCTCGTCCAGCTCCAGGGCACCCAGTTTCTGTGCCATTTCGGTGTCACCCACGATCAGTGAACGGAGCAGCTGGGTGGGAAGGATATCCAGCGGCATCACCTGCTCGTAGGAACCGACCGGCACCATGGCGCGCTCACTGCCATTGGTTGTGGTTGTGAAATTGAACCGCTTGCCACCGGCCAGCTTGGACAGGTAG
Organism: Marinobacter santoriniensis NKSG1; assembly: GCF_000347775.1. Classification (GTDB taxonomy): domain Bacteria; phylum Pseudomonadota; class Gammaproteobacteria; order Pseudomonadales; family Oleiphilaceae; genus Marinobacter; species Marinobacter santoriniensis. Next base: position 499,258 of record NZ_APAT01000015.1, read on the forward strand.
ATGTTCAACACCGAGAATTTGTTGGCACCCGGAGAGAGCCAGCCCAGAAACTCGCGTTTGTTGCCTTCTTCCAGGAGCGAGATCTGGTTGGCAAAACGCCCGAGGTAGGCGCAAGGTCCTTCGCCACGCCGGCCGCCGAAGACCGAACCGGAGATCGCCCGGACCTCAGTGTCTGTGGCAGTTTCACCGTCCAGAAGTTCCTGGAGGCTGGCACCCAGGCGGGTACGAACCAGGCGCGGATTGGCCGCCTTCGGACCACCGATCGCTACAACACGCTCAACCGGAAGCTCACCGGTTTCGAACAGGCGCGCAACGTCGATGACGTCCTGATAACCGATGGACCAGACGGTTTTGCTGGCAGACACGGGATCAATGTAGTGAATGTGCGTGCCCACGTTGCCGGCCGGATGGACGCCGTCGAACTGAACCACTTCAATGGCGTCGGATTTCGGCACGGACACGTTGGAGCCCGGCTTGCCGGTCACAAACACTTTGCCACTGGTCAGCCTGGACAGGATCGTCAGGCCCTTCTCGAACGCCTGACTGTTGTCGCCGATGATGACCGTCGGATCAGCCGCCAGCGGATTGGTATCCATCACCGATACAAAAATGGAATGGGGCGCTGAGTCGATTGCCGGCACTTTGCTGTAGGGGCGGGTCTTGAAAGCCGTCCACAGGCCCGATTCGACCAGGTTGTCGACAACCTGCTGGCGTTCCAGCCCGGCCAGATCCGCCTCGCTGTAACGTGCGAAGGATTCCGCGTCGTCACCGTCGATCTCGATGACAATCGACTGGAAAACGCGACGCTCACCCCGATTGATTTCTTTTACCACACCGGCCGCCGGTGAGGTATAACGAACGCCTTCGGTCTTCTTGTCCGTGAACAGCAGCGACCCGCGCTTGACACGGTCTCCTTCTTTAACAGCCATCGTCGGCTTCATGCCGTTATAGTCAAAACCGATCAACGCCACGTGGCGGACAGGTTTGCCGTCTGTAATGGTCTGTTCGGGAGCGCCGCTGATGGGAAGATCCAGGCCTTTCTTGATCTTGATCATTAGCCTCGTCCAATCATCAGAAACTGGTTTATGGATTCGTAACGCCCGGCCCCTGCGGCCCAGGTTTCCTTCCGGGTTGTACCAGAACGGCTGAACCTTGTCTGTCGTACGTTCGTGCTATTGCTGCCGACCAACGTCCGACGCAGGAAAGGATGAGAAACGGGGTGCCAGACATACCCAAAATCGCGCCAATTATAGAGATTAAGGAATCCTATTTCCACCAGAATGCGAAACAGGTTTGCCGAAAAACGAAACACCGGCCGGCGCGTCGGCCAATCACAAAAAAGCCCCGGCGCTTGCGCAACCGGGGCTTTTCGGGTCCTGACGACCCTAGTTGTCACCGACGGAGTCAGTCACGGGTGCGTTTCGGGAAAATCGGATACGTGACACCGGCCATCTGATTGACGCAACGAATCACCTGGGCACTGTAGCCGAATTCGTTGTCGTACCACACGTACAGGATAAGACGCTTGCCATTGGCAATGGTCGCCTGCGCGTCGACGATGCCCGCGTGACGGGAACCCACGAAGTCTGTGGATACCACCTCCGGAGAGTTCACGAAATCGATCTGCTTCTGAAGCTCGGAATGCAGGGCCATGTCCCGCAGATACTCGTTCACGCCTTCGACGGTCACATCCTTGCGCAGGTTCAGGTTCAGAATCGCCATGGAGACGTTCGGGGTCGGAACCCGGATCGCGTTACCGCTCAGCTTGCCTTTCAGTTCAGGCAGAGCCTTGGCAACCGCTTTGGCCGCACCTGTCTCGGTAATTACCATGTTCAGCGCAGCACTGCGACCACGACGACTGCCCTTGTGGTAGTTGTCGATCAGGTTCTGGTCATTGGTGTAGGAGTGAACGGTCTCGACGTGGCCATCCTCGATACCGTATTCGTCATTGACGGCCTTCAGGACCGGCGTGATGGCATTGGTGGTACAGGAAGCGGCCGACAGGATCTTGTCCTCGTCGGTGATCCAGCCGTTGTTGATGCCATAGACGATGTTCTTGATATCGCCCTTGCCCGGTGCGGTCAGGATCACCCGGCTGACACCCTTGGATTTCAGGTGCAGACCCAGGCCTTCTTCGTCGCGCCACTTGCCGGTGTTATCGATGACGATGGCATTGTGGATGTCGTACTGGGTGTAATCCACCTTGTCCGGACCGTCGGAATAGATAACCTTGATGTAGTTACCGTTGGCGATCAGCGCCGACTCTTCCTGATCTACGGTGATGGTGCCGTCGAACGGCCCGTGCACAGAATCACGACGGAGCAGACTGGCACGCTTCTCGAGATCGTTCTCGGCGCCGCCCTGGCGAACGACGATCGCACGCAGGCGCAGGTTGTTACCACCACCCGCCTTTTCGATCAGGATGCGCGCGAGCAGACGACCGATCCGGCCGAAGCCGTACAGAACAACATCTTTGGTGTCCTTGTGCGCATCTTCTTCCGACTGGGACTGGTACTGACCGACAATCGGACCGATTTCACGCTTGAGGAATTCGGTGAGGTCTCCGCCCTCTTCCTTGAACTTGACCGCCAGCTTGCCGATATCGACATGGGCGCGACCGAGGTCCAGCTTGTCCATGGCTTCAAGAATCGGCAGCGTATCGCAGACAGACAGCTCGCTGTCCTCAACCTGACGCACAAAACGGTGAGCCCGAATGATATCAATGACGGACTGATTGATGATGGCACGGCCATACACCGAGGTAACCACATTGTTCTTGCGGTAGAGACGGCCGATCAGGGGGATCATCGCCTCAGCGGTGGACTCACGTTCCGTCCAGTTAGACAGGTGCTGATTGATCTGTTCGTGACTCACGATTGGGACCTCTGTTTCGCACTGGTAATATTTTGGGGCGCACATTATCCAACTTATGCCCCCGGACGGCAAATACGTTCCTACCCAAACTTCGTCTGCCTTGAGCTGGCTCAAATGCCGGCTTTCTGCGACGCCATGACACTGTCATTCGCGAACGGTAGAATACGTCGCTTTCTCTCCCCGGATACCAGCTTCAGGAGATTCCAACCGATCATGAGCCAGGCGCCCAAGCGATCAGACCAGCGACTTGTTGCCCCCGAACTCCCGAGCCGGGCGGCCGACCACCGAATCTGGGGCGAACTGCATGGCAGCAGCGATGCACTGGCCATCTGTGAAAGTGCCCGGAACCACCCCGGACTGACACTGGTAATTACCCGTAGCACCAGCGATGCGATTCGCCTGGAACAGTCCCTGCGTTTCTATCTGGGGCTGCCGGCGGACGAAGAAGGTCACGCGGTCACCGACGAAGGACTGGAACTGCTGTCGCTGCCGGACTGGGAGACCCTGCCCTACGATCTGTTCTCGCCACACCAGGACATTACCTCGCGGCGAATCCGTACCCTGCACCGACTGCCATCCATTCACCGGGGCCTTTTGGTGGTTCCGGCCCGGACGCTCATGCACCGCCTGCCGCCGGTCAACTATCTCCAGGGCAACACTCTGCTCCTGGAAGTCGGACAGACACTGGATATCGACAGCTGGCGCCTGCAACTGGAGTCCGCCGGCTACCGGTATTCGGAGAATGTCTATGAGCATGGCGAATTTGCGGTACGCGGCGCCATTCTCGATATCTTCCCGATGGGGGCCGACCAACCCTACCGGATCGACCTTTTCGACGACGAAATCGAAACACTGCGCACCTTTGATCCGGAGACCCAGCGCTCCGTGGATCGGATTGAGCGCATAGAATTGCTGCCGGCCTACGAGTTTCCCTGGCACAAGGAAGCCCGCTCCGGTTTCCGCAACCGGTGGTTCGAGCAGTTTCCCGACGCAGACCGGGACAGCCCGATCTACCAGGACGTCAGCCATGGCATTACCCCGCCCGGCATCGAATATTATCTGCCCCTGTTTTTTGACAGCACGGCCACCCTGTTCGACTACCTGCCCGGCCAGAGCCTGGTGTTCACGGCCGAGGGCCTGAACGAAGCCGTCGACCAGTTCGACAGCGAGACCCGCAACCGGTACGAGGACCGTCGCCACGATCGCCTGCGCCCGATCATGCCACCGGAATCCCTGTTTCTCCGCCAGGACGAACTGTTCGGTCACCTGAAAGCGTTCCCCCGCATCACCACGACTGCGGAGCGAGCCGACGCAGCCGGTGCCGTGAACTGCCCGACCGAAGCACTTCCGGACGTCAGCATGGACGGACGGGCAGCCGACCCGGCGGCGCGCCTTAAAGCCTTTCTTGAGGACTTTGGCGGCCGCGTACTGATTGGCGCGGAATCGTCCGGACGCCGTGAAGCACTGATCGACAATCTCACGACCCTCGGCGTAAAACCCCGGCACCAGGACAGCTGGCAGGACTTCCTTTCGGACAGGAATTGCCCTCTTGGCATCACCATCGCACCGATGGAACAGGGACTCGCCCTGCCCGAGCACCAACTGGCGCTGATCACGGAAACCGCGCTGTTCGGCGAACGGGTGCTGCAACGCCGCCGACGGGAGAAGCCGACCGAAGTCGATGACAGCGGATACCGGGACCTCTCCGAACTTCGCATCGGGGCGCCGGTTGTCCACATCGACCATGGGGTCGGTCGCTACCTGGGCCTGGAAACCATTACCGCCGGTGGCGAATCCAATGAATTCCTGATGCTGGAATACGCCGGCGGCTCCAAACTGTACGTGCCGGTATCCAGTCTGCACCTGATTTCCCGCTACGCCGGCGCCGACACCGAGCATGCGCCACTGCACAAGCTCGGGACCGAACGCTGGAGCAATGCCAAGCAGAAGGCCCTGGAAAAAATCCGGGATACGGCCGCCGAATTGCTGGACGTATACGCCCGCCGGGAAGCCCGGAAGGGGTTCCAGTTCGAGGATCCGAAAGCAGCCTACCGTGCGTTTGCCGCCGGCTTCCCCTTCGAGGAAACACCCGATCAGGAGGTGGCGATCCAGGCCGTCTTCGAGGACATGACCAGCGAAAAACCCATGGATCGGCTGGTGTGCGGGGATGTGGGTTTCGGGAAGACGGAAGTGGCCATGCGGGCGGCGTTTATGGCCACCTGGTCCGGCAAACAGGTGGCCGTTCTGGTGCCCACAACCCTGCTGGCCCAACAACACTACGAATCCTTCCGGGATCGTTTCTCGGACACGCCGGTCCAGGTGGAACTGCTCAGTCGCTTCCGCAGCGCCGGCCAGACCAGCAAGGCCGTCGAAGCCATCGAGAACGGCAAGGCCGACATTGTCATCGGTACCCACAAGTTGCTTCAGGGAGATATCCGGTTCAAGAATCTGGGACTGGTCATCATCGATGAGGAACACCGGTTCGGCGTTCAGCAGAAGGAAAAACTGAAAGCGCTGCGGGCGGAAGTCGACATGCTGACCCTGACCGCAACGCCGATTCCCAGGACCCTGAATATGGCCATGGGCCACCTGAGGGACCTGTCCATTATCGCGACGCCGCCAGCCCGTCGGCTCTCGGTCAAGACCTTTATCCGCCAGCGGGACGAGCCGATGGTGAAGGAAGCCATCCTCCGGGAGATTCTCCGCGGCGGCCAGGTGTATTTCCTGCACAACGACGTAGCCACCATTGAGAAGACCGCCGAGGACCTTCGACGCCTGATCCCGGAAGCCCGGGTCGCGGTGGCCCACGGCCAGATGCGCGAGCGTGATCTGGAACAGATCATGTCCGATTTCTACCACAAACGCTTCAATGTGTTGGTGTGCACCACCATTATCGAAACGGGCATCGACATACCGAGCGCCAACACCATTATCATCGAGCGCGCCGACAAGTTCGGGCTGGCCCAGCTCCACCAGCTCCGTGGCCGGGTGGGCCGGTCTCACCACCAGGCCTATGCCTACCTGCTCACGCCCCCTCCGAAGGCCATGACGTCAGACGCCAAAAAGCGGCTGGATGCCATTTCCGAGTCCCAGGATCTGGGCGCGGGCTTCATGCTGGCCACCCACGACCTGGAAATCCGGGGTGCCGGCGAACTGCTCGGCGAAGAACAGAGCGGACAGATCGGAAGCATTGGCTTTACTCTCTATATGCAACTGCTGGATGAGGCCGTCAAAGCGATCCGCGAAGGCCGAACGCCGAACGCCGACCTGCCGCTCAGCCACGGAACCGAGATGAACCTACGGATTCCGGCGCTGATCCCGGAGGACTATCTGCCCGACGTCCATAACCGCCTGATGCTGTATAAACGAATTGCCAGTGTGGACAGCAAGGACGCATTAAAGGAACTTCAGGTTGAAATGATTGACCGGTTCGGATTGTTACCGGAGCCCACGAAAAACCTGATGCGCCAGACCGAACTGCGACTGAAGGCCGAAGCGCTCGGCATCGTCAAGATTGACGCCGGCAAGGAATGGACGCGCCTGGAGTTCGGATCATCAACGCCGGTGGATCCGCTGATTCTGGTTAAAAAGATGCAATCTGCGCCGGATCAATATCGCCTGGATGGCGCAAACAGCTTCCGATTCAGGCTGAACGACGTCTCGACCGATGGTAAACTCGACGGCATTTCACACATGCTGGACGAGCTGGCACCGGACGACCTCAAACCCCAGGGCTGATGCTCGAAGAAACCGGGAGTAGACTGTTGCAACCCATCACAGATTGTTATCGCCGCATGGCCGGCCGAATCATTGCCCTGTGCCTGCTTACCGTGCTTGCGACGGCTACTCAGGCACAAGAGAGCGCCACCGGAACCGCTCAATCGATACCGGACGATTACTACCGTGCCGAGTTTGTCATTCTGGAACGCATTGTCGATCCCGCGGACATCGACGAGAAGATGTCCGGCCGGGAGGTCACACCTCCCGAGCAGAGTGACCAGGTGCTCTGGGCCGTCGATCAGGATGGCACCCCCGAAACGACTCTGGATCTGGTCAAGGACAGCGATCTGTATCTGAACACCGCCGCCCAGCGACTGGAGCGCAGCGGCAAATACCGGGTGCTGATGAAAGCGGGGTGGTACGAAGCATTCCCGCCGGGCTACGAAGGCGACCCCCTGAAGGTAAGCATTGGCAATTGGCTGGACGGAGCCCGCCAGCGGGAAATTCAGGGCACGATCACCATTGACCGCAAACGCTACCTGCACGTCAAGGTCAACCTGAACCAGTGGCAGCTCGCCCCGGAAGCCCCCATGGAAGAGCAGCCGGGCATGACAGCCGCTCAACCGGACCAGCCCGGAACCGCACCATCAGCAGAAGACGCGGACCAGGCGTCAGTAACGCCGGCGACCGAACAACCCCCAATGCCCGAGACCATGATGGCCCCGACACCGGTACAACTGCTGACCTGGATTCACGAGACCCGCCGCATGCGGAGCGAGGAAATCCACTTCCTGGATTCCCCTACGATCGGCGTGCTGGTCTTCTTCAAGAAGGTTGAGGCAAAGGACTGAGCCGCCCCAATTCCGCCATCGAGTCGGTCAGGATGCGTTTGACACCGGACATCCCCTGCTCGATGGCCTCCTCGATTTCGGCCATGGTGATGATGTGGTCGGACTTTCCCGCCGCCCAGTTAACCACCAGCCCCAGACACACGTAACGCATTCCGAGTTCGGCGGCGAGAACGGCCTCCGGCATACCGGTCATTCCGACAATGTCACACCCGTCGCGCTCCAGGCGCCGGATCTCCGCTGCAGTTTCCAGACGGGGCCCCTGAGTCGCACCATAAACTGCCGAATCCGAACAGGGAACACCGGCTCCACCGGCCGCATGGATAAGCGCCTGACGCCCCTCATGATCGTACGGCCAGGTAAAGTCGATATGGGTGACAGCATCAAGATCACCCTCGAAGAAGGTGCTGGGGCGCCCCCAGGTGTAGTCGATGAGCTGGTCGGGAATCACAACCCGGGCCGGGCCCATATCCTCGCGTATACCGCCCACTGCGTTGACACCGATAACCGTCCGGACACCCGCGTCGTGCAAGGCCTGAATATTGGCGCGGTAATTCACCTGGTGCGGAGGAATCCGGTGTGGATTGCCATGCCGGGACAAAAAGATCACCGACTGACGCCCCAATCGCCCTTCCACCAGGGGAGCCGAAGGCTCGCCCCAGATGGTGCTGGACGGGTGCTCACCCACGATTTCGAGCCCGGAGAGGGTGGTCAGTCCGGTACCGCCAATGATGCCCACCGGCGCATTCAGTTCTGCCTTCATTTTGCCTGCCCTGCGGATTCTGCCTTTTCTGCCGTCTGATTTTGGCTGGGCGCAGCGCGCCCTTCACTTTCCCTCGCCTCAGGAGAGGACACCTGAATGCCGTCCGGCAGGTGCAGGGTCCTGGTCGGGAATGCCACTTCGGCGTCGTGGCTCTCGATGATCTCGCTGATTTTCAGTAGCACATCCTGTTTGATTTCATGGTAACGAACCCACTGGGTCGTCTTGGTAAACGCATACACCATGATGTCGAGGGAGGAGTTGTTAAACGCCACGAAGTTGACGATCAATGTCTGCCCGGTATCGATTTCCTCGTGATTCTCCAGCATCGACCGGATCTCGGAGACGATCGTGGCCATTTCGGACATATCGGCGTACCGGATGCCGATGGTCTCGTAGATCCGTCGATTGTGCATTCGGGAAGGATTTTCGACGGATATGGTGGTAAAGGCCGCATTCGGAACATACAGGGGGCGCTGATCGAACGTCCGGATGGTGGTCACCCGCCAGCCAATATGTTCAACGGTGCCTTCGATGTTGCGGTCGGGCGACCGCACCCAGTCACCCACCTTGAACGGACGGTCCAGGTGCACAATCATGCCGCCGAAAAAATTGGCCAACAGATCCTTGGCGGCGAAACCGACCGCGATACCGCCCACGCCACCGAATGCGAGCACGCCGGAAATGCTGTACCCCAGGCTTTGCAGCACAATCAGTGCAGCGGTGATGATGACCACCGCACGGGACAGTTTGCTCACCGCATTCACGGTGGTGTAGTCCATGGGCCGCTTCATTTTCAGCGGCGACACCAGGATCTTTTCAGCCTGCTTGATCAACCTCAAGAGGGTCCAGACCACCACCCAGATGAAGCCCAGCTCCAGCACCGTGCGATTGGCCCGGAACACCTCGGCCTTGGAATAGTGATGGGCCACTTCAGCAGCCCAGTAGACGCCCTGCAGCCAGACAAACAGCACCACAGGCTTTCGCAGCGCATGAAGCAGCGCGTCATCCCAGAGATTCCGGGTCTTATCGAATTTCCGCTCGATGGCGCGGATCAGATGACTCATGAGATAAGCCACCAACGCCGTGGCGAAAACCATCACGAAGATCATCACGCCCACGCGCCATCCCTGGGAGAGAACGCCGAACCCTTCAATCCAGCGATTGACTAATCCCAACAGCTCTTCAACCATCGATTCCCTCGATTTCCGACAAATTACTGGATAGACACGCGGACGCCGGGCCGGACCCGGGTAAACAGTTCGATCACGTCGCGATTGCGCATACGAATGCAACCATGGGATGCCGCAACCCCCATGGGTTCGGAATCCGGCGTTCCATGAATGTATATGAAGCGCCGGAAGGTATCGACCCTGCCGCCTCGATTACGACCGGGTTCAAGGCCACACAGCCAGATGATTCGACTCAGGATCCAGTCCCGTTCGGGCTGATTTTCCGCCAGTGCCGGGCTGTAGATCTCCCCCGTGGGGCGCCGGGCACGAAACACGGTATTCTCGGGCAAATCACCACCGATCATCGCACGGATATAATGCATCCCCCGGGGGGTACAACCGGAACCATCCTGTTCTCCGGGCCCATTCAGCCCGGTAGATACAGCGTAGCGCGTCAGGACTCGATCCTGCGGGTCCAGGACAGACAGTGTCTGATCGGTCAGTGAAATGGACAGGCAGGCGATGTTCGGATCAGGGAAGGTCAAAACCGGTCAGGCTCCGCTCTGGACGTTTCAAGAGCTGAAGCCTAACCGACGGAACAGAGGTCAGGCAACCGAGATTTTGCTGTCCACGGGCGGCATCAGCATGGGATTCTCTGCCTGCATGCCGGCCGCGAGGAACGGTACGAGACGGAGGGCAATCTCCTGAACCGACGTCTCGACCCCGGTTTTGTTCTGGAGAATATCCCGCAAGGCATCGGAGCTCGACATAGTGAATGCCGTTGCACCGAGCATGAACTGGATGCGCCAGTAACGATCGACCGCAGACAATTGCGGTGTCGCCTGCTTCAGCAAGCGCATGAAACGACTGAACGGCTCGCTGTATTCCTGTTCGAGAAACTTGCGCAAGTGACCCTGGGACTGAGTATAGGCCAGGCCCAGCAGCCTCATGAAAATGGCAATGCCCTTTTCGTTGCGCTGCGGCATACGAATCGAGCTCTCGGTCAGCGCCCAGAGCGTTTCATTAAGCGTCGGCGGCTGGTCACCGCAACGCTCTTCCAGCTCGTCAAACGCCTGCTCGAGGGTGGCGGAAAACGGCGTCAGGAAGCGCGCAAACACGGCATGAATCAGCGCGTTCTTTGAACCAAAGTGGTAATTGACAGCAGCGAGGTTTACTTTAGCCTTACTGGTAATCATTCGGAGCGAAGTTTCAGAGAACCCTCTCTCGGCAAACAGCTCCTCGGCCGCATCGAGAATTCGGTCAACAGTGTCGGATTGCGCCATTTTGTTATCAGTGCCTCTAGCAAACGTCTGTTTGAAACATACGTTTGAGACACTCTGTTGTCAAGTTCGCGGCTCCGGCTCTGCCGCCACGCTCTGCCACCCCCGATCAATGGCTACCTGGTTGCCCTCAAAGAACGCCTGCTGGACCCGACCATACGCCTTTTCCGCTTCCAGAAGGAAAATCAGGTACAGCCGAACATGCTCCCGGCGCCTCAGGTAACGCGGCAAAGCCCGGCGTTCCGACAGGCGCACCAGCTCACTGAACCGGGTGTTTTTCAAAGCCGGATTGAAATCGGCCATCCCGACACACTGCCAGACCAGCCCGGCCTCCCCTTCCAGATGCGCCGCGTGCCTTCGGGCATCGGAAAGAAGACGCTGGCGCAGGAGTACCAGGTCCAGAAAGGAAGGCTGGGACGAATAGACCCGGCGGATGACCGGGACCCCCAGCAACAGGATGATCACAAAAGCGCCGAACGCGCCACCTGCCAGCCAGGCGGGTACGAAGCTACTGAGTCCGCTGAGAAAGAGCGCAGCGGCAACCACCGCGCTGAGAATCCAGATATCCCGTCGACGACGGGCCGCAGCCATGGCGTAATTGTCCGGCCATCCACTCATCGCCAGCACGTCAAAATCCATCAGCAGGACGCGATCACACTGCCTGAGCAGAAGACGCAGCTTCCGCTGACGCGATTCGGCCAACAACCGTTCTGACCCATCCGGCTCGCCGCCCTCCTCTGTAACCTCGGACTCCGCAACCGACTGCTCCAACGCAGGTGCCGGCGCCGGTTCTGCGGGTGTTCGCTTGTCGGGCTCCCCTGCCTCTCGGGCATCGGGTCGGGCCGGCAATGGATCCGCTGCGCGCCCGGTGCGCAGTACGGGTTCACTGGTGGTGTCCGGTACCTGTTGACCGGTTTCTGGATTTTCCGCCATAACCTTGACCGAGCCGATAAATGGAAGCTTTCTGTAAAACGTAACGGCCCCCGTCGTCATTCCTTGAATTTCTCTGCCACACCGGGGGTCCGGCGTTCTTGGCAAGGCGGTGCCGGACCGGCTATGCTTCCAGCCTTTCCGCACGCATGCATTACCAGCCAGTTACGAGGTCCGTTATGTTCACAGGTATCGTCCAGGGGATCGCCACGGTCGAGGAAGTCACCGCCGTTACCGGGCTCAGCACGTTGGCACTCAGGTTTCCCGACGACAGGGTTCAGGGCATCACCATCGGGGCCTCGGTGGCGATCAACGGCACCTGCCTCACCGTCACGCGCCAACAGGACAACGTTCTCTATTTCGACGCCATGCAGGAAACCCTGAAGGCGACCACGCTGGGGGCGCTCAGCGTCGGCGACCGGGTGAATTTTGAAAGGGCAGCAAGGATAGGTGATGAAATCGGCGGCCATCTGCTTTCGGGCCATGTCCACACGACGGCCGACATTGTCGAGATTGAACGCCCGGAGAACAACGTGACAATCTGGTTCAGCCTGCCGGAGAACTGGGCAAGATACGTTTTCCCGAAAGGCTACATTGCGATCAACGGCGCCAGCCTGACCATTGGTGAGGTGACCGGCACCCGATTCAATGTCCACCTGATTCCGGAAACGCTCAGGGCAACCACTTTCGGGAAGGCCGAGGTGGGCGACCGGGTCAATATTGAAATCGACAGCCAGACACAGACCATCGTGGATACCCTGGCGCGGCTTGGCTACGACCGCCCGGCTTCGAACACGACAAATTTCGGGTCGGCATCGAGCTGACGAACAGACGGGAAAATTGTCTTCAGTGATCGGTGGTAGCCCAGATGCCGGTTACCCACCATCAGCATCCGGCCCTGAGCCGACAAATGTCGTGCGGCGCTCCTGAAAAGCCGCAGGGCCACGTGGTCCCCCACCACCCCGCCTTCATGGAACGGGGGATTCAAAAGGATCAGATCAAACGACCCGAGATGCGCCGGAAGGCCGTCTTCGTGACAGAACCGGGCCTGCGCATCCGGCACCGCGCTGATCACGTTGCGGCGGGCACTGAGGATGGCCTGACTGGAAACGTCGGTGAAGGTCACCAGCAGATCGGGACGACGGGCAAGCACGGATAACCCCAGGACACCATTGCCACAGGCCAGGTCCAGTACCGCAGCACCAGGCGGAAGGGACGCAACGGCCTCTTCAATTCGCGGCAGCAGCAGGCGGGTTCCGATATCCAGCCGGTCCCGTGCGAAGACCGCGGGCAACCCGAGCAGCTCGAGATTGTCACGGAGACGATAGCCCCGCCACTGCCCGGCACCGTCGCCCAGCGTTGACTCCCCTTTCCGGCAGACCACCACTCTCGCTTTTTTGCGGGCCGGTAAAACCTGTTCGGTTATCACAGCCTCGGCAAACAGATCCACGCTCCGATCCGGTAGATGCTTGATCATTCCGCCCGCCAGCAGACATCCATCGTCGGCAAGCACACCGTTCACCCACCGGAGTAGCCAGGCCAGGTAATCCGATTGCCGGGGAATTCTGAGGACGACCAGATCGAAAGGACCCTCAGGGGGCGAGAGCCAGCTGTGAACCTGCTCATCAGCGTCGGTCTCGCCGGGCGCATTGAGATCAAGAGAGGTTACGAGGGTCGCACTGTCGGCAACCAGACACGGACGGAAACGACGCAACCCGAGAGCAAGTGCCCCGAACTGGTCGTCCACAACAAGAACCCGCGTATTGCGTTTTGTCTCGAGCCATTGACCGGCCACCTCAAGCAGGAGCTCGTCGGCAGCATCCCAGGCCCTGAGCGATTTGTCGCCGCCCCCGGGTCGCCGGAGCGCCAAAGCTCCCGAAGGCGTTTGTAGCAGTGAATTTGTCATTTCAGGCATAGAGGCTGTTTCGATTCACACAAATTCCAATCTAGGCTGATTACTCTAGAAATTGGCCTTAAGGTTTGAAGGGTTCATGCAATTCACCCTTCGCCCCACACCCCAGGGGCTTTTTTTTGCCTGTCTGTTCAGCGACGAAACGCACGGTAGACGGTAAACCGGCCGCTCTCAAGCACGCGCTCGACGCCTTTCAGGTATCGCTTCATCGGCTCTTCGTAGGGCAGGAAATGGTTCGCGACCAGACGCAGTTCGCCGCCGGGCTTGAGGTGGCTTGAAACGCTTTCCAGAAAGCGCTCTGTCATGGAGGTATCCGTTTTGACTCCGGTGTGGAACGGTGGATTGGTTACAATAGCGGACCAGGAACCCTGGATACCCGTCAGGCCGTCTGAGGGCTCGACCGAACCTTCACAGCCATTCCGCCGGTAGGTTTCCCTGGCACAAATCAAGGCCTGGGACTGAACATCAACGCCATCCACCGGTGTCATCGCCTGGCCCGTATCCCGCTGACGGACCTGGAGCCAGCTTCCGATGACCCCGGCACCACAGGCAAAATCCAGAATCCGGTCGGCGTTCAGGGGCAATTCCACGAGCGAATCGAGCAACAGCGACGTGCCCTCGTCCAACCGGCCAAGACTGAAGACTCCGGGAAGGCCGGCCACATCAACCGACGTGTCACGGTGACTGACCCGGCTCCATGACAGCCAGTCAGAGAGGTTGAAAGACGCAGAAGGGCTCACATCGTCGGCACACCAGACCTGGCAATGCCTCGCGCTATCCACTTTGGCCGCTGACGGCAACAAAGCCCGGAGTTGTTTGACCGCACCGGCAATACCTTCCTTCTTTTCCCCGATCAGCATCAGCACGGCACCGGGCGCTGCCAGCCAGAGCGCCAGCGTCAACCGCAGGTCGAGCTCTGCCCGGGCCTTGGGCAGGAAGACCACCACCGAATCGACGCTACCGGCCTTCAGGGCGCCGTCATCGTATCCAAACGCCGCAAGCCAGCCATCGACAGACGTCATGGACTCGTACACGCCAGCATGGTCGGTGAAGGCCAGACCCGGCGTTTCAAAATGGGAGAGCAACCGGGCATCCCGGACACCCAGCAAGCCTACCCGGCCCGTCAGTCGATGCTGGTTTCTGAGCAGTGCTTCGTGGGAATTTGGTAATGCAGACATGAAAGACACATTCCGCCGTGGAACATCAAGCGGGATATGCTAACAGGAAAGAACAGCGGAAGTCCGGCCGTTTATTTGTAGCGGGATACCGTGCCGATTCGCAGTGCGTCTTCCGGGGACATGCCCCAGTCTTCCTCACGGTGACGCCCGGGCTCCGCCATTGCGGTCTTGCGGCCCTGCTGAGCGGATTCACTGTGCTTACGCTGGGCAATGGCGCTAAGTGCTTTGTGCATCAATTCTTTCATGGTGACCTCCCGTGCTACAACGATTCCCACTGTAGCAAACGGTGAGGTGACCATCTGTGACGACGCCACCGGTCAACAAGTGACGTGAATCACGATTTTTTGACGCTATTTTACATTTCAGTCAGACCGTTTCTTGACGCCCCGACCTGACAGGACGACGCACAAGCTCCTCAACACTCTGTTGACGAACGGTATCGCGCTCCTCCTCATTCGAGATGGACATTCCCATATCGCGAAGAAGGCCGTCCGACACATCGTACACGAAACCGTGAACCGTCAGCGGCTGCTCCCGGCGCCAGGCCTCCTGAACAATGCTGTTCTGGCACACATGCCCTACCTGCTCCACCACGTTCAGCTCACAGAGCCGATCAATCCGATCCTGCTCTGTCGGAATGGCGTCCAGGATCGCCTGATGTCGATCCCGGACATCCTGAACATGACGCAGCCAGTTGCTCATCAGTCCGAAGCCCTCGTTGAGCAACGCAGCCCGGACCCCACCACAACCATAGTGACCGACCACCAGAACATGCTTGACCTTGAGCACTTCAATGGCGAACTGGAGTACCGAGAGGCAGTTGAAGTCTGTGTGCACCACCACGTTGGCAACGTTGCGATGGACAAACAGCTCACCGGGCAACAGATCCGTGATCTGGTTTGCGGGAACCCGACTATCCGCACAGCCGATCCACAGGTATTCAGGCGCCTGCTGATTGGACAGTCGGTCGAAGAACTTGGGATCAACGGACTTGATACCGTTGGCCCAGGCCCGATTCTTGTCCAGAAGATGATCTAGCTGCCCCATTCACTGCACTCCCGCTCTTGATATAGAGCCACCGATTGAACGCAAATCATTGCTCTAAAGCAAGTCCCTCTTGGTATTAGGCCTCAGGCTCCCTGCTGCTGGTGCATGGTGCTCTGGGCCAGGTCCAGCAGCTCCCGGAGGGCCACCGAGAACATGGCGTACTCCGGCTCTCTGGCACTCTTGAGCTCCGACAGCATGGACTTCCAGCGCCCGATCATAGGCTCGTGTCGTTGCAACCATTGCTCGACGCTGTTGCCCACATCGTCGGGCGAGGCGGCCTGCTTGAGAACCCCGGTGGTCAACGCACGCTGCTGCCAATCCAGATCTTCCCGGAAACTTTCCCGGGCCAACGCCTCCCAGTGGGAGCCTGGCTGCAGCTTCGCGATCGAGTCGGCAAACCAGTTCAGGTCAAGCCGTTCGCCCAGCTCATAGTAGAGATTGGCCACGGTTTTGAGCGGCATATCGACCGCCTCTCTCGCCTCAATAATGCCAAGCGACGAGTAAAGATGGCCAGTACCCGCCATGACCGACGCGAGTTCTTTGGGCAGCCCGCTCTCCACCAGTCTGTCATGGCGGGACGCCCAGGTCTGCCGGGCCTGTTCACCCAGGTAATCCGGCAGATTGGCGGTTATCGCCCAGACATTGTCGGCAAACCGCTCCATATGACTCTGAATGTTGAGCTCGGCGCGGCGATTGCGCAACAACCAGCGGACTGACCGGCGCATCAGGCGCATCAGGTCCTGCATCAACTCCATTTGTACCTGGGCCGGGATATGGAAATCCTGGGCCTCGATGCGATCCCACCAGTTGTCGATCCGGAACACGTCACGGGCAATGATCCAGGCCAGCGCGATGGAGGCAGCATCAGCGCCGGTGGACTGGTTCAGACGCTCCACAAACGTGATGCCCATGTGATTCACCATGTCATTGGCGATCTGCGTGGCAATGATTTCGCGACGCAGCTGATGCTCACCCAGCTCCCTGGAAAACTGCTGCGTCAGGGCCCTGGGGAACACTTTGTACATCTCGCCCGCCAACGAGGGCTCATCCGGCAGGCTACTGTTGATAAGCGTCTGCTTGAGGTCTCCTTTGACGTATGAGATCAGCACAGACAGCTCCGGACGGGTCAGTCCCTTCTTGGCGAGTTTCCGCTCGGAAAGCGTCTCGTCATCCGGCAGAAACTCGAGGGCGCGGTTGAGCTTGCCTTCACTTTCGAAGGTGTTCATCAGGCGGCGATATTCCTCAAGCCGCACGCCCGCATCCTCGCTGGCGATACTGATTGCCTGGGTCTGACGATAGTTGTTCTTCAGTACCAGGTTCGCCACATCGTCGGTCATTTCCTCCAGCATCACATTGCGTTGCTTGCCGGTCAGATCCCCCATGGCCACGGCCCGGTTGAGCAGGATCTTCATGTTGACCTCATGGTCCGAGCAATCAACACCGCCGGAGTTGTCAATGAAGTCCGTATTCAGGCGACCGCCGTTGAGGGCGAATTCGATGCGGCCAAGCTGGGTCAGCCCCAGGTTGCCGCCCTCACCGACCACCTTGCAGCGAAGTTCCTTGCCGTTGATCCGCAGACCGTCGTTGGCCTTGTCGCCGACATCGCCATGGGACTCGGAACTGGCCTTCACATAGGTGCCGATGCCACCCACCCAGAGAAGATCCACCTGGGCCTTGAGGATATGACTGATCAGCATGTTGGGCGGAACCCGATCGGCCTTGATCCCCAGCAGCTTTTTCATTTCCGCACTGACCGGAATCGACTTGGCGCTTCGACTGAAGACGCCCCCCCCCTTGGAAATGAGTTTGGGGTTGTAGTCGGTCCAGGCTGACCGGGGCATTTCGAACAGGCGCTTACGCTCCTTGAAGCTGGCTTCAGGATCCGGCGCCGGATCGATAAAGATGTGAACGTGGTTGAACGCCGCCACCAGGCGGGTCTTTTCCGAACAGAGCATGCCGTTACCGAAGACATCCCCGCCCATGTCGCCAATACCGATGGCGGTGAACTCATCCAGGGCCGGGTTGATGCCCATCTCCCGGAAGTGTCGCTCTACGGACACCCACGCGCCACGCGCCGTAATGCCCATCTTCTTGTGGTCATACCCATTACTGCCGCCGGAGGCAAAGGCATCGCCCATCCAGAAACCGTATTCCGCGGACAGGCCATTGGCGATATCCGAGAAGGTCGCAGTGCCCTTGTCAGCGGCAACGACCAGATAGTGATCGTCTTCGTCGTGGCGGATCACCCGCTCAGGCGCCTGGATCCCCGAATCGACCAGGTTATCCGTAATATCGAGCAGACCCCGGATAAAGGTTTTATAGGCCTCGATGCCCTCTGCCTGGAAGGCTTCCCGGTCGGAGGGGTCAGGCAGGCGCTTGGCAACGAATCCGCCCTTCGCCCCCACCGGAACAATGACCGCATTCTTGACCTGCTGGGCCTTGACCAGGCCGAGGATCTCGGTCCGGTAATCCTCGAAGCGGTCGGACCAGCGCAGTCCACCCCGGGCGACCTTGCCACCACGCAGGTGCACACCTTCCACGCGGGGCGAATAAACGAAAATTTCGAACATGGGCAACGGCAGTGGCATATCCGGAATCCGGGACGGATCGAATTTTACGCTGATATAGGGTTTGGGCAGTTCCGCGCTGTCCAACTGATAGTAGTTGGTGCGCAGCGTGGCCTGCATCAATTCCATATACAGTCGCAGCACCCGGTCTTCACTGAGGTTATCCACTTCATCCAGTCCGGCATTGAACTCGATTTCCAGCTTCTGCTGAACGGCTTCGCTCTTGCCCGCACTCTGGAAGCGTTCGGGACTGAAGCGCACTTCGAAGTATTCCAGCAACAGGCGGGTGAGCGTTTCATGGTTGACCAGCGTGTTGGAAATGAACGTCTGGCTGTTGGAAAACCGGATCTGCCGCATATAGCGGGCATAGGTGCGCAGCAGCGCAATCTCCCGCCAGTTCAT
The DNA here is from genome assembly GCF_000347775.1 of Marinobacter santoriniensis NKSG1. Classification (GTDB taxonomy): domain Bacteria; phylum Pseudomonadota; class Gammaproteobacteria; order Pseudomonadales; family Oleiphilaceae; genus Marinobacter; species Marinobacter santoriniensis. The sequence goes on from NZ_APAT01000015.1 coordinate 517,948, forward strand.
ATAGGACGAGAGCATGAGCCGGTTGAAGGCGTCGTTTTCCGCCTCTCCGTGCCAGACCCGACGGAAAAGCTCCTCGAAAATCGGCCGGATCCGGTGGATATCAACCACATCACCGGTGTGAGCCTGCAACGTGAAATCGTGGATCCACACGGACTTGCCGTGACGGTCCAGAACCTCGAAGGGATGCTCGCCCAAAACCCGGAAGCCAAGATTGTCGAAAATGGGCATCACATCCGACAACGGCAGCGGCTCGTCCGGATAGAACAATTTGAAGTGCAGCGTGTTCTCGTCTTCTTCGAGGGCACGATAGAAGCTCATGGCCAGGTCATCGTTACCGACAGCCGCGGAAATATGCTCCAGGTCGATGGCTGCACGACGGGGCGAGAACATGTCGGTATAGCTGGCCGGAAAGCCACCGGCCCAGAGCCGGTAATATTCATTGCCACGCTCTTCGCCGTAGGCCTCACTCAAGGAGTCGTAGAGACCGTCCCGCCAGGATTGCGCCAGGGAGATGACCTTGTCGCGAATCTCGGCCAGGGGAAGTTCACGATTCTCAACCTGAGGCACGCGGATGGTGAACTGGACCCGGGCCAGTACCGATTCGGAGAAATGGGTGACGAACTCGATGTCTTCCGCTTCAAGGGTGTCGAGCAACACCTGTTCCACTTTCAGGCGCAGCTCGGTGTTGTAGATATCCCGCGGGAAGAAGGCGAGACAGGTCACGAACTGCCCGTACACATCCTCGCGCATGAACAGCTCGATACGCCGGCGTTCCTGAATATAGAGAATACTCTTGGCAACCCGCAGAAGTTCGTCTGTCTTGATCTGGAACAGCTCATCCCGGGGGTAGAGAGTGAGGATCTGCTCCAGCTCCTTGCCAGCGTAGTCATTCCGGAGAAATCCGGACCGCTTCATCACACTCTCGAACTTACGACGTAGCAGCGGAATCTCATCCGGCCGTTCGTTGTAGACCCTTGCGGTGTATAGCCCGAGGAAGCGACGTTCGCCCACAACCTCGCCTTTCTCATCGAATTTCTTGACGGCTATGTAGTCCGGATAGGCCGGCCGGTGAACCCGGGAACGCTGCGCGGATTTGGCAAAAATGAAGATGTCATCGGAGCGGGTCATCTCATGACGGGTCCGCTGCGGCAATTCGTCCAGCCGTACCCGATCCGAGCGCTCGTTATTGACCCGGAGTATCCCCAATTCCGAATTTTCGACCCGACGGACGATAATGCCGCTCTTGTCCTTGGCAAAATCGTATTCGTCGTAGCCCAGGAAAGTGAAATGGTCAGACACAAGCCATTTCAGAAACGCCCTCGCCTCGTCCTTTTCTTCAGCACTGATTCCGGCGGTCGTGGTATCCAGCTCCTCAATGCTCTCATTGACCTTGTCGATCACGAGGTCGAAATCCGACACCGCGATGCGCACCTCATGCAACACGGTCTGGAGCGCCTCTTCCAGCTCCTTCAGGTCTTTCGGATCGCTGTGGCGATCGATTTCCAGAACGATGAAGGCTTCGTACTGCGCGTCCGCGCCCGCCTTCTTCGTGGAATAGAGCTTCTTGAGCTTGCCGTCGCTGTCACGATCCACGCGCAGAATGGAATGCTGGATCGAATGGGTCCCGATTTCGCGCTGGTTGATCGCGATCCGCAGGGAGTCGATCAGAAACGGCATGTTCGGGTGAAGGATAAACACGACCGTATGGGTTGACTGCCAGCCATCGCTCTCCAGATCGGGGTTGAAGACCGATACCGGGGTCTGATCGGCACTGCGCTTCTGCAAAAACTGCCAGGCAGCAAGGATGGCACCGTAGGTGTCCTGGAATCGTCGACTCACCAATTCTTCAAGGGGAATATGCGCGTAATGCTGCTTGGCAAATTCACTGATCTTCTTCGCTTCTGTTTTGGCAATCTTCTGGGCGAAGGCTTCTGCCAGGTGCTCAAAAAACTGTTCCTTGCTGGCCACAGTCAGCGCGTTCATGTGTTACCTCTGGTCTGTATGAAATAAACGTAATCGACGTATCGTCACATAAGCATAGTCAAACCCTTGATTTTTGCCGGTCAGACGCCAAAACTGCGGCAACTACTTACGCACAATACATTTCGTCGAAAGAACATCGGACAGGGGGGTTGTCGAATCCAATGTCACTACAGCATACGTTCGGTGAGCTGCGGTCTCAGTTAGCCAATCGGATAATTGGTCAGGAAAAGCTCGTGGATCGATTGCTCATCGCCTTGCTGGCCGACGGTCATCTTCTGGTGGAGGGGGCTCCAGGTCTGGCAAAAACCACGGCCATCAAGGCCCTGGCCGATCATCTCGACGGAGATTTCCACCGGATCCAGTTCACACCAGACCTCCTTCCATCAGACGTCACCGGCAGTGAAATCTACCGGGCCGAAACCGGACAGTTTGAATTCCAGAAAGGCCCGATCTTCCACAACCTGGTGCTTGCCGACGAAATCAACCGGGCGCCCGCCAAGGTGCAGTCCGCGCTCCTTGAAGCGATGGGCGAACGCCAGGTCAGCGTTGGTCTGCAGACTTTCCCCCTCGACAAGCTTTTTCTGGTGATGGCGACCCAGAACCCCATTGAACAGGAAGGCACCTACCCGCTTCCGGAAGCCCAGCTTGACCGCTTCCTGATGCACGTCATGATCGACTACCCCTCACCCGAGGCAGAGAAAGCCATCCTGCACCTGGCCCGGAACGATTACCGTCAGGGCGTGCCCAAAACCGAAACACGCATTACCGCCGAGCAGGTGTTCGCTGCGCGGGCGGAGGTCGCCGAACTCTATATGGCGGAATCGGTCGAACAGTATTTGCTGGCCCTGGTATTGGCGACCCGGGATGCCGCCAGCCTTGATCCGGAGCTGGCGCGCTGGACGGCCTTCGGCGCCAGTCCCCGGGGCACCATTGCCCTGGATCGTTGCGCCCGTGCCGCCGCCTGGCTGGATGGACGCGATTACGTGACACCGGAAGATGTCCGGGCCATGGCGTTCGACGTTCTTCGGCACCGGATTCTGCTGACTTTCGAAGCCGAAGCAGAAGGCATGACCGCGGACACCGTTATCCAGCGACTGATCGACCGCGTTCCGGTCGCGGCCTGATCACCAGAACTCGCACCAGACAACCTCACCATGGTCACTCGCGACGCCGCCACACATATCGACCTGCCGGATCTGATCCGGCTTCAGGCCGATGCCAGAGCCCTGAAACTGCCCTCGGCCCGTCCGTCCCGGGCCCGGCACTCCGGTCTCCAGCGATCTCCCCAGAAGGGACGTGGCATGGCATTCGCCGAAGTTCGACAGTATCAGCCCGGCGATGACATCCGCAGCATCGACTGGCGGGTAACGGCACGGCGCCAGTCGCCTCACACCAAGCTCTACGAGGAGGAGCGCGAGCGCCCGGTTCTTCTGTTGTGTGACCTGAGCGCGAGCCTGTTCTTTGCCAGCACCGGTGCCTATAAACAGGTTCGCTGCGCCCAGGTGGCATCGATCCTTGCCTGGCTGGCTCTCTGGGCCGGAGACCAGGTGGGCGGCATCGTGTTCAACGGCGAGCACATGGCCGTGCTGCGCCCGGCCCGGCGCAAGAAATCGGTCCTGAGACTGCTCGACGCGCTTGCCGAGCAGCAACACAAACCCGGCGAAGACATCCAGGCTGCCATCGACCCGACGGCCTCCCGGAACGCTCTCGATCAGGCACTCCAGGAAGCGCGCCGGGTGGCCCACACGGGAAGCCGGATTTTTGTCATCAGCGACTTTCTCCAGCTTACGGACGAGACCGCCTCGCTACTCGGTGCGCTGGCACGCCACAATCAGGTCAGTGCGCTGCGCATCGTTGATCCCCTGGAGCAAACGCTGCCTGAACAGGGTCGGTTCGCGATCGCCGGTCCCGACGGTCCAGTGTGGTTCAACGCCGGCAATCCCCGCTTCCAGGCGGCCTGGCGGGAGAAGGTCGAGGCCCACGAAACCGCCCTTTCCGCCTGCTTCCAGAAATCCGGTGTCTTGTCTGCGACCCTGATGACCGGTGACGATCCGGCGACCGCATTGAAGCCATTGCTCGGACCGAGGGGGCGGATCGGATGAACCCACAGGATCCTCTCAGCCAGCTAAAGGACATTCACTTGCCGGCCACCGGTGGATTCTGGCCGCCGGCACTCGGCTGGTGGCTATTGGCGCTGGTGCTGATCGGCCTGATCGTGCTGGCGGCCCTCTTCTGGGTACGCCGTCGTCAAAGGAGGCGCTGGCGCCTCGTGGCCCGCCAGGAGCTGATTCGACTCGAACACGATGCCCAGGCCACATCCGCCTGGTTCAATCACCTTAATACGCTTCTGAAACAGTGTGCCCGCCAGTGCCATCCGAACTCCCAGCCGGATTCGCTCAGTGGTCAGGCCTGGATTGATTTTCTCCTGAGCACCGCGCCGGAAGACCGGATTGCCTCCCGGCCGGTGGTTGAGGCCATGGTAGAAGCCAGTTGGACCCCCCATACAGAAGCGGATCCGGGACACGCCCTTGCCTTCGCCAAACGGTGGCTGGAGGGACAGAAATGCTGAATCTCGCCTATCCCTGGATACTGCTGTTGGCACTGCTTCCCCTGTTGATCCTCTGGCGGCGACCGGCCCGAAAACCGGTGGATGCGCCAGTATTACCCACGGGACACTGGCTCTCCGGATTGCCCGGAGTCAGTCGCCAGGGAAATACCACGCCGCTGTGGCAGAAAATCCTGTTGATGGTGCTCTGGATACTGATCGTGGTCGCGCTCGCACGTCCCCATTACGTGGGAGACCAGGTGCAACTGCCGGTAACCGGCCGGGACCTGATGCTGGTGGTGGACATTTCCCCCTCCATGGATGAGCAGGACATGGTGATCCAGGGCCGGAGCATCAATCGCCTTCAGGCGGTCAAACACGTGCTCAACGATTTCATCACCCGCCGTAAAGGCGATCGCCTCGGTCTTATCCTCTTCGGTTCCGAACCCTATGTTCAGGCGCCACTGACGTTTGACCTCGAAACGGTCCGGACGCTGATGCTTGAATCGGGTCTGGGCATGGCAGGCCGTGCCACGGCGATCGGCGATGCCATCGGACTTGCAGTCAAGCGTCTGCGCAATCGCCCCCAGGACCAGCGTGTGGTCGTTCTGCTCACCGACGGTGCCAATACCGCCGGCGAAATCAGTCCGGACAAGGCTACTGAAATTGCCGCGGCCGCCGGTGTCCGCCTGTATACCATCGGGATCGGCGCGGAATCCATGGTCCAGCGTGGTTTGCTGGGTTCCCGCCGGGTCAATCCGTCCCGGGATCTGGACGAAGCGCTGCTGACCCGTATGGCCAAACAGACCGGTGGCCAGTACTTCCGGGCCAGAAGCCTGCCGGAGCTGTCCATGATCTATCAGAGCATCGACCAGCTGGAACCGATCAAGCTTGAAGGAAAATACTACCGACCGGTCACCGACCTGTTCTACTGGCCCGCCGGAGCAGCCGCCATCCTGGGTCTGCTCTGGTGGCTCGGGCGATTAATCCGGCTCCGGCGCGATCGGTTCAACGCGGAAAGTGGAGGGCTGAGCCGTGGCTGACTTTCATTTTCTCCGCCCCATCTGGCTCGCACTGGTATTGCTGGCGCCCGTGATCGCGTTCGTCGTTCGCTCGGCTGCCCGGGGCGACAGTGGCTGGGGTCGCTGGATACCCCAGCCTTTGCTTGCACCCCTGATCCGACACCGGGGGCAGAAGACCGGGAACCTCCGCTCCCCCCTCTGGCCGATCACATCGGCGGTGATTGTCCTGGCCCTGGCACTTGCCGGTCCGGCGTGGCGGGAAGCCCCCACGCCGCTGAAACGCCCCGGGGACAGTCTGGTTGTCGTGCTGGATCTGTCACTCTCGATGCTCGCCACGGACGTGAAGCCCGACCGCTTAACCCGCGCCAAACGCAAAATCCGGGACATCCTGGATGCCCGCAAGAGCGCACTCAACGCATTGGTCGTCTATGCGGCAGATGCCCACGTGGTAACGCCTCTGACTGACGACGCCCGAACCATCGAGGCAATGCTGGACGTCCTTGATCCCGTGATCATGCCGGCACAGGGCAATCGGGCGGATCTGGCCATCGACCAGGCCCGCAAACTCCTGGATCAGGGAGCGCCCGGACGGGGCCGGATACTACTGATTACCGACGACGTGTCGGACCGGTACCAACAGCGCATCGAGAAAGCGCTGGAGGGAACCTCCTTCACATTGAGCACCCTCACCGTCGGAACCCCCGAGGGCGGCCCCATTCCGCTCGCCAAGCGCGGGTTTATCCGCGATAACGGGAATATCGTGATTGCCCGGTCCAACCCGGACGCATTGTCGTCACTGGCCCGGCAGAATGGCGGACTGAATCACCACCTGACCCTGGACAATACCGACATCCGAGCGCTGGAACTGACACCGTCAGCAGACGCAGACTGGCAATCTGAAAACAGTGACCTCAAAGTCGAGCGCTGGCAGGACGACGGCTACTGGCTGTTGTGGCTGTTCGTGCCACTTGCCCTGCTGGGCTGGCGCCGCGGCGGATTCGCGGTGCTCGCCCTTCTCATTTTCCTCCCGCTTTCGCCCCGCCCTGCGATGGCGGCCAGCTGGGACAGCCTGTGGCAACGGGACGATCAGCGGGGCCCGGCACTGATTGAGGAGGATCCTCAAAAGGCCGCCGACGAACTGCACAGCCCCGAGTGGAAGGCGTCCGCCCTTTACCGTGCAGGCCAGTACCAGCAGGCTGCGGATCTGTTCAAAAAACTGAAGGGCGCCGACGCCGACTATAATCGGGGAAACGCTCTGGCCCGGGCCGGGAAGCTGAAAGAGGCGCTTGCCGCTTACGACGATGCGCTGGCTAAGGCTCCCGACATGGAAGATGCCCAAACCAACCGGGACATCGTCAAAAAACTGCTCGAGAAACAGAAAAGCCAAAGCCGGAATCAGCAGGGCAAGGATTCAAAGCAAGGGCAAAACCAACAGGACAAAAACAACAAACAGAACAATCCGTCCGACTCCTCCAGCCAGAACGGGCAGTCCGACCAGAGCGATAACCAGAGCCAGTCTCGGTCCGATGAGGATTCGTCCCAGGGCAATCGGGACCCGTCCCGGGATAGCCAGAGCGGACGGCAAAAGAAGCCCGGCGACGAACAGGAACAGCAGGATGATTCCCAGGCCGCCGGCGCACAAAAGGATTCACGTGACGAATCGCCGGAACAGCAGCAAAAACAGACGGCCGAGGCTCCGGCGCCAATCTCGGAACAACCCCTCAGTCAGGGGCAAGAGCAATGGCTTCGGCGGATACCCGACAACCCTGGCGGATTGCTGCGCCGCAAATTCCTGCAGCAGTACGAGGAACGTCAGACACCATCCGATGAGGGCGACACACCATGGTAAAACGGATTCTGGCCACGCTGACCGGATTGTGCCTCTTGCTGGCGCTGGTACCGGCGAGTTATGCCGACGGCCTGACGGTGGAACCGGACCGGACCCGGCTGTATGAGGGTGAGGTGCTGACGGTCACGGTCAAGGGCACGATGAAACTGGATATCAATCTGAGCAACCTGTTCAATTTCGACCTTTCGGAGCTGCCCGCTCCGGATATCGACAAGGTCAAACCGGACTTCGAAATACTGGGCCAGAACCAGCGGTACAGCATTCGAACGGTGAATAATGACATGGTGGGAGAGATCACCTGGACCTACCAGCTGGCGCCCACGAAAACCGGCAAGCTCACTATCCCCGCGCTCACCTTCAAGGATTCGACGTCCAAACCCGTCACCATTGAAGTGGTTTCCGGTTCGCCACCGGACCAGCAGAATTCAGCAGCCAGGGACAGTTTCATCGAGTTGTCTGCAGACAAGGATCAGGTTTATGTCCAGGAACAGCTGATCCTGACCATAAAGCTGTTTTTCACTGGCAACCTGATTCGGGGCGAGCTGTCCGAACCCGAGGACCCGGATACCATCATAGAACCCCTGGGCAAACAGTCGGAGTACACCCGCTACCGCGATGGCATCCGTTATCGGGTGGTGGAACGACGCTACGCCCTTTACCCGCAAAAGCCAGGCGAGCTGAAATTGCCCCCGATCCGGTTCGAGGGACAGGCCCGAACGCCCGAGGGCCAGCTGAAGTTCCTCCGCGACAGCCAGGAATTCTTTGCCGTGACGGTCAAGGACATTCCGGCGGATTTCACCGGCGACACCTGGCTACCGGCCAGCGACCTGTCACTCGAGGAAAGCGGTTTGCCGACAACCGGCAAGGTCGATACCGGTGAGAACCTGACCCGGACACTGACACTCAAAGCCTCGGGACTGCCGGCGGAAACCTTGCCACCGCTACCGGACAAAGCTCCTGAGGGCATCCGGGCCTATCCGGAGCAACCCCAACGCTCAACCGATACCACACCGGATGGACTCAATTCGACCCTGAGTCAGACCACCGCGCTGGTTCCTGTCCAGGCCGGCAAGAAAACACTGCCGGAGATTCGGATTCCATGGTGGGATACGGATACCGACACCCAAAAGGTCGCGGTGATCCCGGCCACAACCCTTGACGTTGCAGATGCCGGATCAGTCACGGGTCTGCAGTCGTCCACCTCGGCCCCTCCCGGCGGGGTCTCAGGCTCGCCAAACGGGCAAAGCCCGTCTGATACTCCCGATCCGGACGCGTTGAAAGGCAATCCCACCGCGGGAGCTCCGGGTTATTGGCCCTGGATCAGCCTGGGCCTGGCCGTGGCCTGGCTGGCCACCCTGCTGGGATGGTTCTGGTCCCGCCATCGGGGCGCCGGTAATGCCGGAGGTGATACCATCGAGGAGGATCCCGATGAGCAATGGCTGTTTGACCAACTCATTGAAGCTGTTCGCCACGGCTCGCCCTCTGTACCGGGGTTACTGACCCGGTGGATGCAGCGCCGCTTTCCGGATTGCGATTTTCGGACCACAGACGATGTGGTTCGTTTCACCGGTGATGCCACCTTGCGGATCGAGCTTGAGCGGCTCCAGGCCGGTCTGTTCGCGCCGGATGGGGAAAGAGAGAACGCGGAGCCGGATTTGCGGGCTTTGTCGAAGGCGTTGGAACAGTTGAGAAAGCAGAAGGCCAGCCGGGAAAAGGGCGATACCCTTCGTCCCCTTTATCCCGGCAACCTCTCGTCTGGCTGAACGACCAGACGGTCAGTCGGTAAGCTGATGGTCGATCACCAGTTTAACCGGAGTCTGATCATCCGCGACAACCGGCACCGGTTCGCCAATGCGACCCTGCCAGTCCCCTGGCTGGGCCGCCACGGAGCCTGAACGGCTGAGCCGCGCCGTCACCATCACCCGGTCGGCATCGGAAATCTTCATTCTCGGTGACATGGAATCGGTGTCATCCAGGCGAACGGTCGTCGGCAAAGCGCCGGCTGTGAGACGAACGACCGCCAGCGGCGGTCCGGCTTCGCTGCCGGCCTTGCGGGCAAACACAAAGAGTGTGGTGTCGTCGGGTACCTGTCCCTTGAAGGCATCATCCAGGGACAGGCTCACGGTGACTCCGGCGCCACTCGCTGCCGCCATATCGCGTTTCGGTGGTGTCTCACCCAATCGACGATAAGCTTCGTCGACCCCACCTCGAATGGCCGCAATCTGCGGATGATCGGGTGCGACCTTCTCAATACGCTCCCAGAACTCGATGGCCTTCCGATAATCCTTCTGGCTGAAGGCGTGAATGCCCAGCAGTCCGAGGGAATTCACCTCGTCGGGATTCAGGCTCCGGGCCTGCGAAATCACCTGACGAACCTCGTCCGTCATTTTACCTTCGCTGCCAAAGAACAGCGCCTGGGCGGCAAGACCCAGCGCAACCGCCTGGGCCCGGTCGTCCGAATCCACCACCGACGCCAGCTGCCGGTATGCCCAGGCGGCATCGTCATACCGTTCCAGACGCATGTAGCTGCGACCAAGCATCGCCCAGCCATCCGGGTTATCCGGACTGGCCTCAAGCTTCTCTCGTAACTGACCCACCAGTTCCGACATGCGGGCCGCACGATCCCCGCTGCCCTGCTCCATCTTCTGCATGGTTACATACTGCTCGACCTTGTCCATGCCGCCCCAACGTTCGTACAGGAAAAACGCCGCAGCCGGCAACAGCAGGATCGCAATCAGTCCAACCGCCATGGCACTCCTGCGACCACTCCGGGACGGACGGACCTGCTCGGTTTCAGGCACATCATCCAGCATGGTGCCGGCAAGCTCCTCCCGGAGTTGGCGGTAATTGTCTTCGTCGATCTGACCGGCGGCGAACTCTTCATCCAGTTCCTGCATGCGGGACCGGTAGGCCATCAGGTTCTGATTGCGAAGATCGGCCTGTTCCCGGGCCTTGGAACGATGGAAAAACACCGGGTACAGGACAAATGCCAGGGCGAGAATGATCAGTGCCGTTGCGGCAAACCAGAAAGTATCAGTCATGGGGTATTCATTGGTCCGAAATGGGTGAGAAGCATTCAGATATCGGTGCGGCGATCACGGCCATCCTGCCCGGATAGGATACGCGCTGCACGAGCGCGTTCTTCGTCGGACAGCGGAGCGCCCTCACGATCTCTCCTGCGGGCGCGAATGATCACGGCGGCAACCGCCAGCAATCCGATCAAGACCGCAATCGCCGGAGTGGCCCAGAGCAGAAAGGTTCGCGCATTGAACGCAGGTTTGAATCGCACAAATTCGCCGAAACGTGCCACCAGAGAATCAACAATCTCCTCGTTACCAGCACCGCTCTTCATCATCCGATACACCTCATCCCGCATATCGGCAGCGATGGGGGCATCAGAATCCGCAATATTCTGGTTCTGGCACTTTGGACATCGCAGCTCAGCGGTAAGCTCCTGATAGCGCGCTTCCTGTTTGGGATCCTTGAAATCATAAATATCTGGAACCTCGGCATGCACCACGCCAAGGTAAAAGATGGTCAGTAACATCAGTAACAGGCGATTCATGAGTTATCGCTCCGCAATTTCTCGATGAGCGGACTCAGTTCTTCTTTCCAGACTTTTTCGTCGACCACGCCAACATGCCGATACCGAACCACACCACTCCGATCGATCACGAACGTTTCCGGTGCGCCATAGACCCCCAGATCAAAGCCAAGCTTTCCCTCGGCATCGAATATGGTGACCTCGTAGGGATTACCCAGGTCTTTAAACCATTGCAGGGCATCTGAACGGGTGTCCTTGTAGTCGAGACCGACGATACGAACGCCCTGGGTTTTGCTGAGCCACATCAGAAAGGGGTGCTCCTGCCGGCAGGAGGGACACCAGGTTGCCCATACATTGAGCAGTGTGACCTGCCCCTGGAACAGTTCCTGATCAAGTACCTGCTCAGGGTTTTGAAGGGCTGGCAATGAAAACGAGGGTACCGGCTTGCCAATCAGGGCTGAATCGAGCCTGGTGGGGTCCTTGCCGATACCGGCAAACAGGACCACACCAAGAATGACAGCAGCGATCAGGGGAAGGAAAAGCAAAATGCGCTTCACGATACCGCCTCCGCGTTACCTTTGAGAGGCTTACCCGGACTCGTCCCCGTGGCAGCGGTCTCCTCCGCCCGGTCACGAATGCGATAGCGCCGGTCGGAGATGGCGAAAAATCCACCAATGGCCATCACGACCGCGCCAAGCCAAAGCCAGCGAATCAACGGCTTGTATTGCAGACGAATGGCCCAGGCACCGTCGGCGATATGTTCGCCGATGGCGACGAAGATATCCCGGGACAATCCGGCGTCGATATCCGCTTCGGTCATAATCCGCATTCCGACGCTGTATTCACGCTTCTCCGGATGCAGCACGGCAATCCGCTCGCCACCTTTCATGACATCGAAGGTGCCGTATTGCGAGGTATAGTTCTGGCCCTGACGCTGACCCATCGCCCGAAATGCAAACTGGTAATCTCCGACTGTGGCAACATCCCCCGGACTCATACGGACATCCCGTTCGATCCCGTAATTGGAAACCACGGTCACCCCGGCGATGGTCATCGCCAGTCCGAGGTGCCCCAGCACCATGCCCCAATAGCTCCGGGACTGGCGCTTCAGACCATTGAGACGGCCCTTGCGCGAACGGGACTTGTCGCTCAGATCCCAGAAAGTCGCAACCGCAACCCAAACGGCCGTAAAGATTCCTGCAAACGCCCAGGGTTTGAAGCCGCCGTATCCGATCACCACTGCCGTGGTGACGATCACACTGATGGCCAGCGGCCAGAGCAGTTTACGTCCCAGCCAGCCGCCGTCGGTTTTCTTCCACCGGGAGAAGATCCCTGCCCCGAGCAACAGGCCGGTCGCGATCGCCAGCGGGGTGAAGGTGGTGTTGAAGAAAGGTTCACCAATGGAGAGCTTACCCATATCCAGATAATCGAGAACCAGCGGATAAAGCGTGCCAATGCCGACCAGCAGGGTCGCAGACACCAGCAGCACGTTGTTCAGCAACAGGAAGATTTCCCGTCCCAGCGACCCATAGCGGGAACGCACATGAACCACCGGTGCCCGGAAGGCATAGAGCGTCAGACTCGCAATGACGGTTACCGCCAGGAGCATCAGCAGGAACGTGCCTCGCTCGGGATCGGAGGCGAAGGCGTGTACCGACGTCAGTACGCCCGAGCGCACCATGAACGTTCCGAGCAGGCTCAGGGAGAATGCGATAATGGCCAGCAACACAGTCCATGTCTTGAACACGCCCCGCTTTTCGGTCACCGCCAGCGAGTGCATCAGTGCCGTACCTGCGAGCCAGGGCAGCAGAGACGCGTTCTCCACCGGATCCCAGAACCACCAGCCACCCCAGCCGAGCTCGTAGTAGGCCCACCAGCTACCCAGGGCGATCCCGACCGACAGAAACGCCCAGGCCACGGTGGTCCAGGGGCGCGACCAGCGTGCCCACGCCGCGTCCAGACGACCGTTGATCAGCGCGGCAATGGCGAACGCGAACGCCACCGAAAAGCCGACGTAACCCATGTAGAGCATCGGCGGGTGCATGATCAGGCCGATGTCCTGAAGCAGCGGGTTCAGGTCGGCTCCGTCCGCAGGGATGTTGGGGAGCAAACGGTCGAAAGGATTGGAGGTCAGGATGATAAACAGCAGAAAACCCACACAGATCATGCCCATAACCGACAGAACCTGGGAGATCATGACCGCCGGCAACCGACGGCTGAAAATCGCAACCGCCAGCGTCCACGCGCTCAACAACAGGATCCACAACAGCAGAGAGCCTTCGTGACCGCCCCAGACCGCGCTGAATTTGTAAAACCATGGCAGCAGACTGTTGCTGTTATTCGCCACATAAGCCACGGAAAAATCATCGGTCAGGAAGGCGTGGACCAGGAGCCCGAACGCCATTGCGATGAAGACGAACATTCCCGACGCCAGGGGGCGCGCAAAGGCCTGCAGCTGCTCCCGTCCTGTGAGAGAGCCCACCAGTGGCACAACGGAAAGGAGCACTGCCAGTAACAGCGCCAGTATCAGTGCGATCTGTCCGAGTTCCGGAAACATCACGATCCCCTATTCATGCTTCGGGTGGTTAATCAGTACGATGCAGACTGGGCGGCGCCATTGGCCACAGGCTGTCCATCAGCGGTCTTCTTCAGTGACTCCGCCACTTCCGGCGGCATGTAGTTCTCATCGTGCTTGGCCAGCACCTGGTCGGCAACGAAATTGCCGCCAGCATCGAGTTTGCCCATGGCGACAACCCCCTGCCCTTCGGCAAACAGGTCAGGAAGAATGCCCGTGTACTCGACCGGCACGGACGACTGGAAATCGGTCACCCGGAACCGGACTTTCAGGGTATCCGGATCACGCACTACCGAGCCCTTTTCGACCATACCTCCGGCCCGGATCCGGACATCATGTGGCGCCTCACCCGCGGCAATCTGGCTGGGGTCATAGAAGAGATTGATGTTCTGGCGCAGGGCATAGGTCGTCAGCCCCACGGCGACACCAATTCCGGCCAGAAGGAAAAGTACAATGGTAAGCCGCTTTTTTCGGATCGGATGCATGCTGAACCTGCCTGTCAGTCTTGGGAAACTTCCACTCGGGTGAACGTGGCCGCCGGACGTTCTGCCCGGCCCGACTCCTTGCCCTGGCGCATGAAATTCCGCCGACAGGCTTCCAGCATGGCCCGGCGCCGGCGCAGGGACCAGATCATCAGTGCTGCCATCAGCACGAAGAAGGCCCCGTAGCTGCTCCAGACGTAAGGGCCGTGCCCACCCATTGTGAGGAACGCGGAGAAAGAATCAAAAGCCATGGATCAGTGCCTCCCCGCCATTACCAGATCTTTGACCCAACGGGTCTTCTGCTCTCGCGCAAGAATTTCTGTCTGCATCCGTACACAGGCCAGCCAGCCAAAGATCAGATACATCCCGAGCACCGCGAGCAACAGCGGCACCCACATCTCGGCGGGCATTGATGGCTTCTCGGTGAGCTTGAACGTGGCAGGCTGATGCAGGGTATTCCACCATTCCACCGAATATTTGATGATCGGGATATTGACCACGCCGACCAACACCAGAACCGCGACCGCACGGGCAGCGGATTTTTCATCATTGATCGCCCGATCCAGGGCAATGACCCCGCCATAAAGGAACAGGAGAATCAGCATGGAGGTCAGGCGGGCATCCCAGATCCACCAGGTGCCCCAAGTGGGCTTGCCCCATACCGCGCCGGTAAAAAGGGAGAGAAAAGTGATCACCAACCCCACCGGAGCGACAGCCTTGACGAACACATCGGCCAGTTTCATTCGCCAGACCAGCGTCACGACTGCGGCAACTGCCATCATGATATAGGCCGACTGCGCCAGAAACGCGGTCGGAACGTGAATGAAGATAATCCGGTAGCTATCACCCTGCAGGTAGTCCTTCGGCGCAAACGCAAGGCCCCAGACAATTCCCGCCATCAAAAGGGCCGTGCCAATAACGAGCAGCCAGGGCATCAGCCGGGTTGCAATCCCGTAGAACCATTTGGGTGATCCCAGCTTGTGAAAAAATTGCCACATCGATTGCTACCCGTAAATCCGACCGTTTTGATTAGCTGTTGGACAAACTTATTTTCAGAGCTGCCGCTGACGCGAAGGGTGCCAACGTCACCGCCAGCACCAGAAATGCGCCCATCAACGCCAGATACGCTCCCACTGGCGCGCCCTCTGAGGCGGCTGCGACCGTCCCCGTTCCGAAGATCAGGACGGGAATGTACAGCGGAATGATCAGCAGGGACAATAACACTCCCGCCGACCGCAATCCCAGCGTCAGGGCCGCTCCGATCGAACCGATCAGGCTCAGTACCGGAGTGCCGATCAGCAGCGTTAGACACAGAACAGCGATGGAGTTCCCCGGCAACTGCACCATAACCCCCAAAACCGGTGTCAGCACCACCAGTGGCAAACCGGTCAGTATCCAGTGTGCCACCGTCTTGGCCAGTACCAGCAGGAACAGCGGCTGGGGCTGGAGCACCAGCTGTTCCAGTGTTCCGTCGTCAAAATCGTGACGGAACAGGTGATCCAGCGACAGCAACACCGACAACAGCGCCGCTACCCACAGGATACCGGCTCCGGCTTCCCGTAGAAATGACACTTCCGGACTAACCCCAAGGGGGAATAGGGTCACCACCATGACGAAGAAAAGCAGGGGGTTGAGCAGATCCTGCCTCTGACGAAACGCGACCCGTACATCCCTCAGGAAAACGCTTTTCATGGCCTGACCCACCCCGACACTGGCGGTCACCGGCCGTATGTCCGGCGCTTTAGCTGTCATCCCAGTCACCTTCGCCCAGGGTAATCCGTTGCATGGCCGGCAGATCCAGATCGTGGTGAGTGGTAACAACCACCGCTCCCCCCTCGTCTGCACGCTGTTGCAGCAACGCCTCAATCGCCTCAACGCCCTGGGCATCAATGGCAGTGAACACCTCATCGAGCAACCAGAGTGGCTCGTCTGCAATCAATAAACGCGCCAGGGCAACCCTGCGCTGCTGACCCGCAGACAGATTCCGGCTGGGCACGTGCTCGAAGCCCTCCAGGCCGGTCCCGGAAAGGGCTCGAATCAACACCTCGTCGTCCATTGGATAACGACCGGCCGTCAGTGCCCGAAGGTTTTCCAGTGGCGTCAGCAAGGGCTTGATGCCGGGGCGGTGCCCCAGGTACAGCATATTTCTCAGAAAGCTTTCGCGTCTGAGGTGCCGTGGCTCACCACACCAGAGCAGTTCTCCGGTCCAGGCGTCGTTCAGCCCGGCGAGTATCCTCAGGAGCGTGGTTTTACCCGAGCCATTCGGACCCTCGACACGCGTCACTGTACCGGGCAGTATTGAGAAGGAAAGGTTGCGGAACAGCGTCCGCTCATCCCGTTCACACTCAAGATTGACAGCCTGTAGTAACGGCTCGGACATCAGGGCCTCAGATTCAGGCGATGCTCGGTTTAGTGGCATCACATACATTCATGACTGACACGACGGGTGCAGACATCACTCACGGCAACCGGTGCCGGCGGCGCGTATTATAACGAAAGCGCCTCCGGAATACTCTTGCTCAGCATCAAAATTGGCCATTATGAAGCTTCCCGGCAACCTGCCCATTCAGCCCTCGGGCCAGCCATCCGCCCGATCCGGCTCTGCCTCCGCCAATCCCCTTCCGGCGGCGCGCCAACTGCTGGACCAGCTGCAACTGCGAAACAACGAAGCTGTTCTCGCGCGGGTGGCGGAAGTGATTCAGAGCAAAGGCGCACCGCCGGAGCTGTTGCTGGAGGTCCGCAACAAACCTTTGTTGGTGGAGGCCGCGCTGCGCGAGGTCAAAGTCGAGCCCGGTGACTGGCTTCGGATCATGCGTGCCGGTAATGAATTGCGCCTGATGGGGAAATTGCCCGAAGCCCCCGAGGCGACCATTGCCCGTGCGCTGGCGCAAAGGCTGCCCTGGCAACAATCATTGGGTCCCGGGCTCGCCACCCTGGCGAAAGCACTGACCAGCGGTCTCCGACCGGATCCCGGCCCCGGACAGCTGCCCTCGATGGTGACTCCCCAGACACTTCCTGAACCAGCCCGGCAAGCACTGGAGCAGGTGTTGGCCCGCATGCCCGACCCAACGAGTTTCAAACCCGGATCGGGGCGCTCGGAACAGGCACCGGCGACCATCCGCCAGTGGCTCACGGACAGTGGCCTGTTTGCGGAAAGCCGGCTGACGCGTGCATCGGACACCCCGGCTGCAGACCTGAAACTCGCCCTGATGAGAGTCGTTTCGGCCCTTCTCGCACAGCGCAGCCAACCGACCAGCGAGTTCAACCGGATTGTCCCCCTGCAAAGTCCGGAACTCCTGCAGGCTCCCCTCCAGTTTCCCACTGCCCAGCCTGCGCCACCGCCCGCCGCGGCACAGGCAGACGAAGCAGCTTCGGTCGGCCAGACACTCCGAATGCTGGCAGGCATGCTCAATCGCATTACCGTCAACCAGTTGCACAGCCAGGTTCTGACCACCAGAGCGGGCGGCGAAACCGGCGCACCGACATCCACCATGCTGCTGGAGTTGCCCTGGCTCAACGCTCAACAGGAGCCCAGGGTGGCTCAATTGAGAATCGAACAGAACGGTCGAGAAGGGAGCGAAGCCGACTCGGCCAGGAAACGGGCGGTCAGTGAATGGCGACTGAACCTGGTGATCGACCTGGACGAGGCTGGCCCCCTGCACTTTGACGTGGCCATCAGCCAAACCTCCGTAGGGGCGCAGGTATGGGCGGAACGGCAAGCCACGCTCAGGCAGGTGAATGAGCAACTTCCGGCGCTGAGAAAAAGCCTGAGTGACCTCGGGCTGGAAGTCACAGAGCTGGAGTCCCGCCTGGGCAAACCCCGGCAGACCGAGACACGACTCGAACACAGATTGGTGGACACCCGCGCATGAACCAGACCGACGACCAACGAAACACTGAGGGATCCCGCGCCGCCGTCGCCCTCAAGTACGACGGCGAACGGGCGCCGACGGTCACCGCAACCGGCACCTACGAGCTGGCCGATGAAATTATCCGGATCGCCCGCGAGCACAATGTGCCCCTGTACGAAAACCCGGAACTGGCTGCCATTCTTGCGAGACTGTCCCTGAACGACGAAATACCGGAGACGCTGTACCGCGTCATCGCGGAGATTCTGGCCTTTGCCTTCCACATCCAGGGCCGGACACCGGACGATGCCGGCCAGGACAAGCCATCACCCTCAGCGGATCAGTGATCGCATCGCCCAGACCTGTTCCCAGTGTTTGCCACGGCGGCCGGAAACCGCAGTTTCGAAATAATGCCGGAGACGACGGCGATCCTCGGGCTGATCCTTCAGGGCCGAACCAATCACATGGTGCATCAGATGCTCCACCGTCAGTCCTCCGCCACCGTAATACCAGGCGTTCAGGCTGGCCGCGTGAGCAACTGCAACCGCTTCAGCCGTCGACAGGGCGGCCCCGGCCAGGCGATCTGTACTCCGACCGTCCAGGGTCTGACCGTTTCGGAGTTCGTGGAACATGGTCACCAGAACCTCGAGCGCCGCGTCATCCGGCTCGGCAGCCACACCGGCCGCAACGTTCGCTTTCCGGACTTCCCGCAGAACCACATCCAGTTCATCGGCCAGGTGCGGAATTGGACGAATCTCCTCAA
The DNA here is from genome assembly GCF_000347775.1 of Marinobacter santoriniensis NKSG1. Taxonomy (GTDB): domain Bacteria; phylum Pseudomonadota; class Gammaproteobacteria; order Pseudomonadales; family Oleiphilaceae; genus Marinobacter; species Marinobacter santoriniensis. Next base: position 536,559 of record NZ_APAT01000015.1, read on the forward strand.
AATCCATCCGGCGCTTGAGTGCGGCGCTCATGGCGTGGACGCCCTCATCAATGCTGTTGGAAGTGGCAACCACGTTGAAACCTTCCCGGGACAGGACAACACCCTCCTCACCCTCAAGCTCCGGAATGATCACCACCCTGTCGGACAGCACCGACAGCAGCGCATCCTGCAGCGCCTGGGGGCAACGAGCCACCTCCTCGAAACGGACGAGCCGACCTTCCATCATGCCCCGGAGCAGCGGGCTGGGTACCAATGCCTCGCGGCATGGCCCTCTCTGTTTGAGAATGGCCTCGTTCCAGCTGTATAGCAGTTGCCCCACCTGGCTGATGGCGCCCCCCTGAAGGGTCAGCGTGGACGAGCCGGAAATCGCCGCGGCCAGAAGTTCGGAGAGCCAGGATTTTGCCGTCCCCGGTTCCCCGACCAGCAAGCAGCCGCGTGTGGTGCATAGCGAGATGATGATCCGGACCACCATGGCCCGTTCGGCCACGAATTTCCGTTCAATGCCGTGTTCCGGATCTCCGAGAACGAACCTCTCCACCGCACGGGGCGACATCAACCAGCCTGGAGGGACCGGTCCCGAGTCCGTCTCTGCCAGCTTTTTCAGTTCATCGGCATAGACCACTTCGGCAGGCTCACGCTGGGCTGCCTTGTGACCATCAGTGGGGGTTGGGTCTGTCATTGGAGACTCCTACGGCCGCCCCGGATTTCCGGAGCCATTCGCTCCCGGGGCAGGATACGCGGTAATTCTGACAGGGGGATAACCCCCTCGATGACCTGATCCAGGGCACTGTCGCGCATGGTGATCAGGCCGGCATCGAGCGCGCGCCAGCGCAACTCACCAATGGGAGGCTGGCTGGAGATGGCGTTCCGGATATCGGCGTTCACCTCAAGGTACTCGACGATCGCGACACGACCAACGGTGCCGCGACCGTTGCACTTGTCACAGCCCTCGCCCTCAAAACACTGGAAATTCGCCGGTGCGCCGTCTGGAAACAGCTCCGACAGGATCATCGGTTCCGGCTCTGCCGGTCGCCGGCAATGCGTGCAGATGCGCTTGGCCAACCGTTGTGCAATGACCGCCAGCAGTTCACCCGCGATGGAGTTGGGATGAATCCCGAGATCATAAAGTCGCTGCAGGGAGTCCACCGCATCGTTCGAGTGCAGCGTGGACAACACAACATGCCCGGTCTGGGAAGCGCGAATCGCCTCCAGGGCGGTTTCCTGATCCCGGATCTCACCCACCAGAATGACATCCGGATCCTCACGAACAAAGGATCGCATGGCATCGGCAAAGCTGAAACCGATGTCGGCCCGAACCCGGGTCTGCTGTATGTTGTCGATCGAATACTCGATGGGGTCCTCGACGGTGATCACCTTTCGGCGCCCATCATCCGCCAGGTTCTGGAGACCGGCGTACAGGGTCGTGGATTTACCCGACCCCGTAGGGCCCACCACCAGCACCAGGCCAGCAGGGTTGTCCAGCAGACGCTGGTAACGAGCGCCAATCACACTGGACATGCCCAGTTCCGAGATGGTCATTGCCCGGCCGGTCTGGGGGAGCAACCGGATAACCGCATGCTCTCCGTGAAGGGAGGGTTGTGTCTGCACCCGGAGATCAAAGTAATTGTCGCCCATCTTGAGCTGGGAACGACCACCCTGCGGTAACCGGTGTTCCGCAATATTCAGCTCGGCCCGCAGTTTGATCACGTTGATGACGCCGCGCAGTTCACGGGGCGTTAGCTGGTACTGCGGGAGGTCATGCAACTCCCCGTCTACCCGAAGACGAATCCGGACCCGCTCGCCGTATTGTTCGATATGGATGTCACTGGCCTTTTCGCTGACCGCGTCCAGCAGGATCGCCTCGTACACCGACACCAGATAGGGGCTGACATGGTGATGACTGTCCGCATCGCCAAGCGGTTCCGAACGGGCCCGGGATGGCTCCGGCTTTTCTCCGGGCGCCTGGGAGTGGTCGGCCACAAACTGGCGTCCCTTGGCCGTCAGATCCAGGGATGACCAGATACGCCGGAAATCGGTAGGCGTGACCAACAGGCACTGAATCGACGACTGGGGCGTGAGTCGTTCAAGCTGATCGGTCCGGGCATCGGGATCGTCGGTAATCACCGTGATCTGCCCGCCGCTCTCCCTGACCGGAACCATTCGTGAAAGGTCCAGAAACGTCCGAGAGAAACGACGAAACAGGGCCGGCTGCAACTGGGGCATCAGTTCCTCGGCATCCACGAACGTCATGCCACGTTGTTGCGCAAGCTTTCGATACAGGTCGATCTCATCAAGATTGAGTTTCCGACGAATCAGGTCGAGCACTCGCGAGTTGCTCTTTGCTGCCTCGGTCCGGGCCTCGGCAAGCATTTTTTCATCGATGACCCCGAGATCGATCAGGATCTGCTCCGCATTGCGGTTGAAGTCCACCCAGCCAAGCGTCCTGACCCGGTTCAGTGCCTCACCCCGTTTCTCGAACATCGCCAGGCTGGGCACCGGGCCGGCCCGCCCCTCCAGACAGATCAGCGAGCCCCCTTCCCTGAGATAAGGCGCCATAATCTCCGGCCTGGGCACGAAGGTGGTACAGAGAATCAGATCACAGTCGCCTTCAAGAGCGGGCAACTCGGCAATGTCCGAGGTGACCACATCCACATTGTGCATGCCGAGCCGGAAAAAGCGGGCGCGGGCAGCCTCCGCCACCACCGGATTACGCTCCACATAGATGACCCGATGCGCCAACTCGGACAACACCGCAGCCAGGTAGCCAGAGCCGCCGCCGACGTGCATGACCGTCTGGTCCGGCTCGATTTCCGGCATCAGGGACAGCAGGTGCTGAACGATTTCTTCTCGGGGAATGGAGTGACCGGTAATGGAAGGAGCCAGATCGGAACCGGCGACGAATTCATGACGGGAAACTGCAAGGAGGGCCGTCTGGGCCCTCGGGGAGATCTTCTTCATCCACAAACGTCCATTACATCGAAGAGTCAGGCCACCTGTCGTTTCCTCAGAGCAGACACGAGTTCGGCCTCGGGACGGGATATGCCGCATGTGTTCATAAGATCGTCGATATCGGCGCCAAGATCAACCAGGCGCGATGCTTCATCGTAGGAAATCCGGAGGGGATCGTTCTGGCGCATCTCGTCGATGACGGAGCGTAATTCATGGAGCTGGCGTTCGCAGGTGACCACGCGCTGGCCCATGCCCATGCTGCCACTGGCGGTGGCGTGCAATTCCTTGCCGAGAATATCGCAACGCTCCTTGACGGACCGTTGCAAGCGCTCGACCTGACGACGATGAAGGATACCCTGGACGAACAGCAACACGAACGCCGCAGCCGCAAAGGTCCAGGGAAGATAGGCAGAAATTTGATCGAACATGACGGACGTCTCCCGTTTAGCCGAGGCGAGGGTCATCCGTCGTTCGTCTGTATGGCTACCGGGCCTTACAGAGTGGCGATTTCAGCCCACTCGTCCTCTGACAGCATCTTGTCGAACTCAACCAGAATGATGAGTTCACCGTTCTTGTTGCAGACACCCTGGATGAACTTGGCGCTCTCCTCGTTCCCCACGTTGGGTGCCGTCTCGATTTCACTGGCTTTCAGGTACACCACCTCGGCCACGGAATCCACAAGGATGCCCATCACCTGGTTCGAGGATTCCATCACCACGATCCGCGTAGCGTCGGTCACTTCGGCATCCGCCAGACCGAAACGGCGACGAGTGTCGATCACCGTAACCACGTTACCCCGAAGGTTGATGATGCCCAGAACATAATCCGGGGCACCCGGCACCGGGGCAATCTCGGTGTAGCGCAACACTTCCTGAATCTGCATGACATTGATGCCATAGGTTTCGTCATCCAGCTTGAAGGTTACGTACTGCAGTACCTGATCATCCTGGACCTGATTCTGTTGTCCGCTCGGGGATGCCATAACGCTCTTTCTCCTCGTGGGCTGCCCGGCGGGCAACCTGATCGTCAAAAATCCATCATCAGTGCCCAATACTATCGTTAAGGGCACAAACCGTGCCACCCTGGCACGGTTTCAATCCGTAACCGTTGTGTACACTCAACTCAGATCCAGATGATGCTCTCTTTCGGCCCGAACCAACAGATTGGCCATGGTCCGGACATCAATAAGCGCACACATCTGATCAATCACTGTTCCCGCCAGCCACGGGCGCTTGCTCCGGGCCGTGCGCCAGCGCACCTCATCCGGCTTGAGCGTGAACGACTGGGCGACATCGTCGCACGCCAACCCCCAGTCACTGTCGTCCAGACGGATCACGAAACGGTAGTTTTCCCGGGCGCCGGCAGGCACACGACCGGCCATAATCCATTCCGCCGTATCGACGACTCTCAGATTCTGGTCGGCGTCCGCCCGAATGCCCATGTACCATCGGGGACTACCGGGAATGGGACGAATCTCCTCTTCGATCCGGTGAATCGCCCCCAACAGGACAAGTGGCACGGCAAGCTGAAGCCCGGCAACGGTAAAGATCAGACATTCAAAGGGCGATTCCGACCAATCGGGACGCGCCGGAGGCGCGGCTTCCGGACCGGGCTGGGCTCTCAATTCCGTTTCTGTATTGGTCTCGGGGACCGAGGCCGCCTCGGGAACCGCGGTGTCCTGGACTGGAACCCGGGCCGGTGTCGGCCTTTTGACAACGGGCGTAACGCGGGCGCGCTCTCGCGGAGGTGCCTTGCTGACACTTTCCGCTTTTGTCCGGACGTCGGTCCTGGCCTGAACCTCTGGTTCTGTCGTTCTGGCTGCGGGGAGTTCAACCTCCTCTTTCGACGCCGCATCCGTTGCGGTATGAAGCAGCTCATCAAGATAACTGGCAATGGCCGCTTCCGGATCCGCCAGCCTTGTCAATTTTTCGTCAGCCATGCTGACGCTCCTTCACCGCCCCGGCCCGGGCGAGGAGATCGTCCAGAAGGTGTGTGTAGGCCCGGACGCCATGGGTTTCGGCATCCAGCGCCGACGGCACAATGCCACCCTGGCTGGCATCACGGAACTTGGTATCCACCGGGATAGCGAATCGCCAGAGTGTGTCCGGATAGGTCTTGCGTAACAGGTTCAGGCTCTTGACCGAAGCCTGCGTCCGACGATCGTAGAGTGTAGGTACGATGGTATAGGGAAGCTCGTTCTTCTGGGACCGCATGATCATCTGCAACGTGTGCAGCATGCGCTCGAGCCCCTTGATCGCCAGGAATTCGGTTTGTACCGGAATGATCAGGTGCTGGGCCGCGGCCAGAGCATTGACCATAAGCACGCCGAGGGAGGGGGTATTATCGAGAAGCACATAATCGAAGTCATCCCAGAGCTGGGCGAGCGCCCGGGAGATGATCAAACCCATACCCTCGACACCCACCATTCGCCGCTCAAGAGTTGCCAGGGCGGTGCTCGCAGGCAACAGGGACAATCCCGGGCACGACGTCTCGGTCACGAGCTGTGCCGGCAATCCTTCGGGAACCTTGCCCTGGTGCTGGAAAAGATCGAAAACGCTGTGCTTGAGCGTGTCTGGATCGTAGCCAAACCAGCTGGTGAGAGACCCATGGGGATCCAGGTCCATCACCAACACCCGGTGGCCCCGCTCTGCCAGAAGCCCTCCCAGGGTGACGACGGATGTCGTTTTACCGACCCCGCCTTTTTGATTCGCTACTGCCCAGATTCGCACTGTTGTGCCTCCAATACCTTTCTGCCACCGCAAAGCCGGCGCTGTTTGGCGTTTATCGGCCGGAGTCCCCTCAACTTGAGCTCCTCCTGACCTGACGGCCACGGCAAGCCCTTGCCGCCTACCGACCCTGAACAGCTATTAATACAGAAATCATGCCATCAACCTATACGCATCCGCCGCAGAGGCGTTAACGCATGGCACCGCGGATACTGGCATCCCTGGAAATCAACAAGACCACGCGTCGGTTTCGGCGCCGTCCGGCATCAGTGTCGTTGCGTGCGACTGGCTGGTACTGACCATACCCCACGGCGGCCAACCGTTCCGGCTCGACGCCCTCCCGGACCAGCATTCGGACAACCGCAGCGGCACGGGCGGCAGCCAGCTCCCAGTTGGACGGAAATTTCGACGTGCTGATTGGCTGGTTGTCGGTGAATCCCTCGACCCGAACCGCGTTGTCACGATCCCGGAGAACGCTGGCAATCTTTTCCACCACGTCAAAGGCATCGTAGTGAGGCTCCGCGTCACCACTTCCGAACAGCATGCTGTTCGGAAGGTTCAACTCCAGCCATTTGTCGCTGGTTTCGAGCGTGACCACGCCCTGGTTGATCAGTTCATCGAACTCCATGGTCAACTGGTCCGCCATGGCACGCAGGGCCCTGGTACGGGCCTGGAGATCCGCTTGCGGATTTTGCGGTGCTTCAGCAACCGGAGGCGGGATAACGTTGTCGGCTGGCGCGTTCACCGATCGCTGGGGACGTTCGCCCACCGTAATGGGATTCACGGAATGCTGGGGCGCATTGAACACGCCGTTCAGGGTTTCGGAGAGGACTTTGTACTTCCCTTCGTTGACCGAAGACACCGAGTACATGACCACAAAAAAAGCGAACAGCAGCGTGATGAAATCCGCGTAGGAAATCAGCCAGCGCTCCTTGTTATGCAATTCGTCAGTGGATCGCCTGCGTCGCCGCATAGAGCCCGCCTGTCCCTACTGCAGGAATCCCCGCAGTCGCAACTCGATGGATTTGGGGTTTTCGCCTTCGGCAATGGCAATGATGCCGTCAATCATCATGTCCTCGTAACGGGTTCGCTCCCGCACGATGCCCCGAAGCTTGTTGGCAACCGGGAAGAACAGCAGGTTGGCAAGGGCCACCCCGTAAATGGTGGCCACGAACGCGGTCGCAATGCCGCCGCCGAGGGTCTGGGGATCTTCCAGGTTGGTCATGACCTGAATCAGGCCCATGACCGCACCGATGATGCCGATAGTCGGAGAATACCCGCCCATGGCATCAAACACCTTGGCCGACTCGAGATCTCTCTGTTCCCGGGACTCCAGGTCTACTTCCATGATACCCCGGATGGTCTCGGTTTCAGCGCCATCAACCAGGAGCTGGAGCCCTTTACGGGCAAAAGGTTCCGGCTCCCGTTCTGCAAGCGCTTCCAGACCGAGCAAGCCCTGCTTGCGGGCCTTGACGCTCCAGTCGATCACCTTGCCAATCCCGTCCTCCATACTGACAAATGGCGGCAGGAACACCCAGCGCGACTGGGCAAACGCCCGCTTCAGCAGGGGCCAGGAGGTTTGCAGGATGGTGGCGGCCAGGGTGCCGCCAACGACAATCAGAGCCGCCGGGCCATTGAACAGGGAACCCAGTGCCCCCCCTTCCAGGAGGTTTCCGCCCAGAATCGCCGCGAAGGCCAGGATGATGCCAAGCAGGCTGAGAATATCCATCAGCACACACCTTCGACCAGACGCGCTCCGATTTCTTCCAGCGACAAGACCTCGTCTGACAGTCCGGCCTTGGCTACCGCCATGGGCATGCCATAGATCACGGAGGATTTTTCATCCTGAGACCAGATATCGGAACCGGTCTGCTTCATCATCCGACAGCCTTCCCGACCATCCGCGCCCATGCCGGTCAGGATGACGCCCAGGGTCTTGCCGGGAAAGCTACGGGCAAGGGATCCGAAAGTCACGTCCACACAGGGCTTGTAATTGAGGCGCTCGTCACCGGGCAGAATGCGCACGCGGGGCTGACCACCACGGCTTTCGATCATCATCTGTTTGCCCCCGGGGGCCAGCAGTGCCAGTCCGGGACGAAGCACATCGCCATCCGCCGCCTGGCGGACCTCGATCTTGCACAGCCGATTCAACCGCTCGGCAAAGGCCGGGGTGAAGCTGGCGGGCATATGCTGAACCAGGACAATCGGCGCCGGAAACGAAGCAGGCAGGACCGTCAGAACTTTCTGGAGCGCAACCGGCCCGCCGGTCGACGTACCGATACCGACAACGCTGTAATGCTTCGCCGCGCGATGGGCCGACCTTCGGGGCGGTTCCGGTTCCCGGACAGGTCGCTCCACACGTTCCCGAACCGGGGTTACGGGCCGATGTTCGGCACGGGGTCTGTCTGTCGGGCGTGGTGCCTGTGGTTCGGCCGGTCGCGCGCGGGGCGCCGATGCGCCGCCAGGGCGACTCCTGGCTACATCAAGTACCCGGTCAATGAGGATCTTCTGGAGCTGGCTGGAGTCCCGGGCGATCTCCTCGAAGTTCTTGGGCAGGAAATCGACGGCTCCCGCCTCAAGCGCGTCAAGCGTCACCCGAGCGCCTTCGTATGTCAGGGAAGAGAACATCAGCACCGGCGTTGGGTGCCGGCGCATGATTTCACGGACCGCCGAGATGCCATCCATTACAGGCATCTCGTAATCCATGGTGATCACGTCGGGGCGCAAACGCTCCGCCATTTCGACGCCTTCGCGTCCGTTGGAGGCTGCGCCCACGACCCGGATCTGGCCGGAAGCGGCCAGAATTTCCGTCAGACGTTTGCGGAAAAACCCTGAATCATCAACGACCAGGACCGAAACTGTCATCCATTTCTCCTACCCAATACGCCGGCTTTCCGGTCTCCGGACGTGAACAATCAACTGTAATTCTGCAAAAGGCTGGGAACATCAATAATCAAAGCGATGCGACCATCACCCGTGATCGTGGCGCCTGCCATACCCGGAGTGCCCTGCAATGCCCTGCCAAGAGGCTTGATAACCACTTCTTCCTGGCCAATCAACTGGTCCACCACAAATCCCACCTGCTTGGTGCCCATGGCGACAATCACCACGTGGGCATTCTCCGGCTCTGCCTGCCCGGCCTCGCCACGAACCAGCCAGCGTTTGATGTGGAACAGCGGAAACACCTTGTCCCGGACAACGATACACTCTCGCCCGTCGACAATGTTGGTCTTGGTGAGATCCAGGTGGAAGATCTCCACCACGTTCACCAGAGGCAACGCAAAGGACTGATCGCCCAGCATGATCATCAGGGTGGGCATGATGGCGAGGGTCAGGGGCACCTTGATAAGGATGCGCGTGCCCTTGCCCAGTTCCGACACGATATTGATCTGGCCATTGAGCTGACCGATCTTGGTTTTCACCACATCCATGCCCACGCCGCGACCGGAAACATCAGAGATCTGGTCTTTGGTCGAAAAGCCGGCTGCAAAGATAAGATTGAAACACTCGTTGTCGGTCAGACGATCCGCGGCGTCCTGGTCGTAAATCCCCTTTTCAACCGCCTTCTGGCGAAGTTTCTCGGGATCCATGCCGGCACCGTCGTCTTCGATGGTCAGGAGGATATGGTCGCCTTCCTGCTCAGCCGACAGCGTGACAGTACCGGCTCTCGGCTTTCCGGCCTTCTCACGGACGTCCGGTGACTCAATGCCGTGGTCAACAGAGTTCCGGACCAGGTGAACCAGCGGATCCGAAAGGGCTTCCACCAGGTTCTTGTCAAGGTCTGTTTCCTCACCGTGCATGACCAGGCTGACTTCTTTCTTGAGGCTTCTGGCCAGATCGCGCACCACGCGCGGGAAACGGCCAAAGACCTTCTTGATCGGCTGCATGCGGGTCTGCATGACCGCGGACTGCAAATCGGTGGTGACCACGTCGAGGTTGGCCACGGCCTTATGCATCTGCTCATCTTCGCTGGCGTTACCCAGTCGCTGAAGGCGATTACGGACCAGCACCAGCTCGCCCACCATGTTCATGATGTCATCAAGGCGTTTGGTGTCGACCCGGACCGTGGTCTCGCCCGCTGGTGCGGCTTCCCGGGGAGGCGTCGCAGGCTTCGCAGCGGCCTTCGGAGCAGCAGGCTCCCTGGCTGTCTCGGGCTCGGGGCGGGATGCGGATTCCGGTTTCGGTTGGGATTTGGCCGGTGATTGGCCTCCGTCCGCGCTGTCGGCTCCAGTAGGGGCGCCGCCCTTGCCATGCAACTCGTCCAGCAGCTTCTCGAATTCGTCGTCGGTAATCAGGTCGTCTTCAGAACCAGAACCGGGTTTGCCATCTGCGCCTTCAGTCGAAGGCTTCTCGGGCGCGGCATCTGCGGGAGGCGCTCCGGAAAACTTGCCCTCCCCGTGCAGCTCGTCCAGAAGCTTTTCAAACTCATCGTCGGTGATTTCGTCATCACCGCCTTCCTTGCCCGCACTTTCGTCGTTCACTGGAGCAGAGGAGGCAGACTGATCGTTCTGGTCACCGCCCTCAAGCGCATCAAGCAGTTGCTCAAATTCGTCGTCGGTGATGTCACCACCATCGGCATCGGCCGAAGTCGACGCAGGCTCGGACGCCGGAGTGTCAGCAGTGGCGCTGCCCCCGGTCCCCTCGGGCTTTGCCAGGGCATCAAGGGCCGCGATCAGTTCATCGGGCGCCGGCGTGGGCTCCTCGTGGTTGCGAACTTCCTCGAACATGGCGTTGACGTTGTCCAGGGCCTCCAGGACAACGTCCATCAGCTCGGCATCAACCTTGCGTTTGTGGTTACGCAGGATATCGAAGACGTTTTCCGCAGAGTGACAGCAGTTGACCAGGGCATCCAGCTGCAGGAAGCCGGCACCGCCCTTTACCGTATGGAAGCCACGGAAAATGGCGTTGAGCAGATCGCTGTCATCGGGATGCTGTTCAAGATCGACCAACTGTTCCGACAATTTTTCGAGAATCTCTCCGGCTTCGACCAGAAAATCCTGGAGAATCTCTTCATCAGCATCGAACGCCATGTACTACCCTCTTTCGTCAAAAACCGAGACTGGACAACAAATCGTCCACGTCGTCCTGTCCGGAAACCACGTCATCACGCTCTTCGGCGTTCATCTGCGGCCCAACGCCCTCTTCGGCCGAAACCTGTTTGTCCTCGATCTGATGGACCGTGCCGGTGAGCTGATCGACATGGCTCGCCATGACCACCAGGCTCAGAAGATGTTCCTCGACCTCCTTGACCAGGTTGGTTACCTTCTGGATAACCTGGCCGGTCAGATCCTGGAAGTCCTGGGCCAACAGAATTTCCGAGAGGTTGCTGTAGATAGTATCGGCCTCGGTGGAAAGACTTGAGAAAAACCGGTCAATCCGCCCGTACAGCTCCCGGAATTCCGCCGGTGCCATCTCCCGGCGCCGCAGTCTTGCCCACTCCGTGCTGAGCGCCCGCGCTTCGTCCCGGATGGCGTGGGCCATCGGCATGGACACTTCGACCAGGTCCATCGTGCGGTTGGCCGCCTGGCCCGTCATATGCACGACATATTCGAGCCGGTCCGAGGCATCAGACATTTTGGAGAGCGCTTCTTTCTGCTCTGCATTGCGGGGATCGATCTGGAAGTTCCGGATGGCCTCGTGCAGGCTCCGGGTAAGACGACCGACTTCCCGGTACAGACTCTGATCCCTCGTGTCACTCAGTTCATTGATCAGGGTCATCGCCCGGGCATAATCACCAGCCTGGACACTCTCGGCAAGTTCCGCCGACTGGCTTTCGAGCTTCGCCGCGACTTCCGGATCGAGGCTCTGATGGTTCTTGTTGCTATCGCTCATGAGAGCCATCCGACCTCTGGTTACTGGATTCGTTCGAAGATCTTTTCAATCTTCTCCTTGAGAACGGCGGCAGTGAACGGCTTGACTACGTAGCCATTCACACCGGCCTGGGCGGCGGCCACGATCTGGTCACGCTTGGCTTCGGCCGTAACCATAAGCACCGGCAGATTTTTCAGGTTTTCGTCTGCACGAACCGCTTTAAGAAGATCGAAACCGGACATACCTGGCATGTTCCAGTCGGTGACCAGAAAATCGTATTTCCCGCTTTTCAACATCGGCAGCGCGGAATTGCCATCGTCCGCTTCATCCGTGTTGGTGAAACCGAGATCGCGCAACAGGTTCTTGATGATGCGTCTCATCGTAGAAAAGTCGTCCACAATGAGGATTTTCATGTTCTTGTCCAATGGGACCTCCAGTTAGTCACTCCCGGCATTCATTTGAGCATAGTGCCCAACCCCCGGCACCACTTGAATCAATCGCTTATTGTCGGGCGTTTGCGCCGGTTGTAAAGCGCTGTTTACCAAAAAGCTACAGACCGGAAAGCACTTGCAACACAGAGCGCAGTTTCAGCCGCCCGGTTCGTCCCGCCAGTCTGTCAGCCTTCCCCGCAGGCGCAACGCCGCCTGACTGTGAATCTGGCTGACGCGGCTTTCGCTGACACCGATCACCGCGCCAATCTCCTTGAGGTTCAGCTCCTCCTGGTAATACAGGCTCAGAACCAGCTTCTCCCGCTCGGGCAGTTCCTCGATCGCCTGCGCCAGGCTCCGGCGGAATGCGTCAGAAGACAGCCCCTCAAAGGGATTATCACTGGTTTCTGAATGTTCTATCGGCAGCTCGCCGGATTCATTGAGCTCATCGAGGCTAAAAAGTCGTCCGCCGTTCGAGTCGCTGAGCGACGCATGGTATTCCGCAAGGTCCATACCCAGCTCTTCGGCAACTTCGCTGTCCTGAGCCTCCCGGCCGAGCCGATCTTCTACCGTCTTGATAGCCTGGGAGATGCGTCGGGCATTGCGGTGGACAGACCGGGGGACCCAGTCGCCTTTGCGAATTTCATCAACCATCGCGCCGCGGATGCGGATCCCCGCATAGGTTTCAAACGTCGCGCCGCCGGTGGAACTGTATCGCTGTGCCGCTTCCAGCAAACCGATCATGCCGGCCTGCATGAGATCTTCCAGTTGAACCGAAGCGGGAAGACGGGCCATCAGGTGGAGGGCGATTTTCTTGACCAGCGGTGCATGCTCCTCAACCAGCCCGGAGGGTGTCGAGGCAACAGCTTGGTGGTACATTCCCAGACGTTTCGCCAATGTCATCTATCCGGTGTTTTTTTCGTTGACAGGATCCGATTCAGACTTCGACGAGCCGCTCCACAAAAAATTCCAGATGACCCCGGGGAGAAGAAGGCAATGGCCAGTTATCCACCTTTTCTGCCAGCGCCTTGATGGCGAGGGATGCCTTGGCCCGGGGATAGGCATCAAGAACGGCACGCTGTCTTTGTACTGCTTTCCTGACCGCTTCGTCGTAAGGCACCATACCCACATATTGTAGTGCCACATCAAGGAACCGCTCAGTGACCCGGGTCAGTTTCTCGAAGAGGTGACGGCCTTCCTGATCGTTGCGGACCTGATTGGCCAGGATCCGGAAGCGGTTGACACCGTAATCACGATTCATCAGCTTGATCAACGCATAGGCATCGGTAATCGACGTTGGTTCGTCGCAGACAACCAGCAGCAACTCCTGGGACGCACGAAGAAAACTGACCACGGATTCGGAAATGCCCGCCGCGGTATCCACGATAAGCACATCGATCTGATCGCCCAGCTCGCTGAAAGCGTTGATCAGCCCGGCGTGCTCCATCGGGGTAAGCTGGGTCATCCGCTGGGTACCCGAGGAGGCAGGCACAATCTTGATGCCGCCAGGGCCATTGACCAGCACATCCCGAAGGTCACAGTCCCCTGCCAGAACATCCTGCAGGTTCCGGCTGGCCGTTATTCCGAGCAGGACGTCGATGTTGGCAAGTCCCAGATCGGCATCCAGCAGGACTACCCGCCGGCCTTTCTGCGCCAGTGCAATCCCGAGGTTAACCGAGATGTTACTCTTCCCCACCCCGCCTTTTCCGCCGGAAACTGCAATCACCTGTACCGGATGTGCTTTGCTCATACTGTCTATTGTCTCTTGCCACGTTTCAACGAACGCTCATTGTTCTGTTAACCGCATTTGATCCCCGCAGGATAAACCGTCATCCGGCACGGCGGAACCCGGGTCAGGCTCCCTCGGCGACGGCCTGCTGTCGCTGCAGCATTTTGAGCCGTTCAACGGCCAGTCTCACCAGAGGGATGGCCTCTGCGTGATGGAGGTCTTCGGGAATCCTCTGACCGTCTGTGTACCAGGCCACCGGAAGTCCCGTTTCCATCACAAACCCGAGGGACTCGCCCAGGGTCAGGGCTTCATCGATCTTGGTCATGACGCAGCCCGCGAGTTCTGCCATCTTATAGCAATGCCAGACGGATTTCATGATGCGGGGCTGGCTGGTGGCCGAAACCACAAGATGGGTCCGGACGTTGTGATGACTGCGGGCAAGCTCGGCCAGCTGTTCCTGGTAACCGCGATCGCTGCTGGTCAGGCCGGCGGTATCGATCAGAACCAGATGACGGTCGGACAGTTCGTCGAGGATATCGTCCAGGGAATGGCTCTCGTCGACGACCCGAACCGGCACATTCAGGATGCGGCCGAAGACAAAAAGCTGCTCATGGGCGGCCACACGAAAGCGATCGGTAGTCACCAGAGCCAGGGAATCGTCGCCGTGGCGAAGCACATAGCGAGCCGCCAGCTTGCCGATTGTCGTCGTCTTGCCGGAACCGGTCGGGCCAACCAGCGCATAAACGCCGCCTTCATCCAGCCAGTCCTGACGCGCGGTCCGGACCCCTGTCGCCAGCATCTTCAGCGACTGCTTCCAGCCATCCTCAAGCTTGCCGCCCCGGTGACGCCGGGACAGTGACCCGGCGAGTTCTGCGCCGAGGCCGAATTCCTGCAGCCGTTCCGCCAGCCGCTGCTGAACCGCATTGCCTGGCGATTTTTCGACAACAGGCTGCTGACCGCGAACCATGTCCCGGAGGGAACTGATCTCGGCACGCATCTGGGCCAGCTCGTCGGAATACCCCGTTTGCGGGGCAGGAGCTGCTTCGGCGGACTGAAAAGCCTCGGAGGCGGCTTCCTGCAACTCGGCAAAGGACGCACTCTCGTATCCCTGACCCTGCGCTGCCCGCTTCTCACGCACTTCACGAATTCGATCCCGGGACCGGTTCAGCTCCTCCTCCAGCCGTCGATGCTGTTCCGCCTGGAGTTCTGCCAGCCGGGAACCGTTGCTTGCCTCCGCGGCTTTTTCACCAAGCCGCTGGCGCGCCATATTTTCGTCGTAGTCCAGCGCCGTCACAATTTCGACGCCGCCATCGACCCGGCGATTGGAGAGAATCACGGCATCCGGCCCCATTTCGTGGCTGACCTGCTTCAGCGCTTCTGCCATTGTCTGAGCGAAAAACCGTTTTACCTTCATTATGCTTCCTCCAGCGACATCGCGTCCCTGACGCTTGCCGACTCACACCCGCCGGGTTTACTGCCCCACGGATGCCACGATGGTGACCTGTTTGTTATCCGGTATTTCCTGGTAAGACAGCACGTGCAATCGCTCCACTCCGTAGCTGGCGAACCTCGCCAGAACCGGGCGAAGCGGCCCGGATACCAGAAGAATGGCGGGCTTGCCGAGCATCTCCTGTCGCTGCACGCTGTCCTGCAGGGAGCGCTGAAGCTTTTCAACCATGTTCGGCTCCAGCACCAACCCTATGTCATCCTGACCGCCGGATTGTTGACTCTGCTGAACAGACTTAAGCAACAACTGTTCCAGATCCGGATCCAGCGTAATCACGGGAATCTCGGACTCGTTGCCACAGATACTCTGGACGATCATTCGGCGCAGGGCCTGGCGGGCGACGGTGGTCAGTATCTTCGGATCCTGACTGCGCGGGTGGACGTTGACGATTGCCTCGGCGATGGACCGCATATCCCGGATCGGAACCTCTTCCTTGAGCAGGTTCTGCAGGACTTTCAGAAGCAGGCTGATCGAGATGGTGGTCGGCACCAGCTCTTCCGCGAGCTTGGGTGAAATCTTTTCCAGCTGATCCAGCCACTTCTGGGCTTCTTCGTGCCCGATCAGTTCGTGGGCGTGCTTCTGCAGAATCTGGTTCAGATGGGTAGCAACCACGGTGCTGGCATCCACCACGGTGTATCCGAGGGTCTGGGCCTGGTCCTTCTTGTCCGGTTCAATCCAGGACGCATCGAGTCCGAAGGCCGGGTCCTTGCCTTCAATGCCGTCAATCTTCCCGAACACCTGGCCCGGATCGATTGCCAGCTCACGGTCCGGGTGAATTTCCGCTTCGGC
This sequence comes from Marinobacter santoriniensis NKSG1, assembly GCF_000347775.1. Classification (GTDB taxonomy): domain Bacteria; phylum Pseudomonadota; class Gammaproteobacteria; order Pseudomonadales; family Oleiphilaceae; genus Marinobacter; species Marinobacter santoriniensis. Next base: position 552,498 of record NZ_APAT01000015.1, read on the forward strand.
AATGGTGACCCCCATGAGCGTGACCCGATAGACATTGGGCATGAGGTCCAGGTTGTCGCGAATGTGGACGGACGGCATCAGGAAGCCGAGATCCTGCGACAGCTTTTTCCGGACGCCCTTGATCCGACTCAGAAGCTGACCGCCCTGGGATTTATCAACGAGTGGAATGAGCCGGTAACCGACCTCCAGACCAACAATATCCACGGTGGCGACGTCATCCCAACCCAACTCCCGGTTTTCACCGCCCGGAGCCGGAAGCTGCGCACTCTCACCGCCGCTGTCGCCACCCGGCGGCAGATCACGACCAGAGGGCGCCTGCCCCGACAACCCCGGTCCCCGGGACGGGAAGCCGCCGCCCTCTTCCACCGTCTGTCGATCCTGTTTCCAGATGTACCAGGCCGCACCACCGGCGATGGCACCAAGACCAAGGAACGCCACGTGCGGCATGCCGGGAATCAGCCCCAGCAGAATCAGGATGCCCGCGGCAATGGCCAGTGCCTTGGGCGCACTGAACATCTGCTGGATAATCTGACCGCCCAGCTCCTGGCTGGATGTTACCCGGGTGACCATGATGGCAGCGGAGGTGGAAAGCAGCAGGGAGGGAATCTGCGCCACCAGACCGTCACCGATGGTCAGCAACGCATAACGCTGCATGGCCAGGCCGAAGGTGAGGTCGTGCTGCATCATCCCGATGGCAACGCCACCCACGATGTTGATCGCCAGGATCAGCAAACCGGCAACGGCGTCGCCCTTGACGAACTTGGAAGCACCGTCCATGGAGCCGTAGAAGTCGGCTTCCTGGGCCACTTCCGACCGACGGTGCTTGGCTTCGTCCTGGTTGATCAGCCCCGCGTTCAGATCCGCGTCAATGGCCATCTGCTTACCGGGCATGGCATCCAGGGTGAAGCGTGCACTCACCTCCGAAACCCGGCCGGCACCCTTGGTGACCACCATGAAGTTGATGATCATGAGAATGGCGAACACCACCAGCCCCACGGCATAGTTTCCGCCGATCAGTACCTCACCGAACGACTGGATCACCTTACCCGCAGCATCCCCGCCCTGATGCCCTTCCAGAAGCACGATCCGGGTCGATGCAACGTTCAGCGCCAGTCGAAGCAGCGTCGCGACCAGAAGCACGGTCGGGAACGAGGCAAATTCCATGGGCCGCAAGGCGTAGACACACACCAGCAGGATCACGATGGACAGCGTAATGTTGAACGTGAAAAAGACGTCCAGGAGGAACGCCGGCATTGGCAGAATCATCATGCCCAGAAGCCCCATCAACATGATGGGAATGCCGAGATTACCCCGCGTCAGGGATTTGACGTTGTGAAGGACTAACGCTCTGTCCATTCGCGAAACTTCTCCGGTTGGCCGCGCCCCAGGGCAACGACAAGGTCGAAAATCTGACGCCGGCGCGTCGTTTGGAGGGTTCTTCGCAAGATCCGTACCACTCCTTACAAAATCGTTCCGGGCAATCCGGGCGACAAGCCTGACGGAACCTGTCAGATACGGTATCCTTGCGCCATTTGTTCGCGCCCGTCGCGAACACGACCCACACAGACAGACACACAGGTGACACCATGCCAATCCACGAGGTAAAGCACCCCCTGATCCGACACAAACTCGGCCTTATGCGCCGGGCGGACATCAGCACCAAGAATTTTCGTGAACTGGCACAGGAGGTCGGCGCCCTGCTGACTTACGAAGCCACCAAGGACTTCAATCTTCAGGAAAAAACCATTGAGGGCTGGGCAGGACCGGTTTCCGTCGAACAGATCCACGGCAAGAAAGTCACCATCGTGCCGATTCTCCGGGCCGGCCTGGGCATGCTGGATGGCGTCCTGAGTCTGATTCCGGTGGCACGGGTGAGCGTGGTTGGCCAGATCCGCAACGAAGAAACCCTCGAGGCCAGTACCTATCTGGAAAAACTGGTGGGAGAACTGGATCAGCGCATGGCCCTGATCGTCGATCCGATGCTCGCTACCGGCGGTTCCATGATTTCCACCATCGACCTGCTCAAGAAAGCCGGCAGTACTGAAATCCGGGCGCTGGTTCTCGTCGCCGCCCCCGAGGGCGTCGAGCGGGTCCTCGAAGCACATCCGGATGTATCCATTTACACCGCCTCGGTGGACGACCACCTGAACGACAAGGGCTATATTCTCCCGGGTCTGGGCGACGCGGGCGACAAGATTTTCGGCACCAAGCAGAAGGACGTCTGAACCATGCAGGACCATTCGAACGACCCGATCTGGAAACAGGTCATCGCGGGTTCACAAATGTTGCTGGTGGCGTTCGGCGCCCTCGTGCTCATGCCATTGATCACCGGCCTCGACCCGAATGTCGCGCTGTTCACCGCCGGCATCGGGACGCTGATTTTTCATATCGTCACTGGCGGACAGATCCCCATTTTCCTGGCATCCTCGTTTGCGTTCATTGCCCCGGTTATCGCCGCCAAGGGCAAATTCGGACTGGAAGAGACCCTCGGCGGGCTGATGGCCGCCGGCGTTCTGTATGTCCTTCTGAGTGGTGCTATCCGCCTGCGCGGCACCGGTTTTATCCGACAGCTGCTGCCACCGGTGGTCATCGCCCCTGTGATCATGACCATCGGTCTTGGCCTTGCCCCGGTGGCCGTGCACATGGCGTCCGGCCGGACCGGTGATGGTTCCAGCCAACTGGTTCCCCACGACACCGCGATCTGGATCTCGATGATTTCCCTGGCCGTGACCATCGTGATGTCGGTCTGGGCCAAGGGCATTTTCCGCCTGATTCCGATCATGTTCGGGGTTGTGGTCGGCTACGTCGTTTCCGCGCTGCTGGGCATCGTCGACACCACGCCGATAGAGAATGCGCCCTGGTTTGCCATCCCCAACTTTGTCACGCCGGAATTCAGCTGGGGAGCCATTCTGTTCATGATCCCGGTGGCAATTGCGCCTGCCATCGAACACATCGGCGACATCCTTGCCATTGGCAATGTCACCCGCCGGAACTATCTGGAAAAGCCAGGACTGCATCGCACTCTCCTCGGGGACGGCCTGGCCACCAGTGCCGCAGCGCTCTTCGGTGGCCCTCCCAACACCACCTACTCCGAAGTCACCGGCGCCGTAATGCTGACCCGGAACTTCAATCCCAAAGTCATGTGGTGGGCCGCCATTGTTGCCATCGTGCTGGCCTTCATCGGCAAATTCGGCGCGGCATTGCAGACCATCCCGGCGCCGGTCATGGGCGGGATTCTCTGTCTGCTGTTCGGCTCGATTGCCGTAGTCGGCCTGAATACCCTGATCCGCCACCAGGTGGACCTGTCCGAATCCCGGAACCTGGTCATCGTCGGCGTTACTCTGGTATTCGGGATCGGCGGTATGGTGTTGGGTCACCTTGAGGGAATCGCCCTGTGTGCCGTGGCTGCGATCATACTCAACCTGGTACTGCCAGGCCGCCGCGAAGCCTGGGGCAAGGCAATCTATGAGCAAGCGACGGACTGACAGCTCGGGCATCAGCTTTACCGCCCTCTATACCGGTGCCGTCTGGCACCGGTACGGCCTTTCCGACGATGCACTGACAACCCGGGAAGGCCAACTCCTCTATCATCTGATGACCCCGTTCGAAGCCGCAAGCAAGGCGGTGATCGGGGGCAACATCCGTACCTTCCTGCTACAGCGTCACCTGATCATTGACCATCTGATCGAAAAAGCAATTCGGGAACAGGGCATCACCCAGGTCCTCGAAATCGCCGCAGGCATGTCTCCCCGTGGCATCCGCCTGCGAGAGCAACACCCGACGCTGCACATGGTGGAAGCGGATTTGCCCGACATGGCAGCCAGAAAGGCGCTCCGGCTTATGGCGGCGGGCAGACTGGGGGCCCACCATCAGGTCACCCCCATCGATATTCTGGCAGAGCGCGGAGAGCAGACCCTCGAAACCGTGATTGCCCGGGTATTCGATAATGACAAACCATTGGTGGTCGTGACTGAGGGCCTGACCAGCTACTTCCCGCTGGCGGTGATCAGCGATTTCTGGCGGCGACTCGCGACAATCCTGAGCAGGCGTCCCGGATCCGTCTATCTGTCGGAGAGTTATTATCGCCCGCGTCAGCCACTACTGAATGGCACGCTGAATGCCTTGGGACATCTGTTGGGCGCGGCGACCCGAAGCCAGGTCAGTTTCCATTTCAGGTCGGATCCGGAGGCCCGGCAACATTTTTCAGGCTGCGGATTTCCGGACGTTACCGTTCACGACCCACGGGCCTGGTATGGCATCCTGCCGATCCCTGAAAGCCGGGGGGAACCCATGGTCCGCGTCATCGAAGCGCGGATCCCCGCCTAGACGTCCCGCCGGAGGTCGGAGGGAATCGGGAAATCCGGCATACCCGGCTTGGGCGCCCTGCCCTTGCGGAATTGCCGGAGCTGGAACACGTAGGCCAGAACCTGGGCAATCGCCATGTAGAGCCCGTCCGGGATTTCCTCGCCAATCTCGGTGTTGTGGTAAACAGCCCGGGTCAGCGGCGGTGTCCGGAGAACTTCCACCTTGTTCTCCCGGGCAATCTCCATGATCTTGAAGGCGATCTGATCCGCCCCCTTGGCCACCACCACCGGCGCCGCCATGGCTTTCTGATCGTATTTCAGGGCAACGGCGTAATGGGTGGGGTTGGTGATCACCACGTCCGCGGTGGGCACATCCTGCATCATGCGACGCTGGGCCATCTCCCGCTGGAGCTGACGTATCTTGCCCTTCACCTCGGGCTTGCCCTCCGTGTCCTTGTACTCGTCCTTGACCTCCTGCTTGGTCATGCGCAGCTTTTTCTGGTGGTCGTAAATCTGGAAGGGCACATCAATGGCGGCGATGATAATGGTGGCTGCGGACAACAGGAAGAAACTCCAGCCAAGGGTCCACAAAACGTGCTTCATGGCCGGCACTGCCGGTTCCTCGGCGATACTGAGCAGATCTTCGGTACGCACATTGAGAATCAGGATGGCGATGACCAGTACCAGCCCCACCTTGGCGATCGCTTTCACCAACTCAACCAGCGAGCGCGCGGAAAACATCTTGCCCACGCCCTTGATCGGATTCATCCGGCTCAGCTGGGGCTGGATGGCTTTGCCACTGAACAACAGGCCTCCGATTCCGATTGAGCCGGCAATCGCCGCGATGAGCACCAGCACCAGGATCGGCGCCAACGCCCAGGCAGCTTCCTTGGCCGATGCGATCAACTGGACGCTCATGTGCCGGGTATCGAAGATGGCAGAGCGCTCAAGCACAAAACTGTCGCGCATGATGGCCTCAAGCGCGGCGCCGAGATGCGACCCAAACATGAGCAAGCCACCCGCTCCAGCCATCAGAACCGCCATGGTGGCGAGTTCCCGGGATCGCGCCGTCTGCCCCTCCTCCCTGGCCTTTTCAAGTCGTCGGGGGGTCGCTTCTTCCGTCTTTTCCTGACTGTTGTCGTTCTCTTCAGCCATGTGTCATATCCACCGGTCAGGGCACACCCTGCAACTGCCGCATGAAATCGTAGGTGTCCCGGGCATACTGCTCGAAATGCGGCAGGAAATTGGCGTGCAGTACCCAGATAGCAAACAATCCAAAAATCAGGCCAATCGGAAAGCCGAGGGAGAATATATTCATCTGGGGGGCTGCCCGGGTCATCACACCGAACGAAATATTGACGATCAGAACTGCGGTCACCGCCGGCAGGGCCAACAGCATCGCGGACGCAAACATCCAGCTGATCCGGTGCGCCAGCTCCCAAACGCCGGCCTGCCCCAGCCCCTCCATTCCGATGGGCAGCGTCCGGAAACTCTCCACGAATACCTCCAATGCCACCAGGTGTCCGTTCATGGCCAGGAACAGCAGGGTGATTGTGATGGTGTAAATCTGCGACAGGACCGGAACGTTGACGCCGTTGGCCGGATCCACCATTGACGCAAACCCCAGCCCCATCTGCATGGCGATCATCTGGCCGGCTATAACGAACAGCTGCCAGAGGGCCGTCAGGGCGAATCCGAGACCAATGCCGATGAGAATCTGTTGCAGGGTTATGACCACCGCATCCGCACTGAGCGCATCCACCGCCGGCGCCTCGGGAATCATCGGCACCACAAGGATTGTCATCAGCAAAGCGAGCCCCAGCCGGACCCGGGCGGGAACCAGCTGGGCGCCAAAGATGGGGATCACCATCAGAAAGGAAGCGATCCGGAACAGGGGCCACAGGTGCTGCCCTACCCACTGGCCGATCAGGTCTGCACTGAGCTCCGCCGGCAGCATCCGTCAGCCAATCAGGTAGGGAATGCTGGAAATCAGCCGGTGCGCATGATCCAGCAACTGGGTGAGCATCCAGGGGCCTGCCACGATAATTACGATCAGGGTCACCAGCAGGCGTGGCAGGAAGCTCAGCGTCTGCTCGTTGATCTGGGTCGCGGCCTGGAAGGTACTGACGATCAAACCGACCACCAGACCCGGACCGATGATCACCGATGACAGCATCACAATCATCCAGAGTGCTTCCCGGAGAATGTCGATTACGGTTTCCGGCGTCATAGCACCTCCTCTAGAGCCCGTAACTGGCGGCCAGGGTGCCCATGATCAGGGCCCAGCCATCCACCAGCACAAACAGCATGATCTTGAACGGGAGCGATATGATGATCGGCGAGAGCATCATCATGCCCATGGCCATCAGGACGCTGGCCACCACCATGTCGATGATCAGGAACGGAATGAACAGTATGAACCCGATCTGGAAGGCGGTTTTCAGTTCGCTGGTCACAAATGCCGGCATCAGCACCCAGAAGGACACGTCTTCGGGTGTATCGTATTTGACGTCGGCCATCCGCATGAACAGGGCCAGATCGTCTTCCCGGGTCTGCGCCATCATGAATTTCCGGAACGGCTCGCTGGCGAGTTTCACGGCCTCAATGGAGGTCACCTGCTCCTGAAGATAGGGCTGGAGGGCGACCTTGTTGGCCTCTTCAAGAACCGGCTTCATGATGAAAATGCTCAGGAACAGCGCCAGCCCCAGAAGGATCTGGTTGGAGGGCGTTGCCTGCAGTCCGAGCGCCTGGCGCAGGATGGCAAACACCACGATGATGCGGGTGAAGGACGTCATCATCATCAGCATGGCCGGCAGGAAGGTCAGTGCCGTCATCAACGCCAGAATCTGCAGGGTGACGGAATATTCCTGGGTTCCGTCGCCCTCGCCCGGGGTCATCGTCACCGCCGGAATACCGGGAATCGCCTGGGCATGCGCCAGGGGTGCCCACAACACGCCGAGTAGCGGTACCAGAAGGGGCAGCATTCGTTTCAGGAGGGAAAACGTCATCGCCTCAGCTATTCCTTGTGGGACGGGTTCCAGGATTTACCGATCATACCCTGCAGGCGGCGGGCAAAGTCGCCCGACGGAGGGTTGGCAGAATCCACCACTGGCTCGTCGAAAACATGCAGGGTCCGGATGGCTGACGGCGTGATGCCCAGCAGGATCTGTTGTCCGCCAACCTCGATCAGTGCCAGGCGTTCCCGCGCGCCGATGGCCATGACCGAAACCACCTTGATCGCGTTGTTGTTCATGCCGGTCATGCCGTTCATCCGGCGAATCAGCCAGGCGCAACCGTAGATAATGGCGATCACGGCCGCCAGCCCGAGCCCCAGACTGACCATCGTCGCCAGGGTATCCGGTGCACGGGTTACCGGCTGATCCGGATCAACACCGGTTTCCTGGGCCCGGGCCGACAGGGACAGCGCGCACAGCGACAGCCAGACAAGTGCGCGCATGTTATTTCTGGAGACGCTTGATGCGTTCGCCCGGACTGATGACGTCAGTCAGCCGGATACCGAACTTTTCGTTGACCATGACCACTTCACCATGGGCAATCAGAGTGCCATTAACCAGCACATCCAGAGGCTCACCGGCAAGGCGGTCCAGCTCGATGACCGACCCCTGGTTAAGCTGCAAGAGGTTACGAATAGCGATCTGGGTGTTGCCCACTTCCATCGAAATGGTCACCGGGATGTCCAGAATCACATCCAGATCCGGAGCCGGTCCGTCCATCGAGGGTTGACTGACTTCGTCGAACTCTTCCATCGGCGCTGCCCGGACATTGTCCGGCTGGCCGTCCCCCTCTTCTGAGGGCTCGGCTTCCGCCATGGCCGCCGCCCAGTCGTCCTCACTGACACTGTCGTCACTGCCATCGCCCGATTCTTCCATCGCCGCTTCCCACTCGGCGGCCAACTTTTCGTCTTCGCTGAGTTCCTGCCCGTCTTTTTTATCGTCTTCAGCCATGTCGACCCACCTTGAATTGCTTTTTGACCTTCGGCTTCGTTGCCTTATCCTGAATCCTTAGCGCCAGTTTTCCGTCCCGGGTTCCGAGGGTTGCCGTGTAGATCGGAATTCCGTTGGCGGTCACCGTCAGGTATTCGGGAATCTCCACCGGAATGATGTCACCCTCCTTCATCCGGGCAACCTCCCGCAGGGAAACCCGGCGGCGACAGACATTCGCATTCACCGGAACGTTCACATCCTTGACATCTTCCTGAAGCGCGTTCACCCAACGCTCGTCCACATCATCGATATCACTTTGAACCCCCGCATCGAGAACGTCCCGGATCGGCTCGATCATGGAGTATGGGAGGGCGAAGTGAAGCTCACCGCCGCCACCATCCAATTCGATGTGGAAGGTGCTCACCACCACCACCTCGCTCGGGCTGACAATGTTGGCCATGGCCGGATTCACCTCCGAGCTGAGGTATTCGAAGTCCACCTTCAGCACCGCATGCCAGGCTTCGGCCATATCGTGAAACACCTGGTCCAGCACCATCTGCACGATGCGCGTCTCGGTAGGCGTGAATTCCCGGCCCTCGATCTTGGCATGCCGGCCTTCGCCACCGAAGAAGTTGTCCACGAGCTTGAACACCAGCTTGGCATCCAGCACGAATAAAGAGGTGCCACGCAGGGGCCGGACCTTGCACAGGTTAAGACTGGTCGGCACGTACAGCGTATGAATGTACTCGCCGAACTTCATGATCTGTACGCCACCGGTCGACACATCCGCATTCCGGCGTAACAGGTTGAACAGGCTGATCCGGGTATAACGGGCAAATCGCTCGTTGATCATCTCCAGCGTGGGCATCCGACCGCGGACGATGCGATCCTGACTGGAGAGATCGTAGGATTTGATCCCTGTATCGTCGGTCTCTTCGTAGGTATCGATATCGCCATCGTCCACACCGTGGAGTAGCGCGTCGATCTCGTCCTGTGACAGTAAGTCCTGCATAACTGTTCCTGCCGCTTGAATGCCTTGCCCGGTTCCGGGCCCTATTGCACCACAAAATTTCTGAACAGAACGCCGTCAATGGCGGGTTTTCCTTCCTGTTCCAGTACCTGGTTGACCGTCGCGAGCATCTTTTCCGCCAGGCCACGACGGCCCTCGGGCGTCTGCAACTCCATGAACTGGCTACTACTCAGGACCATCACCAGCTGGCTGCGGATCAACGGCATGTGCAATTCCGCCGCTGCCAGTGCCTCCGGGTCGGTTGCTGACAGTGAAACAAATACCTGGGCATACCGTTGCCGACCTTCTGCCTGGACCGTCGTAACCAGCGGCTTTTCGATATCGACGTAGGAGCTGGGGACGAACGTCTCCTCCGCAGGCGCCGACTCCTCGCTGTCGCTTGCCGGAAGACCATCCCCCAGAAACCAGAGTGTGCCGGCGACGGAAAGCCCGATCGCGAGGATCAGTACCAGGGTGATCAGAATGATCAGTTTCAGCTTGCCTTTCTTGGCGGGTGCGCCATCGGACGCCGTATTTTCAGCCATAATCGTCGCTTTGTCAGAATTCCGTCATGGACGGACGGTTTTGATCACTTTACAGGACAAGAAGCAAGGGACGGGCCAGAAACCCCATCCTCCCCTCGTGAAACAGCAGTTTAGCGTTGCCGGGAAGGATGGGCAAAGGAGTTTGAAGCAGAACGGAAATCTCACGGACGCGAGAGATCCTCAACTCAGGCAAAAATATCCACTTCGCCTTTCCAGCTCAGATCCAGCGTTCCAATGCTCTGCTCCGGATCCACCGCTTCTCCGTCAAGAAGCCCGCCTCCTGGCGATGCCGAACCCTCACGATCCCCGTCTGTCGATGCCTCTCCACCGGCCTGCTGACCAGCCTGATCGGAGACATCAAACTGTGCCAGCGACAGCCCCTGATCACTCAGCATGTCACGGAGACGGTGGGAGTTCATTTCCAGCTGGTCACGAACCACCGGATTGGCGGAATGCACGGTGATTGTGGCCTGGTCATGGTGAACCCGGACCTTCACTTCCATCGGCCCCATGTCCGGCGGTGTCAGGTGTATTTCTGCCACCGACATATTCCTGGCCGTCAGCCAACTGAGTTTACCGACGACTTTATCTCCCCACTCCGAATGCCCGACCGGAACATCGACGGATGTCGAATAACTGCGAAGTGGGACCGCCGCTTCAGCGGGAACACGAACCCCGTTGTTCCCCTGTGAGGCCTGGGAGTGTTGGGACTGCTGGGCGGCAACATCCATCACGCCCTGGAAGCGCAGACCGGAGGCCAGGTTACCGGAATCCGAAGCGCCGGACTTTTCAGCCTTGAATGCGCTGCCGACGAGATCCGCGAGGCTCATCCCGGCAGAACCCGCGGAACCTTTGAGCAGGGCACCGGGCGTGAGATTTCCGGCGTTACCATCCGCGGACATACCCGGCGCTACCAGGGCGGAAAAGGTCTGCCCCACTCCGGCAGTAGCCTGGCCGGTGCCAGACTTGCCGGCATCCACCATCTTCTTGCCAGATGACGTCAGTAGTGCCTGGAGGTCAGCAAAGGTAATGGGCGCATCGGGCTGGTCCACATTCGTTGTGTCGGTCTCCCCTTTTTTCGAAGAGGTGCCAACTGTGCGGGTCTCCTCGGTATCGCCGGATGTCGTCTCTCGATCCTTTCCGTCGGTCTTTTCGGGAGGCCGGCTTTCGGCATTGCCGTCAACGGCGGAATCCTGATCATCCCTGGCCCGCTCGTCGGTTTCGGAGGTATTGGAGGTTTCGCGGGATTCGGAGTGTTTCGAATCCATGCGTCGCTGTTCTGCGCGAGAGACCGAGTCAAACCGGCTTTCGCCGCCGTCGGACTTCCGCGCAGACCCGGCTTTCGCCGGTGATGTATCCTGCGCCTGGTCAGTGCCCAGGGCTTGTGGGAGTACCATTTGTGGCATGGCAACCTCTTGCCGCTTTTCAGAGTTGGGTCAGCTTCTGACCGTATTCTGCAAAAGCAATGCCACAATAACCGCATCGCGGCCTACTGCGGAATTCTATCGAACCAGAAGCTCCCCGAGCATTTCGGACACTGTCCTGAATTCTTCCTCAATCCCCTGGATAATCGCATCGGCCCCGGTCAGATCTTCCGACTTGCCGGCCTGCTCGGCCACAAGACAGAGTTCGCCGAGTCGCGGAGCACCAATGTTGATGCAACTTCCCTTGAAACTGTGGGCCGTTTTGGCAAATGCGTCGGCGTCATCATGCTCCAGGGCGCGTTTCAGTGCGGCAATGCGCTCCCGAGAGTCGCTGACGTAGGTCTGGATCAGAACCTCGAACTCGTCCTCCATGACATCCTGAAGTTCTGCGAGCGCTTCTTCATCGAGGTGCGGTTTATCGGTCATTCCTAACCCCCTTGGGTCATTGCCTCTGTTTGCCCGGATCCGTAGCGGCTCCATCGTCGGATTCAGCGACCGGTCGCTTCCAATCGTACACGATTTCCACCCGGTTACCCTTACCGTGGAATGTGATGTCTTTGGTCAACCGTTTCAAGAGGAACAGGCCGCGACCGGCATAACGGGGCCAGTCCGCGTGACGTTCACCGCCCCCCAGTACGGGATGACGGCTGAAATCAAAACCGGGACCGCTGTCTTCACAAATAACACGCAGCTGGCCTCCCCAGGGTTTCCGGGTGTGATGCAGGCTGAAACGGATGAAATGATCCCCGACGGTTTTGAGCCGACGTTGCCGTTCGGCATAGTATTGCTCAAACCCGTCCGGGCTGTGCTTCCATTCCGAGGGCAAGGCCAGGATGCCATGCTCCAGCGCGTTGTTGTAGATTTCCGACAGCAGCGTATAGATCTCGCCGCTCCTGGCCCGTAGCCCGGGCACCTCCATGCAGATATGCAGCAACAGCGGCAATGGACTGAATTCCCCCAGCGTCTGCTCACGGATTTCGTAATCACAACGCCACTCGCTTGGGCCAGCCAGTGCAGAAGAGGTAGCCGATTCGGGAAGGGCGGCCAACCCGGTATCTCCCGACACCTCCAAACAGAAAAGCGTCAGATCGTCCGATTCCCTGGCCCCCTCGCTGAAGGCTTCAACGCCCTCCAGCAGCGCCTCGAACGGGTGCCCGGCCTCCCGTCTTTCCCGAAAGGTGCGCCGGACGCCTGCCTCACCGAACAGCTCACCCTCTCCGTTCTGACGCTCTAACAGTCCGTCTGTCATCATCAGCAGATAATCGCCATCCCGTGCCTGCAAGGTTTCCATGCTGCTGTCAAAACGTTCCGGCGGCAAAATACCCAGGGGCAAAAACCGTGATGAACATGCCACGGGTTCCCCCTGTGAGCCGATCAGCCACAGCTCCGGGAGGCCGCCGTTCCAGACCTTGAGCTGTCCTAACTTGAAATCGGCTTCCGCCATCGCCCCACAACAGAACCGTCCGGTTGGCAGAATGCGGCCCAGCTTCCGATTGATTTCCTTCAGGATATCGGCCGCCCCGAAACCTTTGCTGGCCATGCCGTAGAAGATCTCCGCCACCGGCATGGCACCAATCGCAGCCGGGAGGCCATGGCCGGTGAAATCACCGAGGAACACCAGCATGCCGCCATCGGGCCTGGGAGAGGCAAACAGGACATCGCCGTTGAAAATCGAGAGAGGTGAAGCGTGGTAACGAATGTTGGGCGCATCCAGACAGCCCGTGTGGGCGACATTGTCGAACACACGCTTGGCAATGGTCTGCTCTTCCAGAAGGTGCTGATTGCGATCGTGGATCATATCCCGCTGACGGGAGAGTGTGTCGTGCATTCGCTGCATGCGACCAAACGCGTGGATCTTGGCCTCGATGATGACCCGGTTGTAGGGCTTGGTGAGAAAGTCATCCCCTCCGGCCTCAAGGCAACGTGCCAGATCCTCGGCTTCGCTGAGTGAAGTCAGAAAGATCAGGGGCACCATCCGCCCCCCCGACAAGGCCTTGATATGGCGGGCGGCCTCCATTCCATCCATCTGGGGCATCAGGGCATCGAGCAAGACAATATCCGGCTGTTCCCGCTGGAATATGGCCACCGCCTCAATACCATCAGCGGCTTCAAGCACCTCGTGCCCGATCCGTTTGAGCAGGCGTTTCAGGATCAGTCGATCCGTCCCGCTATCATCGGCAATGAGCACTCGCAGCGAATCGTCGGTCACTTGATTGCGAACAACTGCTCGAAATTGGAGATGGAGAGAATTCGACGGACGTCGCTGTTGCAGTTCTCAATGGATATCCGGGCACTGTCGCCTCCGGCGTAATCCCGTAACAGCAGCAACATTCCGAGAGCGGAGCTGTCCAGATAGGTGGTGTCGGTCAGATCGACAACGTAGCGGTGGACGCCAGACTCGCCGTGTTCATAGGCGTCCCGGAAAGCCTGGTGGGTACTGAAATCAAAGCGGCCTTCAATGCTGATCACCAGCGTTTCGCCATCATCTGCAAGACGCGTCTGTATAGACATTCACACAACCTCCAAAAGCAAGCGGAAGGGTTCCTGCGACCATTGTATCGAAGCCGCGATCCCGATGTCTCTCGCTTAAGGATAGCCAAGGATGAGGGCTTTGGCTTGCCAAGTCGGAGAAGGCTCGCGAAGTCAGCGATTACGTCGGGCAAACGCCCGGCCGGCAGCTTCATCAGCGGCCTTCTGTTCGCGGGCGTCGCGCTCACGGGCTTCCTGTTGCCGGCAGCTCTCGATGTATTTCTCCATGCCCCGCCGACGCTCCCAGGCTTCGTGCCAGTCTTTCCGACGCGCCTCGAACAGCTCCCGGGCCTGGGCAAGTTGCTGCTCCTGATGCCGAATCACCTGGTCCAGCTGCGCGATGAACGCCTGCCACGCCTGCAGACGGGTCACGGCTATCGCTCCCTGCTGGCTCTGACGCATCTGCTGCCGGTACTCGTCCTGATACTGATTCAGATTCGCCAGCTGTTCCTGGTGCTGATCCACCTGTTTGCGAGCCTCGCCCATCCGTTCAAGCGCTGCCTGTTCCTTGCGCTCTTCAACGGTCAGAACCACCTGCAACCGCTCGGACCGCAGCATCATTCAGTTCCCTGGCCGGCCGAAGGGTTGGGTACGGCATCCCGACGTCTGTCGGGGGAGCGTCGTTCCGGAACCACCGCCAGGAGCTGTTCAATGCTGTCCTGCAGCGGCGACCGTTCGTTGAGTCCCTGCTGCAGGAACTGACGCATATTGGGCATGTGCTGGATCGCAAAGTCGGTTTCAGGATCCGAGCCTTTGACATAGGCACCCACGCTGATCAGGTCGCGGGCCTGCTGGTAACGGGAATAGACCTGCTTGAAACGCTGGGCTCGGGAAAAGTGCTCGGTTTCGGTCACCTGCGGCATCACCCGACTGATCGAGGCCTCCACATCGATCGCTGGATAATGCCCCTCTTCGGCGAGCCGGCGGGACAACACAATGTGACCATCGAGTATTGCGCGCGCCGCGTCGGCAATGGGGTCCTGCTGATCGTCGCCTTCGGTAAGAACCGTGTAGAACGCCGTGATCGAGCCGCCGCCCGGACGACCATTACCGGTTCGTTCCACCAACTGCGGCAACTTGGCGAACACCGAGGGTGGATAGCCTTTGGTGGCCGGCGGCTCACCGACTGCCAGAGCGATTTCCCGCTGCGCCTGGGCATAACGGGTCAGCGAATCCATCAGGAGCAGGACCCGCTTGCCCTGGTCCCGGTAATATTCAGCAATGCGGGTGGTCAGCATGGCGGCGCGGAGACGCATCAGGGGCGAGTCATCGGCCGGTGATGCCACCACCACCGAGCGGGACAGGCCCTCATCACCGAGAATATCCTCAATGAACTCCTTGACCTCGCGGCCCCGTTCACCGATCAGTCCGACGACCGTGATGTCGGCGTCGGTGAACCGGGTCATCATGCCGAGCAACATACTCTTACCGACACCACTACCGGCAAACAGGCCCAGCCGCTGCCCCTGGCCGACGGTCATCAGGGCGTTGATCGCCCGAATGCCAACATCCATGGACTGCCGCACCGGTGCACGATTGAGGGGATTGATGATCTCGCCCGAGAGAGGCACGCGGGCTTCCGCGTGCAGAGGACCTTTACCGTCCAGGGGCTCACCGCTGCCGTCCAGAACCCGACCGAGCATTTGCGGGCCGACCGGAACCCGACTGGCAGCCGAGAGTGGAATCACCCGGGCGCCGGGCTTCAGGCCATCAATGGCGGTAAGCGGCATCAGGTAGACCCTGTCATCCTCGAACCCGACCACTTCGGCCTCAACGCTTCCGGCACCCTGCCCCTGGATAACGCATCGGTCTCCGACCACCATCGGACAGCCGACGCATTCCAGCGTCAGGCCCACCATACGTGTCAGACGGCCGGACAACTCCGGCTCGGGCTCGGAACCGACAAACTCCTTCAGCCGGTCCAGTCGCTCAGCCAGGCGGGACGTCATTATCACCTTCCCCCTGCTCCTCGGCCGCCGGTTCATCCGGACCGGACCCGCCCGCCGGACCACTGAGTACGTCCCGGTGGAAGTCCGTCAGATCGCCCATCAGCGAATCCAGCTCTTCCGCATCGACGGCCTCGCCCTCACCGAGTTGCTGGTCCAGCATGTCCTGCACCGCCCGCTGGAAGCGTTTCTCCACGGTAAAATCCACGAGGCTGTGCCGGGTCTCGACCCGGCAGCCACCAGGCAGGACTGATTCATCCTCAACCACGGAAGCCGGCGAATCCAGACGACCAGCAACCTGTTCAACCAGTTCCGCATCGTCCGGGTGTATGTGAATGCGAACCGCATCGGCCGTGGATGGCAAGGAATCGAGTGCCCGCCGAACGACCTGTTGAATCTGCGAAGAATCGATGGACAGCTCGCGATATACCACGGCCCGGGCCAGTACTGTGGTCAGATTCACAAGGGCCGTCTCAATTTCATCTTCATGGCGTCGAATCGGGAGCAACAGTTCGGCCAGCAGATGTTCCAGACGATCCAGCTTGGCATCCACCTCTTTCCGGGTGTCTTCAAGCCCGGTGGAACGCCCCTCTTCGCGGCCCTCCGATAGACCGGTCTCGCGGCCTTCCGACCGACCCTGTTCGAACCCCTCGGCGTGCCCTTCCCGATAGCCCGTTTCACGCCCCTCCCGGAATCCGTCCTCCCGGGCGGCTTCACGAATCTCTTTGATGTCGGCAGCCGTCAGCGGTTTGACGTTCCGTTCTTCCTCTCGAGGAACCTCGTTGCCCTTTTCATCAAGCAGGGGCAATTCCCACCGTTCATAGGCGGTAAGCTTTTCCTTGGGAATACGGTGAAGGTCTTTCTGGGAGCCTTTCATTACATCATTTCTTCGCCGGCACCGCCGAGGGTGATTTCACCGGCTTCGGCCATACGGCGGGCAATGGTAATAATGTCTTTCTGGGCCGCTTCGACCTCACTGACACGGACCGGCCCTTTCGCCTCCAGATCGTCCTGAAGCAGTTCTGCCGCACGCTTGGACATGTTCTTGAAGATCTTCTCCTTGACGCTTTCATCGGAGCCCTTGAGCGCTACCACCAGCACCTCGGACGACACTTCCCGCAGCAGGGCCTGGATGCCCCGGTCGTCCACGTCCTTGAGGTTGTCGAAGACGAACATCAGATCCTCAATGGTGGACGCCAGATCCGGATCCATGTCCTTGATCGAATCCATCAGGTTGCCTTCGATCGACCGATCCATAAAGTTCATGATGTCCGCCGCACGCTTGACCCCGCCAATCCGGCTTGTCTGGGCCGCCGAGCCACCGGAGAACTGTTTCTCCAGGATGTCGTTCAGTTCCTGCAACGCCTGGGGCTGGATGCTTTCGAGCGAGGCAACCCGCATCATTACGTCCAGCCGAACCTTTTCGTCCAGAGTGCCAAGGATTTCTGCCGCCTGGTCGGGATCCAGATATGAGATAACGATGGCCTGGATCTGGGGATGTTCGTAGCGGATGATATCGCCAACCGCACGGGGCTCCATCCACTTGAGCGTATCCAGACCGGTGGTGTTCCCGCCAATCAGGATGCGGTCAATGAGGCTGGCCGCCTTGTCGTCACCCAGTGCCTGGGTCAGCATGGCGCGAATGTAGTCGTCGTTGCCGACGCCCAGCCCGGTCTGTCCGCCAACGGCATCGACAAACTGGTTCAGGACAAAGGTCACATCATCCTTGCTGACGTCCCTCATCTGGGCCATGGCCACGCCGACCCGCTGGACCTCTTTCGGCCCCATGTGTTTGAGCACTTCGGCAGCGTCCGCCTCACCCAGGGACATCAGCAGGATGGCTGCCTGTTCCACCCGGGGGATCTTGCGCTGTGGTTTGCTCGGGGCGTCGCCGCCCTGATTGGCTTGGTCAGTCATCCACATTCACCCATTGACGCATGACCTGGGCGACCCGGGCCGGGTCTTCCGCAATCAGGCCTTTCAATGCATTCAACTGCCTATCATAGCTGTCGGTCGCGCCCGGCAAAAGAAGTTCATCGTCCGAAGTCATGGCCTGCCGGAGGGCGTCTCCGCCTTCGATGTTGTCCAGTTCGCCATAGCCGGATTCGTCTCCGCCCCCGCGCTCCCGGCGGCCGCCACCGGAAAGCGACTTCAGTGTCGGACGGAGCAGGCCGAGGACCAGCACCAGAATCACCAGCCCCGCCAGCACCTGCTTCATCAGATCCCAGAACCAGGGCTGCTGCCAGAAGGCCGGCGTCTCGACCTGGATGTCCTCTTCGGGTGCAAACGCTGTATTCATAACAGTCACGCTGTCGCCCCGGGCCGCGGAATAGCCCACCGCGTCACGCACGAGCATATTCAGGCGCTGCAGTTCCTGTTCCGGCCAGGGCTGGTAGCTGACCGCCCCGGTGTCCGGATCCACCACTTTCATGTCATCCACTGCGAGAGCCACGGTGAGCCGTTTGATCCGACCCTGCTCCTGGCGATGATAGCTGACCGTACGATCCATTTCGTAATTTCGGGTGGCCTCCTGACGCACATCCAGAGGCTGCTGCGCCTGTTGGCCCTGCTGATTCTGCTGACCCTGCTGGTTTTGTTGGCCGTTACCGGCATTGGCCTGCTGGGGCACTGTGGCATTGCCGGGAGGCTGATTGGAGAGCGCACCGGGGATGCCCTGGGGGCCGCTGCCGGGCGCCCGACGCTCGGTCAGTTCCCGTTCACTGCGAACGGCTTTCTGGTCCGGATTATAAAGCTCCTGAGCCTGCTCCCGGGATGAAAAATCCAGGTCCGCAGAGACTTCCGTACGAAAACGGCCGTCACCGACAATAGGACCGATCAGCGACGCCACCCGCTGGCTCAGACGCTCTTCCACCCTGTTGGTGTACTCATACTGGTCCTTCATGCGAGCGGTGTTGCTGCCATCTTCCTTGCCAGTCAGCAGGTTGCCGTTCTGGTCAACCACCGTGACATTGTCCTTGTTCATCATGGGGATACTGCCGGCAACCAGATTGACGATGGCATCAATCTGTTCCTGGCCCGGGCGACGCCCCCCGAATACCTCGAGGAAGACAGAGGCAGAGGGTTCCCGGGCATCCCGGATAAAGACCGAACGCTCGGGGATGGCAAGATGAACCCGGGCACCACGAACACCACGCATGGCACCAATCGTGCGGGCCAGCTCGCCCTCAAGGCCCCGGCGATAGCTGATGGTCTCCATGAACTGGGACGTACCCAGTCCCCGCTCCTGATCGAGCAACTCGTAGCCCATGGCCTTCTGGTCGGTGACTCCTTCGGCCGCCAGTTTCAAGCGGGCGTCGTAGACCTGATCCGACGGCACCAGCAGCGCGCCGCTACGGGGATCCATTTTGTAGTCAATCCCGTTGCTTTCGAGAATCGACGTCACGTCCTGGGGATTGTAGGAAGAAAGATCGCCCACCACCGGCTGGTAATTGGGCTCCTGAGCCCAGAGAACAACAGCAACGCCCAGGGCAACACTGGCCGCAAGCCCCACCATCAAACCGATCTGGCGAAGCAGGTTGAGGCGGTTGAAGCCCATCATAAGATCACTGCGGCTCTCCGGCGAATCCTCCTCGCGGGATGCGGGCACATTGGTCTGGGCGGTTTCTGCAGGTACGCTGGCCATGTCTGTGCTCCGTTATCAGATCGGCATGTTCATGATGTCTTCGTACGCTTTGACCACCCGGTTGCGCACCTGTGTCAAGGCCTCAAAGGAAACCGAGGACTTCTGCGAGGCAATCATGACTCGCGTGATATCGACGTTGGGGTCACCCATTTCATAGGCCGAGCGAAGTTCACTGGCGTTCTGCTGCAGCTCATTGACGTTGTTGACTGCATTGCCAAGCATATCGCTGAAACTCGGAACCTCACCGGTTTCGTCCACCTGGCGCGGACGATCAATACGACCGCGCACCGACTGATCCATCTCAACCCGCTGGTTCTGCATCATCTGAGAACGCAGGTTTCGAATTTCAGACAGAACGTTGTTGATGTCGGCACGTTGAACCATAACTCTCTCCCGGCCCCGTTGTGTGGGTAACGCCGTTTCCTTTATCGGACAATTACCAGACGGAAAGCAATGACCAGGCCAGATTAGAATTTCACTTTATTTTCATGAAGTTAAAACAACGAAAAGGCCCTGAACATGAAGCCGTGACGGAGTTTTGACAGGCGTCGGCCATGGTCCGGGCCCGCGCAGGCAGGAGAAGATAAAAAAATGGCACCCGAGAGGGTGCCAACAAGGAGTGTGTTGGAGACTGTCAGGCCGTAGCCAGCTCGCCATCCAGATCGATCCCGGCATCGCGCATTTGAGCCAGCTTGTATCGAAGGGTCCGTGGGCTGATGCCCAGCTGCTCGGCCGCGCGATTACGACGTCCACGCTCTTTCTTCAACGTCTGGATAATGATACGGAATTCCTGCTGTCGCAGATCATCCCCCAGGGACCCGGCGGCGAAATCCGCGTCACTATCGGCATCGATCGTCTCCGCAGGGGCCTCAAGCGGGTCTCCAACAGGCGCTGTCCCGGAAGACGGATAGTCAGACATGGCTGCCGGACTGGCGCTCAAATCCGGCCTGCCGGTAATCCCAAGTTCCAGACAGAGGTCCCCGGCGTGAATGACATTGCCCTGATGCAGAACCAGCGCCCGCTGGATGGCGTTATCCAGCTCCCTTACATTCCCGGGCCAGCGATGACGGGTCAGCGCATCACGGGCATCGGCCGCAAAGCTGATACCGGTCAGCTTCATTTTCTGACAGTGCTTGCGCAACAGCGAATTGGCCAGCGGCATTACGTCCAGCGGACGCTCCCGCAACGGTTGCCAGTGCATCGGGAAAACGGTCAGCCGGTAATAGAGGTCCTCGCGAAATTTGCCTTCCCGAACGTAATCCGCAAGATCCCGGTTGGTGGTGGCAATCACCCGGACATCCAGGGAAATGGTCTTGCGCCCACCGACGCGCTCCACTTCCCGCTCCTGCAGGACCCGCAGCAGCTTGGACTGCAACCCCAGATCCATTTCAGAGATTTCGTCGAGCAGGATCGTACCGCCGTTAGCCTGCTCGAATTTGCCCGGGGACGAGGCGACCGCACCCGTAAAGGCGCCCTTCTCGTGGCCAAACAGGATGGCCTCCAACATGTTTTCAGGAATCGCTGCGCAATTAATCGCAACAAACGGCTGCCCGGCGCGGGGTGACTGCTGGTGAATGTAACGGGCCAGCACTTCCTTACCGGTGCCGCTTTCCCCGGAAATCATGACCGTCGATTCGGACTGGGCCACCTTCGTTGCCAACTGGAACATACGCTTGCTGACAGGATCCTCCGCCACCGGCTCATCGCCGGCTTTCTGCCGCTGGCCCCCGACAACCCGGGTCACGGCCTCCACGAGAACCTGTGGCTCAAACGGCTTGACCAGATAATCGATTGCACCCGACTGCATGGCGGATACCGCATGGCTGATCTGGCCATAGGCGGTAATCAGCATCATCGGAAGTCCGGGATACAGCCTCTGCACCTCCCGAAGCAACTCGTGGCCGGACAGACCAGGCATATTTACATCACTGACGACCATGTCGACCGGCGATTCGGCAAGCCGGGCCAGAGCCTCTTCGGCGTTTGCCGCTTCGCGAACCCGGAAGCGCGCCAGCTCAAGGGTGGTTACCAGCGCCTCACGCAAGTCATGGTCGTCTTCAACAATCAGAATCTGGGCCTTCGCCATGGTCGCCTCCGATCAGTCCTAATTCTTCAACAGTGGCAGGCACAGTGTCGCAACCGCGCCGCCCTCTTTGCCCGGAGCAATGGAAAACCGCCCCTGATGCGCCTTCGTCACTGCCTGGACAACAGCCAGCCCCAGCCCCGTACCATGGGATTTGGTGGTGTAGAAAGCCTCCATCAAACGCTCCGCGTCAGCCTCATCAAAGCCCGGACCGTTATCTGCAACACGAATGCTCAACTCACGACCGATCGACGCCAGTTCAACATCCACTCGTGTGGCGCCCGCTTCCAGACTGTTGTTGATGAGATTGGTACACGCACCCACCAGCGCATCGCGGTTGCACATCAGACGGGGCTCTCCCCCGAGTCGATCGTCCAGAGACACGGAGACGCCCGTGGCTGTGCGCAGGGATTCCATAGCTGACCTGAGCGCGGTGACGAGCGTTGCTGCAGAGAGCTCTTCGGCCAACCGGGTTTCGCCCCGGGCGAAAATCAGCATGTCACGCACCTGCTGCTCCAGGTGAGTCAACCGGGACATCAGACGCGACGCACAGCGCTGCCGCATCTCTTCATCCAGTTCCTGTTCACTCAGATGGCCTCCGTAGAGGATCGCCGCAGACAGCGGTGTCCGGATCTGGTGTGCCAGCGACGCGACCATCTTGCCCATCGCGGACAAACGCTGGGCGTGCGCAAGCTGGGACTGCAACTGCCGGGTTTCGGTCAGGTCGGTGAGCAGAATCAGCTGCCCGGGCTGATTCTCCATGGTCCGGATCTCGATACTGACGCGCCGGCCATCTTTCAATGACACCTCATGGCCATCATCCCGTCTCGGTGCAAAGCAACGCTGAATGACATCGACCCAGCGCTCCCCCTCCAGAGGCTCACCCAGCAGCGACACGGCCGCCGGATTGGTCTGGCTGACCACGCCCTGGCTGTCCAGCACCACCACGCCTGCGGGCAGAGCTGTCAACAACGTGGAAAGCCTGTCTGCCAGGCGCTCCTTCTCTTCCAGCTCCTGTTGCCGCTGAAGAGATTCCTGGGTCAACTCACCGGACAACTGATTCACGCGTGACTCAAGCGTGCGGTAGGAATCGGTAATCTGCTGGGACATCCGGTTGAACAGCTTGAGTGCGGAGTCCACCGCCTCATCGCCCTGCTCGGGAAACAGGGCCGTGACCTTGTCATTCACGTCAGCTGCGGCATTGCCATGCGAATCCCGGATATCGGATTCCAGTGCAAATTGGGAATGATTCATACGCTCGCTCTCCTGACCCGCCCCAATCGTGGACGTTGTCTTCGGATTTATTCGTTAGCGAGCACTAAAGCCAGCTTCGTGCCAGGTTTTATTTTTCTTTATATTTCAATGGGTAGGAAGTTAAAAAAAGAAGGGGTTGACGGTATTTCGTCGCTTTTCGAGGGGCGCGGCGCCCAGGGTAACGAACCTTTGACGCCTTTGTCCGGAGAACCTGAGGAGCCGTCAGGACTCCTCGGTTTCCTCCCGAAGACCGTACTTGCGAACCTTCTCAACCAGAGTGGTGCGCCTGATCCGCAGCTTCTCTGCGGCGCGGGCAACCACCCCGCCAGCTTCGTCCAACGCCTGCTGTATCAACTGTTTTTCCAGGTTGGCAAGATAATCCTTGAGGTCGATGCCGTTTACCGGCAGAAGGGCCGGCGCATCGAGCCCGACCAACCCGGGTATACCAGACGGCATACCGGAATCCTCTACCGGCCGATTTTCATCGTAATCGTCCACGTATCGGAACTTCTTGGGCAATTCCTGAACGCCGATGACGGCATACGGATGCATGATGGCCAGACGCTCGACGAGGTTGGCCAGCTCGCGAACGTTTCCCGGCCAGTCATGCCGACAGAGGCTCATGATTGCCGCAGAGTTCAGGCGCAGGGAGCCCCGCTTCTCCTTCTCCATGCGAGAGATCAGTTCGTTGATCAACAGCGGAATATCCTCCACCCGCTCACGGAGTGACGGCATTTCAATCGGAAACACATTCAGGCGGTAGTAGAGATCCTCCCGGAAATGCCCGGCCTCGATCATGTCTTCGAGATTCTTGTGCGTGGCCGCAATGACCCTGACGTCGGCACTCTGGGTACGATTGCTGCCCACGCGCTCAAATGTCCGCTCCTGCAGCACCCGAAGAATCTTGACCTGCATGTTCAGCGGCATATCACCGATTTCATCAAGGAACAGTGTCCCGCCCTCGGCCATTTCGAACCGACCGACGCGGGCCGTGATGGCGCCGGTGAACGCCCCCTTCTCATGGCCGAACAGTTCGCTTTCCAGCAACTCTGCCGGGATGGCACCGCAGTTAACCGGGACGAACGGCCTGTCACGACGGGACGAATGGTAGTGCAGGTTGCGGGCGACCACCTCCTTCCCGGTGCCGGACTCACCGGTAATCAGAACACTGACATCTTTGTCGGCCACCTGCTCCATCAGCTGACGAACCTGCTGCACCTTGCGGCTGGTTCCCACCAGACTCCGGAACAGCTGGACACCTCGCTGCTGGCCGCGGTCACGGCTACGATCAAACTGGTCCCGATAGATCTGTGCGCGATAGAGCGAGTCGACAAACTTGGTGTAATTCAGCGGCCATTCCAGCCGGGCAATGATTCGGCTGGCCTGATCGGCGGATAGCTCGGAGATGTCCGGATCACCCACCATCAGTACCGGCACACCCTCAACCTGACTGCACAGATTGGCGATGTGGCGAATACCCTCAGGCTCTTCGCCGTTAACGATGGCCACCGCGACGTCGGCAAGCGCCTCGGCATCATCTGCAGCAAAGAGCTCCCGGGCGTCTTCGCCTGAGAAAATCTCCTCCTCACCGATGAACTCAAGAATGGTGACCATATCGCGCCGTCTTGAGTCGTCCGCACTCAATACCAGCACTTTGTTATTTTTGGACATTCACGGAAATCTCTTTGGGGATTTGTGCGGTATTTAAGACTGTCAGGCTTCGCGAGTCAATTTTATGACGCTATTTGGGGCGATCAGACGAAACATTCTGATAGGCACGGGCCGCACTGCGGTTTCGGGTAACGTCGCGGAGCTCGGATTCCGCTCTGGAACGCGCCCGGGTGGCACTTTCATTCGCCGCGTCAACAAACTGTTGCAACTCCTCCAACCGCTGTCTGACCGGCTCTGCTTCGATTTCACCGGCCTCCAGGGCGGCCATCAGAGGTTCCACTGTCGGCTTGACGGAGGCATTCAGTCGGGCCAATTCCTCCCAGTCTTCCCGGGCCAACGCCGTGCCAAGGTCAGCCAGAAGCTGATCGAGATGTTCGAAGTGAGTGGGGGAATCGGCCATGCCACAATCTCCTTGATTCAGTCATCAGGAATGATGGCAGGCCGGGGCGGGAGGTACAAGCGCCCCGGCCCCGGCCTTAACGGCGTGCCGCCCGACGCGCCGCCGAAGCGGAGAATTCGGTACTGCGGAATCCCGGACTGAAGTCGTATGGGGCAAACCCTTCATCCAGGCCGTCGATGTAGTAACGACCGGCTTTGAGATCGTAGGTCATTTCCATTGTGGTCCAGAACACAGGTTCACTGTAATAGCTGATGTTATGGGCTTCGGACACACGCCAGAGCTTGCCGGCCTCGTCGTATTCTTCCGACACCAGAATCTGCCAACTGTCTTCATCGACGTAGAAGACCCTGCGGGAGTAGATATGGCTAATCCCGGTGCGCAACGTCGCCTCGACCACCCACACGCGATGCAGCTCATAACGTGTCAGGGCCTGGTTAATGTGTTGGGGCCGGATAACATCGGCCGGTCGCACGTCAGGATCATGAAGCCGGTAAGCGTTATACGGGACGTAGATTTCCCGCTTGCCCTTTAGCGTCCAGTTGTACTGGTTGGGCGCGCCGTTGTACATATCCTTCTGGTCGACGGAACGCAGCGACGACGAGTTGGGAAGATCGGTCTCGTAAGCCAGATTCGGGGAGCGGCGCAGCCGCCGTGAGCCCGCGTCGTATCGCCAGGCCAGGCGGGGAGAGCGAACCTGGTCCAGTGTCTCGTGAACCAGCGTGATGGTGCCGGCCAGTGTTGAGGGTGCGACCGTGTTGGTTTTGAGGTAGAAAATCTTGTTGTCGATGTCCTGGAGCTCCGCACCCTTCTTGCTGTAGGCAAAGAAGTACTCGTAATCATTCACCACGGGGTTATAGGCACCATCGACCTGTGGCGTTGCCGATGCGCTTCGGAATGCCACTTCCTGTCCCCGATAACGCAGAATATGGTTCCAGATCACCTCAAGGCCGCTCTGAGGAATCGGAAAGGGGCTGGTCATGATCGTGTTGCGAACGCCATTTCCGTTCTCAAGCAACTCGGCCGTCCGGGCATTCTCCATCGATTTCCTGTAGACAATGTCCGGAAACGCCGCGGTTCGCCGGGTCTGGTAGATCGGCATAAAAAAATCAGGACCGTATTTCTCGAGCATCCGCCGGTGCCCATCCGTCAGCTTTCCCTTGTACAGATCCATATTGTCCCGGGTGATCACGAACAGGGGCTCGTCCTCTGGAAACGGATCCCTTTCAACCGTACCCGGCTCCCAATCCTGGGGCGGCTGCTTGAGACCACCCTGCCACTCCGGGATGACGCCTGACGCATTTCCGCTGCGCTCCGCTCCGACCGGAGTCAGCTCCTTCCCGAGCCTGGCAGCCTCTGACGGTTGAACGGCAGACAGCGCCGCACCCGAAAACCCCAACAAGACTGCCAAAAGACCCGCCGACATCTGACTTCGCATGACCGACACCTCTCCAGATTTGATATAACGGCCCGCTTTTTGCCAAATTCAAACGGTCGTTTCAAGCGTTTGTTTGTATCTTCTTGTGAAGCTGGCGAATGAAATTACGGTCAGGTGCAGAAATTCCTGGCCGAAAATGGTATGATTCCGGGTTTACTGACGCTTTGCATTCTCCAACTTTGCTTCTTGACCTCAGGTAGTCCATGGCCTCTCAGTGGTATTCACTGGTTTCCCAAAAGCTGTTCCTGGCCCAAACGCTGTTAGGCCAGCTTGAACCGGGTTCTCGTTTCGGAACCGGGGAGACTTTGACGGAGGCAGAGAAAGCACTGAATCGCGAGGCAGCGACTCAAGGGGCCGTGGAATTGATGCTGCGGGGACGGCGGCTACTGCTGGTTCTGATTGCGAATCTGTACCAGCACCGCAACGCACAACCCGAATCACTGAGTCAGCTGCAGGCCTTAACCGGTCCGGAAAATCAGGACGTCCAACGCCTCACGGAGCTGGCTGCCCAGCCCGGTAGTTGGTGGAGTCATCTGGATCAGCTTGAGCACAGCCAGGGCCACCCGGCAGCCACCCGCAAAACTGTCAGCGATGAAAATATCATTGCTGTGGCAGCGGAGCCGGGGCCCGACCGAACACCCTCCGGGTTGATGAAAACCCTGGAGGCGCTCAGACACTTTGCCGAGGACCTTAACGAACAGCACAGTGAGTGGTAGAGCCTTCACCGCTGAACGTTCAGGCCCCAACAACAGACAGGTTTACCGAATGTCACCATCTTTTTTCGAGATCGTACAACTGAGCAATGGAGACTATGCGCTTCGTCGCGTCGATGACGACAGCGCCCCCCTGGTGAAAATTTCCTTTTCCGAGGAAGCCCGGGAAATGATGGAAGACCGTGATATGAATGTGGCCAAGGCGATGATCGCCGCAGGCATCGAGGCCGTCGGCAACGTTGCCCACGACATCGACTGGGAAGAGGAAGACATTGAGGCGATTGATCCGCAACCGTCGTACACGCTGCACTGATGTGACAGACGGGCGGGCACCGTGCGGGACGATCCGGGCTCTCGGGCCAGGGTTGCCGCCGAACCCTCGCCCCAGCCATTGCTTACCGCTGGCGCAACACCACTCCGTGACTTTTCCCCTCAGCCGACGCCCGCTGAAGCGATTCAAACCCTGCCCTGCTCAGCTTCTGCGTCCAGAGAACGACGGCATGGCAAGTGCCCGCCTTCAGAGCACGCTCGGCAAGCCGCTGGGCAGGTAACTCGCTGGTCGACCTCAGAATTAGAAGTTCGCCCGCCACGATCCCATGCATTTTCTGCCACTTGCTGACCAACGCCTGTGGCGGATCAATCCATGCGAGCCAACGCTTCTCCTGATTCAGCTGCGTCAGCATTGGTAGCAGGAGCTGAAAATTCTCGACCTGGCCCTCAGGCAGAATGATTTCCGTGACGTTACCAGCAACCTCGGCGGGCTGCGCTTCTCTGACCCGGCGTGCCCGAAGCACGGACCTGCGATCTCTGCCGGTCGGGGCGGCAACCGTTCCGGTCAGAGCCCCCTGATGGTATGCCAGATTCTGATTAAAACTCAGCTGTTCCATAGTTCACCCGCTTCGACTGTTCACGCGTTTGATTCAGTGCAGGTCCGAACGTCGGATCACACCGACACCCAGGCCTTCGATAAACAGCTCCTGTTCGGCCAGATCGACTTCGATCGGATCGAACTCCTCGTTCTCGGCGATCAGGTAGACCTTGCTGCCATCTCGCCGGAATCGCTTGACCGTAACCTCCTCGCCTACCCTGGCAACGACGACCTGCCCGTTGTGAACGTCTTGCGTGCGGTGCACCGCCAGCAGGTCACCATCCAGGATTCCTATATCCTTCATGCTCATCCCCCTGACACGCAGGAGATAGTCCGCCGAGGGCGAGAAAAAGTCCGGCTGAAGTGTGCAGTGATCCTCAATGTGTTCCTGGGCGAGAATCGGGCTACCGGCTGCGACCTGACCGATGACCGGCAAACCGAGATCTTCCTCGGCCTCGGGCAACCGGATACCCCGACTGGCACCGGGAACCATTTCGATGGCACCTTTGCGGGCAAGCGCCCTGAGATGCTCTTCCGCCGCATTCGCCGAGCGGAAACCAAGCTCTGCCGCAATTTCCGCACGTGTCGGTGGATATCCGGTTTCATCAACGTAGCGCCGGATGATGTCGAGTACCTGGGATTGCCTTGCCGTTAGCTTCATTCGGGAACTCCGGGTGGGCCCTGAGCCCGACATTATCGAGCCGGACAGAGCCTGTTTTTTTATACAGTAATCGAACTATATACAGTGTTTTATCCAGTGTAAAGTCGGGGGACTTAAAATTTGTGGGCGGTGCCAGGGGGCTGCTGTCTCGCCGGGTATGCTATGGTGTCCGGACCATGGACCAAAGGGCAGGAAACCTATGCCGAACGCCGACACCTGCAGGTTGCCGGACGTACAGACCACCCACACCGGAGAGGAGCGCCATGTGGGCGTCGAGGTCGAACTCTCCGGCCTTGGATATCGGGATCTGGTGGACCTGGTATCGAAACTGCTCAAGACCCCGGCCGAGTCCGAGGCCCGGTATGTGTCCCGGGTGACAACCGAGCTTGGAACCTTCGCCATCGAACTGGATTCCGATCCGATCAAAGAGCTGGATCTGACCGATGAGCGTCTGCCGGAATCCCTCCGGGAAATCGGTGGACAGGCGATGGGCGTTATCGATGCCGCAGCCGAGCGTATCGTCCCGCTGGAGGTGGTTACACCCGCCATCCCGCTCTCTCGCCTGCAGGAGGTGGAATCACTGGTGGATTCGCTCCACCTTGCCGGCGCCCAGGGCAGCCGGGAAGCCATCTACTTTGCATTCGGACTGCAACTCAACCCGGAGTTGCCGGATCTGGAGGCCAGTACCATCGTGCGATACCTCCAGGCATTTGCCGCGCTTTACGACTGGCTGAAGTCCAGGCACCAACTCGACATCAGCCGGAAGTTCACCACCTACATAGAACCCTGGCACAGCCGCTACTCCGAGCAGATCATGGCGGATGACTATGCGCCGGATCGGGAAGCACTGATGCGTGACTATCTGGAGCTAAACCCGACCCGAAACCGGGCGCTTGACCTGCTTCCCCTGTTCGCCCATCTGGACAAGCCACTGCTGGACCAGTACGTCCAGGATCCTCGCATCAAGAGCCGTCCGACGCTCCATTACCGATTACCTGACTGTGACATCGGCAACCCCGAATGGCACTTTTCAAACGTCTGGAACGACTGGGTGGTGGTTGAACAGGTTGCCAACCATGCCGAAGATCTGGCGGAACTTCGCGCGGCCTTCCGCGACAGCCAGAAATTCAATTTTTACAATCTGACCCACAGCTGGCAGGAAATGACATCCAAATGGCTGAGCAACAAGGGCTATGTCTGAGCAGGAGACCGATACTCCGGGGCTGACGATCGGAATCAGCGGCCCCGCGCACCGGGGCCTTGCCCATCGGCTGATCAGCCTCGGCGTCCGGATGCACGGAGCCGGCACCTTCTACATTCGGCCGGGCTCCAGCGTCGATGTCAGCCTGCTGGATGGCCTGATTCTGTCCGGGGGAACCCATGTTCATCCGTCGAACTATGGCCAGCAACCCCAGGTGACAGCCCGTTACGATCAACCCCGGGACGCAACAGACCGGCGACTGCTGGGCGATGCCGAAGCGCTCGGCATCCCGGTAATGGGAATTTGTCGGGGCGCCCAGTTCATCAATGTGTTTCACGGCGGATCACTGTGCCAGAACGTCACACCACTGAGGGTAAACACCCGTCATCGCCCTCTGCTGCTGCCCCTGCAAACCGTCAAGGTGGTGGCCGGCACACGGCTCAGTCGTCTGATGAATGCGCCAGTGATCGGTGCCAACCGGATACACAGCCAGGCCATCAAACGCCTGGGGCGAAACCTCAGGGTGGTTGCCGTGGACAACGATCTTTTTGTGCAGGCCTTTGAAAATACCGGTCGCCAATGGCTGATGGGCGTTCAGTGGCATCCAGAATACCTGCTCTACCATGGTGGCCATCGACGCATCTTCCGGGAATTCGTCGACGCCGCCCGGGCTTTCAAGCGCACCCGGCTCGAGCCGGAAAAGAACGATCAAAACCCCTCTGGCTGAAGGAGATCACGCCATGAAGATACAACGAAGGAGTTCCCCGGGACTGGTTGCCGGCCTGATACTCGCCCTGGGCGCCACATCGGCATTGGCCGGAGAATTGTCCCTGACCGGCGAAGGGTCCGTACGCTACGAACCGGACAGCGCCAATCTGCAGTTCACCGCCAATGCAGAGGCGGCCACTACCACGGAGGCCGCCAAGCAAGTCCACAATACCATTGCGCAATGGCGGCAACAGACCGAGAAGTGGCGGAGTCAGTTCCAGGATTACAGCGATGCACGCCTGAGCCTTTACACGCGAACCCGTCCGCCAGTGGAACGCAATGACGAGCCAAAGCAGGTGGCGGTTGCCAATCAGACAGTGAGCTTCAGCATTCAGGATCTGGAGTTGCTGAACCCGATTCTCGAGAAAGCACAATCGCTCGGCCTGGAGTACCACCTGAGCCCGAATCAGTTCTTCCACTCCAACCCGCACAGCCTGGAGCAGGAGGCCCTTCGTAAAGCCATTGCCGACGCCCGCCGTCAGTGCGAGTTTGTGGCGAGCCAACTGAATCAGAAATGCGGAGACGTGGTCACCATGACCGTTAACGGCGGCTTCCGCCCCATGCCCCTGATGATGGCGGAATCCCGGGCGGCAAAAGACACCGTCGGCAGCGTGGGGCCGCAGGAAATCAAGGCCTCGGTCAGCGCCACCTTCAAGCTTGAGTAAGCCAACTCAGAAATCCCGGGTGTAGAAGATGTCGAGGGAAGCGGCCAGACCACTGGCCGCTTCGAGATAGAAGTATTTGCCCAGATCGTATCGAAGGGCCACCGTGGTGATCGGCTGAAAGATCCCGACCCCGTACCGCACGCTGAGATCATCGGTCAGGTAACCACTGGCGACAACGGACGTCTGATCCCCCGTGCCCTCCGCCTCCAGCGCCAGATTGCGGATGCCCAGTTCCTCGCCGACTTTGCCGGTCAATTTGCTTGCCTGGGTGAGCCCCAGGGAGAGTGCCGCGCGGTTCATCTGTCCCCTGTCACCCTGGCTCTGGGGCGCACGACCGAGAATCAGGTAAGACAGGGCATCGGTCTGAGGCATGTCCGGCGTCGAGAACACCTCGGTCGTTGGCGAGCGCACCGGACCACTCAGACGCAGCCCGGCAGTCACAGAGCCCACCTCCCGAATGGCCTCGACATCCAGATAGGGTTGCGTCAGGTTACCCACGAAAAGCAAGCGTGCCTGTCGGAGCTCGAGTTCCTGCCCGTAGGCTTCGTAATGCCCCTTCACCAACTGCAGGGTGCCTCGGGTATCCATATCGTTGCCAATACGCAGGGTCCCCTCGAGATTGCCGGTAATGCCGAAGGCGGCAAAGCTGACCTCGTCCTCACCCACCCGCACAGTCACGTTCATGTTCATGCTTCGGATCGCGGGCTTTTCCGCTTCGACACCGACCACCACCTCGTCATCCGATATTTGAACGGCCTGGTCAGGCAGGGACTGGATCTCGATACTGCCCCGGGGGACCGAGACGTCGCCGGACACACTCAGGCTGCCCTGACTGAAGTCGATGGCCAGATCCGGCCCGACCTCCAGATGCGCGTAGGGTTCAATATTCAAGGGAACCCTGGAGCCTTTCACCGTAACCCGACCTTTCCAGCCGTCGGTCCAATCCAGGGAACCATCGAGAAGCGTTTGACTCCGGGCGTTGCTCCGGATGCGCCCACTGATGTCCGCCGAGCGTCCTTTGAGATCCATCTGCATGACGATGTTTTCCATCGGTATGGGCAACGAGGGATCCATCACGCGGCCATCGGTCAATGTCAGCTGACCGGTAACTTCCGGATTCATCAGGGGGCCTGACAGTCGGCCCTGCCCATTGACCTCGCCGGCAACCTCCTTGAAACGCGTGAACACGCCTGCCACCGCCACATCCAGACTCTCAAGGCTGAACTTGCCATCAACCTGACGATCCGGACTGGACGGGTCAACAGACAGATCCAGATTCAGGTCTCCAAGGCCTTTTCCGGCGAGGTTGACCGTCAGCCTGGCTACGTCCGGTTCGAGTTTCAGCTCGGTGACAAAGGTCTGATAACCGAGACTCTGCCAGTCGCCATCCACCAGAACCTCGAACTGGCCACTGCCCGCGTCGACACGGATATGCCCCCTGGGCCCGGTGTCCGACAGGGTCAGCGCAATCTGACCATTCAATTCCGACTCCCATCGCAGCGTCTCCGGCAGAAGCGGAGACAGCGCACTCGCCGGAAAACGCTCGATCCGGTAAGCGATATCCGGTTGTGGCCAGAGCTGCTGTTCATCCGCGCACACCGAGCTCTGTTTCCAGGCCCAGCAATGGGCGCCGAACCGGATTTCTTTGCCGCCCTGCCATGACAGCGACGCTGGTGACTGCAATAGCCATTGTTGATCCTGGCTGGCGATATCAATACGACCGCTGGCAAGCTGTCCCTGCCACTGGGACCACCCGGATTCAAATCCGCCGGAGAATGAAAGGGCAACGGTGGCGTCGTCCTGCTGCAGGTCCACCTTCAACGTGTGGGCCCCTTCGGTACCCGATGCATTCAGGGTCACCGTATCAATCCGTTGTCCGCCGGCGGCCAGCCCCTTGCCCTTCAGCTCCGCTGTCAATCGCTGGCCTTGGGCCAACGAGGCCTTTGCGTCCAGGCTCTCCAAAGCCACTTTTCCCTGCCAGGCCAGTTTCCGGCCCTTGAGGGAGAGATTGCCTGTCGGATCGGCCGGCGTTCCGGCCAGATGTAGCTGCCCCTCGACCTGACCTTCCAGGTCAGCCAGAAACTGCTCAGGTGATGGTAGGTCCAGGGAGAGATCTCCCTTGATCTGATCGCCCCATGCACCGCTGCCAGAAACCCGATTCTCCCCGACCAGGAGTTCGAAATCGGACAGCAACCACCGCCCGCTGCGGGTATCAAGACTACCGGTAGCCCGCGTATCGTGAGTACGCCAGGTCCCCTGAAGGTCCCAGTTGGCCGTCAGGTCGGGGCCTGCGCCGGACTGCCATGAACCTTCGCTCCGGACCTGCCCATCCAGGCTGGCTTCGAGCATGGGGAACCAGGCGCCCGGGTTAAAACCACTGAGATCCAAAGCAGCTTTCCAGGTCAGCGGTCCGTCGAAGCCCAGTTTGCCCTGGCCGGTCATTGAGCCGGCTTCGCTGGACAATTTAAGCTCCGATACGGTCACGGCCTGAAAGTCGCCGTTCAAAGAGGTATCGATGTCGGCGGCCCCCTGGGGACCGTCCGTTCTGGCATGCAAGGTCGCCTGGTATTCCCGACCCTCAAGCGACAGCTGGCCTGTCAGGGTCTTCAGCTCAATTGCCGGCTCGGCCATCCCCGGAATCAGCGTAAACCAGGGGAAGCGGTCCATCGTCAGGTCCGCCTGCGCACGGATTCCTTCCAGCCAGTGCACATTGCCCTGAAGCCGCATGGTTCCGGCGGAATCTCCTCTGCTGGAGAGTTTCAGTGTGGTATCGCGGGCACCGGAGGTGGTCACCAGACCGGATAACGACAGATCCACCGGCCCGGCCGTCCCGGGCAATGTGGCCTGTCCCTGCGTCCGGAACCCCTTCTTCAGGGACCCTTTGGCTTCAATCCGGATATCCGAGAACGCCAGCGTGGACGGCAGGGTCGACAGTCCTCTGAACCGGTCCGACCGGATAGTAAGCTCTGCCGGCAAGGCCGGATCCAGGGGAGAGACCTGCCCGGCCAGCGACGCGCTGAGATAGCCCTTGCTGGTTCCATTCACCCTTAAAGACCGCACACTTCCGGCCAACTGCAGGCTCACCAGCCACTGGTCCCCTTCCGGCGGCGGGAGAGAGGCCTGGACATCGAGGTCTACCGGCCAGTCTCCACGCGTGGTGATTTGGCCACTGGCCGTCACGGCATAATCCGCCAGCCGGTAGGACACACGCCCGAGCGACCAGTCCGCCCCCGAACCACTTCCCTCCAGCTCGAACCGGTCCCAGATGCGGGATTGATTCAATTCAAACGGCCCCAGCCGGACGTCCGCGAGGCGGATCGAGATCGGTATATCGAGCGTTGGCAGCTGCGGTCCTGCTGAAGGCCCCTTATCGCTTTCCGATGGGGCGGTCGTCACGGTGATCGTGTCGGCATGAAGGGAGTCGAGGCAAATTTCCTTTTTCAGCAGGCACGAGGGCGACCAGTCGATCCTGGGCGCCACAAGGTCAAGGGTGATGCCGTAACCTTGCCAGTGGAGATGCTGAGCCTGCCAGTTTCCAAGCAAGCTCCCCCGACCGGACTGAACGGACAGCCCCGGGACCTGTTGAATCACCCAGGCCGTTCCGGTCTCGGAGCGCAGGGCCAACAGGATGCCGGCCACCAGCAACACCAGAATCAGGGCAAGCAGCCCCAGCACCAGAGCGATCCAGCGCAAGGGATGTCTGCGCCCGGTTGTTCCGGACTCCGGCTCCGACGGTTTCTCGTCTGTCACAGCTCCGGCCCCATAGAGAAATGAATGCGCCAATCGCCCCCGAGCTCGGAATTGAGCCCCTTGGCAAAATCCAGCCGAAGGGGGCCCACGGGGCTGATCCAGCGTATACCGACTCCAACTCCCGTCGCGAGCGGGTCTAGCAGGTCGTTGATCGCATTGCCATGGTCCACAAACACCGCTGCCCGCCAACGATCGGCAAACTCGTATTGGTACTCGCCACTGCCCACCAGCAGATAACGCCCGCCAACCGGGACTCCGTCGTCGTTCTCGGGAGACAGCGTCTGGTAACCGTAGCCTCGCACACTCTGATCACCGCCGGCGAAGAAACGCAGGGATGGCGGCACGTTCTCAAACCGGTTAGTGGCAACACCACCAAACTGGAAACGCGCCAGAAACCGGTGTTTGCCGGCCAGCGTGTACAGCCCCCTGAGCTGGGTGTATACGTGAAGGATATCCACGTCGGATAGCGCCGCCCGGTGGGATCCGGATACATCGAATTGCAGGCGGTATCCCTGCGACGGGTCCAGGGCGGAATCCTGATGCAGTTTCGTGTAACTGGCACCCGGTAGCAACAGGCTGCTTTTGCCGGTATCGGCACCATCGATATTGTAGCGTTCCCCTTCCCAACTCAGCGACAGCACCTGCAGCCAGCCACTATCCAGCTGATGCTGCCATTGCTGGCCCAGGGTGAGGCGGTCCGAGGCGACATTTTCGATGTCCTCACGCTGGTACCCGGCGGTCAGGCGAATCGAATCCGTCATCGGAGGATCCAGTGGCAATTCATACCAGGTCGTCAGATTCTGGCGAGGTTGGGAAAGTTCCGTCTCAACCCCTCGCTTGTGCCCCATCGGGTTAATCCAGTGCTCCCGCCAATTACCGCGGACGCGGGGGCCGACATCGGTGGAGAAGCCGACACCGGCAGCGACGGAACGCGGGTCCCGGCGCGTGAGGGTAACCCGCACAGGGATCTCACGATCAACCGCGTTGTCCGGCGAAGCATCGATATCCACACCGGAAAAATAGCCGCTGCTGGACAGGTTTCGGCTCAACCGGGCGATGATATCCGCATCGTAGGGCGTACCCGGTTCGAAGGTTACAAAGTCCTCCAGCAGTGACGTTTCGAAATAGTGATCGTCGGCAAAGGTGACATCGCCCAATTGATACCGTTGGCCGGACTGGAATACCAGGCGAATTTCAGCACTCTTGTCTTCGGGATTCACCGTCAGGGTATGGGCCAGAAACTGGCCGTCGAAATAGCCCAGTTTTCGTGCGCGACTGCGGATTGCGTCTTTCAGGTTGGAATAACCACTGTGATCCAGTACGTCCCCGACCGACGGTGATTCCGGGATAGCATCCGTAAAGTCCGGATCGTCCCCGGCAGGCCCCTTGATCGTCACTTCCCGGGCTGTAATCTTGACCGGCTCACCCGGCGAAATCTTCAGAGCCAGTCGCGCCAGTGCCTCCGAATCGCCGGAAATTACCTCCCAGGTAATGGTCGGTCGATAATATCCGAGCGCCCTCAGCGCCTGTTTGGCCTGACCGACCGCAGTCGGTGCATACCGTCTCAGGTTATCCTCACTACGTCCGTCCACCTCGCCGATGAAGGCCTCGACGTTGGACACCAGCTCGGGGTGGTCGCCTTCGACCTGCACGTCTACCTGCTGGGCAAGACCAATGGCCGGAGCCATCAACCATAGCAGCAGGAGCGGTCGAAAGAAGGCGCGTGTCAGGATCGGGTTGATAGATGGACTCCGCTTGGTCGTTTTCCGCTCACGGGACCGGAATGGAACGGATCAAGACTGGAATTTTAGCGCCACAGGGTCAAGTTAATCCATGGCGAGCAAACAGGTCGTGCTGAGTAGGCAAATACGCTAACCTGTCAGACACTTAGAGACCCCATGCAGGATTGGTTGGCCGTTTCATGTTGCAGATTAACCGGGAAAACCTGAAATCCAGTCATCAGCTCGTCTGGTTCATCATTGATTTTCTGATGCTCGGCCTGCTGATTCTGAACCTCGCCTTTATCATCTGGGACTCGATCTACGGCTTTGTCGCGGTACAGCACCTGTTGCAGCAGCACCTGCCTGCGTTGCAGTCGGCCTACCATCCGATCCATGAACGCTTCATTTTTTACGATCTGATTTTTGTCAGCATCTTCCTCACGGAGTTCTTCGTTCGCTGGGGATACGCCATCAAGACCAGCATCTACGATCGCTGGTACTTCTACCCGTTCATCCACTGGTACGACGTGGTGGGCTGCATCCCGGTTGGCAGTCTGCGCTTTCTGCGCATCCTGCGGGTCATTTCAATTGTCTACCGGCTTCACCAGTACCGGATCATCGACATTACCAGCACCCGCATTTACCAGTTCTTCAACTTCTACTACGAAGCCTTCATGGAGGAACTGTCGGACCGGATCGTCCTGAAGGTCCTGACCGGAGTGCAGGAGGAGGTGCGTCGTGGCTCACCCCTGTTCGACCACATCCAGCAGGATATTCTCTATCCGAGGCGGGGCATGCTGTCGGACTGGATATCCCGCCGCGTCGCCGAGGCGGCCCAGGAAGGCTACGTTCCCAACCGGGGTGCACTGCGGCACTACCTGGAGAATCGCGTCGACCATGCCCTGAAACAGAATCTGGAGCTGTCCAGACTGAAATATCTTCCGGTCGTGGGCTCGACCATCCAGGAAACGCTGGAGGGAGCGGTCGGCGATATCGTCGCCAATGTCATTCACCAGATTCTCGAGGATCTGGCCTCCGCCTCGAACCATGCTTTCATTGAAGACATCGTCAACGTGTTCCTGCCGACCCCGGAGGGTGTGGCGGCCGACGACACCCAGAACCAGGCTTTGATCGAGCTGATTATCGAAATTATCGATGCCATCAAGGGACAGGTCCGCGTCAAGCATTGGCGGGCACAACTGCCCTGATAACGGACGCCCCTAATCACAACAACAAGGATCTCCGATGAATGCATTGCACTACCAGCCTGCGCACCAGCTTCTCCGACAAATGGAACAGGGGGAGCTGACCAGTGAAACGCTGGCCACCTCATTACTGGCCCGTATCCGGGAACTCAATCCGGCCATCAATGCCGTGGTGGCGCTCGACGAGCAGGCTGTCCTGGAAAAAGCCCGCAAGGCCGATCAGGAACGCCGCGCCAATCAGATCCGGGGCCCCTTGCATGGCCTGCCACTGACGCTGAAAGATACCTGGGAGGTGGCCGGCATGACCTGTACGGCCGGGGCTCCCGTGCTCGAACAGCACCGCCCGGATCGACATGCGGACGTGGTTCAGCGACTGGAAGATGCCGGGGCCATTATCCTGGGGAAAACCAATGTTCCTCTCTATGCCACGGACCTGCAGAGTTACAACAAACTGTTCGGTACCACTCGTAATCCCTACGACGCACAACGGACGCCCGGTGGTTCGTCTGGCGGCGCCGCGGCGGCGCTGGCGGCTGGCTTTACGCCACTGGAGGTAGGCAGCGATCTGGCGGGTTCCATCCGGACTCCGGCGCATTTCTGCGGCGTGTTCGGACACAAACCCACACGGGCACTTATCTCCTTCCGCGGACACATCCCCGGGCCGCCCGGTACCCAATCCCGCCCCGATCTGGTCGAAGCGGGCCCCATGGCGCGGACCGCGGCAGACCTTGAGTTACTGCTCAATGTCATTGCCGGCCCCCGTCCGGCCGACGATCGCAGCTGGAACCTGGCCATGGAGCCCTCCAGAATCCGCTCACTGGAGCAGACGCGGGTGGGCCTGTGGCTGGAAGACCGTCATTGCCCGGTGGATCAGGAGCTGACCGAACATTACCGGGAACTGGGCAAACATCTGGAGAAGCAAGGCGCACTGGTGTCGGAAGCCAGGCACCCACTTCTTGATTTGGAGCACCTCCTGCCTGCCTATTTCAACCTGCTGGGCACACTGCTGAGCACCTCCCTCAAACCGGGACAGAGACGCCAGATGAAGTGGATCGCCCGCCTGGAGCCCTGGCTTCACCTCTTCGGACCGGTGACCGCTCACATCGGGGAATATGGCCGCGGCGTTAACCAGAAAGTGCACGAGTGGGCACTGTGGAACGAGATGCGGGAGAAAATGCGGGCTGAAATCGACGAACTGTTCGACGAGTACGATGTCCTGCTCACCCCCATCACACCGACCGTGGCGATTCGCCATGATCACAGCCAACCTGTGTTCAAGCGGCGCATTCAGGTCAACGGCCAGCCACGGGCGTACATGGACCAGTTCTGCTGGATAGCACTGGCAACACTGCTGGGGCTTCCGGCAACATCGATCCCTATCGGCCGGACCGCCGAGGGACTCCCGTTCAATGTCCAGGCCATTGGCGCACCGGGAACCGATCTGACCACGATCCGGTTTGCTCAACTGCTTGAAGAAAATGGGCTCGCCGGCTTTACCGAACCGTCATAATCCGGTGGCCCCGGATGACCTGCCCGTAAAAAAGCATTATCCTTGGGCTCGAATGTAAACCGCTTTCTGCAGGAAATTCGAGCCCATGCAACCCCGACGTCGCTTAACAACAGCCCACAAAGTGTCATTAGTGGCAAGTCTGGTCTTTTTACTCGCCGGTATGTGGGTATCCGGCAAGTCCACCGCCGTGCCTACGCCAGCGACCTTCAAGCTGGACCCGCAGAGCCTGGTCTCCGACAACTCTTCCTCCGGGCAAAACCAGGCGTCTAACGACAGCGACGGTACGACCAAAGGTCCTCTTGCGGTCGATTACGAAATCCGGAAGGGCGATACCCTGAGCGAAATCTTCGAGGAAAAGGATATCCCCGCAACTCTGCTCCAGCACATCCTGGAGGCAGACTCCGAGTATCTTTCGCTCGAAACCCTGATGCCCGGCAAGGTGCTTACCTTTCGGTACGATGATCAACACAATCTGACTGAACTGGACCTGCAACTGGACCCGGCCCGCAAGGTCAGCTTTGTCCGGCAGGACGACGACTCGTTCGTCCACCAGCAGGTGGAGAGCAAGACCCATTGGGAATCCCAGATTCTCACCGGGGAAATACGGGGCAGTTTCTACGCCTCCGGCATGAAAGCCGGCTTGAGCGAAGCCCAGGTAGCCAGCCTGAGCCACCTCCTGAAGAACAAGCTCAATTTCCGACGGGACCTGCGTGCAGGAGATGCCTTTGCCGTCATGGTCGGCCACGAGATCACACAAGAGGACCAGGCGACCGGACACACGCGTATCGAGGCGGTGTCACTCTCCCGGGGCAAGCATGTCTACAACGCCTTCCTGTATGACGATGGCAATTATTACGACGAAAACGGCGAAAGCATCCTGCCGGCGTTCCTTCGCTGGCCGACAACCCGCCATTTCCGGGTGTCGTCCCCCTTCAACCCGAAGCGACTGCACCCCGTCACGGGCCGCCGGGCGCCCCATAACGGCGTTGACCTGGCCACTCCAACCGGCACGCCCGTCCGGAGCACCGGCGATGGCGTTGTCACCCGTATTGGTAACCATCCGTATGCCGGCAAGTACATCGACATCGACCACAACGGGTCTTTCGAGACACGCTATCTGCATCTGAGCAAGATCATGGTGAAACGGGGCGAGCGGGTGAAACGAGGCGAGAAAATCGCACTATCCGGCAACACCGGGCGCACCACTGGCCCTCACCTGCATTTCGAATTCCACGTCAAGGGCCGGCCCGTCAATCCGCTGACCGCGGACATTCCCACGGCCGCCAGTGTACCGAGGAAAGACCTCGCGTCCTTCAAGTCCCAGGTTCACCAACAACTGGCGCTCATGCGTGCCGCCACGGATCCGGCGTCACTGGTCGCAACCGGCCCCGATCAGGGTTCGGATACCGCCACCAACTGAGGCTGGCAAGGTATTTCAGGACCGGACACAGGAACAAAAAAAGGCAGATCAGTTCCCGACTGATCTGCCTTTTTTCTGAAGCTCGAAAACAACAAAGCCCGCATGCGCGGGCTTTGTTTCAATAGTGGTAGCGGGGGCTGGATTCGAACCAAGGTTATGAGCCCGACGAGCTACCAGACTGCTCCACCCCGCATCAAAACTGGTTGTCTTTCGGGGAACCCCCGATCAACGTGGCGCGAATGATACGGGCTGGAATCCAACCTGTCAAAGGATATTACCGAAACTTACCGTTCCAGAATCGCAGTGACCCCCTGGCCGCCCGCGGCGCAGATCGAGATCAACCCACGACCGCTCCCCTTTTCCTCCAGAAGCTTGGCCAGAGTCGCCACGATGCGTCCGCCGGTCGCGGCAAAGGGGTGCCCGGTTGCCAGACTGCTGCCCTTGACGTTCAGCTTATCCCGATCAATGCTGCCCAGCGGCGCGTCCAGCCCCAGCCGCTCTTTACAGAACGCCGGATCCTCCCACGCTTTCAGGGTAGAGAGCACCTGGGCGGCGAACGCTTCGTGGATTTCATAAAAATCGAAATCCTGCAGCGTAAGCCCGGCCCTCTCCAGCATCCGCGGCACAGCATAGGCCGGTGCCATCAACAGCCCTTCTTTCTTGTCGACGAAATCGACAGCGGCCACTTCCGAGAACGTCAGCCAGGCTTTCACTTCCAGATTATTCTCCCTGGCCCACTCCTCGCTGGCGAGAAGAACGCAGGACGCGCCGTCGGTCA
Organism: Marinobacter santoriniensis NKSG1; assembly: GCF_000347775.1. GTDB lineage: Bacteria > Pseudomonadota > Gammaproteobacteria > Pseudomonadales > Oleiphilaceae > Marinobacter > Marinobacter santoriniensis. The sequence continues at coordinate 593,945 of NZ_APAT01000015.1, forward strand.
GTGCGGTGCTGTTAGCGGCCGTCATCGTGCCATTCTCCCGGTCAAAGACCGGTTTCAGGGTAGCCAGCTTTTCCAGCGTAGTGTCCGGCCGCAGAATGTTGTCCTTCTCCAACCCGGCCAGCGGCGTCATCAGGTCACCAAAGAACCCCTCCTCGTAGGCCCTGGCCAGCTTCTGGTGACTCTCCCACGCCAGGACATCCTGGTCTTCACGGGGAATATCCCATTCCTTTGCCGTTACCTGGCAATGCTCACCCATGGACATGCCCGTCCGGGGCTCGCCATTTTCCGGAATTTCCGGAACCAGATGCCCCGGGCGGAAGCGCCCCAGAATCTTCAGCCGCTCCTTGGTGGTTTTCGCCCGGTTCAGGTCCAGCAGAATTTCCCGGAGCCCTTCACCAACCCCGATGGGCGCGTCGGAGGTGGTATCCGTCCCGCCGGCAATACCACACTCGATCTGGCCCAGCGCAATCTTGTTGGCCACCAGGATCGCTGCCTCCAATCCGGTACCACACGCCTGCTGGATGTCGTACGCAGACGTCTCCGGCGCCAGCCCGCAGCTAAGCACGGACTCCCGGGTCAGGTTGAAATCCCGGGAATGCTTGATGACCGCACCCGCCACGACCTCGCCCATCCGCTTGCCCTGGAGATCGAACCGATCCACCAGACCGCGCAGCGCAGAGGTCAGCAGTTCCTGGTTACTGATTTTGCTGTAGGCGGTGTTCGATTTGGCGAACGGTATTCGATTCCCCCCGAGAACGGCGACCCGACGGATGCCGTTATCACTCTTTTTTACGGATGACTTTTTCGATGTGCGTTTCGGAGCCTGTGCCATAATTTTTACCTGAATAGCTTGAGAACCAGTGAATGAAAGCGCCAAGGGGCGATTGGGGAAGCCTTTCCAAAACTGTGCGGAGCCATGGATGGCGGAGCCCAAGCGTCACATGGACGTGCCGCAAGGAGCGTGTTTTGGAAAGGCTTCCCCAATCGCCCTCCCCCTAGGCTTGAGTCAATGATGTCCAGTCTATCGACAGCAGGAAATCCCTCATTGGCGCCTCTGACAATCGACCATAGGCATTGAGTCAATACAAAAACTAAAGGATTCTTTACCCTGTAGGTCAAATTGACACTCATTGTGAACGCAAGGAAGAACCCATGTCTGACCTCTATCTCAAATTCGTCAATACACCGGTGGGTAAAACCGCCGCCCAATCACTGGGACTGCCGTCTCCGATTCCGCTGAAACGCCTGAAGCGTACTGACCAGCCCTTCATCGAAGGTGATGTCCTGGTCGGTGCCGCCGATGGTGCCCGAGCCATCGCCACTGTCGGCGCTACTCTCGGAGCGAGTGCCGCTACCCTGCACCACGCCTCAGGTCTGGATACGCTCGCCGACTCCGCCAAAGCGGGAAACAAGGCTAAAGCGCTGGAGATTACCGCAGAAATTAACCAGAAATTTTCAGCCTTGGTCTTTGACGCCACTGGCATCAAGACGCCGGAGGGACTGCGGGCGGTATACGACTTCTTCCACCCTACCATCAAAAAGCTTGCGGTAAACGGGCGTGTCCTCGTAATCGGCATGGATCCGACGAGCTGCCGCAAGGCACCTCAGGCAGCGGCACAGCAGGCGCTAGAGGGCTTCGTGCGGGCCGTGGGCAAGGAAATCGGAAAGAAGGGCGCGACTGCAAATCTGGTCCGGATGGCACCCGGTGCGGAGGAGCAACTGGACTCCAGCGTCCGCTTCTTCCTGTCGGTCCGTTCTGCTTACGTCGACGGCCAGGTGGTCCGCATCGGCAAGAGCACGGAGGCACCGGCCACGAATCCGGTCGCGCCGCTCACCGGCAAAGTCGCTCTGGTTACCGGTGCTTCCCGAGGCATTGGCGAAGCTATCGCACGCACGCTGGCGCGGGACGGTGCAACGGTTATCGGTCTGGACATTCCTCCGGCGATGGAAGATCTCCAGAAGGTCACCGATTCCATCAAGGGCAAGGCCCTGGCCTGCGACATCACCGATGAAACCGCGCCCAAACTGATCGCAGACTTTGCCGAAGAGCATTTTGGTGGTATCGACCTGGTGATCCACAACGCCGGGATCACACGGGACAAGACACTCGGCAACATGCCCGAGCACTTCTGGGACATGGCCATCGCGGTGAACCTGTCTGCGGAAGAATGCATCGATGAGGAGCTGATGAAGCGGGAGCTGCTGCGCCAGAACGGGCGAATCGTCTGCATTTCTTCCATCAGCGGTATCGCCGGCAACTTTGGGCAGACCAATTACTCCACCGCCAAGGCCGGTGTCATCGGTTATGTCGAAGCCATGGCAAAACAGCTGAAGAACGGTATTACCATCAACGCCATTGCACCGGGCTTCATCGAAACCCAGATGACGGCCGCCATGCCAATCACCATCCGCGAAGCGGGCCGGCGCATGAACAGCCTCTCTCAGGGTGGACAACCGGTCGACGTGGCCGAAGCCATTGCCTGGTATTGCAGCCCGGCCTCCAGCGGCGTCAACGGCAACGTGGTTCGGGTGTGCGGACAATCCTTGATTGGCAAATAACCGGAACGACGGGGCGGGCAACCGCCCCTTTTTCTGGCACAAAAAAAGAGGGCCGGTTAAAAACCGGCCCTCTTCTGAATTCTGGTGGGTGGTGCAGGGATCGAACCTGCGACCCTCGCCTTGTAAGGGCGATGCTCTCCCAGCTGAGCTAACCACCCGGGAAAATGGCGGAGCGGACGGGACTCGAACCCGCGACCCCCGGCGTGACAGGCCGGTATTCTAACCAACTGAACTACCGCTCCGCATCAATTCCGGCTGTGAAGCCAGGAACCTGAAACCGGATGGGGTGATCCGGTGATGCCTGAAAGACTCTGAATTGGTGGGTGGTGCAGGGATCGAACCTGCGACCCTCGCCTTGTAAGGGCGATGCTCTCCCAGCTGAGCTAACCACCCCAACCGACCTTCTAGAGGCTTTCAAACCCTTGCTCTCTCAAGCAAGTGAGAGGCGCATTTTAAGCATTTCGTTGGCGGTGTCAAACCTTTTGCAGAAATTTTCTCGAAAAATGCCCAAGCCATTAAAAATCGGACAATTTTCGGCCCATTTCCGCCTATTTATTAATCAGACAATCCCGCCTTATCCGGGTCCGAGCCACTCTTTAACTGGCCCGCCCGGGCAGCTTTTTCCTGCAGTGACAGCTCACTCACCCTCGCGCGCCGCTCATCGGGTATTGCCCGACTGGCGAGTGACACATTCAGTTCATCGATCCGGCTGCGCCATTCACTGAGGCGCGCTGCGATCCTGGGGATCAGGCCTTCGCTCGGCTTTTCCATCCGCCCCTGATTCTCTGACTGGATTTTCCGTGACATTATCTCAGCTTCCTGCACCACTTGGCTGAGCAGAGTTTAGTCAGGGATTGCCTTTACGACAATTGGCCAAGGCCGCACTCGAGTCGTCGTCTGAGCCAATGATCAGAAGATCCACCACCCACCGGATTCTTCCTCTTCCCGCCGCTCCCGCTCTTTCTGGAGCTGGGCGTAGTTCGACTTGAGCTCGCGGATCTTACGATCGGCTTCCAGGGGCACCGTCGGCCCGCCACCGAAGGGCCAGTACCAGGGCGCAGGTTCGTACTTGCCCTGCGCCTCAAGTCGCTGGATTTCAAGCTCCCGCTCTTCTTTCAGGTATTCCAGCGTCTTCTCGTAATCCTGATCTTCATTGACCTCGACAATGGACGCCGCCGCATGGTTCGGTGCCAGCATGTCGCTGTTCAGGAAACGCGTCGAAATGAGTTCGTCGGCCTGCATGGCGTAATCACGGGTCACCAGCTGAAGGTCGCCCTGCGCCAGCGGGTCCTCCGGATCGAGAGCAGGATTCGGCTCCTCGGGCTCTGAGAGCTCATTGTAGCGGAGGTAATAGATGTGCCCTGGCTCTACCTTGAGAGTGGCGTCCGCAATCTTGCTCAGGGCGAACGAATTCACACCCTCGAGCCCCAGCAGCGGCCGTCTCATGGTGATGTGTCGTTCGCCGGGACTGACCTCCAGCCAGGTATAACTGTCATTGCGGATATTGAAGTAATGCACGTCGTCAATGTAGACGCTGGGCGCTTCGAGTTCATCTGCCGCCCACTGGGAATCCGTGCGGTAGAAATACAGGAGCGCGTTATTCTGATTCCACTGATCGTTGGGGATATGCACGAAGTCGTGCCCGGATACGGGATGCAGGAAAGACCCCGTACTCTTGCCAATTGACTGATAAACCGTGCACCCCGACATCGAGAGGGCAAGCGTCAGAGCTGCCGCCCATCCCAGACGGGCAACTCCTTGCTGCAAGGCATTGGAGAATGGCTTTCTCATTGTTCTGACTCTTCGTCCCAGTACGAGTGAGCCGATGATAACAACTGCCTGGAGTCAGAACTGAGAGCTACCGCAAGAGATGAATACAAACCGTTACAAAACATACCTTCTCTTGCGGTGGCATCCGCCCCACTACTTCCCGGCGACCTGCGCCTTGAGGCGGTCGACCTCATCGGACAGACGCACCAGTCGGGATGTCAGCTGGGAACGCGACGCATCAATGGATTCAACCGTCTTCTGCAGCGAAGACAACTCGCCCCTCAAGGCTTTCACCGTTGACGCCTCGGCGACACCATTGGATTGTTTTTCGAGGGCAGAAATCCGGCTCTCCATACCGTCGATTCCCAGCTTCTGCTCCTGCTCGAAACGCCGAATACGCTGGTCCACCCGCTGGTCAACGTCCGCCATCTGCTGGTTCAGATCCGCAAGCGCAGCGCTGTTCTGACCGGCCTTATCCTCCAGCGCGGCCAACGATGTCTGAGTCTGCTTCTCCAGCGCAGCGACGTCGGCTTTCAGCGAGGATTGCACCTGTTTGAGTGAAGCCTCCAGTTGCCCGACGGACTTCTTACTGGAAGCCAGTTCCGAGCTGAGGGACTTCAGACGCTCCTCGTGGTCATCCAGTCGGGGCTTGTTCTTCTCATTGGACAGCACCCACAATTTTCGAATCTCACTGTTTGCAGAGGCGACCGACTCCTTGTTCGATGCAATCTGCTCCGAGAGCGATGCGCCCCGCTCCTGTAGATTTTCACCGGTCTGGGAAAGCTCACCCTCGAACCGGGCCAGCGCCAACTTGCTCTGCCGGGCCCAGTAGTCCGCTTCCTCCAACTGCGACTCCAGCGCCTGGATACGCTGGTTCTGCAGGTACCAGCCGCCTGCGCCCACGATCGCCAGCAACACCACGACCAGCCAGAGCATTGCACCACCACCGCGCTTATTCGCCCGCGCTACGGGTTGCTTTTTCCCGGGTGCATCAGACCTTCCCGGTTTGGATGGGGTTGGGCGTTTCTCTTTCCGGACCTTGTCGCTGGGCCGACCAATCGGCGCATCGGCTCGCAATTCATCATCGTCTGGGCGGATGGGTTCCATTACTACTCCTGGACGTGGATATCAGACTGCGATAATACATGCAGTTATAAAACAGATGAAATGCAGGACACGCGGCTCCGAGGTTTGCAAGGTAAGTAGGCAAAACATACAATGGCCGGCTTTCCAATTATCTCGGGATGTTGCTTATGCAGCCGCTTGTAGGACTCATCATGGGCTCGAAATCCGACTGGCCCACCATGGAACACGCCGCCAGCATGCTCGACAAGCTTGGCGTACCCTACGAGACCAAAGTCGTCTCCGCCCACCGTACACCGGACCTCCTGTTCGACTACGCCAAAACTGCTGCGGATCGCGGACTGAAGGTCATAATTGCGGGCGCAGGCGGCGCAGCGCATCTGCCAGGCATGATCGCATCCCAGACACCGGTTCCTGTACTGGGCGTGCCGGTCCAGTCAAAGGCCCTGAACGGCCTGGATTCTCTACTGTCCATCGTGCAGATGCCCGGTGGCGTAGCGGTCGGCACACTGGCCATCGGAAAAGCCGGCGCCACCAATGCCGGCCTGCTGGCGGCACAGATTATCGGCACGTCCGACGACAGCATCCGAAAAGCGGTAGAAGCGTTTCGCTCGACCCAGACACAGACAGTCCTCGATAATCCAGACCCAAGCGAGCAATAATCATACATCGGAGAAGTGAGCCTTTGATGCAGCATCATCAATGGCAGCATTAACGACAAAATTTGGTTAGGCCTGACTCCGAAATATGCCGAGCGGGTCGGGCGAGGCTGCCCAAAACTGTGCGGAGCCATGGATGACGGAGCCCAAGCGTCACAAGGACGTGCCGAAGGAGCGTGTTTTGGGCAGCCTCGCCCGGCCCGCGCCGCCCCCATGTCAGAAGCCAAACAGAAAGGCAGGAGAACACAAATGAGAATTGGTGTACTAGGCGCCGGCCAACTCGGGCGCATGCTGGCCCTCGCCGGATACCCGCTGGCCAAGACCTTTGTATTCTATGACATGTCCGGCAGTCCAAGCGCAGGACTGGGCGAAGTGATGATCGACCGGGACGGCAAGTATCTGGACGACTTCCTCTCCCGGGTTGATCGGGTGACCTACGAATTCGAGCACCTCCCGGTCGAGGTAGCCGAGACATTGGCGAAAGAAAAGCCGGTACACCCCTGCCCCCGAGCCCTGCAGGTTTGCCAGAACCGGGAAGCCGAGAAAACCCTCTTCGGGCAACTGGGCATCCCAACGCCTCAGTGGAAAGTTGCCGACAGCGCCGAATCCCTGAAAGCCGCCGCAGAAGAACTGGGCTGCCCGGTGGTCGCCAAATCCATTACGGAAGGTTACGACGGCAAGGGCCAGGCGGTCCTGAAAGACCCTGAAGAAGCCGCAAGTGCCTGGGAGACCATCGGCCACCAGCGCGTAATTGTGGAAAAATTCGTCAATTTCAGCCGGGAAGTGTCCATTATCGCGGTGCGCGCCGAAGACGGCGATGTCGCTTTCTACCCAATGGCGGAGAACACTCACCACGAAGGCATCCTGCGCTACTCCATCGCTCCGGCCCCATCAATGACACCGGAGATTCAGGACGATGCCGAACGGTATATCCGGGCCCTACTGAACGAAATGGAGTACGTCGGCGTATTGACTCTCGAGCTGTTCGAAACCGACGATGGCCTGGTGGCCAATGAGATGGCGCCCAGGGTCCACAATTCGGGACACTGGACCATTGAAGGCGCGATGACCAGCCAGTTTGAAAACCACATCCGGGCAGTCAGCGGGCATCCATTGGGAAATGTGGCGCCTCGTGGTCTAAGCTGTATGATCAATATCATCGGTGAACACGGCGACATCGACAGAATGCTTGAATTGCCGTACGCCCATGTCCATCTCTATAACAAGGGCGAGCGCCCGGGACGCAAACTCGGGCACGTCAACATTCTGGCCGACAGCTACGAGGAGCTCGTATGGCGGGTAAGAAATTGCGCGCAGTTTCTGCCGGGCTGTCCGGATTTTACGAGTTCCTTAACGGCAAGGGGTTGATTTGACTCAAATCGCCCCTATATTGCCTAGTCGTACATTCACATAAACAGAGAGACAGGGAGAACGACCTCATGGCATTTGAACTTCCCGCACTGCCTTACGAAAAGAACGCACTGGAACCGCACATCTCTCAGGAAACACTCGAATACCATTACGGTAAGCACCACAACACCTACGTCACCAAGCTGAACGGCCTGGTGGAAGGTACTGACAACGCCAACAAGTCCCTGGAAGACATCATCAAGAGCTCCAGCGGCCCTCTGTTCAACAACGCCGCCCAGGTGTGGAACCACACGTTCTACTGGCACTGCCTGAGCCCGAACGGTGGCGGTGAGCCGACTGGCGCAGCCAAGGAAGCCATCGAGAAAGCCTTCGGATCTTTCGAGGACTTCAAGAAGGAATTCAACGACAAGGCCGCCAACAACTTTGGCTCTGGCTGGACGTGGCTGGTGAAAAAAGCCGACGGCAGCGTTGCCATCGTGAACACCAGCAACGCCGAAACGCCACTGACTGGCGCGGACAAGCCGGTCCTGACCGTTGATGTGTGGGAGCACGCCTACTACATCGACTACCGGAATTCCCGTCCGAACTACCTGGAAGCTTTCTGGAACCTGGTCAACTGGGATTTCGTGAACGAAAACCTGGCCTGATCGATCCCTGATCGCCGCTCAACGGCAGCCATTTCCGGCTGCCGTCAAAACGCCCGCCCAGCGCGGGCGTTTTTTGTATCTATCGGCCACGAAAAGCGAACAAATTGAAACACGCGCGCCGGGACATCTTTGAAAAAATCTCCGATACTCAATGCAGTAACCGTAAAAATAAACCATACTGATCTGGCTGGCGCGCCGACGGCCTCCCTCCCGGGATACGCGCATACGGATCACTGAAGACGGAACAGCGGCCTGAAATGACGCATTCCTTTGAAACGGAACACCGCCTGGGATATCGCATCCTCGGCTGGACACTGGCTATTGCGCTGGTGACCGGCGTGGTGGTGAGCGCCGTGCAAGTCGCTCTTGATGTCCAAAGGGTGTCCGATGAACTCGATGGCGACGCGCGACAGACCATCGCGATGGTTCAGGACGCCGCCACCCAGGCGGTTTTCAGCATCGATTCTGAACTGGCCCAACAGGTCGTAGACGGCCTGTTTGCCAAGGCGGCCGTTCATAGAGCCCGGATTTCCCATCCAGACGGCCAGACTCTTGGCGAGCGCCGCAGCCCGCTGACCGAAGCTAGCTTTCGCCCCCTCACCGATCCAATCTTTGGCCATGAGCGCGAGTACCGCCAACCCCTGATACGGCCGAGCGAACCCGACACTATCTACGGCTATCTGGATGTTCAGTACGATACGGCGCCCGCCGCCGAAACCTGGCTCAACCGGTCCGCCGTGACATTTGGCTCGGTCATCGCAACGGCCCTCATCCTTGGCGTCCTGTTGTACGTGGTGTTCCACCTGCTTCTGACTCGCCCTCTCCTGCGGATTGTCCGCTCGGTCAAGCAGGTCGACCCGGAGAACCCGGATGACCGGCTACTAGCCATGCCGGAGGGCCACAAACAGGATGAGCTCGGCCTGTGGGTCAATGCCACCAACAATCTCCTGGTCGCCATCGCGGACAGCCAGAAGCGGCGTCGAGAAGCCGAAGACCGGGTATCCCGGCTGTCGAAATACGATCAGCTCACGGGACTGCCGAGCCGGGACACATTCATGGAGGTTCTGCAGCGCAACATCGACGAGGCCCAGCATCGAAACTATTCACTTGCCCTCTCCGTGGTCGGTATCGACGACTTCAAATCATTGAATGAACAAAGCGGCTTCCGGGTCGGCGACAGGGTACTCCAGTCCATTGCAGACCGACTGACCAGTAAATTTGGCTCCGGCCGTTTTGCGCTTGCCAGGCTTGGCAGCGATCAGTTCGCAGTGCTTGAGAAGGAGCTCAGTGACGGCTTCCAGGCAGCAGACTCGGCCGACAGGATCCTCAGCTGCATCCAGTTGCCCGTCTCGATTGATGGCCATATGATTTCCACCACGGCAACCATGGGTGTCGCGCTCTATCCCTCCGACGCTTCCGAGGCGGACCGGCTGCTACAAAGCGCCGAGCAGACCATGACACTGGCCAAGCAGCATGGACAGAACCACTTCCAGTTCTATGTAGCCAGCATTGACCAGGAGATAAGGGACCGCAAGCTACTGGAAAAAGACCTAAACAGCGCGCTGGACAAACACCAGTTCCACCTGGTCTACCAGCCGCAGATCAACCTGGAAAACAAACGGGTGATTGGCGCAGAGGCGCTGATTCGATGGGAACATCCGGAGCGTGGCCTGGTTCCGCCGGACGACTTCATTCCGGTGGCAGAAGCCAACGGGTCCATCGTCGATATCGGACAATGGGTACTGGACCAGGCGTGCTGGCAGGTTGCCCGCTGGGCAAAAGATGGCCAGCCGCTGAGGATGGCTGTGAACCTCTCTGCGGTGCAACTGGCACAGGACACCATCGTCGAGGATGTCCTCAATACACTTGAACGCCATCATATTCCGGCCGGCCGGCTGGAACTGGAAGTGACGGAAACCAGCTTCATGACCAACCTGTCCGACGCGGTCGAAAAACTGCACGCGCTTCACCGTGCCGGCATCAGCATTGCGGTGGATGATTTCGGCACCGGCTACTCCTCTCTGACGTACCTGAAGCAGATGCCGGTGCAACACCTGAAAATCGACAAGCAGTTCATCCGGGACCTGCTGATCAATGAGGAAGACACCCGGATTGCGAACACCATTATCGATCTGGGGCGCAGCCTCAACCTGACCGTCGTAGCCGAAGGGGTGGAGACGGAAGAACAGGAATACTACCTGTCACAACGTGGCTGCAAACTCGCCCAGGGCTACTTCTTCAGCAAACCCCTGCCCGCGGATGAATTTGAGACTTTCGTTCAACGCTTCCACCAACAGATCGTGGAAAATAACACCTGATTAACTACCCAGAGGAGCACCCATGGGCACGACCGTAATCGGCCTGGCAGTTATCGCCGTTGTCGTTATCTATCTTGTTTTTATCTACAACCGACTGGTTTCGCTGCGAAATGAGTTCAAGAATGGCTTTGCCCAGATCGACGTCCAGCTACAGAGACGGCATGATTTGATCCCGAATCTGGTCGAAGCGGCCAAGGCCTATCTCAGCCATGAGAAGTCCACCCTCACCCAGGTGATGGAAGCGCGCAACAACGCCGTCAGTGCTCAAAAGGACGCGGCCAAGGACCCCGGAGACGGGACTCGCATCCAGCGCCTGGGCAGCGCCGAGAATCTTCTTACCAAAGCACTCGCCAATTTTTACGCGGTGGCTGAGAACTACCCGGACCTGAAAGCCAACGAGACCATCCAGCAACTGATGGAAGAATTGTCCAGTACCGAGAACCGGGTGGCTTTCTCGCGGCAGGCTTATAACGATGGCGTGATGAACTACAACATCTTCCGGGAAAAATTCCCGAACAACATTATTGCCGGAATGTTCGCGTTCAAGGAAACCGCCCAGCTCCAACTGGAGTCTCCGGAAGCCCGCCAGGCACCGAAAGTTTCCTTCTAAGGGCTGAATCATGGCCCACCCCGGTTTTTTCCAGCGCCAGGCCCATGCCCGGCGCAACACAGGGCTTCTGGTACTGTTGTTCAGTACCGCGGTGATCCTTATCACCCTGGCGGTCTGCGTAGTCGGGTACCTGGTGACCCGGAGTGAGACCTCCAATCAGCCCTTCCTTCACTGGCTGCTCTCCACTCACGGCCTGATCACCGCGGGCGCGGTGGTCACTCTCATTGGAGTAGGCACCCTTGTTCGCTGGGTAGACCTGGCGGGTGGCGGTGATCGGGTTGCAAAAATGGTGGGAGCGCGGGCCGTGACGCCGGACACCACCGATCGCGACGAACGCAAGCTCCGGAACATTGTCGAAGAGATGGCTATAGCCAGCGGCGTTCCGGTCCCCGACCTTTACGTGATGGACAATGAAACCGGCATCAACGCCTTCGTCGCCGGCTACACGCCCGGGGAAGCTGTGATGGTCGTTACCCATGGCGCCATTACCCAGCTGACACGGGACGAACTCCAGGGAGTGGTCGGCCATGAATTCAGCCACATCCTCAATGGGGACATGAGGCTCAACGTCCGCCTGATTGCGCTGCTCGCCGGCATCCTGATGATTGGCCAGATCGGCGGATTCCTGCTGCAGTCGTCCTTTCATCGACGCCACTATGTCTCGCGCTCCAGCCGGGACAGCCGGGGCCAGGCAGCGCTTGGGCTGGTCGGCCTGGCGCTTCTGGTCATCGGTTATGTAGGCGTATTTTTCGGCCGGCTGATCCAGTCGGCGGTCTCACGACAAAGAGAAACCCTGGCCGACGCTTCCTCAGTGCAATTTACCCGCAACCCGGAGGGGATCGGCGGCGCGCTGTTCAAGATCGGCCTCAAGGGCGGGTATCTGGATACGACCGGCCACGCCAGTGACATGAATCACATGTGTTTTGGTGAGGCCACCCGCATGAAATTCAGCGCTTTGCTGGCCTCCCACCCTCCCATCGAAGAGCGTATAAACACGATCCAGCCAGGACTGATTGCACGGTTACGGAGCCGCCTGAGAGATACCCACCCGAGCGGAGAAATACACCGTGGGGCGGCGGCATCCAGCGCAAACAGTGCCGGTCTGGCTCAGGTGGCCGAGGAAGTGTTTCAGCCGGTGCGTGGCCATCGTACGGCCTCAATCTCTGCAGCTGCGCCGGTGAACGCCGCCAACCTGTCAAACCAGGTCGGTACGGTAAGCGCCGAAGGCGAGGATTTTGCGATTCGTTTTCTGGAGCGATTGCCTGCCACGTTCAAGAGCCTGCTTTACACCCGCGCGGGGGCGGTTCAGCTGTGCTATGCCTTGCTGGTTGCCAATTTGCCCCGGGAACAGCAGAAAGACCATCTGGCGCTGATTCCCGCCCACCCCATTCTGGGTTGCGAGCCGGATCTGCTCGACAAGCTGATACCGGCGCTGAAGATCATTGGTGACGGGGTGCGCTTCCCCGCCCTGGAATTGGCGATGCCGGCCCTTCGCAAACTGGACCCGGAGGAGCGGGCCGGTTTGATTAGCAATGTGCGCAAACTGGCGGCAGCGGATCAGCGAATCAGCCTGTTCGAACTCACCCTGACCAGCTTCCTGTCACGCCATCTGGGCAAGAATGCCGGTCGCGTCGTACCCACCCGCTACAAGCGGTACAAACCGGTGCTGCCGGAGATTCAGCGCCTTCTGAGCCTGATGGCCCGGGCCGGCACTCAGGATCAGACCGAAGCCGAGGCGCTCTATCGGCAAGCCATCGCGGGGTTTGTTGATATAGGGAAAGCGGACGCGGCACCTGGCCTGGAGAAAGTCACCATGAAGCAGCTTCAGCAGGCGCTTATCGCCCTGAACAGCCTCTCCCCGCTGCTCAAACCAGCGATTATTGACGCCTGCGCCCACTGCGTCAGCCACGATGGAAAAGTCGAAATCAACGAGTACGAGTTGATGAGGCTGGTGGCCGACCAGCTCGACTGCCCCATGCCTCCCATGTGAGGCCCGGGGCGGCCGGCGCCACCCCAACCCCTATTGAGCCTGGGCCCGCTCTTCGGACGAGTGGTCAAACAGGCGATCGATGGCCGGTTGCTTGTCGCTCTTCGGAAGACCGAGCTTCTCCCGGGTGCCCAGGTCCACATCCCAGAGCGCCTTGTACTTCCGGTTGGTTGCTGCGTGGGCCTCGCCCTTACCAAGCATGATCGTCGGACGCAGGAAAACCAGCAGGTTGCGCTTCACCCGGTTGCGGGACTCGGAGGAAAACAGCCGTCCCAGCACAGGAATATCGCCCAGCAGTGGCACTTTACTCTTGGTGACCTGAAGATCGTCACGGGTCAGGCCACCCAGCACGATGGTTTCGCCATCGTCCGCCAGCACCGTGGTCTTGATTTCACGCTTGTTGGTAACAATGTCCGAGGCGTTCTCGATGCTGTCTGCCACGCTTTCCGTGGTCTGTTCCACAACCAGGCGCACAAGCCCGTCGGCGCTGATGGTAGGCGTCACTTTCAGGGTCAAGCCCACATCACGACGTTCGATGGTGGTGAACGGGTTGGTGGCGCTGTCGCCGGTGGATGTGTACTGCCCGGTACGGAACGGTACGTTCTGACCGACCGTAATCTCCGACTCCTGGTTGTCCAGGGTAATGATGCTGGGCGTGGAGAGCAGGTTTGCCGCACTGGAGGTGGCCAGCGCCTGAAGCAATACACCCCAGCTTACTCCGTTTTCGTTACGCTCTCCCGCACCCACAGTGAGACCGCCCACAGCCGGCGTGATGACAGACTGTGACAGAATGGCCGAAAGCACATCCCCCAGGCTGCGGCCAACGTTGCCAAAATTGGTTCCGGCCACCGGCGTGGAGCCGCCGGACTCGTCACCGACGGCCACTTGCACGCCCAGGTCGCGACCCAGTTCGTCACTGATCTCGACAATGGCCGCCTCGATCATGACTTGCGCACGACGAACGTCCAGTTCGTTAACGATCTGTTCCGCTTCCTGCATCAGCGAGGGATCACCGCGCACCACCAGGGCATTCAATCCCTCGTCGGCGAACACGGAGAAGTTGTTATTGGGATTGCCTGCGGTGCCGCCGGAAGAACCTCCGGCGCCGCCTTCCTTGACAACCTCACCCATGACGCCTTTCAGAATATCAGTCAGATTCTTGGCATCCGCGTGCTTCAGCCGGAGCACTTTGGTCGTGCCGCCGGTCGCAGAGGGTTGATCCAGCTTGGCAATCAACCCACGCATTTTTTCCCGGAACGATTCGTCGCCACGCAGGATCAGGCGATTGCTGCGCTCGTCCGCTGTCACACTGTATTTTCGGGCTGCGTTATCACCACCAGCCTTACCCAGTTCATCCGGTGCCAGCTCTTTCAGGAGGGTCACCATGTCGCCGACCCAGGCCTCCTTGAGCTGAATCACCTCCACTTCGTACTTAGAAGGGCTGTCCAGTTCACGAACGATCTGCTCGATGCGTTCGATATTGGACCGGTGGTCACTGATGATCAGCGCGTTGGCGGCGGCAACACCTGCCAGGTGCCCGTACTTGGCCACCAGGGGACGCAGGATCGGCACCAGCTCAAGCGCGTTGGCATTGTCAACCTGAATGACGCGGGTGATGAGCTGCTCCGAGGGCGTTTTCTTGAATCGCTTCAGGGATTCGGCGGACTGCTTGGCATCCACCTGCTGAACAATCTTGATCACCTCTTCCCCGGGAATGGCGGTAAACCCATGGACGTTCAGAACCGCAAGGAACAGGTCGTAAATCTCATCCTTCGTCATGGGCGCACTGGACAGGACCGTAACCTTGCCCTTCACCCGGGGATCCACCACAAAACTGTACCCGGTGATGTCCGCCACCTGGGTCACGAACGCCCGGATATCGGCATCCTTCAGGTTGAGCCGCCAGGTTTCCTCCTGCCCGTGAGCCATGGACATCAGTGGAAGCAAAACAAGCAGAGCAATGGCTCGCAGAAAGTTGGTCTTGTGGTTATACATCTGGCGATTTGTCCTGTTTCGTTGAACCCGTTCAGCGCCACTGCTCGGGTATGGCATAACTGATAGTAAGAATACTTCCGTCACGTTCGATTTCGATGTCCAGCTGGGACTGGTTTTTCCAATCCTCGAGCAGTGACTTGTCCTGCTCGATATCTCCCAGGCGCTGACCATTGATCGCGGTAATCACGTCGCCCGCCTGGAGATTGACGGCGTTGAGCATCGCATTGGAGCCGTCGTAAACATACCCCGAGGTACCACTCCCATCGACAGGTTTGAGCCCGTAACGGCCCAGTGCTGCCGCTCCCCGAGTGTCGAGCTGGGCTCTGGCGTCGGCAAGGAACGATGCCGCATCCGATTCTGCCGGCTGGGGGCTTGCCTCTGCAACCATTCCCGTATCGGCGGCATCCTCAAACGTAAGCGATTCGTAGCGACCATTGCGCCGCAACAGAATGCGACTGGCCTCCACTTCGACCAACTCTGCATTGCCCGGAAGCACCTCTCCCACGCGATAGTAAGCCGTTTCCCCGTTGCTTCCTGCAACTATAGCACCGGACTCCTCAGAACGTTGGCCCACCAGGACACCCTCGAGCCGCAGGCGAAGGCCCGTTTCCGGCGCAGACTGCTTGACGACGTCGGCCACGCCCGAATTAACGGCGGGGCGCCCAAAAAAATCGTAGCTCGCCATCGGATAATCGAGGGAGGGCCCGGCGCCGCCGGTACTCGCCTGCGAGGGCGCGACCGGAACCGGCCTGTCATTCCATGCAAGCAACCAGGTCACCCGGGCCAGTGAAACCCCCAGATAAAGGACCAGGGCTACCAGGAGCAGGTTTGCCAGTATTCTTGACAGGCGTTCACTGGCCGCAAAGGACACCATGCTATAGCCCCCCCGGCACAAGCGGTTGCCGAACCCGGAACACCACATCCCCGGGCCTGGCGGATTCCGACCACGGCTGACCAGCGAGATCCACCATTCGTTTATAAACGCGAATTTCCATCATACCGTTCCAGAGGAGGCTTGCGTCTGCTGCGGGACCCGCTCCACCCTGCTGGGCAACCGTCAGGGCAACGCCGCCATCGGTCGTGGAAAGATCGGCGTCCATCGGGGGAAAATCCGCCGAGCCGGTCTGATTACCCATCGGCCAGGTCACCCGGCCACCCGCCCAACGGGCATGGCCGTCTGCTTCCGTTACTCGATTATCCGCCCAGGTTGCCCGCAACCGGTCGATCACGACGTCACCCTCGATCATGGCGCCGCCACTGCGGCGAATCAGATCCCGGAATTCCGCTACACCGATCCGACCAGAGGCTTCAACGTCGACCTGACCAGACCACCCAAGGTTTACCGACCCGCGGAGCGACGATTGGGAGGTATCCAGATGAAAATTGACAGGCAGATCCCATTGCCCGGACGACGGCCAGCCGAGTTGCCAGTCGATCCGCACCGGGTATCCCGCCAGCACGACACCGGCAGCGCCATCCCAGAGTTTCCCGGAGACCTGACGCACCTGCACCTGGTCTGGAAGGCGAACATGGGGTGACGCCTTTTGCCAGACCCAGCCTGCTGGCACAAACACCACCAACGCCGCCGTATAAACGAAAGCGCCCAGCAGAATCAGCAATACAAGCTTGCCCGGGCGAAAAAAGGATTTTGGTACGGCGTCGCTCATCAATTGACTACACACAAAAACAGACCGGAGACCGAGTCTAGCAAAGGCGTATCGCAAGTTCATGACAAAAAAACAAAAACCCCGCGCTGGCGTGAACCAGCGCGGGGTTTTTGAGGATTGCTCGGGCCGGGACTCAACGCGTGAGCCCCTGCCGGGAGCGGGCGTGCATTACATCATGCCGCCCATGCCTCCCATTCCGCCCATGCCACCCATGTCCGGCATACCGCCGCCGGCACCTTCTTCCTGCGGCTCATCCGCAACCATCGCCTCGGTGGTGATGATCAGGGATGCCACGGAGGCAGCAGCCTGCAGCGCGGAACGGGTCACCTTGGCAGGATCCAGGATACCCATTTCCAGCATATCGCCGTAGGTCTCGGTAGCGGCGTTGTAACCGAAGGCACCTTCGCCATCACGAACCTTGGCAACCACAACGGAAGACTCGCCACCGGCGTTGAACACGATCTGACGCAGCGGAGCTTCCATGGCACGGCGCAGGATATTGACACCGGCCTTCTGCTCTTCGTTGATCGCGTCAACCTTGTCCAGAGCCGCAATGGCGCGGATCAGGGTGACACCACCACCGGCCACAATGCCCTCTTCCACCGCAGCGCGGGTGGAGTGCAGTGCGTCTTCAACACGGGCCTTCTTCTCTTTCATTTCCACTTCGGAGCCTGCGCCTACCTTGATGACGGCAACGCCGCCAGCCAGCTTGGCTACGCGCTCCTGCAGCTTCTCCTTGTCATAATCGGAGGTGCTGTCTTCGATCTGCTTGCGGATCTGCTCAACGCGAGCTTCGATGTCTGCCTGTGCACCGGCACCACCGATGATCGTGGTGTTTTCCTTGGTGACGTTGACACGCTTGGCGGTGCCCAGGTCATCCAGGGTGGTGTTTTCCAGGGTCAGACCGACTTCCTCGGAAATCACAGTCCCACCGGTCAGAATGGCGATATCCTGCAGCATTTCCTTGCGACGATCACCAAAGCCAGGCGCCTTCACGGCGTTGACCTTCACGATGCCACGCATGTTATTCACAACCAGGGTGGCCAGGGCTTCGCCTTCGATGTCCTCGGCAATGATCTGCAGCGGCTTGCCAGCCTTGGCTACAGCTTCCAGCACCGGCAGCAGCTCGCGGATGTTGGAGATCTTCTTGTCAACCAGCAGGATGTACGGGTCATCCAGCTCGGCAGACATGTTGTCCTGGTTATTGATGAAGTACGGGCTCAGGAAGCCGCGGTCGAACTGCATGCCTTCAACCACGTCCAGTTCGTCTTCCAGGCTGCGGCCTTCCTCAACGGTGATGACGCCTTCCTGACCAACGCGCTCCATCGCATCCGCGATCAGCTTGCCGATGGTCTCGTCGCCGTTGGCGGAGATGGTGCCAACCTGGGCGATGTTGCGGCTGTCATTACAAGGCGTCGCCATTTCACGGATCGCCTTGACGGCTTCGGTAGTGGCTTTGTCGATGCCGCGCTTCAGATCCATCGGGTTCATGCCGGCAGTCACGGCCTTGATACCTTCGTTGACGATGGACTGAGCCAGAACGGTTGCGGTAGTGGTACCGTCACCGGCGTTCTCGTTGGCCTGGGAAGCAACTTCCTTGACCATCTGGGCGCCCATGTTCTCGAACTTGTCTTTCAGTTCGATTTCCTTGGCCACGGACACACCGTCCTTGGTCACGTTCGGAGCGCCGAAAGACTTCTCCAGAACCACGTTACGGCCCTTGGGACCCAGGGTTACCTTGACGGCGTCCGCCAGGATGTTGACACCTGCGACCATGCGCTTGCGAGCGCTATCACCAAACTTAACTTCTTTAGCTGCCATGTCTTCTATTCCTGTTCGTTAAACCGAAATTCAACCAATCGGATTAATGAAATTTCGTGCCAATCGCGAAGCGATTACTCGAGCACGCCGTAGATGTCGTTTTCGCTCATGATGAGCAGCTCTTCACCGTCAACCTTGACGGTGTTACCGGCGTACTGGCCGAAGACCACGGTGTCACCCACCTTGACCGCCAGGGCGCGGGTTTCGCCATTGTCCATGATGCGGCCGTTACCGACGGCAATCACTTCACCCTGCGAAGGCTTCTCTTTGGCGTTACCCGGCAGCACGATGCCACCCGCAGTTTTCTCTTCTTCTTCCTTACGGCGCACGACAACACGATCGTGTAGCGGACGAATTTTCATTGCTCGGCTTCTCCAATAGTCAGATTAATGTGGCAATGACAGTTCATGTTTAAGGTGGCCCGGGAGGTTGCCCTGCTCCGGACACAATTGCCCGGCTGGGAACCCGGTTGATTGACAACCGGATATCAGCCCGCAGCGAACTTGTGAGACCTTAATGGGGTTATCAGGCATGTTTTCAACACCCCCGATAAAAATTTTTTTCACTTTTTCCCGAGGCGATCGCGGTCGCGCTCGGTCTGGTCCTGATAGTCACCTTCGATGATGTCACCGTTGGCATCCCGATCGAATGGATCCTCCCGACCAAAGGGGCCCTGATCGAAGGGGCCGCGCCCGCCGGAACGGAAAACGAAGGCACTGCTCTGCCCGGAAACCACCAGTCGTTTCAGAGCCTGAGCCGACAGCCAATGACGGGTAACCGGAATCAGACAGAGGAATCCGATGGTGTCGGTGATGAACCCCGGCGTGAGAAGAAGCGCGCCACCAACGGCGAGAATCAGGCCTTCCGCCACTTCCCTGGCCGGCAGCTCGCCGCTGTTGAGTCGCTGGTTGGCTTTGAGAAGCGTCGCCAGCCCCTGCTGCCGGAGTAGCGCGGCCCCGATGACGGCGGTCAGAAGAACCAGCCCCACGGTATTGAGCACGCCAATCATTCCGCCCACCTGGATGAGCACCGCCATCTCGGCAATCGGCAGGATGATGAAAAGAAATAGGAAAATGGGCAAAATGCCTCCTGATTGCTTCCGCACAATAAAAACGTTCGTTTCAGGCGCACAGAAAACGTAACACCACCTGACAACTTGATTAGGGCAAACCATGAAAGTTCAAGATTCCGTGATTGCAATTACCGGCGGCGGCCAGGGTCTCGGCCGGGCCATGGCAGAGTTTCTGGCAGCCAGGGGCGCGAAGCTGGCGCTGATTGACCTGGTGCCGGAAAAGCTGGATGAAGCCGCAGTTGCCTGCCGCGAAGCCGGCGGCGAGGCACGCACCTACGTCTGCAACGTCGCCAAAGAGGCGGATGTGGAGAGCACTTTCGGGGCCATACTGAAAGACTTTGGCCATCTGAACGGGCTGATCAACAACGCGGGCATTTTACGCGATGGCCTGATGGTGAAAGTGAAGGACGGCAAGGTCGAGAAGCGCATGGAGCTCTCGCAGTGGCAGTCGGTGATTGATGTGAACCTCACCGGGGTGTTTCTGTGTGGCCGGGAGGCTGCCACCCGCATGATCGAGAATGGCGACCGGGGCGTCATCATCAACATCGCCTCGATTTCCCGGGCGGGCAACATGGGGCAGAGCAATTATTCCGCAGCCAAGGCGGGTGTGTCGGCGCTGGTACCGGTGTGGGCGAAAGAATTGGCCCGTTACGGGATCCGGTGTGCGGGGATTGCACCGGGGTTTGTCGAGACGGAGATGACGGCGTCGATGAAGCCGGAGGCGCGGGAGAAGATGACGGCGGGTATTCCGTTGCGGCGCATGGGGCGGCCGGAGGAGATTGCTCATGCGGCGGCGTTTATTTTCGAGAATGATTATCTGTCTGGACGGATGATTGAGGTGGATGGGGCTTTGCGGCTCTGACTTCGCTTCCGCTTTAGTGGATTTCTAAGCTTGGGGAGGAGCCGAAGGCGGGGGAGTCTTTTCTCTTTGAAAAGAACTCGCTGCGCTCGGACATCTTTTCTGGCAGAGAAAAGACTCCCCCACCTCCGGCTCCTGGACACCTGAGTTATTTTTCTTTAGGGAGTCCAGCGGTATTGGGACATTCGGACCCTGCCGTCGATCACCTCTACACCTTCTTCTTTCAACAATGACGTTTGGCGGATGTAGGCCGGTGAACCTTCCGGAAAAGCAATCTGGCCGTTGGTGCGGATAACCCGGTACCAGGGGACGGAGTGTCCGGCTGGCAACTTACCTAACGCTCGGCCGACAAACCGTGCCTGCCGGCCCAGGCCGGCCATGTCGGCGACCTGGCCGTAGCTGGCCACCTTTCCTCGTGGAATGGCGGTAACGACCTGCCAGATTTTCTGTTCTCTGGTCGGTTCGTTCATGGCTGGGCGGGCTCAGCGGATTTGGCGGGCGCGAGTTCGTCCAGCCGTCGTCCGTGGCGCATAAGGAACAGGACGAGCAGGATCGCGGGGACGCCCATGACAGCGGAGACGGTGAAGAACTGGGCGTAGCCGAAGTCGGCGACCACGATGCCGGAGAATCCACCCAGGAATTTGCCAGGCAAGGTCATCAGTGAGCTGAACAGGGCGTACTGGGTTGCGGTGAAAGAGGCGCTGGTCATGCCCGAGAGCCACGCGATCAGGGCGACGTTGGCGATGCCGCCGCTGAGGTTGTCGGCGCTGACGACCACCGCGAGGGTGTAGATGTTCGGCGGGTACTGGGCCAGCCAGACGAACAGCAGGTTGGTGGCAGCCGTGAGTATCGCGCCGGCGAGCAGGACGCGTCTTACACCGTAACGGACCACAAGCACGCCACCGGCCAGGGAGCCGGCGATGGTCATGAAGAAGCCGAAGAGCTTGGTCACGTCAGCGACCTGGGTCTTGGAGAATCCCATGAAATCCAGATAGAAGGGGTTGGCCATCACACCCATGGCGATATCCGCCACCCGGTACAACGCGACGAGCGCCAGGATGGCGATGGCCAGCTCCCGATAGCGCTGGAAGAAGTCCACAAATGGACCGGCCACGGCGGCATAAAACCAGCCTGCCAGTCTCGCAATACGAGGTGTCAGGTGATTGCGTTTGGTGGTTTCTTCTTGCACGCGATGGGCGATGTCGGCCGCGGCCGCAAAGTGATTGACGGCCGGCTCTTTGACAATCAGAACAGTCAGGGCTCCGACGCCAACCAGCGCGGCCATGGTCTGGTAGGACACCTGCCAGGACCAGAATTCCGCCAGATACAGCGCGCCGGCTCCCGCCACCAGCAACGCGAGGCGATAGCCAAAAATATAGGTTGCCGCCAGGGCGGCCTGGAGTCGCTCTTCGGCGATCTCGATCCGGTAGGCATCGATACCGATGTCCTGTGTCGCGGAGGAAAACGCCACCAGCAGGCCACTCAGGGCAATCAGCTCCGGATGGGCGACGGCGTCGATGTTCGCCATCAGGTAAAGTCCCGTCGCGATACCCGCCTGTGCCAGCAGGATCCAGCTTCTCCGCTTACCCAGGAGCCGGTCGAGAAACGGCAGTTTCAGGCGGTCGACCACCGGGGCCCAGAACACCTTGATGGAATAGGTAATCCCTAGCCAGCTGAAAAAGCCGATGGTCGCGGTGTCCACACCCACGTCCGCCAGACGGGCGTTCAGGGTGGAGAACACCAGCAGAAACGGAAGCCCTGCGGAGAATCCGAGAAACAGCAGCGCGATGACCTGCCAGCGAGTGTAGGTGTACAGCGTTTCCCGGATCAGGGTAAGGCGGCTAGGGGCTTGGATAGGTCTGCTCCCGGTCAGTCGCGGAAATTGTTGAACTGCAGCGGAATGTCCAGCTCTGCCTCTTTCAGCATGGCAATCGCGTCCTGGAGGTCATCCCGTTTCTTGCCGGTCACCCGCACCTTGTCGCCCTGGATGCTGGCCTGCACCTTCATTTTCTGATCCTTGATCATCTTGACGATCTTCTTCGCCATGTCGGTTTCGATGCCCTGCTTCAGGGCAAAATGCTGCTTGACCAGTTTTCCCGCCTTGCTATCACCTTCTTCGGCCAGCGCCCGCGAATCGATGTTCCGCTTGGCAAAGGCCATGCGAAGCAGATCCTTGAGCTGTTCCAGCTGGAACTCCTGCTCGGCACCCAGGGTGATGCGTTTGTCTTCCAGCTCGATGTCGGCTTCCACGTTCTTGAAATCCCATCGATTACCCAGGTCACGCCGGGCCTGGTCCACCGCGTTTGTGACTTCGTGCATATCGATTTCAGAAACAATGTCAAAAGATGGCATGGTCGTTATTCTCCGGGCATGCGCAAGGGTATACTTGCGTGACATATTGTGTTGGGAAGTGCCGCCGATCATACCAAGTGCGGGCATTCACCGCATCTGACAATGGACTGGTAAGAAGTAGAGAATAATGCCAAACCTTGACCTCCCCATTCTCGTAGTAGATGACGCCAAATTCAGTAGTATGGTGGTTAGCCGCACCCTGAAAAATGCCGGTTATCGCGACGTACGCATTGCCCATAACGCGCCCATGGCGCTTGAACTGATTGAACAGCGCGCCGTCAGCGTACTGATTGCCGACTGGCTGATGCCGGAAATGGACGGCCTCCAGCTGACCGACCGGGTACGGCAGCAAGATGAGCAGAACAATCACTACACCTACGTGATCCTGCTGACCGCCAGGGAAAGTGTCGAGGCGCTGTCGGAAGCGTTCGATCGGGGCGTGGACGACTTCATCTACAAGTCGGACATGACCAAACAGCTTATCCCCCGGATTTTCGCGGCCGACCGGATGGCCGACCGTCAGAACACCCTGCTCCGGGCCAACGCGCTGCTGATCGAGAACAATCGGGAGCTGGAATCGACCAACATCATCGACCTGGAAACCGGCCTCTGTAACAACAAATACGCCCGGGAACGACTGCAGAAAATCCTGCGTCATTCGGAGGCCCGGGGCGGCGCTTCGGCCTATGTTCTTTGCGGGATCCGTAACTGGCAGGAACTCAAGCGCAAACATCCCCCCTCCATCATGAGCGAACTGGCCATCGGTATTGCCCGCCGCCTGAGTGCCCTGATTCGCCCGATCGATACCCTGTGTCGGGTGGGCGACAACCAGTTCGCCATGGTTGCCTATTTCCCCAACAGCGATCTGTGCACCACCGCAGCCTTCCGACGGGTGTTTGACGGCATCAATCACAAGGCGCTGAAAACCACGGCGGGGTATGTCTCGGTTGAGGCCGGCATGGTGCTTTGCAAGGCCGATGCCCAGAACGGTACGCCCTCCGTTCCGGACATGGAACGTGCTGCCGTGCAGGGGCTGGTGGACGCCTATGAGACACGGCGGTTCACAGAAACCTCGCCCAATATCACCGAGAGTGTCTAAAAAACATTCAGTAACACTGAGACACACATCACACACAGACACGGCAGAGCGAAACGCCTATTCTGAGATTGTGGATTCAAGCAGTATCCCCCAGGGCGGAGGAGCCGTGTAGTACCTCCGCCGCCAACTGGGACTTCCACAGGATCAACGAATTTTTCAGGCACTTTCGTTCTTTCCGAATTTTTTAGGCCAGCTTTTTAGCTGGCCTTTTTGTTTTCTGGGGCAGGAGTTTCGTTATACTCAGCAGATAACGACTCCAACAACAGCGCTGTAACCATGAACCCCCTTGGAACCACTTCTGTCGCTGCTTTGCGCCAATATGTTCGTGCAGCGCAAGCCGCCGGCATTGATACAGAAGCTTTATTTACCGGCGCCGGATTGAATCCGGACATCCTGAACACGGATGACGGCCGCATAGAAGGCGAGCAGTTCCAGGCCTTCATTCACCAGCTGTGCCTGGAAACGGAAGACCCCATTCTCGGCCTGAAAACCGGTGACTTCGTACAGCCGGGCTCCTACAGCGTTCTGGGATACATCACCATGAGTTGTTCTACCCTCGGCGAAGCGGTCGCGAGGATCGCGCC
Source organism: Marinobacter santoriniensis NKSG1 (assembly GCF_000347775.1). GTDB lineage: Bacteria > Pseudomonadota > Gammaproteobacteria > Pseudomonadales > Oleiphilaceae > Marinobacter > Marinobacter santoriniensis. The sequence goes on from NZ_APAT01000015.1 coordinate 618,398, forward strand.
GTTTGAACGGCTGGTGGGCGATATGGGCAGCACCCGTCTTGCCGTCCACGGTGACGAGCTGACACTGACCTGGAACTGCAACTACACCGATCCCGTTGTGCGCCCCCAATTGGTAGACAACGTCATTGCATCCTGGGTGAATTACGCACGGTGGCTGGCCGACAATGAGGAGGCGTCACCGAGCCTGGTAAAACTGCGGCGCCCTTCCCCGGGCCCGGATCTTGAACGGGCCTATGAGGAACGATGGCACTGCCCGGTACAGTTTTCCTCCGATCAGGACAGCGTCACCCTCAAAAAGGATCTCCTTGAAACCCGCCTCCGACAGCCGGACCCCCTGCTTCGTAAAACTCTGGAAGCCCATGCGCTCAGTCAACTGGCCTCCCTGGAAACCGGCAACGACCTCCCTTCGAAAGTACGACACAGCATTCAACAGCAACTGATGCAGGGCATTACCCGACAGGACATGGTGGCAGAAGATCTGGGCATGACACGTCGCACCCTGCAACGAAAACTGAGCCAGGAGGGCGTGTCGTACCAGCAGCTTCTCGACGAAGTACGGCAGACCATGGCAGAGGATTATCTGCGAAACAGCGAACTGGCCATTCCGGATATTGCGTTGAGACTGGGATACAGCGAAACGACGTCGTTTCACCGGAAGTTCAAGGCAGTGACGGGGATAACGCCGGGGGAGTTTCGGCAGTCAGAAAATAACGACTAGCCAGAACGACAAAGGCCGGTGGAGGCTACCAGAAACGTGGAGCGTAACGAGAGAGATCAGAAAGCCAGGCAGGTACCGTTTTTCAGGACTGTCGTTGGCCAAGGATGGCCAACGTCAAGCGCACATGGATGTGCTCGTAGCGTGTCCTGAAAAACGGTACCTGCCTGGCGTCTACTCAGATCATCAGGCCATGCTTTTCGTTAAAGCTTGCGACCCTTACCAGCGGCAATCCGCAGACGCAGAGCGTTCAGCTTGATGAAGCCTTCCGCATCCTTCTGGTCATAGGCACCCTGATCTTCCTCAAAGGTTGCGATTTTCTCGTCGAACAGGGAATCGTCAGACTTACGACCCGCCACGTCTACGTTGCCCTTGTAGAGCTTCAGACGAACCGTACCATTCACGTATTCCTGGGTCTGATCGATCAGCGCCTGCAGGGCTTCCCGCTCCGGTGACCACCAGTAGCCGTTGTAGATCACCTCGGCATAGCGCGGCATGATGCTGTCTTTCAGGTGCGCGACCTCACGGTCCAGGGTGATGGACTCTATGGCACGATGCGCACGCAGCATGATGGTTCCGCCCGGGGTTTCGTAGCAACCACGGGACTTCATGCCCACATAACGGTTCTCGACGATGTCCAGACGACCAATACCGTTCTCGCCCGCCAGCTTGTTCAGGGTTTCCAGAACCACGTGCGGCTTCATTTCCTGGCCATCGATGGCCACGATATCGCCCTTTTTATAAGTCAGCTCAACGTAGGTCGGTTTATCCGGGGCCGCTTCGGGAGAGACACTCCAACGCCACATATCTTCCTCGGCTTCCGCCCAGGGATCCTCGAGGTTAATGCCCTCATAGGAAATGTGCAGCAGGTTGGCGTCCATGGAGTACGGAGACTTGCCCTTCTTTTTCTCGACCGGGATGTCACGCTCGTCGCAGTAGGCCAGCAGCTTTTCCCGGGAGTTCAGATCCCATTCACGCCACGGCGCAATCACCTTCACACCAGGCTTGAGCGCATAAGCACCCAGCTCGAAACGAACCTGATCATTACCCTTACCGGTGGCGCCGTGAGAAATGGCATCCGCGCCGGTTTCGTTGGCAATCTCCACCAGTCGCTTGGCAATCAGCGGGCGGGCAATGGAGGTACCCAGCAGGTACTCACCTTCGTAGATGGTGTTTGCACGGAACATCGGGAAGACGTAATCGCGAACGAACTCCTCACGCAGATCCTCGATGTAGATTTCCTTGACGCCCAGCGCCTCGGCCTTTGCGCGCGCCGGCTCGACTTCCTCGCCCTGGCCGATGTCAGCGGTGAAGGTCACCACCTCGCAGTTATAGGTATCCTGCAACCACCGAACGATTACGGAAGTATCCAGGCCACCGGAATAGGCCAGCACCACCTTTTTGATATCAGACATGCCCTTGCTCCAGACTGAACAGAATGGATGTGTTGAAAATAAGGGCGCTATTGTACGGGAGAGCGTCAGGAATGGCTATTGGGAGGGAGTATGGGGTCAGATGAACGCTTTCATCTGACCCCATTTTTATGCCTGAACTCAGCCGACAGCTTGTTGCTGCGAGACCACTTCTTCGCGGATGCCGTCCCAGCCCTCTTTGATGGACCGAAGCAGTTCCAGAACTTCATCCAGCTTGGCGACATCGTTCTTGGCGCTGCCTTCCAGAAGCGTGCGTTCCATGTAGTCGTACAAACCTTCAAGACGCGCCGCCAGGTCTCCGCCCTTCTCGAAATCGAGGAAAGAGCGCAGGCCCCCGATAATCTCGATGGCCTTGTTCAGAAGCTGGGCCTTACCCGCGTAATCCTTCGCCTGCATGCGAGCCTTGGCCATGTTGATCCGCTCGATCGCCCCGTTGTACAGGAGTTGGATCAACTTGTGGGGATCCGCATCGGTGATGCTGGTTTGGGTGTTTACGCGCTGGTATGCCTGCAAACCGTTCATATCAAACCTCTTTTCGACACTCGAACTGTCCGTTCACCGGATCAGTTCTTCTGGTTGTTCTGTGGAGCCAGGGATGCGAGCTGCTGGCTGACGTAATCCTGGGTGCTGTTCAATTGGGAAATCAGTGAATCCGCGGCTGTAAATTGCGACACTAACCGATCTCGGTAGGCTTTTATGCGATCGTCCAGCCTCGACTGCTCATCCTGAATTCGCTCAGAGTCGCGACTGATCCGGTCGGTCTTAGCCTGAATTGCGCCATCCGGCCCGACGATGCTGGTTACCAGGTTGACCGCCTGATCGCCTATCCCTTCAATAAAATTGATATCACCGCGATCACCTGTAGCTGTTCCACCAACTTTAATACTGATGCCTTTGGCATCACCAGCACCTGTAACGGTTAATGTCTGCCCCTCACCTTCGGCGGCCTGCCCATTGATTGTACCGGCCACATCTTTGCCAACGGTGCCTGTTTTTACTGACAACCCGAGCGTTGCACCGTCTTCAACAGACATCACGCTTACATTTGAGCGATTGCCATAGGAACCCGATGCAAAATTCAGAATTCCGTTTGAGTCCAGGCTAACTTTCACAGATTGATCAGCCGCATTCAGAGCAGTAGACGCGTTGAGCTGGCTTTGAATTTCGTCAGCGAGGTCCTGGGCCGTAGGGTAGGTCTGCTGAGTCAGGGAAATCGTTACTCTGGTGCTGCCATCAACCGCCAACTCTAGCTCGTCATTGGATGAGTCAATAGTAATGCCATCCGCTAAAGCAGTATCACCCATAACACCACCTTGGGTGGCCGCTTGCGTGATATTGACTGCGAACTCGCCAGCGCGGGTATCGTTGCCCCCCCTCAAAAATTCAATGTCGGTACCCGTGGATCGACCCTGTTCAGCAAAGAGAGCCGTTACATCATCCGGATTACTCTTAAGCGCTTCCTCAAACTTGGCACGATCAAATGAGAGCCCGCCAGTTCGATAATCTGTTGAAATACCTACATCCGCTAAAGTCCGAATACTTGAATTCTCAAGCCCCGGAACCACGCGAGTCAGAACTCCTCGCAACTGTGACTGAATAGACCGCACGGCAGAGTCGCCGGAGAGGATTCCACCCTGTCCCGATTCCGAGTTATAGCCGGCCAAACCCTTTATCGTCGATTGAAGAGCGTTGAACTTGTCAACGAAAGAACCAACTCGATCAGCAACTGCGCCAAAGTCCTGATCAACTTTGACCAGCGATGTCACGCCCGCTTCCGTCACATCGAAACTCAGCCCAGCAATAACATTATCGATCGTGTTGGTAGAGCGGGTAATCGAAATGCCATTAACCTCTACCGCCGCATCTTTGGCAGCAACCGTTTCTTCGAGATTCTGAGTGGTACCATCAAACGCGAATTGCGAAAGACCACTGGCATTTGTGTTGGTGCCGTCATCGTCCTGCACTGTTACCGTAATAGCATTGGCCGTGCCTGTGTTTTCCGCTGACATAACCAGACGATAACCGCTACCGGTGTCCACCACCCCGGCAGTCACCCCAATGCCAGCGTCGTTGATTTCGTCTGCAAGACCTTGCAGCGTGTTGTTGGAACCATCAATGGTGAGCGTCTTGGATTCATCACCGGACTGGATAGTAATCGAACCCGTCCCAATCGCTGTCGCATTTTTATCCGAAAATGTAGATGAAGCCAGAGACTGAGCCTGGGCGAGGTCCAGCACATTCACGGTATAGCTGCCGCGACTTGCTTTGGTGCTATCGACGGAAACCTGAACCGAGTCATTGGAAGAACTCGCCGAGAAGGCCTTTAGGTTATCGGGAGCACTTAGTTGGCGTAAAGGAAGCCTGAGTTCAGTCATGGCACTACGTAAAGTACCGTAGGCAGAAATCAGAGCTTCATTTTTCTGACTTCTGGCATCAAGGCGATTTTGTGCTGGTTTGCGCTCAGCAGCAACCAATTGGTCAACAAGGTCTGATGTAAGAACCCCGGAGCCAATACCCAACGATGAAATGCCTGCCATAATCCTGCCTCCTCAAAGGGAGCAAATTCATACCTGTTCAGTTTATCGGCAAAAGGCGGCAAAACTTTGCCCCTTTCTCCCGCCAATTTGTAACAACCTGTAACTATCTCTCGCCGAACACGGGGTCAGAAGAACGCCTTCTTCTGACCCCACCTTCACATCTAACCCATGTTCAAAACGCAGAACACCGCCGGACCCTCTCGGATGCGGCGGTGCTGAACAACCGTCGTTCAACTCTAGATGTCGGCGCCTATCCACCTACACCTTAATATTGAACAACGTCAGCGGTTCTTCCTGCTGCAAGTTTTCTGCCAACCTCAATGCCACTTCGTCGGGAATCTGCCGGATGACTTCCTGAGTCTGCTGGTCCACCACCCTTACGATGGTCTGCCCGCGCTCATTGTCCACCTCAAACTGCAGATCCCGCTGCACATTCTGAACATAATCGTTCAGTTGCGACACCGCCTGGTCCAACTGTTCCTTTTCAGCATCCGCCTGCTTCTGAAGCTTCTGCGCCTCGGAAACCGGCTTATCGCCAGAAACACCCGCCATCGACGGTGCTTTTTGTGCAGACGAAGCGGCCAGGTCAGAGGCATTCCTGCCTTCGGCCTGAGATGACGACATAGCCCTTGCCGGTGCTTGCTCACTGGTACGAACCAGCTTCAGATCCGGGCTGCTCAGGTTAACGTCATTCATAGCTCACCTCGCTATCCTCAAACGGCGTTAAGCCGGAACCCGAAGGTTCCGGCTGTTACCGCGATGCCCCATTACTGCAGGAGGGACAGAACCTGCTGCGGACGGGCGTTTGCCTGAGCCAGGACGGAAATACCAGCCTGCTGAAGAACCTGAGATTTGGCCAGCTTCGCTGTCTCCGAAGCGAAATCTGCATCCAGGATTCGGCTCTGAGCAGCACTGAGGTTGGTGGAAGTCGAATCAAGATTTGAAATTGTGGTCTCAAATCGACTCTGAAGTGCACCAAATTTTGCACGTTGGGAGTTAACCGCGCTCAGAGCAGCATCTACAGTCTTGAGTGCCTGGGTGGCGGATTCAAACGAAGTGATATCGAGATCTGCTACAGAGTTCAAGCTGGAGCTATCACTTCCAACCGCATCCTCTGTTCCGTCGCTCACTACAGAGAAGGACTTGTCAGAGTCAAATTGGAGATACCCGCTAACGACCGAATCTTCTGCAGTTGTGTCAGCAGTCAAAGTAATATCGCCGGTCACAGGCGAAACGTCACCGTTCGCGTCCCGAGACAACTTTGTAACCGTGACATCGTCTGCGTTAGCGGTAGTGGTATCAGAAATCTGAATGTCATTTCCACTCTCGTTGGACAAGATGATATAGCTCTCGTCGTCCGAAACCTGTGCAGTTACGCCGGTTTTCGCAGACTGATCATTAATTGCTGCAACCGCTGCAGAGAGGTTGGAAGCGCCCGTATTCCCCTCTAGAGTAAAGGATACACTGGCAGCAGTATCATTGTCTGATGTTAATTCGAGAGTGTAGCTACCTGCAGTCGCTCCAAAAGCAACCTTCGCTTCGCTTCGCGCTGTCGCCGACACTCCAGTGTTCGCAGTCTCGTTATTAACCTTAGAGGCCAGATCGCTCGCTTTTTCATTACCTGCAACAGTGATGTCTGCCGAGCCAAGCGCTCCATTGACGGTCAGAGTTCCACCAGTCACGCCGTTTGATCCGGCAGCGGCCTGCGCAGCGGCTACCCCATCGGCAATCACCTGACTGTTACCGTAGTTGGTCGTACGGAAATTCGCTGTGGAGGTTGTGATAGTCTCGTTCGCATTCGCCCCTACCTGGAACTGGGCTGTCCCGAAAGAGCCATCCAAGATCTTTTGACCGTTAAAGTTGGTTGTGGTCGCAATCCTGTCCAGCTCAGATACCAGCTGGTTGACTTCATCTTGCAGAGCCTGGCGGTCTGACGATGAGTTTGAAGCATTAGCAGACTGGACCGACAGCTCACGCACCCGCTGAAGAATGTCGCCGGCTGAGCCAAGCGCGCCCTCTGCAGTTTGAGCCAAAGAAATGCCGTCGTTAGCGTTTCGAGTTGCCTGATTCAGGCCGCGAATCTGCGAGTCAAACCGACTGGAAATCGCCAAACCGGCTGCATCGTCTTTCGCAGAGTTGATGCGCAGGCCGGAAGAGAGCCGCTCCAGCGCCTGATTCGAAAGATTCTGGGATTTCTGGAGCTGGTTCTGCGCAGACAGAGACGCGACGTTGGTGTTAATACCGAGAGCCATTATGCTTCTCCTTCGACTGATGTCGTCATTTCATGGAAAAGGTCTGGCGCCCGTTTTTTTGGGTTAGGAGCGCCGCCCTGTTACACCGCTTAACGGCGCTCCCCAAACAACCTTTAGAAAAAATTACCAATAATTTGTTAACGATTGTAAAAGCGGCAATTTGCTGCCCTATTCCTGCCGGAATACCGGCACGCGGGATCGTGCCAACCAGAACGACACCGGCTAAAAAACCACTTACCACACTGTTTTCATTGTTTTTTTATTTTTGTGGCACAGGCTTCGCGTTAGCACTGGCAAACGAACAACTTTTTGCCGGTGCTTGTGCCTGATGCTTTTTCCGCCCGAGTACCGCTCAGCTGAGCAGGGAGAAAAACCATGCCACAGATTATCAATACGAACATTGCTTCACTGAATGCACAGCGGAACCTGAACACGTCCCAGAGAGATGCGGATACGACTCTCCAGCGCCTCTCTTCCGGTCTTCGCATCAACTCCGCTAAGGATGACGCAGCCGGCCTGGCCATTTCCGAGCGCTTTACTTCCCAGATCAAGGGGCTGAATCAAGCGATGCGGAACGCCAACGACGGAATCTCTCTGGCTCAGGTGGCAGAAGGTGCACTCGGCGAGTCCGGCAATATTCTGCAACGTATTCGCGAATTGTCCGTGCAGTCAGCCAACGCGACCAACTCGGCATCAGACCGGCAAGCACTTCAGTCTGAGGTAAACCAGCTTAAAGAGGAACTTGAGCGGATCGCGACGACAACCGAATTCAACGGCCTCAATCTTTTGGATGGCACCTTCCAGGCTCAAAAATTCCAAGCTGGTGCCAACGAGAATCAAACGATTGCCGTATCGGTAGATAGCGCTCGAATCAACGATCTTGCGAACAACACACTAACTGCCGGCAACTCGACTCAATACTCCGGGACAGGATCATCAAGCCAAGCTGCAGCCACTGCACCGGCTCAGAATACTATTGGCGAGCAAACCCTCACTGTCTCCAGCTCCCTGGACACCAAGACAGTGCCTGTTGCAGCAGGCGATACAGCTGAAGCAATCGCTGAATCCGTGAACAAGGTTGCCGCAACAACTGGCGTCCAGGCAACTGCCCGAACAGAGGCGACACTGAGCAACTTTACTGGCAGTGTGCCGCAAACTCTGACAATGACCGTTTCGAACGGTGAGACGTCCGCAACCATTGCAGCGCAAGTGAGTGATGCCTCTGACCTCACACCACTCGCCAAAGAAATCAATTCTGCTTCCGGCAAAACCGGTATCACGGCGCAAGTCAACAACGACGGCACAATCACACTCACCCACCCCGATGGGAAAGATATTGTTGTTGAAGACTTCACCGCCACTGCCGGCGACACCATTGATATCCAGGGAAGCGCGGACGCAGCAGGTGAGCCACTCACTAGTGGCGCCGCGGCCAACGACAGTGCCCGCGTCTCCGGTGAACTGACCTTCGACTCTTCTGTCAGTTTTGCACTGGAGTCAACCGCCACTCAAGCCGTCCCGAGCGGCGCTGACACTGGAAGCATCCTGGACGTAGGTGCCAATACCGCGGACGGGAGCACACCAGAAAACGTTGCCAGCATTGATATCAGCACCGTGGATGGGGCTAACAATGCACTGGCGGTTGTCGATGCGGCTCTCGAAAGAATCAGCGGCATCCGTGCCGACCTCGGTGCAGCCCAGAACCGGCTGGAATCCACTATTGCCAACCTGAGCACCACCTCGGAAAACCTGACCGCCGCGCGCTCTCGCATCCAGGATGCGGACTTTGCTGCAGAATCGGCCAACCTGGCTCGAACCCAGGTCCTCCAACAGGCAGGCCTCTCTGTTCTGGCCCAGGCGAACGCCCGTCCCCAGCAGGTTCTTCAGCTGCTGCAAGGCTAATCGCGTCATTAATTCCGGTTGAGGTGTACGATGCAAGCACAATACGAACTCCAGAGTACTCGGGAAGCACAGGCAGAAGTCGCGCGACTGCTTCTTGAGGCGAACCTCGCCTACGGAGAGTCCAATAGCGCGGAGCTGAGCTACGTGCAACGGCTCAAGGCACGCCAGGAATGCCGGGGACTGCTCAAAGCGGCTCTGTCTCTGGAGCCGGCGCATGCAGGCGGCCTTGGACTGCTGGGCCGTATTGAGCTGGACGACGGCCGACCGGATCAGGCCAGGGACCTCTTTCTTGCCAGCCTCGAGGCTGAGCCCGAGCAGGCACAACAGTACAGCAACCTGGGCTACTGGGCCCTGAAAACCGAACGCCCGGCGCTGGCAGAGCAGTATTTCCTCCAGGCACTCGAGCTGGACCGTGGATCAGCAACGGCGTTCTCCGGCGTGGCACATGCCAAACGCCTTCAAGGCCAGTTCGATGTCGCCTATCTGCATTACAGGAAACTCCTGGAGATGGGCATGGCCTGGGATTCAGTCTATGCCGGGATGCTTCATTGCGCTGCGCATCTTAACGTCGATCGCTCCGATCCTTCATTGGCGCAGGATGCCATTAATCTGCTCCGGCGCGACGGTCTACCCCACCAGGACATTGCCCGGTTCGTTGCCGCGATTATTCATCAGCAGTACGACCTGGATAACGCCAACGCGGAGGTATTACTGGATGCTGCTGCCAGCGACGAATTGTTGCTTCTGGCGCTGCAGAAACTGGTGATGCCGGATCCCGCAGTAGAAGAACTGGTTACCATGCTGCGCCGCTCTATCATTTCAGAAGTGGCCCAGACGGTTGCCCTTCGCGACGAGCTGCAGTCGCTGTGCATCGGGATTGCCATCTACAACAACCGCACGGGCTACGCCCTCACGTCTCAAGATGACGAAGAACGTCTGGTCAGCACGATCAATGAGAGCATTTCAGCCCAGTTCGCCGTGCGTGAGGAACAGGATGCGATGATCGGCTCGCTGATGATCAGCGCCATGTACGGTGCCCTATTCCACCAGAGTTTTGCGGCAAACCTTGGCCAGTGGGGCATTCGGGATTGGCCCCTGGCGCTTCAGCCCATGCTGGCTTCTGCCTACTACGACCTGGCGGACGACGAAGCCATCAAACAGAACTTTGCCGAAAAAGCGGACGAACTGTGCCTGGCAAAGAGCGATGTTCCCCAAGCCTGGCCGTCCTGGCCACAACTGGCCCATCAGACCGAAACCAGCCTCAGGGATATCATTACCCAGGATCTGAGACTGGACACCAGCCATTTACCAGATACCGTACGCATCCTCGTCTGCGGCGCACAGTCCGGACAACGGGCAATGGAACTGGCCCGTTACCTGAGCGATGTCGAAATTGTGGCCGTCGACGAGTCCCTGGCCAATATCGCCCGGGCCACCCGGCTTGCCGAACGACTCGGTCTCGATAACATCGTCTTCTGGCCATGGTCGATCGCCCAGCGCTTTGTGGCCGACGGTCACCAGGTGCATTGGGTGGAGGTAGGCCGCCTTCCCTCGGAGAGCATGACCGAATTATCTCTGGCGGCCCTGATCAACGACGCCGCCGCCTCCGGCGCGATCGTTCACCTGCACACCGGAGTGAGCGATCAGACCAGCGCAGACAAGCAGATTCGGCAGCTGATCGAACAACATCAACTGACTCCAACCCGCCCCGCGTTGCGGCAACTGCGCCGGGTGGTTCTGAACCATGCCAACGACGAGGGCATGCCCGAACTGCTTGCAGACTTCGACTTCTACAGTCTCGACGGCTGCCGGGATCGCTGGTTCCGGCCACAGGATACCCGCCAGCTACAGGAAATGCTGGCACTGCTCAGCAACGAGGTAGACTGGAAACTGGTCAAGGCCCGGGATACCGATGGCCACACCCTGGCCACATTGCCAGTGCAGCGGCAGATTCAGGCCGAGGCCCTCGGCAGTGAAGTCCAGAGCCTGATGGGACAGAACCTGAGCGTGTACTTCCAGCGCCGCCGCTAAGGCGGCAGGCACTGCTCTTTACATGTAAGGAATGAGCGACTCACCGTACAGGTGAAGATCTTCGAGAACGTGTCGCTTTTCCGGCGTCAACGCCGGATCAGCGGCCAGTCTCTGAAGTTCAAGGGCGTAGCTCTCAAGCGATCGCCATCCGGATTTCGGGTGCATCAGTCGCTCCGTGCGAAAGGCTTCCCAGCGCTCCATCTCTTCGCCGATCAGGGTGTTCGGGTAATTCCTGGCCCGATACCGGAACAGCAGCTCCTGCAAACGTTCGTCTTCAAAGCGAACGTCCAGCTCTCCCAGAGTTTCCGGAGGCTGCGAGATCACCCAGTTCAGTTTCTCCCGGTCTCCCTTGCTGATAAACCCGCCGGCGTAAAGCTGTTCGTCGGGATCCGTCAGGTCCGAGCCTTCAAAAGACTGGTCAAAGGCCTCAGCAATCCTGGAGGCCACCTCCGGTGCCTGGCGCAGCCTGGCAAGATTGTTCCGCAAGGTATCGCCGTCCAGCTCCAGCTCTGCCAGACGCTCCTTTGAAAGCGTGGACAGCATATTGGCTGGCGCGAGGACCGGGCACTTATTCAGCTGGACGCCCTTGAGCGGGAAACGGCTGACACCTTCCCCTAACTCCGCCTGGGACGTAAACACCCGCTCACGAATCTGTTCCGGCGTAGCACTGATCAGCTCGGAAGGGTCTTCCCGCAGATCGTACACGATGACCATGTTCTTGTTGGTCGGGTGTTCGGCAACCGGCGCCACCAGGGCACAGCAGCCGCGACTGGCCGGGTATTTTGCCGACACGTGGAAGACCGGTTTCATGGTGCCGGTATTGAGCATCTGTCGGGCGGAATGCTTGTGCTTGTGCTCCAGCACAAAGTTGAAGAGTTTCGGGTGCGTATCCTTGATCAGCTTGGCGACGGCAATGGTCGCCGTCACATCCGACATTGCATCGTGGGCGCTCTCATGGGCGATGCCATTGGCCACGGTCAGCTCTTCCAGCCGGAAGCTGGGGGAACCATCTTCCTTCTTCGGCCAGTTGATGCCCTCCGGTCGAAGCGCATAGGTCAGCCGCACCATGTCGATGATATCCCACCGGGAATTCCCGTTCTGCCATTCGCGCGCATAGGGATCACGAAGGTTACGGTAAAGGGTATGGCGGGTGACTTCGTCATCGAATCTCAGGCTGTTGTATCCCACCACGCAGGTACCGGGCTGGCTGAATGCCTCGTTGATCTGCGCAATAAACTCCGCCTCGGGGTAGCCATCTTCAAGCGCCTTTTGCGGGGTGATTCCCGTTATCAGGCAGGCTTCCGGAGAGGGCAGATAATCATCGGTGGGTTTGCAGTAGATCACCAGCGGATCTTCAATGATGTTCAGATCCGCATCGGTACGGACGCCGGCGAATTGAGAGGGTCGATCGTGAATCGGGTCCACGCCGAAGGTTTCGTAATCGTGCCAGTAGAACGAGCGGATCAAAAGGAAGGACTCCTGCCGGTGACTTTCAACACTGGCAGGAGTTTACCACTTAAAACAGTTTAGTCCCCATATCGACCTGGTGCGTCTGCAGGCGGGGAACACCGTTCGGGCCGGCCAGCTGGCTCATGTCGATCTTCGTGCTGCTCGGCAGGTTGATGAAAACACCCTGCCCGGCATTGATGGTGGTGCCGGAACCGCCCGGACTCTGCCAGTTCACCCCTTCCCGCTGAAAGCCAATGAAGAAGTCGTTGGTGAAGCCGGTGGTGCCATCACCGTTATCAGACCCGACGATCAGCGACTGAAGATGACTCAGCGGCGCACAGTTGGTGCTGGTCGAACAGTCCGCCGTGCCGTCGTCGATGCCAATGTGGGTGGCGCGGTAATTTGTGGCTGTGGTGGCTGAATCGAACAGGGTCGCTGCATGCTCGCCGCCCTGCCCGTCAACCAGGGTCACACCGATGTTGCCGCTGAAACTGGAAGTAACGGAAGAGACGGAACCGCGGGCCTGCTTGAATCCCATCCGGAAGCCGGACAGCTTGCCGTCCACCGGATTTTCCGCGAGCTCTATATACGGCTGGACGGCTTCAAAAGGCACTGTGTCCCCGACGGCGTAGGTGTTGCCATCGTATTGAACGGCGGTGCCATCCCGCGAAATATGGCCCAGAGCCACGTCCGTCGCTGAAAAATCGGCGCCACCGTTGATCTGGCCAACCTGTATATCGTCAATGTTGACCCGGGTTTCTACATCCATCCCCAGGGTCATCCGGGTAAACTGGTGATCCACGCCAGGGATATTCTCCACCTGCATGAATCCCTGCCCCGTCACTTCGCCCATGGCCTTGTCGGAGATGGGTTTGAGTTCTGCCTGTGCAAAGGGCGCACCGCCCAGGCAAATTACAGCGAGGGCAGCGCATCCGTACGCGTACTGTCTCATAATCTGTGTCTCTGATTGTTGGTGTTAGAGCCTGTTTCGACGCCCGGCTCTACTGCCGCCCCGGTTTTTCTTGTTGTTCCGGTGGCCACAGGTGGCTTGTCTTTTCTTGGTTATTTGCCACGGAACCACTATATCCGAGTCACTCCGGCCAATAGAGTGCGTTCGTTCACATTCAGACATGAACAAACCGCCATCCTGTAACATTTGTTAACGATTTCTCACCCATGGAATACTGACGCGACTGGAGCCCGCGCTCTCCACATTACAAACCTGTATAGCGCATATACATAAAACCGGAAGATGTTATACTTGTCGGCTGCTGATCACCCTCCAACGGCTGCATCAATGACCACCCGCATACTGATCTGCGACGATTCCTCGCTGGCCCGAAAGCAGATGGCCCGGGCACTGCCTCAGGGGCTCCATAATAGCGTGGAGTTCGCGACCAACGGTCGTGAGGCCCTCGACAAGCTCAGAGACGGCGTGGCGGACCTGATGTTCCTTGATCTGAACATGCCGGAACTGGATGGCTACCAGGTTCTTGAGCACGCCAGGTCAGAAGATCTGCCAGTCCTGACGATTGTGGTTTCCGGCGACATCCAGCCCGAAGCACGAAGCCGGGTGCAAAAACTCGGTGCCATCGACTTCATCAAAAAGCCGACGGATCCGGCGCAGGTGATCGAACTGCTGACCCAGTACGGGCTCTACCGTCCCGGCGAACTGGAAGACACAGCGCTCAGTGATTCATCGCTCACCACCCAGGACATCCGCGTTCCCGATATCTCGGTCTCGCTCAATGACTACCTTCAGGAAATTTCGAATGTCGCCATGGGGCGTTCGTCGGACCTACTGGCGAGGCTACTGGGTGTGTTCGTAAAGCAACCCATTCCCCGGGTAGCATTCATCGCCAACTCAGAACTGCACATGGCCATTTCCGCTGCGCGAGACAGCGATACCTATTCCGCCGTGTGCCAGGGTTTCACGGGTGCCGGTATTGCCGGCGAAGCGCTGCTTCTGTTTGCCGACGCCAGTTTCCGGAACATGGCCGAGATGCTCGACTACGACAACCCGGATGACGATGCGGTGAACGTGGAGGTGCTAATGGACATGTCCAGCATCCTGTTCGGCGCTTTCCTTAAAGGTATCGGCGATCAGCTCGACATCAAACTCGGCCTGTCGCATCCCAGAGTGCTCGGCCAACACCGCCAGATTGCCGACCTTCTGGAACACCATCGGGATCGGGACGAAAAACTCCTGTGCATTGAGATCAGCTACGCCCTGGAAAAGCGGGACATCCAGTGCGACATGCTGGTCCTTCTGACAGAGGCGTCGCTGCCCTTCCTGGAACAACGCCTGCAATACCTGGTGGACTGAAACATGCCCATGAACGACCTCGAAGCAACCTCTTTCCATTGGCTCGTGGACATGCTCGAGTCCATTGAAGTTGGCCTGGTGGTCCTGGATCTGGAGTTCCGGGTGCAGACCTGGAACGGATTTATGGAAAATCACAGCGGCATCACCGCCAGCCAGATCCACAACAAGGTTCTCTTTGACGTCTTCCCCGACATCCCCCAGGCGTGGCTGGCCCGCAAAGTTGACGCCGTGGCCATGCTGAACACGCGAGCCTTTATTTCCTGGGAGCAACGCCCTTACCTGTTCAAATTCCGGAACACTCGTCCGATCACCGGCATTGAGGAGTACATGTTCCAGAGCCTTACCATCAATCCGCTTAATGGCCCCACCGGCGAGGTCGAGAAGGTGTGTTTGATGGTGTACGACGTGACCGACATTGCCACCAGTAAGCGGGCACTGGAACGCGCCAACGAGCAGCTGGAGAAACTCAGCATGACCGACCGGCTGACTGGTCTTCTCAATCGCGGCACCTGGGAAAATCTGGTCGACGCAGAATACGAACGTTTTCGCCGATATGGTCATGCCACGAGCCTGGTGATGTTCGATCTCGACAATTTCAAACTCGTTAACGACACTCACGGCCACCTGTCGGGCGATGATGTTATCCGACACGCAGCCAACGTGACCAAAGACGCCATCCGTCAATCGGACAAGGCTGGGCGTTACGGGGGCGAGGAGTTTGGAATCATCCTTCCTGAAACCGACCAGGAAGGGGCCCGGATTATTTGCGAGCGCATTCGGGAAACGATCGAACAGAGCATCGTAAATACAAATACTGGTGACATCCGATATACAGTCAGTATGGGCGTATCCCAATTGAATTCGGATCCGGAGAACTATATGCAGTGGCTACAAAAAGCCGATGAAGCTTTGTATCGTGCGAAGGAGACGGGGAAAAATCGGGTCGTTATCGGTTAACGACCGGGAAGGATTCAATCCGATCTCCGAGGATCGGATTGAAATACAAATACGGCAGACCAATAATCAGTCCTGCTGCCAGCTCTGGACAGCTTCTTTTCCGTATTTGTCACGCCATTCATTCAGCGTTTTATGATTACCGCCACGGGTTTTTACAACTTCACCGGTGTGCGGGTTCTTGTAGGTTTTCATCGGACGCTTGGGACGGCTACCAGAACCGGCTTCGGCTTTTGAACCGGCGATTGAAGGATCAATGGCCGACAAAATCTGCAGTACATCTTTTGGAGATTTGTCGTATTCCTTCATCAGGTCGCGAACCTTGTTTTCAAAGTCCAGTTCCTTTTTCAGAGACTGGTCTTTTTCGAGTTGCTCCAACTCGGCCGCAAGCTTTTCCATAAGCTGTTTTTTCTGGTAGTAGTCGTTGATCTTTGCCATGGAATTAAAACCTTAATTTCAAAAGAAGGAATTAAATAAAAAACAGTAAAGCAAAACCCGAAACAATAATAATGAACATTTCGAACTAAATCAAAACATATACAGCTCTTTAATATTTCAGTTGAGGCGTAATACATTATTTGAACCGGGTTTCGCCCGATAATCTCCATCACCGTTGCACCAAACGAGATCTGCCATATCGCTGCTTGGAGCATAGCCGGTTTGGGATTCCTTCAATATTTCCACGACATCACGACAATCAAAAGTCTGACTTGCCCGGGTCAGTCGGCTCAACAGCTCCTCCAATTTTTCCCAGGGCAAATAGACTTCCCGGGCTTTCATAATTCTCGGGTGAGATGTGCCCTGCGGATCATCACCAATCAACAACTCTTCATAGAGCTTTTCACCGGGACGAAGCCCCGTGTAAGTGATTTCAATATCGCCATCGGGCCGGTCTTCGGTTTTCTCCGACAAGCCCATGAGGTGAATCATCTTCCTGGCCAGATCCGCAATCTTGACCGGCTCTCCCATGTCCAGAACGAAGACTTCGCCACCGGCGCCCATGCTTCCTGCCTGGAGCACCAGTTGGCTGGCCTCGGGGATGGTCATGAAATAACGGATGATATCCGGATGAGTCACGGTTATGGGGCCGCCATCCCGAATCTGGTCACGGAACAGGGGCACAACAGATCCAGAGGATCCAAGGACATTGCCGAACCGCACCATGGAGAACACCGTCGAACTCTGGCGTTCTGCCAAACCCTGCAGCACCAGCTCCGCCATCCGCTTGCTGGCACCCATCACGTTGGTCGGGCGCACAGCCTTGTCCGTCGAGATGAGAACAAACCGCTCCACGCCCACATCAATCGCAGCTTCTGCCAAATGGTAGGTGCCGAACACATTATTCTGTACGCCCTCAATCACGTTGTGCTCTACCAGTGGCACGTGTTTATAGGCCGCAGCATGGTAGACCGTTTGCACGCCAAAAGTTCGCATGACGGACTCACAGCGGCGCCGATGCACCACACTCCCCAGCAACGGGTGCAGTTCCACACTCAGACTCTCAACCTCGTTGATCCTTTGAAGCTCCCTTTCAATCTTGTAAAGGGAGTATTCACTTCGCTCAAACAGAACGAGAGATTTCGGTTTGTGGCGGAGAATCTGTCGACACAACTCCGAACCGATGGAGCCACCCGCACCAGAGACCATGACGGATTTGCCAAACAGGCTTGATGCGACCACGGCAGCATCCGGGCGAACGGGATCCCGCCCCAGCAGATCCTCGATTTCGAGATCCCGTATATCGTTGATCCGAGCCTGTCCCGCCACCAGTTCCGTAACAGATGGCACGGTCTGAACCGGAATTTCCAAGGCCTCAAGGCGAGACAATAGTTGCTTGCGATCCACGCCGGAATACGGATCCAGGGCCAGGAGAATCCGACGAACACCGTGCTTGGCCATGTGTTTGGCCATCAGATCGATACTCACTACCGGCAAGTCATCGATCATGGTTTTGTGATTGGCCCTATCCATGGTGATAAACACGGCTGGCCGATACTCGGTTCCCTGGCGCAACGCCGATGCCAAGGCCATGCCGGTCTCGCCTGCCCCTACAATCGCGACCGGCTCCTTGTTCCGCTGGTGGGGGTGATTCACAAGCATGCGAATGCCAAGGCGCGTACCACTGACAAACAGAAACGCCAAGGCTCCATAAATAATTGGAACAGACCGCGGGACGGGCACCTGCAGCATGTATCCCAATACAATGAGCGCGAGAGAGGAGGCAAAAACGCCATAAATGATCGTCAGAAGGGCTTTGTCACCCAGGAACCGGATCACTGCCCGGTAAAGCCCGAGGCGGATAAACACCGCAATGGTGAAGACGACCGTGATGGCCGCCACGAGAAGATGGTCCCGCGTCGGAATCCACAGATCCTGCTCCAGACGAAGCGAAAAGGCTGCCCAGATAGCCACAAACAAGACGACCATATCCGAAGAAACGGAAATCAGTCGCTTGTACATCCTTGGCAAATTCAGGAATTTCTCAAACATTCCAAACCCTTTACTGGTGTGATGAGCACGCCCGAGTCATGACGTCCTTCAGGACCCGGCAGGTTTTGTCGACCTCTGCCTGCGTTAGCGTCGGGTGAACCAGAAACATAAGGCTACGATCTCCCAGCTCCTTCGCCACAGGCAGAGGAACCTCCGGCCGCCATCCAGTCCCATCGAATGCCTTTTCCAGATAAACTTCGGAGCAGGAGCCAGAGAAACAAGGAACGCCTTGCTCGACGATCTCCACGAGAATCCGGTCCCTGTCCCAACCGTCAGCAAGCTTGTCGGGCTCGACAAAAACATAGCACTTGTACGCTCCATGCTCGATGCCATTGGGAAGCACCGGCACTCTCAGGCCTGGTAAGGCCCCGGCTGTCTCCCAGATGCGCGCAGCGTTAGCGGCCCGCGCCGCACGCCATTCCGGCATTTTGCGAAGCTGGAGCCGACCGATCACTCCCTGCATCTCTGTCATCCGCCAGTTGGTCCCAAAGCTTTCATGCAACCAGCGAAATCCCGGAGGGTGCTCCCGTTCGTAAACGGCTTCCCAGCTTTTCCCATGATCCTTATAGGACCACATTTTCGACCATAGCGCGCGGTCATTGGTGGTCACCATGCCGCCTTCGCCACCCGTGGTCATGATCTTGTCCTGGCAAAACGACCAGCAACCGACGTCGCCGATTGATCCAACCGACCGCCCATTGTACCGGGCACCGTGAGCCTGTGCGCAATCTTCGACCAGATAAAGCCCATGCTCGTCCGCCAAAGCTCGAAAGCCATCCATATCACAAGGCCAGCCCGCCAGATGAACACACACAATCGCCTTTGTGCGGGGCGTCAGGACCCGACGGACGGTTTCCGGCGTGATGTTCTGGGAATCCGGATCAACATCTGCGAATACGGGTGTTGCACCGGCGGTCACGATGCTCGATACCGACGCCAGGAAGGTGCGTGGTGTAACGATCACCTCATCACCTTCCCCAATACCTAAACCCTTAAACGCCAGATCCAGTGCGACCGTTCCATTGGCCAGGGCAATCGCATAGTCAGAGTCCGCGAAGTCAGCAAACTCCCGCTCGAACTCCCGGGTCTCCTGACCTGTCCAGTAATTGACTTTGTTGGACAGCAGCACATCGCGCACTGCGTCGGCCTCTTCCTCAGTATAGGAGGGCCAGGGAGAAAAAGGACCGTTCAGCATTGAATACCCTATTTATTCTCTAGTTTCAGGGCCTTAAAGACTTAGCTGGACAGCCGGCAACGATAGTCCCTGCTGCCACGTCTTTGGTAACCACAGCCCCCATACCCACTACTGCGCCTTCTCCAATTTCAAGCAATTGCCGAACAGACGCACAGGCACCTAACCAAGCTTTCTTTTGCAGCTTGGCACCGCCAGCTAAGACGGCATTGGGGCTAATGTGAGAAAAATTGCCAACCCAACAATCGTGTTCAATAACAGCCCCCGTGTTAACTATTACCCCTTCACCAATGACAGCACAGGTGTTGACAGCAGCATTAGCAAAAATGACCGTACCGGCACCGATCACAGCGTGAACACTAACCGTCGCAGATGGATGAACAATACTCACGATGTTGATATTCATGTTGGCAAATAGAGCTTGTTTGTTTGCCCGAATGGCATTATTACCGATACCAACCACCAGCCCATCAAACTCGGCTAGATTAGTCATTAATTCTCTTGTATCTCCAAGCACTTTCCATGGCCCATTCGATAGTAAATTGGGCCAAGCATCGTCAAAGAATACAACTTCTTGCCAACCAGAAGCCTCCGCCACATCCGCCACTACTTTACCGTGACCACTAGCACCAAGAATGGCCAGCCTCATCGGTCTTTATTCCCGGTAAATTTCGACATTGTTGCCTCCCCCTCACCGCTAATTCCATCTCGGGCCAAAACTTTCTTCAAAGTGAGATACAGAATCTTGAGGTCCAACGCAAAAGACTGATTATCCACGTACCAAACATCGAGTTTAAATTTGTCTTCCCAGGAAATGGCATTCCGCCCATTTACCTGTGCCCAACCGCTGACACCAGGACGTACTTCATGCCGTCTGAACTGCTCTTTTGAATACAGCGGCAGATACTCTAACAAAAGCGGCCGAGGCCCAACCAAACTCATATCGCCCTTGAGCACGTTCCACAATTCCGGCAGCTCATCAAGACTGGTGGTGCGCAGAAAACTGCCAAACTGGGTCATGCGTTCTTCATCTGGTAGCGGGCTTCCTTTACTGTCGGTGGCATCCCGCATAGTACGAAACTTCACCATATCAAAAGGCTCCCCTCCCAATCCTGGGCGCACCTGCCGGAAAAACACCGGAGAACCGAGGTTCCAGCGAATCAAAAAGGCTACAACAAGCAACACTGGGGCAAGCAACAGCAGCGCCAGAGACGAGAGCACCACATCAAAAACACGTTTGATCACGAAATACCCATCTCGACTAACATCAGTTCGTTCACTAGTTGGACATCATACTTCCACTCAGCAACCTTGCGAGAACGTCGTCCCATAATTGTGACCAAATCAGGCGAGTCCAAGAATTGCACCATAGCATCTGCAAGGGCATCCACCCCCTGCACTGGCACAAGAAAACCATTGTAGCCATTTTGCACTGTCTCCCGGCATCCCGGCGCGTCAGTGGTAATAATCGGACGTCCCATGGCCATCGCTTCCAATACAGTTCGAGGAGTTCCCTCACGATAGGACGGCAACACATATACGGTACTGTCAGCAATGGCTGGGCGAACATCTGACAGCTTTCCCAAAAATTCAATGACGCCCGAACTCACCCATTCATCTAGCTCGCTTTGGCCTATGGCATCGGGATTTCCGTCTATCCAGCCCACCAATCGGAAACTCACTTCAGGGTATTTCACTTTTACGAGACTAGCTGCTTGAGCATATTCACGAACGCCCTTATCGCCCAACAGACGAGCAATCAGTAGGAACGAAGGCTTATCTGGCAAAGGCGCTAATGAATATTCTGCGATATTCACGCCGGAGCCATTTACTACACAGGAGGAAATATTCGCCGGCATCAAATCCATTTCCATGAATAAGGCTTCATCGTCCGGGTTCTGGAAAAAAACTTTGCACGCTTTAGACAGACCGAACCGATACAATCCTTGAACAAGCTTACGCACCAGCCGACGCCTTCCGGATGCCTCACCGGTAAAGGCATAGCCTAGCCCTGTAATCAGTGCAAACCGGTTCGGCACACCCGCGAGCCACGCGGCCATTGATCCATAAATTACCGGTTTGATGGTGTATCCCAATACATAATCCGGTCGTATCGCCCGCACTAATCTCCATAAGTCAAATACTGCACCGATGTCCGAAATCGGGTTCATGCCTGTGCGATTCAGACGGATCTCGTGAGGGACTACACCTATCGCCTCTAGCTCCTCACACACATCCTGAGCGCCCGATAGACCTGGCGCTGCAACGTGAACATTTAAATTCCGCGCCACCAATGCTCTGAGCAATGCGCCCCGAAACCTAATCAGGGAATCTGGAAAACTTGCAATCAGAAGAAACGTGTTCAAAGCCGCAAATCCGCGTCACCAAGAGGCAAAACGCCCTTCAAATCGTAAATCACCCCGCCGTCGTCGAGGTAGCTTCTGAGATCACTCACCGCCATCGCCGCGTACTCTCGGTGAGGAACCGCCATAATCAAGCCTTTATATGCAGCCATTTCAGGCCTATCCACAAGACTTATTCCATATTCTTGCTCGGCCTCGCCGCTGTTTGCCCAGCAATCGGTTACGTCCACCGTACAGCCGAACTCTCGCAACTCTTTGATCAAATCGATCACCCTGGTATTTCGCAAATCTGGACAGTTTTCCTTGAAGGTAAAACCCATCACCAAAACCCGGGCCTTGGCAATAGTATGGCCAGCTTTTATCATGGCCTTCACCAGTTCCGAAGCTACGTACGAGCCCATCTGGTCGTTAACCCGACGTCCTGCCAAAATAATTTCTGGGTGGTATCCAATAGCCTGAGCCTTGTGGGTGAGATAATAAGGATCTACTCCAATGCAGTGACCGCCCACCAGTCCGGGCTTGAACGGCAAAAAGTTCCACTTGGTGCCAGCGGCCGCTAAGACCTCGTTCGTATCAATACCTAGGCGTGAAAAAATCATTGCCAATTCGTTTATCAAAGCAATATTCAGATCCCGCTGCGTGTTCTCAATCACCTTGGCAGCTTCCGCAACTTTGATGGAGCTTGCTTTGTGAGTGCCGGCGGTAATGACATCCGCATACAATGCATCTATTTGTTCAGCAATGTCGGATGTAGAACCAGACGTTACCTTTTTAATAGACGTTATCCGGTGATCCTTGTCTCCGGGATTGATTCGTTCTGGACTGTAACCGGCATAGAAATCCTGATTAAACGTGAGACCAGAAACGTCTTCCAATACGGGGACACAAACTTCTTCAGTCGCTCCGGGGTAAACAGTAGACTCGTAAATTACGATATCGCCAGCCTTCAACACTTTACCCACGCTTTCACTGGCCTTGATCAAGGGGTTTAGATCCGGAGTTTTGAACTGATCAATCGGCGTTGGAACGGTCACGATGAATACTGAACAGTCTGCAATATCGTCAAGGGAATCAGTAAATTTCAGATAAGCGGCACCGTTCAGTTCCTCGCTCGGCACCTCTCGAGTCAGGTCAACCCCCTGCATCAGCTCCGCTATTCGCTTGGCACTGATGTCGAAGCCGACAACCGGACGTTTTTCACCAAAAGCGACGGCCAGCGGGAGACCAACATATCCAAGTCCGATTACAGCAATTTTCTTCATACTTGAGCCCATCAATTCTCCAAATACCATGGCATCGCCTTAGAGATCCCTTTTTGAATCCAATACTCTGGCCGATACCCAAGTTTGCTGGCAGCCTTCCCAATATCCGCCTGAGAGTGCCGAACATCCCCCGGTCGAAAATCACGGTAGACCGGAGGTTTTTCATACGTTACGCCGTTATCTGCCAGTGCTCTTGTTAGAGCGCTAAAAAGATCATTTAGCGTCGTTCGGTCACCCACCGCCACATTGTAAACCTCGTTTTTGGCAGAATCCTCCGCCGTGGCTGCAAGCAGATTAGCCTGCACAGCGTTCTCTACAAAACAGAAATCCCGACTGGTCTCGCCATCACCATTAATAAACACGTCCTCTCCGCGCACCATCGCAGCCGTCCATTTCGGGATAACAGCCGCATAAGCACCGTTCGGGTCCTGACGCTTGCCAAAGACATTAAAATATCTCAACCCAATTGCCTTGAAGTTGTAAGTTTTAGCAAACACGTCCGCGTAAAGCTCGTTTACATATTTGGTAACTGCATAGGGCGATAGAGGCTTGCCGATATTTTCTTCGACCTTTGGTAACGCCGGATGATCCCCATAGGTAGAGCTGCTAGCGGCATAAGTGAAGCTCTTTACACCAGCATCCCTAGCAGCAACCAACATGTTGAGGAATCCAGTAATGTTAGCAGCGTTGGTACTGACCGGGTCTTTTATAGAGCGTGGCACCGACCCTAGTGCAGCCTGGTGCAACACGTAGTCCACTCCGTCACAAGCTTTGGCACAATCTTCCGAATTCCGGATATCACCTTCGATAAAGGTGAAATTATCCCATTGCTCGGAAGATACTAAAGATTGGACTTCGTCCAAATTGCGTTGATAGCCTGTGATGAAGTTATCAAGACCAATCACTCTTTGATTCAGTGTCAACAGTTGCTCAAGAAGGTTCGAGCCTATGAACCCAGCGACACCGGTAATAAGAAAAATTTTCGGATTGTTCTTAAGGTTTTCCTGTAGATTCTTATAGACAGTCATTTCACCTAACCAATAAGATTGGAAAATTCTTGGATATAATTATTTGGAGAAAAATAAGTGGCAGCCGTTTCTATGGCTTTCTGCCTCATAATTCTATTGTGAGATAAATCAACGCTTCTATTAATGACCTTAACAAGACTTTCAACGTTTGAATCTGGACAGATCAATCCATTTACTCCATCACGCAAATAGTATTGCAAATCGCTTGATATATTTGCAATCACAGGCGTTCCCACAGCCATACTTTCCACGAACTTAGTGGGAAAGCCTGCTTGAACACTTCTAATATTTGGTCGAATAAGAATCGAATAGTCTGAAGCTCTTACAAGGTCAACCGTCTGTTTATGGCTCAATATCCCATGACACATAATCGCTTTATCGATAGTCGCCTGACTGTAACCACTCACAGTAATGTAGTCGACGATTTTACTCTTTGGAACGCCAGCTATATGCAACTCGATATTTTGACCTTCGGAACGCACACGCAATACAGCCGATATAATGGATGATAGAGAATCTTTCTTACCCGGTGTACCTGCATAAACGAACCTTGTAGATTCACGAACCTCAATCGACGTATCTTGACCTTCTAATCCCAGACTCGCTGTTGGAGGAACTTTAATTATATTCTTCACATGCGGCATATAGTATTTTTTTAAATAATCACTTATAACAATCAGCCCATCACATTTTTTTATAAGAAATCTCATCGCCAGTTCAATATTAAGGAAGTATGGCGACATAATTCTAGATATGAGACTTGGGGGATCGTACCACTCCACTACATCAAAAATTAGCTTAACATTATTTTTGCGTGCCCAAGGCAACAAACGAAGCAAATACGGAGAGTATCCACTATAAAGAATAACAGCGTCAGGTTTCTCCTGAAGGGATTCTAGCCATTGGATCGTACTCGAACCGGCCGAAAAATACATAAAATGCTTTAATAGTGTCGGCAAATGTTCGTAGCGTCGCTCATTGAGCGAGACTACCGGAATGCCGTTGTACTCTCGTTTTTGAGAATCGGCGAGCTGTCCTGAACTAACAATAACATCATAACCCGCCCGCTGCAGAGAAAGACAATTACCATAAATCCGTCTTGCTGCCGCCCCTCCATCGGGAAAATTATAGGGCCCAACATAGGCCACGATCTTCCTTCGCTTAGTCATACTGCTTCCACACGGTTTGCATTACATAATCCCGATAACTGTGGATAATGCGGACCACCTTCTCGGCAACATTCGGCATGCTGTAGTCCTCCACAAGCCGCATGGAACGCTCTTCTCCCCTGCCCTGATGTTCAAGAATGGCCAACCCTTGCAAGACCCGTTCTTTACTCAGGCCTACCATCATCGCAGCAGTTTCTTCCATCCCCTCAGGCCTCTCATGAGCTTCCCGAATATTCAGTGCCGGGAAATTGAGAATCGACGCTTCCTCATTGATCGTGCCGCTATCAGATAACACGGCCTTGGCACTTAACTGAAGCTTGTTGTAGTCCTTGAACCCGAGCGGCTTGAGCAGGCGTACATTGCTATGGAATTTCACACCCAGGGCATCCACCCGCTTTTGAGTGCGTGGGTGAGTGGACACAATCACGGGATATCCGTACTGCTCTGCAACGGAGTTGAGAGTCTCCACCAGACCACGGAAATTCCTCTCAGAATCCACATTTTCCTCGCGATGAGCACTCACTACAAAGAACCCGTGTTCTTTTAGCCCTAAACGTTCCAGAACATCCGAGGCGTCTATTCCGTCGCGGAAGTGGTTCAGTACTTCGTACATGGGGCTGCCAGTTTTGATCACACGGTCAGGAAGCAAGCCCTCCCTTAACAGATAATCCCGGGCAATTGTGCTGTAGGTCAGATTGATATCGGCGGTATGGTCAACGATGCGGCGATTAATCTCCTCCGGCACCCTCATATCGAAACAGCGGTTTCCAGCCTCCATATGAAAGGTCGGGATTTTCCGACGTTTGGCAGGAATAACGGCCATGCAACTGTTGGTGTCGCCCAACACCAGCAAGGCATCTGGCTGGACTTCAGCCAGCACTTTATCAACTGCGATAATCACGTTACCAATGGTTTCCGCACCGCTGGCACCGGCCGCACTCAGGAAATGGTCGGGTTTACGTATCTTCAGGTCCTGGAAAAAGATTTCATTCAACTCAAAGTCGTAGTTCTGCCCCGTGTGAACGAGAATGTGTTCGCAGTAATCGTCCAGTTTGGCCATTACGCGAGACAGTCGAATGATCTCCGGACGGGTGCCGACCACGGTCATCACTTTCAATTTTTTCATGGTATTTCCAGGGTTGTTCA
Organism: Marinobacter santoriniensis NKSG1; assembly: GCF_000347775.1. Taxonomy (GTDB): domain Bacteria; phylum Pseudomonadota; class Gammaproteobacteria; order Pseudomonadales; family Oleiphilaceae; genus Marinobacter; species Marinobacter santoriniensis. Next base: position 644,647 of record NZ_APAT01000015.1, read on the forward strand.
AGCTTCCGTACCCACCGGGCACGCGAAAGTATCCGGATTTTCCCGGTCAAAAATCTCATTGGCCCAGAGCATACACACTAGCTCTTCGGTTCCCACATTGGTGATGTCGTGGGTCCACCCGGGTACGGTCTCCACGATTTCCGGAGTCTCGCCCGCAGTGAACAACTCATAGAACTCTCCAGTAAGCATGTGCCGGAACCGGAAGCAGGCTTCGCCCTTTATGACCAGAAACTTTTCAGTTTTAGAGTGGTGATAATGCCCCCCACGGGTGACGCCGGGGTGCGCGGTAAAAAATGAGAACTGCCCGGCATCGGGAGTTTTCAGCATTTCTACAAACACACCTCGTTCGTCACCGTGCTGCGGCACCTTATAGGTGAACCGGTCAGGTGGCAGATAGCTGACATAGGTGGAATACAGGGCTCGAACCAGTCCTTCACCGACCCGCTCAGTAATCAGGTTATCCCTGGTTGATTTAAAGCGGTTGAGCTGATCGGCAAGCCCACCCACCGTAATTTGATAGGTTGGTTCGACTTCTACAAAAGCGCCCCTCTCACCTTGGCCCTCAAGCAACGAAAGGAAGCTGGCGATGACATCATCCACGTACACCAGATTAATGACGGCACTCGGATCATTGATCTGAATCGGCATATCCCGCGCAATCTTGTGACAGAAAGTCGCCACTGCGGAGTTATAATTAGGTCGAGCCCACTTACCGAACACATTGGGCAACCGGTAGATATGGACCGGGTTTCCGGTTTTCCGGTTTAATTCCAGCAATGCATCTTCGGCAGCCCGTTTGCTGTTGCCGTATTCATTGTCCCGCTCGGCCTGGGTGGAAGAGGTATAAATCACCGGAATATGACGGCCACTGTTTTCAACAGCATCGCACAAAGCCTCGGTCAGACCTTGATTGCCGCTAACAAACTCCGATGGATCCTCAGGACGGTTAATCCCGGCCAGATGGATAACCCAATCCACTCCGTCAAGCAAACCGGGCAGGTCCTGCTCACTGTGTTCGCGGGTGTAGGGCACCAAGTCAAAACCACCCCGCTCTCCCAGGTGCATCAACAGATTTTTGCCAATAAAACCATTAGCGCCGGTCACCAGTACTTTCATGAATCAGTCCTCCGGGTTGAGGTATTCACCGCGTTCCAGGGCACGAATGAAGTCCAGTTTCCGCAACAACGTTTGCATTCCCTCAACGTCCAGACGTTCGGTATTGTGGGAGTTGTAATCTTCAGTATGGGAGATCTTCTCCTCACCCTGCTCTACAAATTTGCCGTAGTTGAGGTCCCTTAGATCGGGTGGCACACGGTAATACCCACCAAGGTCTTCCGCACAGGCCATTTCCTCACGGCTAAGCAGCGCTTCAAAGAGCTTTTCACCGTGGCGGGTGCCAATGACATTGATTGGGTGATCGGGTTGGCCCATCAACTCTGTCAATGAACGGGCCAGAGTTTCAATCGTCGCTGCCGGTGCTTTCTCTACAAATAGATCCCCATTGGTACCATTCTGGAAGGCGTAAAGCACCAAATCGACCGCATCTTCCAGCGTCATCATAAAGCGGGTCATGTTGGGATCAGTGATCGTTATAGGTTTCCCCGCCCGGATCTGATCCACAAACAAAGGAATCACCGACCCTCGGGAAGCCATTACGTTCCCGTACCGAGTACCGCAAATAACGGTTTTCTCCGGGTCCACATTACGCGATTTCGCCACCATCACCTTTTCCATCATCGCCTTGGAAATACCCATCGCATTGATGGGATATACTGCTTTGTCAGTACTCAGACAAACAACCCGTTTCACTTCATTCTGGATGGCTGCCTCCAACACGTTCTCTGTTCCGAGAATATTGGTCTTGACCGCCTCCAAAGGGTGGAATTCGCATGATGGGACCTGTTTTAAAGCAGCGGCGTGAAAAACAAAATCCACACCTCGGGTGGCAGTCAGAATGCTGTTATAATCCCGGACATCACCAATGTAGAACTTAAGCTTTGGATTAGCATACCTCTTTCGCATGTCATCCTGCTTTTTTTCATCCCGGCTAAAAATTCGAATTTCTTCAATATCAGTATTCAAAAAACGCTTTAGTACCGCCCCGCCAAAGGAGCCAGTACCACCAGTTAATAGCAGCGTTCTACCTTTAAACATTATTCACCTTAGCATAGCTGATTGATTCGCAGGCATAAGTCCAATAACGAATTATCATTCATATGTTCGATATATTCTTTTCTGCCTTTCTTTGAACAACGTTCTAAATATAAAGAAAACATAGAGGAGCACAAGAAACCGACCACCAGGAGTCATCGCAAAAATAAACCCCTTAAAATTCAATGCAAAAATCGAAAATGGAAAAAACCAGGAGTACCAGTGCCTATAACCGAGCACACTAAAAAGTCTCAATGTCATAAATGCAACCATCAACCCTAGCAGGAATATGAGACAAATGCCTCCATAGTTAAGCTGAATGATATAGCCAATATCGCTATGCGGGCCGACTCCACCGGTATAAACAGAGGTCCCTGACCCGAACATCACCTCGAAGCCGTTATTAGGTATAATGACGTGATCATTAATAAGAGCAGCAATTATATTATTTCCAGCCAATCCGTTAACTAGAAAGTCGGCGAGATCCAGAAAAAAGCCGAACCGCCATGCGTTTTCCTCAACAAAGTTGCCAGAAAAAACTAAGAGCCACGCCATAGATATCGATATAGATGTAAACAAAAAAAGCTTAATCTTACTACTTCCGAAAGCCAGAGTGTATAAAACAAAAAACACCAAACCTAAGAATCCAATCCTAGCGTTCACAAGAACGCCGAACAAAAAAACTGGAACCAAAATCACATAAAACCAAGACCGCTTAGCTAAAAATAAACTGTAGCCTGCGCAAATACCTAAAACCACGGAATATGTAAACGTTAGATTTTCAGCCACCCCAAAGGCTCTGTACCTTTTCTCAAAATCAGAATATATATCATAATAACCATCTAGCTGAATTGATTTATAAAAAGAGTCGAATTCCGGGACAAAGTATAAAATTAACGTTAGTACCGCTGCCAAAAGTACCGAAACATAGATTTCGTCTGCGAAATATTCTATGCTTCGACCGTTCTGGAAACGCGATGCGTAAAAAACAAGCAATAAACCCGACACGACAAACGCTTGAAAAAACCAGCCTAGGAATCTGTCTGAATAAACAATATTGCCGGTCATAAGATCCCGGAATATTGCATAAAAAACAACGATCAATACAAGCGCCAACTCCCATCTAAATGCAACTAGAAATCTAAAATACCTCCGTGAGCAAAGAGGCACTAAACCCACTACAAAAAGACACTGAACCAATAAATAACTAATCTTTGAAAAGACGGGAGGTTGAAACAGAAAAACATAAAACAAAACTACCCAAAACAGGAAACCTAAACTATTTGAAGGGTTTCGATCAGCCGTCATCGACGCCCGCCTTTAATCATCAACATTACTTTATAATAAATTATTTTAAGAAAAACCCATACAATTAGAGATCCGTCACGATTTACTGCATATCTATAAAAATTCATTTTCTTATTAATCAAACCCGAATAGGAACTGACCGATGAATGGCTACTCACTGAAAGATACCGATAAACAGACCTTGCAGCAGAGTCATAAAAAACAGCCCCTGCCAAAGAAGCCTCAAATAAAATTAACATATCACCATTTGCGCCGTCTGCATAATCTAGAGGGACATTTATCATCACAGATCGCCTGAGAAAGAAACTCCCTGTTGGGGAGAACCAGCTCTTCAATATAATGTCTCTGGAGGTAATAAATTCGGGCAGATCTACTTTATTAAATAGCTCGATCTCCCCGGTTTTTGAGTTCATTCTATAACAATTATGAACACACAACGAGACATCAGAATTCTTTATCAAAATATTAGCCTGCCGCTGCAGCTTATCTGAATCAATCCAAAAATCATCACCTTCGCAGATGGCAATAAACTCACCAGTCGCGGTAGCGCATGCATTTGGAATAGGACGAATGCCTTTAGAACGCTGATTTTCAGACTGGACAACTAACTTTATAATATTTGGAAATTTTTCTTTATATCTCAATAATATCGCAAGTGTACCATCAGAAGAGCAATCATCATGTATGATAATCTCAAAAGGAAATGTCGTCTTCTGCAGCAGGAATCCCTTAATGGCATCATCGATATAGCGTTCATGGTTGTAGGTAGTACATACCACACTAACTAAAGGGCTCTCCGATTCATTATCCCAGTTTCGCATTATCTCGCTCTCGTCTGGAACAATCATTGACCGAAACTCAGATAATTTAAACGTACTCATAAGGCCCGATCTCATTTTTAGGCAGACTTTTCCACACTGAAATCCTATGCCATTTAGTAAGACCTTGGCAGATCTTTTGACAGGTTTTTAAAGGGGATAATCTCAAGATAATCATTATGCTGATCACATATTTAGGCTCAATCCTCTGATGGATTGAGCGAGAGCACGAATGAGACAACCAATAGTCTTAAATTATTTTTAGTTTAGGATTTTGATGAGCTTGCTGCGCCCCTTGCGTAAGCACAAAAGTGCTCCCTCAGCCCGAATAAAGATGCTTACCGAAAGATAGACTATAACGCCAGCGCCCCCTGCAACCAAAAAACGACCAACAGTCACATTCACTGAATTCCCCGCAATCAACCAAGCTACACCAGCTGCCAAGCCGGCGGCCAAAAAAGGCTTTAAAACATCTTTTAGCTGTGCACCCAAAGGGTAACCAACCAGTCGGGCTGAAAAATAGGTGTTGGGAACAAGCGCTAGTATCGAGCCTATGACTTGGCTAAAAGCAATCCCAATCACACCAAAAGGTACTGCCAAAAATAACAGGCTCAAATTGACTGTTTTTTTGATTATCCCGACTTTTAAAACCAGATCTGATCGCCCTTTTACATTCAGCAGATTTACATTTAAAGCATGCAACGGTATTAATGCTCCGACTATACAAAGCACCTGCAAATATGGTACCGCAGCTATCCAACGATCATCAAATAACAATATGAATAACGGAGATGCTAATCCAGCGAGCAGCGCCATAATTGGCGCAATCAAAAACATCATCAGCTGCATTATTTGCCGATATTTAAGGAGTAATACTTGGTTTTTATCTTGGAGCGTTGCCATGGCAGGAAAAGTAGCTTGCTGCACCGCCCCGGTAAGCTGCTGAGAAATCAGGTAACTGATTTTTCTTGCGAAGAAATAAAGGCCCGTAATTTCCGCACTAAAAAGCCGACCAATGACCAAAACGTAGGAATTTTGAAAGGCTACTTCAATTATACCCTCCGCAAGAAGATTTCGACCAAACTTAAATAGCCGATTAAATGATTCAGTACTGAAAGCTATCCCGGGCCTCCAACTGCTTAAAAACCACATAACAAATGATGCTATAAAAGCTTGGCCCAGCATCATAACAACGAGGCTCCATTCGGCCCAACCCAAATGTGCTGCAACTACTGCCAACATACCAGATCCCAGTGCAGCGATGCTGTTGGCCTGCATCTGGGATTTAAAGTCCATTCTTCGGCTTAACACAGCCGTCTGAACCACTTTCGTTGCGTTTATTAATACAATCAGCGCCATCACCCGAACCAAACCCGTGAGCTGTTCATGGTTATAGAAATCAGCAATATAAGGCGCGCAGATAAATATAACTGTATAAGCGACAATACTCAGAAGGAGGTTAGTATAGAAAACGGTGTTGAGATCCGCATCTGAGACCCGCTTACTGCGAATCAACGCCTGGCCGAGCCCAGAGTTTATAAATACATTCGCAAATTCGAACACCACTGTTGCCATCGCGATCAGGCCGAATGCTTCCGGAGCCAATAAACGAGCGAGAAACAGTGTGAATAGGGTGGTGGCACCTCTTGTTAAAAAAATGCCACCTAGGTTCCAAAGCACACCACTACGGATTTTTTGGTTTATTCTATGCACTAATTAGAAAGCCATGAATTTTTTAAAATGAAAAACACCGATTTTCAGTTGGCTAACCGAAAAGGTTGACATGTATGGGACAAGCTAACGTTGATAAAACCTCGACTTTGCCGCCATATTCGCCCTGACTCCCTCAGAGCGGTCCAACTCCAACTCCGAATACTCTTTCTGATCCATCTCATCCATCCAATCTTCCGAAATCGAGGTAAGAGCATCATAGGAAAACTCTGTTTGATAGCCCAAATGTTTCATCTCATACCAACAGATCTTCTCAACCACCTTAATTTCACTTTCAGTAAGGTCTTTAAGGTACTTTTTACTATTATTCGAAATAATTCCCTTAGAAATATTACTCCATGCGTTCTGCATACCTGCATTTTTCTTGGTCATTTCATCATTATGAAATTCAAAAATTTCAGAATCAAAGGGAACTCCAAGGAAATCCAGAATTTTTCTAATCTCGACTTCACTATTTTGAGTAAGGTCCTCATATCGGACAAAATGGGCCTTACCTTGATGTTCTAACAGATGGTAATTTTTCAAGCTTTGTTGTTGATCTAACTTCCATTGACGAGCGGCTCTCACGACACCACCGGGATGACCTGAGTTTCGTTTCCATGAAAGAGCCATGTCCCTTGGATCACGAGTTTGATAAACAAACTTAGACTCCGGAAAGTAGCTCATCAAAAATGGAAGAAATTCGTAGACATGATTTTCCTTGATGAAGACATGCTGTTTTCCATTTTCAAAAGCTTCTTCTAGGAAGATATTCTGGATTAGCGACTTGATATCTCCAGGGACCGCAAGATTCTTCAGTTCTTCATAAGAGAAATCTTTCTTCCAAATAGAAAATTCAACAGAAATCAGGCGATGAATATCCCGTAACAATTCCTCCCAATTACCTCTATCTGAAAGATCACCATATCTAAAAAGGTTGCGAGCAACTGGATTAATAATGTGTTTAGTGGAAGGACCACAAATATTTCGGTGGCCATTTAATAATTTAGCGATGAAATTACTTCCAGATCGTTCTGAACACATCAAAAAGAACAACGACATATACCGCCCTTTATTAGATCTGCATTAGACACTTACGTGAAACGTTTGTAGGCTAAGACTGCTTGATCAAAGCTATACTCCTCCAATCTCCAAGTATTCGTATTGGAGAAACTGCCTTCACCTGGATAATCAGGCACACCCGAACCGCTAATTCCATCCTGCTCAACCAGGCGAGAGACAAGGCCATCATAATAATGGTTCGGGCGCTGACAAAAGTCTTCATACTGAACTACCAGCTTCCGGCTGGCCGGTAATTCAGCGAAGCTCTGCTCCAGGGAACGGTTTATCGCAGCAATCTGGCCCGCAACCGAATCAAGCGGATCAAGTTTTTTCAGCTCTTCGTATTCCCTTATTTTGAAGGAATACCAAGTGTGGATATCACCATACTGGCGTTTTCGAGCCTCCAATGCTGACTGGATATTAAAAATCGGGTCCCTCCTGATCCACACGAATAAGGCCTTTTCAAAATGTTCCGCCAGTTCGGGGATATTCTGATTCATAATCATGGCCTTCAAGGCAAATGGCTTTTCAAAAATGTTAGCCAAGCCGTTTAGTTCATCCCGAAGTTTCGGGAGATTTGCTGCTTGCCGGAGCTCCGGACCAGGCAAATAGTCTAGGTCCGTGAAGGGTAGAAAGCGGCGCCAAAAGTACCAAAATTCGTTTGGTGCCACGGCGCCTTTCGTTTTTCCATTATCCGAGCTGAATGTAATGTCGGAATTGAAGTCGAGAATTTCGTCACGAAAGTTGTAACGTGGATCGGTCAACAACTGTTGGATTTTGGCGCCAACCAGAGGTGCCCCAAAAAAACGAGACAGGAGATTGGTGGGGTAAGCGACCAAACCTGTTGATGCGAGCCATTGAGTAAATAGCGTGGTGCCCGAACGTAAAGGGCCGACTACAAATATCTTCGAGTATTTTTCCGATGAATCTTCAAGATATTTTTCATTCGCACTGGAAAGATTAGCGTTTAACTCTTTGAGTAACACTTCCAGGTCAGACACTCGACTAAACTGCTTGGATCGATTTTCTTGATTATCCATAAATTGAAAATTCAAAGATGCAAAATTGAAAGCAAGGCATAGGCTCCCCCCCCTAGTCCAACTCATATTGATCCAATAATTGGATCACTTTTTCCGGCGAGCAATTCATTAATATATCGATAATCGAAAGATTAGGAACGAATCCTGCAGTCTGTTGGCGATATTCGACGGGCAATGATTGAATAAATCTAAGCTCAATTCCACTGTCAGAAAACTCAGGTCTGGAATAGAGCTCTCTGCCCCCGGGAGAGTTTATGTAACAGTCGGCCTCAAATTTATGACATAAGGCGATCAATCGATCTTTTGCTACTGCAGATCTGTCATAATCAAGTTTGCTGGTCCTCTCAAACTGTTTTTCAAGTCCGAGGTAAGAAAAAATTGCCTCATAGCTTTTCATGCAGATCGATGCAATAGACCGATCGTCATGCTCAAGGATTTGACGTATTAGTGGGAAGACGACCTCAAAATAGGGCGCCTTTGCGTAACTATGTTCGACAGTCTTCAGCACCTTCACTATATTTTCTGAAAACTCTAAATCACAAATGAGTTTATTTTGAGACGCACCCGGTACAGGAACCGTGAATCGTACTTTTCCATTTCGGGATAACATACTGTTTCTATTAATGTAGCCACGTGTGATATAAGCAACGTCATCATATATGAGGAATAAATCTGAGGCATGAATGAGCTGAAAGTAGCCGATATATGGAAACAGATAAGGCTGCATAACCGCAAGTTTCATTGTTCGGTCTCCACCTCAATCAAATCAATGATTTTGTTCTGATCTGACTCGGCCAGCTGATCAAAGATAGGAAGGCATAAAATCCTACTGGCGATATCGCTCGAAACAGGTTGGTTCGCCGGAGCATTGAGGCACTCCACAGATTCCAGCGAAGGATAAAAATACCTTCGGGCCATTATGCCATTTTCCTTGAGCCTGGCAGCCACACGCACTGTCTGTTCTTGGGCTTGAAACACAACGGGGAAATACGCATAGTTGTAAACAAGTGTTTCTCGCTTTGCTTGCTGAAGGAGACTTGGATTTAGTCCATGTTCATACCTGCGCCAGACCTGTGCCCGTGCTTTGAGATTGTCTTCCATTTCATCAAGCACACACAGTCCCATCGCTGCCTGTAATTCACTCATCTTTGCGTTGATTCCAACTTCTTCGATAGTTTCCGGCCCCGCAATACCGAAACTGATCATTTTTTGAGCTCTCAGCAGATCTTGCTTGCGTTTAAACACAATCGCCCCACCCTCCCCAGTGTGGAACAGCTTGGTCGCGTGAAAGCTAAGAGTGGCGGCGTCACCGTGTTTGAGCAGGCTTTCTCCTTGATAGTTCACACCAAACGCGTGTGAGGCATCGTATATGACTTTGAGGTTGTGCTGCTGGGCAACAGCATCAATGGCTTCCACGTCGCAGGCATTACCGAACACGTGTACCGGGACTATGGCACGGGTATTCGGGGTGATAGCCGCCTCGATATTGGCCGGGTTGAGGCACCATGTGTTCGGGTCGATGTCCGCGAATACCGGCTGCACTCCGTCCCATTTGAGGGCGCTGGCGGTGGCGATGAAGGTAAACGGAGTGGTGATGGCCTCCGGCCGTTTGGCTGGATTTGCATCGCTCACGCCGAGGGCTCGGTAGGCAACTTGCAGAGCAAGGGTACCGTTCGCGACGAGCAAGAGGTTTTCAACGCCCAGGTAATCTTCCAACCGCTGGGTAAGCTCTTGTACCAGCTGGCCGTTGTTGGTTAGCCACTGGCGTTCATAGATGCCATCGATATATTTTTCAAGATTTTCCCGGCTTGGGAGATAGGGTTTGGTGACGGGAATCATTCGGTATCTGCCAATATGTCGAGAAGATAGTCTCCATAGCCGTTTTTTTTCAACCTGTTGGCCTGTGCTGCAAGCTGGTCTTTACCAAGCCACCCCTGGTTGAAGGCGATTTCTTCGAGGCATGCGATTTTATAGCCTTGGCGCTTTTCGATCGTTTCAACGAACTGCGCCGCCTCAAGCAGGCTTTCGTGTGTGCCGGTGTCGAGCCATGCAAAACCACGGCCCAGCAACTCCACGCATAAATTCCCCTGCTCCAGATAGGCCCGGTTCACATCGGTGATTTCGAGTTCACCCCGGTGACTGGGCCTGACTCGTTTTGCTATATCCACCACGGAGTTGTCGTAAAAATAGAGTCCCGTCACTGCATAATGCGATTTAGGCCGCTCCGGTTTTTCTTCAATGGAGACGGCTCGTTTGTTCTCGTCGAACTCCACGACTCCAAAGCGTTCAGGATCCTTTACCTGATAACCAAACACTGTGGCACCTTCCGCACGCCGTGCTGCCTGCTTCAGCTTTGGCGTAAACCCCTGCCCATAGAAGATGTTATCGCCCAGTACCAGACAGACACTGCTATTGCCAATAAACGTTTCCCCAATGATGAAGGCTTGGGCCAAACCGTCCGGGCTTGGCTGAACTTCATAACTGAGATTGACACCAAATTGTTCACCGTTTCCCAATGCACGCTTAAACCCCGCCTGGTCTTCCGGCGTAGTGATGATGAGGATTTCGCGAATGCCCGCCAGCATCAATACCGACAGCGGGTAATAGATCATCGGTTTATCGTAAACGGGTAGCAGTTGTTTAGACGTGCCCAACGTAATGGGATATAGACGGGTACCAGAGCCACCCGCCAGAATGATGCCTTTCATGCTGCCAATCCTTTAATGATCATATCTTTCACTGCTATTCGGACTTGTCGTGTCTGTCTATCTGTAGAAGTCGGTAATCGATTCAAGGACACGAGACTGCTCCGACGGGGTGATTCCGTACCAAAGCGGCACCCTTACAAGCCGTTCACTCTCTTGGGTCGTATAGAGGTCCTGGCCTTCGAAACGCGCAAAACGCTGCCCTGCACTCGCAGTGTGCAACGGCACATAGTGAAACACTGCGAGAATATCGTCAGCTTTCAAATGGTCCAAAAGCGCAGTCCGCTCTTCCAGCCCCGCCGTTTTGATGTAAAACATATGCGCATTGTGTTCACACCCATCGGGGATAGACGGTAGTTCAATTTTGCCCGCCTTTTCCAGGGGGAGAAGATTTTCGTAGTACCAACTCCAGGCTGCAAGGCGAGAGTGATTAATATCATCAGCCGCCTCCAATTGCCCCCACAAATAAGCTGCCTGAAGCTCACAGGGCAAATAGCTGCTGCCTACATCCACCCATTGATACTTGTCGACCATTCCCCGGAAAAACTGACTACGGTTAGTGCCTTTTTCACGAATGATCTCTGCGCGTTCCGCGAACCGAGCATCGTTGATGATCAGCAGGCCACCTTCTCCACCACTGGTATAGTTCTTGGTCTCGTGGAAGCTGAATGCACCGAGGTGACCAATGGTTCCGAGTGCCTGGCCCTTGTAGGAACTCATCATCCCCTGAGCAGCATCTTCAACTACAAACAGATCATGCCGCCGAGCGATGTCCATGATGGAACTCATTTCGCAACTTACGCCAGCATAGTGGACCGGTACGATAGCCCGGGTTTTATCCGTGATCGCCGTTTCGATCAATTGTTCGTCGATATTCAGCGTGTCAGGCCTGATATCAACGAACACAATCCTCGCGCCGCGCACCACAAACGCATTAGCCGTGCTGACGAACGTATAGCTAGGCATGATCACTTCGTCGCCCGGACGAATATCGATCAGGAACGCGGCCATCTCGAGGGCCGCTGTACAGGATGGCGTCAAAAGGGCCTTCTTGGCGGGAAGAGATTGCTCGAACCACTCCTGACATTTTTGGCCAAATGGACCATCGCCAGACATTTTCTCGCCGGCCAGCACTTCCCGAACATAGGCATCCTCTAAACCCGTGTGAGGAGGCTTATTAAAAGGTATCATTCGCTCTGTTCCCTGAGGAAAGTTTTTTCCAGCTTCAGAAGATTCTTTTTTCGGTCTCCTATCCTCCGGACAGGCACTCCAACGTAGATCCCCCACGGCTCGGTGCTTGCGGTTACTAAGCTCATCGCCCCTACTGAACACCCTTCTTCAACCGAAACGCCCGGGAAAACGGTTGAACCGGCGCCAACGATAACGTGTTTCCCAAGCCGGACTTCGGCGAAATATTCGTTCTTGAACTTCTTTGGAATAAGGGAGTTAGTCAACGTCTCTCCACTGTAATCATCCGATTGGGAAAAGACTTTCACTCCGTAGGCCAGGGTACAGAAATCAGACAGGAAGACGCCGGGCTCACCGCCTGCAATCAGGCACATGGGGGTAATATGACAAAACCGACCGATCTTCACCCTTCCGGAGATCACACAAAAGTCATCGATGCGGGAGTTATCGCCGATTTCAATCTGGTCAGCGTTATAGATGCAGGCTTTGTCGCTGATCCTGACGTTTTCCCCAAGAGACCGAAAGCCCATGGACTTTACAATATCGTTTGAAAGGTACGCCATATCAGTCTCCGAAAATGGCAGACCATTGTCTGACTAAAATGCTTTCCGAAAAATTGGAACGGACGATGTGAGCGTTTCTACTCAAATCCGCTTCCGACATACGCTCAAGGTTTAAATTTTCAAACTTACCGACTTTAAGGCCCATGCCGGTCAGGAATTGCCACTGGCTGACGTCACTTCTTATAAACACGGTTTTACCAAGCCCCAACAGCGAAATGGTATTCCCCATCGCTTGCTGCCGTTTGTGATTGAAAACTGCAATATCGATATCGCGGAGAAAGTCCAAATAATCCTGATAGGGCATGAACTCAACCATAGGGATAAACTTATCGCCGAACCAACGCTTTCCGAGGTCCGCAATCTTGTTCGCATTCACCTTATTTCCATAGGAAAGCGGCACATAAATAGCGATATCATCGTTTTTGTATGGGAGTAGCTTTTCGAAAACCTCTTCATGATTGTTGCTAGGGTCTGACGAATTGCCCACAAGAATCTTTAGCGTGCCGCCATTGTTCCGGGAGCCACTACCAGAAATCATCTCCGGGTCAACGATGTTGCTGAGGTACATCAAGCATTCATGATACTGGCCTTTGGCACCGTACCATTTTCTCGCAAGTTCAATATCACCGTTTATGTAGGTCACAAGATGGCCGATTCGATTTATTACAAACCGCCGATAGAACTCTTTTCGACGGCTGCTCAGGCCTCTTTCACGCTTATTGTATTGGTAGAGATCGCTCCCCCAAATTAACCAATAGCATTTCGGAAGTAACCAAGGGCAGCAAAACAGGAAAAATATGACACGCGACATAAAAAGCGCATGAAGTATGATCTTATCGGCCTTATGCATTCCAACCAAAAGACGCCAATATGCCTTTAAGGAACCAAGACCTTTTCGATTTGCTACATATATATTCCTGTTCGGTACTATCGAGTAATTTTTCCTGGCGCTACCACTCAACCAGAACTTATGTTCAGACTGGTCAAAGTTCCGACAAATGAAATCAATGTAGGGCGGGATAAACTTATCCACATTAGCGACGTGAAAAATCAATTGATACGACCTGGCGAGAAAGAAGAGCAAACCGCTTTCATGTCTACTTTATGCGAGTCGAAGCTTTTCATAGAGAGATTCCCAAGCGCTCTCGTTGGTAACTTCCATCCTGAACCCGCTTGCACCACTCAAGATTAGCAAGATACCACTCAATGGTTTTGCGAATACCCGTCTCGAAGGTTTCCTCTGGTGTCCAGCCAAGCTCTTCCTTGATTTTCTTGGCATCAATGGCGTATCGGTGATCGTGGCCGGGGCGGTCTTCAACGTGGGTAATCAGGTCCCGGTAGATCATGGTACTGGGTCGCAATTCCTGGAGGATATCGCAGATGATCAGTACAACATCGATATTCTGCTTTTCGTTGTGCCCGCCAATATTATATGTCTCACCGGGCACGCCATTCGTGACCACTTTGTGCAGAGCTCTTGCGTGGTCCTCCACGTACAACCAGTCGCGGATCTGGTCGCCCTTCCCATAGATTGGCAACGGCTTTCCATCAAGGGCATTCAATATTACCAGGGGAATGAGCTTTTCCGGGAAATGATACGGACCGTAGTTGTTGCTGCAGTTGGTAACCAGCGTAGGCAGGCCATAGGTACGCTGCCACGCCCGGACCAGATGATCTGAACTCGCCTTGCTGGCACTGTAGGGGCTACTTGGAGCATAGGAGGTTTCTTCTGTGAAGAGCCCCTCTGGCCCCTCTAGATCCCCATACACCTCGTCGGTACTGATATGGTGAAAGCGGAAATTTGCTCGACGGCTTTCGCTAAGCCCTTGCCAATATTGGCGGGCTGCTTCAAGCAACGTGTAAGTACCCACAATGTTGGTTTCGATAAACGCTGCCGGCCCATCAATTGACCGATCCACGTGGCTTTCCGCTGCCAGGTGCATGATGGCGTCTGGCCGATGTTGTTCTAAAACACGATCAACCTCGGTGCGGTTGCAGATATCGACTTTTTCAAAGCAGTATCGATCGCTGTTACTAACCTCGGCGAGGCTTTCAAGGTTACCGGCATAAGTCAGTTTATCCAGGTTCACCACTTCATCATGGGTGTGCCTGATGATATGACGTATAACTGCAGAACCGATGAATCCTGCCCCTCCTGTTACTAACAGCTTCATAACGCAATCCGTTTCAATATAGAGTTAACTGATGCGGCCTACTAAAACCACGGAAGCAGCGCTCCACGAGCACTCAGCTTTTTTGAGCCATCTGGGTTCGAACGGCAACGAGGAACTCTGTAAAAAACGCAGCAAACACGCCAAGCATTCCTCCTAAAATGACTGACAACGCAACAATCAACGTCCGCCTCGGCCCTGTCGGGTCAACACTCTGTCGGGCAATCACCAAGGATTTCGCCGGCAGAAAGCTCGACAATTCGAGCTGCAGGTTTAATTTTCTATCCACGGCCGATGCCAGTGCCTCACCGGTGACACCGTCTTTTTTCAGGGATGCGACCAGGTCACTGGTGGACTCAATCTGCTTTTTCAATCGGTTCCGTCGCTGGTCCAGATCCTTGGTCTGATCTTCCGCCACTTGATCCATCAATGTTGTATGAATGCGCTTTACCAGGTCAGCATGGTTTTCGCCAGCTTCCGTAATAATCTTGACCAGGTATGTGTCTTTCGGGTTCTCGAATGCAACATTGAATGGCAGCCGACCGTTTTCCGACTCGTAGCGGGCTTTCGTCTCCGGCAACCAACGAGTTTCCAGAGTGGCCATAAGGGCAGGCGGTGCCGTGAGAGGCTGATCCGATGCCACCATGGCACCCTGTATCAGGCTCGTGTAACGATAGGTGTTGTCGGCCATCAGGGCGTACCCCACACCTGCCACGGTACACACAAGCATGACAAGGTAAAAAATGCGCCTCCGTCGGACGAAGGTTACGGTCAGATCGACCAGGCTGATCTCATCATTGCCGTTGTGGCATAAATCCATTGGACGGTTATTCATCGGTTCTATCTGCTGCTTTTATAGTCTTTCATAAGTATTTTTTTGCATTCGACCACGCTACCGCCCCATCCACCTTATCTGATGTCCTGAGGCCAAGCTGAACGATTGTACGGAAAGACCGTGCCGGTTTCAGTTACTTTGCGTTAGGGCCACGTCGCTCGCAGAGCCATTTTCCCGCTTGATAAACGCGCGAACAAAGACGACGAACACGCCCAACATGCCTCCAAGCAGGGTCGCGAGCACGGCCATGAGAGCCCGTTTGGGACCACTTTTATCTTGCGGCGGAACAGCCGGATCTATCGTCCTGAAAATATATTCCGGCTGTGCGTTGGCGAGCATGATAATGCGGGTCTCCTTTTCGATCAGTTGATAGAACACCCGCTGCATGTCAGCGTTGCTTGTTTCGCGAAGCTTCTTCTCGAGATAATCCATTCGCGCCTGGGATTCCTGTACATCCTGAGCTCGCATGTGTTCGTTGATGTCCTGAATCAGCCAGCTAACCCAGTTACTGGCGGCCATCGGTGAATAACTGGTGATGCTCAGAATAAGCATGCCGTTTTCACTGTTCTGACTGACATTGAGCTGCCGGCGGAATGTTTTTACCAGATCCCAATCGGTAGGCTCAAAGCTCTCGCCTTCATCATTCGTGAGCCACTTATCGGCATGGGGGTTGTATACCTCTGTGTTATAGCGCCAGGTTTTGGTTTTTTCGCTCCAGCCGGTAGTGGCCATGATAGGCACGGCCAACTGATGACGGTGAATAAAGTCCGTCAAAAATGCCCTGGACTGCAATACCTCTTTTGCGATCGCCGTTTTGTTGGTGTCGCTACTCCCGAGATTCACACCAGCCAAGCTGGCCAACCCACTTAACTGGCCGCTGATCTGCATTCCACCGCTGCTATCCTGCGCGGGCGCCACCACGGCTGAGGCGGTGTAAACATTTGGTTTGTACAACGCGTACCCGACGCCAGCAGCTGCACACAAAAACGTAATTACAATAATCAGCCATTTGCCCTGCCACAAGGTGGCAAACAGGGCCCGGAGATCAATTTCGTCCTCGGCGCAAGAAAATTTCTGCACAGCCTGATTCATAACAAAGTGCCTATATTGTTACAGGTTGCCAACGGCTGCAGCACCAAGAGCCATCTGGTACACAATCTGGCTCACGTTCGTCCAGAGCTCCAGCTGATTCAAGCGATCGACGTCTATCGGCATGATAATGGTGTCACCCGGCGCCAGTCTCTGACTGCTGCCGCCGAACCAGTGGCTACGCTCTGGCAAGAGTACGGAACCATCGGCTTTGACCACATAGACACGGCTGGGGTCAGCCTGTCGGGTGGGGCCGCCAGAACGCTCAAGGTAGTCGTCGACGGTGAGGCCCGGTTGATAGAGGTGACTGGTCGGAAACTGGACTTCCCCAAAGACCGAAACGGATTGCGGAATACTGGGAACCGTTAGCGTATCGCCATCCTGGAGTCGGATAGGCATCTCTGCTTTGCCATTCACGATAGCAGGCAGGTTGATCACCATTCGACCGACCGGACGACTGCTCTGCACCTCCTCCAGCAGATCTTGTGCCTGCTGGGCATTCTGGCCCTGGTTTCCGAAATCCTTTCCACGCAGCTGCACACCCAGGAGATCACCCTTCAAACGCTGCTCTGCCTCACGCAGACGTTGAGCTTCCCGCTGGCGGAGCTTTTCCCGGGTAAACACAGCCCCTTTGGGAAACGCATTCTCTGTAAGCCCTCCTGCTCTCGCGAGCACACCTTTGAGAGTTTCGCCATCCCGGAAGGTATACACCCCGGGATAGCGGACTTCACCTTTCAGTTCCACCGTCCGGGTTTTTGCAAAGTCCGGGATGGACTTGATCAGGATGCGATCCCGGCTTCTCAACGCCAAGTCGGAGTCACCCGTCATGGCATCTGCCAAGTCCACAGTGAAGATGGTAGTTTTTTCAACACCGCTTTCATCCGTGGTATGGCGAGCAACTTCTGCCCTCATAAGAGAAGCCGAGTCCTTTAATCCACCGGCAATGAACAGTGCATCTGCCAATCGGTGGGTCGCAGGCATGGGGTAATCGCCAGGATAGCGAACCGGGCCACTGATGCTGATAATCTGTTGCGGTTGCCCCGGGCTTGCCTGAGCTTTCAAGCGCTGTAAAACAGGTTCAAAAAGCACAGACCGGGTATATGCCGGCAGGGTATTTTCCTGCGGCTCATCGGAGCGTCCGGGGGTAACAGTCGCCTGGTCAGTGCCCTCTGAAGCAACGTCTACCTTACCCCCATCCGAGAAGAAGAGTAGCCGATCCTTTTCCGACAACGTCAAATCTTTGGGCCCACCCGGATTAGCCAAGGCTTTCCGAAGACGAAGGTTCAATACAGAGATGGTGTCATTGGTAGGATCCGTGCGCACGATCGCCGCATAGTTTTTATCGGCTATCGGCAACAGATCGCTGTCAAGATTACGGATCAAGGAGCTAACGCGCATCCCGGGCACCCACGCAAACTTGCCCGTGTGCGTTGCCGCACCTTTGACTTCCACATACTGGCCGGTTACGTCCGCAATCGACGGTACGTGGATCAAGTCACCCGCCTGAACGGGTGCCGTGCGGCCTTCCGGGCGGGTAAAATCCGCTTCTGCAATAATCCTCAGGAAGTCTTTGTTCGTGCGCTCAATATTGATTCGGCCGGGATAAGCCTGGGAAGTCAGTCCGCCCGCCAGCGCGATCAGGTCCGCAATCGAAGTCTTTCCTTTCAATTCGTACAAAGCAGGGCGGTTGACTTCACCCTCAATGCCAACGCGCTTCCCCACCGGAGGGATAAAGATGACGTCGCCGGGCTGCAGGCGGTCGTCTCCAGAGTTGTCTCCATGCAACAACAGCTGATAAAGGTCCAGCGTTCCTACTACCTTGCCGTCTCGCTTGTGCTGGACACGCCGTAACGAGCCCGATTTCTTGATTCCCCCAGCCACATAAAGCGTATTGGTCATGGTGGCAAGGGAGCTGACGGTATAAGACCCGGGATTGCGGGCTTCACCCAGCACGAACACTCGCATACTTCGCAGTTCACCCAGGGACACACTGACTTCAACGCCAATGTATTGTTCGGACACTTGCTTTCGGATTTTCTGTCTTGCCTGATCGAAAGTCAGCCCTGCCACACTCATCGGACCGGATTGCGGAAAACTGATGGTGCCGTCACGGCTCACAGGCAACTGGAGAGACTGGTTTTCCTTACCCCACAGTTGAATATTGAGGACATCGCCCGGTCCCAGAGTATAGCGTGCTGGCACGGGGATTTCGGTAACGGGTGCAAAGGTTGTGGGGCTTCCGGCAAACAGATCGTAGCCGTATGGCTTCAGCTCGTCGCTATTGCGGGATTGATCTCCCTTTTCCGCGGACTGGTCGGACGAACGGGTGTTTTTACTGTCCTCATTCTGGTCGACCGGGTCAACCACATTCACCGTCTCCGGGCGCTTCCCAACCGAGTTATCCGATTTAAGGCTACTGAGATCGATTCCGTATTGCCGGGCCAGAGCTTTCTGTTGGGCTTCCGGAAGCTGCCTGAATTGTTCGATCTGTGCCTGGCTTATCGATTGGGCCGATGCCACAACGGGCAGAAGTAACGCCAATGGAAGCAATAAATGTTTCAGAGTCACTGGGTATTTCCTGAGTGCGAATGTCAGAAACGGTAAGTCCAGTCAGCCCCAAGGGCCCACTGTTCCTTTTTTCCGCTCAAATAATCGATGGATTTGTCCGTTGCCTGGAGGCTCAGGTTAAGCCATCCCTGAAGAACCTCAGTACCATATCCAAGATCAAGGATGGCCAAGTTCTGGTCGCGAGAGGGAACGGTATAGAACACATCCTGATCTCCTACAACGGTCCGGCTGACACCATCCTCATTGAGCCTTGCGTAGGTTACTTTGGCGTTAAACCGACTCCCCTCCGTGAAAAAGTGATAGCCGCCAAAGGTTATGGCTTCCGCATCGCCGTCGAAGCTCGTTGCCATATTTCGGCCATAGTAGCGATAGCCCGTCCGATAACGGCCGTGGTCATAGGTTATGTTCGGAATGGCGCCGCCTGTCAGGTCATCTGCCAGGGTATTGGTATATTCGAGGAACCACTGCTGATCGCCATTCAACCATTGGGTGGTCCAATCGGCGCCAAACAGCCAGGACTTGCGGGCCGGGAAGGCCCCTGCCTCATCCTCCCCCATCATTTGTGCATACAACCCCATGGATTGCTCGCCAACCGCAAAGCCATATCGTATGTCTATGCTGCCAAGCTGATTGCCCGGGTCGCTTTCCTCCAGCTGGCCGTTATCACGACCAATCAGGGCATTCCAGATGGTAGAGGCGCCCTCCGGTCGTCCCTCCCCACCAAACATAATGGCGCGGGAAAAGCCGACATCCAACCCATCGATGGGCCTTAACGCCAACCGCATGCCCAACAACTTGGCGTTCGGAACGGCTCGGGCATGCTCATACTCACCAGCGATAAGTGTCAGTTGCCAGGGGCCAATCCAACTCAACCAGGGTGTTTCAGACTCAGACGTGTTCCGCCGATTCAACCACACAGACGGCATGGGGCGGGCGTTATCAGACAGGATGAGGCTGGACTGCCAGCCAGGTCCCCACCAGCGATCGATCGCTCCGGCGCCTAGAACCCAGTTCCCTGTAGTCCAAGCTGCATAAGAACCGTCCAGTCGCAGGTTTTCATCATCGTCTGGATCAGCGGCGTAGGCCGGCTTGATACCTATGGTCCAGGAATCCCCCTGCCATTGCAGATCTGCAGAAACGGCTGTCTCTGAACGACTATCGCCAAAACCCCGGAACGCAGGAACATTCGACGTTACCCCCATGCGAAATTCGCCCCGAAACCCGGACTGGGCCTGTTGGGACTGTTCAAACCGCAAATAGGCCGCTGCCTCACCAACCGACGAGGCGTCCGTCGCAATGTCCCGCCGGGCACCATTTTCTATAGCGCTCCACATCAACGGCCATGTCGTAACCGGCCGATTCAGGTGGCCACGATCCGCCAGTTTCTGAATGGCAAACCTCGCTCGGCTATCGCTCGTGCCCAGCCATGGAGAAGCAAACGATTGGAGGCTGGCTAGACACGCTACCGCCCCACCGACCAGGGCCCAGTGTTTTGAGGTCATAAATTCCAAACTGTTAAGGCAAGGTCGAGACTTTGGCAAGCTACCGCCAACTCGATCCTTGTCAGGCGATCAGAGATATTCGAGTGAGGCCGCAATTTTACGTCAACAAGATGGACATACAAGTTACGAAGGGGCCTTACGAACGCTTTAGGGAGAGTTTTCAGTCAAAGGTTGTCAAAACGCTCAGGCACTTATCAAAACGACCAGATGAACGGAATCAGAGCAATAGCGACCGCACCGACCAGAAAACTCAGTGGAAGCCCGATCTTCACATAATCCGCAAACTGATAACGCCCTGGCCCATACACCATCAGATTGGTCTGGTAGCCCAACGGTGTGACGAACGAGGCAGAAGCAGCGAACATGACCGCAACGGCAAAAGGAAGGGGACTCACGCCAAGCTGGTCGGAAATTGCCAATGCAATCGGAAACATCAGTACAGCGGCCGCGTTATTGGTGATCACTTCGGTAAAGAGTGCCGTCAGCAAGTAAACAACAAACAGTGAAAACCATGGCGTGAGGGGGCCGAAACCCAATAGCAGGCCCGCCAGCCACTGGGCGGCTCCGGTTTCTGTCATGGCATTTCCCAGAGCGAACGAGGCCCCGATAATCACCAGAACCGGTAAGTCGATACTTCGCCGCGCTCTGCTAGCCGTGATACAGCCGAAAAGGATCATTGCTCCGGCAGCGAGAAAGGCGGCTTCCAGTATTTGCAAGAGACCGGTTGCGCTCAAGAATACCATCACGCCAAGGATACCCAGGGCAAGCGGAGCCTTGCGGAAATCCGGCGGCGTCGAATCGTTAAGCGCACTAACCAGCAAAAAGTCCCGACGGAAACGGTACTGCTCTACGAACTGATGACTGGCCTCAAGCAGAAGCGTATCCCCCATTCGAAAGGTGATGTCGCCCAGCTTACCCGGAACACGTTTACCCTCACGGGAGACCGAGAGGATGACGGCATTGAAACGGGTCCGGAACCGGCTATCACGAATGGTTTTCCCAAGCGCCGGGAATTCCGGCCCGAGCACCACCTCAACCAGGCAACGTTGATGGTTGGCCACCTCAAGCTTATGCACACTCCCATTGGCCGGTTTGAGCCCCTGAATCCGGCGGAGTTCGCTGGCACATTCCGGAGCACCCACGAAATACAGCTTGTCACCGGGTTGAAGCGTCCGATCAGGCTCGACGGCTGTAATCAGCCGGCCCGCCCGATCGATTTCGGCCAGATAACCGTACTTCAGTGCACGCAGACCCGCCTCAACGATGGTTTTCCCGACCAAAGGTCCGGGGCTGGCCACTTCGACCTCAACGCCGTATTCCCGCACCTGATCCAGCTCTTCCGAGAAACCACCGCGATCGGGCAGCAGACGGGAGCCCCAGAACACGAGATAAAAACCACCAACGATCAGCAAAGGCACGCCGACCCAGGCCAGATCAAATAAGCCGAGATGAATCCCGAGTCGAGTCTGAAGCAAACCATCCACAACGAGATTGGTACTGGTACCAATAAGGGTACAGGTGCCCCCGAGAATGGCGGCGTAACTCAAAGGTAGCAGTAGCTTCGACGCGGAGATACCAAGCCTTTGCGCCCACTCCTGGATAGCCGGAATAAACATGGCCACAACCGCGGTATTGTTCATGAAAGCGCTCAGAAGCCCAGTTGGCGCTATCATCCGAAACTGAGCGCCCTTCTCGTTCCGGGGGTGACCCAGTAAGCGACGGGCGATCCATTGGACTGCTCCGGTTTCCTTGAGCCCGGCGGCGACAATATACAACGTTGCAATGGTGATGACGCCCGGGTTTCCAAAACCGGCGAGGGCCTGTGCAGGCTGCAGAATGCCGAAAATGGTCAGCAATGCGAGTGCCGCCATCAGGATGAGGTCGGCTGAAATTCGGGTGACCGCAAGCGCCGAGAGAACGGCAACCAGAGTTAGTAGCGTGAAAACCGCCTGCCAGCCCATTACTTCGAGATCAGACCTTGCTGAAGCAAATAATCGACCAATTGATCAACACAATCGTCGACCGAGCATTCGGACGTATCCAGGCGCACTTCCGGGCGTTCGGGGGCCTCATACGGGGAGTCAATGCCGGTAAAATCCTTGATTTCACCTGAACGAGCCTTTTCATAAAGCCCCTTGGGGTCACGGGCTTCGCATACCGTCAGGGGCGTGTCCATGAATACTTCTATAAATTCGCCAGCCGGAAAGAGGTTTCGGACCATTCGTCGGTCACTTCGGAAGGGCGAAATGAAAGCGCTAAGAACAATAAGCCCAGCATCGGCAAACAACTTGCTGACTTCTCCAATACGCCGGATGTTCTCGACCCGGTCGGCGTCCGAAAATCCGAGGTCTCTGCAGAGCCCGTGTCGAACATTATCCCCATCCAACAGGAACGTGTGATACCCCCGTTGGTGCAATGCCACATCCAGGGCATTCGCTATGGTCGATTTTCCGGAACCACTCAAGCCCGTAAACCAGAGCAGGCAGGGCCTTTGCTGCTTGTTAAGGGACCGTTCTGCGCGACCGATCTTGTGGTGATGCCAGACAATATTTTCCGCCAAAATTTTTTCCTTCCATGCAGTTATAACGTTATCAATCGCGGAAATTTAGCATAAATTAGTACGTCCAGGCATCGCCAGATCAGAGAACATGCACCTAAGGGGCTCTGAGCGATGCTGCAGGCACAGACACCTGTTGCTGCTTCTGCATAAAGGTAATCAGAACGAGCGCCCTCTCTTCGCCGTCATAAGACTGAAACACAGCCGGAAGCCCCCTGAACGGCCCTGCCTCTAGCTCCACTTCCTGCCCGGCCTTGATCCCACCCAGACCTTTTATCTCTTCAAGACCCGCCTTGATCTGAGAAATGACTTGATCATCGACGGGAGCAGGCTTGTTTGAGAAACCGACCACTCTAAGAACACCACGTGTAGATCGGAGCCGGGACCATACAGGATCCGACTGTTCCAGATTGACAAACAGATATCCGGGAAACAGCGGCTCCAGACACACCTTGCGCCTGCCCCCCCGAATTCGCTCCACTTCAACCTTTGGGTAAAAGCACGCAACGTTCTGGTTCTGGAGGTGCTGAACAGCCCGATCGCCCTGACCGGGCCTATGCTGCAAGGCGTACCAAGTCATACAATTCAGAAGTACCAGCTTCCAGCAGCCACAAAAAACGGATTCAGGACATTTTCCTTGCCATATTTCAGCGGTTCGCCTTCCAGTGTCTCGATTCGTCCTCCGGCCGCCAAAAGAACCGCATGGGCAGCTGCCGTATCCCACTCACAGGTGGGCCCCAGGCGGGGGTAGATATCTGCGTGCCCCTCGGCAATCCGACAGAACTTAAGCGAACTTCCGGCCTGAACCAGCTCATGATCACCCAGTGTATCTATGAACTGTCGAGTCTCCTCGTTCAGGTGGTTCTTGCTGGCGACGACCCGTTTTGCCTCCTTTGGCTCGGCAACGCGGACGCGGTGCACTTTTCCCGTGCGATCCCGCTTGTAGGCACCCTCACCCACAACACCCCAATAGGCCTCCTTGAGGGCCGGGGCTGTGACAACGCCCATAACCGGTTCACCATTTTCGATCAGGGCGATATTGACGGTAAATTCACCGGTGCGTTGAGTGAAATCCTTGGTGCCATCAATCGGATCAATAAGCCAGAAGCGATGCCAATGCCGACGCTCTTCCCAGGGAATGCTTTTCCCCTCTTCGGACAGGATCGGGATATCCCGACTGATACTTCTCAGCCCCTGGACAATCACTTCGTGACTGGCGATATCGGCCGCCGTGATAGGAGACTGATCTTCCTTGTACTCGACCTTGAAATTGGACTCGTAAATATGAAGAACTTTTTCGCTGGCGGCATCCGCCACCTTGATGACATCCGGGAGGATGGAGCTGTAGTGCATCAGTGGTGCTTCCTGCTTCTGGGTTTGCGCCTATGGTATCAAAATTCACCCCATCTCCCGCAGTCATCTGACACGAAAATTTAACCTCAGATATCCACCTCTTCGTAGAGCTCCGGTACCTCGGCCTGCCACCCGAAAGCCTCGTGGATGCGTTTGCGCATCGTGTCGCTGGCGACCACCTCACCATGAGTCACATACACTTTTTCAGGCTTCAGGCTGCCTTGCTCCAACCACGCCAATATTTCCCGATAGTCTCCGTGCGCGGAGAGCGAGTCCAGGTTGTGAATCTCTGCCTTTACAGGCCAGTACTCACCGTGAATTTTCACCGTGTCTGCGCCATTCACCAGAGCGTCGCCCCGCGTTCCGGGCGCCTGGAAGCCGGCGAATACGACGCTGTTCCTGGGATTGGGCAGCAGCGTTTTCAGGTGGTGCAGCACACGCCCACCGGACGCCATACCACTGGCCGAAATAATAATGCAGGGATAACGAACCCCATCCAGCTCAATGGACTGGTCGACGGTCCTGACGAATTCGGTTTTGTCGTCAATCAATTCGCACTGGCGGGTATTGAGCTTATGCTCTTTATGGTGCTTGCAGAAAATTTCTGTGGCTTTGATAGCCATCGGACTGTTCAGGAACACAGGTAGTTTGGGAATGCGCCCCTCCCCCATCAGCTTATGCACCACGTACAAAAGCATCTGGGCTCGACCAACCGCAAATGCCGGCATCAGCACAATACCGCCACGACCCGCCGTTCGGGTAACAATATCTTCCAGTTCCTTTTCCGGATCCGAGTCCCGGTGCTCCCTATCGCCGTAGGTGGATTCGCAAACCAGCACATCGGCTTTCTGGAGAGGCTCCGGCGGACGCATTATCAGGTCATGCTGACGTCCTACATCACCACTGAAGACAACCGTACGGGATGACTCACGATGAGTGACATGGACACAGGAGGAGCCGAGAATATGGCCGGCCGGCGTAAAACTCGCTTCAAAGCCTTTAACCGGCTGGAACGCCTCATGATAGTGGAGTGATTCAAAATGCTTCAGAGCTTCCCAGGCGTCCTTCTCTGTAAACAATGGCTCCGGTTTTTCATGTTTAGAGAATTTTTTCCGGAACGCGTACTTGGCATCTTCCTCCTGCAGAAAGCCGGCATCGGGCAGAAGGACTTTGCACAACTCGTGGGTAGCCTTGGTGCAATAGATTTTGCCCTTGAAGCCATTCTTTACCAGAGCCGGCAAATAACCCGAGTGATCGATGTGGGCATGGGTCAGCACCACGGCATCAATGGTAGACGGGTCGACCGGAAACTTTGCCCAGTTCCTCCGTCGAAGGGTTTTCACGCCCTGGTACATGCCACAGTCCACTAACAAGCGGCGTTTGTCATCAGACAACAAGTAGCGTGAACCGGTAACCGTGCCTGTGCCGCCAAGAAAGCGAAGCTTCATACCGAATCCTTCTGTGAAAGGTGTTTCGGCAAGCTTAACGCAGAATCAGAGCTAAGAGTTCGATTCGAATCAATATAACAATCAAGTACGGAAATTAAAGCACAGAGCAATTGCCAGGGTTATAACTGGTATCCCACCGCGGCGCTGCAGATCTATCGATGACGCAAGACCAACGCCCCGTTACAGTGCGCTCAAAACGGATGATTGCACCTGTCACATTGGGATGAGCCCTGCCGCCAAGCGTCACTTGAAGGTGACCAGACCCGTCCGGATTAAGGCTTCCGATTTGTAGTCCGGCATTCCCTACTGTGATATCTGAGGGGGAGTAGCCGAGAGATTGATTCGAAATCACTTTGGAAGCGAGGAGATTCGCCTCAAAAGCAGACCGATAGGCTCCAAGCTCACCAACGGCCCGATTTACCTGACTTTTTGCGACATAACCCTGATACATTGGAATCGAAACTGTAGCAAGGATTCCCATGATGGCAACGACAATCATGAGTTCGATCAGAGTGAAACCTCTATTTTGACCAGTCATTTGCAATGCCTTTATTAACCAATCCCCTCAAGAAAGAGCAATCAAGATGCCAGATACCTCTTTGCGCAACCAATTTTTTCGCGATATCTGCTAATTCACCCAATGACCGACACCACTCGCAATGCACTTGAAGTAGCGTTCTGGTCGAACATCACCTTTCGTTGACAAGTAGGACAACTCATCCTGAATGGATTGCACAGTGTCCGGATAGAGAAAGATAGATTTCTGTATAGACTGGCACGCCTTGTCTTGCTCGCCAGCCGCAGCCAGCAAGGTTGCCTTCCGAAGAAGATATAGAGGTTCTGGCCGCCACTCTGCAACGGATTCAACCCACGATAATTCAGCCTGAACATTGTGAACCGGAGGCCCAAACCTTAATATCAAAACCGATAAGGCCCCATCACCAACGATAGAACTGCGACCTGCATCCCGAAGGGCCAACTGATCCAGAAAATCGGGAGTTTGCTTGTACATTATCTGGGTTACTTTAACCATATCCTTTCCGACATATCCCCCAAGCGGCAAAAAAACGGCAAGCAACCCAATAGCTATCGCACGAGGCAGCCAAGAACTTGAGAAGTAAAAAGGACGAAAATTATCAAGCAAGACGACTGAGGCAATGAATATACCCAGGAATGGGAGGTACCAAAGAGAGAATTCAACGAGATTATGAAAAATAAATATTATTACAAGCGATTTTAGAAACCCGCCGTCATTGGTGGAGGTATTCCTGAATAATAGGAAAAGAAGATAGAAAGAAAAGCTTAGAAAGATCAGTAAGCCGAAAAGACCCCACTCCACGAAAATGTTCAGAATTATGTTATGAGCATTATTCCAAATTTGACCATTTGTTTCCTTATTCGTCGCCAAGGCTACTTTATTGCTGAAAACACCATATCGACCAACCCCGTAACCGAGCCATGGGTGATCCATAATATCCAGATTGGACAAGATTCCAGCCCATTCATCCAATCGCCCATTGGTGGCTATGAGATGTCGCCTTTCATACATTTCAGAGGCGTTTGACCGTTCGAGAAACCCAGAATCAATCAATGGGTCAGCGATCAAATCATCAAGCTTTGGCGCAAGGATAGAAACGCTAATGAACAAAAAAAGAATGCCCACTGACATTTGCATGGACATTTTACTGGATGGGGCGGCAGCATTTCTCCTGAAGAACACCATAGCACCGGACAACGCCCGCCCTAGAACCGGCCAGAGCGCAATTGTGGCGGCAATATACCACGAACGACTTCCTGTGAGACAACCGACATAGAAAATCAGGACAATCAGAGAAAAAAACATGTAGTTCGACCTGAATTGGTCGATTCGGTAGAGAAATAGCATCCCACTCAAGGCAATCGCTCCAAGGATCGCCATCAGATTGGGCTGCCCCATTGGACCGATTAATCTTGAACCATCCTCAGTCACGAGTGGCACAAGGTATCCCAGAATTCCATAGAAACGCGCAAGCCCAAATACAGCTGCTACGGTGAACGTAACCACCAGAAAGACAGCCATAAATTTGACCACGCTTTCTCTGGAGTGCGTTTCTGCATAAGACGACACAGAAAATGCGATCAGCGCCATAAATAGAAAGGAAAGAAGGTACCAGTTAAATGAAAAACTAGCCGAAGAATCTGATACAAAATTATTTATAGCTAGAGAACAGATAAAGATAGGAAAAAAAATCGCTATATTGGGCCAAGACAACTTTATTTTTTTCGACCAAAGCACATGACATAGCAACAACATCCCAGAGGAGAACATCAGGACATCCCTGAACATATCCTGGTAGGGGTAAAGGCCGACAGGAAAAACATAGGACAGGAAGGCCGGAGCCACAAACAACCAAACAAGAGGGTGTATCACTTTTTTTACCATAGCCTTTCCATTTCCTTTCTAGAATAAAAATGAGGGGCACGGAGGCCCCTCATTTTAATCTGTAGTAACTAAGTCGATTTAAGACTTAGTTACATCCAGCAGGCACGAAGCTTGAATCCCAAGCAGTCGCGCCGTTGGCAGCTACAGTACAAGACCAAACACCATCAGCCGTGCGAGAAAGCGTAATGGTAGCACCAGTTATACCAGTAGCAGCGTTTTGCCCCATGGTTGCAACCAGACTACCCACACCGCCAGGGAAGTTTGCGTTACTGGTAGTGGTTTCGGTCGTCAGGTTAGAGCCTGTGTAGCCGAGATCACCCAACGTCGCAGTAGTGATACCACGGGAGAGACGCTCTTCTACAGCGGTCTTCAGAGACGCAATCTCACCGAAAGCACGGTTGACTTGAGTACGAGCGATGTAGTCTTGGTACTGCGGAATAGCGATGGCGGCCAAAATACCGATGATCGCAACAACGATCATCAATTCGATCAGGGTAAAACCCTTCTGGGCGTGATTGATTTGCATCTTTTTCATTATCGACCTCGTTTGTCGTTGATCAATTCATCGTGGCCCGGGTCGAAGATTCCACCCCGACCGGCTTTGAGCCTGAGAATTACAAAGCACTCTCCGTGCCAATTGCGAGAAAATAAAAATCCGCTTGCAAATTCAGTAGCCTGGCGACTTTCGTGACATCCATCACACCATCACACCTAAGGCGAACACCGCCAAGCAGGGTCACCCTCTGACATTTTTGGTCACCCTTGTTTTAGCGTCATGTCGCCAAATATTGACCTCGTCCATTGAAGCAGATCAACAAAAAGCCTCATTGCCTTTCCAAAGCAATCCAGTCCATCTAAACTCTGATCAATTCACCCGGTCCGGTTTCAGACACTTACAACGCATTTCTGATCTCATTTATGGCGACAAACAAAACCAACGTTACGCTCACAGGCCTGGCCCGCCGTTTTGTAGACGACGGCATCCTTGATGAGGACACAGCGAAAGACGCGTTCATCCAGGCATCCCAGAACCGCATTCCGCTGATCACCTATCTCACCCAGAACAATCTGGCCGACAGCGGAAAGCTGGCTTTCTCAGCAGCCATGGAGTTCGGGATGTCGGTCCTGGACCTCGACGCCTTCCTACCCGAGATGCTCCCGGAGAAGGCGGTCGATGAAAAGCTGATCCGAAAACACAACGCATTGCCTCTCTATAAGCGAGGGAATCGGCTCTTTATTGCCGTCTCCGACCCCACCAATATCCAGGCGCTGGATGAGATCAAGTTCAATACGGGCCTGAGTACCGATGCAATTCTCGTCGACGAATCGAAACTCCGGGCAGCTATTGATCGATATCTTGAGTCTCAGGATACCTCCATGGGTGATCTGGAAGACGCAGATCTTGAAGGCGTCGAGACCGAAGGTGGCGAACAGGAAGACGAAGGTGCTGTTACCGCGAGCGAGGTTGATGACGCTCCTATCGTCAAATACGTCAACAAAATGCTGCTCGATGCGATTCGGGGTGGCGCATCGGACATTCACTTTGAACCCTATGAAAAGATCTACCGTGTTCGTTACCGTACCGACGGCATTCTGAAGGAGGTCTCCCGGCCCTCTATCAAACTGGCTCCCAAGATTTCCGCGCGGGTCAAGATTATGGCGCAGTTGGATATTTCCGAGCGTCGGGTTCCCCAGGATGGCCGGATCAAGATGAAGCTGTCCAAGACCAAGGCCATCGATTTCCGGGTGAACACCCTCCCCACTCTCTGGGGGGAGAAAATCGTTCTGCGGATTCTCGACCCGAGCCAGGCCAAGCTGGGGATTGATGTGCTGGGGTACGAGCCTGAGCAAAAGGAAATGTATCTTGCAGCCCTGGAACAGCCGCAGGGCATGATTCTCGTAACCGGCCCCACCGGCTCGGGAAAGACTGTTTCCCTTTACACCGGCCTTAATATTCTGAACACCAACGAACGCAACATTTCCACGGCGGAAGACCCGGCGGAGATCAACCTGGAGGGCATCAACCAGGTCAACGTGAATACCAAAGTCGGGCTCGGGTTCGCCGAGGCACTACGGGCATTCCTGCGTCAGGACCCGGATGTCATCATGGTGGGCGAGATCCGGGACCTCGAGACGGCCAATATTGCCATCAAGGCGGCCCAGACGGGGCACCTTGTACTCTCAACCCTGCACACCAACAGCGCCGCCGAAACCCTGACCCGAATGATGAACATGGGCGTCCCGGCCTTCAACATAGCAACCTCTGTCAGCCTGATCATCGCGCAGCGGCTCGGTCGCCGACTGTGCAACAGCTGCAAGGAAGCGGCGGACATTCCTCACGATGTGCTTTTGAAGGAGGGGTTCACACAAGAACAAATTGATACAGGCTTCACGTTGTACCGCCCCAAGGGCTGTGATAAATGCAATGGAGGATACAAAGGCCGCGTCGGTATTTATGAGGTGGTCAAGATAACCGATGAGCTGGCGAACATGATTATGGAAGAAGCCAGCTCCATCCAAATTGCAAAGCAGGCTCAGGCAGAAGGCTTCCAGAACTTGCGCCAGTCCGCCCTCCTGAAAGTGATTCAGGGTGTGACCAGCCTTGAGGAAGCCAATCGCGTGACGAAGGATTAAGCATGGCAGAAAAAGCGCAGAAGCTGGATTCCTATATATGGGAAGGCAAAGATCGCAAAGGCAACAAAACCAAGGGGGAGCTGACGGGCTCAAATCTGGCACTCGTCAAGGCCCAGCTCCGAAAACAGGGCATAATTCCGGATAAGGTAAAGAAAAAGCCCAAGCCCTTGTTTGGTGGAAGCAAAAAAATCACCCCGTTTGACATTGCGATGCTGACCCGTCAACTGGCCACCATGATGAAAGCCGGGGTACCACTGGTTCAAAGCTTCGACATTGTGGCTGATGGCCTGGAAAATAAGGGGCTACAGGAACTGGTGATAGAGATTCGCAATGATATCTCCTCTGGTACCAGCTTCGCCGGCGCTCTGAGAAAACACCCGAAACACTTCGATGATTTGTACTGCAACTTGGTGGACTCCGGTGAAAAAGCCGGTGCTCTGGAGCAAATGCTGGATCGGATTGCAACATACCTTGAAAAGACGGAGCTCTTGAAGAAAAAGGTAAAAAAGGCAATGACCTATCCTGTCGCTGTCGTCGTCGTTGCCATTATTGTGACTGCGATATTGTTGGTGAAGGTTGTTCCACAATTTCAAAATCTCTTTGAGGGTTTTGGTGCCGAGCTACCGGTATTCACCCAAATGGTTGTTAATCTTTCTGAGTGGCTGCAGAGCTGGTGGTTCGTGGTTTTGATCGCGATTGCCGGCACTTTGTTCGTCTTTCGCGAATCAAGGCGTCGATCACAAAAATTTTCCGATCTTGTAGACAAATACGTTTTGAAGCTCCCGGTCGTTGGCGAGATCCTCGACAAATCTGCTGTTGCAAAGTTCGGCCGCGTTTTGTCTACGACATTCGCCGCTGGCGTTCCTTTGGTTGATGCTCTCGATTCGGTGGCGGGCGCCACCGGTAATGCGGTATACCGTGACGCAATCACTCGAATCAAAAGCGATGTATCCAGTGGTACGCAACTTCAGGCATCTATGCGCCAACAGGACGTTTTCCCGATTATGGCCGTTCAGTTGACCGCCATCGGTGAAGAATCTGGCAATCTGGACGACATGCTTGCTAAAGTCGCCGAACATTACGAAGGCGTAGTCGACGACATGGTCGACAACCTCACGGCCCTCATGGAACCCATGATCATGGCTGTACTGGGTGTCCTCGTAGGTGGCCTGATCATCGCCATGTATCTGCCGATCTTCCAGATGGGTAAGGTTGTGGGTTGATGGCGCTATTGGATGTATTTTTCGCCACACCCTGGCTGCTGTACCTGACAATCACTCTGGTTTCACTCTGCATCGGCAGTTTCCTGAATGTTGTCATTCTGAGACTGCCGAAGATGATGCATCAGGAATGGCGGTGCCAGTGTGAGGAGTTCCTGGAGGTTCCGGAAAAGGCCCGCAATCGGGATGAGCCGGTAACACTGTCGAAACCGGCCTCAACCTGCCCTTCCTGTGGTCACCGGATTCGGGCCTGGGAAAACATTCCCGTTGTGAGCTATCTGCTGCTTCGTGGCAAATGTGCCTCATGTAAAACCGGAATCTCTCCACGTTATCCGATCATCGAGGCGCTGACCGCCATTTTCTCCGTGGTTACGGTTGCGGTTCTCGGGCCGAACACCACCGCTCTCTGGGCCCTGGTACTGGTCTGGTGCCTGATTGCTCTGACAGTGATTGATTTCGACACTCAGCTGCTGCCGGACAACATTACCCTGCCCCTGCTGTGGCTGGGTTTGATCCTGAACTATTTCGGCGGTCTGACCGAGTTTACCAACGCCTTCTGGGGTGCGGTTGCCGGTTACCTGTCGCTCTGGTCCGTGTACTGGCTGTTCAAGCTGGTCACCGGTAAGGAAGGCATGGGCCACGGAGACTTCAAATTGCTGGCCGCGCTCGGCGCCTGGCTCGGGTGGCAATTGCTGCCCGCGGTTATCCTGATGTCGTCAGTCGTCGGCGCCGTAGTTGGCATTGCCCTGATGGTTTTCCGCAAGCATGGTCGCGAGGTTCCGATTCCGTTCGGGCCTTACCTAGCCTCTGCGGGGCTGCTGTGCCTGTGGTTCGGCCCCCAGATCAAGACCTTCTGGTTTGCCTTCCTCGGAGTCTGATTGATGGTTGTCGTTGGTCTGACGGGAGGCATCGGATCCGGAAAATCCACGGTGGCCAGGCTGTTTGGCAACCTCGGGGTCCACTGGGTGGATGCGGATGATGTGGCCCGAGAGGTGGTGGAGCCGGGAACCCCGGCACTGGCGCGCATCGCCGAGCATTTCGGTACCGGGATTCTCCTGCCTGAGGGCGGTCTGGATCGCGCCGGGCTCCGGCAGATCGTGTTCAATGATCCGTCAGAACGTGCCTGGCTTGAGTCGTTGCTGCATCCCATCATCCGGGATGAGTTGATTCGCCAACTTCGTCCTGCTGACTATGACCTGCCCTATACGCTCCTCGTCTCACCGTTGTTGCTGGAGACCGACCAGCATAATCTGGTTGACCGCATTGTTGTTGTCGATGTGCCAGTCTCCGTTCAGATCGAGCGCACCATGGCTCGCGATGATAATCCGCGGGATCAGGTAGAACGGATCATTGGTGCCCAGATTCCCAGGGAAAAACGTCTTGAGCGGGCCGACGATGTCATCGACAATGATCGTCCGATGAACGACGTGGAGCGCCAGGTTCTTGATCTGCACAACCGTTTCCTGGTGGATTTTGACTGAACGATTTCGGCCGCTGGCCCCTGCCGGCTTTGCGTGTTTACTGTCACTGTCGGCCATGCCTGCGTTTGCTGCCGAACCGGTGTTCGACATCCGTGAACAGCCAATCTCTGAACGCCTCTCGCCTGAGAACGCACCGGTTATCGACTACACCTTCACTCCGGATGAATACTGGGCCGAACCTCGGGATACTTACTGGACCAGCTTTACCGACTGGGTGATTCGCCAGGAACGTATTCAGGGACCTCGCATACAGAGGCTTGGCGCCTGGGCGGATCGGACATTGTCGGGTTCGACACAGTCCCTGCCGAACAACGAAAGCTACCTTCGTCTGGGCTTTGCCACCAAGTCCGAGTACAGCAATCCTGCGCAGTTTGAACCGGAAGCCCGTTTTCGCCTCGACATCCCAACCACGCGCCGCAAACTCCGGCTGGTGATTGAAAGCGAGAGCGAGGAACAGATCCCCCTGGAGGAACGCCAGCGGGATCGTCTGCTCACCGAGCCGGACCGGACCAAAACCCAGGCCACAGGCGCCTTGCGGTATCTGACGCTCATCGGCGACGCCATCAACTTTTCCACGGACATTGGCGGTCGTTTACGGTTGCCCCCGGATGCTTTCTGGCGCATGACCGCCCGCAAATCCTGGCAACCCGGCCCGATCTGGACCTTTGGCACCCGCCAACGGGTCTACTATTACCATCAAAGCGGATGGGGTGCCCGGACCTGGTTCGGCGCAAGCCGGTACCTGGCCGATGGCTGGGACTTCTCCTCGTCGTCAGAACTGGAATGGGTGCATAGTGACCGGAAATTCAAGGCAGCCCAGATCCTCGCGGTCCGTAAACAGTTGAACAGCCGCTCCCGGTTGATTCCCCGGATCGGGGTGTTGGGTGAAAGCCAGCCTTCCTGGCGGACAACGTCCGTTTTCGCAGATTTGACCTGGCGCTATCGGGTTTACAGCGACTGGCTGTATGCCGAGCTGATTCCCGGACTGGAATTTCCGCGGGATGAAAACTTTACCGACCAGGCATCGCTTCTTTTCAGAATCGAAATGTATTTCTCCGGCACCATCGAACAACGCTGATCATGCCCAGACACCCTTCCAGACCCTCAGACGAAGCCCTCACATTAACGCCAGTGGCCATTACCCACTCGTGCTTCAAGGACAAATTCGGTGTGCCCCGCCAGCCGGGTCTGACGAAGCACGCGCATGCAGAACTGGTCATCCAGGCGCCCTTTGATCGGGAAGACGCGTTTCGAGGGCTGGAAACCGCTAGCCATCTCTGGCTGATTTTCCAGTTTCACGAGGCGGTGCGCGCGGAGTGGCGACCGGTTGTGCGTCCGCCTCGCCTGGGTGGAAACCGAAAGATGGGCGTGTTTGCCAGTCGCTCACCCTTCCGGCCAAACAGCCTTGGCCTGTCGGTCGTACGGAATGAGGGGCTGATTAGAAAAGAGGGCAAACTGGCCCTCAAGATCAGCGACCACGATCTGATCGAAGGCACACCGATTCTCGATATCAAACCCTATCTTCCGTTCGCCGACGCCCTGCCCGAAGCCAGTCTTGGCTGGGCCGACGCCCCTCCTACCGAGCGATGGCCAGTGCGGTTTCTGGAAGAAGCAGAGGCCCAGCTTGCCGGACTCCCCGCA
The DNA here is from genome assembly GCF_000347775.1 of Marinobacter santoriniensis NKSG1. GTDB lineage: Bacteria > Pseudomonadota > Gammaproteobacteria > Pseudomonadales > Oleiphilaceae > Marinobacter > Marinobacter santoriniensis. The sequence continues at coordinate 680,113 of NZ_APAT01000015.1, forward strand.
GATGCCTATCCGGATCTCAGAGCCCTGATCGAAGATGTGGTGGGATACGATCCCAGGCCCTCCTTTCGCCGGGGCCGGGACGAGGAGCGTGTTTATGGCGCTCACCTCTACGACCTCAACGTCCGATTTCGCTTCGTGACGGAGGAGAGCGATAAACGTGTCGAAGTCCTGACAGTCTGTTAAAATCGGTTGGTGATTTTGTAGTCGACACAGGGAAGTTGCGTCTTGCCTTCAAACCGGTTTCTAAAGCGATGGGGCGTCCGACCGCTGGCCGCCAGGTTGCTCGTCTACGTGCTGCTTTTCAGCCTCGTCCTGTCCCTGGCAGCAACGGGCGTTCAGATGATCGGCGAGTTTGACCGGCGCAAGAACGATCTGATGAACACCCAGACCAAGGCAGCTGAACTGGTGTCAGGCGGCATGAGCAACAACCTCTGGTTGATGAATTTCAGCGAGGTCGCCAACAGCCTTGATGACATGAAGGCCGTCCCTGCCATCCAGTACGCCCAGGTGGCTACAACGACCGGAGAGGAATTTTCCACCGGCACCTATCCAAGTGGCCGGGTCATATCCCAGACCTTTCCCCTGATTTTCGACCGCTCCAGCTTCCAGGAGCCACAACGGGTCGGCACGCTTACGCTGGTGTCTTCGGTCGAACAGATCCACAAAGACCTCCGTGGCACTGCGCTTCTGACACTGTTGCTCGTGTCCCTGGTGGTGATGCTCGGCACCCTCGGGCTACTGCTCATCGTCCGGTTTACCCTGTCGCGTCACCTCGAGGCCATGGCGGACTATGCGGCGAAGCTGAATCTGGACGCCCTGGTCGAGCCCCTTCGCCTGAGGCGTAAAGCGCCTCGCAGGCCGGACGAACTGTCGGAACTGGAACAGGCGCTGAACAAGATGCGTCTGCAGATTCTTGAGGACACCCGCTCCCTGCGTCAGACCACTCTGCAATCCCAGGGAGAGCGGGACGAGGCCGTACGCGCCAATCACGCCAAGAACCAGTTTCTGGCGAACGTCAGCCACGAACTGCGTATTCCTCTGCAATCGGTACTGGGCTACGCCAACCTGCTCACCGACACCCCGCTTGACCAGGAACAGAGGGACTATGTGAACACGCTGCTCAATGCATCGGAATCGCTCTCCGCCATCATCAACGACCTGTTGGACATTTCCAGCATGGAGGCGGGCAAACTGGTTCTGGACCAGATTCCGTTTGACCTGCGGGAAACCCTGAACGATCTGGTGCACATGCTTGGCAGCCGCGCCCGTGAGAAGGGTCTGGCACTGGAGTTGCGAATCGACGAAAACCTCCCCTGGGCGCTGCAGGGCGATCCGGTTCGCATTCGGCAGATTCTGCTGAACCTCGTCTCCAACGCCATCAAATTCACAGACTCAGGTCACGTGCTGATCAGCATCGAGGTGCTCGGGCGTCGGGACGACAAGGCCCGGCTCCGGCTTTCGGTGGAAGACACCGGAGTCGGCATCAACCCGGAGGACATTCCGCTGGTCTATGAACCCTATGTACAGCTTGGCCAACAGTTCCAGCGGCAGCTGCCGGGCGCGGGACTGGGTTTGACCATCTGTCGCCAGCTCGTACAGCTGATGGACGGCTCGCTGGACCTGGAAAGCCGCCCGGGCGAGGGGTCCACCTTCTGGGTGGAGCTGACCCTGCCAATTGCGCCGGAGAGCTCGGCACGGGTTCGACCGGATACCCGCATGGTCCGTGACCGCCGGATTCTGGTGGTGGATTCCTACGAACTGTCGCGGAAAATCACACTGGAAATGCTGTCCCGCTATGACGTTCATATTGAAGCGGTCAAATCCGCCGGCGAAGCCCTGACCTCCATCCGGCAGGCGTTCGACAGCAGGGAACCGTTCGATGCGATCATCCTTGATGGTTTTGTGCCGGACATGGACAGCGATCTGCTCTGTCGGCAGATCCGGGGCAATCCCCTGTGGAGCAACATGCGTCTTCTGATCCTCTCGTCCAACCCACAGCGGGGCGATGCCGAGCACTTTCGCCAGGCGGGGGCCGATGCGTTTCTCAGCAAGTCGCTGCGCGAATCCTGCCTGATGCCGATTCTGAACCAGCTGTTCTCGGACGGCCATAACAACGAACGCCGGTTCCTGACCCGCTTTTCTCTGCAGGCGGTCACCGACACCACCGAACGGCGTGAACTGCCCTGCGGCCGCATGAAGGTGCTTCTGGTGGAAGACAACCCAGTCAACCGGACACTGACCCGCCGGCTTCTGGAAAAGCTCGGATGCGATGTCATGACCGCCAACGATGGCGAAGCCGCCGCCGCACTCTGGCAATGGCATCCTTTTGATCTGATCTTCATGGATTGCGTGATGCCGAAAGTCGACGGTTTTGAGGCAACCCGAAGACTCCGTGAGTGGGAGGCCAGCCACCACACCCGCCATGTTCCAGTGGTGGCCCTGACCGCCAGCGCCATGGAAGAGGACGAAGAACGATGCCGTCGTGCGGGCATGGATTCCTTCGTTGCAAAGCCTGTCAATATTGAAATGTTGCGGGCAGTACTGGAACAATACTGCCCCGCATCGGCAGCATCGTGAATCCAGTCGCGGTCTGCCGGCTTCGAGTCATCAACCTGAAAAAATCGCCATGTTTGTGCAATGCCCCACCTGTAAGCAATCCGTAGAATGGTCCGAAGATAACCGGTACCGGCCCTTCTGCTCTGAGCGCTGCAAGCTGATCGATCTCGGTGCCTGGGCAAATGAGGAATACCGGGTACCGTCCGAAGACGAGGACGCGCTGTCCGACGCGTATCAACAATCCGAAAACAGGAAGGTAGAAGAATGAAAGTCTCCCGTGTTTCAGTAATCCTGATTACCCTGGCCTCGGCACCGTTCGCGTATGCGGGTGATGTCGACCTGAGCCTGACCAACAACTCCGTCAAGGGACAAGTGGATTTCTTCGGCTCCAACAACGATACCCAGCTGGGCGCCGGGTACACCTATCACGAGGGCAGCCGCCATATTGCCAACCTGGACTTCCACGCTCAGGGCCGCACTGCCCTCGGCAACCTGCCGACAACAGCCGGCATTGGCGTAAAGGGCATTGCCTGGGATGACCACAAACTGGATGGTGGCGCCCTCGGCATCGGCGGCTACGCAACCGTGAACCTGCCTCGGGTGCCGGGCCTGTCCTTCACCGGTTCTCTGCATTATGCGCCAAGCATTCTGTCCTTCGGCGATTCCGATGACATGACCAACCTGGAACTGCGCGGCAGCTACCGGGTCATTCGCAACGCCGAGGTATTCGCGGGCTATCGGTACCTCAACACCGATCTGGATGCCCCCTACCGTGGCGATATCAATCTGGACGAAGGCGTTCTGGCCGGTATCAAAGTCTATTTCTGACCCATAAAACCGGGGCCCGGATCCATGGGCCCCGGTTTCGTGCCTTTCTTCACGATTTCTCCCCCCTTGCACTGTTAGACTGAGACCTCCGAATTTCTAGCACGGAAGGCCTCACATGTATTGGAAGCTGGGACTTTGCCTGTCTCTTTCGACTGCCCTCCTGGCAGGCTGCGGCAGTGGCGAACAGGCGATAAGTGGCGCGCGAAGCGAGCCGAATGACTTTGCCGGGGTCAAGAACCCTGTCGACGATTTCAGCAACAGCAGCACCGGCGACTCCACCAACAATAGCGACCTGGCGTCCAACGAGGTCCGTATCACCATGGAAGTTCCTGGCAGTGTCGCGCCCGACGGAGAGCTGACACGCCGTCAGCTTCGGATCGTCCAGCCAGATACCGTCAGCGTCTACCTCACCAACACGGCCCTTCAGAAGGTAAGCAGCGTCAAGACCACGACGCGCCTGGATCCAGCCGGCTACACCATCATTGCCTTTGAGAATGGGCAGCCATTGGCGCCCAATGTGGTCATCGACGCGACTTACGGCAATGTCCGGATGCGTGCCCTCGCCGCCGATTCCGACCGCGACATAAAGGTGAACCCTTTCTCGGAATACCTCGTGCGCTATGGCCTGGCCAGCTATACCCCGGGGGAACTGGCGAGTATTCTGGATTGTGTCGACGATGCGTCCGGCCAACTCTGTCTTAACAAATACGTATGGTCCACACTGGCTGACCAGATCCAGGATTTTGAAATCGACATCCCCGAAACAGCCACGGTGCAATCCGCCCTCGATCTTCTCCACCAAAGGGGCGACTTCGCCCATTACGTATCAGCGATGGCGGACTACGCCCTGCTCGACGAGGCGTCTTCCGGAAAGATCAGTGCCAGTTCCGCCGATTACAATTCCGTTTTCCTCGGTGTAGGGCTGGGGCAGTCCTTTGCGGAACCCAGCATCAGTGGCGCCGGACAATGGACGGTGCAAACTGCCCAGGAGGAAAGACTAGAGGACACTGCGGGGGTGGGCTACGTCTATCCAGCGCTGACCCTGACCAGTTTCGACGCCTTTAACATCCGGGTCACCTCCCTGGCCACGGACATCCCCTATGACCGGGAACTATTGCTCCACGCCGACGCGAATCAATTCTTTCTCAGGGGCTCGGAGTACTGGGAGCGAAACACCCACTCTTCCTCGCCCGGCGCGGCCACACTGAAAGACGACACCCGGCTTCTGGCGGGGCGCTCACTCTATCAGAGCATCACCGGGCGCGGCAGCTCCCGGATCACCGGCTGGACAAGAAACCCCTACTATCTGGATGCCTTCACCAGTACGCCAGTCGACAGCACCGTCGGGCCCGATCGGGTGCTCGCGGGTTACTTCGACGCGGGCAAGGCGATCGAACTGGAGGTGAATGGTGATCAACTGCGCCGCAAGCAGACGCTTGAAAAGAACTATCAGTCGATATTCGAGCTGCACCTGTTACGCCCGACCGGAAGTGACACGTTCGATCCAACGGTCATCCAGAACAAGGACTATAACGCCCTGTACCTGTCCACCCGCTTCAACGACCCGAACAGCACATCCACCCCGCTGGCCTTCGAGAGTGGTCTGGGCACCTGGTCCATTGACGGATCCGGCAATATCACCCAGGACCTGCAACTCTCGACCGTTCGCCAGGACAACAGTGGTACGGTTACCCGGGACGCCAGTGGAACCCTGGCCAGCCCCTGGCTGGTGAGCAGCCGTACTTCCCGGCTCAGCACAGGCGATAAAGACATCGGGCGCCTGAATCTTGATGTTAACAGCCGTTCCGGCGATTTCGATCAACCAGAAGCGGGGGTTGGCGCCAGCACACCTGACGGATCGCTGCTCGCCTTCAACCTCGATGACAGTCCGGTGGGGGATGGCCTGCTTATTGCCGCGCCACAACCCTCCACAGCCGCCCCAACATCAGGACGCTATCGCCTGCAAGGCGTGGCTCTTGGCCTGTCCTCCAGTACCAACCACCTGCGACACTTCGATAACACTGTGTTGACGATACAATCGAATACCGTCGCGTCCCTGCAGGGCGATGTACTGTCGGTGGTCAATACCATCTCCGGCAATCAGGTGGTCCCGCCGGCCTCTTCGTCAATCGACCAGACGCTTGCCTACACCCAGAGCGGCGCCATCAATGGCCAGGTGTCATTCACCAGTGGCAACCTCACTCTGGATGGCTTTTATTCCGACGATCACTCCCAACTGTTCCTGAGATTGCGTGACACCAACAGCGGTGAACAGGCCGTCGGACTGGTGATGGCAACGCGATTGCCCTGAGTCTCTGGCGCAGGATCGGATCCAATCGGAGATTCGCCCGTATAACCTGTTATAATCATTGTCATATCGGTTCTGACGAGAGGTTTTATGTCTGCAGGGAAACGGGCTCTGGTTCTGATACTGCCGCTTATCGCCTTTGCGATCGGTGGTGGTTTCTATGTGCCGGTACCGAATTCTGGCTTCGACACCAACACCCACAGTGCGCTGGCATTGAAAGATCTTCCCCAATTGCCCGACTGGGCCCGGGAACCCCTGCCGGACTTCAGCCAGATCAGGGATACCACCGAGAAAAAGGCCGCCTTCTTCTCCTTCCTGTACCCACGTATCGTTCTGGCCAATTCCCGGGTGCTGCTTGAGCGAAATTACCTGATGCGGTTGAAGCAAAAGCCCTCCCTGACGGCTCGGGAGAAAAAGTGGCTGCAGGGCCAGGCAGACCGCCTGAAAATCGATGCGGCGCCGGGCAGCCAGGAACAGTGGCGTCTGCTTGAGAAACGGCTGGATGTGATTCCCCCGTCCCTGATCATGGCCCAGGCCGCCAATGAATCCGCCTGGGGAACGTCCCGCTTCGCGAGAAAAGGCAACAACCTGTTCGGCCAGTGGTGCTTCAGCAAGGGCTGCGGTCTGGTGCCCCGACATCGGGTTGAAGGCGCCAACCACGAAGTGGCGAGCTTTTCATCCCCCTACGGCTCCATCAGGGCTTACATTCAGAACCTGAATCGGCACGCCACTTATCAATCGCTTCGCGAAATCCGGGTCCAGGATCGAGAGCAGAAGCGTCCTTTGTCAGGCATCGAAATGGCCCAAGGCCTCCTTGGCTATTCCGAACGCGGGAAGGAATATGTAAAAGAAATCCGGGGTATGATCCACTACAACAACCTGGAGTTCTACGACGATGACTTTCGGGCAACGGTCAAGGATCGGAATCTCACCACCCTCCAGCAGCTGGCATCGACCCGCTCTGAGGACCGGCTGCTGCCCCGCAATACCGCGTTATCGGATAACGCCGAAGGCTGACCCCTCTCCTAAACAAGTTTCAGACAGAGATACAACCGAATGCTTGATAGCCTGCCTGCGCCGCTGAAGGGAACTTTGGCGGCCTTGTTGATTCTGCTTAACACACTTGTCCTGCTCCCCGTACTCCTGATTGTTGCCCTGGTAAAACTGGCGATCCCCGCAGACCCACTCCGGAGAGTCTGCACCCGGATTCTTAACTGGATTGCCAGGATCTGGATCGGGTTCAACAATCTGCTGATGGACCTTCTCCACAAGGTACGCTGGGACGTGCGCGGCGTTGACAACCTGAGTCGTGAGCACTGGTATTTCGTCACCTGCAATCACCAGAGCTGGGCCGATATTCCGGCCATCCAGTACGTCATGAACAGCCGGATCCCCCTGTTGAAATTTTTCCTCAAGAAGGAACTCATCTGGGTCCCGTTGCTGGGGGTTGCATGGTGGGCACTGGATTTTCCCTTCATGCATCGCCATACCAAGGAACAAATCGCGAAACGGCCGGAGCTGAAGGGCAAGGATATCGAAGCGACCAAGGCAGCTTGTGAGAAATTCCGGTACACGCCCGTCACCATTTTCAATTTCATGGAAGGCACCCGTTTTACCGATGAAAAACACCGGCGCCAGAAATCGCCCTACACTCACCTGCTGAAGCCTCGTGCAGGCGGAACCGCGTTCGTACTCGGAGCGATGGGCGACATGATCCATACCATGCTGGACATCACGATCGTTTATCCGGGGCATCACACGGGCTTCTGGGATTATCTGTGTGGCAGGGTCCGGCACATCATTGTGGATGTGCAGGTGCGGGAGATTCCCGCCCGCTTTCTGGGGATGGACTATGAGAATAACCGGGACATCCGTACCGACTTCCAGCGATGGATCGGCGAAATATGGGCCGAGAAAGACCAGCGGATCGGCGAACTGAAAGCTACAGCAGTCCTAACTCCCGAGCCCGGACAATAGCCTGGGTCCGGGACCGAACCTCCAGCTTGGCGTTGATCCGCCGGGCATGGGTTTTCACCGTGTGCAGGGAAATGTGGAGCTTGTCGGCAATTTCCTGATTCGAAAGTCCCTGGGCGATCAGTTCAAGGACCCCCTGCTCCCGCTCACTGATCGGTTCCTGCAGGGTATCCGCGTTCCCGTCTTCGGAACGCAGGCCGAACAGCTCGGCCAGTGACTGCTTGAACCGGGAGTCTGGCAACTGATCGCTGCACTTTTCCATCAATCCCTGGAGCTCGCCACGCAATTCGGCAAATGGACTGATGAAATGCTCTGGCGTCGCTTCCTCGACCGCCGCAACCAGCGCTTTTCGGGCAGCGGCCAGGCCCTTTTCGTCGTGGAGCAGCACGGCATCCAGCAACTTCACATGAAGCTCCACGCCCCAGGGAATCCTTTCCTGATATTGCCGCGCTGTCTTTAGCAGGGTTTCCCGCGCCCGGACAAGATCGCCCCGGGAAAGGTGTATCCGAACCTCAAGACAGTCCAGCAAGCCGGGCATCATCGGAAATAACTCCGGCACACACCCGGCATCGCGGTATGGCTGCAAACGCTGTAAGGCGTGAAAGGCGCTATCCGGCTGGCCCTGAGCCAGCCAGCAACTGGCCTTGAGTGCCTCGAGTACAGGCACAAAGAGGGATTCGTCCACCTGCCAGGAATGCATCGTCCGTTCGGCCCGACCAATCCAGACGAAGGCATCGTCAAGGCGCTGCTGGGCACGGCAAATCAGAACCCGAATGGCCATGGCCAGCAACAAACCCAGGTCCCGTGTCTGCTCGGCGTGACGCCCGCACAGCACCAACAGACGATCCGCCTCGTCAAACCGCCCCTGATGCCACAAGACCAGCACAAGGTTCAGTTGCAGACGGGTTTCACCAATCCTTGCAGGCCGTGCAAGCTCCTGAATCGCGGTATCCAGGCCGGTCCGCAGCAGTTGCTCCGCATGCCGCAACGCCCCCTTGCCCAACTCGATCCGGGCATGGGAATACACGGCCAATGCCTCCGAACCCGAATCGCCCGCCTCCCGGGCCAACCGGGAGGCCGCGCGATTGGCATCCCTTGCTTCCTGGAATCGACCTGCCGCACACAGGGCACTGGAGCGGACCATCTGGGTCACCAACTGCCCTTGCGGTGACAGGGTTTCGTCCGCCAGTGCCTGGTCCGCGAAGTCCAGTGCCGGCAGAACCTTTCCCTCACCTCGAAGGATAAATGCCTGCAAGGCGGCGAGACGCGCAGCGTGTTGGGATCGCTCCTCACCAGCAAGGCCATCAATCAGAGCACGGGCCTGTCGGAACTGACCGCCGATGGCGTGGACCCAACTGTAAACAATGCGCAGCCGGCCGCTGTGCTCCAGAAGCCTGGGAGGCAGGCTCTTCCTGAGCCGCAGCAACGATGCCGTATCCTGCCCCAGCAACAGGGCTTCGGAACTTTCTGACGCAATCCGGATGACCTCGTCACCATCGCCGGCGAGCAGTGCATAGCGCAGCGCCTCGGGAAACTGCTGCTGCCGGCTGAACCAGCGACTGGCAAGCACCATACGCTCGCTGTAGCCCGCCATGGCCTGTGTCTGCAACCATTCCTGCAGCAAAGGATTCAGACGATACCAGCGGCCCCTGCCCGGCATTGGCCGAACAGGGATCCCTCGTTCGCACATCTCGGAAGGCAGCATGGTTGCCTCGGCCAACCGTTCCTGCAGTATGAAAAAGAGATCGTCGGAACACAGCTCCAGTTCGGCCACCGCCCGAATGGAACGATTCTGCGCCGGTGTCAGCTGGCCCAGAACCGTGTCCTTGAGGAAGCGCTCGACACTCGCGCACTCCTGCAGGGGTTTGCGATCAGGGCCACGCTGTAATTCCCGCCGATACAGGGCAAGAGGCGTCGGCCAACCCTCGGTCAGGTCATACAGGCGGTCGATCGCGACACTTGTCAGCCCACCTCCGTCGGGTGACTGCCTGAAAAATTCGAAAGTCTCGGAGCGACTGAACTCCAGGGATTCCGAACCGATCCGGACGAACCGATTCTCCAACTCAAGCTGGTGGGTCTCAAAGGGAAGATGACACCGGGAAGCGACGAACAGGCAGAGGCTTTTCGGCAGATCCCGGCATAACTGGTGAACCAGCGCCGTTGCCGCCGGATTGGTCAGCGCCTGGAACGAATCCAGAACGAGTACCTGGAGATCCGGCCTTGCCTGACGCGACCAGGCCACCAGCAACATAGCCAGTGCGTCAGAAAAACTGGCGCCGCCCTGCAAGGCACTCTCCAGCTCCTCCGGCAATTCGAGTGCCATGGACAGCAGCGTGAGAAATCGGACCGGCGCGTTCTCCTGATTGGTCAGAGAAATCCAGCGCAGTACATCACTGCCACTCTCGCGCGACTTCATTGCACTGAGGATGGAGCAGGACTTTCCGAATCCGCTCGGCGCTTCAATGAAGACAGTGGTGGCGGCCCGGATCGCCTCTGCAAGCTGAGCATTCAGATGCGGCCTGGCCATAAAATCCGAGGGAAGATCAGGTACCTTCACCCGCTGACGCAAAAGGTCCCGGACCAGCTCTCCTCTCTGGAGCCCCTTGTTCGCAGACTGGAATTCGTCGTTGGCGGCTCGACCGTCACTGAATGGTTTCACGCACTGCCCCATGTTCAAACCGACCCGCGATAGCAGGAAGCACCGCAACCGGTATTGGATATGCCCAATGACTTTTGATTGACGTCCTGCTTCGGGTACGCCTTTAGTATTAGAGGAAGGTTAAACCAAGTGGGGGCACGCCTGCAAAACTTTGACGTGTAACAAATTGTTTGAGCGCCGTTTTTTTAACATTATGAGCTCTCAGCATAAAAAAAGGCGGACCAGATGGTCCGCCTTCGCTATTGCCGGCCTGGTGACGCTTACCGCGTTCCAGCCCTGCGCAGCGCCGCTGGCGTGTAATCACGCGAACTGCGCTTGATACCGAACTCGTAGGGATCGGCTTCTTCGTTAGTCAGACCCAGCGCCAGATAACGACCGGACAGACGATCATAGAGGACTTCGATCGCGTACCAGGGCACCACCTGATCGTAGAACTGCACTGCGTGAGCTTCTGCAACACGCCACAGCTCGCCCCGGCCATCATAGTGGTCGATGACAGACGCCTGCCAGGAATCTTCGTCGATGTAGAAGTCACGCTGGGCGTACACGTGGCGCTCACCTTTCTTCAGGGTCGCACGCACATGCCATACCCGATGCAACTCGTAACGGGTATATTCCTGATTGATATGGCCAGCCTTGATGATCTGGTCGTAGCTGAGATTGCGATCCATCAGCTTGTAGGAGTTGTAGGGAATGTACATCTCCTGCTTGCCAACCAGTTCCCAGTTGTACTTGTCGGGCGCGCCGTTGTACATGTCGAAGTTGTCCGAGGTACGCATGCCGTCGGCAGCGGTACCCGGTCCGTCATAGGCAACCTGCGGGGCACGACGTACCCGACGCTGACCCGCGTTGTAGATCCACGCACGACGGGGCTCAGCCACCTGGTCAATGGTCTCGTGGACCAGCAGTACGTTACCGGCGAGGCGCGCCGGCGCTGTGATTGCCTGCTTGAAGTAGAACAGGACGTTGGGATCGTCACCCGGCTTGTAATCCGTCAGGTAGGTCCGCCAGGTCAGCTCGTCCTGGAACCGGACAACGGAGTAATCCCCATCAACCGTCGGCGTCACCTGTCCCACATTCCGCTGAACCGACCCACCCCGGTAGCGGGTGATGTGGTTCCAGATCACTTCCAGACCATTCTTGGGAATGGGGAACGGCGTGGCACTCTCGTAGTTGCCCAGACCATTGCCGTCCTTGATCAATTCGGTCTTGGTGGCGTTCTCTACGGTCTGCTTCATGACGTCGTCAGGATAGGCAGCCGTACGGTGCGTCTCATACACCGGCATGAAGTAATCGTCGTACTTCTTGATCATCGCAACCTGACCGGGAGACAGCTTGTCTTTGTACTGGTCGACGTTGCTCTGATCAATCACGAACTTGGGCTTCTCATCCGGGAACGGGTTGACGTAGATGCCATCGCCTTTGTAACCCGCAGGCGGTGTTGTCAGACCACCCGTCCAGGCCGGGATAGCACCGCCGTTACCGGCTTTCTCGGCGCCCATCGGCGTCAGGGTGCCCCCCAGTTTCGCCGCTTCTGCCGCAGAAACCGCACCCCAGGCCTGGCCGGCACACAGACTGGCAGCCAGAACACCCGTGGTCAGTAGTTTCTTGTTCAATTTCATTTAGGTTACCTCGTTGAACGAATTCTTGCCGGTTCAGAAGGAGTAGGACACGCTCGCAGTTACAAAATCGCGGTCGGTCAACTCGTTATACGGTTTGCCGCCGAAAAAGTTCGTGTACCCGATGTTGCCGGTAATCCTGTTCTGGTAGACCGCTTGCAGTGACAGACCAATCGCCTTGCTGCCTTCGTTGAAAGCACCACCCGGCTGCGGGCTGTAACCCTGGACATCGTGACTCCAGGCCAGCTGCGGAGACAGATTGATACCCGCGATGGCATTCGGATAATCCCAGACAAACCGGGCGCGGTAGCCCCAGGAGAAGGCTGTGGTAAAGCCATCGTTGGTGCAATACGAAGCGTTCAGGTTCAACTTTTGACCATTTGCGCCAGATCCGTCGCATGCACCGCCGGGAAGCTCCCCAATACCAAAGGTGCCAGACCGGCCATATCTCGCCTCGTCCTTGCCGGGCAGGTCATGGACGTACGTAGCGCCAAATTCCGTGATAAACGACAAGCGACTGGCCCCCATCACTTGATCGAAGAACTTGATCAGGGTGAATTGCGCCTGAGAAACCTTGAATCGGTCGTAGCCGTCAACCGCCGTTCCACGCAGATCCACACCGGGATTCTCTGCTTCACGCTGTTGCTGAAGCAGGCTCGCGGGTTCTCCGGTTTCCTCATTTTCCTGCTGCAGACCACCGTAAATCAGCTCGAAAGCATTCCACTGAAGCGGCAGATTGTCCCGGAAACTATATTCTGCCCCGAGTGACCAGCCACCAGGAGTTGTCGTGTTGATACTGATACCGTAGAGATTGATGTTCTCCGGATACTCAATGTAATAGCTGGGGAACGTTTCCCCGACCCTATCGTCTCGCACGGTACCGCTGACATAGGGCAAGCGGCTATTATATTTGATGTAATAGAAGCCAAGTTCCGAATCATTTAACTCTGGTACATACCAACGCAAAGCAACACCAAACTGATCCTTCGCATCTGCCTCTTTATCCCCTAATCGGGGTGCAATAAATCCTTGAGCATATGCCTGAGAATCAGAGAGTTGACCAGCCAGAAGAACCGGTCCACAACCGTCGGCAGCAAAGTCGTTGGTGGAGAAGAAGGTACCGCAGTCATCCGGACGCACCGGCTCCCAGTCGGTCTGCACAAAGGTCTCGACCGTAACGTTCTGGGTAATCCCCGCGGAGCCGTAGAACATCTCGACCGGCAGAAGCGCGTCTTTCAGCTGGGAGCCCGGAGCGCGGAACGCAGGAACGTCGATGGGGTTGATGGTGTTGATACCGCCCTGGATGAAGGTACTCTCGCCCCAGCTCACCACCTGCTTACCGTAACGCAGGCTCACAGGAACATTTCCGAAGTACCAGTCAGAAAACACGTAGGCATCCAGGATTTCGCCGCCAGAGGCGTTGTCCTTGGCCTGGTCATTCAATTCCCGCTGCTGACCGACGTAGTCCACGGCCCGGCTTTCATCCTTGAGTTCGAAGTCATACCAGTACCGACCGCGCAACAGACCACCAACGCGGGTGAGCATGTCACTGTCCACGGAATAATCCAGGAACAGCTCGCTGTTACCCTTCACAATCTTGGAATAGGTATCCCACTTATCGAAGTTAAGGTTGCCGTCGTCATAGTTGTTCGTCGAAGCACCAACCGTGGTATTGGCATACTCCGGACCGAGGTTACCTTGGGCAATCAGACGCCGGTCCCTGTCCTCAACGCGCCAACCCACACCCGCAGACAGCGTCGTATTGAACTGGGCTTCCACATCTCCCATGTAGAAAGAGTAGGCAGAGGCCTGACCGGATACGGTGGCCGCGATCGCCGCCGCCAGCGGCAATTTGGTCCAACGCTGCCATTGCTGAGTTTTTCTTGTCATTGGAAGGCTACTCCATTGTTGTTCTGAGTCGCTGCTCTGATTATTGGTGTTCACGATGTATTGGAGGCTTCATGCACAGTGCTCGTGATGGTGGCACTATAGCTAACGGAATCGGAGGCTTTGATCAGTCAAAAGTATGATTTTGCTTTTCATCCCCGACAGCCGCCCGGTTTTCTCGCACTGAAAATCACTATAGACAACAAATGGATCGGCAACCAGATTCGGTAGCTTCCGAACGCAAGAGGGCGACCGGATGGATCCATCCGGCCGCCCTCTTTGAAATGCCTGGCACCCAATAATGGGGCGATCAGAGCATCTCGATCGCCATTGCGGTTGCCTCGCCTCCACCGATGCAGAGGGCAGCAACGCCTTTTTTCTTGCCATAGTGCTTCAGGGCATACATCAAGGTCACCAGCAGACGGGACCCTGTAGACCCGACCGGATGGCCCTGGGCGCAAGCCCCGCCATGGACATTCACCTTGTCCGGATCCAGTCCCAGCTCCTTGATCGGCATCATGGCGACCATGGCGAAGGCTTCATTGATCTCGAACAGGTCTACATCATCTTTCGACCAGCCGGTCTTCGCGAACAGCGTTTCCATCGCGCCCACGGGCGCACACGTGAACTCAGACGGATGCTGGGATTGCGTGCTGTGGCCAACAATTCGCGCCAGCGGCGTCAAGCCCCGCTTCTCGGCTTCGGACTCACGCATCAATACCAGCGCGGACGCGCCATCGGAAATGGACGACGCGTTGGCTGCCGTAACCGTGCCATCCTTCTTGAAGGCCGGGCGCAGTGTCGGAATCTTGTCCAGATTGGCCGTCAGCGGCTGCTCATCTTCCTCAACAACGACTTCGCCTTTCCGGGTCTTCACGGTCACCGGGATGATTTCGTCCTTCAACAGCCCTTCCTTGATCGCCCGTTGCGCGCGCTTCAGTGAGTTGATGGCGTAGTTGTCCATCTCTTCGCGGGTGTACCCTTTCTTGTCTGCCATATCCTGGGCAAAGGCACCCATCAAGCGTCCGGTTTCAGCGTCCTCAAGGCCGTCCAGGAACATGTGATCCTGTGCGGCATCTCCGGGCCCCATCCGATACCCCTTGCGCGCATTGAGCAACAGGTAGGGCGCGTTGGACATGCTCTCCATGCCACCGGCGACCATGATGTCGTTGCTGCCGGCCTTGATCAGGTCATGGGCAAACATGGCGGCCTTCATGCCGGAGCCACAGAGTTTGTTGATGGTGGTCGCACCGGTATGGTCCGGAAGCCCGGCCTTTCGCATGGCCTGCCTGGCCGGGCCCTGTTTCAGCCCCGCCGGCAAAACGTTACCCATGATGACTTCCTGGATGTCCGTCGGCTGCAGACCCGCGCGACGGACTGCTTCCTGAATGGAAATCGCGCCCAGCTCTGGCGCGGATACGCCTGCCAGGCTGCCCTGGAAGCCGCCCATCGGCGTACGGACGCCACTGACAATCACTACGTTGTCGTTGCTCATAGAATCTCTCCAGACTGTTTCGTTCTTCTCATCCAACCACGCACGCCGGGAAGGCGGGCGCGCTGGTTTCAGGGTTTGTGCGGCGCTTCGAGGTATTCCCGGGATTGCATTTCCAGCAGCCGGGACTCGGTGCGCTCGAACTCGAATCCCAGGCGACCACCGGCATACAGCTCCGTGATGGGTGCGGCCGCGGACATGATGACTTTCACGTTCCGATCGTAAAATTCATCGATCATGTTGATGAAACGACGGGCCTGATCGTCCTTGTCCCCGCCGAGGACGGGCACGTTATTGACAATGATGGCGTGGAACTGGCGGGCGATTTCGATGTAGTCGTTCTGACTCCTCGGCCCGTCACAGACATCCTTGAAATCAAACCAGACCACGTCGTCGGCGTGGGCCTGGGCCGGAATCTTCCGGCCGTTGATTTCCATGGTTTTGCTGTGTTTGGCGGCTTCAACCGCCAGATTATCAAAGCTCTGTCGGAGACTCCGACTCGCTTCCTCGTCCAACGGGAAATGGTAAAGCTCCGCCTGTTCGAGGGTCCGGAGGCGGTAATCGACTCCGCCATCGACGTTGACGACATCGGTGTGCTTCTTCACGAGGGCAATCGCGGGCAGGAAACGCTGGCGCTGCAAGCCATCCTTGTAGAGACCATCCGGGACAATGTTCGATGTGCAAACCAGCGTGACGCCGCGACTGAACAGCCCGCCCATCAGCGTGGCCAGGATCATGGCATCCCCGATATCGGAAACAAAGAATTCGTCGAAACAGATCACGCGGGCTTCGTCCGCAAACTTCCTGGAGACGATGTCCAGCGGATTCTTCTCGCCTTTCAGCGATTTCAGTTCATTGTGAACCCGCTGCATGAAGCGGTGAAAATGCACCCGCATTTTTCGGTCGAATGGCAGCGACTCATAGAACGTATCCATGAGATAGGTTTTTCCCCGGCCGACGCCGCCCCAGAAATACAGCCCCTTGACCGGTGTTTCCTTGCCCTTCTTCAGTTTGCGGCGAAGTTTGGCCATCGCCTTGTTACGTTCACTTTCAGCGTCCACGAGTTTGTCGTACAGTGACTGAAGACGTTTGACGGCATCTTCCTGCGCCGCGTCCCTGTGAAAATCCGGGCGTTCAAGATCCTTTTGGTACCGTTGCCAAGGAGTCAGGTTCGCGCTGGTTTCAGAGGACATCGATGCTGTCATTAAGGTGATCCCGGAGGTTGAACGTGAATTTGGGCGCGGTATTGTCGCTCATTTCGCTTTTTTTGGCCATTCGGAACCGCCACAAGAGCAATACGACGATTGTTGCACCCCCGGAACGTGGGCGCCCGATGCTCCGTCGCGTTATACTCCGACTAGGAGCTTGGCTCATTTCCAGCAAAAAGGACGACACAGCATATGACGAACCTGATTCTGGCAGCGCTTGCCGCGTTGGTTGTTGGCATTGTTATCGGGATTCTGGTGGGCCGGTCCGGCCAGGGCCAGACACTGCGACAGCGCCGCGCAGAGCAGCAGATCGAAGAACTGCGGAGTGAATTCACGCGTTATCAGGCGCAGGTGAATGAGCACTTCATGGAGTCGGCCCATCTGCTGCGTCGGTTCAACGACGCATACAGGGACGTCAACCAGCATATGGCGCGGGGCGCCAATCGTCTGTGTAACGACGAGGACTGGATGGAGGAGCTTCAGCAGGAGACGTCGAAGAAGCGGCTGGAGGAAGTCCGGGAAGATGCACCGGCGGAACCGCCTCGGGATTACGCTCCGAAAACCGATCCAGAGGCCAAGGGCACACTTGCCGAGGATTTCGGGTTGGATAAGGAGAAAAAGGCTTCTCAGGCCTGAGCTGGACTTACTTCTGTTGTAAGATTGATAGTTTTGGTGTTTGCGCGCGTGGGGCTTTGGCTCCCAAAACCCGCTCCTTGCGGCACATCCTTGTGACGCTTGAGCTCCGCCATCCCTGGCTCCGCACAGTTTTGGGAGCCAAAGCCCCACCCGCTTATCCAGACTTCCGGGCGTAGTCGCCTTACACCGGATTGTCGCAATCGATAAACTGGTGCTTCACTCCGAACTCTTTTTCCAACGCCTTCCCCAACGCCTGCACGCCATAGCGCTCAGTCGCGTGATGGCCTGCGGCAAAATAGTGAATGCCACATTCGCGCGCGGTGTGCGTTGTCGGCTCGGAAATCTCACCGCTGATGTACGCATCCAATCCGGCGTTGAGTGCCGTTTCAATAAAACCTTGAGCCGCACCGGTGCACCAGCCAATCTTGCGGATTTTCTCCGGACCTTCGCCAACCCAGAGGGGCTCGCGATGGAGTTTTCGAGCAAGGTGTAGTGCGAAACTTTGGGGGCTCATGGCCTCGGGCAGTTCGCCCTCCCACACCAGGCCGCCGAGTGGACGAGGGTTTCTGATGTCGAGAACATCCGCCAGCTGCCGGTTGTTGCCATAATCCGGGTGGTCGTCCAGCGGGAGATGATAGGCGACGAGATTGATGTCGTTGTCGAGGAGCTGTTTCAGGCGCTCACGTTTCATGCCCCGGATTCGCTGGTCTTCACCCTTCCAGAAATACCCGTGGTGAACCAGGATCATATCGGCATTGACGTCGATGGCGGCTTCGATCAGGGCTTTTGAGGCGGTTACACCGGAGACGATGGTGCTGACCTCTTCCTTCCCTTCCACCTGAAGGCCATTCGGGCAGTAATCCTGGAAATTCTCAGGCTGCAACCATTCGTTGATTCTCTCAAGAATTGTCGTTCTGCTCGCCATGATTCACTCCTAAAGACTATGCCCCACGAGTTCGACTAGCGGGACGGGTAGACCCTTCCGGGAATGTAGAGGGCCAAGGATGGCCCGAAACAAGCGCACAGGGATGTGCTCGTAGCGGTTCCCGGAAGGGTCTGCCCGGCCCGCGATCTCCACAAGGTTATAAGGCTAGAGAGACGCCAGGCCTCGAATCAACGCATCGTTCTGTTCAGCGGTTCCGATTGTGATTCGCAGGAACTCGCTGATTCGGGGCTTGTTGAAGTGCCGGACAATGATGCCCTGTTCCCTCAGACTTTTTGCCAGCGCCTCGCCAGATTGCTCTTTGTGTCGGGCAAAGACAAAGTTGGCCTTGGACGGGAGCACTTCAAACCCCATGTTCTCCAATGCTTTGGTGACACGCTCACGCTCAGTAATGACACCGTCACAGGATTTACGGAACCAGGCTTCGTCCTCGTACGCGGCCTTCGCACCAGCCAGGGCCAGTCGGTCCAGCGGATAACTGTTGAAGCTGTTTTTCACGCGATTCAGGGCTTCAATCAGATCTCTATGGCCGACCGCAAAACCAACCCGCAGACCAGCCAATGAGCGGGCCTTGGACAACGTCTGGCTGACCAGCAGGTTCGGGTATTGATCCACCAGCGTGATCGCACTCTCCCCACCGAAATCCACGTAGGCTTCGTCAACCACGACCACGCGGTCGGGGTTGGCCTGTAGGATGGATTCGACCTGCTCCAACGGCAGATAACGACCGGTCGGTGCATTCGGGTTCGGGAAAATTACCCCACCATTGGGCTGACGGTAGTCCTCCGGATCGATTTCAAAGCTGTCCGTGAGCGGGACCGGCTTGCCCTCGATCTTGTAGAGGCCACAGTAAACCGGATAGAAACTGTAGGTCACGTCCGGAAACAGGATGGGCTCACCATGCTGGAACAGGCCATAGAAAATGTGGGCCAGCACTTCGTCCGAGCCATTTCCCAGAAACACCTGCTCCGGGACAACGCCGTGATACCTGGCGATGGTCTCGCGGAGAGCCTCGCCCTCGGGATCCGGGTACAGGCGAAGCCCATCGTTCAGCTCGGCTTTGATCGCTTCGATCACTTTTGGTGAGGGACCAAACGGGTTTTCATTGGTATTAAGCTTGACCAGGTTCGCCATTTTGGGCTGCTCGCCCGGAACATAGGGAACCAGATCGTTGACCAGCGGACTCCAGAATCTGCTCATGACGCACCACCCTTGATCCGGTATTCGGCGGAACGGGCGTGCGCAGTCAAACCCTCCCCGCGCGCCAGAACCGAGGCTACCCGGCCCATCCGGTCAGCGCCCGAAGCGCTGAAACCGATGATCGACGACCGCTTCTGGAAGTCGTAGACCCCCAACGGTGAAGAGAACCGGGCCGTGCCACTGGTCGGCAGCACGTGGTTGGGACCAGCGCAGTAATCGCCAAGGGCTTCGGCCGTGTAACGACCCATGAAGATGGCACCGGCGTGCCGTATGTCTTCCAACATCGCCTCAGGGTCTTCCACTGACAGTTCCAGGTGCTCGGGGGCGACGCGATTCGAGACTTCAGCCGCTTCTTTCAGATCCGCAACCTGGATAAGCGCAGCTCGATCGGCCATGGAGGTGCGAATGATGTCCGCCCGCTCCATGGTCGGCAGCAATTTGTTGATGCTCGCTTCCACCGCATCCAGAAAGGCACCATCCGGACTGATCAGAATGCTCTGGGCCTGCTCATCGTGCTCTGCCTGGGAAAACAGATCCATGGCAATCCAGTCGGGATCGGTCTTGCCATCGGAAATCACGAGGATCTCGGACGGACCGGCAATCATGTCGATACCGACCACACCAAACACTTCCCGCTTGGCGGTGGCCACAAAAATATTGCCTGGCCCAACGATCTTATCGACGGACGGAATGGTGTCGGTGCCGTAAGCCAATGCCCCGACCGCCTGGGCTCCACCGATGGTGAACACTCGATCCACACCGGCAATCGCCGCCGCCGCCAGCACCATATCGTTCACCACCCCGTCCGGAGTGGGAACCACCATGATGACTTCACCAACGCCTGCCACTTTCGCCGGTATGGCATTCATCAAAACAGACGAGGGATACGCTGCCTTGCCACCGGGCACATACAACCCTGCCCGATCCAACGGCGTCACCTTCTGGCCGAGCACTGTTCCGTCGGCATCCTCGTACTGCCAGGACTTCTGGTTCTGACGTTCGTGGTAATCCCGAACCCTCTCGGCCGCCTGCTCCAGCGCCACGCGCTGATCCTCGGGAATGGCCTTGAGGGACTGCTGCAGCCGCGCGTTATCCATCTCCAGCTCAGCCACAGAACCGACCGACAACCGATCAAACTTCTCGGTAAACTCCAGGACGGCCTGGTCACCCCGGGTTTTCACCTCGTGCAGGATGTGACGAACCGACTCATTCACCTGATGATCCACGCTGTCGTCCCAGGCCAGCAGCTTGGCCAGTGCAGCGTCAAAGTCACTCTGGGAGGCGTTCAATCGTTTGATGGTCAGGTCGGTCATTTCGCATTTCCTGCTTCAGGAGAACATTACTTCGGTCTTTAATGATGGCCTTAAAGGGTTTGCAGAGCCGTTTGGGGCGGGCTTTCCAAAACTGTGCGGAGCCATGGATGGCGGAGCTCAAGCGTCACATGGACGTGCCCGAGCGGGTTTTGGAAAGTTCGCCCCGAACGGCTCCACCCCCGAGGCCAGTTGGCCCCGGAGTTTTATTCGGCAACGCGACGTTTTTCGACCGCCGCAGACATCTTCTCGATTATGGGGTTAATCCGCCCATGTTTCATCTTCATGGACGCGCGATTCACCACAAGCCGGCTGCTGATATGCTCAATCAGATCCCGTGCCTCAAGCCCGTTCGCCTTGAGCGTATTGCCAGTGTCCACAATGTCCACGATCTCGTCGGCCAGCCCAAGGATCGGCGCCAGCTCCATCGCCCCGTAGAGCTTGATGATATCGGCCTGACGCCCCTGCGAGGAATAGTACCTTCGAGCCAGATTGACGAACTTGGTGGCCACCTTGATTCGCCCATTGGGCGGGGTTTGCCCCTTGGGGCCGGCAGTCATCAGGCGGCAACGGGAGATATTCAGATCCAGAGGCTCATACAACCCCTCGGCCCCATGCTCCATCAGGACATCCTTGCCGGTCACGCCCAGATCTGCCCCGCCGTACTGCACGTAGGTAGGAACATCGGTGGCCCGGATGATCAGCACGCGCACATCCGGATCGGTGGTCGGAAACACCAGCTTGCGGGATTTTTTCACATCGTCGACCAGCTCGATGCCAGCTTCGGCCAGCAACGGCAGGGTTTCATCGAGGATTCGTCCCTTCGACAAGGCGATGGTGATGGAATCTGTCATGCGTCCTTCCGGTTTCCCGTCTGTGTCTGTCACGCTGGCAATCGCCGGATACTGGCGCCCAGCAACTGCAATTTCTCTTCAATGCACTCGTAACCGCGGTCGATGTGATAGATGCGGTCAACAATCGTATCTCCGTCGGCGACGAGACCGGCGATCACAAGGCTAGCCGAGGCGCGCAGATCTGTGGCCATTACCGGTGCACCGGTCAGGTGATCCACACCCTTGATGATGGCGGCATTGCCTTCGAGGGTGATATCGGCCCCCATGCGCCCCAGCTCCTGGAGATGCATGAACCGGTTTTCGAATACCGTCTCAACGATCGTGCCAGAACCTTCCGCCACCGCATTCATGGCAGCGAACTGGGCTTGCATATCGGTTGGAAACGCCGGATAAGGCGCTGTCCGCAAGCTGACCGCTTTCGGTCGATTGCCTTTCATGTCCAGCTCGATCCAGGTGTCGCCGGTCGTAATGTGTGCTCCTGCCTCTTCGAGCTTCAGCAGGACTGCCTCGAGCAGATCCTCCCGGGTATCCTTGAGCTTGACCCGCCCCCCGGTCGCTGCTGCGGCCACAAGGTAGGTTCCGGTCTCGATGCGGTCAGGCAGTACGTCGTAATGACACCCATGCAAGCGTTCTACGCCGTTGATTTCGATGGTTGCCGTACCGTGACCTTTGATATCAGCGCCCATGGCAATCAGGCACTCTGCCAGGTCCACGACTTCCGGCTCGCGGGCGGCATTTTCGAGGATGGTTTTTCCATCCGCCAGCGCCGCGGCCATCATCAGGTTCTCGGTGCCGGTCACGGTGACGGTATCGAGGAAGATATGGGCCCCTTTCAGTCGACCGTTGGTTTTGGCCTTGATGTAACCATTCTCGACCCGCACATCCGCCCCCATCATCTCCAATCCGTGGATATGGAGATTGACCGGCCGGCTACCAATGGCACAACCGCCTGGCAACGAAACCTCGGCTTCACCGAAGTGGGCGACCAGTGGCCCCAGAACCAGGATGGATGCCCGCATGGTCTTCACCAGCTCGTAGGGCGCATGGAAATGCTTGATGGTGTTGGCGTGAATCTCCACGCTCATCTTTTCATCAATCATCAACTCCACACCCATACGACCAAGCAGCTCGATCATGGTTGTGATGTCATGCAGGTGCGGCAGATTGCCCACGGTCACCGGCTCGTCCGCCAGCAGGGTGGCGGCGAGGATCGGCAGGGCGGCGTTTTTGGCACCGGAGATACGAATTTCACCATCGAGGGGTTTGCGCCCCCGAATCAGGAGTTTGTCCACAATAGAAGTCCTGTGTCTTGCGGGCGCGTCAGCCCTGGCGCTCGGCCCATTCTGCCGGAGTATAGGCTCGCGGATGCAGAGCGTGAATGGTGCCATCCATTATGTGCTGGAACAGCGCCTTGTTGATCATTTGCTGCCGCTTAATGGTCGGCAAGCCTTCGAATACCTCACCGACGACGACAACCAGATAATGGGTTCCGTCAACCTGCACCTGAACCTCGCAACCGGGCAAGGCCTCTTTGACCAGTTCAGTGACTTCGGCGGCGTCCATAAAGCATCCTCGGGTGTTTTAAAAATTGAGGGGCGAGATTGTAACCAATTAGTGGGCGCGGGTCAGCTGACTGTCCAGATTACTGAGCGCCGCGAGCGAGGCCAGTCGATCGTTCATGCCCCGGAAAGAAAGAGCCACCCCCAGGTTGGCTGCCAGGCGCTGCCAGCACAGAAGCATGGAAAGTACCGCACTGTGAGCGGTTCCGAGCCCGGACAGGTCGACAATCAGGTCTTTGCCTGACTCCCGGATCCGCCGCTCGCCCCGGTACCGGAGCTCTACGACCGAGGACAGGTCTACGGTTCCGGTAATTTCAAGAACACCGTCTGTAAGCTCCGCCTTTGCCCCGGTCGCTGTCATGACTTGTTCACTTCCTTATCGAGATTCAGGGAGTCGACCGCATCGCTCCAGCTGTCAATAACCGCCTGCACCTGGCCATGGTTCTGCTCCATTTCCTGGCTGAAACGATCACGGAACGCAAGACCGATGTTCACGCCCTCGACAATTACGTTTTCCATCATCCACTGACCACCGGCCTCCTTCCGATACATGGAATAGGTGACCGGGTAACGATTGCCGGAGGCGCTGATAACCTCCATCTGGACTGACGCACGATTATCGTTCTGTGGAAGAATGGTGGCCTCCTGCACGACAATCTCAAAATTTTCGGCACTGACCAGTGCCTGGGCGTAACTGTCGAACAGGCTTCGCTTGAATTTTTCAACAAACTCGTTCCGCTGTTCCGGTGTAGTCTGCCGCGCATAACGCCCCATTACCCGGGCCGCAATACGGCGGAAATCGACAAAATCACTCAGGGCCTCATCCATGCTCTTGTAGAAAGCTTCCGGATCCTTTTCATACAACCCTCTCTCCTCGTTCAGCTTCTTGACGAGGCGCTGGGTATTGGAGTCAACGTAATTCCGGAGGTCTTCGGCCTCATCCGCCTGAACCTGGCCAACAAAGAAGGCCATCATAGCGATGAACAGTACCATGCGTTTTGTCAGGGTAAGCATCAGGTTCTCCTGCAAGTATCCTGTATCGTACCGGTGGCTCAGCGCCCCGAGGCGAAGTTGCTGATCAACCGCTCGAGATTCATCGCCGACTGGGTGGAATAGAAGGTGTCTCCCGGCTTCAGGGAGTCCATATCGCCGCCCACTGATACATCAATGTACTGCTCACCGAGCAGCCCGGATGTACGTATAACTGCTGCGCTGTCGGCAGGTATGTTGTCGACATCCGAATGGATGGCCATCTTCACTCGCGCCTGGAAGGTCTTTTTGTCCAGGGTGATGGAGTCGATGGTTCCTATGGTGACCCCCGCCATCGAAATCCGTCCCCGAGGGGTAAGGCCTCCGGTGTCGTTGAAATTCGCATACAGCGTGTAGGTGCTCTCCGCGGCCTTGGGAGACAGGCCGCTGACCTGCAAGGCCATGAACAGCAAGGCCGCCAGGCCCGCAATCATAAACAGGCCAACAATGATTTCTACGGTTCTTTGTGCCATTTCCGGCTCCCGTTATTCCAGATCAGAAGTTGCCGAACATTACGGCGGTCAATACAAAATCCAGGCCCAGCACCGCAAGCGATGAATACACCACCGTTTTGGTGGTGGCCGAGCTGATGCCTGCGGAGGTAGGGACACAGTCATACCCCTGGTAAACCGCAATCCAGGCGCAGACAAAGCCAAAGACGACACTCTTGATGACACCATTGAGCACATCATCCACAAACTCCACGGAAGACTGCATGTTGCCCCAGAACGAGCCGTCGTATACCCCGAGCCATTCCACGCCCACCAGCATACCGCCCCAGATGCCAACGACGGAGAAGATCAGCGCCAGCACCGGCATGGTGTAGAAGCCGGCCCACAGCCGTGGTGAAATGACTCGCCGGAGGGGATCAACACCCATCATTTCCATGCTCGAGAGCTGCTCGGTGGCTTTCATCAATCCAATCTCGGCGGTCAGGGCAGAACCGGCACGCCCCGCAAACAACAACGCGGTCACCACCGGTCCGAGCTCCCGGACCAGCGTCAGCGCAATCATCTGGCCGATGGCCGACTCGGAGCCGTAGTCGCTCAGAATGGTATAGCCCTGGAGTCCCAGCACCATGCCGATGAACAGACCGGACACCACAACAATCGCCAGGGACAGTACGCCCACCGAGTAGATCTGGCGCACCAGAAGCGGAAATCCGACGGCCGGCTTCGGAACCCCACGAAGGACCCCGAACAGGAACTGCCCCGAGCGCCCAAAGGAGACGATCACATTGATGCCCGTCTGACCGAGAGCTCTTACACGATCCAGCATCAGGCTTTCCTCCCCAGACCAAAGTCTGTTGTCGCATCTTCGGCGGGGTAGTGGAACGGCACCGGACCGTCTGGCTGCCCCTGCAGGAATTGCTGGACCCGCTCGGACTCATGGGCGCGCAACTCTTCCGGCGTGCCCTGCCCGATCACCTTGCCATCCGCAATGATGCAGGCGAAATGGCAGATACTGAGGGATTCCGTGACATCGTGAGACACCAGAACGCTGGTCAGGCCCATTGAGCTGTTCAGATCCCGGATCAGCTTTACAAGCACCCCCATGGCGATCGGGTCCTGGCCGGTAAACGGCTCATCGTACATAATCAACTCGGGATCCAGCGCGATGCTCCGCGCCAGGGCCACGCGACGTGTCATACCACCTGACAGCTCAGAAGGCATCAGATCCCGGGCACCGCGCAGCCCGACCGCCTCGAGTTTCATCAGGACAATGTCCCGGATCATGTCTTCGGGCAGATTGGTGTGTACGCGGATCGGAAAGGCCACATTCTCGAACACGCTCAGATCGGTAAAGAGTGCTCCGCTCTGAAACAGCATGCCCATTTTCTGCCGGAGGGCATACAGGGCAGTCCGCTTGAGCCTGGGCACCTCGTGGCCATCCACGCGGATGCTGCCGCTATCCGGGCGAAGCTGGCCACCGATCAGCTTGAGAAGCGTTGTTTTACCGGTGCCGCTCGGCCCCATGATGGCAGTAACCTTGCCGCGAGGAATGTCCAGCGAGATACCATCGAAAATACGTCGGCCGGACCGTGAGAACACGACGTTTTCCAGAGAAATATATGCGCTCGAACCCATAGTCAGTCCTTACAAAAGAGCGGGTACATTATTCGAAGGCGGCGGGAACCTCAACGTCTTGGCCCCAAAATGTACCGATAGTCGCACGTGGTTTCACTGAACTTTACGTAACAGGGCCGCGCTGGATGCGTAAAATGTTATACTCCGCCGAGTTTTCAAGGACCCGACGGAACACCCAACCAGAAGGCAGGCCAGCGCCCGATGACAGCACACACAGACCAGGATTTTCGAACGTCCGCCCTTCGAGCCATCCGCATTGAAACGAAAGCGATCGAAGCCCTGGAATCCCGGATCGACGAATCGTTCATCCGAGCCTGCGAGGTTATCATGCAGTGCAAGGGGCGAGTGGTGGTAACCGGCATGGGCAAGTCGGGCCACATCGGCAACAAGATAGCGGCAACCCTTGCCAGTACCGGTACGCCGGCCTTCTTTGTGCACCCCGGCGAAGCCAGTCACGGGGACCTTGGCATGATAACCGGCCAGGATGTGGTCATCGCCATATCGAACAGCGGCAACACCAGCGAAGTCGTCACTATCCTGCCGTTGATCAAGCGCATGGGCGCCCCCCTGATCAGTATGACCGGCAATCGTGATTCCGTATTGTCACGGGAAGCCGTCGCCAACCTGGATGTGAGCGTCGAAGCAGAAGCCTGCCCCCTCGGACTGGCCCCCACCTCCAGCACCACGGCCACCCTGGTGATGGGGGATGCTCTCGCCGTTGCATTGCTTGAAGCCCGGGGCTTCAGCGCCGAGGATTTTGCCTTTTCCCACCCCGGCGGCACCCTGGGCCGACGTCTGCTGTTGCGGGTTTCAGACATCATGCACACGGGCGACCGGATTCCGATGGTGAGCGAAGGAACCACCCTGAGTGGTGCCCTGCTTGAGATTTCCAGAAAAGGCCTGGGCATGACCACCGTGGTGGACGCCAAGGGTCGACTCACCGGCGTGTTCACTGACGGCGACCTGCGCCGGACCCTAGACAAGTCCGTTGACATCCACAACACAGCCATCGAACAGGTGATGACGCGGAACGGCAAGACCATCGCTGCAGATCAGCTGGCGGCCGAGGCGCTTAACATCATGGAAGACATGAAAATCAATGCGTTACCGGTCACCGGTGACAACGGCGAACTGGTCGGAGCCATCAACATGCACGACCTGCTTCGCGCTGGAGTGATCTGATGAATGTCCAACCGCCCCTCAGCTCCGACTGGCCAGAAGAGCTGATCGACAAGGCCGCCCGAATCCGGCTGATTGCGCTGGACGTCGACGGTATCATGAGTGATGGCAAGCTCTACTTCAGCGCCACCGGCGATGAAACAAAGGGCTTCAACATCCTGGACGGGCTGGGCCTGAAACAGCTTATGGCCGCGGGCATAACGGTTGCGGTGATTACCGGACGCCGCTCTCCCCTGACCGAGAAGCGCATGACCGACCTCGGCATCCCCCATTTGATGCAGGGCCGGGAAGATAAAAAGCAGGCACTGGACGAACTGGTTCGGGACATGAACATCCAGCCCGACGAGATCGCCTACATGGGCGATGACCTGCCCGACCTGCCCGCACTTCGTTTCGCCGGGCTCGGCATTACAGTCCCCAATGGTTACTGGCTCGTTCAACAGCATGCCGATTATTGCACCAGAGCCGCCGGAGGCAGTGGGGCCGTCAGGGAAGCCTGCGATCTGATCCTGGCCGCACAGAACAAACTTGAAGCGGCCCTCGCACGCTACCTGGAGGCCGGCGAATGATCCGGCCACTGGCATCACTGCTCCAGTTCTCGGAGCGCCCGGTGATCCGAACTTTTGCCCTGGCCGTTATCCTGGCCGCCACGGCCTTGTTACTCTGGCGCAGCGGCGATCAGCCGGTGACGGACACGACCAACGCCGAACTGAGAGGCCCGGCAGAACCGGACGGCTTTGTTGTCGACGGCCGATACACCGAATACGACCAGGATGGAAACCTCGATGTCCGCTTTTCCAGCCCGCGGATCGAGCAGTTCGAAGAGGGCAACCTGACCACCATCGAAGCACCGGAAGCGGAGCTTTTTGGAGACCCGGACACCCTGCCCTGGAAGGTAAAAGCGGAGCATGGCAGTCTGTTGCAGGATTCAAACCTGCTGTATCTGACCGGGAACGTCAAGGTTAACCGCCAGATCGGTCAGCGGACGGCAACGCTGGAAACCACCAAACTGACGCTCGACAATGACCAGAACATCATCTATACCGACGCGCCAGTGACCATCACTGACAATGTCGGCGTGACCCGTTCCAAGGGTATGAAAGCCTGGATCAACGACCGCATCCTGGAGCTCAACTCCCAAGTGGAAGGACGCTATGAAACTGCTCGATAATCCGATTCCCCTGGTGGCGATCGCAATCTTGTCATCGCTTCTGCCACTCCCTGCAAGGGCATTTGACCTGGATTCGGACGTTCCCATTAAAGTGAACGCCGATCACGCCCGATTGGACGACAATCAAGGCGTTGCAACCTACACCGGCGATGTCATCCTGACCCAGGGCGAAACCCGCCTCGATGCCGATCGTGTCGTGTTGTTCCGCAATGGCGATGGCCTCAACCGCATTGAAGCGACCGGTAACCCGGCCCACTACCGCCAGCCAACCCGTGACGGCAACGGTGAAACCGATGCGCGGGCGACCAACATCACCTGGTCGGCACAGGACAAACAACTCACCTTTGAAAAAAATGCCGTCATCAAGCAGAACGGCAACGTTTTCCGGGGTGACCTGATTCATTACGATACCGTTCAACGGCTGGTTACCGCCCAGGGCTCTCCGGATACAGGATCCGGCAGTGGCCGAGTCGAAATGGTCATTCAGCCCCGCACTACCAGAAAGGGATCCGATGGCAGTTCTCAGAGCCAGTAACCTGGCAAAAAGCTACAAGCAGAAAAAAGTGGTGATCGACGTCTCCCTCGAAATACAGAGCGGAGAAATCGTTGGTCTCCTCGGGCCCAATGGTGCCGGGAAAACCACCTGCTTTTACATGATCGTCGGACTGGTACCCGCCGACAACGGCCGCATTACCATCGACAGCAAGGACATCACGCCGCTTCCGATGCACGGGCGGGCCCGCAAAGGCATCGGATACCTGCCCCAGGAAGCCTCGGTGTTCCGCAAACTGAGCGTGCGGGACAACATCATGGCCATCCTGGAAACCCGGAAGGGCCTGAACCGCGCCGACCGCGAGGCGCGCCTTGAGGAACTACTCACGGAATTCCACATTACCCATATCCGTGACAGTTTGGGCATGGCGCTGTCCGGCGGCGAACGGCGGCGGGTGGAGATTGCCCGGGCACTGGCCATGGAACCCGCCTTTATCCTGCTGGATGAGCCTTTCGCCGGGGTTGACCCGATTTCTGTAAGCGACATCAAACATATTATCCGGCACCTGCGGGACAAAGGCATCGGCGTCCTGATCACAGATCACAACGTGCGGGAAACCCTGGACATCTGCGAAAATGCCTACATTGTCTCCGGCGGTCATATCATCGCGTCGGGCAGCGCTGAAGACATCCTCGCCAACCGGCAGGTAAAAGAAGTGTATCTCGGTAACGAATTCCGGCTCTGACAACCATTGGCTGATTGTCTTGCCGGCACGTAACAAGTAAACTCGGCAAAGAACTTGCTTACCCGCCCAAGTAGCGGGCAAACATAGCATTTTTTTATAAATTCCAATGATGTAGAGCGCCAATGCGTGACGGATCCTGAATCATGGTGATGAAAGCATCCTTACAGCTAAAGCTGGGCCAAAGCCTGACGATGACGCCCCAGCTTCAGCAGGCTATCCGGCTTCTACAACTTTCCACCCTGGATCTGCAGCAGGAAATCCAGCAGGCCCTCGAGTCCAACCCCATGCTGGAGACGTCCGAAGAGGACGAGCATTCTGAATCTTCGGAAGACAACCAGGATTCCGAGCCCACGGCCAGCGACACATCTGCCGAAGAGCCTTCGGAAGGACAGGATGACTGGGACGTCAGCGAATCCGGGCCGGACTGGTCCACCGAAAACGATACGCCTGACAATATCCCGGACGATTTACCCGTAGATACGGCGTGGGACGACATCTACCAATCAGCGCCGGCCCCGGCTTCCCGTTCCGATGAGGACGGTGAACAGGACTTCGAGAGCCGCAACTCCGCGGCGGAAACACTGCACGATCACCTGGAATGGCAACTCAATCTGACACCGCTGAGTGAACGTGACCAGGCTGTTGCCCACGCGCTGCTGGATGCCGTGGATGACCGTGGCTATCTGACCAGTTCCCTCGAGGAGATTCACGCCGGGCTGTCGGATGAAACCGATGAGGATCCGCTGGAGCTCGACGAAGTGGAGGCGGTACTGCACCGCCTCCAGCATTTCGATCCCCCCGGCGTGTTCGCCCGGGACTTGCAGGAATGCCTGCTGATCCAGTTGAACCAGCTTCCCCCCGATACCCCCTGGCTGCCCCAGGCGCGCCTGGTCATTACCCACTACATCAACCTGCTTGGCAATCGCGACTACGCCCAGTTGCTGCGTCGCAGCCGCCTCAAGGAGGACCAGCTTCGGGAAGTACTGGCGCTAATTACGGGCCTCAATCCGCGTCCCGGGGACGTGCTCGATCAGGGTGAGCCAGATTATGTCATTCCCGACGTCATCGTCCGCAAACACCATGGACGCTGGCGGGTTGAGCTGAACCCCGAGATTGCCCCGCGCATTCGGGTCAATGCCAGCTATGCGTCGCTGATCCGCCGGGCCGACAGCAGCGCCGACAATACCTACCTCAGGGATCAGTTGCAGGAAGCAAAGTGGTTCATCAAGAGCCTCCAGAGCCGGAACGAAACCCTCCTGAAAGTGGCGACCCGCATCGTTGAACATCAGCAGGGATTCCTGGACCACGGCGAAGAGGCCATGAAACCGCTCATTCTGTCGGATATTGCCCAGGCCGTAGAGATGCACGAGTCCACCATCTCCCGGGTAACGACCCAGAAATACATGCACACCCCCAGGGGCATCTTCGAATTGAAGTATTTCTTCTCCAGCCACGTCAGTACCGACGAAGGCGGAGAATGCTCCTCAACGGCGATCCGCGCGATGATCAAGAAACTGATTGCGGCGGAAACTCCCAAAAAGCCATTGAGTGACAGTAAAATTGCAGCCATGCTAGGAGAACAGGGCATCAAGGTGGCAAGACGCACCGTGGCCAAGTATCGGGAGGCAATGCATATACCGCCTTCCAACGAAAGAAAACGACTGGTGTAAAAACAGGAGAGACGCCTATGCAACTCAATATTTCAGGCCATCACGTAGAATTGACCCCTTCCCTCAAGGACTATGTCACCGAGAAATTCAACAAGCTCGAGCGTCACTTTGACCACATTTCCAACTGTCAGGTGACCCTCGAGGTCGACAAGGTGCGTCAGATTGCCGAGGGAACGTTGCACGTAGTTGGCGGTGATATTCACGCAAAGGCGGAAGACAGCGATATGTACGCTGCTATTGATGGCCTGATAGACAAGCTCGATCGCCAGATACTCAAGCACAAAGAGAAGAACGTAGACCGGATGCACGGAAACGGCCAACGCTAACTGGCGGTTCCCATGCCTGTCATGCCACAGCGCTGCGGCACTTGAGGTGCCGCAGCCTTTTTTTTACGGAAACGCAGTCGATCCATGAGCGACACATCCCTGACCATAGACACCATCCTTGCGCCTGAGCTGACCCTTTGCCGGGTGCCGGCCTCCAGCAAGAAGCGGGTTCTGGAGTTCATCGCTGAACAGATCCACGAGCAGGACGAATCCCTGAACGATGTCCAGATATTCAACAATCTGATTGCCAGAGAACGGCTGGGAAGTACCGGCATAGGCCAGGGCATCGCAATCCCTCACTGCAGACTTGAGGGTCTGGATCGGGTCATCGGGGTCTTGCTGACGCTGGAAGAAAGCGTCGAGTTCGATGCCATTGACAACCAGCCAGTCGACCTGGTCTTCGCCCTGATCGTTCCCAAGGAAGCGACCAGCGAACACCTCGAACTGCTGAGCCAGCTGGCTGAGAAATTCAACGAACGTTCATTTTGCAATGCGCTTCGCGAATGCGAAGACGCCAGGACACTGTATGAGCGCATGACAGCCGCAAGCGGCTGACATCCACCGGACAGGAGACAACGGGACATGAAGCTGATCATCGTCAGTGGTCGTTCAGGCTCGGGCAAGAGTACCGCGCTGCATGTGCTTGAAGACCTGGGTTTCTACTGCATTGATAACCTGCCCATCGGTCTGTTGTTTCCGCTGACCCAGGAAGCCGCCACAAAGGCAACGACCGATCGGCTGGGCCGAATGGCCGTCAGTATCGATGCCCGCAACCTGTCGGGTGAGATTGCCAACTTCGAGGACATCTACAGCCAGTTACAGGAAACCGGCGTCGAGATTGAGATCATCTTCCTGGATGCCGATGAACAATCTCTGCTCCAGCGATTTCATGCCACCCGTCGCAAACACCCCCTGAGTGATGATCGGACCTCTCTGAGAGAGGCCATCAGCAACGAGAAAAATTTGCTGGAGCCCCTGTCCAAACTGGCGGATCTTTACGTCAACACCGCCGGTATGTCGATCTACGAACTTCGTGACCAGATCAAGCAAAGGGTCGTCGGCCGAAAAGGGCAGGAACTGGCCCTGTTGTTCCAGTCCTTTGGTTACAAGCATGGCGTGCCACTGGATTCGGATTACGTCTTTGATGTCCGCTGCCTGCCGAATCCCTACTGGGATACCAGCCTCAGGAAATATGTCGGAACCGACCAGCCCGTCATCGAGTTTCTTGAGCGAGAATCGGCCACCCGCGCCATGGTCGATGACCTGACCGGATTCCTGGCAACGTGGCTGCCGTCATTCGCCGACAGCAATCGCAGTTACATGACCATCTCCATCGGGTGCACGGGCGGACAACACCGGTCGGTCTACGTGTGTGAGCAACTGGGTCGGTACTTTCGGGAACATTACAGCAATGTGCAGGTTCGGCACTCCGAATTACCCCACCTGCAAGCTCGAGAAGAGATCTGAGCCCATATGATCCGCCGTCCAGTCACCATTATCAACAAACTGGGTCTGCACGCCCGCGCAACCGCCAAGCTGGTGGCCACTGCTTCGAATTTTGACTCATCACTCCGGATTGCCCGCAATGATCGGGAAGTAGACGCCAAAAACATCATGCAGGTCATGATGCTGGCGGCCAGCCAGGGAACCGAGGTGGAACTCATCGCCGAGGGCCCCGATGAAGAAGAGGCTGTCGCGGCGCTGGTCGAACTGATCGACGATTATTTTGGCGAGGGTGAATGACCGATATCCTGGAAAAGGGTCAGGCCAGACAACGCCTTCGTTCGCTCAGTGAGGCGCTGGACAGCGGCGCCCTCAAACAGGTCGCCCGAATACTGAATGGCGGTCTGAGCCCGAGTGACATTGCCCACCTTCTGGAATCTTCGCCGCCCCGACAGCGCGCCCTGCTCTGGAATCTGGTCGAGAAAGATCTCGAAGGTGAGGTTCTCCAGTACCTGAGCGACGATATCCGGGGCTATTTCCTGAGTCAGCTCAACGCCCAGGAACTGGCGGATATCATCGAGGACTTCGAGTCCGACGATCTCGCCGACCTTTTGCAGCAACTTCCGGACACGGTTATCCAGGAAGTGCTGGATACCATGGACGAGCAGGACCGCCAGCGGGTGGAAGAGGTCCTCTCCTACCCGGAGGATACTGCCGGCGGCCTGATGAATACGGACACCATCACGGTCCGTCCGGACATCAGCATTGACGTCGTGCTCCGTTACCTGCGACTGCATCGTAGTCTGCCGCCCATGACCGACAGCCTGATTGTTGTCAGTCGCCGGGATGAATTCATCGGCATCCTTCCGATCACCCGGATTCTGGTATCCAGCCCGACGGCCACCGTTCGCGAGGTGATGGACACTGATATAGAACCCGTTCCGGTGACCCTTTCCGATACCAAGGTCGCCACGCTGTTCGAACGCTACGACCTGATTTCTGCACCGGTGGTCAACGATCAGGGGCGGCTGCTCGGCCGGATCACGATTGATGACGTGGTAGACGTTATCCGGGAGGATGCCGATCACTCGTTGATGAGCATGGCGGGTCTTGATGAAGACGAGGATACCTTTGCCCCGGTCTGGAAGACCACCCGACGCCGGGCGGTGTGGCTCGGCATCAACCTGGTGACCGCCTTCATTGCCTCTGCGGTCATCGGCCTGTTCGAGGCCACCATCAGCAAGGTTGTCGCACTCGCCGTGCTGATGCCGATTGTCGCCAGCATGGGCGGGATCGCCGGGAGCCAGACACTGACTCTGGTTATCCGCGGCATGGCCGTCGGGCAGATCAGCGGCGCAAACGTGAGCTGGCTTTTGAACCGCGAATTCATGGTGGGCGCCCTCAATGGACTTTTCTGGGCGGTCGTGGTGGCAACCGCCGCGGCAGCCTGGTTCCAGGATCTCCTGATTGGCGGGATTATCGCAGCCGCCCTGGTTATCAACCTGATTGCGGCGGCCTTTGTCGGCACCGTCCTGCCCCTGTTTCTCAAATCACGAAACATTGACCCGGCCCTGGCGGGCAGCGTTATTCTGACAACGGTGACCGACGTCGTGGGCTTTATGGCCTTTCTGGGCCTGGCAACATTTTTCTATTCCTGACAAGCAGACAACACCATGATCGAGCAACACGAAGACGAACATCCCGAGGACCTGGGACCCAGCAAATCACAGATCAAGCGCGAGATGCAGGCGCTTCAGGCACTGGGCAAGCGAATGCTCGACCTGAGTGACGAGCAGATGGCCAATCTCCCGATCAGCGATACCTTGCGGGCGGCTATCGTGGAATCACGCCGAATTCGCCAGCACGAAGCCCGGCGCCGCCACCTTCACTACATTGGCAAGGTTCTCAGACAGGAAGACGATCCGGAGGCCATCGAACGGGGCCTCTCCGCGTTCGATGCCGGCAGCGCCGAGCATACCCGCCGCCACCACCTCGCCGAGCGCTGGCGCGACCGGATGATAACGGAGGGTGATGCAGCCGTAGGCCAGTTTATTGATTATTGTCCCTCGGCAGACGTACAGCATCTGCGCAACCTGGCCAGAAACGCCCGGAAGGACGCCGAAAAACAGAAGAACACCGGCCAGGCCAAAAAGCTGTTCCGCTACCTTCGGGAATGCATTGACGACATTGAATGATCGACGGGGTCGGGAACCGCTATAGCCGTCGATGTGCCCACACGGGCATCTTCTCGCGCACGGATTTCAGTCGCTCACGGTCGAGTTCGGCGATTACAAGCCCCGCGCCATCTTCGGTCAGTTCCGCCCGCACCTCACCCCAGGGGTCGCAGATCAGGCTGTGGCCATAGGTGCGGCGCTGATCGCTGTTGTACCCACCCTGCCCTGGCGCAACCACCCAGACCTGGTTCTCGATCGCCCGGGCCCGGATCAGCGCATGCCAATGGGCATTGCCGGTGTACCAGGTAAAGGCACTTGGCAGGGAGATCCACTCGGCGCCTCGTTCACGAAGCTCACGAAACAGCTCCGGAAACCTCAGATCGTAGCAAATCGCCATGCCCAGACGACCAACCGGGGTATCCACCGTCACTACCTGGTTACCGGCCTCGAAGGTATCCGACTCCCGGTATTGGCCATGGGCATCCTCCACGCTGGCATCGAACAGGTGGATTTTGTCGTAGCGTGCCACCTCCCGGCCGCTATCATCGACCACCAGGCCTGACGCCCGAACCCGCCCTTCAATCCGGCTGCCGTCCGGTCGTCGTGCCATGGGCAACGAGCCCCCGACGATCCATAACCCCAGTTCTTTTGCCCGCTGGCGAAGGAAATCCCGGATAACCGGATGCTCCCCGGACTCGACCCCGCCACAGGACACCATGTCGGAGGTCGACATCAACGCAAAATTTTCCGGCAACACCGCCACCCGTGCGCCCTGCCGGGCAGCCTGATTCAGCAACTGAGCCGCCATCGAGAGATTTGATTCCAGCGAAGCACCACTGACCATCTGAATCGCAGCGACGCCGCTTTGTGAAGGATCGACCATGGATACCTCCTGCACGGTTTTACTTGCCATTATCGAACACCCTGCGCAGTTCCACCTTAGGGTCACTCCAGGATCCGGTGACACTGTAGGAAGCGCTGGTCAGCTTGCTCAAAGGATCGCCCAGAACCTTGTCGAGGACAAAAAGCGCTCCGCCCACGGGCGCCGCGGCCCCCATCAAGAGGGCTGCCAGCGGCAGGTTCTGTGTCAGCGGCAGAACAACCACCAGCCCCATGTCCAGGGTTTCCGCGTCTAGGTCGGTGGTGCCGCTCAGCTTGAATGCGCCGGAAGGACCAACGATCTGGAGTTCCGGGTCGAGGGTCACGAGACCATTGATGATCTGGGCCTTGCCGGAAATGGCGTCAAAGGCCACGCCTCGTTCGTATAGATCCGAAAAATCCAGTTTTAGTCGGCGCCAGAGCGTGTCAGCGTTGAGCAGATTGAAAATGCGGAAAACCTGGGCTGTGTTGTTTTTCTGCAGAATGATGCCGTCATCCAGGCGCAGCCGCACGGATCCGCTCAGCTTTCGGAGCGAGAACGCGTCGGGCCGGCCCGGCCAATCCACATCCAACTCAATGTCGGTCTTCTTGTTGGTCAGCGGAATGTCGGCGCCAAACAGCTTCTGGAGATCCGCCAGCGCACCTCCGGTGACCGAGCCGTCAAAACGGCTCACTTGTCGGTCGCTGACAATGCTCCAGGTCAGGTCTCCGAGCAGGGTCAGGGAGTCCAGCCGCCCCTGGATGCTGTTGACCTTGAGACGATAAGGCTCCGGTCGCAGATGGAAAGACCAGCTTCCGAGTGTGTTGTCGTTCACCCGGAGTTTGGCAATGGTCACATCGACATCCGGCCAGCTACCCATATTAAGTGACCGGAATGCCTTTATCTGTTCGTCCGGAGTCAGGGATACCGGTTCACTATCCGATGAACTGTCGTCCCTGACGAGACGGACCTCTTCAAAGTCCGCCTTGACCGGATCGTCGTTCCCGGGAATTACCACTCGACCGGTGGCTTGATCGGACTTGGTTGTCACCACCCATCGATCGGACAGTGCCAGGGCACTGATATCAACATTTTTCAGGACACTCTGGCCTAGGTGCAGAGTACCCAGGGTGAGGTCGAATCCCGTTTTTTTCCATAGCAAGTCAAAATCGGCACGATCCTGCCAGGTTCCGCGAACCCTGACGCCGTCTTTGGCGGTCGGGTCAATGTTCACTGTCAGCGGTGTTTTTTCTGACGCCGCTTTCGCAAGGGGCTCGGGCCAATCCACCTGCAATCCTTCCAGTGACGACTTCACCCGGATTCCGGAGGTGGTTTCGGCATCCACTGAAAGATCTGCCACATAGTTCAGCTTGCCGGTCACACCCAATCCGTCCAGCGCTTCCAGTCCGGATTGCCGGAATACCCGCGGTACCTCCAGGCGACCGCTCTGGCTGATGCGAAGCCGGTTATTGCTGCCCGCCAATCCCAGACTGACGGTTACGGGTTCGCCAAAAAACTGTGCCTTGATGGGGGAGCCGGAAAAACCGCCGTTGGTCCGGTAGGTCACGTCTCCCTGGATGTCCTTCCAACTCAGGTTGGCATCGGGGTAGGACACTGAGCCGTTGTCCGTTCGGACCCTTGCCGTAACCTCCGTGGGGCGATCAGGGGCCAGCGGGATCGTCAAACCAAGATCCAGGCCGTACCTACCCCCATAAACCAGACCGTTTGCAGCGCTGCCGGCCATTTGGCCCAGGGGGGTCTGGTCAAGCCAGAAGCCAATGGCCTCTCCCGGCACCTCTGCCGAGGCATCCACCTGAATCGTTGAACCGCCTTCGCCTGGAATCACCTGGACATGGCTTGGTGATAACGACAGTCCTCCGGTTTCCCCCGCGGTCAGCCGAACGTCGGTCTTGCCGTTATGCACCTCGACGCGCCCACGGGCGCCGGTCACTGCCGGCCAACGCTCGTCATACCGGACCGAAGCATCGTCGAATTCGTACCACATGGACGAGACGAAGGCGCCTCGGGGCGCATTCCGTCCGACAGGACCATGGCCATAGTAAACCCCGGAGGTGATATCCGCTTTGGTAATGGACGTGGTCAGCCATTCATACAGGCCAGGATCGACCGCTTTGACCGGCACGAAGTCCTCAAGCATGGACGCCTGTCCGTGCTCCACTCCGACACGCAGCCCCAGATTGTCCTCGCCGTCTTTCTCCAGCCTGAGATCGAATGC
The DNA here is from genome assembly GCF_000347775.1 of Marinobacter santoriniensis NKSG1. Classification (GTDB taxonomy): domain Bacteria; phylum Pseudomonadota; class Gammaproteobacteria; order Pseudomonadales; family Oleiphilaceae; genus Marinobacter; species Marinobacter santoriniensis. Next base: position 718,558 of record NZ_APAT01000015.1, read on the forward strand.
CCCCGTTAGCCGGGTCCGATCGCCGTAACGCATACGGATGTTGTGGGAGAATACCCGGGTGGTCTCATCAGACAGCTGCCAGGCCACCGTCCCCTGCAGATCGGAAAGGGACCAGCTATCACCAAAAAGCATCGGAAATCCGAGGGTGACCGGTCCCTGGCCCGGGTCGAGCTGCACGAAACCGGATGAGGCATCCAGCGCAATTTTTCCGTACAGGCCGGTCGCGCCGGGCGCGCCCCCATAGGCCTCGACTGCGACATCCTTCAGGTGTCCGGCCATGGCAAATCCGCCGCTTCCGGGGAGACTGAGGTGTACCTTATCCAATGCCCCGCTGGGCTTGTAGTGATTGAGGGCACGGTCCGCCGCACCCGGCAGCAAGGGCAACGCCGTAAACAGCCGTCGCAGGGGTTCCAGGGGCAGAGAATCTGCAACCAGCTCCAGATCCGTTCCTTTTTTCGGCATCCCCCGAACACTGAAGGGGGGAACAGAGGTCTTATCCCAACGCCATTGCAGGTCCCTGATGTGCCACTCTCCCGCATTGGGCGGCTGATTCCCCTGACCGCCGGAGGTCCGACGCCAGCCGAAATGCGCCCGGATATTTTCAATGGGCGCCAAAGACTGGTGACCGGTGCCCAGCTGCAGGTAAGGCGTCTGTACCGATCCACTGACTTGTTCCAGAACACCGTCGCGAAAGGTCAGCCAGGCCCTGCCGCCGAGGTCAAAGCCCTCGATCCTGATTCCACGCCATTCATAAGCCTCCGCAAAACTATCGAAGACCCGGCCGGAGGTGACATCAAGGTAGAGCTGTCCGGTGAAGTCGCCCCGGAAGAACTGGCGCCCCACCAGGGAAAAGCTCGCCAACTGTTCGGTGGTTCCGGCGCGCATGGCCCTACCGGACGCCCGGAACAGGCCACGGCTATAGACCAGATCGAGCTGGGGAATATCCAGATACCGGACGTTGTCCGAATTGTCACGTATGCGCAGATGCAGCCGGGTCAGCTTCACGTAGGGATCGGAGAGCCATTCACCTGCCAGTCCCAGCAGATCCTGCAGGCGGGTCTGGGCTGGCGCAGGCAGCCGAATACCTTCCACACTGACACGGCCATTCGGAGCCTGGTTCAGGGTCAGATCCAGGCCATCAGCCTCAAACTCCTCAAACACCAGACGGGCGCGCAGCAGCGAGGCCAGAAACGATGGCCGGATCCTGAGGTGCTGTAAACGTGCAACGGTCTCACCGGTATCGGGCTCGGCCACCGAAATGTCCTGCGCCAGGAACGTCGGATCCAGCCAGTTCCAGCGGGCCGACAGGGCCCCGATTGTCACCTGCTTGCCGGTCCGGATGGACAGCTGATGGGCCAGGTCGTCGCGAAAGCTGTCGATATTGCTGGTGAGCTGGCGCCCGATACCGGCGTAGAGGGCAAACAGCAGAAGTATGCCAAGAAGTAGCCACCAGACCAGGCTGGCAAGCCGGGCGGCCCACCTGACCGGCCCGGACTCGACGGGGATATCCGGCAGTGACGGCCCGTGATCGTCAGAAGACATGGGATTGCTAGGCTCCCAACCTCAAACCGGGGCGGGCTTCAGAGCAGAACCACATCGTATTGTTCCTGACTGTAGAAGGGTTCGACCTGGAAGCGAATCGTCTTGCTGATAAAGGTTTCCAGATCTGCGACGTTGTCTGACTCCTCATCCAGAAGTCGGTCTACAACGCTCTGGGATGCCATGACGAGATAATTTTCTGCCTCGTAGGCCCGATTGACCCGGAGAATTTCCCGGAATATTTCGTAGCAGACCGTCTCCGAGGTCTTCAGGAAGCCGCGCCCATCACAGATCGGACAGGGCTCGCACAGCACCTGCCCGAGACTTTCGGTGGTCCGTTTCCGTGTCATTTCCACCAGACCCAGCTCCGAAACGCCGGTGATCTTGGTTTTGGCGTGATCCCGTTCGAGCATTTTTTCCAGCATCCGATGCACCTGACGCTGATGCTCGGAGTCTTCCATGTCGATGAAATCGATAATGATAATGCCACCAAGGTTACGCAGGCGCAGCTGGCGGCTGATGGCACGCGCCGCCTCCAGGTTTGTCTTAAAGATGGTTTCTTCAAGGTTCCGATGGCCAACAAACGCACCGGTGTTGATATCAATGGTGGTCATGGCTTCGGTCTGGTCAATGATCACATAGCCACCGGACTTGAGCTGGACCTTTCGACTGAGCGCTTTCTGGATCTCGTCCTCGACCGAGTAGAGATCGAATATCGGCCGCTCGCCCGGGTAATATTCCACCTTGTCGGAAAACTCGGTCACAAACTCCTGAACGAACTCCATGACGCGCTGATAACTCTCGCGACTGTCGATCCTGACCTTTTCGGTCTGGGGGCGCACCAGATCCCGGATCGTGCGAATGAACAGGGGCAGATCCTGGTAAACCACGGCAGGCGCCTGAACCCGGGCAATCCTTTCCTGAATGGACTGACTCAGGCGATGCAGGTACTTCATGTCGCCGATCAGGTCGTCCGCCGGCGCAGCCTCTGCCGCTGTCCGGATGATGTAGCCGCCCTGCACCTCGGTCTGTTCCGACGACGCCTGCTCAAGAAGACTCTTCAGACGTTCACGCTCATTATCGTCTTCAATGCGCTGGGAGATACCGATATGGCTGACGCCAGGCATGAACACCAGGTATCGCGACGGGATGGAAAGCTGTGTTGTAAGACGGGCGCCTTTCGTTCCAATGGGGTCCTTGGTGACCTGCACCACCAGCGACTGGCCTTCCCTCAGCAGCGTTCGGATGTCGGGGACCGTTTTGGGCCCCTCGGACAGTTCCTCTGAACCAGGCTGGCTAACGACAACGTCAGAGGCGTGGATGAACGCCGCCCGCTCCAGGCCGATATCGACGAAAGCGGCCTCCATGCCCGGCAGAACCCTGACGACCTTGCCTTTGTAGATATTGCCGACGATACCCTTACGGCTGGTCCGCTCGATGTAGGCTTCCTGCAACATGCCGTTCTCGACCAGGGCGACCCGGGTTTCCACGGGCGTCACGTTGATCAGGATTTCTTCACTCATTTCAGGCTCTCCAGACTGCGTGGCCAGTTCTTCCAGACCGGGAAACCGGCATCGGCCAGAAGTGCCGCAGTTTCCTGCAATGGCAAGCCCACTACCGCACTGTAACTCCCCCGGAGTTCCTCTACAAAAATACCACCAAGGCCCTGAATTCCATAACTTCCTGCCTTGTCCATGGGTTCTCCACTGTCTACGTAAGCTGCAATTTCCTCATCGGCGAGGCGCCGGAAACGTACATCGGTGGTCACCAGACGGGAATGGCAGTCGGATCCATTGGCCAGTGCCACACCCGTCATTACCTGGTGGACCTGTCCGGAAAGACGCTTGAGGGTTTCGCAGGCATCCGCTCTGTCACGTGGCTTGCCGAGTATGTGTCCATCCAGGACCACCGACGTGTCCGAGCCGATGACCCATGCCCCGGGACTGTGACGGGCCACAACCAGCGCCTTCTCCTGTGCGAGACGCTCCACGTAATGGCAGGCCGCTTCATTGACTCTCGGCGTCTCGTCGACATCGGCGGGCCGGGTCTCAAAACTGACGCCGATTTGCGTGAGCAACTCGGCGCGGCGGGGAGAACGTGACGCCAGGATGAATCGCTCCACGATCACCCCAGCTTCCGATTGAGGTTGTCCAAAATCACCGAGACGATGGGCCAGATCACGGCACTGGTGGCCGCAGGCCAAAGGTAACTGAAACCCGAATTTTCAGCCCCGAGAAGCTGCTTGATGAAATGCACAAGCATCTGATTGATGCCCAGCACCAGGAACACCATGAGGCATTGCTGGGCCAGCGGATACATCCTCAATCGCTGGTGCATGGTGAGTACGAGGAAGGCGATGACACCCATCGCCATTCCGTTGACACCCAGTGGCGTCGATTCGAGCACGTCCAGAAGCAGCCCCAGACACCAGGCCAGCAGGATACCGAACTGGGCCGGAGCGCGGAATGTCCAGTAGAACACGATCAGGCCGAGCCACTCCGGGCGAAACTGGAACCACTCAACCGGAAAGAGCGAAATACTCAGAACCAGCGCCAGGAGCACCGACAACGCAAACACCGGATAACTGATCACCGATAACATCAACCAGCCTCCCCTGTCGCAGCACCATCGCTTGCAGGCTCCGTGTGATTATCCGATTCCGGAGGGAACACCACCAACACAAGCCTGCTCTGATTCAATTCTGCCTTCGGCGTAGCCTTGATCGACACAAAGGGCTCGCCCGGTTCCTGGGAGATACTGGCCACCTCAGCCACCGGGTACCCTCTGGGGAATCGTCCCCCCAGCCCGGAACTGACCAGCAGATCACCTTCACGGATATCCGCGGTGTCCGGAACATGCACCAGGTCGAGAGTATTCGGATCTCCGGTCCCCAGCAGAATCGCCCTCAGGCCGTTGCGCACAACCTCGACGGGAACGGCGTGACTGCTATCCGATACCAGCAAGACCCGGGACGTGACCTGGCTGGTCTGGATAACCTGCCCCATCAGACCATGGGCATCCAGTATGGCCTGTCCCGGCTTGACGCCGTCGCTGGATCCTTTGTTGATAACAATCTCATGGGAGAAGGGATCGGGCGACACGCCCACGACCTCACCGACGATGACCCGATCATCCAGAACATCCGAGGAATTCATCAGGCGACGAAGCTCGTTGTTTTCAGACGCCAGCGCCGCGTATTTGAGCGCCCGGCGCTCCAGAATCAGTAGCCGGGCCTTCAGGTCCTCGTTCTCCTGTTGAAGATCGTCCTTGGAAACGAACAGGCCAGAGAACCAGTTGTGGAATTGGGAGGGCGCATTGCCGAGCCAGTACACCGGCGCGAGCCCGGTCGCGAGTGTACTGCGCACTTCAGCAACCCGGTCGAAACGAGCATCAGCAACGATCAACGCTGCCGATACAAGTATGACCAGAAACAGTCGGAAGCCTGGAACCGGCCCCTGAACAAAGATCGTTTTAATGGCTCTCCCTCCCCATGGGGCTTACCCCTCCTGGGAGAACATTCCGATGCCACCGCGATCAATGACTTCCAGCGCTTTGCCGCCTCCCCGGGCCACACAGGTCAGAGGATCCTCGGCAATGATGACCGGCAGGCCGGTTTCTTCGCTGATCAACTTGTCCAGGCCGCGCAGCAGTGCACCACCGCCGGTCAGCACGATACCGCGTTCCGCGATGTCCGACGCCAGCTCCGGCGGAGATTGCTCCAGAGCACTCTTGACGGTCTGGACGATCTGGGCAAGGGATTCCTGGAGGGCATCGAGAATTTCTTCGCTGTTCAGCGTGAATGCGCGGGGAACGCCCTCGGCCAGGTTCCGACCGCGAACGTCAATCTCACGAACTTCAAGGCCCTCATACGCGCAACCGATCTCGTGTTTGATTCTCTCTGCCGTGGAATCACCGATCAGGCTACCGTAATTTCGGCGAACGTAGGTCACGATGGCTTCGTCGAACTTGTCGCCGCCAACGCGCACCGACTCGGCGTACACAATGCCATTGAGGGAGATGATGGCGATTTCGGTGGTACCGCCGCCGATGTCGACGATCATGGAGCCGCTTGCTTCCTCGACCGGCAGACCGGCACCAATGGCAGCCGCCATGGGTTCTTCGATCAGGAACACTTCACGAGCACCGGCACCGAGCGCGGATTCGCGGATAGCCTTGCGCTCCACCTGCGTCGATTTACTCGGAACACAGACCAGAACGCGAGGGCTCGGCGTGATAAAGCTGTTCTCGTGCACTTTGTGAATAAAGTGCTGAAGCATCTTTTCGGTGACCACAAAATCCGCGATGACGCCGTCTTTCATCGGACGGATCGCCGTGATGTTGCCCGGTGTCCGGCCCAGCATACGCTTGGCCTCGGCACCGACGGCAGCAACCATCTTCTGCGAATTATTGGTGCGAATGGCGACCACGGACGGTTCGTTGAGAACAATGCCGCGTTCGCGGACGTAGATCAGAGTGTTCGCGGTGCCCAGGTCGATGGACAGGTCGCTGGAGAAAATGCCTCGGAGTCTTTTGATTAACATTCGTGTCGTTTCAACCTGAGAGTTGCGGTTGCAGAAAAGAATGCGGCAACTTTAGCAGTGAGCACCTACTCAGGCAAGGCGCCATACGGGCCCGGGGCTTACCATTCTCACATTTCCCGAATTCTTTCAGGCCCTCCCGTGATTGTTCGAATCTGTTACCATAGCCGATTGATTCTGACTTCGGTGAAGGGGCGCTTGGAAGTCCGCTTTCCAAAACACGCTCAAGCACGTCCCTGTGGCGCTTGAGCTCCGCCATCCTTGGCTCCGCACAGTTTTGGAAAGCGGACTCCCAAGCACCCCCAAACCTACGGATAGCCCTCGCTATCCAATCCGCATTTATTAAAGAGATTTCATTTATCTGGGAGGCAATGTGAGCATTTCCCGCGAGGACATTGAAAAAGTTGCCGTGCTCGCCCGCATCAAGGTGGACGACGAGCAGGTTTCGGCGCTGGAAAAAGATCTGGGCAACATCCTGGACCTGGTGGACCAGCTGAGTGCCGCCGACACGGATTCGGTCGAGCCCATGGCACACCCGCTGGATGCGGTTCAGCGACTGCGGCCGGACGAGGTTACCGAGACCAATCAGCGGGACGCGTTCCAGGCCATCGCGCCAGCGACCGAGGACGGGCTTTATCTCGTGCCAAAGGTCATTGAGTGATTCCCGCGGAAACCTAACACCGGACGATCTGAATACCAGCGATTTCAGGATTCATCATGCATAACAAATCTGTAGCAGAGCTTTCCCGGGAACTGGAGAGCGGCAAGATTTCCAGTGTGGAGCTGACCCAGCAGTTCCTGGACCGTCTGAAGCAGGAAGACGGCAAGTACAACAGCTTTATTACCATCACCGAAGAGCAGGCGCTGGCGGATGCCAAAGCCGCTGACGAGAAGCGCGCCGCCGGCAAGGCCAGCGCCTGGACCGGGGTGCCTTTTGCACACAAGGACATTTTCTGTACCAACGGCGTTCGTACCACTTGTGGCTCGAAGATGCTGGAAAACTTTGTGCCACCCTACGATGCAACGGTGACGGAGAAATTCCGGCAGGCCGGCGCGGTGTGTCTCGGCAAGACCAACATGGACGAGTTCGCCATGGGATCTTCCAACGAGTCCAGCTACTTTGGTGCCGTGACCAATCCCTGGGGCCTGTCCACCGGCCAGAAGCGGGTGCCGGGCGGCTCCTCCGGCGGCTCTGCCGCGGCCGTGGCCGCTCGCCTGGTACCGGCTGCGACCGCAACCGATACGGGCGGTTCGATCCGCCAGCCGGCGGCGCTCTGCGGCGTGACCGGACTGAAGCCCACCTACGGCCGCGTTTCCCGCTACGGCATGATCGCCTTTGCCTCATCCCTGGACCAGGGCGGCACCATGGCACGCACTGCCGAGGATAATGCGCTGATGCTGAACGTGATGGCCGGCTTCGATCCGAAAGATTCCACCTCCATCGATCGCGCAGTCCCGGATTACACCGCGACCCTGAACGAGCCTTTGAAGGGCCTGAAGATCGGCCTGCCGAAAGAGTACTTCAGCGATCAGCTGTCTCCGGCAATGGAGGAGCAGGTCCTCAATGCGGTGAAGGAGTACGAGAAGCTGGGTGCGACGGTGAAGGAAGTGTCCCTGCCCAATGCGAAACTGGCCATTGCCGCCTATTACGTGATTGCTCCGGCTGAAGCGTCCGCAAACCTGTCGCGCTTTGACGGGGTTCGCTATGGCTATCGTTGCGAGGATCCGAAGGACCTGATGGATATGTACACCCGAACCCGGGCCGAAGGCTTCGGGGCCGAGGTGAAACGCCGGATCCTGGTGGGTACCTATGCCCTCTCCCACGGTTACTACGACGCCTATTACCTGAAGGCGCAAAAGGTTCGCCGACTGATCCAGCAGGATTTCGCCAATGCCTTCAAGGAAGTGGATGTTCTGATGAGCCCCACCTCTCCCTCTCCGGCATTTGTTCAGGGCGAGAAAACCAACGACCCGGTGACCATGTACCTGGAGGACATTTTCACCATCGCGATCAACCTCGCGGGGCTGCCGGCCATGTCGGTACCGGCGGGTTTTGTGGACGGCCTGCCGGTCGGCCTGCAAATCATCGGCGATCACTTTGCCGAGGCCCGTCTCCTGAACGCTGCTCATCAATTCCAGCAGGTGACCGACTGGCACCAGCGTGAACCTGAATAAGCCCGAGAGAGGAGACGAACATATGCAGTGGGATATCGTGATCGGGCTGGAAATTCACGTTCAGCTCGCCACCAGAACCAAGATTTTCTCCGGCTCCAGCACCGCCTATGGCGCCGAACCCAACACCCAGGCCAATGCCGTTGACCTGGCCATGCCGGGCACCCTGCCGGTACCGAACGAGAATGCGTTCCGCTACGCGGTGATGTTCGGTCTGGCGGTAAACGCCGAGATCGGCCGCCGCTCCATGTTCGAGCGGAAGAACTACTTCTACCCGGATCTGCCCAAGGGGTACCAGACCACCCAGCTCGAGCAGCCGATTGTGGGCCCCGGCTATGTCGATGTCGACCTGGCAAACGGCGAGACCAAGCGAATTCGCATTCATCACGCCCACCTGGAGGAGGACGCCGGCAAGTCCCTTCACGAGGACTACCATGGCATGTCCGGCATCGACCTGAACCGCGCAGGCACCCCGCTGATTGAAGTGGTTACAGAGCCGGACATGAACAGCGCCGAAGAAGCCGTCGCCTTCGCACGGAAGCTCCACAGCCTCGTCACCTCGCTGGGCATCTGCGATGGCGACATGTCCCAGGGCTCCATGCGTTTTGACGTCAACATATCGCTGAAACCCAAGGGTTCCGACCAACTCGGCACGCGCACGGAAACCAAGAACCTGAACTCCTTCCGGTTCATGGAACAGGCCATCGCACACGAGGTCGAGCGACAGATGGATATCCTGGAAGACGGCGGACGCATCGTCCAGGAAACACGCCTGTACAACGGCGACCGGGACGAGTCACGCTCCATGCGGACCAAGGAGGAAGCCAACGATTACCGCTACTTCCCCTGTCCGGACCTGCTGCCCGTCGTGATCGATGACGACTTCATCGAAGACGCCCGCAGCCGCCTGCCGGAACTGCCGGACGCCCGCAAGGCTCGCTTCAAGGAGCAGTATGGCCTGAACGACTACGACGCCGGTCTGCTGTCCGGCGACGCGAAATTGGCCGCGTTTTTCGAGGAAGCCGCCGAACACGGAAAGGACGCAAAACTGGCAGCCAACTGGATTCAGGGCGAGTTTTCTGCCCGCCTGAAGGCCGAAGAAAAATCCGTGGCCGAATCACCGATCACCGGCGCCCAGCTGGGTGATCTGGTGGTGCGCATTGCCGACAACACAGTGTCTTCCGCGGGCGCAAAGAAGGTGTTCGAGGCTCTGTGGACTGGCGAGAACGACAATGTGGATGCCATCATCGATGCCAAGGGCCTGAAGCAGGTCTCTGACACCGGGGCTCTGGAAGCTATGGTGGACGAGGTTCTGGCCGGGATGCCGGACCAGGTGGCCCAGTACCAGAACGAGGAAGATCCCAAGAAGCGCAAGAAGATGCTTGGTGGCTTCATGGGGCCGCTTATGAAGGCCTCCAAAGGTCAGGGGAACCCGAAGCTCTTTAACGAGATTCTTGTCAAGAAGCTTGGGGGGTAACCCGTTGGCTCTGGGTCGTGGTTTCTTACTGCGGCCCTAGCCTGTTTGGTTTGGGGTATTGCACGGGCGGGTCAGGCCTTCCAAAACCTGCTCCTTCGGCACGTCCCTGTGACGCTTGAGCTCCGCCATCCATGGCTCCGCACAGTTTTGGAAGGCCTGACCCACCCGCGCTTACCAAATTCAGAGTGATAGTCCGGCAAATCGTACCTGCTACAACGGCTCAATTTCGCTACGGCATTTTTGGGTGCTGACTATCACTGAAAGTTGCGAGGCCTTGGCAAGAAGCGCCTCCCAAAAATGTTGAAGGCCAAAGATGGCCTGAAACAAGCGCACATGGACGTGCTCGTAGCGGTTTTTGGGAGGCACTTCCTGCCAAGGCCCTCCCGCAAAGCTCAAAGGCTAGGAGCCAAACTCAAAACCAATCAAACAAGCCGACCCCAGAGATCGTGCTCATCAGCATGCTCCACAACCGCCTGGACGATCTGACCAGGAGCCAGGTCGGTCTCGCCGTTGAGGTAAACCATGCCGTCAATCTCCGGGGCATCCGCCTTGGAACGGCCGATGGCGCCCTCGTCGTCGACTTCGTCGATGAGAATGTCGATGGTCTTGCCGATCCTGGCCTGCAGACGGGCCGCTGAGATCTGCGCCTGTTTCTCCATGAAACGGGCCAGACGCTCCTCTTTCACCTCTTCCGGGACAGCCCCCTCAAGCTCGTTGGCCCTGGCGCCCTCAACGGCGCTGTACTTGAACGCACCAACACGGTCGAGCTGGGCCTCGTCCAGCCAGTCCAGCAGGTACTGGAAGTCCTCCTCAGTCTCGCCCGGGAAGCCGACAATGAAGGTGGATCGAATGGTGAGTTCCGGGCAGATTTCCCGCCACTTCCGGATGCGCTCCAGCGTCTTGCTGTCGTGGGCGGGGCGCTTCATGGCCTTGAGGACTTTCGGGCTGGCGTGCTGGAACGGGATGTCCAGGTACGGCAGGATCTTGCCTTCGGCCATCAACGGGATGATGTCGTCCACGTGCGGGTATGGATAGACGTAGTGCAAACGTACCCAGACACCGAGCTCGCCCAGCGCTTCACACAGGGCCTGCATCCGGGTCTTCAGGGGCCGCCCCTGCCAGAAGCCGGTGCGGTATTTGACGTCAACACCGTAAGCGGAGGTGTCCTGGGAAATAACCAGCAACTCTTTCACGCCGGCGTCCACCAGTCGCTGGGCTTCATCCATCACATCGCCAATCGGCCGACTGACCAGATCGCCCCGCATGGAAGGGATGATGCAGAAAGTACAGCGGTGATTGCAGCCTTCGGAAATCTTCAGGTAGGCATAGTGCCGAGGCGTCAGTTTGATACCCTGGGGCGGGACCAGATCCAGGAACGGGTCGTGCTGTTTCTCTTTCGGCGGCACATACTGATGCACCGCTCCCACCACCTCTTCATAGGCGTGAGGACCGGAAACCGCCAACACGCCCGGGTGCGTTTCACGGATGCGATCCGCCTCCACGCCCATACACCCGGTCACGATGACCTTTCCGTTCTCGGCAATCGCCTCACCGATCGCATCCAGGGATTCCTGCTTGGCCGCGTCGATAAAACCACAGGTGTTCACCACCACGACATCGGCATCGTCATAGGTCGGGACGACATCATAGCCATCCAGTCGAAGCTGGGTGAGAATCCTTTCGGAGTCCACCAGAGCCTTGGGACAGCCAAGGCTGATAAAGCCGACTTTACCGCCACTGGGCGCTGTATTCTGAGTTTTTTCGGTCATAGTATTCGAGGGAATCCCGGAGCGGCAGGCTCTTCGCCGCCGTAATGAATGGAAGTGCCTAGTTTACCGCAGGTGGACAGCCAACTGCAGCCTGCTCTCTTCACAGACAAAACTGATCTACGTCATAATTTGTGACGCTTTGTTCAGAAAAAAATCACGCAACTGCAACAATAGACGTCAGTTTTCTTGCTGATCACATTTTAAACACATACACTTTACAGGTTGTAAGTGTTTTTTCTGGAAGGGTTTTATGGGAAAAGTAGCCTCTTTTCAGACCAACCAAGCCAAAAGAGTCCGAATGAAAACCGTCGCAGCGAAACCCAATCTGCGCAATCAACAGCGCGTCGACGTCTCCACCGACATCACCATCGAAAAACCGGATGGTGCCTGCCTGACGTGTACGGTCTCGAACCTTTCCCGAACCGGTGTCATGGTGTCCTGCAACATGGAAGCGGTCAAACAGCTCATTCCCGGAAAAAAGGCGCCCGCTCCGGGGCACTGGATTTCGGTAAAAACCCGCTTCTCGGTTCCGGTTCTGCCAACCCAGCCCGTCTCCGTTATTGCCGATGGCAACATTGTTCACCTCCGCCGTGTGGCGAGGGATGAATTCCACCTGGGCATTCAGTTTGCAGAGTTCGAAGACAACGGCTTTGACTACGTGGACCGCTATGTCTCCCAGCTGCTCGCCGATTCCAGGAGCCTCACCTGAGCCCACAGGCCCGCTGCATAGATTCCCTGACGCCCACGGGGCTATAGTTTTATAGCACATCGCTCTAACCCCGCACCTTCTTATGCCCTCTGACAATCTGGTATAGTTGTCGTCGCAATTTATCCAGCCATCAAGGCCCAATCATCGGCAACGGATGACCATGACCACATACAACCTCACGCACCTGAAACAGCTGGAAGCGGAAAGTATTCACATTATCCGTGAAGTGGCAGCCGAGTTTGACAACCCGGTCATGCTCTACTCCATCGGCAAAGACTCCGCTGTGATGCTGCACCTGGCACGCAAGGCCTTTTACCCCGGCAAGATCCCTTTCCCACTGCTGCACGTGGACACAACCTGGAAGTTCCGGGAGATGATTGAGTTCCGTGATCGCAAGGCGAAGGAATACGGTCTGGACCTGATCGTCCACATCAATGAGGAAGGCGTAAAGCAGGGTGTTGGCCCCTTCACGCACGGGAGCGCGAAGCACACCGACATCATGAAGACCCAATCCCTCAAACAGGCGCTCAACAAGTACAAATTCGATGCCGCCTTCGGTGGCGCCCGCCGGGACGAGGAAAAGTCCCGCGCCAAAGAACGGGTCTACTCCTTCCGGGACGAACACCATCGTTGGGACCCCAAGAACCAGCGTCCTGAACTCTGGAACATCTACAACGGCAAGATCAACAAGGGCGAAAGCATTCGCGTCTTTCCGCTATCCAACTGGACCGAACTCGATATCTGGCAGTACATCTACCTCGAGAATATCGAGATCGTTCCGCTTTACTACGCAGCGAAACGACCGGTCGTTGAGCGCGACGGCACCCTGATCATGGTGGACGACGACCGGATGCCCCTGAAAGAAGGCGAAAAGCCGATGATGAAATCCGTCCGCTTCCGGACCCTCGGCTGTTATCCGCTGACCGGCGCCATTGAATCCGAAGCGGATACCCTGCCGGAAATCATCCAGGAAATGTTGCTGGCCACCAGTTCCGAACGCCAGGGACGCGTGATTGATCATGACTCGGCCGGATCCATGGAACAGAAGAAGCGGGAAGGGTATTTCTAAGATGTCACACCAGTCCGATCTGATTGCAGAAGATATTCAGGCTTACCTGAAACAGCATGAAAACAAGGAACTGCTGCGCCTGCTCACCTGCGGCAGCGTAGACGACGGCAAAAGCACCCTGATTGGTCGCCTGCTTCACGACACCAAAATGATCTACGAAGATCACCTGGCCAGCCTGAAGAGCGACAGCGCCAAGATGGGTACCACGGGCGAAAAGCTGGACTTGGCCCTGCTGGTAGATGGCCTTCAGGCGGAAAGGGAACAGGGCATTACTATCGACGTTGCCTACCGTTACTTTTCCACCGACAAGCGCAAGTTCATCATTGCAGATACACCCGGCCACGAGCAGTACACCCGCAACATGGCTACCGGGGCTTCCACCGCACAACTGGCCATCCTGATGATCGATGCGCGCCATGGTGTGCTGACCCAGACCCGCCGGCATTCCTACATTGCGTCCCTTCTCGGCATCCGCCACATCGTGGTCGCCGTGAACAAAATGGACCTGGTTGATTTCAGCGAAGAGCGATTCAACGAAATCAAGGACGAGTACCTGGCCTTTGCCGCCAAACTGGGTCTCAAGGACATCCGGTTTGTACCGATCTCGGCGCTTGAGGGTGACAACGTCGTGAACAAGAGCACGAATACGCCCTGGTTCACCGGTCAGCCACTCATGGAGATACTGGAGACCGTCGAAGTCTCCCGGGACAAGAACCTGGAGCATTTCCGTTTCCCGGTACAATACGTCAACCGCCCGAACCTCGATTTCCGCGGGTTCTGCGGCACGATCGCCTCCGGTGTCATTCGCCCAGGCGATGCCGTCATGGCCCTCCCCTCAAAGCGCACCAGCCGGGTCAAGGAAGTCATCACTTTTGAAGGCGCCATCGACGAGGCGTATATCGATCAGGCGGTCACCCTGACGCTTGAAGATGAAATCGATATCAGTCGCGGCGACATGCTGGTGAAGCCGGAAGACGAACCGGAAGTGGGCAATCGCTTCAACGCCAACATCGTTTGGATGACCGACGCCCCGCTGGAAACAGGTCGACTCTACGACATCAAGCTCGGGCCGACATTCACCTCCGGCACCGTGAAGAGCATTCATCACCAGACCGACGTAAACACCCTGGAGCAGCAGGCCAATCCGTCTTCCCTGCAGCTCAACGAAATCGGCCTGTGCGAACTGACCCTGAACCAGCCGATTGCGTTCGATGCCTATCCCCGCAACCATGCGACCGGCAGCTTCATCGTGATCGACCGGCTCACCAATGTGACGATCGGCGCCGGCATGGTCGCAGGACTGGCCGACGGCAGCGAGTCGCTGGACCCGGTAACGCCTGAGGAACGGGAACGCCGCCTGGCCCAGAAGCCTGCCATTATTGGCTGCAATGGCAAGCAGGCACCTGCCCTGGCCCTGGCTGTCGAACGCGCACTGTTTGATCAGGGCAAGACCGCAGTCGTCCTGAGCGAGGAAAGCGCCGGCGACGCTGACGAACGCCGTCGTGCCGCACAGGTGCTGACCGCGCACGGCCTGATTGCTATCGTGGTCAATCTTGGAACCGATGTGGCCAACGCTGCTGCGAGCGCCGACAGCGATCAGGACATTCCAGGCGCTGTCAGTGGACTGGTGCAGGAACTGAAACGCAGCAAGCGCATCTGACAGCCGGTATTCCAGTTCACCCGGCCATCATTGCCCCCGGCGAGCAATCGCGGGGGCAATTTTTTTTGCCGATGAATGCCGGCAGACGCTCATGCCGCTTCTGTGGCAGAATCTCTCCCCCTGATCATCACCTCCAAGCGTTTGCCAACAGGAGACGTTACCCATGGCCATCAAACACCTCCGCACCGCCTTTGCCAGCCAGTACCAGCCGGGCCAGCCCGCCCGTCTGAACAGTGGCGAAGCGCTGCAGGAACCCGGTGGCGATTACGAAGCCCTGCACAAACAGATGAAACGCCTGTTCAACAGCAAGCCGGGCAAAAAGTACGGCCGGTTCTCTGAAGACCTTGGCGAATGCCCGTTCAGTAGCTGGCTCAAGGATTATCTGGAAGACAAACAGAGCTTTGGCGCCATGACTGACCGCCTCTTCAACCAATGGCAAGAGCTATTGACGGGCTGCCAGGAGGAATTCGATGGCCACCTGATGATTGTCCACGAGGCGCTGGCGGATGCCGATGTGGTGTACCTGTTGATTGTGGAAACCGACAGCGCAATGCGTTTCGATGGCAATCAGGTTCTGGATGCCACGGATGTGCTCAGTCTTTCCCGACTGAATCTGGCCGTGAGGATCGAGCTGGATGATTGGCTGAGCGATAACGGCAGCGAAAACTACCTCACCCTGGTTCATGGTCGAGGCACCGGTGAGGCGGGCGATCTGTTTATCCGGCTGGCCGGCTTTACCAACAATGTGGATGTCGAGAAGGAAACCATGACCTTTCTCGATGCAGTGGAAGCCTTTGCCAAGAATTCCGAGCCGGAGAAGGCCGGTGAGGTTCGCTCCCGTGCCTATGAATTCTGCAAGGAGCAGCATTCGCTGGGTGAGCCGGTGGAGATCGAGGCGCTGTCAGGGTACCTGGACGAAAACGAGCCTCAGCGTTTCAAGGAATTCGCCAGCCAGAACGCCGAGCTACCGGAAACTGGTGTTTTGCATCCGGATCACCGAAAGGTCAAGAAGCTGGTTCGTATTGCCGGTTCTGGCGGCGGTATGAGTGTGTCGTTTTCGTCCGATCTGGTGAATCAGGCGGTTTACTACGACCGCGACAAAGATGCGTTGACCATTACCCGGTTGCCCAAGGCGTTGCGGGAGCAGTTACAGCGGTATCTGGAGACTCGCGAGGAGTGATAAGGCTTTGGGGGCGGGCCTAAGAGATAGGATCTATCGAATCAGCCGTCGGTTGCCGGAACCTTTAACTCGCCATCCCACCTTGGGCGATTGGCCCTCTGTTTCCGGACTTCCTGCATCCAGCCAACACCATCGACCAGCTCACCGGTTTCCGGATCGATAGGCGGGTATGGCAGATTGCGGTCATCGCAGTAGCGCTTGACCGTCGGCTGGCACCAGCAGAACAGCAGGCGGTTGTATTCGTCATCGGGTAACCGGCGCTGGTCGAACATGCCGGCCAGCTTACGCTGGCGTTGGGCTTCCGAGAGGATGATGGCGCAGGCGGAGGACACGTTGAGAGATTCCACCATGCCCATCATCGGTATCACAATGTGTTCATCCGCCTGTTCTGCGGCCCCCGAACTGACGCCGTCCACTTCGTTGCCCATGATGACCGTGCAGGGGACGGTATAGTCCACTTCCCGGAAATCCACGGCGCGATCAGAAAGCTGAGCCGCGTAGAGCTTGTGGCCCTGAGCCTTGAGATCGGCAACGGCCTCATTCATGGTCGGGTGGGTATGCGTCGTTACCCAGTTATAACTACCGCCGGCGGTCTTCCGGAAGGCCCGGAACCCTTCCTTTGGCCAGACAACATGCATGTTGGCCAGTCCGAAGGCGTCGCAGGAGCGGATGATCGCCGAGAGGTTTCGCGGTTTATGAACCTGGTCGGTCAGGACACGCAAATCCGGTTGTCGGGTATCCAGGGTTTGTTTTATTCGGGCAAGGCGTTCAGGGGTCATATTTTTCTGTGAGTTAAGGGCGATTATGAAACGCCCCTCAATCCAATCAATTTTTATCAGCGAATACTCAGGGGCCTGGAAGCGCTTGGCGGGTGGCTGTCCAAAACTGTGCGGAGCCATGGATGGCGGAGCTCAAGCGTCACATGGACGTGCCGAAGGAGCGCGTTTTGGACAGCCACCCGCCAAGTGCTTCACGCACCGACGAGCGTAATGAACGGGGCATAATATCACATGCCGACTAGCAACAAGCCGAGACAAAGGTGGTTGCAGAATAATCACCCCGTTATAATACGCAGTTCCTTTTTGCCAGCGCCCCGCGGCATCTTTGCCAATCCCGGCGCACCATCCATCAGATTACGTGAGACCCATGGCCAAGAAGCTGTACATCAAAACCCACGGCTGTCAGATGAACGAGTACGATTCTGCCCGCATGGCAGACCTGCTCAAGACCGGCGAAACCGTCGAAATGGCGAACAGCCCGGAAGAAGCCGATATCCTGCTGCTGAACACCTGCTCGATTCGGGAGAAGGCGCAGGAAAAGGTCTTTCATCAACTTGGTCGCTGGAAATCCCTCAAGAACAGCAAGCCGGATCTCATCATCGGGGTGGGCGGCTGTGTCGCCAGCCAGGAAGGACAGGCGATCATTGATCGGGCCCCCTATGTGGATATGGTGTTTGGTCCGCAAACGCTGCACCGCCTCCCCGATATGATCACGGAAATCCGCACGAAGGGTAACGGTGTTGGAGTTGTCGACGTAAGCTTTCCGGAAATCGAGAAATTCGACAACCTGCCGGAACCTGGCGCAGACGGGCCCTCTGCCTTCGTTTCCATTATGGAGGGCTGCAGCAAGTACTGCACCTTCTGCGTGGTGCCTTACACCCGCGGCGAGGAAGTCAGCCGGCCGGTGGACGATGTCATTGCCGAAGTCGCCCACCTGGCCAGTCAAAACGTGCGCGAAGTCAACCTGCTGGGTCAGAACGTCAATGCCTATCGGGGTGAAACCCACGATGGCGACACCATGGACCTGGCCGAACTGATCGAGCTGATTGCCACCATCGACGGGATCGACCGGATCCGTTACACCACGTCTCACCCGGTGGAATTCTCCGATGCCCTAATCGACGTCTACGAGCGGGTTCCGGAACTGGTCAGCCACCTGCACCTCCCGGTCCAGAGCGGCTCCGATCGGATCCTGGCAGCGATGAAGCGCGGGCACACCGCCCTGGAATACAAATCCAAACTCCGCCGCCTGCGTAAGATCCGGCCGGATATCAGCTTCTCATCCGACTTCATCGTGGGTTTCCCGGGTGAGACCGACAAGGATTTCGAGGACACCATGAAGCTGATCAACGACATCGGCTTCGACGTCTCCTTCAGCTTCGTCTACAGCGCGCGCCCTGGAACGCCCGCCTCCGACCTGCCGGATGATACCCCGATGGAGGTCAAGAAAGAGCGCCTGGCGATTCTGCAGCAGCGGATCAACCAGCAGGCCATGGACATTAGCCGGAAAATGGTCGGCACCACCCAGCGGATTCTGGTGACAGGCCTCTCCAAGAAAGACCCGGGCGAATACGCCGGCCGAACCGAGAACAACCGGATCGTGAACTTCCGGCACGAGAATCCTGAGGTGGTCGGGAACTTTATTGACGTGGAGATTGTGGAGGCTTATCCCAATTCGCTGAGGGGTGTTCCTGTAGACTCGGAGCTGCATTAAGGCTGAGCACGTATCCGTTCAAGGTCTGGCGTTGGGGGCTGGCCGGAAGGGCTTCCCAAAAAGCGCTCCTTCGGCACGTCCTTGTGACGCTTGGGCTCCGCCATCCATGGCTCCGCACATTTTTGGGAAGCCCTTCCAGCCAGCCCCCTTCGGGCAGCACAGATATAGTCCGGGGTAATTTAAGCCGACAGTCCCAAGCTACTTGTTTTTCTACTCACCGGCCTGCAAATAGTATGATCGGCCAGGGTGTGGGGCCCCTTCCACAGACTGTTGAGGGCCAGGGACGGCCCGAAACAAGCGCACATGGATGTGCTCGTAGCGTGTCTGTGGAAGGGGCCCCACACCCTGGCCTGACTCCAAAATCCAGAAAAGCTGACTCCCAGGAAACCAGGGGAGTAAACGACACGGAGCAAGATTGAACACACACGATACAAGACAATTCGACCTGCACCCGGTAGACCAGCGCCGGCTCGCCACCCTTTGCGGCCAGTTCGATGAAAACCTCAAGATGATCGAAAAGCGTCTCGAGGTGAAAATCGGGCGCCGGGGACACCACTTCCGTGTTGAAGGATCGACCGAGAACGTCGCGGCGGCGGTTGAGGTGGTTCGACATCTGTACCGCGAAACCGAAGCCACCGACGACATTCCGCCGGATACGGTGCACCTGTTCATCCGGGAAACCGGCCTGGAGCGACTGCCCGATGACGTCCCCTACGACGAAGGGGCTGTGACTGTCATCAAGACGCCGAAGCTCACCGCCAAGCCCCGGGGGCGAAACCAGCAGAAGTATGTGCACAACATCCGCACCCACGACATCAACTTCGGCATCGGCCCTGCCGGCACCGGGAAAACGTGGCTCGCGGTCGCCTGCGCTGTCGAAGCGCTGAAAGACGAACAGGTCAAACGCATCCTCCTGGTCAGGCCTGCGGTTGAGGCAGGCGAAAAGCTGGGCTTCCTCCCCGGCGATCTGGCCCAGAAGGTGGATCCCTACCTTCGCCCGCTTTACGACGCCCTGTATGAAATGCTGGGCTTCGATCAGGTCACCCGACTGATTGAGAAGAGCGTGATCGAGATCGCACCGCTGGCCTTCATGCGCGGGCGGACCCTGAACAATTCATTCATCATCCTGGACGAAAGCCAGAACACGACCCGGGAGCAGATGAAAATGTTCCTGACGCGGATCGGTTTCGGCTCTACTGCGGTAATCACCGGCGACACCACCCAGGTGGATTTACCACGCGGTCAGAACTCCGGCCTGATTCACGCAGCCAACGTACTGAGCAAAGTCTCCGGCATCGGATTTACACGGTTTGAAGCGAAGGATGTGGTCCGTCATCCGCTGGTCCAGCGTATTGTTGAAGCCTACGATTCCTTCGATGACGGGAGTGCGACAGGACAGTGAGCGACCTTACCGTTGACTTCCAGAATGTCTATGACGGCGAAAGCGTCCCTGACGAGTCCCTTTTTCAGAAATGGGCCGAGTCTGCCTGGCTGGGCCAGAACCCCGCCGAGGTGACGATCCGGATCGTCGGCGCGCTGGAAAGCCAGGGACTGAATCACGAGTATCGCGGGAAGGACAAACCGACCAATGTATTGTCCTTCCCATTTGAAGCGCCAGCGGGTATAACGATCCCATTGGCTGGAGATCTCGTTATTTGTGCGCCTGTTGTCGAAAGTGAAGCGATTGAGCAGCACAAGACGCAAGAGGCACACTGGGCACATATGGTCGTGCACGGGATGCTGCATCTCCAGAGCTACGATCACATTGAGGATCAGGATGCCGAGGTCATGGAAGCCCTCGAGATCCAGCTGATGCACCGGCTCGGATACAGCAATCCTTACGAAGCAGAGGAAACGGAACCAGACTCATGAGCGACGATCAGTCGAGTCGCAGCCAGGGCAACAAGTCCTGGCTGGAACGTATATCACAGGCCTTTTCCAGCGGGCCTGAGTCCGTAGAGGACGTGCTGGAAATCCTGCGGGACGCCGAGTCCCAGAGCATCATCGATGCGGATGCCATGAGCATCATCGAGGGAGCCATGCAGGTCATCGACATGCGAGTCGATGAAATCATGATCCCCCGCTCCCAGATGGTCACCGTGAAAGCCTCTCAGGAGCCGAAGGAGTTTCTCGGGGAAATCATCTCTTCTGCCCACAGCCGGTTTCCGGTCATCGGCGACAGCCAGGACGACGTCATCGGCATCCTGCTGGCCAAAGACCTCCTGCCCCTGGCTCTGAACAATGAAGTCAACTGGAACCGCATCCGGGAAATCCTGCGTCCGCCCACGTTCGTCCCGGAAAGCAAACGCCTCAACCAGTTGCTGAAAGAATTCAAGGAAAACCGCAACCACATGGCCATTGTGGTGGATGAATACGGCGGCACGGCCGGCCTGATTACAATCGAAGACGTGCTTGAGCAGATTGTTGGTGAAATCGAGGATGAGCACGACTTCGACGAGGAAACCAATATCAAGGCTCGTGGAGACGGCACTTTTGCGGTCAAGGCGGCCACATCGATTGAAGACTTCAATGAATTTTTCCAGACCGATCTCGACGAGGAGGAATTCGACACCATCGGTGGCGTCGTCCTCAAAGAATTCGGTCACCTGCCCAGACGCGGGGAAACGGTTGAATTCGGTGGTTTGCGCTTTACTATTGCCAACGCCGATAACCGTGTCATCCGTCTGTTGCAGGTAAATCGTAGTGAGTCATGATTCCACACCTTCCGCTCTGAATACGCATCTGAGCAGGAACCGTTGGCTGGGCGCCATCACGCTGGTCGTGGCCGGCGCCCTGCAAACCCTGACGTTCTCCCCCTTCAACTGGTGGTGGCTCGGGCCAGTCTCCATCGCACTCATTCTGCTGGTCACTGTGCCACTGCCCTCCCGGAAACTTTTCAGGGCCGGCTGGCTCACAGGACTGGGGCTCTTTGCGACCGGTGCAAGCTGGGTCTATATCAGCATCAGCAAATACGGCAATACTCCCATTCCGGTTGCCGTACTCCTGACCGTTCTGTTTGTCATGGGGCTGGCATTGTTCCATGGGCTTGCCTTCTGGTTCTGGGGCAAGCTGGCCAAATCCAGCGCGGTCCGGCGGCTGATTCTGTTTCCGGCAATCTGGGTACTGGGTGACTGGTTGCGAAGCTGGTTACTGACCGGTTTCCCGTGGCTCTATCTGGGTACTGCGCACACCGATGGCCCGCTTGCCGGGCTGGCCCCGCTCACCGGCGTCCATGGCATCACCTTCTGGATCACATTGACCGGCGCCGCTGCTTACGGCGTCGCCTGGCTGCTGTTTCATGGGCGGAAAACCCTGGCGGCAGTCACGGCCGTGGTTGCGATCCTCCCCTGGCTCGCCACACCCGCACTCAACCGTATTCACTGGACGAAGCTGAGCGACGAACCCATTCAGTTTGCGGCAATGCAGGGCAATATCCCGCAACTGATCAAATGGGATCCGGAGTTTCTCAAGCAGCAGATTGTCACCTACCTGACAATGACCGAGGACTACTGGGATACCGATCTGATTCTCTGGCCGGAAACCGCCATCCCGCTGCCGCAGGACCAGGCCGGCGCGATCATCGAACACATCAACAAGAAACTTGGCAAGAACAGCACCCTGATTACGGGTATTCCCTGGTATGGCTTCAGCGAGCAACGGGAAGGCTTCACCTATCGAAACAGTATCATGGCCATCGGCAACGGCGAAGGTATGTACTACAAGCAGAAGCTCGTTCCTTTCGGCGAATACGTGCCGCTGGAGAGCCTGCTCCGCGGCCTGATCGGTTTCTTCGATCTGCCGATGAGCAGCTTCAGTCCGGGGCCAGCCTACCAGAAGCCGCTTGAGGCCAATGGGCTCAAAGTTCGCCCGTTCATCTGTTACGAAGTGGCCTATCCCGATTTCGTGGCCTCCAACAGCCGGGGCAGCGATTTACTACTGACGATCAGTAACGACGGCTGGTTCGGCGATTCGATCGGCCCGCTACAGCACCTTCAGATCGCCCGGATGAGCGCCCTTGAAACCGGGCGCTACATGTTGAGGGGAACCAACAACGGGGTGACTGCGGTGATCGATAACAAGGGACAGATCACCGGCCGGCTCCCGCATTTCGAACGCGCCACACTGACCGGCAAGGTCTATGCGGCCAGCGGCAGCACGCCCTACATGGAAACCGGATCGTGGCCGGTTCTGATTCTGGCGGCCATTCTGGTCGTATTTGTCCGGGAGCGGGACATTCCGCCCGCCCGTTAACTCTCTTTCCTCGGCCAGCGGCTGGTCACCCGTTCGTAGTAATGGGATCCACAGGCCTCGCAGGTCTCCAGGTGACTGGTTGCGGTCAGGCAACGCATATGACCGCAGTTGAGACAACGGAACATGCCAGCCGTGGCCACTTCGCCGGAAATGTAGTGGCCAGCATCTTCGTTTTCGAGCTTTTGTCGAAGCTCCAGGTTGTCAATCAGCGTCTGGTCCGCGACAGACAGCAGACTGTCGGTCAGCTGATGCTCCAGCAGCGACATGTCCAGCTGCAGCCACTCCTTTAACCCCTCGCCGGTCTCATCAACAAAATGCAGAAGGTGCTCCAGATCCCGCTTCAGGTAGGCTCCAAGCAGGTCAGCTTCCTCGCGGGTCATCTCTTCGAGTTCATACTCGAATTCCACCGCATCCTGAATTTCCTGATCCAGGGTTTTCAGGGAGGTCTGCTGCACCTGCCGCAACCCGGACTGCACCCGTTCGAGCATCCTGTCGTAGGCTTCCAGTGCCTTTCCGGAAAGGTGATTGCGCTCGCTTTCGGTCATAACTGCTCCTCATGAAAAAAACACCGCTCTGATCACTATCATGGCACAGTATTCCCGGAATGGCAGACTACCTGTAAGGTCCAGTGTGCGTTAGAATGTTCGGCCCTTTCGAACATCTTTCTGAACACAGGGTAACTTAGGCAATGGCAGGAATGGACGAGCAATACAATCCCCGTGACGTAGAACGGAACGCCCGAGAATTCTGGGAAAAGAACGACACCTTCAAAGTGAAGGAAGAGCCCGGCAAGCCCAAATACTACTGCCTGTCCATGTTCCCCTACCCCAGCGGCAAACTGCATATGGGGCACGTCCGCAACTACACCATTGGCGACGTAATCTCCCGCTACCAGCGCATGCAGGGCAAGAACGTCATGCAACCCATGGGCTGGGATGCCTTCGGCCTGCCCGCTGAAAACGCCGCCATTGCCAACAAGACCGCGCCCGCCAAGTGGACCCGTTCGAACATCGACTACATGAAAAGCCAGCTCAAGCAGCTCGGGTTCGGTTACGACTGGAGCCGGGAACTGGCCACCTGCGATCCGGATTATTACCGCTGGGAACAGTGGTTCTTTGCGCGTCTCTACGAGAAAGGCCTGGTGTACAAGAAGATGTCCACCGTGAACTGGGATCCGGTGGACCAGACCGTTCTGGCCAATGAGCAGGTCGTGGACGGCCGCGGCTGGCGCTCTGGCGCCCTGGTGGAGCAGAAAAAGATTCCCCAGTGGTTCATTCGCATCACCGACTATGCCGAAGAGCTGCTGAACGATCTCGACGAGCTGGAAGACTGGCCCGAGCAGGTCAAGACCATGCAGCGGAACTGGATCGGCAAGTCCGTTGGCACCGAACTGACGTTCCCCCTGAAAGATCGGGACAGCGGCCTGACCGTTTACACAACCCGCCCCGATACGCTCATGGGCGTGAGTTACATGGCCGTGGCGGCTGAGCATCCCCTGGCAAAGGAAGCGGCGGAACGCCACCGCGACGTTGCCGAGTTCGTCGAGGAGTGCGGCAACAGCAAGGTTGCCGAGGCCGAACTGGCCACCATGGAGAAGCGGGGTATCGATACGGGATTCAAGGCAATCCATCCCCTTACCCAGGAAGAAATTCCGGTCTGGATCGCCAACTTCGTCCTGACCGACTATGGCACCGGCGCACTGATGGCAGTGCCCGGGCATGACGAACGGGACCACGAATTTGCCCTGAAATACCGCCTGCCCATCAAGCAGGTGATCGCGGCACGCGATGGCCGTGAGATCGATGTCCAGGAAAAGGCCTTCACCGAGAAGGGCACCCTGGTCTCCTCCGGCAAGTACAACGGAATGACCAGCGAGGAGGCCTTCGACGAAATCGCGGCCTATCTGGAAGCGAACGACATCGGCAAGCGCACCGTCAACTACCGGTTGCGGGACTGGGGGGTCTCCCGTCAACGATACTGGGGCGCCCCGATTCCGATGATGACGCTGGAAGACGGCACCGAGATGCCGGTACCGGATGACAGACTGCCTGTGCGCCTGCCGGAAGACGTGGAAATGGATGGCGTCCAGTCTCCGATCAAAGCCGATCCGGACTGGTGCAAGACCGAATACAACGGTCAATCGGCAACCCTGGAGACCGATACCTTCGACACCTTCATGGAGTCTTCCTGGTACTACGCGCGCTTCTGCAGCCCCAACTATGACAAAGGCATGCTGGATCCGGCCGCGGCCAATTACTGGCTCCCGGTGGATCAGTACATCGGCGGCATTGAGCACGCCATCCTGCACCTGCTCTATGCCCGTTTCTTCCACAAACTGCTCAGGGATGTGGGGCTGGTAACCAGCTCCGAGCCGTTCAACCGCCTGCTCTGTCAGGGCATGGTGCTGGCTGAAACCTACTACCGCAACGATGCCAACGGCGGTAAAACCTGGTTCAACCCCGCCGATGTAACCACTGAGAAGGACAGCAAGGGTCAGGTGATCCGCGCCGTATTGAAATCCGACGGAGAGCCGGTGGAGATTGGCGGCGTCACGAAAATGTCCAAGTCCAAGAACAACGGCATCGACCCTCAGGCGATCATTGATGAATACGGCGCCGATACCGTTCGCCTGTTCATGATGTTCGCGGCTCCACCGGAGCAGTCCCTGGAGTGGTCTGACAGCGGTGTGGAGGGGGCTCACCGGTTCCTCAAGCGCTTGTGGCGCATGGTTCATGAGCATGCTGCCAGCGGTCCGGCACCGACCCTCGACGTATCCGCACTGACGGATCCGCAGAAGGATCTTCGGCGCAAGACCCACGAAACCATAGCCAAGGTCAGCGACGACATCAGCCGGCGATTGACCTTCAACACCGCGATTGCAGCGGTGATGGAGCTGCTCAACGACGTCGGAAAGCTTACAGGAGATGAGCCTCAGAGCCGCGCGGTGCGCCAGGAAGCCCTTAATATTGCGGTTCTGGTGCTCTCACCGATTGCTCCCCACATCTGCCACCAGCTTTGGCAAAGCCTGGGACATGAGACACCGGTTGTCGAAGCCTCCTGGCCCGAGGCGGATGCCAAAGCCATGGTCCGCAGTCAGATCCAGGTGGTGCTCCAGGTCAACGGCAAGGTCCGCGCAAAAGAGGACGTTCCGGCTGACATTGCCAAAGATGATCTCGAAAAGCTGGCGCTGGAGAATGAAAACGTGATGCGCTTTACCGAAGGGAAAACCGTCCGCAAGGTTATCGTGGTTCCCGGGAAACTTGTGAACGTGGTGGCCAACTGACATGTCACACCCCCCTGCCTTGAAGGTCCGCATCGGTCGGCTGATATTCGCCCTGGCGCTCGCCAGCGTCGTCGGTGGCTGCGGCTTTCAGCTGCGGGGGACATCTCCGGTGCCCGAGGCGGTCCAGCCTCTCATGGTGAAATGCAGCTCACGGATTCCCGACAGCCTGTGCCTGTCGCTGAAGCGACAACTGGAACTGGGCGGCGTACAAACCGCGGCTAAAGGCGACGATGCCTACACGCTCAACCTGAGTGATTTCGGCCAGGATCGAAGAGCCTCTGCGATCACCATAAGAGCGGGAGCCGCCGAGTACATGCTTACGCAAACGGTGAACATCGATCTGATCAGCCCGGACCATCTCCCTCTGATCGCCGATACGGCACTGAGCGTTCGCGAAAGCTACCGGTACGATGAAACCAACGTACTGGCAAAACAGCGTGAGCAGGATGAGCTGGAGCAACGTCTGTATGACCGCCTCGCCCAGCAGATACTGTTCCGCCTGGCACCGCTGACGCCGTCCCGGATTGACTCACTCCGGGAGGAATACCAGTCTGCTCAAACACCGGAAACACAAAACGCCAGCGAACAATGAAGACTCAGCCCGCCCAGCTTCCCCAGTTGCTCCAGAAAGGCCTGGCACCGGTCTACCTGGTTTCGGGAGACGAGCCTCTACTGGTTCAGGAATGCTGCGACCAGATTCGCCAGGCCGCCCGGCAGGCCGGCTTTGAAGATCGGCTGACCTTTCATGCCGATCAGCATCTCGACTGGAGCAAAGTCTCCGACGAATGCAACGCGATGTCCCTGTTCGCTGAAAAACGGCGGATTGAAATCCACCTGCCAACCGGAAAACTCGGGGATGGCCGGAATGTGATGGAAAGAGTGCTCCAGCAGCCTCCGGAAGACATCGTTTTGCTGCTGATAAGCACGCGTCTCGACTCGGCGGAAACCAAACGGAAATGGTATAGGGAGCTTCAGGGTAAAGGCGTTCACGTTCCAGTCTGGCCAATCGACGCCGATAAATTTCAGGGCTGGCTTCAGCAGAGGGCCAACCGTCATGGCCTGAGCCTGACGCGTGGCGCCCTGTCCATGCTGGCCGAACGCCTGGAGGGCAATCTGCTGGCCGCCAGTCAGGAACTTGATCGTCTGTCGCTACTGACAAACGGTAACACGGTCGACGAAGAGACCATCGAACAAGCCGTTCAGGACAGCTCGCGTTTTAACGGCTTCGAACTGGTTCAGGAGCTTCTGGCCGGGCATGCGCAACATGCATGCAAAATCATCGGCGTGCTCAATCAGGAAGGCGAGAACCCGCTTGGGCTGCTGGCGGTTCTCCACCGGGACCTGAACATTCTGGCAGAACTTCAATCCACTCCCGGCGCCCGGGACAATCCATCGGCTTTCCTCAAAAAACGCGGCGTTTTCCAGCCTCAAAGGGCACGCACACTTGAGCGCGCAAGCCGACGCCTGACTCCCTCCCAGCTGCTGGAATCCCTTCGTCTTTGCAGCCAGGTAGACCGTGCCGCCAAAGGCTACGACGATCTTTCGCCATGGCAGTATCTGAGAGACCTTTCGGTATTGTTGGCCGTAAAAGCCTGACCTGCGTCAATCCTCTGAAAGCCCGCTGATTCCAACACTTGACAGTTTTTCACATTCCGGCGCATTGTAGCCTCACCGATTGTTCAAGGAGGTGCAAGAGATGAGTCTTCAAGACGATTTTAAAAAGCTGTCCGACAAGATCAAACAGTACCGGGACGAAGCCCGGGTCCAGCTTCACCTGGCGCGGGAAGACGTCAAGGACGAGTGGGATGATCTGGAACAGGACTGGGATCGATTCCGCAGCAAAATTGATCAGGTGCTCCACGACGCGGAAGGCGCCTCCAAAGAGGCCCGTGAGACTACCCAAAAACTGGGTGAAGATCTGAAAACGGGGTATCAGAACATCCGGAACAAACTCAAGTAATATGTTAACGGGTTAACATAACGCCACAGTTTTACAACACAAAGGCTCTGCCACGCGGAGCCTTTGTGCCATACTTCTCAATACTGGTGAACGAAGCGTCATATTTTTGACCTGAAAAACATCGGAACCGCATCGATACGGCCCGATGGGACAGTGCGCTTCAGAACACTGAGAGGTATAAATGGCGTATGAAAAAGCTGCTGATTTCCGTCTCGTCCCTCGCGCTACTGGCCTCGGCCTCAGTCGTTATTGGCCAGAACACCCGGTTTAGCGATCCCACGGCCGTCATCAAGGATCAATTCTGGGGCAACCTGTACGCTGAAGGTGGCCACTCCTTTTTCTGCGACACCCCGTTCACGTCCAAGGGCTTCACCCTGACTGACGGCTACGTGTATCCACTGGCAGACATCCGAAGCGCCCTGAATTGTGGCACCTCACGACAATGCGAACAGGATAACCGGTATCGCCAGATCGCTTCGGACCTGCATAACATGGTACCGGTTCGGTCCCGTATCGAAATGCAGAGACGCAACATCCGATACGATGACGTAGGTAATGTTGCCCAGCCGGATGAATGCGGCATACGGGCAAGCGCCCAGTTCTTTGAACCTCCGAAGAGGGTCAAAGGGGATGTCGCCCGAACCGTCGCCTATATGGTCGACACTTACGGGTTGCCCTGGCTCGGCGCACCTCCCGTTTTCAAGGACTGGAACCGGATAGACCCACCGGACGACACCGAACTTACCCGTCATCGCCGGATTGCAGACATACAGGGTAATGAAAACCCCTTCGTCACCGATCCGGATCGCATGAACCAGCTCTGACTACCTGCCTCTGGATCGGCGCGTCCCACATTTCCACGCACAAAAAAAGGCAGGCCGTATCGGCCTGCCTTTTCATCGCAACGATGACCGTCAGAACTCGTCTGCAGTCAATGCCATCATGGCGTCGCCACCACTGCGAATCCCTTCGGCGAGGGAAACCGTTTTGGGCAACAGACGGTCAAAGTAGAAACGGGCTGTTTTAACCTTGCCCGAATAGAAGCCGGAGCTGTCACTCGCCGCCTTCGGTGCGGCCGCCTTCACCATTCGAGCCCACATATAGCCCAGAGCTGTCAGGCCAAAGAGATCCAGGTAGTCCACCGAGGCAGCACCGATTGCGTCCGGAGATGTGGCCGCCTGCTTCAGCACATGCTCAGTGACGTCATCCAGGCGTTCTACGGCAGCGGCAAGCGGCTCCAGGAACGGCTTGAGATGCTCATCGCCACTGCTCTCTTCCAGGAAGTTGGCAACATCCTGTGCAAACAGCTCGTACAGCTTGCCCTGACTGCCGACCACCTTACGGCCCATCAGGTCCAGGGCCTGGATTCCATTGGTCCCCTCGTAAATCTGGGTAATCCGGCAATCCCGGACCAACTGCTCCTGGCCCCATTCCCGAATAAACCCGTGACCGCCAAAGACCTGCTGACCGAGGATGCATGCCTCAAGACCGCGATCTGTCAGGAACGCCTTCGCAACGGGCGTCAGCAACGCCACCATGCCTTCGGCGTGCTTGCGACGCTCGTCGTCATCCGCGTACTTGGAGACGTCCAGCCACTGCGCCACGTAGGTGGAGAACGCACGGCCACCTTCGACATACCCTTTCATAGTCAGCAGCATGCGGCGTACATCCGGATGTACGATAATCGGGTCCGCCGCTTTCTCCGGCTGTTGGGCACCGGTGGGCGCGCGACTCTGAATACGGTCCAGCGCATATTCCCGGGCACTTTGCAGTGAGGCTTCCGCGGCACCAATACCCTGGATACCGACACCGAGACGCTCATAGTTCATCATCGTGAACATCGCGGCCAGGCCCTTATTCTCTTCGCCAACGAGCCAGCCTTTGGCACCATCAAAGTTCATGACGCAGGTAGCGGAGCCCTTGATACCCATCTTCTTCTCGATGGAGCCACAGCTGAAGCTGTTGCGCTCACCCAGGGAACCATCGTCGTTCACCAGGAACTTGGGTACCAGGAACAGGGAAATACCCTTGGGCCCCTTGGGGGCATCAGGCAGCTTGGCCAGCACCAGGTGGATAATATTCTCCGCCATATCGTGCTCGCCCCAGGTAATAAAGATCTTGGTGCCCGTCACGTTGAAGGAGCCATCACCATTCGGCTCGGCCTTGCTGCGGATAATACCCAGATCCGTACCGGCATGAGGCTCGGTGAGATCCATGGCACCGGACCATACGCCGGAATACATATTGGGGAGATACTTCTCTTTCAGCTCCTGACTGCCATGAGCGTCCAGGGCCAGACAGGCACCGGCGGTCAGCATGGGGGCAAGACCAAAGGCCATATTGGCGCCCTGCATCATCTCCTCGAATTGGGCCACGAGGGTCTTCGGCATTCCCATACCGCCAAACTCAGGATTACCGCCCAGTCCGTTCCAGCCACCTTCAACGATGGTCTGATAGGCTTCCTTGAAACCCTCCGGCGCCGTTACCTCGCCGTCATTCCATTTGCTGCCCTGCTCATCACCCTCGCGGTTGAGCGGAGCCAACACGCCACTGGTGATCTTGCCCGCTTCTTCAAGGATCGCATCCGCGGTCTCAGGGTCCACGTTTTCTGCCACTTTCGGCAGCGATGCCCACAACGACGGTGCATCGAACACTTCGTTCAGAACAAATCGGATGTCACGTAACGGTGCCTGATAATCAGCCATGTAAAACTCTCCAAAAATCCCAGTCAGTCTTTGCAGGCGTCCCCTGACCCGATGTTGGTCCGAGGCCACCTGTTCGGCTATGTGTCCGCTGAATATTGTTCTTTTCGAGGCTGGTAGTTTACCTCAAAAGTCCGTCCGGACTCATGAAAAAAGCCCGGCTCTCCGAGCACGGGCTTTTCCTTTCATCCGTTTCAGGACAGCGCCCGCACCTTTAGAGGGCGAAGGCTTCTTCCGGCATGTCCAGCAACGTGTCGGCACCCGCCAGCATGGTCTCGGCATGGGCCCTGGACCGCGGCAGCATGCGCTTGAAGTAGAAGCGTGCTGTCTGGATCTTGGCGTTGTAGAACATTTCTTCAGTGGTGCCGTCGACCATCTTGTCGAGGGCAACCTTTGCCATACGCGCCCACAGGTAGGCAAATACGGCGTAACCGGAATACATCAGGTAGTCCACAGACGCCGCACCTACTTCTTCGCGGTTCTTCATGGCAGCCATACCAACCTTCGTGGTCAGCTCGCCCCACTCCTTGTTGATCGCCGCCAGCGGCTCGATGAATTCCTTCAGCTGTTCGTTATCCGCATTCTCTTTGCAGAACACATGCACCAGCTTGGTGAACCCCTTGAGGGATTCGCCCTGGGTCATCAGCACCTTGCGGCCCAACAGATCCAGCGCCTGAATGCCGGTGGTACCTTCGTAGATCATGCCGATGCGCGCATCACGCACGTTCTGTTCCATACCCCACTCAGAGATGAAACCGTGGCCGCCGAACACCTGCATACCCAGGTTGGCAGACTCGTAACCAATTTCAGTCAGGAAGGCCTTGGCGATCGGTGTCAGGAAGCCGAGCAGGCCGTCTGCTGCCTTGCGCTCTTCCTCGGTTTTGCCACTGTGGACCACATCCACTTGCTGGCCGGCAAGGTAGATCAGGGCGCGCGCACCTTCGGCGACCGCCTTCTGGGTCAGCAGCATGCGACGAACGTCCGGATGCACAATGATCGGATCGGCAATACCTTCCGGATTCTTTGGTCCGCTCAGGGAACGCATGGCAAGACGGTCTTTGGAATAGGTCAGTGAGCCCTGGAAACCCAGCTCAGCTGCGCCCAGCCCCTGAATCGCGGTTCCGATACGGGCCGTGTTCATGAAGGTGAACATGCAGTTCAGGCCCTTGTTCTCGGGACCGATCAGCCAGCCCTTGGCGCCATCGAAGTTCATGACGCAGGTCGCGTTACCGTGGATACCCATCTTGTGCTCCAGGGAGCCACAGGAAACGGCGTTACGCTCACCGGCAGAACCGTCCTCGTTCGGCAGCTGCTTGGGCACGATGAACAGGGAAATGCCCTTGGTGCCTTCCGGCGCGCCCGGGAGACGTGCCAGGACGATATGGACGATATTCTCGGCCATGTCGTGTTCGCCAGCGGAGATAAAGATCTTGGTACCGGTGATGCTGTAGGTGCCGTCTGCATTCGGCTCGGCCTTGGTGCGCAAGGTACCCAGATCCGAACCACAGTGCGGCTCGGTCAGACACATGGTGCCAGTCCACTCACCGCTGATCAGCTTGGTCAGATAGGTTTGCTTCTGCTCTTCGGTACCGTGAGCCTCGATCGTATTGGTCGCACCGTGACTCAGGCCCGGGTACATACCCCAGGACCAGTTTGCCGTACCAACCATTTCGCTCATAACCAGGCCGATGGAATGCGGAAGTCCCTGGCCGCCGTAGTTCGGATCGGCGGTCATGGACGGCCAGCCACCCTCTACGTACTGCTGATAGGCTTCCTTGAAACCGGTCGGTGTCTTTACGCCGTCCTCGCTCCAGGTACAGCCTTCTTTGTCACCCACCTGATTCAGCGGAGACAGCACCTGCTCACAGAACTTTGCACCTTCCTGGATAATGGCGTCCACCATATCCGGAGTCGCGTCTTCCGCGCCTTCCAGGCTGGCGTAATGCTGCTCACTGTTCAGCAGCTCGTTCATTACAAATTTGATATCACGCAGGGGCGCTTTGTATTCAGGCATGGAATCCACCTCAGTTTTCGGTCTCAGCTGACAACAGGTTTACAGCCTCAGGCCTTGGTTTGCTCAGACACCACAACGACCCGCGTTGCGGCGTTAATTAAACACTTGTTTGAAACATACGTTTAGAGGCAAGGAATTGTCAATAGCCGAAGTGAAAATTTGTGTCGTATCGCAATGGGCAAAAAGGGCTCTGACTGCACTGACAGGCGTTCGTGGAGAAAGGACCTGAAGACTGGAAGACGCTAATCAGGCGTAGAGAGAGGAAGGCAACAAGGAGGCTCCGGATCCGTTCGGTTTTTCACCCAGCCCGGCCACATCCTGATACACATTCCTGGCCTGGCGCGAGGATTCCGAACCGGACTCGGCGGCCGGATCTGACGCCGTCTTCTGTGCGGAGTCGGCTTTATCGGTCCCGGGTTCTGTCTTGCCTGAATTCTGCGTTGCAAGCTCCGACTGGGCTTCCAGCATGGTTTGCATCGCCTGGGCCGCAACCGCCCGATCCTGACCGGATGGTTGAGCGGGCGCGAGGGCCGCCGCGCGGACGATGCGCATTTTTTCGAGTGTTGCCTGAGGATTCCCCTCCACCGGAGACACATCGACCGGCACCTCACCACCGATGGCGTACTGGGCACCATCCGGCCCTCTTTGGTAGGTGAAAGACATGGAACCTGCATATTGCCCACCAACCGACTGGTGAGCAGCCTCATGGGCCCGTACCTCGCGGTCCCGGGACTTTAATCTGGACAATAGCTTGAGTTCGGACTGGTCCAGACCGGACGCCTGTGTCCCCTCGACTGACTGCGTACGCTCCCTGCCGCCCTTGTCTTCCGCAACGGGAAACGATTGGGAGCCATTCTGGTCAGCACCGTCAGATTGTTGTGATACGGAAGAAGAATCGCCAGATCCGGCCGGCCGCGACGTCGGATAAGTGACACCACCTGCCGGCAGTATTGGGGGAAGGGAGGAAAGTGCGCTCACAACGCCGGTTTCAGGCCATGATGTCCAGCAATGTACCCAGCGTCTCGTCGGCGGTTTTGACCACCTGCGCCGAGGCTTCCACGCTACGCTGGTAGAGCTTCATGTCAATGATGGGCTCGACCAGGCCACCAGCGCCATCGGCCGTTCCCTGGGGACCATCCACGCCACCACGGGCAATCTTCCGGGCGGCATTGTCCATGCCGATCATCCCGTCCTGCATGCCCTGAACACCGATCCCGAGCGTGTTGTTGATCATCACTGACACTCCAATGACAGATTATTGGCTCTATTTAGCCACAAACCTGTTCAATTTTCAAACAGCGGAGCCACGGTGAGCGACTCTGCCAGAACAGGCGGTGCAGGCTCGTCCAGCCACGGCAACACGCCCAGACGGGGCGCACCGAGATGATTGGTCAGGTAATCCAGCGTTTCCCGCTCGCAAGCCATCGGCTCCGGTTCAGGACGGTTCGCAACCCAGCCGGCGATAACGAGACCGTCCCCTCGTATCGCCTCTGCGGTCAACAGTGCGTGATTGATACAACCCAGCTTGAGTGCCACTACCAGAATCACCGGCACACCAAGCTCCCGGGGCACCACCGAATAGGTTTCACGATCGTTCAGAGGCACCCGCCAACCACCGGCACCCTCAATCAACATTAGATCCGCGGGCTGCATTTGCAGACCGCGGCAAAAACCGACGAGACGCTGGGCAGAAAGTCCTTTCCCCGCCTGCTGGGCAGCCACATGGGGCGCGATTGCCGGCTCAAGCGCGATGGGATTGATTCGATCGTAGGAGAGTTTTTCGGTGATGGCCTCCTGCAGTATGAGGGCGTCTTCATTTCGCAGGCCATCGGGCGTCTGATCGCAGCCGGAGGCGATCGGCTTCATGGCAACGGTCCGTTTACCAAGGGCTTTTGCGGCCTCAAGAATGGCCGCGGACACCATGGTCTTGCCAACGCCGGTGTCGGTTCCGGTCACAAAAAAGGTTTTCCTGGCCATGCAAGAATGGTCCCTTCGTCAGGAGATTTGTGGTGGATAATAGTGCAGAAGTGATTAAACCGACGCCGCTGCCCGAACAGGCAGGGTTGGCCGGCAGTAAGACAGCGCGACCAACAATTTTTCGACGTCCGCCATGCTGTGTGCGGCACTCAGGGTCACCCGTAACCGTGCCTCTCCGGCCGGCACCGTTGGCGGACGTATGGCGGTCACCAGGAAGCCCCGCGCTTCAAGCGCCCGGCTGAGCCCAAGCGCAGACTCATTGTCACCCACCATCAACGGCTGGATCGGTGTGTGCGACGCCATCAACTCGAAACCGAGCTCATTGGCTCCGGCACGAAAACGGGCAATCAACCCATCCAGATGCGCCCGAAGGTGGTCGCCCTGCTCAATCACATCAAGACTGTTGATCGTTGCCCTGGCCATCGCCGGCGGCATGGCCGTCGTGTAGATATAGGTCCGGGCCTTCTGGACCAGATAGTCCATGAGCAGTTCCGAACCGGCCACAAAAGCACCACTGGTGCCGACAGCCTTACCCAGGGTACCGATCAGAACCGGCACATCCTGCTCCGTGAGCCCCGCATCGAGAACACTGCCCCGGCCCTCCGGACCCAGCACGCCAATACCATGCGCATCATCGACCACTAACAACGCGTCGTTTTCGCGACAAACACGGGCCAGCTCCCGCAACGGTGCGACATCGCCGTCCATGCTGAACACGCCATCGGTAACCACAAGTTTGTGACCTGACGTCTCACGGAGCATGGATTCGAGGGCGTTCACATCACCATGCGGGTAACGCTGGATTCGGGCACGGCTAAGAATACAACCGTCGATGATCGACGCATGATTGAGGCTGTCCGAGAAAATCGTGTCACCACGACCGGCCAGTGCCGAAATCACGCCCATGTTCGCCATGTAGCCCGTGGAAAAAAACAACGCCGCACTGCGGCGGGTAAAGGCTGCCAAGCGCTGCTCAAGTTCGTGATGAGCCTCATGATGGCCACAGATCAGGTGAGATGCCGCGCCGCCCAGGCCGGTTTGAGGGAGGGCATTCTGCAAGGCTTCAATGTTGGCAGCATGATTGGCCAGACCAAGGTAATCGTTGCTACAGAAGGACAGCAGCCGGTTACCATCAGCCGTCAGTTCGGGTCGCTGGGGACCAGAAACCAGCCTCCGGGTCCGGTACAACCCGACCTGCTTCCGTTCTTCAATCTCTCTTGCAAAATCACGCATCACTTAAGCCCATATTGGATCGGAAGACGACTCCTTGGCCCGGGTTATCGGCGGGGAGGCCCTTCCAGGAATGTGTGAAGCCATGGACGGCTTCACTCAAGCGCACATGGATGTGCTCGTAGCGGTTCCTGGAAGGGCCTCCCCGCCGATAGCAAGCTCCAAAGTCGCCCCGCTATCAGGCCGACTCCCGGGTCGCGTCATAAAACAGGTGGCGGGTTGCCTCATGCTCTACCGCCTCGGCAATCGCTTCCTCCTCCTGCTCCTCGGTCGCGCACTGCTCCCGCTGCTCCGGCCGGATTCCAAGTTTTCGGAACAGCTGCATGTCCGAATCCGCCTCCGGATTGGATGTGGTCAGCAGCTTCTCTCCATAAAATATGGAGTTGGCTCCCGCCATGAAGCACAACGCCTGCATCTGCTCGTTCATCTGCTCGCGGCCGGCAGAAAGCCGAACGTGGGAAGCCGGCATCATGATGCGAGCCACCGCAATGATTCGGATAAACTCGAACGAATCCAGATCCTCCACATTCTCCAGGGGCGTCCCCTTCACCTTGACCAGCATATTCACCGGAACACTTTCCGGGTGCTGGGGCAGATTGGCCAGCTGGACCAAAAGCCCAACCCGGTCATCCTCTTCTTCCCCCATACCCATGATGCCGCCGCAGCAGACTTTCATGCCCGCCTTTCGCACGTTATCCAGCGTGTCCAGACGATCCTGGTAGGTCCGGGTCGTAATGATGTGGTTGTAGAACTTCTCGGAGGTATCGAGGTTGTGGTTGTAATAATCCAGCCCCGCGTCCGCCAGTTCCCTGGCCTGGTTCTCTTCAAGCATTCCCAGGGTCATACAGGTCTCAAGCCCCAGCGATTTGACCTGCCGGATCATGTCCAGCACATAGGGCATATCCTTCCGGGCCGGACTCCGCCAGGCGGCGCCCATGCAGAAGCGCGACGCGCCCTTCTCCCGGGCTGCACGGGCCTCGGCCACCACTTTCTCGATCTCCAGAAGCTTTTCCTTTTCCAGGCCGGTGTTGTAATGACCACTCTGGGGGCAGTACTTGCAGTCCTCCGGACAGGCACCGGTCTTGATCGACAACAAGGTACTCACCTGCACCTCATTGGGGTCGAAATGGGCCCTGTGCACCGTCTGGGCACGGAACAGAAGATCATTGAACGGCAGCTCAAAAAGAGCCCGGGCCTCTTGTAGGGTCCAATCGTGACGCAGTTCAGTAGCGGTCATAGTTCAGTCCTGTTAACCTTTCCCGGTCTCTGGGTTTACGGATAAACAGATGATAAAGGGACTACCCTCGCTGTCAACCTTGATAGGACTAAAGGTTAACGGCCGACCAACTATCGGGCGCTGCGTCGCCTGCCTGGATTCCAACGCATTCAATGGCCTATGCGCGCCCTGCCGGCAGGAACTTCCCGTTAACCGGTATGGATGCCGCCGCTGCGGACTCCCCCTGCCGGAATCGGCGATGCCTAGGCTTTGCGGCGAATGCATTCTGGACCCACCATCGTTTGTCAGGGCCCGGATTCCCTGGCAATACCGGTTTCCTGTCGATGGCATGATCGGTCGTTACAAATACCGGGGAGACCGGAAATTCGGGCGGCCTCTCATTGAGGACTTTGCCCGCTTTCTCGAACAGGACCTGCGGGAAGAACCATCCCCCGCCACCTGCGCCCTTGTGCCGGCTCCCATGCATCCCGGGCGTCGCCGACAACGCGGCTTCAACCACGCTGACGACATTGCCGAGGGCCTCGCAAAACACCTGATACTCCCGATTCACGCCGGCCTTATCCGGCGGGCAAGGCGAACAACGCCCCAGAGAGCGCTGACCCGGACACAGAGACTGGACAATCTGAGGGAAGTGTTCGAGGTCTGCGGTACACCGCCTTCAGACATTGCGATTGTGGATGACGTGGTGACGACCGGCGCAACGGCGAGAGTGATGGCGGCAAACCTTCTCGAAGCCGGCGCCCGGCACGTCGAGATCTGGGCCCTCGCGCGAACGCCCGGCCAGGGCCAGCACGAAGGCTAACCCAACAGTTGCGCGACCTCATCGGCCAGAGCCAGGCAAGACGTCAGGCCGGGTGATTCGATGCCGAACAGGTTTACCAGTCCCGGGATGCCGTGATCGTTCGGGCCGTCGACCCGAAAATCCCGGAAGCCGTCGTCCGGTCCTCCCAGCTTGGGCCTTATCCCCGCATAAGCCGGTTGAAGTCGGGATGCATCCAGATCCGGCCACCAGCGCCGGATCCCGGCCTCAAACGGATGAACCCGCTCGGGATCCACAAAATAACGTTCCTCCGAAATCCACTCCACATCCGGCCCGAAACGGGCCTGGCCCGCCAGATCCAGGGTCAGGTGAACACCCAGACCGCCCGGCTCCGGGACAGGATAGATGAGACTGTCGAAGGGATGATGACCCGAGTAGGAAAAATAGACACCTCGCGCCAGCCATTGGCGGGGCCGCCAGTCGTCCGACAAGCCCTCCCAGTGACCGGCCAACCCCGGTGCCCCGAGACCTGCGGCGTTCACGACCCGTTCGGCAAGGAGAATACAGGGCGACGCTCCTCCGACGATCAGACGATGGCCGGTCCGGTCGGACACCCCACGGAGAACCGGCGTGTTCAATGCCAGTTGACCCCCATGATCCTGAAGGTCACCAAGCAGTGACAGCATGAGACCGTGAGAATCCACGATGCCGGTTTCCGGCGACCACAGGGCCGCATCGGCGCGGATATCCGGGAGCCGCCGGGCAAAATCCTGGCCCGTCATCCCGGTCAGCGTCACCCCGTTGCCCTCCGCTTTTCGCTGAATGTCTTCCAACTGACCGGCCTGCTCCGGCGACGTGGCCACGATCCACTTGCCGCATTGCCGGTATCCGACCTGATGCCGCCGGCAATACTCGTAGAGAGCCTGACGCCCCGCCACACACAGGCGAGCCTTCCGGGATCCCTCCGGATAGTAGATACCGGCGTGAATCACCTCACTGTTGCGTGAGGATATCCCTGAGCCGAAGCGGCCGGCCTCCTCCAGTACAATAACGTCCTGCCCCGCCAACGCCAGTGCACGGCCAATAGCCAGACCAACAACGCCTGCGCCGATCACGACCGTCTGTGTTTTCAGTACGTCTTCCATGGGGTTACCCGATACTCCTGCACACCAGTTCGACAACTTACCCTGTTGATCCCGATCCTGTAACCATAAACATTCCTCGCCAGCGAGCATTACGGGCCACCCCCTGAACAGGTATAATCGGCCAAATTTTCCGCGGTTTGCAGTCACTATGCCCGATGTTTCCAGCCATCCCTACGACCAACTGACACCGGACCTGATTCTTGACGCTGTCGAGGCCGCCGGGGTCGCCGTCAATGGCCGGCTGTTCGCACTGAACAGTTATGAGAACCGGGTGTATCAGATTGGTGTCGAGGACGCGCCGTCCGTCATCGTCAAGTTCTACCGGCCCGGTCGGTGGTCTGAAGCAGCAATCCGGGAAGAGCATGCGTTCAGCCTTGAACTGCAGGAAGCGGGCATTCCGGTCGTCGCGCCCGTGCCCCTGGCCAATGGGGATACGCTGGGATCGGAGGGAGGATTTCTCTTTGCGGTCTTCCCGCAGCGAGGCGGGCAGGCACCGGACACCAGCGTAACGGACACGCTTTATCGACTGGGCCAGTGGCTCGGGCAACTGCACAACATCGGCGCCCGACACACTTTTGAACACCGGCCGTCTTTTTCGCTTCTTCAGGGGCTGGCGACCAATAACCAACTGCTGATCGAGGGCGACTGGGTCCCCCGGGATCTTCGCCCGGCCTGGGACAGTCTGATTCCAGAGCTCACCAAACTCTGCGCTGCGCGCATTGAAGAGGCCGGCCCCGTCGACACGCTTCGCCTGCATGGCGACTGCCATGCCGGAAACATCCTCTGCCGCGAGGAACAGATGCTGTTCGTTGATCTCGACGATTGCCGTTCCGGGCCGGCAATCCAGGACATGTGGCTGCTCCTGAACGGGGAAGACAACGAACGGGGCGCCCAACTGGGAGAACTGCTGGAAGGTTATGAAATGTTCCGTGACTTCAACCGGCGGGAACGGCACCTCATCGAGCCATTCCGCTGCTACCGGCAAATCGCCCACTGCGCCTGGCTGGCGAAACGCTGGGACGATCCGGCCTTCCCACGCTTCTTTCCGTGGTTTGGCCAGGCGCGGTTCTGGTCGGATCAGATCCTGGCGCTCCGGGAACAGATCTCAGCACTGCAATCGCCGGCCATCAGCATTCCCGGTCAATACTGATTTCATCCATTCATCATTGAGGTAGGCATGAGCCAGACCGAAGCACGCTTTACCGCCCGCAGCCTGATCCTGACAGCACTGGTGTCGGTGATCGGCACCATACTCGCCCTTGAGGTCGCCGGCCGGATTGATCATTCCGACAACAAGGACCATGTGCCTGTCGGGGATTTCCAGGCCATCCACGTTACGCCCGGAGAGGATTTCCGGATGTCTCCGAAGGCCTCGGAACTGCACGCCGCCTGTGAAAATGGCTATCTGGCCATCGCCGCAGACGAGGATCCGTCGTTCCTTGGTATCCTGGTGGACTACAAGAATCGTGGCGTACGCTGTACCCGCCCCTCGCCAACCGCGCCCGCCGTTCCGAAACAGGAGCCGGCCAATGAGTGAGGGTCCGAAGACACCGGAGCAAATCACGGACCGTCTGTTCGCCACCGAACGCAAACCGGAAGACTTCCGGTTTGATGCATCCGTCGCCCGGGTCTTCCCGGACATGATCCGGCGCTCGGTGCCCGGCTACACCACGATCATTCCGATGATCGAAGTGATCACGGAGCAGTATGCCCAGCCGGACTCCCACTGCTACGATCTGGGCTGTTCCCTGGGCGCCTCGACGCTGGCCATGCGCCATGGCATCCGGCACGACGACTGCCGTCTATTTGGTGTCGACAACTCCGACGCCATGATCGAACGCTGCGAACACTATGTCGCGCTGGACGATTCATCGGTGCCGGTGACGCTTCGGTGCGAGGACATACTTACGACCGAGCTGAGCAACGCCTCAGTGACGACGCTGAACTTCACGCTCCAGTTCGTGCCACCGGAACGACGCACCGAGCTTCTGACCCGAATTGCATCAGCGACCCGGCCTGGCGGCGTCCTGATCCTGTCGGAGAAGATTCGCTTCGAGTCAGACGAAGAACAGGACATCCAGACCCGCCTGCATCATGAATTCAAACGGGCCAACGGCTACTCCGACCTGGAAATCAGTCAGAAGCGAACGGCCATCGAACAGGTATTGATTCCCGAGACCCTGGCCGCCCACCGGGAACGACTGCTAAGCGCAGGCTTCGAGCGGGTGGTGCTCTGGTACCAATGCTTCAATTTTGTATCCATGCTGGCCATCAAGGCCGACTGACATCCGACCCTTACCATGACCCGATTTGACTGGCAGTCCACCTTCGATCCCGTACTGAACGCCCTCGACAAGGACGGCCTTCAGGACTGGGCAGAGCTGCTCAGAGAGCAGTTC
The DNA here is from genome assembly GCF_000347775.1 of Marinobacter santoriniensis NKSG1. Taxonomy (GTDB): domain Bacteria; phylum Pseudomonadota; class Gammaproteobacteria; order Pseudomonadales; family Oleiphilaceae; genus Marinobacter; species Marinobacter santoriniensis. Next base: position 760,122 of record NZ_APAT01000015.1, read on the forward strand.
CGGCGCAAGTTTGATGATAATCCCCACGGCGACCTGGGACGCTGGCAGGACGCACTGGAATCGCTCCCTGCCGTGAGCGCTGCGAGCGCCGACCTCACCACCTCCGCGATTACTCTGGATGCGCCGACCCCGCTATCGGCGTCCATCTGCGAGCAAATGGAGCAGGGACTCAGAGGCCTGATGCCCTGGCGAAAAGGCCCTTTCCGGTTCTTTGGCATCGATATTGATACCGAATGGCGATCGGACTGGAAATGGGATCGCGTTGCGCCCCACCTCTCGGACCTGAGCGGTCGACAGATTCTGGATGTGGGCTGCGGCTCTGGCTATCACTGCTGGCGCATGTACGGTGCTGGCGCCGGACGGGTCATCGGCATTGATCCGGGCCTGCTGTTCCTGTTCCAGTTCCTGGCCGTTAAAAAGTATCTGGGAGACGTGCCCGTGGATCTCCTGCCGGTGCGAATGGAAGACCTTCCGGCTGGACTGGAGGCGTTCGATACCACGTTTTCAATGGGCGTGCTCTATCACCGACGCTCACCACTGGATCACCTCCTGGAACTGAAGGGCACGCTGCGCCGCGGAGGTGAGCTGGTGCTGGAAACCCTGGTTGTAGACGGCCCCGAAGGCTACAGCCTGATGCCGGAGGACCGGTATGGCCAGATGCGCAACGTCTGGTTCCTGCCCAGTTGCGACACTCTGCTACGCTGGTTACAACGGACCGGCTTCCGGGATGCCCGGGTGGTGGATGTCTCGGTAACCACCACCGAGGAGCAGCGCTCCACAGACTGGATGCGATTCAACTCGCTTCAGGATTTTCTGGATCCGGAGGACCCCTCCCGCACCATTGAAGGCTATCCCGGCCCCAGACGCGCGACGGTTATCGCGACCAAGCCCTGAAACGCAAAAACCCCGCAACAGCGGGGTTTTTCAAAGGAACCGACCGATCACTCGCCAAACGGATGACGCAGGGTAATCGTCTCGATCCGGTCCGGACCAGTCGAGATGATATCGATCGGCGCCTCGATCTGCTCCTCCAGGAAGCGGATATAGGCCTTGGCATTCTCCGGAAGCTGGTCGATGCTGGTGAGGCCAACAGTGCTCTCACTCCAGCCCGGCAGTTCCTCGTACACCGGCTCAATGTCCTTGTAGCTGTCGCAGCCGATGGGCGGACGGAAGATTTCGCCATTCGGAGTCTTGTAGCCCACGCACACTTTCACGGTTTCCAGGCCATCAAGCACGTCCAGCTTGGTCAGGCAGATGCCGGAGACGCTGTTGATCTGGATCGCGTGGCGCAGCGCCACGGCATCAAACCAGCCACAGCGACGGGAACGACCGGTGGTGGTGCCGACTTCGTTGCCCTTCACCGCCAGGTGCTCGCCCATGTTGTCAAACAGTTCGGTCGGGAACGGGCCCGAACCCACACGGGTGGTGTAGGCCTTGGTAATGCCCAGCACATAGTCGAGGAACAGCGGACCGAACCCGGAGCCGGTTGCCGTACCACCGGCCGTGGTGTTGGATGACGTCACGTACGGATAGGTTCCGAGATCGATATCCAGCAGCGAACCCTGTGCACCCTCGAACAGGATGTTCTCACCACGCTTGCGGAGATCGTGAAGAATGTCGGTCACATCGGCGGACATGGGCAGGATTTCCTCACCCATCTGACGCAGCTCTTCCAGAGCGGCGTCGATGTCTTCGGCTTCTTCCTTGTAATACTCGGTCAGGACGAAGTTATGGTACGCCATGATCTCCCGCAGCTTTTCTTCGAAGTCAGCGGGATTGCAGAGGTCACCCAGACGGACGCCCCGCCGGGAAACCTTGTCTTCGTAGGCGGGACCAATGCCCCGACCGGTAGTGCCAATCTTGTCGTTACCGCGGGCCCGTTCACGAGCCTGGTCAATACGTACGTGGGTACGAAGAATGATCGGACAGGCGAGACTGATTTTCAGACGCTCTCTGACGGCAACGCCATTGCTCTCCAGCTCCCGAACCTCTTTCAACAGCGCTTCCGGAGAGAGAACAACCCCGTTGCCGATCAGGCACTGGACATCCTGGCGCAGGATACCGGAAGGAATCAGGTGCAGAGCCGTCTTCTTGCCCTCGATCACCAGGGTATGGCCGGCGTTATGGCCACCCTGGAACCGGACCACGGCCGATACCTTGTCGGTCAACAGGTCGACGATCTTACCTTTGCCTTCGTCACCCCACTGGGTGCCCAGCACAACAACATTCTTACCCATGATTCGCTCTCGATTCAGTCCAGAGATTCGACGACCCACTGGCCATCTCTTTTAACCAATTGCCGGTTACACCCTCGGGTGGCCGGATCGCAACCTTCATCCTCAGGCAATGCACGGACCACTGCTTCGGTCAGCCGCAATCCGGATATGACGCCCTCCAGGGCAGGATCCTGGTCGGCCGGAGCCCAGATCGCTCCCTGCCTCTGGACCACCCGCTCCCCCAGGGAGACCAGCGCACGAATGTCCAGGCTGAAACCGGTCGCAGGACGCGCGCGGCCAAAATCGCTTCCGATCGCATCGTATCGGCCACCCTTGGCCACCGAATCCCCGTGGCCCGGCACATAGGCCGCAAACACCAGGCCGGTATGGTAGTTGTATCCCCGGAGCTCACAGAAATCGAACCCGAAACTGATCTCCGGGAAGTCACGGGCCAGCATCCGGGACACACGCTCCAACTGATCCAGCGCGCTGTCCAGTGCTTCGGAGGCACCGCTGAGAATCTGACGCGCCTCGTCCAGCGCTTCCGGGCCACCGCTGACCCGGGCCAGCCGACGCAATCGGCTTCCAGCCGAGCCCTCCGGGCATTCACCCAGTAATTCATCGAGCTCGGGCACGGACTTGCGGGCCATCGCATCGAAAATCGAGGCTTCGGTATCACGGTCGAAATCGGCCTCGCCGACCAGACTCTCGTAGATGGCAACGTGGGCCAGATCCAGGTGGATACGAGGCAGCCCCGCGACACGCAATGTCTCCAGCATCAGGCTGATCACTTCCATGTCCGCAGACTCGGAGGCGCTGCCAAACAGTTCGCAGCCTGCCTGAATGGGCGTACGGCCGGTCAGCATGTGACGGGGACGGGTATGCAGCACATGCCCGGCGTAACAAAGCCGGGTGATACCTTCCTCACCCAGCGTATGGGCGTCGATGCGGGCAGCCTGGGGTGTCATGTCGGCCCGGACACCCATCATGCGTCCCGTGAGCTGATCCGTCAGTTTGAAGGTCTGCAGCTCCAGGTCATGACCGGTACCGGTAAACAATGACTCCAGATATTCAATGAGCGGCGGGATCACCAGCTGGTAACCCCAGCGCTGGCAGGTATCCATTACATCCCGGCGAAGTGATTCGATCCGTCCGGCCAGCGGCGGCAGAATGTCCTCTACCCCGTCCGGCAGTAACCAGCGATCAGATACTGTCATGAGATTCCGTTGACTGTGATGTCCGCAACGACCGGATGGCCAGCACGGACGCTCAGGATTTGTGACATAGTCGGCGTCCGGAAAAACCCGAAACAAAACCGACCGAATTCTACACGGTTGTCAGGCACAAAAAAACCGGAATACCGCAGCATTCCGGTTCTTTGACCAGGGCACCCTCAGTTGGGGGCGCCCTTCGGGTCTTTCAGGAACTTCAGGAAATCGCTGTCCGAGTCGATCACCATGATGTCGTTCTTGTTGGCGAAGGACTTCTGGTAGGCGGACAGGCTCCGGTAAAAGCTGTAGAAGTCCGGATCCTGGCTGTACGCCCTGGCATAGGTCCGGGCAGCCGCACCGTCACCTTCACCGCGGATCTTCTCGGACTTGGAGAAGGCTTCAGCCAGAATCACCGTCTTCTGGCGATCCGCGTCGGCGCGAATACCTTCAGCCGCTTCCTTACCCCGGGAGCGGAACTCCTGGGCGAGCTTTTCACGCTCCGTCGACATCCGGCGATACACGTTCTCACTTACCTGTTTCGGTAATTCGATCGCCTTCACACGAATGTCGAGTACCCGGATGCCGAATTCCGAAATCGACGTCTCGTTAACCTGATCACGGAGCGTATGCATCAGCTCGTCCCGCTGTCCGGTAACTACTTCGTGCATGGTACGGACACCGAATTCGTTTCGGAGGCCGTTGTCGATGCGGGACGAAAGCAACGACTGGGCACTGAACTCGTTACCCCCGGTTGCCCGGTAGAAAGTATCCACGTCGCTAATCTGCCACGCGATGTAGGAATCCACGTCCAGCGGTTTCTTCTCCACGGTCAGGTACTGACGAGACGGAAGGTCCATGGTCAGCACCCGAACATCGAACATTCGCACCTGGTCAATCACCGGCACTTTGAAGTGGATACCCGGGCCGACGTTGGTTTCAATCAGCTCGCCGAAGCGTAACAGGACGCCCCGATGGGTTTCAGGAATAATGTAGACGCTGGAGGTGACCACCAGAACAACGATCAAGGCCCCAGCAAGACCGATAATACTTTTCGGACCCATTGATTATCTCCCCGTCCTGGAATTGGCAGTTTGGCGGTTGCGCAGTTCACGCAGCACCTGATCCGTCACCGACTGGATATCCACCTGGCCAGAACCGCTGCCGGACCCGCCGGAGGTGCTGTTCTGACTGGAGGAACCGGACTGGTTCTTCATCATCTGGTCCAGTGGCAGATACATCATGTTGTTCGATGATTTGGTATCGACATAGACCTTGCTGGTATTCGACATCACGTTTTCCAGAGCCTGCAGATACATGCGCTCGCGGGTCACACCCGGCGCCTCCTGATAGGCACTCAACAGATCCAGATAGCGGGCGGCTTCACCATTGGCGGACTCGGTCACCCGGGATTTGTAGGCGTTTGCCTCCTCTACCAGACGCTGAGCTCTACCACGCGCTTCCGGAACGACTTTATTCCGATAGGTTTCGGCCTCTTCTACCAGCCGCTGCTCATCTTCACGCGCCCGCTGAACTTCGCGGAAGGCGTCCTGGACCGCTGCGGGCGGCTGTGTGCTCTCAACGTTCACACGAATGATCTGGAGCCCGGCACCGTACTCCTTGAGGAACGCCTGCAGGCGCTGCTCCACGTTGATTGCCAGTTCTGCCCGACCTTCGGTCAGAACGGCGTCCATGGTGGCGTTACCGACCTCGTGACGCAGGGCACTGTCAGTAGCGAACGCCAGGGCCTGGTTGGAGTCGCGGACGTTCAGAACGTAATCCCGGGCATTGCTCACCCGGTACTGAACCTGAAGATCTACCGACACGAGATTCTCATCCTGCGTCAGCATCTGACCTTGAGATTCCGCCGTACGGACACTGGTGACCCGCACCTTGTAAACGTCATCGATGAGAGGCACCTTGAAACGGAGACCCGGATCCTCGGTCCTGGAATACTCACCGAAACGAAGAACGACGGCACGCTCCTGCTCGTCAACGGTGTAGAAAGACTGATAGATCACGTAGCCGACAACAAGAATGACTGCGATCGCCAGAATGGCGCCGTAGCCACCAGCGCTGCCACCGGTATTCCCGCCACCGGACTTGCCACCTTTACCGCCCAGCATGCGATTCAGTTTGTCCAGGCCTTTTTTCAGCGCCTCGTCAAGGTCTGGCGGTCCCTGATCATTGCCGCGACGACCGCCCCCGGTTCCCCAGGGATCGTTGTCATTACGGTTTCCACCCGGTTCATTCCAGGCCATAGTGCTCTCCGTTCCTTATCATTTCGAATGGCTGCAAATACTAGGGATTTATCAACGCCCCGGCAATAGCTGCCAGCTCAAGCCCGACTCTCATCGAGTCGAACCTCATGCTCCTTCATCCCCGCCCGACTCAGCAACTGGAGCCAGTCGCGGTTTTGCAATCTCACCTCCACCACGCTCTCGCCGGTGTCATGGTGCTCTTCACTGAGCACCGATCCTGCTTCATGGAGCAGCGCCCGGAGTTTTCCGTCCGCCGGCCCGAGCAACACAAAATAATGGACAACGTCTTCAGCCAGGCGCTCGACCACCGCATCGAACAGGATGTCGAGCCCATCACCGGTTACCGCTGAAACCCACACCCTCACCGGAATCCCCTCTTCGTTCCGGTCGATACGGGGCACAAACCCATCGAGAAGATCGATTTTGTTGAACACCTGTAATACGGGGATTTCGTCCGCACCGATCTCTGCCAGCACGCCTTCAACCTGCTCGATGTTGTCATCCCGACGGTGGTCATGACAATCGATAACGTGCAGCAACAGGCTCGCTTCCGTCGTTTCTTCCAGAGTGGCCCTGAAAGCCTCGACCAGTTTGTGCGGCAAATGCCGGATAAACCCGACGGTATCCGCCAATACGACCGGCCCGATATCAGGAAGTTCAAGACGACGGAGCGTCGGATCAAGTGTGGCGAACAACTGGTTGGCCGCGTACACGGTCGAGGTGGTCAGTCTATTGAACAGCGTCGATTTGCCCGCGTTCGTGTAACCTACCAGCGACACGGTGGGAATATCCGCCCGATGGCGCGCCCGACGCCCCTGGTTACGCTGGCGACGAACTTTCTCCAGGCGCTTGTGGATCGACTTGATCCGCTCCCGGAGCAGACGACGGTCGGTTTCCAGCTGGGTTTCACCGGGCCCGCGGAGACCGATACCCCCCTTCTGGCGTTCAAGGTGTGTCCAGCCTCGCACCAGTCGGGTCGACATGTGCTCCAGCTGGGCCAGCTCGACCTGGAGCTTACCTTCGTGCGTCCGCGCCCTCTGGGCGAAAATATCCAGAATCACGCCGGTGCGGTCCAGGACACGGCATTTGAGTTCCCGCTCGATGTTACGTTCCTGGCTCGGGCTCAACGCGTGATTGAACAGAACCACGTCTGCGTCATGGGCCGTAATCGCATCCCGAATCTCTTCAAGCTTCCCCTCACCAACAAACAGGCGGGGGCTCGGCTGCTTCCGGGAACCGGTAACCAGGACAACCGGCTCGACACTGGCAGACGTCACCAGCTCACGAAACTCATCGGGATCTTCAACATCATCGTGGGCGGTAAAATCGATGTGGACCAGCACCGCCCTCTCACCAACATCGGGACGCTCAAACAAAGGCTACCAACTCCAGAATCACAAAAGCCCGAAGGCCAAAAAAGAAACACCCGCGCCCCTGGAACCGCTCACGGCTCTCGGAAACGCGGGTGGCAAAACCTGCTTTACCGGACAGATCAGTCCTCAGACTCGCCTTCACCTGCCGGGTTCTGCGGCGGAACGCGAACGTTACGAGCAGGCACCACTGTGGAAATTGCGTGCTTGTAGACCATCTGGCTGACAGTATTTTTCAGCAGAATCACGAACTGGTCGAAAGATTCAATCTGGCCCTGAAGCTTGATGCCATTGACCAGAAAGATGGAAACCGGGATGCGTTCCTTGCGCAAGGCATTCAGGTAAGGGTCTTGTAACGAGTGCCCTTTTGACATGTGTATTCTCCTGTTTTGAGTAATTGCAGATCGTCATTTTTCAGATTTTAATGTGGTGCGTTGCCCGATTTTTTTCAAGGCTGTCGCGACGATAAGTTTATCGTCACTGTCCAGCCAATGGACATCGGACCATTTGCGCAACCAGGTGAGCTGACGCTTCGCCAACTGTCGCGTCGCCGCCACACCGGAATTTACAAATGCTTCATAATTCGTCGCGCCCGACAAATACGCCCAGGCCTGCCGGTATCCAACGCAGCGCATTGAGGGCAGCTCAGGATGAAGATCATCTCGGGCCATGAGGCCCCGCACTTCGTCCAGAAACCCCGCCTCCAGCATCAGCTGGAAACGGCGCTCAATCCGCTCATGGAGTTCCGTACGCGCCCGGGGAGCCATTGCAAGCTGGGTTACAGTATACGGTAGCACATCCCCTTCGTCTGCCTGCCAGCGCGTGAAATAGGTGTAATCCTCGACGCCACCCGCCGGTTCACTGCCATGACCTTCCGGCGATGCCTGCCAGAACGATGAAATGGGTTTTCCGGTCAGACGGATGACCTCTATTGCCCTCATCAGACGCTGCCGGTTATTGGGATGAATCATCCTGGCCGCGACCGGATCGATCCGCTCGAGCTCTTCGTGGAGTGCCTGCCAGCCCCTTTCACGGGCTTCCCGCTCGATCCCGGCCCGAAGATCCGCATTCGCAGATGGCAAGCCGGAGATGCCATGCATCAGTGCCTTGAAATACATCATGGTCCCTCCCACCAGGAGAGGAATCCGACCCTGCTCGGTGATTTTCGCCATTTCCGCCAGCGCATCGCGGCGAAAATCCGCGGCCGAATACGTCTCTGCCGGATCGCAGATATCGATCAAACGATGCGGTGCGCGGGCCAATTCCTCCGCCGACGGCTTCGCCGTACCAATGTCCATTCCGCGGTATATCAGTGCCGAATCCACGCTGATAATGTCGCAGGGCAACCGTTCACAGAGGGCCAGCGCCAGGTCGGTCTTGCCGGAGGCAGTCGGCCCCATCAGGAAGATGGCAGGCGGGAGGTGCCCCGGGGCATTCTGTTCTGTCATCCGCTCGTCCTATCGACCCCGCAGGAAAAGCTTGTCCAGTTCACTCAAGGTAACCAGCGTCCAGGTCGGCCGCCCGTGATTGCACTGGCCACTCCGCTCGGTTGCCTCCATGTCCCGCAACAGCGAGTTCATTTCAGGAATGGTCAACTGACGGTTGGCGCGAACCGAACCATGACACGCCATGGTGCCCAGCAGCTCATGGGTCACCGCCTCGATCCGGTCGCTCTGTCCGTGCTCGATGAGATCTGCCAGCACATCCCGAACCAGTTGTTCGGTATCCGCGCCCCGCAGCAACGCGGGAACCTGGCGCACCGCCAGGGTCTCCGGTCCAATACGTTCAATCTGCAGCCCCAGCTGGTGCAGTTCCTCACCGTGGGTCTCCGCGAGGGCCGCCTCTTTCTGGCTGACTGCAAGCGATACCGGCACCAGCAGCGGCTGACTCTTGAGATCCTGCTCCGCCAGCGCCCGCTTCATTCGTTCATAGGTAATCCGTTCATGGGCGGCGTGCATGTCAACCACCACCATCCCGGCGCGGCTCTGGGCAAGGATGTAGATACCGTGGAGCTGGGCAATGGCGTATCCGAGTGGTGGTTCCTCACCGGTATCCGCCGGCGGCGTTGGCGTGACCTCAGACAGGGTTGACACCGGGCGTGCCGGTTGCTCGGAAACACCCCCTCCACCATTCAGCGACTGATAAAACGCCATCTGGTCACTGGCCTGCCAGTCCTGCCGTGGCGGATTCGGGTTCCAGTTGCCACCGGATCCCGAATACCCGCTCGGCGCACCCGACATTGCCCCACCAACCTCGGCCCCATTGCCGGTCATTGAATCGACCAGAGTCGCCTGACCCGCGGTTTCGCGACCGACAGACTGGGCAACGGCCCCGCGCAGGTGATCGTCAGGCCGGACATCCGCCAGGGCCCGATGCAGGGTACGAAAAATGAAGTCGTGCACCAGACGACCATCCCGGAAACGCACTTCGTGTTTCGTGGGATGGACATTGACGTCCACGGTTGCCGGATCCACTTCCAGATACAGCACGAACGCGGGATGGCGGTTGTTGTAGAGCACATCCCGATAGGCCTGTCGGACCGCGTGGGCGACGAGCTTGTCCCGGATAACACGGCCATTTACAAAGAAATACTGCAGGTCGGCCTGACTCCGGGAAAACGTCGGCAGCGCCACCCAGCCCCAGAGCCGAAGACCTGTTGCTTCGGCATCGATCACCACGGCGTTGTCGATAAACTGCTGGCCACACAGCGCGCCGATCCGCCGTTCCCGGTCCAGCGGGGATTCCGCCGGCCGAAGGCTCTGAACCACTCGCTGGTTATGGCGCAGGGTGAATCCCGCATCGAAACGGCTCAGCGCCTGACGCCGGACACACTCCTCAACATGATTGAATTCGGTCTTCTCAGTGCGCAGAAATTTTCGCCGTGCAGGCGTATTGAAGAACAGATCGCGAACCTCGACGGTGGTGCCTACCGGATGCGCCGCCGGAGAAATGCGAGCGTCCATCTCCCGCCCCTCAACCTCAACCCGGGAGGCAGCCTCCTGAAACTCGGTTCGGGAAGTCAAGGTAAGCCTGGAAACGGAACTGATACTGGCCAGAGCCTCGCCACGGAACCCCAACGATGCCACCGACTCGAGATCCTCAAGGCTGGTAATCTTGCTGGTTGCGTGCCGACTCAGAGCCAGCGGAAGGTCGTCCTCGCCAATCCCGCATCCGTTGTCGCGGACGCGAATCAGCTTGGCACCGCCCTGTTCGATTTCCACATCGACCCGCTCAGCGCCGGCGTCCAGCGCATTTTCAACCAACTCTTTGACGACCGATGCGGGGCGCTCCACCACCTCGCCGGCGGCGATCTGGTTTGCCAGCCGCGGCGAGAGCAAATGAATGTGGGGCATGTTTCGGAAAAACCTCTTGATCAGGATGCAGGGATACGAATGGTTTGCCCTACCATAACACGGTCATCACTCAGGCCGTTAAAGCGCATCAACTCATTGACGGAAACCTCGTTTTCCCGCGCAACCTGGGACAGCGTATCGCCTCGCTGGATGCGGTACTGACTGATCCCGTCACTGACGTCGCCATGCTTTTTCTTCCAGGCAAGCAGGGTCCCCGGCGGGGGCGTTTTCCGGAAATACTCATCGATGCCGCTGACAACGGCATTGGCAATCCGGTTGCGGTACCATTCCGTCGACAGGTTCTTTTCCTCCCGCGGATTGGAGATAAAACCGGATTCGACCAAGATGGATGGGATATCCGGGGATTTGAGTACCACGAACGCGGCCTGCTCCACCCGGGACTTGTGCAGCTTTGCCACGTCGTCCAGATTGCTGAGCACGGACCCGCCCACACCCAGGCTGGCATTGATGCTTGCCGTCATTGACAGATCCAGGAGCACTCCCGCCAGCATATCGTCCTTGCCATCGAGCGAGACGCCCCCGGTGCCGCCGATCAGATCCGAACGGTTTTCCGATTGCGCCAGCCAGCGGGCGGTCTCACTGGTGGCTCCCCGCTGCGACAGGGCAAATACCGACGCGCCCCTCGGCTGTGGCGTGCGAAAGGCATCGGCATGAATCGACACAAACAGGTCGGCGTTGTACTTCCGGGCCAGCACCGTGCGATTCCGAAGCCCGACATAGTAGTCTCCGGTGCGCGTGAGCTTGGCCGTGTAACCGGCCTTCTGATTAATGATCGCAGCGACCTTCTTCGCCAGCTTCAGGACGATATCCTTTTCCTTGGTACCATGCGGGCCACTCGCACCTGGGTCCTCCCCTCCGTGGCCCGGATCCACCACCACAACCACATCGCGCTTGCCGGCAGCATCCTGGGTGACCGTTGGCTGCGTGGCCTTCTCGATCCTTGTGCCGTTCTCGTCAATGAGATCCACAACCAGTCTGTGACCATACTGCTGGTTGGGCGCCAACTGGAAACTTCGAGGTTTGACGGCGCTTTTCAGATCCAGGACGACCCTGAGATCGTGACCGTGTCTCGGCGCACTCCGAATACGGCGAATCGGGCTTCCCGAAAGATCCAGACCGTCCAGATTGGTCTTCAGCGAAGCGTTCTTCAAATCGATGACCAGCCGGTCAGGCCCACTCAGGGCAAAGACGTTGTGTTCCACCGGACCGGTCAGATCCAACACCAGACGAGTGTGGTCCGGAGCGGGCCAGATACGCGCATCCTTAACACGATCGCCCGCCCAGGCGTTCAGCGCCAGCAAAACACTGGCGATAAACACAAGGGCCCTCAAAACACCACGATTGTTCCAGTCCATACCGCTATACCTGCAGACTTGAGTCATACCCGACCGTCAATGATCCGGCCCGATCAATTCCAGTTCATTCATCAGATGAGCCCCGCGAGCCGACCGCGCGCGAATGACAACAGAACGTCCCTCACCTTGCCGCTCGAGATGGATTTCCAGATCGGGCTCGGGCAAAACGCCTTGTCCCCGCTCGGGCCATTCGACCAGACACAGATTCTCGTCCGAGAAATAATCCCGGATCCCCATGTATTCCAGTTCTTCCGGATCACCGAGCCGATAAAGATCAAAATGATAGGCTCTCGGCTTGAGATGCTCGTATGGCTCTACCAGGGTGTAGGTCGGGCTTTTGACCGCCCCGTCATGGCCCAGGCCTTGCATCACGCCGCGGCTCAGGGTCGTTTTGCCCATACCCAGATCACCCTCGAGAAAAACCACCAGGCCCGATTCCGATTCAACTGCCCGTCGTGCCAGTTCGCGGCCAAGTTGTTCAGTCTCTGATTCGCTGTCCAGAAGCAGGCGTCGCTCATTCCCGTATATGGTCATCAATACTCCTGCAAATCGGGTACGGGGAATTCTATCGGACGGAAGACCGACGGCAGGGCGTCAATCACGTCTGCCGGTATCATCCCCATGTAGCCTTTGTCCCGGGAAGCCAGGTTTGCCGCCTCCAGATGGGCACAAGCCCCAAGCGTGGCGGCTCTGGACATATCGTCCAGCTGTCCGGCCAGCGCGCCAATAACGCCTGCCAGAACGTCCCCCATGCCACCGGTTGCCATGCCCGGATTGCCACCACCGACAATATCCACCGTTTCTCCGCCCCGGGCTATCACCGTACCCGCGCCTTTCAGCAAGACGGTTCCACCAAAGGTGCTCTGGAGCTTTTTTGCCGCCGAGACCCGATCGTTCTCGACCTCGGCCACCGAGCAGCCCAACAACCGTGCCGCTTCGCCCGGGTGCGGCGTCAGAATCTGCCTATCAGACAGGACAGCGACCCGCGCGGCCATCAGATTCAGTGCATCGGCATCCAGTACCCTCGGCTTCTCGGATGCCAACACCTGCTGAAGCATCTGCTGCCCCCAGCTTCCGGTACCGATGCCCGGGCCACACACCACTACCGAAGCCGCTTCCAACATGGGACCCAGCTCGGAGCCGTGAATAATCCCGTGAGCCATTACGGAGGGGCACCGGGCCAGTGCCGCCGACACGTGTTCTGGTCGAGTGGCCAGGGTCACCAGGCCAGCCCCGGACCTGGACGCCGCCTCAGCCGCCATCAATCCGGCTCCGCCAAATCCGCGTTCACCGGCAATCACCAGCACGTGGCCAAATCGCCCCTTATGAGCGTTCGCCGGCCGTGCTGGCAACCAGGAACCTATCCGGTCGAGAAAGCGCAGCCAGGCCAAGGGCGCCTGGCCACTGCCCTCAATGGCGTCGCCGGTTCCAAGCGCATCAAACACGATCTCACCGCACACGGCGGCACCCTGTCCGGTAAACAATCCGGCCTTGAGACCAATGAAAGTCACCGTCAGATCTGCCCGGACCACCTCGCCTGCGGCGGCTCCTGTGGTTGCATTCAAGCCGGACGGTAAATCCACAGCCAGCACCGGCGTCGGAACATCATTGGTTCGCCGGATCAAATCGGCAAATACTCCCCCAGGGGCGCCGGATACGCCTGTTCCGAGCATGGCATCGACGATCAGGCTGGCCTGGTCGAACAATCCCGCCAACTCGGACTCATCAAGGTCACCAAGTTCCCTGACCACCACGCCATCGGACAACGCCTTTTGCCAGGCCTTACGGGCGTCTCCGGCCAGTTTCTCGGTAGGTGCCACTGCAATACAGTGTACCTCCAGGCCATGGCGATGGGCATTGGCCGCCACCAGATAGCCGTCGCCGCCATTGTTACCCGCACCACAAAGAACCAGCAACGGACTGATGTCCGGCCACCGGCCCATCAACCGACGGAAGGCAGCGCGAGCCGCGCCCTGCATCAACTCGAAACCGTCAACGCCCAGTTCATCGATCACAAACCGGTCGATCTGCCGAACGGCATCGGCGGAGTAAAGGTCGTCTGGTAGACTATGCGGAGATTGTGGCGGCATGAGCCAGAGCTCCCGTTACAGAAACCGGTTTAAGAAAATTGGCCAGATCTCTGTAAAGCATAGCAAAACAGCGAAAAAGGTCATAACTTAATCAGATTAAAGATCCAATGGATGATTTTCTCGCCCACCCCCGTGCATTGCTCCATGAATGACCTGACGTCAGAACAACCGCCAACCCCACCACTGGCCGACCTTCCCGGCACCATTCGTCAGTGGGCCAGAGAGCTCGGCTTTGCAGATGCAGGGATCACCCTTCCCGACACCGGAGAGCATGCCCGATACCTGAAAAGCTGGTTGGCAAGCGGTTATCAGGGTGAGATGGAATACATGGGCCACCACGGCAACAAGCGCTACACGCCCACAGCATTGGTCCCGGGAACGGCCCGGGTCATTTCCGTCCGTATGGACTATCTGCCATCCCCGGACAACCCGAAACAAGCACTTACTGACCGCGAAACAGCCTATATCACGCGCTATGCCCTGGGGCGGGATTATCACAAACTGATGCGCAAGCGGCTCGCGACCCTGGCCAAATGGATCGACGACGCCGTCACCGGCCATGACCATCGCGCCTTTGTCGACAGTGCGCCGGTACTTGAACGTGCACTGGCCCAGCGCGCCGGCCTGGGCTGGATAGGCAAGAACAATATGCTGATTCACCCGAAAGCCGGTTCGTTCTTCTTCCTCGGGGAGATTTTTACCAGCGCACCGCTACCGGTGGACCCGCCCTTCGAGAGCGATCACTGCGGCAGCTGTTCGGCTTGCCTGGAAGTCTGCCCGACGGACGCGTTTGTGGGCCCCCACTTACTGGATGCACGCCGCTGCATCAGCTACCTGACCATTGAGCTGAAGGGCTCTATCCCGGAAGAGCTGCGCCCACTCATGGGCAATCGGGTCTTCGGGTGTGACGATTGCCAGCTGGTCTGCCCCTGGAACAAGTTCAGCAAACCCACCGACGAGCAGGACTTCCAGCCAAGGCACGGCCTGGACAATGCGTCATTGGCGGAGCTGTTTCTCTGGTCCGAGACCGAGTTCCTGAAGCGTACAGAAGGTTCCGCGATCCGGCGAACCGGCTATGAGGGCTGGCTCCGGAATCTCGCAGTGGGCCTTGGCAATGCTCCCTCAACCATCTCGGTGATCGAGGCCCTCAAAAAGCGGGCTGACCACCCTTCCGAGGTGGTCAGGGAACACGTCCAATGGGCGCTCGCCCGCCACGGAATCAAACCTTAAAAAAGGTTTCCCGGTAGTGGCGCAATTCATTGATGGAATCGCGGATGTCATCGAGCGCAAGATGGCTGCCCTTTTTCTTGACCCCATCCAACACGTCGGGACGCCAGCGACGGGCCAGTTCCTTGACGGTGGAGACATCCAGGTTCCGGTAATGGAAGAACTGTTCCAGCTCGGGCATGTATTTCACCAGGAAGCGGCGGTCCTGGCCGATGCTGTTACCGCATAATGGGGACTCCCCCGGACCGAGGTGTTTGTTCAGGAACGCCAGCGTTTGCTGTTCCGCCTGCCCCTCGTCAATGGTGCTTTCCCTGACCCGCTGGGTCAGGCCACTGGCCCCATGGGTCCTGGTACACCACTCGTCCATGGCATCCAGCAGGCTGTCCGGCTGGTGGACGGCGATGACGGGACCTTCGGCGATGACGTTCAATTCAGCGTCGGTGATGATGGTGGCCATTTCGATGATCCGCTCTTTCTCCGGATCCAGGCCGGTCATTTCCAGGTCGATCCAGACCAGGCGATTTCCTTCAGACATTGCTCTAACCTTCTGGGTTTCGGGTGCAGGCTGGAGAGCCGGCTCTCCAGCTCAGATTCCGGCGATATAGTCGCCAAGCTTGACAACATAGTACAGCGACTCATGCGGGATTCCAGTATGATGGCACGGACCACAAGGAACATTCACGGCACTCTCTGATACCTCTATGGCAAAACGGCGACTGAACAAACAGCAGCAATGGCGCATCCAGAAAATCCAACAGGAACGGGCTGCCCGTGCAGCACGGAAGGAAAAAGCCATTGAGCAACAGACCGAGGCCGGAGAACTGGGGCAGGAACAGGAAGGTCTGATCATCGCCCACTACGGCCAGCAACTGGATGTGGAAGCGCTTGAGGGCGAGGAGCGGGGCACCGTGTTCCGGTGCTTCGTGCGGGCCAATATCGACAACCTGGTGACCGGTGACAAGGTGATCTGGCGACCGGGTAAAAACGATGCCGGTGTCATTGTCGCCCGGTGTGAACGACGCAATCTGCTACAGCGTCCTGACAACTTCGGGGCATTGAAGCCTGTGGCAGCGAACATCGATCACATCATTCTGGTGATCGCACCGGAGCCCGAACCCCACGACAACCTGATCGACCGGTATCTGGTCGCGTCAGAGACCACCGATATCCCGGCGGTCATTCTGCTCAACAAGACCGACCTCATCACCGACACCAATCGGGATGCCATTGAACAACTGCTTCATCGCTATGAGTCTCTCGGATACGAGGTGGTGCGGACATCTGCGGCCGAAGCCGGAGACCAGCCTTCCCCGGAAGTCACTAGACTGGTGAAGGATCAGACGAGTGTATTCGTTGGCCAGTCCGGGGTGGGCAAATCCTCGATCATCCAGACCCTGCTGCCCGATGAATCGCTGCGCGTGGGCGCGGTTTCAGAAAGCACCGGCAAGGGGATCCATACCACCACCACCGCCAAGCTGTTTCACCTGCCCCTGGGTGGAGACCTGATCGATTCGCCCGGCATTCGGGAATTCGGCTTGTGGCATATGACGCCGCAGGAGATCGAATACGGTTTTCGGGAGATCCGCGAACTCATCGGAACGTGCAAGTTCCGAAACTGCCGCCACATGGGCGATCCAGGCTGCGCGCTGGAGGCGGCTGCGGCCGATGGCCGGATTAGTCCGGAGCGTCTCCGGAGCTTTCACAGAATCCTGGCCGACATGGCCGAACAACAATCCCGTGGGCTGACCATCGACTAGGCAGCCATCGAACGGTTACCAGTTCAGTTCGCCGGGCGCCGGCTTTGGTTTGTCCTGCTGCCAGTCACCCGCTTTAAGTTTGTCCATCGCCTGTTGGGCTTCGGCGTCCGTGGGACGGGTCAGATCAATCACCGGCGCACCTCCGCCATCCGCGCTGTGCTGGATGTCCTCGGCGGTTTTCTTGTTCAGCACGATAATAGAAATCCGTCGATTCACCGGTGCGGTGGGATCTTCCTTGTCGAACAGAACCGAGTCGGACAAACCCACGACACGGGCGATCTGCTCCGGCCGGACACCGCCGGCCACCAGAGCCCGCCGCGCGGTATTGGCCCGATCCGCCGACAGCTCCCAGTTGGTGTAACCGGGGCGCCCGTTGAATGGCGTGGCATCCGTATGGCCGGTGATGCTGACCTTGTTGTTCACCGAACCCAACGTCTTGGCCAACTCAAACAGGATCTCCTGCGAATAATACTTGAGTTCAGCTCGGCCACTGTCGAACATCGGCCGCCCGGACCGGTCGACAACCTGGATGCGCAACCCCTCGTCGGTGATGTCGATGAGCAACTGGTCCTTGAACTCCTGCAGGGTCTTGTTCTGCTCGATCCGCTGTTTGAGCTCCTGGAATAGCTCCTGCATCCGGCGTTTTTCCAGGGTATCGGAAAGCTGGTCGACGACTTCGTCCTTGATCTGGATCTGACTGTCTGCAACATCCTGGGTGGCCTCGTTAACCACGGAGGCGCTGCCTTCCAGGTCCACCGGATTGGGCGAGCCACCCTCGGTGAACCCCACCGGATCCCGGAAATACCCCTCAACCGCCCGCTTCTGCTCCGGGCTGGCGGTGGATGTAAGCCACAGGACCAGGAAGAACGCCATCATGGCCGTGGCAAAATCGGCAAACGCGACCTTCCAGGAACCGCCGTGGTGCCCACCGACGACCTTTTTCTTGCGTTTGATGATGATCGGCTGATCTTCACCCGCCATGCTTCAGCTCCCGATGCCTGTCACGAGGATCACGTCGACCGGACATGATCGTTCAGCTCCTGGAAACCCGGGCGCTTGTCGGTAGGCAAGGCCTTGCGGCCGAACTCGATTGCCATCTGCGGCGCCTGGCCGGAGACCGTCGCGACAAGGGCAGATTTGACGCACTCGTAGGCCTTCAATTCATACTTGGAAGCATGCTCGAGCGCGATGGAAGCCGGGCCGACAAAGCCGTACCCCATAAAGATACCCATAAAGGTACCAACCAGGGAAGCCGCAACACTGAGACCGATTTTTTCCGGCCCCTCCGACATGTAGTTCATGGTGACAACGATACCCAGAACGGCCGCAACGATCCCCAGGCCGGGCAAGGCGTCAGCAATTTTGTTGACCGCATGAGCCGGTTCTTCCAGTTCGTGCTGACGACTGTCGATCTCGTTCTCCATCATGCCTTCGAGTTCATGGGTGGCCATATTGCCGGCACTGATGATGCGCAGGTAGTCAGTAATGAAGGCCAGCAGATCCTTGGATTTCATGACGGCGGGATAGCGACTGAATATCTGGCTGGACTCCGGATTGTCGATATCTTCCTCGATCGACATCACCCCCTGCTTTCGGGACTTATCGAAGATCTCATACATCAGGCTGAGCAGGTCCATGTAAAAAGCCTTGTTGTAAGGTGATCCGGTAATCAGCCGCATACCTTTGCTGAACACTTCCTTGAGGGTATGTATGGGGTTGGCAATCACAAACGAGCCCAATGCAGCGCCAAAAATGATCAGCACTTCTGTGGGCTGCCACAGAACCAGAAGATTACCTCCGTGCAGGGTGAAACCGCCCAGAACACAGGCAACAACAACAATCGAACCAATAATCAGCAACATGGGATACTTCGCAAACCTTATGGTTATGTAATAGGCTTCTGTCAGATGCCAGCGCGCAAAAATCCTTCTGATAATAGCAAGGAGCCGCGGGAACCGCGAAGCCGTGAAACAATTTCTATACACGCCCGCGGATTTGGTAAACTTCCGGCCCCTGAAATCAAAGGTATCGTTTTAATGCTCGATAAACTGTTCGTACTGAGCCAGTACGTTACACCCCAACTGGCCGTCTCACGCCTTGCCGGGAGACTGGCGGATAACGACCGCACCCCGGCACTGAAAAACCGCGTGATCAAATGGTTTATCGACCGCTATGGCGTAAACATGAGTGAAGCGACGGAACCGGACTTCACAACGTATCCGAGCTTCAACGCCTTCTTCACCCGTGCCCTCAAGCCAGGCATCCGGCCCATTGCAGAAGGCGATGAGGTCGTGGTGAGCCCGGTCGACGGCGCCATCTCGCAGATCGGCTCCGTCACCGGCGACCGGGTTTTCCAGGCCAAGGGCCAGTCATTCAGCCTGGTCGAGCTGCTTGGCGGCGACAAACAGCGCGCCCAACCCTTCACCGGAGGCGAGTTCGCCACGATCTACCTGTCTCCGAAGGATTATCATCGCATCCATATGCCGATGGCCGGCACCCTGCGCGAGATGGTTTACGTGCCGGGCAAGCTTTTCTCGGTGAACCCGGTGACGGCAGAGAATGTCCCGAACCTGTTCGCCCGCAACGAACGCGTCGCCTGCATCTTCGATACCGACGCCGGTCCTATGGCCATGGTTCTGGTGGGCGCCATGATAGTCGGCAGCGTCGAAACCACCTGGTCCGGCGTCGTCGCTCCGGGGAACGGACAGGTTACAGCCTCGGCCTATGAGGGCGAGCAGGCGATCCGCTTTGGCAAGGGCGAGGAAATGGGACGCTTCCGTCTGGGATCGACGGTGATCATGGTCATGCCCAAAGGCAGCGTCCATTGGAACGACGATCAACAGGCCGGCAAAACCGTCAGGATGGGTGAAGCCTTCGGCAGGCAGGCCTGAGATCAGGCCCTCTCAAGCGGAAACGTCAATACCTCGGCGATATCCGTGAGACCGAGCTTGAGCATCAACAGCCGATCCAGCCCCAGTGCCACGCCGGCACACTCCGGCAGCCCTTCGTCCAGTGCCGCCAGAAACGCGTCATCGATCGCCATTTCAGGCTTTCCTGACGCGCGCCTGAGCCGATTATCCACCTGGAACCGCTGTCGCTGCTCTTCCGGATTGGTCAGCTCCCAATAGCCGTTACACAGCTCGATCCCCTTAAGATAAAGCTCGAAACGGTGCGCGACCGGAACCCCGCTCTCCATCGAGATCTTCGCGAGCGAAGCCTGGGATGCCGGATAGGACGTGATAAAAACCGGTCTTTCCGGCCCGAGGTTGGGCTCGACCGCAAAGCTCATTAGCAGGTCCAGACAACCATCGCGGCCAAGACCCGCCAACTGCTCCGGTTCAAGCCATTCCTCGCAGCGACGGCGCAGAATGCAATCGGTTGCTTCAAACGGGTCCACATGAGCCCACGCGATCATGGCATCCCGATAAGAGAGCGTATCCGGGCGCTCGCAGTCGAGCCAGTCGCAGACCAGGTCCGCCACTTCCGCCATCAGCTCGTTGTCACTGAAATCCGGGCGATACCACTCGAGCATCGAGAATTCCGGGTTGTGGCGACGGCCTCGCTCGCCATCGCGAAACACCCTGGAAACCTGATAGATCGACCCCGCCCCTGCGGCCAGAAGCCGCTTCATGTGATATTCCGGCGATGTCTGCAGCCACCCGCCACGCACACCAGACGCGGACACCGTTGCGGCCACGGGATCAAGATTCGGATCGGTCACGCCGAATCGCCCGAGCGCGGGCGTCTCGACTTCAAGAACCCCTCTTTCAGCAAAAAAGCCGCGCACAAAGGCCAGTTGCTGTGCGCGGCTTTTCAGGACGGCCATCGACGCAGTGGGGCGCCAGGCCGGCTTTTCACTCATGGCTGATCAGCTACTTTTGACGCGGTTAACGTATTCGCCGGAGCGGGTATCCACCTTGAGGACTTCGCCAATAGTGATAAACAAAGGCACGTTCACCACAGCACCGGTAGACAGGGTTGCCGGCTTGGAGCCGCCCTGAGCAGTATCGCCCTTCATGCCGGGGTCCGTGTCCACAACCTCGAGCTCGACAAAGTTGGGCGGCGTCACCGTGAGTGGCGATCCGTTGTAAAGGGTCACGGTGTACACGTCCTGCTCTTTGAGCCACTTGACCGTATCGCCGACGGCCTTGGCGTCCGCCGGGAACTGCTCAAAGGAACCGTCGGTCGCCATGAAGTGCCAGAATTCACCGTCGCTGTACAGGTATTCCATGTCCTGGTCGATGACATCCGCAGATTCCAGGGTTTCCCCGGACTTGAACGTCCGCTCCCACACCCGGTTGGTCATCAGGTTACGCAGCTTCACCCGGTTGAATGCCTGACCCTTACCGGGTTTTACGAACTCGTTTTCCAGAATGATGCAGGGGTCTCCGTCGAGCAAAACCTTAAGACCGCCGCGGAATTCATTGGTAGAATATGAAGCCATGAAATGTCCACCTGACAGTATGTCGTTTAAATTTGAAAGGTCGCTATGATACAGCGAACCCCCGCCCGTATAGAAGCCCAAGAACTTGAAGTCGCCTCGGGCAGCTGGCAGACGTTGCTATCCCGATCCATCACCACTCCGGAATCACTGCTTGAGCGTCTGGGCCTGGACCCACAGGCATGGTTTGATGGAGCATCCGACGGGCACCGCCTGTTTCCGATACGGGTTCCCGAACCGTTTCTGATGCGCATGGAGTACGGCAACGCCCGCGATCCGCTGTTGCTTCAGGTGCTGCCGCGTAAGGAGGAACGGGAAAATCGCGACGGCTTTGTGCGCGACCCTCTGGCGGAGAACGAGGCCATCCAGACCACCGGCCTGATCCGGAAATACCGGAGCCGCGCCCTGCTGATGGTGACCGGCCAGTGCGCCATCAATTGCCGCTACTGTTTCCGCCGCCACTTCCCCTACGACGAACAGCGGCTGACCCCCGAAGACAGGCAGACGGTCCTCAGGACACTGGAACAGAGCCCCGAGCTCAACGAGGTTATATTCAGCGGTGGCGACCCGCTGGCCGTGAACGATCGCTTGCTGTCGCAATGGGCCCGGGATATCGCCCGAATCCCGCATATCCGCCGGCTCAGGATCCATACCCGGTTACCGGTGGTTATCCCACAGCGGGTCTGCGACACACTTTTGCAGTGGATCCGGGAATCCGATCTGCAGATTGTTATTGTGCTGCACGCCAACCATCCCGCCGAGCTTGATGAGCCAACATACAAGGCCCTGGCCGATCTTCGGGCCGCCGGCGCGACTCTGCTGAATCAGAGTGTCATACTGCGGGATGTCAACGACTGCCCGCAGGTGCTGGCGTCACTCAGCGAACGCCTGTTCGATGCGGGTGTCATGCCCTACTACCTGCACGCGTTTGATCCGGTGGCCGGCGCTCACCACTTCAACGTCAGCGATGACAAGGCCCGCCACCTGGTGCGAGAGCTGCTCGACCAACTCCCGGGCTTCCTGGTTCCGAAACTTGTCCGGGAAATTCCGGGGCGAACGAGCAAGACACCGCTGGACCTGTTCCCGTGAAATCGCGCACAGAAAACGCGCGTCCGGGACTTGTCAAAGATTGTCAACACGTGATCTTCTCGCTTTTTGATGATGGTTTGCTATTTTAAAGTCGAGTAGTGTTTAACGATAAAAACATGTATTTACGGCGTTTTCCTGAATAATGTGCAGCAAAGGCCGACCGATGCTGTTCATGGAGGTAAACTCCGGGATATTCACCGTGGTCCGAGATTGGCGCGCACTCATGGAAGGCAATACCCTGAAAAACGAGCTGAAAGTTCCTGAACAGAAAACGTCCAGTCTGTCGTTCTGCGACACCAGCCCCAAGGCGTTTCGCCAGTGGGTGAGCCAGTTGCCCATGGCCAATATCGGCGAAGTATCGCGGCAACTTTATCACGCCATTATCGAAGTGAATCAGCTGTTTATCGCGCCGCAGCAGCGTCTTCAGTTGCTCGAGCTGCTGCGGGACAAGATCCACTTCGTGTGCAAGGAACTCTCCCGCCATTTTTTGGGTCTTGCCGTTGCACTCCCCGAAAAGCAACGCAAGGTCGCCAACCTGTCCCAGGCTCTGCAGCTGCACCTGGCCGGTGGCTACAAACTGTGTCTTGTGGAGCTGATCGACAATGGTGGATCGGACAAACTCCGGAAACCGGTCATCATGGCTATTCACCGGGCGATCTCGGAGCTTTCCGCGACCATACTCCGCTCCCACCAGCTCTATTGTCCGAGCCCGACCAACAGTTGGCTGGAGTGTCACCACCTCTTCAGGTACGCCTATCAGAAGGGGCTCGCTTCGGCGACCGTTGACGACGACACGCTGGTACACCGAAGGGCCAGTACGATTGCAGACAGCTACAAGCGGATTCTGCTCCTGGGCTGCGCGCGACCAAACCAGCTGAGACAGTCAGAGCTGGAACAGGTCTATGACCTGTTCGAGACCTGGACCGACCATACCGACTGCGGATCGAACATTGGCCAGGACAGTCTGTTTGTCATCAACATGGAAAAAGACAGCCCGCCGATCTACCGCAGCCTGCTCGATACCCACCCGGGAGAGGAAAGCTACGGCTTTGATACCCGCGAACTCTCCGCACTGGTGTCGGAAACACTGCAGGCGCGCCGCGAGGGCCGGCGAGAGGATACCCCACTGTCGGTTCCTGCCAAGATCAACGACACGCTCCTGCTGCACCTCAGTCAGGCCCTGGGTATCCTTGCCAAACGCAATTTCAACCGAATCGCCAGCCAGGGCACGCTGGAAATCTGCGTCGGCCTTACCGCTGCTCACTATTTCATTGCCGGAGAGAAAACGTTTACCGAGTTTGTCAGTGGCAATGATAATGGCCATGGAGACGAAGAGAACCGGTTCGTGCGCGCCTCACGCCAACGCGACGATGCCTGGTCGGGCGCTCACGACGCAGGGCCGAGCGAGGATCGCCTCTACTCTGCAGATACCCCGATCAATTTCCGGGGCGCCCGGGGTACAACACCCCAGAACGAGGCGGAACGTAACCGTCCCGGTTCTCACCATGCGTACCTGATCAACACCAGCCCCGGTGGATACTGTGTGGGTTGGGAATCGAATGTCCCCATCTCTCTGCAGGCCGGCGAAGTGCTGGGTGTTCGGGAACAGCGAACCCACCCCTGGAGTGTTGCAGTGGTCCGCTGGATCCGTCAGGTGAAGAACCAGGGAACCCAGGTGGGCATTGAGCTGCTCGCGCCCAGTGCGTCACCCTGTGGCGTTCGCCTGATCCAGAAGATCGGCAACAGCAGTGAGTACCTGCGCGGCCTGCTCCTTCCGGAAATCAGTGTTGTGAATCAGTCTGCCACCCTGATCACGCCTCGTCTGCCGTTCCAGTCCGGCAGCCGGATTTCCCTGCTGCACGATGGGCGGGACGACCAGGGGACGCTGGGTCGCAAGGTTTCCTCCACAGGCAGCATCAGCCAATTCGAACTGAAGCTTCAGAATAGCCGGCTCCAGGCTGCGGACGATCGTTTGGACGATAGCTGCGCCAGCGAGGACGAATTCGATTCGCTCTGGCCATCCTTATGATACGAGAACTGTGGCGCTGTCGCGGATTGTAGGGTTGTTATTAGCCATTAACCCCTGCATCATTCTGCTTACGCAATAAGCCGGCGTCACCATTGCCATCAGCCGGCGCCGCCAACGAGTAGCTTGAGACGTTTTCCGAATGCAGAAAAAGAACGCCACCGTACACCTCCTGATTCTTGATCCCTCCCAGAACGATGCTGAATCGCTGGTCAGCCTTCTTCGCAACTCCGGAAAAGCGACGCGCGCTCACCGCATCACGTCTGAGGAAGATCTGGAAGAAGTTCTGAAGACGGGGAACTGGGACCTGCTCCTTGCTCGAGACGGCGACGAAGAGTTCACGGCGGACGAGGCCCTGGCCACCATACGACGCATGGACAAGGACATTCCCTTCATCCTGCTGACCTCCGAGGAGAACCGCGAGCGCACTGTCGACATCATGAAGGCCGGCGCCCAGGACACGGTACCGGCCGAGTATTCCGATATGCTGATGCTGGTGGTCAACCGGGAACTGGCAGCGCTGGAGGAACGGCGTCGCCGGCGGGTGCTCGAATCCCATCTCCGGGAGGCGGAACAGCGGTGTCAATTACTTCTGGAAAGCTCCAAAGATGCGATCGCCTACATCAACGATGGCATGCACATCTATGCAAACCAGTCGTACATGGATTTTCTCGGCTACGACGACATTGACGAGCTGATCTGCATTCCCGTTCTGGACACCCTGACACCCGAAAGTCAGGAGAAGTACAAACAGTTCATGAAGTCCTTTGTCGAAAAGGGCGAAGACGGCATGACCCTCAATTGCACGGCCCGGCGCAGTGACGACCAGGAGCTCAGTGTGACCATGTCGGTGTCCGCAGCCACCTACGACGGGGAAGCCTGCACGCAGATCGTGTTGCAACCGGAACACAACGACGCGGAACTGGAAGAAAAGCTGCGCCAGATCAGCAGCCAGGATCTGTTGACCGGCCTGTACAACCGCCAGCACATGATGAGTGCGCTGGGCGAAGCAATCGCACGGGCGGGCAAGGAAAACGAAACCGGCGCCCTGGCCTACATTGCGCTCGACAACTTCATCACCATGAAGAGCCAGGTCGGCATTGCCGGCGCGGATCTTCTGTTGGGAGATCTGGCGTCACTGCTCAAGGAACAGGTGGATGACAACATGACGCTTGCCCGCCTCAGTGACGACGCCTTCAGCATGATGTGCCAGCCGTGCGATGAGAAGGCCATGGCCGAGCAGGCAGAAAAGGTACGGAAGGCTGTCGAGGACCATCTGTTCGACATTGATGGCCGTACAGTACCCCTGACCGTGAGCATTGGTGTCGCGGCCATTACCGAGAACTCGCCCAGGGCAGAGGAACTGCTCGGTCGCGCCCACACGGCATCTGCCGATGTTCGCAAGCAGGAAGGCCAGCAACAGGGTAACGGAGTCCTCGTATACAACCCGGCCGAATACGAATCTCTGGACACCACCAACTCGGTGGAAACCATTCAGAAAGCCCTCGACGACAACCGTTTCCGGCTGCTGTTCCAGCCCATCATCAACCTTCGTGGCGAGGGAGAGGAGCATTACGAGGCCTTCGTTCGGATGCTCGACAAGGACGAGAAGGAAGTATCCCCCTATGACTTCCTGCCGCCTTCCGGGCCCACAGACACGGCTATCAAGATCGACCGCTGGGTCATTCTCCAGACCATCAAGCAGCTGGCCAGTCATCGTTCCCGTGGTCATGACACCCGGCTGTTCCTGAACGTCACAGCGGAAACACTCCAGGACAAGACCTTCACGCCCTGGCTGAGCGTAGCCCTTAAGGCCGCTCGCCTGCCCGGTGACTCACTGATCTTCCAGCTCCGTGAAGGCGATGCAAACAACTTCATGAAGCAGGCCAAGGATTTCACCAAGTCCGTCCACGAGTTGCACTGCAAGGTCTCGATCTCGCAGTTCGGTTGCAGCCTGAATCCGTTCAACACCTTCAAACACGTTGACGCGGACTACGTAAAAATCGACGGGTCCTTCACGGAAGAGATGCAGAAAAATGACGACGCCAAGGAGCAGGTCAAGGAAATGGTCAAGAGCCTGCAGTCCTCCGGCAAGCTGACGATCATTCCGCTGGTGGAGAACGCCAGTATCCTGGCGACACTCTGGCAGGCCGGCGTCAACTACATCCAGGGCTATTACCTGCAGGCACCGGTTCCCGAGATGAACTACGATTTCGGCGACAGCTGATACTCGGACCCAATAAAAAACGGCGCTCCAGTGAGCGCCGTTTCTGGTTCAGTACCACTGAGAAACCCTACAATCCCGATTGCTGGATCGACTGGTTGGTTTCACTTTCCCGGAATCCGATCAGGTACAGGATGGCATCCAGCCCCAGCGTGGAAATCGAGTGGCGGGCAGACTCCTTGACCAGGGGCTTGGCCCGGAAGGCCACTCCCAGACCAGCCTGACTCAGCATTGGCAGGTCGTTGGCACCATCTCCCACGGCAATGACCTGCTCGCGGGAAATGTGCTCCTTTTTCGCGATATCCAGCAACAATTCCGCTTTGCGCTTGCCGTCCACAATCTGGCCCGCTACCCGACCGGTCACCCTGCCATTCTCGATTTCCAGCTCGTTGGCGTAAACGTAGTCGATGCCCAGCTTTGACTGCAGATGCTTCGCAAAGTAGGTAAAACCACCGGAGAGGATGGCCGTGCGGTAGCCCAGACCTTTGAGACTGCGAATCAGGTGCTCGGCCCCCTCCGTCAACCTGAGGCGGCTGGCAATGCCTTCAAGCACAGACTCATCAAGCCCTTTCAGCAGGGCCAGACGCTCGGCAAAGCTCTGACTGAAATCGAGTTCCCCCTGCATGGCCCGCTCGGTAATCTCGGCCACCTGGTCACCCACACCAGCTTCCCGAGCGAGTTCGTCTATGACTTCTGCCTCGATCAGCGTGGAGTCCATATCGAAAACCACCAGTCGACGATTCCGGCGGAAAATGGAATCCTCCTGGAAGGCGATGTCCACGTTCATTTCGCCGGCGATGTGGAGGAAATCGGCGCGCAGTTCTTCAAGATCCGCCGGCGTACCGCGTACCGAAAACTCCACACAGGCAATCCGGTTGTCGCCCGTATTTAGCGACGGTCGCGCCGACAGGCGACTGATGTTGTCGATATTCAGGCCATGCCGGGCGGTAATCGCCGAAACCTTGGCAATCTGCTCCGCCTTGATATCCCGGGACAGGAGAGTGACGATGTAGCAGGCACGATTCCGACCTGCCGCCCACGCCTGGTACTCCTCGACAGTAATCGGCGCGAAGTGAACCTGAAGATCGAGGGCATGCAACCGGAACAGCAGGTCCCGGATGACCGGGGACGATTTGGACTCATCCGGAATCTCGATCAGAATTCCCCAGGTCAGATGGTCGTGAATCACCGCCTGGCCAATGTCCAGAATCCGGACATCGTACTGCCCCATGATGCCGGTGATTTCCGAGGTGAGTCCGGGCTTGTCGCGTCCCGATACGTTAATCAGTACCAGCTCACTCACTGTCGCCGCTCTCCTCTTGCCCCGCCTGGGCGGCAGTGGCTATCACGTCTATGGCATCGACCCGCTGAAGCCCCCGCGGCAGCTTATGGCCACGACGCCCGCGTTCTCCGATGTAATGCTCAAGATCACTGAATTTCAATCCCATCTTGCGCTTGCCGGCCCGGATCTCGATCTGGTCATCCTGCGCGAACACAGCCACCGCCACGACATATTCCTCGCGGTTCTGGACGCGGGCAGAGGGGATACTGATGATCTTGTTACCTTTCCCTTTGGCCAGCTCCGGCAACTCACTGAGCGGGAAGACCAACATCCGACCTTCATTGGAAATGGCCGCCAGGTATAGCGGACTCTCCGACCGGGGAACGGAAACCGGAGACAGGATCTTTGCGCCTTTCGGCACACTGACAACGGCCTTGCCATTGCGATTCTTGCTGATCATGTCGTTCATACTGGTCACGAAGCCATACCCGCCATCGGTAACCAGCAGCACCTTACCGGACGGCTCACCCAGCAGAAGCCCGGAGAAGGTCGCGCCGGAGGGCGGATTGATGCGGCCGGTCAGCGGTTCGCCTTGCCCCCTGGCTGACGGCAGGGTGTGCGCCAGAAGCGAGTATGCCCGCCCGGTGGAATCCAGGAAGATCGCCTGCTGGTTGTTGCGCCCCCGGGCCGCCAGTGCAAACCGGTCACCCGCCTTGTAACTCAGGCCCTCGGGCTCGATATCGTGGCCCTTGGCAGCGCGGACCCAGCCTTTCTCGGACAACACAACCGTCACCGGATCGTTGGAGACGAGGTCGACTTCACTGAACGCCCGTGCCTCTTCACGCTCCACAATGGGTGAGCGGCGATCATCGCCAAAGCTTTCCGCATCCTGCTGGATCTCGGTCTTGATCAACTCGCGCAAACGGTCCTCGGATCCCAGGATGGACTGCAGTTCGTCACGCTCCGCCGAGAGTTCGTCCTGCTCGCCCCGGATTTTCATCTCTTCCAGCTTCGCCAGATGACGGAGTTTCAGCTCCAGGATGGCCTCTGCCTGTTCCGGCGACAGTCCAAAGCGAGCCATCAGCTCATCTTTGGGCTTGTCCTCATACCGGATGATCTCGATGACTTCGTCGATATTCAGATAGGCGACCAGGAGGCCTTCCAGAATGTGCAGACGGGCCAACACCTTGTCCAGCCGATGCTGGAGGCGGCGAACCACTGTTGTTCGACGGAAGGCCAGCCATTCGGTCAGGACGGAATGGAGCCCCTTCACGCCCGGGCGGCCATCGTTTCCGATAACGTTTATGTTCACCCGGTAGGTTTTTTCCAGGTCGGTGCTGGCAAAGAGGTGTGCCATCAGCCCATCGAGGTCAACGCGGCTGGATCGGGGAACGATCACTAGGCGCGTGGGGTTTTCATGGTCGGATTCATCGCGCAGATCCGCCACCATCGGCAGTTTCTTGGTCTGCATCTGATGGGCAATCTGCTCCAGCACCCGGTTTCCGGACACCTGGTGCGGCAGATCCGTGACCACCACTTCGCCATTTTCCCGCGTCCAGCGGGCCCGCATCCGCAGTGATCCGCGGCCGGTTTCGTACATCTGGCGAATGTCCCGACGCGGTGTGATCACTTCGGCGTGGGTCGGGAAATCCGGGCCTTTGATGTGCTCGCAGAGATCGTCCACGGTGGCATCCGGCTGGTCCAGCAGGTGAATACAGGCGGCCGCGACTTCCCGGACATTGTGGGGCGGGATATCCGTAGCCATGCCTACTGCAATACCGGTGGTCCCATTGAGCAGCACATGGGGCAGACGCGCCGGCAGGATGGAGGGCTCCTCCATTGTGCCATCAAAGTTGGGCACCCAATCCACCGTGCCCTGGCCAAGCTCACCCAGCAGAACGTCCGCAAACGGAGCCAGACGGGATTCGGTATAACGCATGGCGGCAAAGGACTTGGGATCGTCCGGAGACCCCCAGTTCCCCTGCCCGTCCACCAGCGGATAGCGATAGGAGAACGGCTGGGCCATCAACACCATGGCTTCGTAGCAGGCACTGTCACCGTGAGGATGGAACTTGCCCAGTACATCCCCGACCGTGCGGGCCGATTTCTTGTACTTGGAGGTGGACTTCAGGCCCAACTCCGACATGGCATAAACGATGCGCCGCTGAACCGGCTTCAGCCCGTCTCCGACATTGGGCAGGGCCCTGTCGAGGATGACGTACATGGAGTAATCAAGGTAGGCCTTTTCCGTGTAATCCCTGAGCGAGACGCGCTCAAAGCCTTCATCAGTGGTTTGAAATTCTGGCATGTATGCCTCTTGTTTACCTGGACTGCCGGTTTGTCGAAACTGGCAGTGATGCTACCTTTTGCGCCCGCGAAATACACGGGATATGTGCGAGCGCACATTATATGGAGGCCAACCCAGATACTCCAATCCCGGCCAATGATGAAAACGCCAATAGCGGAATTCCCGAATGGAGAGACCGTAACCCTGATCGTATTCTCATCAGGCGTAAGTCATTGACCGTTTTATTTCCCGGACGAGCGGAACATTATGAGACAGAACCTCAAAGCCTGCGGGCAGGCCATGGTGACAGCCCTGGTCAATGCGGTACTGGCCGTGGCACTGATGCTGCTCGTGGAATTTGCGATCAGCGGCAACTTCGACGTTCCGAAAACTTATTTGTGGGCAGGCCTGCTGATCTGGGTCGTTATCTTTGCCGGTCAGTTCTGGCGTCAACGGTATCTTTGCAGAAACTGCAGCTCCAACGAGGAATCTCCCCGTTCTTCGTCGTAAGACCGGCCAAGTTGACCCACATCATAACCCCATTCCCTGACTCATCGTTTTGTTAATGTTTTCGGAGCGTTGACGCATCCAGCTGCTATGCTGTCTTCAGAACAACAGACATTGCGAGGACAGCATGCAGGTGTTTCGAAACCTTGGTCTCCGGACCAAAATCG
This sequence comes from Marinobacter santoriniensis NKSG1, assembly GCF_000347775.1. Classification (GTDB taxonomy): domain Bacteria; phylum Pseudomonadota; class Gammaproteobacteria; order Pseudomonadales; family Oleiphilaceae; genus Marinobacter; species Marinobacter santoriniensis. The sequence goes on from NZ_APAT01000015.1 coordinate 791,003, forward strand.
CCCTCCCTTTTGGCATCACTGCCGCGGCCCTGATCGTAATCGGAATTCTGAACGCGCTGACCGTCCGGGAACTCATCTCGGATACCAATCGCATTGCTACCAATTACCTGCCCTCGGTCAGCAAAATCCTGAACGGCGACCGCGACCTCTATCAGGCTTATGTAGCTCAGATCAAACTGGTTGACGCAGCCTTCAATCAGGAAGACACCGGCGCGTTCCTGGAAAGCTTCAATGAAAATGCCCAGCAGGCACAGGATCGTTTCACCCAGGCGTCTGTCCTTCTCTCCGATTCGGGCGCGGCTCCGGTTATCCAGGGCTTTGACACCGCCTTTGATCGCTGGGAAACATCGGCCCGAAAGGTAATAAAGACCGCACTCGACGGCGACCCCGAACAGGCCAGAACCCTTGCAGAGAGTGAGACTTCTACACTGTTCAGCAACCTGCGGGATTATTACGACAAGCTCGGCGCGCTTGCTGACGAACAGGCCGCAAACCGTGCAAAGGATTCTGCGCAGGAGGGCATGTCCAGCTCAATCACCACGGGCACTGTCACCGTTCTGGCGATCATTCTGAGTCTCGCTCTGTTCCTGCTCTTCATGCGACTGATCATTGGCTCAATCAGTGCAGTCCGCCGTCAGCTCGACGCAATAGCACAGGGCAAAGGCGACCTTACCCAGCGAATTCCTGTCGAAGTAAAAGATGACCTTGGCCGACTGGCCGACAGTTTTAACCAGGTCCTCGCCAATCTCCAGAGCATGATCCGGTCGATTCAGGAACTCAGTAACGGGCTTGGTGACGGCGCCGGTCGCCTGGCAACCGCGGCTCAGGAAAACAACGACGGCGTGAGTCGGCAGACCGACTCCATTGCCATGGTGGCCACCGCCATCAATGAAATGCAGAGTGCCATCGAAGAAGTGGCCGGCAACGCCTCGCGGGCGGCCGAGATCACCCGGGAAGCGGAACAGAAAGGTCGCGATAATGCTCGCATTATCGGGGACTCTTCAAGGCAGGTTCACAGCCTCGCCGCCCAGACCGCCAAAGCGGCCGAAGCGATCCGGAAGTTATCGGAAGATTCCGACAACATCACGTCGGTACTGGACGTGATCCGGGGCATTGCCGAGCAGACCAACCTGCTCGCCCTTAACGCGGCCATAGAGGCGGCCAGAGCCGGCGAACAGGGGCGCGGCTTTGCGGTTGTGGCTGACGAAGTCCGAACACTGGCGCAGCGAACCCAGCAGTCTACGGAAGATATCCAGACCATGATCACGGCCCTGCAAAGCGGCGTATCGGAAGTGGTGTCTGTCATGGAGGTTGGCAGTCGCGAGGCCGCCGAAACCGAGAAGCTGGCAACCGAGGCCGAAAGCGGGCTTCAGGCCATTCTCGAAGGCATTGCCGATATCAGCGATGCCAACACCAGCGTTGCGTCCGCCACGGAACAGCAGACCCAGGTTGTGGACGAGATCAATCGAAGTATTACGGAAATCAACGATCTGGCGTCAGACAGCGCCAAACGTTCGCGGGAGATCGACGAGATCAGCCAGTCGTTGCACGGTTACGCAAGCGACCTGGAGCAACAGACGGGCCGATTCCGGGTCTGATTCCCGAAATCGGCCCCGAGACGCGACGACCTACTGGCGTATGCCTTCGACGGAAATGATCATATCCACCGTTTCAGATGCGGGGCCCAGATCCATCGGGATACCGAAATCCTTCAGTCGCAGTTCCGTTTCGGCCTCGAAGCCCATTCGGTAACCGCCCCAGGGATCCGCTCCGTGCCCGATCATTTCGGCATCGAGCGTGACTTCCCTGGTGACACCGCGCAGCGTGAGATCCCCGATGATGTCGGCCTCACCATCTCCCTGCATCTCGATCCGTTTGCTCTTGAATGAGGCTTGCGGGTATTTGTCGACGTACAGGAAGTCCTCACTCCGGAGATGCTTGTCGCGCTCTGCGTGATTCGAATCCACACTGGCCGTGTCAATCGTCACCGACACCGAACTCTTCTCGGGATTTTCCGCATTGTAGGTGAACTGGCCGTCGAACTCGTTAAAACGGCCATAGAGCCAGCTGTAGCCGAGGTGAGAAATCTTGAACATGATGAACTGGTGGTCGCCCTTGGTATCGAACTGATAGGTGCCACTGCCATCGTCTTCCGCCGCTGAGGCAACCCCCGTCAACGCAAGTGAAACCGCGGATGCCAGAATAAGTTTTTTCATGGTGATCTCCTTTTTCATCAATGTCGGTCCCTGACCGGGACAGATTTCAGATAACAACCCCTGACTCTATAAACCGAGCATACGCCGGAGCGTTTCGTCCCGGTCAACCCAGTGATGCTTGAGCGCGCCCAGCGCATGCACCCCGGCCAGAACGACCAGCCCCAGGGTTGACCAGTAATGAACACCTCCTGCGACATCTTCCAGATGATCGACGTCGCCCGTCATCGACGGCACATCGAACCAGCCAAAAACGCTGATGGATGAACCATCGGCCGTTGTGATCAGGTATCCGCTGGCCATCGCCACAAACAGCAACAGGTACAGACTACCGTGCGCCAGACGGGCCACGACCCTCTCGATTCGTGCATGCCCCTGAACGGGATCCGGCACGGAATCGGTCAGTCGCCACGCAACCCGGGCAATCATGACCATCAGCAAAAGAATGCCAAAACTCCGGTGCAGATCCGGGCCGCGCTGATACCAGGCGTGGTAATACGTCAGATCCACCATCCAGGAGCCGAGGACAAACAAGCCCAGTACCGCGGCGGCCACGACCCAGTGTGCTGTCACGGCCACGGCACCATAACGGGTTGAATCATTACGCCATTGCATACGGTTCCAACTGCTCCCTGTCACTTTGATCAGCCCAGTCTAAAAAGACGTTAACCGACAGCAAACCAAAATCTTTTGCTGTGGCTCATCAGAATTTCTGATCGATCTTCACCTATCCCTTTAGTCTTATACGGGTTTTACGGATTGTTGAATTTCATCGCGGCGATAAACTTTAAGCATTCTTGAAAACCATCAGAACAAGCGACCGTGAGGCATAGCATGGAACTGGAATTTGACGAAAACGTGGTTGTTCCCAGCAACAACTGATGTTTCGGGCGGCCCGCGCGCCGCCCTCCCTCCTGATCAGCACCGACTGACATCCGCCGGATACAAACCGTTTCTCGTTTGTATATGAAATGGTGGTAATAAACCCGGTTTTTTGGCAAGCTTCTTCCTACGTGCTTCGGTGAGTCGATCGCCGCTTTTACGTACGTGTTTCAGACAGTTCGGGCCTGACTGCTGCCCGTTGTGTTCGTCAAACTAGCCACAAACTCTATGTCGCGACCCTTACCTGAAAAGCTGACAGCACCGGAACTGGATCTGCTGTCCCCTATGCTGAACCAGGAAGGTAACGGCTGGACCGCAGATTTTCGAGGACTCACCCTCAGAACCGCACTCCAGCCCATTTACAGCATTTCCCACAAACGCATTGTTGGCTACGAGGCCCTGATCCGGGCTTTCGATACGGACAACGCGCCAGTGCTGCCCGTCCAGCTGTTCCAGTTACCCGCGTCCGAGGCAGAGAACCTGCTGCTTGACCGCCTGTGTCGTTATCTTCACATCCGCAACTACAGCTGCATCAGGGATGAGCTCAACTGGCTGTTTCTGAACGTGTCACCCCGGGTGGCCGCAGGCGCCAGTCACTCGGATTCCTTCTTCGGCCAGCTGCTGAAGAAAACCGGACTGCCACCCCATCGCATCGTCATGGAAATTGTGGAGCAGCCGACGGATAACGCGGAACGGCTGCGGGAAACCGTGGCGTACTACAAGGACCTGGGGTGCCTGACTGCGATTGATGACTTCGGCGCGGGACATTCCAACTTCGAACGCATCTGGAACCTGTCACCGGACATCGTCAAACTCGACCGAACTCTTCTTACCCGAGCGACAGAGGATCACAAGGCCCGGCAGATCCTGAACGGCATCGTATCTCTTCTGCATCAATCCGCCTGTCTGGTTTTGCTGGAAGGCGTCGAAACCTACGATCAGGCGATGATTGCCATCGATGCGGGCGTGGACTTCGTACAGGGTTACTACTTCCGCAAGCCCACCATCGAGCTTGAGGGCATTGATATCCAGCCGGCGGATTTTGATCACCTGTTAAGCGATTACAAGCAGCAGACCCAGGTGACGCTGGACCCGACGCGCCAACTGGTCAGTTTTTTCGACGGATTTTTCCAGACCGCCATCGATCGGCTTTGCTCTGGTACGGGTATGCAGCAGGCCTGCAGGGAACTGCTTGATCATCCAGCGGTATCCAGGTGCTATCTGGTCAATGCCGAGGGCATTCAGATTGAAGATACCCTGATATCAGACGCCGGCGTGCGTAATCTGGACCCGCGCTTCAAGCCACTGGAAAGCACCACCAGCGCCGACTGGTATCGACAGCACTACCTTCGCCAGGCGCTTGCCCAACCGGAACAACTCCAGGTAACCGCACCCTACCTGTGTGTCACGGGCGCCTACATGTGCGTCACCATGTCCCAGGGCTTCTACGACAACGGTCAACTGAGAGTGCTTTGCTGCGACATCCTCTCCAACCCGATGGGGACGGAGATCAGTAAAAGCTGATGCCGTAGACCAGTCCGATGACCAGAACCGTCAGCAATCCGATGAAGATATTCATCGGCAGCCCCACCCTCAGAAAATCCGAAAATCGATAGCCGCCCGGACCGAACACCATCATGTTGGTCTGATATCCCAACGGTGTGGCAAAACTGGCCGACGCAGCCATCATCACCGCTATAACAAAAGGCTCTGCCGGCACCCCCATGACCGTTGTCATCGACAACACCACGGGAATCACCAGCACCGCAGCGGCGTTGTTGGTCACCACTTCCGTCAGCACGGATACGGCAAAATACACCATCAGGATGCTCAGAAGGACGTGCCCCTGGCTCAGGCCCATAATGGTCCCCGCCAGAAAAGTGGCTGCGCCGGTTTCCTCGAGTGCTGCCCCCAGCGCAAACGACGCTGCAATGGTAAGGATCACCGGCACGTCCACCGCTTTCTGGGCCTGGCCCGCGGAGCAGCATCCGCTGAGGATCATGAGAGCAGCACCGGACAGAGCGGCATTGAGCATGGTCATGACTCCACAGGCCGCCAGGCTCACCACCACGAGAAGAATCAGCCATGCCAGCCAGGCCCGGTCATGGCGTGGCGTCTCCGTATCGAGATCGTTGATGAGAAGGAAATCCCGGTTGTATCGCTGCCGGCTGACAAACGCAGGCCGCGCCTCCAGCAATAGCACATCCCCCGGTTTCAGACGGATATTGCCCAGGTTGCCCGATACCCGCTGGCCCCCTCTGGCCACAGCGAGCACCACCGCACCGTAGCGATCCCGGAAACGCGCATCGCGAATGGTCAGCCCGAGAACGTCAGACTGGGGCGAAAGAGCCGCCTCCACCAGTCGCCGTTCCGCCCGGTCTTTACTCAGGCTGGGTTCGTCCTCGTGCACCGAGGGGACGATGCCCGGAATCCGCAGAAGATCGGAAATCGCCTGAGTATCGCCGGCAAACACCAGGCGGTCCCCTCCCTGCAAACGCTCTTCCGAGGGCACCGCCGTGACCACGCTGCCATCCCGCTCGATCTCAACCAGATACAGACGCTCAAGCTCTCGTAATCCGGCCTCGCCCACACTTTTGCCAACCAGCGGCCCGTTGGGCGACACCGCCACCTCCAGCGTGAATTCCCGCATGGAACCGAATTTCTGCTGATCCTTGCGGTCTGGCAGCATCCGGGGCAGGACCAGCAGCATCACCGCCAGACCGATCACGGCAACCGGTAATCCGACACTGGTAATCGAGAAGATGGAGAAACCGGCACTTCCCGTCAGCTGCTGATACTGGCCGTTTACCACCAGGTTTGTGCTGGTACCGACCAGTGTCAGGGTACCCCCCAGGATTGCCGAATAGCTCAGGGGAATCATCAGCTTGGAGGGGGCAATGCCAATGCGTCGGGACCAGCTGTGGACGGCGGGAATCATGGTGGCTACCACGGGGGTGTTGTTCAGGAAGCCACTCAGCAGGGAAACCGGAAAGGCAATACGGGCCTGGGCACTGCGGACGGTTTTCGGGGAACGGAGCAGGTATCGGACCACCAGGTCGACACCGCCCGAATGGTGAATACCCGCGGCCACGACGAACATGGCAGCAACGGTAATCAGGCCACTGTTACTGAACCCGGAAAGCGCCTGGACCGGCGATATAATGCCACTGGTGCTCAGAACAACCAGCACCCCCATCATCACCATGTGGGGGGCAAATCGTCCAGAGCTCATCATCAGCAGCGCGCCGGCCGCCAGTGCCAGAGAAAACCAGCCTTGCCAGTCCATGTACGGTATTCCCCGTCATAAAAACTGGCAGGATAACGACTTTAATGAATACTGAAAAAGAATAATGGGCGATTTTTAAAGCGCTAAAAGGAATATCAAACCGCCACGTCCGCCATGTTGCCATAGGTTTCGAGCCACGCACGGCGATCCGACGCACGCTTTTTGCCAAGCAACATGTCCATTCGCTCCTCGGTCTGGTCGCCATCCTCAAGGGTGAGCATGACCAGCCGACGGGTATCCGGCGCCATGGTGGTCTCCCGCAACTGCAACGGGTTCATCTCGCCAAGCCCCTTGAAGCGGGTGACGGAGATCTTGCCGCGTCGCTTTTCCGCCTCGATACGGTCAATGATGCCCTGCTTCTCGTGCTCATCCAGCGCGTAGAAGGTTTCCTTGCCCAGATCCACCCGATACAGCGGCGGCATTGCCACGAACACGTGACCGGCGGCGACCAGCGGACGGAAATGTTTTACGAACAGGGCGCACAGGAGCGTCGCAATGTGCAGACCGTCCGAATCCGCGTCCGCCAGGATGCAGACCTTGTTATAACGCAGTCCGGCCAGATCGTCCGAGCCTGGATCCACACCAATGGCGACGGCAATGTCGTGGACTTCCTGGGAGGCCAGGATTTCACCGGAGTCCACTTCCCAGGTATTGAGAATCTTGCCCCGCAGCGGCATGACCGCCTGGAACTCCCGGTCGCGGGCCTGTTTGGCCGATCCACCGGCCGAGTCCCCTTCCACAAGAAACAGCTCCGAGCGGGCAGTATCCCCACCGGAGCAATCCGCCAGTTTGCCCGGCAAGGCGGGCCCGGAGGTCACTTTCTTTCGCGCGACCTTCTTGCTCGCACGCAACCGCCGCTGGGCATTGTTGATGAACAGCTCCGCGAGCGCCTCGGCAATGTCAGTGTGCTGGTTCAGCCACAGGCTGAACGCGTCCTTGACCACCCCGGAAATAAAACTCGCCGCTTCCCGGGAAGACAGACGCTCCTTGGTCTGGCCCGAGAACTGGGGCTCCTGCATCTTGAACGAGAGCACGTAGGCGACCCGCTCCCAGATGTCTTCGGGAGACAGCTTGACTCCACGGGGCAGCAGATTCCTGAACTCGCAGAACTCCCGCATGGCCTCCAGAAGGCCTGTTCGCAGACCATTGACGTGTGTACCGCCCTGGGCCGTCGGGATCAGGTTGACGTAACTTTCCATGACCGTCTCGCCACCCTCGGGCAACCACTGGATCGCCCAGTCCACGGCTTCGCTGTTGCCGGAGAAGGTACCGGTGAACGGCTCAAGGGGAACCGCTTCTATATCCGCCAGCGCGGTGCGGAGGTAATCGCGCAGGCCATCCTCGTAGAACCATTCGTCCTTTTCACCGGACTTTTCCTGGAGGAAGGTTACCGTCAGCCCCGGACACAATACGGCCTTCGCCCGCAGGTTGTGTTTCAGGCGGCTGATGGAGAAATTCGGGCTGTCAAAATACTTGGGGTCCGGTTTGAAACGCAGGCGTGTTCCCGTGTTCCGCTTGCCAACGGTATCGATCACTTCAAGCTCGGAGGCCTTATCACCGTCGGCAAAGGTCATCCGATGCAACTGTCCGTCGCGCTTGATGGTGACTTCCAGCTCGGTAGACAGGGCATTAACCACGGAGACGCCCACGCCGTGCAGACCACCGGAGAAGTTGTAATTGCCCTGGGAGAACTTGCCACCGGCATGGAGCCGGGTCAGGATCAGCTCCACCCCCGGCAATCCCTCTTCCTTATGCAGGTCCACGGGCATGCCACGGCCATCGTCCTCAACGCTGAGAGAGCCGTCCTCGTGGAGCACCACATCAATCCGGCGGGCATGCCCCGCCAGCGCCTCGTCGACGCTGTTATCGATGACTTCCTGAGCCAGGTGGTTGGGCCGGGAGGTGTCCGTATACATGCCCGGGCGTTTGCGCACCGGGTCCAGACCACTCAGAACTTCAATGGCGTCGGCGTTGTACTGTTGCTGGCTCATAGGCAGGACGAGACTCCGCAATGGATCAGAAATTCTGAGCCATAGCTTAGGGATTCACCGGGAAAGATCAACGGTTGTTTTGTGTTCCGATCGAAAGATCAGGGGCGCAACAGCAACGGCGAATCACCGACGCCGGTCACCCGTATGGCATTCCAGTTCCCCGGTTCAACCGCCAGCACCGCACAGGGTGACGTCATCACCTGGGCCAGGATGGCATCCTTGGGAGGAGAGCGGACCTCGGCCCGGATATCCAGGACATCACCGTGGATCTCAGCAGACGTCAGCCGGACGCCATAGCCCGAGGTCGATTTCTTCCCGAGAGTTACAAACAACAGAAACTCCCGCTCCAGATCAACGTTACGGAGCTGCTGGGTTGCCAGGTTCTGGGCAGGAAGCCCCAGATACTTCGACAGCTGCGCGTCGGAAGTGACCAGCAAAAGGCCGGGACCGATCAGCCCGCAATGACTGGATTCGGTCACCTGCCGCACCTTGGCGGGCGCAGAGACGACATCCGGCGTGCTGGCCGCACAACCGGCCAGGCCCACCATACCAAGCGTGGCAGCACCGACGACCATTGATCGCAGAATCCGACTCACATTCACTCTCCTGACAGCTTCTTCAAGGGTCTCACAAAGTCATCTTCCGGGATCAGCCGGTAACCTGCAAAATCCGGACGGGGCAGCACGTCGGGCGTTGCCGCAGAAATGGTCGGGCGACTGAAGCCGGTGGTCATTCGAATACTGGTCAGATCGGTGTTCTGATCTACATGGATAGCTTCCCTCAAACCGGACACCGGATATTCCGCGCAGGCCTCGCCCGGCTGGCAGATGATGCCATCGTTATCCAGATCAGTACCGCCCACTAAATAGTATGTTCCGGGTCGCACTTCGTCCGGCTCTTGCTCCCCAACACCATCGTAATGGCGAAAACTGAATACATATTGACCATTATCTGCTTGAACAGAATCCTGTGCCTCGGTCAGGTAATTACCATTCTCATCGGGTTCTGTCCGAACCAGAAGGACAAAGTGAAGCCCTGCATCTCTTTCTTCAGCATCCGTCACCACTTGAGCAGATACTGGGATCTCCAATGTTCGCTGGGTATCTGTGGTGTAGGTAATCTGGACAGACGTTTTCAACGGCACGTTAGGATCCAAACTTGCAGGATCAGTTAGAACAAAGGAAACATTCACCGGAGAAGTCGATCGATCACAGGCCTCGCTCAGCCAGGCAGGAGAAGACCCAACGCTGCAGCTCGAAACATCATTGGAGAGATCCCCTATACGAGTCAGCGTTACAATTTCTGAGGTCTTCTGATCGTTAAGATTCACATAGTAAGGATCAGGAGAGAGAACAGTAACCGAAGGGTTGTCTAGAGCCGCTGTCACAGCTTTTGCCGAATCCAGAATGCCATAGCCAAACTGATCATTTCGAGGCCCGCTGCCATCCCGAGTAAGTGCGCCACTCTTTAACAATGCTTCGAAGTTAGAAGGCTGAAGATTACCGTTAACCCCTTTCATCAAGGCAAATATCCCGCTGACATGCGGCGCTGCCATAGAAGTACCAGCTAAACCCAGATAGCTAGGCTCAAAATTGCCACTATCTCCAAGAGCTGCACTCGTACTAAGCACCAAATCTGGCTGGCCATCTAGATTGGCATCAGCGGCGCTCCCTCCCGGTGCCGCAATATCGATCCAATCGCCAAAATTGGAATAAGATGTCAGATTGCCGGCGCCATCAACTGCACTGACCGCCACTGCATACCTGGAAGCAGCCGGGTATTCTCTGCTACTACTTGCACTGTTACCTGCAGCGGCAACCACAGTGATTTGCTTGGCATTTAAGCTCTCCAAAGCGTCCTCAAGTGACTGTACAAAGGGTAGCCCACCGAGGCTTAAGTTAACGATCTCGGCTTGATTACCGCTCGCTACCCAATTCAATCCCGCAATTAAATCATCAAGCGATCCACTGCCTCCTTCACCTAGCACACGAACGGGCAGCAAACTTGCATTAAACGCTAAGCCCGTTCCCCCAATATTGTTATTGGCATCGGCTGCAATGGTTCCTGCCACATGCGTGCCATGAAATACATTGCTGCCCACTGCACTACCTGGATCAGCCGGGATACTGTCCCTTCCAACTGGACCATACAAACTGGTATTCGCTGAATCATTGTCCAGGTCACTCTGACTAACAAAGTCCGAACCGCTAAGTAAAGTAGAACCGAGGGGCGGTACGTTGTCACTTAGATCCGGATGCCACGAACCATTGATCCCCAAAAAAAGTCCCGTATCCACAACCGCCACCCGGACCCCACTTCCGCCGCTTGGAGCGAGCTGCCAAGCAGCGGGCGCATTGATTAGCGGATAATGCCATTGCTTTGGATAAAGTGGCTCGCTGGTTGGAGACTGAGCGAACACTTTATAGTTAGGTGTGGCCGATTTAACGCCTGGCTGCCGCCGCAATTCATGGATCCAGTTTGCAGTCCGACGGGATCCACCACTAGAAGAAAGTGCTTTGGCATCCGATCGCCGCATCAACCATGTATTGTTCCCCAAAAGCCTCACTGGCGAGGCCGCCAAGGACGCAGTTAATGTGCGAGGCATCCCTTGGTCAGCGAGCGACACCAGCGCCTCGTCATTAGCAAACTGGTAACGAGGCCAGTCAAATGCTAAAGCGGTTGCACTTTCGGACGGCAGCGTATTGATTACATAACGCATCGGTCCGTCAATTGCCTCTATATCAAGGTAATAAGTGGCTGTGCCGCTACCTTTTGGGACCGTAACCTGAACCGAATATACTGGGGAAGATGCATCAGGATTCGTTTGAGCTGAATCCAGCACCACTTGATCAGAAGCCCTTCTCAGAGTGATCGACAAAGGATAGTTTGCAGGGACCCTGTTATTGCTTACGAGGTAATAACTATAGAAGGTCTGAAGCTCGACCTGATCGCCTTCATTAAGCACCAGCTGATAACGATCGATTGGATCGGAATCATAATCATCGTTGGGATCAGAAGGATCCCGGGAACCCGAACGATCACTGACATACCCACCTAGAATCACACTACCGGGCAACACCTGGGGGCTAGAGGCATCCAAATAACCATCGACTAAGCGGAGTTTGTCAGCAGTATCGATATCAACACGAGTATTTGCTTCAATGCCGATCGACCCAGATACCACGGTGGCCGGCGCCGTGCTATCGCCGCCATCATCGGCCGTAGAACTCCCGCCACCACAACCGGACAAAGCCAGGATAGAGACGAGTACGGACCCACCCAAAACGTCGCGAACAACCATGACAACCTCTACCTCGATGACGGTATACCCCGGGTGCGGGACTACCGTCATTGTAGAACCAAACAATGACAAATACCTGTCATTCCTCACAGCCCGGATGCAAAAAGCCGGACCACTCGGGATCCGGCTTTTTGGCAAGGCTCGTTGTGGCCCTACAACGCGTAGAACAACATTGGCACGAATGCCACCAGCAGCAGCGTCGGCCCCATCACCGCCAGCGGCAGCAGAAGCCGCTGATAGCGATGCCAGAAGGAACCGGTGCGCTCGGCCGCCAGCACCTCGGTCTCTCCGACCACCTGCCGGGTCAGCAGATGGTTGAGGGCTACGGGCGGGCTCAGATAGCCCAGCTCGAAGGCCACCAGGCAGACCAGCCAGAAATGCAGGGGATCAATACCCAGATGAATGGCCGGCTGGGCTATCGTGGCAGACACCAGAATCACGGCACCGAATGGATCCATCACCATACCGATGAACGTCAGCATGACGACGATCACGAGCATGGCGATCCAGGGACTGGTCAGATGCTCGGGGAACAGGACGTGCACGATCTCCGAGCGCTCCAGGATACCGCCCATGCAGATGGAGAAACCGATCAGCGCCAATAGAGCCCCGATGTGGACCGCCGAATCACTGGCGGCCGCTGAACTCCGGTTCCAGAAGGCCTGCAACCGCGTCTCTTCATCTTCACGATTCGATTTACGGGCATCGAGCAACACCAGCGCCAGCATGACCAGTGGCAAAATCAAGGGAGCGCTGTATTCGTTGAACTTCAGCCCCAGAATGATCCAGATCGCCAGGATCACCAGACCGCCGACGAGCGCATAGGGAATCAGGGGGCGCAACTCACCGATCGCCCGGGTCAACGCGCCCGGAGCCGGCCTGGGTTTCCAGTTGCCTTCCGTCTTGCAGACCACGAATGAAAACAGGGTCGCCGACATGATGAAGATCCAGAAACCCCAGCTGTACATTTCAGTGGTGGTGACTTCCTTGTTCAGGGCCGCAACGACCACGATCAGCAGGCACGGATTCAGCACCACGCCCAGACTGCCCGACATGGCGGTGGTGGCCAACGACAGCTGGCGACCGGCACCGGCGCGCCGAAGTTCATCGTAGACCACCCCGCCTACAGCCAGAATGAAGATCCCCGAGGCGCCGGTAAACGCCGTCGGGAACGCGGTGCTGAAGATGATGACCGAGGCCAGCATGGGCGCCGGCAGGTTGAACGGCTTTATCACATTCAGCAGCAGTTCCGGCAGCCGGGTCTGCTTGAGCATCATCCCCACCAGCACATACAACCCGATGTTGATGAACATCGACGACAGGTTGGTCATCATGCCGAAGTAAATGGCCAAACCGGACGCATACCCATCCACCAGGAAGAAGTAGCTCATCGCGATCAGGCCCATCGCGCAATACAGCGGTATGACCAGTCCGGACGAGAACGACAGCGAACCGGAACCGATTCGCGAGGGCACATAGACGAAGCGCACGGCATTGATCACCATGAACAGGCCGAACACCATGGCCCAGGCATACTGCAGCTCCATGGTGCCGCCGGACTCCGGCGACGTCGTGAGCTTGCCCAGATAGGCATTCAGTGACACCACCATCAGACCATTGACCACAAACTGCACGCCCTGACTCAGACGCCATTCGGCCCGGTTCCGGGGCAAACGCAGCGCGATGTGATCCGTATCCAGGGCGGCAATGGCCGCCGCCATTGCAAACATGGCGATGAACAGAAACTTGGTCAGTTCAATGTTGTCCAGCAGGAAGTGCGCAATCCCCTGCTCGACCGCCTTGTAGACAGCGAGCGCAGCGGTGGCGTGTTTCAGGTTCTGCTCATAAAGCGCATACTTCTGCTGGCACAACTCCAGGTTGCTCTCCAGCGACTTTCGGATGGCCGCAGGATTGGGGGGCGAACTGAACAGGTCGTCCGGGTCCGGCTTGTAGGCCTGCACCCGCTTGGCGACTTCCGCGTCGATGTCACGGTTCAGATCACAGGCCGGCTCCTTGGCATCGGGGTCAAGCAGGTAGTAATTCGGCCAGGTCTGCTCTCCCACCCAGAGCAGGCGGGAATGCAGCGAACTCCCCATGCCCAGCAGCAGCGTAAACAGCAGGAGCAGCAGGAGCAGGGCCCCGTGCAATCGATGCACGGGGTACAGGGTTTTCGCGGCCGGGACCGTCAGCGTTCGCCAGTTCATGCTCGCACCGTCCTGTTATTCGCGGTTAGCCGCAGTGCACTCTGCAGCAGACGGGTTACTGGCACAGCGGATCTTGCTCAGCAGACCGAGCATTTTCGGATCATAGACATCCGGTGCACCGTTTTTGCCATCACGCATTTCGAGACGGTTCTGGCGGAACATTTCCTGATAACCGCGGATGTCCTTTTCCGGAATGCGAATCCACACGTCGTCCGGAATGGCGCTTTCCTGCTTCTTGATCAGGTTCATCGCCTGGGGAAACATGTTCCAGGCCACTTCCCGGGATTGCTGTGCGGTCTTTTCATCCAGAACACCGTCACGGGCTATGATCTGCATGGTCAGCTGGGCCAGCGGATAGTCAACAACGCCCCCCTTGTCGCCAATGCCCTTGTAGAGTTCCAGAGCCTCGTAGGCAAAGGCCGGTGCATACGCGGTATCGACAGAACCGTTATTGAATTTGCCGGCAAAGTTGGTGATGTCCGAGGGAACCACGGTAGCTTTCACAAAGTTCACCATATGGATGGCGTCTTTCTGGTAATCCAGGGTCGCCATTCGCTTACCGGCCAGCTCGCCGGCGGTATCGATGCTCCGATCGTTCACGAACAGGTAACCGGCGCCAACGGGGATGATACCCAGCACTTCGTAGCCGTTCTGCTTCATCAGGGGCGCCGCTTTGGGCTGCGCGAGGGTCGCGAGCAGAGTCTTCAGGTTGTCGTAGGTCGGAATGGCACCAACCGCACTGATGCTGCCGGTAAACCGGTTGAAGGGACGGGTTCGCAGGTCCGTGGCAGCCACCGCGTCGCACTGGCCGGCGTTGAAGTCACCCACAGCGACACCCTCGTCGGTGTATGGCTTGAGTTGAAAGTCAACGCCGTGACTCTTCATCTCCAGGGCGTAGTCCTTGGCCATGTTATAGAAATCGCCATTGGCACCAATGACATCGAACACACACATGGAGACGGTCTGGGCAGAAGCCAGCGGTGCCGCGGCAACCAGTGCCAGTGCAGTAAGGGACTTGCGGATCATAACGACCTCCGGGTCATTTTCTTGTTTATGGGTAATCGGATCGGGATGGATGACCTGCTCAGAGCAGGTCATCCAGGTTCATGGTTTCGACATTCTCGGTATCACGTTCCGGGCTCATCTTTCCGAAGAAGCTCTGGGGCGTCCGGTAACCGTAATGCTCGGTCCAGTATTTATCGGAGGAGAACTGGATGACGCCCCGCGCAACGGTGTCGACAAGACGGTACTCATCCCAGACGTCCACAGTTGCATCGGAATCGGCAAATTCGGCGATGGCTTCCTTCAGCTTGTCCGGACGGCCAAAGGTTTCAGCGGCGACCGCCTTGAGAGCCAGCGATGCACGGAAACCTTTCTGGATACCGAGTTCTACGCTGTGATCCATAACCACCCAGGGATCGGGTGACAAATCAGGGCGAGTATCGGGCAGGAGAAGCCAGACAAGTGCGCGGATCGCATTGGGTAAACCGCCCCACTTCTTGTCATCCACACAGGTGGCGGCGCGCTCCGCCTGGGGCGCAATATTCCGGGGAATGCCCGCCATGGCACCGGAATTGGCATCATTCACAATGGCCTGCATGCCGGTCAGAAGTCCCAAAAGGAAGGTCAGTTCATCCTGTTCATTGAACAGGAACGGGCACTCGAGTGGTTCGGCGGCCGGATCGAAATCGTACGCCGCCATGGCACGCTTGAAGGCCTTGTAGCGACGCTCTGCGGTCTTGGCGTACAAACGCTTGGCCTCTTCGCGGGCATCCTTGGCCGCCGGAACATTACCCTCGTAATCCGCCCGAAGGTAGGAAAGCTCCGCTTCCCAGGCGCGGTATTCCATACAGTTGCCCGCCAGCAACATCAGCAGCGAACCGGTACTGTCCGGCGCGTCCGTTACGCGCGAGAACGAATACAGCAACGGGTCCACACCCTCACCCAGCGCGCAGGCCAGCTGCGGGTCGGACATCTGCATCACATAGGGAGTGGCTTCCTGCTCGGAATAGTTGGAGAGAACAACACCGGTGGTGGAGTAGATGGGATTCGCGGAACAGCCGGCAAGCATAACGGCCGCACCCACAAGCAGAAGCCTGAGATGCGCCACACACTGGCGGCCGGTTTCAATAACCAGTCGGTACATCATAATTCGCCCTGTTTCACGTTGTTTTTATTGGATCTGGATGACAGCGTCAGATTATTGCTGTTATGCCGAGGCAATACTGTGAAGCATCGCGCGCTCCGCGGGTTGCGCTGTCTCCAGTCAACGGTTAACAGAATGCGTCGAAAATTGTCCGACCAAAATGGCTGGTTTGCCGAAACCGACATGCCGATCAGGCCAATGGCCTGCTGGGAAAGGTATTCTTTGGTTATTTTTTGACCTGGCGCACAGAAATTACTAAAGATTCATCATCGCCATTACCTGATCCGTCAGGCCGTCCAGCGTCAGACCGCCTCGCTCGGGCTTGTACCAGGTCACCGTCCAACTCAGGGCGCCGGTCAGAATACGGCGCACCACGAACGGATCCGCCTGGATATCACCCTGCTCCCGCAGTGTGCCAAGGACTTCGAGCCAGAGTGCCTCGTAGATATCCCGGAGCTTAAGGACCTCCGACTGCGAATCCGGCGACAGACTCCGCCACTCGAAAACAAGAACGGCCATGGCCTCGCCCGTCTGACCATTGATGGATTCCAGCTCCGCCCGAACCAGTGCGCGGAGTTTTTCCCGTGGCGCATCTGCCGCCTCGACGGCCGCCTTCATCAGCGCGGTATTCAGACGGATCGTTTCAACCATCACCGCCTTGAGAATGTCTTCCTTGGTGCGGAAGTGATGGAACAGGCTGCCGGACTGAATGCCCACAGCCGCCGCCAGATCCCTGACCGTGGTGCGCTCATAGCCCTTGTCCCGGAACAGACGGGCAGCCTCCCTCAACAACCGTCCGCGGGCACCCTCAGGATCGGAGACGAGATTTTCACGGACGAGTTTATGCAGGATCGGTGTTTGTTTCACGAGAAGA
Source organism: Marinobacter santoriniensis NKSG1 (assembly GCF_000347775.1). Lineage (GTDB taxonomy): Bacteria > Pseudomonadota > Gammaproteobacteria > Pseudomonadales > Oleiphilaceae > Marinobacter > Marinobacter santoriniensis. The sequence goes on from NZ_APAT01000015.1 coordinate 807,900, forward strand.
TTCCGGTTAGCGGGAAAGAAGGCCTATTTTACCTGAGACCCGGCTGTTTACAAACCAAGCGCTTGCTTGGTATTGTCTTTCCAACACAGTTCAGCCCATCGCATGCGGGCATAACGAACAAGGCAACCTTCATGTCAGAGAACCTCGATAAAACCGTCCGGATCGGCTGCTCCGCTGCCTTTTGGGGCGATACGGAAACCGCCGCCGCCCAGCTGGTCCGTCACGGCGACATTGACTACCTCGTGGCGGACTACCTGGCTGAAATCACCATGTCGATCATGGCCGGTCAGAAGATGAAGGACCCGTCCCAGGGCTATGCCCGGGATTTCGTCCAGACGGTGATGGGCCCATTGCTCACCGAGATCAAAGAAAAAGGCATCCGGGTATTGGCGAACGCCGGGGGCGTCAATCCGGAAGCCTGCCGCGACGCGCTCCAGGCATTGTGTGACAAAGCCGGGGTCGATCTCAGGATTGCCCTGGTGCTCGGTGACGACCTGCTGCCTCAAAAGAAGTCGCTGGCAGACGATGGCACGCGGGAGATGACCACCGGAGCGCCCATGCCCGGAATGATGGTCAGCCTGAACGCCTATCTCGGGGCTCCCGGGTTGGTAACGGCACTCGAACAGGGAGCGGACATCGTGATCACCGGCCGGGTCGCCGACAGCGCGCTGGTGCTGGCGCCGCTGGTGCACGAATTCGGGTGGTCCTGGGACGACTACGACAGGCTCGCCCAGGGCAGCCTGGCCGGCCATCTCCTGGAATGTGGCGCACAGGCCACTGGCGGCAACTTTACGGACTGGCAGGACGTGGCCGGGGGCTACGCGGACATGGGCTTTCCCATCGCCGAGGTAGGTGCCGACGGGGGCTTTACCATCACCAAGCCCGAAGGAACCGGCGGCAAGGTCAGCCGGGGGACGGTGGCCGAACAGCTGGTGTATGAGATAGGAGATCCCCGGGCCTACCTGTTACCGGACGTGAGCTGTGATTTCAGCGAGGTCACACTCGAGGAGACCGGCCCGGACCGGGTGTCCGTACGGGGAGCCCTGGGGCGGCCGCCCACGGACACCTACAAGGTATCCGGCACCTGGCCGGACGGCTTCAAGTGCACCGTTACCTTCCTGCTTGCCGGACTGGACGCCAGAGTGAAAGCACAAACGGTGGCCGAAGCCATCCTGGCCAAGACCTCCCGGCTCTTCCATGAACGGGGCCTGCCGGACTACAGCGAAACCAGCATCGAACTGCTGGGTACCGAAAGTACGTACGGGGCCCACGCCCGTTGCCAGAACTGTCGGGAGGTAGTCGTCAAAATCAGTACGGCGCACTCCAAAAAGGAGGCCCTGGTCCTGTTCTCCCGGGAAATCGCACAGGCCGCCACGGGTATGGCGCCGGGTATCACCGGGATTGTTGGTGGTCGACCCACCGTATGGCCGAAGATCCGGCTTTACTCCTGCCTCGTGCCGAAAAGCCGGGTCCAGGTATCGGCCGACATCGCAGGAGAACAAACCACTGTACCAGTCCAGTGCACCGGCGGCTTTGACGCACTGCAACTCCCGGACCTTCCGCCACCCACCGAGGAAGTCGATGGCGACACCGTGGTGCCACTGATTGAACTTGCCTGGGCGCGCAGCGGCGACAAAGGTGACCACTGTAACATCGGCGTTATTGCACGCGAGCCTGACTATCTCCCGTACATCGCGGCCGCCCTTACCGAACAGGCTGTCGCCGACTGGATGGGCCATACTCTCAACTCCGAATCCGGAAAGGTCACCCGGTGGTTCATGCCTGGCCTGAATGCCTTCAACTTCCTTCTGGAGCACAGCCTTGGCGGCGGCGGTGTTGCAAGTTTGCGGATCGATCCGCAGGGCAAGGCCTTTGCCCAGCAGCTCCTGGAGTTTCCGGTATCCGTCCCCTCACGCCTGATTGCACGGTAAACAGACAAGGAATTTTCGCGAATGAATTATCAATCCATCTTCAGACCGGACCTGTTCCGGGATCAGGTGTTCATTGTCACCGGCGGCGGCTCCGGCATCGGTCGCTGCACCGCCCACGAACTGGCTGCACTGGGCGCAAAGGTCGCGCTGGTAGGCCGCAAAGCCGAAAAAGTCGAGGCGGTCAGGGCTGAGATCCTTGAGGACGGTGGCATGGCCAGCGCCCACGTCTGCGACATTCGTGAAGAAGACGCGGTCAAGGCAACGGTCAAGGACATCATCGCGGAACACGGCGGCCTGAATGGGCTGGTGAATAACGCGGGGGGCCAGTTTCAGGCACCACTGACTGGCATAAGCCAGAAAGGCTGGGAAACGGTGGTAAGGACCAACCTGACCGGCGGTTTCCTGATGGCCCGGGAAGCTTACACCCAGGCGCTGAGCAAAACCGGCGGCACCATCGTCAATATTGTTGCCGACATGTGGGGTGGCATGCCCGGCATGGGCCATTCAGGCGCAGCCCGCGCCGGCATGGTGAACTTCACCCAGACCGCCGCTGTGGAGTGGGGTGCCTCCGGCGTCCGAGTCAATGCCGTGGCTCCGGGCTGGATTGCTTCCTCCGGCATGGACAACTACCCGGCACAAATGCGCGACTGGATTCGCAGCCTTGGGGATAACGTTCCCATCAAACGCATGGGCACCGAATCCGAGGTCAGCGCCGCCATTTGCTTCCTGCTCAGCCCGGGCGCCGCCTTTATCAGCGGCGACTGCGTTCGCATCGACGGAGCCGCGTCCCAGGGCGGTCGGGTCTGGCCCCTGCCCAAGGCAAAAAACAACGAACCCTTCAACGGCTTCCACCGGGCCTACACGCCCAAAGTACTGAGTGACGACTGAGGCGCCCATGCAGACACTGGAAACATCCGTCAATCCGCAATCCGATGAGTTCCGAGCCAATACCGAGGCCATGGATGCCCATATCCGGACGTTTCGGGAAGCGGAACAGAAGGTGCTGGACCTGGCCGAATCGGCCCGCGAAAAGTTCACCAAACGGGGCAAGCTTCTGCCCCGTGACCGGATCAATCGGTTGCTGGACCGGGGCAGCGAGTTCCTCGAACTCTGCTCACTGGCCGGCTACAAAATGCACGATGACAAAGACGGCTCCCAGGCCGGCGGCGGCATCATTGCCGGCATTGGCACCGTCGAAGGCGTTCGGTGTCTGGTGGTGGCCAGCAACAGTGCCATCAAGGGCGGCACCATCACCCCGGCCGGCCTCGACAAGACCTTGAGACTCCAGCAGATTGCCATGGAGAACAAGCTGCCGGTGGTATCCCTGTCTGAATCTGGCGGCGCCAATCTGAACTATGCTACCGACATCTTCGTCCTCGGCGCCCGCGGCTTCGCCAACCAGGCCCGAATGTCTGCTGCGGGCATTCCACAAATCACCGTGGTCCATGGCAATGCCACTGCCGGCGGCGCCTATCAGCCGGGCCTTTCGGATTATGTGATCACCGTGCGGGAACAGGCCAAGATGTTCCTCGCTGGCCCGCCCCTTTTGAAAGCAGCGACCGGCGAAGTCGCTACCGACGAGGAACTCGGTGGCGCCGAGATGCACGCCACCGTGGCCGGCACCGCCGAGTACCTGGCGGAGGACGACGCCGATGGCATTCGTCAGGCCCGGGAAATCCTTGGCGCCCTGCCCTGGAACGAAAACCTCCCGCCGCGGCGGGAAGCCGACTGGGACGCGCCGCTTTACCCGGCGGAGGAACTCCTCGGGGTCATTCCCGCCGAATCCAAGAAGCCCTACGACGTTCGGGAAATCCTCGCGAGAATTGCCGACGGCTCTCGCTTCCTGGACTTCAAGAACGGCTACGACGACCAGACCGTATGCGGCACCATCCGCATCGAGGGACTCTCTGTCGGCATCATCGGCAACAACGGCCCGATCACACCCGCGGGCTCCACCAAGGCGGCCCAGTTCATTCAACTGTGCGACCAGGCCGGCACGCCCATCCTGTTCCTGCACAACACCACCGGTTTCATGGTGGGCACCCACTCGGAACAGAACGGGATCATCAAACACGGGTCCAAGATGATACAGGCCGTCGCCAACTGCCGGGTGCCCAAGATCGCCATTGTCGTCGGTGGTTCTTACGGTGCCGGCAACTACGCCATGTGTGGCCGGGGTCTGGACCCGCGATTCATCTTTGCCTGGCCGAACAGCCGGACAGCGGTCATGGGCCCGGCCCAGGCGGGCAAGGTGATGCGCATCGTGGCGGAGGACAAGCAGCGCCGGGGCGGGATGGAACCGGACGCCAAGACCCTGGATTTCCTGGAACAGGCGACAGCGAAGAAGCTGGAGGAAGGCTCAACCGCACTCTACGGAACCGCACGCCTCTGGGACGACGGACTGATCGACCCACGGGATACGCGGCGGGTATTGGCCCTGGTGCTGTCGATCTGCCGGGAGGCCGAGCAGCGGCAGTTGCGGCCCAACAGCTTTGGGGTGGCCCGGTTTTGACCTTTGATTTGCTTATTGGGCCTTGGCACAGGACTGCGAGCTTTGGAGCAGGCACTGTCTGGGAAGTGTTGTCCAAAAACCGCTACGAGCACGTCCATATGCGCTTGTTTCAGGCCATCCTTGGCCTTCAACATTTTTGGACAACACTTCCCAGACAGCGCTATCAGGCCACGAGTTAACTTTAGCCAGTAAAACTGACCAGATTCCAGAACTCAGAATATAAAGAACGAATGGACAGAAAATAAACTGAAGGTAGCACTGAGGTTGAAAATATAAAGCGGCTGTGGGGAGGGGCCTTCAGAAAATGTAGAGGGCCAGGGACGGCCCGAAACAAGCGCACACGGACGTGCTTGTAGCGGTTTTCTGAAGGCCCCTCCCCACAGCCGCCACCCAAATTGTCGGACCTGCACCAACAGAGGCAGACACGAACTAACAAACGGAGAACAAAAACGTGAAATTCACAGCCGAACACGAAGCCCTCAGAAAGACCGTCCGGGACTTTGTCGAAAAGGAAATCAACCCTTACTGCGACGAGTGGGAAGAAGCCGGCGAGTTTCCCATTCATGAGCTGTTCAAGAAGCTGGGCAACCTCGGCATCCTCGGTATCCAGAAACCGGAGGAATACGGCGGCATGGGTCTGGACTACAGCTACAATCTTGTCGCTGCCGAGGAACTGGGCACCGCCCTGTGTGGTGGCGTACCACTGGCCATCGGCGTGCAGACCGACATGTGTACGCCTGCCCTCGCCCGCTTTGGCTCTGACGAACTCAAGCGAGACTTCCTGGCGCCGGCAATTGCCGGGGATATGGTCGGCTGTATCGGTGTCAGCGAAGTGGGGGCCGGTTCGGACGTGGCGGGCCTGAAGACAACAGCCAGGAAAGACGGCGACGACTACATCATCAACGGCTCGAAGATGTGGATCACCAACTCGCCGAAGGCGGATTTTATCTGCCTTCTCGCCAACACCAGCGACGACAAACCCCACAAGAACAAATCCCTGATAGTGGTGCCCATGAACTCACCGGGCATCACCTTCAGCCCGCACCTGAACAAGCTGGGCATGCGTTCCTCGGAAACCGCACAGATCTTCTTCGACGACGTCCGTGTGCCCCAGAGAAACCGGATCGGTGCCGAAGGTACCGGCTTCATGATGCAGATGCTGCAGTTCCAGGAAGAACGGATGTGGGGCGCGGCCAACGTGATCAAGGCGCTGGAAGTCTGTGTCGACAAGACCATCGAGTATTGCCGCGAACGCAAGACCTTCGGTCAGCCCCTGCTCGATAACCAGTACATCCATTTCCGCATGGCCGAACTGCAGACCGAGATCGAAGCCCTGCGGGCGTTGACCTACCAGGCCTGCGAACTTCATATCGCCGGCAAGGACGTGACCAAGCTGGCGTCCATGGCCAAGCTTAAAGCCGGCCGCCTGGGGCGTGAAGTCACCGACGGCTGTCTGCAGTTCTGGGGCGGCAATGGCTACATGTGGGACAACCCGCTGTCACGGGCCTATCGGGATGTACGGTTGGTGTCCATTGGCGGTGGTGCCGACGAAATCATGCTCGGGATTATCTGCAAGCTGATGGGCATTTTGCCTGGAAAGCGCAAAGACTGAGTATCGGCTTTCGGTGGAAGGGTTGCCAGGCGGGGGAGCTTTGGGGGACACGCTGTGAATACGTCCTTGTACGCTTGAGCGCAGCTTCCCTGCTGCGCACAGTCCCCCAAAGCTCCCCCAACTGGCACCCTCGAACAATGTAATTGGAGTCAGCACATGGAACAGTTACCGCATTGCGAGACCTTGCTCCTGGAAAAACACGGCCCGGCCCTGTTTTTGACCATCAACCGCCCGGACGTCCGCAACGCCATGAGCCTGCAGATGGTCGCCGAGCTGTCGACGATTTTTAACCAGATCGAACAGGACAACACCATCCGGGCAGTCGTGATCCGGGGAAAAGACGGCCATTTTTGTGCCGGCGGCGATATCAAGGACATGGCAGGAGCGCGGGGACAAAAGGCAGACGAAGGCCAGCATGATCCGTTCTACAAACTGAACCGGGCCTTCGGCCACATGATCCAGCAGGTCAATGAATCCTCGAAGGTGGTGATAGCGGTGACCGAGGGCGCCGTCATGGGCGGCGGTTTCGGCCTCGCCTGCGTATCCGATGTGGCCATTGCCGGACCCACCGCCAGGTTTGGAATGCCCGAGACCTCACTGGGCGTCATTCCGGCTCAGATTGCGCCCTTCGTCGTCGAACGAATCGGCCTCACTCAGGCCCGGCGACTGGCATTGCTCGGTTTACGGATCGACGCCAGGGAAGCCTGCGCCCTGGGCATCGTGCATCAGGCTGCAGACAGCGAGACACAGCTGGAAGAGTTGCTCCAGGCGACACTGGAAAGAGTCCGCCTGTGCGCCCCAAACGCCACTGCCGAGACCAAAGCATTGCTGCACCGGGTCGGCCACGAGCCCATGAACAAATTGCTCGACAGCGCGGCCGAAACGTTCGCCGAAGCGATACGTGGCCCCGAGGGCGCCGAGGGAACAATGGCGTTCATGCAGAAACGAGAGCCCAAATGGGCAGATGATTCCAACTGACGGCGGAGCAAGGGTGAGCATTGAACCGGTTTCAGAAAATGTAGAGGGCCATGGATGGCCCGAAACAAGCACACAGGGACGTGCTCGTAGCGGTTTTCTGAAACCGGTTCAATGCTTGCCCTTGCGGCATGCACCCCACTCAGAGACATCAAAATGCTAAAAAAACTCCTGATAGCCAACCGAGGCGAAATCGCAGTCCGGGTGATCCGCACCGCCAAATCCCTGGGCTATCGAACGGTAGCGGTTTACTCCAAGGCCGATGCCGGCGCCCTGCATGTGGAACTGGCGGACGAAGCCGTCTGCATCGGCCCGGCCCCGGCCTCCCAGTCTTATCTCAACATGGACGCCATTCTCGACGCCGCCGGCAAAACCGGGGCTGACTGTGTCCACCCCGGTTACGGCTTCCTTTCCGAAAACGCCCAGTTTGCCAAAGCCTGCAAAGACGCCGGATTGGTGTTTGTCGGCCCACCCGAAGCTGCCATTGATCTCATGGGGAGCAAACGCCGGTCGAAAATCGCCATGCAGGAAGCGGGTGTACCGGTTGTTCCGGGATACGAAGGCAACAATGCCGGTGACGATGAACTCATCCAGGCAGCGGCCGATATCGGGTATCCGCTGATGGTCAAAGCCTCTGCCGGAGGCGGAGGCCGGGGCATGCGCCGGGTGGATTCAGAGGCAGAGCTGGCCGACAGCCTCCGGCGCGCGCGATCTGAAGCCAGGCAGTCCTTTGGCGACGACGAACTGATTCTGGAGAAAGCGGTCATCGAACCCCGGCACGTCGAGATCCAGGTGTTCGCCGACCGGCACGGCAACGCTGTCTATCTCGGTGAACGCGACTGCTCCGTCCAGCGCCGCCACCAGAAAGTCGTCGAGGAAGCGCCCTCTCCTTTCGTTACTCCCGAACTGCGGGAAGCCATGGGCAAAGCGGCTGTCAAAGCAGCCCTCGCCTGCCAGTACGAAGGAGCAGGCACTGTCGAATTTCTGGTGGACAAGGACCGCAACTTCTATTTCCTGGAGATGAACACCCGGCTTCAGGTCGAGCATCCCGTCACCGAACTCATCACTGGCCAGGACCTGGTGGCATTGCAACTTGCGGTGGCCGAAGGCCGCCCCCTGCCGCTCAGCCAGTCAGAGATACAGTTGAGCGGACACGCTATCGAAGTGCGGCTGTATGCCGAGGATCCGGCCAGCGAATTCACGCCGCAGACCGGGCAGCTATACCAGTTCGAACCCGCAGCGGGGGATGGCTTGCGATACGACGCCGGGGTTCGTTCCGGCGACATCATAAGCCCTCATTACGATCCCATGCTTGCCAAAATCATTGCCTGGGGCGATAACCGCGACGAGGCCCGCCGTCGTCTGGTTCGGGCGCTGGAAGACACCACGGTGTTCGGCGTCACCACCAACCGTTATTTCCTGAGCCGGATCGTCGCCAATGAGACGTTCGGCGCCGGACAGGCCACCACCGCCTTTCTGGATCAGGATTTCCGGGACGATCCCTCACTGTCCTCCCACGAACTGTCCATACGTGAGCTGGCACTGAGCGCCGCCATCCTGAGCCGATCCGGAACCGGCGGGGAAGGCTGGAGTAACGCGCCCTCCACGGTAACACCGATGACACTGGAAACCGGTCATCGCATCGTCGAGCTGCTCGTGCGACAGACTGCCGAAGGCGTCTCGGTCAGCCACGGAGAGAGCCGATACGATCTTCGACTGGAGGACGATCGGGATGGCCGCTTGTGCATCATCGACAACGGCGTACGTCAGACTTGCCAATATCACCAGCACTCGGATTCCCTATATTTGCATGCGCTCGGCCGATCGTGGTGCGTCCGGGATGTGACGCATCAGCCCACCGCCGGAAAGGACGGAGCGGGGAGCGGACGGCTGCTGGCAACAATGGATGGCGCCGTAACGGAAGTTCTCGTCCAGGAAGGAGATGCCGTTCAACAGGGACAACCACTGGTCGTCCTGGAAGCCATGAAGATGGAACATCCGGTCAAGGCCGACTGCGACGGTGTGGTGGCCAGCATCCACGCGGTGGCCGGCGACCAGGTCAGCCGCAATCAGTTACTGGTAGAGATTGCCACGACCGGAGATGCCGAACCGACAAAACAATGAAGTGAACGTATCATGAGCCAAGACAATGTTTCCGCCCGCGACCTGGTCCGAAGCCTGCCGGGCGTTCTGCGCCGCCTGCCATCCATTGCCAAGGGGCTCTATTACTATTCCGTCAAGGACGATGACGCAGACCTCACCCTGGGCAGGCTGGTGGAACAGAACGCGGAGAAACACGGGCAGCGCCCGGCCATCCTGTTCAACGATCTCAGTGTGACCTGGCGCGAGCTCAACGACTGGAGCAACCGGATTGCCCAGTACCTGAACGACCAGGGGCTCCAGAAAGGCGACGCCATCGCTGTCCTGCTCGAAAACCGGCCCGAATTACTGGCGGTGGTCGCCGGCGCCGCCAAAATCGGCGTGGCCTGCGCCATGCTCAACACCTCCCAGAAAGGCAAGGTACTGGCCCACAGCATCAACCTGATCCAGCCGAGAATGATTGTGGCGGGCGAAGAGCTGGTGGCGCCGTTGAAGGCCATCCGGAAAGAAATCCACCCCGAGCATCCACAACCCTTCCAGTACCTCGCCAACACCAATACCCTGAACGTTTTCGGCGAGGCTCCGGCTGGCTTCACCAACATGGCCGAACACGTCAGTGCCCGGTCCAGCAGCCCGGTCCACCTGAAGAATCCCCCGACCATGGGCGATACGGCGGTCTACCTGTACACCTCCGGAACAACCGGGTTGCCCAAGGCGGCGCCGGGATCCCACAAAAAGTTCGTTCGGGCCTATGGCGGCTTTGGCCTGATGTCACTGGCCATGGGGCCGGAGGACGTCCTGTATTGCACCCTGCCGCTGTACCACGGCACTGCATTGCTGGTCTGCTGGGGCTCGGTCCTGGCCGGTGGGTCGGCCATTGCCCTGCGCCGAAAGTTTTCCGCCAGCGCTTTCTGGGACGATGTCCGCCATTATCACGCGACCACCTTCGGATACGTCGGCGAACTCTGCCGCTACCTGCTCAACCAGCCGCCCAGCGACCAGGACCGGAACCATTCCCTGACCAAGATGATCGGTAACGGCCTTCGTCCGTCAATCTGGCGCGAATTCAAGGAACGGTTCGGGATCGAGACGGTGGCGGAACTCTATGCCTCGTCCGAAGGCAATATCGGTTTCAGCAACTTCTTCAACATGGATAACACGGTTGGCTTCTCCACGGCTCCCTACAAGCTGGTGAAGTACCACGAAGGCACACGGGATCCGATCCGGAACGAGAAGGGACGCCTGCAAGAAGCGAAAAAGGGCGAACCCGGTTTGCTGATTGGAGAAATCAACAAGAAGTGGGCCTTTGAAGGCTATACCCAGAAAGAGGCCACGGAAAAATCGATTCTCCGTAACGCCTTCAAGAAAGGCGATGCCTGGTTCAATACCGGCGATGTGTTAAGGGAGATTGGCTGGCGACACCTGCAGTTTGTCGACCGGATGGGTGACACCTTCCGCTGGAAGGGAGAAAACGTGTCGACCACAGAGGTGGAGAACATCATCGACGGTTCCGGGATGGTACAGGAGGCCATCGTCTACGGCGTGGAAATCCCCGGCACCAACGGCAAGGCCGGCATGGTGACCCTGGTACCCCAGAACGGCGGGACCGACTTCGATCCCAACGATCTGGCCCGGTATCTTCAGGACAATCTTCCGCCCTACGCGGTCCCGGTCTTCGTGCGGGTCACCCACGAAATCGAGAAGACCGGAACGTTCAAATACCGGAAGGTGGACATCCAGAAGGCCGGCTTCACCCTCGATCGACCGAACGAAGAGGTTTATGCGTGGCTGCCCCACACGGCCGGTTACACGCGGCTCACTCCCGACCTGGTCTCCCGGATCGAGAGCGGCAACCTCCGGTTCTGAGTGGCGGCGCCTCAGGCGCCTACCTTGAGCACCACTTTCCCGGTCGCCTTGCGGCCGGTCAAAGCGCCCAGCGCATCCACGTAGTCTTCGAATTCGTAAACCGCGCTCACCTTCGGATCAATCTTGCCCTCGGAGAACAGTTTCATCAGATCCATCATATTCTGGGCGCTGACCTCCGGCTCGCGGCGAGTGAAGTCGCCCCAGAAAACACCGACTACGGAACAGCCCTTGAGCAATGTCAGGTTGGCGGGAATCTTGGGAATATCGCCGGCGGCAAAACCGATGATCAGATGGCGACCATTCCAGGCCATGGCCCGCAAGGCCTGCTCGGTGAACTCGCCGCCAACCGGATCGTAGATCACGTCCACGCCCTTGCCCTTGGTCAACTTCTTGGCGGTCTCCTTGAGAGGCTCTTCGGTGTAGTTGATCAGCTCGTCAGCACCGGCTTCCCTGGCAATCGCCAGTTTTTCCGCGGAACTGGCAGCCGCAATCACCCGGGCACCCATGGCTTTCCCAAGCTCCACTGTCGCAAGCCCGACACCGCCACTGGCGCCCAGTACCAGCAGTGTTTCGCCGGGCTGCAGATTCGCGCGCTGTTTCAGAGCGTGGTAGGAGGTGCCGTAAACCATGGTGAAGGCCGCTGCCTTCTCATCCGACATCCCGTCCGGCACCGGCAACAGGTTCTGCTCGGGCACGATGACTTCTTCCGCGAAAGCACCGTAACCGGTCAATCCCGCCACGCGGTCGCCTGGTTTGAAACGGGTTACCTGGTCACCCACCTCAATCACCTCGCCGGCCATTTCGCCACCCGGAGAAAACGGCAGAGGGGGTTTGATCTGGTATTTGTTTTCGATAATCAGGGTGTCCGGAAAGTTCAGACCGGCCGCCTTGACCCGTACCTTGACGCCGCGGCTCTTTACCTCCGGGCTAGGGATGTCTTCGATAACGAGTTTATCGGCGGGGCCGTATTCCTTGCAGAGGATGGCTTTCATGGATTCTCCTGACGCTGTTTGTTGTAGGGCCGGCCGGTGCCGGACCATTTGATATGAATCAAACTAAACAGACTCAGGCCATGAAGCAAATCAGGTTCTTTTATCCTGAAAAATAAATACTGCTAATACTGGCCGCCTGCCTCGTCGGCATCCTACAGGAGCGATCCGGCGTAAATCAGAGCCCCCAAAAGGGCAATACCCGCAGCCATCAGGCCAAACCTGAGGCCGGGCGAGAATGCCTGAGGCCGGGAGTTCGCCCCGCCCGTCTCCTCGTCGTGATTGACCAGTTTCTGATCGTGGCTGGACTGACGGATCAGCTCGATCATTTCTTCACATTGCGACTCGGTAAACTCGGAGGGATTGAACCTTTCCAGGCCATTGCGCTCCAGAAAACGACGTACGTCGCTGGACAGGGGCACGTATTTCATTGACCAGCTGGTGAACGTGGGTGATTCCAGGGGGCCCTCCATCAGCGTAAAAATGTTCTGATGCCGCTCATCCTGCTTGATCCGTTCAAACGTACTGAGCACATCGGATTCCTCCCCCTCCAGATACTGGAAGAAACGCCCGTCGCCATAGTAAAGACCACCCACAAGATGGGATCGGGCGTTGTTTCGGCGTGAAGTCAGCAGAATTCGGGCCACGTGGGGTTCAACCCCCTGGTTGACCGGCTTATCTTCGAACGTGGCTTCACTGGCGTAGGCCAGACGCATCAGGGGCATGATTGACTCCGGACAGTAGGTAATAAAGTACGCGGTGTGCATGATACGTGGACACATGTCTTGCTGGATCACACTGCAGACGTCGCCCAACGGCAGGCCCACAGATGAATCCGGCGCCGAATTACGCTATCCTTCGCGCACCCGGCTCGGGCACACCCCTGTCCATTTTCCATCCCCGCCAGGACGAATCATGTTCGACATCATCTATATCCTTGAAATGATTGGCATCGTCGCCTTCGCCATCTCGGGGATGATTGTCGCAAGGTCAAAGAACATGGATCCCGTCGGCGTGTTCACCATCGGTTTCATCACGGCCCTCGGCGGCGGCACGTTGCGCGACCTGATGATGGACAACCACCCCCTGTACTGGATCAAGCACCAGGAGCAGCCGATCCTGATCCTGGTGATGGCGATCATCTTCAGCTACTGGCGCCGAGCCGAGCGACTGAAAGCGTCCCGGATCGTCTTTCCCGATGCCATCGGGCTGGGCATTTTCTCGATCCTTGGGGCGCAGCTGGCGCTGGATCTTGGCCATTCGTGGTTTATCGCCTCTCTTCTGGGGGTGATGACCGGAACCTTTGGGGGCGCGTTACGGGATACTCTCTGCAACGAGGTTCCGTTCATTTTCCGCAAGGACCAGATTTACGCGTCGATCTCCTTCGCCGGATGCTGGCTGTATTTTGTGTGTCAGTGGCTATTGGCCAGCGAGACCCTGGCGCTCACCATCGGCCTGCTTTTCATCGTGGTGGTACGCATGCTCGCCGTCCGTTTCGACATCCGCCTGCAGCGGGATCCGTCGCAGCACTGAACACATTACAGTTGCTTTGAACCACCAATCATCTCTTGGCGAACGACCGCTCAGACGGTAACATTGCCGTCTTTTCACGCAGTTCGACGATTTTCCGGCTCGACCAATCCCAAATTTCAACTTCCAGCATCCTGCGAGGCAGACATCCGTCATGCTTGAACGACTGTTTCAACTCCAGGCCCACGGCACCACGGTTCGTAAAGAACTGCTGGCGGGCGTCACCACCTTCCTCACCATGGCCTACATTATTGTGGTCAATCCCAGTGTACTCTCGTCCACCGGGATGGATTTCGGCGCCATTTTCGTGGCGACCTGCCTGGCCGCCACCATCGGCACCCTGATCATGGGACTCTGGGCCAATTACCCGATCGCCCTCGCCCCCGGTATGGGATTGAATGCGTTTTTCGCTTTCTCTGTGGTCGGTAGCATGGGCTACAGCTGGCAGGTCGCGCTGGGCGCGGTATTCATGTCCGGTCTGATTTTCTTCCTGCTCAGCATTCTCAAGGTCCGGGAATGGATCATCAACAGCATCCCCATGTCCCTGCGTTTCGGCATATCCGCCGGCATCGGCTTCTTCCTGGCCCTGATTGCCCTGAAGAACGCGGGCATCGTGGTTGATCATCCCGCCACACTGGTTGGCCTCGGAGACATCAAAACTCCGGAAAGCCTACTGTTCTTTGGCGGATTCGTGCTGATTTGCGCCCTGTCCTACCGCCGCGTCACCGGCGCGGTGATGATCGGCATCCTGGCCGTGACCATCATTGCCATGATGATGGGTATGGTCGAGTACAACGGCTTCTTCTCGGCGCCGCCGAGCATTGCGCCCACCTTCATGCAGCTGGATATTGCCGGCGCGTTGAACATCGGCATGATCAGCATCATTTTCGCGTTCCTGTTCGTGGATCTGTTCGATACGTCCGGGACACTGATTGGCGCAGCCCATCGCGGCGGTCTGCTCGACAAAGACGGCAAACTGCCGCGCCTCGGCCGGGCCCTCATGTCCGATTCCGTGGCCACCATGTCCGGTGCCGCCCTCGGTACGTCCACCACCACCAGCTACATCGAGTCCACCGCTGGTATTGCCGCCGGTGGCCGAACCGGGCTGACGGCTGTCGTGGTCGCCGCGCTGTTCCTGGCCAGCCTGGTCCTTTCCCCGATCGCCAGCATCATTCCTCCGTACGCAACCGCACCGGCTCTGCTGTATGTGGCCGTGCTGATGGCCAGCGGACTGAAGCAGATCGACTGGGATGACATCACGGATGCCGCACCCGCCATCGTGACGGCCCTGGCCATGCCGCTGACCTTCTCCATTGCCAACGGTATCGCACTCGGCTTTATCACCTACGCTGTGATCAAGGGGATTTCCGGACGCTGGTCGCACCTCAACGCAAGCGTGGTGACCATTGCCGTCGTATTCATCCTGAAATTCATGTTCCTGGACGCCGCCTGAGCGGCGTCCAGACCGGTTGGTGTCATTACCATGGATTACTTTTCCGAGAGCATCAAAAAGGCGATTCGAACCGTCCCGGACTGGCCCAAGCCCGGCGTATCCTTTCGCGATATTACGACTGTCCTGCAGGACAAGACGGCCTTCCGGAAGCTGATTGATGCGTTCGTGCACCGGTATCACGGTGAGGAAATCGATGCCGTCGCGGCGGTCGATGCGCGCGGTTTCATTATCGGCTCGGCCCTCGCCTACGAACTGAATGCCTCCCTCGTTCTGGTCCGCAAAAAAGGCAAGCTGCCCTTCGACACCCTCGTTGAGGACTATGAGCTCGAGTACGGAACCGCTTCGGTGGAACTGCACAAAGATGCCTTCAAACCGGGCGACAAGGTGGTTCTGGTGGACGATCTGATCGCCACCGGCGGCACCATGCTGGCAGCCTCCCGGCTGATCCGGCGCATCGGTGCCGAAATCATCGAGGTCGCGGCCATGATTGACCTCCCGGATCTTGGAGGATCGCGCAAGCTGCAGGATGAAGGGCTTCCGGTCTATACTGTGTGCTCGTTCGAAGGCGACTGAACACAGGCAACAGGAGGCGGTCATGCCCGACTACCAGCACCACTGGAAAGACAGCACCCCGGTGCATCTGCCCCTCGGCAAGATCGTCTGCGTTGGCCGGAATTACGCCGAGCACGCTCGTGAACTCAACAACCCCGTTCCTGACGAACCGCTGCTGTTCATCAAACCATCTACCGCCGCGGTTCACATCACACGCCCCATCGACCTTCCCCGCGGGCGGGGTGAGGTCCACTTCGAGACGGAGCTAGCGGTACTGATCGGCCGGCCGCTGACGGCGGCATCTGCCAGCGAGGTGGAATCCGCAATTCTCGGTTATGGCCTGGCTCTGGACCTGACCCTGCGGGATGTTCAGAGCCAGCTCAAGGAAAAGGGCCACCCCTGGGAACGCGCCAAAGCGTTCGATGGTGCCTGTCCCCTGTCGCCGTTCGTCGCGGCCGACAAGCTGCCCCGTGACAACATTCACTTCTCTCTGGATATCGACGGCAAGCGTTGCCAGACGGGCGACACCCGGGACATGCTCAATCCCATTGTCCCGCTGATTGCTCACATGAGCAGCCAGTTCTCATTGATGCCGGGCGACGTGGTACTGACCGGCACTCCCCGGGGCGTCGGGCCCCTCTCCCCGGGACAAACGCTGACCCTGGAACTTGAGGACTTGCTGTTCCTGCAAACACAGGTAACCTGAGAAACAGTCGTCGGCCACAACCGATGTTCCACTTGAACGGGTATTGGACGAAAACGTTGTATGGCCAAGAAACCGGTTACCTCCCGCACAGGGCGTTTCTTCAAACTTGCCGGCATGACCGCCTCCGTGGCAGGCCAGTATGCCGGCCAGCGCGCACGAAAACTGCTGGGCGGTGAAAACGACGAAGGCGCCCAGAGCGAAAGCTACACCCGCATGGCCGGACAGATCGCCGATACGCTGGGCGAACTCAAAGGTGCGGTTATGAAGGTCGGCCAGATCGCATCACAGACCCAGGACTTCCTGCCCCGGGAATTTTCCGAAGCGCTGGAGAAACTCCAGAAAGAAGCGCCCCCGATGCCGTTTGACGTTATCGTCGAACAGATCGAATCGGAGCTCGGCAAGCCTCTGGGGGAGCTTTATGAATACGTCCAGGAAGCGCCCTACGCATCCGCGAGCATTGGCCAGGTTCACCGGGGCCGCCTTTATGATGGCACCGACGTCATCGTCAAGGTGCAGTACCCGGGTGTCGACGAGTCCTGCGATTCCGACCTGAAGCAGCTGCGGACGGCGCTTCGCCTCGGCGGGCTGCTGAAGATGCCCAAGAAGAGCGTCGATCAGCTGTTCGCAGAAATTCGGGAACGGCTGCAGGAAGAACTCGACTATGAGAACGAAGCCCGCAATATCGGTTTGTTCCGGGAGTTTCACAAGGGTCAGCCGTGGGTGCTGATTCCTCAGGTGGTCGACAGCCATTCCACCCGCCGGGTGCTGACGATGGAACTGGTGGAAGGCGATCACATCAGCCAGGTCACCCCCGACCGTTATGACCAGGAAACCATCAACCTCATCGGCCATCGCATCTTCACGCTCATGGCCGACCAGCTGTTCCGGTTCCAGTGTATTCACGGCGACCCGCATGCC
The DNA here is from genome assembly GCF_000347775.1 of Marinobacter santoriniensis NKSG1. Taxonomy (GTDB): domain Bacteria; phylum Pseudomonadota; class Gammaproteobacteria; order Pseudomonadales; family Oleiphilaceae; genus Marinobacter; species Marinobacter santoriniensis. The sequence continues at coordinate 825,044 of NZ_APAT01000015.1, forward strand.
GGGAATTTTGCCTACCGGCCTGACGGCACAATCATCCTGTACGACTTCGGATGCGTGAAGAAGCTCAAACCTGAGATCGTGGAGGCCTATCGCAAGGCGCTGGCCGCCGCCCTGGCCGGCGACTACCAGGCCCTGGACAGCCATCTGATCGATCTGGGGGCCCGGGTGGAGAGTCAGCCTGCGGTGGATGAAGCCTACTACGCCATGTGGCGGGATATTCTCATCGTGCCGTTCCTGAACGACGAACCCTACGATTTCGCCGAAGCGGACATCCACAAACGGGTCGCGGCCAAGACCAGCACGGTGTTCAAGTACCTGGACTATTTCAAGCCACCGGTGGAGAGCATCTTCATCGACCGAATGATTGCCGGCCACTACTGGATGCTGAAACGGCTGGGGGTTCAGGCGGCGTTCCGATCGGAACTGGAGAAATATCTTAAAGCTGGGGAGTAAGTGCTGGCGGGGCAAGGTCCTCCAAAACCCGCTCCTGGCGGCACATCCCTGTGGCGCTTGGGCTCCGCCATCCATGGCTCCGCACAGTTTTGGAGGACCTTGCCCCGCCAGCACCCCGAACCTTTACGTCAACCGAGAGACCGTACCCAATCGGCCACGCCCTCAGAGGCACCCTTGCGTATCACCCGCGCCCTGGACACTGACGCCGGCTCCCCGGGATCAATCACGGTGATGGGCACATCAAAACCGACCTCGTGAACGAGGCCGGCGGCCGGATAGACCTGCAGTGACGTGCCGACGATCAGCAGGTGGTCCGCGGTTCGAACCACTTCCGCCGCCGCATCCAGCATGGGGACTTCCTCACCGAACCACACAATATGGGGCCGAAGCTGGGTGCCGCGCTCGCAGCGGTCACCCGGCTTTATATCTCCGTAACCGATGTCGTAGACCAGTTCCGGGAAACCGGTACTGCGTGCCTTTGTGAGCTCGCCGTGGAGGTGCAGAACCTGGCTGGATCCGCCCCGTTCGTGCAGGTCATCGACATTCTGCGTGACAATCGTGACGCGGTATCGGCGTTCCAGCTCCGCCAGGAGGCGATGTGCCTGGTTGGGGATCGCCGACTTCAGTTGATGCCGCCGGTCGTTGTAGAACCTGAGCACCAGTTCGGGATTGCGCTGGAACGCCTCGGGCGTGGCCACGTCGTACACGCTGTGCTGCTCCCACAGACCACCATTGTCACGGAAGGTGGAGAGACCGCTCTCGGCGCTGATGCCAGCGCCTGTGAGTACGACGATATGATCCTGCATCAGTCGAAAATCTTGCCCGGGTTCATGATGCCATTGGGATCGAACACCTGCTTGATCCCCTTAAGATAGGCAATTTCCGCTTCACTGCGGGTGTACTGCAAGTAGGGCTTCTTGGTCATCCCCACACCGTGTTCGGCGGAGACGCTGCCCTCGTAGCGTTCGACGATCTCGAACACCCATTTGTTGACCTGCTGGCATTTCTCAAAGAAATCCTCTTTCGCCATGTCCTCCGGCTTGAGAATGTTCAGGTGCAGGTTGCCATCGCCGATGTGGCCAAACCAGATGATCTCGAAGTCCGGGTAATGCTCGGTCACCACGCTGTCGATTTCCTGCAGGAAACCCGGCACCCGGGAAACCACGACGGAAATGTCATTTTTGTAGGGAATCCGGGGGGCGATGGATTCGGAAATCCGCTCCCGCAGCTGCCACAGGTTCTGCGCCTGGGTTTCGCTCTGGCTGATCACGCCATCAAGCACCCAGCCGGCTTCGACGCACTCTTCGAAGAGGGTCATGGCGTCATCCATCACCTGATCGGAAACGGCTTCAAATTCAAGCAGCGCGTAATACGGGGCTTCCGTTTCGAATGGCGCCTGCACCTGGCCATGGGCCAGTACATGCTGCATGGCCTGATGGGAGAAAAACTCATACGCCGTCAGGTCGAGCTTCTTCTGGAAGGACTGAAGGACATCCATAGTATTGGTCAGGTCCTTCAGGCCCAGCACCAGCACCGTCAGGTCGTCCGGCTTGCGGGTGAGTTTCATGGTGGCTTCAGTGATGAACCCCAGGGTTCCCTCGGCGCCAATGAACAGGTGACGCAGATCGTAGCCGGTATTGTTCTTGGCCAGATCCTTGTTCAGATCGATCACGTCGCCTTTCCCGGTCACCACCTTGAGGCCGGCAACCCAGTCCCGGCTCATGCCATAACGGATGACCTTGATGCCACCGGCATTGGTCGACAGGTTGCCGCCCAGCTGGCTGGAACCGGCCGAGGCAAAATCCACCGGGTAATACAGCCCGTTTTCTTCGGCAAACTGTTGCAGCTGTTCGGTCACCACACCGGCCTGACACCGCACGGTTCGGTCGCTCGGATTGAAATCAAGAATCCGGTTCATGTTGTCAAAGGCAACCACCACCTCGCCGTTGGCGGCAACCGCACCGGCGCTCAGACCAGTCCGGCCACCCGAGGGGACCAGAGCCACCTGATTTTCGTTGGCGAATGTCACCAGAGCCTGAACCTGCTCGGTGGTCTTCGGCAACACAATCGCGAGCGGTTTGGGTGGATAGATCTTGGTCCAGTCCTTTCCATAAGTATCGAGATCAGCGGGATCAGTCAGGACCTTACCGGGGGCGTCGCCTGCAGCAACGAGGTCTTTGAGGGCGGCAATGATCTGTTCGGAATTCATGGATACGTCAGTCTCGTCAGGGTTGGGCCAGAGCCTGTTGATACGGGATTCACAGGGAATTGATAAAGGCAAACCGGCGCGCTGTGAAAGTCTGCGTTTATGGTATCATACCGCCCCTGTTCTGTGAGCCGGGCTGACGATCCCCGGCTCCAGGTCATTTAATACGACGAAAGGTTCGGAAGCTAGCCCATGTCAAATACGTCTCTCGAAAAGAGCAAAATCCGGATCCTGCTGCTGGAAGGCGTGCATCAATCTGCCATTGATACCCTGAATGCCGCGGGTTACACCAATATCGAGTATCTGACCCATTCACTGGGCGAGGAAGAGCTGATCGAGAAGATCGCCGATGTGCATTTCGTCGGTCTGCGCTCCCGCACCCAGCTGACGGAGAAAGTATTTGAGGCCGCCCAGAAGCTGGTCGCGGTCGGTTGCTTCTGTATCGGGACGAACCAGGTGGACCTCAAGGCGGCGACCCGTCGCGGTATTGCCGTGTTCAACGCGCCTTTCTCCAACACCCGTTCCGTGGCGGAGCTGGTGCTGGCCCAGGCCATCCTGCTGCTGCGCGGTGTGCCCGAGAAAAACGCCAAGGCCCACCGGGGCGAGTGGCAGAAATCGGCCAAGAACAGTTTCGAAATCCGGGGTAAGAAGCTCGGCATTATCGGCTACGGCAACATCGGCACCCAGTTCAGTGTCCTGGCTGAGAGCCTGGGCATGGACGTCTACTTCTACGACGTGGTGTCCAAGCTGTCCATCGGTAACGCCACCCAGGTCGGTACCATGCAGGAACTGCTGAACATCGCCGACGTGGTGTCGCTGCATGTACCAGAGACGCCGGCCACCAAGTACATGTTCAAGGCGGAGCAGTTCGCCCAGATGAAGCCGGGCAGCATTTTCATGAACGCTTCCCGCGGAACCGTCGTGGATATCGACGCGCTGTCCGAAGCACTCGCCTCGGGCAAGCTGTTGGGCGCTGCCGTTGACGTATTCCCGGTTGAGCCGAAGTCCAACAAGGAAGAGTTTGTCTCTCCGCTGCGCGAATTCGACAACGTGATCCTGACGCCGCACGTGGGCGGTTCCACCATGGAAGCGCAGGAAAACATCGGCCGCGAAGTCGCCGAGAAGCTGGCCATGTACAGCGATAACGGCACCTCCGTATCGTCCGTCAACTTCCCGGAAGTGGCTCTGCCTTCGCACCCCAACCAGCACCGCCTGCTGCATATTCACGAAAACGTGCCGGGCGTGATGTCCGAAATCAACCAGGTGTTCTCGGAAAACGAGATCAACGTCTGCGGGCAGTATCTGCAGACCAAGGAGGAGATTGGCTACGTGGTCGTCGATGTGGATAAAGCCTACGGCGAACTGGCTCTCGAGAAGCTTAGCCAGGTCAAGGGCACCATTCGCTGCCGCGTACTGTTCTGAATGACCGGAACAAACCGGCCACCGAAAAACCGGCGCCACGGCGTCGGTTTTTTTGCGTCTGAATCAAAAAATTAAGCCTGTTTTAAGAATGGCCGGGTATGCTGGCCAACTTTCTGGACCTGTGTGACATCCGTATGCCCGACCATTCTTCCAGCCAGACCTCAACGCTTTCTGGTCCAATCAGCCAGACATCTGCCTATCCTTGGCAATGGAAAGTTCTTGTTGCCTGGGCCGCGTTCCTGACCGGCATTGCCATTTTCCAGGCGTTTGACCTGGATTTTCGGGTTGCCGATTTCCTGTACAGCCTGGAAGGTCAGCAGTGGGCCTTCAAGCATCGGTACCTGTTTGAAACCATCTTGCACAGTGACGCCCGCGGGCTCAGCAAAGCCATGGGCGGTGTCGTTATCCTTGCGCTGATTTTCGTGTCCCTGAGCAAGCGGGCCATCCAGTGGCGAAGACCTTTGCTGTACCTGTTTCTGGCGGTCGGGCTCTCGACCCTGGCTGTGTCTGTGATCAAACATCTGGTGCCCATGGACTGCCCGTGGAATCTCATTCGCTATGGCGGTGACCAGCCCTTCGTCGGCCTCCTCGCGACGAGACCGGACAGCATGCCGGACACGGCCTGTTTTCCGGCCGGTCATGCGAGCGCCGGCTATGCCTGGATTGCCCTGTATTTTTTCCTGGCAGCCTGGCGCCCCCGCTGGCGCTTTCTCGGGCTTGCCACAGGCCTGTTAATGGGGCTTGTTTTCGGCGTTGCACAGCAGTTCCGGGGTGCCCACTTTCTGTCCCACGATCTGTGGACGCTGATGATTTGCTGGACCATAAGCTTCAGCCTCGCCAGCCTGTTGCTGCCTGGGGCCGAAAAAACGGAGAGGGAAAACGAGAGGGAATAGATCCGGCAGTCAAACCCGGGACTGCGCGGACCCGACAGGCCAGCCGGACTGAATGCCGGCTGGCCTGCTAGAGGGACGTTCTGGATTTATTGCATCGGCACCAGCGTCAACTCGACGCGGCGATTCTGCTCACGCCCTGCGGCGGTGTCGTTGGAAGCCACAGGATAGCGCTCACCGTAACCCACAGCACGGGTACGACGCGGCTCGATGCCCTGATTCAGCAGGAAATCGCGAACCGATGCCGCACGCTTCTCACTCAACAGCTGGTTGTAGCTGTCGGAACCGGAGCTGTCGGTGTGACCCTCGATCTGGATGATGGTCTTGTCGTACTCCTTGAGCACAAGTGCCACGGATTCCAGCGTATTCGAGAAGGACGGTTTGATCGACGCCTGGTTGAGGTCAAAGGTAATATTGCCCGGCATCACCAACTGAATCTGATCGCCATTCCGGACCACCCGAACGCCGGAGCCTTCCAGCTTGCGACGCAGCTCCGCTTCCTGCTTGTCCATGTAGTAGCCAATACCACCACCGATGGCAGCACCGCTGGCAGCACCGATCAGCGCCCCCTTGCCACGATCGCTCTTACTTGAAGTCGCAGCACCGACCACCGCGCCACCGATTGCACCGATCACACTGCCTTTGGTCGCGTTGGAAGTCTTCTCCTCGCCGGTGTAGGGATCGTAGGTCATACAGCCAGTGACGCCATAGGCGGCGATGACGCATGCAAGAATGGTTTTTTTCACAGCTTTCTCCTGTGCGTTATTGAACAGGTTTGGTGAGCGGCGACCTGTCTTTGGCCTGTGCCGCACCCGCCCCGGTGTTGGTGAACGTATCAATGATGGTATTGAATACCTGTGCCTGCAAATCCTGGGCTTCATTCACAAGATGATGACGTCCGTCCGGGATTCTCAGTTCCTCAATCGAGGAGAATTTGTTCCGGATGATCCGGAGATTGTGTTGCCAGTCCACGGTTTTGTCCTTCTCCCCCTGCACAACGGTCACCGGAAAATCGACCGGCCGTGCCGACTCAATATGCGGCACCCACTGTCGAAGTGCCGTGACCCAATCCACATGCACAGCCCGGGCCTGGAGTGGATCGTGTTCTCGAAGAAAGCGCAGAAAACGGGTGTTCCCGCTGTTTTCAGCAAATGCCCGATGCCAACGGGTGATAAAGGGCTTGACCACCGTATGGAGAATCCTGGCCCCCAGCCACCCCATGGGACGCACCAACGGAGCAAGCAGAACCACCCGTTTGAAGTCGGACGAGTCCGGATCGTGATGATTCGACAGGAGATAATCGATCAGAATGGCGCCACCGGTGCTCTGGCCTACGGCGAACCAGGGCTCTCGAACCTTTCCCCGCACCTGACGAATCACCGACGACAGGACCTCCTGGTACTCCAGGAAGCTGCCAATGGCTGCCGGGGTCCCACTGGACAGCCCGTGACCCGGCTGATCGTAGGCAAGCACATCCAGACCGGCACCGAGGCACCGGTCGATCAGTTGGCTGTAGAGACCCACGTGATCAAAATAACCGTGCAGAATGAACACGGTGCCCCGATGGGCAACGGAACCGGATAAGCGATAATAATGGACCATTACCTGATGTTCGTCGGCCTGGACGTAGCCCTGGTGGTAGTGGACATCCGGATGCTCTACCCAGAGATCCAGCCCGTAAAACCGGCAATAGGCGACCATTTCGTCGCTCAGGGGACGTTCCTCTCCGGGCTCAAAGGGCTCCAGACGCTCGAGCAGCGAGTGTCTGTTCCAATCCGGAATTTCTATGGTATCTGTTTTCCAGTACACGTAGAGTTAAACGCCTGTCAGGGTTCGTAATTAGCTGTTAGGGCTGACATCCTATCGCATAGCGGGAGTAGAACACAGATGTTCCAACCTCTTCTTGAGGCCGGTTTACGGCAAACCATGAGCCGACTGGTCCGTCCGATGCTGAGTCCTCGGGTACCGGTCAAGCTTCAGCGTCGCCTGATCCGACAGGCCTACCGAAGCTCGACTCCACCCCGCGGCTGCCAATTCGAACACGGCATCCTGGCAGACGTTCCGGTCCTCCGGACCCGAACGGCGAATCCCGGAACGGGCGTCGTTCTTTACCTCCACGGTGGCGCATTCATGATCGGCTCGCCGGATACTCACCGTGGTCTCACAGGCCACCTCGCGCAGGCCTGCGGGTGTGAAGTGGTGACGCCGGATTACCGACTCGCGCCGGAACATCCGTTTCCAGCCGCACTTGAAGATGCCCACGATACCTATCTGGCCCTGATTGCCGAGGGCGTTCCGCCGGCACAGATCGCGCTGGCCGGGGACTCCGCCGGTGCCGGACTGTGCGTGGCGCTCGCGATGCACCTGAGAGATCGGGGAGAGCCGCTTCCAGGCTCGCTGACCCTGTTTTCACCCTGGACCGATCTTACCCAGACACAACTCTATTCACCGGAGCGGGAACCCGTCATCCAGTCGGGCTGGACTGAAAAGGCGGCGCGCCTCTATGCCGGCTCTGAAGCCCTTGATCACCCACTGATCTCGATCGTGTACGGCGATTTCAAAGGCTTACCGCCGATGCTGATTCAGGTGGGCAGCGAGGAAATATTGCTCAATGATGCGGTGCGTCTGAAGGATGTGGCCGAGCGGGATGGCGAGCCGGTTCGCCTGGAAATCTACAACAGTCTCTGGCACGTTTTCCAGGTGCATGCCGGTCAGCTGGACCGGGCCACCGACGCCATCCGGACCGCAGGTGAGCACATCAGATCACATCTGAAAGGCTGACCTCGCCCCGGATCAACGCCTCTTTCCGGGCTCTTGGCCAGCGTTTGATGTGCCATTCGAGACGCGAGGCCAGCTGTCGGTCCCCGGCCGCTTCCGAGAATACCAGCTCCAGAGGACCTTTCCCCCGAAGGCTTCGGGCGCCTCTCGGAGCACCGGCGGCGTGTTCGGCAAACCGCCGTTGCACATCGGTGGAAATGCCGGTGTAAAGCGCACCGCTGGCGGTACGGACCATGTAAAGGAACCAGTCACCGCCCATGGGCCAGCTCCGCTTCACGCACTTTCACCTTTCGTTGCTGCAGCCAGAGTCCGCCCATGATCAACGCCAGACCAATGTAGGTGGAAATCAGGATCACTTCACCAAGAATAAAATAAATGAACACCAGGGACAGGAAGGGGGAAATGAAAATCAGATTGCTGACCCGGGAGGTGTTTTCGGCTTTTTTCATGGCGTAGGACCAGAGGACAAAGGCCACGCCCATTTCGAAAACCCCGACATAGACTGCGGCAAGGAGCGGCCCGCCAGACGCGATGCTGTATCCCGCGGTCAGACCACACACCACCGCAATCACCGGCAGGCCGAACAGGAAATTCAGGAATAGCCCTACAACCGGGTCCCGATCGTCCCGGGTCGCAATGATCCAGTAGGACGCCCAGATCACAGTACTTCCGAGAGCAAGACCTACGCCGATCGGATCCGAGAATGACAGCGAGGTGATATTGCCGCGAGTGGCAATCACAACAACACCGGCATAACAGACCAGTCCGGCAACGACATCAATCCGGCGCAACCGCTGCCCGAGAAAGGGAACCGACAGGTAGGCCAGCACAAGCGCCCAGGTGTAGTTGAGCGGTTGGGCCTCCTGAGCCGGCAAGCGGTCAAACGCGCCAAACAGGACAAAGTAATACAGGCACGGATTGATCAACCCCATCCCGATCGACTGCAGGTATTGCCGGCGGGACAGAGAGAAAACCAGCTTCCAACGCCCCTGTACTTTCAGGATAAGCGCCATCACGACGACCGACGCTGCACAGGCAATCAACAGCATCTGGACCGGCGCCAGATCCTGAAGCGCCAGTTTGAATGCCGTTGCAACCGTCGACCACAGCAGCACCGTTGCAAGACCGAACAGCATCGCCTGTTTCTGGTTTGCCATGAAGATCAACTCCGTCGCAGCGGGAAGCTCTCCGCCGAATATGTTAGCTTAGGGCTGGTTCACCATCTCAGTAACCAGGGTCTGGAGAGAAGGACATGCATACCCACCGCCTCTGGCTGCCGCTCCTGGCGAGCCTTGTTATTGCCCTGGCCGGCTGTTCCGATTCCGAAACCGGCAAGACGCGAGACTCATCAGAGGCCTCATCCGACGATTTTCCGGTAACCTGGCGTTTCGCCCTCGAAGAAATCGAGGGCAGTGTACAACACGCCTACGCCCGGGAGCTAAAATCCAGAATCGAAGCGAATTCCGACGGCCGGATCGTCGTCGATGTATTCCCCTACGGCTCCCTCGGCACCTCCTCACAACTGACCGAGCTGGTCCGTAACGGATCGGTCAACATGGCGTTCGCCTCACCCGGCCACCTTTCGGACCTCGTCCCTGAAACCGGGGTATTCCTGCTCCACTTTCTGGTTCCGGACGATGACGACGTCGCCAGACGCCTGTTTACCGACCCGTCCCTCACGGAGCTCTTTGCACCGGCTTACCAGGAGCGCAACCTCACCCTGCTGGGTTTCGTGCCGGAGGGCTGGATGGCGTGGACCGCCAACAAGCCGTTGCGAACGCCGGACGATTTCCAGGGCCTGCGATTCCGGACCATGACCTCCAACATGTCAGCAGAAGCGTTCCGGGCCTATGGCGCAGCCCCCGTCAAAACACCCTACTCCAAGGTCTTCAGCGAGCTGCAGTTGCGGCAGTTGGACGGCCAGACCAACCCGGTTTTTGCCATTGAGGAAATGAATTTCCACGAAGTGCAAAACACGATGACCCGGGCGAGAGCGACTCAGTTCGTTTCATCCGTGGTGGCCAATCCGGGCTGGTATCAGGGCCTGCCGGCGCGGCAGAAAGAATGGCTGGAGCAGTCCATTCGCGAACTCGGCAAGGATGCCTGGAACCTTCAGAAGGACCTGAACCAGACGCGACTGGAAGCGATCACTACTGACGGAGATATCCGCGTCGTGACTCTCACTGACGAGGAACGGAATACCTTCCGGGAGGCCAGTCAGCCCACCTACCAGTATTACCTTGAGCAGAACGGTACTCGAGGGGAGCAGATTCTCTCAACCATCCAGGGGATGGTGGCCACTTTCGCCAAAACCCCTAAATCAGGCGGGACTGGCAACACTGACGGGAACTGATGCCGGGCAGACGCCGTGCTCCGACAGTATATCCATTCCCCTCGCCGTCAGATCGCTGACAAACCGGAACTGGTCCCGCGGCTCCAGTGGATAGGCCTTGAGCCGATAGGTCAAACCCCACGGGTGCTGGGCGACGACCACCGAAATGGGTTTCATGGTCTTGGTGTAGGGCGAGGTGAACGCGACATCCCTTAACAGGCTCATGACCCTGCGAACATCGTGGCCCGGTGTCAGGTGAAACTCCGCCACACACATCAGGTTGTCGGTGCCGTCGTTGCCGTTCGCGATCAAGGCATTCCAGAGTGTCGAGTGGGGTATGAGCACCACCGTGTCGTCCGGGCTGACGATCTCTGCTGCCCGGGTTCCGATGGAACGGACCTCACCGTACTTGCCGTTCACCTCGATCCAGTCTCCTGGCCGATACGGCATCTCGTAGAGGGTGACGATGCCGGCGATCAGGCTGTTGGCGTAATCCTTGAACGCAAACCCCAATGCCAGGCCCAGGGTGCCGAAAATGGCGACCATGTTCTCGAACGACGGCTCAATCAGGATCGGAACCACAACGACAATGGTCACGACAATGATCACCAGCCTGAGCAGGGGCACCGACGCCAACAGATAAAGCCGGGTCTTGCCGCCCAACCGGGCGGCCACGCCCGGTACCAGCTTCTGGATCAGGAAGATCAGCATCGCCGCAGCGGCAATGACAATGGCCGCCTCCATCACAGCCTGGGATGTGACGGTCGAGAACAGGCCTTTCAGACCACCGAGTGTTTCTTCCATGTTACCCCCCTAAAACTCATCCACCGGATAGCCCCAGCTCAGCAGGTGGCGCCGAACCGTCGGGTATCCCAAGGGGGTCACCCGCCAATGCCGGGAAGCATCGCCCCTTTCGATAATGTCGGCCCTGACGAGACGCGACAGGGCCAGCTGCAAAGGCGCCCCCCTCACATCCGATACCATTGCCAGGCGCTCCTCATCCAGACCGTCGTGCAGCAGCAGCGCATGGAGAATAAAGCCGATGGCCCGATCGTAGGTCTGGAGCATCGTCGGAAGACTGAGCTGATCCATGTGCACCACCCAGCACTCCCGATACCTACCTGCCTCATCCGTTGTCTGTTCCTCCGCTTCGGCACTTTCTTCCGGACGTGCCCGAAGGGCGTGCTGCCAGATCGCCAGCGCCACGCCAGGATTCCCCCTCGAAGCAATCGCCAGATCGCGGAGAAACCCGGCGTGTTTACGTCGGGAGCCATCGTCGGGGTCATCAATGGGAAGGACATACAAACCGTCATCGGCCATGCGCGCCACCAATGGTCGACGGTCCTGCAGTATCGAGAGATTGCCAAACCAACGCCCCAGGCGCTCAGCATCCAGCGGGGCTGGCGTCAAAGGACCCAGGTGCGCATCGGGCAGATATCTGGACCAGAATTGCCAGCACCAGCTGGAACAGCCAATGATACCCGGCCCCGTCTCACCGGCCGCCACACGGCGCAGCAACTCCGGAATCAGCGCGAGCCCCGCGGGATGCCGGAGCCAGAAATCGCCGAGTTCGGGTATGACCCACGCGCTGGCGAGATCCTGCTTATCCCACCACTGCCGAGCCTGTGCTTCGGTCATGCACAGATCCTCGGGCGGAGCGACCAACCGCCACGGGTCCGTTGCCCCGTCCGGCCCTAACGTGGGTAATCGGACCAGCGATTCACGCAACCCGGAGAAAGGCGGCGCAACGATCAGGGCAACATCGCGGCTGAACGCGCCGGAGGTTCTGAGGGTCTCAAGCGACGCAACAAGCGTTCGCGCCTGGGCGAAATAATCCGGATAGGGCGCGATGCGCTCCCGCTGTCGTTCAGACAGAACAGGCAGGTCGTCCAGGCTCTGAAAAGGCTCTTCTTCCGGTGCGATTCCCTGTCGGAGCTGCGCCATCAGATGCCGTACCGCCCCCTTGACCGTGCGCCGGACGGAGGTCTCAGGAATCCGCCAACTCTCCATCGTGATGAGCTGGCCGAGTGGCGAGCCCTCGCTGTCTGCCCCGTTTTCGTCCTTCAAACAGAAGACTCCTGAAATGCCATGTTGTTATTCCGGAACCAGCCAGTCCAGCTCGTGTCGAATCCCCAGCCCTTCGGCTCCTGAAACCTCGTCGAGCATCCCGGCAAGCCTGTCGTCGAATCCCCACGGCGGATTGACAATCAACATGCCGGAACCGGTCATGCCTCGTTCCGGAGGATGGTTAAGATGTATTTCGCTCATGAGAATTTTCCGGACCGGTCCAGCTCTGAGCGCTTCTTTCAACTGCTTTTCCAGGCCAGACGTCAGAACCGGATACCAGATAAGATAGACCCCATGGCGACATTTTTGCCACGCCCTCTGCAGGGTTTCGGCAACGGCACTGTAGTCAGATTTGATCTCATAGGACGGATCAATCAGGACCAGCAGTCTGGGCTGTTTCGGAGGCAGTTGGCCAAGCAGGCCTTTCAGACCGTCTTCCCGCAACACCCGAACCTTGCGACCGGCCCAGTTGGCGAGCTGCTCACTCTCAGACGGGTGTAACTCAAACGCGGTCAACGCATCATCGGCGCGGAGGAACTGGCGGAACCACTGCGGCGAGCCGGGATAGGTGGCCAGGCGGTCATCGCCGGCGTTGAGATGACCAAGCAGGTCCAGCACCGGCTGCCAGTCGGGTGATCTGAGGTGTTCACGCCGTTGCCAAAGCCTCTGTACACCCCCATCGGCCTCGCCGGTTTTCCTCGCACGTTCCCCGCCAAGGTCATACACCGCACTGCCCGCATGAGTGTCGAAACACGCGATGGCGGAGGCCTTGGCCTGCATCATCGATAACGCCAACGTCAGCGCCGCATGCTTCTGGACATCGGCAAAATTGCCCGCGTGAAATGCGTGAAGATAGCTGAGCATGAAGAAAGCCCCTGAAAACTGACATTTAGCCCCAGTGGACCTGCACAGGCAAGTCCGATCCTCCAATCCAACCGTAAACGGCGTTTATCTCTGAGAGTTCAGGCTGTTATGCTTTTGCCAAATCCATCAGGAGGATACCCATTGCCACCTAGCAAGCAGGACACCATCGACCAGCTCTATGGCCTGATCGCCAACGAGGAGGACGCCCGTGTCTGCAAAGACATCCCGGAGGAAGCCTGCAGGGAAGTCCCCCGCAATTTTTTCCTGATTCTGGCCAGTAACGTCCTGACCAAGCTCGGTGATCTCCTGATCAGCCCGAAAACCGTACTCGCCTGGCTGATGAGCGCCGTCGGTGCGCCGGCGATGGTGGCATGGCTGGTTCCTATCCGGGAATCCGGTTCCATGGTGCCACAAATGGTGATCGCAGCCTGGGTTCGCAAGAAGGCCATACGCAAGTGGTTCTGGACGCTGGGCAGCTTTGGCCAGGCTGCCAGCGTTGTTGGCATGGCAGCCAGCGTCTGGTTTCTCGATGGGTATGCCGCCGGCGGCGGCCTCATTGCCGCGCTGGTGGTGTTCTCGCTGGCCCGGGGCTTCTGCTCGGTATCCATGAAGGACGTCCAGGGCAAATGTATCCCGAAAACCCGTCGGGGGCGGCTGTCCGGGCTGGCCACCACCGTCGGCGGCACAGCGACGGTGGTAATGACCGCATTGCTGTTCTGGGATCGTGGAGAGCCCTCCCTAACCTTCTACGCAACGCTACTGCTCCTGGCAGCGGTACTCTGGGTCATCGCCGGATTCCTGTTCGCCAATGTCGAAGAGTACGCCGGAGAAACCGGCGGCGGTGGCAACGCCATGACCGAAGCCATCCGGAGCCTGTCCCTGCTCCGGGACGATGCCCCGTTCCGGCACTTCGTCATCACCCGGGCCCTGCTCCTGTGCTCCGCCCTGGCATCGCCTTACTTCGTGGTACTGGCGCAGCGGGAATCGGACATCGGCTGGATGCTGGGCGTGTTTCTGCTGGCCAGCAGCCTCGCCAGCTCCCTGAGCGCGAGCTTCTGGGGCTGGGCCGCAGATACTTCCAGCCGAAGAGTGATGATCCGGGGCGCCGCCATGGCGAGCGCGGTCTGTCTAGGAGTCGGGTTTACCGCCCTGATTGCTGGGCCGGACATGGGCAGCGTCTGGTTCTACCCGATCGCCTTTTTTGCGCTCAGCATTGCCCATGCGGGCGTTCGCCTCGGCCGAAAGACCTATCTGATAGATATGGCCGGGGGCAACAAGCGCACGGATTACACGGCCGTCAGCAACACCGTCATCGGCATTTTGCTGCTGGTAACGGGCGGGATCACTGCCTGGATTTCCACGCTGTCCGAGGTTGCCGTCATACTCGTGCTCGGCTTTATGGGCCTGGCTGGGCTTCTCAGCGCCTTCAGGTTAAAAGAAGTCACTGACATGTGACTTGAACGGCGAACAAACCATTTCTGTCAGAATCAGACTACTTTCCCTTCGTTAAGGGCCAGAGCTCCCTTCACCACGCGGTAGATAATCCAGATCGAAATGCCCAGCAGAATAAACCAGCCTATGATGATGCCGGTCGTGATAACGCCGATGACAGTCCACAGAAGACCAATCCAGAAGGTTCGGATCTGCCACTGGAAATGACGCTCGATCCAGGTATTGCGAACGTCGTCCAGCTTGACGTAGTTGATGATGACACCGACGAGACCGGTAATGCCGCCAACAAAAAAGGACAGGGCCTGCAGTATATAAACCAGCACAGCAATGTTGCGGGCCGGGTCCGACCTGCGCCGGACCGGATCGGAGTCTGCGGGAATGTACTCTGAATCGGACATGGGCTGCTTCCTGGCTGAATTACGCTTTCAGTCTAACATACCCCTACCCGCGGACCGGAACGTCAGTGATGCTCCGGCCGGTACCCCAGGCGGAATCCGCCCCAGTGCTTGCCGTTCACATAGATTGGCACAGACAGGTCATGCATGATCTCACCGGTGTCCCGCCGGTAGGTCTGGAGCAGCATGTTTTCCGTGTGACTGCCACAGCGGATGCCGGTCCGATCATTGAACAACCGCTTGCTTCGGCTCTTGACCAGATCCACCTCCGGTTTGCCGGTGGGCGGGTGAGCGAAATCCCGGTTATGGGTCGGCACATAGCCGTCCGGCGCGCAGGCGATCGCAAAAACCAGAGCCTCATGGGCGTCCTTCACGGGTTCCTGTATGGCCGGAAGCGCCTGGTCCGTGAACTGGTCAAACCGGCTGGCATACTTGGTCGGATGCGTATTGGGAATCGCATCGCGGGTTTTGTCGAACAGTGCACTTTCGGTCAGGCGGCCATCAGCGATGGCGTGTTCGAACAACTCGCCAATCCGGCGGGCGCCGTCCCGGGCCTGATCGTAGAAGAACCGGTGGTAACTGGCCTCACTGTTCAGGGCAAAGGCCGCGTTGGCCTTCTCCGCCAATTCCATCAAGGTGGCGGCCTGTTCCGCCAGCGACGCGACACTGGCATCACTCTCGGAAATCTGGTCGCGAACCGTCTCAATGGCCGAAAAGACCTGTTCCAGGCTCTGCTCATTGCTCTGGTCAATCTCGGCTATTCTCTGGACCTGTTGCTGGACCCGGTCCGACTGGTCCCGGATCTGATCCAGACGTTCGCCCACACTCTCCACCGATGACAGCCCTTCATCGATGCTTTTGGCAAGATCTTCGATGCGGGAAACGATGAGCGTGGTATCGGAGCGAATTTCCTCCAGCGTTTCGGCGACCTCACTGGTTGCCTGGGCGGTTCGCCCGGCAAGTTGTCGAACTTCATCGGCAACTACCGCAAAACCCCGGCCCTGCTCTCCGGCCCGGGCAGCCTCAATGGCGGCGTTCAGTGCCAACAGATTGGTCTGCTCGGCAATGCCCTGAATGGTGGTGGTCACACCCTGAATCTTGTTGGATTTCTCATTCAGCTCCTGAATGAGCCGCAGGTTCTCACCCGACTGCTGATGAACCTGGCGGACACTCTCAATAGCGCTGACCAGAGCCTCCCGCCCTTCGCTGCTGGTCACACTCGCCTGGTGCGCCATGGTGGCGGCATCCGTGGCCTGGCTCGAGGATTCCCGGACCGTTTCCGTAATATGTCCGGCATGACTCGCCATCTGTGCGGTTTCTTCCACCTGTCGGTCCAGTCGCAGTTTCACCTGATCAGCTGCAAAGGAGACCTGGGCCGCCGAGATCGCGTTGCGGTCAGCACTATCAGACAGGGTTTCGACCAACGCCCGGCCAGAGGCCGCATCCGAGAGAAGTCCGGCGCATTTCAGCCGCAGCGGGTGATCATCCGGAAGGGAGCCATCGTTGAGACCGTCGATGCCCCGCTCGGCAGGCTCCAGCACCCGGACCACCAGGTACACACTGGCGACCACCAATCCCAGGATCACGCCAACCATCAGTGAAATGGGGTCCAGTCCTAACACAGGCGCCACGAACACCCCCGCCACTGCCAACACACTGGCAACCACCAGTCCCCAGACTGCCGTTGAGCGATCAAGTAAACCCATAACAACCTCATAGTTATTGTTCTGTCTGCTTTCATCTTGTTATTGAAGGCCATCAAGGAGAGTAATAAATTGATATGAGTTAATAACTCATACTTTAGTGCATTTAACAGGGTTAACGGCGAGCTGAGGGTTTTCTGAAACAAAAAGGCACAAACCGCTGCGGTTTGTGCCTTTTTGTTAGCTCGACTGAATCCCGGACGATTACCAGGCCAGCCGCAGATCCCAGTGGTCGATCCGGGCCGACTCCTCCAGCGGAGGCGCAGCTTCCGGATCGACTGAACGGAAGACATTCTTGACCGGTGTGACCGTCGCATCCCGACCATAGGCAAAGCTCTGTTCCTGGACGATGACCCGATACGCCTTGTTCAGTGACAATGCTCGCCCGGGGCTCGGAGTAATCAGCGTATAGACATCAGCCCCCCTGACCGCCGATTCATCGACCGTTCCATCCGGGAGGAACCAGCGATCACGCATCTCCGGGTTGGCACGGAATTCGTTTCCTCCACCAACCCGTTGCAGGTACTGGAGAATTTCCGGCTCGGTCTCCCCCACGCTGGGTGCATCCTTCATTCCTTCGAAATTGATATACCCCCAACCCTCGGCTCCCGTCACCTTTCTGGGGAAGGCGAAGGTCTGGTCGATTGTGGTACCGATGGTCCCGTGACACCCCATGCAGAACATCTGCTCCTGATAGGTCTGCTTGCGCAACTCACCTTCACTGTCCTCAATAAAGCCGAGCACCTCCCAGCCCAACCCGTTATTCAGTCCCTTGTCGCCATGATCAACGAAGGTGGGCAGCATGCCTTCCATTTTTTCCTGACGTTCATTGCCATACAGCGATGCCAGGGCGGGCGTAGAATAGGCCTTGACCTTCTTCATGTATCGCACTTCCTTCATCCGGCGGGACGGTGTGATTTTCCCGTTATCCAGCCCGACATACCGAACCGTATGAATAAACTGCGTGCCTTCCGGATAGCTCATCCGCGCCACCGGTTCGGAGGCGGCATCCCCGAGGTAATGATCCCTCGCGGGTATTTCCTGCACCATGGTCAACACACCATCGTCGTTCAGATCCTCACAGACCGCGTTTTCGTCAATGGGGAGCGTGGAGATTGTGGACAGGTCCTTCATCGCCATTTCCAGCACGGCCAGATTCGCGAAATACGCATCGCGTGAAAAGGCGTCTGTGCCAGTGGCGCAGGAGGCCGTTCGGAACGGCTTTGGTAACCGGATCATCACGTCATCTGTGGAGCCGTTGGTTGGCCAGAATGTGCTTGGCAAGGGTTTATAGTTGAAGGCCACCCACCCGCTGCCGTCCAGCGCCAACCCCTGATTATCGAAAGCGGCAGCACCCTCGGCCAGGCCATCAATGGCCGGAACCGGTCCGGACCAGTCGGGATCATTCTTCAGACCCTTGATAAAGGCTGTGTAGTTGTCTGATTGGATGTAATTGATAATGGCTTCATCGCTGATCGCGGCCACCTCGTCCCGTCGATCAACAAACAGATTCTTCCAGTGGTTCTCGACACCGACATCCGAAAAACCGTAGTCCCCCTGCAGAAAGCCATCGGCCATTTTGTTTGGCCGGGTGGCATCGTCGTAGCTCTGGTGGCACGTGTAGCAGGGATTCCTGGTGCCCTCAGTCTTTGTGTAGCACTGGGGCGGGATGACCGCTTCGCGGTTATACAGGGTGTCGGCCGCCACTTGCGGACGATAGGGTTCGGAACCGGAAGCCGACTGCGCCAGGGAACCACCCTCGGGCGCTAGGTTGGCTTCCTCATCGCCGCCACACCCGGCGAGGAGCAGCGTAATCAGGGGAAAGATCCGTATCACATCAGGCATAACGCACAGTCCATTCGTTCTTCCATAGAAAACGGGAAGCGCCAACCGACGCTTCCCGTGCACTTCACTGTGATTCCGACCCGGGGATCAGAGCTCTGGATTAAGCAGCCACAGCATGTTGTTTTCGTGCTCGCCAGAGTCCTCGCCCACAACAACCCTACCGTCGTTCAGGACAAGCAGGTTGTCCGGGTTAGCGACGTTATCCACAGAACAGGTATTGGCGGTAGCCGTGCCATCGTAGGGTCCACCGACCAGCACCGGCTCCATACGGGTGATGTTGAAATTGGTACCCAGAGCCATCTGGTAAACCGCACCGCAATCGGCGTTGGTCGGATCCAGCTGAATCGCTCCGGTACCGTCAGACATGGTCTTGTTGAACTCGGACATGGACATGTAGGCATAAGGAACGCTGCCGTCCGCCGCGCCAGCCAGGTTGATGTTCACGCCTTCCATCTTACGAAACTCTGCGGTGGCGCCCAGAGCTGCGGCCGCCTTGCGGGTTTCCAGGAACGCAACCCGGTCATCGCCGAACGGATTGGCCGCAATGCTGCCGCTGCTGTCGAGATCCTGCTGGAGCTTGCTCTCGGCCCAGTCGTTGATCTCGGTATCCGAAATGTAGCTGGTGCTACCGGCGGAATAGCTACCCTGGTCGATTCCATCGTAATTCGCGATCCAGCCGTTGATGGTCGCGTTGTCACCATGGCCCAGCTCAACCCACTGGATGTCGAAACCTGCCTTGGTGGGATCGGTAGTACTATCCTGGGTCACTTTAGCGGCATACAGAGTACCCGCAGACAGGTCTTCTGCCGTGTCGGCCACGAACTTGAAGAAAATGGTGCCCGTGCCATCGTCACTCATGTAGGCAGTTTTCTTGTCCGGCATGACCACAGAGTTCTCGTGGGAGAAACGGCCCATGGCGCGCATTTTGACGGGCGTCGGCGTGGCGGTGGTGGGATCTTGGATCTCTACGATGAAGCCGTAGTTATACGGGTTCGGGTAGGTGCCACCGAGGTAGGTCTGAAGCGCTTCAACATCGCTAATGTAGGTGTAGCCGGGATTATTCCAGTCTGAGGTGTCGTCGAAGTAGAGTTCTTCGGAGGTCAGAGGTGTCATCCAGGGCGAGAGCGTACCGAAACAGTTAACCCAGGTACCATCCACCGAACTGAAATCGACCATCATCACGTCGTTGTCAACGACGCTCCAGTCACCGCTGTCCAGCTTGCGGATCTTGAGTCGGCTCATACCGCCCGGGCGGTCTTCCCAGTTGGTGAACAGGTATCCCTCATTCGTTCCTGTGCTGATAAAGGCGTTAAAGTCCGGATCGTTGGAAACCTTGATCACGGAAGAACCATCAGCAGTGGAGATAGCGCCCAGGCTGCCGGTCGGCGCGCCGGCCCACTGGTCACCATTCTGTGCAATCACATTGTAGGAACCCACGGCAGTCCGAACCAGCTGTTGATCGTCGCCACTAGGCACCTCGACAGCGTCGAAGGCCAGGTCAGCGGAGCTGAAATCTGCATCGCGAATCACACCCACGGTGCCGGCCGTAAACACCTTGCCATCGGCATCGGAGACAGTGTTGCTGCTCGACGGATGCTGGACGTTGAAGAAAAGATCGCCCTCTTCGGTGGTGAACAGGCCGGTAATTTCCGCCCCCAGGGGAACCGTCGCCAGACGGGTAAGCGCCTGGGTATCGGTATCCATGGTGCTGGTGGTGTCGGAAGTGGTGTTGTTATCGCTGTTGTTACAGGCTGCGAGCAGGGTTGTGCCGGCAACAGCCAACGCCAGTGCAGAAACCTTGAACAGCGCCTTGCCATTATTCTGATTCATCATCTTTTACCCTAACGAAGTGAACTGTCGGTTTTATGTGACGAGTCCAGAGGTTAGGCGCGCTGTGTTTCACATTGGTTTACAGGAAATGAACAGGGCGTGACAGTTTGGAGACAGCTGAAGCGAGGCAATTTGCTCGGGCGGGAAAACAAAAATCAGAAGAGGCCCCTGGAGAGGGCCTCTTCGGGGAGGTCACTCAGTCATCTGGTTATAACCTTCCTCGACGTCATCTGCTGCTTTGTCTGCCGCATCGCCCATGTCGTCGGCCGCGTCTTCGGCGCCCTCCTTGAGCTCACCGACTGCGCCCTCATCCTGACCCGTGGCTTCCTCCACGGTTTCCTCGGTGCTGTCGGCGGCATTTTCTGCAATGTCACTGGCATTTTCGGCAGCCTTGTCCATATCGACGCCCTCGTTGTCCTCCGAACCACAGGCAACAAGACCAAGTGCCGATGCGAAAATCACTCCTGTCATAAGTCGACGTTTCACTGCGTATCCCTCCTTTGAGTGTCAATGTCGAGGTACACAGGGTGAGGCAACGCCAACCGGAGGGCAATTACGTGGCGATTACGGTTGAGTCAGGACATTCCCACCCGGGGCGACCAGCCGTCGATGGTCATGATGTGATCAAGCTCCAGCATTGCACCGCGGCCAAGCATCACGAAATCGCTTCCTGCCCGGCTGAACACATCCCGAATGACGTCGTGGGCGATGCACACCTGCCCGGCTCCGTCCCGGTAGATGATTTCTGCCATCCTGCCGGTTGTCCGATATTCCTGGAGCGTGTCCTGAATGAGCCTTTGCGGCTCCCGGTCCGGTTCAGCCTGAAAAGTCATGGTCTGGTGGTCCCTGCGGCGGCACTTTCTGTGTGTCGTTCTTGTTAACTCCAGCAAGTCTGGCTCAGCTTCACTGAATCTTCCAGAAAACAGACCTTTGTCATTTTGAGCCAAAGACCTCCACATCGTCGTCGCCTGTTGCATTGCAAGATTGTCCGACATAAATTCGGATAACGAACACCACACGGAGAACAGGACATGAATGCCAAGGTCAACCCTGCGATCGATTCGCACAAGGCACCAGCCCCCGGACACCAACGTCGAATCCGGCAAAGGCGGCGACTGGAAAGACCCGAAACGCTATCTCTGGCTGCTGGGCCCCGCCTTACCGGGTATCGGCCTGGCCGCGCTGACTGGCTACGCGGTTGCTCCGAAGAAGCTCAAGGCACTGGCCTGGACCGGTCCGGCTCTGGTGCACGGCATCATTCCGGCACTGGATCGCGCCATCGGCGAAGATCAGAGCAACCCGCCGGAATCTGCCGTCAAGTCACTGGAACAGGACAAGTACTACGACCGGATCGTCAAGGCCTTCATTCCTACCCAGTACGCCATGACCTTCATGGGGGCCTGGCTTGCCAGCCGGAAAAAGACGCCCCTGGAGGACAAGATCGGCCTGACCCTCACCGTCGGGGCCATCAACGGTGTCGGTATCAACACCGCCCATGAGCTAGGCCACAAGTCGAACAAGTTCAACAAGCTGATGGCGATGGCAGCGTTGGCGCCGACCGCCTACACCCACTTCGTGGTGGAGCACAATTTCGGACATCACAAGCGTGTGGCAACGCCCGAGGACCCCGCCAGCAGCCGGATGGGTGAGAGCTTCTGGAAGTTCCTCCCACGCACAGTGGTGGGTGGCATCAAATCGTCCATCAAGATCGAGAAGGCCCGTCTTGCCCGGAAGGGTAAATCCTTCTGGAGCCTGGATAATGAACTGCTTCAGGGCTGGGCCATGAGCGCCGGCTTCTTTGGCGCCACCACATTGGTGTGCGGCCCTCGCGCGGTGCCGTTCCTGGCGGCTCAGGCCGTCTACGGAGCCAGTTTGCTGGAGAGCGTTAACTACATCGAGCATTACGGACTGCTGCGCCAGAAAGACAAGAGCGGCAAATACGAGCGCACCAAGCCCGAGCACAGCTGGAACAGCAACCACATTGTCACCAACCTGTTCCTGTATCAGCTGCAGCGCCATTCCGACCATCACGCCCACCCCACACGGAGCTTCCAGGCCCTGCGGCATTTCGAGAACGCACCGCAATTGCCTGGCGGTTATGCCTCAATGCTGCTACCGGCCTACGTTCCCAAGTGGTGGTATGAGGAAATGGACAAGCGGGTGATCGATCATTACGAGGGTGATCTGAGCAAGATCAACTGGGATCCGGACCGGAAGGACGAGCTGATGGCGAAGTATGCCGACTATGCGGCCAAGGTGGCTGCCGAAGCGGAGAACCGCCGGGGAAGCAAGTCTGACTCAGAGGCGGCATAGCCTCCCACCGATGGTCAGCCGGGCCTCCGCGCGCCCTTCCTTCCGGGACTGTGCGCAGCAGGGACGCTGCGCTCAAGCCTACAGGGACGTATTTACGGCGTGTCCCGGAAGGAAGGGCGTGCGGAGGCCCTCTCCAGATTCCGAATGTTATCGCCCTTTAAAAACAGCCTCTCTCCTTTCAAGAAACGACTGAATCCCTTCTTTGACATCCTCACTGGCCATCACCGGCTGCAGGTCCGGGAACAGGCGCTGCTTGGCCATTTCCTGTCCCTCGCTCACGGCGATTTTTGAGGACTTCAGGCTCCCCTGAACGCCTAACGGTGCCGCTTTCGCAATCTTCTCAGCAATTTCCAGGGCTTTGTCGAACTGCTCGCCGGGTTCGACCAGTTCCTGAATGAGCCCCCATTGATACGCCTGATCTGCCGTCCACTCATCCCCCGTCAGCAGGTAACGCTGGGCATTGCCCCAGCCGATTTCACGCTGCAGTCGAATGGTGGCGCCGCCACAGGCAAAGATGCCCCGCTTCACTTCCAGTTGAGCAAACCGCGTGCCTCTGGCAGCGACTCGCACATCGGTGTTGAGCATCATTTCCACACCACAGGTGAAACAGATCCCCTGAGCCGCGAAGACGACCGGCTTGGACAGGCCATCTCCGGTGATATGAAACGGATCAAGCTCTCCTTCTCCCGGCTCAATACCTTTACCGTTAGCGAACACACCGGCCCAGTCGTCCAGTTGCAGGCCGCTGGTGAAATGGTCGCCCTCCGCGTACATCAGGCCGACCCGTAATTCCGGGTCGTGTTCAAGGCGATGGTAGGCCGCCGCGATTTCGTGATACATCGCCCGGTTCATGGCGTTCATTTTTTCCGGACGGTTCAACCCGATCAGCAGGATGTGGCCTTTCTTTTCGACGTTTACCAGTGACATACCTACTCTCCCGGATTTCAGAACCAGTCGGCCTGCATGTTGAGACAGGTATCGTCCTGATTGCGAAGCAGAACGAGATCCTGGGCAACGGTCGGCAACTCCCAGTGGAAGAAATACTGGGCCGCCTGGAGTTTGCCATTGTAGAAGTTCCGCTCCTCGTTACTGGACGCGCTCTCCAGAGCTTTGGCCGCGACGTTGGCCTGACGCAGCCACATCCAGGCCACGGTAATGTGCCCGAACAGGTGCAGGTAACACGAAGCATTGGCGAGAACGGCGTCCGGATTATTGCCTCCCATCAGCGACTTGCCCAGACTCTGGGTAACCTTCACCGCTTGCTGGAGCGTTTCACTCAGTGACAGCGCCCATTGCTGGCACCGCTCTGTGGTGGCCGCTTCCAGATCCACCTGCATTTCCTGCATCAACAACTGCAGACCATGGCTCTGGTCCTGCCAGATCTTGCGGCCCAGCAGGTCCAGGGCCTGAATGCCGTTGGTGCCCTCATGAATCGGGTTCAGCCGATTGTCCCGCCAGCATTGTTCCACCGGGTACTCGCGGGTGTATCCCGCACCACCGTATACCTGGATCGCCAGGTCGTTGGCTTTGGGGCCATACTCCGAAGGCCAGGCTTTCATGACCGGCGTGAGCAGGTCGAGCAGCTTGCCGGCTTCCACGCGCTTCTGCTCATCGGGGTGAGTGTTCTGGTCGTCCACCAACCGCGCGCCATACAGGCAGAGGGCCAGGCCACCCTCACTGTAGGCCTTCTGGGCCAGCAGCATACGGCGGACATCGGCATGCTCGATAATCGGCACCTGCGGGCTGTCCGGATTTTTCTCGGAGGGCTTGCGGCCCTGCAGGCGGTCCTTCGCGTACTCGAGACTGTGCATATAGCCGCGATAGCCGATAACCGCCGCACCAAAACCCACACCCAGACGCGCCTCGTTCATCATCTGGAACATGTACTTCAGGCCCTGGTGAGGTTCACCAACCAGGTAACCGTGACACGGGGCATCGTCGCCGAAACTCAGGGCAGTGGAGGTAGTGCCCCGGTACCCCATCTTGTGGATGAGTCCGGCCAGGCTGACACCGTTGCGTTCTTCGGGGTTGCCCTCTGCATCCACCCGGAATTTGGGCACGATGAACAGGGAGATACCTTTGACGCCCGCAGGCGCGCCTTTGATCTTGGCGAGGACCATGTGAACGATGTTCTCGGTGAGGGACTGCTCGCCACCGGAGATGTAGATCTTCGCGCCCTTGATCAGGTAATGCCCGTCCTCCGTCGGGGTAGCTGAGGTGCGGATGTCTGCCAGGCTGGATCCGGCATGAGGCTCGGTCAGCGCCATGGTGCCGGTGAAGCGGCCGGTCAGCATATGTGGGAGGAAGGTTGCCTGCTGCTGGCCGTTGCCGAAAATCCGAATCAGGTTGGCGGCGGCGGTCGTCAGGAACGGGTAGCCTGCCGTCCCTGGGTTGGCGGCGGTAAAGAAGCCGTTGCAGGCCGCCATGACGGACTCCGGCAACTGCATGCCACCCAATTCGTAATCATACCGGCCGGCGATGAAGCCGGCTTCGGAATAGGCGTCGAAGGCCTTTTTGACCTGCGGGAGCATTTTCACCTGTCCGTCTTCGAAACGGGGCTCGTCTTTGTCCGCGGCACTGTTGTGGGTGGCAAATTCTTCGCGGGCCATTTTGTCGGCCGTTTCAATGACGGCGTCGAAGGTGTCTTTGTTGTGCTCGCTGAACCGGTCGCGCGGAATCAGGGATTCGGTGTCGAGGACTTCGTAGAGTTGGAACGCCAGGTCGCGGCGATCAATCAGGGTGTCTGTCATGCATGGTCTCCTGTTTATTGCCGCCTAGATTCGCACAACCGGCGCTTGTGTTAAAACCGGCATTTCTGACATATTCTTGGTCTATCCCGCCAACATTGGCGCGGGACCGCCCGGGCCTTGGTGAGTGTTGATCCCCCAGAAACCCGCTGTAAACACATCCATGTGCGCTTGAGTGCAGCATCCCTGCTGCACACAGTTTCAGGGGGATCAACACTCACCAAGCCCCTGATTCGGAGTTTTCATGCGCACTGTTTCAGTCATTGGCTTCAATGGCGCCCTGGCCAGCGCCGTCACCGGCATCATCGATCTGTTCCGGCTGGCAGGGGTGACCTGGGCACGGATTCACGGCGATGAGCCCCAGCCCTGGTTCCGAACACGCCTGCTGACCCACGACGGCGAACCGTGTAAATGCATCAATGGGCTAACCCTGGTCAGCGATGGCGCGTGGAACGAGCCCGATCGCGACGACAGCGATCTGATCATCATTCCAACCATTGGTGCCCCGATCGAGAAAGTATTAGCCGACAATTCCCTGCTGATTGAGTGGTTGGGCAACTTCCGGACGCAGGAGACTCCTAATGTTCACGTCGCCAGCAATTGCACCGGGGCGTTCTTTCTCGCAGAGGCTGGCCTGCTTGATGGCCGGGAGGCGACGACCCATTGGGGATTCAGCAACCAGTTCCGAGAGCGTTACCCGAGAGTGCAACTTCATCCCGAGAAACTGGTGACGGTTGATGGCCCCGTCGCCTGTGCCGGCGGCGGTATGGCCTGGTGGGATCTGGGAGTCTATCTGGTGGAACGTTTCGCCGGCCCCCAGGTGGCCCGGGAGCTGGCGAAAGCGTTTGTGATCGACGCAGGGCGCAGCAGTCAGGCGCCCTACAGCGCTCTTCAGGCCAAACGCTACCACTCCGACGCCATCATTCTCGCTCTCCAGGACTGGCTCGATGATCACTTCAGGGAAGCCCTGTCACTGCCTGCGCTGGCCGGGCGGGCCGGCCTGTCCGAACGATCTCTGCTCCGGCGTTTCCGGCAGGCCACCGGCGATACGCCCAACACCTATGTGCAACTGCTGCGTGTGGAACGTGCCCGCAGGCAACTCGAGTCCTCGGGGCAGAGTATCGACGCCATCACCCGGGACGTCGGGTACGAGGACATCAGTTCGTTTTCCCGCCTGTTCCGGAAGCACACCGGGTTATCCCCCGGAGCCTACAGGGCTCGATTCGGTCGTTGACCAAAACATTTGTGGCCCGGCTTATGCTTGATAATTGCTTGAAGGCCATTGGGCCCGGGGAAACGTATATTTTCCTGACACCGGTGTAATAGTGGGGAGGTAGTTTTCCATGCAGGCACCAACCAGACAAACTCAGGCTGATGTTCTTAGCCGCCTGTACGACATGAAACAAAAGCAGCTGGCGCACGCCCTGGAGCAAGGCCATACGCTTCGCTCTCAGGTTCTTGAAGCGGAAGCACAGGCCATTTTCAAGGCACTGGAATCGATTCGCTGACCCGGACTGCCATCCGGGTCAGGTGCCCAAAAGTGACGCCAACCTGCCCGCCAGCGTCACTATGTGCAACCAGATGCCCGGCTCATCATAGCTGAGCGGCGACTTCCGTTCCCTGCCGGATGGCCCGTTTCGCGTCCAGTTCCTCGGCAACATCCGCGCCGCCAATCAGGTGTGTTTTCACACCGGAGGCGCTTAAACGGTCGAACAGTTCCCGGTAGGGCTCCTGGCCCGCACAAATGACAACATTATCAACGGCCAGCACCCTGCTTTCGGTGACTTTGCCGTCCTTGTCAGTCAGGGAAATGTGCAACCCCTGATCGTCAATACGCTCGTATCGACAGCCCCGCAACATTTCCACGTCCCGATGTTTCAAGCTGCTCCGGTGAACCCAGCCGGAGGTTTTGCCAAGGCCACCTCCAACCTTGCCGGTCTTCCTCTGCATCAGGTAGATCTTGCGGGGTGACGGCGTCGGTTTTCGTTCGGCCAGGCCTCCAGGTCCCTCAAAGTCGGGGTTTACGCCCCACTCCGCCTGCCAGTCGGCGACGTCAACCTGTTCGCCTTCGGGCTGATGGCTGGCGTCATGGGTCAGAAATTCGCTGACATCAAAGCCGATGCCTCCCGCACCAATGACCGCCACGGTTTCGCCCACCGGTTTGTTGTCACGAAGCACGTCGAGATAACCAAGTACTTTAGGATGGTCGATACCCTCGACGTTGGGGGTGCGAGGCTTCACCCCGGTCGCGATCACCACATCATCGAAGCCCTGCTTGACCAGGGAGTCTGCATCGACGCGGGTGCCGAGTTTCAGATCTATCTCCAGCAACTCGATCTGGCGCTTGTAGTAGCGCAGAGTTTCGTAGAATTCCTCTTTGCCCGGGATGCGCTTGGCGTAATTGAACTGGCCGCCAATCCGGTCGTCCGCTTCGAAGAGGGTGACCTTATGACCACGTTTTGCCGCCGTCGTCGCCGCTGCCAGACCGGCCGGGCCTGCGCCAACCACGGCCACTCGCCGGGCCACGGGTGCTACCGTCAAAACCAGTTCGGTTTCATGGCACGCACGCGGATTCACCAGGCACGACGCCCGCTTGGCCTGGAACACGTGGTCCAGGCAAGCCTGGTTACAGGCAATACAGGTATTGATCTCATCACTGCGCCCCTGCTCTGCCTTGCGCACGAACTCGCTGTCCGCCAGCAGAGGCCGGGCCATGGAAACCATGTCGGCCTTGCCAGCCGCGAGAATCTCTTCGCCTTTTTCCGGCGTGTTGATGCGATTGGTGGTGC
Organism: Marinobacter santoriniensis NKSG1; assembly: GCF_000347775.1. GTDB lineage: Bacteria > Pseudomonadota > Gammaproteobacteria > Pseudomonadales > Oleiphilaceae > Marinobacter > Marinobacter santoriniensis. The sequence goes on from NZ_APAT01000015.1 coordinate 853,130, forward strand.
ACACCGGGATGTCCACTTCACCGTAGAACTTGGCGGTGACATCGGCGAAACCGCCACGAGGCACCGAGGTGACAATGGTGGGGACCCGCGCCTCATGCCAGCCGATACCGGTGTTGATGATGGTGGCACCCGCCCGCTCAATGGCCTTGCCGAGGGTGACGATCTGGTCCCAGGTCTGTCCACCTTCGACCAGATCCAGCATGGACAGCCGGTAGATGATAATGAATTCCGGCCCGACGGCCTCGCGGATGCGTCGGACAATTTCCACGGGCAGACGCATGCGATTCTCGTAGGGACCACCCCACTTGTCCGTTCGTTTGTTGGTCCGCTCACACAGGAACTGGTTGATGAAATAGCCCTCGGAGCCCATCACCTCGACGCCGTCGTAGCCTGCAAACTTTGCCAGTTTGGCCGCGTTGACGAAGTCGTCTATCTGTCGCTCAACACCTTTAGTGGACAGGGCCCGCGCCTTGAACGGACTGATCGGTGCCTTAGTCGCAGACGCCGAAACGATCAGCGGCTGATAGCCGTAGCGCCCTGCATGCAACAACTGCAGGCAGATTTTTCCTCCGGCCTCGTGAACCGCGCCGGTGACATGACGGTGCAGGAACGCCGTTGCCCGGTTGTTCATTGTGGAAGCCAGCGGAGCCAGCTGGCCGGCGAGGTTGGGAGAGAAACCGCCGGTCACCATAAGGCCGACACCACCCTCCGCCCGCTCGGCAAAATACCGGGCAAATTTATGGATGTTCCAGAAACGGTCTTCAAGGCCGGTATGCATCGATCCCATCAGAACCCGGTTCTTGAGCTCGGTAAAGCCAAGGTCCAGGGATTTCAGCAGGTTGGGATACATTTCGCTCATGGAGGGCTCTCTCATGGAAAATTTATCGCGAGTATACACTTGATCAATGGCAAGTTGACTTGACCTTGCGGACGGGCCACGTATCATCAAATCCCAAGTTCGATAGACGGAGCAACCAATGACCGGAAGGTCCTTCGGCTGCAAACAGACCATTCGCCCGCCCATAACGGCTGATATCGCCCGCCATCGCGGTCGTCTACCCTATTTCCCGGACCCACCCTTCGCCTGATTCCAGGCTTCCGGTGTATTCCTGCGGGCCAAACCCCATGCAGGGACTCTATCCGGAAGCTAGACTTCTGCACACACGCCTGTATTTATACGTAAAAGAAAAAACCGATAACGAGGTTGCGATGTCGCTACCGCTGGTTGTTATGCTGCCCTTTCTGGGGGCGATCGCTGCACCCCTGTTTGCCCAGGGAGGACGAACGGCAATTGCCATTGCCTCATCCGTACCCGCGCTGATCGCCCTGGCGGCGCTCTATCCCCAGTGGCAGGTTCTTGCCGACGGCGGCGTGGTCCTGTTCCACCAGCCCTGGCTCCCGGCTCTGGGCCTGTCCCTCAGTTTCCGGCTGGACGGCCTGTCACTGCTGTTCGCCCTGCTCATCCTGATCATCGGTCTGCTGATCATTCTCTACTCCCGGTATTACCTGAAGCCGAAGGAGAATATCGCCAAGTTCTATGCCCTGCTTCTGTGCTTCAAGGGCGCCATGCTGGGTATCGTGATGTCCAGTAACTTGCTGCTGATGCTGATTTTCTGGGAACTCACCAGCCTGGTGTCGTTCCTGCTGATCGGCTTCTGGACCCACAAGCAGGATGCCCGGCGAGGTGCACGCATGGCTCTGGCGGTCACCGGCGGTGGCGGACTGGCCTTGCTGGCCGGCATCCTGATCATCGGCAACATTGTTGGCAGTTTCGAGCTGGACGACGTACTCGCAGCGGGCGATCAGATCAAGGCCCATGCCATGTACCCGGTTGTCCTGACCCTGGTTCTGCTGGGTGCCTTCACCAAATCGGCCCAGTTTCCCTTCCATTTCTGGTTACCACACGCCATGCAGGCGCCCACGCCGGTATCGGCGTACCTGCACTCGGCCACCATGGTCAAGGCAGGCATCTTCCTGATGGCAAGGCTTTATCCGGCACTGGCCGGCACGGAACAGTGGTTCTACATGGTCAGTTTCACCGGCATGGCCACCTTGCTGCTCGGTGCCTACACCGCGATGCTCAAGCATGACCTCAAAGGGCTCCTGGCATACTCGACCGTCAGCCATCTGGGCCTGATCACTCTGCTGTTCGGAATGGGTACAAAGCTGGCCGCGGTGGCGGCGGTGTTTCACGTCATCAACCACGCCACCTTCAAGGCATCCCTGTTCATGGCCGCGGGCATCATTGACCATGAGACCGGCACCCGGGACATGCGTCGAATCAACGGCCTGTGGCGTTACATGCCGCACACGGCCACACTGGCCATGGTCGCCGCCTCCTCCATGGCGGGCGTGCCACTGCTGAACGGGTTCCTGAGCAAGGAAATGTTCTTTGCCGAGTCACTGGACCTGAACCTGCCCGGTCTCTGGGCCTGGCTGCCCCCGATCATCGCGACCCTGGCGGGTATCTTCTCGGTGGCCTATTCGGTGCGCTTCGTCCACGACGTTTTCTTCAACGGCAAGCCGGTGGATCTGCCGATATTCCCGCCGCACGAACCACCCCGCTACATGAAGATACCGGTGGAGATACTGGTGTTCGCCTGTGTCATGGTGGGCATCTTCCCGGCCATAGCCGTTGGCCCGCTTCTGTACGCCGCGGCATCGGCCACCCTGGGCGGCGATGTGCCTGATTACCACCTGACCTTCGCCCATGGCCTGAACCTTCCATTGCTGATGAGCTTCGTGGCGTTTTTCGGTGGATTGCTGATGTACAGCCAGCGCCAGCGTTTCTTCGACTTCCACGCCCGGTTCAAGGAAATCGATGAAAAAGCCATCTTCGAGGCGGTTGTGGCTCGCGTGACCGAAGCGGCCAACCGACTGACGGCCCTGCTCGAAAATGGCTCGCTTCAGCGCTACGCGATGCTCCTTGTGCTCAGCGTCATCGTGATCGCGGCAGCCCCGCTGGCCAATCTCGGACTCTTTATTGGCGCGAACGGACTGACGCCCGTGGACGCACCTACCGGCATTGCCGTGGCGGTATTGATCATTGCCGCCGTCATGACCGCCGTTATGCACCGGGAACGTTTCTACGCGCTGGTGCTACTGAGCGTTGTCGGACTGATTGTTGCCCTCGGATTCGCCCGCTTCTCCGCGCCTGACCTGGCCATGACTCAACTGTCCGTTGAAGTTGTCACCATCGTGCTGCTGATGCTGGCGCTCTACTACATGCCGTCCTGGACACCCATCGAAAGCAGTTCCGGCAGGCGTCTCCGGGATCTGCTCATCGCACTGGTCGCCGGCGGTGGGATGACACTGATCACCCTGGCCATGCTGACGCGCCCGTTCAGTTCGATCTCGGACTTTTTCCTGGCCAACAGCAAACCGGAAGGGGGCGGTACCAATGTGGTCAACGTGATCCTGGTGGACTTCCGGGGCTTTGACACCCTGGGTGAGATAACGGTACTGGCCATTGCCGCGCTGGGCATCTACGCGATGCTGAAGAATACCGCGCTGACCCCGCCACCGGGTGACGGCCAGGGGCATCCGTGGACCCGGGACAGCCATCCCATGATGCTTCGCCAGATCGCCCGGCCAATGCTCCCATTGGCCCTGATGGTCTCGGTATACATTTTCCTGAGAGGCCACAACCTGCCGGGTGGCGGTTTTATCGCCGGCCTGGTGACCTCGGTGGCTTTGATCCTGCAATACGTCGCCAGCGGGATGGACTGGACCGAAGACCGGATCCCGTTCAAGTACCACAACATGATCGGCCTTGGCCTGATGTTCGCCGTCATCGCCGGAGCCGGCAGCCTGGCCTTCAGCTACCCGTTCCTGACCTCGACGTTCGGCTATATCCACTGGCCGGTTGTGGGCAAATTTGAAGTGGCTTCGGCCATGATCTTTGACCTGGGGGTTTATCTGACCGTCATCGGCGCAACCCTGCTGGCACTGGTCAGCATCGGCCGCCTTTCCCCGCATTCCGCCATCAAACCCGGACCGGAGGCTAACTGATGGAACTCGTGTTTGCCCTGGCCATAGGAACCCTGACCGCCTCGGGCGTCTATCTGTTGCTCCGCGCACGCACCTTTCCGGTGGTCGTCGGGCTGACGCTGCTTTCCTACGGCGTCAATCTGTTCCTGTTTTCAACCGGACGCCTGGCGACCGGCGCCCAACCGATCATAGGCAGCACTGAGGGGTACACGGACCCGCTGCCACAGGCCCTTGTGCTGACCGCAATCGTAATCGGTTTTGCGATGACCGCCTTTGTCGTCGTGCTCTCCCTGAGAAGCCTTGCGGACCATGACGACGATCACGTCAACGGAGACCAGCCCTCATCAGAACCCGACTCCACGGCGTCGGAAAAACGGGAGGGCCACGACCAATGAATCAATGGCTGATCGCACCGATTCTGATCCCGCTACTTGGAGGTATCCTGCAGGTCTTCATGGGCTATGCGCCTATCAGCCTGCGCCGCACGCTTGCCCTGGCGACCACCGTACTGTTGCTGGTCGCAACGATTGTGCTGCTCCTGCTTGCCAATGACGGGCAATACCGCCTCTATGCCTTCGGCAACTGGCAGCCTCCCTTCGGCATCGTCCTGGTACTGGATCGCCTCGCGGCGCTGATGCTGGTGCTGACCGGGGTTCTCGCCCTGTTCAGTCATCTCTTTTCCCTGGGCGGGTACGATGAAGGCAACCGGCAGTTCCACGGGCTTTTCCTGTTCCAGCTCATGGGCCTGAACATCGCCTTCCTGACCGGCGACCTGTTCAACCTGTTCGTGGCCTTCGAGGTGCTCCTGATCGCATCCTACGGTCTGCTGATGCATGGAGGCGGCACCGCCCGTACCATCCCCGGGCTGCACTATGTCGTGCTCAACCTGGTGGGATCGGCACTTTTCCTGATCAGTGTCGGCATGATCTACAGCGTGACAGGCACTCTGAATATGGCCGACCTGGCCCTCCGGATTCCGGATCTCCAGGGCGCAGACCTCGAACTTGTAAAAGCCGGCGGCCTGATGCTGCTGGTCGTCTTCGGCCTCAAAGCGGCGATCCTGCCCCTGAGTTTCTGGCTGCCACGGGCCTACGCGAGAGCCTCGGCCCCCGTCGCTGCCCTGTTTGCGGTGATGACCAAGGTGGGGGTATACGCCATTCTCAGGGTCTACCTGCTGGTATTCGGTGACCACGCCGGTCCGCTGGCCAACCTGGGCATGGACTGGCTGTTCCCGCTGGCACTCGTCACCCTTGCGATGGGAGTCATCGGCGCGCTCGGCGCCCAGAGCCTCAAGACCCTGGTCGCCTGGCAGGTGGTTATTTCCGTGGGCACCCTTCTGGCGCCCATCGCACTGGGCTCCAACGCCGGTATCTCCGCAGCGCTGTTCTACCTGTTGAGCACGACCTGGACCGTCGCAGGGCTTTTCCTGCTTTCCGAACTGGTGGCCAGCCAGCGCGGTAGCGCCGGTGACCGGATCGTGACCGCACCGCCCATGCAGAACCGGACACTGCTCAGTGTGTTCTTCCTGGTCGGCGCCGTTGCCGCCGCGGGACTGCCCCCCCTGAGCGGATTCTTTTCCAAGGTGCTGATTCTTCAATCCGTCACTTCCGGTCCCGAGATGGCCTGGCTCTGGGGCATTCTGCTGGTCGGCAGCTTCTTTACTGTTATTGCCTACAGCAGGGCCGGCAGCATCGTGTTCTGGCGCACCGTCGGTGGACACATCGAGGACCCGCCCCGCCTGGGCGGTGAAGTACGTGCGGCAACCGGCGCCCTGGTGGCCCTGAGCGTGATCATCGTTGCCTTTGCCGGGCCGATCAATGAATACACGGACGCGACTGCCGCGCAGCTGCAGGATCGACAGGGGTACGTGCAGATTCTGCAAACGCCCATGGTTCAGGAGGACAACTGATGCTGGATCGACTGACATTCCCGCAGCCCTGGCTCAGTCTGAGCCTGTTCCTGATCTGGCAGTTCCTGAGCGAAGGTGTCAGTGGGGGCAGTGTCGTCCTCGGCCTGGTTCTGGCCTGGGCCATCCCCCAGATGACGCAGGGATTCTGGCCCGAACGCCCGTCGCTGCTCAAATGGTGGCGAATGCCGGGTTACCTCGTGCATGTTCTCAGGGATATTGTGGTCGCCAGCTTCGATGTCGCCGCCCTCATCCTCTCGGCACGCCAGCCCCGCTCCGCGTTCGTGGTCTATCCGCTGGAGCTAACCGATCCTCTGGCGATTACCGTTCTGGCCGGAACCATTTCCCTCACCCCCGGCACCGTGACGGTGGACGTCAGCGATGATCATAAATCGCTGCTTATTCATGCCCTTGATGCTGAAACAGACGAGGAAGTGATCCACAGCATTCGCAATCGCTACGAACGACGCCTGTTGGAGATGTTCGAATGATAATCGTCGCCCTTTACCTCACCATTGCCATGGTCACTCTGGCGGCCCTGCTGAATGTTTACCGACTGATCAAGGGCCCCAATGCGACCGACCGGGTGCTGGCACTGGACACCCTCTACATCAATGCCATTGCGCTGATTATCCTGCTGAGCGTGACGCTGGGGACTCGCATGTACCTGGAGGCAGCCTTGCTGATCGCCGTCATGGGCTTTGTCGGGACGGTCGCCATGGCGAAATACCTCAAGCGCGGCAGCGTGATTGAATAGGAGGAACAATGATGCATCCAGTTGCGGAATATGCCATCAGCGCCCTGCTTCTGATCGGTGGCGCCTTCACGCTGGTCGGGGCCATTGGCCTTGCACGCCTGCCCGACTTTTTCAGCCGGCTTCATGGCCCTACGAAAGCCACCACCCTGGGCGTCGGGGCCATCATGCTCAGCTCGGTGATCTATTTCAGCGCGTCCGGCGAAGGTATCGGTGTGTCGGAAATTCTGGTGACGGTCTTTCTGTTCATTACCGCGCCGGTCAGCGCCAACATTCTGGCCAAAGCCGCCATGCACATTGATGTTCCGCCTGCTGAGGGCACGCGCGGAAAACCCTGGGAACAGTAGGCTGGCAACGGGAAATTTGTCATTGGCCTGACAGGATTTTGCCGTATAGTAGGTCGCCCAAACGTCTTCAGGAGGCAAACTCATGCTGAAAGTGAACGAGTATTTCGATGGCAGAGCCAAGTCGATCGGTTTCCAGACTGCAACCCTGCCGGCAACGGTTGGCGTTATCAGCCCGGGTGAATTCGAGTTCGGCACCACCAAAAAGGAAACCATGACCATCATCAGTGGCGCACTGACGGTGCTGTTGCCGGGCATGAACGAATGGATGACCTACGGCGCCGGTGAAAGCTTCGATGTGGCCGGTCAGGCGAGCTTCAAGGCAAAAACCGATATCGACACCGCGTACCTCTGTACCTACGAATAACACCAGAATTCGCAGAGCGTACCCATCCTGTTAATTTGAAAGGGTATGTTCTGCGATTTTTTGCCTCTCACCGGTTCCCGTTTCTGCCAATCTGTGTCAGATTTAACACTCTCGACGCAATAACAACCAGAAGCAGAGAAAGAGGACCACAACATGGCACAGACCCGAATTCTGTCCCCGGCCAATAACGCTTACCAGTACCCGCTGCTTATCAAAAACCTCCTGCTCTCGGGCCCCCGTTACAATCCCGACCAGGAAATTCATTACGCGAACCGCAGCAAATACACCTACACCACCCTTGTCGAGCGCATCCATCGTCTCGCCAACGCGCTCACCGACGCCGGTGTCAAACCGGGTGATACCGTCGCCGTGATGGACTGGGACACGCCACGTTACCTGGAATGCTTTTTCGCCATTCCGATGATCGGTGCCGTTCTGCACACGATCAACGTGCGGCTGTCGCCGGAGCAGATCGTCTACACCATGAACCACGCCGAAGACGATGTGGTGCTGGTGCACGATGACTTCCTGCCCATCCTCGAAGCCGTGAAGGGCGAGATCAAGACGGTCAAGAGCTATATCCAGCTCACCGACAATGACGCTCCCAAAGAGACCGCTCTCAATACCGCCGGCGAATACGAAAGCCTGCTAACCCGGGCAGAGGCACACTTCGACTTCCCGGACTTTGACGAGAACAGTGTTGCCACGACCTTCTACACCACCGGTACAACCGGCAACCCGAAGGGTGTCTATTTCAGCCACCGGCAGCTGGTGCTGCACACACTGGCACAGGTTGGCTCCCTGGGCTTCTCCGATGAAATGCCGCTGATGCGCTCCAACTCTGTCTATATGCCGGTGACACCGATGTTCCACGTCCATGCCTGGGGCGTTCCCTACGCCGCCACCATGATGGGCATCAAGCAGGTGTATCCCGGCCGCTACGAGCCGGAACTTCTGGTTGACCTGCTCAAGGAGCACAAGGTCACTTTCTCCCACTGCGTGCCGACCATCATGCAGATGATGATGGCCACGGAGTCCATCAAGACCGCGGACCTCAGCAACTGGCACGTATTGATCGGCGGCAGCGCACTGACCAAAGGTCTCTGTGATGCGGGTGCCAAACTGGGCATTCGCATGTATACCGGTTACGGCATGTCGGAAACCTGCCCGCTGCTGAGCACCACCTACCTGAAACCCGAGGATCTGGAACTCCCGCTGGAGCAACAGACGGATCAGAGGGTGAAAACCGGTATTGCCGTGCCCCTGGTGGACCTGGAAATCGTCGATCCCTCGGGCAAGCCGGTCCCCCACGACGGCGAGGCCAAGGGTGAAGTGGTTGCCCGCGCGCCCTGGCTTACCCAGAGCTACTTCAAGGAGCCCGAGAAAGGCGAAGAACTGTGGGAAGGCGGCTGGCTGCACACTGGCGACGTGGCAAGCATGGAGCCCGACAATACCCTGACCATCAAGGACCGGATCAAGGATGTGATCAAGACCGGCGGCGAATGGCTGTCGTCACTGGATCTTGAGAACCTGATCAGCCAGCATCCGGCGGTCGCCGGCGCAGCAGTGGTCGGCGTGCCCGATGAAAAATGGGGCGAACGACCCTATGCGCTGGTAACACTGAAACCGGGTGAGGACGCCTCGCTCGAGGACATCCAGAAACACCTGCAACAGTTTGTCGACAAGGGCGACATCAACAAGTGGGCCATCCCGGAACAGATGGATTTCGTCGACGACATCCCGAAAACCAGTGTTGGTAAGATCAACAAGAAACTGATCCGGGATCAGTTGAAAGACTGATCAACCAGCCGAACGTCCCCCGGGGCCCCTGAGGTCCCGGGACTTCCCCTCAGACTCCCGCGAACGTGAAATCCACCTCCGGCGTCCTGCCATCGACAATATCGGCCAGAGCCGCTGCCGATCCGCATGAATGCGTCCAGCCGAGGGTGCCGTGCCCGGTGTTCAGGTACAGATTGGCAAAGTGACTCTTGCCGATGTATGGCACGTTTGAGGGTGTGGTAGGCCGCAGACCGGTCCAGAATTCGGCTTTATCCCAGTCGCCGGCTTCCGGCATCACTTCCGCAGTGCGTCTCACGATGGCACGGCAGCGGGTGAGGTTCAGCTGTCGGCTGTAACCATTCAGCTCGGCCGTTCCGGCCACGCGCAGACGGTCTCCCAGGCGTGAGTAGACCAGCTTGTACTCGTCGTCGGTCAGGCTCACGTTAAACGCTGCCTCTTCATTCTTGACCGGGACGGTAATCGAATATCCCTTGGCCGGATAGATGTTCAGCGAAAGCCCGAGTTGCCGGGCCAGAATGGCACTGAAGCTGCCCAGGCAAAGGACATAGGAGTCCGCGCGCAAGGTCTCGTGGTGGCCCGCATTGAGAATCTGGACGCCCAACAACCGTTCTCCGGCCTGGTCGAACCCGACGATATCGGTGTTGTAGCGGAATTCGACCCCGGCTTCCTGACAGCGTTTGGCCAGCGCCTGGGTGAATTTCCGGGCATCACCGGACTCGTCCTCGCTGGTGTAGGTGGCGCCTGCGATGCGGTGTTTGATCGGATTCAGGGCAGGCTCCAGTTCAACCGCCCTTTTGGCGTCGATGATCTGTCGGTCGCAGCCCAGATCCTGCATGATGCGGGTCGGCTCGATGGCGCCGTCGAATTCTTCCGGGTTGGTGTAGAAGTGGAGAATGCCCTTTTCCAGATGATCGTATTCCAGTCCCAGTTCCTTCCTCAAAGCCTGGAGCTGTGTCCGGCTGTAGGTTCCGAGATTGACCATCTGGCGGATGTTATGGGCCGCTTTCGACGCGGTACACTCGCTGAGAAACGAGAGGGCCCAGCGCCATTGGGCCGGGTCAAGGCGTGGCCGGAACAACAGCGGCGCGTCTGCTTTCGTCAGCCACTTGAGCACTTTCAACGGCGCCGAGGGGTTGGCCCAGGGTTCGGCATGGGACACGGAAATCTGGCCGCCATTGGCGTAACTGGTTTCGAGGCCGGCCTGGCTCTGACGATCCACCACCGTGACCTGATGTCCCTGCTTCTGCAAAAACCAGGCGGTGGTCGTACCGACAACACCCGCGCCCAACACCAGAATGTGCATGCTTGCCTCCGATCAAAGAATCCCCAACGTCTCGTTGAACGAGACGCCCAGGGAGTTCGCATATTCATGAGAGTTCGGGGAAATGACTGCCCGGATCCTATTGTAACGCGGGCAGTCGGGGTTTGCGCGTTAGACCATCAGCCACCAGCGCGTTTGACCGTCCAGCCTTTCTGTTCCAGAAGGGGCACAAGGAGATCGCGCTGATCGCCCTGAATCTCCACCACGCCATCCTTGACCGTACCGCCTGTCCCGCACTTGCCCTTCAGGACCTTGGCGAAGGCCTTGAGCTCTTTGTCGCCAAGGGGAATGCCGGTAATCAGGGTAACACCCTTGCCTTTGCGGCCCTTGGTCTCCCGGCTGACACGAACGATGCCGTCACCCGACGGACGCTCGGACGCACCGCAGGTACACTGATCCATCGGGTTCCGGCATCCCGGACACATCCGGCCCTGCTCCGTTGAATAGACCAGTCCGCCAGTCCGCTTCTTCATACTGCCTCCGGATTCACTGCTTATTCGATGCCCGGAGGGTACTTCGAAAACATTTCCGAAACCACTTCGTCGATCAGCTTGCTGCGGGTTTCCGGCGACTGGCTCTCGCGCAAATAGCGGCGACTGGCCGCCCGCCAGACCACCTGATCGGTCTTGGTATCCACCAATTCGATCACCAGCTTGCCCTCGCTGACCTGACGAACGGGGGGCGGTGCCGCCAGCGCCCAGCCAAAGTGGCCTGTGCCGAACCCGAATCCCAGCCCGACACCACTCTGGTCCAGGCGCTCTTCCTCCACGATCTGCCAGTTCACCAGCAAATCCGCCTCGGCTTCCGGAACCTGGCGCATCGCCTTGCGAGCCAGCTCCCGGTCAACGGCCTGACGTACACGGTTGCCATCCAGGGAGACGAACGAAGACTCCCCGGCATTGGGTGCAAATGCCCAGCTCGCGTAGTTTCCGAAAACGACCGAGTCGTTGTAATCCGTGACGACGTTGCTGGCGCATCCGCTCAGCACCGCGGCGAACAGAACCCAGATAAGACTGCGCATAGCGATTGCTCCATGGGTGATTGAACAGTTCGAGCGATTTCACAAGTATACGCCCGCTACACGAACCTTGACGGCACTTCGGTCCGTTATCTTTCCAGATCGTAATGCAGCTGCCCGGCCTCACAAAAGGCCTTGAGGGCGTTCACTTTTTCGTCAGGTACCAGGACGTCCGCCGTCACCGACGTCCCATAGTCGACCGAGTCGACCCGAGCTCCATTCACCTCGCACCAGTGACGCAGCGGCTGTTCGTCGGCGAAAGACATGGTGACCTTAACGCTTGTCATCGGTTGATGAACAACCCTGTCGACAGCCGACAGGACACTCTCCGCCGCTCCGGCATAGGCCCGGACCAGACCTCCGGCACCCAGCTTGATACCGCCAAAATAGCGAATGACCATCACCAGCACGTCTCCCATATCCTTGTGCTGAATGACATTGAGAATCGGCTTTCCGGCTGTCCCCGAAGGCTCTCCATCGTCGTTCATTGCCGCCTCCGCAGCCGAGCCGGGCCGGCCAATCTGGTAGGCCCAGCAGATTTGGCGGGCATCCGGATGATCACGATGCGCCTGTGCCAGCCACTGGTGAACTTCGTCCCGCGAGGCAACCGGTGCCACCCGGGCAATAAAACGACTTTTCTTCACCTCCGTCTCCCGCTCAAGGTATCCTGCGGGGACGGGATAATCTTTGCTCATGATGTGAGGTGCCTTATGTCAGCAGACGAAAACAGCCGTCCTGGAACAGCGCCACCGGCAAAAGTTCGAAAAGCGGCCTGCGGTATCCGCTTTGACGAGGATGAACTGCAGGAGGGTATCGACTTCTCCGGCGCCGCCGATCTTAAACCATGCGACGAGGATCGTCAGGAGACCGTTGACTCACCCCGCCGTAAACACCGGCAACCGGATCGCCACCCTTAGGCCACCAGACTCATCGTTTCTGGCCCCGATACGGCCATCGTGAGCATTGACGATGTCCCTTGCGATGGCCAGGCCAAGCCCCCACCCGGAGCCGCCCCGCGACTTGTCCGCCCTGAAAAAAGGCTCGAACAGGTGTGGAAGCGAGCCCTCTTCCGCACCCGGGCCCTGATCCCGGATTTCGATACACACCCACTGCTGTTCCACGGCCACACGAATCTGCACCGATTTTCCGGGCGGAGTGTGATCCAGGGCATTCTGCAGGATGTTGTCGAAGGCCCGCTGGAGTAGCCCGGCGTCACCCAGCACTGTCACCCCGGACGCTTCGTCCGTGGCCGACAGCTGACAGTCCACTCCCTGGTGTTCAGCATAGTCGGCGGCGTCTCGTAGCACCTGATTTATCAGCCGGACCGGCTTTACCGGTTCACGCGCGATGTCACCGCCCTTCTCCGCCACCCGATACAGCGACAGGATCTGGGAGGTCATGGCCTCAAGACGTTCGTTCTGACGCAGGATACTGGCGATCAGGGCCTCGTCTGCACCGCTGTCGCTGGCGAGCTCAATCGCGATACGCTGCCTCGTGAGCGGCGTTCTCAGGTCGTGGGAGATATCCCGTAACAGGCCCTTCTGACGCTCCAGGAGATCGCAGAGCTGATCGGTCATGGCATTGAAAGCGGTCGCCAGCTGACCCACCTCGTCCCGGCGGCCAGCGATTTTCTGGCTGACACGAAGCTGGTTCCTGCCAGCGGCAATTTCCCGGGCCGTGGACTCCATGTGCTTGAGTGGACGCGACACCAGACGCGCAATCCACCAACAGGCGAGGGTAATCAGGATGAAGGCAAATCCGAGCTCCAGGGTCCGGAAGAATCGGGGATCCAGCCACCCGTCACCACTGGCCCGGGGCCAGGCGATCAACCGGTATTCATCCGAGATCCGGATCACCGCGGGCTTTTGAGGGTACCAGGCGGAATTCATACGCTCACGAATGGGTTTCGGGAGCGAATCGTCATGTTCATCCCGCTGGATCAGCACCAGGTGCAGGTCCAACCGTTCGCCCTGGGCCCGGAGGAAACGCCAGGCGTCTCCCCGGCCATCCTGCTCACGAATCGCGATGGCGCGTTGGGCAAGATCCTGCAGGCCAACCTGCCGCTCAATCGCCTGGCGCTCACGGTCGAGCAGGTAGCGGGTCGCGAGATTACTGGACACCACGGTCACCGCCATGGCCAGCCAGATGGACAGGAAAATCCGCCAGAACAGGGAGAAAGTAAGGCGACGCTTCACAATGGCACCCGGTAACTGTAGCCCAGCCCACGCACCGTCTCGATCCGGGGAGGATCGTCGTTACCGAGTTTCTTTCGCAGATTGCTGATGTGCATATCCAGGGTCCGGTCATAAGCCTCCAGACGCCGGCCTAACGCCCACTGCATCAGGTCGGTCTTGCGCACGACACTGCCGGCGTGTGCCAACAGCACCTGGAGGACCTCGTATTCGGTGGCGGTCAGTTCGAGGGGTTCACCATTCTGGTAGATCCGGCGGTTTGCCGTCTCCAGCCGGAGATCACCGTATTCCCGGGTGCCGTTGACCTCGGACTTCTGATCCCAGGCAATACGCCGTAACAGGGCCTGGAGGCGCGCCACCAGCTCTCTGGGGTTGCAGGGCTTGGGAATGTAATCGTCCGCGCCCACTTCAAACCCGACGATACGGTCCGTCTCGTCGCCCCGGGCCGTCAACAGAACCACCGGCAGGTGGGTCTCTGACCGCAACGACCGAAGTACCTCCAGCCCGTTCATATCCGGCAGCATGATATCCAGAACCACAATGTCACAGTCCTGCCCCAGGGCCAGTGCCAGACCATCCCGACCGTTGGCCGCTTCGCGAACGTCAAACCCCTGGTTCGACAAGTAACGGGCCAGTAGCTCCCTGAGCTCCTCGTCGTCCTCCACCAGTAACACCCGGTTCTGCATCGTCCAACCTCCCATTGCAATGGCAGCAGTCTAACACGGTGACTTACCCGTGCTGATTTTCCGGATTTGTGCTTTGCAAAACCTTTACAGAGCCCTGACGTGGATTGACGGAGGCCGGGGTTACCATGCTCCCGTGAACAAAACGCCGATTGAACGGTTCCACCATGAGGAAAATCCATGAACAGACGTAAACTCTCCACGATGGCAGCAGGCGCCCTGGCCTCTGCTCTGTTAATCGCCAGTCCGCTGGCCCTGGCGGACCACCATGGCAAGGACGCCTATGGCAAACGCGATATGTCGCAACTGTGCCAAGAGTTCCGTGAAGGCACGGGAAAATTCAGTCCAGAGGCGCGGCAGGAGCGGCGTGAAAAATACCGGGCGGAAGCGGACAAGCGACATGCCGAGATGGCTGACCGCCTGAAGCTTGATAACGAACAGCGCAAGGTCTGGGACGAGATGCAGATGGAGCGTCGACAGCAGCACGAGGCGCGAGCCGAGAAATGGCGGGAACGACTGGCCGAGCGCTGCACAAACCAGGATAAATAATCGCTAGTGATCAGACCGCGGCTTCTGACGTATGGTATCGGGAACACTCCGAGGAAGTTTCCGCACCATGTCAGAAGCCGTCGCCTTTGAACTCGAGACCTGCCAACGGATTTCGGATCTGCCGAAAGACGTCTGGGAGCAGTTTGCAGGCCGGGACAACCCCTTCCTTCGCTACGAATTCTTTCAGAGCCTGGAGGAATCCGGTTGCACAACCGCCGACACCGGATGGCAACCCAGCCACCTGATATTTCGGGAGGGCACCGACATTGTCGGAGTGGCGCCGGCTTACCTGAAGTATCACTCCATGGGCGAATACGTGTTTGACTGGGCCTGGGCCGATGCCTACCAGCGCTACGGTGTGCCTTACTACCCCAAGCTCCTGATCGCCGTCCCTTTCACACCTTCCCGGGGACCGCGGCTGATGCTGGCCGATCATGTCCGGAATGCCCTGGCGCCACCGGCGCTGTCTTCAGGACTGGACACGCTTTGCGAAGAAATCGGAGCACATTCGTGGCACCTCCTGTTTCCGGACGAGGCCGATCAGGCCTTGCTGCACGAACCGGAAGAACTTCACCGGATTGGCTGCCAGTTCCATTGGCACAATCATGGCTACCGCCAATTCGATGATTTTCTGGCAACACTTACCTCCCGCAAGCGCAAGTCCATTCGCCGGGAACGCAGACAGGTCGCTGAACAGGGCATCACGTTCAGACGCTTCAGCGGACACGCTCTGCCGGACGCCGTTCTCTCGGCCTTTTATGTGTTCTACCAGGCCACGTACCTCAAACGTGGTCAGCGCCCCTATCTCAACAAGCGGTTTTTCCAGTTGTTGCGGGACCGGTTACCCGAGCACCTGGAGATTGTCATGGCGGTCAAGGAAGACCGGATGATCGCCGGAGCCCTGTTCCTGACCGGTGGTGACACGCTTTACGGGCGCTACTGGGGATGCCTCGATGAATTCGATCACCTTCATTTCGAGACCTGTTATTACCAGGGCATCGAAATAGCCATCGACCTGGGCCTTACCCGCTTTGACGCCGGAGCCCAGGGTGAGCACAAACTGGTGCGCGGCTTCGAACCCACGCTCACCCACTCCTGGCACGGCATCCTCCATGAGGGATTCCGGGAGGCTATCCGGGAGTTCACGCTGGAGGAAGCCGTCCAGGTCCGGGCCTATCAACGTGAAGCCCAGACCCTGCTGCCCTATCGCCAACAGGAACCGGATTAGCTTCTATACTGAGGGGACCGATCCGCGAACAGGGTCAAAAAGGACGGCGTATCATGGACACCCAGTTCCTGCCCGCGATCATCACTACCGGACATGGCCTTCTGATTCTGGCAGGTGTGGCCTTGATCATTGCCCTGTCGGCGCTCATGTACGCTTCCCGTATCCGCCAGCAGCACAGTGAGAAACTGGAGGTACTTCGAGAAAAGGCCGACACGCTCTGGCGCGAGATCGACGACATCCGCGTCGCCCATTTCAACGGCCCGACGTCCTCTGCCAGCAGCACGACCGACGCGCTCCAGGGCAATGCCTATCAGACGGAAAAGGTGGCCTACCAGACGATCTGGCCGCAGCTCTGGCAACTGCATGACAAGACCGGCCAGTTCCTCAGAACGGTTGAGGCCGGGGAACCGGTCGGAGACCTGCGCCTCGAAGCCCGCAATGCGGCGCTGGAAGCCCGCCAGGGACTGAATCGCCATCGCCCTTTCTGCAGCGGAAAAGTGGAACAGTTGATCAGTCGGCTCGTGGATACGGAAATCAAGGCCCATCTCGCCGCCTGTCAGTACCTCGACCTCCTGAAGGAAGTGTCTACCCATCCATCCGACCATGATCGGCGGCTCATGCAGGAGAAATGTCACTCTCTGCACGAACAGGACGCCCGGGAGTTGATGAACTCGCTCGCAGAGGAAATCCGGGACCGGATGCTTCGCTAGCGACGCTGGCCTGCAACGACAGCGAGGGAGTCCCTCTGCAATTGGGTGAGATAGTCACTGATTTGGACCGGGACCGGTTCGGCAGGCTCCAGGCCCAACAGCGGATCCGGCAGTGACGCGATGGCCTGTTGCGCGCCGTCAACCTGTGAGGCCAGTGGGCCGATCGCTTCGGGTAGTATCCGGCCATTTTCCATAATTGGTTCCAGCAGGGGCCGACCCTCCGCATTCTCCATTCGACCAGCCACGGTGTCCCGGACAATTCGCCCATCGTCATCCAGCACCCGGAAGACCTGTTTGCGTCCCGGCAATGAGACTTTTCCAGAGGAACTCTTCATCTTCGGCTCGCCGGCATATTCGGTCAGCTTGTAAGCCAGTTCCAGGGCCGGGGCGTCCGCCGCCACACCAATAGCGGTGCCCACGCCGAAGCCATCGATCGGCGCCTCCTCTGCCAGTAGGCGGGCAATCCGGTATTCGTCCAGGCCACCGCTGGCCATGATCCTGATCTGTGGAAAACCTCCATCGTCCAGAATCCTCCGGCAGTCTCTCGCCTCTGCGGCGAGATCGCCGGAGTCCAGCCGAATGGCTCCGATGTTTGTCAAAGGTTTCTCACGCAACCATGACACAATGCGCCGGACCGCACGTCGGCTGTCATAGGTATCGACCAGCAAGGTGGTACCCGGGTACAGGTGGGCATATACCTTGAAGGCTTCAAGCTCGTCCGGATAGGCCTGAACAAAGCTGTGTGCCATGGTGCCGTTAACGTCCATGTCAAAATCCAGCCCGGCCAGTACGTTGCTGGTGGCCGAAAGACCGGCCAGGCGGAACGCCCGAACGCTCCGGTGACCGGCATCAATGCCATGCATGCGCCGCAGCCCGAAATCCACGACGGGACGCCCGTCCGCCGCCAGCGCCAACCGCACCGCTTTGGTGGCCAGCACCGATTCCAGGTGAACGTAATTCATGACCAGGCTTTCCAGGATCTGAGCTTCAGCAATCGGCGCTTCGATCTCCAGCAGCGGCTCCTGGGGAAACAGCGGGGTTCCCTCGGGAACCGCGTGCAGGCTGCCACTGAAGCGGAAGGAACGCAGCCACTCCAGAAAGCCCGGCTGAAACCGGTTGAGCTGTCTCAGGCGCTCGATGTGATCCTCGGAGAATTGCAGGCCCTCAAGCACTTCGGCTATGTTGCGCTGACCGCAGGCCAGAACGAAGTTGCGATGCTCAGGCAGATCGCGGAAGAACAGGCTGAACACGGCACGCTCCTGCATCCCTTCGTGCCAGTACGCCTGCGCCATCGCGAGCTCGTACAGATCCACCAGCAGGGGAAGATCCTTTTCATGCATCATCAGGGGACCTCCCAACGCGTTACCAGGGCCATACAGTTCTGCGACTAACTGTTGGTAATTCGGAACCCGATCTTCAACACCACCTGATAATGGCCGACTTTACCGTCAACGATGTGGCCGCGGGTCTCCATCACCTCGAACCACTCCATATGTTTTACGCTTTTGCCACACTCGGCCACCGCGTTCTCGATGGCCTCCTCAATACTCGTTTTCGAGGAACCGACGATCTCTACTTTTTTGTAGACATGGTGATCTGACATAGGGTATCTCCCAGTAATTGGAGCATGTACCTTGAGACTAGAAGACCGGGACGCCGCCATCAAATAAAGGCCGGGCAACAACCATGAAAAGAACTGTGAAGCGAAGTGCCGCCTGGTTTCTCGCCAGCCTTACGATCCTGATGACCGGCCCACTGCTCATGGCGGTCAGCGGTGGCCTGCACGGCGCCGAGAACTGGCAGACCGCGAGCCGAGAGAGCGCGGACATTGCCCCCAAACCCGATGCATTCGACGATGCAGTTGTCCAGGTATACGGGGCACGAGCCTGGAGTTGGCGAGGATACTTTGCGGTCCACACCTGGATTGCCACCAAGGAAAAGGGGGCGACACAATACCGGGTCCACGAGGTCACCGGCTGGCGCCACTACGTCGTCAGTTCGCGCCCATCGATACCGGACCGTCGCTGGTACGGGGCCGAGCCGACCCTGTACGCCGACATCCGCGGTGACGAAGCCGCCCGCCTGATTCCGGGGATCTACGACGCAATTCAGCGGTACCCCTATCCCACCGAATACGAGGCCTGGCCGGGCCCCAACAGCAATACCTTTACCGCCTGGGTAATTCGGGACGTTCCGGGGCTGGAGGTCGCCCTGCCCAATCATGCCATCGGCAAGGATTACCTGGGTGACCGTCTGATTGCGGCCGTACCCGGTGGAAGCGGCTACCAGGTCAGCCTCGGCGGCTATTTCGGTTTGCTGGCAGGCGTTCGGGAGGGGCTGGAAGTCAACATTCTGGGGTTGTCACTGGGCGTCAACCCGTTGGCCCTGGGCATCAAATTACCGGGCATTGGCGAGCTGGCGTTGAGAAATCCCAACGCCATGGCCGAATCCGCTGACTGATTACAGGAGAAAATAACGGACCAGGCCAGCAGCGGCGATACCCGCCGCGATGGCGGGCAGCGGCTTGCGCACCACAAGCATGGTTACCGCCGTGACCGAGAGGGCTGCGACGGCGCCGGCGTCCCCGCTGAATGCCATAGGCACGATAATGGCAATCAGCACCGAACTGGCCATGGTGTTGATAAAGCTCTCAATCCTGGGACTGATCCGCACGAATGACATGGCGAACACCCCGCCAAAGCGGGTTGTGAGGGTTACCAGGGTCATGATGGCAATGACCAGAAGAACGCCGGAATCGGCAGTCGAGAGGTTCACGACGTTGTTTCTCCGCTGCTCGTGGTGGATTGGCGGTCGGTCCAGAAAAAGCCGACCATTCCGCCGGCAAGTGCTCCGGTAACCACATGGGTGTTCGGTGGCAGCCATTTCCATGCCGCGAGAGAGGCGGCCCCGGCAACGGTCCAGGCAACCAGAACACGGGGAGACTTGTTGCCCCCCAATGCCATCGCGAGCAGGAAGCAGCCCAGTACCATGTCCAGCCCAAGGCTTTTGGGATCGGACAGCAAACCTCCGAAATAGGCGCCCAGCCAGGTTCCGACAATCCACGCCAGCCAGAGAGCGAGCCCACCGCCGACGATCACCTCCAGGTTGCGCCGGCCACTCTGGTATTCCTGGGCCGAAACCGCCCAGTTCGCATCGGTCAGCAGCAGAAGTAATCCGTATCGTTTGCCGGGGGCGACATCCCTGAGCATGGGGTACAACGACGCCCCCATCAGAAGATGACGGGAATTGATGGCAAAAACCACCGCCACCAGGGGCAGCAGAGAAATTTCATTGCCCCAGAGTTCGAGGGCGGCAAACTGCGACGCACCGGCGAACACCGCCGCACTCATCAGGATGGTTTCGAGCGGCGCCAACCCTTTTTGGGTAGCGGCCAGGCCAAACGCAGCGCCGAATGCCACCACGAATAACGAGATGGGCAACAGCCGGAAGAATTCGCTGCGAATCTTCCGGGCTTCGAGACAATAGGGATAGGAGCGATCAGACATCATAGGAAGCTAAGCCGGAACCCCTCGCATGCGTATAAGCAGAAACCCTTACTCCGAAAAAAATTATCGCCTCTGATCAGAGGCTTGCTTGAGTTTCTCAGGTAATTGGCAAATTGTAACCCATCCAAACGTTGACGTTAACGTCAATCGACGCTAGGTTGTTTTTTGTCCGGCCCCACAAAGGCACCCCGACGCAATCCATCGGGCAGGGACACCAGAAATCGAGCAGCCGGCCACAAGCCGGACGACAAGAACAAGACAGCCATCTACCGCCGCGATCCGGCAGGTGGAGGAGGATTTCGACATGCCTTATTCTGCATACTCCGGGCGCAAACGCCCTCCCCGTTTCGTTGACTGTTCACCGAATCCCGACCGTTTCCACAGGCTCGTACGCCCTGTCGACTTTGCCACGGCACCGGGCACCGGAAGGATCGCCGACCCTGGCTCCTGATTACCGCGGCCAAGCCTGACCTGCAACTGATTCCGGCACCTGTTCAAGCGCCCTGGCGCCTGTGCCCCAATGTATCTGGAAACGGTGAAAACCATGAACGTATTCAGTCACCCCGAATTCGATAATCACGAACACCTGTCTTTTTTCTGCGACCCGGAAACCGGCCTGAAAGCTATCGTTGCCATCCATAACACCTCACGGGGCCCGGCCCTCGGTGGCTGCAGGATGTTTCCCTACGCCACCGACGAGGAAGCCCTGCGGGATGTCCTTCGCCTGTCCAGGGGCATGACCTACAAATCCGCACTCGCCAATCTCGACCTGGGTGGCGGTAAGTCCGTCATCATCGGTGATCCTCGCGAACACAAGACCGAGGCGCTGATGGAAGCCATGGGCAAACATCTGGAAAGCCTCGGCGGCCGCTACAGTGCGGCGGAAGACTCAGGCACCAGCGTCGCGGATCTGAGAGTGATGGGCCGGCACACGCGTTACGTGGCCGGCATCGCCAACCGGACCGGTTTTGACGGCAATCCCAGTAACGGCGATCCATCCCCGGCGACAGCCTATGGCACCTTCATCGGCCTGAAAGCGGCCGTAAGACACAAACTCGGCCATGACGATCTGACCGGACTGAAAGTCGCTATCCAGGGCGTCGGCAATGTCGGTTTCCGTCTGGCCAGACATCTGCGCGAAGCCGGAGCGGAACTGTGGGTCCACGACATCCATCAGGACAATCTCCAGCGCGCCGTGGACGAACTGGGCGCCAGACCCGCTTCCGCCGAGGACATCCTGTTCCTACCGGTGGACGTCGTGGCACCGTGCGCCATGGGGGCAGTCCTCAACGACGCCAGCATTCCCAAACTGAAGGCAGGCATCATCGCCGGTGCCGCCAACAACCTGCTGGACCGTCCGGAGCACGATGCCATGCTCAAACAGCAGGACATCCTGTACGCGCCGGACTTTGCCATCAACGCCGGAGGCATCATCGATGTGTTCTACGAACGCACCGACGCAACGCCGGAAACGGTTCGCAAACACGTCGACACCATTGGCGACACCCTGACCGAAATTTTCAATCGCTCTGACCGCACCGGGCTTCCCACCGGTGATATTGCCAACGAACTGGCAGAGGAGCGATTCCAGAAGCACACCGCGGGTGCTGGGCTGGCGCCCATGCGGTTGGCTGGCACCGGTTGACCTGACGCTGGTGCTTCCCCCTTGGGAGCCACAGGTTCTGTGGCTCCCTCTTTTCCCTGACAACAACAAGTACTGCAGGAGACTGTCATGTCTGTCACTTCATCCGGTTCCGCCACCTACAGCGGGGCACTTGAGGGTTCCAGCGCCAAGCGCGGACTCTGGTCATCACGACTCGCCTTCATACTCGCCGCCACGGGCTCGGCGGTGGGGCTCGGCAATATCTGGAAGTTTCCCTACATCACCGGTGAAAACGGCGGCGGCGCATTCGTCTTGATGTATCTGCTGTGTATCGCCGTGGTTGGCATTCCCATCATGATGGCGGAGGTCATGATCGGACGGCGGGGCGGTCACAACCCCGTCAAAAGCCTGCAAATGATCGCCGAGCGGGATCGCCTCAAGCCCGCGTGGAAGCTGGTGGGAGCCATCGGCATCCTGGCCGGTTTCCTGATTCTCTCGTTTTATTCGGTGATCGGCGGCTGGGCCGTTTCCTACGTCGGCACCGCCGCCAGCGGCCAGCTGACCGGCCAGTCGGCCGATGCCATCGGTGCGATCTTCTCCGGTCTGCTCTCGGAGCCGCTCACCCTTCTACTCTGGCACAGTGTGTTCATGGCCCTGGTCATGGTCGTCGTGGCGAAAGGTGTTCACTCAGGCCTGGAAAGGGCGGTAACCCTGCTCATGCCGGCCCTGTTCGTTCTGCTGCTGATCATGGTCGGCTACGCGATGACCTCCGGCGGCTTCGCCAAAGGGGCAGCCTTCCTGTTTGAGCCGGACTTTTCGAAGCTGACAACCACTGGCCTTCTGGTCGCGCTGGGGCATGCTTTCTTCACCCTGAGCCTCGGTATGGCGGTTATGATCGCCTACGGCTCCTATCTGCCCAAGGGCATTTCCATCGCGAAAACCTCGATCACGGTTTCAATCATTGATACGGGTGTCGCTCTGCTTGCGGGGCTGGCCATCTTCCCGGTGGTATTCGCCAACGGCCTTGAACCAGGTGCCGGTCCCGGCCTGATTTTCCAGACCCTACCGCTTGCCTTCGGTCAGATGCCGTTTGGCAGCTTTTTCGGCACCCTGTTCTTCGTCCTGCTGATCTTTGCCGCCTGGACATCCGGCATCTCCCTACTGGAACCGATCGTGGAATGGCTCGAAGAACGCAAGGGGATGAACCGGACCATCAGCACCCTGATTGCCGGGATCGTGTGCTGGGCACTGGGCATTGCCTCGATTCTGTCCCTGAACCTTTGGTCCGATGTCACCCCCCTTGGCTTCATCCCGATGCTCGAAGGCAAGACTATCTTCGACCTGCTGGACTTCTTCACCGCAAACATTCTGCTGCCGCTCGGTGGCCTGGCAGTCGCGGTGTTCGCCGGCTGGGTGATGTCGCGCCAGGCCATGGAAAAGGAACTCGCCCTGTCCGCACCGGCCTTCAAGCTCTGGTACGTGACCGTGCGCTTTGTCACGCCGATTGCGGTGGCTACAGTCTTTATCTACAACCTCCTGTAATCCTGAACCGGGGAGCGGTCCTTCCGCTCCCCGCGACCTCGACTTTCGTCGACGTTACGCCGGTCCGACAAACATCTGTCCCCTTCTGACCGGACAAGAGCGCGCAAAGCCTCGTACTGTGTCGGGCGATCCCGATCAATCAGTGAGGCTTTCACTATGTCTGCAGTCACCGCATCTTTCCCGGTCCGTCGCCAGGACTTCGGCTTTGACGACGTACCCCGCCACTGGGTCGATAACGATCCGTTCATGACCCACTTGTTCAATGCCCTGTCGGCGCTGTTTCCGGATGGCGAACGCTATTTCGTGGCCAGCGTCCGGGCGGTTCGGGAGAAGGTTCAGGATCCGCAACTGCAGAAGGACATCAGTGCGTTCATCGGACAGGAAGCCATGCACGCCAAAGAACACGGGCATTTCAACGAAGGCGCCATCCGCAACGGCTTTGATGTCAAGAAGCTGGAGGGATGGACCCGGGGATTCCTGTCGGTCAAGGATCTCCCGTTATTGAAAAACGAACGGGTACACCTGGCCGGCACGGTCGCCCTGGAACACTTTACCGGCATCCTCTCGGCCCAGCTCCTGCGCCGGGAAGACCTCGTAGAGGCCATCGATCCAACCATGCGAACCCTCTGGGCCTGGCACTGCGTTGAGGAAAACGAGCACAAGGCAGTCGCCTTTGATGCCTATCAGCAGGTGTACGGAAAAGGACCAGCGGATTATGCAATCCGGATGGGAACCATGGCACTGGCCACGGTTCTGGTGATGGTCGCCATCCACGCCTTTATCGTGGAACTGATGCGGGAAGACGGGGAACTGGCCAACCTGAAATCCTGGGCCCGCGGCCTGAATCGGCTCTGGGGGCGCCGCGGCATGTTTACTGCGATCGTGCCGGAATACCTGGATTACTTCCGTCCGGATTTTCATCCCTGGCAGCACGACACCTACTTCCTGCTCCGCAAATGGCGAAAAACCCTGGGTTTTGCCTGATCCGGTTCAAAGACGCTCAAGCGCTGTGCGCAAGGTCTCCCCGATGCGCGCGTTGAGCTTCAGGTCCACCAGCTCCTCGGCCCGGGTACGGCCGAGGTTCAGCGTGGCCATGGGCTTGTTCCATTCCTTCGCGTAACGGCAGAACCGGAACCCGGAATACACCATCAGTGACGAGCCAACCACCAGCAGTCCGTCACTGGCTTGCAGAGCATCCAGGGCAGACGTTACACGTTGCTTCGGGACATAGTCGCCAAAGAACACCACGTCCGGCTTGAGTATGCCGCTGCACTTCGGGCAATCCGCCACGCGGAAATCGGCAAAGTCCACATCAAGATCCGCGTCCCCGTCCGGAGCGGTTGTTGCCGTGTACTTGAGAAAGCCGGGGTTCAGATCCGCACAGCGATCATGGACCTCATCCCGGGGACACCGATAGCCGCAACTCATACACAGTACTTCATCCGCCCGACCGTGCAGATCCAGAACCCCGTGGGTCCCCGCTTTCTGGTGCAGCCGATCCACGTTCTGGGTGACCACCAGATTGCTGTGATTGAGCAGTTCCAGATCGGCGATGTGGAAATGGGACGGATTGGGCGTGGCGTTTCGCATCACCGGCCAGCCGATCAGGCTCCGCCCCCAGTAGCGCTGCCGGGTGTGATCACTGGCCATGAAATCCTGGTGCTGCACCGGCTGCTTGCGTTTCCAGGCCCCATCGCCGTCCCGGTAATCCGGAATACCGGAGTCGGTGCTGACACCAGCCCCGGTCAGGATAAGGAGTCTGGGATGGCGATGAATGAACTGCGCAAGCTGTGCTCCCGCGTCGGCGGGATCGAGGGTCACCAGCGGCTCACCAGTGTCCGGCAGGCGCTGGCTGGCGCTGAAAGGGCGGGTTCGGTGCGTGGTTGCAGGCATACGAACTCTATACGGCTCAATCCGGTTTTCGGGCTACATATACGGTATTGAACGATTCCCTGTTCTGGAACGGATTAAAGAATGTCACGACATGACACTCCACATCAACGAACACCTCCCGGAGCACGGCCATGAACTCGGGATCTTCACCTTCATTGGACCACATGGCGAAAATTCCCCGGGGTTTGAGCTGGCGCGCCATGCCACGGATGTTGTCGGTGGTGTAGAAGCTGGCGTTGGAATCGTGCAGGAGAGCACGGGGCGAGTGGTCAATGTCGAGCAGGATGGCGTCGAACAGCCGGCCCGGCTCATCCGGATCGAACCCACCGGTCTCCGGCTCGGCAACGGCGAGATCGAAGAAACTGCCATGGACGTAACGGCTTCTCGAATCCGCATTGATGTCAGCCCCCAGCGGCACCAGTTCCTGCTGGTGCCAGCGGATCACCGGTTCGAGGTATTCGACAATCAGCAACTCGCTCACGCGCTCGTGTTTGAGGGCGGCCACAGCGGTATAACCAAGGCCCAGGCCACCCACCACCACGCTGAGGTTATCCCCTTCGCAGGCATTCAGGCCGAGGTCCGAGAGCGCAACTTCGGCGTCCACGAACATGCTGGACATGAGAAATTCATCGCCGAGCTTTACCTCAAAGATGTCGCGATCACCGATCGCCGGAATGCGACGGCGACGGAGTGTAATCTCCCCGATTTCCGACGGCTGGCTGTCAATTTGCTCGAAAAGCAGTCCCATATGTTCTGGCTCTTCTGGTATGTGTCTTGAACGACAATTATGAGTTCGCCGTCCCTGGCCTGAAAGTCTGTGCAAAGAATGGCTGGGCAGGCGCTTTCAAAACCCGCTCCTTGCGGCCCATCCATGGGGCGCTTGGGCTCCGCCATCCATGGCTCCGCACAGTTTTGAAAGCGCCTGCCCAGCCATTCCTGCTATTTACTCCCCTGTCTGCTCCGGGCTGGAAGCATCAACGCAAGCCTCGAGAATACTCCGCATCTTCCCGGCGCCCAGTTTTTCCATCAATTCAATATTCCGCTGGGGGATGCCATTGACATCCGGATAGCTGTCGATCGCCGCTTCCAGACTGGCTTCGCGCAACAGGTGCAGCATCGGGAACGGAGAACGGTTGGTGTAATTCTCCGCTGCATCCGGCTCAGTGCCTTCGAACCGGTAATTCGGATGAAAACTGGCAATCTGGTAGATCCCTTCCATTTCGAGATACGCCAACAGACCGTCGGCCGCATCCAGAAACTCATTGTAGGCCCCAAAGTCCTGCAAAACGCCCGGATGCACCAGAAGTGTGGTTTCGATCTCTTGCTCGTCGTCCAGACGTTGTAGCTCTGAGTGCAGTGCCTGCAGCAGCTCGTCTTCGGTCTGAGCGTCCGTTACGACAAACCGCACCCGGTTCCGGACCAGTTCTCGTTTGGCAAACGGGCAGAGGTTGTAACCAACGACAACGTCTTCGACCCATTGTCGGGTGGCGTTAATGATTTCGGTCTCGCCCATGCTTTTACGTTTCCAATGTTTGATTTGAGGCTCACTCACAACTTGGAGCGGCCGTGTGAGACTGGCTTTCCAAAACTGTGCGGAGCCAAGGATGGCGGAGCTCAAGCGCCCCAGGGACGGGCCGAAGGAGCGGGTTTTGGAAAGCCAGTCTCACACGGCCGCCCGCACCCAACGCCTGAGCCTCACAGGTACCCTTGACTCCGAAGGTAATCATCATAAGTCCCACTGAAGTCCGTCACCCCATCCGCCTTCAGCTCAATGATCCGGGTCGCCAACGAAGACACAAACTCCCGGTCGTGGCTGACGAAAATCAGCGTCCCCGGGTAATTCTCCAGCGCCAGGTTCAGTGCCTCGATGGATTCCATGTCCAGGTGGTTGGTCGGCTCATCCATCAGCATCACGTTGGGCTTCTGCAGGATCAGCTTGCCGAACAGCATGCGCCCCTGCTCGCCCCCGGAAATCACCTTGACCGATTTGCCGATGTCGTCACCCGAGAACAGCATCCGCCCAAGCGTGCCGCGAACCAGCTGCTCTCCGCCCTTGGTCCACTGGGCCATCCAGTCGGTGAGCGTTTCATCGTCGGCAAAATCCGCCGTGTGGTCCTGGGCGAAGTAGCCAACCTCGGCACTGTCGGTCCATTTTACCTCGCCGGCATCCGGCTCGTAGGCGCCTGCCATACACTGGAGCAACGTGGTCTTGCCGATGCCATTCGGGCCGATGATGGCCACCCGTTCTCCCGCTTCAATCTGCATGTTCAGTTTGTTGAACAGGGGAACGCCATCAAAACCTTTGCTCAGGTCTTTCAGGGTAACGGCCTGACGGTGCAGCTTCTTGCCCTGCTCAAACCGGATAAACGGACTGACACGGCTGGACGGCTTGACCTCTTCCAGCTGGATCTTGTCGATCTGCCGGGCCCGGGAGGTGGCCTGCTTGGCCTTGGATGCGTTGGCCGAGAAGCGGCTGACGAACTGCTGCAGCTCGGCAATCTGAGCCTTTTTCTTGGCGTTGTCCGCCAGCATGCGCTCACGGGCCTGGGTGGCGGCAGTCATGTATTCATCGTAATTGCCCGGGAACAGGCGCAGTTCGCCGTAGTCCAGATCCGCCATGTGAGTACAGACACTGTTCAGGAAGTGGCGATCGTGGGAAATGATGATCATGGTGCTGTTGCGGGCCACCAGGATGCTTTCCAGCCAGCGGATGGTGTTGATGTCCAGGTGGTTGGTGGGCTCGTCCAGCAGCAGGACGTCCGGATCGGAAAACAGCGCCTGGGCCAGGAGCACACGAAGCTTCCAGCCGGGTGCCAGCGCACTCATCGGGCCATTGTGGTCCTCAAGCGGGATCTCCAGCCCGAGCAGCAACTCGCCCGCCCGGGATTCCGCGGTATAGCCGTCCATTTCGGCAAACCGGACCTCCAGGTCCGCCACCGCCATGCCGTCTTCCTCGCTCATTTCGGCCAGGGAATAGATCCGGTCCCGCTCCTTTTTCACCTGCCAGAGTTCCTCATGGCCCATGATCACGGTATCCATCACCGTGCAGTCCTCATAGGCAAACTGGTCCTGACGCAGTTTACCCAGACGGGTGTTGGGCTCGAGCATGACCTGGCCCGCAGAGGGCTCCAGATCGCCCCCGAGGATTTTCATCAGGGTGGACTTGCCACAGCCGTTGGCGCCGATCAGGCCATAACGGTTGCCATTGCCAAATTTCGCGGAAACATTTTCAAACAGGGGCTTGGCCCCGAACTGCATGGTGATATTCGCGGTGGAGATCAAGAAACAAACCTATCAACGTGGGGCCGGTCGGGCGCCGGCGAGAGAAAGCCGGCATTGTACAGGTTTGAACGGAGCAGCGTGAGGCCGCAGAAACACGGATAAAAACCGCTTGCCTCCGGCGGACGGTCCGGGCAGCATCTCCCTCTCTGCAGTATTCATTCAAAGACCATAAAGGATACGAATCATGGCACAGGCAACCGCACGCCACATTCTGGTAGACAGCGAAGCAAAGTGTGAAGAACTGAAAAAGGCGATCGAAGGCGGTCAGGACTTCGCCGAAGTCGCGAAACAGCACTCATCCTGCCCATCCGGTCGCAACGGCGGCGACCTGGGCTCGTTCGGACCGGGCCAGATGGTGCCGGAATTCGACAAGGCGGTGTTCAACAGCGAACTGAATACCGTGATCGGGCCGATCAAGACCCAGTTTGGCTATCACCTGCTGGAAGTGACTTCCCGCAGCTGATCGATACCGGGGTCAGGAGCCGAGCGTCCAGGGGTTCCGGGTGATCGGCTCCGCCCCGCTCTCGGTCACGATGACCGTCTCGCTGCAGCCAATGCCCCACTGCCCCGGCACCCGCAGACAGATCGGCAGATGGAAGACCATTCCCGGCGCAAACTCGGTGTTTCCCCCCTTGGCAATGAAACCGGAACCTTCAACCCAGGATGGCGGGAACTGGGCCCCCACGGTATAACCGTAGACCCCTGAAAAAAATACTTTCCCGGCCAGTGGCTGCAGAGCCAGCTCCGCCCTTTGGGCCGCCTCGTCAAAAGTAACGCCCGGACGGACGGTTTCCAGAAGAGCATCAACAATCCGGCGACAGCCATCAAATACCCGGCGCATCTCGGAGCTCGGAGTCCCACCCGCCACAATGGTCTGCATCATGGGGGCCGTGTACCTTTGCCAGGCGGCACCGAACTCCAGGAAAACCGGATCGCCTTCCTGAACCACCGTTCGCTTGTGGTTGCAATGGATCACGCTGCTCCGGCGGCCCGTGGTGACGATCGGCTGCATGCTCATGAATTCGCTGCCCGCCTCGATCAGCGCCTTGGCACCCGCGGCCGCGATCTCATTGTCGGTCACACCGGGCCGGACCGCCGCACAGGCGGCCTGCAGCCCGATACCCGTAATCCTTGCGCTTTCCCGCAGGTAGTCTATCTCCGCAGGAGATTTGACGATGCGGATACGCTTGAGCAGTCCGCCATTGTTGACGAAACGCACCCCGGGAAGCCGGGCTTTCAACCCTTCCAGCACGCCTTGCCGAAGGGATCCATGCCAGGCATCGATCGCGACGGTTTCGACGCCATCGTTGAGGGTCTGGACCAGGGGCTCAAGCACTTCCCCGATGCCCTCCCAACGGTAGCCGCTCACCTTTGCCACCCGCGTGGTCACCATCGCCGGCCCCATTTCAATCGATGGTACCTGCAGCAACATGTCGTCCTGGGTAACGGCCAGGGCCACGTGGACGGACACTTCAAACGTGCTGTATCCGGTCAGGTAAAAAATATCCGCCGGGTCAGTCAGAAGCAGCGCACCGTAGTCCGCATCGGCCATTCCGTCCCGCACGCGTCTCAGGCGCTGATTGTATTCCGACTCCGGAAACGGGCACTCTATTCCTCTGAGTTGTGAGGACAGGGATTTCTGATAGGCATTGAAGTCCATAGGAGCTCTCCTCACGGCATATACTAGGAAGATTGGACCCAAATCGGGTCCAGTACAAATTTCCGACCCGAAGAACGAGGGATTCGATGGATGACCAGGCAAAGGGCAGCCACCCCGTCGAGGTAAGCGTCCAACTGGGCGCCCTCACCAGTGTCGCGACGGAACCGCAGGTGGCCGCGAGAGTGGGTCACACGGTGGCGTCACTGGTCAATGGTGTTGGCGGAGACCCCCTGATGCAACTGCGAATGTTGCACCAGTCTCGCAGCCTGTTATTCGATCTGGGGGATACCGGGCGCATGCCCCTCCGCTCGGCACACCAGGTCAGCGATGTCTTCATCACCCATTGTCACGCGGACCACATCGGCGGTTTCCTGTGGTTCCTGCGCAGCCGGATCGGCCACTTTCCACCCTGCCGCCTGTTCGGTCCACCGGGACTGATGGACCACGTCGCAGGCATGATCCGCGGCATCCTCTGGGACAGAATCGAAGACCGGGGGCCGGTTTTCGAAGTCAATGAATGGCACGGCGACCATCTCAAGCGCTGGCGTATCCGGGTGGGCGATAGCGCTTCAACACCACTGGAGGATCGACCAACGCCGGGAGGGGTGCTGCACAGTGAGCCGGTTTTTCAGGTGCGGGCCGCCCTGCTGGACCATGGCACGCCGGTACTGGCCTACGCCTTTGAACCCTTTGGCAAACTCCAGGTCCGCAATGATCAACTCAGAGCCGGGAACTTCGAACCCGGCCACTGGCTGCACGACCTGAAGATGGCAGTCCTTCGGAAGCGCCCGGATACCCTGATTTCGCCCGACCGGCATTCCACCTTCCGGGCCGGGGACCTTGCCCGTCGGCTGCTGATACAGGCCCCCGGTGAATCAATTGCGTACGCGACCGACTTTGCCGAGAGTCCCGAGAACCTGCGTAAAGTGGCCGATCTGGCAAAGGGAGCGCACACGCTGTTCTGCGAAGCCTCATTTATGGTGAAAGATCGCGACCAGGCGCACCGGACCCATCACCTGACGACCGAAGCCTGTGCGCGGATCGCCAACGAAGCGCGGGTCCGCCAACTGATCGCCTTTCATTTTTCCCATCGTTACCAGCGGCAGCGGGAGGTCCTTTACCGGGAACTCGGACAATTTACTGACCGCCTGACAGTGCCGGGTTGAGGAACCGGGCAATCTGGGCGCCCATGTTGTCCACCGGTTCGGTAATCGCCTGCTGGATGCTCCGGGTGACCACCCGGGTAAATGCCGAACCGGCATCGCTCTCCAGGAAATCGAGGTACAGCTTCAGCTCCTGATTGCTGAAATCCTGGTAAGTGTACAGGTAGCTGTCATAAACCTGCTGGCCCACGATCCCCTTTAGCCTGTCACGCTGACTTTCAATGCGCTGACGGGTCTGCGCGTCCGACGCAGGCTCGCCACTGAGAGCCGACATGGCGGATGCCAGGCTCAACTGAAGTGCAACAGCGGTGTCCACCGCACTTTCCGTTGCCCGGGACGCGCGATCGAAGCGATCAAACAGTTTTGCACGGTCCGTACCTTTGAAGCGTTTGTTCAGTGCCGGTGCCTGCTGCTGGATCGTCGGCCACGCCGAGGGCGCAGAGGCGGCGATTTCGGCCCGGGACAGCTTGCCGGCCTGCGGTGTTTCATACCAATCCTTTACGGACTGAAGCTGTTCGGCAGAGAGCGACCGGTCCAGGTCGTCCAGAATTCGCTGTTCAATGTCCTCGGCCCGGATGCTGCTGCTCACGACCTGACCAATCGCATTGGCCACAACTGGAGGCACCTGGTCATTCCGCTGGAGGCCCTGCCGGATTCCCCGGCTCATCATCGCAGGGTATTGCGCGACAATATCGTCGATCGGCGACGCCTCCAGAACCTGCCGGGACGTGGTCGCTGCCTCAGCCACGCCGTCACCGACGAGCAACGCAGCGAATAAAAGAGGTTTAACTAGGGTGGCAAATCGCATTTCACTATCATCCTGAATTGAGAACATGCCGTTTATGGCATGCACATCGGCGCTTCGGCAAGCGATAACGCACAGGTACAGATGACGGTTTGGTAGGATAGATGGGGAAGTCCCGGTCCCGGCGTACTCGCCGACTGATGAAACAGCTTGAGGTCTGGCGCCGCCGGGCCCGATGGTACGGATGGCCACTGCTGGGCCTGCTGGTGGCGATCTGGGCATCACTCCGTTTCAGTCTGCTGGAACCGGGCCCACCCAGCGATCCCGAAAACCTGTGCGGAATTTTCCGGGAACACACCGTCTGGTACGACTATGCCCGCCAATCCCGGGACAAATGGGGCACACCGATCGCCACCCAGATGGCGTTCGTTTATTACGAGTCGTCCTTCCGCAGCCACGCCAGGCCGCCCAGAGCGATCCTTTGGGGATTCATTCCCTGGACCCGGCCCACGACGGCTTTCGGCTACGCCCAGGCCCTGGATCCCGCATGGCGGGACTACCTCGAGGCCAATGGCGGAAGCTGGCTCACCGTTCGATCCGATATGGAGTACGCGCTGGACTTTGTCGGCTGGTATAACCGCCTGAGTCATGACCGGCTCGGCATCCCCCTGACCTCCCCCAGAGAGCTCTACCTTGCTTACCATGAAGGCCGGAGTGGCTACGCCAGCGGCTCCTATCGATCGAAACCCGCACTGAAGTCGCTGGCCAGCCGGGTGAGGGCCCGCGCCTTTCGATACGACAACCAGTTGCAGCAGTGCGAACAGGAATTCCAGTGCTGGCGCTGGTACCAGTTCTGGCCCTTCTGTTCGACCGAAAGCTGATCAGAGCGTCGGACTGACCTCGATCGCCGACTCCAGGGCCCGCAGCCGATCCACCAGAAACTCCATGACAATCCGCACCCGCGCCATCTGTTGGGTATCCTGATTGACGTGTAGCCAAAGATCCACACTTTCGCCCTCCAGGGGATCGGACAGCCGGCGAAGTTCCCGGGCGCTCTCACCAATATAACAGGGCAATACCGCCAGTCCCGCACCAGCCCGCGCCAGCGAGACCATCGACTGAAGGCTGTTACATCGAATAAAGGAAGACACGTTTTTGAGGTGTTTGCGATACCAGCGCCCGGTCGCCAGCTGACTGAAGGTCTCGTCCGGGATGATCCAAAGGCACTCCTCCGGTCGGTTCTCAATGTCCATATCCCGGTTACGCCGGCAATACCGGGCCGCACCGTAAACCGCCGATTCAACGGCTGCGATCCGCTCGCCCTCCAGGGTTGCCTGGGGTTTGTTCTCCGGACGCAGGGTCAGGTCGGCTTCCCGGTGGCTGAGATTGGCCACGTCGTTATCCGTGAGGACCTCGAGCTCGATGTCCGGGTACTCACGAACCAACTCCGCCAGAATCGGGCTGAGCAGTTCGTTCATCATCATGTCCTCGGCCGCGATCCGGACTTTGCCAACCGGCGCCGAGTCACCTCCGACCAGTTTTCGCTGGAGATTTTCCATGTCCGTGGCCAGTCGTTCAGCCTCCCGAAAGGCCATTTCTCCAACGGGCGTCAGCTGCAATCCGTCCCGATTGCGTTCGAAAAACTGCACACCGAGCGACTCTTCCATCTGGTCAAGTCGCCGCAAAACAGTGGTTTGGTGCACACCCAGTAATTCACCGGCCTTTGCAAGCGTTCCACCTATTGCAAGAGCCCTTACGTATCGAAGATAATCCCAGTCCATAATCACTGCATATTTGCAACGCGGATACGGATTTTAACGTATTCAAGCTGCAAAAAAGAATCCTTATAATAGTTTGTAAATTAAAGATAGATCCCTACTTAATCCACCAGATAGTATAGGAGGAAGGCGCTATGACTCAGAACCATATCGCGACCGTTCAACCCCTGCCGTCCAGTATCCTCCACAACAGTGCTGAGGTCAGGCGCCAGTATACCCGTGCTGCTGCAAAGCAGGCGGTGCAGTTTATCAGTCGCAAGGTTCGAGTTTTCAACCGCAGGACAGCGGAGATGACTCAGGACATGACACAGATCCAGGGCGGCCACTGATTCGCATAGCGCAATCAGGGAGCAGACCTAAAAAGACGCCGGCAGATTGCCGGCGTTTTTCGTATGAATGCAGCTCAAACCAGTCAGAAATCCCAGACGACTTTGGTGTTCCTCGCAAACCAGTCATCCATGCGGGCATTGTAGAACGCCTCAATCACATTTCGCTTGATCTTCATGGTCGGTGTCAGCATGCCGTTTTCCATCGTCCAGGGCTCCTTCACGACAGCCAGAAATGCGACTTTCTCATGGGATTCGCAGGCCGTATTGACGGCATCCAGCTCCGCTGCCAGTTCCCGTTCCAGCTCCGCCCTGTCCGCCCCATTGGCGAGCGCTGACCGGAGCTCGTCGGACAGCAACACCATCATGCACGGCTGTGGCTGATTGGCACCGGCAACGCAGACGACTTCCGCACCGGGATGATTGAACCGGTTCTCGATGGGAACCGGTACCACATACTTCCCTTTCGCGGTCTTGAACAGATCCTTGACCCGCCCGGTTATCCGCAGCGAGCCGTCTGAATCGATCTCGCCCATATCCCCGGTTTTCAGGAAACCATCCTCGGTGATGTCTTCCCGGGTTTTTTCTTCATTACGGAAATACCCCAGCATCTGACCTGGGCTCCGGACCTGGACTTCCCCGCCCTCACCGATCCGGTGCTCTACTCCGGGATTGGGTACACCGACATACCCTGCCCGCGCGGCGCCGGGACGGTTGGCGTGGGAGTAGCCAAAGTTCTCGGACATGCCGTAGACCTCAAGGAGCTCCAGCCCCAGGTTGCGATACCAGGCAATGATGTCCGCAGAAAGCGGCGCTGCTCCTGTAAGCGCCGCCCGGCAATGATCCAGCCCCAATTGACGAAGCACCTTTTTCTTGACGAGGGAACCGAGGATCGGAAGGTTGAACAGCAGTTTCTGTTTCCGTGGCGGCAGTTTCGCATTGATGCTCAGATAGAACTTCATCCACAGGCGGGGTACGGAGAAAAACAGGGTCGGCCGGGCACGCTGGAGGTCTTCCTGGAAGGTGTCCAGGGAATTGGCAAAGTAAAGGTGGAAGCCATAGTAGAGCGACTGGGTCTCAACCGCGGCCCGCTCCGCCACATGGGCGAGGGGCAGGTACGAGAGCATGCGTTCTTCGGTCCCGACGGGAAACAGTTGCTGCAACCCTTCCGCCACCGACACCATGTTCCGGAAACTGTGCATTACGCCTTTGGGCCGGCCGGTACTGCCGGAGGTGTAAACAATGGTTGCCAGCTCATCGGGATCCGGCCAACGCGGCGTTTCGGGCGCCTGCCGCTCAATGATCCCCTGCCATGTCGGCGTGTCCTTGCGCGGCGACAAAGGTAGCGAGACGACGGGCAGATCCTCCGGCATATGCTGCTTTATATCGTTCCAGCCATCGGCTGTGCCGTCCATCTTGCCGAGAAACAGCAGTTGTGCCTGGCTGTGATCAAGAATGTAGGCGGCGGTTTCGCCATTGAGGGTCGGATACAACGGGACACTGACATGGCCGGCGGCCCATATGGCGAGATCCGCAAGGATCCAGTGCGCGGAATTTTTACCCAGAATGGCGATACTGCTGTGCGCCGGCAGCCCCAGACTGACCAGGTAGCCAGCCATCCGGGAAACCTGGTCTGCCGCCTCGGCCCAGGTGATATCCTCGACCCGCCCGTCCGGATACGGCTGGGTCAGGTAGACACTGTCCGGCCGGTGCTCAGCCCAGTAAAAGAAACAGTGCAACGACGTTTGCCTGCTTGAATCTTCCGCCATGCGCAACTCCTTATAATTGTTGTCCAGCCAGTGCGTGCGGAGGCTGTTTATTGTTATGAATCCCGATTCATAGTAGCCCAGTTCGTCCCGAGCTCAATAGCATTTACCACCGTTTGTGATAACCAATTCTCCGCAGGCGCCCGGAACATCATCATCCGACGTGACATACGTCAAAACTGGTCTAGAGTGAGGAAAGACGCGTATGCAATAGCATCACTGCAGGAGGTGGCTATGAAAACGTCGACTCGTTCATTTCTGATTTTTCCCGCTTGGGGCCTGATTCTCGTGGGCTCAGGCGCATTTCTGTATTGCGCCTACGCTGGATTGCTTGGTTCCTGACGCCCCTGGCGACTAGCGGCGGAACCGGGTTTCCAGGACCACGGCGGAGTTGGTCCGTTCGACGCCCTCCAGATTTCCGATATCGTCCAGCACCTTGCTCAGGGCTTCCAGAGAGCTCGCCTGGACGATGGCAATCAGGTCGTATTCCCCACTGACCGAAAAAAGCTGAGAGACCTGGCGGATGCCTTCAAGTGCGGTATTCGTCCGGGCCGTCAGTTTCTGCACAACCTTGATGGACACGTGGGCCTCCACCTGACTGGCCAGATAATCCCCACCAAGCTCAACCGAATAGCCCCGAATCACGCCGGTCCGTTCGAGACGTGCCAGACGGTTCTGAACGGTGGAACGGGAAACATGAAGCGCCTTGGCCAGGTCGGTGACACTGGCCCGGGCGTTCTGCCGAAGCAGCGACAGCAGTTTCTCGTCTTGCGCATTAATCATTCCGACACCTGAATATCTCAATTTGCTCAAATAATAGATCATTTCGATCGTTTTGGAACTGCAAACCGGCAGGAAGGCACCTCATACTGGCGCAAAACCCTGCAGGAAGCTCTGGCCATGCTCATAAGACCGGTTGCCCCCAAAGATCTGGACGCCCTTTACCGGATTGCCGACGAATCCGGCCCCGGCTTTACATCCCTGATGCCCGATCGGGATGCGCTCCTGCGCAAGATTGAGCACTCGGTCGAAAGCTTTGCCCGCGAGGTTGAGACTCCCTCCGATGAGCACTATCTGTTTGTGCTCGAGGATCCGGCGACCGGTTCGATCATGGGAACCACCGGCATCGAAGCCTGCGCCGGCCAGACCCGCCCGCTTTATCATTTCCATCACAATACCGTGGTCCACCACTCCCGGGAGCTGGGGCTGCGAAAGCAGGTCGATACGCTGACCCGGTGCAATCACTACACAGGCTGCACCGAAATCTGTTCGTTGTATCTCCGTCCGGACTTCCGGCGGGCCAATGCCGGCAAACTGTTGTCGCGGGTCCGCTTCCTGTTCATGGCCCAGCACCCGGATCGGTTTTCCAGCACGGTGATTGCGGAGATGCGAGGGGTGTCGGATGCCGCGGGACAGTCCCCCTTCTGGAGCTGGTTGCGGGAACACTTTGTCGACATGGAGTTTGCATCGGCGACCAGCCTGGTGGGGGCCGGCTATACCGATTTCATTGACGAACTCATGCCTGGCGCCCCACTGTACACCCACCTGATGAGCCGAGAAGCTCGGGCTGTCATCGGCCAGGTACACCCGCAGACACAGCCTGCCCTTCGCATGCTGGAGAACGAAGGATTCCGCCCCCGCGGCTTCGTGGACCTGTTCGATGCGGGACCAACGGTCGAGGCGGAATTGCGCCGCATTCGCAGTATTCGTCAGTCACGGCGTGCCTCGGTCATTCTCGATGCCAACGCCAGCGATGCTCCGGACGAACTGATGAGTCCGATGATCGTGGCGAACGGCCGGTTGTCGGATTTTCGGGCAACGATCACGGAGCATGACAACATGCTTGCCACTGGCGAATCGGTGAGGATCGGCCCCCGTCTGGCCGAAAACCTTGGCCTCCAGGCCGACGGCGTTGCCTGGAGCCTGCCGCTGCAACCGAATAGCGCATCACGGCCCCATGAACAGCCCGATGCCTCAGCCATGAACGCACACCGCTTTGGAGAAAGACATCATGCACACTGAGCGTCACGAGCTTTTCAGCCAACTCTGGGAGCAGTACCGGTCGGTCACTCCGTCCGCCGAACGGGTTCACCAGCTGCTCGCGGAACGGGAATCCCGGCCGATCGTGAACGATCACATCGCGCTGAGAACCTTCAACCTCGATCCCGTTGGCCTCGACGCCCTGGCAGAACCCTTTCTGGCTCTGGGGTATCAGCCCGGCGGCGAGTACCATTTCGAGGCAAAAAAGCTATACGCCCGCCACTATGAGCACCCGGACCAGGACGCGCCGAAAGTGTTCATCTCGGAGCTGTTGGTGGAGAAATTTCCTGAACCGATACAGGCAACCATCCGGAACCTGGTGTCCGAGGTCGATCCCGACCGCGTCCGGCGATCCGATTTCCCGTATTCGGGGCGCCCATGGCAGATCAGTCATGAAACCTACCTTATGCTTGCGGAAGTCAGCGAGTACGCTTCCTGGCTGGCTGCGTGGGGCTATCGGGCGAACCACTTTACGGTCAGCATCAATCATCTGGACAGCATCCAGTCTGTTGTCGAGATGAATCAGCTTCTGAAAGACCAGGGATTCACCGTGAACGATTCCGGAGGCGAAGTGAAAGGCTCCCCGGAAGATCTGCTGGAACAGTCATCAACCATGGCCGACCGGGTGCCGGTGGCGTTTTCCGACAGGGAGGCCGTGATCCCCAGCTGTTTCTACGAGTTTGCCCGTCGCTACCCCAAAGCGGACGGACAGCTTTATACCGGGTTCGTTGCCGCATCGGCGGACAAGATTTTCGAAAGTACCCACGAGCGCCGGGGCTGAGTCAGGACCACCCCTGCTCACCGAGCAGGGGGACAAACCGCACACCGCCGAGATCCTGCCTGGAATAGGTGTCCTCGGAAAGGCGGGTAATTCGCAACAGCGACTGGGACACCTGCCCCGAACCGACCGGGATCACGAGATGCCCCCCGATCGCCAGCTGGCATTTGAGTGCTTCGGGCACCACCGGCGCGCCGGCTGCCACGGCGATCCCATCAAACGGAGCCTCTTCCGGCCAACCCAGCGTCCCGTCCCCGCAGCGCACACGTATGTTATCGAATCCTTCAACCTCCAGATTGATCCGGGCCTGCTGCGCCAGCTCCGGAATACGCTCGATGCTGAAGACCTCGCTGGCAATGCAGGCCAGGACGGCCGCGGCATAACCGGAGCCCGTCCCGATATCCAGTACCCTTTCGCCGCCCGTAAGATCAAGGGCATCCACCATCAGGGCCACGATGTAGGGCTGGGAAATGGTTTGACCGGATCCGATCGGAAGCGGCCCATCGGCATACGCCTCCTTTTTCAGATGCTCCGGCACAAACGCCTCGCGACGAACCCGACGCATCGCCTCGACCACCAGCGGTGCATCAATTCCCCGCCCAACGATCTGATAATCCACCATCGATTGCCGCAATGCCTGAAAATCCGTATCGGATGCCATATCGTCCTCCGGAACTTACCTTCCGTTACGAACCGAAAATGTTTTACAACAGTGAAACCGACGTCCCATGTCTACTTTTTAGGCAGTGCAATCGATCTTCACAACCGAAGATGCCCAAAAACAACAAGAACCCGCAACGGTAGCCATGAACGGAGGCTTTCGTTGCGCAGGAGGTAATCATGTCCGCATCCGTCAACCACCTGGAAAGCCGCCTGTTTGATGACTCTGAACTGTTGGAGGACATCATGCCCTCGGCCATTACCCTGGCCATGATGCTGCGACACCGTAAGTTCGCCAGCTGGCTAAGAACCGAATTCGACGGCTACCAGGACCGGGAATCCGCCCCTCCCTACCGACGGCAGCAGCCAGGCCATATTGTGGCCAAATCCCCCCAGTACGGCTGGATACCGGCACCGATCGAGGAGGAGCAGAAGGCGCAATTTGGCCGCCTTGATCTCGTGGAGGGGACCAAAGAGCTTGAGCAGATCTGCCAGGCCTGCAAGAAAGGCAGTGGGCACCGGGTGTCGCTCGAAGCGGACGATCTGGAAAGGCTGAAGAAGGGACTGAATCTGAACGCCGACCTGGCCATTTCCGTCAGCCGGCAAACCTACAGCGATCTGCTCCGAACCGTGCGCGCCGCGATCTGCCTCTGGGCCCGCGCCATCATGGCGGAAGGCATCGAGGGTGAGCACAACCATTACGACAAGGAAGAGAGGGCCCGAGTCGCCCACCTCGACACTCCGGAGGTCTTCTGGCAGCAGGCGATGGAGCAGCTGGAGGATCTGGGGATGCCCGACATCAAGGAAGTCGGCTTTTTCGGACGCGTATTCGGCAGGGCCAGCTAACTCCGGCCCCGCCAGCCCTCAAAGATCGAGGACGCTGAATACCCCGACGCAACTGACGACCAACAGGACCACGCCGAGGACCCGGAAAAAGACCGGGGTTTCGGCCTTGAGCATCCTCTCATGGGCATACAGGCCGATGACATGCCCGACGGTGGCGCAGGGAAGCAGCCACAGGTGGTGGATAAGCTGCAGATCCACACCCGCCCAGATGAACGCACCGAGCTTGATCAGAACGAGGATGAACCAGAGGGCAAACAAGGTGTCCCTCAACTTCTCCTTCGGAAGGTGCTGGGCTGCCACGGCAATTACCAGCGGCGCTCCGATCAGCGAGGTGCCGCTGATATAGCCGCCCACCATCAGGAATAGGGTATCGACCGTCCGGCTACCGCTCCGGAACGGCTTGTTGAGGATGTACGAGATGGAATAGACCGCCACAATCACGAAGATAATGGCGCTCAGGACGTTCCCCGGCAGCGTAATCAGACCGAAGACCCCGATGAGTTTGGGCACGATCATAATGCCCAGAATGCGCCAGAGATACGCCCAGTCCACTGTGCCCGTGTGCTCCGCCCCCGCCTGTTCCGGGCGCTTGCGGTTGTTCATCCAGATGGTAAGGGACGAAAAGATCAGCAGATGCACTGCGATGATGGGCAGGAACACCAGTGGCTGATCATAGATCAGCAGGAGGAACGGCAAAGAAAGTACGGCACCGCCAAAGCCCAGACCGGAGCGGACAAAGCCACTCCAGATGAAGGCCAGGCCAATCAGCACATACTGGATGACACTCAGATCAGACATTGATCATTTTTCCTGATTAACACTGCAGATATCGCTCCCCGCGCCGATACATTAAAAGGCACAACGCCGGACGGCTTGAAAGGGAACCCG
This sequence comes from Marinobacter santoriniensis NKSG1, assembly GCF_000347775.1. GTDB lineage: Bacteria > Pseudomonadota > Gammaproteobacteria > Pseudomonadales > Oleiphilaceae > Marinobacter > Marinobacter santoriniensis. The sequence continues at coordinate 894,468 of NZ_APAT01000015.1, forward strand.
GAGGATACGCATGGCCCTGTCCTGGAAGCAAAAATTCTACCTGTTGATCGCCGCCACCTTCGTGGGGCTGGCCGTTGTCCTGCTGACGTCGCTGAGTGGTCTCAGCAAGGTCACGGACGCGTACGAAGCACGTGGAGAGGCACGGAACTACGAAGCCGCATCCCTGACACTCCTGACCGATTGGCTTACCGTCGAGCGAGTCAGTGACGACCTGAGCACGGACAAGGTGGACGATTACCTGAAGCGTCTGGCTTCACTCAAGCAACAGTCCGAAGAACTGGCCCAGCGTGCGGCATCACTGCCTGATCCGGCTATCAGCGGGATGGCTGAGAACATTCGCAAAGCTATGGCGCAGTATACTCAACTCCGGCAACAGTGGCTTGAAAGCAGCCAGGAGCTCGGGTTGACTTACTCGGACGGTCTGAAAGCCAAACTGACCACCTACGTAAACGACGATCTCCGGAAAATCGTCATTTCCCTGTTCGACAATGACATCAACACGATTTCCTCCATCTACCGTGATTATCTGGAAACCTACGACCCGGCAAATGCCAAAACCATCCGGGACACGCTCGATCACATGACCGGTGTGGTTCAAGAGATGGACTGGCAGGACACTGTGATTGGCGAGGCAGTGCTGGGCTTCGAAAAAGCCTTCAACGAGGCCCAGGCGGTCATTGGGAAACTGTCCGGCATGGAAACCGAACTGCAGTCTCTGAGGCAAACGATCCATAACCAGATTACGGACCAGGATGAAGCGTTACGCACTGGCCTGATCATCAGCACCGGTACCACCGCAGAGCAGGCCCGGGGCACCGCAACCTGGTTCGTGGTCATTATTGCTGCGATTGTGCTGGCGGTCCTCGTACTGACCCTGACGGCCGCGTCAAGGACACTGGTCCGGCGCCTTGATGAAGTCGTCGGCTTACTGAGCCGCGTCGCATCCGGTGATCTCAGTCAGCGGCTTCAAACGGGCCGCAACGCCAGAGACGAATTCAACCGGCTGGGCAGTGCCGCAAACCAGATGCTGGATGATATGTCCGACGTTATTGGCCAGGTGATTTCCGGCAACCAGACCCTGGCCGAACTGCAAGCCGAACTGAATTCCCTCATTGCGCAAATGGGCCGGAACGGCGAACAGGTGGAAGACGAAACCGAGCAGACCGCCACCGCCGTTCAGGAAATCTCCCACACGGCCGTCGACATCGCCCAATACACCCAGTCGGTCAACGATTCTGCGCAGAACGCCAACACCGCTGCTCAAGACGGCGCCGAGGTCATCAAACGCAGTGCCGACAGCATGAGCGCGCTGGCTGAACGAATCCAGCAGACCCACACCCAGATTGGTCAGCTGGGCAAAACCGGAGAAAAGGTGAATTCCATTGTCGATGTGATCAATGGTCTCGCAGAACAGACCAATCTGCTGGCCCTGAACGCAGCCATCGAAGCCGCGCGGGCCGGTGAAGCCGGCAGAGGCTTCTCCGTGGTCGCCGATGAAGTACGCTCGCTGGCCGAGAAAACCGTGTCAGCGACCAATGGAATCGCCGAGATCGTGAGCTCCCTGAACAAGGAAACCAGTGCGATAACCCGACTGATGGAGGAAGGCCTCGCGTCTGCCGATCAGGGCGAAAAAAGCGCGGAAGAGGCCGCCGGAGCCATTGACCGGATCAGCGGCGCGATCAATCAGCTGGCCGGCGACATGAACCAGGTGGTTTCTTCCATCGATGGCATATCCACCACCACGGAAGAGATCGCCCAGAAAGTCGAGCAGATCCATGGCCATACCCGGGAAACCGCCGATATTCGCCAGCAACTGAATGCTCACGTGGAACGGCTTTCCAGCCAGACCCGGGAGCTGACCGCGTCCTCGCAGCGTTTCACGTTACAGGGTTAACGCATCGGCTTGCCCTCACGGGTAGCGCAGGGTAGGATCACCAATACTGTACAAATAAACAGTATTGGTGATCCCATGAAAACCCGCGGTACGGCCCGGAATCCGGCCAACCGATTCCAACCCATTGCGACGGATCGTGCTTTCGACGACGGCTGGTACCAGGATCCGGACGACGAGCTGTGCCCGGATTCGGTGGCCACCGAGGTGGTCCGGGAGACTGTCACATCCATCATCAGCCGCAACCAGTCACCGGATGTGCCTTTCGACCAGTCGATCAATCCGTACCGTGGCTGCGAACACGCCTGCATTTACTGCTTCGCCAGACCCACCCACGCCTATTGGGACCTCTCGCCGGGGCTGGATTTCGAGACCCGCCTGATCGCCAAGCCCAATGCCGCCCAAAAGCTTCGGGAGACCTTCGACAAGCCGGGCTACACACCCTCCCCCATCGCCCTGGGAATGAACACCGACGCCTACCAGCCCATCGAACGGGAACACCGGATCACCCGTTCACTGCTCGAGGTCATGCGGGACTACCACCATCCGGTTTCCATTATTACCAAGGGCGGGCTGATTCTTCGGGACCTGGACCTTCTGACCGAACTGGCCAGTGACAACCTGTGTTCGGTCCGAATCAGTCTCACCACCCTGGATAACGACCTGAAACGACGCATGGAACCCCGAACCGCCGCGCCTGCCACCCGGCTGGCGTTGCTCCGGAAGCTGTCAGCCGCCGGGGTGCCCGTAGGCATCATTCTCGGCCCGGTGATTCCTTTCGTGAACGACCACGAAATCGAGGGAATACTGGAGGCCGCCGCAGAGGCCGGTGCCCGGCAAGCCAGCTGGATTATGCTACGTTTACCCTATGAGCTGGACGAACTGTTTCAGGACTGGCTCCACAGGCACTTCCCGGAACGGGCCAGTCACGTGATGAACCGGATCCGGGACCTGCGAGGCGGACGCAGCTACGATTCAACGTTTGGTCGCCGGATGACGGGTACTGGCCCCTATGCGGACCTGATCCGTCAGCGCTTCAGACAGCGGGCGAGGAAGCTGGGGCTGAATCTCCACCAACCCGAGCCGCTGCGGACCGACCTCTTCCGACGACCAGACGGTGAACAGATGGCGCTGTGGTAGATCCCGTCTGAAGGACAAGGCGCCCCTGACCGGGGGCACGGGAGTTGATGCCATGGATATCGGGAAACGCCGCTGGCAATGGCCCCTCACCATACTCGCAGGTTTGGTTGCCATCGCTGCCCATGCATCCGGAGCACCGGAACAATCCCTGGTGCAGCGCATCGAAGCCCTTCAGGCAGGCTACGCCGTGCAGGTCCTCGGCGATGCGATCCTTGCCCGGCAAACCTTGCAGCGATTCTATGAGAACCGGGGCTACCGGTTGGCCTGGGCCCAAGAGTCCCGCCGGGAAGCGCTGGCCGACGCGATCGAACGCCTGCCCCGGGATGGACTGAATCCGGCGGACTACCACGGCGAACTGCTTCAGGAGCTGGCCCGGCGACCGGAAGCAACGCTTTCGGACGATCTGATTGCCGATCGCGACCTTCTGTTTACCGATGCCTTTCTGCTGGCGGCCTCGCATCTCGCTGATGGAAAGGTCAATCCGGAGTCCATTCATGCCGAATGGACGTTGACGGGGCGCAGAACCGACATTGTTCCTCTTCTGACCCGAGCGCTGGACAATGGGAGCCTGGCGCAAACACTGCAGGATCTCCGCCCCCGAAATGCCGACTACCTGAAGCTGGTCCAGGCCCGTGAACACCTGTCGCGGCTGCTCGGTCAGCCCTGGCTGCCGATTCCGGACGGCCCATCCATTCGCCCGGGAGACACAGACACGCGACTGCCGGTCATACGCCGACGCCTGATCGCTCTGGAAGATCTGTCCGCCAATGCGTCTGCCTCCTCAGAGCTCTACGATGGGGAATTGGAGGCGGCCCTTCCTGACTTCCAGGCCCGTCACGGCCTGGAGCCGGACGGTATCATCGGCCGCCAGACACTTGACGCACTCAACCTTATGCCGGTGGAACGCATTCGACAGATTGATGCGTCACTGGAGCGCTGGCGCTGGCTCCCGGATTCACTGGGGGATACCTATGTGCTCGTGAATATCGCGGGCTTCCGGCTACAGATGGTGAGGAACGGCAAGGAGGTGCTTCACAGCCGTGTGATTGTCGGCCGTCCTTTCCGTCAGACGCCGGTCTTCTCGGACCGGATACGCTACCTGGTGTTCAATCCGACCTGGACCGTACCGCGCAAACTGATGATCGAGGATCAGTTGCCCGAAATACAACGTGATCCGGATTATCTGGAGCGGCTGGGAATCGAGGTCTTTGAAGGCTGGGGAGCGGATCGACGCAAAGTGGATCCCGGATCCGTGGACTGGGATACCCTCTCGAAAAACCGTTTTCCCTACCAGCTGGTTCAGGGCCCGGGGCCAAAGAATGCGCTCGGCCGCGTCAAGTTCATGTTCCCGAACCGCTACGATGTCTACCTTCATGATACGCCCAGCCGATACCTGTTCGGTCGACAGGAACGCACCTTCAGTTCCGGCTGCATTCGCGTCGAGAGACCGTTCGACCTGGCTGAACAACTGCTGGCCAACGACATGGACTGGGACCGGCAGAGAATTAACGATCTTTTGGCGACCGGCGAAACGACCACGGTTGTGCTGCCGATACCGATTCCCATCCATATCCAGTACTGGACCGCCTGGGTCGATGAACAGGGGCACCTGCAGTTCCGGGACGACATTTACCATCGGGATGGACCGCTGATCAACGAGTTGCGGCACTCCGCATTGGCAGACCGACAGCTTCCCACGCCGGTCGCCGTTTCCCCTACCACCATAGCCGCAGGGAGGATACACAAAACCCATTGACTAAATTATTTTTAGGAATATGGTAATAACAAAACAAAATATAAAATGGAGGCGAACATCATGAACTCCCTTCTCCACGCGACACTGGCGGCTGTGCTTGTAATGGCGGCAACCAGTGCCACAGCCGCGGACAGCGGCAATCCGGACCGGGGCGCGACCCTGGCAGCGCAGGGCGACGGCAGCGGAGCTCCCTGCACCGCCTGTCATGGCGCCGATGGCGCCGGCAACAACGCCGGCGGTTTCCCCCGGCTGGCGGGAATGGACGCAGACTATCTGTTCAAACAGATGGCGGACATGAATGCCGGCCAACGAACCAGCCCCGTCATGCAGCCCAACATCGACAACTTTGACGAACAGCAGCTGAGAGATCTGGCCGCTTACTACGCCGATATGCCAGTCCCGGAAACATCGACAGACACTTCGGTGGACGCGTCGGTGATGGCCATGGGAAGCAAACTCGTCAATGAAGGCGACTGGGACAACTATGTGCCGCCCTGCTCGACCTGCCACGGTCCCGGTAACCAGGGCGTCGGCCATGTATTCCCCGCCCTCGCGGGCCAGCATCCCAACTACATCCGCTCCCAGCTCCAGGCCTGGCAGAACAACCAGCGAAATAACGATCCGAACCAGCTGATGACGGCCATCGCCGAGCGGCTGAGCCAGGAGCAGATTGACGCTGTCGCCGCCTACCTGGGCAGCCAGAACGCCACGAAACAGTAAAGGAGGCCGAGCCATGACACTGAAACAGACGCTATCCCTGCTCGCCGGCCTGATCGTCGCAAGCCCGATTGCACTGGCTGAACCGGAGGTTCCGGTCAACCTGCCCAAATTCAAGGAGGGGCAGTACGTCCACCACGCGCCCACGGTGGAGGACCTGAAAAACGACGACTCCATCAATCCCGAACTGAAAAAAGTGATCCTCAAAGGCCGGGACATGTTCATGAATACCCAGCAGTTCCGGGGCAAGTACGTTTTCAACGACCTGAACTGCAAGTCGTGCCATCTTGGCGAAGGTCGGATGAACTGGTCTGCGCCGATCTGGCCTGCAGCGACAACGCTGCCGGACTACCGTGGCAAGAACCATCACGTCAATTCCCTGGAAGAACGGATTGCCGGGTGTTTCTCCTTCTCCATGAACGGAAAGCCACCGGCCTATGGCAGCGACGACATGCTGGCCATGGTTGCTTACCATCAATGGCTGGCCAAAGGGGCCCCGGTGTACGAGAAGAATATCGGCGGGCGCGGATTCAGCCATCTCGGTAAGGAGGCGCCGGAGCTCGACTTCGCGCGCGGCAAAGCCGTCTACCAGGAAAACTGCGCCATCTGTCACGGCGAGAATGGCCAGGGACAGCGAAAGAATGGAGAGGTGGTGTTCCCTCCGCTCTGGGGTGATGGCTCCTACAATTGGGGAGCCGGCATGACCCGGGTATTCACGGCGGCGTCGTTCATCAAGAACAACATGCCACTCGGCAAACCGGGGTCACTCTCCGACGACGATGCCTGGCAGGTCGCCAACTTCATCAATTCGCACGAACGGCCCCAGGATCCGCGCTACACAGGGGACGTCAAGGAAACCCGTGAGAAGTACATGAACTTCCACAAATTCACGAACTATGGAACAGTAGTGAACGGCACGTTGCTGGGCGACCATGACAACACAGGCACCAAGCCTTTCCTCAAACCGGACGTATTGAGGCCCAGAACGTTTGAATAGCGTCGGCGGGAGGTAAGGCACAGGCAAGGAGACCCCATGCCACGCTTACTGCCTTTCCTCCCGGTCATTCTGGCGTTAACGGGCTGCCAGTCCCTGATTCCGGGCGGGAACAGGGACATCCCGGAGGACACTGTCCTCCTGAGTGCCCGACACTGCCTCAGTGAATACATCCAGGATCTCGAAAAGGTTCAGCTGGGCCCATGCCTGAAAGTTGTTTCGGTGGATGGCAAGGCACCGACCGTTAGCGAAGACGGCTTCATCGCCCTGCCGGTCGCCACCGAAGTTCAGCTTGAAACCAGCTGCGTCTACCGCCATGCGGACGGTACCCCGATTCCGGCAACCACCGAAACTGCCCCCTTCCGGATAACACCCGATACCTTCAAAAAGGGCGGGAGACGCTGGTACCTTCATGCACAAACGCAGGCGCGGGGTGTGGTAGGGTGTCAGCCAACATTGGCGCCATCCGTATATCCGACCTATAAGACGAACTGATTCCGTGACCAGCAAACCACAGCTTTCCGGACATGACCGAACGCTGCACCTGGACGACAGCCGCGTGCTGGCGTTCTCGGATCTGGGAGAACCCAACGGTTACCCCATCGTCTTCGGCCACGGCATGCCCGGCTCCCGCCTCGAAGGCCAGTTTTTCCATGAGCGCGGCCGGCGCCACGGCTTCCGGATCATCACACCGGACCGACCGGGCATCGGCGGCTCGGATTACCAGAAACACCGGAACCTGCTGGACTACCCGCAGGATATCCGGCAATTGCTCGACGAACTGGGCATTGACCGTTTCATCCACGTCGGCTGGTCCAGCGGAGGCTCCCGAACCATCGCCTGCGCTCATGCCCTGGCCGATCGCATGGACCTGGGGGTCTGCCTGTCCGGCTACACCAATTTCAGCGAATTCCCGGGTCGCCACAGCTTTCTCGAGGGCACGCGCTGGCCCGGTCCGAGGCTGGCCCGCCTGAGCCCTGCACTGGTCCGACTGGCGGTGAGAATCGTCGTCCGTCTGTCACGGCACCATCCGGGCCTCTACATGCGGGAAGCCGAAAGCCTTGTCAGCGAGGAAGACCGCCGCCTCCTGCACCATTTCCTGAAGGGCGAAACCTTTCGGAAAGACCAGCTCGTCTGTCTGGAAAGCGGAGGCACCGCGATCGCCACGGACTTGCTGACCGAGCTGGAGGACTGGGGATTCCACCTCGCAGACGTGCGTGTACCGATCCTGATATACCAGGGCGAGGATGACCCCTTTGTGCCCGTGGATTATGCCCGCCACCTGGCCGAGAATCTGCCTTCGGCCGACCTGACCCTGATGCCGGATGCCGGCCACCTGTATCCCCTCTCCGGTGAATTTCAGGACCGGTTGTTCGGGCGACTGGCGGACTACCTGATCAATGACAAAGAACAACGGAACACCGCAACATGACCAACAAAGTGGCGATTCATTACTGCACCGGATGCCGGTGGCTTCTGCGCTCGGCCTGGATGGCCCAGGAGCTGCTGACCACATTCGACGGTGAGCTATCGGAGCTGAGCCTTCACCCCGGCAGCGGCGGTATCTTCGAAGTGTGGGTGAACGATCAACGCGTCTGGTCCCGCAAGGAAGACGGAGGCTTTCCTGAAATCACCGAGTTAAAGCAGCGGGTCCGGGATCAGATCAATCCGGAGAAATCCCTGGGGCACTCGGACCGGAAAGCGTAGCGCGCACCCCGGAGATCACTGGGAACCTCAGACCGTCACTCAGCCGGGGCGCCTTCTCCGAAAAACCGCTGCAGCTCTGCGACAACCTCGTCCGGGGCCTCTTCCGGAAGGAAATGACCGCAATCGAGAGCCCGGCCTTGAACGGAGCGGGCGTACCCCCGCCATACCGACAGCACATCATAGGTCCGGTTCACGAACCCCTTGCTGCCCCAGAGTACCTGCAGTGGACAACGGATCTGCCGCCCGGCCTTTCGATCTTCCCGGTCGTGCACCAGATCAATCGTGGCGGCGGCCCGGTAATCCTCGCAGCTGGCGTGAATCGTCTCGAATTGCGAGAAACAGCGGACGTAATCCGCCACCGTCTCCGGGTCGAACTCGGCTCCCGGTGCGGACCAGCGTCGGAGCTTTTCACGCAGGTAATATCCCGGGTCCTGACCGATCATGTGCTCCGGCAACCCGTCCGGCTGAATCAGGAAAAACCAGTGGTAATACCCGGTCGCGAAGGCCTGATCCGTGTGCTCGAACATGTGGAGGGTGGGCGCAATATCCATCACGCTGGCCCGCTCGACCAGATCCGGGAAGTCCAGGCAAAGGCGATGGGTCACCCGGGCCCCGCGATCATGGCCGGCGACGCCGAAACGCGCATAGCCGAACGCACGCATGACCGCCACCATGTCCGCTGCCATCCGCCGCTTGCTGTAGGTGATATGAGCCGGGTCGGAATCCGGTTTGCTACTGTCTCCGTACCCCCGCAGGTCCGGGCAGATCACGTGAAAGTCCCGGGCAAGTGCGGGGGCAACCCGGTGCCACATCCGCTGATTTTCCGGATAGCCATGCAACAGGAGCAGTGGCCGGCCGGAGCCGGCATGGGCCACATGGATGACCGCCTCTCCGGTGTCGATCTGTCGGTACTCGAATTGACTCCAGGCACCCATGGCCGTCCCTCCTCATTTGTGTTGTTGTCACAACGACGTTATCGCCGAGAATGATGCCGAACCACCATACGACCAACCGGGAACCATCGTTAACTGCTATGCTCAGAACAGCCATCAACAGGAGCCCGAATGTCCGCTGACTTCAGTATCGTCTGGCTGGGATCCCTCGCCAGCCTGTTTGCCGGCCTGGCCACAGGCATCGGCGCACTTGCCGTGTTCGTAATACGAACCCTCACTCATAAACTGCAGGACGGCATGCTGGCCGCGGCCGCCGGCGTAATGCTGGCCGCCTCGTTTTTCTCGCTGCTACAGCCTGGCCTGAACTATGGGGAAATGCTCACCGGCCACACCTGGATTGCCGCCATCATCGTCATTGTCGGCCTGCTGTCCGGCGCCGGCGCACTCTATTACATTCACCAGCGACTGCCCCACGAACACTTCGAGCTTGGCCGGGAAGGGCCGGATGCTTCCCATATCCGCCGTATCTGGCTGTTCGTCATTGCCATCACCCTGCACAATTTCCCGGAAGGGATGGCCGTGGGCGTCGGCTTTGCCGGGGGCGACATCCACAACGGTTATATGCTCGCCACCGGTATTGGCCTGCAAAATATTCCCGAGGGGCTGGCCGTTGCGTTTTCCCTGCTGGCGATCGATTACTCCCGGATCCGGGCCTTCACCATCGCGCTGCTGTCGGGACTGGCTGAACCAATCGGCGGCGTGTTCGGTGCCACCCTGGTCTGGCTGGCCGAACCGGTCATGCCCTGGACGCTCGGTTTTGCGGCGGGTGCCATGCTGTTCATCATCAGCAATGAAATCATTCCCGAGACTCACCACCGGGAATGGAAAACCATGTCGACGTTCTCGCTGATGGGCGGATTTTCAGTGATGATGTTTCTGGATGCCACCCTTGGCTGACGCCCTCTTCAGGCTACGGAAGCCAGGCTCCAGACGCTGGAGAGCGCCTCAATGGCCTCGGCAATCACGGGTTCGTCCTCCCGGTCCCTGCGCCAGATAAAGCTCAGGGAACAGGGCAACTGGACACCGTCAACGATCACCAGGCCCCGCTCCTGGCGCTCGGCCATGGCCAGTGCATCCCGCGCCAGGCTCAGGCCCACACCGGCGCGCACCAGGTCCAGCATGCAGGCCTCCTGGTCTACCTGGGCAACCCCGTTCGGCGACAGGCCCAGCGGCTCGAGGACACCGTTCAACAATCGATGGTGAACCGAATTCCCGGGTGTCGTTATCCAGGGCAGTGCCGCCAGCGACGGCCAGTCCGAAGCATGGATCCGGTTCCCCCAGCCAGACGGCGCCACCACATAATAATGAAACGAGGCCAGCTCCCGATGTACCACTTCCGGTACCTGCGGGCCTGGACCAACGCCCGGTGGTGCCAGGAAATAGCCCACGTCCAGCCGTCCATCCCGGACCTGCTTGAGCACACTGCCGCTCATGCCCTGCCGCAACTCCGTTTCAAGCTGGGGCGCCCGTTCAACCAAACGGTGCAGGAACGCCCCGAGGCGGATGAACTCAGGGTCCACAATGGTACCGATCCGCAGCCGGCCCCGAACGGTGCTGTGCATTGCCCGGGCATTCTGGTCAAACGCTGCCATGGCGGCCAGTGCCTTCTCCGCTGAGGGCAACAGTGCCTGACCGTCCGGAGTCAGCACCAGCCCCTGGGGCTTGCGCTGGAACAACTGCAGATCCAGCTCCTCCTGGAGCTGCTTGAGTTTTAGGCTGACCGCCGGTTGGGTCAGATGGAGACGTTCAGCCGCACGGGACACACTGCCTTCCCGGGCAACGGTCACAAAGGCTCGCAGGCTCTGAAGCGGATGCACTGTCTGGACTCCTCGACTGGGATCAATATAAGCAAACCTTATATCCGGATTTTGAAAATCTCAATTGCTTCGCACATAAATCCCGCCTAGCCTGAATGATCAAAGTTTCACCACCGACGAATGAAGACTGCCAGAGAGCGGAAAACCCTGCTCCTGGAACGATTCCGACGCAGCAAAACAGAGGCAACCATGACCAACGCGACGATCCAGCATTATATCAATGGCGAAATATCATCCGGCCGTTCCGACCGGAGCCAGGACGTCTACAACCCGGCCACCGGCAAAGTCAGCGGCCAGGTCGCGCTCGCGAATCACGCCGATGTCGACGCCGCTGTCGCTGCCGCCGAAGCGGCGTTTCCCGCATGGGCGGATACCCCACCCATCCGTCGCGCACGGGTCATGTTCAAGTTCCTCGAACTGCTCAACAAGCACAAGGATGACCTTGCCCGTGCCATCACGGCCGAGCATGGCAAGGTGTTTACCGACGCCCAGGGCGAAGTGGCCCGGGGGATCGACATCGTGGAGTTTGCCTGTGGGATTCCCCAACTTCTCAAGGGGGACTATACCGAGCAGGTCAGCACCGGCATCGACAACTGGACCACTCGCCAGCCTCTGGGCGTCGTCGCTGGCGTTACACCCTTCAACTTCCCGGCCATGGTTCCCATGTGGATGTTCCCGGTTGCCATCGCTGCCGGCAACTCGTTCATTCTGAAGCCCAGCCCGCTGGATCCCAGCGCTTCGCTGATGATTGCCGACCTGCTGAAACAGGCCGGTTTGCCCGATGGCGTGTTCAACGTCGTTCAGGGCGACAAGGACGCCGTTGAAGCACTGATCGAGCATCCTACCGTTCAGGCCCTGAGCTTTGTGGGCTCCACGCCAATTGCCAACCTGCTGTACGAAAAAGGCGCCAAACACGGCAAGCGCATCCAGGCCCTCGGCGGCGCCAAGAACCACATGGTGGTGATGCCCGATGCCGATCTGGACAAAGCAGTGGATGCCCTGATCGGTGCCGCCTACGGCAGCGCCGGCGAACGGTGCATGGCGATCAGTGTCGCAGTCCTCGTGGGCGACGTGGCCGACAGGATTATTCCGAAACTGGCCGAGCGAGCGCGGGCCCTCAAGGTCAAGAACGGGGAAGAGCTGGATGCCGAAATGGGGCCGATCGTCACCGCAGCGGCACACGACCGAATCACCGGCTACATTGAAAAAGGCGTCAGCGAAGGGGCCGACCTGGTCGTCGATGGCCGTGAATTCGACGCTTCCACCACGGGAGAGGGCTGCGAGAACGGTTTCTGGATGGGCGGCACGCTGTTCGACAACGTGACACCGGAGATGACCATCTACAAGGAAGAAATCTTCGGCCCGGTTCTGGCCTGCGTGCGGGTGCCCGATATCGGCACCGCGATACAGCTCATCAACGACCACGAGTTCGGCAACGGTGTCAGCTGCTTCACAGAAAGCGGCAACGTCGCCCGTGAGTTCGGCCGCCGCATCCAGGTGGGCATGGTAGGCATCAACGTCCCCATCCCGGTCCCGATGGCCTGGCACGGATTTGGCGGCTGGAAGCGTTCCCTGTTCGGGGACACCCATGCCTACGGTGAGGAAGGGGTGAAGTTCTACACGCGCCAGAAATCGATCATGCAGCGTTGGTCCGACTCCATCGATGCCGGCGCAGAGTTTGTGATGCCGACCGCCAAATAACCCTCACAGCGGGAGAACGCCATGTCCGACAACAACAAGGCACAGGGACACGTGGAACAGTTCGATTACATCATCGTGGGCGCCGGCACCGCCGGCTGCCTGCTCGCCAAACGGCTGAGTGCCGCCCCGAACAACCGGGTCCTGCTGATCGAAGCCGGTGGCCGGGACAACTATCACTGGATCCATATTCCGGTGGGTTACCTGTACTGCATCGACAACCCCAGAACGGACTGGCGCTTCCGCACTGAACCGGACCCCGGCCTGAACGGGCGCTCGCTGATTTATCCGCGGGGCAAAACCCTCGGCGGCTGCTCCAGCATCAACGGCATGCTTTACATCCGTGGGCAGGCGCGGGACTACGATCAATGGGCCGAGATCACGGGTGACGATGCCTGGACCTGGGACAACTGCCTGCCGGATTTCATGCGCCACGAGGACCACTATCGGCTGGACGCCGGTGGCGATGCCGATCCGGATCATGACAAGTACCACGGCCACGGCGGGGAATGGCGGGTCGAGCACCAACGACTCAAATGGAAGGTGCTGGAGGATTTTGCAGAGGCCTGTGTCGAGTCGGGCATCCCGCGAACCCGGGATTTCAACCGGGGCGACAACGAGGGGGTGGATTATTTCGAGGTCAACCAGCGTTCCGGCTGGCGCTGGAACGCCTCCAAGGCGTTTCTCCGCGAATCGGAAAAGCGTTCCAACCTCACCCTGTGGCACTCCACCCACGTGCTGGGGCTGGAGACTGACACCACGGGCGGCGAGCCCCGCTGCACCGGCGTCCGCGTCGAGCGCGCCGGTAAGGGCGAGCAGATCGCACAGGCAGCCCGCGAAGTCATCCTGTCGGCGGGCGCCATCGGATCCCCCCAACTCCTGCAACTGTCCGGGATCGGCCCGGCAGACCTGCTGAAGGCACATAACATTCCGGTTGTGCTGGATTTGCCGGGTGTCGGCGAAAACCTCCAGGATCACCTGCAGATCCGCTCGGTCTACAAGATCCAGGGTGCGACCACACTCAATACCATGGCAAATTCGCTGATTGGCAAGGCCCGTATTGGCCTGGAGTACCTGCTCACCCGATCCGGCCCCATGAGTATGGCCCCCTCTCAACTATGCCTCTTCACCCGCAGCTCCGAGGAGTACCCATACGCCAACATCGAATACCATGTCCAGCCGCTCAGCCTGGATGCCTTCGGCCAGCCCCTGCATCCATTTCCGGCGATCACCGCCAGCGTATGCAACCTGAATCCGACCAGCCGGGGAACCGTTCGCATCCGGAGTGCCGACCCCAAGGAGGCACCGGCCATTGCTCCCAATTACCTGAGTACTCCGGAAGACCGGAAGGTGGCAGCCGACTCCCTTCGGGTCACCCGCAGGATTGCGTCACAACCTGCGTTCTCGAAATACCAGCCCGAAGAGTACAAACCCGGGGTCCAGTACCAGACGGACGACGAACTGACCAAGCTGGCTGGCGACATCGGCACCACCATTTTCCATCCGGTCGGCACCACCCGGATGGGACGGGCCGACGACGCCATGGCCGTGGTGGACCCTCACATGCGCGTGCGGGGCATGAAAGGCCTCCGCGTGGTGGATGCGGGTATCATGCCCACCATCACCAGCGGTAACACCAACTCCCCGACCCTGATGATTGCAGAAAAGGCCGCACGCTGGATTCTGGAGAACGACTAGGCCTATGAAGTAGTTGCCTTTTCAAGGTTTTTTGGCGAAGACGGGCTGCTAAACTTGGCAGCCTGATCCGCGACAAAGGACCAATCCGACATGACACTTGCTACCTGGCTGACCGTTGTGACCATCTGCATCCTTGGTGCCATGTCACCCGGCCCGTCTCTGGCACTGGTCCTCAAGCAAACCCTGAGCGGGGGACGCCGTAATGGCGTCACCACGGCTCTGTCCCACGGGCTCGGAGTGGGTATCTATGCCTTCCTGAGTATTCTTGGTCTGGCCGCCATCATTACCGCATCGCCCACTGCCTTCGGGATTCTCCAGTGGGGCGGGGCCCTGTATCTGGCCTGGCTGGGTGTGAAAGGACTGACCGCCCGGTCGCCGGCAGACGATGAATTGCCCGACGCCCCCACCACCAAGAGCGCCGCCAGGGACGGGTTCCTGATTGCCTTCTTCAATCCGAAAATCGCGGTGTTCTTCCTGGCGCTGTTCAGTCAGGTGGTGGGAACCGATACCAGCCTGCTCGCCAAATTCGGCTATGCGGCCACGGCCCTGGTGATCGACACCAGCTGGTACCTGATCGTTGCCTGGCTGTTCTCCAATCCGAAATGGCTGGTCGCCCTCAAGCGTCGTGCGGTCTGGTTCGAGCGAATCTTCGGAGCGGTTCTTCTTGGTCTTGCCGGTCGCCTTCTCCTCGGTATTCTGAACGGCAACTAGTCCCTAGGCGGCAAGGGCGACGATGTCGGGGTATTCCCGTGTCCAGTTTCCCCTCTGATCCGCCTTTCCGGCGGCGAGCGCGCAGACCTCATTCACCATGGCTGACGCCACGGTTTCCGCCTTGATGGCCCGATACTTGTCCAGTGGGCCAAGCAACACCCGGTTGATCAGCGGCATCGCCATTTGACCGAGTTTCTCTCCCTTTCGGTGCTCCTGTCGGTCGCCGAGCAGCAGACTGGGATGATAGATCGAGAGATAGGGATACCCCAGATCCCGGACGGCATCCTCCAATTCCCCTTTGACACGGTTGTAGAAGATGGTGGACGAGGACGACGCACCAATGGCCGACATCAGGATCAGCGCACGCGCGCCCTGCTCCCGGCCGATTCGGGCAGCCGCTAACGGATAACCGTAATCCACCTCCCGGAACCGGGCCTGGGAGCCGGCCTTCCGGATGGTGGTACCCAGACAGCAGATGAGGGCGTCCACTGCAAAAAGCTCGGAATGGTCGCCCAACGAGTCGAAATCGACCGGATGCTGAATGAGCCTGGGGTGCTCCAGCGCCAGTGGACGGCGAACCAGCACCGTCACCGACTCGATCTCCTCTCGGGCGAGCAGCCCCTCAACCACCAGGTGGCCGGTCAAACCAGTCGCGCCCAAAACCATCACCTTCATGATTCGGAATCCTTTTTTCGCTTCAATCCAGACAGACACACCTGATGTACAAGGCTAGCATTCATACCCACTCGAAGCTCATACATCGCCATACAGGTGATCAAAATTTACCCAGACCCACGTTCTTTGACTATGATCAAGAAACACAGATCCAATCACCGCTCTTCCCGGGGTCACAAGGTCGAGGATCATGGTCGAACGTTTGCGTTATCCTGGGGGCCTCCGGCTCCTGCTTACCCCGAACCGCTCGCTGAGCTGGCGCGGAAATGTGCGCATCTGGGTATTGCTGGCTCTGATCTCCGGCGTCATCGCCGGCGGCTGGGCGCTGGTTGGCGTCTGGCTCATACTGCCCTTTGCCGGACTGGAATTGATAGGGGTCGCCGCTGGCATCTACGTTACCTCCCGAAACTGCCAACGCAAGGAGGTGGTGACTATCGAGGGAGACACGATCCACATCGAAGCCGGCATTAGCCGCAAGGAACATGACTGGACCCTGCCAATCCACAATACCCGCCTGGAATCCTTTCCCCCAAACACGCCTTTTGATTGCCACAAAGTCCGGCTGACCAACAGGCAACAACAGATCCCCCTGGGTGATTTTCTCAACAACGCAGACACCGATGCCCTGGTGCATGCCATGAAAGCCCGGGGCATCAATATTCTTCAGAGACAGGAACAACCCACAGTTGGCATCTGGTTCTGATCGTCGGCGAGCCCCCCGGCAGATTACTGGTACTGGGCGACAATCTGATCAAGTTCTCCAGCGCTTCGGGCCTCATCCAGGGCCTTCTGCAGGTCCGCGACGACCGCCGGATCCGTCTCCTTGCTCATGGCCAGGTACATGGGTGTTTCCCGGAACACGAGAACCGGCCGCAGCCCCTCGATATCATATTCGTCTTTGGCAACGAGGGGGCCCACCAGACCGTCGGTTACCCAGAGATCCACTTCACCAAGAACCAGGCGCCGGGGATTGACGTCGCCGGATACGCTCATGACCACGTTGTACCCGTGATCCGCCAGGTACTCTGACATGACATCACCCTTGTACCCGCCAATGCGCAGGTTTTTCGCATCTTCCAGTGACGACAGCTGTATATCGGAATCCGGCGCCGCAAAAAGGGTCCACTTGATTGAGGCCAGTGGGCCTACCCACTGGAACAGGTCTTCCCGTTCATCGGTCCGTGCGGTACAGAACAGACCGTGGTTCTTGCGCCCCTGCACCCAGTCATAGGCGTAGCTCCAGGCACGCATCTTCATGACGTAGTCATAATCCACCCGGGAGAGCATGGCTTTCACCATACCGGTGCAGATACCGGAGATGTCGTCCTCGTTGTGAGCATAGGATTTGCCGTTGGTGGAGGTGTTGTAAGGCGGGTAGTTCTCTGTGTAGATGTGCAGCTTGCCGCCAGCACTCGCCGTTGAACTTCCCATTGCGAAGGCCAGAAGCCCCATGACTGCCAACAAGATCCGGCGCGACCGGCTCCCGAAAATGAAGTTCGAAATGCGCATTCGAAGTAGTCCCCCTGCAGAGTGAATCAGGTCTGACCGGCGCACGATTTTGTCACCTTTTGCCAGTCAATATGGTCGTTTGTGCCAATCAAAACGGTATGATCCCGCGTTCAGATCACAAAGTCAGTGACAAAAAGTATCTCCGTCCCTCACCGGCCGAAACCCCGCGTCTTTTGGCCCGCATCGACAATCACGACAATGTGTTGCATTCAGCCGAAAGGGATGGAAAGGTAAAGCGCGTCACGCCACAAGAACAAATCACGAGGATGAACGATGGATTTCGTAAGGACACCGGAAAAGCGCTTCGAGCGTCTGCTCGACTACCCCTTTGCGCCGAATTACCTGAGCATGGGTGAGATGCGCATGCATTACGTGGACGAGGGCCCTGAAACCGCAAACCCCATCCTCATGATGCACGGCGAGCCGTCCTGGTCGTATCTATACCGACACATGATCCCGGTGTGTGCAGCCGCCGGCCACCGGGTGATTGCTCCGGACCTGATCGGCTTCGGCAAATCCGACAAGCCGACCCGCGTAGCGGATTATTCCTACCAGGCGCACATGGACTGGATGCAGGCGTTTATTGACGGCCTCGAACTCGACAACATCACCCTCGTCTGCCAGGACTGGGGATCGCTTCTCGGGCTTCGCCTGGCGGCGGAAAACCCCGATCGTTTCCGCGCCATCGTGGTTGGCAACGGCATGTTACCGACAGGCGACCAGGCGGTACCGAAAGCCTTCCGGATCTGGCGTGCGTTTGCCCTGCACAGCCCCTGGTTTCCGATTGCCCGCATCATCAATACCGGATCGTTCCGGACACTCGGTCCCGATGAGCGTCGGGCTTACGACGCGCCGTTCCCCAACAAGACGTTCAAGGCGGGTGCCCGGGCATTTCCGGCGCTGGTTCCGATGTCACCGAATGATCCGGCCAGCGAACCCAATCGAAAGGCGTGGAAAGTGCTGGAGCAATGGCAGAAGCCGTTCCTGACCACCTTCAGTAACGGCGATCCCATTACTCGCGGCGGCGATCATTATATGCAGCAGAGGGTTCCGGGGGCCGCCAATCAGCCGCACACCACACTGACGGGCGGTCACTTCCTGCAGGAAGACTCCCCGGTCGACTTTGCCAATGCGATTAACGACTTGCTCAAGCGAATGGAAACCGCTTAAGCCGAACGGGCGGCTTTTGGCTTGGCCGTCACCAGGCCGACCCCGGTGATGGCCACCAAACCGCCAATGATGGCAACCGGGCCAAGCCGCTCATCGAAAAGAAGGAAGGCCTCAAGCGCGGTCACCGGAGGCACCAGATAGAACAGGCTCGCCACCTGGGAGGCCGCTCCCCGGCGAATCAGCCACATCAGGATCAGGATCGCGCTGACCGACAGGCCGAAGACCAGCCAGCCAAGAGCCAGCTGAAACTGGAGCGTCCACTGCACTTCGCGGGTTTCCAGCGCGAAGGCCCCGATACCGAACACCGTTGCGGCGGCGGCATACTGGATCATGGTTCCCGCCACCAGATCCACGCCGGTTCCGAAGCGTTTCTGATAGACCGTGCCCAACGAAATGCCGACCAGCGCCAGCAAGGCCCATATAAGCGTAAGCGGCGGGACGCCGGCATCAGCGGACGGCGTCCCCAGCTTTTCAACCAGCACCAGTGCCACACCTAGCAGGCCGAGCCCAAGCCCGGCCCACTGCCGGCCGGAGACCGGTTCGCGAAGAAAGACCACCGCCGCGAGCGCCGTTACCAGAGGCTGCAGCCCCACGATGAGTGACACCACGCCCGCCGGCATGCCCTGATCAATGGCATAAAACACGCCCCCGAGATAGAACCCGTGCACCAGCACACCGGTCACGGCCAGATGGCCGGCGCCCCGCCATCCCGGCCATCTGGATTTCATGGCCACCGCCAGAATCCCCAGCGGAATCAGCGTCAGCAGCATACGAATCAACAGCAGAGTGAAAGGCTCTGCGTAGGGCAGCCCAAACTTTCCGCCAATAAATCCGGTGCTCCAAAGCCAGACAAACAGCGCGGGCACGAAGAACGAGTAAAAAACCGGTGGCATAGTGGCTGGTCCATCTCTCTGACAGGTGCAAACCGCCAGTGTACAGCTTTAACAGGCAGCCAGACAGAAACAGAGCCACCACCACGTAAGCGGTACAGTTTTCCCGTCACTGGTCCGGCAAGCGCACGTCCACGGTCGGCGGCTGTCCGAACCAATCGCCCTGCCAGGTTACCCGGGCCGGTTCCCCCTGCCTCGGCTCGACGGTTACCGTGATCGGCCCGAATGCCGTCGGTGCCGGCCCGAAGCGAATCGGTTTATCCTGTTCCAACCAACGGCGGGGCAGTCCGGAACACAGCACCAGGCGATCCCCTTCTTCCCGGACAAAGCAGTTCCGAATCATCAACACCCATTCGGCCGCAGCCCAGACGTGATGGCCATCGCCCATACAGCCACCGCCCGTCCCCGGATGGATTGCTTCCGGCCACTGTCCTGTCGGCGAAGCCAGGTCGGCCACCGCATCCATTAACTGCTCGTGGCGCCGGTCACCCGCGCGCAACAGAACCTGGGCCACATGCAAAGTGAGGTAGGCGTTGAGCCCGGAATGAATCATATCCTGGTAGAAGGCCCCTTTCACAAAGCACCGATCGAGCAGGAATTCCACGCAGTCCAGCAGCCGGGGATCGTTCGGTTCAGCCTGCTGGGTGGGGTATCCAAAGGCCAGAGATCCGATGGCACCGGCGTCCAGCCGACGGTAGGGCGAGGCGGGCATACCAGGGCGTCCCAGTCTCTGTTCGCACGTCGTTAGGCTCCGGTCAACGGCTCTGGCGAAGGCCTTGGCGGTCTCGGCAAATTCCCGACTGATCCTCTCGTCCGAGCCCTTCAGGAGTTTCGAGGCGGCTTCAAGCCCGGCGATGCCCCAGAAGTCATCCCAGTAATAGTAATCGTTGGGGCCAAGATGCTCGGCACTGAATCCGGCCGGAAGCAACCCGGCATGGGGTTGTTCGAGATTCTCGCTCAGTCGCTTGTTGCCGATCCAGCGGCCTCCTTTGCGCACCGCCTCTTTCCAGTGTTCGGGCAACGGCTGGCCGGTCAGGGCGCAGAAACGCTCCATGATCCAGAGCACTTCACCGTTGGCGTCCCATTCCCCTTCCTGGGAGCGGAAATAGCCATCCCGCATCTGACGGGTTTCAAAGCGATTCAACGCCCGTTCCGCACGTTCCGTCAGGCCGGCGCATAGCAACGCGTGGACGATGAAGGCGGCGTCGCGAAACCAGAACCGCTTGTAGGTATACGGCCCCGGATAGACATCCGCCGGCGAATGGAGGATCAGAGAGTTGATTGCGGCCTGGTAAAGCGACTGGTATCGGTCATCCGGACAGTCCAGTCGCGCCACTTTGTCCTGCTCCTGAAACCATGCGTCGGGACCGGTGATCGCTGCGTCGGAATCGGTCAGCGGAACACTTACGGTCAGGGAACTGCGCTCACCGGCGCGGACAGGGAACAAAGCAGCGGCGGTTACCATACCCACATCGCAATGCGCTTGTGTCTCTTCGATCCGATCTTTCAGGTGGATGTGCACATCGCCCTGGTGATAGTCGGAAACATGGTGGGAGGCGACGGCCTGACTGAACCTCACTGAATGTTTGTCATCCACAAACCAGCCGTCGCGATCCGCCCGGAGCTGGACCCGGTGCACAAAGCTCACGCCCTCAGGATTCGCGGGCCGAAGCGATACCACCAGCGATCCGGTGACTTTGGAGTCTGCCTCCAGCGTCATCTTGCACACCGGCCGGCCATCCTCCACTTCAACCCGGCTGCGGGTGATGAGACGCAGGTCGTCCTCCCCGGTTTCGGTGACTATGGCCGGGACGCCTCCGAGTTCCTGCCATTGCCGACTGTGCCGGGCCCGGGATGGCAGCAGGCAACGACCGTCCTCGGCAAGCAGCCAGCCATCGAGGGACCAGCCATCGTAAAACGGCGTCAACAGGCCCCTCGGATCGACAATGGGGAGCTCGTCCACATCGGGCTGCCCCACCGCTGTCCAGTTGCGGTTGGTCAAATTGATGTGCGTGATGGAAAAGGCACGGGGCACGAAGGCCTGGTCGAGCGGATCGAACTGCCGTTCCACCCAATAGGGCCATACCCAGTCCAGGTTGTGCTGGATAACCCGGCTGTTGATCAGCCCGCGGGCATGAAAGACCACACCCGCCCGTAACAGTTCAATGGGTTCACCGACTTCCGAGGGCTGGGCAAAGCCGTGCAGCTTGCTCAGCAACGCGATCGGGTCCAGAAAGCCGTGCCGACGGGCCACCCGTTTGACGATGAAGCGCCAGGGGAACCATCTCAGCCAGCTCATTCGGAGTCCTCCTTCGTCATGGGCTCGGTTTCCATGCGGTACTGCGCCAGGGCACGCCGGGCAAGACGATTGAGAAAGGCCACGGCCAGAACCGTCCCGACAAAACCGGCACCGTAGATTGCCCACTCCAGAGGCGTTCTTGCCGTCTCGCGCGCTCCCATTGTCGACAGATCCGCGGCAATGGAGCCGATATAAACGTTATGAAGGGAAAACGGAATCACGCCGACAAACGTCCCCGCCACAAAACCGGAGAATGAAAAATTGGTCAGCCCGAACAGGTAATTCGACAACTTGCCGGGGAAAAACGGCACCAGGCGGGTCAGCAGGACGATCTTCCAGCCATGGGGCGCCATCTCGTCGGTCACCATGGACAGCTTGGCACGGTTGCGGATGTAAATATGGGCGCTTTCACCAAACAGGTGTCGGGCGATCAGGAACGCGAGAGTGGCGCCCAACGTCGTTCCTGCAACCACATAAGCCGTCCCGGGCAGGACGCCAAAGACAAAGCCGGCTCCGGTTGTCAGCAGAATGCCCGGCAACAGAAGCAACATGGCCAGCGCCATCAGAATAATGAACAGAACGGCCGCCCAGGCACCCTGGCGATCAAACCACTGAAGCAGCGCCACAATCTGGTGGTGGACACCAAATGCATAGAGTGCCGCCACAAGCAGCCCCACCCCCAGAGCACTGCCGGCTATCCACAGGAGGGGGGAGGTAATCCAGCTGGCTCGTTGTTTCGGTTCGGACTCTGACACCAGACTCTCCACCCGTTGCCAATCGGGACACGCGTTGAAAGGCGCTCCAACCGGTTACCAGCCTAACCCGACCCGACCGTCACAACCAAAGGGCACAACCTGTGGAAGTCACTTACACCGTTGTCACTGGCTGGCAAGAATCCCCTGCAGCTTCTCGGTCAGTTCAACCGCCTCGCTGCCCAGCGGAGTCAGGTAACCGCCGTCTTTCTGGCTGATCAGCCCCTTCGAAAACAGGCTCTCGGCAGCGCGTACGGTCTCGGGGGCGGCCGAATGACTGTGAACCTTGATGCCCTCCTGGGTGGACGTGGAAGGGAACTGGAGCAAGAGATTGAGTTCGGAAAGGTGGTTCGGAGAGAATGGCATGCTATTTCCTTTTATGATTGAACTGCTTTCAGTCTAGGCTTAGGTGGACACATGGCAAGAACACGGATGCTCCAACAATGACAGATCACAAGGGAAATTTCACCGAGGCTCCTCTGCGCCCGTTCCGGCACCTCAGTGTGTATCTGTCCGGACTGGTCAAGGGCCGGCTATGGCTCAAGGTTCTGATTGGCATGGGGCTGGGCCTGATCACCGGAACGCTCCTGGGACCATCCGTCGGTCTGGTATCACCGGCCACCGGCACTCTGATCGGTAACTGGCTGGCCTTTCCGGGACAACTGTTCCTTGCGACGATCCAGATGATCGTGATCCCGCTGGTTATTGCGTCTGTTATCCGGGGACTGGCGGCGAGTGAAAACCTCGACCAGCTCCGCAAGCTGGGCTTGCGGGTTTCGGCGTTTTTCGTGGTAACGACAGCGTTGGCTGCATCCATCGGCCTCTGGATCGGGAACCTGATCAGTCCGGGGGATATGATGACCGGTCTGATGGCACCGCCCGCCCCGGCAGACGGCCAGGAGCTCGCCCAAACGGTACCCGCACTCGGCGACCTGCCCGGGACTCTGATCGGTCTGCTGCCGGGTAACCCGCTGGACGCCATGGTTGAAGGTCAGATGCTGCAGATCGTCATTTTCTCGATCGTCGTCGGTATCGCACTGGTTACGATGGCGCCGGAAAAATCCCGCCCGATGCTGGATCTGCTGGATTCCCTGCAACAGGTCTGCATGACGGTGGTGAAATGGGCAATGCGACTCGCTCCGTTCGCGGTATTCGGGCTGATGGCCCAGCTCACCACCACGATCGGTTTCCGGTCTATGCTCGGCATGGCCGCCTACGTCATGACGGTCCTGATTGCCCTGCTGGTACTCATGGCCGTGTACCTGGTATTCCTGAAAGTGGCCATCGGGCAACCGCCTCTGAAATTCCTGAAGGATACCCGGGACGTTCTCCTGCTGGCCTTCTCCACATCCAGCTCCGCTGCGGTCATGCCGCTGTCCATTCGGACAGCCGAGGACAAACTGGGTGTGCGACCCTCCATTGCGGAATTTGTCATTCCACTGGGGGCGACCATCAACATGAACGGCACGGCCCTTTACCAGGCGGTAGCGACAGTCTTCCTGGCCCAGGTCTACGGCATTGATCTGGGCATGGGAAGTCTGGCACTGGTGGTGGCCATGGCGGTCGGAGCCTCGATCGGTTCACCCGCCACACCAGGCGTGGGCATTGTGATACTGGCAATGGTACTCGAAACCGTGGGCATTCCCGCTTCGGGCATCGCGCTGATCATGGGTGTAGACCGGATTCTGGATATGTGTCGTACTGCAATAAACGTGACCGGCGACCTGGTGACCTGCCGGCTTATGGAAAACTGGTCAGGCACCCGGCTGTCACAGGAACCGGCCACAGAGAAACCTGCCGCTGCATTTCGTAACGAATAATGAGAGGCCGGTCCTTTGCCTCAGTCGCCCATGCTGAAATAATGAGGGTCTCTGGGTATTCCGCGATTGGCCGCTTGGCTCAAACCATGACACGACGATCA
This sequence comes from Marinobacter santoriniensis NKSG1, assembly GCF_000347775.1. Taxonomy (GTDB): domain Bacteria; phylum Pseudomonadota; class Gammaproteobacteria; order Pseudomonadales; family Oleiphilaceae; genus Marinobacter; species Marinobacter santoriniensis. Next base: position 918,766 of record NZ_APAT01000015.1, read on the forward strand.
GACTCCATTCTCTCAACTGCCGTTGCTCTCTGTCTGCTGCTGACGTCCCTGCCGGCCGCTGGAGGGGGAATCAAACGCATCGTCCATCCCGACGGCACCGTCGAGTTCACCAACAGCACAGACTCCGACGCGCCCATCGCCTCCACCGCCAGCGCGACGGTCTATCGTTTCAAAGACAAGAACGGCGTGGTCTCTTACAGTGGGGTTCGCCCGCGCAACGCCTCCTTCGACGTCATCCACTTCCAGTGCTATGCCTGTGATCCGGATTCCACCATCGACTGGCGCAAAACGCCGCTGTTCCTGAAGCCCTACCGACAGGAGATCCGGACCGCCGCCCGGAAGTACGACGTCGACCCGGCCCTTGTCCGTGCGGTCATCCATGCCGAATCCGGTTTCAATGCCGATGCCGTATCGCCCCGCGGCGCCCAGGGGCTGATGCAGCTCATGCCGGGAACCGCCCGGGAACTGGGGGTATCGAATGCCCTGGAAGCGGCCGACAACATTCGTGGCGGGGTCAGCTATCTGGCCCGGATGCTTCGGAAATTTGGCGGCAATGTCCGACTGGCGACGGCGGCCTACAACGCTGGCCCGGGTGCCGTCACCCGCTACAAGGGCGTTCCTCCCTACGCCGAGACCAAGGCCTACGTCGAGCGCGTGGGCATCCTTCGGGACCGGTACGCTTCCAACTGAACACAACCGGCAGCGCACCCATAAAAAAGCCCCCGGACAGGCTCTCTGTCCGGGGGCTTTTCAATCGGCGTTGTTGTTACTCGGCGGACGCAATCAGGCTGGCGTTACCACCTGCCGCCGTAGTATCAACACACAGATGCCGTTCGATCACGAAGCGCTGGTCCAGCGTATGCTCGGTGATGATCGGCAGCAACGCCCCATCACGTTTGGCCAGGGCCTGACGGTACTGTTTCAGCAAAGGCTTCTCGGCCACACTGACCGCCGCCTCGAAACCGGACAGCTCGGTCAGCGCATCCGGGTCCAACACACCATCGATCGCCGCAATCGGCAGACCGGCCCCGGCGGCATCCGCCACTTTTTTCTCGGCATCGGGCGCAATCACCACAACCTGGTTGCCCTGGGACAGCGCGGTTGCTGCCTGCTCCATGGCGGAATCCGCATCGGGTCCCAGACAGAGCACGACACCACGAGCGTGGAAGGACAGATGATTCTGCTCACCGGTGGGTCCGGGCATTTCCAGATAGCCCTTGTCCATGGGCGCGGGAACGTCACCGAAGAACGGTTTCAGCGTCTCCTGGCGCGCCTCCGGCTTGGGTGCCTTGATCGCTGCCACCTGATCGATCAGCTTCTGTACCTTGCCCGCACCGATGACCTTGTCGCTGGAGCTGGACGGTCTCTCGATGGTCTCACCCTTGAGGAAACGGCGGACATACAACGGACCACCGGCCTTCGGACCAGTGCCGGAGAGGCCCTCACCACCGAATGGCTGGGAACCGACGATGGCGCCGATCTGGTTCCGGTTCACGTAGGTGTTACCAACGTGGATCCGGCTGGCAATATGCTCGATCCGGCGATCGACCCGACTATGAATACCGAAGGTCAGACCGTAGCCCTTGGCATTGACCGCATCGACCACCTTGTCGATGTCCTTGGCCTCGAACGTTGCCACATGCAGGACCGGACCGAATATCTCTTCCTCCATTTCCTCAATCCCGCTGACCCTCAGCACCGCGGGCGACACAAAACGGCCCTTGCCGGGTACGTCGATTTTCTTCAACAGCTTGCCGGCTTGCTCGAACTTGTTGCAGTGATCAACGATCTTCTTCTGGGATGGTTCATCGATTACCGGTCCCACATCGGTGGACAGCTGCCACGGATCGCCAATGCCGAGTTCCTCCATAGCACCGTAGAGCATCTCCAGAAGGTGATCGGCAATGTCTTTCTGGACATAGAGCATCCGCAGTGCGGAGCAGCGCTGACCGGCGCTCTGGAACGACGACGCCAGCACGTCCCGGACGACCTGTTCAGGCAGCGCCGTCGAATCGACGATCATGGCGTTCAGACCACCGGTTTCCGCCACCAGCGGTGCGTCTGGCGCCATATTCTCGGTCATGGCCTTGTTGATACGCTGGGCCGTCGCCGTGGAGCCAGTGAAGCACACACCGGTCACCCGCGCATCCGAGGTCAGCGCAGAGCCAACCGTCGAGCCGGTGCCCGGCAACAACTGGATGGCATCCCGGGGAATGCCCGCTTCGTGCATCAGCTCGACCGCCCGCGCGGCCAGAAGCGAGGTGTGTTCAGCCGGTTTGGCGACGACCGCATTGCCCGCGGACAGGTTCGCCAGGATCTGGCCGGTAAAGATCGCCAGCGGGAAGTTCCAGGGCGAGATACAACACATCACACCCCGGGCCTCGCCATCCTGTTCGTAGCGGATGCCTTCATTGGCATAGAACATCGCGAAGTCCACGGCTTCACGGATTTCCGCCACCGCGTCCAGCAGGGACTTACCCGCCTCCCGGGTGGTCAGCGCGAACAGCTCGTGGGCATTCGCCTCGTAGAGGTCACCCACCTTGCGAACACACACAGCCCGTTCCTCCGCAGACCGGGCAGACCAGCTCTTGAAACCTTCCTGTGCGGCGTCCAGTGCTGCACTGATGTCGGCTTCGGACGTGAAGGTCATGTGTCCCACCAGGTCATCGGGGTCGGCCGGGTTGCGAACCTCATGGACGTCCTCGCTGGAAGACTCGACAGCGAGGATGGGGCCACCCTTCCACTGATGCTCCCGGAACTTGCCGCGCCCCTCTTCAATCTCTGCCACGGTAACAGGATCGGTGATGTCCCAGCCCTTGGAGTTACGACGCTGGTCTCCGAAGATCTTCGCCGGCGGCACAATGGCTTTGCTTGAGATATCCTTGCCCAGGGCGACCACTGCGTCGATCGGATCCCTGGCAATTTCTTCGGGCGTAATGCTGGTATCGACAATCTGGTTCACGAAGGAGCTGTTGGCACCGTTCTCCAGCAGACGGCGGACAAGGTAAGCCAGCAGGTCCTTGTGGGCACCGACCGGCGCGTAGATCCGACACGGGACGCCGCTGTCCTGCAGCACCTGATCGTGCAGGGACTCACCCATGCCATGCAGACGCTGGAATTCGAATTTCGAGCGGTCGAGATCCTTGGCCAGCTCCAGAACCGCCGACACCGAGTGGGCATTATGGGTCGCAAACTGCGGGTAGATCCGGTCGGTCATGCCCATCAGTTGTTTGGCGCAGGACAGGTAGGAAACGTCACTGCATGCCTTGCGGGTAAACACCGGGAAGTCACTCAGGCCCATAACCTGGGCACGCTTGATCTCAGCGTCCCAGTATGCGCCTTTCACCAGGCGCACCATGATGCGGCGGTCCAGCTTCTCGGACAGCGCGTACAGCCAGTCCAGGGTCTGGGCTGAGCGCTTGCCGAACGCCTGGACCACGACACCGAAACCATCCCAGCCCTTCAGCTCTGGATCGGACAGGATCGCTTCAATCACATCGAGGGACAGATCGAGACGATCCTGCTCTTCGGCGTCGATGTTGAAGCCCATGTTCGCTGCGGCGGCCTTTTTAGCCAGCTTCAGTGCCCGGGGCATCAGTTCGTTCATCACACGTTCTTTCTGGCCATACTCGTAGCGGGCCAGCAGAGCCGAGAGCTTTACGGAGATGCCCGGGTTGGTACGCACATCGCCTTTGCAATTCTTGCTGATGCTATCAATGGCATCGGAGTAGGACTGGTAATAGCGCTGGGCGTCTGCATCCGTGCGGGCGGCTTCGCCGAGCATGTCGTAGGAATAGGTGTAGCCACGTTCAACGTAGGACTTACCCCGGTCCTGGGCTTCCTCGATGTCACGCCCCAGAACAAACTGGCGGCCCATTTCTTTCATCGCCTGACCAGCCACGGTGCGAACCACCGGCTCGCCCATGCGTTTGACCAGCTTGCGCAGGGTCTCGCCAACACTCTGCCGCTCGGAATCCTTGAGCAGGTTGCTGGTCATAAGCAGAGCCACGGTCGCGGAATTGATCATGCCGGACTTGGCCTTGCCGACATGCGCACCCCAGTTGCCCGAGGTGATCTTGTCTTCGATCAGGTCGTGAATGGTCAGGTTATCCGGGACCCGAAGCAATGCTTCGGCCAGGCACATCAGCGCAACGCCTTCCTTGGTGGTCAGTCCGTACTCCGCCAGAAATTTCTCCATGATGGTCGGGCTGGCATTGTTGCGGACGCTACGCACCAGGTCTGCGGCACGGGCGGAAATGGCCTCGCGCTCGGCCTGGGACAACTGAGCGTCAGCAATCAGTCGATGAATGACCTCATACTCGCCCGCCAGGTAGTTCCTGCGAATGGCCTGACGGCTTTCCTCAAGCGTTGGAGTCGCTGATTGCTGCGGTCCCATGATCGTACCCTCCTCGTTGTTGGTCTCTTAACCGCATTTTAGCGAAGCTTGTACAAGTCATTCTCCTATTACGCCCAGGTTTTGACCGACATTGTTCTTTTTTTAAAACAGAAAAATGTATATTTTTACTGCCTATCCACTAAAATTGGTTATTTCGACTTTTGGCCAGGATTTGTACTGGTGTTCTGAAAGGATAGCAGCCATGACGGAACTCGACAGGATCGACCTATCGATCATTCGGGAATTACAGAGAAACGGCCGGATCACGGTAACGGATCTGGCCTCCAGGGTCGGCCTGTCCAAAACGCCCTGCCAGGTCCGGATGCGCCGCCTGGAAGAACAGGGCTACATCACCGGCTACACCGCACTGCTAAACCAGACCAAACTGGGGCTGGCCCATATCGCCTTCGCCCAGGTCACGCTCAACGACACCAGCAGCAAAGCGCTGGCCGCTTTCAACGAGGCGGTGCGACAGATCGCGGCGGTCGAGCAATGCCACATGATGGCGGCGAACTTTGACTACCTGCTGAAAATCCGGACCCGTAACATGGCCGAGTATCGACAGGTGCTGGGTGAACAGGTCTCCAGCCTGCCGCACGTGCTGCAAACCAGTACCTTTGTGGTTATGGAAAGCGTGAAAGATGCCGGCCTCTAGGCCGGGTTCGGGACCATCCAGGGCTGACCTCAGCCAGCAAGCGCCAGGCCAAGCTCTTTGCGGTAGAGAACATTGCCGATACCCAATACGATTCGCTCGACCGATACATCTTCCGATACCGGACTGTCCGGCCGATTCTCCATAATCAGCACCGCGCGCAGGAGGTCAAGCAGACGAATAACCAGGTCGATCGTGGCAAAATCCTCCGGTGCTGCCGCCATTTCGCGAACCACATATGCCCGCGCCGACTCCACCACATACGCCTGATTCCGGTTCAACCGGGACGTATTCAGTGCCTTGAGTGACTCGAACCGGTCTTCCCGTTCCCGACGAATCGCCTCCATGCACAACTCCCGGGAATGTGCCGGCGAGTCCGCCTGACGGAGCAGGCCGGCAAGCCGGAAGTCAACGGTACCCTCGTGACGCTGTTCCTCGAACTCCTGTTCCAGGGACTCCCGGGCTTGCGGCAGGTATTTGCGCACGGCCTGCTCCCTCGCCTCCACCATGTCATCCAGGGAAGCGGCACTTACCATGCCGCTCATCACCTGCACGCAATAGGTGAAATGTTCCCAGAGGTCTGGCGTGATGCGGTCGGGATCGTCAGGTAACAGGCGGGCAATCGCCGCGAAGTGGAAATACAGGCTGGTCACTTCCTTTTCGGCGAGCCCGGAGGTACGGACGACCTCCGGTACACCGATCCGCCGAATGTCCTTCAGCAGCCGGGGAAACAGAATCAGGACATAATGCCTGGCGCCCTCGGTAAGAGCCCCGACAGCGCGCGCATGACCTGCTTGATCGGTCACTTTCCGGTATCCTCCTTTAGCCGGGCCACAACGGCTCTTACTGTAACCATAGCCCAAATGCCGGGGGAGTGACGATGCAAAAGCCGGAAATCCGGGGCGACATAGTCCATGTCACCCGGGATGCTGTGGGCAATATACTGGTGATTGACGACCGCAAACACCGAGTGCTCAGCTTCGACTCGGTGTTTGAACAGAGCAAGATCGCCCGCGCCGCGCCCCACGTGCCAGTACATGAATACAGCCGTGCCATGCTGTTACCCGCAGCGTTCGCGACGCCGGCCCACGTCACCGTGTTGGGAATGGGCGGCGGAGCCCTCGCCCACGGCCTGTACCACCTGCTTCCGGACTGTGCCGTGCATGTGGTCGAGCTTCGTCCGAAAGTAGTCGAAGTGGCCCATGAATGGTTCGCGCTACCACGGTCTGACCGCCTTGAGATCACCCTCGGCGATGCCCGCAAAATCGTTGCGGATCTGCCCGCGGCCAGCACCCGGATGATCTTTACCGATCTCTATGGCGCCGACCGGATGAGCCCGGCCCAGGCGCAGCGCCGGTTCATCAAGGATTGCAGCCAGGCCCTGTCCGACGACGGCTGGCTGATCCTGAATTATCACCGCCCGCCCGATGAAACCAGCCCCCTGTACCGGGAACTGGTCAGACAATTCCCCTGCCTGCTGTACTTCAGAAGCCGGACCAACAACACGGTGATTTACGGCTGCAAGGAACCCTTCTATCCCTGGCCGTTGGACCTGCCTCATCTGGCAGCACTGGAGGCAAGGCTACCCATTGGCTGGCGCAAACTGATGAAGAAGCTGATGATTGCGGAGGTCTGAGATTCTGATCCGGTCTCAAAGGCGCTTAAGATACCCGGCCCCCAACTGCGCCATCTGACGGCGAATCCATCGAACCCGCTCCCAAACATAGGACGTGGGCTGATCGACACGCAGTATCCGCGGATTGGGAAGCACCGCAGCCAGCATGGCCGCCTGGGTCCGCGACAACTGACTCGCCGGGATCCCGAAAAAGGCCTGACTAGCGGCCCCAACGCCATAAATACCCGGGCCGAATTCAGCAACGTTCAGGTACACCTCCAGGATCCGCTGTTTGGACCAGAGCGCCTCAAGCGTAAGCGCCAGTCCTGCTTCCAACGCCTTTCGAACGAAGCTCCGGCCGTTCCACAGGAACAGATTCTTGGCCGTTTGCTGGGTGATGGTGCTGGCACCTCGAAGTCCGTCGCCATCGATGTATTCCGACACGGCATGTTGAATGGCCCGGAAATCCACGCCCCAATGATAGGGAAAACGCTGATCCTCACTGGCGACCACCGCCAGCGACATCCAGGCAGAGATCCGGTCGTACGACACCCACTCCTGCCGGAGATCCGGAGCCTGGTGCGTCACCTTGTACGTGAGCATGAAAGCCGACGTCGGCGGGTTCACAAAGCGGAACACGAGCACCAGGGCCGTCACGATCAGCAGCAGCCCCAGGAAGGTCCAGGCCACCCAGCGAAGTATCTTGGCAGACATCAATCGGGATCTCTCCATCGGAAAGCGCTCAATCTACCATCCAGGCCAGCAAAGGCCTTCAGTAATGATTCGGAGATTAATAAACCCTAAGACGGCGGCAAGCAAATCCGAAAAGAGAATCGGTAGCCTGTCGTGACAGATTCCCAACGTGATTTCGGAGCACAGAATCCATGATCCACCTGCTGACCGCCATCCCGATCCGCGCCCTGTTTGCGAGACTGTTTTCACTCCTGTTTTTCGGCCTGGCGTTCTGTCTGATTTCAGCGACGGCCATTGATCTGTTTGAACAGCTGGGCGCGGGGCTCGAGCTGATACAGGTTCTGATCAAGGCCGTTAATGGCAGCATCATTGCCCTGGCTGTTTACGAACTGGCCATGGTGATACGGTCCGAATACAGCGGGCATTCCGAATCCCACGACGTCATCACCATGCTCCGGCGCACGCTTCCTCGATTTATTGGCACTGCCTGCGTCGCAATGTCGCTGGAAGGCCTGATCATGATCATCAAGTACAGCCAGCTTGAGCTGGCAGGCAACCTTTACTACCCGGTTGCGATTATTGTCAGCACAGCCCTGCTACTGGCCGCGCTGGGCGTCTTCCTGAGACTGGCCCCCCGGACCGAGGATTAACCCGTCAGGAAATTACCGGGGCCCGTTACGCATTCCAGAACAGGGGTTTCCGACCGGTCCTTCAGCGACACCCCCGAGATTTTCAACCGCCGGGCTTCTTGCAGCAGATACAGGGCCCGTCGGCTCGCCTCCCGGACATCAAGTCCGGCCGGCCGGATGTTGGAGATGCAGTTGCGTTCCGCATCGGTCCGGCCGGGTGCCGGTGCCCAGGTCAGGTAGAGCCCCAGACTGTCAGGGGAACTGAGCCCTGGGCGTTCACCGACGAGCACCAGAACGGCCCGGGCATTCAGGAGATCGCCGATTTCATCGCCCACCGCCACCCGGGCCTGCTCAACCACCGTGATCGGTGCCAGGGACCACGTTTCGCCAGACGCATCCAGCTGTGACAGAAAGGCTTCAAGAAAGGGGCCTGTATTGTTCTGGACGGCAAAGGAGGACAGACCATCGGCCACCACGACGGCCAGATCCACCGGCGATGCGGCGGATGCTTCCGGCATATGCAATCGGGACCGGGAGTCTTCATCCAGACAGCGCCCCAGATCGGGACGCTGCAGATAGGTCACCCGATCGACGGCCCGGCTGTGCAGACGCAGCGGCGCCCGGCCTGAGATCCGTTCCAGTTGCTCGCACAATGTCGTCATATCCAGAGCCAGGTGTACGGCATCGCGGGCCTGGGCGTGGGCGAGCTGAAAGGCCAGCAGTTCACTCGTGGGGAGGCTGACTCCAGCGCGTCCCAGCCCGATCCGGGCATCGGTATAGGCTCTCAGCCTACGCCAGGGATTGGCGGTGACCGCCGGGGTTGGTGTTTTTTTGCCCTCAGCCATGCCCGACTCCTGTCCCACTGGAAGGCAGGCGCTTCAATGCCGTCGCAAATCGCTCCGGCACATAGGCCATCAAGCGCCCTGTCTCGCTCTGGATGATCTGCATATCCACCAGCCAGCGCTCAAATTCGGGTGCAGGCTTGAGCCCGAGGACCTGTCGCACGTACAACGCATCGTGAAACGAGGTGGTCTGGTAGTTCAGCATGATGTCGTCCGATCCGGGGATTCCCATGATGAAGTTGCACCCGGCCACACCCAGCAGGGTCAGCAGGTTATCCATGTCGTTCTGGTCGGCTTCCGCATGGTTGGTGTAGCAGATGTCGCAGCCCATGGGCAGGCCCAGCAACTTGCCACAGAAATGGTCCTCCAGGCCCGCCCGGATGATTTCCTTGCCATCAAACAGGTATTCGGGACCAATAAAACCAACGACGGTATTCACCAGCAGCGGCTCAAACTTGCGTGCAACGGCGTAGGCCCGGGCCTCGCAGGTCTGCTGATCCAGCCCGTGGTGAGCATCTGCAGAGAGGGCACTGCCCTGCCCGGTTTCGAAATACATCACATTGTCGCCCAGGGTTCCGCGTTTGAGTGACAATGCCGCATCCCGGGCCTCTCTCAAAACTGCCAGATCCACTCCGAAACTTCGGTTCGTGGCTTCGGTGCCACCAATGGACTGGAATACGAGATCCACGGGCGCGCCCTGCTCCATCGCCTCAAGCGTATTGGTCACGTGTGTCAGCACGCAGGACTGGGTGGGAATGGCGTATTCACGGATCACATCGTCAACCAGATTGAGCAACCGGACGCTCTGAGACACATTGTCCGTGGCGGGATTGATGCCAATCACGGCATCCCCGTTTCCGTAGAGCAGTCCATCCAGGATACTGGCCGCAATGCCGGTGACATCATCTGTGGGATGGTTGGGCTGCAGCCGGGTCGACAAGCGCCCGGGCTGGCCAATGGAACTGCGAAAGGCCGTCTCGACGCGGCACTTTTTGGCAACCAGGATCAGATCCTGATTGCGCATCAGCTTGCTCACTGCGGCCACCATCTCCGGCGTCAGTCCGGGGCGAAGAGCCGTCAGCATCTCCGGCGTGGCATCATCGCTGAGCAGCCAGTTCCGGAAGTCACCCACCGTCAGATGGGCAATGGGATCGAAGGCGCTCAACTGATGGTCGTCCAGAATCAGGCGGGTAATTTCGTCCGCTTCGTAGGGAATCAGCGCTTCGTTCAGAAACGATTTCAGCGGCACCTCGGCAAGGGCCATCTGCGCAACAACCCGTTCCTCGGCAGAACGCGCCATCACACCGGCCAACCGGTCGCCCGATCGAGCCGGTGTCGCCCTCGCCATCAAATCCGCCAGCCCCTCGAAGCGATACACCCGCTGCCCCAGGGTATAGCGATAAGCCTTGCCCATCCGTGCCCGCCTCCTGTAAAACGTCAGCATCCCGCAGCCGGATCCTGACGACCTGTCCTGACAAGCACTATGAAACTTTCCCGGATTCTCAGCAACCAGAACGGCATCAGCCGGCGGGACGCCAACCGTATGCTGGCATTGGGCCGGATTTACGTCGACGGCCGCATTTGCCGGGATGGAAAAAGGGAGATCAGCCGATTCCGGGAGGTACGGATCGACGATAATATCCTCCAACGGGCGGAACCGGCCTATTACCTCATGCTTCACAAGCCCGCCGGCTACCTCAGCGCCACCACCGACCCCGTGCATCCGACCGTACTGGACCTGATCGATCACAGGCTCCGCCCCCACCTCCATATTGGCGGTCGCCTGGACCGGGCCAGTACAGGCTTGCTGATCCTGAGCAACGATGGCCAGTGGTCCCGCCGGCTGACCGAACCCAGGGTAAAGATCCCCAAGGTCTACCGGGTGACCACGGAAAACCCGGTTACACAAGAGGCTGTCGAGCGGTTCGCCGAAGGCATCTGGTTTGCCTACGAGGGACTGATAACCTCACCGGCAATACTGGAGCGGCTGGGGGAACGTGAAGCACGGGTCACGATCTACGAGGGGCGCTACCACCAGATCAAGCGCATGTTCCGGGCGGCAGGAAACCGGGTGATGTCGCTGCACCGGGAACGCATGGGGGATCTGATTCTGGAAGGCGATCTCGCCCCGGGGCAGTATCGACCACTGACCCGGGAAGAGATTGATTCGGTGGCCTAGCCAGGCGGCTCAGGCGCGGCTCAGGAACTTGCGTTCCTCAACGTTGATCTTGATCCGGTCACCGGTGGAGATATGCTCGGGCACCTGAACCACCAGACCGGTGGTGAGCCTGGCTGGCTTGGTTCGTGCGGTTGCAGAGCCGCCCTTCACCGATGGATCGGTCTCCTCGATCTGAAGTTCCACGGTCGGCGGCAGATCCAGCGCCACCGGCGCATCGCTCACCAGAATGACCATCAGGCCCTGGGTGTCTTCGTTGATAAACAACAGTTCGTCTTCGATGGCCTCCCGATTCAGCATGTACTGCGTGAAATCTTCTGAGTCCATGAACACGTATTCATCGCCGTCGGCGTAGGAAAATGTCGCTGGCCGACGGACCAGGTCCGCCTGGTTAAGCATGTCGGAATCCTTGAAGGTTTCGTCCAGCTTCTGGTTGGTGACGACGTCGTACATACGCATCCGATACAGACTGCCACCGGCACGACCCTGGGGGACAGAGCGCTCGATGTCCTTGACGAAATAGACGCGACCCTCGTATTCGATGGCCTGATTTTTTTTGATCTCGCTGGCTTTTGGCATGTCTAATGATTCCGGAAAGGTGAACAACAGGGCTGCTGATATACCACGACTCGGCCCGATAATCGATAGGAGCCACCATGAGCAAGATACAGATCGACATTGTTTCCGACATCGCATGCCCCTGGTGCGCCATTGGCTATGCCCGTCTGGAGAAGGCCATGGAACAGCTGGAATCGGAGCACGAGTTCGCCGTCCGGTGGCATGCGTTCGAGCTGAACCCGGATCATACCGGTGAGGGCGAGCCCATCCTTCCGGCACTCGCCCGTAAGTATGGACGCAGTGAAACTGAGATGCGTTCAAACCAGGACCAGATGATCGAGATCGCCCGGAACCTCGGGCTCAACTTTGAAAAGATGCAGGAGCGCTACACCCAGAACACCTTCGATGCCCATCGCCTGGTGAAATGGGCGGAGGAACACGGCAAACAGACCGAGATGAAAAAGGCCTTGTTTGAAGCCTATTTCGGAAGAGCGGAAGATGTTTCAGATCATGACGTCCTTGCGCAGTGTGTTGAAAATGTCGGTCTGGAACCACAGGAAGCCAGACAGGTACTGGATTCTGACCGCTACGCACAGGCGGTGCGTGAAGACGAGGCCACCTATCAGCAAGCAGGTGTCAGCGCTGTGCCGGCGTTCATCGTAAACAGGAAGTACCTCATCTCCGGCGCGCAGGAACCGGATACGCTCGTCCAGGCGTTCAGGGAGATTTCAGCAGAATCCAGCTGAATCACATTCATGGGAAGCATCACAGGAGAACAGGTATGAAGGTATCTTTTATCGGGCTTGGCATCATGGGCAGTCGAATGGCCAACAACCTGCTCAAGCATGAAGGGATCACTCTCACCGTTTTCAACCGGTCCGCCGAGGCGATGGCGCCCCTCAAGGATGCCGGCGCCCGGACAGCAACCTCGGCCCGCGATGCCGTTGTCGACGCGGACGTGGTGTTCACCATGCTCAGTGCGCCGGAGGCGGTTGAGAGCGTGGCATTTGGCGATGAAGGGTTTGTCGATGCGATGGCGGAAAACGCACTCTGGGTCAACTGCTCGACCGTGAACCCTTCGTACACTCGCGAATGCGCGGAGCGAGCGCACAAGGCAGGACTGCGCTTTCTGGACGCCCCGGTAGCCGGCACCAAGATGCCCGCGGAAACCGGCGAACTCACGTTCCTGCTCGGTGGCGAATCCGACGATGTCGAGCAGGTTCGCCCGCTGCTGGAACATATGGGCCAGAAAATCCTGCACGTCGGCCCGTCCGGCCAGGGCAGCGCTTTCAAGATGCTCGTCAACGCGTTGCTTGCCCAGAACATGCTGGTGTACTCCGAAACCGCACTGCTGGGCGAAAAACTCGGTTTCAGCCGGGATTTCCTGATGGATACCCTGCCCAACCTGCCGGTTACAGCGCCCTTCCTGAAGGGCAAGGCAGGACTGATCAAAGAAGCCGATTATGAAGCCCAGTTTCCCCTGGAACTCATGCTCAAGGATCTGCATCTACTGGACGTGACCGCCTACGAGGAGAAACAGCCTCTGTTCCTCGCCGGCCTTGCCAAATCCGTCTATGGCCAGGCCAACAGCGCAGGACACGGACGTGACGATTTTGCAGCGGTGTTTGATTACCTTCAGAAGCTTGGCTAGTCTCCAGAACTTACCTCAACAAAAATAAGGACATGCCATGGCTTTTGCAGATGTAAACGGTCAACGCCTGTACTACAAAGATACGGGCGGTAGCGGCCCGGCCCTTGTGTTTTCCCACGGGCTGATGATGGATCACGAAATGTTCGCGCCGCAGGTGGAGGCCTTCCGCGACCGTTATCGCTGCATCGTCTGGGATGAACGAGGGCACGGCCAGACCGCAGTCGACAGCCCCTCGCCATTTTCCTACTACGACTCGGCTGACGATCTGGCTGCCCTGCTCGACCATCTGGGTGTCGAAAAAGCCATACTCGCTGGCATGTCCCAGGGTGGTTTCCTCTCCCTTCGCTGCGCCCTGACCCACCCGGACAAGGTTCAGGGCCTGATTCTTCTGGATACCCAGGCAGGCAAGGAACTGGAAGAGAAAATCCCCGCCTATCAGGCGCTGATCGGCACCTTCATGGAACACGGACTGACACCGGAAATCGGAACCACGATTGCCCAGATCATCCTGGGCAGCGATTTCGAGGACGCCGACTACTGGAAGTCCAAATGGAAAACCATGTCCGCCGCGAACGTGGGCAATAACTTCCAGACACTGGCGAGCCGGGATGACGTCACTGACCGTCTTCCGGAGATCCGTTGTCCGGCCCTGGTCGTTCATGGGGAAGCCGATATCGCCATCCCGATGGAGCGAGCGGAAATCCTGGCCAACGGATTGCCCGATGCGACACTCGTGACCGTTCCCGGAGCAGGCCATGCCGCCAACCTGTCCCATCCAGGGCCGGTGAATGCAGCCATCACCGAGTTTCTGAACAGGGTGGCGCCGGCGAGTTGAGAACCAGTTACTTCCGACGGCGTTTCAACATTGCCAGCAAACCCGGCCGACTCATCATGGCCTTGCTGGCAATGGCCGCTCTGGGCGGCGCCTACTATCTGATGCACGAGGGCCTGAACCAGTTGTCCCAGGCCCGTCAGCTGGAGCGCCTGCCAGAAACACCGATCGGGGCCCTGGCCAGCGGCCCCTATGCGATTGCCGGCAACGTCAGTGATCGATCCAGCACGGTTACCACGCCCTACTCGACCCAAAAGGCCGTTTACGTCCGCTACAAGCTCGAAGAGGAGTATCGGGATTCGGATGGCGATCGTCACGTCCGTACCCTGGACTCAGGCGAACGTGGGGGACCTTTTGTACTGGAGGACGACAGCGGGTCGGTTACAATCACCACGGACTTCCCCGAATCCGGTATTGAATGGCACCTCAACCGCTCTTATTACCGGGAGGTCGGCGACCGGATGTACTCGGAGTGGGCACTGGTTCCGGGTGACCACGCCCGGGTTGTCGGCCGTTATCTGCCGACCGACCAGGAAGTGGTGTTCCGCGACCTGTCTCGATTCAGTCTGCCAGCCATGGTGTCCAGCCAATCACTGGACGTGGACGGTGGTGACCGGCTGTTCGGCGCCGCCATCCGGATTTCCATTGCCACTGGCCTGCTCGCACTGGGGTTGGCCCTGACACTGACCGCCCTGAACATTCACCGGTTCTGGATCTACGTCCTTACCCTCTCGGTGGTCGTCACCGGCGGGCTCTCCACTCTGGGCATCGCCCGGCTCAATGCGGAATGGTCCGCCATAGCCTCGCTTTACGAAACACGTTTCGAAGCGCTGGACGGAGCCCAACAGAATTCCCTTCTGCTCGCTGACGTCGCGGCTCTGGAGCAGTTGATCCGGCGCAGCACCAGTGGCTGGCTCGATCAATGGATGTTCCAGCGCGTTGTTGAAAACCGCCTGCCCGTTCCACCGCTCGATGACAATACTGCTGCAATGGCCCAGCAGATCGTCGACCGACAACCCCACGGGCACTACCAGCATGGCTGGATCAGCTGGGCTCTGACCCTGGGTAGCTTTATTCTTGCGATCGGCCTCCTTTACCTGGCAATCCGGACCGTCAAATTCAAACGCCTGATGGAAGCAGTCCCCACCAGCAGCACCCAGGGCCTGAGCTTCGGGCTTTCGGAACTCAAGGGCATAGTCGATACAGACGATGCGTTTCCGCCGTTGAGGGATCCGCTGACCGACCAGAAATGCATTGCCTTCGACTACAAGGTGGAGGAACGACGGGGCTCAGGTAAAGACGAAAAGTGGCACACCATTGAGCACACATCAGAATGCGCGCCCTTCTGGCTGGAAGATTCCGAGGGCCAGGTTCTGGTACAGCCCGAAGGTGCTGACATCGAATACCCCCGTAGCCATTCGGAAACCCGCGGTGACCGGCGATACACCGTGCGCTTCCTGGATACGCTGATCAACGTCTATTGCATCGGGTTTGCCGGGCTGGACCGGGACAGGCCCGACCATCTGACGATCCAGCAAGACGACGGGACACCCTTCCTCATCAGCGCCAACAAGGAAGACGACATCATCCTCGACCGGGGTGCCCGGGGATTCGTTGGCGTTGCCCTCAGCCTGGGCCTTTTCCTCTTTTCCGCAACGGCGCTGATGGCATCCGATGGCAGTTTCAGTCCGGACAATCTCATTCTGTCTGCCCTGACCGTACCTGTTGTACTGTGCCTGTACATTGGCATCCTGCACTACAACGACATTATCTTCCTGAAAAACCGTGTTGAGCGGGCCCGGGCCAACATCGATACCATCCTGCAGCAACGGCATGATCTCTGGCCCAATCTGGAAAAAGCGGTGAAAGGCTACCTGACCCACGAGAAAAAATTGCTGGAGGCCATCGGCAGGCTCCGTTCAGCAGATCCCTCGGCCCTTGGCGCCCGGGGCAAAACAGACCAATTGATTGGTTTCGAACAGCAGGTAACCGCGGCACTTAAGGCCAGAATCGAGAACTATCCGGACTTGAAGGGCAACACGGTGGTTCAGCAGTTCATGGCGATGATGGCGGAAACGGAGAACTACCTCGCCCTGCTCAGAAACAGCTACACCGAGAGTGCGAAAATCTACAACACCCGGATACAGTCATTGCCGGATATCATCCTTGCGAAGTTGTTCCGGTTCAGGAGCGCGCCACCCAAAGCCTGATGGCGCGGTTATCGAGAGATTGATCGACCAGGGCAGACGGATTAATCGCTGAGCCCAAGGCTCTTTGCATCCTGCTCAATGCACCGGCCCAACAGCTCCAGGTACTCGGCCTTGGCCTTCACCTTGGTTTGCTTGTGCGCCCGAAGATCAAGCTTCCGGAACTGCTGGGCAATCTGGTTTGCCCGTTCCAGCAACTGCTCCGGGGCCACCGTTTCATCCAGGAAGCCAGCCGTCACGGCATCCTGCGGACTGAAAATCTCGGCGTTTACAACGGACCGATAGAAATGGGACGGGGTCAGGCGATGGCGGGCAATCTCGATGCCCGCGTGGTGCATGGTCATCCCGATGGCGACCTCATTCAGGCCCAGCTTGAAGTTGCCTTCAACACCCACGCGGTAGTCCACGGAGAGAAGAATGAAGGCCCCTTTAGCAATCGCATGACCACTGCAGGCACCGATGACCGGCAGCGGGAATCCCGCCAGGCGATGCGCCAGGGTGGATCCCACCTTGACCAGTGTTGCCGCTTCCTTTGGGCCTTTCTGCATTTCCTTCAGATCGTACCCGCCCGAGAAGATGCCCGGCTGACCAGTCAGGATGACCACCGCCTTGTCCTGCTCCGCGCGGTCAAGAGCGCCGTTAAGAGCCTCAAACACCTCGTGGCTCAGTGCATTGGCCTTGCCATTGCTGAGGGTTATCGTGGCTACACCGTCATTCAGTTCGTACGTCACAAGTTCTGTCACCGGGCTCTCCTTTCGGCTTCCGCTCAATAAAGTGAGTGTTTGTTAACTTATTGAGGGGAGATTGTCGGTGACCTTCGAGCGAGTTTCAATCCCGAAACCGGACTCAGGTGCGATTTTCGAGCACCCACAAAAAAGGTCGCCCCAGGGGCGACCTTCTCAGTGCGCTGTTGCGCAATGGATCAGGCAGATTGGCGACGACGGGCCATACCCAGCCCCAGTACTCCCAAACCCAGAAGGCCAAGGGTGCCGGGCTCGGGCACGGGAACAGACACATCTACAGCATCAAGGAAATTACCAATGGTGCTGGCGTTGGTGGTGGAAAAGGTCAGCGTGGTCAGCTCAGACAGTGCAACGAAGGTGGTACTGAACACTTTCCATTCACCGACAACATGATCATCCATCAGCCAGCTTTCCAGAGGTCCACCGATCACGTTGGGAGAAGTGACAGAAACGTTGAAACTCTCATCGTTGCTCTGGCGCGCTCGGTAGGCAAAGCTCAGGTTATAGGTCTGATCGGCTGTGGTCGCAAAGCTCTGGTAGATACCAAACGTGCTACCGGAGTATGGATGCGCGTTCAGTTCGGCGAACTGGTCACCTTCATAGGCTGTTACACCATTCAGGTCGTTCCAGATTTCGATGTTGTCACCATTCCAACCGTCAACATCGGCAGAGCTGAAATATTGCCAACTGCCAGCTGCAACTTCCGGACTCTCGAACCCACCGTTCACGATCAGATTGGCAGAGGCGGGAGTGGCAACCGCGAGCGAAAAGCCCAGGGCACCGAGTGCTGCGATACGAGTGATTAACGACATGGGATACTTCCTTTTCCAGCGACAGATTGATAACTATCGCTTACAGGTGCAACCCAGATACCACTATAGATTTTCGGCTTTACATTCATGAGGTTAAAAAAAGAGAGCGCAGGCACTCCACGCGACACTGTAAATTAATCTGACAGGCCTGTTCTGGCCTATTTACAGTTTTCCCCGGACAGTTACTCACAGAATCTGTGGATAACTGTGTGGGTAGAGGCAGGATACCTCTATCCAGACGGCCCGCAACGGGTGTTTCGGAGATATGACGGAAAAGTGACCGAATTATTCGTCCACCAGCCGCGCACGCATTCGAGGCAGATGAGAGGGGTAATGTTTCTGGACATAGGTGACCAGCCCCTCACGCACGGCACAGCGGAGATCCCAGTTCTTGCTGGAATCCGGAGCACTCATCAGGAATCGCACCTGCATCGCCTGGTCATTGGAGTCTGTCACCTGGACCGTGGCCACTTTCCCATCCCACTGATCGGATTCGTCCAGCAGACGTTTGAACTCTTCCCTCAGGGGTTCCACCGGCATGGTGTAATCCACCCAGATGAAGACGGTTCCGAGAAGGTCGGCACTTTTTCTAGACCAGTTCTGGAATGGGTTCTCGATGAACCACTGCAAGGGAACTACCAGACGCCGCAGGTCCCAGACCCGCAAAACAACGTAGGTTGCAGTGACTTCTTCCACCCAGCACCACTCCCCCTGCACATGCAACACATCGTCTATACGGAAGGGTTGGGTCAACGCAATCTGCATGCCCGCCAGCAGATTGCTCAGCACGGGACGGGCCGCAAAGCCCAGAATGATACCGCCGACACCGGCCGATGCCAGCACACTCGCCCCGACCTGACGGACGGATTCAAACGTCATCAGCGCAGCGCCGAAACCGATAATCACAATCAGGATATTGAGACAGCGAACGAGGAACCGGGTCTGAGTTTCGACCTTTCTGGCACGTTGCCACTGACCTTCCAGAACCGGGTTCATGGCAACGATCACCTCTCCGATCGCCGAGGTGAGCCGCACCGCTGCCCAGGTCATCGCCAGAATCAAAAAAAGGGTCGTCGCCTGCCTGAAGCCGGCGAGTAACGGGAGATCGTCCGGCGCAGCACTGAGGGCGCCACTGAGTGCCAGTAAACACAGAACCGCCCCGAGCGCTCGTGCCGCTGCATCAAGGAACAGGCGGGGAACGGTTCGCGATTCGGTGAAATGGCGGATCAGCGCAAGAGTCAGCCGGTAAACCACGTAAGTGGACAGCACCGCCAGCAACGCCGACAAACCAGGCAGCCACCAAGCTTCCAGAGCAGCCTCCAGTGATCCCATCATTACGCCTCTCAGCTTTTTGAAACAGTCACCATCAAACTAGCGCATAGATTTTCCTGACGACAGGCATATTGCCGGAAAGCCGTCAGTTCAGCGTAGGCATAATCAGCAACCCGCATCAAAGCCCCACCTTCCCTGCCTGACCACCGAGACCAAACGTTCAACAAACCGTGATTCTTTTGTGATGCACAGATTGCCAACCTCCTGAAATACTAGACTGGACAATGACAATCGAACAGGAGTCACCGCAATGAAACGGACCATTCTGGCAGTAGCACTGGCTGCCACACCTTTCCTGTCACAGGCAGCGCAATTCGACGTTGAAATCACGAATCCAACGCGGGGGATATATTTTACGCCCTTGCTGATCACTGCTCACCCGGACAATGTCGCCCTGTTCGAGACCGGCAGCGCCGCTTCCAGCGAATTACAGGCCATGGCCGAAGGTGGCGACCTCTCGGGTCTCGTGAGCGTCCTCAATGCCGCGGGGGCCACCACGGTCGAGGATCCGGCCAACGGTCTGCTGGCACCGGGAGCATCCGCCACCACGACGCTCAATACCGACAACGCGGCCGCCAACACCCGGCTGTCGATTGTGGCGATGTTGTTGCCCACCAACGATGGATTTCTCGCTCTGAACAGCCTGGAGATCCCCACCGAACCGGGCACCTACACCTATGACCTGAACGCCTATGACGCCGGTACGGAAGCCAACGATGAAGTCCGCGGCAGTGGGACACCGGGCCAGCCCGGCATGCCCGTACCTCCACCGCTCGATCCGGTGCTGGGGAACAATGGCACCGGTGTCGCCAGCTCAGCCGAAGGCTACGTTCACATCCATCGGGGCAATCTCGGCGACACCGATCTCAATGGCGGCAGCAGCGATATCGTCAGTACGCTGCACCGTTGGCTGAATCCGGTGGCCCGCGTCACCGTGACGGTTAAATAGCCAGGAGGTGCGACATGATCTTCTCAAGACACACGCTCCTGGTGCTGCCCCTGGCGGCTTTGGTTTCCGGCTGCGGATCCAGCAACGACAACCCACTGATCAGCGGCTCGGAGTATCAGTACCGGGTCACCATTACCAACCTCACCACGGGCCAACCCTTCTCGCCCGCAGCCGTGGTGATTCACCACTCCGGCTGGCAGGCGCTGGAGCTGGGACAGCCTGCGACGGTCGGTCTGGAAAAGCTGGCGGAAGGCGGGGATAACAGCGATTTTATTTCGGCGGCCGATGCCGACAGTGATGTGCTCTCGACAGCGACGGGGCAAGGCATCATTGCTCCCGGGGCAACCGAGGAGTTGACGGTATCCGTAGGCCTCGTCAACGATCACGATCTGTCGCTGAGCTGGGTTTCCATGCCGGTCAATACCAACGATGGGCTGGCTGGTGTGATTGATGCCAGGCTGTCGGGATGGGATGTCGGCCAGAGTGAGACTTTCCTGGCCATCAGTTACGATGCCGGCACCGAGGCCAATACAGAATCTGCTGATACGGTCCCGGGCCCCGCCGCCAGTGGGCTCGCAGAGGGCTTCAACCCGGTACGGGACGATGTCCGGAATGCGGTGTACCTCCACGCTGGCGTGGTCACCGGAGATGACGGACTCACCACGTCCACTCTTGGAGAAGTGCAACGCTGGGATAATCCCATCGCCAGTGTAAGGGTTGAGCGGTTGCAGTAGCCTTGCGGGTGATATCTGGACCAATTAACAAATACGGGGCAGCTGCTCTCCCGAGAGTCGATCGACGATCCGGGAGCCTCCGATAAGGCTTTGGGCGGTTACCCGCCCAGCACTGCCCTCAATGAACTGGCCGATCTCGACGGCCGCTTCGCTCACACCGTGGCGCCGGAGAATGGCGATCGCCCGATCAACATCCTCTGGTGCCACAACCGCAATAAAGCGGCCTTCGTTGGCGACATGCAAAGGATCCAGGCCCAGAAGCTCGCAGACCGCGGAAACATCCTCCCGCACCGGAATATCGGCTTCCCGGACCTCGGCAGCCAGGCCGGCGGTTTCAGCCACCTCCACCACGCCGCTGGCCAGGCCACCCCGGGTCAGATCCCGAAAACAACGGACGGAGATACCCTCGTTGAGTAACGCCAGGACCGGTGCGGCAATCGACGCACAATCACTCTCAATCGCCGATTCCAGGTCCAGTTTCTCCCGAGCCGCCATCACCGCAATGCCGTGCCGGCCAATATCACCGCTGAGTAATAGCCGGTCCCCTGCCTGCACCTGACCGGGTTCAATCGGATGGGCTGCAACAACTCGTCCCACGCCCGCGGTATTGATGTAAAGGCCATCCGCCTTACCGCGCTCCACGACTTTCAGATCACCGGTAACGATCCGCACCCCCGTCGCCCGGGCAGCGGTCGCCATGGACTCGACAACCTGCCGCAGCGTTGCCAAAGGCAAGCCTTCCTCCAGGATAAAACCCGCACTCAGGTACTGGGGCTCTGCCCCGCACATGGCAATATCGTTCACGGTACCGTGGACGGCCATGGCGCCAATATCAGAGCCCGGAAAAAACAGCGGCCGTACCACATAGGAGTCAGTCGTAAAGGCTATGGATCCGGGCATGTCCAACACAGCACCGTCGTGTTGGCGTTCCAGCCAGGGGTTATCAAAGGCCGGGCGAAAGAGGCTGTCGAGCAACTGGGCCATCGCCCGACCTCCGCCACCGTGGGCCATTTTCACAACGTCCTGACCATCGTGGGCCAGCGGACAATGATCCCCGCTAATATTACTCATGGGACTGGCCTCCGGGCTGTCTGCGATAGCGGTAATAGGCGGCACAGGCACCCTCCTCGGACACCATGGTCACCCCCAAAGGCTGCTCAGGAGTGCAGCGGGTGCCAAAGGCCGGGCACTGGTCCGGCCGGATCTCGCCCCGCAACACCGCACCGCTGGCGCATTCCCCGGTAACCTCTTCCCGGTCGCTCACCTCACCGAAACGGGCTTCGGCGTCAAAGCTTCGGTACGCCGGGGAAAGCCCGAGACCGCTCTCAGGGATACCACCCATCCCCCGCCACTGCCGGGGAACCACCTGGAACACCGCCTCCATTACCTGCTGGGCCAACTGATTGCCGGGACGGCGGACCGCCCGGCTGTACTGATTCTCGACAAAGCTTTCACCCCGTTCCAGCTGGCTGATACAGCGATATACCCCTTCCAGGATATCCAGCGGCTCGAATCCGGTCACCACAATCGGCACCCGGTGCCGGCGCGCGATCGGCTCATACTCGGCGTATCCGGTAATCGTGCAGACATGGCCCGCGGCCAGGAACCCCTGAACACGGTTACCAGAACGTTCCAGCAGGGCACGAATCGCCGGTGGCACCAGTACCTGGGAGACCAGTACGGAAAAATTCACGAGTCCTTCGCGCTCGGCCTGGTAGACGGCCATCGCATTGGCCGGGGCCGTGGTCTCGAATCCAACTGCGAAGAAAACCACATCGCGATCCGGATGTTCCCGCGCGACCGCAAGGGCCTCCAGTGGCGAGTAGACCACCCGGACATCGGCTCCGCGGGCACGGGCGGCAGCCAGGTCCGATTGCGTTCCGGGCACACGCAACATATCGCCAAAGGTACAGAGGATGACCCCTGGCGTGCCGGCGATTTCCAGGGCCTTGTCGATGTAATCGATGGGCGTCACACACACCGGGCAGCCGGGGCCATGAATCAGCGAGATCGCTTTCGGTAGCAGCTGGTCAATCCCGAAACGCACAATGGCGTTGGTCTGTCCGCCACAGACCTCCATCAAGGTCCATGGGCGCGTGGTGATGCGGGCGATCGCCTCTGCATAAGCCCGGGCGGCATCAGGCGTGCGGTATTCGTCGCGGTATTTCATTGCTCCAGCATTTCCAGATACTCGAAAACCCGTTCGGCTTCGCGGGGGTCTACGACCGTGATGGCGAATCCCACATGCACCAATACATAATCGTCCGTTTGCACTTCCGGAACGTAGGCCAGATTAACCGACTTGACGACACCGCCGAAATCCACCCGCCCCTGACGGGTGAGTGGATCATCGCCTTCAATACTGATCACGCGTCCCGGTACGGCCAGGCACATGTCGCCTCTCCCTTCTGGTTCAATCGGGTAGCCCAGGCCAGTTGCCCCAGAGCCAGGCCACCATCATTGGCCGGCACCTGGCACGGCCAGAACACCTGGAAACCCGCGCCCCTCAGGGCCGTTATGGTGGATTCCAACAGGCTGGCGTTCTGAAAACACCCGCCCCCCAACACAATGCGTGACAGCTTCGCCTGTTCAGCCACACGGACAATGACATTCACCAGGCCCGCATGGAAGGCCGTGGAAATATCCGACACCGGGGCGCCACGGGCCATGTCCGCCAACACTGCTTCTATCGCCGGCCCCCAATCCACCCGCCAGGGGCCATCAGTGTCGGGCGATGACAGGTCGAACCTGTAGGGCTCCGGCTTTCCCTCACGATCCACCATGGCTTCCAGCTCCGCCGCCGCCTGACCTTCGTAACTGGCCTTCTGACAGAGTCCTGCAAGTGCCGCCACGGCGTCAAATAACCGACCGACACTGGAGGTTTCAGGAGCGTTGATTCCTGCGTTGAGCGCCTGCACCAGCAGCCATCGCTCAGCCCGGGTAAAGTCGCTTACCGGTGGCAATGTCTCTTGCTCCATTGCCCCTTCGCCCATCACCCCATATAACAGCCCCAGAGCCGAACGCCGGGGTTCGCGCATCGCCGCTTCGCCACCGGGCAGGCGAAACGGCCTCATGTGCGCCAGACGCTGGTAGCCCCGGGCATCCAGACTCAGGAATTCCCCGCCCCAGAGCGTGGAATCATCACCGAAACCGCTACCGTCCCAGGCCACGCCCAGCACCGGCTCATGAAGCCCATGTTCGGCCATCACCGCCGCAATGTGGGCCACGTGGTGCTGAACCGCGCACTGTTTCGAGCCCAATGCCACTGCCCGGCCGGTTGTGAAGTAATCCGGATGACGGTCGTGAGCCCAATATTGTGGCCGTGTAGCAAACAGTGTTTGCAGACTGTCCACGGTGCGATCAAAGCCATCGCGGCCCAAAGCACTGTCCATATCCCCCAGATGCGGGCTCAATACCACACCACTGTCAGTGCTCAGGGCCAACGTGGTTTTCAGGTGGCCACCGGTCGCCCCCCACCCTGGTGATACCGGGAAAGGCAGGGCCAGATTCGGCGAGTAACCACGCGCCCGGCGGAGCAACTGCGGATGCCCTGCCGTCACTCGGGCCACGGAATCATCCAGAGGCCGCACTATCGGACGGTCGTGAATCAGAAAACCATCGGCGATATCACCAAGGCGTGCCCGCGCGTCCTCGTTGTCGTACGCAATAGGCTCCCCGTTCCGGTTGCCGCTTGTAGCGACAACCGGAAACCCCAGATCCCCGAGCAACAGCTCATGCAGTGGGGTAGAAGGCAACATCACCCCCAGTTCTTCCCGGCGCGGGGCCAGATTGTCAGCCAGACCATGGTTACGCGTGTGCGAAAGCACAATCGGCCGCTCCGGGCCGGCGAGCAATTGACGCTCCTCCGACGATACCCGGCAGACCCTTTGCAGCGCTGCCATGGAACCGAACATCACCGCCAGGGGCTTGTCGGGCCGATGTTTTCGCTCCCGCAATGCCTGAACCGACTGGGCATTGCGGGCATCCACCAGAAGCTGGAAACCGCCCAATCCCTTCAGCGCAAGGATTTTGCCCGCCGCCAGAACCTCAACCGCCTCCGCCAATGCTGCTCCATCCTGCGCAAGGATGGAGCCGTCGCTTCGGCAAAAGGCCAGTCGCGGGCCGCAATCCGGACACGCCGTCGCCTCGGCATGAAAGCGACGGCTGCCAGGGTCCTGGTATTCCGCCAGGCAACGACCACACATTTGAAAATGTCTCATCGCGGTGCTCGCCCGATCATAGGGCAACGCCTCGATGAGGCTATACCGGGGACCGCAATCCGTGCAGTTAATAAAAGGGTACCGATAGCGGCGGTTATCGGGGTCATGCAGCTCCTGCAGACATTGCGGACACGGCGCCCAGTCTGCCGGCAACTTTACGGATGGCTCACCGCGCGTCTGGCTTTCCCGGATAGTGAACGCCCGAAATACTCCGTTTCGGTCCACCGGGGCCGTGCGAATATCGTCAACACGGGCGCTGACTGGCCCCTGATGCTTCAACTCGGAGATCAGTCGCTCCAGCACCAGGGGATCACCTTCCGCCTCGATTTCCACGCCCTCGGGCGAGTTTTCAACCCATCCGGAAAGCCCCAATGCCGTTGCCTGACGATAGACGAAGGGGCGAAAACCCACTCCCTGAACAACACCCCGAACACTGATCCGCCAGCGAGTCAGCAGCGGTTCGGCAGCATTCCCCTGTGTCACGGAAGCGCCTCGTCGTTGGTCTCCAGCTCAAGACTCTGCAACAGGACATCCTGGGCGTTGGGATCATCAATGTCGTCCGAAGCCTCAATCCGCAAACGGGCATGCTCGGCACAGGTACCGGAAGCCTCCTGCAGGAAGTGCTCGGTGAAGTGATCGGGCGACATATGGCAAAGCGCTCCCAACCAGACCGAAACCTCCACAACGCGCTCGGCTTTCTCTTCAACGCAAACCCTCTGAAGCTTATGGATCAGGTTTTTAACCAGCGCGGTTTCATGCATGTCCATCCTCCTGCGTAACGGCATCGAGTAAAGCCTGGGCAACTCCTGGAATCGCTGCCTCCACGGCTGCGGAAAGCCCCTCACCCGCTTCAAACGTAGCGGCCTCCACCGCGAAAACGCGGCAGACCGGAGGCAGCGTATCCAGCGCCCGAGCCAGTTCAACCGCTTCGGACAGCCCCAGCGCGTGGGAGGAGTAGTTCCCACCCAGCGATGGCAATGGTCTCTGGCGGGCATCGAAATCCCGGACACTGCCAGGATCGAGACCCATGACCGCAGCATCCACCAGATACGCGGCTTCGGCGCCTTCCAGGCAGTCCATCAGCCCCGACACTTCACCGCTGTGTTCAACAGCGCTGACGGATTCCGGCAAGCGACCCTGAAGCGCCTGAACCACCAGAGGCCCAAGTGCGTCATCCCCACGATCCCGATTGCCAATACCGATAATCCTGATGAGCCTCAACGATTCACTCATGGCGAACATCCAGCTTTAAAAAATGCGTTGCACAGGAAATACAGGGGTCGTAATTCCGGATGGTCTGCTCGCAGCGTTCGCGCAGCGCATCGGCGGGCAGGTCGAGCCAGTCACCGACCATTTCCTTGAGGTCTGCCTCGATGCTGGGCTGATTCTGCGATGTGGGGGGTACGATCTGCGCCTCCAGGATCTGGCCCTCTGCGTTCAATTGATAGCGGTGAAACAACAGCCCCCTTGGCGCCTCGGTGCACCCGAAACCTTCCGAGGCCCTCGGCTCAGCGGATACAAAGGGCTGGTCAGGCTCTACATAGGCGTCTATCAAGCGCAGCGCTTCATCGCAGGCGTACAGCACTTCAATGCTGCGCACCACGATGCTCTGGAAGGGATTTGCGCAGGTATGGCCCAGGCCCGCTTCTTTCGCGGCCTCCCGGGCCATAGGGGAGAGCTGGGCAAAGTTGAGGCTGTAGCGCGCCAGAGGGCCGACCAGATAGCAGTCGTGCTCCCGCAAGTGCGAATGCAACGCCGTCGACCGCTGGACGTGGGACTCCACGAAATGCTGGTTGTAGTCCTCAACCGCGATATCCAGACCACGATTGGAAATGATCCGCCCGGCATTCATGGGGTACTCCTCCGGATGGTGCAGCGCCACCAGGTGGTAGTCACGCTCGGCATCCGGGATGTCCAGGCCGGCCGTCCAGCGCACGGTGGCCAACGCATCCTCGCGGGCCTGTTTCAGGGTCTCCGCCAGAGGCGCCAGTTCCTTCCGCGTCGGGGTGCGGTAGAACCCGCCCACCCGGACATTGATGGGATGGATTTCCCGACCACCCACCAGCGACATAATGGCGTTACCGGCCTTTTTCAGGGCCAGCCCCCGCTTGACCACGTCGGGGTAGTCTTTGGCCATATCCACCGCCCCGGCGTAGCCGAGAAAATCCGGTGCATGCAGCATGTAGATGTGCAGCGCGTGGCTTTCAATCCACTCACCGCAATACAGCAACCGGCGCAATGCCCTCAGCGGCCCGTCCACCCCAATGCCCAGTGCGTTTTCCATCGCATTGACCGAGCTCATCTGGTACGCCACCGGGCAGATACCGCAGATGCGGGCGGTGACATCGGGCGCCTCTGAGTAATCCCGTCCGCGCAGCAGCCCCTCGAAAAAGCGCGGCGGTTCGAAAATCCGCAATTCGGCGTTACTGACCCGACCGTCCCGAACCGTCACATTGAGCGCACCCTCACCTTCCACTCGCGCAAGGTAATTCACCTTGATGGTCTTACGACTCATGACGTTCACTCTCCTCACGGAACGGATCGGCCCAGGCATTAAAGGTCCGATAAAAACGCAGGCGCTCCGACGGGTTCATACCCAGCTGATCCAGACGTTCGCTCAGAGCCGCCGCATTCGGGTTCTCCTTGGGCCCGTAGCAACCATAGCAGCCGCGATTGTAGGACGGGCACAGGGCATCGCAGCCGCTGTGAGTTACCGGCCCCAGGCAAGGCGTGCCATGGGCCACCGTCACGCAGACATTCCCCTTGAGCTTACAATCAAGGCAGACACTGTGCGCCGGTGTGACCGGGCGCCGTCCGCGCAAAAACGCGGAAACAACCTCCAGTAACTGTGTCTTGCTGATCGGACAGCCGCGCAATTCAAAGTCGACAGCCACGTGATCGGAAATGGGCGTGGACGTCGACAGGGTTTCAATGTACTCAGGGTGGGCATAGACGGCGGTGAGGAAATCGTCGATGTCGGCGAAATTACGCAACGCCTGGATTCCCCCGGCCGTGGCACAGGCACCGATGGTCACCAGGGTCCGCGAGCGCCGGCGGACCTCCTGGATACGCTCGGCATCGTGGGCAGTGGTGATCGAGCCTTCCACCAGGGAAAGATCGTAAGTACCCCGGATATGGCTGCGGGTGGCTTCCGGGAAATAGGCAATTTCGACGGCGTCAGCAACGCGCAGAAGCTCGTCCTCACAATCCAGCAGACTCAGCTGGCAGCCGTCGCACGAGGCAAACTTCCAGACGCCCAGCCGGGGCTTGTGATCCGTGGCAGGCATATCAGAACTCCTTGAGACTCAGTAGCCCGCGGAGCCGATCGAACGACAGTACCGGGCCGTCCTTGCAGACAAAGTTTGATCCGAACTGGCAATGACCGCAGTGTCCCAGGGCACATTTCATGTTCCGCTCCATGGACAGGTAAATCGATTCATCGTCGACCCCGGCATCCCGCAGCGCGCTCGCAGTAAACCGCATCATGATTTCCGGGCCGCAGACCATGGCCACGGTGTCCTCCGGATCGAATGCGAGTGTTGGCACCAGCGCCGGAACCACGCCGACCTTGCCTGTCCAATCGCTTCCCGCATGATCCACTGTGATGTGAACATCAAAGTCGGACAGCCTGTTCCACGCCTCCAACTGCTCACGAAAGAGAATGTCGTCCGGACTGCGCGTTCCATAAAGCAACACAACGCGACCGTATCGCTCCCGATTATTCAGTACGTGGTATATCGCAGGCCTCAGCGGTGCCAGTCCCAACCCACCGGCGATGATCAGCAAATCCGAGCCTTCCGCGGCAGCCATCGGCCATCCGGTTCCAAAAGGGCCTCGCAACCCTACGGTTGCCATCGGTCTCGACGCCGCCAGCTGGCTGGATGCGGGTCCCACGGCGCGAACCGTATGTACCAGGCGTTCGGTCTGGCTGGGGTCACCACTGAAGCTGATGGGGATTTCACCGACGCCAAAGACATACAGCATATTGAATTGGCCCGGCAAAAAGCCCCCTTTGCCCGATTGCCCGGGCTCCAACTCCAGCGTCCAGGTCGTCTCGAGTTCCTGCTTTCGGCTCAGCACCCGGACCGGCTCAGGTAACCAGACGTGCTGAGACCTCACTGTCGCTCCTCCGGCGCGCCATACACATCCAGAATCTGCATTTGCGTTGCGTTAAGCCGGCTGGTGAGGATCGGCAGTAACCGCTTCAGTACGGCATAACCCAGCGCCGGATCCTCGTCGCATTTTTTCCGCAGGCAGTGGGCGTCCATCGCAATAGCCCGGGTCAGGCTCATGGCGCGAGCGTCGGAAGACCAGTGATAGGGCGGCAACACCCAGGAGACGCCCACAACATCACCATCATGAAGGGTCTGAAAACTCACTGGCGATTTTCCAGGCACGGCCAGTTCAAGCGCCACCTGGCCGTGACGAATCAGATAGAGGTGATCGGCATCCTCGCCCTGATGAAAAAGGTATTCCCCCGGATTAAACCGGACGTTTCGGGCACACCCGCACATGAGGTCGCAAAATTCGCTGTTCAAGCCCTGGAAGAACGGGTGTTCGCATACAAGCTGAGCGATGCTTTTCATGTCTGTTCTCCCTGAGAACTGTCCCCCTGAATGGCACGCACCTCCTCGGTGATATCGATGCCCACAGGACACCAGGTGATGCATCTGCCACACCCAACGCAGCCCGACGTGCCAAACTGGTCCACCCAGGTGGCCAGTTTGTGAGTCATCCACTGACGATACCGGGAGCGGGTCGAGTTGCGAACACTTCCGCCATGGATGTAGGAAAAGTCGGCGTTGAAACAGGAATCCCAGCGGCGACTACTTTCAGCAGTCACTCCCTCAAGATCAGAGGTATCTTCCACCGTGGTGCAAAAACAGGTGGGACAAACCATGGTGCAGTTGGCGCAGCTCAGACACCGCTCGGCGACATCATCCCATCGCGGATGTTCGAGATTGTCCATCAACAGGGCAGGTATGGCGGTTTGCGGCATACTTCGGCCCATATTGCTGCGGGTTCTTTCAACCACTTCCCGGGCGGCCCTGTGGTGCGCCCCGGTCGCAGGCGTTCCGGGCAATTCGGACAGGATATCGGCCCCCTCGTCTGAGCCTGCCTGTATCAGGAAGCCGTGAGACTCCTCTTCCAGCAGTTCGGTGAGCACGAGATCGTATCCGGTTTTGACATCGGGGCCGGTGTTCATGGAATCGCAAAAACAGGTACCGCCCGCCTCGGAACAGTTCAGGGCGACCAGAAACGCCTGCTCGCGGCGGCTGCGATAGTGGGGGTCGGCATGGTTGTCATCCATCAACACCCGATCCTGAATGGCAATGGCCGCAAGTTCGCAGGCTCGTACGCCAACAAATGCGTAACGGGGTGCATCATCCCGGACCGGCTCAAAGTGAAGCCGATCCTCATTCACAACCGTTGCCTGCCACAGGCCGACCCGGGGCGGGTGTAGAAATCGCTTCCAGCTGTGCGGCCCGACCGCATAGCCAAACAAGGCATGATCGCCCCGTTGCTTCAACCGGTAGTGACCACCGTCCTGTTCATCGGTCCAGCCGACAGGGAGGTCTTCGACGCGGGCGAGCTCGTCATACACGATGGCCTGGTCGCGGACTCTTGGCCCGACCACCTGATACCCTCGCCTGGCCAATGCATCCAGCAGACATTGCAGGCCATCGAGAGTGATGACTGAAGAAACTCCATGATCGTCCATGCTCAACTCTGCCATTGATGGCGATAAAGATATCGCGTGTCCCATGGTTGTCTGAGACAAGCTTTAGCTCAGGGGGCCTGTCTGTCAATGCCGGAGCGTCCCGGGCAGACTTCGTAAAAATACCAAACGGCCTTGCCCGGTAACGCGGCCAGTGTCAAGATTCCGGCAATTATCAGCAATTTATGCCTTACAAGGAGACTATCATGGGAAGCAAACTGATCGGGCTGGTGTTGCTTGTGGTGGGTATCGGCCTGCTGTATTTCGGCTACCAGGCCAGTCAATCCGTCGGCAATCAGCTCACCGAAAGCCTGACGGGTCGCTTTACCGACGAAACCATGTGGTACCTGATCGGCGGAGCCGCGGCGGCCGTGGCAGGGGCCTTTCTCACCTTCGTGAAGAAATGATGCGAGTCAGGCCAGGCCCTGGAAGGCCTCTTTCACATGGGTTGCCAGGGCATCATTGAGAGGATTGGAACCACGGCGGACCAGCGCCAGGCGGTACGAGCCAATCTCCGGAAGATGTTCACTGACAACCTGCTTCAACGGTGCCCGTACAAGGCTCTCCGGAAACGGCGCGACGGCCAGGTCCGCCATCATCGCAGCCTCCTGCCCGGAACAATGCTCACAGGTATAGGCAATCCGGTAAGGCACGCCCGCACGATCCAGAGCCCTCAGCGTCATCCGCCGCCAGGCACAGCCCTCGTGCGCCAGGGCAAGCGGAAGAGGTGATCGCTGAAACGCCGAAGATTCCTCACGCCCCGCCCAGACCAGCGGTTCCTGGTGAACGACTTCGCCCCGCACCTCCCTGGCCTCATCGGCAACCGTCACCAGCACCATATCCAGTTTACCCGCATCCAGGCGGGCAATGTTCTGCTTGCTGGAGCCCACGACCACGTTCACCAATACCGCCGGGTACGACCGGGCGAACTGCGCCAGGACCTCGGGCAGAATCCGGGTGCCCACATCGTCGGAGGTGCCGATACCCACCCGGCCCTCAAGCTCCGGAGCGATGAAGTGCTGCACGGCCTCCTCATTCAGGCGCAATAGCCGGCGGGCGTAGTCCAGAAGGATCTCGCCCTCGGTGGTGAGCGTGACCTGACGAGGCTCCCGCACAAACAAGGTCTTACCGAGGTTTCGTTCCAGCTGTTTGATCTGCATGCTCAGCGCGGAAGGCGTTCTATGGACCACCCTGGCGGCTTCTGTAAAGGTCCCACACTCCGAAATCGCGACAAAGCTCCGGAGCACGTCATTGTCCAGTAACGGCAGATTCACACGTTCCAGCTCCCATGACAGTTGTTGATACGGCTTAGTTTAAGCAAATCTGAAGGCATAGTTAAATTCTTTTCGTTTGTCTGAACGCAGCACCAAGCCCATCATATAGGTGTAGCAAACCGCCGGAGCCCGGACGGGTTCCGGCGGTGCTGGTTGACATGTACCGGTATACAGAGCAAAGACAGGTGACGACAATGCCAGGCATCCGAAGCAACCCCCAGAAACAGGCATCAGGGCTTCTTTCTTCCTGGGTGACAAGTTACTCGCGTCGTCAGCAGTTCCGGAGAATGGCAAAATCCCTGCTCGCCGAGAAAGACGACATCCTCGCCGACCTGGGATATGAGCGCCGAGATCTCCAGGGTGCGTTGAAACTGCCATTGCGCAGTGACGCCGTAGAATACCTCGAAACCCATCGCTTCAAGTAAGACGACTGCCGGAGGGTCTTCCCTCCGGCATCTCCCCTCACAGGTCACAGTATTCCCGGACTGTAAAATCGTCTATCTTTAGCGAAACGTCTCCGGAATCCGCTCGTGACTGACCAACCTGTTGAATTGGCCGAAGACAGTTCGGTGTATAAGGCACTCCTCGAATCGACCAGGGCTATTCCCTGGAAGATTGACTGGAAAACCATGCAGTTTGCCTACATAGGCCCACAAATCGAGCCATTGCTGGGATGGACACCGGAAAGCTGGATCAGCGTCGAGGACTGGGCGACCCGAATGCACCCCGAGGACCAGGCGTGGGTGGTGAATTTCTGTGTGTCCCAATCGGAGTCCGGCGTCGACCATGAGGCCGACTATCGGGCATTGCACAAAGATGGCCACTACGTCTGGATAAGGGATGTCGTCCATGTCGTGCGTGACGAACAGGGAGAAGTCCAGGCCCTTGTCGGCTTCATGTTCGACATCAGCGAACGCAAGAAAACCGAACACGAACTGGCGGCGCTGCAGCAACAGCTGGAGGAGTATTCTTTCAAGGATGGCCTGACCGGCGTGGCCAATCGACGGATGTTCGACTCGCTCATGGAGGAAACCTGGAATCATGCCCTCCGGCACCGCCATCCGGTCTCGGTGATCCTCCTCGATATCGACAACTTCAAGCAGTACAACGATCTGCACGGGCACCTGCAGGGGGATGAATGCCTCAAGCAGATTGCGACCCTTCTGGAGTCGGCCGCCAAACGCGCCAAGGACTTCGTTGCACGGTTCGGGGGCGAGGAATTCGTGATCATCCTGCCGGAATCGGACGAAGAGGCCGCGCGAAAAGTCGCCGAACGCTGCCAGCAACTCCTGTTCAAGGCACAGATACCACACGGCAGCCCAGAGGCTGGTCAGCGGGTGACGGTCAGCATGGGCATTGGCACGGTCATCCCGACCCGTGAGCAGACCATCAATGATTTCCTGTCACTGGTGGACGAACGCCTCTATCAGGCCAAAAACACGGGGCGGAACCGGATCGTGGCAGCCTGATGGTTGAAGCGTTCAGGGCCTGAGCCGACGACAACCAGGCCTAGCCGAAATAGTCCTGCATCCACTCAAACAGAGTGCCCACGGTTATGTCGGACAGTGGCATCCGCAGGAAATCCTCCCCCACTTCATCCGCAATGGTCACGAACTGATAAAGCAGAACACCCGGCTGCTCATCGTGTAGGATGAGCGTTATTCGCCGGCGGGTGCGAAGGCAGTCGATGGTCATGACATCGGCGGGTATCCCGGCATCACGCATGCCGCGACGCACCTCCACGACCGGGTTGATGTGCTGATGGGCAGCCTGGATACGGGCATGCGCGTCGCTGGCCATGTCGGAAAGTGCTTTCAGGGGATCTTCGGGCATTGGATAGGGCTTCCCTGGCTGGACTGTCGTTGGCGCCCGATACTAGCAAAAATCCCGGGCTGATGAATCACGCCCTTCACAACCACGAACGGAACCATGCTGAAAATCTCCAACACCGTCGAGCTGGCCGACTGGGAAATCCAGATTACCCAGATCCGCGCCCAGGGCGCCGGGGGCCAGAACGTCAACAAGGTGGCCTCGGCGGTCCACCTTCGTTTTGACATCCTGCATTCCACCCTTCCACCGTTTTACAAGGAACGACTGATGGCGCTGTCCGATCAGCGCATCAGCAAGGACGGCATCGTGGTTATCAAGGCCCAGTCTTTCCGGACGCTGGAGCTGAATCGGGAGGATGCGCTTCAACGCCTCAAGGAGCTGATCCAGAGCGCCGTAAAGCAACAGAAAGCCCGCCGTGCCACCCGCCCCACCCGGGCATCACAGCGGCGCAGGGTTGACCGGAAAACCCAGAAAGGCAAAACCAAGGCTCTTCGCGGGAAGGTGCAGCTCTGACCAGGCTGCGCAGGTCACTCGTCCGAAGGCTCCTCGGTAAACGCGCCGCGATGAAAGGCAATGGCTTCCTCCACCGCATCCATACCACACACTCTGGGCTCGGGGACCTCCCCGCCGGCAAGCACGTCAAGCACAGAACGCATGCCGCGGGCCAGTGACTCCGTGTTGTAGCCTCCTTCCAGCGCAAAGGCCACCCGGCCCCCACAAAGCCGGTCGGCCAACGATTGTATAATGCCTGTCATGGCAGCGAAGCCCTCGAAAGACACATTCAGCGCCAGGTCATACCAGTGGGCGTCGAACCCTGCCGACACCAGAATCAAATCCGGTTTGAAGAACTCCGCCGCCGGCACCAGGATTTCATTGAATGCCCGGAGATAGGCCACATCACCGGCACCACCGGGCATGGGGACATTCACGGTGGTGCCCTCTCCGAGACCCGCCCCAACATCCTGTAAGCTGCCACTGCCCGGGTAAAATGGCGAGGCTCGATGAATATCGAAAAACATGACATGTGGGTCAGCCCAGAAAATGTCCTGCGTACCATTGCCGTGATGGGCATCCCAATCCACGATCAGTACCCGCTCACAACCAAGCTCCGCCAGGGCATGAGCCGCGGCAACAGCAACGTTGTTGAACAGGCAGAATCCCCTGGCCCGAACCGGTTCGGCATGGTGACCAGGAGGCCGAATCAGCGCAAAGGCGCTGTCGGTACTGCCGGAAACCACCGCTTCAACCGCGGCAATGGTCGTCCCCGCGGCAACTTCCGCCGCCTCGACACTGCCCGGTGAAACGGCCGTGGTATCCACGTCCAGCCAGGCATTCTTGTTTCGAAGGGCGAACACATCATCGAGGTAGGACGTCGTGTGAACACGGGCGAGCTGTTCCCGGGTGGCGGCCTTGCCGGAGGCAAACCGGACGCCCTCAACCGCTTCGCGGTTGAGTAAATCCAGAATCGCGTGAATGCGGCCGGGGTGCTCCGGGTATTTCCACTGCACATTCAGGCCCGCAAGGATCGCGCGAACACGCTTGTCCAGACGCCCGGGAAGAAAAGACGCATTCACGTCGGGGGCATGATGAAGTACCCGTTCATCGTAAAATACGGTGACATCCTTTCGCTTTGTCACAGCACACTCCACGGCCAGGAACACGGGGTGCGCGGCTGTCAATGAATCAGAGCCACACAGCTGTCTAAAGGATAGTCAAAGAAGTCGTTACCCGACACCGGGTACCAGGGGAACTTGCCCCGGTGGTCCTCCTCCTTGCAGGAAGCCACCCTGAATCGCTATAAAAGAAGCTGAAAGACATTCACCTCAGACAGGACCATCATGTCAGGGCTAGTAAAAACCCGGATTCTGTTCAGGTCCAGACGGCTGAACATCTATCTCGTTCGCTATTCGGAAGGTCACAAGGTCGTGCCCCACGTCGACATGATCTCCGAGGGCCGGCTGTACAAGCTCAATTGCGTCCTGGTGCAGCCCAGGCAGGGAGGCAGGTTCATCTGTGAGAGAAATCTGTTCAATCTGTTCGGGCGCCTGATTCTGTTTCGGCCCGATCTTTACCGGCACCAGGTTTCCAGGATTGAGCGCGGAAATCGATGGTTACTGAGTTTCGCGCTCACGACACCGGGGACGGCCTGATCGTCCGGCCGCCCCATGCCATGCCCGTTCAGGGCGTTGTCTGCTTAGTGGGCATCACCAGCATTTCCTGGACATTCACATTGCGCGGCTGGGCAAACGCGTAGACCAGTGCCCGGCCAATATCCTCGGCTTCCAGTGCTTCAAGACTGTCCCTGCGTTCCTTCATCTTGTCCTCAGGCACGTTGTAGCCCCAGTGGGTATACACCGCCCCCGGCTCGATAAGGGACACCCGGATGCCTTCGGGCCCCAACTCCTTGCGCAACGCATCGTGGAAGCCGACCACGGCGAACTTGGTGGCGTTATACACTGACCAACCCGCCAGACCATAGCGGCCACCCACGCTCGAAACGCTGCTGATCATCGCCCCTTCCCGGCCGCGAAGCAGCGGAATCGCCAGCTGGGTGCAGTTCAGGACACCATACAGGTTGGCATCTATGGTCTTTTGCCACTCCTCCTGCGTGCTCTTCTCAAACGGGTTGCTGTAGCCCACGCCAGCGTTGTTGAACAGCAGGTCCAGACCACCAAACCGCGACTTGACCGTTTCGAACAACCGGCTCACGGCGTCGCGATCCCCGACATCGACAGCCTGCACTGTGGCACGGTCTCCAATCTCCTGGGCGAGCGCCTCAAGTTTGTCGGCACTTCGGGCCACCAGAACCACATTCACACCCTCAGCGGCCAGTTGCCGGGCGGCGGCCATACCAATACCACTGGAGGCACCAGTGATGACTGCGACTTTGTCTTGCAAAGGGTTCAGTTCCATGGGATCTCCTGTCTGTCAGCTCGTATTGATCCTCCGACACTACCATAGACCCAGCAATGTCTGGCCAATCAACTATTCCGGACTGGCCGAAGCCCTCGGGCTTCAGCCATACAGCAACCCGGGAAGGAACAGGGAAATCGGAGTCACAAAGGTAATCAGGGCAAGGCGGACGATGTCGGCGCACCAGAAGGGCGTCACCCCTTTGAAGATGGTGCCGGTACGGACGTCCCTGAGAACCGCACTGAGCACAAACACGTTCATTCCCACCGGCGGCGTAATCAGACTGATTTCGGTGACGACCACAACGACAATCCCGAACCAGACAAGATCAAAACCAAGGCTTTGCACCAGCGGGTAGAACACCGGAACCGTCAGCAGCAGCATGGAAAGACTCTCGAACACCATGCCAAGCAGGATATAGATCCCAAGGATGGCCAGTATGACCACCAGCGGGGCTACATCCAGGGAGTTCACAAATCCCAGCAGAAGGTCCGGCAGACCAGCCCGGTTAATAAAGTCCGAAAAGATCAGCGCACCGATCACCACGGCAAACAGCATCGCCGACGTACGCGCGGTGTCCGCCAGTGTTTCGAAAAGCGTCGAGAGGGTCAGCCGGCGCCGGGCCAGGGCAATCACGAATGCCCCGCCAGCCCCAATGCCTGCCGCTTCGGTTGGGGTGAAGACGCCCAGGTAGATGCCGCCCATCACCACGGTAAACAGCGCAAGCACGCCCCATACGCTCTTGAGGGCCTCCAGGCGCTCCGCCCACGGAGCCTTATCCCCGGCGGGCCCGGCATCGGGATTGCGCTTCACGACGAACCAGACCGCCGCCAGATACAGCAACACTCCCAGCAGTCCCGGAATAAAACCGGCCGCAAACAGTTCGCGAATACTCGATTCGGTCAACAAGCCATAGATCACAAGGATAATGCTTGGCGGAATCAGGATACCCAGAGTACCACCAGCGGCGATAGAAGCCGTTGCCAGCGCGTCCGAGTAGCCATATTTGCGCATCGACGGCATGGCCACTTTGGCCATGGTCGCGGAAGTGGCAAGGCTGGAGCCACAGATCGCCGAGAATCCGCCACAGGCAACAACCGTTGCCATGGACAGCCCTCCCTTGCGATGTCCCAGGAAGGCGTTGGAAACGTCGTAGAGCTCCTGGGACAGCCCCGAACGGGTGACCAGGTTGCCCATCAACACAAACAGCGGAATGACCGACAGACCGTAATTCTGGACGGTATCGACCACCCGGTTCGATGCCATGGACAGAGCGCCCCGCCAGCGAAAATCCATGAAGTTGTTCAGATCCAGCCCCATCAGAAAAGCGAAGCCGAAAAAACCAACCAGGCCCATGGCGAAGGCAATTGGCATCCGCATAACCACAATGAGGAAAATGAGCACGGCAAAGCCGGTCAGTACAACGGTCATAGCATTTTCCGTAACTGGTTGGTTTATTTATGAGAAATAAAGAGAATTCGATAAACGCCGAGCGTTATCACGCCGGCAGCTGTAAGCCAGCTCATGATGGCGATGTACTGGACAATGTACCCACTGGGCAAACCGAGGAATTCTGTCACTACACCACGCCGGAGTGACCGCTCGCCCAGCTCAAAGATCCGGACCGCCAGGAAATACATCGAAGAGGAAATCATCAGGGCCGAAACCAGCCCGAGCGCTTTTACAACCTTCTTTCCCAGCACCCGGTCGAGCAGGTCCACCACGATGTGTCCGGCCCGCCAGGTAATCACCGGCATGGCCGCGAAAACCATAAGGGCAAGCCCCAGACGGGTGAGTTCGGTAGCCCCCGGAACCGGGTTATTGAACAGATAGCGCCCTGCCACATCAAGGCAGGTGGTCAGCATCAACAGGAACAGAACGGACGCTGCCACCAGCTCCAGGAGGAAGGCCAGCCACTTGGCTGGCCCCTTCTCGCTATAATGTCGGTTGACCCAGGTAGCGAGAGACATGCGATTACTCCTGGTGCTCACGCTGATACTCTCGAGCTACCGTCCGCAGTTCCTTGAGCGCCTGCCGGGCATCGGAGTCACGATCGGACACTTTCTCGATCCACTGTTCGTCCATACCTTCAATCAGCTTCTGGAAATTCTTCGCCATCGGATCACCTTTCTTGACCCGGATCAGGTTGACGCCTGCGTCCTCAGCGGCCTTCAGCCCCTCTGCGTCAATGCCATCCCAGGCACGTCCGGCCAGGGCGGAGAGTTTCTCTCCCGATACACTCATGATCGCCTTGCGATCCCTGGGCTCCAACTGGTCCAGGAAGTACGGACTGATGAACATGGAGAAGGTGCCGAGGTACATACCGCCGGGAAGCATAGTAACGTTACGGGCGACTTCGTTGAGACGCAGAGTCTTCTGCTCGCCCATGGGCAGGAAGGCGCCGTCAATCACGCCCTGCTGCATCATCTCATAGACTTTCGGGGCTGGCGCTGAAACCGCAGTCACACCCATGCGTTTGCCAAGCTCGGACTGGACACCACCACCAATACGAATTTTCTTACCCTTGATCTGATCGAAGGAGGTAATCGGATCAATGGACTGGATGTAGCCCGGACCGTGGCAAAACATGCCCAGAAGCGTCAGGCCTTCAAACTCGCCAGCATCCATGAAGTATTTGTTATAGATCCGCCAGAGGGCCACGGAACCTGCCTCGGCACCGACGCCCAGACCCGGCAGCTCTGCAATTTCAGTCAATTGAAAACGACCCGGTACGTAGCCGTGATAGCTGAAACCCGCGTCGACGACACCGTCTTCGACCAGCTGGAACATGGTTTTCGGATGGCCCAGATCGTGTTCGATTTCAACCTTGACCCTGCCCTCCGTTGCCTCTTCAACCCATTTCGCCCAGGTCGGCCAGACCACGGCGTTCTGTGGGTTCGTTGGCGGTAGCCAGGTGCCCACGTGCAGGGTTTTGACGGCAAACGCGCTGCCGGATAGCGCCAGACCTAGTGAAAGAAGTGCGGCTTTGGTGAAGAGTTTTGTTGTTCTCATAACGGCCTATCTCCTGATTATTTGTAATTATGCTTGCAGTGCGGCGTCCTGATTCAGGTTCTCCTCAGGTATCCGCGAAAAGTGGATGAATGTTGTTCTTGTTGAACTTGAGTACGGGATCCAGCTCCGTCAGCTCGAAGGAGATCTGGCAGTAGCTGGTATCGGTCACCGGCTTCATCCAGTCGCACAGAATCTCGAACACCCGTTCGGCGACCTTCGTTTTCAACGACATGTCCCGGCCATGGCCGATTTTCAGTGTCAGGTTTAGAAAGGAGAACCCTTCCCTGCCATCGGCGACCCGGAAATCATCACAACGAATAGCGCGACTACGGACTCCACCGATGGGAAAAGCCCCGGTGGACACGACGTACTCGTGCAAACGTGAGAACAGCGACTGGAATTCCAGACGGTCGTGGAGGTTACCTGAATACTCGACAATGAAATGAGGCATGGATGAGTCCCGGATAGAAGGTTCATCGTTGTTGCTGAATACCCCGACTGGCATTCCCAGCAGAGGGGCCATATCGAATCTAATTAACATATTAAGTTTTGTCAACTCGGTCCTTTCGCTCATGAAATGACCTGGACCACGACGACTCTGTGGTGGAAATATCACCCTTGACTTAGTTAATATGTTAACTAAAATGACGATCATCATTGCCAAGACTCGGCCCACGCTCCGACCTCCAGGCTCGGGCAACAGCAGGCTAAGACAGGCCTCCGCCGGTCATCCACCCGACAACAAAAAGGTGCATTGCAAGCATGTTGACCAAAGATCAGATCGAAACGGCTGCCAACCGGTTGTACGAGGCCGAGATCAACCGCCAACAGATCCCGGCCCTCACCCTTGAATATCCGGACATGACTATGGAGGAGGCCTATGCCATCCAGAAGGCCTGGGTTGATCGCAAGGTAGCTGAAGGTCGTGAGGTGTTGGGATACAAGATTGGCCTGACTTCTCGGGCCATGCAGATGTCATCGAATATTGATGAACCGGACTACGGTGTTCTGCTGGATGACATGCTTTTCGAGGACGGCGCCACCATCAAGGCAGCCGATTTCCTGGACCCTCGGATCGAAGTTGAATTGGCTTTCGTACTGAAAGAGCCATTGTTCGGAGACAAGGTCACCATTTTCGATGTCATCAACGCTACCGATTACATCATCCCGTCCCTTGAGCTGATTGCAGCAAGGTGCCTGCGGACAGACCCGGAGACCGGCTACACCCGGAAAGTCCATGACACGATCTCCGACAATGCCGCCAACGCCGGCATCGTCATGGGAGGACGTCCCATCAGGCCCATGGATATCGACCTGCGTTGGGCCGGCTGCATGCTATATCTGAACGGCCAGATCGAGGAAACCGGTCTCGCTGGCGGCGTTCTGGGCAATCCGCTCAAAGGTATCACCTGGGTTTGCAGGCGCTTTGCGCCCCACGGCGTCGGCCTCGAACCGGGTCAGGTCATCCTGTCCGGTTCCTTTACCCGCCCCGTCCCGGTCAAGGCCGGTGACACCGTACACGCGGATTTCGGTTCACTGGGTGGTGTAACCCTGAACTTCGAATAAACAGACCGCACCGAGGATACACACATGGAACTGCCCAAAAATCGTTTCAAACAGGGGCTGGCGACGGGCGAAACCCAGTATGGACTCTGGCTGGGCCTACCGGATAACAGTGCCGCTGAAATTGCCGCCGGGGCAGGCTTTGACTGGCTGCTCATCGACGGTGAGCATGCGCCGTTCGACCTTCGGACCATCCTGTCTCACCTTCAGGCAATGGCACCCTACGCTGTTGCTCCGATCGTGCGCTGTGTCGAGGGCGACACCGCCCTCATCAAACAGCTGCTGGATATCGGTGCGCAGACTCTGCTGGTACCGATGGTGGAAGACGCGGAACAGGCAAAGCAGCTGGTACGCGCCGTTCGCTATCCACCTGACGGCATTCGCGGCCTTGGCCCCTCACTGGCAAGGGCGGCTGGCTGGAACCAGATCCCCGGCTACATCAAAAAGGCCAACGACGAGATCTGCCTGATCGTCCAGGTGGAAACGGCCAGCGCCATGGACAACCTCGATGAAATCCTTGCGGTGGAGGGTGTGGACGGCGTCTTCATCGGGCCATCCGACCTGTCCGCATCCATGGGTTATATCGGCGACGCCGGCAACCCGGCGGTTGTTGAGACCATCAACAGGGGTCTCAACAAGATACGCTCTGCCGGCAAATACGCTGGCCTGCTCTGTCTCGATCCATCACTGGCGGAAAGTTACGTCCGGCAAGGTGCCAACTTTGTTGGCGTTGGCGTCGACACCATGATCCTGGCCACCGAAACCCGCAAGCTGGCGCAGCGTTTCAAGCAGGGCGCTCCAGTGAAAGACGACAAACCTCAGGCCGGCTATTGATCAACGACGGCCGCAACAGGAAAAGGTTACTCATGACAGCAAACACTCTGGTTAACAGCAAGCTGGTCTGCGTCGCACTGAATGACAAGTCGCAGCTGGCTGCTCTGGAGGGCACCTTCAGCGAAGCGCCCTACAAAAAACCGCCGACCCAGCCGGTGCTGTATTACAAGCCCCGAAATACCTGGAATGTTGATGGTGCCGAGGTGGAATGGGCGAAAGATTTCGACGGCAACGATGTGCCCGCCATGGCCGTCGGCGCCAGCCTGGGCGTGGTCATTGGCCGTGAAACCTGCCGCGTCAGCCCGGCCGACGCGCTGGACCATGTCCGTGGCTATACCATCGTCTGCGACTTTTCCCTGCCGGAAGAGAGCTATTTCCGCCCGGACATCAAGGGCAAATGCCTGGATTCTTCCGCACCGGTCGGCCCGGATATCGTCCCGGCTGAGACCATCGACAACCCGGACGCCCTCACCGTCAGCGTTTTCGTCAATGGCGAAGAGAAAAGTGTGTTTCCGTTGGCGAACATGCAGCGCAGCGTTGCCGAGCTGATCAGCACGATTTCCTGGATCATGACTCTGCAACCGGGAGAGGTCATCGCCGTCGGCTTCGCCGGAAACCGCGTTCCGGTGGCCAGAGGCGACAAGGTAGAAGCAACCATCGAGGGTGTCGGCACCCTGACCAACACACTGGGAGGTGCCTGATCCATGAGACATGCACGCATTATTTTTAACGGCCGCGAGTTCGATGTCGATATTGATGCCAATGATCGCATCACGACCGCTGACGGTCAGGAACTGGACGTCGCCCTGGATTCCGATGACATTACCTGGCTGCCACCGGTCAAGGAGCCGGGCACCATTTTCGCGCTGGGCCTGAACTACGCCGACCACGCCACCGAACTGGCGTTCGAGCCGCCGAAAGAACCACTGGTGTTCATCAAGCACGCCAACACCCTGACCGGCCACAAGCAGGTCAGCTATCGCCCCGACAACATCGAGTTCCAGCATTACGAGTGCGAACTCGTGGCTGTGATCGGCAAGGCGGGCAAGAACATCAAGCGTGAAGATGCGATGGATTACGTCG
Source organism: Marinobacter santoriniensis NKSG1 (assembly GCF_000347775.1). Lineage (GTDB taxonomy): Bacteria > Pseudomonadota > Gammaproteobacteria > Pseudomonadales > Oleiphilaceae > Marinobacter > Marinobacter santoriniensis. The sequence continues at coordinate 962,035 of NZ_APAT01000015.1, forward strand.
CGGGTTATACCGTCTGCAACGACTTCGCCATTCGCGACTATCTCGAAAACTACTATCGCCCGAACCTGCGGGTTAAGAGTCGGGACTCCCTGCTGCCGATGGGTCCCTGGATTGTCGATCGCGATGACGTCGCAGACGTCAACAACCTGCGTCTGACGACCGAGGTCAACGGCAAGATCACCCAGGACGGCTCAACCAGGGATATGATCTTCGACATTCCCTTCCTGGTGGAATACCTGAGCAAGATCATGACCCTGAGCCCGGGTGACATGATCGCCACCGGCACCCCGCACGGCGTGGTCGATATGCAGCCGGGCGACACCGTGGTCTGCACCATCGAAAACATCTGCTCACTCGAGACACGCATCGTCTCCGAGAAAGAGTACTACGGCGATAAATACTGAGCCTGCAGGAGAGCAATCATGAGCGATACCTACGCGACCAACCTGGAACGTGCCCAGCGCTACCTGGAGCGCTTCAGGAACAACACCACCGGCCATTACATCAACGGCGAATTCACCCTGGGGAATGGTGGCAAAGAATATGACAACATCACGCCGACCGACAATACTGCCATCGGCAAGATCATGGCCGGATCCACGGACGATATGGATGCCGCCTGCAAGGCCGCCGAAGACGCCTTTGAAGCCTGGGCAGCCACTCCGGGCGCCGAACGCAAGCGGTTGCTGAACAAATTTGCCGACCGTCTGGTTGAGCGAGCCGACGAAATCGCCCTGGTCGAGTCCATGGATTGCGGCCAGGCGGTCCGCTTCATGAAAAAGGCAGCAGAGCGCGGCGCTGCCAATTTCCGGTTCTTCGCCGACAAGGCGCCGGAAGCCCAGGACGGGCTTGCCCTTCAGCAACAGGAGCACACCAACTTTACGGTCCGCAAGGCGATTGGTCCCGTGGGGATCATCACGCCCTGGAACACACCGTTCATGCTGTCTACCTGGAAAATCGCACCGGCATTGGCGGCGGGCTGTACGGTTGTCCACAAGCCGGCCGAGCTGACGCCACTGAGTGCCTATATCCTGGCCGAGATCGCCGATGAAGTGCTGCCCAAGGGCGTCTGGAACATGGTCAACGGCTTCGGTGAGAGCGTTGGCAAGCGAATGACCGAACACCCCGCAATCAAAGCCGTGGCACTGGTCGGGGAATCCGCTACCGGCTCCCACGTCATGCGTCAAGGTGCCGATAGCCTGAAGCGGATGCATTTCGAGCTCGGTGGCAAAAACCCGGTGATCGTGTTTGATGATGCCGATTTCGAGCGGGCCCTGGATGCAGTTGTGTTCATGATCTACAGCCTCAACGGCCAGCGCTGCACCTCCTCGAGCCGTCTGCTCATCCAGAGCGGCATTCGTGACAAGTTCCTCGCCGCACTGGAACAGCGAGTACGTAATTTGAAAGTGGGCCACCCGCTGGATCCGGATACCGAAGTCGGTCCGCTGGTCCACACAGAGCATTACAACAAGGTGTCGAGCTACTTCGACATTGCCAAAGAGGACGGCGCCAACGTCGCCGTAGGCGGCAAGCGCATCACCGAGGCAAGTGGCGCTCTGGACCCGGCCGGCAACTACCTGGAACCGACGTTGTTCACCGAAGCCACCAGCCGGATGCGCATCGCACAGGAGGAGATCTTCGGTCCGGTACTGACCACAATAACCTTCGATACCGAGGAGGAGGCGATCGCAATCGCCAACGACACGGACTATGGACTGTCCGGCTATATCTGGACCGAGAACACCGGTCGCGCCATGCGCATGGCCAAGCATGTGGAAGCCGGCATGCTGTGGGTGAACTCCGAAAACAACCGTAACCTGCCGTCGCCGTTCGGGGGCATCAAGATGTCCGGTATCGGCCGTGACGGGGGCGACTGGAGCTTCGATTTCTACATGGAAACCAAGAACGTCTGCATTGCACACGGTACCCACCGGGTACCTCAACTGGGCAAAGGCTAATTGCAGGCCTGACCATCCGGAGCCCTTGTCATTGCGCGGGGCTCCGGCTCTATCCGGGTTCTGCTATATTCGCACCATGAATGAAACCGATCATACGGAATGGATTCCCAACATCATCCTGGGGCAGGATTACGACAGGCGCTATCTCGATGCGCCCATCCACTATGATGTACTGGAAAACCTGGCTGCTTTCTATGGTCGTGACATGCCGGTGCATCGACATGCCCAGTATGTCCAGATTCACTATATTGATCGTGGCATCATCGATTTTCATATCGATGACAAGATCTATAAAGTAACCGGGCCCGCCTTTTTCTATACGCCCGCGTCGATCCCCCATTCCTTTCGCACCGACCCCAGTGCCCGGGGGCACGTCCTGACAATCCACCAGTCACTGGTATGGCAACTCATGCAGGACAATGTCGGGCACGATGTCGACACCAGCCTTACCGGAGGCATCTGCCTGGAACGGGATCGGCTCCCCCGGAAGCAGAGGACCCAATGGATGCTGTTGGCCGGCATACTGGAGGACATCCAGCTGGAATGGTCAGGTGATCAGCTGGCAAAGGAGCTGGCACTGAAGAGCCTGGTCCGGCTGTTACTGATCCGCATGGCCAGACTCTCATTCAAACGGTCCGCCAGCAGGACTGTGAACAGTGAAGATCTGCGCCTTTTCCGCCGCTTCACCGATATGATCGAGGAACACTTCCACGACCAATGGCATCTGCCTCGCTACACCACGGAGATGGCAATTTCCGAAAGTCGGTTGAACCAGACGTGTCAGCGAATTGCCAACACATCCCCGAAACGGCTGATCCACGACCGGATGATTCAGGAAAGCAAGCGCCTGCTGATTTTCAGCAATCTTTCCAGTAACGAGATCTGCTACCAGCTTGGCTTCTCGGATCCCGCTTATTTCTCTCGTTTCTTCAAGAAGCATACCGGGATGACCGCCCAGCAATTCCGCAAGCACACGGCGGTTCGCGGAACACACTAGACATTCGTTAACACATTAATAAAATAACGATCTGCTGCTTTTCGCAACTATCAGGCGAATTTCCAGAGACCGGACTACCAGGGTAATCCAATTCATGCGCAAGTTTAATGACTCGCTCCCCCTCCGACTGCTCAAGGCTCGCGAGGCTGCCATGGCCTTTTTCCGCCCCCTGCTTCAGGAAATCCCGCTGACCGAGCAGCAATGGCGGGTCATCCGGGCGCTCAACGAATTCGAGGAACTGGAATCCAAACAACTGGCGGAACTGTGCTGCATTCTCAGCCCCAGCCTCACCGGCATCATCAACCGACTGGAACAGCAGGGTTACATAAAGCGCCGGAAATCCAGCGAAGATCAGCGCCGGATCCTGATCAGTCTCACCGATCAGGCCAAGGAAATGTTCGCCAGGATGAGCCCACTCCTTGAAGAACGCTATCAGGAAATGACCGAACGCTTCTCGTCCAGTGATATGCAAAAGCTCGAAGAGCTGCTGAACAAATTCTGCGATGTAAAACCCTGAAGACCTCTGCGCATCGGGAGGTCCCGGATGGCGCCGCGTCCACGCCCCACACTGAAACAGCGTCAAAAATGACAGCCAACACCCCGGTAAGTGCACCGTCAATCGGCCTGATGACCCTCATTGCGATGGCGAGCCCCCTGGCGCTGAATCTGTTCGTACCGGCCATGCCTGACGCTGCGCGGGACCTCCAGGCCGACATCGGGATTATTCAGCTCAGCTTTACCGCTTACCTGTTTACCCTGGCATTCGGCCAATTACTCTCGGGTCCGCTTGCAGACCATTTCGGCCGACGCCCTGTGCTTCTGGGCGGACTTGTCCTCCATATCCTTGGAAGCCTTCTGGCGGCATTCGCGCCGGATGTCGCACTGTTGATCACCGGCCGTGTGCTTCAAGCACTCGGGGGCAGTGCAGCCATGGTCCTGGCGCGCACGATCATCATCGACATCTACGGCCGCGCGGGAGCCGCAAGCCGCATGGGTTATGTCGTCATGGCAATTGCGACCGCCCAGGCGATAGCGCCGACACTCGGCGGTTACCTGAATGTCCTGGCCGGATGGCAATCCATTTTCTTTGTTTCGCTGGGTATGGGCGCCGTCGCACTGATCGTAACCTTACTGCAGTTACCTGAGACCTGCCGTGACAAAACTGACAACCTGAAACTGGGGACGGTGATTGATCGGTACGCCGGTGTCTTCAACTCCGGCGGATATCTCGGCTACGCACTCTCCACCACCTTCATCGCCACGGCTTTCTATATATTCGTGGGCACGGCTCCCTACATAGTCGACCATCTGGGTGGCAACTCTGCCCTGTTCGGCACCTGGTTCCTGTCGGTTTCGCTGGCATTCATGTCTGGCAGTTTCCTGTCGACACGGCTGGCCAGATACGCCAGTACCGATCAGCTCATGTTACTGGGCAACGCGCTTTCACTGACCGGCGCACTGGCACTGCTCGGTTTCGCGATCGGAGAAGAGCTGAGCTACGTCACGCTGTTTCTGCCAATGGCCCTGGTTACGTTCGGCCGCGGACTGAGCCAGCCCAACGCACAATCTGCAGCAATCAGCTGCTCTCCCACATCGGCGGCTACCGCTTCGGGGCTGATGGGGTTCATACAACTTTTGACCGGCTCCGTGATTGCCCAGCTGATGCCCTTGCTGCTCGGCAAAGGCGTTCTGCCAATTGCCGTGTGCATCTGTCTGGCTCCCTTGGCAGCGCTCGCTGCTCACTATTTCGCGCACACTCGGCGATACCGCGTGAAAGCAGAGGCGTAAGCCCCGTTCGAAACCACCTGAGGACAGCCGGGGAATCAGGCCAGCCCGGGAAATGAAACCGAAAAGTGCAACTTTTAACGTGAATACTGCATTTCCTGTCGAGGAAGAGCCGAGAATAATTGAGTTACAAAATCTGGAACCAGGCGCTGCCAATCCAAATCAACAAAAAGGCACGTTGTCACCCAATGCACCCACAACGTTCAACAATAAAAGGAAACAGTCATGGGAAAACTCGCGCTTGCCGCCAAGATCACGCATGTACCCTCCATGTATCTGTCCGAGCTGGACGGTCCGCAGAAAGGTTTTCGTCAACCGGCCATCGATGGCCACATCGAGATCGGCCGCCGCTGCCGCGAGCTGGGCGTAGATACCATTGTCGTCTTCGATACCCACTGGCTGGTAAACGCCAGCTACCACATTAACTGTGGCGAACACTTCAAAGGCAACTACACCAGTGGTGAGCTGCCTCATTTCATCTCGAATATGGAGTTTGAATACGACGGGAATCCTGAGCTCGGCAAACTGCTGGCCGCCGAATGCAATGCCCAGGGCGTGGAAACCCTGGCGCATGACAAGACCACCCTCGATCCCGAGTACGGCACTCTGGTACCAATGCGATACATGAACAAGGACCGCCACTTCAAGGTCATCTCTGTCTCCGCAATGTGTACCGCTCACTACCTGAATGACAGTGCCCGTCTGGGGTGGGCAATGCGCAAGGCGATCGAGGAGCACTACGACGGTACCGTGGCGTTTTTTGCCAGCGGCTCGCTGTCCCATCGCTTTGCCCAGAACGGTCAGGCACCAAAGTTCGCTACCAGAACCTGGTCTCCGTTCCTGGAACGCATGGATCACGAAGTGGTCCGGATGTGGGAAAACGGCGAATGGGACGATTTCTGCGAAATGCTGCCCGAGTATGCCGTCAAAGGCCATGGTGAAGGTTTCATGCACGACACCGCCATGCTGCTGGGGGCACTGGGCTGGTCCGAGTACGACCAGAAAGCCGAAGTCCTGACCCCCTACTTCGGCAGCTCCGGGACTGGCCAGATCAACGCTGTGTTCCCGATATCCACGGCCAGCGGCGACAAGGTTCCTGCTCCGCAGGCTTCGGTCACCGAGTCATTTATTCCCGGTTCAAGCCGCATCTGAGGCCAAGCGCCGGAGACTGGAACGGCCTGCAGCTGCAGGCCGTGAGTTCTGACAACCCGCCCCAAAACAGAAAAGTGCAATAACAAACCCGATTTTTACATTTCCTGCATAGACTTAACTCCGCAAAATTAAATCAGGCCATCACATACCGACAAAAAGCGGATTCCTACCAGAGGCAGGACAGAGGGGTCTTACTACCGCCCGTCCGGTCCCAGAAAACAAAAAAAGGAGAAGTCACCATGCAGTTTCACCATCACGGATATGTATCCACTGATCCGAGGGTCGAGGAAGCGTCCGGCACGGGCATTGACCGCCCCGAAACACTGCCGGACATCGTGGATGTACTCATCGTTGGCAGCGGACCTGCCGGCATGATTGCCGCCGCCCAGTTGGCGAAGTTCCCGAACATCACCACCCGTATCGTCGAACGGCGCTCCGGACGTCTGGAAATCGGCCAGGCCGACGGCATCCAGGCACGCAGTGTCGAGACGTTCCAGGCGTTCGGGTTTGCGGGAAGAATCACCGAAGAGGCCTACCGTATTACCGAAATGGCGTTCTGGGCCCCGGATGCCGATAATCCGTCGCACATTGCCCGATCCTCGGTGGCGTTGGATGACCCCGGCGGCAAGATCAGCGAATTTCCCCATCTGATCGTCAACCAGGCCAGGGTCCTCGATTACTTCGCCGAGTTCGCCAAAAATGCTCCCGCCCGGTTGACCCCCGACTACGGGCTGGAGTTCGTGGGGCTGAAGATTCACGACGGCGAGGACTATCCGGTCGAAGTCACACTGCGTCATACCGTGGGCGACAAGGAAGGCCAGGAATGCACCGTGAAAGCCAAATACGTTATCGGCTGTGATGGCGCTCACAGTCGTGTTCGTGAATCGATTGGCCGGAAGCACATCGGCGCGGTTTCCAACCATGCCTGGGGTGTCATGGATGTGCTGGCCACCACCGACTTCCCGGACATCCGCACCAAGTGCGCCATTCAGTCCTCAAGCGGGGGCAGCATTCTGCTCATTCCCCGGGAAGGCGGCCACCTGTTCCGGATGTATGTCGATCTCGGCGATGTCCCCGAGGATGACAACCACCAGATCCGCCAGACCACCCTGGAGACCACCATCAAGAAGGCCAACCAGATCTTGCATCCCTATACCCTGGAGGTGAAGAACTGCGCCTGGTACGCCGTCTACGAGGTTGGCCACCGGGTGACCGACAAATTCGATGACGTCCCCCCCGGCGAGGAAGACACCCGATCTCCCCGGGTGTTTATCACCGGTGACGCCTGTCACACCCATAGCGCCAAAGCCGGTCAGGGCATGAACGTATCCATGCAGGACGGTTGGAACATCGCCTGGAAGCTTGGGCATGTGCTCTCCGGCATCGCGCCCGAATCCCTGCTCAGTACCTATTCGAGTGAACGACAGGTTGTCGCGCAGAACCTGATCGACTTCGACAGGGAATGGTCAACCCTGATGGCCAAGCCCGCCGAGGAGTTCGAGGATCCGAAAGAACTCGCGGATTTTTACGTGAAAACCGCGGAGTTTCCGGCTGGTTTCATGACCGAGTATACGGAGTCGATGATTACCGGTACGACAGATCATCAGAACCTCGCCACCGGTTTCCCCGTTGGCAAACGGTTCAAATCGGAGCGAGTAACGCGTGTTTGCGATGGCAACGGCATTCACCTCGGTCACCATGCCACCGCCGACGGTCGTTGGCGCATCTACGCCTTTGCCGACAAGGCGCGTCCCGGGGAAGATTCCCGCTTGGCCGCCTGGGCGGAGTGGCTGTTCAGTTCCCCCGATTCGCCAGTCGTGAAGTACACCCCGGAGGGCTGGGACCTGGACAGCATCTTCGACGTCAAGGTGATCTACCAACAACCCCATGGCGAGATTGAATTCGGCCCGAATATCCCGGCCATTTTTGCGCCAAAGGTGGGTCCCTTCCAGGTGACTGACTATGAGAAGGTCTACGCCCTCGATCCGGAAATCGATATCTTCGAAACACGCGGTATCGACAGAAACGGGGCCGTTGTCGTAGTACGACCGGACCATTACGTTTCGCAGGTGCTGCCACTTGGTGACGTTAATGAACTCGCCAGGTTCTTTGACGGGACGATGCGCCGTAACCCGCGCTGAGAAAAGCACCGGGCATACTGAAGTATGGGGGCGATACAGATCGCCCCTTTTTTCCATCCCGTGTAATTGATTCAGGTTTTCCGGAGTTCATTGAGTCGAAAACACCAGCCAGGTCCAGACTGACGCTGACTCTCCTTTCCCCTTAAAGTATGATGCACCCTATCTACTTTTGGCTCGTATCTAGTCCCTCCTGACAACATTCAAGGAACCTGCAATGATCTGGACCGTTTATCTCTCTGGCGAAATTCACACCGACTGGCGCGAACAGATTCAGGCCGGTGCCGAAGCCGCGGGCTTACCCGTAGAATTCACGGCGCCGGTTACCAACCACGAGGCCAGCGATGCCGCCGGGGATGTTCTGGGCAAACCGGATGTACCCTTCTGGCGGGATCACCAGTCCTCCAAGGTAAATGGCATTCGCACCAAGACCCTGCTGGAGCAGTGTGACCTGGCGGTGATTCGCTTCGGGGACAAATACAAGCAGTGGAATGCAGCCTTTGACGCGGGCTTCTGCGCCGCCATGGGCACGCCGTACGTCACGCTACACGGCGACGACATCGTTCATCCGCTCAAGGAAGTCGATGCCGCTGCCATGGCCTGGGCGCAGACGCCCGAGCAGGTGGTTGAGGTACTGAAGTACGTCACGACCGCCAAATAGACGGCCTGACGCTGCAAAAAGGCCGGCGGCATCTTACTCCGCGCCGGCCCGGCTCCGTCAGAGCTTGACCATCAACTTGCCCTTGTTCCCCCCGGTCAGGAACAGAGACAGACCGCTCATGGCGGATTCCAGCCCCTCCAGAACGTGTGTGCGGTATTTGATCTGTCCCTTCTGCACGTAGGGCGTAAGCTTGGCCTGCAGCTCCTTCGTCTTGTGCCGGTGATCGGGCATGGTAAAGCCCTGGATCGACAGGCGTTTCTTGATGATACGCATCCAGTTGGGACCGGGGCGCGGGTTCGAAGAGGTGTAATCGGCGATCATGCCGCACACTACAATGCGGCCGTGGGCGTTCATGCGCTCGAACACATAATCCTGAATCGGACCACCGGTGTTCTCGAAGTAGACGTCGATACCATCCGGCGCCAATTCATCGAGTTTCGCGCCCAGGTCATCGGTCTTGTAATTCACGGCACCATCGAAACCCAGGTCGTTGACGATCCAGTCGGCCTTTTCATCACTTCCGACCACGCCAATCACCCGAAGGCCATCGGCCTTGGCCAACTGGCCTACGATCGAACCCACCGAGCCGGCCGCACCGGAAACCACCAGGGTTTCACCCGACTTCGGGTGACCATAGCCGTAAAGCCCCTGTGTGGCGGTCAGCCCCGGCAGGGCAAACACCGACAGCGCCATTTCCGGCGGCAGGTCTTTGTCGACTTTATTAACGCCCGTACCATCGGTCAGCGCCATCTCCTGCCAGCCGAACATTCCGATCACCTGATCGCCCACCGAAAAATCCGGGTGTCGTGAGGCTACGACCTCACCAATGCCGGACGAACGCATCACATCACCCAGTTCCACACGCGGAATGTAGCTATCGGTGTCGGCGGACATCCAGCCCATCATGGCCGGGTCCAGGGACATGTAGGTCTGCTTTACCAGAAACTGACCCTCGGCAGGCTCGGGAACGGTTTTCTCCACCACCTCGAACAGATCCGGACCGATATTACCCTCAGGACGTTTAACAAGATTGATCGCTTTGTAGGTACTCATGGACAGAATCTCCTATGGTGATTGTTGGAACCCTTGTCAGTGATTGATGGGTCGCCATGCAAGTTCTTCAAGGGAGCGTATATGACCGAATCTGAAAATGCATCGGAACCCGGACGCGCGGCGATTGGTCTCGCGGTGCTTGGCATCGTCTATGGCGACATCGGCACCAGCCCGATCTATGCCCTGCGCGAGTGCTTTCGAGGCGTCAGCCCCGTGCCCATCAACGAGGCCAATATCCTCGGCATACTGTCGCTGATCTTCTGGGCACTCGTCATTGTGATCTCGCTGAAATACATGGTTTTCATTCTCCGCGCCAATAATCACGGCGAAGGCGGAATCTTTGCGTTGCTGGCGCTGTTGCGGCCGGATCAGGCTCAACACAGTCACTCCCGGCGGGTTCTGATCCTTCTGGGGCTGTTCGGCGCGGGCCTGCTCTACGGCGGCACCATGCTGACACCGGCCATCTCGGTACTCAGCGCCGTGGAGGGACTGGAGGTCGCCGCGCCGTCACTCGAAAGCTACGTTCTGCCCGTGACCATTGCCATTCTGGTGGTACTGTTTGCCATGCAGAAGCACGGCACCGCCAAGGTTGGAGCCATGTTCGGGCCGATCATGGTGGCCTGGTTTCTGACCCTGGCCGCCCTGGGCATCAACAGCATCATGGATCATCCGGAAGTGCTCAAGGCGGTCGTGCCCTGGTACGCAGTGCAGTTTCTCGCGAGCAATAACCTGGCGGGCTTTCTGGTGCTGATCGGGGTGTTCCTGGTGGTCACCGGCGGGGAAGCCCTCTACGCAGACCTCGGCCATTTCGGCGCGACACCGATACGCGTGGTCTGGTTCTATTTCGTGCTGCCTGCCCTGCTGCTGAACTACTTCGGCCAGGGTGCGTTGCTGCTGGACAAGCCGGACGGTACGCTGCAGCCGTTTTTCCATCTGGCACCGGACTGGGCGCTGTTTCCATTGATCGGCCTCGCCACAGCGGCCACCATCATCGCCTCGCAGGCGGTCATTACCGGCGCGTTTTCATTGACCCGTCAAGCCGTGCAGCTCGGCTTTGTACCACGCCTGAAGGTTCAGCAGACCTCGGAGCACTCCCACGGCCAGATCTATATGCCCGGAATCAACTGGTTCCTGATGATCGCGGCCATTGCCCTGGTGCTCACCTTCCGTTCATCGAACAACCTGGCGGCGGCCTACGGTGTCAGTGTAAATGCGACCATGCTGGTGACCACGATCCTCGCATTCAACGTGGCCCGCGAACGGGGTGGCTGGAGCCTTGCCAAGGCAAGCCTCTTCCTGCTGGTGTTTCTCACCGTGGATCTGGCCTTCCTCACCGCCAACGCCGAAACCATTCCCCGCGGTGGCTGGTTTCCGGTAGCCATGGGCGCGGTGATCTTCACCGTCATTGTTACCTGGCGCCGTGGTACAGAGCTGCTGATCCAGTCCTACGAAGCCAACACCATCACCATTGAAACCCTGCTGGGCCGTCTCGAACACGACCCGCCCCACCGGGTCCCCGGCACCGGTGTGTTTTTCACCGCGCGGGCGGAAGAAGTCCCCAACGCCATGATGCAGCTGCTGAAACACAACAAACTTCTGCACGAAAACATCGTGATCGTGAACGTCAAAATGACCCGAGATCCGCGAGTCTCCCATGAGGATCGAATGCAGGTTAAAGCGTTCGGCCAGGGCGTTTACGAAGTCCGGCTCAACTATGGTTTCATGCAGGGGTTCAATATCCCCTCGGATCTGTCCTACTGTATCGAGCATCGGGACTTGCCCATTGATCTGGACGACACCACGTATTTTGTCGGCAGGACGTCGGTCATCGCCGACCGGAAAAAAGACGGCATGATGGCCTGGCGCGACAAACTGTTCGCATTCATGGTGCGTAACACCATGCACGCTACATCGCTTTACCAGATCCCTGCCAGCCGCGTGATTGAAATCGGGCTGCAACTGGGAATCTGACGATCTTTGGACCACTCAACAAATGAACGGACGGAGGCTATTCCATGAAGCGAGCCACACTCGCCCAGCCCGGCGGATTGGACAAACTGCAGATCACCGAGGGTCCCGAGCCTGGTGAACCCGGGCCAGGCGAAATACGGGTGAGGGTTCATGCCAGCTCCCTCAACTTCCATGACTATGGAGTGGTTGCGGGGGTCATACCCACGGAGGACGGCCGAATCCCCATGGCCGACGGCGCCGGCGTGGTGGAAGCTGTCGGTCCCGGTGTGGACGAATTCAGGATCGGCGACCACGTGGTTTCCACCTTCTTCCCGAAGTGGCTGGACGGGCCGGCCCCCATCGATAATTTCACAACGACACCCGGCGACGGAATCGACGGCTACGCCCGCGAACGGGTGACAGGTCCTGCACAGGGATTCACCCGTGCGCCCGAAAACCTCAGCCACGCCGAGTCCGCAACGCTGACCACCGCGGGGCTGACCGCCTGGCGGGCGCTGGTGGTAGATGCCGGATTGAAGGCTGGCGACACCATACTGACGCTCGGTACCGGGGGCGTCTCCATCTTTGCCCTGCAATTCGCGAAGATGATGGGCGCACGGGTGATTTCGACGTCGTCTTCTGACGAAAAGCTCGAACGGCTCTCCGCCCTCGGAGCCGACCACACCATCAACTACAAGACCACACCCGCCTGGGGCAAGCGTGTCCTCGAGTTGACCGGCGGGAAAGGCGTGGATCATGTCATTGAGGTCGGCGGACCCGGCACCCTGCCGGAGTCCATTGACGCGGTGCGAATCGGCGGCCATATCTCGTTGATCGGCGTACTCACCGGCCGGGCCGGCGACGTCCCTACCGCCCGACTGATGGCCAAACAGGCGCGCCTGCAGGGCCTGATCGTGGGCAGCCGGCGACATCAGCAGGAGATGATACGCGCGATAGAGGCAAACGACCTGCACCCCGTCATTGATCGCTCTTTCTCGCTGGAAGAGATTGCAGACGCGTTCCGTTACGAGGAGTCCGGTCAGCACTTCGGCAAGATCTGCCTGACATTCTGAGGTTTCCCCGTCCGGCCCCGGTGCTCGCAAGGGATTGCCGAGCACCGATACAAGTGTCAGGCTGATGGTGAGTACACCAACGATCCCGACGTGAGGCTCAGACTATGACCATACACCTGGAATTGGCCCCGCTGATCAGCCTTGGCGCAGGCATCGGCATCCTGATATTTCCCCGGCTGCTCAACTACATTGTCGCCGGTTACCTGATCGCAATGGGTGTGCTGGGGCTGTTTGGCCACTCGTTCTGACGCCACTGCTGCGCAGGAGGTCCCATGTCCCGGACAGTCCCGTCACCCAGGCTTGGTTTCCTGTATCCCGGCCATGCTGCCGAGGATGACTACCCCTTGTTAGGCCGGATGATCGATCCGCCTGCGGAGGTTCACCTTGTCCACACCGGATTCCTTGAGGATACCCACACGGTTGAGGCGCTCAGTGAGATGGGTAGCCTCCCCCGGCTGCAGAAAGGGGCCGAAGCCCTGGCCGACTCCGGAATCGAATCGGTCCTGTGGACCTCCACCAGTGCGAGTTTCGTGCTGGGCCTGGACGGTATCCGCCAGCAGATCGATGCCCTGGAAAAAGCCCTGGGCGTTCCCGCCTCCACCACCGCCATGGCGTTTGCACGCGCTATCACCGCCATCAATGCGAACAGCGTTGCGATTGCAGCAACTTATCCGGAAGACGTTGCCCAACGCTTCTGCCAGTTCCTGGATCACTTCGACATCAATGTGGTTCATGTGTCGAGCCGGGGCATTGTAACGGCTGCCGAGGTAGGCGAACTCGAAAAAGACGACGTGATCGAGTTTGCGGTGGCCAACAGCCACAACGACGCGGACGCGCTGCTCATACCGGACACAGCCCTTCACTCGGCCGCATGGCTTCCGGATATCGAGAGTGCTACGGGCAAACCGGTCCTGACCGCCAATCAGGTCAGCTTTTGGGAAGCCCTGCGCCTGTGCGGAAAACTGACGCCTCAACGCGGCCTCGGCCGGCTATTTGAAGAGATCCCATGAGATCAACGTCGCGCGAGTGCCAGTGACGCCCTGTTGACTTAGCGCATCTGCCGCCTTCTCCACACCTTCGGTCAGTATCCGGTTCGGTGGTATCCTACCGGCTTGGCGCCACCCCGGGCACGTCCCTCTACCCTCGCCCAGTTCAAGTCGCGCTATCAATCATACTTAACCACCGGGTATTAACGCCCGGGAATGAACCGTTTCTTATCCGGGAGAATCAATGGATACCTGGTATCTGCTGTGTTTCCTTTCAGCTACCGCCATTCTGGTGGCGTTTGCCAATCAGTTTTTCCTCAACCTTCAGACCACCATCGCCATTACCAGCGGGGCCGTGGTCATCTCACTACTTCTCATACTCGCAGTGAAAGTGCTCGGCAACCAGACGGCCGTGGCCGTCTCCGACATGCTATCCAATGTGGACTTCAAATCGCTGTTGCTTGAGGGCATGCTCGGGCCGCTGCTGTTTGCCGGAGCACTGGAGATCGACCTCCGGGCCATGCGCAGGCGTCGATGGGAAATCACCATCCTGGTCCTGTTCGGTACGCTGGCCTCGACGTTCCTGGTAGGCCTGTTCGTCTACTGGATCATGGGACTAATGGGCTGGAACGTGCCCTTCATCTACTGCCTGCTGTTCGGCGCGCTGATCAGCCCGACGGATCCGATTGCGGTCCTGGCCATCATCAAACAGATGAAGGCACCGCCCTCCATCTCGATCCAGGTCGAAGGCGAATCCCTGTTCAACGATGGTGTCGGCCTGGTGGTGTTCACCACCATTCTGACCCTGGCGTTCAGCCATACCGAACCCACGTTTGCCAATGTCGCGGATCTGTTCCTGACCGATGCCCTGGGCGGCATAGCCTTCGGCATGCTGCTGGCCGTCATCGGTCACTTCCTGCTGGTCAAGAGCGAGGACGGCAATATCCGGTTGCTGCTGACGTTCTGTATTCCCACCGCCGGCTTTGCCCTCGCGAATATCATCGACGTTTCCGGAGCCCTGGCCATGGTGGTCAGTGGCATCTTTCTCGGTAACGTCACCCGTGCGAAGGCCGCCTCCATGGCCCGGTTGAGCAGCATTCGCAACATCCGCAACTTCTGGCATGCGGTGGACGGGGTTTTGAACGCATTCCTGTTCCTGCTGATAGGGCTGCTGGTGGTGACACTGCCCGTGACCGGAGAGCAGATTCTTCTTGGCCTGCTGGCGGTGCCTGCTGTTCTGCTGGCGCGCTTTATCAGTGTCAGCCTGCCGTACCTGGCGTTCCGCCGTTTCCGTACCTACGACAAACACTCGGTGGCGATACTCACCTGGGGCGGTTTGCGGGGCGGTCTGGCGCTGGCCATGGCAGCGTCCATTCCCAGCCATGCCGCCTATTTCAACGGTGTGGATCTGCATACTTTGCTGCTGGTGATCACCTACATTGTGGTGATTTTCTCCATCATCGTTCAGGGCTCCAGCATCAAGCCGCTGATCCGTAGCAGCATTGCGGCGCAGACCAACGACTCATAGGAACAGCCGCTCATCAGGAAATAATTAACCGCGGGTTATTTACATCCGAAGGGCTGCACCGTATATTAAGTGACCAGCGTTCACTTAATAAGGAAAACAAGATGAATCATGTCCTGATCACAGGCGCCAGCGCCGGTATTGGCGAAGCCTTTGCCCGAGCCCTCGCCGCCGAAAAGCAGAATCTGATCCTCGTTGCCCGTCGTGAGGAACGTCTCGCGGCCCTGGCGGGCGAACTGTCTGATGCCTTCGGAATTTCCGTCGAGATCCTGGCCGCGGACCTCGCCACGCCTGACGGAGCTGAAAAAGTCGCTGCCGCTGTGACAGCCGCCGGGTGGCAGCTCTCCGGCCTGATCAACAATGCCGGCTTCGGCGACCGGGGCGATTTCGGGGAACTGTCACTGGAGCGTCAGCTCAACATGATCCAGGTAAACATCACCTCTCTGGTTGCACTCACCTGGAAGCTCCTGCCCAACCTGAAAGCCCAACAAAACAGCTTCATCATCAATGTTGCCTCCAGTGCTGCCTTCCAGGCGGGCCCCAACATGGCCATCTACTACGCGACCAAAGCGTTTGTGCTGTCCTTCTCGGAAGCGCTGCACGAGGAACTCAGAGGTACCGGCCTGACAGTCAGCGCCCTGTGCCCTGGCGCCACGGAGTCGGAATTCGCGGCCGAAGCCAACATGGCCGACACCAAACTCTTCAAGGCCGGCGCGATGTCCGCAGAAGCAGTCGTGAACGAAGCCCTCGCCAAACGGCGCAAGGCCATTGTCATCCCCGGACTGCGCAACCGGTTGATGATATGGTCGGGCAAGTTTTCTCCCCGGTTCATTACCCGGCGACTCGCTGGCTGGTTACAGGCTTGAAAATTCGATGAAAGGCATGCTTTGCAGTGGACGGCAGCGCGCCCGTACGGAAGCGGAAAAAATCGCCAGGGAACAGCACATCCTGGATGCGGCAGCCGAGTTGTTCGTCAACCGCCGATATGACCAGCTGACCCTGGCGGATGTCGCTGCCGCCAGCGGCCTCACCAAAGCCGCGCTATACCGCTATTTCAGAAGCAAGGAACTGCTGTTCATCGCCGTCTATCGCCGCGCCTTCACGGCCCTGGTAGACGATGCGGAAGGCCGTCAATCGTTGGCGCTACCCGACGACCTGACCGGGCTGCTGGTGACACACCCGCTCTTCTGCGGCCTGACCGCCATCCTCCACATGGCCCTGGAAACCGGCCTGACCGAACAGGAAGCCCGCAATTTCAAACTGTTTTTGCTGGAACAGTCCCAACGACTCGCTGAACTGATCCAGGCCGCCACCGGACATGCTGAGAGCGACTGCTTCAAGTTTCTCCTGCAATGCCAGCAGGCTCTGATCGGATGCTGGCACATGACCCACCCGCCGGAAGCCGCCCGCAAGGCGATGGAACGTCCGCCTCTGACGGTGTTCAAACTGGAGTTTGAACCTACGCTGCACAGCCATATTCAGAGCCTGTATTTCGCTTTTCTGACCAAAACCTAGCCCAGCAACTGCTTCCGGTAGCCTTTTGGCGTCAGTCCGAACCAACTCCGGCACGCCCGGTTAAACGCAGACTGTTCGGAATAACCGAGCAGCCCGCTGATCTGGCCGAACCCCATATCGGGTTCCCTCAGATACTGGCGGGCCAATCGTGTGCGCTCGTTGTTCAGCAACTGCTCATAGGTGGTTCCCTCCAACGCCAGTCTTCGCTGCAGGGTACGCTTGTGCAGCGACAGGTGGGCGGCGATGGCGTCACTGGTACACTGTCCCGTTGGCAAAAGGGTATTGATCAGCCGGATCACGTCTTCGGTGAGCGTATTGGCGTTGGGAGCCTGCTGGGCGTCCAGGTAACGCCGGGCCAGCTGCCAGGTCTGATGATCCGCGCTGGGCAGGGGCATGGAGGCGACAGACGCCGGCAAATAAAACCCGCACCAGTCCTGCTCGAAGAAGGCATCACAGCGAAAGACTTTCCGATAGACCGATTCGTCGGCGAGTCGGGCGTGGATGAAATATACCGCCAGCGGTGCGAACCCATCGCCACACAGCAGGGTCATGACCTGCATGGCGTTTGCCAGACTCAGCTCGTGGGACTGGGCCCGGTAACCCCCGCCTTCCCCATCAATCGTGAAGACAAACCGGATCACCGACTCATCATTCATGGTTACCCGGGACATGGTCAGCGACAGCGCCGGGCAATGCAGGTGGAGGTAGCGGGCGATGCTGTTGATGGCCTCTCCCACTGTCAGGGAACTTCGGGCAATAACCGAGATGGGGCCCAGGATATCCATACCCTGGTACCTCGCCAGCATCATTCCAAAGGCAGGATCACCGAGTTCGTTGGCCGTGTCGTCGAGTAACGCGGTCAGGTGTCTGAACACCAGGAACGACTGGTCGTCCCGCTGCTCTTCCGGCGGTATACGGTATCTTGCCAGCAATGGCAGCGGGTCCCCGCCCTTGCTCCTGACAAGTTCATCATACCCCCAGAGATTGGTGGCCCGGATCAGACTGGACACGTTTCCTCCAACTGGCTACCTGTCGCGATTTGTCAAAAATATGTCCAGATCCGGCAATATTGTCAAGGCGCTGCATTGGCATAGTATGGATAAAAGTGCGAGACCAATAACAAGGAGAACCGCATGGCAACACCCCACTATGACCTCATCATCATCGGTGCGGGCCTTTCCGGCATCGGCAGTGCGTGCCACATCGCCCGAAACTATCCGCAGAAGACCCTGGCGATTCTGGAACGCCGGGAGAACATGGGTGGTACATGGGATCTGTTCCGGTATCCCGGCATCCGTTCCGATTCGGACATGGCCAGCTTCGGTTACAACTTCAAGCCGTGGTACTCCGATCAGGTGCTGGCAAAAGGGGGTGACATCCGCCATTACGTCGAGGAGACGGCCCGGGAATTCAGCCTGCAGGACAAGGTCCACTACGGCCTGCACATTACCGGCGCCGACTGGTCCAGCAAGGATCAGTTCTGGACGGTAACCGCCACCCACGAGAAGACCGGTGAAACCCGCCAGTTCACCTGCAACTTCCTGCTCAACTGCGCCGGTTACTACAACTACGACCACGGCTACCGGCCCACTTTCGAGGGCGAAGAAAACTTCAAGGGTACGATTGTGCATCCCCAGTTCTGGCCGGAGGACCTGGACTACACTGGCAAGAAAGTCGTCGTGATCGGCAGCGGCGCCACGGCCATCACCGTCGTACCCGCCATGGCCGAAAAGGCCGGGCACGTGACCATGCTGCAACGCTCACCCAGTTACATCATGGCCATGCCGGACACCGACAAGATATCCATCGCCCTGAACAAGGTGCTGCCCAAAAAGCTGGTTTTCAAACTGGCGCGCAAACGCAACATCCTGTTCCAGCGAGGGCTCTACCTGGCGTGCATGCGCTGGCCCAATGCCATGCGCAAGTTCATGCTCCGCCACATGCGCCGTCAGGCCGGCCCGAACGTCGACATGCGGCACCTGACACCGAATTACAACCCCTGGGAACAGCGCCTCTGTGCCGCTCCGGACGGCGATTTCTTCAAGACATTGCGATCCGGCGCTGCGGACATGGTCACCGACCATATCGATCACTTTTCCGAGAACGGCATCGTGCTGAAATCCGGCCAGACCCTGGATGCCGACATCATCGTCACCGCCACCGGCCTGGATGTTCAGCTCATGGGCGGCCTGGAACTGCAGCTGGACGGCAAGGCCGTTGATCTGCCGAACAAGCTCACTTACAAGGGCATCATGCTCCAGGACGTTCCGAACTACGCCTGGATCTTCGGCTACACCAACGCCCCCTGGACCCTCAAGTGTGACATCGGTGGCCGCTATATCTGCCGCCTGTTCGATGAGATGGCCCGGCGCGGGACGAACGTGGTCCGTCCGGTGGACAGGGACGGTCTGGAAAGCGGCACCGGCATGCTGGATGAATTTGCGCCGGGTTACATTGTCCGCGCCAAGGACCGCATGCCCCGCCAGGGCCTGAGCGGCCCCTGGAAAGTGACCATGCACTACGGCAAAGACAAGAAGATGCTGGTGGAAGATCCCGTCGATGATGGCATCCTGCAGTTTGAAAAGCCGGAAGCGACAACCACCCGTGACAGCCGGCCAATGACGGCCACGGCATGAGCGACGGGAGGCGGGAACCTAGCATGAGTACGAACCAGAAACCACCGGTGCTACTGATCCACGGGATGTGGAGCGACGCCGACACCATGAGCGAAGTGCGCGACGCCTTCAGCGAACAGGGCTACCCGGTGGAGGCACTCACGCTGCCCCACCACGCCCCGAGGGCGAGCCACTCCGCCGAGAGCCGAAGGGCACTGGCACAGACCCGGCTGCAGGATTACGTTCGCTTTCTGGTGAATCACGCCAGCAAGCTGGACCGTGCTCCCATTCTGGTGGGGCATTCCATGGGCGGACTGCTGGCGCAGCTTACTGCCGCCCGGATTCCCTGCGAGCGGGTGATTCTGCTGTCCTCAGCAGCGCCGGCCGGCATAAACGGCCTGGGGCTGTCCGTGTTTCGCACCCTCGGACGCAACCTGCTGCGTTTTCCGCTGTGGAGACAGGCCACCGAACTGGGACTGGCCAACGTCCAATACGGTATCGCCAATGCGCAGAGTGAGGCAAAACAACGGGACATCTTCGAACACTGCGGCTACGAATCCGGAATGGTGACCTTCCAGATGACACTGGCGGCGTTTACCCGAAAAGCCTTCGCCAACGTCGAGCCGGACAGCATCTCTTGCCCGATCCTGATCGTCGGCGGAACCGCGGATCGCATCACCCCGATCCGCATCCAGCGCCAGATTGCCCAGCGCTACGGCGATCGCTGCAAGCTCGTGGAACTTCCTGGCTGCGATCACTGGACCATCGGTGGCCGTTTCTTCGGGGATGTCCAGGGTGCCATGTTCCAATGGCTGGAGCAGGCAGATTACAGCTCTTCCACCGCAGCCTGACACGCCAGGCCCACATGAAAACAGCCCCCGGAAGGGGGCTGTTCGGATGACTCGCTATGGGCGGATTGACCACCGTCAGGCAGGCAAGGGTTGCTCATCCATCGCCCGGGTTTCCGGCGAAACCGCCTCCAGGAAGATATCCCGGAAAGACAAATAATAAGCGCCTCCCAGCACCGCGCCCCAGACAATCGAGGTAATAAAGGCTAACACCCCCATCACAATCATCGACGTGCTGGCCGCACCAATTGCGAAAACGGGAATAAACAACAGCTGCATGAATACGATGGCGTTGATCCCGAAAAACAGCAGAACGAGGACGTTACGAATACTGGCCCGCAAACTGTTGGCCATCGCCCGCATCACCCCCTGCCGGGCAATCACGATCAGTGGAATGACAAACGAGAACAGCGCCGCGAACAGACCAAGAAGAATCAGGCCAACAATAATGGAAAGCCCCAGGGCCATCCCACCATTCCGGGCGCCAAGACCGCCGTCCATCCAGTGTTCGAAACCGGCCGGTCCAAACGCCTGGCCAGACACGGCTGAAACATCAGTGACAAGATAAACAATACCCGCGACCGCCACGGCCATCAGAATCATCATGACGAGCATCAACACGATATGAAGTACCGTGTGGCCGTTAAAACCGGACACCACGTCCGAAAACCTCGGTCGACGTTCTGCCACACCATGAAACACCGCCAATACCCCGGCATTCAGAAGACAGGACACGACAAATACCACGATGCCTGCCAGGGCCGTCACGGCAAACCCGGCACCGGTCATCAGCGTTACCACGCCAACCTGAAGCAGCAGGGTTACCACCAACACCACAAGGTACGCCGAGAGTACAACGCCCCAATGGGCACGAAACAAACGGATGGATTCAAAAATCCAGCTCAGGGGAGGGCCGGCCTCAGCCTTACGCGGGGATGCAAGCGGTGCAGAGACAGAGGGAGGGTGAGAATTCATACGCGGAATCTTCCTTGATTTACTTTCCATTAAGCCTGACCATCCAGATGGTCAAACGCGAGCGGCGCATCTTAGCAAACCGGCTGACCATGGTCACGGTCACCAGGTGGCCCACCCGCGGCAATTGCGGTTAAATACCCCGGACACTCACCTGCTGCTGACGTATCTGCCTCTATGCCCCCCATCACAAGCGACGAGCAGAAGGTTTCCCAAGCCGAGATCGAGCAGGCCATCCGCTCCGGCATCGAGCGCTATTTTCAGGACTGTCGTGACCGCATACCGGCGTTCATTGACCGCCACTTCCATTACCCCGGCGCCATTGCCACCAATCGGGTCGCCCTGGGATGGGACATGCTGCGCGCACCGCTCAATCTGCTCTGGGCACCGGTGTACGCCCTGGCCTGCGTGATCAGGATCCTGACACGCCACCGAACCGGCCTGACGTGGCTTCATACTCTGGCGGATCACGTACCGGCCGGCTTTACCACCCGGGTACAGCAGCACATCTCGGACCTGATCCAGGTGGATCTGTTGAACGATGGGCGGGAAGGCCAACTGCTGGAGAGCTACCTGCTGGAAGCCCTGGAGGAGTTATACGCGCACCACAGTCGTGAACCCATCGATCACCCACAATTCACCCGGCTGATTGAACCGCTGATCGCCGATGCCCTCGGTCAATATCGCGTTACCCGAACGGCCTCGGCCGATATCACCAACAGCCTTTCATGCACTGTACTGGGGGCGTTTGCTTTCCAAAAGTTTACCCCCGGCGGCATTGGTCTCGGCGTCGTGTTGGCCTCCATGCTGGCGAAAACCATGGCTGTCCGGGACTTCGTTCTCGGCGAAACCATCGGCGAGTGGTACTACACCTGGTTTCCGCCGGAGCCATCGCTGGCAACAACGGCCACCGTGATGGTCGCGGTCATGGCCGCACTGGCAGCATTTGCCGCTTTGTCCGGTGTTATTTCCGATCCGGTCCAGGCGGCAATCGGCCTGCATCGCCGGCGTCTGCACAAGTTGCTGGATCATCTGGAACGAGATGTTACTGTCAGCACCCAGAGCACGTTCCGACCAAAAGATCAGTTTGTCGCGCGAATTCTGGATACGTTTGACATGATAAGAGCCGGTTTGCTGTAAATAAGTGAACCAAAAAGCGATTTCCGGCCTACCCTTTCAAGCCCACCCATTTTCTGATGCAAACGGAGTTTGTGCATGATTACGGTTCATCACCTGAACAATTCCCGCTCACAACGTGTCCTGTGGATGCTCGAAGAGCTGGAGGTACCCTACGAGATCAAACGTTACCAGCGTGATCCCGAAACCATGCAGGCACCGGCAAGCCTCAAACAGGTGCATCCTTTGGGCAAGTCACCCGTAATCACCGACCGCGACCTGGTCGTGGCCGAGTCTGGCGCGATTATCGAATACCTTGCCCACACCTATGGAAAAGACACCCTGTTACCGAAGGCCGGCAGCCAGGCGTGGCTGGATTACACCTACTGGTTACACTACGCCGAGGGTTCCCTGATGCCGCCACTGGTGATGCGACTGGTGTTTGAGAAGATTAAAACCAGTCCGATGCCGTTTTTCGTCAAGCCGGTGGCGAAAGGCATTTCTGACAAAACCAACCAGATGTTTATCGGCCCGATGATCAAGACGCATCTGGATTTTGTCGAATCCCACCTGGCGAAAAACACCTGGTTTGTCGGAGATACACTGAGTGCAGCGGACATTCAGATGAGCTTTCCGCTGGAAGCCTCCGTGGCACGAGGCATCGTCAGAAACAGCCGGCCTCACATCACCGCCTGGGTGGAGCGGGTTCATGCAAGACCGGCTTACCGGAAGGCCCTTGAAAAGGGCGGGGAGTATGACTACGCCTGATCTGGCTGACGTCGCAACAGAGGCCCTGCCCCGCGATTACTGTGAGGCGTTGATCCGCTTGTAATACTGCTCGTACGTCGGGCTATAGGGCCCGGGCGGCACCCCATTTACCCCGTAGAACGCGGCCGCATTTGCCTGCCTCGTCAGAGGGAGGTAATTCGGTGCTGCCCTTTCGGCCGCGGCCGTGACCGCCATGGAGATAAGATCCACCAAGGGATTCCCCGAGCTGTTGTTATCCGGGGTGTAGGTCAGTCTTTCACGGTCATTCCAGAGCTCGGCACCATCGGCGTTGACAATCCGGTACTCGAAATCCACTTCGGTCGTGGTCGACAGCAACATGTACCTGGATGTCCACTCGTGAATGGTCACATACAGTATTGCATCGGCCTTGAACAGGTTGGCCAGCTGTTCCGGCGGTGCAGCATGGATCTCGGCCGGTTCGTAATAGCCCTCGTACTCCAGCAGCGTTTTCACGGTATTGACCGGGAAAACGTAATAGCCCTTCTCCCCCAGGTAGTACGGCAGCGTAGCCAATAAGGATGTCGTTCCCTGTACATCAGTCGACATATTGACCGGCGGCACCACCAGAATGGATCTCGGTGCGGCGTTGTGGAAAGCATCAAGACGATTGCTCTGGCCGGTAGTGGCACACCCTGTGGCCAATGCCACCAGGAGAAACACGAGACACAGCTTCAACATTTTCATTGCCGCGCCTCCAGGTTCTTGATCAGGGTACTGAGCATAGGTCGGCTTTCGGGCCATGCATCGTATTCCATGCGGTAAAACCTGATCGCGGAGTCCACATCACCCTGTTCGAGCATAAAGGTACCCGCTTCTGCATAAAGCCCCGGGGCAATGGGATGCTGCGGGGTGCCTCCGGTTTCGACAAAGTCCACATAGTTTTTCAGGGCTTCCTCTTTCAGGGCGGGCTCCTGGTAAACCACGAACAGCGTTTCCTGATACTGACCCCAGTCATACAGCCCCTGATGACTGGCGCACCCTGTCATCAAAACACACATCGACAGGGTGAAAAGGAATTGCTTAGTCATGCGGCCCAACCTTCAGAACCCGGTTAACGCCGGCACCGAGATAAATCTCCTGTTGAAACACTACCTTGCCGTCGGAAAGCAGCTCCACCTGATGCGTGCCATCAATGATTTTCAGCAGGTTTTCGCCAGCCTGGTATTGGCCAACATACCCATAGGAGACGCCATCAATCCGGAGCTCGTAATACTCCGATGCCACCGACGGCAGTTCGAATGCGATTCCCGGACGGTCATCCACAACCTGGGTGTTGCGGGTGGGTGACTGGACACAGGCGGTCAGGGTCAGACAGATCAGTAACGCAAGCAGCATCCTCATTACTTCTTCTCCTTCACACGCAGTTCGCCCAGATCATACCCTTCAATAGAACCCTGGGAGATCTCCCCGATGGCGCCCTGATTCATGGGGTCATCGCCAAACAGCCCGACAATGGTCAATTCCGCGACTTTCTTGCCCGGCAGAGAGATAACGGTACCGGTCGTCCTGGATTTCACGTCCTTGCCCCGGGTTTCCACAGCGAAGACCATGCCTTTGCGAACACCCTGGCTCTCGCCACCGCTGATGTAGACGAGTCCGTCTTCGCGGGCGAGAAGATCCGCCGTCCAGGGCTTTTCCAGGAACAGCCCAGTCATCTTGTCGACAGCCGCCGTGACCGCTGCGGCAATGGCCTGATCATTCAGACTGCCGTCGTACCCGGCCGCAGAGCCAAACCCCATCGTACGAGCCTGTTCGGTCGACGAGGAACCGGTCCCGGTCACCGAGGCAAACACCCGACCGGTCTTTACGTCCACCAATCGAAGATCCACCGTTGCCGTGGCTTCCTGCTTTTTGGACGACGACAAGAATCCACGCTCACCGGTCGTGGCGCGACCAAACTGAGTCAGGGAGCCAATCACGAGGGTATCCACCCCGGTGATGGAAATTTCCTGGCCGGACAGTTCCGCTTCCTTGCTCAATAGTTCGATATCCGGCCTCTCAAACACCAGATAGCTTTCGCTGTTGGCCAGCGCCTGCAGGAACATGTCCGTCACCTTGGAGCCCAGCTGATCTTCCGCATTGGAGCGCAGCAGGCTGCGACCATAATTCGTTTCATTGGAAATCCGGCCCACCGCGATTTTTCGCTTGAGGCTCAAAC
This sequence comes from Marinobacter santoriniensis NKSG1, assembly GCF_000347775.1. GTDB lineage: Bacteria > Pseudomonadota > Gammaproteobacteria > Pseudomonadales > Oleiphilaceae > Marinobacter > Marinobacter santoriniensis. Next base: position 987,326 of record NZ_APAT01000015.1, read on the forward strand.
GCTCGGGCTTGTTGGCCTCTAATGCGGCCTGCTGGGCAGCCCGCTGCTGTTCAGGAGAGACGGCCGGTTCGACCTCTTTCATCTGAGGCGTTTGTGTCGCACAGCCTGTGAGCAGCCCTAACATCAGCCAGGGAAGGACTTTTTTCATCGATGAGGCTCCATAACCTGCCAGGAATAATGGTTAAACAAACAACAGATAACTGTGATGAGACGGCCAAAAGGGGGTGCGTACCAAGACGCGGAAGGTGGTTCCTCTGTGAACCGGATGTCATCCCTTACATGTTGTCAGATTGGACATTTTACAGCATAGATGTGCGTCATAAATACAGCAGCCATAAAAAAACGGCCGCGAACGGCCGTTTTCCATTTCCAGTGCGTTTCCTGTGACGTTACGGCATCAACACCGTATCGATCACGTGCACGACACCGTTGGACTGCATCATGTCTGCCGCGATCACCATCGCCTTGTTGCCATTGGCGTCCCCGATCATCAGCGAATCGCCTTCCATACTGAGCGTCAGCTCACCTCCCTGGACGGTTTTCGCGTTGTGGGTCCCTCCGTTATCCTGAACCATCTGAACGGCTGCCGATGATGTCGCCTTGGCAGGCACCACGTGATAGGTCAGTATCGACTGCAGCTGTGCCTTGTTCTCGGGCTTCAACAGCATCTCAACGGTACCCGCCGGCAGTTTTTCAAAGGCGGCATTGGTGGGCGCAAAGACCGTGAACGGCCCAGGCCCGGAAAGGGTTTCAGCCAAACCGCCAGCCTTGATCGCCGCGACCAGCGTGCTGAGGTTATCAGCCTGGGCCGCACTCTCGACGATCGTCTTGCTCTCTTTCTCTCCCATTGCATGGTGTTCGGCGAAAACCGGGGTGGCCACAACTGCTCCGCCCAGCAACAACGTAGACGCCAAACAAGACCTGACTATCCCTGCTTTTTTCATGTCATTTTCCTCTCGTGTATCCCCATCGGATTCCCACAGATATACGAACACACGAGCGCAGCAGAACCTGCCATCCGGACTAATTTGATTAACTTTTGCACATATTCATATTCTTCAATACCAAGTCCTTGAAATTCCGGGATTGGTGATGCGCCCAGTGATTTTTCAGGCCTTCCCCGTCAGCTTCACATGCATGCTGGTGTAGCCGCGCACAAAGTTGGATTGCACGTATTCCGGCTCACCGACCACTTCAATGTCATCGAAGCGTGTCAGCAGCTCTTCCCACAGGATACGCAGCTGCATTTCCGCCAGCCGGTTGCCCATGCACCGGTGCACGCCAAAACCGAAGGACAGATGTTTGCGGGCGTTTGCCCGGTCGATCCGGAACTGGTCCGGGTTATCAATAGCCCGCTCATCACGATTGCCGGAGGCATACCACATCACCACCTTGTCGCCCTTTTTGATGGTCTGGCCGTTCAGCTCCACATCCTGTTTGGCGACCCTGCGCATGTAGGCGAGAGGCGTTTGCCAGCGGATGATTTCCGAGACCATGTTGGGAATCAGGTCCGGATTCCGTTTCAGGCGGCGAAACTCCTCCGGGAACTGATTCAGCGCCAGCACCCCGCCGGTCATGGAGTTGCGAGTGGTGTCATTGCCACCCACGATCAACAACACCATGTTTCCGATGAACTCCATGGGACGGTTGATCATATCCCGGGTGTTCTCGTTGGCCAGCAACAGGCTGATCAGGTCAAAGCCCATCTCCTCACCCGCTGCCTTGCGAGCTTGCTTGTCACGCCACAGCAAAGACATCTGCCTGGCCATATCGGCGGCCGCTCTGAAGCCCTCGTCGTGATCCGCCTTACCACCGGTTGATTCGGGTGCACTAGCTGCGAGGTCCGACCAATAAGCCAGCTTATGGCGTTGCTCGAAGGGGAAGTCAAACAGAGTCGCCAGCATGCGTGACGTCAGCTCAATGGATACCCGTTGGACCCAGTCAAACGGTTCCCCGACAGGCAGATGATCCAGTACGTCGGCGGTGCGTCTGCGAATCAGGCTTTCCATTTGCGCGAGGTTTTTCGGCGCCACAACCGTCTGGACTGCCTGGCGCTGAACATCATGTTTGGGCGGATCCATGGCAATGAAGGTTTCGATTTCCAGCCCTTCCGGTTGCGGCCCGATGGAAATGATCGGCTCTGCGGAAAAAAGATCATGGTGCTTATCGACAAACAGGATGTCTTCGTACCGGGTAATGGACCAGAACGGGCCAAACGGACTGTTTGCCTGGTAGTGCACCGGGCACTCGTCCCGCAGTCGTTTGAAATAGGAATGCCAGAGCCCCTGCCGGTACAGAAACGGATTACTGACATCAATATCTTTCAGGGCAAGTGTCGACACATCCGGCAGCGGGACGTCTTTGAAGACCGGCACTGGCCGGCTCCTGCCGACCCGCTTTTTAACCGCCTGGAACGCATGAACGCCTTTGATCTGCCAGTGCAGGGGAATAACGGCCGCGGCCTTGTCGAGAACCGGCTGAATAGCGGGTTCAAATCGGGATCTGAGCGTGTTCATACAACACCTCCGGGGTTCAGAATCAGTTCGTAAGAACCCGCCGCCACCGGTGCAGCGAACGGGCGTCGGGAAACGGCGTTTGATCTACATCTGAAATTCCGGGAAGTGCACCACCATCCCATCCATGGAGTCCGAAACAGTGATCTGGCAGGACAAGCGGGAGGTATCGGTTTTCTCCGGTGTCATCGACAACATGCCTTCTTCATTGGCGAAGATCTCGCCCGTGGCCTGAATCCAGTTTTTGTCCACAATCACGTGGCAGGTTCCACAGGCACACGCACCCCCGCAGTCGGCGTCGATCCCCGGTACACCGTTTTCGACGGCCGTCTCCATCAGGGATTTGCCCGCTTCGATCTCAACCACATGTTCCGTGCCGTTGTGCTCAACAAACGTAATCTGGCCCATACACACTGCTCCGTTGTTTTTCTTCGGGAAGGACATTCAGGCCAGATTACGGTCAGGGCCTGCCAGAGAGCAGGTCATTAATTGACAGGAGGGAGTCATTTCAAGACACTTCAGGACGGATAAACGGAACCGCCGACTGGAATGGTCGCGCGCCCATGACTGGAGATCTGTCCAAGACCATGCACGCCATAGACCTGAACCAGGCCTGTATCCCCTCCAACTACAGCCGCTTGATTGCACGGGAGCTTGGCCTTCAGGAAAGGGATGTGGCTGATTTGCTGAAGCTGACCCAGCTTTCAGTGGACCAGTTTCTTCAGGACGACTCGCTGCTCACGCCCCGGCAACAGCTTCAGATCCTCCAAAACAGCATACAGCTGGCAAAGGATGAAACCCTTGGGCTGCGCCTGGGGCAACGCATGACGTCCCCCACCCATGGCGCCATGGGGTTTCTGGTGAACAGCAGCCCCGATTTGCTCACGGCCCTCAAAGCATTTCAGGCATTCCTGCCAACCCGAATGAATCTCGCCCGGCTTTCACTGGATACCCGGCAGGACTGGCTGGAGGTGACCTGCACCTTTGGCATGGAGCTTCAGGAAGAATTGCTGCGGGTGTTGAGTGAAATATTTACGATTATCTTGTTTGACTGTGCCGAATTTATTGTTGGCCGCCCCCTGAAGGAGGCGGTCATCTGTTTCGCCCATCAGGAGCCCCATTACAGTGACCTTTATTCAAGCCACATACCGGGCGCCATGGAATTCGGCCACCGGACCATCTCGCTGAGAATTCCACTGGAGGTGTGCAAAGTCCCCAATGCCTCCGCCAACCATGAAAACTACATGATGGCGTTGCAACAGTGCGAGACCATGCTCGCGCAGCTGCAGTCCAGCAAAAGCACCTGCAAATACCAGATCCAGAGAATGATGCTCTCCCACCCTCCGGGGGTACTGAGTGAAGAAGAAGCGGCGGCGGCGTTGTTTATCAGCAAGCGCACTCTGGCAAGGCGGCTGAAACAGGAAGGCACCGGATTCCGGCAAATCCGGGACGACATCCTGTCACAACAGGCCCTGGGCTATTTACGTGACAGCCAGTTATCCATTGAAGCGATGGCCGAATTACTCAATTACCACGACAGCGCCAATTTCCGGCGAGCCTTCAAAAGGTGGTTCAAGGTAACGCCCGAAGATTATCGACGCCAACTGTACGTACCTGCCGCATGTGGAAGGGGCCCGGATAAATAATTGAAAACTTTGCTATGCAGCGCCCGTTAATTAGCGTACTGTCATTCTCGTTGGAAAGATTTAGCAAAGCATTTCACGAATAAGACCTTTTGTGTTGTCACACCTCTTGTCCTGTTTTTGATCCTGCACGTTTTTTGTTTCCCGCATATCGCTGATCAAAGATCACAACGATCTTTCGACGGCACATTGATGATTAATTTCAGGATAGCTATTTATGTCTACAGTTACTGGCAACGTTAAGTTCTTCAACGAAGCAAAAGGTTTTGGTTTTATTACTCGTGAAAGCGGCCCGGACGTCTTTGTCCATTACAGCTCTATTCAGGGTGGCGGTTTCAAGACTCTGGCCGAAGGCCAGGAAGTCGAGTTCAGCGTGACCCAGGGCCAGAAAGGCCCGCAGGCAGAGAACGTTGTTGCCCTGTAAATAACAGGTAACACGTGATTAAAAAAGGCAGCCTCAGGCTGCCTTTTTTGTTGTTCAGCGCCCGTCATGGGGTCACGATGTTGAACCGGCCCTCGGGTTTATCCAGCATGCTGAAAAAACCAATCAGGTCGAGTCGGCTTCCCTCGAAATGAATGTCGTCGCTGAACAACAGCTCCTTTAACCCTGCCTTGCCTATCAAAAGATCCACGAACATCGGGCGCGTCAGCATCAGCGTGGCGTCCGCCGGCGTATCCGGTCGGCTCTTTCGGTTGTGCAATACCGAATTCTCCAGGGTCAGCAGATAGCTCTGCTCGAGATCCGTGAAGGTAAATTTGATGGTCAGGTGCTTACCTTCCGCGTCATCCGCATTCAGGCGCACCGCCATGCTGTCAAAGAACCGGGACACCGGGGTATTCAGCAGCACCTCCCGCATCATGGCCGGCTTGAGCCCCTCCTCCGGGGAGCCATGGCGCAGTTCGTAAGCACCGGTCAGATAGAAATTTCGCCACGGCGCCGATTCCGACTGGTAACCAAGCTGGTCGTACACGTTCGCCAGCAGCCGTTTCGCATCTTCATTGTCCGGCTCGGCGAAGATCACCTGGTTGAGCAATTCCGCCAGCCAGCGATAGGTCGTCCGGCCCTCGTTGCCCCCCATGTCCGCAGCCGCGTCGAAATCCTGTCGGGCTCTTTCCAGAACCTTCCCGGCGCCACCCATCATTTCGACATACCGCTTCGCAGAGTCCGTTTCAGGTAACGGGTTGAGCTGCGCGGGGTTTCCGGTAAACCAGCCCATGTAATACTGGTAGACGGCCCTGGCATTGTGAGCAACCGTGCCGTAGTAACCCTGATTGTGAAACTCCTCGTTCAGCGTTGGGGGCAACTGCAGCTTTTCGGCAATCTCTCGCGGTGTGGCGCCCCGGTTCATCATGCGTACCGTCTGGTCATGGATGAAGGCGTAGGTGTCTCGCTGCTTGACCAGGAAATCCTGGATATTCTCGCGCCCCCACACGGGCCAGTGATGGCTGCCGAAGTAAACGTCGGCCTGCGCAAAACGCGTTCGTGCGTCTTCGATGTAAGCGCTCCAGACCCGGGCATCGCGCACCTTGGCACCGCGCAGCGTATAGAGGTTGTGCAGGTTGTGGCTGACCAGCTCCGCACCGCAGAAGGCCCTCTTCTCCGGCAGATAGAACGTAAACTCCGCGGGCGCCTCGGAACCGGAGACCATCTGGAAGCGCATCGTCACTCCGTCGACAACCAGCTCGGTTCCCGTCTCGCTGACCAGATCGGTTGGTTCTGCGATACCAAAGGTCCCGAAGGCCGGTCCTTTTCCCAGGCCCGTGCCGACGTAGCCGCGCTCATCGCGATCCAGGCGCTTGCCGTACATGAACATCGCCCGCCGGCTCATGGCCGGCCCCGCAATGATGTTTTCGCTGGTGGCTTCTTCCTCGAAACCCGCTGGCGCAATCACCCGCAGGTTGGCCCTTTCTTCCTCGGAAAGATGCTGAAGAATGCCCTGCACGCCGCCAAAATGGTCAATATGACTGTGGGTAAACAGGATCGCCCGAACCGGTTGTTCTCCCAGCTGTTCCCTGGCGAACAGGAAGGCCTTGCTGGCCGTTTCACGGGCGGTCAGCGGATCCACCAGAATCCAGCCACTGTCGCTTTCGATAATGGACATATTGGCCAGGTCGTAACCCCGTATCTGGTAGAGCCCGTCGGTCACTTTGAACAGGCCGTGGATTCTGTTTAACGCGGCCTGACGCCAGAGGCTGGGGTTCACCGAGTCCGGCGACTGCTCACCGTCACGGTCGATAAAGGCGTAGTCGGTCGTGTTCCAGATCTCACGTCCGTCGCGACGATCAATCACCAGGTCCGGATCCTGGGCAATCAGCCCCCGGCGGGCATTCTCGAAGTCGTCACGATTGTCGAACGGCCGCTCTGACAGCACCTGCCGATTGGCCTTTCCCGTACTCGCAGACGGCGCGCTGTGTCCGGCACTGTTGCTTCCGGATAATGAGTCAGGGCCAGCATCACACCCGGCGAGGACGATCGCCGTGACGAACATCGGGGCGAGAAGCCCCCTGGAGGTTGCAGACATAGGGAGGAAACCTTTTTTGTTATAGGTTGGAAGCGCCCTTTCAGCCCAGCAGGCGCTCTTTGGCTTCATTGATCCGGGCCGCCAGATAGTTACTCCCGCCATGATCCGGGTGCACTTTCTGCATCATCCGGCGGTGGGCCTGGATGATTTCATCCCGGCTGGCGCCGGCCTTCAGCCCGAGGATATCCAGGGCTTCGTTTTCAGTCAGTGTACCGCTGGCATTTTCACGGTCGTGAGACTCCCCGCTCGCATTGCCAGCCTCGTCGTCAGCGCGCCAGGAGTCGCCGAAACGGCGGTCAAGATAGCTTTCCAGCAGCCGTGCGGAGTCGTCGTCATGCGTCCGGCAATATCGCAACAGGTCCAGAAACTCGCTCTCGCTCAGGTCCGCCAGCGCACGACCGGCCATCGGGCCTTTCAGGATCCTGCCCTCCATGGTCCCGGAGTCATGATCCAGGCTCATCTCCAGAATGTCGCTGGAAACGTGGGACTGGTTTCCAGACTTGGCTTTCGCCCCGCCTCCAAGCCCGGTCACGTGCTTCCGTAACAGCGATGGCAACACCCGGCGCAGCAGCGGGAAAAGCAACGCCACTAACGCAACCAGAACGTTCAGCCGGCCGGTAATGGCCAGCAAGCCCACCATTCCAATACCGGCAATCAACGCCAGCTTCATAATGGCCGGCTTGCGCTGACTCGCCGGCTGACTGCGCAGCCAGAGCCAGGCGACAACCGACGCTGCGATGACCAATAACGCTAGTGGCACTCAGACACCCCGGGGCATTCGTCCCCATAAAGAAACATAACAAGAACTACCTGATCTGCCGGGTCAGGCGCCGGACTTCCGGGGAGCTGCCGCGGGAAAAGTCCTGCAACGCTTTGGGTCCCCCGGAAGCATAGACCGCAACGGCAGCCATAAGATCCTTGAGTACCTGCGGGCTGTTGCGATCAAAGGGAGCGTATGCCCCGCCGGACAGTTTGCTCACCTGCTGGAAAACCGCCCGGGCATGGGCATCGGCCCCCTCATGAAACATGAACACCGGGGTTCGCAACATGCCCAGCTCACCAGCGATGTGACACAGTTCGTCCACCGGCTCCTCGCAACAATCCCCGATAAACACCACCGCCTTCACCGGCTTTGCGCGGGTTTCCTTCATCGCGTGGGCCAGTACCCGGCTGATCTGTGTACGGCCACCCAGGCAGGAGACGCCGTTCATCAGGTCCAGCAGCTGGCCGGTCTCGTTCACGAAACCGGTGGCCTTGAATTCACCAAAGCCCCGGTAGTAACACAGCTGAATAGCCAGGCCACCCAGATCCCTGGTCGCCATGAACAACTCACTCTGCAAGTGACACGCCTGATCCCAGGTCGCCTCGCGGCTGGCCGTGGCGTCCAGCGCGAATATCAGCCGGCCCTGCCCGCCACCCTGCGGGGGAAGTTTGCGAACCTCGTTGATAAACCGATCGATGGACTGCTTGTCGGATCTGGTACGTAGCGCTTTATCGGACATAGGCTTCTGGACACCACCCGGGCTGAGCAAAACCTGCTTAAAAGCTTAGGGTAACGCCCTTGTAAAGGCGAGTCCTCTGTCAGCCGGCCAGTGCCGCCTTTACCTTCTTGCTCAGGTGCCCCATGTCGACCCGGCCCAGTACCTGGGGCTTCAGCTCGTTCATCACGCGCCCCATGTCCGGCATGCCCTTGGCGTCGGTGGCGCTGATGGTCATGCGAATCAGGCTGTCCAGGTCGTCCTCGGTCAGGGCGGCGGGCATGAATTCCTCGAGAACCACCATTTCCGCCCGTTCCTGGTCGCCCAGTTCTTCCCGCCCCGCATCGTCGTATTGGGCGGCGGCGTCGCGACGTTGCTTGAGCATCTTGTCCAGCACCTTCAGCACGTCCTCGTCGCTCAGCTCCCGGCGCTCATCGATCTCGATCTGCTTGATTGCGGACTGGGCCATCCGCAGGGTGGTCAGGCGGAGTTTGTCCTTACTCCGCATCGCGTCTTTGACTGCGCTGCCCAATTGTTCCTTAAGTGATGATTCCGCCATTGTCGACCTCCGGTTCTGTTGGTTGTTTCATCATGTATGGGGACAGACTCTGAATAATACAAAGAGGTTCCGCCTTTCCTCTGAAACATCTCATGGTTACAAGCGGACAGCCCCGGGCCGTCACGAAAGTGCCACATAAAAGTCATATTGTAATCCCCGTTAAATCCGGTTCCAGCCTGGGAGTTTTCGCGTGTCCATCCGCCTGAAAGTCATACTTCTCTCCACCCTGTCCTTATTGCTGGCGCTGCTGATCAGCGGCCTCGCCCTGTTCGGATCAGACCGCGTCATGGAGCAATCCCTCCGCTTCAACGAGGCGACCCGGGTCACACAGAATCTGGCGCAGGCCCTGGCCCGCGCAACCACCACGATCAAGGCCGATCCGATCCTGCCTGAAACAGCCTCGTTGCTGGAGAAGGTCAATAACGATCTTCAGGAACGATTCGCCTCCGCCCGCGCCGCACTTGCCGACAACCGCACCCCGGAAGTGGCGGATGCCATCGATTCCACTGCCACAGCATGGGACGACTACTATCAGCAAAGCGTGGAGCTGAACAAAATGGCGGAGACCGATCCAGCATCTGCACTGGGCATGGTCGACAGCGTCTATCAGTCCCGCTTCGTGCCATTGCAGAGCTCTTTCAAGAACACCATCAGTCTGGCGTCCACCTACAGCGACACGCTGGCCGCTGGCATCGCGCAAAACCTGCGAGCTCAGCGTACTGAAATCCTGCTGGTCCTCGGTGGGTCCGCCATCTTGCTGGTCATCCTGGTAACCATCGTTCTGGTGCGGATGAAACGGTCGGTGGCCGAATTCCAGGGGCATTCCGCCCAGCTGATCGAGGGCGACCTGACCAGCCGCTTTCAGGATAGTGGCAAGGATGAGATCAGCGAGATAGGACGTGCCGTCAATCACTTTCTCGAGCTGTTCGTGGGCACGCTGAAATCCGTTCGCACCTCCGCCGACCAGAGTGATTCCGTGGTTATGAACCTGCGACAGGTCACCGGAGAAGCCGACCGGAACATCGCCGCCCAGGCCGACGAAACCCGGCAAATGCGGGAAGCCGTGGAACAACTGAGCCTCAGTTTCCGTGAAGTTGCGGAAAAATCGGCCCAGGCCAGCGATACCGCCGCCGAAGGTGAACAGATCGTCGCCCGGGGCAATGCCATGGGCGAAACCAATCGCGACGCCCTTGAGTCCATCGACAGTACCGTTGCCGCGACGAGCACCATGGTCGAGGAGCTGTCGGCGGCCATCAACGAAGTCGCCTCGGTCACCCGGGCCATTCACGACATTTCGGAACAGACCACCCTGCTGGCGTTGAATGCCGCCATTGAGGCCGCCCGGGCGGGCAGCCACGGACGCGGATTCGCTGTCGTTGCCGACGAAGTCAAACAGCTCTCTGATCGCACCCGATCCCTGACGTCAGACATCGCAGGCATTGTTGATACCGTCCAGAACAGCACCGGCAAAGTCCATGACAGCCTGGGTGAAGCCCGACAGGCCATCGCAACCGGCGTCGAATCCGGGCATTCGATGAGCACACTGCTCGGGGAAATGAACCACTCCATTCAGGATGTTGCCGCCATGCTCCGGGAAGTTGCCGCATCCACGGAAGAACAGTCCACGGTGGCGACGGATATCAACCATCGGATTGAGCGGGTCGCAAGCGGGGGTGAACAGATGCAGTCCCAGATGGCGTCCGTGCTGACGGTGATAGCCCGCCTCGAGCAGGCGAATACCGATCTCAATCATCACCTGAGCGCATTCCGGACAGACGCTCCCGATCAACGCACTGACCCCGGACGCGCCCGTTTCGAAGCGTCACCCGGCCGGCAGAAACGCCCCGAACCCGGTTTCGCGACCTAACGCCGGCGACAACTGTTCATCGTCCACCGCCACCTTGCCGTTGATCAGCACGGTTTTGACGATGCCCGGATTGCGGTTGACCAGTCGTTTCAGGTCGAAGTTTTCCATGTCGGCCCAGGAGACCGCCTCCAGGTTCTGATCAAAGCCGGCCGGGTCGAGAACCACGACATCGGCCCGGTCTCCCTCACGAATCTTACCGGCGGCCACACCAAACCAGTCGGCCTGGTCACCGGTCAGCCGGTAAACCGCTTGCTCCATGGTCATCACCGGATCGCCTTCGTCGATGGATTCCTGGACCAGCTTGAGCATGCGCAGGGGCAGATTGTAGAACGCCATATTACGGATATGGGCGCCGGCATCACTGAACGTAATCAGCGCCCGGGGATCTTTCACCATCCGCTTGAGCACCGGTTTGCGGTGATTGCCGACCGTGGTGTACCAGCGGATTTTCTTGCCAAACTCCACCACCAGGTCCAGGAACAGGTCCACCACGTGGACACCACGGGCCCGGGCCACTTCTTCAAAGTTCTTGCCGATCAGCGACGCATCCGGGCAATCGATGATCATCGCGTCGCCGAAGTCCCGCTGCCATACCCTCGGGCTCAGCTTTTCCCCATAGAATCGCCGGAATTCCCGGCGGTATTTTTCATCCTTGAGCAGTTCATTGCGTTCCACGGCATCCTTCAGATCGAGCGCCATCTCGCCCGCTCCGAACTCTTCGAAGAACACCACGTCGATGCCATCGGCATACACGGTGAACGGCGTCGGCAGCACCTGCCAGCGAAAATCGCCGCGCAGGGCATTGGTGATCCGGGACGTCATTTTGGTGAGGTTGGTCAGGTAGGCACTGCCCTTCAGGTCCATCTGGCTGATCAGGGTGGTCTTCAGAGGCCGGCGCAGCCAGCCCAGGCATTCACGCACGTATTGCAGAATCTGGAGCGGCGTGGCGGCGTTCGGCGCGCCCTGATGTGCGCGGCCGTATTGGCGCACCAGTTTGTTCAGACGGGCAATCTCCTTCCAGTGGGCGTAGGTGCTGGGCAGGCTCTTGGACCACTCACGGTCACCATCCACCTTGTCCCATTTCAGGCACATGGTGGACAACCCGAGGAACCCCTCGTCCAGCGCCTCCTTGAGCAGAGCCTCCATGGCCTGCATTTCTTCCTCACTCGGCTGGACGTCCCGACTGGTGGCCCGGCTCAGCCCCATCACGCCCACCCGGAGATCGCTGTGACCGAGGAAACTGATGACGTTGGGGCCCAGTGGCACCTGCTTGACATAATCGGCCCACTGTTTGGGCGTCGACCAGGTTTTGTGGGTTTTCAGGATCGGCAATACCCGTTCCCGGGGCACCGTCTCCACCCGGGTGAAGATGTCCGACGCATCCTCGTAGTCGCTGCATATCATGCTCAGGGAACAACTGCCCACCAGCACTGTCGTCACCCCATGGCGAACCGACTCCGACAGACTCGGGCTCACCAGCAGTTCCGCGTCGTAATGGGTGTGGGTGTCGAGAAAACCTGGCGTGACCCATCGGCCGCTAGCATCAATCACGCGATCGGCCTCGGCATGAGAGATCGGCTCGGCGGTTACCTGGGCAATGCGGCCATCCTTGATGGCCAGGTTGCGAATGGACGACGGCGCCCCGGTGCCATCAAAATAGCGCCCACCCTCGATGATAACGTCGTACTGAGCCATCATTTTTTCCTTTCCGTTTTGTTTTTGTTTGAATACCGATCAGATTACGATGAATGACAGGAAATGAATACCCGATGCTCACGGACACCGACAGGCACTGACGCATGAAACTCAATCCCTTCAATACCCGTATCGGTCTGGCCCTGGGCGGCGGTGCGGCCAGGGGCATTGCTCATATCGGCGTGTTGAAGGCATTCGAGGAAGAAGGCATCCGCATTCATTGCATTTCGGGTACCAGTGCGGGGGCGCTCATTGCCAGCTATTACGCCTTCGGCCGCCCGGCAGAATCCATACTGTCCATCTGCTCCACACTGAACCTGTCCCGGATTATCAACTTCACCCTGGAGCGCGGAGGCCTTTTCAGCACTCACGTGATTCGGGAGATGATTCAGCGGGATCTGGGGGACTGTCGGATTGAGGACGCGGAGATTCCACTCGCCATTTGTGCAACGGATATCGAAACCGGAGAACAGCTGATTTTCCGCGAAGGCAGTCTGGCAGACGCCGTTTGTGCGTCCATGGCGGTGCCCGGCCTGTTCGTGCCGGTTGAGATCGATGGCCGGACCCTGGTCGATGGGGGGCTGGTCGAAAACGTCCCGATTTCACCCCTGGAGAAGATGGGCGCAGGCATTACCATTGCCGTGGACCTGAGCCATGTCGCCCGGTACCCGAAACCGGAAAACACGCTCGACGTGATCAGCAACGCGATCAACATCAGTATCGATTTCAATACCCGCAAGCAGCTGAAGAACGCGGACATCGTGGTGCCGCTGGATCTGAGTCGTTACAGCCTCACCAACAACGCTGACCGTGTGAACGACCTTTACCTCGAAGGTTACCATCCGATGAAAAAGAAGATACATCGCGTGCTCTGGTACAAGCGAATGAATGTCCTGATCAGCCTGTTAAAAACCACCGCGACCCTGTTGCCGTTCAAGGTGCCGGAAATCATCAAAAGTCTCAAAAATCAGGCTCTTACCCTTCGAAACCGAAGTTGACGTTGCCCCACCCCCAGCACGAATCCTACAGCCTGGCCGGCTCCGTGGATTGGCGCCATCACATCGCCTGTCTCGGATAACAACACTTTTTTATTCCGATACCGCCCCAAATAATCGATTACGATCATCAACGCACGCCTGAGGGACCTCGGAATGAACGCCATTCTCAAGCAATTCCTGCTGATTTCCAGCATATATCTGCTTTCACCGACCGTTGACGCCTTTACTCTGAACGACACGATTTCGAAAGAAACCGGGGCAACGTTCCCCACAACCGAAGTCAGTGGCGACGCCCAGCTTTTGGTCGGCCAGCTTCAGGATCAGCTCGACGTGACCAAAACACAGGCTGCGGGCGGCACCAGTGCCCTGCTGCAGCTGGCAAAACATCAGCTCGGCGCCGACAGCATGAGTGCCCTGACCAGCAAAATTCCGGGCCTGACTGGCCTGTTGGGAGGCGACGGAAGCCAGGGCAAAAGCCTGATTCCCGGCATCTCGTCGATGGATGGCGTTCAATCCGCCTTCTCCGCGCTGGGCATGGACAGCGGGATGATCCAGCAGTTCGCGCCGATTCTCCTGAGCTTCCTGAGCAGCCAGGGGGTAGGTTCGTCACTGGTCGGGCAGATGCAAAGCCTCTGGATGCCGAGCAGTTGATCACCAATGCCCAGACAACTGCTGGCCCTGATTGTCCTCGCTGTCGTCGCTCCAGGCAGCGAAGGCGCATTTCGCTGCGGCACCGCCCTGATCAGTGAAGATGCATGGCCCGTGGAAGTGGAGGAACGCTGCGGATCCCCGGATTACATAGCCGAATACCCCAGCGCCACGGTACCCGGCCTCGGTATCGTCCAGACGGAGGCCCACTGGTACTACAATCCCGGCCCACAGCGTTTCATCCGGCGGCTGGTGTTCCGCAACGGCAAACTGGCCCGGATTGACACACTCGGATACGGATTCACGGTCTCCGACGCACCCAGCTGCACCCCGAGCATCCTCCGGCATGCTACCAATGAGTACGAACTGATCGCTCGCTGCGGCGAGCCCATTTCAAAGCGTATGCATTGGCAAACATCCTCGCTCCGAAAACGCGCGGAAACCTGGCAAACACTTCGGCCGGTACTGATTCAGGAGTGGTTGTATGACTTTTCCAACAACCAGTTCAGGCAGGTGGTTACGCTGAAAAACGGGCAGGTTGTGGATATTGAATCCCGGAAATGAGACGCGGAAATATGTGACATCGTCAGTATGTAATTACAATATACATAATTAGCCGCAGGCCCCTAAAGCCACTTATAAAAACAGACTTACAATCAGAAGGACGGCAAAACAACCGTACATCATCAAAGGCGGCAATATCGCCCATAGAGTTAACGTCACAGGTAACCGAGCAGATGTGTCACCAATTTGCGCGGCTGAGCGTTTCAACCGGTTGGATGGTACGGATCGAAGCACAAGAAACGTAAACACATAACTGCTTCTCATCAATCGTCCCAGGGGATCATCACCCCAGAACTTGCTATGCTGAAGCGCAGTGGAATCAGGACGCGAGATCTTCTTCTCGATCAGCGCCACTCTTGAAAATCCGAAGGTGATCATTGCTATCAGGGAGAGTAAACCCAAGCCAATCGCCCCCGCTCCGACAAATGCTGCGCTGATTTGGACAGTGTCATTCGTCATTCGTTACCTCAAATATTACTTCACCGACATCTTCGCCAGTGTCGCCACCAACAGATCCACCTGCGGTACCACCAACACCTGCCATTATTATCCCGCAGGCAATTCCTCCCAAACCTCCTGAGCCAATACCAATCACACCACACAAGAAAGGCCCAGCGAACGCTCCAACACTTCCACCTACCGCGGCCCCCGACAACCGCCCTCCTTCAGTAAATTTTACACGCCTACATTCGCTGTTTCGCCCGCTCATGCATGCAGCACGGATTTTGACTCCGGAAGCAGCGACGTCTAAACCAATCGAAAGATATCCAAAGCCTTTCGCGTATCTGGCACCCGAAGCAAGCTTGTCATAATGCGTAGAATAGCCCGGAATTGCCCCAATCCCTGCAGCCTTCCAGTTATGCACAATACTCTTCGAAGATAGCCCCAGTGCACGCTTCAGCTTCGCATCATCATCCAATGACATCCCCTTACGCGCGATGGTGCCGAGAGCAAAGTCCAGCTTTTTAAACAACGCACTCCGCCTCTCAAAAAAATCCGGATGATTCAGATGTCCATAACTGCGATAACTCTCCTGGTGAAGCCTCTCGACCTCTTTCAAAATCGTTTTGATGCTCTCAATCTGTTTGCCAATAACCACTGAGCCAGCCCCCATGCCGGCTGAGCTCGTTGACGTGATGGCTTCCAGTAGATCGTAATATTTGACGATAAACTGAGCTTCTTCCTGATCCATCGCCTGAACTTTGGCATTCACCCTTGCGGCAACTTCCATAAGATCGGCTTCTTTCCTTGTGCATTCCCTGCCCTCAGGGTCACCCAACACAACCATCTCGCCGGGCATAACCTGGTCACCAAGTCCTGGATTCAAACGGTCAAAGTTCCCGGGTTTGGCTGACGCATCGCCGTAGAACAAAGTCAGAAGATCGGCTTTGTTCATCGGCCTTCGGACTACATGAAACCCTGGCTCCACCGATGCCTTTTTTGTGTCTCCCGCTGAGTCGGAAGCTGTTGCAAAAGACGTGGATAAGCCACCTGAATTTTCATTGTTTTGGCCTCGAGCGAGATTCTCTGGCTTCGGAAATTGTGTAATTCCAGGGCTAAGGGAACCCGACCTATCGAGCTCTGGGGTGATATTTGGTGGCCGCTCAGACCGATGCGATTCGCCAACAACAACACTGCCACTCCCCATCGTTATCCCACCGCACGAAATAGCCCCACCGGTTATCGCCGCCGGCTTGCCATTGATCATGACAGTACGGGATCCATCAGCGATTGTGCGGGGGTGCGGAGAATGCTTTGGTTTGGAATGGGGAGCCAGCGGATCGCCCACACGGGCGGCAGGCCTGCCGTCAATCAGGACATCGGGGGAGCCGGCAATGACCGGCGTGGGAGGAAAACCTTCGTGATCGGAGCCGAGGTCTCCGACCAGAACCATCGCTTTGCTCATATCGCATCCTTTGCGTTCGTTGCCATCCATGAAACGACATCACCGTTTTGAGGGCGATCCGCGCCCGGGTGATGCAATCGCACGATGTTACCCTGAAGAACCCGCGCAACCAACCTTTGCTCCAAATACGGCACTTCTCCGATAAACATTGACGGATCGCCCTACAGAGTTCTGAATATAGGACATATCACTTTAAGGAGGAAAAGGCATGAAGTGGATCGTTGTAATCATCATTGGCGCGGTCGTGGCCTTCTGGCTGTACAAGGGCCGTCGCAAGAACGCCATTGAAGACCCGGATGTGAAGACCTATGAGGACAAGGACTTCTACCTCACTTCCGATGACAACGCCTCCGAGGACGACTCTTCAAGGGATAACACCAATCCCAGGCACTGAGGAAGTCTCCCGGCCTGATCCTACCCACCTTCCGCAAAAGGTGATGCATGTTCGAAAGCGAAATCCCTGCCATGGACATGATGATCCGCCTGCTGATGGCGGCAGGGCTGGCCCTGGTGCTGGGGCTTGAGCGGGAGCTTCGTGGCAAACCCGCGGGGCTGCGCTCACATATGCTGGTCTCTGTGGGCGCAGCCACATTTACCCTGATCGGCCTGCACATTCTGATGGCAACCGCCCAGGGTGATCCCTCGGCCCGCATCGATCCATCGCGTATAGTCCAGGGCATTGTTGGCGGCATCGGTTTCCTGGGCGCCGGTTGCATTATTCAAAGCAGAGGCAATGTTCAGGGCATCACGACGGGTGCTTCCATCTGGATTGCCGGCGCAATTGGAGTGGCCTGCGGTGTCGGGACCCTGGCTCTGGCAAGCATGGTTACTGTCCTGGCACTCATTATTGTGGTGATTCTTGGGCGGTTTGAGCGGGAAGTGATTGAGGACTGAGACCTCAAATAAGGCCAATTCAGCCTACTTTTCTGAGTTTAGTGGTATTTGAGGCCCCAACAGGTATATTAGGTGAATAAATGTTCAATATTTGATTTCCCCTAATGCCGTGACCGTCCCCGCCCAGAAGTCAGCCAATAAGCTCATCACAACGTCCAGCGATCTGTTGCCGTTCATTGAGTCCCTGCCCGATGCGATCGTTATCGTTAATCAGGAACACAGAATCGTACTGGTCAATACGGTTGCTGCAGGCATGTTCGGCCACACTGCCGATGCCCTGAACGGCTCAGACCTGACGCTCCTCATCCCTGTCTCGAACAGGAGTTCCCACAGTCAAAGTGTCGAGGGGTATTTTCGGGCACCTCACTCCCGGCCGATGGGGGTTGAAAAACGATTCTCCGGCCTGCGGGCAGACGGCACAGAGGTCCCGGTGGATATCATGATCAACACCATTGTGCTGGACGGGGCCAAAGCCGCCATGGCCGTTGTCAGGGATGTCAGTTATCAGAGAGCGCTGGAGGAGAGACTGACGCGGGAATCTCTGACCGACGGTATGACGGGCTTTTTCAACCGGAGATATTTCGTGGCCCAGTTAGAGGCGCATCATTCCGACGCCATGCGTTCGGGCCTTCCCACGTCCGTCATCATGTTCGATTTTGATCATTTTAAAACCATCAATGATCAGTACGGCCATGCCGGTGGTGACATCGTACTGATCGATACCGCAACCATGATTCAAAGGGAGCTTCGCGCACTGGATGTCGCATGCCGTATTGGCGGCGAAGAGTTTGCGATCATTCTCCCCAACACCCGGCTGGAAAACGCTGTCAGCTTCGCCGAACGCATCCGTCAGCGCATTGAAAGCATGGAATTCCGGTTGGGAGACGTTACGTTTCACGCCACCATCACCGTGGGCGTAGCGTCCTTCACCTCAACCGACACATCGTATGACTCGCTCATGAAACGAGCCGACAAACTGCTCTACGCCGGCAAGGCGGCCGGACGCAATTGTGTGATTTCCCAGGATACTCTGGCGCACCAGCCGGTGGAGGTCTGATACCTATCCCCGGGCATCTATTAATGACCTAGCCCTGACCGCCTTCTGCCCCGGCGAGATTGTCCTCCAGAGCGAAGTAAATCTGTTCAATAATTTTATCTCTGTTTTTATAATAACCTGTAACATGGACAATATTTTTCTGTTTCACGATGTCCAAATGCTCTTCCGGCAGATTCAATAATTCACGATTACTATTATCCGAATAATCAAATACCGGCATAAAATTCCAATCACTGGAAACCTTATGGACCTTTATCCCATTCACGTCGACCATATATGCAAAATATGCTTGATCAGGATACATACTCTTAAACAGCGTCAAATTACCTGACAGAGCTTCAGGTGAAAATATATCCCTTTGCCCTTTACTGACCACAAGCACACCGGTGTTATAGTACCCGTTTATAGAAACACCCTTTCTTTTAAAAATGAAATTTTTATCATAAGAGGGGGCTTTAAAATCTACGCAGTCTGATTCAGGAAATGCGCCAATTTCTTCTTCCGGGACCATATCAAAAATATTAGGCGCTCCGTCAGACACCAGACAGGAGTCGTCCAGCAGCAAAACCCGATCAAAACTTTCGAGTGCCTTGTTGATACCAAGCATTTTCTGAAGATAACACTCAATATTTTTTCTCTTGAACTTCATTAGCTTACATTTGAACGCCAACCAAAACGGTATAGCAATTTCTCGCTCGACTATAAATTCGGCGCCAATTCGATCTGCGTAAGCCTTGATGTTACTCAGAGTGAGAGCACTGAATGGCCTTTCTCCAATGCTAATAACCAATACGGCAACCCTGGCCTTTCCCATATTTATAAACCCGTTTTAGCAAAGTCTTGAGTTCTCGAATCCACACTGCCCCGGATTCAATCTCACTCATACAGCCTCTGACGCTTGCCAGGACAACAGTGAATGAAGCAGGAGACGCCGCTGAAAATACCCTGTTCGTCGACATGCAGCAAACTCAAACGCTTGCCTTCAGTCGTCATTACCGACGCCACTGGAACGTCATTGAGGCCTCACGGGAAAGGAGAGACGTAGAGAAAACCTGTCTCGGCATCCGCGTCAAACACAAGACCAATTCGGTCCTGGCGTTCAAAGGATTGATCAGGCAGTCTCCAGTTCCACCCGATTCCGGCCGCTGCTCTTGCTCCGGTACAGGGCCGTATCGGCGCGGCTGACGGCAGAGCTCAGATCATCACCGGCACGAAGTTCACTGACACCAATACTGATGGTCATGTCCACCGGAATGCCGGTCATTTCTTTCCAGTCCTTAGCAAGAAATGCCTTGCGGATCCGTCCCGCACTGGCCCGCGCCTTTTCGGAGTCGGTTTCGGGGAGAATGGCCAGGAACTCCTCTCCCCCCCATCGCCCGACCAGGTCCTGGGCCCTCAACTCTTCCCGTATCGTGTCCGCGACAACAATCAGCGCTCTGTCGCCGGCCTCGTGCCCGAAGCTATCGTTGATCGCTTTGAAATGATCGATATCCAGCAGGAGGAAGCCAACCGGGTGGCCACTGCGCTGAAACCGGGCCAGCTCGTTCTGGGCGAGGTAAGTCATGTGGCGACGGTTAAAGAGTCCGGTCAGCGGATCTGTCGTTGCCATATCACGAAGTTTCCGCTGAGCAGACACCACCATCCTGAGATAGTAAGACGCCAGATAACTGAACATGGCGAACACGACACTCAGGTTAAAGAGGTGAACGATGTGCAGAGCGGATTCCGGGATGGGCTGCAGAGGTTCGATAAACCACATGAGAGCATCCAGTGCCACATAGTAGCCCCAGAGTGTCAACAACGCGTAAATGGCCCATCGACGGCCTGCAGACACGCATATGGCGGGGATGAACATCAGCAGGTAATAGTGGAAACCGCTCTCCCATCCAATCAGGATGATACCAAGCGCTGCGTGGGATAAGACCTCCGCCCAGATCAGGACGACGGCGATTTTGTTGATACGGTATTTGAGCGCGTAGTAAGCGCCTGCATACATGGCCACACTGACGACGTTCACCCACGCCAGAATAGGCGACCCGAGGGCGAGAAACAGGGCAAAGAATGCAACGTCGACGGTGCCGGCAATCTGTGCACACCGCATGGCCAGGCGCCAGAATTGGGGCCTGCGTTGCCGGGCGGGCTCATAACTTATCGATAGGTTCAGACTGTCCATAGACTGCGGGATTCCCTGAAAGTCAGACAAGATTACTGTGAACTACGTCATGTTGCGAAAAAAATCTGCAAACAACTGTTAATTTTCAGTGGGAAATGTGCACAAGAGTCATGACCATCAACCGTGAACGCCTGGCGGCCCTCGCTGCCGAACGCCATTTTTACCGGGGCAGGTACCGAAACCTGGATCCCGTGCCGCGCCATGGGCTGGGGGATTTCCTCCGTTGGCAACTGGCTCCGGGCCGACGTTTCCCGGAGGGCAAACGTTACACGCTGCTGCGCCCGGACGGTCACTTGCTGACGAACCCGCCGGACAAACCGCAACTGACCTGGCTGGGACATGCCTCATTCCTGTTCCAGTATCGGGGCCTGAACGTGCTGACCGACCCCGTATTGTCGGAGCGCGCCAGCCCCTTCCGGTTGGTCGGGCCTAAACGGTACACGCCTCCTGCGCTGACAGTGGCGGACATGCCACCGATCCATCTGGTGCTGATTTCCCACAACCACTACGACCATCTCGACGAACCAACGGTGCGCCAGTTACACCGACGTTTCGGGGACAGCCTGTGTTTCTGCGTGCCCAAGGGGCTCAGCCCCTGGTTCGAGAAACGCGGAATCCACAATCTCGTGGAACTGGGCTGGTGGCAATCGACGCCCCTGTCCACCGAGAACGAAGTGTTCTGCCTGCCGACCCAGCACTTCAGCGGACGAACCCCGACCGACACCAATACGTCGCTCTGGTGTAGCTGGCTGCTGGATATGGAGGGCTTCCGGTTCTATTTCGGCGGCGACACCGGCTATGGAAAGGTGTTTCGCGAGATCGGCGAGCTGTTCGCGCCTATCGATCTGGCGCTGCTACCGATCGGCGCCTACGATCCGCGCTGGTTCATGGCACCTGTGCACGTGGCACCGGAAGAGTCGGTCAGGATTCACCAGGATATTGGCGCCCGGCAGTCTGTCGCCATGCATTGGGGCACGTTCGTGCTCACCGATGAGCCCATGGACGAGCCACCCCGGCGATTAAGGATGGCACTGGAGAGGCAAGGCATCAGCGAGTCGGAATTCCGGGTGATGCAGCATGGAGAAGTTTGGTCGCCATCGTGATCAGAGCGGTCTACATTGAGAGAACATTCCCAGAAGAAGAGGTATGTATCATGGCCAATGTTACTCCCGGCATCGTCGCCGCCTGCGACGGCTCAGAGCATTCTTCCAAGGCCGCAAAAATGGCCGCTGAACTTGCGCACGCCACCGGGCGTCCACTCAGATTACTCACGGTATTTCCGCACACCAAGCTGGAGAGGATGATTGTCCGCGGCACCTGGTCTTCCGATCTCGATCAGGAAGAGCAGGACTACGGACGCAAAGTGTTCGATACCGCCAGACAAGCCATCGGCAGTGATGCCAATATTGAAGAAGAGATTCTGCTGCAAGGTGAGCCGGCCCATAAAATCATTGAATACCTGGAGGCCAACCCGGGCACCCACCTGGTGTTGGGCAGGCGCGGTCACTCGGCGGTGGAAAGACTGACACTGGGCAGTATCAGTGAAAAGGTCGTCAGACACGCGACCGGGCCGGTTACGGTCGTCAGCGACTGACCTCAACACTGGCCGGTGTTGTCACCGCACTGATCACACCGGCAATTCGATAATGCCTCCGGCATGAAGGATCCGGTCAGTGGTGCCCGCCCGGGCCATGCGCGTGGCCGTGCGCAAGCTCCTCCGGATCCGCGTCGCGGACTTCGATGATTTCGATGTCAAAGGTCAGGGTTCTGCCGGCCATCGGATGGTTAGTGTCGACGTCGGCAAACTTGTGGCCGACCTTGGCGACCAGCACGTGGCGAGGGCCTTGCTCGGTTTGTACCTGGGCGATCATGCCCGGCTTCCAGCGCCTGGCCCCCATCAAATGCTTGATCGGTACCCGCTGGATGGCATCGGCCTTGCGCGGGCCGTAGGCTTTATCCGGCGTGATCGTGACGCTGAACGTATCACCTGCATCGCGACCTTCCAGAGCTTCTTCGAGCCCCTGGATAATACCCCCGTGGCCGTGCAGGTAGGCATTCGGCTCACCCCCACGGGAAGTTTCAACAACGTTGCCCTGTTCATCACTGACACTGTAGTGGAACAGGACGACCTGATTCTTTTCGATGGGCATAGGATTCTCTGCGACGATAAAAAAACGCCATTATAGCCAGCGTCGGCGTTGACTGCAGTGTCCCTCCCCTGTATTTGCCCCGGTCTTAGCCTCGTCTCTCTAGTTCTCAGAGAATTTCACGAAATTTTACGCGACCGAGTCCTCCAATTCATAGCACGCTCAACAATGCTCAGCTACCATAGCGCGCCGAAATGAACTTTCGTTCATTTTCGGAAATACCCCAAAATAATCAGATAAGTAAGAAGGAATCTACTGTGCGAAACGCAAGGATTTTTGCAGTACTGGCCGCTGTGCTTTATCTCTCTGGCTGCGCTTCCGGCGCGAAAATGGGCAACATGGTTTACGAGGGGCCGGTGAACACCTACGACACCGCCCTACAAAGCAACGTGAATGTGGCCAACGTCTCGGGAGGCGAGGACACGAACCCCGCATGGACCTCCGAGATCGACAATGACGCCTTCGCTGGCGCCCTTAAACAAAGCCTGAGGAAACAGGGACTCCTGTCCGGTGATGGACGCTACCAGCTTGAGGCGCTCCTGCTGGAAGTAGACCAACCCATGTTCGGGCTGGACTTTAAAGTTACAACCCACGTGAAGTACATCCTGACAGACCGAAAAAATAATGGCGCCGTGGTCCTGAACGAAACCGTTGTTGCCCCGTATACCGCCACTGTCGGCGATGCCTTTGTCGCCATCAAGCGCCTCAGACTGGCCAACGAGGGTTCGGGAAAAGCCAATATCCAAAGCCTGCTAGAGAAACTCTCTGAATTAAAAATCCAGCCTGGCGACATCTCCCTGAATCAATAATTTTTCCGGACGACCACTTCAAGACAAGGAAGCATCATGAACTATTCCCTATCTCTCGTACTGGCCGCTGTCGCGTTGCTTTCGAGCGGGTGCGCATCAATCGTCTCCGGCACCGACCAGAAACTTACGTTCAATAGTGAGCCAGAAGAAGCCACGGTCACCGTTTCCGGCCGGGTACTCGGTAAAACACCACTTACCGTCCCGGTCGACCGCGGCTCCAATCAATTCATCACTTTTGAAAAGGAAGGCTACAAGACCTATACGGCTCAGCTGTCGACCACAACAAACCCGTGGTTCTTCGGCAACATCGTACTAGGAGGCCTGCTGGGCTCCACCACAGATGGAGTATCCGGTGCGATTCATGAGTTTTCCCCGGATCAGTACTTCGTCACCCTGAAGCCGGACACCCCCTCAGGAATCTCGACTTCCAAACCCCGACAGATCAAGGAAATCATCATCGCGTTCAGCGGAGAGTTTCGCCACCAGCTCGCAAGTGGCGGCGGTGAGAAGGTAAACTCCGTACTTCAGTTACTGGATATCAAAGCCTCGGAAAAAGACACCACGATCCGAGCTCTGAACCAGCTTGCGCTCGCGGAGGACAATGATCTTGAGCTGGCCAAGACCATTATCGAGGTCTACAACGTGCAGTAAGAATCATTGGCCCGAACGGGAAAGGAAAGCCATATGCGTTGGTGACGTCGTCACTCTGTCATATGGCTTTTCGCCACCCAGGAACGCCTCCGCCTTCAGCGACCATTGCGATCGCTCCACGTCGGAGGAAAGAACCCGATGACCCACGACCTGCCCTACTCCCAGGCCTGCGAGAACAACAAGGCGCCAATCCTGGAGCAGCTGAAGGCCATCTTCAATGCACCGGGCACCGTGCTGGAAATCGGCACACTTACCGGCCAGCACGCCGTGCATTTCGCACAGGCCATGCCCCACCTACAGTGGCAACCGAGTGACCATCCCGACGCGGTGCATCTGTGCCGTGCCCGGCTGGAGCAGGCCGCCCTGCCCAACATCCTGCCGGTCGTCGAGCTGGACGTCAGCGATGCCCGCTGGCCGGTCGACACCTTCCAATGGGCCTTCTCCGCCAATACCGCGCACATCATGTCCTGGAATGACGTCGAACAGATGTTCCATGGGATCGGGGAGCGCCTGCCGAAAGACGGTGCGTTTTGCCTGTACGGCCCCTTCAACAACCAGGGCGAATACTCCAGCGACAGCAACCGCCGTTTTGATCAGCACCTGAGAGCCCAGGCAGCCCACATGGGCATCCGGGATCTGGTCGACCTCCGGGCTCTGGCGGAATCGGCCGGGATGACGCTTACCGAGAATCTCGCCATGCCCGCCAATAACCAGCTGCTGGTATTCAAGAGGTGAAACGTTACTTTTTCAGGTCAATCTGCTTGGAACCTGAAGAGGCGAATTGTCCACTTTTGCCCTTGTCCACATATTCAACCGCGCCGCCGGACTTTAAAAAAGCAGCAGTCTGCTCCTCAATCGTGGCAGAGGTTAATGTGGCCTTTTCGGGTTTCTTAGCCATCATGTTCTCCAGGTTAACTGGCGAGTTTTAAACGAACTCCGAACCGCCATTATATCCGAAATAGAAAAAATTTGTCTGGAGCGAGCGTCCGAACTCAGGGCGCTCGGCTGCGATTCGTTTCAGGGGGCTCACCCCTCGTACGCCTTCCGATAGTGGCCCTGGTAATCGAACACCCGCTCCTGCACCTGCCAGTAGTGCTTCTGCTTTCGGGCAATCACAAAATCCGGCGGCGACAACAAGGCCTTCATCTCCAGTACCTCCCCCACCTTGCTGAAGGTTTTCGGGGCCTGGCCATTCGCGAAACGACGCCCGAACAGCCGGTTAAAGACAGTGCGCTGTGCCGGCTTGCTGAAATCAAACGACTCGCTGAGTTCCTCCCCATCCTCGCCGTGATAGGTGATCCTCAGTTTGCTGCCATCAGCCCCCAACGTGATTCCGGCGCAACGGATCACCATGGCATCCTTGAGCTTCAGCGCATCCCGTAGCTGATCATCGGGATCGATGATGGCTTTGTGGCACTGCCCACAGTTGCGGGCCGCGATGTCATTCTCGCCACCGCAGTGGGGGCACTCCTTGAAGCGGAAACGGTAGTCGCACTGTTGAGGACGCGCCTCATCCTCCTCCGCCGGCTCCAGCAGCCCCTGGCATCGGCGGCCGAAGTGCTCAATCACACGGCCGTCACTGTCGGTCTTGCCCCAGAAGATATTGGCAAACCCGCAGCCCGGGCAGAACACCTGCACCGGTTCACTGTCTGGATCCGGTTTCGGCTCACCCACCTCCGGGTGGTGCAGGTTCACGTGGTTGCCCGCGTAATCAATCACCAGGCAATCCTGCTTGCCGTCGTCCAGCCGCAGACCACGACCCACAATCTGCTGATACAGGCTGACGGACTGGGTCGGGCGAAGAATGGCAATAAAATCCACGTGGGGCGCATCAAAGCCCGTGGTGAGCACGGACACATTCACCAGATACTTCAACTCCCGCTGCTTGAAGCGCTGGATCAGGCCGTCCCGATCCTTCAGATCGGTCGCGCCGGTGATCAGGGCGGTCTGATGTTCCGGCAGATAACCGGTGATCTCCCGCGCATGATCCACCGTGGCGGCAAAAATCATCACCCCTTTGCGGTCGGCAGCCAGCTCCATCACCTGCTCGATGATGGCCCGGGTCACCCGCTTGTGCTTGCCCAGCAGCTGGTTGACGTCCTTCTCGGCGTATTCGCCAAAGCGGTCCTGAGGCAACGCGGAGAAATCGTATTGCGCCACCGCCGCGTTCACCAGCTCCGGCCGGGTGAGATACCCCCGGTTGATCATGTAGCTCAGCGGCAGTTCATAGATGCAGTGCCGAAAAGGCTTGCTCTGATCTTCATCACCCCCGCGAACAAAACCCCGGTAGTGATAGCGGTAGATCCAGCCCATGGCCAGCCGATACGGCGTGGCGGTGAGACCAAGCACTTTGAGGGACTCGTTCTGTTGCCGCAACAGCTCGATGATCTGTTGATACTGACTGGTTTGCTCACCGCTGACCCGATGGCACTCATCGATGATCACCAGCGAGTAGTCGTCCCGGAACTGATCCAGATTCGCGGCTACAGACTGCACGCTGGCGAAAGTCACCTGATGCTGGTGTTCCTTGCGCTTCAGCCCGGCGGAGAAGATGCCGCCCGTTAACCCATAGCTCTGGTATTTCGCGTGATTCTGCTCCACCAGCTCTTTCACGTGGGTCAGCACCAGAATCCTGCGGCGAGCCAGACGGGCCAGCTCGGCAATCACCAGGCTTTTACCGGCGCCGGTTGGCAGCACGATGACGGCGGACTCATCGGACTTCCTGAAGTGGTTCAGCGTGGCGTCGACCGCTTCCTGCTGGTAGGGGCGCAGTTTAAAGGGAGCATTCATTTTTCAGGGTCGGATCGTTCCTATCCACGTTTCGCGTTAAAGTAACTGGAGAGTCAAGCTATTGGCACGATCATAGGCGAGACCAAACCGAATAAAAACAGGAGCATGCAATGACGTTCAACTTCCAGGGCCGGCGCGTCATCGTCGCTGGCGGCAGCAAGGGTATTGGCCGGGCCATCGCGTTGGGATTTGCCCGGGCCGGAGCCACGGTTTCTGTATGCGCACGCGGGCAGGCGTCCCTGGACGCACTGGCACAAGAAGCTGCAGGCGAAGGGCTGACGTTGCATGTGGCCCCCTGCGACATCGGCGACAAGGCCTCGCTGGAAACCTACCTGCAGAACGCCATGAGCGAGCTGGGCGGCCTGGACGTGCTGGTCAATTGCGCCTCCGCATTCGGGCGGGAAGACAACGAAGAAGGCTGGCTGAGCAGCGTTGAGGTGGATCTGATGGGCACGGTCCGAGCCGGCCATACCTGCCTGCCGGCGCTCAAGGAAAGCGGGGGCACGATCATCAACATCGCCTCCATCGCCGCCCTGCACGCCTCGACACGCACCGCGCCCTACGCTGCTATCAAGGCCGCCGTCGCCCACTACACCGGCAGTCTGGCGGCGTCCATGGCCCCGCATAAAGTACGGGTTAACGGCATCGCCCCGGGCTCGATCGAGTTTCCGGGCGGCGTCTGGGACCAGGCCCGTCAGCACAACCCGGAACTCTACGAGAACATCCGCAACGGGATTCCCTTCGGGCGTCTGGGCACACCGGAGGAAGTCGCCGACGTGGCGCTGTTCCTGGCCTCCGACCTGGCCCGGTGGATAACCGGCCAGACTCTGGTGGTAGACGGCGGCCAGGTTCTGTCCTGAGCCATGGCACACCCCAGACGCATCTACCTCGCCGGCCCGGAAGTCTTCTTCCCGGCCGGGGAACACCAGGCCATCGTAGCCGAGAAAAAACGCCTGCTCCGGGAAGCCGGGCTTGAAGGCGTAGATCCGCTGGATACCGAGCTGGCGTTTTCCGAGGACCTGCCCAAGCCAAAACGTGGCCACCGGATCTACCAGGCCAACCGCGAACTGATGGACAGCTGCCACGCGATCATTGCCAACCTTACCCCCTTTCGCGGTATCAGCGCCGACCCCGGCACCGTCTTCGAAATCGGCTACATGATCGGCCAGGGCAAGCCCGCCTTCGGTTTCACCCTGAACAGCCGTCACTATCGGGAACGCACAGGCGCAACCGATCTGGACCAACTGGGCCATACCATCGAGGACTTCGAGATGAGCGACAACCTGATGATCGAAGGCGGAATCCGCGAATCCGGTGGGCAACTGTTCGTGGCCGAGCGACCCGGCGAACACCGTTTTTTCTCGGCCGACCTGTTTCGACTCTGTGT
Organism: Marinobacter santoriniensis NKSG1; assembly: GCF_000347775.1. Taxonomy (GTDB): domain Bacteria; phylum Pseudomonadota; class Gammaproteobacteria; order Pseudomonadales; family Oleiphilaceae; genus Marinobacter; species Marinobacter santoriniensis. The sequence goes on from NZ_APAT01000015.1 coordinate 1,015,627, forward strand.
GCGAGCGCTTGCCAATGCCTGAATCGACCCCACTTCAAGCCCTTCTCAACACACTCCCCCAGCGCGGGCGCGTGGAGTGGATCGGCATCCGCCCGGCACGCGGTGAGCCGATGCAGACGCTCGAGAAGGTGACCGTCACCCCGGGCAAAGGCCTGGACGGTGATCGGTTCAAAGGCCGCGACACCAGCAAACGACAGGTCACCCTGATCCAGAAAGAACACCTGCACGCCATTGCCTCCTGCCTGGGCCGGAACGCCATTGAACCCGACGTTTTCCGGCGCAACATCGTGGTCTCTGGCCTGAACCTGCTGGCCCTGAAAGGCAAACGGTTCCGGATCGGTGGTGTGGTACTGGGATACACGGGCCTGTGCCACCCCTGCAGCAAGATGGAGACAGCACTTGGGCCAGGCGGGTACAACGCCATGCGTGGGCATGGCGGCATTACCACACGGGTGGTTGAAGGGGGTGAGCTGGCTCTTGGTGATCCGGTTCGGGCTTTGTTGTAAGCCCGGGCATCTGGCAAACACAGCAGATTCGTCGTTTACGCCCACCACCCTTGTCGCGAACTACCCCTGCGCTGTATCTTCAGCTTCTCCGCCCAGGAAGGGCCATGTTCACAAGGAATGGAAAAATGGAATCTGATCAACGCGAACACATATCCACAGTCATAAACTATTTCTGGGGCGATGGAACGACCTCACCTGAATCCGTCAACCAAGGTATGGCTACGATCGCCTACGAGGCACTGGAAGAAGCACAAAGCTGCTCAGCAGCGATGGATTTCGTTCCTCGTCCCATTTCTGGCCGTCCAGGCGGCAAATACATCATTAAACAGGTCGCAAAGATTGGAAAACGGATTGCCTCTGGCGACACGCAGATATACGAAACCTGCCGAAACCGCGTTGCGATTAATTTTCGAACCCAAATCGAAATGGCAAAACAAGGATTGTGATATGAAGAAAACCGCCCTGCTCATAGCTCTAGCCTTTTTCTCTCTCACCGCATATGCACAAACAGTCCCAGACATCACCGCCGCCTATGCCGGCATGAAATTTCGGGTGCCCGGCTCTCCCCTCATCGTGGGGTCGATTGGTGCAAACAACGACATTCTGCTGATCAAGTATTCCGATTCCGTCGGCAAGCGATATATCAGTTTCAGCACCGAAAACACACTCGAAGCGGGTGACTGTGGGTGGACTGAGTTTTTCGAGGCTACGCTATCGGCCAAAGAAATCTACGGTTGTGATCGGGCCAGCGTCGAGTCTTTCAAAAGCGTGTTTGTTCAGGGTACCGACTCGGGCACCTGGAAAATCGCGAATAGAGCTTATTACTACTTTCTGTCTGCGCAGGATCCCTCGTTCGTCTTCTTTCAGTCGAAGGACGGCAACCTGATCAAACTGGAATCTGACTTTCTCGATTCCGATGGTTTCCGAGCGATATTGGCTGGTAGTTAATACGATGCAGTCCATGGGGACAGACAATAGATCTGTCCCGGTTTTTTGCCCATCTACCAGATAAGCGGCTGCAAAGACTTCGACAAATCAAAGCCCAGTTGTTGCCGCAAACTCATCGCCTCGGGAGTCACCAGCAGCCATCCCAGAGCATCCAGGTTGGCCAGAACCGCCAGCCAGAAAACGAACCGATAGCTCCCCTTCCGCGTCTTGTGCCGGAAAGCCTGCTGGGCCATCAACGCACCGGGCCAGCCACAGCACACCTCAAACAGGTGCAGTGTGTTCTCAGCGATCCGTTGGGCACCTCGCTGCGCCGCCCGCTTATCAATCCAGTACATGACAAACAACACCAGACTCATCCCGCCATAGGCTGCCGGGATCGAGACCGGCACATAGCCCTGCTGGAAAAGGCCAGCCAGAGTGGTGAAAAACACCAGTACAACAGCCGACGCGAACCAGAAACCCGGAGCCATACTGGCGCCAACTTTCGCCGCGCCCACATATTGGAACTGCCCTGCCCTCTGCCGGCCCTGGCTGTCTTTCGTGAGGCTGTAAGAGACCTTGCGACTGGCAACCGGCCGGCCCCGGCCCGCATAACCGCTCATATGGGCAAACACCCGCTCACCACCGCCATCCGGAGTAATAAAGCCAAACCCCTTGGCGTCATTCCACGTGGCGAGAACCCCTTTCTGATTCAATGCACTTCCCCTGTCACCCGAGTCAATTCAGAAAATTATATCTGCCTATATCACCGTTCGCGCAAGCGTGCTAAAAGGTGCCTCCCGGCGGTAGCCTGGGTATTCTCCCCATCAGGATTCGAGCATGTCAGATAAATTTTTCTACAAGGGCCGGCAGGACGCGCGGCAGCATCACACCGCTTACGGCGGCTTCCAGACCAACGCCAGCCAAAAGAGTGGCAGCAGGAAGTATCCGTTAACGCTGGTGGTGACTAACGAAGCGCGCAAGCAGGAAGTTGAGGCCCAGGTGGCCCAGACGAAACTGCACGCGAACATTTCGGTTGATACCCGCGAGGGCGCAGTGGAATCCATCAACGAGCTCACCGCTCTGCTGAATAAGGGAGGGACGGTCACCACGGCAAAATCGCCCTCCCGCAACGACCTCTGCCCCTGCGGCAGTGGCATCAAATTCAAGAAGTGCTGCGGCTGACGACAGCGGGGGTATAGAGGGTAATGGCTATGACTGTTTGCGGGGTTGAGCTCACTGGCAGCGATGCGGTGGTGTGTTTGCTGAAGATGGACCGGGGGCAGTTCAACCTGCCGGAGTGCAAGGTGCGCAAACTGTCACTGCCGAAAAACCACAGCCGTGAAGATCTGAAGCGGTTCCAGGCGGCCTTTGCGGACTTCATCGCCCAGTACGGGGTCACCACTGTCGCGATCAAAGAGCGGATGCCAAAAGGCAAGTTTGCCGGCGGGGCCATCAGCTTTAAAATGGAAGCGGCCATTCAACTGATCACCGGCAGTGAATTAACAGTGACCATGCTGCCCACGGCACTGATCAAGTCCACCCTGGCATCCAACCCGCTGCCAATTGCGTTTGCCGAGACGGGCTTGAAGGCCTTTCAGGAAACGGCGTTCATCGCGGCTTATGTAGGGCAGCTTCAGGCTTCCCTATGACCCCAAACCATCGCTCTGTTCCGGTTTCTAAAAAGCCCGCTCGCAAGGGCCTACACCCGCGGAATCTGCACAACCAGGGCTATGACTTCCCAGCTCTGGTAGAAAGCCACCCAGCGCTCGCCCCGCATGTGAAACCGAACGCCCATGGCAACCTTTCCATCGATTTCGCAGACCCATTGGCCGTAAAAACCCTCAACGCCGCATTATTAAACCGGTATTACAACATTGTCGACTGGGATATCCCGGACGGTGCGCTTTGCCCTCCAATCCCGGGCAGAGCCGACTATATCCATTACGTGGCCGACCTGCCTGGACTTCAGCCTGGCCTTGAACAGCCAGGCATCAAGCTGCTCGATATAGGGACGGGAGCAAATGGAATCTACCCGCTACTGGCCTGCCAGATTTACGGCTGGCAGTGTATCGGCAGTGACATTAACCCCCAGTCGCTTGAGAACGTAGCCACGATTATCGCCAACAACCCCACGCTCAAAGACCGCTTCACGCTGCGCACGCAGCACGATAAAAACCACATGTTTGAAGGGATCATTCATCCTGGGGAATTCTTTGACGTCAGCGTATGCAACCCGCCCTTCCATGCCTCGCTCGATGAAGCGATCAAGGGCAACCGGCTCAAGCTCAATAACCTTGCTCGCAGTCGTGGTGAACGAAAGGCCAAATCCCAATCCCCTTCTCTGAATTTTGGCGGGCTGGGCGCCGAGCTTTGGTGTAAGGGGGGTGAACAGCTGTTTCTGAAAAAGCTGATAAGAGAAAGCCAGGCGTATTCAACTCAATGCCGCTGGTTTACCAGCCTGGTTTCAAAGGCCGACAATGTGAAGCCCGCAAAGAAGTTGATTCGTAAGCTGGGTGCCGTTGATTGTCGGGACATAGAAATGAAGCAGGGAAATAAGATTACGAGGGTATTGGCCTGGACCTTCCTCTGAGCCGATCCCGATTCACGCCTCATCAAACAGCCCAGCGCCGCAGCCCTCACCGCCGTTTTTCGGGTAAAGAAACCCTGAGCGTCAGTTTTCACCGAGACTGGAAATACCGTCGACCTCCGTCACCGTTTTGGCATCGGCCCGCTCAATGATTTTGAGGAGGGTGGACTGAATCGTTTCGTCTTCCCGGGCGTCACCGCCACTCACAAACGTTTGCTGCTGGGGCTCCCCGCCCTCTTCCTCGGTAAATGAAATAACGACCTGCGTCGCCGAATCCGGCGTTTTGCCGAAGTACTCCAGCGAAACCAACGGATACCCGTGAAAGCCCTTCTTAACCTGCTTCGCAATACGTTTCTTTGCTTTATCCACATGCATGATAGGGGCCTGCCGCTGCGCTTGTTGTGTGGGTGCCACATGAACACCCGGTAGATGCCGTTCGCCAAGTCTATGCCGTTAGATCCATCAACAACAGATCTATCCGTCCATGAGCCGATAAGGCCGCTCGAGAGCTGAGCGCACCTCACCCATCGAAAACACCCTCACGAATTCCGCAAATCGCTGTCCGCCAAACCACAACTGGACTACCGGCAGAGAAAAGATACCACGAGCCGCGCATACTGCCGTGGCAGCTTCCTGGCAATCAATGTACGCCGTGGTCAGTTTCGGGAACTCATCACTCACGAGCTTTTCCAGTTGAGGCTTGAGGGCCTGGCAGACACCGCAGTGCGGGCCGCCAAAGAGCACAAGCACCGCCGGGTTCGACTGCAACAGATCCGACAAGGCCTCTTCCGAGCAAATATCGATCACCGCTACGTCCTCATGAGTCGGATTGATTCAAGCCCTCGCGCCCGCCGACACCGCTGTCTATTCACACATTGGTGAACTAAATTGGTCTCATGACGGTTCCCGCCCGGGAGGAGGTGCTTATGCGCATCGAGCGAATCGCAGGCTCCCTACATCTCGCTCATCAGCCACTCCTTGAAGGCTTTCATTCCGATGGTCAGCGGACGTTGCTTGCGGTAGACCAGATAGAAGGCCCGATTTGTATCCAACTGGATGTCGAAAGGCACCACCAACTTCCCCGATTTAATCTCACGGGACGTCAGGGTGCTATCAGCCAGCGCTACTCCCAGGCCCTCCTGGGCCGCCGCCGTGGCAAGTTGCCCGCTGGACATCTGTAGGCTGCCCCGGGCGGATATAAAATCCACGCCTGATTGTTGCAGCCAGTTCTCCCACTCCCACTTCCGTTTGCTGACATAGATCAGAGTGTGTTTGGCCAGGTCTTCAGGCTTTTCCAGCGGCAGCTCACCGTCCAGTAACTGCGGGCTACACACCGGAACCAGCATAACTTTGCGCAGGAAATGCACTTCAATATCGTCCCATTCACCATTCCCGAAATAGACCGCCATATCGGTACTGGTGCGGTCGAAATCCAGCAGTCCCATGGACGCGTTAATTTCCAGCTCAATATCCGGGTACAGGGCCTGGAATCGAGCCATGCGTGGCATCAGCCAACGGGTCAGGAAATTGGGGGCAACACTGATCTTGACCACGTTGGATTCCTGGTTCGCGGTCAGTCGTTGGGTGGCCATTTCAATCTCATCGAACGCATGCCTGACAGATGAGAGGTATTGCTCGCCTTCAGCGGTCAACGTCACCGTTCGCCTGCTTCGATCAAACAGTGAAAGCCCCAAATATTCTTCAAGTGTCTTCACCTGATGACTGACCGCGGATGACGTCACGAAAAGTTCCTTGCCGGCTGCGGCAAAGCTGCGGTGTCTTGCGGCTGATTCAAATACCCGAAGCGCATTCAGGGGTGGCAGGTGGCGCATGACTTCGCTCGACTGGTGAGATTAATTCATCAGTCTGATGAGAAAGGATCGCTTTTTCAAGAGGCTCGCACTCATTACCATAAGCCCTGTAAAAGATACTCACTTATCGAACCAGGACACAGCACCATGGATTATCAAGCACCGAAACTGAATGAACACGGCACTATCGACATTGCTTACTACAAAAGGCTAGCGGCGCAGGAACGAAGCGAGTACATCGCGCAGATGGCAGTGTCACTCAAAGCCAAAATCAAGTCCCTCTTCCACGTGAAGCTGCCGAAACTTTCCACGAGCCATTGATTTGTGATCCGTTTAGCGCTCAATGACCTTATGTGGTGACTGCCTGCCAATGCCCGAAAGGTGTCTGGCTCATCCAAAAGCCTCCTACGGTTGGGATAATCATCCCCCCCGTATAAACTGCGCCTGAGCAACCCCAGGAACCAAACCTATGCAAACCATCCTCGGTGCCAGCGGGCAGATCGGGCGGGAACTGGCGCGCAGCCTGAAACGCGACTTTACCAGTGACATACGGCTGGTCAGTCGACAGCCGCAGAAAGTGAACGACACCGACCAACTGATCAGCGCCGACCTGCTGAATGCCGATGACGCCTTGCGGGCGGTTGAGGGCTCAAGCATTGTCTACGTGACCGTGGGTTTGCCAATGGACACCCAGCTCTGGGTTGAGCAATGGCCGATCCTGATGCGCAACATCCTCAATGCCTGTGAGAGTCACAATGCCAAGCTCGTGTTTTTCGATAATACCTACATGTATCCGCAAACGGCTACGCCGCAGACCGAAGAGACGCCGTTTCAGCCCAATGGGGATAAAGGCAAAGTGCGCGAGGCGATCGTCAGAGAACTGATCCAGGCGATGGACGAGGGTCGAGTCGATGCCGTGATCTGCCGCGCCCCGGAGTTCTACGGCCCCGGGAAAACCCAAAGCATCACCAACGCGACGATCCTCAACAAGCTGAAAGCCGGCAAGAAGCCTACCGTCTTTCTTCGCGACGATACGCTACGAAGCCTGATCTACACGCCGGACGCCAGCAGGGCCATGGCGCTGTTGGGCAATACGCCCGACGCCTATGGACAAACCTGGCATCTGCCCTGCGATGACCAGCGCCTGACCTACCGACAGTTTATTCAGCTAGCGAGTGAGATCTTCCATACCGACAGCCAATACAAGATACTCAAGCGCTGGCAGCTGAAGTTGGCCGGTTTACTGAATCAGCAAGTCCGGGATGCGGCGGAACTGTTACCTCGCTACGAGGTGGACAACATTTTCGTGTCTGACAAATTCAAAAAGCGCTTTCCGAAGTTTCGCGTAACAACCTTCCGTGAAGGTTTGACGGTGGTGGGAGAGGAGCCGACCGCCCCACGGACCTAGAGGACGGAATTCAAACTGCAATCAGGTGACATTGGCAATGCGTGAGACAACCGAGGCGGCGAATCCGGCCGCCGGTTGCAGCCGGTACCCTACAGTGAGGAAGGCGCCAGTCGGGAAGTACGCTTTAGCGAGCGGGAACTCAACGGTATGCTCGCCAATAACACTGATCTGGCTCAGAGACTCGCAGTCGACCTTTCAGACGACCTGCTGAGCGCCGTCCTTCTGGTGCCTCTTGACAAGGACTTCCCTGTACTCGGCGGCAGAACCCTACGAGTCAATGCCGGTGTGGAACTCTCCTTTGCCAACGGTCGCCCCCTGGTTAAGTTAAAGGGCGTCAGCCTCATGGGCGTACCCATTCCGAATGTCTGGCTGGGTAACCTCAAGAATGTGGACCTGGTTAACGAGTTCGGCGCCAACCCGGGATTCTGGCAATCCTTTGCAGCGGGTGTGGATTATATCCGGGTTGAGGATGGCCGTTTGCTCGTCCGGCTCAAGGAATAGCGCTGGGCCCTCAGAGAAGCCGAGAAAATAGATCTGTCCCGGTTTTCCCAGCTAGCCGCGGATGCGCCCAGCTGCCCGATCAGATAGGGGCCACCCCAAAGAGCCACTGGTGCGCCCAGAGCACCATGACGACATACAAAGCCAGACCACCCACAACAGCAATGGCATCGTTTGCCTTGCTGGCCGGCAGTGTCGGAATCTGGCGCTGGCTTCTGCGCTTCATGGAAATCCTGTCAACCACCGCCCATGCCAGGAACGCGCCGAACAACAGCAGGTCTTGCAGCATGCCGTTCACCAACAGGTGAGCAACCGCCCAGAGCTTGACCGCCACCAGCGTTGGATGCCCGAGCCTGGCCTTGATCCTGCCCGGAAAATAGGTAGCGAGCAGCAACGGGAAAACCGGCACCAGCAAAAGCATGGCCAGATGCCTGAGCCAGCCCGGCGACGTGTAGATCACGGTGGGATCCATACGGGCGGCTTCGTAGCCCCAGATAACCAACAAAAGTCCCGCCAGGGAGACCAGCGAATACAGCCCCTTGAAGACCCACTCCCCCATGGCTGCGTTCAGGCGATCACGCAGTGGCTCATTAACAATAGAAAGCGAATGGACGCCGAGAAACAGAATCAGACCAGCGATCAGTGTGGTCATTTGCCAGAACTCCCTGTTACCTGATTGATCGGGCCGCGACCCGACGAAGAACGACGGTTGTACAAAAACGAACTTTGCCAAAGGAGTGTCCCCATCTGAACACCGGGACAGATTTATTTTCCAGACGCTCGACGAATACCGGCTTTCGGTTATTACCGCGTTGAACAATATCGTGGGGAAAACCGGGCACAATCACCCTGGCCTGTATTGGAATTAGCACCTCCTTGCTTTTAAACCGCAGAATCCGTTCTGTAGGGCGGCAACCAATATAACCGAAGCATAGAGAAGAATGATAGCGAATCAGACTAACTCTGAACCTTTAAATAGGCTGTGACAATAAATCTGGCCCGGTTTTCCGCAAAAACTCGCTCACTAATACCCAGCCTTAATCAAATGCCTTCTAAAAATATTTGGAAGCGCCTCTTTGTTAATTTTCGCAAGTGCTTTTTCAGCAGAAGTATTCATTTTCTTAACCTTGCTAGAGATCGAGAGGGCTACAGATCTACTTATCCCACAGCTCATCAGCTCTAGAACAACTGGGTCATAGCTCCCCATTTCGAGCATCGAAGGTAGGTTGAGGATATAGGAATTCTTTTCGATTTCTTCTTCGCTGAGGAAATACGAAATCATGTCCGACCAAAGCAATAGGTACTTAACTGCGATAAAAGTTAAGTTTTTACTGATATGACCAGTAATTCTCCGAGCGGCCTTATCAACTTCTGACTCACCATGATTCCCTTCACCTATAAGATCAATAATAAAAAATTTATGTTTTTTTCCAGACATCCAACGATGAGCATCCCTTACAAGCCTCCCAATGTTAATGTAATTATCTTGGGAAAAGCCATTACTATTAAGCTCGTACTCAATATTGAAAATTGAGTCAAGCCTTTCAAAAACACTCCACAACTGAAAGTAATAGCTTTTTTCCTGGAAAGCCACATAATCTAGATCACTACCACCTTTAGTCAGGGGCTTCTTGCTGATCAGCCATTCTCCGATCCCTTGAGACTGAATCGCTTCGAAAAGCTTGTTTTGTAATACGGGATCGATGAATGGGTTTTTGGATATGAGTTCTCGGGGTATACTCATATTATTGTAAAGAGACTCTAGCTTTTTAGAAAACTGTTCGACGCTCTCAGATTTAATACCTGAATTTGACAGGATCCTATCGAAGTGATTTCTATCGGTTTTAAATATTGACCTCAAGTATGACAGGTTAGAGTAAATATTCTTATCACCCGTCAAATCCCGAATCTCCGCGCCTGACATATCTGCGATCAGTGACAATCGCTCCTCATTTTCGTGAAGGAAAAGGTTCGAAGAGGTATCAACGGTTTTATTTACCTCAGCCTCAAGCTTCCTGCTTCCCCATTCATCATCAACGATATCAATACAATATATTTCACCATAAAGTTTAGTATTGGCTCTGCCCGCACGACCAAGAAGATTAAGAAAATCAAAGGCAGGCATATCGTCCGAATTCACTTTAGGGCTTATGACTATGAGCCTGTCTGCTGGCAAGTTCACCCCCTGCAGCAAAGTAGATGTGCAGATAATGTTCTTGATAATCGACTCTGAATAGAGCTCCTCTACTTCTTGCCTTGCAATATCAGGTAGTCCTGCATGGTGATATGCAACTCCAAGCCTGAGAGTTCGTATGAGTGAATAATCTGGATGAACTTCTTCAGATAGAAAATCGATAAGATCCTTTACTCTAGAATCGGCAGCTTCAATTATTCTAGGATTTTTTGAGGCAATAACAGGAGCAATTTTGCTTGCCCATTTCTCTGCAAGATTTTTCTTGGGCGCATAATAAATATTATGATCCTCAGGTGAAAACATATCTGCAATAACTTCGAGCGCCTCCCCTTTGTTTGTTTTTATCTTGGAGTACAGCGATTTTTTTAGCTTAATTTCACCTGAGATAGTTCTTTCAGTTGGGCTCGATATTTTATACCTGGCTACTTTCTTGCTCGGAAAAAAGGTAAGTGCCGATCGAACTTGAAAAACTGGAGAGGACATTGTTTGGTGATCAATAATAGAAATGTTACAGATTTTCTTAATGCTGTCAGAGAGCGAGCTAATGAATGGCCCTGCAACGACCAACTGAGTAGAAGACCAAGCAGAGGTCACTCGATATAAAATATTCTCAAATATGACCCCTCTAGAGCCAGATTCAATGTTATGCACTTCATCCATAAATATCAGCTCTGGTGAAGCAACATTTTTATCTTGCAGAAGTTTCAAACATCTCTCTGGGGTTAGCACGTAAATAGTAGCCAGATCATCTTCTTCATTAGTTATGTATGTCGTATATACATGCGCCTTTTCGTGAAGCTGGCTCTTTAGTACGTTGCTAACCTGGTTTATCAGTGCTTTTGTGGGCACGATAAAAACTATATTCTTTGCACCACCCTCTACAATCTCCAGAATATATTTTTTAATTATGAAAGACTTTCCTGCCGATGTTGGAGCTGAGATAGCTATATTCTCTCCGGAGTTAAGAGAATCCCAGAGCTTTTTCTGAAACTCAGTGAAAAATACCTTAGTATCGTCAGAAAACTCTTGCTCTAATAGCGCCCTATGTGCCGCGAGCTCAAAATTTAGAAGAGTTCCATATTCGCTGAGAGTGTTTTCTTTATGAAACAGCTTTGGTATATGGCTACTAGTAATCAAATTTCCAGTTCTTGATTGCAGGATATAGCACGCGCGTTTGTATATTTCATTCTCTTTATCGGTCAGATGCAGTAGAGCCCCAAACGCATTTGCCATATTGCGTTCTTTGTCATCGTCGCTAAGAGCAGCTATTGAAGCCAGCCAAGTAGCTTTTTTGATCTCTTCTTTGTCAAGATCAACCTGTACGTTATCTGTTACTTTGTCTTCGAGAAATAGCTTTTCCAATAGCTTATCAAACACTCGAACAAAGTCTTCATGATGTGCTGCCTGAGTATATATTTGCGTCATATTATTTATTTTTCACTTGACACATAGTCTATACCGTGAATTTCTCGATAGAGCGCATGTTTGAACTTGGATACATTAGTTAATGGAATTAGAAACGCGTCAATGTACACCTTTCTGAGCTCTGAGTAGTTATTTAATTTTTCACCGAGAAGTTTTTGTATCTCTTTTGACCTGCTAGTAAGCCAATCGTTGAACATCTGTTCTGCTTCGTCTTTATTCTTTGCCTTCTCTTCAATGGTGCTTATTTTGCTTGATTCGAAAACAAGAAGAACAGGATGTGCTTTCACACAGCCTTTGTACTGATCAGTCCCGGGAGAGAACGCTTGGTAAAGGCTCTCGGCATCATCTAATGATGAAAAATTCTCGGAAATATTTGACCGAGCTATGAACATTTCATGCCCTAGTTGTCCCGAACTATAGTTGTCGTAAAACCTATTCAGTGACTCTAGCGCGTCCTCCATGGCTCCAGCAGCTCCTTGGTGAATCTTGGATTCCCCAATCAAAATTGCTAACTCGTCTTTATAGTCGCCGAAAAAGATACCATCCCCGCCTTTGACTTGATCATTCGTATTTGTGATAAGAGATAGTTTGTGGCTCACGAGAGGTGTCTGGAGAAATTTTTCTGTCAAAAGGTACAGGAGAAGTTCGCCATACTTCCCATCCATATCTGGATTTGTCTTTCCGAAAAATTTCATTGCCTTTTGGAATGGAACTTTTCCCTCTTTATGGAAGCTCGCTAGCTGCTTCTCATCGAAAACATAGTGTTCAATTGATGCAGCCAATGACTCTGTTAGAGAGAATATCTCTTGCTGAGTGCCTGAAAAGTCCAAAGAAAAGAAACGACAGACAGTTTTCTTGTCTTCAAGCACGGAGTGGACCTTGAAATAATCGTCAATCCATGAGTGCTTGCCCGCTACGAGGCTTGCCCAATCAATCGCCTTCAATTTATCCATATTGATCGCTTTCGATATTTTTGCCTATTGCTCACATCTTGGTAATACTGAACACCTATCATCCGGTAGCGGCGCCGGTTTGGAGCCGCGAATCGGCGGAGAATCGGACGCTGCAATACCGTTGGCTAAGCACAGTCTCGATTATTCGAAGCCGCAGTGCCATTCTTGTGCCATGGACCCCGCACCACTGAAAGCACCTTTTTCTTTCTGCGCTTTGCCACCCACATCAAAATCAGAATAACGGCAACAAGCACCAAAGCAGATCCTACCCACAAATATCGCTGCTGATACCATGGTTGAGCTGCTTTGCTCTCTGTAATCTTGGGTTTGATCGCTTCGATAGGTGTGATTTCAGACTGACTAAAATTTGGCGTCGTTTCGACGGACGCAAGATTCTTTATATCTGAGCGAAGAGTATTAATCTGTTCTTGGAGATTGCCAGCACTCTGGGTGTTTTTTAATCCCTCTAAGTCAGACTCGACCTGGGACAATCTTTCCTCCATGGACTGAATAAGAGCCCCTTGCTGCTCTTGCTTCGACTCTAGGGCAATTACACGCTTTGGAGCAGAATCGAAGAAGTCGAAGTCGAAGGAAAAAAGCAACGTCAACAGGGTTAAGATTGCGATCCATTGCCCCCCCTCGTTGACCGTTTTTATCAGGGTCATCCTACCTCCTTCCTTTATCTTTATGCGCTTAGCTGTGGTTAAGTAGTGCGCTTTGCCATTCGTGAAAGGCTAACCGCTAGGAAACCCACATCATCCGACGCACGAGCTTTGGTTTCTCCATTCACATCAAATTCCTGCAAATCCTAGGTTCGCGACTTCTGTAATCAGTTGACGGCTTGGTTTTTACAGTTACGAAGCATTGATAGCGCCTTCCAATTTAGGCATTTAGTCTCCCTGCAAGCGGAAGCCGTAACATCAAGCTCTATCAACTCGACCATGTAACAGGGAGAACGCAGACGGTTAACCGCAGCAAGAGCCGTGTTAGATACCAAGTGTGCGAAAGAGAGTAGAACAGTACTGAAAGGTCCATCGGCCGTTATCCTTAACATCGGCAGCTATCCGTTTTTTATGACTACACATTAGTCCAATTGTAAGCAGACTGCCTAACCACAAAACGTGAAATTTAGTAAATTGGATACAGAAAAAGCCGCCAGTTCTCCCAAGCGGCTTCTGTCGGTTACATTCTTTTCGTGGTCATCAAGCAGCCGCCAAATACGCCCCTGCAACCGCCAAAACACCACCAACACCACGACTGAACCGGCTATCCGCCTTCAGCATCAAGCTACCCAAGCCACGGCCAACGAGGGTGATCGCGAGCGTAGCGATAGAGAAGCCAGCCAGGAAAGCGGCGAGAGTCGCCCCTTCCGGCATTTCCGCCCCATGGGCAAAGCCGTGGAACAGCATGAAGGCACCAACCAGAGTGCCACCAACAGCCGTCGGCAGTTTCGCCAGTGTGGCAATCAAGATGCCGGCCACCAGTACGGAGAAGGTGATGCCGGTTTCCACGCCGGTCATGGTCAGGCCGCTCCAGGCCAGCATGGCGCCGAGGATCATGCCGCCGATCACGAAGAGCGGTGTGGCGTTTTTCATGGTTTTGCTCTGGCGCACGCTCCAGAAGCCGATGGCGGCCATGGCCAGCAGGTGGTCCAGGCCGAGCATGGGGTGCATGAGGCCGCTGGTGAAGCCGCCGTCCGCGTGGCCGGGGTGGGCCATGGCGGCGGATGAGGCGGTCAGCAGGGCGGCGGCGGTTAGGAGTTTGGAGGTGAGTTTCATGGTGATTCTCCTGGTGGTTCCTGATTCGTTGTTGGTTTTCTGGCTCAGGCCGGTTCGGCCAGTTTAGCCGGTCTTCTTTCGGGCAGCATGCCGCGTTCAAGAATGAAGCTGATGATCGTGTCCAGCCCTACCCCGTCGTAGAGGTTGGTGAACACGAAGGGCCGTTCGCCCCGCATTTTCTTGCTGTCGCGCTCCATCACATCCAGGGAGGCGTGTACCTGGTCGGCGATGTCGATCTTGTTGATGATCAGCAGGTCGGATTTGGTGATGCCGGGGCCGCCTTTGCGGGGGATTTTGTCGCCGGCGGAGACGTCGATCACGTACAGGGTGAGGTCGGACAGTTCCGGGCTGAAGGTGGCGGAGAGGTTGTCGCCGCCGGATTCCACGAGGACGAGCTCCAGGTCCGGGTGGCGGCGCTGGAGGTCGTCGATGGCGGCGAGGTTCATGGAGGCATCCTCGCGTATTGCTGTATGGGGGCAGCCGCCGGTTTCGACGCCAAGGATGCGGTCTGCGGCCAGGGCTTCGTGGCGCAGGAGGAAGTCGGCGTCTTCCCTGGTGTAGATGTCGTTGGTGACGACGGCGATGTCGTAGTGGTCCCGGAGGGCTGAGCACAGTTGGCGCAACAGGGCGGTTTTTCCGGAGCCGACGGGGCCGCCTACTCCTACTCTCAGGCAATGTGTCATGTTGGGTCTCCTATCTGAGTTCAAACTCCGAGTGGGTCGGCAAGGGGTTACCACTCGCCTTCTCATGTTCGGCGTTGCTTTCTGATATTTGGCTTCTAACTTCTGAACAGTCGTGAGTATTGGGTTTCGTGTAACGCGCTTCCGAGCGCCAGGCCCGGCAGGATCGGGCCGAGTTCGTCGTCTTTCCGCGCCAGTGCCGTGTCCACCGCGCCTACCAGTTGTGGCCGTAATCGTTCAATGGTCCGCTGGGCGGCGGTGTGCCCAAGGGGCAGTGCCTTGCAGGCGACGGCGAGCTGGTTTTCGAGCCAGGCCCAGGCGAAGCCGAGCAGGGTCTGGCGGATCGGCACGAGGCGTTTGTGGGCGGCCCAGGCGAACATGGTGATGTAGCCGGGGTCGTCCGGTATAAGGTGTTCCGCTGGCAGCAGGTCGAGGTTGCGCAATAGGGTGACCAGTGCGGCGCCGAGGCGGGTGTCTTCGTCGCTGAGTTCGGCGGTCTCCCGGGTGGCTTGGAGCCAGTGGTTCCATTCCCTGAGTGCAGCCGCGTCTTCGGTCGCCCAGGCCTTCTGGAAACGCGCCAGCAGGGGCAGTTCGCATCGGCTTAGGCCGTCTTCGAGTACGCCTTCAACCCAGTCTGCCAGTTCTGCTTCGTTCTTCACCCAGCCCAGTTCGAAGGCGCTTTCCAGGCCCTGGGACCAGGCGAAGGCGCCAATGGGCAGTGCGGGGCTGACCAGTTGCATCAGGCCCAGCAGGGCGAGGTCGCCGGTGTTGGCGGCGACTGCCTCAGTGGGTGTGTTTGTGGTGATGGCCATGGCTGTGCTCGTGGTGGTGGCTGTGTCCGTCGCCGTGGGAATGCCCGTGGGATTGACCGGCCTGGGCGTAGGCGCCGGGTTCGGGGTCGAACGGGGCGGTGTGGTGCACCACGGTGGCGCCGAGGCGTTCGGCCAGTTCTTCCAGCACGTGGTCCGGCGGGAAGCGTACGTAGCTGCCCTGCTCGTCCCGGCCGATCGCGAGGGTGACGTGGCGATTGCCCAGGTGGTAGCACAGGCGCGCCAGGGGTTGGCCGCTTTCGATGCGGGCGGTGACCACCGATTCGTCGGCGGCGCGGATGCGGATGATTTCGCCGGTTCTGGCCTGCAGCAGGTCGCCGTCGCGCAGCACGGGGCCACGGTCCAGGAACAGGCCGACGTCCACTTTGGTTTCGGTGGTGGCGCGCAGGCGGCCACGGATGCGCAGTTCGTAGGGCAGGATCAGGTTGTCGTGGATTTCGCTGGTGTCGATGCCGGTGCTTTGGGCATCGCCGATGCGTTCTGTCAGTTCCAACATACGTCTCTCCATGTCCGGGCTCAGAACAGATGGTAGCGCTGTGCCAGGGGCAGTTCGGTGGCGGGCTCGCAGGTGAGCAGTTCGCCATCGGCGTGTACTTCGTAGGTTTGCGGGTCCACGGTCAGATGTGGGCAGGCGTCGTTGAGTTTCATGTCGCCCTTACGCACCTCCCGCACGCCTTTGCACGCGGACAGCGGGCTGTCGAGGCCCAGTTCTTTTCCGATCCCGGCGTCCAGCGCGGCCTGGCTGACGAAGGTCAGGCGGGTGGCACTGGCGGCTTTGCCGAAGGCGCCGAACATAGGGCGGTAGTGCACCGGTTGGGGCGTGGGGATGGAGGCGTTGGGATCGCCCATGGGGGCGGCCGCGATCATGCCGCCCTTGATGATGCAGGCGGGTTTGACGCCGAAGAAGGCCGGGCTCCAGAGCACCAGGTCCGCCAGTTTGCCCACTTCCACGGAACCGACGTCGTGCGCGATGCCATGGGTGATGGCGGAGTTGATGGTGTATTTGGCGATGTAGCGTTTGGCGCGGAAGTTGTCGGCGCCCAGGTCTTCGTCTTCCGGCAGCAGGCCGCGCTGGACTTTCATTTTGTGAGCGGTCTGCCAGGTGCGGCAGATGACTTCGCCGACGCGGCCCATGGCCTGGGAGTCGGAGGAGATCATGGAGATCACGCCCATGTCGTGCAGGATGTCTTCGGCGGCGATGGTTTCCCGGCGGATGCGGGAGTCGGCGAAGGCGACGTCTTCGGGGATGTTCGGGTCCAGGTGGTGGCACACCATGAGCATGTCGAGGTGTTCGTCGATGGTGTTGACGGTGTAGGGCCGCGTCGGGTTCGTTGAGGACGGCAGTACGTAATCTTTCGAGCAGGCGGTGATGATGTCCGGTGCGTGGCCGCCGCCGGCGCCTTCGGTGTGGAAGGTGTGGATGCAGCGGCCTTTGAAGGCGGCGAGGGTGTCTTCCACGAAGCCGGATTCGTTGAGGGTGTCGGTGTGGATCGCCACCTGCACGTCGTACTGGTCGGCCACGGTGAGGCAGTTGTCGATGCTGGCGGGGGTGGTGCCCCAGTCTTCGTGGAGTTTGAGGCCGATGGCGCCGGCTTTTACCTGCAGTTCGAGGGCTTCGGGGAGGCTGGCGTTGCCTTTGCCGAGGAAGCCGATGTTCATGGGCAGGCTGTCGACGGCCTGGAGCATTTTGCCAATGTGCCAGGCGCCGGGGGTGCAGGTGGTGGCGTTGGTGCCGGTGGCCGGGCCGGTGCCGCCGCCGAGCATGGTGGTGATGCCGCTCATGAGGGCTTCTTCGACCTGCTGGGGGCAGATAAAGTGGATGTGGGGGTCGATGCCGCCGGCGGTGAGGATTTTGCCTTCGCCGGCGATGATTTCGGTGCCGGGGCCGATGACGATCTGGACATCGGGCTGGGTATCGGGGTTGCCGGCTTTGCCGATGGCGGCGATCCTGCCCTTCTGGATGCCGATGTCGGCTTTGACGATGCCCCACCAGTCGAGGATCAATGCGTTGGTGATGACGGTGTCCATGACGGTGTCGTCGGCCCGCTGGCTCTGGCCCATGCCGTCGCGGATGACTTTGCCGCCGCCGAATTTTACTTCGTCGCCGTAGTGGGTATGGTCCTGTTCGACCTGGATCCACAGTTCGGTGTCGCCGAGGCGGACCCGGTCGCCGACGGTGGGGCCGTACATGTCGGCGTAGGCTTGTCTGCTTATCTTCATGCTATCCCTCTCTGAACTTGGGAGCCGGGGTCAGTTGGGCTCTCCCTTCCGGGAAACGCTCCTTGCGGCACGTCCATGTGGCGCTTGAGCTCCGCCATCCATGGCTCCGCACATTCCCGGAAGGGAGAGCCCAACCGACCCTGCCAATCATTTCGTGGAGTCCAACTTGCCCATGACTTCACCGCGGAAGCCGTATATTTCGCGCGTACCGGCGAACGGAATCAGGGTGACCGAACGTGTCTGGCCCGGTTCGAACCGGATCGCGGTGCCGGCAGCCACGTCGAGGCGGTAGCCTTTCGCCTTTGCGCGGTCGAAATCCAGCGCGGGGTTAGCTTCCGCGAAGTGGTAGTGGGAGCCGATCTGGACCGGGCGGTCACCGGTGTTGGAAACGTCGAGTTCGATGCGTTCGCGGCCCGCGCAGAGTTCGATGTCGCCGTTCTGGATCTGGTATTCGCCGGGGATCATGGTTCGCTCCTCAAACAATCGGGTTATGGACGGTGACCAGCTTGGTGCCGTCCGGGAAGGTGGCTTCGACCTGGACTTCGTGAACCATGTCGGCCACGCCGTCCATGACGTCTTCCCGGGTGAGGATTTCGGTGCCGGCGCTCATGAGTTCTGCGACGGTTCGGCCTTCGCGGGCGCCTTCCATGATTTCGGCGCTGATCAGGGCAATGGCTTCCGGGTAGTTCAGCTTCAGGCCCTTGGCTTTGCGGCGCTCGGCGAGCAGCGCGGCGGTGAAGAGCATGAGCTTGTCTTTGTCTCTGGGGGTGAGTTCCATGGATGGCTCCGTATTTGTAATGGGCTTCAGGTAAGCCAGATTCGGGGCGTGTGGGCCGGTACGCCGGTAAGGAGCGGGCGTAACAGGTGCCAGGCCTGTTCACACAGGGCCCAGGCTTCGTTGCGGCTGTTGCCCAGGTAGCGCAGGAGCAGTACGCCCCGGCGGCGGGTGACGGCCCAGCGGTGGTTGTCCGGGAGTTGTTCTCTCAGTGCGTCGATGGCGGCGGTTTCGTCGTCGAGGCCGACGGCCCAGAGGGTGGCCTGGACGGTGGCGCCACCCTGCCCCCAGCGCCCGGTGAAGCGGCGGTGAGCGGGATCCAGGAGCTGGCGTTCCAGCCACAGGGGGATGCCGTTCTGGCTGAGGTGAAATCGTTGTTCCAGGGCGCCGGTGGCGAAGGGCAGGTCGCTGGCCGGGCGGCCGAGGGCGAGGACTTCCCAGCCCAGGGTTCGGGCGCCGGGTTCGAGTTCGATGGTGGTGGTCTGTCGGCCCCGGGAGCCGTCGAAGGCGATGGTTTCCTGGGGCAGGTATTCAAGGATGGCGTTTCTGGCCACCTGCAGTCGGGTGTGCTGGCCCCAGGCGACGCCGTGGCTGTCGGCTTTGTAGAGTTTCGCGGCGGCCGGGGTGGTTAGCAGGGCGTGGCCGCCTTCGGCGACGGAGGCGCTGATGTGCAGTTCGTCCCCGCTGACCAGTCCGCCGGGCGGGTGCAGCAGGTAGACGTGGCAGCAGCCGGTTTTGCCTTCCGGGTAGAAGGGGCGCTGGACCCGCAGCGGGCCCCGGTGCCAACGGCGGGCCAGCCGGGTGACCGGCGCATCGGCGCCTTCGTCCCTGGTTTCGAAACCGAGGGAGAGCGCGGCCGCCCAGCGGCGTTCGCCGTCGAAGCGGTGGCCGGAGGCGTGGGCGCCGGACCGGAGCAATGTGGTGTCTTCAAGTGTGGGCATCAGGCCTCCTTCCCGAGTGATTCACCGTTTGCATCCGGCGTTCCAGAGTCCGGACATTCCATTTCAAAACAGTGGGTTAACGCAGATATTCGGCATCAAGGCGGCGCAATGCTCCGACCGCGTTGCACGGTCATCGGGCATTTGATGATTTTTCTGGTGCGCGTGCACCGTGGGCAGGCACAGGCGGCCTGAAATACTGAACATTGATTCACTGTTAATGCATTTCAGGACACTTACAGGGGTGTAAGAAATGTCTCACGTTCCGCAGAGCGGATGTCCGATTTTGCCGACGGGTGTCAGGACTAGAATGGGAAGTGTCAGGGATGACAGCCAGCAAGGATCGTTGGCTCAAGGATGAACACTCCAGGGATTTGGAGTTGCCCACCGGATCGGGCACAAGGATGACCACACGGACGACGCGCTCAGGATGATGCGCAGCCTGAAGGACCAGGCAGGGGTCAGCCACGGAGCCCGGGGCCACATGGAATGTGGTCCCGGTCCGTGCACTTGCTGCTGGATTGACGTCCCTGCTCCCAATCACAACGACGTTACTCAATCTCAGGAGCAAGCTTCATGAAACGTACACCGATCATCGCCACCCTCGTTCTGCTTTTCAGCCTGTTCAGCGGTTTCGCCCAGGCCGAAGGCGAAGCCGTGAACATCAACACCGCAGACGTGGCCACCCTGGCGAGCCTGAACGGCATTGGCGACAGCAAGGCGCAGGCCATCGTCAGCTACCGCGAGTCCCATGGTCCGTTTGCGTCCGCCGAGGATCTGGCGCTGGTCAAGGGCATTGGCGCGCGTACCGTCGAGAAGAACGCCGAACGCCTGACGGTGAAATAAAGCCCTCCCGGCAGCAGCGCCCTGCTGCTGCCTTCCCAGAAAGTCGTCTGGCAAGGCCGCGATTGCCGCCCTATTATTGGTGGGAACAAGAACCGACTTCCGAACTGGCGGCACTATGGCGGATCCCATCAAGGTTTACCCTTCCAAACCCCGTAAGGTGTATTACTTCGGCACCTGTCTGGTGGACATGTTCTATCCGGATGCCGGGATTGCCGGCGTGGAACTGCTGGAGCGCGAAGGCATCGAGGTGATTTTCCCCCAGGGCCAGACCTGCTGCGGCCAGCCGGCCTACACATCCGGTTATCATGATGAAGCCCGTGCCGTGGCGGATGCCCAGCTCGACCTGTTCCCGGAGGACTGGCCGATTGTGGTGCCGTCCGGTTCCTGTGGCGGCATGATGCGCCAGCATTATCCGGCGCTGTTCCGCGATACCCCTCGGGAAACACAGGCCGCGGAGATTGCCGGCCGGGTGTGGGAACTGACGGATTTCCTGCTGAATGTCTGCCACATCAAGCTGGAGGATCTGGGCGAGCCGGTCACGGTGGCCATGCACACCTCCTGTTCCGCCCGCCGGGAAATGGGTGTGGCGGAGGTAGGCCCTGCCCTGCTGCGCCAGCTGAAAAATGTAAACCTGGTGGAACAGGTGCGCCCGGAGGAATGCTGTGGCTTTGGCGGCACGTTTGCGGTCCGCCATCCGGAGATTTCCTCGGCCATGGTCAGTGAGAAAGTGGAGACCCTCGTCGACACCGGCGCCCGGGAATTCGTGACCACCGACTGCGGCTGTCTGATGAACATTGCCGGCTACGCCGAGAAGAACGAACAGCCGTTGTCCGGCGAGCACATTCTGTCCTTCCTGCACAAACGAACCTTTCAGAAGCCTTAATCAGCCGTAATGCTTTCCATTATTTAATGGAATTGAATCAGGTACTTACTGTCCCTACGTTCTGGCTCGGGCGCACTTCCTGCGCCTGAGATCCCGTTTTTCGAGAAAAACACCAACACCCAGAACGGAGTTTGCCCATGATTCAGGTGGAACACCTGACCCGTCGCTATGGCGAGGTCACCGCAGTGGATGACGTGTCGTTCTCCATTGGCTCCGGAGAGGTCGTGGGATTGCTCGGCCACAACGGCGCCGGCAAGACCACGATCATGAAAATGCTCACCGGCTATCTCGAACCCACGTCCGGAACGATCCGTGTGGATCACCTGACGGTGGGGCCGGATACCCGCCAGATCCAGGCCCGCATCGGTTATCTGCCGGAGAACTGCCCGGTATGGCCGGAGATGACGGTGATCGACTTCCTCCACTACCAGGCGTCCCTGCACGGTATCCCGGAGAACGAACGCACCATGGCCATCGCCCGGGCCATCCAGCGGGCGGACCTGAAAGCCAAGGCCACCGATGAAATCCAGACCCTTTCCCGCGGCTACCGACAGCGGGTCGGTGTAGCCCAGGCCATCCTCCACCAGCCGGACATCGTGATCCTGGACGAACCCACCAACGGCCTCGACCCCACCCAGATACACCAGATGCGGGACCTGATCCGCGAACTCTCGAAAACCTCTACCGTCATTGTCTCCACCCACATCCTGCAGGAAGTGCAGGCGGTGTGTGAGCGGGTGCTGATCATGCGCGCGGGCAAAATGGTGATCGACAAGCGACTGGACGAACTCCGGGAGAGCGATCGCATCCGGCTGGTAACGGGCGCAGACGCACGGCCGGCCCTGGAGCGGGTGGCGAAGCTGTCGGTGGTGGAGCCGATTCGCACCGACTCCGGCCGGGACAGCCACGGCCAGTCTTCCGGCCAGCGTTACGAGTATCGCCTGCTGGCCGATGAAACCCTGCTGCCGGAAATCGCCAGCCAGCTGGTGGCCGCCAACGTACCCATCCTGAACCTGTCACCGGATGAGCGGGACCTGGAGCGGGTGTTTGCCGAAGTCAACGGGGAGGTAGAGCATGGCTGATCTGATGCATGTTGCCCGGAAGGAGTTTCGTGGTTTCTTTGCGTCCCCGGCGGCGTACCTGTTTATGGCCCTGTTCGTGGCCGCCTGCCTGTTCGTGTTCTTCTGGGGGGAAGCCTTTTTCGCCCGGAACGTGGCCGATCTGCAGCCCCTGTTCAGCTGGCTGCCGTTGTTGCTGATTTTCCTCATTGCCGCCCTCACCATGCGCAGCTGGTCGGAGGAGCGTCGCTCGGGCACGCTGGAGAGTCTGCTGACCTCGCCGGTCAGTCTCTGGCAGCTGGTGCTCGGCAAGTTCGTCGCAGCGCTGGGTCTGCTGTGCATTGCCCTGATCCTGACCCTGCCGCTGCCCATTACGGTATCGCTGCTCGGCCCCATGGATCCCGGCCCGGTGATCGGCGGGTACGTTGCCACCCTGTTCCTCGGCGCCGCGTACATCGCCATCGGGCTGTTCACCAGCAGCCGGACGGACAACCCCATCGTCGCGCTGATGGTGACGGTTCTGATCTGCGGGCTGTTCTACCTGATCGGCTCCACTTTCATCACCAACCTGACTGGCTACCAGACCGGCCAGTTCCTGCAGTTGCTCGGCACCGGCAGCCGCTTCAAGTCCATCACCCGGGGCGTGCTGGACCTTCGGGACATCTATTACTACGTCTCGCTGACCGGCCTGTTCCTGGTGCTGAACGTGTACACCCTGGAAAAGCTGCGCTGGGCCGGCAACCCGCCGTCCGTGTCCCATCGGCGCTGGAAGACCGTGGCCGTGCTCGCTGCCGTGAACCTGATTGCCGGCAACCTCTGGCTGCAGCCGCTGCATTCCGTTCGGGCAGACCTGACTGAAAACCACCTGTATACGCTGTCCGACGCGACCACCCAGCAGCTGGCCAACCTGCAGGAGCCCCTGCAGATCCGCGCCTACTTCTCCGAGAAAACCCACCCGCTGCTGGCGCCACTGGTGCCGAGGCTGAAGAGTCTGCTGGAGGAATACGGCGTACGCGGGGGACGTAACGTCGAGGTCAAGTTCATCGACCCGACCCGGAACAAGGAAGCGGAAGAGCAGGCCGCGCGCCGTTACGGCATCAAGCCGGTGCCCTTCAAGACCGCCAGCCGCTATGAGTCGTCCATTGTCGATTCCTACTTCGACGTGGTCATTTCCTATGGGGACGATTACCAGAAGCTTGGCTTCCGCGATCTGATCGAGGTGAAGGCCCGGGGCGAAGGTAAACTGAACGTGGCCCTGAAGAATCCCGAATACGAGCTCACCCGTGCGATGAACCGGCTGGTTCGCGGCTACCGCTCCGGCGGCGACACCTTTGCCGCCATCAAGAAGCCGGTGGTGCTGGACGCCTGGGTCTCGCCCAAGGACCGGCTGCCGCCGGACCTGCAGTCCTTCCGGGACGACCTGCAGGCCGTCATCGACAAGCTCCAGAAGCGTTCTGATGGTCAACTGACCGTGAACGTCCAGGATCCGGATGCCGGCAATGGCGAACTGGCCAAGAAGCTGAACGACGAATACGGCTTCAGCCCACTGCTGGCCAGCCTGGTGAATCCACAACCCTTCTGGTTCCACCTGATGCTGCAAAGCGGCGATAATCAGGTTCAGGTGCCACTGCCGGCCACGCTGGATCAGGACAGCCTCCAGAAGGCCTTTGACGATGCCCTCAAGCGTCTGGTGCCCGGTGCGCTGAAGACCATTGCTCTGGTGGCTCCGCAGGGCAACCGTTATCGCGGCTCCGATTACAGCCAGCTGGTGAAGAGCCTGGAGGCCAACGCCCGGGTGGAACACACCGATCTGTCCGATGGCCACACGCCGGCCGGTACCGATCTGTTGCTGGTGATGAACCCGCGGAAACTGAGCGACAAGGCGCTGTTTGCCATCGACCAGTTCCTGATGCGTGGCGGCCGTGTAATCATGGCGGCGTCGCCGTTCGACATCAATCTGGCGCAGAATCTCACCGCCTCGAAAAAGGCGACTGGCCTCAAGGACTGGCTGGCCCACAACGGCATCCACCTGAAGCCATCCCTGGTGCTCGACCCAATGAGTGCTGAACTGCCCGTGCCCCGCACCCGCAACGTCGGCGGCATGACCTTCCGGGATGTGCAGATGATGCCCTACCCGTTCTTTGCGGATCTGAGGAACGGTGAGCTCAACGGCAACCACCCGGTCACGGCCAACCTGCAGCAGATGATTGTCAGCTGGCCTTCACCGATGACGGTGGACAAGGACAAGACCGGCAAGCTCAAGGTCACCCGTCTGATGACTACCTCCAACCGCAGCTGGACGTCGGACAAACCGACGGTGCTGCCGGACTTCCAGGCCTATCCGTCCCTGGGCTTCGACGACTCCGCCAAGCGCCATTCGCAACTGGTGGGCGTGGCCCTGACCGGCGAGTTCACCTCCTGGTTCGCGGATCGCAAGTCCCCGCTGCTCGCACAGGCGGACAAGAAGGGCGACAACAAGCCGGACAAGTCGGCCAAGGCGATGCCCGTCAAGGCAGACACCAAGAAGGACGGCAAGCCTGACGCACCGGCGGCCTCCAGCGTGATCCGCAAATCGCCGGAATCGGCGCGGCTGGTGGTGGTGAGCAGCGGCTCGTTCGCCTCTGACACCATGCTGAACCTGATCAGCCGGAGCCTGGGCACCGTGTACGACGAGCCGGTGACCTTCATCCAGAACGCGGTGGACTGGTCACTGGAAGATCCCTCCCTGCTGGCACTGCGCGGCCAGTCCCGCTATGCCCGGACACTGGCACCGCTGACCCGTCAGGAGCGGATTGGCTGGGAGTACACCAACTACGGCCTGGCCCTGCTCGGCCTGATTCTGATCTGGCTCTGGCGCCGCCAGGTTCG
Source organism: Marinobacter santoriniensis NKSG1 (assembly GCF_000347775.1). Classification (GTDB taxonomy): domain Bacteria; phylum Pseudomonadota; class Gammaproteobacteria; order Pseudomonadales; family Oleiphilaceae; genus Marinobacter; species Marinobacter santoriniensis. Next base: position 1,040,815 of record NZ_APAT01000015.1, read on the forward strand.
TGCCAGTGACCAACGTCGTTACCGGAAGATCCTTGCGGAGGTGGCCTGATGAACCGGAGCATCAAACTACTGTCGATCGCGCTTGTCGCGCAGCTCATCCTGACCGGAGTGGTCTGGAGCATGCAGACCTCCGGTCCGGTGGTCAGTAACGATCCCCTGCTACCCCAGGCGGGCAAGGCGGACCAGATCGTATTGATCGATCCGGAAGACGGGCAGCTCACGCTGTCCCTGAAGGACGACAACTGGTTCCTGAAAGCCGAGCCCAAGAAGGCGGACAAGGCCAGGGACAGCTCGGATACCGCGGCGGCCGACAAGCCGGTGAAGGCGAACAAGTCCAAGGTAGAGGCACTGGTGGCCCAGCTCTCCGGACTGAAGCGAAGCTTCCCGGTGGCCCGGACGCCCGATGCCCGGGCCCGGTTCAAGGTCGCCGACGACACCTACCGGCGCAAGGTGGTCCTGAAACAGGGTGACGACACGCTCGCCACCCTGTTCGTGGGCAACTCGCCGTCCATGGGTGAGAGCAACGTCCGCCTGTCGGACGACGACGCCATCTACCGGGCGGCCCTGGCCGAGTATCAACTCGGGGTGACGGCGGCGAACTGGAAAGCGCCGAAACCGAAGCCCAAGCCGAAGGCCAAGGCCGAGACCAAAACCGATGCCAAGGCTGCGGATACCAAAGCTGCCGCACCGGATGCATCCAGCACCAAGGAGCCCGCTCAGGGCTGACCCCTGAGGATGGCGGCTGCGGCCGCCATCCTTCTCTCTCCCCCGCTGACTCTCCCCCCTGAAAGTCGTGTGGACATCGCCCGCTTCTCTCCCTATGTTTTAGGGATCACTCTGCATTGGTAGTTGGGCTATGAACTCGCAGGCACATCACGTCGACGTCAAGGAATTCCATCCCCGGGCTCAGGCGGCCATCCACAACCCCAAGATCCGCCAGAACTTCCGGCGGGCGATGGATGGGCTGATGGCCAAGCGTACGGCCGCGTTCGAAGGCTGGGACCTGGAGACCCTGCGGGACCTGGGGGCCAACATTCGCCTGAAGGCCCTGTCCAACCTGCCGGACCTGCTGGAACAGCTCGAAGCCAAACTCACCGAAAACGGGATCCGCGTACACTGGGCCGTCGACGGCGACGAGGCCTGCCGGATCGTCCGGGACATCTGTGTGGCCCGCGACGCCCGCACTGTGATCAAGGGCAAGTCCATGGTGTCCGAGGAAATGGAACTGAACCATTACTTCGGCGAGCAGGGCATCGAGGCTCTGGAATCGGATCTGGGCGAGTACATCGTCCAGCTCGCGGACGAGACGCCGTCCCACATCATCATGCCGGCGATCCACAAGAACACCGGCGAGATCTCGGAGCTGATGCACGAGAAGACCGGCACGGACCTGTCCAACGATGTGGAATACCTGACCGCGGCCGCCCGGCAGCAGTTGCGTGAAAAGTTCATGAATGCCGACGTTGGCGTATCCGGCGTCAATTTCGCGGTGGCGGAAACCGGCACACTCTGCCTGGTGGAAAACGAGGGTAACGGGCGCATGACCACCACGGTCCCGCCGTGCCACATTGCCGTGACCGGTATCGAAAAAGTGGTGCCCAGCCTGGAAGATGTCTCGGCGTTGCTGGCCCTGCTCACCCGGTCTGCCACCGGGCAGCACATCACCACCTACTTCAACATGATTTCCGGGCCCCGCAAGTCCGGGGAAATGGACGGTCCGGAAGAGGTGCACCTGGTGCTGGTGGATAACGGCCGTTCCACCATCTATCAGGACGACGAACTGCTCGACACCCTGCGCTGCATCCGTTGCGGTGCCTGTATGAACCACTGCCCGGTGTATACCCGCGTGGGCGGCCATACCTATGGCACCACCTATCCCGGCCCCATCGGCAAGATCCTGATGCCGCACCTGATCGGCCTGGACGAAGGCCGGCACCTGCCATCGGCGTCGAGCCTGTGCGGTGCCTGCGGGGAAGTCTGCCCGGTCAAGATCCCGATTCCCGATTTGCTGGTCCGGCTGCGGCAGGAATCCGTGGACGGCGACCGGCTGCATCCCGCCAAGGTGCGGGGCCATGGCGCCAAACGCAGTACCGGCGAAGCACTGGTCTGGAAGGGCTGGGCCTGGATGCACGCACACCCGGGCATCTACCGCCTGGGCACAGGTGCTGCCGCACGATTCCGGGCGCTTCAGCCCAGCAAGGTGGGCGCCTGGACCCGATACCGGACCACGCCCAAGCTGGCCGGAAAAACCCTGCACCAGCGGATGAAGGAGCGAGGCCAGTGAGTTCCCGGGACATCATTCTGCAACGCCTGCGCAACCGGTCCGGCGGCGAGCTTGCCACGCCGGAGTGCGATTTCTCCGTACTGAAGCGCCCCGACTGGAGCACCGCCGAGCGTATCGAGCGATTCGAGAAGGCGATCGAGTCGGTTCACGGCGAGGTCCATCACTGCACCGACGACACCTGGCAGGAACGGCTGGCCGAAGTCCTGGCCACCCGGGGCGCCCGCAATCTGCTGGTCCCCCGGGAACATGCCATCGGCAAGGCCATTCGCCAATCCGGACGGACGGATCTGCCAGAACTGCTCGCCTACGAGGCGCCCATCGAAAACTGGCAGTCCGACCTGTTCAATGAGGTGGATGCCGCCATCACCTCCACCCGCGGCGGTATTGCCGAGACCGGCTCGCTGATCCTGTGGCCCACGCCCGACGAACCCCGGCTGATGAGCCTGGTGCCGCCGGTGCACATCGCCGTGCTGAAGGCGTCGGAGCTGTACACGACATTCCACGAAGCCATGCAGGCACAGGACTGGTCCGCTGGCATGCCCACCAATGCGCTGTTAATCTCGGGCCCCTCGAAGACGGCGGACATCGAGCAGACCCTGGCCTACGGTGTCCACGGCCCCAAAGAGTTGATTGTACTGGTTATTGAATGATCCAAGGCGCTCTCTTAATTGCCCTGGCATCGCTGCTGTGGGCAACCACGGGCATTGTTGCCAAATTTCTGTTCACCGGCACCGAACTGCACCCCATCACCCTGGGCTTCCTGCGCCTGGTGGTGGCCATGCCGTTTTTCTGGCTGCTGATGCGTCGGGAGCAACGTCAGCTCCGCCAGGCCAGGCATGCCTCTGAGAACGGGGACCAGTCACCGGGCGGACTGACACTCAGGGCGCTGCTGCCTCTGACCGCCCTCGGCCTGTTCCAGGCATTCTATCAGGGCAGTTACCTGCTCGCCGTGGACCTGACCGGCGCTGGCATCGCCACGCTGATTGCCCTGTGTCTGCCCCCGGTGCTTGTTGCCCTGCTGGCCGCCCCGCTGCTCGGGGAAAAACCGGGACTGCTGACGATACTCTCGCTGCTGGCGGCCATCGGTGGCACCGCCATGCTGGTGCTCAGCGACATGGACACCAGCGGCACGCTGCGGCTGGCCGGCATCCTCATGGCATTGCTCGCCGCCGCGGTGTACACGGGGTTCACGCTGACCAGCCGGTACAGCTCCACCGGAACCCCGGTATTCACCACCGCGTTCATCTGCTTTCTGACGGCGGCACTGATTCTGCTGCCCGTGGTGTGGCTGAGTGGCGGTTTCGAGGGACTGAACACCCTGGGCGTCCGGGAATGGCTGATGATCGGTTACATAGGCATTGTGCCGACGTGCATCGGTTATGTGAGTTTCTTCAAGGGGATGCAGTCCACGCCCGCGACGCTGTCGAGCATCATTGTCACGCTGGAGCCGCTGTTCGTGGCGCTGCTGGCCTGGGTTTTCCTGGGCGAGGTTCTGGGGCCGATCGGGATTTCCGGCGCCCTGATTCTGACGGTGGCGGTGATTGTCGCGTCCAGATTCGGAGGAAAACCGCGCGCCGGCCAGGCGGCCGACGGCGGTAGCTGAACCGGCTCAGTCTTTCTTGCGGTTCTTTTCAAGCATGTCCGGCTGCAGGATCTCGATCCAGTAGCCGTCCGGGTCCTTGATGAAGGACAGGCCTTTCATCTTGCCGTCGTCCGGCTTTTTCACGAACTCGACACCGAGTTTTTCAAAGCGATCCGACGCCGAGTACACGTCCGGTACCGCAATCCCGATGTGGCCGAAGCCCTGGGGCTCGTCGTTGCCGTTGTGGTAGGCGAAGTCCTCATCGTTTTCGGTACCCCAGTTGTGGGTCAGCTCCAGCATGGCTTCGCGGCCGAAGGTATACGTGGTCCGGTGGGCGTCGTCACCGGGCACGGACTGCAGCTGACGATCGTCCAGGTAGCCCAGGAAATACAGCGTGAACTTCATTTCCGGAAAGTCCAGCTTCCGGATCAGGTGCATGCCCAGGACCCGGGTGTAAAAGTCCAGGGAACGTTCCGGATCCTTGATGCGCATCATCGTCTGGTTGAACACGTAACCTTCGGTTTCCGGCACCGGGTCGTGATAGAGCCCCGGGGCTTCCTCGAAATGCTTGGGCATGTCGGTATCCCTTTTTTGCTTGCGGATTTAAAGGATATACCTGTGTGCCTTTCAAAAGGATTTCAAGGGGCCGCTTATTACGAGGCCAGCTGGTGCTCCTCACCGTCGTAATAGGCCTCCACCCGGGGATTCATTACTTTTTTCCAGAGCGGGGGAAACAGCGCCAGGACAATCATCGTGGAGTAACCGGCGGGTAACTGGGGGGCCACTTCGTGGTGACGCAGGACCTGATACCGGCGTTTGGCATAGGCGTGGTGATCGCTGTGGCGCTGGAGGTGAAACAGGAACACGTTGGTCAGGAAGTAATTGCTGTTCCAGCTGTGCTCCGGCGTGGTCCGCTCATACCGGCCATTCTCCAGCTTGCGACGATGCAGTCCGTAGTGCTCCAGATAGTTCACGATTTCCAGCAGGGTAAAGGCGACGAAACTCTGCCCCAGGAAAAACGCGGCGCCGAGCCAGCCAAACGCCAGGGTGAACCCGACCAGCACGGCCGCACTGATGGTATACCACCAGATCAGCTCATTGCGCCAGCTCAGCGCAGAATGGCCTTTGCGCTGGAGCCGCTGGGCTTCGAGTTTCCAGGCATTGAGGAAGTTACGAACGTAGGCCTGGGGCAGGAATTCATAGAGGGACTGGTTGTAGCGTGAGGATGATGCATCTTCCGGCGTGGACACGTGCACGTGATGGCCCCGCACATGCTCAACCTTGAAGCCCGCATAGCACACCAGCGAGAGCAGCAGGCCGCCCGCCCGGGTTTCGAGCTTGCCGTCCTTGTGGATCAGTTCATGGGCCACATTGATGCCCAGGCCGCCAACAATGCCCACCGACACGATCCAGCCAATGCCACCGGCGACACTGAACGTGCCGGAAGCCAGTTCCAGCATGCTCCACACCAGCAGTGCGGCAAAGGCCGCAACCCAGCCGAGGGTGATGAACCGATAGAACGCCTCCCCGTTCATGCGGGGTACATCCACTTCCTCATCGGGATTCAGGGAGTCTTTGCCCAGCAGAAAATCGAGAACCGGGATGATACCGAACACGACCACCGGGACACCCCAGGAAAATAGATTGACCAGATCGGTGGCCTGTCCGGCCGCCAGCAGCAGGGGTGGAAGCACCAGGGGGACCATGGCGATCAGGTAGCTGTATTTTTTCAGCGTCAGCAGGACGCGGCGGCGAACCGCATCCCGATTAGCGGTGATCTGTCGGGCATTCATTGCGTTCTCTCCGTATTGGGCGCTTTTCAGCTTTTTGTTTCTGCATTATTGTCCTACAATACATCAGTCGTCAACCCGTAAATCAAATCGAAAACCCGAGGCTGTGATAAACTCATGCCCACACACGCATCCCCCGGGCTGCTCCAGACAACGAGCAGCCGGTTCTTGAACGCTGTCCAGAGGCCGTTTATGGATTTCCAGGCGCCCAACACCCTGGCCGAACAGATCGCCAACTATCTGGCGGAACGCATCATGACCGGGCAGATACGCCCTGGCGAACGGATCCAGGAGGCCACGCTGGCCGGCGAACTCAACGTCAGCCGGGCGTCGGTGAAAGAGGCCCTCTACACCCTTGAACGCTGGCATCTGGTGGATATCACCCCCCGCAAGGGCGCCTCGGCAAGCCGGCTGGACGCGAATCACGCCTCGGAACTCTATGACGTGTACATGCATCTGCTGATGATGCTCGCGCTGCGTCTGTGCGAACGCTGGCAGGAGACCGACAAACCGATTCTGCTGGAGAGTGTTGCCCGGGCCACCGAGCAGATGCGCAAGCCCACGGCCAACATCACGGCGGTTGTGGAGGCGAGCTTCGAGGTGATGGAAGCCTGCTGTCGCGTTGTCGACAACCCTTACCTCACCGAAGCGCTGTCGAACTTCAAACCGGCGGTCAGCCGGGCCTACTATCTGAGTGCCGATCGCTACCGGCAGGGGCTGCAGCAGACCCGGTCCTTTTTCTCGGAACTACCCAAGGCAGTCCTGAGCCGGGATTCGGAACGGGCCCAGTCCCTGATCCGACAGTTTGCGGAACACCAGAAATCCCTGATCCGGCAAGCGCTGGAACCGGAGACACCTGTCGCGGAAGAAGGCAGTTTGTGACCTGTCGCACAGAACCTGATCCTGCCCCGATTTATCGTAACAACGTGTAACAAACCAGAACCCGCAGTCCAGGTTGAGATGTCCCTGCGGCCCGGGTGCCCGATGACGGCCCGGAAAACAAGAAAACCGATAAATGGATTTTGGGGCCATCAGCATGACTCAACCCACCATCACCGCGTTTTTGCGGCGTCCTACGTGCGCCACCCTCTCGATCGCACCGCTTCTGCTGGCAGCATCGGGGAGTGCCATGGCCGAATTCCGGCCGCTGGATGACAGCCGCCTGTCGGACGTCACCGGCCAGGCAGGCGTGACCATTGAACTGGAAACCAAACTTGCCATCGACCGGCTGACCTGGACCGACGAAGGCTCCATCAACGTCAACGGCATCCGCCTGTCCGGCCAGAACGACACCACGCTGGACAACATGAAGCTGACCCTCGACATCGCCGGGGACGGCGAAGTGCTCGACTATGGCTTCTCCGAAGTTGCCCGCCGTGCGGACGCGGGGCAGTTGAGCACCAGCAATCCGGACGTAGCGGACGCACTGGCCAACTACAAGATCAACGGTTCCTATGGGCGGACGTTCAACAGTGGTGATCTGGTCATGCATCTGGGCGCCATCGATTACGGCGACCCCACCAGCCTGGACGACTTTCTGCATGCCGTGGATTTCGAGCTCGGCGTGGACAGCGTTGAAACCACTGGCACCGGCGGCAGCACCACGATGTTCTCGGACATCCTGCTGCAAGGCTATGTTGGCCCAACCGACCTGGTGATCCGAAACGGTGGCACCAGCACCCGTACCCTGTCCAACGGCGACGTCGTGTCCGGCTCCGAACTGCAACTGGAAACCCACTTTGAAATCACCAATGGCAGCCTCAATTGGGATGCCTCTGACCTGATCCTGATTTTCAACTTTGCCGCGGTTGGCATCGAGGGCCTCCAGATCCACAACCGCCGGGGCAATGATACAGCCGGTCACTTTGGCATGGCGTACGCAAAGGCGAACTTCTCACGCGGCACCAGCAGCCGCTCCGGCAAGGACGGCCTGTCCGTCCACGATGTTGAGTTTCGTGCCGATATCGACATGCCGGTCTTCAAGATCGGGCCTGACAGTATCGGCAACGTCCAGTTCACGGACTTCGCCATCACTGACACCAACATGATGGTATATGGCCACTGAAGCGCCACTGGACAACCACCGCCTCCCCCACTGTAAACTGCCCGTCTTGATCTGACGGGCAGGCCATGACTGACAGCACAGATACCGACTATCAGAAGAGAACTTCCTGGCGGAAACTCGGCGTTTTCGGCCTGGTGTTTGTGGTGCTGACCGCTGCGGGCCTGTTCACCGTCTATCACCAGTTTGCCGATCGCAGTTTTACCTTCGACGCCCGGTTGATCGCCCCCAGGACACTGCTGGCCCTGGGCGGCCTGCTGCTGGTTTACTTCGTTTCCGATGGTCTCCGCCTGTATTACACGCTTCGGGCCCTGGACTACCGCCTGCCCTTCCGGGTCATGTTCAAACTGGTGTTCATCAACCTGTTTTTCTCCAACGTCACCCCGATGGCCACGGGCGGCGGTTTCGCGCAGATCTGGTACCTGACCCGGCACGGCGTTCCCATGGGTCGGGCAACGGCGGCCACAACGATTCGCACGGTGCTAGCGGTGATGTTTATCTTCTCCCTGACGCCGGTGTTCCTGTTCACCCTGCAACCGCTCCAGGGCCAGTCCATTTCCGGTCAGGTGGGCACCGCCCTGGCTGTTTTCGTATCGCTGTACCTCGGCTTTTTCATTATCCTGCTGTTTCGCACCCGCTGGCTGATCACGCCTCTCAGCCGCCTGTTTGCGCTGATGCGACGACTGCACCTGATCAGCGAGCGACGCCACGACCGCTGGCAGTTCCGGTGCCGGCGGGAAATGCTGCGATTCTCGTTCAGCTTTAACGACTACCTCAAAGGCCGTCCACGGTTCGTCCTGCTGTCGATCCTGTTCACCGCGATCTTCCTGCTGAGCCTTTTCAGCTTTCCCGCCCTTCTGATCCATGCGCTGGGTTATCAGGTGGACTACCTGCTCACCGTTGGACTGCTGGTGGTCACCACCTTCATCATGTATTTTTCGCCCACACCGGGGGCGTCAGGCATTTCCGAGGGTGTGTTCGGCAGCTTCTTCAGGGGTATCCTGTCCGGTAACCATCTGGTACTGGTCACGGTGGCCTGGCGGCTGCTGACCATCTACCTGGGCATGATCATCGGCCTGATTGTGTTGCAACGGGAACTGACAAAGGACAAAGGGACGTGATCCTTCGCAATCCGCTCAAGCTGCTGTTTTACCTGTGCCTGCTGATTGTCATCCTGCTGATCGGCTACAAGACCTATCTGAACCTGTTCATGAAGGATTTCAGCGGGCTGCACAGCGCGGAGGTCGAGAAAATCTACGACCGGGTGAAGCCGGGCGAGCCGGTCAGCTTCGCGGTGGTCGGGAACATCAACAACTCGATCGGGATATTCGAGGACCGCATCATTCCGGAGCTGAACGCCTCGGACATGGACTTCATGGTGTCCGCCGGCAACGCCGTAAGCGGAGGCGGGGAAGACAAGTACCGGGCCCTGTATGGCTCCCTCGGACACCTGAAGATTCCCTATCTCCTCACCTTCGGTCCCCACGAATACGAGGACTTCGGGAGCTTCCGGTTCTACGATCACTTTGGGCCGCATTTCTACAGCGTCCGGACCGGCAATGTCCGGCTGATTTTCCTCGACAGTACCGGCAAAACGCCCTGGCGCTGGCAGATCCGCTGGCTCAGCGACCTGCTGAACCAGGACACCAGCAATGCACGGATCCTGTTCATCGCCAACCCGCCGCTGCAACCGGAACAGAACCCGCTGTTCGACCAGAAGGACGACTACCTGCAACCCAAGGCCTTCCGGGATGCGCTCCTGAAGGTCATCGACAGCCACGATATCGACACGGTGTTTTCCTCGAACGTATCGATCTACTCGGAACAGGAGCGCAACGGCACCGAATTCATCACCACCGGCGGTGCCGGCGGACTCGTGCTGAACAACGACACCAGTTTCTACCACTATGTCCGGGTCAGGGTCAGCCCGGACGGCGCCGTCACGCACTCGCTGGTGCGCCTCGAGGTGGGCCAGCATCCGGTCTGGAAAACCCTGGAGAGCCTCTGGTTCTTCATCTACTCGCTGTTCTACACCGGCTACCTGAACTTCATCCTGATTGTCGCGGTGTTTGCGGCCATCACCATCAAGCTCTACCAGCTGATCTTTATCGGCAAGGACTACTATCCGGATTACGACCTGGATCCAACGCCCTGGCTGGAAAAGCCGCTACGGGTTGCAATGTTCACCAACAACTACCTGCCGTTCATCGGCGGCGTGCCCATTTCCATCGAGCGACTCAAACGCGGCCTTGAAAAGCTCGGCGACACGGTGATGGTTGTTGCCCCCAGCTACCGGGACCAGGCCAGTGAGGAGCGCGTCCTGCGCGTGCCGTCCCTGCTGTCGATGGGGGAGAACCGGGAATTTCGGCTGGCCAACATTTTTCTTGCCCGGATCCGGAAGGCCGTCCGCACCTTCAAGCCGGATGTCATCCACCTGCATCACCCATTCTGGCTGGGCAGTCTGGGTCTGTTCATTGGTCGCCGCCTGCATGTGCCCGTGATCTACACCTATCACACCCGTCTGGAACACTACGCCCATTTCGTGCCTCTGCCTGGCATGCTGTTCCGGAACCTGATTTCCCATGAGCTGATCAAGCGCTTTGCCAACAAGTGCGATGCCGTGATCGTGCCCACCTACTCCACCGAGGAGTACCTGCGCATGATCGGCGTGAAAACGCCGACCTTCGCCCAGCCCACCGGCATTGAGTACGAGCGCTTCCAGTCGGTAGAGACGACCGAGATCGAGGAACTCCGGCGCCGACTGGGACTGACCAACGAGAAGGTGTTCATCAGCGTCTCCCGGCTCTCCAATGAAAAGAACATCGACTTCATGATCGATGCCATCGATACCCTGAGGAAGGAAACGGAAGAGCCGTTCCGTTTCCTGATGATCGGTGATGGCCACCAGAAAGACAGACTCCAGGACAAGATCTCGGCTCTGGGGCTGACCGACCATGTCACACTGGCAGGCTCGGTACCGCCAGACGAGATGCCCTTGTGGTACCGGCTCGGCGATGCCTTCCTGTTTGCCTCGAAGTCGGAAACCCAGGGCATGGTGATCCTGGAAGCCATGGCCGCCGGCCTTCCGGTGGTGGCCGTGCGATCCAGCGGCATCGACGATGTGGTGCGCCAGGGCATCAATGGTTTCAAGACGCCCGAGCGCCAGGACCAGTGGCTGGCCCAGGTAAGGCGCCTGCTGGAAAACGATGAACTGCGTGAGGCCATGGCGGCCCGGGCACTGGAATTTGCCGCGGATTACTCGGTAGAGCAGTTCGCCACGGACATTCGACAGATCTATGCCAGTGCGCTGGCCATGGTGGACAAGAAACGGCACCAGCGGCAGCAGACCTGACGAAAGAGGCTTTTTCCGGACCCGCAGATCGGTCTAGACTGATGGAGCGTATTACCGCCAAAGATGGCACAACCGGAGACTCACTGTGAGCGGCATCCCTGTAGGAATCAGTACTTGCCTGCTGGGCAAGGAAGTTCGCCACGACGGCGGGCACAAACACTCCCGTTACTGTACCCAGGTACTATCAAAGCATTTTGACTTCCAGTCCATCTGTCCGGAGCTGGAGGCTGGCCTCGGGGTTCCCCGGCCAGCCATTCACCTCCGTGAATATCCGGACGGCATGCGGTTGATCGAAACCAAAGGCTCCGCCGACCACACCGACGAAATGAACGCCTTCATCGATCGCATCCTGCCGGATCTGGCCCACCTGCGAGGCTACATCCTGATGGCCAAGTCCCCGAGCTGTGGCATGGAGCGAATCAAGGTTCACAACGAGGAAGGCCGCGTGATTCGCCGGGATGCCCGGGGCCTGTTTGCCGACGCCCTGATCCGCACCTATCCGCTGATGCCGGTTGAGGAAGAAGGTCGCCTGAACGACGACATGCTGCGGGAAAACTTCATCGAACGGGTCTTTGCCTACGACGACTGGATGCAGAACGTGGCGGGCGAATCGCTCACGCCCCAGGCGTTGATCGAGTTCCATACCCGCCACAAATTCCAGCTTCTGGCCCACTCGGAAAAGATCTACCGCCAGCTCGGTCCGCTGCTCAGTGACCTGAAATCCGAACCGCTTGAAAACATCGCCGATCGTTACATCCATCTGTTCATGGAAGCCATGAGCCAGCGGGTCAGCCGCGGGTCCCACATGAATGCCATGCAGCACCTGATGGGCTACCTGAAGGACGCCATGCCGGACGAAGACAAGAAGGTGTTGATCGAACAGATGGAGGCCTACCGGCGCGGCGAGGTGCCGCTGGTAGTCCCGATGACCCTGCTCAGGATGGCCCAGCGCCGGGAGCCGGTAGACTATCTGCACGTGCAGAAATATCTCACCCCCTACCCGGACGAGCTGGGCCTGAGAAATAACGTTTAAGCGGGACTCAGAACCCGTACAGCAGTGACAGGGACATCTCTGTGTCCGTTGCCTCGGAGTCGGGCGGCGGACTGGACAGATGCTTGACCCGATAGGCCGCCTTCATTGAGAGATTGCCAACGACATTAGCCTGCAGCGCGGTTTCGGACTCGGTGATCACGTTGTTTTCATCCAGTCCGATCTCGGAACTCAGGGTCTGCCGAAACAGCGCGTTGTCCGAAAGGGCATAGTCAAACTGGCCGGCCAACCGGGCGATTGCCTCTTTTTCGGCGTCCTCTCCGTCCTCATTGGTATCGTCCAGTTTGTTGTACCGGTAACCGAGACCCGCGGAGAGGTCCAGAAACGAACGCTCTCCTTGCCGCCAAACCCGGTTACCGTAACCCGTGGTCAGTGACGACTCGAAGTCATAACCGGAGAACCGGTCTGCCTCGTAGGCCCCTCTCAGAAACCAGTACTGCCGTTCCGAGAACTTGTAATCGGTTTTGGCGAATGCCTTGTATTGCTCGGCGGTGGTTTCGTTATCGGACTCGGAGTACTTGGAACTGAGCTCGCCGTTATTACGCCACCGCTCCGTTTCATGGGCCAGCGCAAACCGGCTGTTCAGGATCGTTTCGTCGGTATTGCCGGAGGTGATCAGAACACCGAGTTCGGCTTCTCCTTTCCACTCCGGCGATTCCTGTGCATGCGCAAGTGGCACAAAAGCGGTAATCCCAATGGCAACGGCTTGCCTGAAACCCATCTGTCCTCCTGTTGTCCGGTTCAGGCCTCCGCAGATCTACGAGATTGCTCGCCCTCCAGACTCTTTCTTGCCTGACGCTCCCGCTCCGCCTTCTTGCGCGCCTTGCGCTCGGCGATGATCCGGGCCGCCTCACCACCAACATGCGCCTCGCCACGTTCTTCCGCCAGACGCATCTGTTTTTCACGCTCCTTGAAACGAGCGCGCTGCTCCACTGTCAGTGAATCGATGCACTGGTGACAACTTACGCCTTGTTCATACTCAGGACGTTTTTTGTCTTCCTCCGTGATCGGACGGCGGCAGGCGTGGCATTGATCATATGCACCACGCTCCAGGTTGTGGTTGACCGTCACCCGGTCATCAAACACAAAGCACTCGCCGTGCCAGAGACTCTGTTCTTCTGGTACGTCTTCCAGGTACTTCAGGATGCCTCCCTTGAGGTGATACACCTCATCGAAGCCCTGCTCTTTCAGATAGGCCGTTGATTTTTCGCAACGAATGCCTCCGGTGCAGAACATCGCGACCTTCTTGTGTTTCGACGGATCGAGTTGTTCCTTCACGTAGTCGGGAAATTCACGGAAGGTGTCCGTGGCGGGGTTGACCGCGTTCTGGAAGGTGCCAATCTCAACCTCGTACTGATTGCGGGTATCGATCAGCAGGACCTCGGGATCGGAGATCAGGTCGTTCCATTCCTTGGGATCGACGTAGGTGCCGACCACCCGTTTAGGATCGATGCCCTCGACGCCCATGGTGACAATCTCTTTCTTGAGTTTCACTTTGGTGCGTTTGAAGGGCTGGATGTCCACAAACGACTCTTTGTAGTCGATGCCATCGAAGCGCTCATCGCTGGCAATCCAGGCTTTGACCGCATCGATTCCTGCGCGGCTGCCGGCAATCGTGCCGTTAATGCCTTCGCGGGCCAATAGCAGGGTGCCGTGGACGTCTTTTTCCAGCATCAGGTCCAGAAGGGGCTGACGCAGATCTTTGTAATCGTTCAGGACTGCGAACTTGTACAGTGCGCAGACAACAACGTTGTTGCTCATGGTTTTCTCCTGCGGGCCGGATCGTAAATCCGGAGCATGGGTTTTGAATCTGTCACGGACGTGACCGTGAGGGCGCAAAGTTTAACCAACTGAGGATGGGACGCAAGTCAGGGGTGGCCGCACAAGGTCGTACCGTCACGCCTCCGGGTAGGATGCCCTCCCAGAATACGCTGTGAATACATCCCTGTACGCTCGGCTACGCCATCCATGGCTCCGCACGATTCTGGGAGGGCATCCTACCCGGAGGCTCAATTTTTACTTGCTTTCGCCTTTGAGTTCCCTATCCACGACGGCAGACATCTGAGCCCATCCGGGGCGGGTCAGGCGGATGTTATCCACCATCACGGTAGGAGTGCTGGTCACCCGTAACTGGATGGCCACGCGGCGACTCTGTTCCACTTCTTCGCGGTGGAGTTCCGTGGTCATGCAGGTCTGGAACCGGCGTTCCTCAAGGCCCAGATCTCCGGCGTAACGGGTGAAGACCGCCGCGGCATCGTCGGCATCACTCCAATCGGACTGGGAGGCGAACAGTTTGTTGTGCATCGGCCAATAGGCGTCCTGGTCGCCCGCGCATCGGGCTGCCAGGGCGGCGGGCATGGCGTTCTTGTGTTGTTGCAGGGGCAGGTCGAAATAGACGAAGCGAACCTGGCCGCTTTCCACATACTCCTTTTTCAGCCGTTCAGTGGCGCTGAAGAAGCGGCCGCAGGCCGGGCACTGGTAGTCGGCGAATTCGCGGACTACGACGGGGGCATCCTCGGGGCCTATCGAGACGCCAAACTGGTCCAGTCGAGCAGGAAAGGATTCAGCGCCGGGATCTGCCACTGGCAATTCATCCGAGCTGGGTGCCGGGGGAGCCGTCAGCAGGTAAATGCCCGCGAGCACCGCGATCGCAGCCAGAACACCCACTGCGATGAAGAAGGGCCGGTTACCGGATTTCCGGGGTGCTGGCGCACCGGTCTGCTTGCGGCGTTTCGCTTCACCCATGTTGAAATCTCCTTCTGAGTTGTTATTCGAGGTCCATGGTGTTTCAGGTTGTCGTTTTCAGAACCGTTACGGCACGCTAGGATCCGTTATACCTGATAAAAGTTCCGTCTCACACAATAAGGACAATTGATGCCGCTCCCAACACGTCTTGAAAACACTCTCTCCCTGCCGCTGGTCGCGGCCCCGATGTTTCTGATTTCCGGACCGGAGCTGGCACTGGCCTGTTGCAAGGCGGGCATTGTCGGCAGCTTTCCGGCACTGAACCAGCGGACCAGTGAAGGGTTCGAAGCGTGGCTGATACAGATGAACACGGAGCTGGAAAGCTACCAGCGGGAGAATCCCGACTCGGTTGTGGCGCCCTGGGCCGTCAATCTGATTGTGCACCGGAGCAATCCACGCTGGCAGGCGGATCTGGCGCTGTGCGTCAAACATGAGGTTCCGATGATCATCACCTCACTGGGAGCGGCCAGCCAGGTGGTCGAGGCAGTGCATGGGTATGGTGGACTGGTCTTTCACGATGTGACCAACCAGAAACACGCCCGAAAGGCGGCCGAAGCCGGTGTGGACGGCATCATTGCCGTGGCTGCCGGTGCGGGTGGCCATGCCGGGACCATCAACCCCTTTGTGCTCGTGCATGAAATCCGTGAGGTGTTCGACGGTACCATCCTGCTGGCCGGCGGCCTGTCCCACGGCGAGGATCTTCTGGCGGCCCAGGCGCTGGGCGCCGATCTGGCCTACCTGGGCACGCGGTTCATCAATACGGCCGAATCCCGGGCGGACGATGCCTACCGGAACATGATCATCGAAGCGGTCTCGGCGGATATCATCCACACGCCAGCCGTGTCAGGCGTGCCCGCGAATTTCATGCGCCAGAGTCTGGAGGCGGCCGGGTACCCCATGGACCGCCTCCACGAGGCAGGAGATATCAATTACGGCGAAAAGCTCAAGCCGGTGGATGACGAAGCGAAAGCCTGGAAAACCGTCTGGTCCGCCGGCCAGGGCGTGAGCCAGATCCACGATGTACTGACCGTTCAGGATCTGGTCGCGCGCCTTTCCGCCGAATACCGGGAAGCGCGGTCGAGGCTTTCACTGCCTTCAGGCTAGACCCGGAACTGGGAGGCTTTTGACTGCAATGCCGTCAGCAGCTCCCCGATCTGGTGACTGGCCCGGTCGGACCGTTCGATCGACTCAACGGTTTCCCGGGACGACTGGGCGATCTCTTCCACGCTGACACTGACCTTGCCCGCATGCTGCCCCTCGGTTTCAGCAACAGAAGCAATGGACAGTGCGTGCTCCTGCAATCGGGCAAGCAGGCTGTTGATTTCCTCGAAGTGCTCATCGGCCCGACGGAACTCCCGTGAGGACTCTGCCACGCGGCCCGACACCTCACCGATGACGTTCACCGCCTGCTTGCTGCCCTTCTGCAGCCGCTCGATGATGCCCTGGATCTCCGTCGTGGATTCCTGGGTACGACTGGCCAGTGTGCGCACTTCGTCGGCCACCACCGCAAAACCGCGGCCGGATTCACCAGCCCTCGCGGCCTCTATGGCAGCATTCAGCGCCAGAAGATTGGTCTGTTCCGCGATTTCGCCAATCACGGACAGCACCGACTCGATCTGATTGCTCTGGCTGTCCATTTCGTTGACGGCTGCGACGGCCTGTTCCACTTCTCGGACCACCTGGTCAAGGCGATGGCGCACGTCCCTGGAAATGCCCGCCGTTGCCTCACTTTCAGAGCTGATCGTCTGCACCGACCCGGCCACTTCCTGGATGCTGTCGGCCACGTCGGCAATACTCCGGGACATGGTCGCCATGGTGTCAGACACGTCCGCCACTTCCTGCTGCTGGCGGCTGACCGCCGAGACCGCCGTCTGACTGATCTCCCCCTGCTGACGGGCCTGATCCACGGCGCTTTCCGCCGAGGCCTTCACATCCGACACCAGAGCCTGGATGCGGGCGATGAACTGATTCATGCCTTGCGCCATCCCGGTCAATTCATCCTTGCCCTTGAGGGTTACCCGGCGGGTGAGATCGGCCTCGCCATCGGCGATATCCCAGATCGCCGAATTCAGGCGCAGGACCTTGGGCAGCAGCCCACCACCGAGTACCGCTGCGACGGCCACGATAAGAATGAGGGCCGCTGCTACCGTCAGCCAGCTGAGATTCAGTGCCATGCTGTTGGCTTCGGTGTTGAGCGCATCTACGGTTTCGGTAATCCGGTTCCGGGTGACCTTGTCCATGCTGGCAAGCTGCCCCTGCAGGCGCTGGTTGACCTGATCGGTCTCCGACTCAAGAGTGTTTTTCAGGGCGGTGACACTGCCGTTGATGGTGGCACTGAACTCTTTCTGGAGCGTCGCCAGATCGCTGTTGATACCTTCCAGGGAGAGCCCCATCTTCAGCTCGCCTATCTTGGAACCCTGAGGTTTGATGTCAGCGCTGATGATCACGACGTTCGGATCCCGGCTGGCCGCATCAAGCACCTTGTTGGCTGCACCACGCCCCTCCCCCTGTTTCATCAGGGCGCGAACACGGTCATCCTTCCGGTCGACGTAGCGCGTCATACGCTTGCCATACTGGTCGTAGTAAACGGCAAACAGTACCGAATCCCGGGCATCCGCCAGCTCTACGAGGTCGGTCAGGCGGGGAATATCCCGATCCCAGATCATGGGAGCTGCAACGGCCGCGAGCACATTGGCGAGACCCTGGGCTTCCGACATCACGGCTTTCCGGACGTTCTCGGCCATCCTCTGCTGCTGGGCCTCCTGCTGACGGGTCAGCTCGGCCGACAGCTCCTGGGTGGTCTGCTCCCGCATGGTCTGCAGGCGAGCTTTCACTTCCTCGCGCGTGTCGCCAAAGGAGCCACTGACGTGTCTCGCGCTCTCTTCCAGTGCGTTACCTGCGGTATCGACGAGGCCCTGCACCTGACTGGTGATCAGCCACTGGCTGACCAGCACCTGAACCACCCCGACGACAATGAGGATGACAAAGACGGGTCGCAGCAACCGGCTGCCGGCCAGTTGCCTGAAATAACGAAGGGTCATACGGACTCCGTAAACTGAGTGCCCTGGCGTCCTGCACGTTTGTTTCCAGCGTCCTGTGCCAAACGGTTGTCCGTATGTATAGCAAACCTCAAGCCATTTTTGGGAGAACTTGTGTAGCGTTTATGTTTCCCCCTCAGACTCAAGGTCCTGGCATCACTCGCCCATCAGGTGCCTGAGCCGCTGATCCAGCCGGGCGACTTCCCGTCGCAACTCCTGGACTTCGTCCAGCAACTCCAGCGACATGGCCAGGCCCGGCAGATTCAGTTTCAGGTCCCGCTGCAGGCGTAACGCCGTGTGCATCCGGTTCAGCGCCAACACGTCGAATTGCCAGAGCCTGGCTTCCTGCGCCTCCTCCAGCGGAGAGATGATGCCGTAATCCACCAGCTTGATGACGAATTCCGCATGGCAATCGCCGCGCTCGCATATCTCCCGGAGGGTGAAGGTATCCCCCTCCGATTCCACCACTTCCACGGTCAGAATCTGGTCCTCTTTGCTCATCCCTTACCCTCGCTCAGACGTGAAGCTTGCTGCGTGGATTGAAGTCTTTCTCGGCCTCGGCCAGCTGCTCATAGAGTTTTTCCGCCTCGGCAGAATGCTCTTCCGGCATGGCAATCTGAAGGATCACAATCTGATCCCCGGGGTGTTTTCCCGGCAAGCCTTTGCCTTTGAGCCGCAATTTCCGGCCGCTTGTGGAGCCCTTCGGCACCTTGACGTTTACCCTGGAGCCAACGGTCGGCACGGTGACCGTGGCACCCAGCGCCGCTTCCCAGGGCGCGACCGGCACGTTCACCAGTACGTCGCGACCTTCCACCGCGAAGTGCGGGTGCGGTGCATACTCGACTTCGATAAACAGATCGCCGGGCTCGCCACCGCCTATCCCGGGTGAGCCCTGGCCCTTCAGGCGAATGTGCTGGCCTTCCCGCATACCGGCAGGGATCTTGACCTTGAGGGTCTTCTGACGGGGACGGATGCGCCCGTGTTCGTCAGCATCCTGCACGGTAAAGCTCACCTGCTTTTCACACCCATGAAAGGCTTCTTCCAGGAACAGGGCCAGTTTGGCATGGACATCCTCTCCACGCATGCGGGCACTCTGGCGGAAGCCGCCGCCACGGCCACCGCCGAAAATCTCCTCGAAGAAATCACTGAACTGCCGGGCATCGGCGTCGGTAAATCCGCCACCCCCGAAACCTGAAGCGCTCTGCCATCCGGGTGGTGGCTCGAACGACCCATCGCCCCGGGCACCGTATTTCCGCAACTGATCGTATTCCGCCCGCTTTTCCGGATCTTTCAGCACTTCGTAGGCTTCGCCCACGTCTTTGAATTTCTCGTCGGCGTTCTCTTCCTTGCTGACATCCGGATGGTACTTCCGGGCCAGCTTCCGATAGGCCTTTTTGATCTCCTCGGGAGAGGCAGACTCACTCACACCAAGCACGGCGTAATAGTCTTTGAATTCCATTAGGGTCCTCACCACTGATTCATCGTTATGAGCATTTCTGCTCGTTTGCTAATCACTATATTTGATGAGGTTGGGGAAATTACAAGGGCTGAGTGTTGGTTACTTGAGGTGAGTCAGGGCGGGAGCGTTAAATACGTAGCCTGCGAGGCGTGGTGCAGAACCGGGATGGACCGAGCGTTCAGAAAACGCCCGTGAATACGTCCCTGTAGGGCTTCGTCGCGCCATCCCTGGCGCTCCAGATTTCTGAACGCTCGGTCCACCCCGGCTCAATCAAGACTTCCGGATATATCAGGCAGTCAGACGAAATTGGGGCGGAGGCCCGGTTCAAAACTGTCTGTGGCCAAGGATGGCCACAGCCAAGCCCTACAGGGACGTACTTGCGGGCGTGTTTTGAACCGGGCCTCCGCCCCAATCTGCCCCCGCAACGCTCAGGCTACAGGGATGAGCAACTCCGATCTTATTTGATCTTCGGATCCAGTTCTCCGGCCGCGTAACGCTCGAACATGCGCTCGAGGTTGATCGGCTTGATCTTGCTGGCGTTGCCGGCGGTACCGAAGGCTTCGTACCGGGCCACGCAGACTTCGGTCATGGCCTTCATGGTTTCCTTCAGGTATTTGCGCGGGTCGAACTCGGCGGTGTTCTGCGCGAGGAAACGACGCACGGCACCGGTGCTGGCCAGGCGCAGGTCGGTATCGATGTTGACCTTGCGCACGCCGTGCTTGATGCCTTCAACGATTTCCTCGACCGGGACACCGTAGGTCTCCGGAATCTCACCACCGTATTCGTTGATGATCTTCAGCCATTCCTGGGGTACGGAGCTGGAGCCGTGCATGACCAGGTGGGTATCGGGAATCCGGGCATGGATTTCCTTGATGCGATCAATCGCCAGGATGTCGCCAGTGGGCGGACGGGTGAACTTGTAGGCGCCGTGGCTGGTGCCGATGGCAATAGCCAGGGCATCGACCTGGGTCTTCTTGACGAAGTCCGCCGCTTCTTCCGGATCCGTCAGCATCTGGCTGTGGTCCAGTGTGCCTTCGGCACCGATGCCGTCCTCTTCGCCGGCCTGGCCGGTTTCCAGGGAGCCCAGGCAGCCCAGCTCGCCTTCTACGGATACGCCACAGGCATGGGCCATTTCCACGGTGCGGCGGGTGACGTCGACGTTGTACTCGTAGTCGGTCGGGGTCTTGCCGTCTTCACCGAGGGAACCGTCCATCATGACGGAGCTGAAGCCGAGCTGGATGGAGCGCTGGCAAACGGCCGGGCTGGTGCCGTGATCCTGGTGCATGACAACCGGGATGTGCGGGAATTCCTCGATGGCCGCCAGGATCAGGTGGCGCAGGAAGGGTGCGCCGGCGTATTTGCGGGCACCGGCAGAGGCCTGGACAATTACCGGGGAGTCGGTCTTGTCGGCCGCTTCCATGATGGCGCGCATCTGCTCGAGGTTGTTAACGTTAAAGGCTGGCACACCGTAACCATGCTCGGCGGCGTGGTCCAGAAGTTGCCGCATCGAAATCAGGGCCATGGGTTGTCTCCTTCGTTGGACTTTGGATGTTTAAATTCTGTTTTGCTTCAGACTTTCGAGTCTGCTGCGGAGGATGAAACAGGCCCTTCGTGGAACCGCTACGAGCACGTCCATGTGCGCTTCTCTCAGGCCTTCCCTGGCCTTCGAGATTCCACGAAGGGCCTGTTTCACCCTCCTTGCGATTCTGACCTTGTTGCTGGCGTCACTCAGAATCCAAGTTCTTGGCTTTACGCGCCACGTTCTTCCAGTACGGCTACAGCCGGCAGTGTCTTGCCTTCTACGAACTCCAGGAACGCACCGCCACCGGTGGAGATATACGAGATTTTGTCAGCAACGCCGTACTTGTCAACGGCCGCGACGGTGTCGCCACCACCGGCGAGGGAGAAGGCGTCGCTTTCAGCAATGGCGTATGCGAGTGCCTTGGTGCCGTTGCCGAACTGGTCGAATTCAAAGACGCCGACCGGGCCGTTCCAGAGGATGGTCCTGGCGTTTTTCAGCAGTTCGGCGAATTCGCCCGCGGTTTCCGGGCCCACGTCGAGGATCATGTCGTCGTCGCTGACGTCTGAGATGTTCTTGGTGGTGGCAGTGGCGTTTTCGGAAAACTCGGGCGCGACCACCACATCTACCGGCAGGGGAATTTTAACGCGGGAGGCGATGTCCCTGGCGGTGTCGATCAGGTCGTGTTCGCACAGGGATTTGCCCACTGGGTGCCCGGCGGCGGCCAGAAAGGTGTTGGCAATGCCGCCACCGACGATGATCTGGTCACAAACCTTTTCCAGTGCGTTCAGTACGTCCAGCTTGGTGGACACCTTGGACCCGCCAACGATAGCAACCACCGGCTTGGCCGGGTGGTCCAGCGCCTTGCCCAGGGCCTCAAGTTCGGCTGCCAGCAGCGGGCCGGCGCAGGCTTCCGGGGCGAACTTGGCGACACCATGCGTGGAGGCCTGGGCACGGTGGGCGGTACCGAACGCGTCCATCACGTAGACGTCGCACAGGGCGGCGTATTTTTTGGCCAGGGCTTCGTCGTCTTTCTTTTCGCCCTTGTTGAAGCGGACGTTCTCGAACAGCACCACCTCGCCGTCGGCCACATCCACGCCATCCAGATAGTCCTTGATCAGGCGGACGTCCTGGCCGAGGACGCTGGTCAGGTGGTCGGCGACCGGCTTCATGGAGGAAGCCTCGTCGTAGACGCCTTCTTCGGGACGTCCCAGGTGGGACATCAGCATGACCTTGGCACCGGCATCCCGGGCTGCCTTGATGGTGGGCAGCGAGGCGCGGATACGGGCGTCGCTGGATACCTTGCCGTCTTTGACCGGTACGTTCAGGTCTTCACGAATCAGGACCCGCTTTCCCGCGAGGTCCAGGTCAGTCATCTTTTTAATGGCCATTATCTTGTTCCCTTGATGTGGTCAGAAATTCACTCGTCAATCTTGCCCAGCCAACACTGGCTGACATCCAGCATCCGGTTTGCGAACCCCCACTCATTGTCGAACCAGCAGAGTACTTTGACCATGGTTCCGCCGGTGACACGCGTCTGGCCACCATCGACGACGCCGGAGTGGGAGTCGTGGTTGAAATCAGAGCTGGCCAACAGTTCGTCGGTATACCCGAGGATACCTTTTAAAGACCCTTTTGAGGCGCTCTCTAACAGCTTGTTAACGGCGTCTACGGAGGTTGCCCTGTTCACATTAACAACCATATCGATGGCGGAAACATTCAGGGTGGGTACCCGCATGGCCACGGAGCTGAACTTGCCTTCCATGGACGGCAGGAGCCGCTCTATACCGCGGGCCAGGCCCGTTTCCACCGGCACGATATTGTGGAGTGCACTTCGGGTTCGGCGAAGGTCCTGATGGTGGTAAGCATCGATGACAGGCTGGTCATTCATCGCCGCGTGGATGGTTGTGGTACTGCCCTGCTTCACGCCGAGCGCTTCGTCCAGCACCTTGACCACCGGCACCAGGCAGTTGGTCGTACAGGAGCCGGCAGCCACAATGACGTCTTCACCGGTCAGTTCGCCGTCATTGATGCCGAACACCACGGTACGATCCACATCCGATTCGGCTGGCTGGGAGAACAGCAGCCTACCTGCGCCGGCCTCAATGTGCTTCTGGGCCGTTGCCCGGTCGGAGTAGGCCCCCGAGCATTCGAGCACCAGGTCGACGTCCAGCAGGCGCCAGGGCAAGTCGGCCGGGTCCGGATGACGAAGCACCCGGATCCGGTCGCCATTTACAACCAGCTCGTCACCGTCCACGGCAATGTCACCCCGGAATCGACCGTGGGTCGAGTCATACCGGGTCAGGTGGGCAATGGTGTCGATATCCGAAAGCTCATTGATCGCGACCACCTGGAGGTGGTCGCGATAGCCATTCTCGAACAGCGCCCGCAACACGCACTGGCCGATACGGCCGTACCCGTTGATGGCAATGCGAAACGGCTTCGGTTTGCTCATCAGGCGTCCAGCAGCTCGTCGGCTACTTCCAGGATGTTGTCGATGGTAAAGCCGAACTCCTTGAACAGCTCACCCGCCGGTGCTGATTCGCCAAAGGTGGTCATGCCGATCACCCGGCCGTCGAGGCCCACGTACTTGTACCAGTAGTCGGCGATGGCCGCTTCGATGGCGATGCGGTTGGTCACCTCCAGGGGCAGAACGCGCTGCTTGTACTCCGCCGGCTGGGCGTCAAAGACATCGGTGGACGGCATGGAGACCACACGCACCGCCTTGCCCTGTTCCCGAAGCTTGTCGGCAGCATCCTGGGCCAGTGCGACCTCGGAACCGGTGGCAATCAGGATCAGATCCGGCGTGCCATTGCTGTCGGACAGGATGTAGGCCCCTTTGGCCACGTCCGCCAGCTGCTGGGCATCGCGGGCCTGGGCCGGCAGTCCCTGACGCGAGAAGACCATGGCCGTCGGGCCGTCTTTCCGTTCGAGGGCGGCTTTCCAGGCGACTGCAGATTCCACGGTATCGGCCGGGCGCCAGGTGCTCATGTTCGGAGTGGTGCGCAGACTTGCCAGCTGTTCGATCGGCTGGTGTGTCGGACCATCTTCACCCAGTCCGATGGAGTCGTGGGTGAACACAAAAATGGAGCGCTGCTTCATCAATGCAGCCATGCGTACGGCGTTCCGGCAGTATTCCATGAAGATCAGGAAGGTGGCGCCGTATGGCACGAAACCGCCGTGCAGGGCGATGCCGTTCATGATCGCGGCCATGCCGAACTCGCGTACGCCGTAATAGATGTAATTACCAGAAGCGTCTTCTTTGGTCAGCCCCTTGCTGCCGCTCCAGATAGTCAGGTTGGAACCGGCCAGGTCGGCAGAGCCACCCATCAGTTCCGGCAGCAGCGGGCCATAGGCGTTCAGGGTATTCTGGGAAGCCTTGCGGGAAGCGATGGTCTCGCCATTGTCCTGGCACTCCTGGATATACGCCTGCGCCTTTTCGGCGAAATCGGCAGGCAGATCACCGGCCATGCGGCGGGTAAACTCGGCCGCCAGCTCCGGCTCGGCCTTTTCGTAGGCGGCGAACTTCTCGTCCCACTCTTTCTGGGCCGCAGCGCCTTTGTCTTTCGCATTCCATGCGGCGTAGATGTCCTCCGGAACTTCAAACGGACCGTATTCCCAACCCAGCTGTTCGCGGGTCAGCGCGATCTCGTCGTCACCCAGCGGGGCGCCGTGACAGCTTTCTTTACCCTGCTTGTTGGGTGAGCCGAAGCCGATGATGGTCTTGCAGCAGATCAAAGTCGGCTGTTCCGTGTTGGCGCGACCGGCTTCGATGGCAGCGCGAATCGCGTCGGCATCGTGTCCGTCCACCGCCGGGATCACCTGCCAGCCGTAGGACTCGAAACGTTGCGGGGTGTTGTCGGTGAACCAGCCGTCCACCTCGCCGTCGATGGAGATGCCGTTGTCGTCATAGAAGAAGATCAGCTTGCCCAGGCCCAAAGTGCCTGCCAGCGAACAGACTTCGTGGGAAATGCCTTCCATCAGGCAGCCGTCGCCCAGGAACGCATAGGTGTAATGGTCAACAATCTCGTGACCCGGACGGTTGAACTGCGCCGCCAGGGATTTTTCGGCAATGGCAAAACCAACGGCGTTGGCAATGCCCTGACCCAACGGGCCAGTGGTGGTTTCAATGCCGGGGGTATAGCCATATTCCGGGTGACCCGGCGTTTTGGAATGCAGTTGACGGAAGTTCTTCAGATCGTCGATGGAAACGTCGTAACCGCTCAGGTGCAGCAGGGAATACTGGAGCATGGAACCATGGCCGTTGGACAGCACGAACCGGTCACGATTGGCCCAGTGCGGGTTGGCCGGATTGTGGTTGAGGTAATCGTTCCACAGCACCTCGGCGATATCCGCCATACCCATTGGCGCACCCGGGTGGCCGGATTTGGCTTTCTGAACCGCATCCATGCTCAGCGCGCGAATGGCGTTGGCGAGATCTTTACGAGACGGCATTGACGTTTCTCCAGTGTTTTGCAGGAAAAGAATTCGTAGTGATTAAAGGGCGATCAAAAATAAGGCGCGTATTTTCGCTGATTAGTGTGTGCCGGGGCAAATCAACGTGGTGGCGTTTCACGATTGTTTGCCTGTGGATTGCCGAAACGGACTGATTTCACAACGCGATAAATCTATATCAAAATTTTTTGATATGCCTATTGATTGACCAGCGGAAGCGACCTAAACTTCGCAACCATGACATCCATGAATGCACATGCAGACGAACTGTCCCCGGTGGACGCGCTGGCTCCGATCTTCAAGGCAAGCGGCGATCCCCTGCGCCTGGAAATCCTGCGTGTGCTTCGGCGGGATACCTTTGGCGTGCTGGAACTGAGCCAGCTGTTCGATATGCGCCAGTCCGGCATGAGCCACCATCTGAAAGTGATGCACAAAGCCGGATTGCTGGAACCCCAGCGCGAGGGAAACGCCATTTTTTACCGGCGCCCCCTGCACCTGGACAGCGACAAACTGACGGATCACACGATCCGCCAGATTTTTGAAACCGTGGACCGGGCGCCTCTGGCCGCTCACCTGCAGGAACGGATAGACGCCATCCGTGCGCAGCGGGCGGATCAGTCCCAGGCATTTTTCGCCCGACACGCGGAACAGTTCCGGGAGCAACAGGAACTGATCGCGGCGTTTGACCTGTACGCAGAGCCCACCGCGGAACTGATTCGCAAGCGGGCGCACCGACAGAACTGGTCCACCGCACTGGAGATCGGTCCGGGCGAGGGCGCATTCCTTCCGGTACTGTCGAAACTGTTCGCTCAGGTCGTGGCGCTGGACAACAGCCGGGACATGCTGGCCAAGGCCACCCACACCTGCATCGACGAACGCCTGGCCAACGTTGATCTTGTGGAGGGCGTGACCGACACCCTGCTGGCCCGCGGAGATGCCTTTGACCTGGTGGTCGCCAACATGGTTCTGCACCACGTCCCTAGCCCCGCGGACATTTTCCTGGACGCGGCGGCTCTTATGAACAACGGCGGCTGCTTCGTGGTCAGCGACCTGTGCAGCCACGATCAGGACTGGGCCAAGGAAAACTGTGGTGATCTATGGCTGGGTTTCGAGCCGGAAGAACTGACCAGCTGGGCTGCAGACGCCAATCTGGTGGCCGGAGAGCAATTGTTTATAGGGCTGAGGAACGGTTTCCAGGTACAGGTTCGGGAGTTCTGGAAAACGGCGCCGATGTCATGACGGGACAAAGAACCGGGAACATCAAAAATTTTTGATATACGCGTACGTGTTTTTACGTATGCCTGATAACCACTGACAAACACAGCCGCCGGAATCGGTCATTTCAGGCCCCGGCACGAATTTGAAGCGCTCACAGAGGAGCAGAGAGCTATGTCCGATTACAACATCTTTACCTCCGAATCGGTCTCTGAAGGCCATCCGGACAAACTGGCGGATCAGATTTCCGACGCCGTCCTCGACGCAATCCTGACCGAAGACAAGCACGCCCGCGTGGCCTGCGAAACCATGGTCAAGACCGGCGTGGCCATCATCGGTGGCGAAATCACCACCAGCGCCTGGGTGGATCTGGAGGATCTGGTTCGCGGTGTGATCAACGACATCGGCTACACCTCTTCCAACGTGGGCTACGACGGCAGCACCTGCGGCGTGATCAACATCATCGGCAAGCAGTCGGTGGACATTGCCCAGGGCGTGGACCGCCAGAAACCGGAAGACCAGGGCGCGGGCGACCAGGGCCTGATGTTCGGTTTCGCCAGCAATGAAACCGACGTGCTTATGCCGGCACCGATCAACTTTTCCCACCGTCTGGTCCAGCGCCAGGCCGAGGCCCGCAAGAGCGGCCTGCTGCCGTGGCTGCGCCCGGATGCCAAGAGCCAGGTCACCTGCCGTTATGAAAACGGCAAAGTGGTCGGCATCGACGCGGTGGTCCTGTCCACCCAGCATGATGAAGACGTCACCCAGGCAGACCTGAAAGAAGCGGTCATGGAGCTGGTGGTCAAGCACACCCTGCCTGCCGAACTGCTGCACAAGGACACCCAGTTCCACATCAACCCGACCGGCAAGTTCGTGATTGGCGGCCCGGTCGGTGACTGCGGCCTGACTGGACGCAAGATCATCGTCGACACCTACGGCGGCATGGCCCGTCACGGCGGCGGCGCGTTCTCCGGCAAGGATCCGTCCAAGGTCGACCGGTCTGCCGCCTACGCAGGCCGTTACGTGGCAAAGAACATCGTCGCCGCCGGCCTGGCCGACAAGTGCGAGATCCAGGTGTCCTACGCCATCGGCGTGGCGCAGCCGACATCCATCTCCCTGAACACCTTCGGCACCGGCAAGATCAGCGACGACAAGATCATCGAACTGGTCCGCCAGAACTTCGACCTGCGTCCGTACGCGATCACCCGGATGCTCGACCTGCTGCACCCGATGTACCGGGCGACAGCCGCTTACGGCCACTTCGGTCGCGATCCGTTCGAGATGACCGTCAACGGCGAGACCTTCACCGCGTTCCCGTGGGAGAAGACCGACCGTGCTGACGCACTTCGGGATGCGGCTGGTATCTGAGGTGTTTAAGGTCTGACTTCTGGAGTTGGACCTCGGCTTTGCCAAGCCCGCCATCCTGTGGGGTGGCGGCGCTGAGGTAAGGCCTTTGCGGACACGCTACAAGCACATCCATGTGCGCTTGTTTCGGGCCGTCCTTGGCCCTCTACAGTCCGCAAAGGCCTTACCTCACCACCGCATCCAGACAATTGGTGCGTGTTTATCAGGAGCAAGCCGTTCACGGCAGAAATGTCGAGAGGGCTGAAGAGGCACAGAACGCGTATTCAAGACAGCATACGCCGATAGATTGACAAAGGAGATGGGGGATATCTGCCCCGGAATGTGGAAGGCCATGGATGGCCTGACACAAGCGCACATGGACGTGCTCGTAGCGGTTCCGGGGCAGATATCCCCCATCTCCGACACCACCCAAATTAGCGGCATCGGAAACCAGACTCCAATGCCGAAAGACACTGACAGGAGAACACCAATGAGCACTCCGGCAGAAAAACTGAACAGCTTTGACGATTACAAAGTCCACGATATCGCCCTGGCCGACTGGGGCCGCAAGGAAATCAAGATTGCCGAAGGCGAAATGCCAGCGCTGATGGCCCTGCGTAACAAGTACAAGGCCGAGCAGCCCCTGAAAGGCGCCAACATCATGGGCTGTATCCACATGACCATCCAGACCGCCGTTTTGATCGAAACACTGGTCGAGCTGGGCGCCAACGTTCGCTGGTCCTCCTGTAACATCTTCTCCACCCAGGACCAGGCCGCAGCCGCCATTGCCGCACAGGGCATTCCCGTGTTCGCCTGGAAAGGCGAGACCGAGGAAGAGTACGAGTGGTGCCTGGAGCGTACCGTGGGTGCCGACGTCGACGGCTGGGAACCGAACATGATCCTGGACGACGGTGGTGACCTGACCGCCCTGCTCCATGACAAGTACCCGCAGATTCTGGACAACTGCCACGGCATCACCGAAGAAACCACCACCGGCGTTCACCGCCTGCAGGAAATGCTGCGTGACGGCACACTGAAAGTGCCGGCGATCAACGTCAACGATTCCGTCACCAAGTCGAAGAACGACAACAAGTACGGCTGTCGCCACAGCCTGAACGACGCCATCAAGCGTGCCACCGATCACCTGTTGTCCGGCAAGAAAGCCCTGGTTATCGGATACGGCGACGTGGGCAAGGGCTCGGCCGCGTCCCTGCGCCAGGAAGGCATGATCGTGAAGGTCACCGAAGCCGATCCGATCTGTGCCATGCAGGCATGCATGGACGGCTACGAAGTGGTCTCTCCGTACAACGATGGCATCAACACCGGCACCGAGCAGAGCATCAATACCGAGCTGCTGGCCAACACCGACCTGCTGGTCACCACCACCGGCAACGTGAATGTGTGCGACGCCAACATGCTCAAGGCACTGAAGAACGGCGCCGTTGTGTGCAATATCGGTCACTTCGACAACGAGATCGATACTGCCTACATGCGCAAGAACTGGGAATGGGACGAGGTCAAGCCGCAGGTTCATGTCATCTACCGCGACAAGAGTGCCAACGACCACCTGATCCTGCTGTCGGAAGGACGCCTGGTGAACCTGGGCAACGCCACCGGCCATCCGTCCCGCATCATGGACGGCTCCTTCGCCAACCAGGTGCTGGCTCAGATGTACCTGTTCGAGCGCAGGTTCGCCGACCTGCCGGAGGAGTCCAAGGCCAAGGGCGTCTATGTTCAGGTACTGCCCAAGCAGCTGGACGAAGAGGTAGCCCGTGCCATGGTGGAAGGTTTTGGTGGCGTGATCACCAAGATGACCCCGGACCAGGCCAAATACATCGGCGTGCCGGTCGAAGGCCCGTACAAGCCGGAAAGCTACAGGTACTAATCGGACACGATCATGGAATCCCAGAAGCAATTCAAGCGCCGCTTCAGCTTCGAGTTTTTCCCGCCCAAGACCGATCAGGGCAAGGAAAAACTCCAGGTTGTGCGCAACACACTGGCCGAGGTGAACCCGGATTTCTTCTCGGTCACCTTCGGTGCCGGCGGTTCCACACGGGACCGCACCATCGAGACCGTGCTGTCCCTGCACAAACAGGGCATTTCCACGGCGCCCCACCTGTCCTGCGTCGGCGGTACCCGCCAGGAAATCGGTGAGCTGCTGGACCTGTACAGGGAAAACGGCATTAACCGCATCGTCGCCCTCCGGGGCGACCTGCCCTCGGGTATGGGCGCCTCCGGCGAGCTGCGCTATGCCAACGAACTGGTGACGTTCATCCGGGAGCACAGCGGTGATCACTTCAACCTGGAGGTGGCAGCCTATCCGGAATTCCATCCCCAGGCCCGCAACGCCGAGGAAGACCTGAAGAACTTTGCCCGCAAGGTGGAAGCCGGCGCCAACAGCGCCATCACCCAGTACTTCTTCAATGCGGACAGCTACTTCTACTTCATTGAGCGGCTGGAAAAGATGGGCGTCACCATTCCGGTGGTCCCCGGCATCATGCCGATCGTCAATTTCTCCAGCCTGGTGCGCTTCTCCGACATGTGCGGAGCAGAAATCCCGCGCTGGATCCGGAAACAGCTGGAAGCCTACGGCGACGACACCGACAGCATCCGCAAATTCGGCGAAGAAGTAGTAACCGAGATGTGTGAACGGCTGTTGAAAGCCGGTGCTCCGGGCCTGCATTTCTATACGCTGAACCAGGCGGAGCCCAGCCTCAGCATCTGGAAAAACCTCGGCATCAGCGACCGGGAAAAAATCGCGTTTTAAACTCAGAAAATGTCTTCAGGGGGCGAGGCGCCTGCTTCGCCCCCGTTTTTTTCTTTCCGGTCCCGCCCCCCGCCAACACCCGCGTACGGCTTCCAAGCATTTGATTTTCGGCATCTCTCCGGGTAATAGTCTAAAGTGTACTTGATGCAGTTCCATTAACGCTCCCCGGAAACCACGGTCATCAACAGTGGCTATTCCGGCTTGCCTTATCGGGCAATTGGAGCCTGACGAAAGAAAAAAAGGAGAAAGCATGAGCACGAAATGGCTGAAGACCCTGGGCGCCAGCCTGGCACTGACCGTGGCGGCAGGGACAGCGAGCGCGGAAACACTCAAGGTCGTTACCGACCCGAGCTTCGTTCCGTTCGAAATGATGGACCAGAAAAGCGGTGAGATGATCGGTTTCGACATGGAGATCATCGCCGAAGTCGCCAAGCGTGCGGGCTTTGACTACAACCTGCAAACCATGGACTTCAACGGCATCATCCCTGCCCTCCAGACCGGCAACGTGGATATCGCCATCGCCGGCATCACCATTACCGACGAGCGTGAGCAGATTGTCGACTTCTCGGACCCGTACTATGACTCCGGTCTGCGTATTCTGGTTCGTAAAAATGACGATAGCGTGAAGTCTTTCGATGACCTGGAAGGCAAGAAGATCGGCACCAAGATCGGTAGCACCTCCTACGATTACCTGGTGGACAACCTGGACAAGGATGATGGCGTTACTCCGTATCCGGGCAGCTCCGACATGTACATGGCGCTGATGTCCCAGGCGATCGACGCGGTGTTCTACGACGCGCCAAACGCTGGCTACTTCGCCCGCACCAAGGGTGAAGGCAAGGTGAAAACCGTCGGTCCCCTCTACGAGGGCCAGCAATACGGTATCGCCCTGGTCAACGGCAGCAAGTGGGTGGAGCCGGTCAACAAGGCCCTGGCCTCCATGAAGGAAGATGGCACCTACAAGAACATCTACGAGAAGTGGTTCGGCCCGATGCCGGAAGGCATGTAAAGGGCAGAAAGGCCGCAAGGTCTGATTCCCGCGCCGGGGCACCATGCCCCGGCACTTTCGAGTCCAACTTCCTGCGGAGACACTGACCGTGGATTTTTCCTTTCAGTTCGATTGGCAAGCAGCCATCGATTCTATTCCTTTCCTGCTCAAGGGTATTCCCTACACCCTGCTGATCTCGTTCGGCGGTCTGCTCATTGGTTTCGTCCTGGGCATTTTTTTCGGCCTGCTGAGCATCAACAAAAAATGGTTCCTGCGCTGGCCGGCCACTGCCTACATCGAGATTTTCCGGGGCACCCCGATCCTGGTTCAGGTCTTGTTCATTTTCTACGGCCTGCCTGACCTCATCGGCTCCCCCATCAACCCGCTGACCGCGGGGATCGCGGCGATCGCCCTGAACTCAGGCGCCTACATTTCCGAGGTTGTCCGCGGTGGCGTACAGTCCATCGACAAGGGCCAGACCGAAGCCGGGCTTTCCCTCGGGCTGTCCCGCAGCCAGACGTTCTGGTCCATCATCTGGCCCCAGGCCTTCCGTCGGATGATTCCGCCGCTGGGCAACCAGGCCATCGTCAGTATCAAGGACACCTCCCTGTTCTCGGTCATCGGCGTCGGCGAACTGGTCCGTCAGGGGCAGATCTATATCGCCAATACCTTCACGGCTTTCGAGGTGTATTTTGTGGTCGCCCTGCTGTATCTGGCCATTACCCTGTCACTGTCCATGATTCTCCGTTTCGTCGAACGGCGCGGACTGGCTTCTGTCTGAAGGAAAGGTACCCATGACTCATATCGTTGAAATGAAGGGCATGAACAAGTACTTCGGCAAGCTGCATGTCCTCAAGAACATTGATCTTACTGTCGAGCCCGGCGAGGTGGTGGTGATCATCGGCGCCAGCGGCTCCGGCAAATCCACCCTGATTCGTTGCGCCAACGGCCTGGAAGAATACGAATCCGGGAAGCTGACCGTAGACGGTCACCCGCTGGCCCCCAAGGGTGGCAATCAGAAAGCCCTGGCGGAGATCCGCAAGGAAGTGGGCATGGTATTC
The DNA here is from genome assembly GCF_000347775.1 of Marinobacter santoriniensis NKSG1. Classification (GTDB taxonomy): domain Bacteria; phylum Pseudomonadota; class Gammaproteobacteria; order Pseudomonadales; family Oleiphilaceae; genus Marinobacter; species Marinobacter santoriniensis. The sequence continues at coordinate 1,073,524 of NZ_APAT01000015.1, forward strand.
CAGCAGTTCAACCTCTTTCCCCACCTGACGGTGAAGAGAAACATCATGCTGGCGCCCATGAAGGTTAAGAACACACCGGAAACCGTGGCCAACGCCACCGCAGAGCGACTGCTGAACCGGGTCGGGATCGGCAGTCAGGCGGACAAGTATCCGAGCCATCTGTCCGGTGGCCAACAACAGCGGGTGGCCATTGCCCGTGCGCTGGCCATGGAGCCACGCCTGATGCTGTTCGACGAGCCAACATCGGCGCTGGATCCGGAAATGATCGGCGAAGTACTGGACGTCATGCGCGAACTGGCCAAGGAAGGTATGACCATGATGGTGGTCACCCACGAGATGGGCTTCGCCCGGGAAGTGGCGGACCGCGTTATCTACATCCACGAAGGCCAGATCGTTGAACAGGGTAAGCCGGACGACGTGTTCGACAACCCCCAGAACGAGCGCACGCAGGCGTTCCTGTCGCGAGTACTGGCGCACTGACGACCAGCGCTCATCGGCACACCCAAAAGCCTCACCGGTCCGGTGAGGCTTTTTTGTCTACAGGAGCCGCGAGGTTACACCATACTCACGGTCAATCTTGATCCGGGAATCCTCTGCCAGGAACTTCGCAATTTTCTTGCCAAGCAGCGGTACATCGCAGCGCACATTCAGCGTCACGTGATTGGTGCACTGGTCGCCAGATCCCTCCAGGCGCATCATCCCCTTGATCCGGGCCGGCACACCTTCAATGTGAACGCGAAATTCGCAGTGCCATTCGCCATCGCTCTTCTGAAACCAGTGCTCTTCCTGGCGCACCGGATTCCACGTCCGATGGAAGCTCGCAAGCATACCCGGCACTTCAATAGAGGGCGTCATTTCGCGTTCCACCACCAGCTTCGCGGACGAGTCGTCGCGGACCAGCTCGGCAACGCGTACGTTCCGGGCACCCAGCTGTTCGTTCTTTTCCAGGATATGCCCCTCATCGAAAAACTTCCCCAGAACCGTTTCAAGCCCGGCCGGATAGGGGTGGGTCAGTTCCAGTTCCATTCGTCACCTCCTTTCTTGTTGTTCCCGGAATTTTGCGACACACACACTTTTCCGGCATTGGCCGGGCGATCATTCGACGAAGGCACGGTGGCCAGACGTCGCTGTTAACTGTAATATCCGCGAAGGTTAACAGCGCCCCATCAAGACGCCGAAAGAACAAGCGGAGACCCAGCATGCGTAACGCCGACCTCGTCGCCCGAGACCTGAAATCTGTCTGGCATCCCTGTACCCAGATGAAGGACCACGAATCCATCCCGCCGGTGCCCATCAAACGTGGCGAAGGCGTGTGGCTGGAGGATTTCGAGGGCAATCGCTTCATAGACGCCGTCAGCTCCTGGTGGGTCAACCTCTTCGGCCACGCCAACCCACGGATCAATGCCGCCATCCAGGAACAGATCGGACAGCTCGAGCATGTCATCCTGGCCGGGTTCACTCATGAACCCGTTGTAAATCTTTCCGAACGGCTCATTGAAGTCACACCCGAGGGCCTGAGCAAATGCTTTTACGCAGACAACGGCTCATCGGCCATCGAAGCGGCCCTGAAGATGAGCTACCACTACTGGAAGAACCACGGCCGGCCGGGCAAGAAGAACTTCGTGAACCTGAGCAACAGCTACCACGGCGAGACGCTCGGTGCGCTCGCCCTCGGTGACGTTGCCCTGTACAAGGACACTTACCAGCCGCTACTGATGGAAGTGCTGACCGCGCCCTCGCCCGATGCCTTCAACAAAGAACCCGGTGAAACCGACGAGGCCTACGCGCTGCGGCAATTCGAGGCCATGGAGAAACTGCTCGCAGAGAACCACGAGGAAATCTGTGCGGTCGTGGTGGAGCCGTTGATCCAGTGCGCCGGTGGCATGCGCATGCACCATCCGATCTACCACACCAAACTCCGGGAAGCGTGCGACCGTTATGGCGTGCACCTCATTGCTGATGAAATCGCCGTCGGCTTCGGACGCACCGGCACCCTTTTCGCCTGCGAACAGTCCGGCATCACTCCGGATTTCATGTGCCTGTCCAAGGGACTCACCGCCGGGTATCTGCCTCTATCGGTTGTACTCACCACCGATGACGTTTATAACGCTTTCTACGACGACTATGAGACGCTTCGGGCGTTTCTGCACAGCCACAGCTACACCGGCAACCCGATTGGTTGCGCCGTAGCCCTGGCGACCCTGGACATCTTCCGGGATGACAACGTGATCGAGAACAACCGCCGACTGGCCACCTGCATGGGTGAGTCCGTGGCACACCTGGCGGACCATCCCAACGTCGGCGACATTCGCCAGCACGGCATGACCCTGGCGGTCGAGATGGTCAAGGACAAGGCCAGCAAGACCCTGTTCCCATGGCAGGAACGCCGGGGCATGCGCGTCTTCAAGCATGCGCTGACCCGCGAGTCACTGCTCCGGCCGCTGGGCAACGTGGTCTACTTCATGCCGCCGTACGTCATCACCGAGGAACAGATTCGTCATCTGGCCCAGGTCGCCACCGAAGGCATCGAAATCGCAGTGAGGGACTAAAGCTTCCATGCGCATACCGCGGATCTACACCGATTCGGATCTGGCGGCAGGACACACCTGCCAACTCGACGACAACGCCGCCCAGCACGTAGGGCGAGTTCTCAGAATGCAGCCTGGCCAGGAACTGCAGCTGTTCAACGGCGACGGTCATGACTATCAGGCAACCATCGTCGAAGCCGGAAAAAAACAGGTCACCGTCGAGGTAACCGGAGACACGCCCAACGCAACCGAGTCGCCGCTCCAGATCACCCTTGGCCAGACCCTCTCGAAGGGCGACCGGATGGACTATGCGGTCCAGAAGGCGGTAGAAATGGGCGTCACGCGCATTGTTCCTCTCACCACCGAGCGGTGCGACGTCAAACTCAAGGGCGACCGGGAAGACAAGCGCCTGCGTCACTGGCAGCAGGTCGCCATCAGCGCCGCCGAGCAGTGCGGTCGCGCCCGGGTACCGGACATCCTGCCGGTCATGACGCTGGAACAGTGGTTCGCAAAAGCCGAAACCTGCGACCTGAAACTGGTTCTCCATCACCGGACGGAGAAAAGCCTCGATTCCCTGGCCAGGCCCGCCTCCGTCGCCCTGATGATCGGCCCGGAGGGTGGGCTAACGGCGGAAGAAATCGAAACGGCAGAGCATGCCGGCTTCCTGCCTGTCGCACTTGGCCCCCGGGTCTTGCGCACAGAGACGGCCCCAGTCGCCGCCATGGCCCTGTGCCAGTGGCTCTGGGGGGACATCGGCGGTTAGGTCATACGACCGTGCCGCCGTCCCGTTTCGGCGACTCAGTCATTGACAGCCGGTGGCCCCATCAACATTATTCTTGTCTGACAAAAATGCCGTGAACGGTCTTTCCCAGATCGGGGCGGAGAAGCGGCGTGACCGACCCGGAACTGTGCGGAGCCATGGATGGCGGAGCTCAAGCGCCACATGGATGTGCCGCAAGGAGCGTGTTCTGGGGCGGTTACGCCGCTTCTCTGCATGCGACCCGGCATAAAAACAAAGAACGAGTGCGAGTACCGGATGACAAGCCTGCTGACGTCCCAAGAATTCTGGCAATACCTGAGTATTCCCGTCATCGCCGCCCTGATCGGCTGGTCCACCAACTGGCTGGCGATCAAGATGACCTTCTATCCGCTGGAATTCATCGGCAAACCGCCCCTGCTCGGCTGGCAGGGCATCATTCCGTCCAAAGCCCGGAAAATGGCGGCCATCAGCGTTGATGCCACCATTTCCAAGATTGGCACCGTCCAGGAAATCTTCCAGCAAATCGACCCGAAGGTGCTCGCCGCCCACATTGTCCATTCCGTCGAGCCACGGATCGAAGAATATGTGGACGAACTCATGCTTCGGGAATACCCGACGTTCTGGGAAAACCTGCCGACATCGGCCCGCAAGATGGTGTACGACCGGGTTCGCAAATCCACGCCCCAACTGGTCGACAACCTGGTGGAAGACATCTCCGACAACATCGAAGACCTGCTCGACATCAAAGGCATGGTCATCGAGCGACTGGCCCGTGACAAACAGCTGCTGAACCGCATTTTCCTCGAATGCGGCGAGGTGGAATTCCGCTTCATCGTCAATTCCGGCCTCTACTTCGGTTTCCTGTTCGGCCTGATCCAGATGGCCGTGTGGTACATCTACCCGAGCTGGTGGGTGCTGCCCTTCTTCGGCCTGCTCGTCGGCTGGGCCACCAACTGGATCGCCCTGAACGTCATTTTCCGGCCGCTACACGCCAAGAAAGTCGGGCCTTTCCGCATCCAGGGCCTGTTCCTCAAACGCCAGCCTGCCGTGGCAGAGTCCTTCTGCCACATTGTGACCCACGAAATCCTCACCGTCGGCAACATCATCAATGCCATCCTCGAGGGGCCCAAGGGGGATCGCGCCAGGAACATGGTGAAGAAACACATCAAACCGCTGGTCGATGAAACCGCCGGCATGGGCAAGGCCCTGACCCAGATGGCCTTCGGACCGACCGGATTCGCTACCCTGAAAAACCAGGTCGGCGAAAAGGCCATCCAGATCTCCCAGACGTCTTTCAATAACCCGGTGTTCGAACAGGACCGCGCCCGTGCCGTCGAATCCATCATGGTGGAACGCATGATTGCCCTGTCATCGGAAGAGTTCCAGGATCTGCTGCGCCCCTGCTTCCAGGAAGATGAAATCAAGCTGATTCTCGTAGGCGCCTTCCTCGGCCTGGCGGCGGGCGTCTGCCAGCTTGTCTTCGTTTTCGGCGAAACGGCTTTCTCATTATAAGTAGGTTCCGTTGCTTCCAGCGCTGTCCAAGTGCGAAACGTCCCACTATACTCTGCCGAGGGGATACGTACTTAACCGCGACTGATCGAACCGGAGGCAACGGATGCCAGGCTTTCTCTCCTGGATATCAGGCTTTTTTTCCAGTGGACAAACCAGCGAACCGGCGCCTGAAACCCGGCTCTTCAATCCCGCCAGGGAGAATCCCGCCGAACAACCCCATTCCGATATGGAGCTGGCCACCCAGCTTGAGGAACATCTGTTCTGCTGGCTGCTTGATTCTTCCCCTCAAACACTAAAGGCAGATATCGGCCATCGTCAGCAGGAACTGGCGACGCTGGACGAGCGCCTGCAATCGGGCGCGCTGGAGGAGTTGCCCCGTCAGCCACTCAGCCTTCCCATGCTGATGCGGGCCCTGTCGGATGAGACCACCGACCGCCAGAAACTGACCGATATTATCCTGAAAGATCCGGCCCTGACCGACCAGCTTCTGCAGGTTGCTAACAGCCCGTATTTCCGACCCGGGGAACACGCGATCGAATCAGTGGACCAGGCGGTATTTGTGCTCGGCATCGACGGCATCCGGAACGTCATCGCTGCGGCCGTCATGCGGCCGATGATGGCGGCGCGAAACAGTCGCGAAGCGCTGTTCGCGCAACGCTGCTGGCGTTGGGGGTTGAGCTGTGGACGGGCCGCGGAAATGGTTGCACGGCTTCAGGGCGCCGACCCCAGCGCCCATTTCATGACCGGACTGCTTCCGTCGCTGGCCTATCTCACCCTGCGCCGGGAGCTCAACCGCATCTGCCGCACCAGCGCCTCCGGCGCAGAACCGGAGCCCGCCCTGATCCGTCAGGTCACGGCCCGCTACCAGTGGACGACCTGTCAGTTACTGGCCAACGAATGGGCCCTGCCACCCAAATACCATGCGCTGCTGATGTCGGCTGAGCGGCCTTCACCGCGCCAGGTCCACACACCGTTAACCGACGGCATGGTGCTGGCCAGTCGTGAAGTGCTCCGGCACGCCCACCAGAGAAACCTGGCCGAAGAGGATCTGCCCAAACTGGTTCTGCTCAATGCAGAGCAGATCGGGCAGGTTCGTAAAGCACTGCGCCGAATGCTTCAGAACGGCTAGACCTTCTGAGGTATCCCGTCCCTCAACAACGACGCCAGGGTTTCGGAATCGTAGCCACGGACATCCGACATCAGATCGGGCGGCAGTATGGACGGCAACCGGTCTACAACCCGGTCCTCGTCTTCGCGCACCACCGACAGGATATCGCCAACGCTGATCAGATCCAGCGCTCGCCCCGGAACCAGCTGATCGCCCTGGCCGCCGGCCAGGGTCAGGATACCCGCGCGGATAAGTTTGTCACTGACGGTCCTGGTAACCTCACCCGGCACCCTCAAGGCCTGCTCCAGTGCTTCCTGCTGCGGCGCAGCGCGACCCTCACTGAAGGGTTTTGCCACCATCCACATCAGCACCAGCGCAACTTTTTCCTGGAGTTCCGGCGCCATCTGGACACGGCTACGCTTGGCCACCGAACCGGGATTCTGCAAGTAGAAAGCAAGACTGGCGCCCAGCAACAGCACCATCCAGTTCATGTAGATCCAGATCAGCAGGATGATGCCGATCGCGAAACTGGAATAGATGGCCGCGTACTTTGAAGAACCAGCAACAAAAGACGCGAACAGCATGCCTCCCGCCTGCCATGAGATGCCGGCCACCAGACCTGCAATGAATGCATAGCGAAGTTTGACCCGGGTGTTGGGAATGAACACATAGACGAAGGTGAACGCACCGACCACCAGGAAAAACGGGGTAAACCGGCTGACTGCCAGGATAAGGGAACCGAACGGCTCGATCGCCATCAGGGTCTGGACCATGTCGGAGGAGAAAATGGTCGCGGTAATCCCGATGGCGGACACCATCAGCAGAGGCCCCACCATGATCACGCTGAGGTAATTGCTGAAACGCTGGGACAGCGAGCGCATGTCCGGCACGCGCCAGATCATGTTGAAAGACCGCTCGATCTTCTGGACCAGCGAGATCACGGTATAAACCAGCAGGGCCAGCCCGACGGAACCCAGGACCCCCACCTTCATGTTGTCCACGAAGCCCAGAATCTTCTCGGCAAGGTCCACCCCTTCCGGCCCCATTGGCTGAAAGAACTGAAACAGGAAAGGCTCCATGCGCTGGTGAACCCCCATCGCCTTGAGCACGGAAAAGCTCAAAGCCAGCAGGGGCACGATGCTGAGCAGCGTGGTGTACACCAGGCTCATGGCGTGCAGGGTCAACTGGCCGCTGATCACATCGCGGACCAATGCGTAGGCCGACCGTCCGACCTTGTACAGCCAGGTCCACGGCCAGCGCTGGGGCGGATTGGGGTTCGCGAGTATCCAGTCTTCGGCCGCCTGCAGCCGCTCTTTTAATTGGAATGAAGCCACTTGAGGTCCCGTTTCCAGTGATTTTGCTCAGTTTATCAGCGATCTAGATCAACGCTACACAGTATGGCCCATCGTCGCCGGTTTGCGAGCGCAAACAGCTCAATATAACCATATGAGCTTTAATTACTTCCGCTTATAACCAGCTTTCTGTATAAAACGAACCCACATTCAACATTTGCCAAACACGGGTTTTTGATATGCGCCTCAAGACGGTTCTGGCCATTGCCACCGCCAGCGTGATGCTGCCCACAGCAGCCTTCGCGACCAACGGCTATTTCAGTCACGGCTATGGCACGATCAACAAAGGTATGGCGGGTGCTGGCACCGCGCTCTCCCAGGACAGCATCGCCGCCGCCACCAATCCGGCGGGCATGGCGTTCGTCGGCGACCGGATCGACGGCGGTCTTGAGCTCTTCTCCCCCCGCCGGGAATACTCCGTCGAGGGCGGCCCCTCCGGTCAGCCGCCGCAGGGAACCTTCTATCTTCAACCCGGCACCTACAAAAGCGACTCGAACGTTTTCGCGATTCCCCACTTCGGCATCAATCACCAGCTGGATGACCGAAACACAGTGGGCGTGTCCGTGTTCGCCAACGGCGGCATGAACACCGACTATTCCGGCGAGAAAGGCGGGCCCTTCTATGGGGGCGACACCGGCGTGAACCTGGAGCAGCTGTTCATTGCCCCGACCTGGACCTGGAAGTTTTCCGATAACCAGGCTTTTGGTTTTTCACCCGTCATTGCCTACCAGCGCTTCGAAGCCAAGGGGCTTCAGAAATTTGCGCCCTTCTCGTCGGATCCGGATGCCCTGAGCAACAATGGCACCGATGACGCCTGGGGCTATGGCTTCCAGATCGGCTGGCAGGGGCAGATCACCGAGCATCTGCGCGGTGGCCTGAGCTGGCGCAACATCCTCGAAATGAATGAGTTCGACAAATACCGCGGCCTTTTCGCCGAACAGGGTGATTTCGACATTCCCCAGATGTTCAATGCCGGGCTGGCGTGGTCAGGCATCGAGGATCACTGGATCGTGCTGGATGTCCAGCGCATCGAGTACAGCGACATCAACAGCGTGGGCAACCCGATGATGCCGCTGACACCGGGTTCACTGGGTACCGATCAGGGGCCAGGCTTCGGCTGGAACGACATGACCATCGTCAAGCTGGGATGGCAGTGGCAGCAAACGCCGGCTCAGGCATGGCGCGCCGGTGTCAGCTACGGCGAGCAACCGATCTCCGAAGACAACGTTCTGTTCAACGTCCTCGCACCGGGCGTTCAGGAATGGCACTTCACCGGCGGGTTTACCCGAACCCTGAGCAATGGTCTGGAAGTGTCCGGCATGGCTTTCTATTCCCCGGAAAAATCCGTCAAGGGCGAAAACCCGCTCGGTCCGGGCCAGGACATTGAACTGAGCATGCACCAGTTTGGCGTATCCGCCAGCCTGGGCTGGCGGTACTGAACAACGAATCTCAGGATGACAGATTCGTCGCCGTAATCTCCACAATCCGCTGCCTCGCCTCCCGGCTGGCCCAGGCTGAGTGAGGGGTGACGATCAGATTGGGGATGTCGTCAGCCAGTAGCGGATTGCCATGGCGCGGCGGCTCCTCGGTCAGCACATCGAAGCCGGCGCCACCGATGGTGCCGGCCCTCAAGGCATCCGCCAACGCCTGTTCATCCACCAGACCACCGCGGCTGGTGTTGATGATCAGGGCATCCTTTTTCATCATTTCGAGCTCCCGCTTGCCGATCAGGTTCCGCGTCTCGTCGGTCAGCAGGCAGTGGAGTGACAGCACATCCACCTGCGGCAGCAGCTCATCCAGCGGAATCCGTGGGTAGCCATCCACCTCACCGGCATCCTGCCCGGGGCGGGCACCGAGCAGGATATTCATACCAAAGGCTTTGGCACGTTCCACGACGCCCTGCCCCAGATCGCCATAGCCGACCACCCCGAGTGTCCGCCCTTCCAGTTCAAGAATCGGATGATCCATCAAACAGAACATGTCGCTCCTGGCCCAGCGCCCGGCTCGCACGTCCCGATCGTAGTCCAGAAGACGGGTTGCCAACGCCAGCATCAGTGCCAGGGTGTGCTGGGCGACGGTGGAGCGGCCGTAGTGGGTTACGTTCAGAACCCGGATGCCATGCGCTTTTGCAGCCGCCTGATCGATGTTGTTGAGCCCGGTCGCGACTACTGCAATGGTCTTGAGTTCCGGGCAGGCTTCGAAGTGCTCCCGAGTCAGCACGACCTTGTTGACCAGCACGGTATCGAACCCCCGTATGCGCTCCAGCACCTGATCCGGTGAGGTCCGGTCGTATTTTTTCAGTCCGCCCGTTGCGGTTTCAATGGAGGACAGATCGACATCGCCACCCAGTGTGCTAGCGTCAAGGAATACCGCTTTCATGCTTTTCTCCTAACTCAAGAAGGCTACAGATTAAGGTAGACTGGAGAAAACGTCCAAATCCCGTGGAGGAACCGTCTGTGGAACACGAATTCTGGCATGAACGCTGGGCGAAGAAGGAAATCGGCTTCCATGAAGGAACCGTCAACCAGTACCTGCACGATCACTGGCCGGACCTGGCTGGCAAAGGCAGCGATGGGGTATTCGTCCCGCTGTGCGGAAAGGCCAGGGACATCTGGTGGCTGCATGACCGGTGCCACCCTGTTCTGGGCGTCGAGTTAAGCGAGATCGCCTGCAAGGATTTCTTCGAGGAGTCCGGGGAAAAGGCAAAAGTGCATCCCGGAGAGCCGTTTACCCGATTTGTCCATGACGATCTGGAGATCTGGTGCGGCGACTTTTTCCAGCTGGTCCCCGACGATCTCAAGCACGTCCGTCTGGTTTACGATCGCGCCGCGCTGATTGCGCTGCCTCCCTCCATGCGTCAGAAATACGTGGAGCACCTTACGACCATTATCCCCGACGGAACCCGGATTCTGCTGATCACCCTGGACTACGACACCGAAATCAAGGGACCGCCGTTCAACGTCAGCAACGACGAAGTACAGGAGTTGTACGGGCTCGACTACGACATCGAGCACATTCTCACCAACACGCTCGCGAAGGATCATCCGTTTGCCAAGCGACGGGGTCTGGAGGGCGCTTCGGAGAGTGTGTTCCGGTTGACCAAGCTTTGAGTTCTGTGACTCCCAGACTGATGGATTGGGAGTCTTGGCGGGCGACGAGTGGGGGTGTCTTCCAAGAAATGCTCGAATAAACTCGCTTCGCTCAGACAGTCGATCATTTCTTGGAAGACACCCCCACCCGTTCCCGCCTCGGCAGACCTCTTGGGTGCCGCCGCTCTCCGGGCCGAGTTGCAAGACATTTCTGCTGAGTCTGATCGGAGTGTATCGGGGGTTCTTTTTCGGGGTGAATGTGATGTCTGAGCGAAGCGAGTTCACAATCCGCCCCGAAAAAGAACCCCCGGTGCGCTCCACCCCCCCAAGCCAGGAGAGCTACGAAAGCCCCGTCCGCGGTAACACAATTTAATGAACCTTAACCACTCCCTCACTGTCCAACCCTCCGAACCTGAACTAAGCTCAGATTAAGCAAGCCGAAGAGATCGAAAGATCCAGGATGGCTTGAAAGTATCCATTCCTTCCACCCATAACCAGAAAACTACCGCCTGGACAGGCGGTGCCAACAGCAACGGGGAAATTGCGTGTACTGAATAGCTGAATAACAGCGAGCGAGGGGCCATCTATGAGCATACTGCAGCATTTCAAAGACCGGTATGAAGCGACTCAGGAGGAAGAATACTCCCTTGAGGAATACCTGGAGATCTGCAAAAAGGACCCAACGGCCTACGCCACGGCCGCAGAGAGAATGTTAATTGCCATCGGCGAGCCAGAGCTGGTCGATACCTCCCGTGACCCGAGACTGTCACGCATATTTTCCAACAAAGTCATCAAGCGTTACCCGGAATTCCACGAGTTTTACGGCATGGAAGATGCCGTTGAAAACATCGTCTCGTTTTTCCGCCACGCGGCCCAGGGCCTGGAAGAGAAGAAGCAGATCCTGTATCTGCTCGGTCCGGTGGGCGGTGGTAAATCCTCCCTCGCTGAAAAGCTCAAGGCCCTGATGCAGAAGGTCCCCTTCTATGCCATCAAGGGGTCCCCGGTGAACGAATCGCCGCTGGGGCTGTTCGATCCCGCCGAGGACGCCCAGATTCTGGAAGAGGAATACGGCATTCCCAGGCGCTACCTCAGTTCCATCATTTCTCCCTGGGCGGTGAAACGCCTGCATGAATTCGGTGGTGATATCAGCCAGTTCCGGGTGGTGAAGCGTTATCCGTCCGTGCTGGACCAGATCGGTGTCGCCAAGACGGAACCGGGGGATGACAACAACCAGGACATCTCGGCGCTGGTGGGCAAGGTCAACATCCGGATGCTGGAAGACTTCTCCCAGGACGATCCGGACGCCTACAGCTTCAGCGGTGGCCTGTGCAAGGCCAACCAGGGCCTGCTGGAATTCGTGGAGATGTTCAAGGCGCCGATCAAGGTTCTCCACCCGTTGCTGACCGCCACGCAGGAAGGCAACTACAACACCACCGAGGGCATGGGTTCGGTTCCGTTTGACGGTGTCATCCTGGCCCACTCAAACGAGTCGGAATGGCAGACCTTCCGGAACAACAAGCACAACGAGGCGTTCCTGGACCGGGTCTATATCGTCAAGGTGCCCTACTGCCTGAGGGTCACCGAAGAAATCGAGATCTACAAGAAGCTGCTGACCAACAGTTCCCTGGCCGGAGCGCCCTGCGCGCCGGATACCCTGGACATGCTGGCGCAGTTCTCGGTGCTGTCGCGGATCAAGGAACCGGAAAACTCCAGCATCTTCTCCAAGATGAAGGTGTATGACGGCCAGAACATCAAGGACACCGATCCGAAAGCCAAATCGATCCAGGAATACCGGGATGCCGCGGGCGTGATGGAAGGGATGGACGGACTGTCCACCCGTTTTGCCTTCAAGATCCTGTCCAAGGTTTTCAACTTTGATACCACGGAAGTCGCCGCCAACCCGGTGCACCTGCTTTATGTTCTGGAAAAGCAGATCGAACAGGAGCAGTTCCAGTCCGAGATCCAGGAGAAATACCTGCGCTTCATCAAGGAATACCTGGCACCGCACTATGTCCAGTTCATCGGCAAGGAAATCCAGACCGCGTACCTGGAGAGCTACAGCGAATACGGCCAGAACCTGTTCGACCGTTACGTCACCTATGCCGACTTCTGGATCCAGGATCAGGAGTACCGGGATCCGGAGACCGGCGAAATCCTCGACCGCGCCTCGATCAACGACGAACTGGAGAAAATCGAGAAGCCGGCGGGTATCAGCAACCCGAAGGATTTCCGCAACGAGGTGGTCAACTTCGTCCTCCGGGCGCGAGCCAACAACCAGGGTCGGAATCCATCCTGGCTCAGCTACGAGAAGCTGCGCAGCGTGATCGAGAAGAAGATGTTCTCCAATACCGAGGACCTGCTGCCGGTCATTTCCTTCAACCCCAAAGCCAGTCAGGAAGATCAGAAGAAGCACAAGCAGTTCGTCGAGCGTATGGTCGAACGAGGCTACACCGAGAAGCAGGTCCGGCTACTGGCCGAATGGTATCTGCGCGTTCGCAAGTCTCACTGAATCAGTGATCGGTCACTGACAGGAGTAGCATTATGGGTACGACCCACATCGTCGACCGGCGGCTGAACGGCAAAAACAAGAGCGCAGTGAACCGGGAACGGTTCCTGCGCCGGTACCGGCACCACATCAAGAAGGCGGTAGCCGATGCGGTGCACAAGCGCTCGATCACCGACGTGGAGCGGGGGGAAAGCGTCAGCATTCCCACCCGCGACATCGACGAGCCGGTGTTTCATCATGGCCAGGGGGGCCGCCGGGAAATGGTGCACCCGGGCAACCAGGACTTTATCGCCGGCGACACCATTCCCAAACCCGAAGGCGGTGGCGGCCAGGGTGGCGGCCCCGGACAGGCCAGCCCCGACGGCGAAGGCATGGACGAATTCGCCTTCCAGATCACCCAGGAGGAGTTCCTGGATTTTCTGTTCGACGACCTCGAACTTCCCAACCTGGCCCGCAAGAAACTCAAGGACACGGAAGCTTTCAAGTACGTGCGTGCCGGTTTCACCAATCAGGGGATTCCCGCGAAGCTCGACGTGGTGCGCTCCCTCAGGGGAGCCCATGCCCGACGCCTTGGGCTTGGCGGTGCCCGTCGGAAAAAGATCCGCGACCTGGAAAAGCAGCTTGAGGAGCTGAAATCGGCCCCGGAGGAACTCGATGCCGCCTTCAGCCATGAGGACCAGATCAAGGCCGTGGAGGAGGAAATTGCACGCCTTAAGGCCAACGTCCGGCGCATCCCGTTCATTGATGAAATCGATCTGCGTTACCGGCAACATGTGAAGCAGCCCAAGCCGGCCACCAGTGCGGTCATGTTCTGCCTGATGGATGTCTCAGGTTCGATGACCCAGATGCACAAGGACATCGCCAAACGCTTCTTCATTCTGCTGTACCTGTTCCTGAAGAAGAACTACAAGAAGATCGAAGTGGTCTTTATTCGCCACCACACCAGCGCCAAGGAGGTGGACGAGGAGGAGTTCTTCTACAGCCGGGAAACCGGTGGCACCATCGTGTCCAGTGCGCTGAAACTGATGCAGAAGATTATCGAGTCCCGTTACTCCCCGTCTGAGTGGAACATCTACGCCGCCCAGGCATCCGATGGTGACAACTGGAACGATGATTCCCCGGTCTGTGGAAAGTTGCTGGCCAATCAGATCCTCCCGTTGGTGCAGTACTACGCCTATGTGGAAATCACGCCCCAGGATCACCAGATGCTCTGGTACGAGTATGAAAAGATCATGGAGCGATTCCCCCAGAGCTTTGCCATGCAGCAGATTGCGGATCCAGGTGAGATCTACCCCGTGTTCCGCCAGTTGTTCGAGAGGAAAGCCGCATGAGTGATATCGTCGATCGTCCGAACGCTCCGGACAACGCTCCCTCCAACACCCGGAAACCCATCTCCACCAGCTCGGAATGGACGTTCGATCTGATTCGGGAGTATGACGAGGCCATTGCCGAGTGCGCCCGGGAATTCGGACTGGACACCTACCCCAACCAGGTGGAAGTCATCAGTGCCGAACAGATGATGGACGCCTACAGCTCGGTGGGCATGCCGGTGGGCTACCATCACTGGTCGTTCGGCAAGCAGTTCCTGAACACAGCGAAAGGCTACCAGCGGGGCCAGATGGGGTTGGCCTATGAGATCGTCATCAACTCCAATCCCTGCATTGCCTACCTGATGGAGGAGAATACCCTGCCCATGCAGGCACTGGTCATTGCCCATGCCTGCTACGGCCACAACTCCTTCTTCAAGGGCAACTACCTGTTCCGCACCTGGACCGACGCCAGCGCAATCATCGATTATCTGGTATTCGCCCGGAATTACGTGGCCGAGTGCGAAGAACGCTACGGCCTGGATGCGGTGGAACAGATCATCGACTCCTGCCATGCCCTGATGAATTACGGCGTGGATCGGTACAAACGTCCGCCGCCCATATCGGCCTCGGAAGAAGCGCGGCGCCAGAAGGAGCGGGAAGAGTATCAACAACGTCGTATCAATGACCTGTGGCGTACCATTCCCAAGCTGGACGACGACGAGAATTCGGTGAAAAGCCAGCGGCGTTTTCCCGAGGAGCCGCAGGAGAACCTGCTTTACTTCATCGAGAAGAATGCGCCCCTGCTGGAAACCTGGCAGCGCGAGATCATCCGTATCGTGCGCAAGCTCGGCCAGTACTTCTACCCGCAACGCCAGACACAGGTCATGAACGAAGGCTGGGCAACCTTCTGGCACTACACCCTGTTGCACCGGCTGTATGAGAAGGGCCTGGTCAACGACGGCTTCATGCTGGAGTTTCTCCAGAGCCACACAGCCGTGGTCTATCAGCCGCCCTTCAACAGTCCCTGGTATTCAGGCATCAACCCGTACACCCTCGGCTTCTCGATGTTTACGGATCTGCGCCGCATCTGCGAACACCCCACCGACGAGGACCGTGAGTGGTTCCCGGATATTGCCGGCTCGAACTGGGTGGAAACGCTGCACTTTGCGATGCACAACTTCAAGGACGAGAGCTTTATCCAACAGTTCCTGTCCCCGAAAGTCATGCGGGACCTGAAGCTGTTCTCCATTGAGAACGACGATCAGGAAGACCACTACACGGTCACCGCCATCCACGACGATCCCGGTTACCGGCCATTGCGGGAGAAACTGGCGCGCCAGTACAACCTCAGCTACCGGGAACCCAACATCCAGGTCTGGAATGTGGACGTCCGGGGCGACCGCTCCCTGACCCTCCGGCATATCCCGGTCGACCGGGTTCCGCTGGCCGAAGACACCGAAGAGGTGGTCCGGCATGTGCACCGCCTCTGGGGGTTTGATGTGCATCTGGAAAGCGTCGATGAGGGCACCGTAGTGGAGGAATACCACTGCCCGCCGCCCGATTTCGAGGATATTGACGGCCACTGACGGCTGTCCGAGGATCAGGAGACTGTGGGGAAACCGGGGCCAAGAGGCCCCGGTTGCACTCATGGATCAGGCAGAAACGGAGGGCAGACCCGACAGGGCCATTGCCAGTTCCTGATCGTCGTACTCGTGGTCGCTCAACTCGCCGGCAAAGTACGCCGTGTAGGCCGCCATGTCGAAATGACCGTGGCCACACAGGTTGAACAGGATCACCTCGTCCTTGCCTTCGCGCTTGCAGCGCAGGGCTTCTTCAATAGCCCCCTTTACCGCGTGGTTGGCCTCGGGCGCCGGCACGATTCCCTCATTCCGGGCAAACAGGACGCCCGCCTCGAAACATTCCTTCTGGGTATAGGACACGGCATCGAACAGGCCCAACTCCTTGGCGTGGGACACCATCGGCGCCATGCCGTGGTAGCGCAGGCCACCGGCATGGAAGCCGGGCGGCGTGAAGCCGGAACCCAGCGTATGCATCTTGGTCAGCGGGGTCATGTGTGCGGTATCGCCGTAATCGTAGGCGTATTTCCCGCGTGTCAGAGTCGGACAGGCGGAGGGTTCCACCGCCACAATACGGGACTTCTCACCGCCCCGCAGGGCATGCCCCATGAACGGGAACGCGATACCGGCAAAGTTGGAACCGCCACCGGTACAGCCCACAATGACGTCTGGCCAGCAATCGGCCATTTCCATCTGCTGCATGGCTTCCAGTCCGATGACACTCTGGTGCAGCAACACGTGGTTAAGCACCGAACCAAGGGCGTACTTGGTGTTCGGGTCCTGCACCGCCAGCTCCACGGCTTCGGAAATGGCGATCCCCAGGCTACCAGTGTGGTCCGGATTGTCCGCCAGCACCTTGCGGCCGAATTCGGTCAGCTCCGACGGTGATGGAACGCATTTGGCTCCGTACGTCTCCATGACCGCACGACGATAGGGTTTCTGATCGTAGGAGACCCGCACCTGGAACACCGTGACATCGATATCGAACAGCGAACCGGCGAACGACAACGAGGTCCCCCACTGGCCTGCTCCCGTTTCGGTGGTGAGCGTCCGAATGCCCGCCTGCTGGTTATAGAATGCCTGGGGGATGGCGGTGTTGGGCTTGTGACTGCCCGCCGGGCTGACGCCCTCATACTTGTAGAAGATCTTCGCAGGCGTGCCAAGCGCCTTCTCCAGACGATGAGCCCGATACAGCGGCGCCGGGCGCCAGAGCTGATAGACGTCGCGAACCGGCTGGGGAATCTCGATCTCCCGCTCGGTGGTCACTTCCTGCTGGATCAGTTCCATCGGGAACAAAGGTTCCAGATCCGAGGGCCCGACCGGTTGCTGCGTGCCCGGGTGCAGGACCGCAGGCAACGGCTCCGGAAAATCGGCCTGCAGGTTGTACCAGTATTTCGGCATCTGGCTTTCGTCTAGAAGAAACTTCGTTTGCATGGTTGGCTTGCCTCTGCGTGTTGTTGTCATCGTCTGTTTACGTTGTTTACGGAATGTGCCTTAAAAAAGCGCCTGCATCCAGTCCACGAGCCACGGTACCAGCACGGCGGTGGCAAATGCCGACAGCGCCATGGCCAGACCCGAGAATGCCCCCATCTGGGAACTCACCTGAAAGGCCCGCGCCGTGCCGATGCCATGGGCCGCGACGCCCATGGCAATGCCCTTGGCGGTATCATCCCGGACCCGGATCAATTCAAACAACTTGGTGCCAAGCACGGCGCCGGTGATGCCGGTCACCACCACCAGCACCGCCGTCAGCGAAGGCAGGCCTCCGATCTTCTCGGAGATCCCCATCGCCACGGGCGCGGTTGCGGATTTGGGGGCCAGGGACATCTGGATTTCCGTGGAGCCGCCAAAGAATCGCGCCAGCCAGATGGAGCTCCCGGCGGCAATCACCACACCACTGAGCAGGGAGATGGTCACCGGCAGCCAAAGCTGCCGCAGGCGGGAAAACTGCTGATACAGCGGTACCGCCAGCGCGACGGTGGCCGGCCCCAAAAGGAAGTGGACGAACTGACCGCCCTCGAAATAATCATCATAAGACGTGCCGGTCAGCAGCAGGAGCCCGATCAGCATGGCGACCGACGTCACCACCGGATTCACCAGCGGATTGGAATGGCTTTTCAGATAGAGGCGATAGGCCAGACCATAGGCCACCAGGGTGATGGTCAATCCCAGCAGTGGCGAGGCCGCCAGGTAAACCCAGATATCCTTCAGCCCGGGATCAGTCATTGTTCTGCTCCTCCGCCATCGGTTGCTTCACCAGCCATCGGGTCGTTGCCTGCATGATCAGGGCCGTCGCGACCATGGTGATGACCGTGCTGAGCAACAGCGACAGGGTAATCGGCACCCACTCCTCGGCGATGCGATGAAAGTGGGCCATCATTCCGACACCCGCCGGAACAAACAACAGCGAAAGGTGGCTGAGCAGCGCCCCGGAGGCCTGCTCCACAGAGTCCGGCGCCGCGCCCCGAATCATGAGAGTGATGAACAGCATCACCATACCCAGTACCGGCCCCGGAATCGGGATCCCCAGCAAACGCACGGTGACTTCACCCACCAGTTGATAGATGAGAAGCAGGGTAATGCCATTGAGAAACTGCATATCAATCTCCGCCAGCCGATCGTGAAACCACTCAAAATCAGAGAACTTTAGCACCTATTTCATCGTGCACACTGTTGGATATCAGTATACTTGCACCCTATAAATAGAAATCCCTTATAGGTGGAGTAAAACAAGGAATGAAACGTCTGGGAACACTGGATGCCTCATGGTTGGCCGTGGAATCTGAAGACACCCCGATGCATGTGGGTACGCTGCAGATTTTTTCACTGCCGGAGGGCGCTCCCGAAACCTTCCTGCGGGACATGGTCGCCCGCATGAAAGAAGCCGGGGATGTCGCCCCGCCCTGGGGTTACAAACTGGCCTGGTCCGGCTTTCTGGGGCGGGTAGTCGCGCCCTACTGGAAAAAGGACAAGGACATCGACCTGGATTACCACGTCCGCCATTCCGCCCTGCCCCGTCCCGGCGGCGAGCGGGAACTCGGTATCCTGGTCAGCCGTCTGCATTCGAACCCACTGGATTTTTCCCGTCCTCTCTGGGAATGCCATGTGATCGAGGGGCTGGAAAACAACCGCTTCGCCCTCTACACCAAGATGCACCATTCCATGATCGACGGCATCAGCGGTGTACGGCTGATGCAGCGGGTGCTGACAACGGATCCGGACAAACGGGATATGCCACCGCCCTGGACCGTCAAACCCCAGCGCCGCCGGGGCAGTAAAACCGACTCGGAAGCCAGCATTCCCGCCGCCGTTTCCCAGGCCATGGACGCGCTGAAGCTCCAGGCAGACATGGCCCCGAGGCTGTGGCAGGCCGGCAACCGGCTGTTCCATTCGGTCCGCCATCCGGAAGACGGGCTGACCGCGCCGTTTACCGGCCCCCAGTCGATCCTGAGCCACCGGGTAACCGGCCAGCGCCGGTTCGCCACCCAGCATTACCAGCTGGATCGCCTGAAGGCCCTGGCACACGCGTCCGGCGGGTCGCTGAATGACATTGTTCTGTACCTGTGCGGTACGGCCCTGAGACGCTTTCTGGTGGAGCAGGACAACCTGCCGAACATTCCGCTGACCGCGGGGATCCCCGTGAACATCCGGCCGTCGGACGACCAGGGTACGGGCACCCAGATCAGTTTCATGATCGCCTCGCTGGCCACCGACGAAGCAGATCCGCTGACGCGACTCCAGGACATCAAGACCTCGACCCGTCGGGCCAAGGAACATCTGCAGAAGCTGCCACGCAGTGCCCTGACCCAGTACACCATGCTGCTGATGTCACCGTACATCCTGCAGTTGATGTCGGGTATGGGCGGACGCATGCGACCTGTGTTCAACGTGACCATCTCCAACGTACCGGGACCGGAGCACACGCTCTACTACGAGGGAGCCAGGCTGGAAGCAATGTACCCAGTGTCGCTGATTGCCCACGGCGGCGCGCTGAACATCACCTGCCTGAGCTACGCCGGTTCACTGAATTTCGGTTACACCGGCTGCCGGGATACTCTGCCAAGCATGCAGAAACTGGCGGTTTACACCGGCGAGGCGCTGGATGAGCTGGAAAGCCTGATCCTGCCGCCGACACCCAAAACCGCCCGGCGCAGGAAAGCCACCAAACCCAGCACACCGAAATAATCGAAGAGTGATTCAGGCGCTGTCGCTCTGCCAGTGGCCGGCACCGAGGAAGATCATCTGAAGGAAGCGGGTCGTCCGCTTCCGGATCTGGCCGATCTGGTAATCGTCGTCCGTTGAGACGCTAAGCAGGTCGGTCAGACTGAACGCCACGGTACGCACCACCAGATCACAGGTCAGGTCCAGGTCGGCGTCGCTCAGATGCTCCATCAGCCGGAGCCGACGAAGGTCGTTGGCCAATTCACTGGCGAAGAAACGCATTTCACTCCGGATGCCTTCCTGTACCGCACGGCTTTCCCCTGCCAGGCCCTGGGCCATGAACAGAAAAAAGCTCCGGTTGGCCTGCGCGTGGGCAACAAAAATTCCCACCGACTCTTCTATCAGCTTGTCGGACTGCAGGACGTTGGCCCGGGCTTCCCGCATCATTCGTCGCAATACCAGCCCGAGTTCATCCACCAGCTGTAATCCCAGATCGTCCATATTCCGGAAATGCCGGTAGAAGGACGTGGGCACGACGCCCGCCTGCCGGGTAACTTCCCGAATCCCCAGACTGGCAAAGTGCCGGCCCTTGCCGACCAGCGCCAGCGCCGCATTCATCAGTTTCTCCCGGGTTTCCCCGGGCTTTCGCCGTTGTCGTTCTGTCATCTGCCGTGCGCCATCGGAATACCAGGTTCACAAGTGTACACATTTCACAAAAAGAAAGTCTTTGAACCTTGTCATTTTGCGCCAACTCATCGACATGGATTGTTGCCGGATCAACTCGTGTGTACAGTCGTACACATTAGTGAACAAGTGTACACATCGCTTCACGATGAGTACCACGGATCCCATGGAGACAATGACCATGTTATCGAGCAACACACGCACCAAAGCGCTTCACTGGCTTGGAAAACAACTGTCCAACCAGAACAATCCGGCCTCCTGGCTGGACCCACTGTTATCAGAAATCAACCCGATGTTGGTACAGGCGTACACACCGGCTCGCGTACAACAGGTGATCCGGGAAACGGAAGACACCAAAACCTTTGTCCTGAAGCCGGCTGGACGGTGGCAGGGCTTTGAGGCGGGGCAGCATGTGAACATCTGTACCGATGTGGAGGGCGTCCGCCGTACCCGCACTTTCAGCCTGTCCAGCTCTCCCCGACTCTGGAAAGCCCAGGGAGAGATCACTCTGACCATCAAACGCCTGCCCGGCGGACTGGTCACCAACTGGATGCACGACCATCTCGAAACGGGCGATGTCATCGGCCTGGGCGAGGCTTTTGGCGACTTCCTGATTCCGGAACCTGCCCGGCCGGTGCTCTACATTGCCGGTGGTAGCGGCATCACGCCGGTGCTGAGCCAGCTGGAAACCATGGCGGCCCGGGACTACAACGCACCGGTCACTTTGCTGTACTTCGTGCGTACGGAAAACGATGTCATTGCCGGAGAAAAGCTCCGGGCACTGGCAGCCCGCTACCCGGCTCTGACGCTGACGATTATTGCCACCCACGAAACGCCCGATCCCCGGTTCCTGACCGGCAGTGATCTTGACGGCATCCCGGGCCTCAAGGGTCGACAGGTCTATTTATGCGGCCCCAAGGGGCTGATGGACCTGGCCAACAATCTGCTGTCCGAGCGCGGTATCCGCGAAGACCAGATCCACAGTACCTTTTTCGCGCCCCCGGCCCCGGCTCGCCTGGAAGGCGACACCGGTGGCAACGTGACCTTCACCAACAGTGACGTGCAGGTGAGTTCCGAGGGCGATGCCAACCTGCTGGAGATTGCCGAAGCCGCAGGCCTGACGCCTCAATACGGCTGCCGCATGGGTATCTGCCACCAGTGCAGCTGCCGCAAGACCAGCGGCACCGTAATCAACCGACTGACCGGCGAGGTATCCGGGCCGGGCGAAGAAAACGTCCAGCTGTGTATCTCGGTACCCCAGGGGCCGGTTTCCGTCGACGTTTAACCCGATTGAATTGAGTAATCGCAGCCTTTTCGTTTAACGACGCTGCAAGGAGCTAATCATGAAAAAACTGAACGAAACCCAACTGCAGGAACTGGAACAGGATCTCGATGCCATCCGCGATGACGTGCTGGCAGACCTCGGCGAGCGCGACGCGCAATACATCCGTCGCATGGTCCGACTGCACCGGACACTGGAGATCGGCGGCCGGGTCCTGATGCCCTTTGGCTTCATTCCGCCGGTCTTTGTGGCGGCCACTGCCTCGCTGGGCGTGGCGAAAATCCTGGAGAACATGGAAATCGGCCATAACGTGATGCATGGCCAGTACGACTGGATGAACGATCCGAACCTGCACTCCCAGACCTACGAATGGGACACTGTCTGCAGTGGCGATTCGTGGCGCCGTACGCATAACTATGAGCACCACACCTACACCAACATTATTGGCAAGGACCGGGACTACGGCTACGCCGTACTTCGCCTCAGCGATGACGAAAAATGGAAGCCCTGGCACGCTTTGCAGTTCATCAATTATGTGTTGCTGACGGTGCTGTTCCAGTGGGGCGTCGGCCTGCACGAACTGGAAACCGAAAAACTGCATCGGCGTGAAATCCGCTGGCGCGACAAACTGCCGTTCCTGAAAGAGTTCGCACGGAAAGGTGGCCGCCAGGCGTTCAAGGACTATGTCTTCTTCCCGCTGTTGACGCTGCCTGTGGCCCCCATTGTCCTGGCGGGCAACATCAGCGCCAACCTGATTCGCAACCTGTGGTCATCCACCGTGATTTTCTGCGGGCACTTCACCCAGGATGCGGAAACCTTTACCGAGGAAGAGTGTGAGGGGGAAAGCAAGGGCCACTGGTACCTCCGCCAGCTCTCCGGTTCGTCCAACTTTACCGGCGGGCGCTGGCTGCACATCCTGAGCGGGCACCTGAGCTACCAGATCGAGCACCATGTATTCCCGGACCTGCCGGCACACCGGTATCCGGAAATTTCAGAGCGGGTCCAGGCCGTCTGCAGGAAGCATGGAATCCACTACAACACCGGTTCCTTCTTCAAACAGTACGGCACGGTACTCAAGCGAATCGGTCAGTACTCCCTGCCGGACCGGATGCGGCTTCGGCTGGAGCGAGCCAACGCGCCTCAGGCGATCTGAAGCAGGCGCAATAGCTGTGGCCGGTGTTTATCCTGGATAACATCGGCCAGATTGTATTTGTCGAGCACCGCAAGAAAAGCGGTCAATGCTTCTCCGAGCATCGATTTCAGGCCACACACAGGGGTTATCCGACAGGCGTTCTTCGAGGAGAAGCATTCAACGATGCTCAGATCCTGCTCCGTTTCACGGACCAGAATACCAATATTGATCTCTTCGGGCGCCATATGCAGGCGCATGCCGCCTTTCTTGCCCCGAATGGTCTCGATGTACCCTTTCTTGTTCAGCTGATGCACGACTTTCATAAGATGATTCTTGGAAATGTCGTAGCTGTCGGCAATTTCCTGGATGGTCGCAAGCTCATCACCCTGTACCGCCAGATAGATCAGTACGCGAAGTGAGTAATCCGTATAACGGGTGATATGCATTCTGTACTCCGGTATTCGATGGTCATTCTTGCAGCCAGGAAGGAGCTTTCAGACTCTGTTCCCTACGCCGGCCAACTCTCTTTTACGCTGAAAACCAACATCCGGTTTTCCGATAAAGCGCAATTTTCAACGTACCGACCGGCGCCATTTGCTGCATCTATTATACCCGGAATCAATGCAGAGGTCTGCCGAGCCGACTCAGGAAGGCAAGCCGGGCGACATACGATACCTTGACGCCAACGGCAAACAGCAAGGTCCCGATGTGAGCCAGAATTTGCACGGCCATCGAAAAGGCCTCAGCCAACGGATAGGCGATCAGAATCGTTGCGCAGAGCCCGGCAACACAAAGAATCAGGGAGGAATTAGCCAACGCGAGAAAACGCTCCATAACACACCTCTTAAAGATATATTTTGTATATTTCTTATGCTAGGCGCAGGGTTCCTTAATTGCAATAGCCACTCCAGTCAGGGGCTCTAAATACAAACCCCTACCCCAAAAGATTTACCACCTTTACTTTTTAAAATTTAAAGATGTATTCTATGTAAATCTTTTAAAGGAGGAGAACACTATGAATATGGCATTGCATTCATCGTCCCTGGCCGCGACCGAGGATTTGCCGACAGAGAGTCTGATCGAGCATATCCTCAACCGCTTTCATGACGTTCACCGTGAACAGCTCCCGGAACTGATCCGCCTTTCAGAACGGGTGGAGCGGGTACACGGTGGTCATCCCCTCTGCCCCTCGGGTCTCACCGGACAATTGAAGGACATGCAGACCGAACTGGAGTCCCACATGGCAAAGGAAGAGCAGATCCTGTTCCCCATGATCGCGAGGGGAATCCAGGGCATGGCCACCGGGCCGGTCTCCGTCATGCGGCACGAACATGACGACCACGGCCAGGCCCTTGAGAATATCCTGGCGACCACCGGCCACCTTTCGATCCCCGAAGGCGCCTGCAAGACATGGCAGGCGCTCTACGAGGGCATCGGAACCTTCAGGGACGATCTTCTGGCGCACATCCAACTGGAAAACAACGTTCTGTTCACCCGGGTAGACGGGGGTTTGGGAGGAGCATCTCATGGCTAATTACCGAAGACTGTGGCTGATTCTGATCGCCACACTGGCTGTCACCTTTGCCCTGTTGGGCTACTTCGGCACGGAGGTCTACCGCGCCGCACCACCGATACCCGATCGGGTAGTGAATGCCGACGGCCAGACACTCATGACCGAGGACAGCATCCTCGACGGACAGACCGCCTGGCAGTCCGTGGGTGGCATGCAGCTGGGTTCCATCTGGGGGCACGGAGCCTATCAGGCGCCGGACTGGACGGCCGACTGGCTGCACCGGGAACTGCTTGCGTGGTTGAACATCGCTGCCATGGAAACCTATGGCACGCGATACAGCAACCTCAGCGGCCCGGAACAGAACGACCTGCAATACCGACTGAAAACCGCCTACCGGACCAACACCTATGATCCGGAAACCGGGACATTGACCCTGTCGGATCGGCGCATTCAAGCGATCAGGGAAACCGCCGACTATTACAGCCGCCTGTTCAGCGATGCCCCGGAGCTGCGGTCCACTCGCGAACACTACGCCATGAAGGAAGACACTCTGCCGAATGTGAAACGCCGGGAGCGTCTGACCGAGTTCTTTTTCTGGACGGCATGGGCAGCGTCCACCGACCGCCCGGGCAGCGAAGCGACCTACACCAACAACTGGCCCCATGAGCCGCTGATCGACAATCAACCCACCGCGGAGAACATTGTCTGGTCCATTGTCAGCATCGTGCTGCTCATTGCTGGCGTCGGCGGACTGGTCTGGGCCTGGTCGTTCCTGCGCAAGCATGACGAAGCAGAACCGTCAGCCCCGGCGTCCGATCCCCTGTCCCTGGTCAAACTGACAGCGTCCCAGAAAGCGCTGGGCAAATACCTGTTCCTGGTGGTGGCCCTGCTCGCCTTCCAGGTGATGATGGGTGGGGTAACCGCGCACTACACCGTCGAGGGGCAGAGCTTCTATGGCTTTGATCTGTCGAAATGGTTCCCCTACTCACTCGTCCGGACCTGGCATATCCAGGCAGCGCTGTTCTGGATTGCCACCGGATTCCTGGCGGCCGGCCTGTTCCTCGCCCCCATCATCAACGGCGGCAAGGATCCGAAATTCCAGAAACTCGGCGTCGACATCCTCTTCTGGGCCCTGGTGTTGGTGGTCGTCGGTTCGTTCATCGGCAATTTCCTGGCCATCGCCCAGATCATGCCACCGGAGCTGAACTTCTGGCTCGGACACCAGGGCTATGAGTTCGTGGACCTGGGGCGTCTCTGGCAAATCGGCAAATTCACCGGCATCGCCTTCTGGCTGGTACTCATGCTCAGGGGCATCGTTCCCGCCCTGAAACAGCCGGGCGACAAGAACCTGCTGGCGCTACTGACCGCCTCCGTGGTGGCCATCGGACTGTTCTATGGCGCCGGGTTCTTCTACGGGGAGCGGACACCAATTTCCATCATGGAATACTGGCGCTGGTGGATTGTCCATCTCTGGGTCGAGGGCTTCTTTGAGGTGTTTGCCACCACCGCGCTGGCCTTCATCTTCTGCAGCATGGGCCTGGTCTCAAGAACCATTGCCACCAGCTCGAGCCTGGCCTCCGCCAGCCTGTTCATGCTCGGAGGCGTTCCCGGCACCTTCCACCATCTCTACTTTGCCGGCACAACCACACCGGTGATGGCCGTCGGCGCCACCTTCAGCGCCCTGGAAGTGGTACCGCTGGTTGTGCTGGGCTACGAAGCCTGGGAGAACTGGCGCCTGAAATCCAGCGCGCCCTGGATGGAAAAGGTCCGCTGGCCGCTGATGTTCTTCGTGGCGGTGGCCTTCTGGAACATGCTGGGTGCCGGCGTCTTCGGGTTCATGATCAATCCGCCGATTGCGCTTTACTACATCCAGGGGCTGAACACCACGCCGACCCACGCCCACGCGGCACTGTTCGGAGTCTACGGCTTCCTCGCCCTCGGTTTCACACTGTTGATACTGCGGTATCTGCGTCCGAACCTGGTGTTCAACGAGCGGCTGATGAAAACCGGTTTCTGGTGGCTGAACGGGGGCCTGGTACTGATGCTGTTCACCAGCCTGCTGCCCATCGGCATCATCCAGTTCGTTGCCAGCGCGGGCGAAGGTCTCTGGTACGCCCGGAGCGAAGCCTTCCTTCAGGGCGACCTGTTGCAAACGCTGCGCTGGGTCCGCACCTTCGGAGACGTGGTCTTCATTGTAGGCGCGCTGGCCGTCGGCTGGCAGGTTGTCTCGGCCCTGTTCTTCCCGAACCGGGTTCCCGTCGGCGCAACGCCGGCCGAGGCGGTCTCCGAGGCGTAAAGCGGACTATCCCGACACCTTCCGGTGTCGGGATTACCCCTCGGGAGGTATCGGATTCATTGATCCAATCTGCAATACTGCGACTATACTCATTATCAATCCACGGAGTCCCGGGATCCGATCCATGCCGAAGAGCAAGCTGACCGACCGTTTTGGTCGCACCGTCAATTATGTTCGTCTTTCCGTCACGGACCGCTGTGACTTCCGCTGTGTGTATTGCATGGCCGAAGACATGACCTTCCTGCCACGGCAGCAGGTTCTGACGCTGGAGGAAATTGCCCGGGTCGCGCGCAATTTTGTCGATCTTGGCACCGAAAAGATTCGCCTCACCGGCGGCGAGCCCATGGTCCGCAAGGATATCCTGGAACTGGTCCGTGAAATCGGCACCTACGGGCTTCGCGATTTTGCCATGACCACCAACGGCAGCCAGCTGTCCCACATGGCCGAACCCTTGCGCAAGGCCGGACTCCACCGCCTGAACATCAGTCTGGATTCCCTGGACGAGGACAAGTTCCGGACCATCACCCGGACCGGCCGACTGAGCCACGTGCTCGACGGCATTGATGCCGCCCGCGAAGCGGGTTTCCGGGGCATCAAACTGAACACGGTTGTGATGAAGGGACGCAATGATGAGGAAATCCCGGAGCTGATCGAGTTTGCCCGTCGCAAGCAGGTGGACATCAGCTTTATCGAAGAAATGCCGCTGGGCGAGATCTCCGAACACGACCGTGGACTGGCCCTGTGCACCAGTGACGAAGTACGGGACATCATCCGCAAACGCCACGACCTTGTACCGGCTACCGAGGATTCCGGTGGACCGGCACGCTATTACCGCATGCCGGACAGCCCGATACGTGTCGGGTTCATCTCACCCCACTCCCATAACTTCTGCTCGACCTGCAACCGGGTGCGGGTCACCGTCGAAGGCCGGTTACTGCTGTGCCTTGGGAACGAGCACTCGGTGGACCTGCGCCGGGTCCTCAGGGGCAACCCCGTCAATGATGAAAAGCTCCGGCAAACCATCATCAACGCCATGGACCTAAAGCCCGAACGTCACCACTTTTCCAGCGATGGCGATGTGCAGATCCTTCGATTCATGAACATGACCGGCGGCTGACGACCGCTCGTCCTTTTCCGACCCGGACCACCCCGTTAGAAAATGTGCCGACTGCGGTATAAGATCACCGCAATAACAATGAAAAAGGCACCCTCATGAAAAGAACCGGCGCGGCCCTGGTCCGTTTTGCCCTCGAACAACTGGGCGTTCGTCGAACGTTCGGGATTCCCGGCGTACACACCACCGAAATTTACGACGAACTGAACCGCTCGGATAGCATTACCCCTACCCTCGTCGCTCACGAATGTGGCGGTGCCTTCATGGCTGACGCCGTCAGCCGCACCAGCAAAGACGTCGGCACCCTTCTGATTGTGCCGGCAGCAGGAGTCACCCATGCTGCCAGCGGCATCGGCGAGGCCGGTATCGACGGGATTCCCATGCTGATCATTTCGGGAGGCATTCATTCCGAAAGCGGACACAAATACCAACTCCACGAGATGGACCAGCATACCCTGCTCAAGCCGATTACCAAGGGAACATGGCGGATAACCCGACACCGGGACATCATCCCCACGCTCTACCGGGCCTACACAACCGCCATTACCGGAGAGCCGGGGCCCGTCTTTGTCGAGGTGCCCTACAACATCAGTAATTTTCTGGGATATGTGGAGGACTTGCCCAAGTGGCAACCGCCGGAGGCACCACCACTACCCGATCAGGCGTTGATAGACGATGCAGCACGGACCCTGTTGGCGGCAGGTCAACCCGGCATTTTTGCCGGTTGGGGTGCGGTGGATGCCCAGGCATCGCTGGTGGAACTGGCGGAGCATCTGGATGCGCCGGTGGCCGTCACGCTCCAGGGGCTGAGCGCATTCCCCGGGAATCATCCCCTGCATACAGGGATGGGAATGGGCGATTACGCCGTACCAGCAGCCACCAATGCGTTTGCCAAGGTGGATTGCCTTCTGGCCATCGGCACCCGTTTCTCCGAGATACCCACGGGCAGTTATGGCATCAACCCGCCCCAATCCCTCATCCATACCGACATCAATCCGGCGGTGTTCAACGCCAACTATCCGGCCAGCCACACACTGGAGGGTGATGCAAAATCGATACTGCCCGCCCTGTTACGGGCCGTAAAAGCCCTCCGGGCCGAGGCGGCCAACACCGGTATTCGCGAACAGATCGCCAGGGACAAGGCGGCTTATCGTCAGGAGTGGCGCGATCACGACAGTCAGGAGCGGGTCAATCCGGAACGTTTTTTCAGCCAGTTGCGCCAGATTCTCGATGACGATGCCATTGTGGTAGCGGATGACGGCAACCACACGTTTCTGACCGCTGAACTGATGCCGATCCTGGGACCACGATGCTACCTGTCGCCCAGCGATTTCAACGCCATGGGGTACTGTGTGCCCGGAACCATCGGCGCCAAACTGGCGAACCCGAAGCGTCAGGTTATCGGCATCGTGGGAGACGGAGCCCTTCTGATGACCGGCATGGAACTGGTCACTGCGGTTCGTGAAAATACCGGCGTCGTCCTCTTTGTTTTCAACGACGGTGAACTGTCCCAGATTTCACAGGCCCAGCAGATTCCCTACAACCAGAAAACCTGCTCGGTACTGGGCTCAATCGACTATCAGGCGTTTGCCGGGGCATTCGGGGTGGAATACCTGGCTCTCGACGGCAATGAAGCCATTGTGGAGACGGTGAACATTGCGCTGGAAAGAGCCGCTGCCGGAAACCCCGTCCTGGTGAACGTTCGGATTGATTACAGCAAACCCACCCGTTTCACCCGCGGAGTGGTAAAAACCAACCTGGGCCGGATGGCGGCCCGGGATAAGGTTCGGGTTGTCGGACGGGCCCTGTGGCGGAAAGTGCGCCCGTGAACTGACAGGCCCGGCGGCCCGCTCACTCCGATGAGCGGGCCATATCCTCCATTGAAGCCGCGCCGGCCATATTGCCCATCGCCATGCCGCCGCTTACATGCTCCAGGGTGATCTGGGCATATTTCAGAACCTCACCGCCGTGGGTTTTCGCGAAGTCCCGGGCATCGGATTCCAGGGCGAAGGATGCCAGCGTCGGCCCCATTGCACCTTTGCGGTCCGAGCCGGCCACGTAGAAGGCGTCACGGGCATCCACCAGCGCTGTGTCGTCCGGGTTTTGCCAATCGGTCTGTGCCATGTCGTGGACGTACAGGGTGTCTGTCTGATGAATGTTTTCCGGCTGGAGTTTCCAGGCGAACAGTTCCCGGGTGGAACAGAATTTCCTGACCCGCTGACGGTCCCCGGTAATCGCCTCACCCTTGGGACCGGGGAAACCACTGATGATCATGCCGCACACGTGGCATTCGTCGCCGGACTCGATGTGCACCGGCGCAGGCTTTTCAGCGACAGTGTCCTCGCCACCGGAACACCCACTGATCGTGAACGCGCTCAGGACAATCAGAAGCCAGTGAAACCTGGGTATGTTCAAAGTCATAACACTCTCCATCAGATACGACGATTCCGGAACAGCACCAGGGCGCCCGCCAGGGGCAGCGCCACCCATAACACCAACGCCGCCCACAGTCCGGCCATGCCAATCGGCAGATCTGCCCCAAGGCTGAGAACACCGGTGAGCTGGGGCCCGTTGCCGAATGCCACGATATTGAGCAGGCGGTATATGTCGGTGGGATTGAGCATCAGCAGCCAGGGCAGCAGGTCTGCGTTCAGCTTGCCCTCGCTGGCCACGAGACTGCCCAGCAGCAGGAGGTCAAAAATCAGCACAAAGAAAAACCAGATCGCCAGAGCCAGACCAGCCGCCACCGGCTTCTCTCCCACTCTGACACTGACCAGGTAAGCCAGTGCGATAAAGCCCCAACCGAGCAGAACCGTGGAACCGATGAAACGAAGCATGGCGATGGCCAGGTTGCCAATCTCGACATCCTCCACCAACGCGGCGATCGCCAAACCGGCCACACCAAATCCGATCAGTGTGGCCAGGGCCAGGGTCAGTCCATGGCCGAGGAACTTGCCAAGCAGCAGTTGGCTCCGACTGATGGGGTAGGTCATCAGCAGCAGCAACGTTCCGCCCTCGTCCTCACCGACGATGGCGTCATAGGCCAGTAACAGGGCAATCAACGGAATCAGGAAAATGCCGAGGCTGGCCAGACTGGCAATCGTTGCCGGTGTCGAGGCATAACCGACCTGGCCGGACGCCGCAGCACCGAACCAGGCAATGCCCAGGGCCAGGGTGGCAAACACCAGTGCGATGGCCACCAACCACCGGTTACGCAGGCTGTCGTTGAGCTCCTTGCGGGCAATGGTCCAGACACTGTTCATTGGGAACCTCCCCGGTGCGCCAGCCCGCCCGTTCCGATAAAGTGCACGTAAATATCCTCCAGACTCGGCTGGTGAATGCTGATATCGGCCACTTCGCCGGAGCCCAGCACGGCCTCCAGCATCGCCATTTTATCCCCCGCCTTGATCTCCACCCGCAGCCGACCGTTGTCGGCTCTGGTCAGCAATCCCTGGCCACGGGCGCCTTGATCAATAACCGCCTCCAGCGCGGCCGTTGAGCGCACCGGATCCAGAAACAGCGTCACCGGCATGTTGGCCTGACGCCGCAAGGCCGCCAGATCGCCCACCGCCTGCAAGGCACCATCGGTAAGAATCGCAGCACGGTCGATGTAGGGCTCAACGCCCGGCAGAACGTGGGAGCACAGCACAATCCCCGTACCCATATCCCGCAAATCCCGCAACAGGCGATAGAGATCGGCGGTGGCCACCGGGTCCAGCCCCACCGTCGGTTCATCGAGCATCAAAAGCTTTGGCTGCCCCAGCAACGCCTGAGCCAGCCCCAGACGCTGCCGCATGCCTTTGGAATAGGTTTTGGTGCGGGCTTCCATGGCATCACCGAGGCCCACCCGCTCGAGCAGCGCGGGCACCTGCCTGACGGACGCCCCCTTCAGGCGTGCGAAATGGCTGAGGATTTCCCGGCCGGTCAGCTGCGGATAGAACATCACGTTCTCCGGCAGATAACCGAGGTGACGGGTGATCTGCGGATCTCCCGCCTGCCCGCCAAGAACCGACAGGGCGCCCCCATCCGGCTGCATCAACCCGAGAATCAGCTTGATCGTGGTGGTCTTTCCGGCACCGTTATGGCCGAAGAGACCAAGGATTTCGCCCGGTTCCAGACGCAGATCGATACCCTGCAACACCGGCCGTTTCTCATATCGGTAACTCACATTTTCAAGGTGAAAACAGCTCATGGCGTCTCCGGTTTCAATGCTGAAGGAATGCGCATCAAGGGGTGGGAATCGGTCACACCGGCGGATCTCACCACCGGAAAGGCTTTCTGCACCCACCGCAGGGTGTCCACGGCGGGACTGAACATGAGTACCCGCGCCTCCGGATAGGTCCAGAGCAGTCGGTCCACGTTATCATTGGGTTCGTAGGGCACATCCCCCACGCCGTCCTGGTTCCGGTCCCAACCGAGGTAATCGCTCCAATAGTTGCCGCGCCCATCCAGCGACCACTCCTGCTCCCGCGTGGCCACATACTTCACCTGGCGCCGGTTATTGACGAACGCATTCCCGAACAGCCGGTTGTCTTCCGACCCGGCCGTCAGGTGGATGCCAATATTGCTGTCGGCAAACAGGTTGCCCTCAAACGTGTTGTACAGAGAGTTGTAGATGAACACCGCCTTGCCTTCGGCACCATCAATGGCCACCCCGGAGGTCTGCCCCTGGGACACTCCGGTCACCACATTGCCCCGGAACTCGGACTGGGTAATGAAGTTCATAAGAATGCCGTAGTTCTCGTCGTTCTCGGAGCGGTTGTTCAGCACCGTCAGACACTTGCTCTGCATCAGGGCATAACCGGTCCGGGTGCCATGGGTCACGTTATCTTCCAGCCGGTTATCCATGGAATACATGTAGTGGACGCCATAGCGTAGATCCGCCATCCGGTTGCCACGGATCGTATTGTGGTTGGAGGTCTCGATGTAGATAGCATCGCGGGTCTGCCGGATGTCGTTTCCGACGATCAGCGCCCCGGTCGTGTTATGAAGATGAATACCGTTGCCCCGATCCTGGGAGCGCAGACCGACGTTTCCCCGAATGCGATTGCCCCGCACGGTCACATCCGGTGTGCCATCCAGCCAGATCCCGAACGCTGAGCCCTGCAGGCGATTCTGTTCGATCACCGCCCCCTTCGCCTCGCGCGCCACAAAAATACCGGAATCCAGCTCATTCAGGTCACGCCCCCAGTGGCGGATGGAACAGCCGGAAAATGTCACCTCCGGCGCGAGAATCTCCACCGCGCTCCCCTTTCCGCCAGCGTCAATGACCGTGTCCGGGACACAGGCAATCCGAACGCCCGGCACCCGGACGACCAGAGGCGCAAGCTGTTCTGGGGGCAGCTCAAACGCGGTCCCCGGCGCGAGCGCATCCAGGCGCTGCTGCAGATCCGCCCTGGCGGCCAGCGGGAAAAGCAGGACCGTCAAAATCAACCCAAAACGCAGGAACTGATACATCCATCTATCTCAATAATGTGCAACTGTCTGCGGCCTGCCCCAAACACGGGCAATTCATCAGGAGGCCGCTTTCCAAAACTGTGCGGAGCCATGGATGGCGGAGCTCAAGCGCCACAGGGACGTGCTTGAGCAGGTTTTGGAAAGCGGCCTCCTGATGGATTGCGCACCAGGTATGCGGGCCTGACCTCCCATCAGCAGGAGACCAGGCCCGCAGCACCAATCAGGCCGGCTCTACCAGCATCCGGCCACGCATCTCCATATGCAGCGCGTGACAGAACCAGTTGCAGTAGTACCAGTGAACACCCGGCTGATCCGCCACAAAGGTCACGGATGACGTCTGCTGCGGACTGATCTCCATGCTCACACCATGGTTCACCATGCAGAAGCCGTGGGTGACATCCTCAACCATATCCAGGTTGGTGATATAGACCGTCACCTCGTCGCCCTGCTTCACCTTGAACTCCGTGGTGCCATAGGCCGGAGCGACCGACGTCATATAGACCCGCACCTTGTTGCCATCCCGGATGATCTTGTTGTCCATCTCCAGGGTGACACCATCCTTCTTCGCCTGCTCACGGGCTCCCGCGAAGAACGCGTCCTCCCGATCCCAGATTTTCCGGGTCTTGATCTGGTCGCGACGCACCAGGATGCAGTCATGCGGCTCTGCGAACGTCGGGCCATCGTGCACCAGCTTCATTTCTTCCCCGGAAATGTCGATCAGCTGATCGTTTTCCGGATGCAGCGGGCCGACCGGCAGGAAGCGGTCCTTGGAGAACTTGGACAGCACCACCAGCCACTTGCCGTCGGCATCCCGGGATTCGGTCAGCGACGCATGGTTGTGGCCAGGCTGGTAATGAACATCCAGCTTCTGGCGGATGTAGTTCACCTTCTCTCCGTTGTAGTGGCGGATGGCATCGGCCACGTTCCACTTGCACACCTGGCTGTCGATGAACAGCGTGGTGTAGGCGTTGCCACGACCGTCGTAGGTGGTGTGCAGGGGCCCGAGTCCCAGTTCGGGTTCCGCGACCACCACATCACGCTCCTCATTCAGCTTGCCGGCAAACAGGTCGTCCAGCTTGTCGATGGCGATCACGGTACAGGTGGGCGACAGCTTGCCGTTGGCGATGAAGTACTTGCCGTCCGGAGAGGTGTTCAGACCGTGCGGGTTCTTCGGCACCGGAATATAACGGGTCAGTTCGGAGCCGTGACGGCCATCGACCACGGGCACTTTCGAGTCGCCGAGGGTCTTGAAGTTGCCGTTCTTGACCGCCTGCTCGATGCGCGGCACGTTGAACACTACTGCCCAGTCACGGTCGTTGCGCATGGTGCCGGCCAGATCCAGCGCCTTCTCCGAGTTGTAGCAGGTTGAGGCCACATACTTGCCGGTGTAGTCCGCATCGGTGTTGTCGAGGTTGCCGTCGACGATGACCTGCCAGGCCACTTCCATGGTTTCCGCATCAATGGCGTTGAACATGGTGTAGCTCTGCTCCATGCTGAAATCGCTGCCATCGTTGGGATGCGGGATGGTGAATTCAGCGTTGCAGAACACGTACTTGGTATGGGGCACTTTCTGCAGCCGGAGACCGTGGATCGCCTGTACGTTGGGCACGTGGGTGATCTTGTCGGTCTTCATGATGTCGAGCCGGATCCGGGCCACCCGGCTGTTGGCCTTGTCATTGATGAACAGGTATTTGCCATCGTAACGACCGTCGGTCATGGAAATGTGGGGGTGGTGACAGTCACCGTTCAGATAGGTGTTATCGCGACCCAGAATGTCCTTGCTCTCGTTGGTCAGGCCCCAGCCGGTGGCCGAATCCACGTTGAAGACCGGGATGCGCATCAGCTCGCGCATTGAGGGAACACCCAGTACCCGGACTTCACCGGAGTGACCACCACTCCAGAATCCGTAGTACTCGTCCAGCTCACCCGGATGAATCACGAATTTGTTGCGGGCCTCCTCCGATGCAGCGGCAAACGCTTCCCGCGACATCACGGCAGTTCCCAGCCCGGCAGCGCCGGCAACACCGGCCATAGCGGCAGCGCCCATGAACCGGCGGCGACTCAGGCCCCCTTCAGGCATTTCCGGCACAGCCTTGGTCAGTTCATCTTTTTTCTTCATAGCATCCAACTCCGTTAGGGTTATGGCGTTTTTTACTTCTCTGTTTTTTTCTGTTTTACAACTCAGCTCACCTGGACCACCGGGATCTCCTCGGGGTGGCCCGGCGCGTTATGACCGCGCCGTTTGCCGCGACGCTTGACGATCAGCGGCGGACATTTGTGGTCGTCGAAATAGGTCATCTGGCAGTCCAGGCAGTAATGGCATTCCATGTGGTTGATGTGCCCATCCGGATGAATGGCCTGGACTTCACACTCGTGATCACAGAGCCGGCATGGGTTGCCGCACTCCTTGCGCCGCTTCAGCCAGTCGAATACCCGCAGTCGGGATGGCAGCGCCAGACCGGCGCCCAGCGGGCAGAGGTAACGGCAATAGACCTTCCGGGTGAACAGATTCACCACCAGAAGAGCCACCGCGTAGACCACAAAAGGCCAGTCGCGGACGAAATGCAGGGTGATGGAGGTTTTGAACGGTTCAATTTCGGCCAGTCGTTCGGCGGTTGCCATGGAGTCGAGGGACACACCGAACAACACCAGCAACACGATGTACTTCATGGCCCAGAGCCGCTCATGCCAGGCAAACGGCACGGTGTACTGGGGTACCTTGAGCTTCCGGGCAATTTCATTCAGCAGCTCCTGCAATGCCCCGAACGGACACAGCCAGCCGCAGTACACAGCCCGCCCCCAGAGAATGACGATGGCTGCCACCACCGACCAGAGCACGAAGAGCATCGGGTCGATCAGGAAGGTATCCCAGCTGAAGCCGTGGATCAGGCTGCCCACGAACGTCAGCACGTTCACGATGGAGAGCTGGCCCAGCGCGTACCAGCCGATGAATACCAGGGTGTAGACCAGGAACGCGTGGCGGATCCAGCGCATCATCTTCGGCTTCTTCACCAGCCAGTCCTGGAAGAACAGGATGAACAGAAGCACACCGATGCCCGCCGCCAGCACCACAATCTGGAACTGTCGCTGGTACCAGACCTGAACCCACATGGGCTGGTCCGCCAGCTGATCCTCGGCAGACAAAACGGGCTCCGGACGAGTGTAGTACTGATCCGGCAGCTGGTAGGTCAGCGGAAACACCTGAAATTCACTGTCGAGCGGGCCGGTCTGACGTTTGACGGTCAGCTCAAGGGTCCACTCCGTGCCGGGGTCAAAGTTGTACTGCTGGCGCACGATGAAAATGGCGAGCTCGTTGAACTCCGGCATGCCCGCAGCGTAGACATCGCTGAGGCGATAGTAGTCCAGGTCCCGGAAGTTGAAGGTGTCTCCGAACTGGCGGATCTGAATGCGGTCGAAAATGCCGCCCCGCACATACCCGGACCCCTTGAAGGAGTATTCGCCATTGGCCATCACGGCGATGGCATGCTCACCGTCCTTCAGTTCCGACATCAGCCACTGGTACTGGCTCTCGCCCAGCAGATTCCGGCCAATGGTCGGTACGTTCAGATACGCGGTGTAGAGATCGATCAACGGATCGCTACGCTGGTCTGCCGGCGCCGCATCCACGCCTTCAGCGGGAGTACCCCGGAAGGCATCGTCGACCTGCCCCCGGGTCAGCTTGAGCCGCCGGACCGATCCTTCACCGGTCAGGTCCTTCCAGCTCTTTTCCTGGAAGGCGTCTGTCTGGACCTGCGCCATTGGCGGGCGGTTGTTTTTACCCACGGCAGGCACAAGCCCCAGCTCCGCGGCCACCCGGTGGGCGGATTTCATGGTGATCTCGTTCACCACCATCACGGTGACCGTGGCCCCGGACAGGCCGTCCACGGCGACCTTGTGCTCGGTGGAGGTTCCGCCCACAGTCACCCGCTGGTCGGCCTTCAGCCCGGTGTACTGGTCGGTAAAGTCGTGCAGCTTGCTCTCGGGAATACCCACCAGAAGAATGGGTTCGTGGTGCTCAATTACGTGGGACTGGACGATGCGCCCTTCGGTATCAAGCACCACCACGATGTTGAGGGGTTTGCCGGAATAGGCCGGTGTCTGGAGAAAGTCCAGGCTCTGGTAGGCGTAGCCCAGGAGTTTGTCTCCGGCGTAGAGTTCCTGGATCGCGCGGTTGTCTTCCCGGGGCTCAATGCGGGTCACGGAGGGCAGAGCCTTCTGGATCACCTGGCGCGCGGCGACCGGCTCGTACTGGTCCACGGGCATCGCCCGGGCAACGGCGCTGACAAAGACCAGAAGGATGGCCAAAACGGTAAGAAAACGTGTGTTCACAGAACCCCCGACATCAACAACAGGATCAAGCTTCGTCGATATTTGATGAACATCAAATACCTCTTATTACATAGTCCCCGCGGGCATGCGGGGTAGGTTATGAGGTATCAGCCGAGGTCGATGGCGGCGCCTTCGGAATTGAGTGGCAGGTAGTTGCCGACGTGGCCGAGCCGGATGCTTTCAACCATCATGGTCAGTGGCTGCTGGACGTCGTCACTCGACGGCGGCACACCCCCACGCCCGGACATGGCGGCCACAAATACCATGTCCCAGGCCTGACCGGTTTCCCGCGATTCCTCCACGAGGCTCCGGAAATCCGGGGCTTCCTCCGGCGCCTTGTCCACGCAGATGACCGGCGTCAGCGCGCCGCCTTCGCCGCGCTCGAAGGCGGCCTTTTCCTCCGCCGACGCTTCGTCTGGCAACTCGGCACGGCAGAAAACGAACAGCAGGCGCTGGGGCTCTTCCTGCTGACGGGAGGCCTGGATAAGGTCGTTGTAACTGGTAATCATGGGGTAATTCCTTGAAGAGGGGCGCCAGGCTCAGGCCCGGCAGGCAACGATCAGATACTGGTTCCAGCGCTCAATGACGTCGTCGCACACGACGGAGACGGCATCGTCGTCATAGCTTTGTCCGTAGTGCTTCTTGAACCCCGACTCATAGAGCCGGACGTGCTCATCAGGGACAACGCCAATGTTCTCGAGGCAGGCACGGGCGCAATGCAGGGGGCAGCCATCGATAACGGTTATCGGGCGACCCGAGCGGGCGGTCTTGACCAGTGCCGGGACTTTCCCACCGACACCGGAAATACAGGACATCTCGAATACCCCGGCATGATCCAGACGCACAGCGGCATCATTGGCCAGCTGCGCGACATCGGAACAGCCGGAACAGGAGTAGATCAGCGGGCGCTGTTTTCGGGGTGTCATACAACCTCCTCCAAATAAACCTGGAGATAACCACCGGGTAATTACTGGCTGATCGCGATCAGCCGCTGGGGATCGGAAATGAAAAGCTTGCTCCGGTTGACCCGCACCAGGCCGTTGGATTTGAGATCCGCCAGAATCCGGGAGAAGGTTTCCGGCTGCATCGCCAACCGGGACGCCACCAGGCATTTGGGCAGTGGTAATTCGACTTCCCCACCCTGCTCGGTGCCGTTTGGTAGCAGGTCGATCAGGTAGCGAATCAGTCGATCCCGGGCGCTCTGGACCGTCATGATTTCCAGGTCGTGGAAGCGGGACACGGCGCGCATGGCATAGTGGCTGAGGGCCGCCTGGGCGTACTCGGGGTGCTTGTCCAGAAGGTCACGGTAAGCCTTGACCGGAATCATCAGGACCTCGCTGGATTTGAGCGCTTCGGCATAGCAGGCGTAGCGGGCGGGATCGGCGTAGATCATGACCTCGGCAAAGCAGTCGCCGGGGGCAATACTGTCCAGGGTGCGGTCGATGCCCGAGGAATCCAGGCGATAAAGCCGCAGGCGACCGGAAATCACGAAGAAGAAATGATGCGCCGGCATGTCCTGGCGGTACAGCAGCTGATGGTGGCCGAGCCGCAGTCGACGGGACTGGTGGATGAGGTTTTCCAGGTCCCGGGACCGGAGGTGTCGGAATAGCGGATGGCTGCGCAACGCATCCAGGCCGTCTTCCTCTGCCAGGGGTTTGTTGATGGCCACCAGTACCGGCTTGCTGTATCGGGTTTCAGCGGTTTGCATCGCTACCATGGAGTTTCCCTCCCGCATATACATTCATCAAAAATCTTGATTTAAATAGTAGATGGGAACGGTCGCGAAAGCGCTCCCCCGATGGGGGTAGTTTGGGGGTTATTGCTGGGTAGGTGATCTGGATCAATGGGTGGTATTGCAACCTTTACGGGGCATCGGCGCTGCGGTGCACAGGCTGGCACCCACTTCTTTCCAAAACACGCTCAAGCACATCCATGTGACGCTTGGGCTCCGCCATCCATGGCTCCGCACAGTTTTGGAAAGAAGCGGGCACCACCCTCCCGATTCAGGTGTAGGAACGCTACTGCATCAGCGGCGAATCCGGAATCTCCAGGTCCACGCCTTCAACACCGGTTTCCGCCGCGAGCACCTGAAGGTACTGGCGGAAGGCCCGACGGGTAACGCTCTCGCTCAGGTACTGGCGGATCTGGGGTTTGACGTGTTCGTAGGGCAGTGTCTCGCCGTCGATGCGCTGGTCGACGCGGACAATGTGCCAGCCGTAGCGACTTTCGATCAGTGCCGGATGCAGGCCCTCGTTCAGCGCCAACACCGGTCGTTCAAACTCATCCACGGTTTGTCCCTTGCTGATCTGGCCCAGGCTGCCGTTCTGGTGCCGCGACTCGCAGGCGGAGTACTGTTTGGCCAGGTCAGCGAACCGGGAACGGCCGTCGATCAGGGCAGACAGGAGTTGCTGGCCGACTTCTTCCTGTCGGATCCGCTCCTGTACGTCGTCCGGCGCGGCTGCCAGCAGGATGTGGCTGACGGCCATCAGCGTCGGGCTGCGAAAGCGTGACGGATTCGCAGCATAGAAGCGTTCGCAGGCGTCTTCGCTGAGTTCCGGAACGGCGAGTTCGAGTTCCAGCACCCTGGCAATGCGGTCTTCCTCATCCTCGAGGCTGTCGAGGTTCAGGCGGCTCGCCTGTTGCAGCAGCAGTTCCCGGATCGCGAGGCTTTTTGCCGCCGCGTGCCAGGCTTCGGCCAGCTCTTCCGCCGGGTGATGCTGCATCTCCCGGGCGATGTCGTCTTCCGATATCAATGTTTCTCCCACGTAAACCGGTGGAAACTGGTTTCTGGGCTTGTCGGCTTCGCCGGTTGGGATCAGTTGCATGGTATTCACCTTGGTAACGTTGGGGGGCTGATCATGGGGTCAGATGAAACGTTCATCTGACCCCGTTTTCCCAAACTCAGGCGCGCTTGCGCACGACCTGGTAACGGCGACCGAAGTACTCCAGCGGCACACTCAGCATGTGCACCAACCGGGTGAACGGGAACAGCACAAAGATGGTCAGCCCGAGCAGGATGTGGATCTTGTAGATCCAGCCCATGCCCAGGAGGTTGTCCGCCGCATCGCCCTGGAAGGTGAAGATGCCCTGGGCCCAGCTGGCCAGGCGCAGCATGTTGCCGCCGTCGAGGTGGCCGAGTGTCGGCGGGATGGTCAGCAGACCCAGTGCTACCTGGATGACCAGCACCACGATGATCATGTTGTCGGCAAAGGTGCTGCTCGCCTTAACCCTCGGGTCGGTCAGGCGGCGATACGCCAGCATGCCGCCACCGATCAGGGTCATCACGCCGGCAATGCCACCGACAACGATGGCCATCACCTGTTTCTGGCCGGCAGTGATCAGCCATTCATAGGCCCAGTGAGGCGTCAGCAGCCCCACCAGGTGACCGAACAGGATCACCAGGATGCCCACATGGAACAGCACACTGGCGATTACCATGTTTTTCTTGCGCAGCATCTGGCTGGACTGGGCCCGCCAGGTAAACTGCCCCTGGTCGTACCGCGCCCAGGTGCCCAGAATCAGGACAATCAGCGCGATGTACGGATAGATTCCGAACAACAGTGTATTGAGATAGGACATGGTTCTTTCCTCCTGCGCTCTCAGGCGCGACCGGCCTGACGGGGTGTGGCGTCCGTCATCAGTTGATCACTCAGGTGAATGGTCTGGGTCTGTTCCAGTTCACGGCGTCGTTGTCCAACCACGCTGCCGGTACTGCAGGAGCTACCCTGATCGTCGACAAACTTCACCATCTCCTCTTCCCAGACTTTATCCAGCGCTTCCGGGGTATCGTCCCGCTCTTCCGAAGCCACCAGCTGGGCCAGCTCCTGGCGGTTGGCCTTGCGGCCTGACAGTTCCAGGAGCGAGTCCATGACCACGTGATAGAAGCTCTCGCGCTGATACAACCGCTCACCCAGCAGGCCAAGGATGTGGTGAATGTCCTCCAGCCAGTTTTTGATCTCGTCCCATGGACGGGTCGAGAGGTATTCCAGGAACAGCGGCAGGTAGTCCGGCAGTTCCCGGGCGTCGATCTCCAGACCGTTGGCGCGGTATTCTTCCATCAGGTCCACCATGGCCTGGCCGCGATCCCTGGATTCACCGTGCACGTGTTCGAACAGCAGCAGGGACGTCGCCCTGCCCTTGTCGAACGTGCCCACATAGTTCTCCTGCAGGTCCATCAGGTCACCCCTGCACAGCATGTCGATGCCGCGCAGCAGTTGTTCCTTGTTCTGCCGCGGCAGCCGGCCGTCCTCCAGGACGGCGGCGACCAGGGCGTCCTTGGAGGCCTGTAGCTCCTCGGTGGGGTACTCGAGTACCCGTGCCAATACTTTCAAGAGTTGCATCGTGGCCTCCTTATTCCTGTAGCTGTTTCGGATCAACCTGCTTCACGGTGGACAGCTTCTGCACCATGCTGGTGGTCTGCTTGCGGCCACCGAACATGTTGAATTTGCTGTCACCGTTGCAACCATCACCAAAGCTGAAGCCGCAGCCGTTACGCTCGCCGTAGGCAGTTGCATCCGGGAAGGCTTCCTTGGCCAGTTCGCGGTGGCTGGTGGGGATCACAAAGCGATCCTCGTAGTTGGCGATCGCCAGGTAGCGGTACATTTCGTCCGCCTGGGCCTTGCTCAGGCCGGCTTCCTCGAGGGCCCGCAGGTCTTCCCGGCCTTCCACGGTTTCAGCACGCTTGTACAGACGCATGGCCATGATCCGCTTGAGAGCACGCACGATGGGTTTCTCGTCACCGGCGGTCAGCAGGTTGGCCAGGTACTTCACCGGAATCCGCAGGCTTTCGATCTTCGGCAGCACGCCGTCGAACTCCACCTTGCCGGCTTCGGCCGCCGACTGGATCGGGCTGAGCGGCGGCACGTACCAGACCATCGGCAGGGTGCGGTATTCCGGGTGCAGCGGCAGGGCCAGTTTCCAGTCCACCGCCATCTTGTAGACCGGGCTTCTCTGGGCGGCTTCGATGACATTCATCGGGATGCCGTCCTTTTTCGCCTGCTCGATCACTTTCGGGTCGAACGGGTCCAGAAAGATTTCCAGCTGCTTCTCGTAGAGCTCCTGCTCACCCGGGGCGCTGGCCACTTCCTCGATGCGATCGGCGTCGTACAGCAGGACGCCGAGGTAACGGATCCGGCCGACACAGGTCTCGGAGCACACGGTCGGCATGCCCGCTTCGATGCGCGGGTAGCAGAAGATGCACTTCTCGGACTTGCCGGTTTTCCAGTTGAAGTAGATCTTCTTGTACGGGCAGCCGGAGACACACATGCGCCATCCGCGGCACTTGTCCTGATCGATCAGGACGATGCCGTCCTCCTCCCGTTTATAGATGGCACCGCTCGGGCAGCTGGCGACACAGGCCGGGTTCAGGCAGTGCTCGCACAACCGCGGCAGGTACATCATGAAGGTGTTTTCAAACTGGCCGTAGATATCCGCCTGCACCTGGTCAAAGTTCTTGTCCTTGCGGCGTTTGGCGAACTCGGTACCGAGAATTTCTTCCCAGTTCGGGCCCCATTCGATTTTCTGCATGCGCTGACCGGAGATCAGCGAGCGCGGCCGGGCAATCGGCTGGTGCTTGCTGTCGCCAGCGGTGTGCAGATGCTGGTAGTCGAAATCAAACGGCTCGTAGTAGTCGTCGATTTCCGGCAGGTCGGGGTTGGCGAAGATGTTCGCCAACACCCGGAAGCGGCCGCCGATCTTCGGGCGGATTTTGCCCGAGCTGTCGCGCATCCAGCCGCCTTTCCATTTGTCCTGGTTCTCCCATTCCTTCGGGTAACCGATACCGGGTTTGGTTTCGACGTTGTTGAACCAGGCGTATTCCATGCCTTCCCGGCTGGTCCAGACGTTCTTGCAGGTCACTGAACAGGTATGGCAACCAATGCACTTGTCCAG
Source organism: Marinobacter santoriniensis NKSG1 (assembly GCF_000347775.1). Classification (GTDB taxonomy): domain Bacteria; phylum Pseudomonadota; class Gammaproteobacteria; order Pseudomonadales; family Oleiphilaceae; genus Marinobacter; species Marinobacter santoriniensis. Next base: position 1,117,123 of record NZ_APAT01000015.1, read on the forward strand.
GTTCAGTACCATGCCGACTTGGGAACGGATTTTCATTTTACAGCCTCCTGAACGGTGTCATTGCCTTCGCCATCAAGCCAGTTAACGTTGTGCATCCTGCGAACCACCACGAATTCGTCGCGGTTCGAGCCGACGGTGCCGTAGTAGTTGAAGCCATAGGAATATTGGGCATAACCACCGATCATGTGGGTCGGCTTGGGGCATACCCGGGTGACCGAGTTGTGGATGCCGCCCCGGGTACCGGTGATCTCGGAGCCCGGGATATTCACGATCCGCTCCTGGGCGTGGTACATCATCACCATGCCCGGCATGACCCGCTGGCTCACCACCGCCCGGGCCGCAATGGCACCGTTGGCGTTGAACAGCTCGATCCAGTCGTTGTCCTCGATACTCAGTTCCCTGGCGTCGTCTTCACTCAGCCAGACAATCGGCCCGCCGCGAGACAGGGTCAGCATCAGCAGGTTGTCGCTGTAGGTGCTGTGAATACCCCATTTCTGGTGCGGCGTGATCCAGTTCAGCGCTTTCTCCGGATTGCCGTTGCTACGCTGATTCAGCATGTGCGAGACAGTTTTGGTGTTGATGGGTGGGCGGTACACCAGCAGGCTCTCGCCAAACGCGCGCATCCACTCGTGATCCTGGTAGAACTGCTGACGCCCGGTCAGGGTCCGCCAGGGGATCAACTCATGCACGTTGGTATAACCGGCGTTGTAGGACACATGCTCGTCTTCCAGGCCAGACCAGGTCGGGCTGGAGATGATCTTGCGGGGCTGTGCCACGATGTCCCGGAAGCGGATTTTCTCCTCTTCCTTGTTGGTGGCCAGATGGGTGTGATCGAGGCCGGTAAATTCGGACAGCGCCGCCCAGGCCTTTACAGCAACCTGGCCATTGGTCTCGGGGGCCAGCGTCAGGATCACTTCCGCAGCATCAATAGCACTTTCAATTTTCGGCCGGCCCGCGTTGGCGCCGTCGATGTGCTTGAAGTTCAGGTCACCCAGGAACTTCACTTCTTTCTCGGTGTTCCAGTTGATGCCCTTGCCACCGTTACCCAATTTGTCCATCAGCGGACCGAGGGAGGTGAAGCGGGCATAGGTGTTCGGATAATCCCGCTCAACGGTGATGAAGTTCGGCGCAGTCTTGCCCGGAATCAGGTCACATTCGCCTTTCTTCCAGTCCTTCACGTCGAACGGCTGGCCCAGTTCGGCCGGCGCATCATGCAGCAATGGCAGGGTCACCACGTCTTTCTCGACACCCAGGTGGCCCTCGGCGGCTTTGGAGAAGGATTTGGCGATGCCCTTGTAGATTTCCCAGTCACTGCGGGCTTCCCAGGCGGGATCGGTCGCCGCGGTCAGCGGATGAATGAACGGGTGCATGTCCGAGGTGTTGAGATCGTTCTTCTCGTACCAGGTGGCGGTCGGCAGAACGATGTCTGAATACAGGCAGGTGGTGGACATGCGGAAGTCCAGGGTCACCAACAGGTCGAGCTTGCCTTCCGGCGCTTCGTCGTGCCATTTGACCTCATTCGGCTTGGCGCCACCTTCCTGACCCAGATCCTTGCCCTGCAGGCCGCTCTTGGTGCCCAACAGGTACTTGAGCATGTACTCGTGACCCTTACCGGAAGAACCCAGCAGGTTCGAGCGCCAGATGAACATGTTGCGCGGATGGTTTTCCGGAGCTTCCGGGTCTTCGCTGGCAAACGCCAGTGAGCCGTCCTTCAGGGACTGGGCCACATAGTCCGCCACGTCCAGGCCGGCCGCTTCCGCTTCGGCTGCGATGCCGAGCGGGTTCCGGTTGAGCTGCGGTGCGGACGGAAGCCAGCCCATGCGCTCGGCGCGCACGTTGTAGTCGATCAGGCTGCCACCGAATTTCGACTTGTCCGCCAGCGGCGACAGGATTTCGTCGACACCCAGTTTCTCGTAACGCCACTGACCGGCGTGGGCGTAAAAGAAGGAGGTGGAGTTCATGTGCCGGGGCGGGCGCTGCCAGTCCAGGCCAAAGGCCAGTGGCTGCCAGCCGGTCTGCGGACGCAGTTTTTCCTGGCCGACGTAGTGGGCCCAGCCACCGCCGCTCTGTCCGATACAACCACACATGATCAGCATGTTGATCAGGCCACGGTAGTTCATGTCCATGTGGTACCAGTGGTTCATGCCGGCACCCACGATGACCATGGAACGTCCCTTGGTCTTGTCCGCGTTGTCGGCAAACTCACGGGCAATGCGGATCACTTTCTCGGCAGGTACACCGGTGATCTTTTCCTGCCAGGCAGGAGTGTAGGGTTTGATCTCGTCGTAGGAAGTGGCGCCGTCATCGTCGCCCAGGCCGCGGCTGATGCCGTAGTTGGCGACCATCAGGTCGTAAACGGTGACCACGTGACCTTCGGAGCCATCGGCAAGCTTGACCTTTCGGCTGCCGAGCTTGTGGGTCAGGGTGTCGCTGATTTCAACGTGCTGGAAGTGGTCGTGTTCGATGCCACCAAAGTACGGGAAGGCGACATCCACCACTTCGTCGTGCTTCTCCACCAGGGACAACTGCAGACTGACGTCCGCGCCCTTCGCGGTCTGTTTCAGGTTCCAGTTGCCCTTCTCACCCCAACGGTAGCCGATGGAGCCATTCGGTGCGGTCAGTTCACCGGAAGTCTCATCAATGGCGATGGTTTTCCACTCGGGGTTGTTTTCCTCGCCCAAACCATCCACCAGGTCACTGGCACGCAGGAACCGGCCGGGTACATAACGACCGTCATCCCGTTTCTCCAGCATGACCAGGTAGGGCATGTCGGTGTAGCGTCGGACGTAGTCGGTGAAATACTCGCTGGGCTTGTCGACGTGGAATTCCTTCAGGATCACGTGGCCCATGGCCATACCAAGGGCGGCATCGGTGCCCTGCTTGGGATTCATCCACTCATCGGAAAGTTTGGAGACTTCTGCGTAGTCCGGGGTAATGGCAACGGTCTTGGTGCCCTTGTAACGGACTTCGGTGAAGAAGTGGGCGTCCGGGGTCCGGGTCTGGGGCACGTTGGAGCCCCAGGCAATGATGTAGCCGGAGTTGTACCAGTCGGCGGATTCGGGCACGTCGGTCTGCTCGCCCCAGGTTTGCGGGGAGGCCGGCGGCAGGTCGCAGTACCAGTCGTAGAAACTCATACAGACGCCACCGATCATGGACAGGTAGCGGCTGCCGGCGGCGTAGGAGACCATGGACATGGCAGGAATCGGAGAGAAACCAAGCACCCGGTCCGGGCCGTATTTCTTGGCGGTGTAGACGTTGGCGGCACCAATCAGCTCGTTGACTTCGTCCCAGCTGGAGCGCACGAAACCGCCCATGCCGCGACGCGGCTTGTATTCAGCCGTCTTACCGGAGTCTTCGACAATGGAGGCCCAGGCTTCCACCGGGTCATCGTGCTGGGCCTTGGCCGCCCGCCAGAGCCTCATCAGGTGCTTGCGCATCAATGGGTACTTCAGGCGGTTGGCGCTGTACATGTACCAGGAGTAACTGGCACCGCGGGGGCAGCCACGGGGCTCATGGTTGGGCAGGTCCGGCCGGGTGCGCGGGTAGTCTGTCTGCTGGGTTTCCCAGGTGACAAGGCCGTTCTTGACGTAGATTTTCCAGCTGCAGGAGCCGGTGCAATTCACGCCGTGGGTGGAACGCACGATCTTGTCGTGCTGCCAACGCTGGCGATAGCTGTTTTCCCAGTCGCGATTGACTTCGTGGGTTTCGCCGTGGCCGTTGGCGAACGGCTCGCGCGTTTTCCTGAAGTAGTTCAGTTTATCGATCAAATGACTCATGGTCTCTCTCCGGATCGGTTTCCGATGTACCGCCATTGTGAAAGAGAGAAACCCCGAAATCTGCGTGGTTACTACCACATAACCGGGCACTACCACCCAGTGGGTAGTTTGACTATATCCCCGGGTGGAGAAGGTTCATGCGCTCCCGGTTACGACGGTCCCGGGAAAACAGGAGCAGGCATAGACTGAGCAGCAGGAACAGGATCATGAACACGGCGCTGCGAATCCCCAGCCAGTGGTTCACCGCCCCGAAAATGAGTGGCAGCGCAAAGGCCACAAAGCAGGCAGCCACCAGAAGCAACCCGGCGATGAAGGAAGCCGCGTGTCGGTTGTCCAGGATCACGAGACGCTGGAGGCCGCCCATCGCACACCCCAGGGCAAGCCCGAGAATGAGGACAAACAGACGCTCGATCACCATGGGCAGCGCATACTCCACATTGATAATGGCCTCGATTCCATGGATGGAGAGCGTCATGGGCGGGTACGACAGCACAAACAGCGCCAGCAGACAGATCATGAGTGACCGGCTGATGACTGTCAGGCTGCCGAACCGGTCCGACAGACCACCACCAAGGATTTGAGCCAGGGCACCCGGGATCACGAACCATTGGGCAAGATGGGCGCCGGACCCCACCGACAGGCGAAACTGCGAGGAGAGATAATCCGGCATCCACAGTGCCAGGGAAAAAAAACTGCCGGCAACAATGCCGAAATAGACGCAGTGGCTCCAGGTGTGCCGTTCCCTCAGCTTGCCGAACAGCACCCTCAGGGGCTCATCCGCCCCTTCCTCGCCGATGGAGTCCTCGGGCGAGGTCAACATGATCAGCAGGATCAGAACGAGCAGCAGCACAATCAGATAGGCAAGCGGCACCCCCTGCCAGGAAAACGCCTCGTGGAAAAGAGGGACGAGATAATAATTGAATCCGGCGCCGGTAACGCCCGAGCCAAACACCCCAAGCACCAGCCCCAGACGTTTGACGTCACAGTAACGGGTGACAAACTGCAATCCGGCACTGTAGAAACCACCGGCCAGGCCCAGGCCGCTGGCGACCAGGAGATACCCCGCGAAGGAATCGGCGGTCAGGAGCAGCAGCATGCACAGTGCCAGCCCGCCAAGGCAGAACAACATGACTTTCCGGGCCCCCAGGCGTCTGGCAGCCAGGCCAGCCGGCACGGCCAACAGGGCACTGACCGCCATGGGCACCGCCAGCAACACGCCGAACTGGACGCTGCTGAGCTGCAATTCCTGACGCAAATGCACGCCGGCCACCGCGAACAGTGTCCAGCAGCCAGCCGCTATGACAAAACCGAACAGCGCCAGCGGCAGAACGACGGCCAGCGATGTCATTCTCTCGTCATCCAGATCCGCTTCGGTGCTCATAGCCTTTTCCTGAAAACTTGTTTTCTAATTTCATCTTTTGCCTGAAAAATGGTCAAAGACTATTATGGGTTACCGACTATCGGGGTAAATGACTATCCTCAAGGAGGTATTAGGAGCGACACTCTCGCGGCATAATGGGGAGGGTTCTGTCATCCCCCGAAATCAACGTCTGCAGGCCAGCGTGCATATGAATTCCAGAAAATCTCTGGTCAACCGAATTGCTATTGTGGTGGGCGCCATCGTGCTGACTGCCGTGGTGAGCATGGGCGTGACCCTGGCGGTTTCAAAAAGCATCGAGGGTAATGCCACCGCCATCAATCTGGCCGGCGCACTCAGGATGGGGGCATTTCATATGCTGTCCCGCGCTGCCACTACGCCTTCCGGTAACGGCTCAGAACCCTCATTCAGTAAACTCCTGGACCAGTACGCCGGGCAGTTATCCGATCCGGCCCTCACCCGGGCGATACCGAAGCAGAACGACCATCCCCTGAGCCAGCAATACCAGGACATCCTGGCCGCGTGGCAGCAGAACCTGAAACCCGCCCTGACCGGACATGAGATCGGCACCGCCATTGACCCGGCTATGCTGGATGCGGCCAGCCATTATGTTCAGCAGGTGGATGCCCTGGTGAAAATGCTGGAACAGCGCACAGAGGCCCGGATCGATTTGCTGCACCTGATTCAGGTGATCAGTCTGACGTTCTCCATCCTGATCGTGTTCGCCCTGTTCATCGACCTGAAAAACCGGGTATTGCGACCACTGAGGAAGCTGGTCGGGATTGCCGTCGCAGTGGGCGAAAAGGACTTCTCCCAGAAAGCCGACCTCCGGGGATCGGACGAACTGGCCCACCTTGGCCAGGCATTCGACCAGATGACCAGCGATCTCGCATTGACCTATCAGGAGCTGGAACAGCGGGTAATGGTAAAAACCGAGGAACTGGAGAGAAGTCACGCCGCACTGGAGTTGCTGCACTCGTCCAGCCGCAATCTGTTTGCCAACCACGATCTGTGCAACGGCGCCGTTCCGATGCTGCAGGAGCTGGAACAGCTCCTGGGTATCGGCCCGATTCACCTGTACCTGCATGATCGGGAATCGTCCGAGCCGGTCAGAGCTGTTACCACAGCCACCCGGGAACGTCCCTTCTACTGCCGGGATCACCACTGCAACGCGTGTCTGGTCACACCCGAGCAATACGACACGATGCCAGTGGAAGAAAACGACGGGCGTCGGCTGCTTTTGCCGATACGCACGCCGGGCATGCTGCTGGGCACCCTGGAAATCTGGTATCCCGCCGACAAGGGGCTTTCGGACACCGCCCGGCGCCTGCTCGAAACCCTGAGCGACCAGTTGGCGACGGCGATTTTCCTGGAGCGGCAGATCACCGAAGAACAACAGATGACCCTGGCGGAAGAGCGAACCGTCATCGCCCGGGAGCTCCACGACTCGCTGGCGCAATCCCTGTCCTATCTCAAAATGCAGGTGGCGCGGCTTCGCCGTCTGGAGATTGACGGCGAGCAGAAGGAAGCCCACGACGCCATCCTGGATGAGCTGAGCACCGGGCTGAACAGCGCCTACCGTCAACTGCGCGAATTGCTGGCAACCTTCCGGCTCAAGCTGGACACTCCCGACCTGTCCACCGCGCTTAACAAGACCATCGACGAGTTCTCCGAGCGCCTCGGCAAACCGATAGAACTTCACTACAACCTGCCCCAGCAGACGTTGTCCCCCAACGAAGAAATCCATACCCTGCAGATTGTTCGCGAGGGTCTGGCCAACGCAGTAAAGCACGCGGAAGCAACGGATATTTCGGTGGAAGTGTTATTCGAATCACCGCGGGTCCGGGTACGGATCCTCGACAACGGCAAAGGCCTCCCCGGGGGCGATCAGCCGGTCAACCATTACGGCCTGATCATCATGGAAGACCGGGCCCGAACGCTGGGCGGACAGGTCAAAGTACGCAACCGGGATGAAGGCGGAGTGGAAGTCACGCTAATATTTGTGCCCAAGAGCCGGAATCTCATTTCCACGGAAGCATCCAGTGCCTGACAACAAGAGAGCAAACATGTCTGATTCACCTGCGAGTATTCTGCTGATCGACGACCACCCGCTGCTGCGCCAGGGCATCAAACAACTGGTGGACATGGAAGAAGATATTGAAGTGATCGGCGAGGCCAGCAATGCCGCCGACGGCATTCGCCTGGCGACCGAACTGGAACCCGACCTGATCCTGATGGACCTGAACATGCCGGAGATGGATGGCATCGAGGCACTGCGAAAACTGCGGGAACAGAACGTCGGATCCCGCATCGTCATGTTCACCGTTTCCGATCAGGAAGAAGACGTGGTCGCCGCACTGAGGGCCGGTGCCGATGGCTACCTGCTCAAAGACATGGAGCCGGAGGACATGATCGCTCAGCTGCATCAGGCGGCTGTCGGCAAGATGGTCATCAGTGATCGCCTGACTACCCTTCTGGCGGAAGCACTGCGCTCCAACAAGCCACAGGCCAGCACGCGTCCGGATTTCGACAGCCTGACACCGCGGGAAAAAGACATTCTCCGGCTCATTGCCGAGGGCCTCTCCAACAAGATGATCGGCCGCAAGCTGGACATCAGCGATGGCACCGTGAAGGTTCACGTGAAGCACCTGCTCAAGAAACTCAACCTGCGCTCCCGGGTTGAGGTGGCGGTATGGGCCGTGGAGGAAGGGCTGCACAAGGCCTGAGTTATATCAAACCAATCGGGCGGATTCCCGATTACTCTGGGCGTTTCAACCAACGCCCGGAGTCCCTCCATGACCTTGACCGTGCCGTCCATCCCAACTTTGCCAGGCCTACCGGGCCTTCACAGGATTCAGAGGTTCCATAACAACATCCTGAGCAACCCGCTGCTCCGGCAGGCCAACGCAGTCGCACAGGCTTACCTGCCATCCCCCAGCCCCCTGTTTGCCGCCGTTGATCGCAGCGTTCCCGTCCCGATAAAGCAACTCCTGGCCGAAGCCCCTTTGAACCGGATGTTCGAAGAGGCGATTGCCGACGGAGAATTTGACGAGTTTGAGGGGCGACGAATCCGGCTTGAAATGTCTGGCGGCCAGCCCGGCATCACCCTGGGATTCTGGGCCGGCCGGCTCCGGGTGGTTGACGGCCCGGGAGAGGCCACCATACGGGGCTCACTGTCCGCCTTCCGAAAACTGGCCCGGCGCGAACAGGATCCGGACCAGTTGTTCTTTCAGCGCAAGCTGGTCATCGAGGGCGACACCGAGCTTGGGCTGGGCCTGAAGAACCTGCTGGACAGCCTGGACTGGTCAGGTCCCGTCTGAACGGGTCCACTCGGGAAAAGGCTTCCAGTGGGCCAGCCACTGAATCAGCTTGTCGGGCGCTACCGGGGGCGAGATCAGATATCCCTGGGCCCACTCGCAGCCCAGCTCCAGCAAAAGCTCGCCCTGTTCAACCGTCTCGACCCCTTCAGCCACCAGTTCCCGACCAAAAACCCGGGCGAGCCCGACAATGCCCTTGAGGATAAGATGGTTCTCCCCCTTATTATCCGCCCCGCTGACAAATTCCCGATCGATCTTGAGTGTCTGGACCGGCAACTGTTTCAGGTAGGAGAGAGACGAATAACCCGTGCCAAAATCATCGAGCGAAAAGGTGACTCCAAGGCGCTGGCAGTCGTGAATGACTCGAACGGCCTTTTCAAGTTCGCCCAGAGCCGCCGTCTCCACGATTTCCAGATCGAGACGCCCCGGCGCCTGTCCGGGAAAACGGTCCAGGATGCTCTGCAACCGGGCGACGAAGGTCGGAGACAATAAATGGATCGGGGCAATGTTGACACTGATTCCTAATGTCACGCCTTCGCCATCCCATGCGTTCATCTGAAACAGTGCCTCTTCAAGCGCCCATTCGCCGAGTTCAACGATAAGGGGATGATGCTCGATCGCCGGCAGAAAATTCGCTGGAGACAGCAGGCCTCTGTCAGGATGCTGCCACCGGATCAGGGCCTCAACGTATTGCACCGTGCCGCTTCTCAGGTTGACCTTCGGCTGATAAAACAGTCGGAACTGCTTTTGATCCAATCCGGCCCTGATATCCGACAACAGGCGCTGGCGGGACATGCGGCGTTCCCGTTCTTCCACATCCAGGAAAAGCCAGCTGCCTTTCATCTCCTGCTTGGCCCTGAAAAGCGTGTGGTCGGCCTGCCGAAGAAGGATATCCGCGTCCTTCGATGCAATGCCCGCCTCCCTGCTGGGGAAGCAAACGATGCCAGCGGTAAACGAGGTGGCTGCCGAGGCATCACCCAGTTCGAAGGGCTGGAGGCAGGTCAACTGCAACGCCCTCAGCCTGGATTCCACCTGCCTGGCATCCGTCATGAGCAGGGCAAACTCATCGCCGCCAATGCGGGCAAGAGCCGCATTTGGTGGCAAAGCGTCCTGCCACCGGCGGGCAAGCAGCCCCAACACACGATCCGCGGTTTCTTCACCGAATCGGGCATTGATCTCATGAAAATTATCCAGGTCTATCGATACCAGGGCTGCCGAATTGTCCTCGAGGGATCCATTCTCGAGAAATTCACGAACCGCCCGGATGATGCCGTTGCGGTTCAGCAGTCCGGTAAGAGGATCAGAATAGGCCAGAAATGCCATCTGATTCTGGTGATCCTGCGCCTGGGTTTCGAGTGCGTGGTGCAATCGCTCCCTCTGCAGGTGCGCCACTTCGCTCTCGGCTCTCTGCCTGGCCAGCTTTTCATGCATCAACTGGATTGCACTGGCAGATAGCTTGCCATAGATTTCCAGTAAGGCCGTGACCATGATGGACATTGGCCCACTGAGTTCTGTATCAACCTGATCCAGCGCTTGTGGTAACGGAGCACCGGCCTCTACCGCCTTCACCGTAAGAGCCATACGTCGATCTGACTCCAGAATATTGAACGCCAGCCATCGAGTCAGATAATCAAACAGGTCGGCCAGTACCTCCTCTTCCGGCGCTTCGCTCTGACGCAAAACCTGAATGCGCGCAAAAAATAACTCGTGAGCCTCGTGGTGGTTCCGGCACATTGCTGACTGTCCCAGCGCTCTGCTCCACACGCCCTCCTCGTACTGGAAGTGATACGACGCGTAACCGAGAAGTTCATCGAGCAGGTGTGTGCTGTCCGCCTCCGGGCTACCCGAGGCAAAGTGCCATGCTAAACGGTTAAGAATGTTGACCAGCACTCGATGCTGATCATCAATATCCTCAAGGCCCGTTTCGAAGTGACGGCTCCATGGAAAGATCTCGAAGCCCTGGGAAGCCCCGTTCCGCGACATCCTCACGCCAATATCCGTCCCCGGTTTCAATGATAGGACAATCGCTGACAGCTTAGAGCAAATCGATGTCGCGGTTTTTGCGAAATGTCAGGAACCCAACCGCGAACGCTGCTGCTCGATCCTGCGCCTTTCACGCTCGCGCTTTTCCCGGTTGGACTTGCACTCGTGGCTGATCAGGTCCAGCCATCGGAGATGCTGCTCCCAGATCTTATCGTTACCATGATTTGACGTGTTGCTGCTCATCGTTATGCCTCCTTCGGATAACTGCACCCTCCGCCATTGACGCCGACAGAAAATGAGAACAGTTCTTGACACCTATTAAAATGTATTTAATATGTATCTTAATGCAAGAAAGGAGAATCAGCAATGAACTATCAGGACATTGTCATCAGCAGTCAGGACACCACCATCGAGGACCTGGATACCGATGTACTTCTCGAGTTGATCCAGCGTGGCTACGATGTCGGGCACCTGCAGCAACTACCCAAGCTGCACCGGCTCGCCCGTAAAATCGAGGCTGTTCACCGGGCCAACCCGGACGTCCCCAAAGGCATTACATTGGCCATTAAAAAGCTGGAGTACATGCTTACGGATCATATCGAGCGGGAGAATGCCTATGTGCTCAGGCGCATGGAACATGATCAGCCGCCCAACCCGCACACCCCGATCGCGCAGATGAATGAGGAGCATTCCTATCTCAGGCAGCAACTCCGGAAGCTCCGTCGGATGACGCGAAACTACCGGGTTCCAGACTCTGCATGCCGTTCATGGCAGCGGTTTTATCGGGAGCTGAAAACTCTGGATGTCAGCTTGTCTGAACAGATTTATCTCGAACGGGAGGTGTTGTTTCCGCGATTCCAGTTCTGAACAAGGCTGCAGAGGTAGGAGTGTCCGCTTATGGATCCCCCCGGAGAACGCCGGGGGATCTCCCTGTGCTCAAGTCACCGGCTTTTCTTCCTTGAACCCCAGTTTCCGGAGAACCGCCATGGCCGGGCACCATCTGGTAAACGCCGACTGGATCAGGTTCAGCGCGATGAACGCTGTGAAGAAAAGCCAATAGGGACTGACATAGTGGGCAAGCAGTATGGAAATCAGCGTGAACACGCCTGCTATCAGGCGAAGACCTTCGTTGACTGTCATAGAACACCTCGACTCAGGTATATCGCATTACCATCAACCTGAACAGCTTCGGGTTCCATGATCTGAATCATCTTTTTATATTCCGGCAGAGCCTGATCGCCAGCCAGAGTTCATTACCTGATGTACTGCAGAGAGGCCCACCAAACCCACGTCAGAGGCGATCGTTCAGAAGAAAGTCACGGAGCGCAACGGCGTTGTTGTGCGGCTTGTCTTTCGCCGCAAACACCAGGGTTATGCGAACGTGCTCGTCAAGCAGGCCTTTGACTGTTTGCAGATCAGGACCGGCCGCATCGGACGACAGCTCCCTGAGGTACCGCTCCCGGAACTCCGACCATTTGTCCGGATCGTGACCGAACCACTTGCGCAGTTCGGTGGAGGGTGCCAGGCCTTTCAGCCAATGGGCGATGTCGGCATCCGCTTTCGCCACCCCCCGCGGCCAGATACGATCCACGAGTACACGGGGCCCGTCCGAACGGGCCGGTAAGTCATAGGCCCGTTTGAGACGAATATCCATCGGTCAGCTCACCTCTACGAGATCCATTCCCGGCTTACCATACCAGTACCCGTTGCAGGGTGGCACTTCAACCAGTTGCAGGGGATCCGTTTCAGGTTGTTCGCCACGACGTACCTGATCAAACCGTTTTACCACGGCTTCCATGCCCTGGTATTCCGGACTCAGGCGGACGGTACCAACGCCCATCCGATCCATATCGGGCAACTCCCGCATCAGGTCATAGCGGGACCCCGAGAGTGTGGAGATCCCATTCATCCGGAACAGCTCCTGGGATTCCCGGGAACGCAACGCCAGGCCATCCGGATGCTGGAGGCAGCGAAACTCGCAGTTGTCCTTGGGCAGATTGTAGTGGCGCGCGGTGAAGCATCGGGACGACCAGGCCAGAGGCAGGAAGCCCCAGGAGAAGACTTCGGCAGGCAAATCCAGGCCGGCCTGCTCAAGCTCCCGGATCAGGGTGCCTAATGTGTCCTTGCCCAGCTCCACCGGAAGATTCCAACCCTGCAGACCCTGCCGTGCAAGCACCTTCAGGGTGGCCAGGTTGTAGATGTTCATGGACGGCCCGGTGACAAAGGGCAGCCGGTTGCGAATCGCCACCTGCAGGGCGCTCTGATCATTCGCTTCTACCAGAAACTCATCCTGTTCGCAGAACCGGCGCAATCGCCGAAGATCGGCCTCTGATTCGATCAGGGTGAGTGTCGACAGAACTACCTGCTTGCCACAGGCTCTCAGGTCGCGGGCCAGATCCAGCCAGTCGTCGGGTTTCAATTCACGGCGGCGGGAGCACACCACTTCACCCAGATAGATCGTATCGACGGGCCACTCTGCGGCCTCGGCATAGAAGTCGAATACCGACTGTCGTGACCAGAACCAGAGGATGGGGCCAAGAGAGAGTTTCATCATAATGGGCAAAACCTTATTTCCACTTGCGATGGTAGGCGCCTGTGACTTTTCCGCTACGGGACTGCGATCACCCTACAAAGGAGCGCAGAAAATTACCTTGATGCTTGTCAGCACGATCATCTGACACCGAGCTATCCTCAAATGCGTTGCGTGCGTAACTCTCAACAAAAAATGCCCGCCTTACGGCGGGCATCCGGATTACTGACTCCAATTCTCACCGTGCGCTCACGGCGACCGGAGCCCCACCGGCTTTGGTCCAGCCTCGCCGATAACATCAATGTCGATCTGAAAATCAATGGTACATGTACCAGAATTAACGACATCCATTGCATCCGAGCTCACCAGGGAAATCACCCCGGAGGAATTGACCAGGTCGCTGTAGCTGTAACGCTTGCGAACGATTTTGTTCAACTCTTTTCCGTCGATGACCGTCGGGATGTAACTTGGCGCCACGCCGCAATCGGCTGAGATAAAGCCATCCTGCTCGACAAACTGCGCCTGCAGGCCAAACGAGTCTCCTGGCACCATGGTGTATACCTTTGAACGTTTGTTCAGCGGCAACCAGGAAGATTGGCTCCAATGGCGGGTGTAATAGCACGCCCGAGGTGACGAACCAAGAGGGAAGCTTCCCGGCACCCGATCACGAAAACTGAACGTCGTTTCTTTTGTACCATCACCATCAAAATCAAACGCGGAGTCCAGCGCGAAAATTGCTCCCAGATCTTCATCTGCTCCCTGGAAGAACTCCGCGTCCAAAGCATCAGAAAGCAAGGTTCGCCCACCCGTTTGCGGATCGTCGACAACCACCCACCAAAGAACTTCCCCAGCATACGAATCACCCCCGTTCGTGCCGCCATCGGTACACTGATCGTTGGTGATTACATCGCGTAGCACGATCTGGAAGGCCACATCAGGTATCAACGGGTTCGTGCCAACCTGGATTTCTGCGCCATCTTTACGGCCATCACCGTCCGTATCGGCATTATTGGGATCGGTATTTCTGGACCGTTCATCGCCATCCTCCAGCCCGTCCAGATCGGTGTCGGCAAACAACGGGTTGGTGAAGACCGTCGTCGGCAGGGTGTCGCCCGGCAAGCTCAGACGAAAGCCTTCGATGAGCTCCTGATAGTCTGTCAGGTTGTCCTTGTCAGTGTCTGCTTTGGTCGGATCTGTGCCATAGCCACCCGTGTTGGCCGAGGTGATGTTCATGTTCGGATACAGCGCGGCAATGGTTAGATATTTCGACAAGTCCGCAACTTCCTCATAATCGCCGATACCATCACCATCGGTATCCGCTTTGTTCGGATCCGTTCGGAGATCGCGCTCAACGAAGTCTGGCAGGCCATCGAAATCGGTATCCGGTAAAGACGGACTGGAATTGACCGGATACGCAGTTCCGCCAACGACGGGTACCAGCCACCCCAGACTTTCTTCTGCATCCGTCAGGCCATCCTGATCCATGTCGGAAAAATCGGCCACGTCGTCGACTGTCGGATCAGATCCGCGAATTCTCTCATTACCATCGGCCACCGAATCGTCATCGGTGTCACGGCGCAGTGGGTCGGTTTCAACGGTCACGGCAGGTCTCAGATAATCATCCCCCCCGGCCGGGCTGTCGATGATCCGATTGTCTCCAGGAAGAATGATCACACCGGCACCGGAGACCGGGTTGTTGATGAAAACCCGCTGGACATCGTCCCCGTTCCGGGCACTTTCAGCAAGGCCATTGCCGCCATCGACGATGGCGAGTTTAGCGTCAAAACCGTTCAGTTCCGCATAGTCCGAAATGTTGTCCCGATCGGTATCCGGCTCCGTCGGATCGGTCGCGGGCGGAATATTGGAGGCACCTTCATAGACATCGTCGCCAGCAAGCGCTGAATCCATTATTCCATTCGGACCAGGCCCCACCACCGGTGTTCCGAAGGCAAGACCTGACGTTGCCACCGGTGTCAGTTGCTCATCATCCCCCATAGCCGTGGTACTGGCCGTCTTGTCCTTCCCGGCGATGATCCCGATCGCGTCGGCCTGCTCGACCGGCGCTTCGTTCTGAAAGGCGCAAAGGCCCTGCGAGCGAGCATCACCGCTCGCACAAAACTCCCGCAAATCCTGTTCGGCGATGTCATCCAGACCATCACCGTCGGTGTCGCGGAAACGTGGTGATGAAAACGTCTGGCGCAAGGCCCCACCATCGACGGCGACCTTCCAACCAACGAAAACCTCGGCGAAATCACTCAGACCATCCTGGTCGGAATCCATTGAATCCGGTTTTCCATCACAATTCTTAGCGGAATTGCAGTTCTGTGAGGCACTGGCGAAGCCAGGGCCAAACGTCCCATTGTCGAGCTGATCCCGATCACTGTCGGTGGATCCGTACAGGAATTCATTGCGTGCGAACAGGCCATCTCCATCCAGATCCTGCAGGAAGGCCAGGCTCAAGTTATTGCCAGGTTCCACGTTAACCTGATCAAAATCCGCAGCATCCGGGACCTGGCCGGTAGTGAGAATGACCCAGGCCCGATTGAAATCGCCATTGCGCAGCGATTTCACCCGAACCAGCTTTTGCGGTCCGGTGCAGGTTCCGGTCTGACAGTCGCCATCTACCCGGCAAACATCACCGGCGTTCGCGGAAAACGCCGAACAGGTGCGACTGGTTTCGTAGCCACCGATAAAATCCACCGTGTCGTCCCCTTGAGCCGGGGTATCCAACACACCGTTCTCTCCCGGGCCAATGATCACGGTACCCAGGCTCAGGCCATTGCTGTTCAATGGCACCAACTGAATATCATCGCCCTGGGCGATGCTGTCGGCGGTCTTGTTCAGACCTGCGATGATGCCACTGACGCCCGTGGGGTTTGCAACATAGTCATCGCCTGCAGGCACTGTCTCCAGCCAGCCATTGGCACCGGCACGAATCACGTTGGCTTCAACATCCAGCACGTCGTCACCGGCGGCAACACTTTCCAATGCACCGTTGTATCCGGCAGCGACGGTGTCTTGAGCGGTCTGATGACGAGGCAGGCCCAGATCGGCTTCCAGCAGATAGGCCAGAGGCACTCCCAGCGCCCTTCCAGAGGAACTGAAACCGCCCAGATACTGGCTGTCTTCGGTCAGAATGCCATTGGTCGCCACGAGGTAGTTTTTCGCTGCGGCGGCGTCACCAAAGTCGAGAGTGATACTGGCAGTTCTGTCGCGGGCCGCCTGGCTGATAAAGCTGAAGTTTCGGCCCAACTCATCCGCAACATCGTAGTTGGCAACACGGAAGACCAGGGCTGACGGGTTGCGAAGCAGGGCTTCAACCAGATTGGGAAACACTTCGCGGCTGCTGAACACGAAGGGACCGCGTTCGGTAAAACTGCCCCCAAGATTGATCGTCAGTGGCGTACCTGTCGTCAGCTCCGAATTCGACACAAGCGTTGCCACTGGCAGAAACTTGTCCTGCGAGCCTACTTGCTGAAGTACCGTAATTTCCAGGTTGCTCAGGGTCAGGGGCACGCTGCCGTCATTGGTGATGGTAACGGGAACTTCGATGCTGGCACCGACCACTTCGCGAGTGACCGACTGGGTGGTGCTGAGCTCCTGCCCCTTGGCCAGCGACTGCTCATACGCCTGTTGCGATTCCCTTGCCGAGCTCCGATCCGTCTGCCAGCCGCTGGAGCTGGCATACGACCCGGAGGCTGTCGCCTCAAAACCGCCTGTATAACTATCCTCTCCTCCAAAGAACGAGCCGCCACCGCCCCCAGTGCGCACCGAAAGCCCGACTGCCCATTCGCTGGTTCCGTTATCCGAGCGGGAGAACGATTTATTCTCGCTCTGGGAGAGTGTTGAACTGGTGCTGGACTCCTGGGTGACCAACTGACCCGATTCATCGGTATAGCTGTAACGCTCGTCGATCTGGAGCCGGACATCCCCCACATTGATACTGACCTCCGGCAAATCGGCAACGCGCGGATCCCGATTCAGTTCAAACAGTTCCTGATAATCACTGAGCTGATCACCATCAGTGTCTGCCAGAATCGGAGAAGTCTTCAGATCAAAATGTTCGAAGCCGTCCTGTAAGCCGTCACTATCGCTGTCCTGGGCAAAGGGATTACTGAAGATGGTATTCAGTTCCAGGTTATCTCCCAGGCCATCGCCATCGGTGTCGGTCACCCTCGGGTTCATTCCGTATTGCAGTTCCACGGAATCGCTCAAGCCGTCACCGTCGGTATCTGCACGATCGGGATCACTGGTAACCTGACGGCTGACAATGTCACCGTTCGCCAACTCGATGATTACCGTGTAACCGGCCTGTTCCTCATTGTCATAAAGGCCGTCACCGTCAGTATCCACCAGTTCCTCCGCCCGTGGAGGCGTTCCAGCAAACGTTGCCGTGTTGGCGGTCAGCGTTACCGTGGTGCCCGATGAGACTTTCAACTGCTGGCCGTACATATCGGTGGCGTTGGTTACCGTAACCTCGTACGTCAACTCGTTCTGCGACCGTGTGGTGAGCTCGACCGCCTGGCGGTCGGCGCTGGCAAAACGCGCAGAAACCACCAGCAAGGCACCGGCTTCAGGATTCACATTTTCCTGGACAATCGAAAAGTTCGATGGCGCGACCGTTTGATCGCTCATTGCCTTATTGAACACCACCAGAACGCGGGTATTGTCCAGGGAGGCGGCACTGACCACGGATGGCGCCTCTGCCTTGGCCGATTCTAGGGATGCTCCCAGAAAGGTGCTTGCAGACGCAGACATCAGCAGGGGCAATCCGCTCACCAGACCGGTAACGCCCGTTACCTCAAGATTGTAGTATTCATCCGACTGCGGCTCGGTGGTCAGCATGACGGTATTAGCCTGGGGGCCCATGGCTGCCGCAACAATCTTGAGTGGCTGTCCACTTTCCGATGAAAGTTGATAGCTTTTTATCTTTCCTGCCGAATCGGAAACCGGTTCATTGAACTCCAGAAAAACCTGCGTGTCGCTCAAGGAAACGGCGTTCTTTATGACGGGTTCTTCGCTACCATCGCCTGTGAAGAGTATCGGCTGATCGTCAATGTTCACCAGATCCAGAGTGAGCGTTCCATTGGGGACCAGTTGAAGATCTTCTTCAGCTGGAGCGATCTCCAGTAACACGGTGGTACCGTCTTTGCCGGGGTACGACGCGACAACTGGTGCAGAATGGCCGTTAGAGAGTGTTATGGTGTAGTTGAAGATATTGCCTGAAATGTCGGGGGCAACGTCCGTCGCAAAGCGGACCTCTATGTAATTTCGGCTCAGGGCCGTGACTTTACGGATAGCAGGGAGTTCGGCGGAGTTAACACTGGCGCCACTGGCATCTGTTGACTCATCGACACTGTCGCTCCCGCCACCGCCACAAGCCGTCAGCACCAACGCCAACAATGCCAACAACAGCAACCGTGGGATGCTTGCAACCATTCCCGAAGCGCCACTTGTCCAGTGCCGCCAACTTACCCAATTGATCCCTCCATGAACTGACATAGCCTCTGTTCCCCCGTTCCTTCGTTCTGAACATAGCCAGCCCGGAATATCCCTTCGCCTGGAAATGAGTCGGGCATGCCGCTTTAATGTTAATAAGTTGTTATTAATTCATTCGAATCAGTAGTATTCGAAATTACTTGTGTCTGGTCATTAGTCATAAGTATGAACTTCACGCATTTTTCGCAGCCTCCGGACTTGCCCTATGAGAATGCTGATAGTGGATGATCACCAGCTGTTTATTGATGGCATCCGCCATGTTTTGAACCGACTGGCGCCGGATGCAGTCATTACGGAGGCAAACACATCCTTCTCCGCCATCGACATTCTCGAATCCGGCGAGTCCTTTGATCTGGTATTTATCGACCTCGTGATTCCGGGCATGGATGGGCTTTCCATCCTCAAGCGCCTGCATGCACAGGGCATCTGGTACCCCCTGGTGATCCTGTCGGGTGATGAAAACGTTCGAACCATCAAAGCGGCACTGGAGCTTGGGGCTCTGGGATTCATTCCAAAATCGTTCAGCAGTGAAGCGATGCTTTCAGCACTCAGATCGATTCTCGAGGGTGAGCTTTTTGTGCCCCAGGCAATCAGCCAACAGTTGAATGAACTGAAGCCAAGACGCTTCACACAGAACGGAAACATTACCCGGCGCCAATTACAGGTCCTTGAGCTGCTGGCGCAGGGCTACACCAACCGACAGATTGCAGCCACGCTGTGCCTGACCGAACACACGATTAAAGCGCACGTCAGCGCATTGTTTATTGAGCTCAACGTTGCGAACCGCACCGAGTGCGTGCAAATGGCCGAATCCCGGGGCCTTATTTGAGACCACACGAGCACAGGCATTTCGCATGAACGCCAGCGAAATCGAACAACGAACCGCTCAGGCCGCGCTTGAGCCTTACATCGAGAGTATGGGCCGAACGGCACTGCTCACCACCGTTGTTCCAATTACGTTTGCAGGGATTTTGTGGCCAGAGGTCGGCCGCACTTCTTTATTGGTTTGGTTGCTGCTGGTGCTGACCGTGATCGGGATTCGTTACCTGGCATCAACGGCCTATGAGAAGAAGCAGTCTGACTTTCGGGAATCCGGTCGCTGGTGCCGGCGTATGCTGATGATTTCGCTATCACTGGGGCTGCTTTGGGCCTTTGCAATCCTGAACTTCTTCGCCGAATCGTCGCCACCTCATCAGGTGTTTACCATTACTATCGCGGTTACCCTTGGCATAGGATCCATATCGGCAGGCACCCATTGGCTACCTTTGTACTACGTTTACGGCCTTCCAATCCTGTTGGCGTTGACGGTGCGCCTGGCAATGGTGGGGACGTTACCCTACCTGGCACTTTCGGGAATGATGTTTCTGGCCCTGCTGGCCTGCGTGGTGTTTGTCAAAAAACTGAACTCGGTTGTGCATTCCGAAATGATCCTGCGGCACGAAAGCGCCGAACTCGCAGATCAGTTGAAAATTAAAACCGAAGAGGCTGAGGAATCCGTTTACGCGAAATCCCGCGTTCTGGCGGCCGCCAGCCACGACCTTCGACAACCTCTGCACGCGTTGTCCCTGTTCTTTGATGCCCTGAAAGAGCCACAACCGGCAGCCGAGCAATCGCGAATATTCAAACGCATCGACGTCTCCATCGAGGCCCTGCGAAAGCTGTTTGACGCCCTGTTTGATATGTCCCGGCTGGATGCCAATGTGGTCCATCCCGAACTGAGTCATTTTGATATTCGCCAATGCCTTGAAGACCTTCAGGAGGAATATCGGAAAGAAGCCGAAAAAAGACAGCTCCGTCTGCGCGTGCGCGCCGTTTCCTGCCCCATCGAATCTGACCGGGCTCTGTTGCAGCGAATTCTCAGAAACCTCATCAGCAACAGCCTGCGCTACACCCAGCATGGGGGCGTTCTGATTTCTGCCAGAAAACGACAGTCCTCGGTGTTGATTCAGGTATGGGACACGGGCATCGGGATCCCGAAAGAAAGCCGGGAAAAAGCTTTTATGGAGTTCCAGCAATTGCAATCTGGAACAACCGGTAACGACAAGGGGCTTGGATTCGGTTTGGCCATTGTAAGGCGCCTCTGTGACCTACTGGGTTATCCGCTCACCCTGCGCTCGGCCGTTGGCAGGGGTAGCGTCATGAGTCTGGAGGTCCCCATAGGAGATAAGGAGTCCGTCGGTCACACTGTATCTGAGAATCAACACGCACTCCTGAAGAACCCGGGGCAACGAGTGATGGTGATTGACGACGACCCCAGCATCCTGAACGCTATGCACACATTGCTCACTGCCTGGGGGTTCAAGGTCGACACAGCAACGAGCTACTCGGAAGCTATGGCACTGAAACAACACGATGCGCCGGCGCCGCATCTGATTCTGTCAGATCTCAGCCTGCAGAATCAGGAAAACGGTATTGAAGTGATTCGCCAATTCAGGAATCGCTACCAACGGGAGATCCCAGGCATTCTCATTTCAGGTACAACTGATCCAAAACAGTTGCGGGAGGCGCGGGCAAGTGGTCTCCACATGATTCAGAAGCCAATCAGTCCACCCCTGCTGCGCAGTATCATTCAGCATCAACTCTCGTTGGCGTCAACCGACTAGATAATACAGGTGGGCCAGTGACAAGTGCAGAACCTTATTTCCACTTGCGATGGTAGGCGCCAATCGTGGTCAGGCCACCTTCGGAAAGCCCCGCCAGCGTGGTATTCCACTCGCTTTGGGTGACGAACGTATCGGGATTGGATTGAACCCGATCCAGGGCCTGGCGCCAGGTACGGGCCACATCGGCGATGTAGGCAGGACTTCGCTGGCGGCCTTCGATCTTGACCGCACTGATCCCCAGTGCCTTGAGCTCAGGCAGGAGATCGAGGGTGTTCAGGCTGACCGGTTCCTCGATGGCATGATAGACACTGCCCTCCACCTCAAATCGCCCTTTACACAACGTGGGATACCCGGCCGACTCTCCCCGCCCGTAACGATCAATCAGTACGTCGTTGAGCCGGGATTCCAGGCCATCGGGAGTTTCCTCCCAGCGCACCGCTTTCGCCGGGGAACAGGCACCCCGGGTGTTCGGAGATTCGTCGGTGAGATACGAGGACAGGTAACACCGACCTTCGGCCATGATGCACAGGCTGCCGAAGGCAAAGACTTCCAGTTCGACCGGGCTCTGCCTGGCGACGCCTTTTACCTGGTCGAGTGAGAGCACCCGGGGCAGGACGGCCCGACGAATATCGAAATTGTCCTTGTAGAACGACAGGGCCTCGTGGCTGGTGGCTGAGCCCTGAACGGAAAGATGGCGCGGGATATGGGGGTGTCGGTTGGCGGCGTATTCAAGCAACCCCATGTCGGCCAGGATGATGGCATCCACACCAAGGCCCGCCGCACGATCAACGGCCGCTTTCCACTGTTCCCAGCCGTCCGGCTGGGGATAGGTGTTGATGGCACAGAACACCCGGCAACCCCTGGCATGGGCGTACTCGATGCCCTCAGCCGCGCGCCGGTCGTTGAAATTCAGACCCGCGAACTGCCGGGCATTGGTACTGTCGCGGAAGCCGAGATAGACGGCATCGGCGCCATGATCAACGGCCGCTTTCAGGGCCGGCAGACTGCCGGCGGGACAGACAAGTTCCATTGGTTTCTCCAGTGAAAGCCTTGGCCGCAGCCTATCGTGTAGCCCGCCAAAGGGCCTTGACCTTTGTCACCGGTGCCGCGCCTACTCCCTGGGTGGTACTCCGTCCTGCTTCACACCTGACATCCCCTTCTACAACAGATCAACGACTTACCTCGACATTACAAACACTTACAGAACGCCCACTACCCCTTCGCCTACCCCTTCGAGCGAATAGCTGACACCCGGCATTAACGGGGACAATGTTCTCCAGATGCACTTTTCCTGGAACAGAGACATGACACTCATCAACAACCTTTCCATGCGAGGCAAGCTGATCACCCTTATGGTGCCCGCCCTTTTGGTCATCCTTTATTTCGCCAGTAAGACCGTCCTGGTAAACATCGGCGAACTGCGTGATATGCGCGAGCTGCACACCATGATCCAGTTGGCTGATATCGGGGATCCGGTCACCGAGTCCCTGCAGAAAGAACGCGGTCGTTCGGCGGTCTTCCTGGCAAGCAAGCCCGGTTCCGACGGCGCCCGTCAGGCCAGTGCCGATCTTGCGGTACAGCGCCGGGCAACCGACGAAAGACTCACCGAGTACCACACCCGGCTCGGATCGCTCACCGCCAATTCCGTGCTTCCCGAGGACGTCAGGCACAGCATCCAGGCACTGGATGCTGAACTGCGGGACCTGGGCGGCCTTCGCCGCGCCGTTGATGAACACGGTGTGTCTGCCGGGGACTCGGCCGCAGAGTACACCTCACTGATTACTCAGCTGATCGACCGTGCCGCCCTGATCCTGCGTCGCGCCAACGCCCCGGAGCTCGTCCGCGAGGTCACCGCTTACCATGCGTTGGCGGAGTCCGCAGAGCGTGCCGGCCGGGAGCGGGCTGCGGGCGCCTCACTGATTCGCAGTGGCGATTTCAGCCTGCCGGCGCTTCAACGCATTGCTGCACTGGCCGGCGAGCAACAGGCCTATACCAGCCAGGCACTGGCCATGTTGCCGGCGGAATCCGATTCGAGGGCAACGCTCGAGGGCCTGGCGAACACAGCGGTCAGCCGGGATGTTTACCAAAAGCGCGACACTCTGTTCAGCAGTTCCGCCGGTATGTATGCACTGGATGCGGCTGAGTGGTTCGATGCCACTACCTTGCGCATCGGCACCCTGAACCAGGGACGCAGCGAACTCCTGGCCGGGATTCTCTCAATGGCCGAGCAACGCCTGTCCGATGCCCGTCAGGGCTTGATCGTGGCAGGATCGATCGCCGGTTCCGCCGTCCTTGGCGTCATCCTGCTGATGATTGTCATTGTCCGGGCTATCAACCAGCAGGTGGGCAACCTGCTCAACGGCGTCCGTTTCGCCATGGACAACAAGGACCTGCGCCAGGAAATCGACATTTCCAGCCGGGATGAAGTGGGCGTCATCGGGCAAGCCATCAACGAACTGTTCCGTCGTTTCGGCAATGCCCTGCTCCACATAGACCGGTCCAGCGTACAGCTGGCAACCGCCACCGAGGAAACCAGCTCCACGGCAGGACAAAACGCCAGCCAGGTGAAAAACCAGCAGCAGCAGATCGAGCAGGTGGCCGCGGCGACCGAGGAAATGTCTGCCACTTCCGAGGAAATCTCCCGCAACACCCAACAGGTGGCGGATGCTGCCCGGAGTGCCATGGAGAAGAGCCGGACCGGAGAAGAAGTGCTTCATGGCAACGTGCGCCGTATCCGGTCTCTGGCGGATTCCGTTCAGAAGGTGAACGAAGTGATTGAGGAACTGGAACAACGCAGTGCCAACATCAGCGATGTGGTGGATGTCATTCGCCAGGTCGCGGACCAGACCAATCTGCTCGCACTGAACGCGGCCATTGAGGCGGCCCGCGCCGGCGAACATGGTCGCGGCTTTGCGGTGGTCGCCGACGAAGTCCGCACCCTGGCCCAGCAGACTCATGAATCCACCACCCGGATCGAAGAGATCATCGGCGGCTTCCAGGCGATTACCGACAATGCCAGCCGCTCTATCATGGAAAGTCACAAGCTCGCCCATGAGACCAGCGAACAGGCTTCCGAGATGGAGCAGACGTTTGCCGACATCCTGACCGACGTCAACAGCATCTCGGACATGGCCAGTCAGATTGCCACGGCATCTGAAGAACAGGTCGCCGTGACCCGGGAACTGGCCGGCAGTATGGAATCCGTCAGCGAAGCGGCCATCCTGACCCTGACTGGTTCCCAGGAGATCACTCAGGTGACCGGCGAACAGGCTCGCCTGGCCAGGGTTCTCCAGGATCTGGCGAACGAGTTCAAAACGCCCGCGCAACTGTATGAGGCCTGACAAATCCGGGCCAGCCAGAACGCAAAAGGGGCTGCCACCGGCAGCCCCTTTGTTGTATCCGGGTCCCTGCCCCGGCTTAGATAATCCGCGAGAAGCGCTGGCTGGCGCCCTCCTTGCGATACAGGTCGAAGATCTGGCAGATCGCCCGGATCAGCAGGCGGCCGGCCGGCTGCACCTGAAGGGTCTGACCATCGTCGGCGATGAGTTCGTCCTGCACCATCGGCTTGAGCCGGGTCAGCTCATCCGCGAAGTATCGATCCAGGTCTTCCTGCCAGACATCGGCAAACTGCTGACGATCCAGCCGGAACTGGCAGATCAGCTGGCCGATCACCCAGCGGCGGATGCGGTCGTCACGGGTCAGCCCAACGCCCCGGATAACGGCCAGTCGGCCGGCGTCGATTTCGGCCTCCCAGGCTGGCAGGTCGTGATTGTTCTGGAAGTAGGCATCGTCGGTCTGACCAATGGCAGAGACGCCAAGGGACACCAGATCACAGTCTGCGTGGGTGGTATAGCCCTGGAAATTTCGGTGCAACCGACCTTCCCGCTGCGCCACGGCCAGGCTGTCATCCGGCTTGGCAAAGTGATCCATGCCGATGTATTCGTAGCCGGCATCCAGCAACCGGTTGATGGTGTTTTGCAGGATACTCAGCTTCTGCTGCGGCGTCGGCAGGGTCTCTGCCTGAATCCGGGTCTGTGGATAAAACCGGTCCGGCAAATGCGCGTAGCTGAACACGGACAGCCGGTCCGGTGACATCTCGATCACCGCTTCCAGGGTCTCGGCGAAGCTTTCCGGCGTCTGGTATGGCAAACCGTAAATCAGGTCCAGATTGATCGAGCGGAAGCCAAGGCGCCGGGCCTCGTTCAGCACCGCTTCGGTCATGTCCCGGGGCTGGATCCGGTTGACCGCTTTCTGGACCTTCGGATTGACGTCCTGCACACCGAGGCTGATGCGATTGAAACCCAGTTCCCACAGCGTTGGCAGTGTGTCCTGATCGACCTCACGGGGGTCGATCTCCACGCTGTAATCCCGGTCATCGCCGGATTGCAGGTTAAAGAGTTCGGCGTACCCGGCCATCAGATGCTGCATCACATCCCGCGGCAGGAAGGTCGGCGTACCACCGCCCCAGTGCAGCTGCTGGACCGGTCGGTCCGCGCCAAAGAGTTTCGCCTGCAGGGCCGCTTCTTTCAGCACCCGCTCCACGTAGGGCATGGCCTTGTCGCGCTTCTTGGTGATCACCTTGTTGCAGGCACAGTAGTAGCAGAGGTGTGCACAGAACGGCAGATGGGTATAAAGCGACAGCGGCCGACCACTGGCCTTGCTGCGGCCGGCGGCCTTTACCATGTCCTCAACGCTGTAATTCGGCGTGAATTCCACCGCCGTCGGATAGGAGGTATAGCGGGGACCACTGAGGTCGTACCGGCGAATCAGGGCATCGTCCCAGATAAAGGCGGGAAGCTCGTTGGTGGATGCAGCAAAGGCAGTGTCGGAAGCCATAGTGAAAACTCGGGATGGTCGGGATTGATCGAAAGGTCGGAAACTGAGCCGATTATGGCGGAGTCCGGCCATACGGTGGTTGATGCGGGTCAGTTGGTTTACAGGTTGAGTTTAGCAGTCCGGACGCTGAACCACTCTTGTGCCCTTGGCGTATTCTGGCTACCCCCTTTGGGGAAGATAGGCAGCGCAAAAAATGGAGAACCCTTTTTCCGATGGCCAACCTGATTCTGATTCTTGGCGACCAGCTCACCACAGACATCAGTGCCCTCAACGGCGCCGAGCCCGGCCGGGACCGTATTGTGATGGCGGAGGTGCATGAAGAAGCCTCCTACACCAATCACCACAAGAAAAAGCTGGTTCTGCTGTTCAGTGCCATGCGCCATTTCGCCGAGCGGTTGAGAGACTCAAGCTGGGAGGTGCATTACCAGGCCTATCACCCGGATAATCCTCACCAGAGCCTGGAAGACGTGATTGCGAAGCAGATCCGGGAAACCGGGGCGGAGCGGCTGATTACCACGGAGTGCGGCGAATGGCGATTGCATGCGCAGATTGAACAGTGGCACAAACGTCTCGACATTCCAGTGGAGATCCGCGGCGATGACCGATTTATTGCCACTAAACAGGAGTTTGCGGACTGGGCCGAAGGGCGCAAGCAGCTGCGAATGGAGTTCTTCTACCGGGA
Source organism: Marinobacter santoriniensis NKSG1 (assembly GCF_000347775.1). Lineage (GTDB taxonomy): Bacteria > Pseudomonadota > Gammaproteobacteria > Pseudomonadales > Oleiphilaceae > Marinobacter > Marinobacter santoriniensis. The sequence continues at coordinate 1,143,727 of NZ_APAT01000015.1, forward strand.
GATGCGGCGAAAGACCGGGCTGCTGATGAGCCCGGAGAACGGCCCCGAAGGCGGCCAGTGGAATTTCGATGCCGACAACCGGAAAAAGTGGTCCGGCAAGCCCCCGGCGCCGGCACCGTTCCGGGTTGAACCGGACGCCATCACGCGAGACGTCATCCATCTGGTAGATGAGCACTTCGACGATCATTTCGGCACCACCGACGATTTTCACTTCGCGGTCACCCCCGAGGATGCCGACGCGGCGCTGGAGCACTTTATCGACTTCGCCCTGCCCTGCTTCGGCGATTTTCAGGATGCCATCTCCGACAGCGAAGACTGGCTGTTCCACTCGACTCTCTCACCGTATATCAACTGCGGCCTGCTGGACCCGCTCGCCGTCTGTAAAGCGGCGGCCCAGGCCTGGTATGCCGGTCGAGCGCCCATCAATGCAGTGGAAGGATTCATCCGCCAAATCCTTGGCTGGAGAGAGTTTGTCCGGGGCATCTACTGGCTGCACATGCCCGAATACGCACAGGAAAACCGGCTCGGCAACAGCCGTGCCCTGCCCTGGTTCTACTGGACCGGCGAAACCAGGATGCGTTGCATGCACAAGGCCATCGACGCCACACGCCGAAATGCCTATGCCCACCACATTCAGCGCCTGATGGTGACCGGTAATTTCGCGTTGCTCGCGGGTGTCAAACCGGAAGACATTTGCGACTGGTACCTGGCGGTCTACGCCGACGCCTACGACTGGGTCGAGCTGCCCAACGTGCTGGGCATGGTCATGCACGCCGATGGCGGCTACCTCGGCTCCAAGCCTTACGCCGCCAGCGGCAAGTACATCCACCGCATGTCAGACCATTGCGCCAACTGCCATTACAACGTGAACAAATCGACCGAAGACGACGCCTGCCCCTTCAATGCGCTCTACTGGCACTTCATCGACCGCCATCGCGACGACTTCGCCGGCAACCCCAGGATGGGCATGATGTACCGGAACTGGGACAAACAGAACCCGGACAAGCGTACCGCCCTGCTCCGGCGAGCGGAGTACCTGTTGGAAAATCTCGAGGAACTCTAGGGCGGCCCGATTTCACAGGCCAGCACCAGGGCCCAGAACTCCGAGAAGTCATTCACCACCACGTCCGGCTTGTCCGGATGTTTGTGGGTGCCTGGGAAGATCTTGTTCAACCACCCCTGGTCCCACTGGGCGCCATTGAAAAACACCGACGTCAGACCTGCCCGCTTGGCGGCAATCACATCGGTGGTGCTGTCGCCCACATACCAGACGCTCGGATCCGGCGGATAATCCAGCTTCTGGACCGCCAGCAACAGCTGGTCCGGATGCGGCTTTCGAAGGGGCGTATCATCACCGCACACGTCCACGTCGAACAGGTGGGACCAGCCGGTGCCTTCAACGGCAGCCAGCTCGTGTTCGAAGAACTCCCGGTCCCGGTTGGTGATCACGCCCACCTGAATGCCGAGTCCTCTCAGCCCCTCCAGGACGTCCCGGACCCGGGGTTCAAACGCCTTAACCGTGCCGTAGTGGTTGCGGTAGTGATGGTTAAAGGCTTTGTGGGCAATCTGTTTTGCCTCCTGGTCTTCGCCAAACAGCACCTCGAAAATATCCGTCCTCGAAATTTTCCGGTCTGCCTTGACCTTAGGGTGCAGTCGGGCGAACTCCCGAACGTAGCCCACCAGTCTGGCATCCTCCACCGTCTTGCTGTCTTCCGGGGTGACCATCCGATCCATGAGTTGGAGCTTGTGAAAGTCCGGAAGCATATCGTCCACGGCGTGATACATCGCATCGAGCGTGTCCACGAGGGTGGCATGCCAGTCGAACAGCACCACCGCAGGCCGGATCAGTTTGACCACCGCCGGGTGCCAGTCCGGCTCTATGCGAGGTTCCGGACGCTCGGGCGGCGGGAAGGGTCTTGGCCGGACTTCGGCCGGGGCCTGCTCGAAGGCCGCCGGGTGCTCCCGCTCCAGCAACGCCAGCAGGTCCAGAAGATCCTCGAAGCTGTCCAGTATCGCGGCCGGCGCGTCGCGTCTGGTGAACCAGCTTTCAATGCGGTCCTGCTCCCAACAGGCCCCGTTGTAGAACACGCCGGAAACGCCTGCCCGATGGGCCGTCAGCATATCGACATAGCTGTCGCCGACGTACCAGGCCCGACTGTCCGCGGGCAGGTCCAGCTTCTCCACCGCCTTCAGGATAACCTCCGGATCCGGCTTGTATTCGGTGACGTCGTCCGCACAGACCGTCGCATCGAAGAGACGTTGCCACCGGCCCTCGTCGACGGTTTTCAGTTCCTTGTCGAGAAACTCCCGGTTGCGGTTGGTGGACACTGCAAGGCGAATCCCCATGGCCTTGAGGGCCGACAGGTATTCGTAGGCGCCGGGCTGAAAGGGTTTCACCTGGCCGAAACATTTCCGATACGCCGCGTTGTAAGCCTTGTGGGCGATCAGCTTGGCGTCTTTGTCGTCACCGAAAATGGCATTGAAGATATCCGTCCTCGAAACCCTCCGTTCCGCCAGGATCCGCGGGTGCAGACGCCGGAAGATCCGGATGTAGCGAACCAGACGGGCATCGTCTTCCGTCCGGCACTGTTCCTCCGGCAACAACCGATCAACCAGCCCGAGTTCCTCGAGCTGGGGCAGCATCTCCTCCATGGCACTGAACATGGCGTCATGGGTATCCACCAGGGTGCCATGCCAGTCGAAAATCAGTACCGAGGGCGCGGGTATCCCCTCGTTGAATCGGGCCATTACACATCTCCACCAGGAAGGTCGTCGTTCACCTTGCAAAGCGCAAGGTGGGGGTCAAGACTCAAGGTAGCCTGATAAAAAAGATAAACCCGGTTGGCTGCGATTGCACACAGAGTGGTTTCGATGATCGATCTGGATTTTCTCGCGCCTTACGATGTCTCGCCCCTGACCCTGGTAGCGTTTGCACTGACCCTGCTGGGGTATGGCTATGCCCTGCCGCGGCTACCCCCCGACGAACGTCCCGGTCGGCTACGCGTCTTCACCTTCACGATCGGCGTGCTGCTGTGTTACGCGGTCATGCAGACCCGGTTCGACTACTACGCCCAGTACATGTTCTTCATCCACCGGGGCCAGCACCTGATCCTGCACCACATCGGACCGTTTCTGATCGCGCTCTCCAACCCCCTCCCGATTCTCCGTTTCTGGCATGCACGGATATCGCCCGCAGGTCGGCGCTGGCTGCGGCCGGTCGCGATGGCGTATCGCACTGTCCAGCATCCTGTTGTGGCGCCTGTCCTGTTTGTCGGTCTGATCTATTTCTGGCTCTGGCCGCCGGTGCATTTCAACGCCATGCTGTCACGCCAGCTGTACTGGACGATGAACTGGAGCATGCTGGTCGACGGCCTTCTGTTCTGGTGGCTGATGTTCGACCCACGTTCTCCGGTCACCGCTGCGGCGTTGGGTCATGGCAAGCGCATCCTGATCCTGGCCCTTGTCGCGATACCCCAGATGGTCCTGGGCGCGTCGATCGTGTTCTCCCGCGGCATGGTTTACGACGTCTACGAAGTCTGCGGCCGGGCCTGGCCCATGGCGCCGGAAACCGACCAGTTGCTCGGCGGGCTGCTCACCTGGATTCCGCCGGCCATGATGAGCATTCTCGGAATCCTGTTGCTGCTTCGCCGGGCCATGCATGCGGATGAAAAGCCCGCGGTTCAACCAGCCATTACCCAAGGAAGCGCACCATGACCCATCACCGGGCCCTTCTCCTGCTTGTTGTTGTCCTTGCCGGTTGTTCCGACCCCGGCCCGGACTGGCACGGAAAGGACATCCAGAACCTGATGCCGGACCTGGCGTTCACCCTGACCGATACCCGGGGCCAGTCAGTAACCGCCGATCAGACCGCCGGCAAGATCCGCCTGCTCTACTTCGGTTACACATCCTGTCCCGATGTCTGCCCCACCACGCTGGCCGACCTGCGCCAGGCCGTTCGGGCATTGCCCGAAACCACCCGGGACGACATCGTGACCCTCTTTGTCAGCGTCGATCCGGAACGGGACACGCCGGAGCGCCTGGCCAGCTATGTCCGATTCTTTGGCGATCGGGTGATTGGCATGACCGGTTCGGTAGCGGAACTGCGCGATCTCACCCGCCGCTATCGCACCACCTTCGGTTACGACGAACCGGATGACCATGGCAACTACGAGGTGTCCCACAGCAGCGCGGTCTACGTTTTCGACCGCAGCGGCGAAGCCCGTCTGCTTCTGAGGCCTGACAGCATGCCGCCTGGACAGATTCGGGACGATCTCGAACAGCTGGCACGGGAACAACCGCCATCGTGATTTGACCCTGTATTAACTACAGGGTTTTAAATACAGACCAGTCACGAACCGGAAGACACAGAGGTTTCCATGCACAGCCATCATGATCACGGCCACAGTCACGGACATGGCCACAATCATGCCCATCATTTTGACACCCACAACCGGGCGTTTGCCCTGGCCGTGTTTCTCAACGTCGCCTTCGTCGCCATTGAAGCCATTTATGGGGTCCTGTCGAACTCGCTCGCCCTGCTGGCCGATGCCGGTCACAACCTGAGTGATGTGCTTGGCCTTCTGATGGCCTGGGCCGCGAGCTGGCTGGCCAGCCAGAAAGCGACCGACCGGAACACCTATGGCCTGAAGAAAACCACCATTCTGGCGGCCCTGTTCAACGCGCTGTTCCTGATCGCCGCCGTTGGCGGCATTGCCTGGGAGGCCATCCGGCGCTTCACCGAACCCGCTTCCGTTGCCGGCATGACCGTCATCGTGGTCGCCGGCATCGGCGTACTGATCAATGGCATCACAATGATGCTGTTCATGAAGGGCCAGGAGGGCGATCTGAATATACGGGGTGCGTTCCTGCACATGGCTGCAGATACCGCCGTCTCCGTTGGTGTGGTAGTCGCCGGCCTGGTCATCATGGCGACCGGCATGAACTGGATTGATCCAGTGGTCAGCCTGGTCATTGCAGCGGTCATTTTTATCGGCACCTGGCAGCTGCTGAAAGATTCGGTCAATCTGGCCGTGGATGCGGTGCCCCGGGACATTGATCCTCAGGCGGTACAACAACGGCTGGCCGAGCTGCCAGGCGTGGATTCCGTGCATCACCTTCACATCTGGGCGCTCAGTACCACCGAAAACGCGCTAACGGTGCATCTGGTCAAACCGGATCCCTCCGATGACGACCAGATGATCGAGGACGCGACGGAGATGCTGGCGCACGATTTCAACATCCGGCACGCAACCATCCAGTGGGAACGCACACCGCAGGGCTGTCCGAACGAGGTGCATTGCTGATACCAGTGATCTCAACCGATTCCGGTCAGCTCTCGTTGTTTGAATGAGCAACGCTTTCACCGTCGGCCTCCGGCTTGTCCACAACCGGCAGAACCAGAACCGCGCACGGCGCGTTGACGGTGACATACTCGACGGTGGCCCGGCGCAGCGGCCAGCGACCGCTGGCGCCCCGGGATACCAGGACAATCAGATCGACACACAACTGCCCGGCCAGAGCGACGAGTTTTTCACTCGGAGTACCCGCCACCACGTGCAAGGTCGCGTTGAGCGGGTGCGGCAGGTATTTCCGGGCAATCAGGTCCAGAGATTCCCGGACCTTTGCCTCCTTGTCTTCCGGGGCTGCCTCGGTCACGTGCGGGAAAAATCCGCCACCACCGGGATCGTAGACGCTGGCAAGGTGCATTTCGCCACCCGCTGCCAGCAGCTCCGTTCCGGCTTTCAGCGCCCGCTGACCCTCGACATCGTCCTCGGGATCAATTGCGATCAGCAGCTTCCGATACATACGTACTCTCCTGTCTGGATGAAGGAGACGCTTCCACTTCCGGAAACGCTCTTCCCTTTACCAGGTCGTTAACTGTGTAGCCCCGGTAGTCCGCTCTCAGCGCCCGGAACAGTGACACCGCCATGAACACGAGCAACACACAGAACGGCAGGCCCAGTGAGGTAATCACATTCTGGAGCGCATCGAGCCCACCGGCGAGCAACAGCGTGGCGGCGATCACGCCCTGGGCAGCCGCCCAGAAGATTCTCTGGCGAACCAGCGACGGCTGGTCCTCCCGCCGGGTCAGCATGTCGATGACCAGCGACGCGGAATCCGAGGACGTGGTGAAGAAAATAACGATGATAATGACGCTCAGTAGCGACGCCAGCTCCGTCCAGGGCAATGCCTGAAGAAAGGCAAAGATCGCGACCGAGGGGTCCGCCCGGACCTGTTCGGCAAGTCCGATCTGGCCACTCATCTCGACATGGATGGCGGACAGACCGAAGACGCCAAACCAGATCAGGGTGAACGCCGTCGGCGCAAACAGCACGCCAAAGACAAACTCCCGAATGGTCCGTCCCCGGGAAATCCGTGCGATAAAGATGCCCACGTAGGGTGCCCAGGAAATGGTCCAGGCCCAATAGAACAGTGTCCACCGGCGCTGCCAGTCTGTGCCGTTGAACGATTCCGTCCAGAACGAGAGCCACGGCAGGGCGTCGAGATAGTCGCCAATGCTCTGCACCATACCTTTGGCGATGAACACCGTCGGGCCGGCCACCAGGACAAAACCGAGCAACAGCATCGCCAGCAGGATATTGAGCTGGGAGAGGCGTCTGACACCTTTATCCAGGCCCAGCGCGACGGAGGTCGCCGCGATCCCGGATATCAGGACAATCAGCAGCACCCAGATCGTTCCGGTGGCAGGAATGCCGAACAGGTACGTCAGTCCACTGCTGAGCTGCAGCGTCCCCAGCCCCAGCGAGGTGGCAACACCTAACAGCGTGCCCAGCACCGCGATAATGTCCACGGCCCATCCTAGCGGCCCGAAGGCCCGCTCTCCGAGTATCGGATAGAACAGACTGCTGATCCGCATGGGCAAATCATGACGATAGGCAAAGTAGCCAATGGCCAGCCCCGGCATCGCAAAGATGGTCCAGGTGTGCAGACCGAAATGATAGAGCGAGATCGTCATGGCATCCCGCGCTGCCCCGGCGGAATCAGCAACAACCCCGTCAAACGGGGGATCACCGAAATGGGAAATGGGTTCGGCCACACCCCAGAACATCAGGATGGTTCCAATGCCTGCGGCAAACAGCATGGTGAACCAGGTGAGGTTCGAGTAGTCGGGACGGCTGTCGTCGGCGCCAAGACGGATCTCACCGTAACGACTCACCGCCAGCCCCAGCAGGAAAACAAGCAGCGCTGAGACAGACAGGATGTAGAACCACCCGAGGTTTCCGGCCACCCAGGCCGTCAGCAGCCCGAAACTTCGGGAAACCTCATGCTGGAACGGGATTGCCAGGACCACGAACAGGAACGCGGTCCCGGCGGACGTGAAGAACACGGCGGGAATGGTCTGCAGGCCAAGCCGGCGTTGCAGTCTGTCAAGCACATGGCCCTCCGTTCAGAGCGTAGTGAGCGGTCTTTACAGAGATCAGTTACGCCCCTCCAGACGCTGATGTTCGAGCATCTGCTCCATCATCAACTGCATCTGGTTGAGCCGGTTTTCCATTCGCTGCAGACGCTGATCGTAATTCAGCGATTCGTTGTCCGCATTTCGGCCCTGAGCACCCTGGCTGTTCTTCATACCCTGGCCGTTGTTCATCATTCCCTGATTATTGCCCATCATACCCTGACCGTTGTTCATCATTCCCCGATTATTGCCCATCATGCCCTGACCGTTATTCATCATGCCGGGGCCGTACCCCATCATGCCGCCATGCATCAACTCCATCTGCTGCTCCATGGCATCCATGTGTCGTTCCATCAGGCGCTCGCGGGCCTCGCGCGAACCGGCATCCGGGACCTGCTGCATCATGTTCTGCATTCGGGACCAGTTCTCGTGCATTTCCTGCATCTGCTCAGGGTTCATCATGCCGGGGCCATATCCGTCATGATCGTCCCCGTTACCGTGGGCCAGCCCCAAAGCCGGCATCAGAACCAGTGAGGCTCCCAAAAAAAGAGGCTTCAGATCTTTCATAGCGTCTCTCCTTCCCCTGTAAAAATGTCACTTTCACTGTGACCCATTTACAATGATAGAACACGTATTATCGGCACAGATTAACCGACCTTTGATATGCATCATAATCGGGCCTGGCAATCACATCCCTGTGCCCGTCATGGAGTGGTCATGAAAATTGGCGATATATCCAAACGCTCGGGAATTCCGGTAGAGACCGTCCGCTATTATGAAAAAATCGGCTTGCTCCCGGAGCCCGAACGCAACGCCAACGGGTATCGATCCTACAGCCCCGCCCATCTGGACCGGCTGCTTTTCATAAAACGCTGCCGCAACCTGGACATGGCCCAGGAGGAAATCCGGGAACTGATTCGTCTGGCGGAACAACCGGAGGCTGACTGCAGCGATGTGGATGCCCTGCTGGCCCGTCACCTGAATCACGTCCGGGAGCGTCTCCGGGAACTACAGAGTCTCGAACAGACCCTGCTGACATTACAGGCGGCCTGCGCCGACAATCGCACCGTTCGGGAATGCGGCATTCTCGATGGCCTGAATGCCGATCTTGAGGCGCTCGATCCAAAGCCCTCACACACCCACGTACCGGGTACCCACCGCCGGGGAAATCAATAACGGGCACTTGACCCTGTAGTGGCTACAGGGTGTCTACTGTTCGGGTGTTTCAGAAGGAGGATACCATGGCCTGCAGTTGCTCCGCTCCCGAACCCAAAGGCCCGGCACCCGGCTTTCGAAAAGCCTTGTGGGTGGCCCTGGCGCTGAACCTCGCCATGTTCGTTATCGAAGGGCTGGCCAGCCTCAGCGCCGGCTCAGTGTCATTGATGGCCGATGCCATCGATTTCTTTGGTGACAGCGCCAACTACATCCTGTCGCTGAGCGTGCTGTCCATGGGCATGCTCTGGCGAGGCCGCGCCGCCATGGTAAAAGGCCTGACCATGGCAACTTTCGGCCTTTTTGTCTGGGGCCGCGCCCTCTGGATGGTGAAAACCGGAAGCACCCCGGAACCCCTGACCATGGGCGTGGTCGGCCTTCTGGCACTGGCGGTCAATATCGGCGTCGCGGTCATGCTGTTCCGGTTCCGTGAGGGCGATGCCGACATGCGGTCGGTCTGGCTCTGCAGCCGCAACGATGCGATCTCCAACATGGCCGTCCTCGGTGCTGCACTCGGCGTTTTCGGAACCGGCAGCGCCTGGCCGGACCTCGTGGTGGCTGCCGTCATGGGCACCCTGGCCGTTACGGCCGGCACCAGTGTGGTTCGCCATGCACGCCAGGACATGATGAACGCACGGAGCCAGGACAGCGCACCATCGACCGCCGAACCGTCTCCCGGCGCACGGTAAGCCCCACCGTTCAGAAGGCCAGTGAAATCATTACCGGAATGAACACCAGGGCGAACAGGGTGGTGAGCAGGACCGTGCCCGCCGCCTGTCGGGGGGCGGTGTCCAGCAGGGTTGCAATCACCACTGTGTTGGCAGCGATCGGTGTAATGGAAATCAAGAACATGGCCTTGTGAACGGCCGCGCCATAAATGCCGAATACATTCGCGTCCAGCCACCAGAAGGCCATCGCGGTTAAGGGCCACACGACAAACTTGCCGATGAAGGCCAGCCCCGTGAAGCGGAGATTGCCCGCCAGCCCCCGGAAACTGGTGATGCTCATGCCGATGATCATCATCCCCAGAATGCTGTACGCACCGCGCAGGTTATCAAACAGCGGGACGAACACCTCCGGAATAGCCGCCCCGGAAAGATTCAGGGCTACCGCCGCCAGAAACGCATAAACCGACGGCAGACGAATCACCCGCCGGAGCGCATCCTTGAGATCGTAACGCCCTCTTGCCGCCAGGTAGAATCCGAGCGAATTCTCGAACAGCGTGGTTCCGAGCATGCAGACGATATAAAGCCCCAATCCTTCTTCGCCAAACAGCAGCAGGGCCACGGGAACCCCAAAATAGCCGGTGTTTCCCGATCCAACGCACAGCGGGATGATACTGGCGCTGCCATCGGTGATCACTTTCTGCGCGAACTTCAGTTGCGCCAGAGCCAGGACAGAGCACAACCCGAAGGTCAGAAACGGCAACAGTACGACTTCCGGCGACAGGGGCGCAGCCATCACGCCGGAAAACACCACCGACGGTGTCACGATATAGAGCATGATCCCGGCAATGTGGCGACCGCTGGCCTCCAGGTAACGTCCGGCAACCCACCCCAGGGCGACCGTGACATACAGCGGAATCAGTTTTACGAACAGGGCCAGCGCGGCGGTCATCAATACTCCAGGATCATTACGGCGGTACGGAGGCGGCAATTCTAGCAACAGGCCTTTGGATCTGCGCACCGGCACTGCCGCGGCAGGCGCCGATCAGGTTACCACAGCATGACGAAGCCTTAATGATTTACGTCATTTCAAGCGACCCTTTTCTGCTAGCATAGAGGCCCTGACAGTCATTACCGGGTCGTCACGATGAACAGCATTTTCAGGTCGGATCTTGCGTCAGCGCCCTGCATGCTGGGTGATCAAAACCCTGACATCATCCAGCGCGACAGCGCCACAGCAGAAACCGCTCTTCTCAATGGTCTCAGCAGGGTGTTCGGCATTCGCCTGAGCGACCGGCAGAACAGTCCGGAGTCCCGTTTTCTCAGCGATCTGACTCGCCTGTTCCATCAGCGCCGGGTCGAGCAGGAAACCAATCTCGAGAAACACGATGAACCCTGGGCCAACGTCTACCTGATCCAGTACGGCATCCTTCGTCTGTATCGGGAGGCACCCGGTGGAAAGGTGGCCATCCATCATTTTTTCTCCGAGGGCGACCTGGTCTGGCCGGTATTCGGGCGAACCCGGACGGTTCGCAACACGCTTTGCCTGACGTCGACGTCCGCCGCCACTCTGTGGGTGGCCAATTTTGCGGAGTTCCGCTCCGCAATACAGGCCCATGGCGACGGACTCTGGCCCCGATTCGCTCTGGCGCTGACGGAAGAACTGGCCGAACTCACCAGCATGCGGGAATTCCGCAAACACACCATGCCAGCCTCGGATCGCTATCAGCTGCTCATCGACGAGTACCCGGAACTGGTCAAGCGAGTACCGGACAACCAGCTCGCATCCTGGCTCGGCGTTGTTCCAGCGACTTTCTCACGCCTGAAAACCGGTGCCCAACGGCCGGATAACAGCTAGGTCC